>NZ_JAUSXI010000001.1:0-2555167 GCF_030815865.1 Arthrobacter globiformis
CGTTCAGGATCGCTCCGGAGCAACTTTTCAAACTTACCCGGTTTCACTCCCCGATGCAAATCCGTGTTTCAGGATCCTCATCGGCAGGAAAACCAGCCCCACCACACTCCAGCGACCTAAAGAGTCACCAAATCATGGTCTAAATTTCGGGGATTTGGCCGCCCGCGGTGACCAGCTCTTCGCTGTCTCCCTCGCGGCGACTTAGAAAACAATACACCCGCTGCCGCACGACCGCAAACTGTCCTCCCAAGAGCATGGGATCCCCGTGTTTCCGCGGGGAAAGGGTGCGCGCGGGCACTCCGGGGAGCCTCCGCCGTCGCCATCGGTTATGTGTGCTGCCGCACAGCTACATGTCCCCCTGGCGCAACTAGTGGCCGGTGCTAACAAAAACCTTTTAACGCAAAGGAGGGCCGGCAACCATGTGGTTGCCGGCCCTCCTCAAGCAGCTGGAATCAGCGGTACTGAATTACCAGGAAGACTTGGTGATGCCCGGGAGCTCACCGCGGTGAGCCATGTCGCGGAAGCGGACACGGGAGATGCCGAACTTCTGGAAGGTACCGCGCGGACGGCCGTCGATGATGTCGCGGTTACGCAGACGGATCGGGGAGGCGTTGCGGGGCAGCTTCTGCAGGCCGAGGCGTGCAGCTTCGCGTGCTTCGTCAGTCGCGTTCGGGTCAACCAGGGTCTTCTTCAGCTCGAGGCGCTTTGCAGCGTAACGCTCAACGATGACCTTGCGCTGCTCGTTGCGAGCAATCTTGGACTTCTTAGCCATGTGTTTAGCGCTCCTCTCGGAATTCGACGTGCTGGCGGATCTTGGGGTCGTACTTCTTCAGGACCAGGCGGTCCGGATCGTTACGACGGTTCTTACGGGTTACGTAGGTGTAACCCGTGCCCGCGGTCGACTTGAGCTTGATGATCGGACGTACGTCCTTGTCCTTTGCCACTAGAGCTTCACTCCTCGTGCCAGGATGGCGGCGACGACAACGTCGATGCCGCGTACGTCGATGGTCTTGATGCCCTTTGCAGAGACCTGCAGGGTGACATTACGGCGCAGGGACGGAACCCAGTAGCGCTTCTTCTGGATGTTCGGGTCGAACCGGCGCTTGTTGCGGCGGTGCGAGTGCGAAATGCTGTGTCCAAAGCCCGGCTCGGCTCCGGTCACCTGGCAGTGTGCTGCCATGACGACTCTCCTCTGAAAATGAATGAAACGGCTGGCAGAGTTCTGCTTCACCGTGCGGCAGGCGGCGTCCGCATCCAGCCTCACGCGTCCGCACGTTTCAACACCGGCGAACCGGGTTTACTGCGGCGGAATGCGATGAGCCACGAACACTGGCAATGGAAACCACTGCGAAATGCCGGGATGCTGGGCGAAATACAGGAATGCACGCAACTTGAGCCCCTAACTACCGGCCTCCAGGACTGTGAATACTGCCAACAGCCACCGCAAACCGGAGCAATTGCACACGCTCCGCGCCACCTAGCGCCAACCAAGTCTACGAGACACGCGAATTAAAGACCAATCCGGCGGGGAACGATGTATAACGCGGCCCGACACCGTCGCCAGGGCTTCCCTCCAAGACATATCCGGAAACCAAGACATATCCGGAAAGAAGGCTCCTCACAGCAAAGTCAAAGGCTCGGGGCGGAATCTTGAGCCATGAACACACAGCTCTTGCCCTCCCCCGGGACCGGCAGCCCGATGCGCCCCGGCCACGGGCCTGCTCCGGTTCAGGAGGCCGGCCGCTTCGCCGGCCAGCACCGGCGCAGGCTCCTTCGCGCCGATGCCCTGACGGTGACGGCCTGGTCCTCGTTGGCCGCTTCGGTTGCGCTCTGGCTTGCCGACGGCGGCCTGACGGCGGCGTCCTCGCCGGCCGGCGTGGTCACGGCACTGGGCATTGTTACCGGCCTTGCCGGAATGGACCTGGTGCTGCTCATGCTCATGCTGGCCGCCAGGATTCCGTTCATCGACGGCGCGGTGGGACATGACCGGGCACTGGAGTTTCACCGGAAGCTCGGGAAACCCTCGCTGTACCTGCTGCTGGCCCACGGGCTCCTCATCGCGGTGGGATATGGCATGGCAGAAGGGCTCGACCCGGTCAGCGAAGCTGTGGCGCTCTGGGTGCTGGTGCCCGACATGTGGCTCGCCTTCATCTCTTTGGCCCTCTTCATCGCGGTTGTTGTCACGTCCCTGGTGGCGGTCCGCCGGCGGTTCCCCTACGAATTCTGGTACGCCGTGCACCTGCTCACCTATGCTGCCGTGCTCACCTCGCTGCCGCACCAGTTCAGCGTGGGCGGGCTGTTCGCCGTCGGCACCTGGCAGCGCTGGTACTGGTTCGGCATCTGCATCGCCACCGGGGCCGGCTTGCTGTACTACCGGGTTATCCAGCCTGTACGGGCAACCTTCAGGCATCAGCTCACGGTTGAGCGCGTCACCTCCGTAGCTCCCGGGGTGGTCAACATCGAAATGAGCGGCCTGCAGCTCGGCTCGCTGGCCGGCAACGGCGGGCGGTTCTTCATCTGGCGCTTCCTCGCCCCGGGGCTGTGGTGGCATCCGCATCCGTTCAGTCTGTCTGCGGAGCCGGTGCGGACAGGACCTGATGGGCACGGGAGATTGCGGATCACGGTTCGTGATCTGGGCCGGGGCTCCGCCCAACTGCTAAGGCTGCGGCGCGGAACGAAGGTGGCCATCGAAGGGCCCTACGGACTCTTCAGCTCGGCAGCTCGCAGCAAGGACCGCGTGGTCATGGTCGGCGCCGGCATCGGTATCACGCCGCTGCGGGCCCTCCTGGAGACCACCCCCTTCGCCCCCGGACAGGCCACGGTCCTGCTTCGCGGGCATAGCAACCAGGAGCTCTACCTGGGCGATGAAATCCTCGAACTATGCCGGCAGCGCGGCGCCACCCTGTTCCATTTGACGGGCGGAAGGGACGCCGGCTCACCAGACAGCTGGCTTCCGGCCGCCGAGCATCGGGCAGGCTACGCCCTGGCGGACTACGTACCGGAAATCGCCCATGCCGACGTCTACGTATGCGGGCCCTCGCGGTGGGCAGGCCACGTCCTGACCGCGGCCCGCGCCGCCGGCGTCCATGAAGATCAGCTCCATCACGAAAGGTTCGACTGGTGAGAATCAGAGCAGCAGTTTCAGCCGCCTTGGCTTCGGCCGGCATCCTCCTGGTCGGCTGGCAATCAGGTGTCCATGTGGCCGATACACGCAGCGCGGTCGCGGCCGCAGCAACGGGAAATCAGGCTTCGGGGACGGGCACCACGGGCAGCAGCGGCGCGGCGTCGTCGGAATCCGCAGCGCCGTCGGGAACGACCGGCAATTCCGGCACGACTGGCAGTTCCGGGACGACGGACGCATCCGGCGCGTCCGGAGCCGCGGGTGCAGCGGCCAAGGCCGGCGGCACGTACGACGGCGCTCTGGTCCAGACGCGCTTCGGCACCGTGCAGGTCCAGATCACCGTGAAGTCCGGGCAGATCACCGACGTCACAGCCCTGAAACTCACCGACGCCGAGGGCCGGTCCGTGCAGATCAGCAACTATGCCGCCCCGATTCTTCGCAGCGAGGTGCTTCAGGCACAGTCCGGCGATGTCCAGACCGTGGGCGGCGCCACCGTGACCAGCGACGCCTACCTCAACTCCCTCCAGGCAGCCCTCGATGCAGCGAACCTCTGAGACCACGCACCGGCTCCAGGCCCGGACCTTCACCTGCATGGGAACTGTCATCAGCCTGACCGTCCCCACGGACGCTCACAAAGCATCCCAGGCGGTGGCGGATGAGTTGGACGCGGCGACCGCCGTCGTCGAACGCCTGTTCACGGAACTGGACAGCATCTTCAGCCTCTACCGCCCAGATTCGGAAGCGAGCCGGCTGGTGCGCGGCGAACTCGCTCTGCCGGAGGCATCGGCAGAAATGCGGGCGCGATATGAGGAGGCGGCCGAGTGGAGGCTCCTCACCGAAGGGGCATTCACGCCGGAACGTCCGGACGGGGCGCTGGATCTCTCCGGAATCGTCAAGGGCCACGCCATCCGGGAAGCCGGCATGTCGCTGATGGCGCTCGGCTTGGCCAACTGGTGCTTGAACGCCGGCGGGGACGTGCTGGTCAGCGGCTCCCCCAATCCCGGCATCGATGTGCCGTGGCGGGCGGGGATCGTTGACCCGGCGGACAGGAGGACCCTGCTCGCCGGATTCCCGCTGGGCGGGGCGGCGCTGGGTTCGCCTCCGCTGGGTGAAAAGACGGCCGACGGCGGGACCCGGGCGGCGCTGGCCACCTCCGGTTCCGCTGAGCGCGGGGATCACATCTGGAGCGTCACGGCCGGGGCCGCGGAATTCCGGCAGGTCTCCGTCGCCGTGGCGGACGTGGTCACGGCCGATGTGCTGGCAACCGCAATCGTGGCGGGCGGGGTCCCCATGCTCAACCGCGCCACCGCCATGTGGGACATCGAGGCGCTGGCCGTCCGTGCAAATGGCGAGCTGCTGGCAACGGGCGGGTTCCGGCGGTAGTTTCGGATCGACCCGGGATCGCCCCGGGCGGAGGGCCTTCCCGGGATGCCTAAAACCGGGTGAGCTGGGCGTACCTGGGCTGGAGGTTGTCACCAGAGGACTTACCCGTGACCCTCCTGACCACCCACGGTGCGGCGAATTCCCGGACCCAACGGGCGTTAGCCCTCAACGCCTCCGCCTTGCTGAGCTCCGGGACGGGGGTCATCGGCGGGACCTCGATGGAGTGCTCGTGTTCGAGGACCGTCAGGACACGCTTGGCCATGTTCGCGTGCCCGGCGGCGGACATGTGCATCCGGTCCTTGGCCCACATGCCCCAGTCGTAGTACTCGTTGAAGC
Source organism: Arthrobacter globiformis (assembly GCF_030815865.1). Classification (NCBI taxonomy): domain Bacteria; kingdom Bacillati; phylum Actinomycetota; class Actinomycetes; order Micrococcales; family Micrococcaceae; genus Arthrobacter; species Arthrobacter globiformis. Next base: position 4,841 of record NZ_JAUSXI010000001.1, read on the forward strand.
GCCAGTAGTCCACCAGCAGGGCGCCGTGGTCCCCGGCGATGCCGCGCACGAGTTCGTTGTAGATGGCCGTGCGCCCCCGCATGGTGCCGAAAACCTTCGAGCCCCGCGCGTCGAAGCCCGTGAACAGCACCACGGTGGCACCCGTGGCCGCGAGCTTCCCGACGGCGTTTTCGTAGTCCGCGAGCAGGTCGTCTATGTCGATCTTGGGCCGGAGAATGTCGTTGGCACCGGCGTACAGGGTCACCAGTGTGGGATTGAGCGCGATGGCGGCGTCCACCTGCTCGGCCAGGATCTGCCGTAGCTTGCGGCCGCGGATGGCAAGGTTGGCGTACCCGAAGCCGGGGTCAGCCGAGGCCAGCTGCTCCGCCACCCGGTCAGCCCAGCCACGGAGCCCGTTGGGCCGCGCCGGGTCGTCGTCGCCGACGCCCTCCGTGAAGGAATCTCCGAGGGCAACGTAGCGGGCCGTGAAATCCATGGGTGCAAGTCTGCCACCCGTTGCCGGGAGCAACCAAGACGGGTCCGTGGGGCGCAGCTGCTGCCGGGCGACTGCCTGGGTGCTGCTACTACTGCCGCTCGCGGAGGATCCAATGATTGCTGTCCAGTCGGGCCACGATCTTTTCGCCGATGCGTGCGAGGTCCGCTACATCACGCTCAGTCAGGGCGTCGAGGAACAGCGAGCGCACGGATTCGACGTGGCCCGGCGCCAGTTCCACGATGGTGGCGATGCCCTGTTCGGTGAGGTGCGCCGTGGTGACGCGTGCGTCGCCGGGATGCGGCCGGCGTTCCACCCAGCCGCGGTTCTGGAGTTTGGTAACCACATGGGAGAGCCGGGAGAGGGAAGCGCTGGTCCGCGCCGCCAGCTCGCTCATCGGCAGGAAGCGCCCCTCGGCCTCGGAGAGCATCGCCAGCACGTTGTAGTCGAACAGCGACACCTTGCCGGCAGCATGCAGCTGGGTATCGAGTGACGCGGGCAGCATAGTGTTGATGCTCAGCAGGGCAAGCCATGCCCGGCGTTCATTGGCGTTGAGCCAGTGCGGTTCGGTCATTACTCCATCCTAGGAGAACTAACGCTTGACGGTTCAAGGCCGGTTCCGGCGGCGGCGAGTCGCCGGGCGGCGAAGGCTCTGACGGTAGGCTGGCCGTCATGTACGTAGTTTCCCTGACCTACAAGGTTGCCCAAGAGATCGTGGACCAGCATCTGGAGGCCCACGTGGACTGGCTGAAGGATGCTTTTGACGAAGGCGTCTTCATCGCCGCCGGCCGCAAGGTTCCGCGCACGGGTGGCGTGCTGCTCTCCAGGGCCGACCGGCCGACCCTCGACGGGTCCTTGGCCAAGGACCCGTTCAACGTGCACGGCGTCGCCGACTTCGATGTCATGGAATTCGCCGCAAACCGCACTGCGCCGGGGTTCGAGAACCTGCTGGACTAGCCTGCGCGTCCGCCACCGTCCGGCTCCATCAGCTTTTTCAGGCCGCCTTTGCGCGGGACCTTCACCGCCTGGGGCCAGCGGGGGCCAAGGTTGTCGCCCAGTGTGACGCCGCGGAGCTTTCGGCCAAACAGCGGTAGCACCCAGTCATTCATCCAGCGCCGCTGCCGCCTCTCCCAGTCGCGGAGTGTCATCCTGGCCGGCGGCTCCCATTCCGTGAGGCTGATCTTGTGCGGAACACCCAGGTGATCCAGAACCTGGGCCGCGAGGTACTTGTGGCCGGCCTTGGACATGTGCAGCCGGTCGATGTCCCACATCCTGCGGTCGTGAAAGGCCTCGAAACACCAATAGTCCACGAGTACAGCCCCGTACTTGGCGGCGAGCTCTCGGACCCGCCGGTTATATAGGGTGTTGCGCTTCTTCAGCGGTTCCAGCACCGCGGACACCTTGACGTCGAACCCCGTGAACAGGACTAGGGTGGCGCCGGTGGCCGCCAGCCGGGCCACCAGTTCCTCGTACTGGGCCAGGAGCTGGTCCATGTCCGTGCCGAAGTCCAAAATGTCGTTGCCGCCGGCATAGAGGGTGATGAGCGTGGGATCCATGGCCAGTGCCTGCTCCAGCTGCTCATCCACGATGTGGCGCAGCCGCTTGCTCCTGATGGCAAGGTTGGCGTAATGCCAGCCGGGTTCTGCCTTGGCCAGTTTCTCCGCCACGCGGTCAGCCCAGCCCCGCACCCCGTTCGGCAGCCTGGAACTCCGGTCACCCACGCCCTCGGTGAACGAGTCCCCCAAGGCAACGAAGACCCGCCGCCTGCCCCGGTCCGGAAGCAAAGGAGAGACACCCACCCCGACAAGGTACACACCAGGAGCAACACCTAGGGAAACACCAGATGAACGTCACCGTTCGCGCCCCGACCTTGCAACTGAGGAAGCGTCCGGGTTCAAGCGACGAAACCTGACGAAGCGTCCGGGGTTCAAGCGACGAAACCTGACGAAGCGTCCGGGTTCAAGCGACGAAACTCGAGGAAGCGTCTGGGAGGGAGGGAGGGCGGACCAGGCCCGACACCCAGGGTCAGAGTTCGGCTTTGCCCTGCCGCCAGTACCCCATGAACGCCACTTGCTTCCGGTCGATGCCGACGTCGCGGACGAGGTAGCGCCGCATGTCCTTGATGACCGCGGATTCCCCGGCGATCCACGCGTAGAACGGCAGGGCGCCTGCGGGCTTGTCGGGGTTCTTCGTTGCGCTGACTGCGGCGGCATCGAGTCGTGCCGGGGTTTCCCACAGGATCTCCTGGTCAACGTTCACGTCGTCGGGCTCCGGGCCGGCGGCGTCGGCGGACTTGATGCCCACCCAGCCCGGCACGGGGACAGCCGCGCGCACCGCCTCCTGCAGGAGCTCGCCGTGCGGCCGGGACCTGCCGATCGAGGCGCCGCGTGCCAGCCAGGTGATTTCGACGTCGGCCGCCGTCTCCAGATCGAGGAAGTCGCCGGCGTCCGGTACTTCCAGGAAGGCATGCCCGGTCATGTAGCCGGGCAGGCTTTCGAGAATGGCGCTGATCGCGGGGACAGCCGTCTCGTCGCCGGCCAGGAGCACCCGTCCGGCCAGGCCGGGCCGCCATTCGATGCCCGAGTACGTTTCGGCGGTGACGCAGTGCGCCGCACGGTTGTTCGGCCCGATCAGGGTGATGGCGTCGCCCGGCTCGGCCGTCAGCGCCCAGTTCGCCGCGGGACCGCCGTCGCCGGCGGCGTCGAAATGCATCACGAAGTCGACGTCGATCTCCGGGTAGACGGCGTCCAGCCGGGCCTGCCGGACCGTGTAGGTGCGCATGGCGCCGCGGGTGGCCGGATCCATGGCCAGCCACTCCTGGTACCAGCCGCTCTCCTCCATCCGGAACTTCGGCAGCGGAAGCCGGCTGTTGTCCGGCGCCAGCGAAGGAATCATGAGTTTGATACGCAGGTCCAGGCTGTCGCCGTGGACACCGAAGTCGCGCAGCGAATAGCCGCCGAACGTCACGCGCCGGAAATTCGGGCTCATCTCCTGCACGGCCGAGACGGTGACATCAAACGCCAGGGTCATCGGCTCGGTGGCGAAGCCGGGGCGGTCCGTGATGGACGTGCGGGCGGAACTGTTCTGTGCTGCGCTCACGAGGCCATCTCCAGGGTCGTGGTCTGAACTTTTGGGTCGGCGTGGTGCCTGCCGAGGGGGATGATCAGCGGGGTGCCGGACACCGGATCCGGCACCACCCGGGATTCCAGTCCGAAGACACTCCTGACCAGCTCCTCGGTAATCACGCTGGACGATGCGCCCTCGGCCACGATCCGCCCGGCCTTCAGGGCGATGACATGGTCGGCGTACCGCGCGGCGAGGTTGAGGTCATGCAGGACGATCGCCACCGTGGTGCCGCGCTGGCGGTTGAGGTCGGTGACCAGGTCCAGCACCTCAACCTGGTGGGCGAGGTCCAGGTAGGTGGTGGGCTCGTCGAGCAGCAGCACGTCCGTTTCCTGGGCGAGCGCCATGGCGATCCACACCCGCTGGCGCTGACCGCCGGAGAGTTCGTCGACGTTCCGCCCGGCGAGCCCCAGCGTCTCGGTGGCCTCCAGCGCACGCTGCACCGCGGCGTCGTCCTTCTCCGACCAGCTGCGGAAAATGCCCTGGTGCGGGTACCGCCCACGGCCCACCAGGTCACGGACGGTAATGCCGTCCGGCGCCGTCGGGTGCTGGGGCAGCAGTCCGAGGATACGGGCCAGCTCGCGCGCCGGGCGGGAGTGGATGTCCTTGCCGTCGAGGGTGACCGTGCCGCCGGCAGGCTTGAGGAGCCGGGACAGCCCTCGCAGCAGCGTGGATTTTCCGCAGGCGTTGGCGCCCACGATCATGGTCACCCTGCCCTCAGGGATTTCTGCGGTGAGGTTTTCCACGACCCGCCGCTGATCGTACTGCAGCGTGAGGTCCCGGGCTTGAAGAACGGCCATCAGGCATCCTTTCGGTTGGACGTGACCAGGAGCCACAGCAGGAATGGGGCGCCGAGGGCGCCGGTGACGACGCCGACCGGCAGGACGGTGCCGTCCAGCAGCAACGGGGCGACATTGGCGGCGAAGTAGTCCGCCGCCAGGACGATCAGGGCGCCCATCAGGGCCGCCGCCGGGAGACTGGAGCGGCCGGTGAAACGGCGGGCAATGGGGCCGGCAAGAAAGGCGACGAACGAAACGGGCCCGGCGGCCGCCGTCGCAACTGCGGCGAGCGCGACGGCGGTGAGCACCAGACCCAGCCGGGTCGCGGCCACGCGGATGCCGAGTCCCGCGGCGGCGTCGTCCCCCAGTTCGAGGATGCGCAGAGGGCCGTCCAGCAGGGAGGCGACCGGAACCAGGACCATCAGCGTCAGGGCCAGCACGCCCGCACGGTCCCAGCTGGCGGAGTTGAGCGAGCCGTTGATCCAGATCAGCGCTTCCGCAGCGGTGCGGACGTCGGCCCGGGTCATGAGGAAGCTGACCATGGCGTGCAGCGCGGCGGCGATGCCCACGCCGGCGAGGATGAGGCGGTTACCGGCGCCGTTCCCGCGGCTGCCGCCGCCGAGACCCAGGGAGCCGCTGCGGGAGATGCCGTAGATCAGCGCCGCCACGGCCATTGCACCGCCGAGGGCAGCACCGGACACCGCGGCACCGGAGGCCCCGAACACCACGATGGCCAGGACGGCGGCCGCGCTGGCGCCGTAGCTGATGCCGATCACGTCCGGGCTGGCCAGCGGGTTGCGGAGCATGGTCTGGAACAGCGCGCCCGAGAGTCCGAAGGCCAGGCCGATCAGCATGCCGATGACCGCCCGCGGCAGCTTGGCCTCCATCACGATGAAGCTGGCGCCGGGGATTTTCTCGCCGCCGGTGAAGTGGGCAGCGAGGATTTTGAAGAAGTCGGGGATGGTCACGGTGTAGCTGCCCAGCAGGATGCTTGCGGCCAACAGAAGCACGACGCCGGCGGCCAGTACCGTTGTCCTGTTCAGCAGGCTCCCGTTCAGCAGGCTCCGCCCCCGGTTGGAAGCGCGAACGGGGGTGGGGGGCCCAAGTGTCCGTTCGCGCTTCCCGGTGGCCGCGGTGGTCGGGTTCGGAGTCACAGGCCCGCCCCCTTGCCGCACCGGACCAGCCAGACGAAGACCGGTGCGCCGATCAAGGCGGTCATGATGCCGGCCGGGACCTCGCCGGGTAGCAGGATCACCCGGCCCACGACGTCGGACACGAGTAGCAGCGCGGGTGCGAGCACGGCGGAGAACGGCAAGATCCAGCGGTAGTCGGGGCCGGTCAGGGAGCGGACGGCGTTCGGGACAACGAGGCCCACGAACCCGATGGGGCCGGCCAGCGCCGTCGCCGCACCGCACAGCAGGACGATGCCCAGCGCGGTGACGGCGCGGGCCAGTCCGACGTTCTGGCCCAGGCCGCGGGCGACGTCGTCGCCCAGCGCCAGGCTGTTAAGGACCCGTCCCGTCAGAAGCACGATCAGTGCCCCAGCGATGAGGAACGGCACCCCGGGCAGCACCATGGACCAGTCGCGCCCGGCAATGCCGCCCACCTGCCAGAAGCGGAAACGGTCCAGGGTGTCCTGGCTGGAGACCAGGATGACGTTCATCAGTGAGAACAGCCCCGCGCTCAGGGCGGCGCCCGCCAGGGCGAGCTTGACCGGTGTCGCGCCGTCCCGGCCCATGGAGGCAATGAGGTAAACGACGACGGCGGCAGCAGCAGCCCCGATGAACGCGAACCAGATGTAACCGGTCAGCGAGGAGATGCCGAAGATATAGATCCCGGTGACCACGGCCAGGGCGGCACCGGCGTTGACGCCGATGATGCCCGGGTCTGCCAGCGGGTTGCGCGCCACGCCCTGCATGGCCGCGCCCGCCAGGCCGAGCGCCGCACCGGCGAGCAGGCCCAGGACCGTCCGCGGGATCCGGGCATGCACCACCGCGTGGTCGCCGTCCGCCGGGTTGAACTGGGTCAGGGCCTGCCATACGGTTTCGAAGGCCAGGCCGCGGGCGCCCACGGCCAGTGACGCGCCGCAGACAACACCGAGCACGACGACGGCGGCCAGCAGCCAGGCGGGGCGCGGCCCGGGGACCTTGCGCGCAGGCTGGGCGCGAACGGGCAGTTGCGGCCCCTCAACCGCGGCCACAGGGGCTCCAAGTGTCCGTTCGCGCTGGGTGGCGGGGGCCGTCGTCGTGCTCGATGTCATGGGAGGCTGTCTACCGAACCCGGGCTAGGCAGCGTCGGCGGCTTTGGCCAGCTGCGGCAGGAACGTGTCCAGCGACCACGGCAGGCTCAGCGGCGAGGAGGCCGAGATGGACAGGGTGAGCGTGTTGTCCGAGTCCGCGACCATGGCGCCGTTCTTGATGGCCGGGATCTGGCCCAGCAGTGGGTCAGCCTTGATGGAATCGGTGGTCTTGGCGTCCGGGACCCAGGTCACGAAGATGTCGGACTCGAGCTCGTTGGCCTTCTCCGCGGACCACGGGATGAAGAATTCCTTGGATCCCTTCGAGTTCTCCTCCACCACGGGGGCGAGCTTCATGCCGATCTCGCTGAGGAAGCGCGGCCGGTTGTCGTTGGCGGTGTACACGTTCACGCCGTCGCTCTTGGCCGGCTCGAGGTTTCCGTAGATGAAGCTCTTGCCGGCGAGCTGCGGGTAGTCGGAAACCTTGTCCTTGACGGTGGCCTCGGTGTCAGCGATCAACTTCGTGGCTTCGGCTTCCTTGCCCAGCGCCTTGCCGATGATGCTCGTGGAGTCCTGCCAGGATGTGCCGTAGGCCAGCTCGGGGTGGGCAACCACTGGCGCGATTTCGCTGAGCTTCTTGTAGTCCTCTTCCGTCAGGCCGGAGTAGGCACCCAGGATGACGTCCGGATTGAGCTTGGCGATCTCAGTGAAGTTGATGCCGTCAGCCTCGGAGAACTGGACCGGGGCATTGTCCGAACCGAACCCCGCGCCGAGCTTCTCCAGCGCGGCGTCCTTCCACGGCGTGGACCCCTTGTCGTTGCCGCCCCATTCGTTCTTGGGCACACCCACCGGAACTACGCCCAGCGCGATTGCAACGTCGTCGTTGACCCAGGAGACCGTGACGACGCGTTTGGGCTGTTCCTTAATGGTGGTCTCGCCAAAGACGTGCTTGATGGTGACGGGGAACTGCGCGCTGGCGGATGAAGTGGCGCTGGCTTCCGAAGCGGTGGAGGCAGGCCCTGTGGAGCATGCGGTCAGGGAGAGTGCCGCGGCGGCGAGGACGGCGGTGGCCTTGCCGGCGGTCTTGAGCAGTGAGCGGCGCGTGGTGCCAGCGGCAGCAATGCCGTATAAAGCGGCCTGCCGGCGGGGGAAGAAGGGGGAAGTCACGGAACTCCTTAGGTGAATGAAGCAAACCCAAGTAAGGCTAGCCTACCCTTCCGAAGATTACGAAAGGTTTGCGTCACGTAATTGTCCCGAGTGGCCAGGATAACGTTCTGCGCCTTGCCAGCCAAGGGTGAACAATGGTTCACTCAAAGGAGTAAACGCCCGTTCACCCCTTATTCGGGCAACCCCTCCCCCACAAAGGCCTGCCGCACATGACAGCACCCCCTGCCCCGAAACCAACCCGCAGCGCGTCCGCCATCACTACAGTCCTGGCGCTCAGCGGCACGCTGGTGGCACTCATGCAGACCCTGGTGGTGCCGCTGCTGCCCGACTTTCCGCGGATCCTTTCTGTCACGCCCGACGATGCATCCTGGCTGGTGACTGCCACGCTCCTCGCCAGCGCGGTCGCCACTCCTATCGTGTCCCGCAGTGCCGATATGTACGGCAAGCGGAAGATGATGGTCATCTGCCTGGCCATCATGGTGGCCGGTTCGGTCATGGCCGCCCTGGGCGGGACCTTCCTGTGGCTGATCATCGGGCGGGCGCTTCAGGGGTTCTCCGCGTCGCTGATCCCGGTGGGCATCAGCATCATGCGCGATGAACTGCCCAAGGAAAAGATGGGCTCCGCGGTGGCCCTCATGAGTGCCACCCTGGGCATCGGCAGCGCCATGGGCCTGCCGCTCGCCGGCCTCCTCTATGAAAGCCTCGGCTGGACGTCCATCTTCTGGGTCTCCGCGGCCGCCGGCATGCTGCTGCTGCTGGCGGTTGTGCTCGTGGTTCCGGAGTCCAAGGTGCGCACTCCCGGCCGCTTCGACTACGCGGGCGCGTTGGTGCTCTCCGCCGCACTGGGATCGCTGCTGTTGGCGATTTCCAAGGGGGGCGCCTGGGGGCTGGGGCTCGGAACCCGTGCTGCTGCTGTTCCTCGCGGCGGCGCTGCTGCTGGCCGCCTGGATTCCCTATGAGCTCAGGGTTGGCCAGCCCATGGTGGATCTTCGCACCACGGCGCGGCGGCCTGTCCTGATGACCAACCTCGCGTCACTGCTGATCGGTTTCGCGATGTTCGCCAACATGCTCCTCACCACCCAGCAGCTTCAGCTCCCCGGCGCCACCGGTTACGGCTTTGAACTGAACGTCATCACGGCCGGCCTCTGCATGGTGCCATCCGGACTGGCCATGGTGGTGTTCGCCCCGGTGTCCGGCGGCATCATCCGACGCTTCGGCGGCAGGTCCGCCCTGATGACCGGCGCCGGAGTGATGATCGTCGGGTACGTGGGCCGGGTCTTCTTCTACGACTCCATCACCTGGGTGATCATCGGCTCCACGGTGGTGAGCGTCGGCACGGCTATCGCGTATGCCGCCATGCCAACGCTGATCATGGGTGTCGTACCGATCACGGAGACCGCCTCCGCCAACGGACTCAACAGCCTGGTCCGCTCCATTGGCACGTCGACATCCAGCGCCGCCGTCGCCGCAGTACTGACCTCGGTCACCATTCCGCTCGGCGCCGCCCGGCTGCCCTCGTTCGACGCGTTCCGGGATGTGTTCTGGATGGCCGCGCTGGCCTCCGCCGCCTCCGTCCTCGCCGCCATCTTCATTCCCCGCACCATCACGCACCGCCCGTCCGCTCCGGCGGCACCAGAACTGGTGGTGCAGGGGCGCGTCCTGGCACCCGACCACCGCCCGCTCACTCCCGCCGTCGTCACCGTCCTCCAGACGGGGGGCGAGCCGGTGGACTGGAGCCGCGTGGACACCGACGGCAACTATTCGGTGGCACTGCCCGGCGCCGGGAAGTACCTCGTGGTGGCCAACGCGGCGGGCTGGGCGCCGATGGCGGAGGTCTTCGATTTCGACGGGCGCACGCTGAAGCAGAACTTCCTCTTGCAGGAGCGGCTGGAAATCAGGGGCCGGGCCGCCATCGGCAGCGAGCCCGTAACCGGCGCCGTGGTGACGCTGCTGCACGCCACCGGGGAGCATGTGGACACCGCACGGACGGACGACGACGGCGTGTACACACTTCCGCTGCCCGCCGCCGGACGCTACATAGTGGCTATGCTTCATCCCGTGACTCATCAAGCCGTGGCGCGGAAGCTCGCCGTCGACAACCGGTCCGTGACCATGGACCTAGCAGCTGAGCCCGTCCCGCAAGGGAACGGGGCAGAGCCGGTGCGCGCATGAGCAGCCCCAGCCAGGAGTCCATCCTCACCGCGGCGGGCCGGCTGTTCGGCGAACGGGGCTACCGGGCCGTGACGGTCCGGGACATCGCCGCGGAGGCCGGGGTTTCGGCGGCCCTAGTGATGAAGCTGTTCATCTCCAAGGCCAAGCTGTTCGCGGCGGTGCAGCCGGACGAGTCGCTGCTCACCGAACTGTCTGTCCCGGCGTCCGAGCTCGGCGGCGCCCTGGTCTTCCGCGTGCTGATGCGGCGGGAACGCGGCATGCACGAGCCGTGGGCCAGCATTCCGATCAATGTTCACGATGCCCCGGATCCAGACGCGGCGCGGAGCGAACTGCGCGAACGCTACCTCGGCAGCATCGCACAGCTGATCGGGGATGCGACGCCGGACCGCCGTTATGCCTCGACTGTCACCGCCCTGATGACCGGCTTCGGCGAAACCGTGCGCACCCTGGGACTCTTCGACGGCTGGGACTTTGACGAGCTGGTGGCCTACTTCGGCGGGATCGTCCAGGCCCAGATCGACGCCTGCACTGCCGCACACACGAAAGCCGCTGGTTGAGCCTGGCGAACCCTCGGTTTCGGCAGGCTCAACCAGCGGACGCATCAACCAGCGACAGGCTCAGCCAGCGGCATGTCATCTGTATGAGATGCTCAGCAGCAGCGCCTTGAGGGCCTGCCCCTCGGAGCCAGCCAGCCAGGACTTGGCCGCGGCGTCATTGGCGAAGGGCTTCTCGATGAACTTCACGTCGGCCAGGATGACGCCGTCCCCGGCGCGGATGATGCCGTCGAGCGCGGATCCCTGCCCTGACTTGGGAGCCCCCGCCGCCAGGTGCATCCGGTAGGTGGCGCTGCTGTCCGTCCGGTCCGCGTAGAACGCGTAGTGGGCAGCCGGCGCGGGCTGCGCCGCGAGTCCCGGAACCGGTGCGGACTCGTAGACGGTGCGGGTCACCGGGTGGGAGACGCCGTCGGCGACCCGTCCGGAGTACACGGTGGCCTGCTCGGTGCCGCTCGCGTCGACAACTGTGGCGGTGGCCGAATCCGACGGCGACCCGGCGCCGGTAAAGAGCTCAACCTTCCAGTCGGCCGGGTACTTGAAGGACACGTGGCCGTTCGGGAATGTGTACGTCTTCAGCTCGGCGGGTGCGGGAGCGGACGACGGCGTGGCCCCCGGCGTCGCCGCACCGCCGGCACCTGCACCGGCACCGCCAGAGGCGGAGGCTGAAGGGCGCGGTGAAGCAGGTGCCGTTGCGGAAGCGGCCAGGGAGGATGGGGACGGAGCCGCCGACACCATGGCCCCGCAGCCGGCCAGGGCGAGAGCGGCGGCAGCAGCAAGGACAGGGACGAGGGGGGCGCGGAACGCAGGGCGCATGATGGTGCCTTTCATGATGACGCCGTCAAGCTCGCAGGGGCTGCTCTGCCCGCCGCATGGGAGTGTCCATGACCCTGTGGAGCGATTGGCGAAGACTGGTGGAGTCACCACAGTGGCACGCCAAAACTGGCCGCCACTAGGGCCAGCACAATAAATCCATCGATTTGTTATCAACCGTGCGAAAGCGTTATGGACTAGCGCAGCACGATATCGACGGGATTGGCCTCGGAGCGCCACTGCCCTTCTGTGCCCGGTTTCGGGGTGATAACGGGGGCGGTGAGCACGCCGGAGCGGTTGGTGCGCCTGTCCCGCAGAATCTCCGTGACCGAGCCCAGGTGCCGGGACAGGTCGATGACGTTCTCCGGTGCCGCAAGGAGAAGCTGGAAGCCAAACTCATGGAGCGCCTTGATGCCGGCGCCGGCGAATTCCTCGGAGGCCAGCACGAAGGCCTCGTCCATCATCACCGTGCCGTACGTGGTGAAGCCCTGCTCGGCGATGCCCAGCTGGTAGCTCAGCGCCGCCGCCATGATGAACGCGGTGAACCGCTGGCGCTCACCGCCTGACATGGAACCGGTGTCGGCGTGCATGAACACGTCCGTGCGCTTGCCACCCTTCTTCCCGGGGGCGTCCACCTCGCGGTGCTCCTTGCACTGGATGAACAGGTGTCCGCGCACGTCCAGCACCTCGGCACGCCAACGCCGGTCCTCCGGAGTCTGCGACCCCAGCCGCTTCACCAGCGACTCCAGCGACTTGTAGCGGGCGGTTAGCTCGGCGTCGTCATTCTGGCCCGCGTGGGCGGTGTCCGCTTTGCCGTGCCGGGCGTGCCGCGTCTTCAGTGCGTTCTGGATGGCATCCTTGAACTGCTTGGCCGTGGCCGGCAGGGTCTGCTTGATGTCGAGTTCCAGGTAGCTGCCCTCGTGGAAATTCACCTCGGACAGGATCCCGTTCAGTGGCAGGATCCTGCTGGTGATGGAACGGCGCTCCTCATCCAGCAGGTGGAGCAGGGTGCTGAACGACTCATGCGTGCGCTGGTTGAAGAACTGCCGGAACTCGGCCTCCTGTGCTGGCAGTCCGTCATTGATGATCGCGTGGTACCGGGCCTCGAACTCGCCGACGGCGCCGATGGACGTGCCATGGTCGGCCGAAATCGCGGTGCCCCAGTCGCGGACGAAACCTTCGAAGATCCGAGTGAGCCGCTCCGACGTGGCCTGGGCGCGGGATTCCGCATCGTGCAGGTTGCCGAGCAGCTGCGTCCGCACCCGGCCGGCGAGGTTGTCCAGCTCGTGCATTTCCGTGACGTCGCCGAATTCGGCGAAGTACGGCGCCAGCGCTGCCGTGGTGGAGTCCGACGGCGGGGCCTGGTTCAGGCGGGTACGAGCGCCTTCCAGCAGTGAATCGGAGGCGGTGAGCTGCTGGTCCAGCGCCTTGTATTCGCTCTGCAGCACCGCGGCGGCCTCGGTGCTGGACTGGTGCTTCTGTCGCGCCGCCTCGATGTTGGCGCGGAGCGGTTCGAGGTCAGCCTGGGCGGCGAGGGCGTCCCTGAGCCGCTGTTCAATCCTGGCAAGCTCGTCCGCAGCAACCGCTGCCGAGACCTGCTCCCACGGGCGGTTGTCCTCGGCCACCCGGCGCAGGGCCTCGAGCTGGCGCGACATGCCCTGGTGTGATTCCTCGCGGCTTTGGGCCAGCTGCGCCGCCTTGGCCAGTTCCTGGCGCAGGTCCTCCGCCTGCCCGGCCACCAGCTCCAGCTTGGAGGCGTTGTCGAACCCGAGGACGTAGTCCTGCCGGCTGGTGAACCGGTCGTCCTTTTCCACGGTGTGCCGGTTGCGCTTGACCACGCCGCCGAGGCTCAGGCCCTTGTCCCGGGCCGCCAGTTCGTCGGGGTTCTCCACGCACGGGTATGCGAAGTCGAGGGCGATCCGCTCACGGATCCACACGCCGGCTTCCGCGTTTGTCCCGGTGGTGAGGATGTCCAGCTTGGTCAGCAGGTCGCCGTCGGCCACGTCCTCCACCGCGAGGGCCGCCCCGGCGAGCGGCTTGGACACGTCCACCGCGCGCAAAGCGCCGCGGACCTTGTGGTCATTCAGGTAGCGGGTGACCGCGGCGAAGTGCTGGCCCGGGACCAACAGCGTGGTGGCCAGGTTCCGCAAGGCGCGTTCGGCCGCGGGTCGCCACTGCTCCTGGCCCTCGGCCAGGTCGATCAGCTCGCCGCCGAACGGCATCTGCTCCTCGGGGACGCCGGTGGCGGCCGCAATCGCAGCCCGATTTTCAATGCTCGACGGCGGCAGCAGGGACTTGCGCGTTTTCAGCGACACAAGCTCCTGCTCGGCCGCGGCAAGCTCCCGCTTCTTAGTGGCGTGGGCATCGAAGGCCTCGAAGCGAAGCTCCTGCAGGGCCGCGGAGTCATCCTTCAGCTCGGCCGAGCGGGTGGCCGCCTGCTCGTGGGCCTGCTCCCAGCCTTCAGCCGTCCATTCCAGGGCCAGGCCGGCGTCGGTCAGTGCCTGCCGCGCCGCCTCCTCCACCTGCTGCCGGAGCTTCAGCCCCACCCGGGCGTTCTCCAGGGACTGCTCGATCGAGGAGATGGCGTTGCCGCCCTGGTTGTTGTACTCCGCCTCCAGCTGCCGGAGCTCCTTGGCCAGGCCGTCCCGCACGCCGCGTTCCGCTGCGAGCTCCTTGGCCTTCGCCTGGGCGAGCGCCTTGAAGCGGGCCAGGGTCTTCTCGTGCACGGTGACAGCAAGCTGCTGCCGGTAGGCCTCGAACTCCTCGCCTGCGAGTTCACGGAGCCGGTTCGCGTCCAGCAGCGACTGCGCGTACTCCCTGTTCAGTCCCGGGACGGGGGCCAGCTGGTCGCGCTGCTGCCGGACGTCCTCCAGCCGCTGCCGGATGGACATGAGGTTGCTGAATTCCTCGACGACGTCGTCCGCCGCCGCCAGGGTGGCCGGCGCGTCCAGCACCTGGTCGCGGAAGAATGTGTTCACGCTGCCGCCGAGGCCCTTTCCGGCCTGGATGACGCGGAGCAGGGGCAGCGCCTGGTCCGAGTTGATGCCCAGGAGCCGGCGGAACCGCTCGGCGAAGGCCTTGTGCACGTCAAAGACCTGGGCGTCCGGGAAGATGTTTTCCAGCGCAGCCCTGGTGAACCGTTTTTCGGCGATGTCCTCGATGGCGGCGAGGTCCAGCGGCCTGTTGTCGATCAGGTAGTACCGGCCGACGCTCGACTCCGTGCCGTTCTTGGGCAGGTCAAACAGGGCCGACACCGTCACCTTGGTGCCCGCGGCGTTGTCGAACGTCAGGGCAACGGCGGACCAGGTCGCACCGGGACGCTGGAACGCACTGGCCGAGCCCTCGCCCACGGCCTTGTCCCCCACCTTGCCGCGCATGTACGTGAACGTGGTCCGCTTGTCCTCCACCGCGCCCGAGCGCTGGGCTGCTGCCTCGTTGGAACGCGGCCGGGCGTCGAACACCCGAAGCATGGCGTCGAACAGCGTCGACTTGCCGACGCCGGAGTTGCCGGTGAGCAGGGTGCCGCTGCGGTCCACGTGCATCGTGTGGGCCCCGTGGAACGTGCCCCAGTTGACCACCTGCACCAGCACCAGGCGCATTTGGCCCGGGTTAACGACGTCGCCCAGCGGCAGCATGCTCGCAATGCTCACTTGGCCGGCTCCTCTTCGCTGGTCGAGACATCGGTTTCGACAGGCTCAACCAGCGGGCTTTCGTCGTCGTCCTGGTCACCGTCCCCGTTGGGTTTCTCGCCGTCGAGTTCCAGCATTGCTTCGGTGCCTGTGGGGTCCGCTGTGGCGGCTATTAGCGCCTCGATTTGGGCGGGGATGTCGCCGATGTTGTCGAAGGGGGAGGGCCAGGGGCAGGGCGTTGGAGATTGCGTAGACGTCGTCCAGGCCGGTGGTGAGCAGGAGCTGGCGGGCGAGGAGCTTGGTGATGGCCCGGCTCACTATGTCCGAGTCGCGCAGGGCGTCCTGCTGGCCCGCCGGCTGGTAGTGGGCCACGAGCTCGGCGATTTCTTCCCGCGTGATGGTGGGGTCCGTCTGGGCGGTGACGTGGCGGTCCAGCAGGAGCCGCAGGCGCAGCAGCACGATCGTTTCCACCCGGCTCAGGGCACGCTGCTGGCGCAGGATGCTGGAGCGGGCGCTGGCGCCGATCGCCTCCGGATCAACGGGACGCAGCACCGCGATCTTGCGCTCGTGGTCCAGCTGCAGCATGAGGAACAGCTCGGAGAGCCGGCTGCGCAGGATCAGCTGGTTGTCCAGCAGCGTTGTCCAGAGCTTCTCGTCCCGGCCGCCGTCGACGTACGGGCCCTTCAGCAGCTTCACCAGGGCCTGGCGCACCTTCATGGGAAGCACGCCGGTGTCACCGGGGAAGAGAGCGGCGCCGTCCACAAACGTGTCGCGGGGGGTGACGCCTCCGTTGATTGAGCCTGTCGAAATCTGGGGGGTTTCGGTTTCCACAGGCTCAACCAGCGGGGTTTCGGTGGGCTCGGCCACCGGGGTCGCGGCGTCCGCCGTCGTAATCTCTTCAGTCATCGCTAATCCTTCTTGAGCGTTACCACCGGCAGGTACGCCTTGCGGGTGGTGCCGTCTATCTGTTCGAAGTCGAGGGCCTCCCACGCCAGCTGGTCAAAGCCGGCGCCGGTGTGGAGTGCGTGCGAGAGGAGCGCCCGGATGGAGTTGATGTGTTGTTCCTCCGGCGGAAGCTGCTCCCACGCCTCAGCGAGGGTCGAGGCGCCGGCTGCCGCGGCGCGGATCGCCTCCGGCCTGGCCTTGGCGGTCCGGGGCGAGCGGACCCGGTCCGAGTCGCTGAACGCGATGGGGTCGGCGAGCTTGGGCGGGGCAGCAAACTCGTCCGGGTCGAAAAGCTTGACCATGGCGAGGGATTCGAACCCTGCGTTGAACAGCACGGGACCGCGGACCAGGCCTGGCCGTTCGCGTTCGTAGGGCATGGACCGGATGGCCTGTTCCGCCTCGCGCAGCACCTTGCGGAGCCGCACTGACTGACGAAAATCGTCGCTCTGGACGTAAGTGTTCAGGCTTTCGCTGAGCTTGCCGTAGATGCGCTGGATCTGGCTGTGCTGCTGCCGAAGCTCCGCCACCAGGTTTTTCAGGGTTTCCCGGTCCTCCGGCGAAAGGTCGTCCGCGAACTGGCGGCTGAGCACTTCGCCGATCGCGGAGCGGAAGCGCAGCTGCTGCTGCGGGTCCTCGAGGAAGGCGGTGAAGGAGCGGAAAGTCCTGCCCTCCGGGCTTTGGCGCAGCCGCTTGTCCGCCTCAAGAACCTGGGCCATCGTGGCACCCTTGGTCAGGGATTCCTCGATGATCTGGTTGCGGAGCCCGCCCACGAGCTCCTCGATCCGGTCACGCATCTTCTTGTAGTCCGCGGGCAGGCTGGCAGCAAGGTCCAGGATGTTGCCGGCCGCTTCGACGGCCTGGTCGTCGTCGAGGAGACCGTCGAAGTCACCGGAACTGATGTCCTCGATCAGCTGCTGCCGCTCCCCGATCTCCTCCTCCAGCGCTTCCAGCCGGGCGCTCTGGTCCGGGTTGGTCTCGTTGGCGAGCTTCTCCACGTCGCCCAGCAGCGTGCCCAGCCTGGATCCGTTGAGCGTGGACCTTTCGCTGGAGAGGCTGTCCAGGAACGCCAGCACGCGGGCGGCCGGCTCGGTGACCTCGTACACGATCTGCCCCGACTGGTTCCGGCGGGTCAGGAACTGCTTGCGGGTCCACTCATCGCCGAAGGACTTCCCGTTGGCATGGCCGCCCAGCCCAGGGTCACGGCGGCGCAACTGCTCAAGGAAGGAGTCAACGTCGGCATGGAATTCTTCCAGCGGAAGCTGCGGCCGGGTACGGGTGAAGGATGCCTGCAGGACCGCGATCACCCACGGGGCGGAACGGGTGAGGGCCCATGCCGGCCCCTTGGTGAGGAGCTCAAGGTCCCTGAGCCTGGCGCTGATAGCGTCAGCGGAGGACGTGGCGGACCGGAGCACACACTCTCCTTTAGCAGCTTGGGGGATGGTCTGGGCAGCGGAAACCCGAAAACTGCCAACTACAAGGTTAACGCAGAGCCCCGGGCCCGCCTGCGCCACAGTCCCATGCGAACGGGGACGCGGCCAGGGTGCACGTCAGGCAACGTTACGGGTGTGACGCATGAGGTTTTCGCAATCACTCCGTGACCTACGGCGGAGTATTGTCTCGATCCCGTATCAACGCGGCCACAGCATGGCCGAGACGCTGGAGGAAGCTTCGTCCTTGGCCCTAGTCTCGAGGTACTGATCTGATCCATCCGCAGCAAAGGCGCAGGGGGAAGCATGCAGTTCGACTTGAGTGCAGTGGAGACAGGCACCTTGGTGTTCACCGGAACGCTGATGGTTGCCTTGGCACTTGTCCTGTTCGTGGCCGTGGCGGCATTCGCCGCGCTGGTCCTGGTGGGTGTGGGGAGGCTGGCCTGGGTGGTCATAGCCGGGGCCCTGCTCCGGACCGTCCACGGGATCAATCATGCCTGGGACAGCCTGGTGCACCACGCCTCTGCAGTCGAGTTTCCCGCCGAGTTTCAGGGGCAGCCGTCCCCTAGCACCGGAACCTACCCGCGGGTAGCATTGAGGGACAGCTGAAGGGTTCTCCACCCGCGGCGGACCCAGGGCTTTGAGCCGGTCATCCGGTCAGAGGAGATGCCCCGTGAGCTCCGCCACTGACAGCCAGGCAACTGAAAGCCAGGCCCCCGACAACAGGGCTGGTCACAGCACAGCTACCGCCACCACGGTTGTGCACGGCAGTGACGCCGTCCCGCCCATGGACAGTCCCGCGTCTGAAACACCCGTCGCTCCGGAGAAGATCGGTGCGGGCGCGTCCGCAGAGGATGCCCGCGCCATTGCCGAGGCAGCACGCGAAACCGAATGGGCCAGGCCCAGCTTCGCCAAGGGCCTGTACCTCGGCAGCTTTGACCTGGCCCTCATCCATCCTTGGCCCGCCGCCAAACCCGATGACGTGGAACGCGGCGAGGCCTTCATGACACGACTGACGGAATTCTGCCGCACCATGTCCGGACGGATCATCGAGCGCGACGCGAAAATTCCCGACGAGTACCTCCGCGGCCTGGCAGAACTGGGCGTGTTCGGCATGAAAGTTCCGCAGGAGTACGGCGGCCTGGGCCTGTCCCTGGTCTACTACGGCCGGGCGCTGGGGCTGCTGGGATCGGTGCACCCGAGCCTGGGCGCCCTACTCTCGGCCCACCAGTCCATCGGCGTGCCGGAACCGGTGAAGGTATTCGGCACCTCCGAGCAGAAACGCAAGTACCTGCCACGCTGCGCGGAGGGGGCGATTACCGCGTTCCTGCTGACCGAGCCCGACGTCGGCAGCGACCCCGCGCGGATGGGCAGCACCGCTGTCCCCAGTGCCGACGGCGGGTCTTACGTCCTGGACGGCGTCAAACTTTGGACCACCAACGGCGTGATCGCCGAGCTGGTGGTGGTGATGGCAGTGGTGCCGCAGCATACCGACGCGGACGGCGTCGTACACAAGGGCGGCATCACCGCCTTCGTGGTGGAAATGAGCTCCCCGGGAATCACGGTGGAGAACCGGAACTCCTTCATGGGGCTGCGCGGCATCGAGAATGGAGTGACCCGGTTCCACCAGGTCCGGGTGCCGGCCGCCAATAGGCTCGGCCGTGAAGGCCAGGGGCTGAAGATTGCGCTCACCACGCTGAACACCGGCAGGCTCTCGCTGCCCGCGCTTTGCGTGGCGACGGGCCGCTGGAGCCTCAAGATCGCCCGGGAGTGGTCCAACGCCCGCACGCAGTGGGGCCGCCCGGTGGGCAAGCATGAGGCAGTCAGCAAGAAAATCGCGTTCATAGCAGCCACGGCGTTCGCCCTTGACGCCGTGTTCGAGCTGTCCGCGGAAATGGCCGACGCCGGGCAGAAGGACGTCCGCATTGAGGCGGCGCTGGCCAAGCTGTGGTCCACCGAGATCAGCTACCGGATCGCGGACGAACTTGTGCAGATCCGCGGCGGCCGCGGCTTCGAGACGGCCGAGTCGCTCGAGGCCCGCGGCGAGCGGGCCGTCCCCGCCGAGCAGCAGCTGCGCGACCTGCGGATCAACCGCATCTTCGAGGGCTCGTCCGAGATCATGCGTTTGCTGATAGCCCGCGAGGCCGTGGACGCGCACCTCGCCGCAGCCGGGGACCTGGCCTCCGCGGAGGCGAGCCTTTCGGACAAGGCGCGAGCCGCCGTCGGAGCCTCCGGTTTTTACGCAAAATGGCTGCCCAAACTGGTGGCGGGCGCCGGCATGGATCCGCGGTCCTACAGTGACTTCGGGCGGCTGGCCAAGCACCTCCGTTTCGTGGAACGGTCCTCGCGGCGGCTGGCCCGGCAGACCTTCTACGGCATGGGCCGCTGGCAGGCCAGACTGGAACACAAGCAGGCGTTCCTTGGCCGGATCGTCGATGTTGGAGCCGAGCTGTTCGCCATGGCGGCCTGCTGCTCGCGCGCCGAGATGCTGCTCCGGACCGCACCTGAACGCGGCGCCACCGCGTTCGAACTGGCCGACGCCTTCTGCGAGCAGGCACGCGTCCGGGTGGACGAATATTTCGACCAGCTGTGGCGCAACACCGACGACGGCGACCGCGACCTCGCGCGCAAGGTGCTCGCCGGCGATTACACGTGGCTGGAGGCCGGCGTGCTGGACCAGTCCGAAGGGACCGGCCCGTGGATCGCCGATGCCTCCGCCCGCGAGTCGACCAAGGAGAACCTCCACCGCGCCTATCGCTGACCGCGCGAGTCGGCGGACAGCAGACACACCTGACACCACACGCCCGAAGCAGCTCTGATCGCCCACACCGCCTCTGACAAGGGGACACGCGCCAAAACCAAGATACTAAGCATCCTTGCTAATGCCCATTGAACGGAGTTAGCTAGAAACTGAGGCCAGTGCCTTGGCCTCAGGCAGCGCGTTGCCCGGCTTAGGCCCCTGAGTCCGGGTCCGTTCAACGAAAGCGAGTCGCTGATGAGCAGCCCAATCGGCTCCGGGGACAGGCGCCCCCGGCGCAATTCCCCTGGATCAGGCACGTCCGAACCCAACAGGCCCGAACGCAGCAGACCTGAACACAGCGCGGCAGAGCCCTACCCTGCCAACTACAGCACCGCGGAGCGCAGTTCGGCAGACGCCCCCACGGAGGCCACTCCGGTCTACGATGCCACCCAGACCCGGCGTTCGGCCGCCCGCCCTGGTGCCACCAGCACCGGCTCCACGACGGACACGCACACGCGGGCCCTCAACACCACCGACGCGGACACGCCGTACGCCGAGCGCGACTACACGCCCGCCAATGAACCGGACGACCGCCCGGACACGACACGCTCCAACGACCCGGCCTTTGCCACCCGGGAAATGGCCGCGGCCCGCGAAAAGGAGGCGTTCGGCGGCATCAAGGTTGGCTCGGCGTTCTTTGGCTGGCTGGCCGCCACGGGCATGGCCGTGCTGCTGACCGCCCTGGTCGCCGCGGCCGGCACCGCCGTGGGACTTGCCACGAACGCCGACGTGAACGCCGCCGTGGGCCGGGCAGCCTCGAACCAGACAGTGGGAATCGTGGGCATCATCGTCCTGCTGGTCATCCTCTTCGCTTCCTACTACAGCGGCGGCTACGTCGCCGGCAGGATGGCCCGGTTCAATGGCGCGAAGCAGGGGTTCGCGGTGTGGATCTGGGCCCTGATCGCGGCCGTGCTGGTGGCCGTGCTCGGCATGATCGCCGGCGAGCAGTTCAATATCCTGGCACAGCTGAACAGCTTCCCGCGGATTCCAGTCAATGAAGGCCAGGTGACCACCACCGGCATCATTGCCGCCGTCGTGGTCGCCCTGGTGGCGCTGGTGGGCGCCGTCGTGGGCGGCATGGCCGGCATGCATTTCCACCGCAAGGTGGATCGCGCCGGTTTCACGCCCACGGCGGATTACGAGGAGCACTGAATCAGGAGGACCACTGACCCGCGGCCGGGCGGGCGCAGCTTCCGCTACCGGTACAGCGCGACGGCGTCTAAGTAGTACCAGCGCCGGTCCACCCTGAGGAAGCGGCTGGTTTCGTGGTGGACGCCGCGCTCGCCGTCCTGACGGAAGTGCGCCTTGAACTCCACGGCGCCTTCGGTGTCGAGCGGACCGCCCCGCTCGACGGACAGGATGTCCAGCCGCCGCCATTCCAGGCCCGGATCGAAGTCCAGCTCCGCAGGCCGGGTGCTGGGATGCCATGTTTTCAGGAGGTAATCGGCATGCAGCAGGACGAAGGCGGAGTAACGCGAACGCATCAACTGCTCGGCGGTGGCTGCGTCTGCCGAACCAGTGTGGAACCGGCCGCAGCAGTCCGTGTACTGCTCGCCGGAAAGGCACGGGCAGTTACCGGAAAAGGGTTCTGGCTCGGTCATGGCATCCCTGGGAACGTGGCGGTCGCTTGCTGGATCAGCCTATCGGCGCATGCGGAGGGCCTCGTCCTATAACAGCTTTGAAACAACAGTTGCCGGTAGTTGCCATGCGGGCATGTCGGCAGTAAATAGTCCGTATGGTGGTTAGGGGCTGTTTTCCGGCGTAATCACCGGCTCGATCACTGGGGGACGAGCCGGGCGCCGATGGTAAGGAGGGTGAAGTGGAAGATCCGACAACGATTGCACTGAACCTCACGTTTCTAGGCACCCTGGGGGTTGCCTTCCTCATGTTCATCGGCCTGTGCATCAGTGTCATGCTCACGCTGGTGATTGCGGGACTAGGACGCCTTGTAGCGCTGATCGTGATGGCGCTGTTCGGCCGCCTCCCCAAAAACGAAACCATCGAGATCGTGCGGCTCGCCGCGGACGGCAGCCCGCTGCCCGCCGAGGCGGAAACGGTGCCGGCAAAAGCCAAGGCGAAAAAAACCCCCAAGGCCCCCCGCCCGGTCCGCGAGCCGCGCGCACCGATCGACTGGAAGAAGCTCCGGACCCGCACCGGCCTCCAGGAAGCCCTCCGCAGCGCCGTCGTCCATCACCCCCTGGTGACCGCCGCCCGGCCGGTGCCGCCGGTCCTCTCGAAAGGCTGGGCCGACGCCGTGGCTGCCGCCGACGCCCGCGCGGTGGCGCGCGCCCGGGCCGCCGCGCCGGAAATAAAGGTCACGGTGCGGGACCTGCCGCCGCCCGACGTGGCTGCTGCCAGCGTGACGCAGGTGGCGCCGCTCGTGGAATCAGCCCTGCGCCACGATGCCGTGCCGGCCGAACCGTCCAGCACGGGCGCCTCCAGCAAGGGGACATCAGTCCGGTCCGCTTTGGCGCTGTCGGCCCAGCCGCCGCAGCCTGCGCGGAAACCGGCGGTTGCCGGACATGTCACCGTCCTGGACACCGGTTCCATGACGTCGCTCGCGCAGCACCCGGACGCCCGCACCCGCGCCTGACCGCGCTGGTTCTCCGTGCCGTCAGGTGCTGGGCGCTCTCCGATGGGCGAACGGGTCCAGACCGGGGGGCCCGCGAGATAAAGCTGTCGGCATCCCTTACCCTGAGCAACCATCTCCGCTAGCGTGAAGCCCATGGAATTCAGATACCTCGGAAACAGCGGCTTCAAGATTTCGGAAATCACGTTCGGCAACTGGCTCACGCATGGCTGCCAGGTGGAGAACGACGTCGCCATCCAGTGCGTGCGGGCGGCGCTTGACGCCGGCATCAGCACGTTCGACACGGCGGACGTCTACGCCAACACCGCCGCGGAAACCGTTCTGGGCGAAGCGCTCAAGGGTGAACGCCGGCAGTCCATTGAGATCTTCACGAAGGTGTTCGGTCCCACCGGCCCCAAGGGAAAGAACGACCTCGGCCTGTCCCGCAAGCACATCATGGAATCCATCGACGGGTCCCTCAGCCGGCTGCAGACGGACTATGTGGACCTCTACCAGGCGCACCGCTACGACTACGAAACTCCTCTGGAAGAAACCATGCAGGCGTTCGCGGACATCGTCCGGCAGGGAAAGGCCCTGTACATCGGGGTCAGCGAGTGGACCGCCGAGCAGCTCCGCAACGGCCACGCCCTTGCCAAGGAACTGGGCTTCCAGCTGATCTCCAACCAGCCGCAGTACTCCATGCTGTGGCGGGTCATCGAGGAGGAAGTGGTTCCGGCGTCGGAGGAACTGGGCGTCTCCCAGATCGTCTGGTCACCCATGGCGCAGGGCGTGTTGAGCGGCAAGTACCTGCCCGGCCAGCCGCTGCCGGAGGGCAGCCGCGCCACCGATGACAAGGGCGGTGCCAGGATGATCCAGCGCTGGATGCGGGACGACGTCCTGGCCGCCGTGCAGGAGCTCCGGCCGCTCGCGGAGGAAACCGGGCTGACCATGCCCCAGCTGGCGGTGGCCTGGGTGTTGCAGAACCCGAACGTTGCCTCGGCCATCGTCGGGGCCTCGCGGCCCGAACAGGTCGCCGACAGCGCCGCTGCCGCCGGTGTGCGCCTTGAACCGGACGTCCTGAAGAAGATTGACGCCGCCGTCGGCTCCCTCGCCGAGCGGGACCCGGCCCAGACAAAGTCCCCTGCAACCCGGGAGGCCTAGGAGCGCCCATGACTGATCTTCCGGACCTTGCCGTCACCGGCGCCACCGGGGTCCTGGGCGGCATGGTGGCCCGCCAGCTGTCCGACGCCGGGTTCTCCCAGCGCCTGCTGGTGCGCGACCCGCGGCGGGCGCCGGGCCTGTTGGACGCCCCGGCAGTGGCGGTCAGCTACGGGGACCCCCTACTGTCGCGCCCGGCCCTGGAGGGGGTCAAGGTCCTGTTCATGGTGTCTGCGGCGGAGGCGGAGGACCGGTTGCAGCAGCATTACGCGTTCGTGGACGCCGCCGCGGAGGCCGGCGTGCGGCACATTGTGTACACGTCCTTTTTCGGGGCGGCGCTGGACTGCACCTTCACGCTGGGCCAGGACCACTACGCCACCGAGGAGCGGATCCGGGCGTCCGGCATGGGCTTTACCTTCCTGCGGGACAACTTCTACCTGGATTTCCTGCCCAAGCTGACCGGGGAGGACGGCGTCATCCGGGGTCCGGCGGGCGACGGCGTGATGGCCGCCGTCGCGCGGGAGGACATTGCCCGGTCCGCGGTGGCGGTACTTCGTGACCCGGCGGTCCACGCCGGGGCAACCTACGACCTGACCGGCCCGGAGGACATCTCGTTGGCGCACGCCGCCGAGGTGCTTACGCGTTCCACGGGCAGGACCGTCACGTACCACCACGAAACCGTGGAGGAGGCGTTCGCCTCCCGCGACTCCTACGGCGCCCCGGCGTGGCAGGTCGAGGCGTGGGTCAGCACGTACACGGCTATCGCCGCAGGAGAGCTGGCCGGGGTGACGTCGGACGTGCACGGCCTCACGGGCCAGGACCCTATGCCACTCGAGGAACTGGTGAAGCTGCCGCAGCTGTAGGGAAAGACGGTGCCGGGCTGTTGACGGTCATATGAGCGCGGCGTAAACCTGTGAGGAGGAGCACGCCTATTCGCAGCTGCACCCCGCAGCACCAGAGAAACCGCAGCACCGAGCAGAATCGCAAGGCCATGTCCAAGCTGATCTACCGACGCCGACCGTCCGCCCGCCCCGCAGCACATTCCGGTGTAACAGCACACTCCGGTGAACCCACGCATGGCCCGCTCACCAGGGAAGAGCTGCAGCTCGCCGTGCGAAACCACTCCATGCCGCTCGAGGCCCTGCGCCAGGACGTGACTCCGCCCGGGTTGCATTACGTGCTGACGCATTTCGACATTCCGGACGTCACCGGATCCTGGCACCTGCGGATCGGCGGGGCCGTCGAGCGGGCGATGGAACTGAGCCTCGCAGCGCTGAAGCGGGATCCGGCCATCAGCGTCCAGGTGACCATGGAATGCGCCGGCAACGGGCGTTCGCTGCTGAGGCCGCGGCCGCTCAGCCAGCCCTGGACGCTGGAGGGCGTGGGAACGGCCGTGTGGACTGGTGTTCCGCTCGCCTACCTGCTGGCCCAGTCCGGCGTCGAGCCCGAAGCCGTCGAGGTGGTGTTCACCGGGCTGGATGCCGGAATCCAGGGCGGCGTCCGGCAGCAGTACGCCCGGAGCCTGCCGATTGCGGAGGCCTCGCGGGCCGACGTCGTCCTTGCCTACAAGATGAACGGCACCGAGCTGCCGCCCCAGCACGGCTATCCGCTGCGGCTCGTCGTCCCGGGCTGGTACGGCATGGCAAGCGTCAAGTGGCTGCAGTCGATCCAGGTGGTCACGACGCCGTTCACCGGGTTCCAGCAGTCGGTCGCCTACCGTTACCAGCACAACGCGGACGACGCCGGCACGCCGGTTTCGCGGATCAGGGTGCGGTCCCTGATGGTTCCTCCGGGCATTCCTGACTTTTTCACCCGACGCAGGTACCTGCCCCGCGGGCCCGTCATGCTCCAGGGGCGGGCGTGGTCCGGTGAGGGCGCAGTAACGAAGGTGGAGGTCGGCATCGACGGCAAGTGGGTTCCGGCGCAGCTGGACAAGCCTGCCGGCGCCTTTGCCTGGCGCGGCTGGAGCCTGCCATGGGTGGCCGACCCCGGCCACCACGAACTGGCGTGCCGGGCAAGCGACGCGACCGGCTCCACCCAGCCGCTGGAGCAGCACTGGAATTACCAGGGCCTGGGCAACAACACGGTGCAGCGGGTGCGGGTCATCGTCGAATAGCTGTCACTGCAGAATGCACCAGGGTGAATGAACCGGGGAGTTGCGGCCGCTCAGCACCCTTCCACCCGCTGGCCCATGGTGAGGACCTGGCAGTTGTTGGAAAGCACGGACCGTTCCACCGAGAACGAGTCGTGGGCGGTGGCGGCACGACGCCCGCCACCTTGTTGGCGGCGATCGCCACGCCGATCCCCGTCCCGCAGAACAGGATGGCCCGGTCCGCCTGTCCGTCCCGGATCATCTCCCCCGCGGTGATGCCGACATGCGGGTACGGCTTGCCGAATTCGTCTGGCTCGTCGCTGCGGTTGACCCCGATGTCGATCACGTCGGCCACCCGGGGGTCGGAGCGGAGATCCTCCAAGACAGGGTTCTTGTAATCGACGCCGGCTTCGTCGGCGCCCACGATGATCCGCAGCGCGGGACCATCTGCAGCGGCGGTCATACCGCGCCTCCCGCTGCGGCGGGGAGCTGCGCACCTGCTGCCGCTGCGGCGGGCGCGGCTGCCAGGTGCGCGCCCAGCACGAGGGCCCGCAGGCCTGCACCCCAGAGGACCCCCGACGTTCCGCCTGCCCGGTCCGCCCACGCATCCCCGGCGGCGGCGAGAACGTCGCCTGCACCGGCGCCCCGGGCGAAAGCGTCAGCGGCGGCTGCCACAGCTGCATCAGCGCCCCTGACCATGCCGCGGCCGTGGTCGCCGTCGCCCGCCACGGCATCCATGTCACCCAGCCGCGGCTCTTCTGCATGCAGGAGATCGCGTGCCGCCTCCAGTGCCGCAACACACGCGGTCGCGTACTCGCGGGAGGAAGCGGTGGCCGTGAACGCAACCGTGGGGCGGTCATCGTCGGCCGCCTCGGCGGTGAGGAAGCTGCCGGATTGTGCCGCGGTGGTTCCACGCCGGTACGCAGGCGTTTCCGCGGGCGCCGTCCAGAGCGGCTCCAATTCATCATCCAGGCAGGTGAGCGTGAGTGACACCCCGGCCATGTCCAGGCTGGTGACCAGCTCCCCCACTTCAGGCAGCACCAGGGTGTAACCGGCGGCCCTGAGCAGCGGCGCAACCGTTCCCCACAGCACGAAAAGTTCCTCGTGCTTGGTGGAGCCCAGTCCATTGAGGATCACGGCGATGCGCTGCCCTGCCGCGTCCGGCGTCTCGGCCAGAACGCGGGTCACCAGTTCGCGGCCCAGGTCCGCAGCCGGGGGAAGGTCCGTGTCGAAGAGGCCGGGCTCGCCGTGGATCCCAAGGCCCAGCCCCATCTGTCCCTCACCCAGCGAGAACAGCGGCGCGTCCGCGCCTGGGAAGGTGCAGCCGGCAAAGGCGCTGCCAATGGTCCTGGTGGCACCGTTGGCCTTGCGGCCCAGGCGGACAACCTCGGCCAGGTCCGCGCCCGCTTCGGCGGCTGCCCCCATGATCTTGAAAACCGTGAAGTCCCCGGCGATGCCGCGGCGCTTGGACGCTTCCGACGGCGGCGCACTGGCGACGTCGTCCGTCACCAGCACGTTCTCAACGGCGATGCCTTCGGCGGCCAGCCGCTCGCTGGCCATACCCGGCGAAGGCCGGGTAGTGGCCCGAACCGCCGCCTGCCAGGACCGCCACCTTGGGCGCGGCGGGGCGGTGGCGGCGCACCGCGCCGCGGGGAACCTGGCGCACCAGTCCGGAGTGAAGATCGCAGAAGCCGGCGAGGGCTTCCTCGGCGAAGTCCGCTGGATTGTTGAAGATTCTGGTCATGGCTGGCTCTCTATGCTGCGGCGTGGTGTGCGGCGGGGCTGGGCGGGGTTTTGCGGCGCTGCGAAGCGCTCTTAGTGCATGTGGCTTCCGCCGTTGATGTCGATGGTGGTGCCGGTCAGGTAGGCGGACTCATCGGAGGACAGGAAGGTGATGACGGCGGCGATTTCCTCGGTGGTGGCGTTGCGGCCCAGCGGGATGCCGGCGTTGATGGCGGCTTCCTGTTCCTCGGTGCTGCCGACGCGGATGTTGGTGTCCACTGCGCCCGGGGTGATGGCATTGACCGTGACGCCGGAGTCCCCGAGCTCACGGGCGAGAGCCTTGGTGAAGCCGAGGATGGCGGCCTTGGCAGCGGAGTAGGGAACCTTGCCGAAGACGCCGCCGCCGCGCTGCGCGGAAACCGAGGACATGTTGACGATCCGGCCCCAGCCGTTGTCGATCATGTCCGGCAGGAAGGCCTTCGTGACGAGGTAGGTGCCGGTGGAGTTCACGGCCATGACCTTGTTCCAGAGGTCAAGCGTGGTTTCCAGGAAAGGCACCGGCGAGGTGATGCCGGCGATGTTGGCCAGCGCGCCGACCGCGGGAAGGGCACCGCTCTTGACCTCGGCTGAAACTGCCTTGTACGCGGCGTTGACGGAGTCCTCGTTGGCGACGTCAATCTCGTAGCCGAACGCCGGGACGTTGAATTCGTTGCCGATTTCGGTGGCGACCTTCGCGGACTTCTCGCCGTCGAGGTCCAGGATCACCACGCCCCAGCCCTGGCTGGCGTAGCGGCGGGCGGTGGTGATGCCGATGCCCCGCTCCGAAGTGGCTCCGGTGAGGACGGCGGTGCGCTGAATGTCAGACATGATTCTCCTACGTGATTCTTGTGGTGGGTTGATCAGATGAGGTCGGTGATGAAGCTGGCTGCTTTGGCGGCGGCCGCCGCGCGTTCATCGTGGGTGATGTCCCGTGTTTCGAGTTCCAGGCTGAAATGCCCGGTGTAGCCCTGGGCCGCGAGGGCCCGCAGCCCGGCGGCGAAATCCGCCTGGCCGTTGCCGATGCTGAGGTTGATGTTGCCCGGCACGGCGTCGCGCAGGTGCACGTGGGCTATCCGGCCCTCGTGGCGTGCCAGGTACTCCATCGGTTCCTCGCCGGCGGCGTGGATGTGGCTAAAATCCATGACAATCCCGACGCCGGAACCCGCCAGCCGCTGCGCCAGCAGTTCGGCGCGTTCCAGGTTCCAGCAGAACCGCAGGAAGTGCAGCGACTCCGTCCAGAGTTCGACGCCGAACTCGGCCGCGCGCTCCCCCGCCCGGATCAGCTGGGCGGCGACAGTGTCCAGATCCTCCTCGAGGCTGCGGACCGGCTCGTTGCTCAGTGCACCGCAAGGAAGGACCAGCGCTTTGGCTCCGGTTTTCGCGGTAAGGGTGAGCAGGGCATCACGGTGACGGTCCCGCTCAGCCTGCCGGCCGGCGTCGAGCACTGCATTCAAATCCCCGATATCCCCGTTGACGGAACGCACCCGCAGGCCGGATGCGGCCACGTCACTGGCCACGGCGGAGACGGCGTCAGCGTCGAGCTCATACGGGACGTGATCGCAGACGCCGGGGAGGGCGCCAAGGTCGATCTCAGCGAAACCGAGCCCGGCGATGGTTCGCAGGGCTGTGGGCAGATCGTGGTGCCGGAAGCTGATGGATGAGCATCCGAGTCGGGAGTGGAACATCGTCGTTGATCCTCTGGTCATGCCCGGCAGGCGGTAGTGATAAACACCACATTAGATGGGTTGACTGTTAACAGTCAACTCCTGACGGTGACTGTTGACAGTCAGCATGACGTCCATCACACTGGGACGTATCTTGTTAACAGTCGACAGCGCTGAAGCCACTTCAGCCGCTCTTCGAAAGGGAACCACCATGAGCAACGAAGCTCTGAACATGCGGGGGCCGGTCCACGGCACCAAGGACGCCCGTCGGGTCGCCATCGGCTCGGGCGTCGGCGCCGTGATCGAGACGTACGACTTCATCGGCTTCGGCACTGCGGCCGCACTGTACTTCGGAACTGCGTTCTTCCCCACCGGTGACCCGGTGACGGGAACGCTGGCCGCCTTCGCCACCCTCGGCGTCGGCTTCGCCGCCCGGCCCCTGGGCGGCATCATCGGCGGCCATCTGGGCGACAAGGTAGGACGCAAGCCCGTCCTGGTCGCCTCCCTGATCCTGATGGGCATCGCCACCTTCTTCATTGGCCTGCTGCCCACGTACAGCCAGGTGGGCCTGCTGGCCCCGGCGCTGCTGGTGTTCGTCCGCATCGTGCAGGGCCTGGCCTTCGGCGCCGAATGGGGCGGTGCCATCCTGATGAGCTACGAGCACGCGCCGTGGAAGTCCAAGGGCAAGTACACGGGCATCGTCCAGGCCGGCTTCCCGGTGGGCCTGCTGCTGGCAAACCTGGTGTTCCTGGTCAGCGTGAACCTCGGCGGCGAGCTTGCCTGGCGCATCCCCTTCCTCGCCAGCATCGTGCTGGTGGTTGTCGGCCTGATCATCCGCTCCAAGGTCCCCGAGTCCCCCGTCTTCGACGAGGTCAAGGGCCACGGCGACATCGTCAAGTCCCCCATCGTGGAGGTCATCAAGACCGACTGGCGCAACATCGTGAAGGGCATCGGCCTCCGCATCGCAGAAACCGCCGGCTACGCCGTGTCCATCACCTACATGATTTCCTACCTCAACAGCCAGCACCTGGCCGACAAGACCCAGACCCTCGTGGCCCTCTGCATCGCGTCCGCGATCGGCATCTTTGCCACCCAGGCCTGGGCGCGCCTGACGGACAGGATCGGCCGCCGCCCGCTCTACGTCTGGTCCACCGCCTTCGCCGTCCTGTTCGCGGTCCCCATGTTCCTGCTGGTCAACACCGGCATGGTCATCTTCATCATCGCCACGCTCGTGATCTCCTACGCGGTCTGCCAGAACTCGCTCGCCGGCGCCCAGGGCGCCTGGTTCCCGGAACTGTTCCAGGCCAAGACCCGGGCCTCCGGCGCCTCGCTGGCCTACCAGATCTCCGCCATGGTCTCCGGCTTCACGCCGTTCATCACCACCCTGCTGTTCGTCAGCTTCGGCTGGATGGGCCCGGCCCTGCTGTTCGGCCTGTACGCCCTGATCGGCCTCTGGGCAGCCTTCGCCACCCGGGAAACTTGGGGTAAGCGGGAGCGCCAGCTGGCTGATGAAATCACCAAAAGCACCCCCCAGTCGGTGAATGCCTGATGACCGCCGTCAACGACACCGTCCCGCAGGAACTGCAAACGCAGGCACTCCACCAGGAAGAACGAATGACTCAGGAAACCGCCGCAGAACGGCTCGAACGTGTCAGTGCCGCCGCCTACCGGATCCGGCACCACGCCCTGAACATGGGTGAGGTCCAGGGCCAGGGCTACGTGGGCCAGGCGCTCGGCGCAGCGGACATGCTCGCCGTCGTGTACGCCGACCAGCTCCGCTACCGCGCCGAGGATCCGCACTGGGAGCAGCGCGACCGGTTCCTGCTCTCCACCGGGCACTACGCGATTGGACACTACGCGGCCCTGGCCGAGGCGGGCATCGTCCCGGTCGAGGAGCTCGAAACCTACGGCTCCGATGACTCCCGGCTCCCCATGTCCGGAATGTCCACCTACACCCCCGGCATGGAAATCTCCGGCGGCTCCCTGGGCCACGGACTGACCATCGCCGTCGGCATGGCCCTGGGCCTGCGCTACCAGGGCTCAGGCGCCAGGATCTACAACTTCCTCTCTGACGGGGAACTGGACGAAGGCTCCACCTGGGAAGCCGCAATGGGCGCCCACCACCACCAGCTGGGCAACCTGACCGCCATGGTGGACATCAACGCCCTGCAGGCCGACGGCAAGACCGACACCGTGCTCCGCACCGAACCGATCACCGAAAAATGGGAAGCTGCCGGCTGGTACACCCAGCGCGTCGACGGCAACGACATGGCCGCGCTGCTCACCGCGTTCGACAACGCCGCAGCCCAGGCCACCACCAGCGGACGCCCCTCGGTGATCCTCTGCGACACGAAGGTGGGCCGCGGCGTGCCGCTGCTGGAGGAACGGGAAAAGGCGCACTTCATGCGCATTGAAGAACACGAATGGCAGACCTGCCGCGAGCAGCTGACCGCAGGATACGAAGGAAAGGCCGCCCGATGAGCACCACCGCAGCAGTGAAGGCCACCGCCGGGACCGCCACCGCGCCCAAGCTCAAGACGTCGGCCATGATCGCGTCCTTCGCCGACCCTGGCCAGAAAACCACCTCCGCGCCGTTCGGGCATGCACTGGTCAAGGCCGCGCAGGAAAACGACAGGATCGTCGGCCTCACCGCGGACCTGGGCAAGTACACGGACATGCACATCTTCGCCCAGGCCTTCCCGGAGCGGTTCTTCCAGATGGGCATGGCCGAGCAGCTCCTCTTCGGCGCAGCAGCCGGCCTCGCCGAAACCGGCCTGGTGCCGTTCGCCTCCACCTACTCCGTGTTCGCTGCCCGCCGCGCCTACGATTTCCTCTGCCTGGACGCGGCCGAACCCAACCTGAACGTCAACATCGTGGGCGGCCTCCCCGGACTCACCACCGGTTACGGCCCCAGCCACCAGGCCACCGAGGACATGGCGATCTTCCGCGGCATGCCCAACCTGACCATCGTGGACCCATGCGATTCCATCGACATCGAACAGGCCGTCCCGCAGCTCGCGGCCAGCGAAGGACCTACCTACCTGCGCCTGCTCCGCGGCAACGTGCCCACGGTCCTGGACGAGTACGGCTACACCTTCGAACTCGGCAAGGCCAAGGTCCTGCGCGGAGGCAACGACGTCGTCTTCGTCTCCAGCGGCCTCATGACCATGCGCGCCCTCCAGGCAGCCAAGGCGCTGGCGGCACACAACGTGGACGTCGCCGTCGTCCACACCCCCACCATCAAGCCGTTCGACGCCGAAACCGTCCTCGCCGAGATCAACACCGACCGGCTGGCCGTGACCCTGGAAAACCACAGCGTGGTGGGCGGACTGTTCGAAACAGTCGCCTCAGCCGTAGTCACCGCAGGACTCGGCAAGCGCGTGGTGCCGGTGGCACTGCCGGACCAATT
This sequence comes from Arthrobacter globiformis, assembly GCF_030815865.1. Lineage (NCBI taxonomy): Bacteria > Bacillati > Actinomycetota > Actinomycetes > Micrococcales > Micrococcaceae > Arthrobacter > Arthrobacter globiformis. The sequence continues at coordinate 37,608 of NZ_JAUSXI010000001.1, forward strand.
CCTCGACGCCGGCGCCCTGCCCACGCTGCACGAACGCTACGGCCTGACCGTCCAGCGCATCGTGGCGAAGGTGCTCGCCGAGCTCGACTAGAGCCGGGTTCCGCTGAAGCGCAGCCACGGCAGGAGCGAAGGGACAACAGCTGCCCCCGCGCTCCTGCCGTGGCATCATTGTTAACACGGCGACTGTAAACAGTCGACCTCTGACCTTGGGAGAATACGATGGCCGCGACAGCAGCCCTGCTGGGACTGGAAAAGAAAAGCCTCCGCGAGCAGGCAGTGGCGGCGTTGCGCACCGCCATCACCAGCGGCGCCCTCGAGCCCGGCCGCCACATGGTGGAAACCGAGCTGTCCGAGATGCTGCAGATCAGCCGCGGAACACTCCGGGAGGCCCTGCGGCAACTCCAGCAGGAAGGCCTCGTGTCCGCGGGCGCCCGCGGCAGGCTCTCCGTCCGCCACCTGGACGCCAAGGAAATCCGCGACATCTACTCCGTCCGGGCCGCCTTGGAATCCCTGGCCGCCCGCACACTCTGCGAACTGCCGGACCGCCAGCACGTCATCGGGTCGCTCCGCGCAGCCATCCAGGCCATGGAAGCGTCTACCCACGGCACGCTGGAGGAGCGGGTTGAATCCGACCTCGACTTCCACCGCACCATGTGCCGCCTCACCGGCAACGAGACCCTTCTCCACTCCTGGGAATCCCTGGAAGGGTCCATCCGGATGTCCATCATGTTCGCCGGACTCGAAAAAGGCGTGCGGAACATGAGCGTGGACCGGCACAACGACATCGTCGCCGCGATCGAAACGGGCGACGCCACCCTGGCCCGCAACACCATCCGCGAACACATGGACTCCGCCGCCGCCGTCCTCGTCGCGTAGCGGCCTTTACCCCCGCCGCGCTGCCCGCTGAGGGGAGGTCTCGACTTTACCCCCGCGGAAAACGAGATCCCGTCTTTCGCTGCCCTACGACCGGCCAAAAGGGTCCCGAGGAACAGCGTCGGCGTGTCCGGTCCGACACGCCCGAAGCGCGTTTAGCCGGCAAAGGCCCTGGGTATCTGAACCAGTGCACCGTAGGACTACTGGTCTCGAGCGGCCTTTTTGGCCTCGGAAAGGCGGTGATCATGGATCGCCACACATCTGCCACCTGGGCCTCGGGCCAGACAGCCCGGGATGCTGCCCTCGACGTCCTTATCCCCACCTGCAACAGGCCGGCAGAAGTGGCTGTCACGCTGGCCGGCCTCGCAGCGCAGAGCGGGCCGGCCTTCCGGCTGGTGGTCAGTGACCAGTCGGACGGACCGCCGGCCTGGGAGCATCCGCCGGCGGCCAGCCTGCTCCGGGTCCTCCGCGCGCAGGGCACGGCAGTTGAGCTGCACCGCCACCTGCCGCGCCGCGGTCTTGCCGAACACCGCCAGTTTGCACTGGAGCAGGCGCGGGCGGACAAAGTGTTGTTCCTCGATGACGATGTCTGGCTGGAGCCGGGCGCGCTGGCCAGGATGAGTGATGCCCTCGATGCCCTGGGCTGCGGCTTTGTGGGCATGGCCCCTCAGGGCCTCTCCCATTTGGATGACCGCCGTCCCGAGCAGACCCGCACCTTCGCACCGTGGCAGGGGCCCGTGACCCCGGAGCGCATCCGTCCCGGTGAGGAGGGCTTCCAGCGCTGGCCACTGCACAGCGCAGCAAATCTGACACACCTAAGCGCCGAGCTGGGGCTGGGGCGAGAGCAGTGGATTCCGTACAAGGTGGCCTGGCTGGGCGGGTGCACCATGTTCCGCCGCCAGGCCTTGGAGGAAACCGGGGGATTCCGGTTTTGGACCCAGCTGCCCCCCGAGCACTGCGGTGAGGACGTCGTGGCCCAGTGGCGGGTAATGGAGCGGTTCGGTGGCGCGGGCATCCTTCCGTCGGGCGCCGTCCATTTAGAGTCGCCCACCACTGTTACAGACCGCCGGGTGGAGGCCTTCGACGTCGTACTGGCGGACAACCCGAGCGATGCAGAGCAGCAACTAGCCGAAAGGTAATGACATGGCCGAAACACCCAACCCCATCCAGATCCAAAAGTTCCTCAGCGGGATCGACTATCCCGCCAACCGGGAGGCGCTCATCTCCCGGGCCAAAGAGTCGGGTGCCGACAGCAATGTTCTGGATGCCCTCCAGAGCATTCCCGACAAGGAATATGACAGCCCGACGGCGGTAAGTTCCGCCGTCTCGGACGTCTAGGTCCGCTACTGCCCGGCTATACTCGGCTGCAGTCATGAGCAGCCTTCCCCCAACCAAGCTTCCCTCCGCTCCCAGCACGGTCCGCGTCGACGCCTGGTTGTGGGCGATCCGCGCCTACAAGACCAGGTCCGCCGCCACCGCCGCGTGCCGCGCCGGGCATGTGCGCATCAACGGAAACCCGGCCAAGGCCTCGCAGTCGCTCGTGCCCGGCGACACCGTGCGCGTCCGCCAGCCCGGTTATGAGCGCATCCTCGAGGTGCGCAGGCTTATCGCCAAGCGGGTGGGTGCAGAGGCAGCGTCGCACTGTTTCACGGACCATACACCTCCCCGGCCCGTGGCGCCGGCGCTCGGGCTGCCGCAGCGGGACCGCGGGACCGGCCGTCCCACTAAGAAGGACCGCCGCGAAATGGAGCGCCTGCGCGGACCCGGCTGACAGCGGCTTCGGCTGACAGCGCCTCAGTCCTTCACCTGCTCCCGGCCTTCCCGCACCTCGAACTCCCCTACCTCCAGGTCAGCGGCACCGAAGGCGGCAGGCAGGAGGGTCAGGTGGACGGCACCTGACGACGTCGCCTTGCTCCCGGCCAAGGTAAACGCCGACGGCGTGACGCCGGGTTCGAAGAGCCGCTTGCCCTGGCCGAGGACCACGGGGAAGATGATCAGCCGGTACTCGTCCACCAGGCCGGCGTCGTGCAGGGCGCGGACCAGCCGGTAGCTGCCGTGGACCTGGAGCTCCCGGCCCGGGCCCGATTTGAGGTCGTCAACGGCTTCGAGGAAGTTCGCGGGAAGGATGGAGGTGTTGTTCCACGTCGCCTCGGTAAGCGTTGAGGACACCACGTACTTGGGCAGGCTGTTGAGCGCCCTGGCAACGGCGTCGTCCGGGTCCGTGACCTGCTCCCAGTAAGGCTGGAACATCTGGTAAGTGGTGCGGCCGAGCAGGATCGCATCGGCTTCGGCGAACCACCCGTTCACGATCCTGCCCATGTCCTCGTCGAAGAGCGGCACCAACCAGCCGCCGAATTCGAAGCCGCCGCTGGTGTCCTCGTCCCTGCCGCCCGGGCCCTGCATGACGCCGTCGAGGCTCACGAAGGTGTGAACGGTGAGTTTCATGACGGCCCTCTTAGTGGAGTGGTTTGTGGACTTGCGACCGGGGCTTCGCCGGGGTCGACGGGGCCCATGTCGAGCCGGAACGGAGGATATTCGTCCCGCATCAGCGCCACGTATGCCGCGACGCGGTAAACCCAGCGGTTGAGGCCGATCAGCAGGTCGAACAGGGCCCGGAGGTACCTGCCGGTGAACAGCAGAATGACGCCGGCAATGAAGGCCAGCAGCGTGAGCAGCGAGACCGCGCTGCCTGCCGTGTAGCCCCCGGCCCCGGCGAAGTCATCATCGGAGGAGGCCACCCAGGTACGTGAGGATCCCGCGAGCACGCCCAGAATCAGGAGGTGCGGGATGGCCAGCAGCCAGGACTTCACCAGCACCAAACCGCGCGAGAGGTGGTCCGGATAGTCGACGTCAAAGTCGGCCGGGTAGTCGGTGCGGGCCAGGGTGAAGGGCGGGTAGCGGTCCGTCCCGATCGCCGTGAAGGCGTAGAAGGACACCCGCCAGCTCCAGCGCAGCACGCCCACGTTGAAGTTGAACAGCGAATGCGGGTAGCGGGCAGTGAACAGGATCGCGAACCACGCCACGATGCTGGTGACAATCAGGGCGAACCAAAGGAAGAACAGGACGATCAGGTGCGGGATGGCCAGGAACCATTTGACCAGCCACATCCACCGGGACAGGGCCGGGTCGACATGACCGGTCAGGCGCGCCGGGTACCTCGGGTTCTCAAATTGGTCGACGACGGCGGGTGGTGGCGGTGCGACCGCCCCGCCACCGGGGGCGGGATAGCCCGGAGCCGGGTAGCCGGCGGCCGGGTAAGCAGCTGCCGGGTACGCACCCGGCTGCATGCCGGGAGGACCTGCGCTGCCGGGAACACCGGCGCTGCCTGGTGGCACAGCCGCGCTCCCGGGTGGTACTCCTGCATTACTTTGCGGGACACCCCGGCCTTCCCCCGGCACGGCAGAACTGGCGAACGGCCCGGTGGCGGCGGCAGCGGCGGGAGGTCCCGCCGTCGGGGTTTCCACTGGTGGGGCATGCCCCGCGAGTGGATGACCAGGGGGATAGTGACCAGGTTGGTACTGGCCTGGTGGATAGTGGGTCGGGGGAAGATGCGGCGGCGGGCCGTGCCGTCCGAGCCCCATTGCACCCGCAACGATCAGTGGCACTCCGATGACCAGCAACACGATCCCGGCAATGAGCAGCCACAGGAACAGCGGCCACAGCAGGTCGGAGCGGACGCCGCCCTGCAGATCCACGGAAACCGGGGCGGTAGCGTCGGCGTTCATGACCACCACGGTCCAGCTGCCGGGAAGGATGTTCCATTTGAGTTCTTGCGTGCCGGTGCCTTCGGCGGATGTGGCCCAGAAATTCTGGGCACCGGGGCGGGCAGGCGTCCGCGTGCCGGGCACTTCGGTGTAGTCGACCCTGAAGGGCCGCAGATTCAATTCCCGGATTTCGGAGCGCTTGACGCCCTCGAGATAGCGCGCCGCGTCCTGCTGCGGTGCGATGCCAATGAAAATCCCCTTGCCGGGAGTGGCTGCCGCTCCGCGGAGCAGGATGCTGCCTGCCGTTTCCGAAGGAATGACGTCCGGCAGCCTGCCTCTGACCATGACGTCCAGCCCTGCCGTGGTGATGGCGGAGGACGCGGCGTCGAACCGGTGCGATTGGGTGGTGAAGTAGCCTTCGTCGCGCTGCTGGAAGTTGAGCCAGCCCACCCCGGCTGCGCCCGCCAACAGCCCCAGTCCCAGGAGCGCGGCGATTGTACCGAGGACGAGCATCACCATGCGGCCAGGTTTCATGCCGGTTCCTTATCTCTGGCCCTGCGGCGGGCCGCCACCCGTGGTTCGGCATGGCTGGGTTGGGCGGTGCCCGGTTCCATGGCAGTTGCTTGGGCGTCGTTTGATCCGGCGGTGCGTGATCGGGCGGTGGATGGTTCGGCGTTGCGTTCCTGGGTTCTGCTGGCCTTGTCGCTGTGCTTGCCGTCCGGGTGCTTGTGATCGCCGCGCCCGTGAGTGAATGAGGGGTGCGCGTGGATGCCCGGCCGGGGGTCCAGAATGCTAAGCCGGCAAGGCTTCTCGGACGTGCCTTCACCGCTGAGTTGGGTGAGCTGGGCGGGATCATGGAGCGCGGTGATGGTGTCCATGGCGGCACGTGCCATCGACAGGTCCAGAATGATTTCCTTGCCCGGCAGCAGAGTCCTGGCACGCCGCGCAACAACATAAAGCGCCCGGATGTTGGCGGGCGTCAGGGTTCCGCGGACCTCGATGCAGGCGCGCTCCATGTTCGCGTCGATGTGGACCACGACCTTGAGACGGTGATGACTTGCGGTGATGTCCACGGCGCTCACGTCCCCTTGGCGGGCAGTCGCTGCCCAAGTCGACTCGGCCGGAACGCATCAAGGGACCGGATATTAAAGTTCATGTGGCGTACGCCTCCCCGACTTCATTGTCGGAACCGTGTCACGTCCAGAATGCACCCTGTTGTCAGCGCTGGGAAGAGGAGTTCCGGTGGAGCCCTGGCGGTGCGGGGCAACGAAAGAGGGGCGCGGCGCGGATTGGTGCTGACCGGATACCTGCCTAGCCTGTTCCTATGCCCTCCAGCCAGGACCGCCCAGCAGCCCAAGACCCGATGCTCACGGACATGGTGCTCGCATCCGTGAGGCTGCCGGGCGACACAGAGTGCTCCAACCTCCATATTCGCAACGGCAGGGTGTCCGCAATCACCGCAGCCGGAGAACGCCCCGAAGGTTCCACGGCAGCGGATGCCCAGGTGCTGGATCTCGGGGGACGCTTCGTCATCCCCGGGCTGTGGGACGAGCACGTCCACATGACGCAGTGGGCGCTGGCTGCCAACCGGATCGATCTGTCCGGCGCCGCTTCGGCGACTGCCGCCGTCGAGCTTGTCCGGAAGCGGAGTGCCGCGGCAGGCGGGGCCAGCACGGTGGTGGGCGCCGGCTTCCGCGACGCCACTTGGGGCGACGTCCCGAGCGCCCGAATGCTCGATGACGCCACCCGGGGAGTCCCCACCGCCCTGATCAGCCATGACCTGCATTGCGTCTGGCTGAATTCGGCGGCCGCGCGTCGGTACGGAGTTCAGCTCCCGCCAGACGGCCTGCTCCGGGAGGAGCCCGCGTTCGCCCTCACGCGCGAACTCGGAAAACTGCCCGACGACGTCGTGGACAGCTGGGTCGGCACGGCAGGCCAGGAAGCCGCCGCCCGTGGTGTTGTGGGCGTGGTGGACCTGGAAATGACGTGGAACCGCGACGTCTGGCTGCGCCGGATAGCCGGCGGATTCCGCTCGCTGCGCGTGGACGCGGGCGTGTATCCGGAGGATCTGGGGCGGGCGGCCGCTGCCGGGATGCGGACGGGACAAATGGTCCACGGCGGTGCTGGCCTTCTGCGGGTGGGTCCGCTGAAGGTACTCATCGACGGCTCCCTCAACACGCGTACCGCCTTTTGTGTTGACCCGTACCCGCACGGCGGGCACGGCATCCTGACCGTGAGCGAACCCGAACTGGTTGCCCTGCTCGCCAGGGCCCGGGGGACGGGCTTCGTTCCGGCGGTCCATGCCATTGGCGACGGCGCCAACAAGGTTGCGCTGGATGCCTTCGCCGAAGTTGGGATCGGCGGCCGGATCGAGCACGCCCAGTTTGTACGGCAGGAGGACTTCGCCCGGTTCGGTGAGCTTGGCCTGACGGCCAGCGTCCAGCCCGCCCACGCGCCCGACGACCGCGACGCCGCTGAGGCCAACTGGGCCGGCCGCACTGACCGGGCCTTCCCGCTGCGCTCGCTGCTGGACGGCGGGGCGCGGCTGGCGCTCGGGTCCGATGCGCCGGTGGCACCCCTTGATCCGTGGCTGGCGATGTCCGCCGCGACATCGCGCGCGCGTGAAGACGGCCGCGGCCCCTGGCACCCGGAGCAGGCCCTGACCCGCGAGGAGGCACTGCTCGCCTCGACGCGGGGGTACTGCCGGATCCGGACCGGTGATGTGGCGGATATCGCCGTGCTGGACGCTGATCCCCTTGCCGTGCCCGATGCCGTGTTCGCAACAATGCCCGTGGCTGCCACGCTCATGGCGGGCGGGTTCACGTTCCGGGGCGCAGGGGTTTAGGCGTCCTGTTGGATCGGCGAAAACTCCCCCAAGCACCCTTACGGTCAAAAGCGTAGAGTGGCCTAAGACGCCTGATTCTTGGACGCCATGCAGCTAAGGGAGAAATCGTGACGATTGACTGGGACGAAAAGAAAGCCCTGCTACAGGAACCGAACATCGCAGCAGTGACGCAACTGTGCGATGAACTTATGGAGAAGAAGCCGGGATCCATCGTCCCCTACATCGACCCCGTCCATGACGAGGACGAATGCCGCATAGTCACTCTCCAGGTAAGCCCGGGCAAGGGAACCGAATCCGGTTTCGTTTCCCATTTCAACGACGACGAGGCGGCCCGGCGCGCCACGCAGATCTACGAGCTCGCCGAACTGGACCCGCGCTACGTCATGCCGTGGAATGCCTACCCGTGGGTGCGTGACCCGGACATGCCCTCCGCCCTTAGCATCCAGGAGAAGACCGACGGACTTCGGCCCTTCCGGCAGTTCATGAAGATCAACCGACGCGTCTCGGCCGTCATCGCCCATGGAACCGACGCCGCCACCTTCCTGACGCTCTTCGAGAAGACCTACCATTACTCGCTCAAGAACAGCGGCATCAAAATCTACAAGGCCAGCGCGCTCGGCGGCCGGGCCTTTGCTGTTTCCGAGGCCAAGCAGGAAGAGCTCCTGACCAAAAGCGTGGACGTCTACAAAGACGCCATGCAGCGCGCGGGCATCCAGCACCTTTAGCTGCCTGCTCCCAAATCGGTAAAAACACGTGCTCGACTGGCTGCTCGATTCCGACCCGTCGATCCGCTGGCAGGTCCTGCGCGACCTGGCGGATGCCCCTGCCGAAAAGGTCCGCGCCGAACGTGCCCGCGTGGCCGCCGAGGGCTGGGGTGCGCGCATGCTCGCCCTGCAGGGCGGCGACGGCCAGTGGGACGGCGGCACGTTTTTCCCGGTCCCGTATGACGGCTCCGAGCCGGGCCAGCCGTGGACCGCCACCACGTACAGCCTGCTTTTCCTGCGCGACCTCGGGCTCGAGCCCGGAAGCGCAGCAGCCTGCCGGGCAGTGGCAAAAGTCCGGGAGAACAGCCGCTGGGAGGAGGGCGGCCAGCCGTTCTTCGACGGCGAGGTGGAGCCCTGCATCAACGGCAAGGCGGTCGCCCTCGGAGCGTACTTCGGCGAGAACGTCGACGGCATCGTCCATCGGCTCCTCGGCGAGCAGCTCGCCGACGGTGGCTGGAACTGCGAGGCGGAGCGGGGATCTGTGCGGTCCTCGTTCGCAACCACCATAAACGTGCTGGAGGGGCTGCTGGAACACGAGCGGGCTACGGGCGGAACTCCGGAATCCGTGGAGGCGCGGAAGCGGGGCGAGGAGTATCTGCTGGAACGTGCGCTGCTCCGGCGCAAGAGCACGGGCGAGCTGGTGGACCCGGACTGGCTGCAGTTTTCCTACCCGACCCGCTGGTTCTACGATGCGCTCCGCGGCCTTGACTACTTCCGCGACGTCGGCGGATCCCCGGACAGCCGCCTCGCCGAGGCCATCAACCTGCTCCGCTCAAAACGGCAGCCCGACGGAATCTGGCTACTCGAGAACACCCACCCGGGACGCATCCACTTCGCCATGGAGGACGGCGACGGACGCCCCAGCCGCTGGAACACGCTTCGGGCCCTGCGCGTCCTCAGCTGGTACGACGGCGGTCCGGAACTTTAGATGGCCCTGCCCCATTTGGCTTCCGGAGCTTTAGGCTGCCCGTCGCATTAGCTTCCGGGGCTCACCCCTCCAGCAGCCTCCGCCGGTGCTTAAGCTCCTTGACCCACGCCCTGGTGACCATGTCCGGAAAAGGTGAGGCGCCGCCGTCGTCCGTTGAAACGGCAGCCCTTGCCGTGAACGCCGTTGAAGCGAAGGCCGTCCCGGCCTCGAGATCAGCCAGCAGAGGGCCCGCGGCCTTCAACGCCAGATCCAGCGCCTGCACCGCCGTGCGTTCGGGCAACCCGAGGCCTGCGGCCCAGGCCAGGAAGTGCTTGCGCGAGATGCCGCTACGCTTGCCGCCGAGCGTCAGGGCGAGCGTCTTGTCCCCGTAGACCACTGTGGAGGGAATGTCGTAGACGGGCGCGATGGACCATTCCCCGTGCGGCTGCTGCACCATGGACACGTTTTTCGCATGCAGGTCGCCGTTGCCGCTCAGCAGCGCGAAGGCGGCCTGGATGGCGAGGTTCCGCAGCGCCGGGAGCGGCGCCGCGCAGTACTCGGATAGCGCATGGCATACCGTTCCGAAGCCCACGTTGTACTTGTCCGCCGGGTACAGCTTCAGGACCTGCGCGCCGTCCTCGACGGCGAGTCGCTGCACCGCGTCCGGGGCACCTGCCGCACCGGCCGCCGTCCCGCCTGCTGCTGTCCCTCCTGCCAGGGGCACCCGGTCGAACCGCTCCACCAGCAGCCCCGCCCGGCCGGCGACGTCACGCATCAGCTGCACCCGGCTCAGCGGAATCCGCAGCTTCGCCGCGTAGCGGAACATGATGAACTCGTTCTCCACCACGTGCGGGAACTCCGGGGCGTTGAGCTTGAGGATGAACCGGCGTCCGGCGCTGGCCACGGGCATGGAGATCATCCCGGCGGACAGCTTGTCCTGCACACCGGCGAGTGCCACCGGATCGATCAGGCCCGAGTCGCCCAGCAGCTCGTCAAAGTCCACGGGCGTGCGCGGGTCCACCTCGACGGCGTGCTCCTCCGGGTCCAGTGGCTCCCCGTGGCCCACGATCTGCACGTCGCCCACCGGATTGCCACCGGCGGCGATCAGCAGCGAGAGGTCATCGTCCGCGCTGGTCTTGATGGACCGCCGCAGCGCGTTCAGCCGCCGGCCCTCAGGGAGCAGACCGGTGAAGTACGGCGGTGCGGCCCCTGCTCCGGAGAGCACAGGTTCCGCTGTAAGCGGCAAGGAACTCGCGACGGCGGGGCGGCCGCTCTGCAGGTACGGCGGAAGGTAGCTGAATCTGGTGCCGCCGTCGTGCCGTTCCAGCCGGGCGGCCAGGACGCCACGCTTGTAGATGTCGGCGATCCGGTGCCTCACGGCTGATTCTCCCGTTCGCCGGGCTCGTTGCCTTCCGGCGGGCCGGAAGGCAACGGGACGTCCGACGGCGGTTGTGCCACCGGCAGCTCCGACGGCTGGGTCACCAGCGCGAGGGCGGCGGCGCTGGTCCGGGTGGCGAGCTGCAGCTCAAGTCCGAGCGTGTCCAGCAACGCCAGCAGGGTGTCCAGCCGGAGGCTCTGCTTGCCCTGCTCGACGAAGCGGACGAAGCGTTCGGAGACCCCGGCCATGTCGGCGAGGTCCTGCTGGCTCAGGCGGAGGTCGGCGCGCCGGGCACGGACGGCCGCGGCGAGCTGTGTGGTGAAGGGGTTGGCCACCGCGCCTCCTCAACAAATAGGAACGATCGTGCCGGTTTTCTCGTAGATCCCACGCTACGCCCGACCACTCCAAGCGCGCAAGGCTTGGATCGGAACGATCGTACCGACCAGACCATCCGCTCTCCCCGGGCACGGGACCTTCGCGTCCGGACCGGTTCAAGTTTCCGGTTGACACCCGCCTGTGACCCGTGCCATATTTTTAATCGTGAACCTGTCAGACAGCCGGACAGCCGGACAGCAAAGCGGAATGAGCGCCGTTCCGCTGGCGCGCCTCAGTGCAGCCGAAGCTGTCTTCAACGCTATCCGCAGCGACATCCAGAGCGGCGCGCTGGCCGTTGGCGCCAAGCTCAGCTCCGAAGCATCATTGGCCTCGCAGTACGGCGTCAGCCGCTCGGTGATCCGGGAGGCCCTGCGTTCCTGCACCGCCCTGGGCTTGACCGTAACCAAGACAGGCCGCGGCACGTTCGTCGTCGCCGACCATGTGGCCAACGACCTCGTCCTGGGCCAGTTCTCCGCCCGGGACCTCACCGAGGCACGCCCGCACATCGAAGTCCCCGCAGCCGGCCTCGCCGCCGAGCGCCGCACCACCGAGGACCTGGAAATCCTGCGCGGCATGATGGCGTCCATGGCTGCGGAGACCGATCCAGAAGCGTGGGTCGCCCTTGACTCCAGCTTCCATGCAGCCATCGCCCGCGCCAGCGGCAACAAGGTGTTCGAGAGTGTGGTGGCGGACATCCGCGACGCCCTCGCCCACCAGTCCGAAACCCTCAACATGGTGGCAGACCGCCAGCACGCCTCCGACGTCGAGCACCGCCTCATCCTGGGCGCCATCGAAGCCGGGTCCGCGGCAGACGCCAGCGCCGCCATGGCTGAGCACCTGCGCGCCGTCGGTGAAGCCCTCGATTTCATCCTCAACCAGTAACGGCAGCCTTCCCGGCACCAGCCACACCCGACTCAACACATCAACACCCAACGCAGAGGACACCATGCCTTCCCCCGCCATGCCGGCAAGCCACTCCCTTTCCGCGCCTCCCGCACCAAGAGCGATCCTGCCGCGGCACGAGCCCCTCGCTTTCCAGACCCGCGACGGGCTGGTCGAAAGCGTCCACTACGGCTCCCTGATCGCCACCGCGCCCGACGGCCGCACCCTGCTCTCCGCCGGCGAACCCCACGCCGCGTTCTACCCCCGGTCCTCGCTCAAGCCCCTGCAGTCCGTGGCCATGGTCCGGGCGGGACTGGACCTGCCTGCCGACCTGCTGGCCCTCACCGCCGCCAGCCACTCCGGCGCAGCCCGGCACCTCGACGGCGCCAGCCGCATCCTGGAACTCCACGGGCTCACGCCCGCAGCACTCGAAAACAGCACCGACCTCCCCTACGGCATCCACGAGCGCGAGGAGTGGCTGCGCGATGGCGGCCATCCCACGCAACTGGCCCAGAACTGCTCCGGCAAGCATGCCGCCATGGCCGCTACCTGCGTCATCAACGGCTGGCCGGTGCAGGGCTATCTCGACCCCTCCCATCCGTTGCAGAGGCTCGTCGCCGAGACCGTCACCGACCTGACGGGCGAGGAACCCGCCGGTATCAGCACCGACGGCTGCGGCACCCCGCTGTTCGCCCTCACTCTTGCCGGCATGGCCCGCGCCTTCGGCCGCGTCGCCTCGGCCGAACTGGCTGATGGTGCGTCCGCCCCCGAAAGCCCGGAAGCCGCCGTCGCGCATTCCATGCGCCGCCATCCGGAAATGGTGGCTGGCGAGGGCCGCGACGTCACGGACCTCATGCGCCTCCTGCCCGGCGCCCTGGCGAAGGACGGCTTCGAGGGCGTCCAGCTGGTTGGGCTGCCGGACGGACGCGCCGTTGCCGTCAAGATTTCCGACGGCGGTGACCGGGCCCGGATGCCCGTCACCGTCCGCGCGCTGGAAGCGCTCGACGTCGACACCTCCGCCCTTGCGGGCATCGCCACCGGTGCGGTCCTCGGCGGAGGCCGCCAAGTGGGCCTGCTGCAGGCCGCAGACTTTTCCTCCCTGTCCCCGACCGACGACGTTCTCTAAGGACTGCAAATGACCGAAACCCAAACCCTGCCGGATGCCCCTTCCCAGGGCGGCGTGCGCTCCGAGCACGATCTGCTCGGCGACCGCGACATCCCCGCCGGTGCCTACTGGGGCGTCCACACGCTCCGCGCCGTGGAAAACTTCCCCATCACCGGGCAGCCGCTCTCCAGCAACATGCACCTGGTCCGCGGCCTCGCCGCCGTGAAACTGGCGGCAGCCCGCACCAACCTTGAGCTCGGGCTGTTGGACGCCGAACGTGCCGCGGCCATCGAACAGGCTTGCACCGATGTGATGAACGGCGAGCTCAGCGAGCAGTTCGTCGTCGACGTGATCCAGGGCGGCGCGGGAACGTCCTCGAACATGAACGCCAACGAGGTCATCGCCAACCGGGCACTGGAAATCCTTGGCCATCCCAAGGGCCACTACGCGCGGCTGCACCCCAACGACCACGTGAACCTCAGCCAGTCCACCAACGACGTCTACCCGACCGCCGTGAAGCTCGGCACCATCTTCGCTGCCCGCGAGCTGCTCTCCGCGCTGGCGGAGCTGGAGGAAGCGTTCGCGGAAAAGGCCATGGAGTTCCGCACGGTGGTAAAGATGGGCCGCACCCAGCTGCAGGACGCCGTTCCCATGACCCTGGGGCAGGAATTCGGCACCTACGCCGTGACCATCGGCGAGGACCGGCAGCGGCTGGCCGAGGCCGACCTGCTCATCCACGAGATCAACCTCGGCGCCACCGCGATCGGCACCGGCCTGAACGCCCCCGCCGGCTACGCCGAGGCAGCCTGCCGCCACCTGGCCGAAATCACCGGACTGCCGCTGGTCACCGCCGTCGACCTCATCGAGGCCACCCAGGACGTGGGCGCGTTCGTCCACCTCTCTGGCGTGCTCAAGCGCGTGGCCGTCAAGCTGTCCAAGATCTGCAACGACCTCCGCCTGCTCTCCTCCGGACCGCGCGCCGGCTTCGGTGAGATCAACCTCCCCGCCGTCCAGTCCGGATCCTCCATCATGCCCGGCAAGATCAACCCGGTGATCCCGGAAGTGGTCAGCCAGGTGGCCTACGAGGTCATCGGCAACGACGTCACCATCACGATGGCCGCCGAAGCCGGGCAGCTCCAGCTCAACGCCTTCGAACCCATCATCGTGCACAGCCTGCACAAGAGCATCTCGCACCTCGAAGCAGCCTGCCGCACACTCACCGCACGCTGCGTGCGCGGCATCACCGCCAACACCGAACACCTCCGCCTCACCGTGGAACAGTCCATCGGCCTGGTGACCGCCCTTAACCCGCACCTCGGGTACGCCACTGCCACCGCCATCGCGCAGGAAGCCCTCGCCACCGGCAAGGGCGTGGCCGAACTGGTCCTTGAACACGGCCTGCTCACCGAAACCCAGCTGCGGGAGCTCCTCAGCCCCGAACGCCTGGCCAACCTCAGCAAGTAGTCCCCAACCGCCCCCTAGCACCGCCGGTTGAGCCTGCCGAAACCAGGTCTCGACAAGCTCGACCGGCGAGCACCGCCACCACTGCTGTTCCCCCGAACCGGAAACCAAAGGATCCCCCATGTCCAACTCCCCACAGGGCGCCGCCTCGAACGCGGCGGTCACTGACCATACGGTCCCGGCCCAGGCACACGCCACCGAAAACCTTCTCCATGCCGAGGACAAGGGCTACCACAAGAGCCTGAAGCCGCGGCAGATCCAGATGATCGCCATCGGCGGTGCGATCGGCACCGGCCTGTTCCTCGGCGCCGGAGGCCGGCTCAACGCCGCCGGGCCCTCCCTGGTCATCGCCTACGCCGTCTGCGGCTTCTTCGCCTTCCTGATCCTGCGCGCCCTCGGCGAACTGGTCCTGCACCGGCCCTCCTCAGGCTCGTTCGTCTCCTACGCCCGCGAATTCTACGGCGAAAAGGCAGCCTTCGTCTCCGGCTGGTTCTACTGGATCAACTGGGCCACCACCACCATCGTCGACATCACCGCCGCCGCCCTCTACATGAACTTCTTCGGCAACTACATCCCCTGGATGGCCGACGTTCCCCAGTGGGCCTGGGCACTGACCGCCCTCGTCGTCGTCCTCTGCCTGAACCTCGTCTCCGTCAAGGTCTTCGGCGAAATGGAATTCTGGTTCGCGATCATCAAGGTCGCCGCCCTCGTCGCCTTCCTGCTCATCGGCACCTACTTCGTCATCTTCGGCACCCCCGTCCCCGGCCAGGAAACCGGCTTCAGCCTCATCACCGACAACGGCGGCATCTTCCCCAACGGCCTGCTGCCCATGATCATCCTCATGCAGGGCGTCCTGTTCGCCTACGCCTCCATCGAACTCGTCGGCACCGCCGCCGGCGAAACCGAAAACCCCGAAAAGATCATGCCCAAGGCCATCAACTCCGTGGTCTTCCGCATCGCCGTGTTCTACGTCGGCTCCGTCATCCTGCTGGCCCTGCTCCTGCCCTTCACCTCCTACCAAAAGGGCGTCAGCCCCTTCGTGACGTTCTTCGGCTCCATCGGCATCCAGGGCGTGGACGTCATCATGAACCTCGTGGTCCTCACCGCGGCCCTGTCCTCCCTCAACGCAGGCCTCTACTCCACCGGCCGGATCCTGCGCTCCATGTCCGTGGCCGGCTCCGCCCCCAAATTCGCCCAGCGCATGAACAAAGCCGGCGTCCCCTACGGCGGCATCGCCATCACCGCCGGCGTCTCCCTGCTCGGCGTCCCGCTGAACTACCTCGTCCCCTCGCAGGCCTTCGAAATCGTCCTGAACATCGCCTCCGTGGGCATCATCGTCACCTGGGCCACCATCGTCCTGTGCCAGATCCAGCTCAAGCGCTGGGCAGACAAGGGCTGGCTCAAACGCCCCTCGTTCCGGATGTTCGGCGCACCCTACACCGGCTACCTCTCGCTGCTCTTCCTCGTCGGCGTCCTCGTCATGGTCTTCATCGACTCACCCCTCACACTGCTCGTCACCCTCATCGCCATCGCCCTCATGGTCACCGGCTGGTACGCCTGCCGCAAACGCATCCACGAAATCGCCGAAGCCCGCGAAGGCTTCACCGGCATGTCCCCCGTCATCGCCAACCGCCCCGGCCCGGGCGGCGCGGACCGGATCTAACCCGCAACTCACCCCTGCAGCTCTGCGCGGGCTGAGCGCGAACGGACACTTGAGGCCCCAGTCTGAGGGCCCCAAGTGTCCGTTCGCGCTTAAGCAAATGCAGCCTTTCCCGGAGCCTATTGACGCCCGATTGGGGCAGGTCTAATCTCAGCCGCATCCGCGGCTTCGCCGAAATCACAGAAGATCAAGGGAGTGTCATCATGCCGGAATTCATGGACGTCCACCGCAACATGACGGGGATTACCGAGGAGGATCTGAAAGCAGCCCACGACGCCGACCTTGCCATCCAGAGCGAGGAAAACGTCGAGTTCAAGTCAGCGTGGGCAGACCCGGACGCCGGGGTTGTCTACTGCCTCTCGGAGGCGCCCTCGGCCGACGCTGTGCAGCGCATTCACGAGCGGGCGGGGCACCGCGCAGATGAGGTACACCCCGTTCCGCTGAGGGTCTGAGCCCCAGCCGCGCGCCCCCCGCCACGCATTTTTGCACCGCTTTCCCGTGCCGGCTGAACCTTCGGCCGGGGCAACGCGGGCGCGCGCACTCGGGGCCCGGTGAAAGTGGTGCAGAAATGCCAAGCGCCCTGCGCCGGGCAGGCTCCTTCCGCCGACAATCGGCCTACCATGGAGGCATCCGGGGCGAGGTCCGCGATGAGCGGTGCCTCCACGGTGCGTCGAAGGGCCGGACCAATGGACGTCGTTGTCATCGAAACCTCGCAGCTTGGGGACCGCAGCTACCTGGTCCATGACGGCCGCGTGGCGCTGGTGGTCGATGCCCAGCGGGACACGGACCGCATCGAGGAGGCCGCAAGGAACGCCGGGGTGCGGATCACCCACGTGGCTGAAACCCACGTCCACAACGACTACCTCACCGGCGGCCTGATCCTCGCCCGCGCCCACGGTGCCAAGTACCTGGTGAACGCCGCGGACCAGGTGGCCTACGAGCGCGAGCCGGTTGAGGACGGCCAAACCCTGCAGATAGGCCGGCTCACGCTCCGCGCAGTGGCCACTCCCGGGCACACCCACACGCACCTGTCCTACATCATCACGGACGGTCCGGGCCGGGCCGTGTTTTCCGGCGGCAGCCTGCTCTTCGGCTCCGTGGGCCGCACCGACCTCCTCGGTCCCGGAGACACCGCCGGGCTGACACGGGACCAGTACGCGTCCGTCCACCGGCTTGCGGACGAAGCCGGACCCGATGCTGCGCTCTACCCCACCCACGGGTTTGGCTCGTTCTGCTCGATCGGGCCCGCCGCGCGTGCAGAGACGTCAACCATTGCGGAGCAGCGAGAAGCCAACCATGCACTGACGGATCCGGATTCCGAGCACTTCGCGGCCGAGCTCACGGCCGACCTCTCCGCGTACCCTTCCTATTACGCCCACATGGCCCCCATCAACATGACTGGCCCCGAGCCTGCGGACCTGAGCCTGCCGGAGTCACTTGGCGCCGCTGAGCTGACGGAGCGGCTGGCGAACGGCGAATGGGTGGTTGACCTGCGCCGCCGCGTTCTGTTCGCCAGCAACCACCTCCGGGGCACCGTCAGTTTCGAATACGGCTCGGGGCGAAGCTTCAGTTCCTACCTCGGCTGGGTTCTCCCATGGGGCGAAAAGCTGACGCTTGTCGGCAGCCGCGAGGATCTGCAAGACGCCATCCGGGACCTTTCCCGAATCGGCATCGACCGCCCTGATGTCGCGGTGGGAACCGAACCTGGCGAACTGGCGCCGGGAGCTCCCGTCGCCTCTTATCCCCGGGCCGGCTGGCCCGCCGTCGTTCATGAAAAGCCCGACGGCGACCCCGTACTGGACGTGCGGCGCAGCGACGAGTTTGCCGCCTCCCACGTGGCAGGCGCCATTAACGTTCCGCTGCACGAACTGCTGGACCGCCTCGACGAATTGCCTGCGGGGTGTTTGTGGGTGCACTGCGCCACCGGCTACCGCGCCGGCGTCGCGGCCAGCCTGCTGCAGCGGGCAGGGCGGGACGTGGTGCAGATCGATAGCCCGTTCCGGGACGCCCCGGCCGCAGGCGTCGCCTTGCAGATGGAGCCGCTGCAGCGGCGGTGACGGTCCTATCCGTAACCGGTGTTCGAGTCGAAACTGCGAAGTCTAGGTTGCAAAGGAGAACAACGATGGATGCTGAAGGCAAAGTAGTTGTGGGCGTGGACGGCTCGGATTCCTCGGTGGAGGCCCTCCGTCTGGCGGCGCGGCTGGCACCGGGCCTGGGTGGCCATGTCCATGCCGTGGCCTGCTGGCACTTCCCGGAAATGTATGCCGGATACATCCCCCCGGATTTCGAGGCGTTCGAGGCCTTGACCGCCAAGATCCTGGCCCAGTCCATCGAGAAGGCATTCGGACCGGACGTCCCGGAGACCCTGACCAGTGAGCTGGTGCGGGGGCCAGCCCCGGCCACGCTGGTGGAGGCGGCCGCCGGAGCGGCGTTGCTGGTGGTGGGGCGCAGGGGCCACGGCGGATTCATGGGCCTGCACCTCGGCTCGGTGAGCACCGCCTGCGTTGCGCACGCCGACTGCCCGGTCCTGGTGGTGCACAGCAAGGATGACCACGAGCGCACCCGCCATTTCCGCAGGGGCGCCGCATCGAAGGACGCACACAGGGACGTATCCGTGGACGCAGCGAAGCGCTGACCATCCCGCGTAACGCAACACACCTGCAACCCCGTGCCGGCGCGTCATCGCCTATGCTCGGCTGAGCAGCTCAGAACTGGCTCAACGTCGAACCACGGGAGACAACCTCATGACCAACTGGCGGATCAGGGACTTCCACTCCGCGGACCTGGACGGCATCCTGCACCTTTGGGAGTCGTTGAAGGCCACCAACGTCGAGCCCGTCTACGCGCTTTCCGAGGTGCTGGCGTCCTGCGAGAAGGATCATGCCGTGGTGGCAGTCCTCGGCGATCAGGTGGTGGGCGCCGCCGTCGGACGTGCCGCGCACGACCAGGGCTGGATCGTCTTCCTGGCCACGCTGCCCGAATTCCGCGGCCGCGGCATCGGCACCTCCCTGCTGGCCGCCGTCGAAAACCGGATGGCGCCCCACGGACTGAATAAGCTCTCAGCCCTGATGCCCGAGTCGGAGACCCGGGTGGAGGCCTTCCTGAGCCGCGGCTTCGTGCTCAAGAAAAACCTGCGCTACTTCGAGCGCACCATCCCCGTGCAGCGGCAGGAACTCGAGCCCCTGGGCCTGCTGGGCGGACGCATCCTGGCCCGGGACCTGTGGGAGAACGTGGCCGGCATGCGCCGGGAGAAAGAGCTCCTGGAGCGCCGCCTGGTCCTGCCGCTGGCCGAGGCGGACCTCGCCGACGAATTCGGCGTGGTGCCGCCGCGGGCAGTGGTGCTGTTCGGGCCCCCCGGGACCGGCAAGACCACCTTCGCCAAGGCCATCGCCTCCCGGCTGGAGTGGCCCTTTGTTGAAGTCTTTCCCTCCCGGCTGGCCTCCGACCCCAAGGGCCTGGCCGGCGCTCTGCGGGAGACGTTCCTGGAGATCTCGGAACTGGAGCACGCCGTCGTGTTCATCGACGAGGTGGAGGAGATCGCCTCCCAGCGCGCCGGGGACCCGCCGTCTCCGCTGCAGGGCGTCACCAACGAACTGCTCAAGATCATCCCGGCCTTCCGCGAACAGCCCGGCCGCATCCTGGTCTGCGCCACCAACTTTATCCGCGCCCTCGACTCCGCCTTCCTGCGGCACGGCCGGTTCGACTACGTGATCCCCATCGGCCTGCCGGACCGGCAGGCCCGCGAAGCCATGTGGCAGCGCTTCATCCCCGCCGCCGTCGTGGACGACGTGGACGTGGAGCAGCTCGTGGACCGGACCAAGGGCTTCTCCCCCGCGGACATCGAGTACGCCGCCCGAAGCGCCTCCCAGCGTGCGCTGGAAAAGGCGGTGTACGACGACGGCGGACTGGCTTCCGGGGGCGGCGTGGCCGTCCGCGAGGCGGTCCGGAAGGGTCCCGCCACCCAGGACTACCTCGACGCCATCGCGGACACCCGCACCACCGTCAGCGATGAGGTGCACCAGGAGTTCCTGGAGGACATCGACGCCCTCGGCCGCGTGTAGCGCCGTTTAGACGCTTCCCCGCCGAATCGACGGGGGCGAACGTCAAGCGTGCAGGGAACGTCGAAATGGCCACTGGGAGAGGAGAGGCGTGATCCTGTTTCTCACGATCGTCAGCGGAGTGGCCTGGACCGTCGTCTATGTCGGGGCGATCAGGCTGGGCTTCCGGCAGCGCACCTACGCCATCCCGGCGGCGGCCCTGGCGCTCAACTTCGCCTGGGAAGCCATCTACGCCGCGCGGTCCGTGGCCACGGGAATATCGGCGCAGGGTGTCTTCAACATCGTGTGGGGCCTGGCAGACGTCCTCATCCTCTACACCTTCCTCAGGTTCGGGCGGGGTGAGCTGCCGCCGTGGGTCACGCGGCCGCTCTTCCTGGCCTGGGCCGTTCTGCTGGGCATCACGTCGTTCGCAGTGCAGCTGCTCTTCGTGGCTGAATTCGGCTGGGACGACGCCACCAAGTACGCCGCGTTCCTGCAGAACCTGCTGATGTCCGGTTTGTTCATCGCGATGTTCGTCTCGCGCGGCAGCGGCCGGGGCCAGTCGCTCGTCATCGCCTTGGCCAAGTGGATCGGCACGCTTGCTCCCACCATTGTTTACGGCGGGTACGGAAACTCGCCCCTGATCCTTGGGCTCGGAGCGCTGTGCAGCGTTTTCGACCTGGCGTACATCGCCCTACTCTGGCGGGCACGTGGACGCGCTACTGTTTGATTCATGCCCTCTAATCCGCTTCGGCACGCCGTGGCCCGCATGGGCGGCCGGGATCCGCACCAGCCGCACCGGACAGCCACCCCTCTGGAGCTCTTCTTCGACCTGACCTTCGTGATCGCCTTCGGAGTGGCCGGCAGCCAGTTCGCCCACGAGATCGCGGAGGGACACTTCGGCGCCGGGCTGCTCGGCTTTTCCTTCGCGATGTTTGCCGTGATCTGGGCGTGGATCAATTTCACGTGGTTCGCCAGCGCCTACGACACCGACGACTGGGTGTTCCGGGTGGTCACCATGGTTCAGCTGCTCGGCGTCCTGATCCTGGCGATGGGCATCGAACCCATGTTCCACTCCCTGGTGGAGGGGAAGCACGTGGAGAACACGGCCATCGTCGGCGGCTACGTCATCATGCGGCTGGCCCTGGTCTCCCAGTGGCTGCGCGCTGCCCGGCAGGACCCTGCCCGCCGGCAGACGTGCCTGCGCTACGCGGGATACCTGGCGGTGGTCCAGCTTGGGTGGATCGCGGTGCTGTTCATCCAGGCGGACGTGGCCACCACCTTCCTGATGATTGCTCCGCTGTACGTGCTGGAGCTGGCCACCCCGTACGCCGCCGAGCGGAACGCCACCACGCCCTGGCACGCGCACCACATCGCCGAACGCTACGGCTTGCTGGCCATCATCGCGCTCGGCGAATGCCTGATCGGCGCCGTCGAGACGCTCCGGGCCATCGTAGCCAACCATGGCTGGTCGGTTGATGCCGCCTTGGTGGGTTTCGGCGGCACCGCGCTGGCCTTCAGCATGTGGTGGATCTACTTCATCCTGCCCGCCGGCCGGGCCCTGCACCTGCAGCGGCACCGTTCCTACTTCTTCGGCTACGGCCACATCCCTGTCTTCGCCGCGATCGCCGCCACGGGAGCTGGCCTGCATGTCGCCGCCTACTACATCGACGATGCCGCCCACATCAGCGCCGCCGTCGCAGTCGCCAGCATCGCCGTGCCCGTGGCGCTGTTCAAGGTCTCGCTCACGGCACTCTTCAGCCTCATGACGTGCCTCGACCGCACCCTCATCGCCGTCACCACCGGAGTAGTATGCGTACTCGCCGGAACCGTGGTCCTGGCGGCGGTGGGCATGTCCGTTCCCGTCTGCCTGCTCATCATCGTTGCCGCGCTCGGGGCCTCGATCATTATCGATGAACGCCGGAGCACGGACCTGCTCCACGCTGCGCTGGAGAAGCTGGAGCAGCGGTCCAAGACCGCCTGACGCGCTCCGCTACGCCCCCGGCCAGACCCATGGCTCACGAGGGAGGCTGGCAGGCGAAAAGCGCTCGAGGGCGGTCTGGAGCGATGCACCAGGCAAACCAAGTGACTCCAGGATCTTGCGCTGCACAGCTTCCGCGGGGATTCCGACGGCGGCCAGGTCACCCAGGGTGACCGCGCCGTCTCGTTTGGCCAGCCGGACGCCATCGGCGTTCACCACCAGCGGCACATGGGCATATTCCGGAATGGGCATATTCAAGAGCGACGCGAGATATGCCTGCCGGGGCGTGGACGGCAGAAGGTCATCGCCGCGGACCACCTGGTCGATGCCCTGCTCGGCATCATCCACGACGACGGCCAGGTTGTAGGCAGTCACGCCGTCGTTTCGGCGCAAGACAAGGTCGTCCACCATGCCCGTGAACGTCCCGTGCAGCACGTCCTCCACCGTCCACTCGGGCACAGAGGAACGCAGACGGATCGCGGCCGGACGGGTGGACCGCTTGAACTCGAGCTCGGCCGCCGGCAGTCTTCTGCATGTGCCGGGGTAGGCTCCCTGCGGCGCGTGCGGCGCGGAGGGTGCCTCCTGGATCTCGCGGCGCGTGCAGAAGCATTCGTATGTCAGGCCGGCCGCGGCCAGCCGTCCGATGGCCGCCGTGTACAGCGGTCGGCGGTCCGTCTGGCGCACCACTGCACCGTCCCAGGTCACTCCGACGGCCGCCAGGTCCCGCAATTGCACCGCTTCAGCCCCTGCCCGCGCGCGGTCGAGGTCCTCGACGCGCAGCAGAAACCGACGGCCGGTGGAACGGGCAAAGAGCCAGGCGAGGATTGCCGTCCGGAGGTTTCCCACATGCAGCTCACCGGACGGGCTGGGGGCGAAGCGGCCAGCGCGAGTCATGCCCTCCACCCTATGCCGAACACCACAAGAGCCCCTCAGCTACCGCGCGCTCCGGGCGTTGGCCGGGAATCGGTGGCTCAGGGGCTCTTGCCGCGCCTGTCCCTGACGGAACTCCGTTCCGGAAATCGAGGCACTTCCTGCGGAGAGACGAATGCGTGAACAAGTGTCAATCAGCGGCTGCCTCCTTGCGGGAAGCGAGATCCAGGGGGCCGGGTGGTGTGCCGGGAGCCTGTAGCCTGCTGGCTGCGGGGGTAACCGTCGCCTGCGTTGCCACTATCTGAGCAGAAGACTTACAGTAGGCGCAACGGGCACCGCACCGGATGGTCAATCTGACCAGTTGCGCGCCACAAAGCAGGACAGGAAATGATCAGATTGCAGCAGCTCGACGCCACCGACCGGAGGATCCTTTCCGCCCTGGACGAGGATCCGCGGCTGCCCATCATGGTCCTGTCCCAGCGGCTGGGCCTGGCCCGCGGTACTGTACAGTCGCGCCTGGAGCGGATGACGGCGTCGGGCGCCCTCCGGCCCAACAGCAGCCGTGTACTGCCTGCAGCGCTGGGCCGCGGCGTTGCCGCCGCGGTCAGCGCCGAACTGGACCAGAGCCACCTCAACGAGGCCATCGCTGCGCTGCGCGAAATCCCGGAAGTACTGGAGTGCCACGCCCCAGCCGGCGACACGGACCTGCTGATCCGGGTGGTGGCCACCAGTCCTGATGACCTGTACCGGGTTTCTGAGGAGATCCGGCTGTGCCCGGGAATTGTGCGGACGTCCACGAGCATGTTCCTGCGCGAGGTGATTCCCTACCGCACCACGGGCCTCTTAGAGCACTGACTTGGGTCCGTCGGAGGGCCGCTCCGATACTGCGCAAATCATTGGGGGAAACTGCGGATATTCTGGCGGCTGTCCTGCGGTGGCGACTGTAACCTGATTCAGCATCTGCAGCAGCACTGGGCACGCAGCGGGTGCATTGTTCACTCAGGGTCTCCGCCGGGGGTCGGTCTCAATAAGGAACTCAATGCGCTCTTTTTCCCGTTCAATCGCGTCGGTCACCGGCTTGCTGGTTCTCGCCGCGGGCCTCGTCTCGCTTCCCGCCACCGCAATGGCAGCCACGGATCCTGCCTTGAACGGCACGTCGCTGCCGGTGCAGTCCCCGACGGAACAGGAGCACCACGGATACGAATCCGCGCCGGGCGTGCCGATGGACGGGCCGCCAGGGGGGCTGGCCCTGGAGACTGAGGCCGGGGTGACCGCTCCCGTTCCAATCACGGTCAAACTAGTCGTGGCCACCCTCGTCGATAACAAGACCGTCGTTCCGATGGCCCAGGCCGAAACGGCCGTGACGGCCTCCAGCAACTACTGGAAGGCGATGTCCGCCGGCCGCATCTCCAT
Organism: Arthrobacter globiformis; assembly: GCF_030815865.1. Taxonomy (NCBI): domain Bacteria; kingdom Bacillati; phylum Actinomycetota; class Actinomycetes; order Micrococcales; family Micrococcaceae; genus Arthrobacter; species Arthrobacter globiformis. Next base: position 61,863 of record NZ_JAUSXI010000001.1, read on the forward strand.
GACCGTGACCGAGCGGGCCAATTGGGCCTCCACGACGGCGAGGTCGACGGACTCGTACTACGACATGATCAACAAGATCACGAGCGAGCTGAAGTGGACCTACGCGGCCAACAAAGCGCTGGTGATCTTCGTGCCCAGTGCCACGCTCTCCGGCGGCGCCCTGGGTGCCGGCTACAGCAGCAACGGCAACAGCGGGCGGGTGCTGATGCCGAAGATCAGCGGCTTCACCAGCAGCGTGATCGCGCACGAGTTCGGGCACGTCTTGGGTTCGATGCACGCCGACGCCCTGCAGTGCAGCAGCGGAATCTCGGATGTCGGCGTCACCAGCACCGGGCAGTTCAGCGACTCCTCCTGCTATATCCGGGAATATGGCGACAGCACCGACCTGATGGGACTGTCCAGCTACAGCATGCCCGTGATTAGCGCGCCGTTCTGGGAAGCCAGGGGCCTGGGCAATGGCACTGACATCCGCGACCTCGGCGTGGCTTCCAGCGTGAAGAGCTACACGCTGAAACCCTGGGGCGACACGAAGCTCTCCTACCGCGCGGTGAAGTTCACCGATCCGGCCAGCAAGGAGGTCTACTACCTGGAGCTCCGGCAGCCTGCCGGCTACGACACGTACCTGGCTAGCGGGCCGGCGGGTAACCGGGGCGTGAAGGTGGTCCAGCGGGGCGGCGCCACCCCCTCGTCCTCGCTGGCGCTGATGCCGTCCACCGTTCCGTTCAGCGGGTACTACGCCACCAATCACACCTGGCAGGCCGGCAGCACGTTCATCACGCATGCGGGAACCAGGGTCACCATCAATGCCGTCACCGCCACCTCGGCCACCGTCACCATCGACGCCGACCTCGCCCTGCACACCAAGATCCAGTTCTCGGCCGGCGACTTCAACGGGGACGGACGGGCCGATGTCATGTCCCGCGAAACCGACGGTTCGCTTCTGCTGCTGCCCGGCCTGGCCGGAAACAAGATCGGCCCGGCAGCAAGGCTGGGCGGCGGCTGGAACATCTTCAACACTGTAATCGGGGACGCTGACTACACAGGAGACGGACACGCGGACGTACTCGGGCGCACCTCCGAAGGTGTCCTGTGGCTATACCCAGGCAACGGACAGCGTGGCTTCCTTCCCCGCATCCGGATTGGTGCTGGCTGGCAGATATTTGAGCGCATCGTGGCACCCGGGGACCTGACGGGCGATGGGAAAAGCGACCTGACGGGCATCAAGCCTGACGGCACGCTCTGGCTGTACCCCGGCACGGGAGCTGGCGGCTTTCCCACAACAAAGCAGGCGGGATCCGGTTGGAACACCTTCACGGCAGTGGCATCAGCCAGTGGATTTGGCGGCAAACGGGGAGGGCTGATGGCCCGCACCAAGGACGGGACGCTTTACTTCTATCCCGGCAACGCAATCGGAGGATTCCTCGCGCCCACGCGGCTCGGGGGCGGATGGGCCTCATTCAAGGACTTCATCGGAGGCCACGACTTCAACGGGGACGCGAAGACGGACTTTCTGGTTACGACTTCAGCGGGCTCCATGACCGTGTATCCGGGCAATGAAACCGGCCGTTTTGCCACCCGAATTTCTGTGGGTACCGGCTGGGATAGGTTCCGGCAGGTGTGGGAGGCCGGCGACGCCACTGGTGACGGCATTCCCGATGTCTTCGCCCTGACAACGCAAGGCACCTTGTGGCTTCACCCCGGCAACGGTTCCGGGAGCTTCCAGCCGGCCAGGCAGCTGAATTCCGGGTGGCAGACTTACGACCAGATTTTTACTGCCGGAAACTTTGACGGAGCAGGCGGTCCTGACCTGATTGCCAGGGCGGCCGACGGGGTGCTCTGGACCTACCCCACCGATGGGAAAGGCAAACTCTTTCCGAGAAAACTACTGGCGACGTCCTTGAAGGGATTCACCCGGTTTCTTTCGCCCGGTGATTTCACCGGCGACGGCCGGAGCGATTTGCTCGCGCAGTCGGCCGACGGCAAGCTTTGGCTCTACCCGGGCAACGGGGTTGGAGGCCTCCAGGCTGCCCGGTCACTCGGGTTAGGGTGGAACGCCTTCAACCAGATCGCTGCCGCCGGCGACTTCACCGGGGATGGGAAGAACGACATCATGGCCCGAACCACTGACGGCGTCCTGTGGCTCTATCCAGGTAATGGCACCGGCGGATTCGTTCCGCGCACGCAGCTCGGCAGTGCCTGGAACATGTACAAAGCGATAGCTAATGTTGGCGGCCTGGCAGGAACCAGCAGCCCCGGCATGATTGCCGTTGCACCGGACGGACTTCTGTGGCTTTACTCGGGCAACAACCGGGGGAACTTCCAGGCATCCATACTGAATCCCCGCTGAGCACGGGAGACAGTTAGGCGCGAACGGACACTTGGGGCCCCTGATCCACTCGGATTCGGGGCCTCAAGTGTTCGTTCGCGCTAGTGAATGTTCGCGCTCGGGGACGACGGCGGGCGGGGCCTCCTCAGACGGGCGGGCCTACGTTGGATTTCAGGTTCTTCATCACCAGGGTTGAGGTCATCCGCTCCACCCCCGGCAGCACCGTCAGCTCGCTGTCGTAGAAGCGCTGGTAAGAGGGCAGGTCTGCCGCGATAACCTTCAGCAGGTAGTCCGGGGAGCCGAACAGCCGCTGCGCCTCCACGATGTTCGGGTTCTCAGCCACCCGGTTCTCGAAGATCTCCATAGTGGGGCGGTCCACCTGCCGGAGCGTCACGAACACAATTGCCTCAAAGCCAAGCCCGACGGCGGCCGGGTCAATGTCCGCTTTGTAGCCGCGGATCACGCCGGACTGCTCGAGGTCCCGGAGCCGGCGATGGCACGGGGCAACGGTGAGCCCCACCTTCGCGGCCAGCGCCGTGGCAGTCATTCTGCCGTCCTCTTTGAGGTGGCGCAAAATGCTTCTGTCGATATGGTCAATCACGCAAAAATCTTACTTGAAGGGCCGCGATCCGGGCGAAATTGGAAAGCACTTCTGGCCGCGTTTTGCCTAGGCTTTTCTTACAGCCCAACACGCAGGAGCCCGTCATGAATCCCCAGCTTTTCCTCGCCTTTATCGTGGTCGCAGCGGCCCTCGCCTGCACCCCCGGGGTGGACTGGGCCTACTCCATCACTGCAGGCCTGGGCCGCCGCAGTTTCGTGCCCGCCGTGGCGGGGCTGTGCAGCGGGTACGTGCTGCACACCGTCCTCATGGTGGCCGGGCTCGCCGCAGTACTGGCCAGCATGCCGGGCCTGCTGGGGTGGATCACGGTGGCCGGTGCCGTCTACCTGCTGTGGCTGGGGACCGTCACCATCAGGTCATGGCGCGGTGCGAGCTTCACGGCAGCGGCCGCCGTCGGGAATCCGGGGCAGAACCAGCTCCGGTCCTTCCTCCAGGGCATGGGGACCAGCGGCATCAATCCCAAGGGCCTGTTGTTCTTCCTGGCCCTCGTGCCGCAGTTCGTCAGCGCCGACGCGCCGCTGCCCGTGCCGGTACAGTCCGGCCTGCTGGGGCTGACCTTCGTGCTGCTCGCGGCCCTCGTGTACACCTGCGTGGCACTGCTGTCGCGGAAACTGCTGCAGTCCCGGCCGAACGCGGCCCGCCGCGTGACGCTGAGCAGCGGCATCATCATGGTGCTCCTGGGCACCGCGCTGCTCTCGGAGCAGCTGCTTCCGGCCCTGTGCAGGTTCGTATAGTGGCAGGTTCGTCCGGAAGCCCGTCCGTCGCGAGACCGGGCCATCGGCAGGCTCAGACCTTTTGCTCCATGAACCACTCCGTGAAGCCCGAGGCACGCCCGTCGGCATCGAGCCGAATTACCCACAGGTTCTCGTAGTTCGGGCGGTCATCAAGGTACGAGGTGCGGCCCTGCACGAACGCGAGGTCACCGTCGGACCCCAGCAGCGACCATTCGAACGTCCAGTCCTCCGGCTGGTCCGCCGACGCGATCCAGCGCTCCACGATCTGTTCGCGGCCGCGCCACGGGTCGGGGTCGTAGGGCCGCGTGGCGTACACGGCCTCCTCCGTGAAGAGCGCCCCTATATCCGCGGGGTCGTTCGTGGTCCACGCCGCGATGTACTTGTCCATCCACTGCCTGATTGCGTCAGTCATGGGTCCGTTGTATCGCGGCCCTGTACTACCCACAAGAGCCCGCCTCAGTCCCCGCCGAACTGCTTCCACTTCTGTTCCCACGCCCGGCGCGCCTCAATGTCCTTCCGAATGACCTCGAAGGTTTCGAGCTCCGCCTGCTTGCCGCGCTGCCAGTCCCGCGGATTGAGGGACTTCCGCCCGTTGTCCAGCAGTATTAGGGCACGGTCGGTCAGGGCGTCATTGCGCAGAGACATGCTGGTCTTCTGCCGGCGCAAAACTTCCTTGAGTGCCTGCTGCGCATAACTGTGGGCGCCGAGCCGGCGGAGGGAGCGCGCCCGCACCAGGAGCAGGGCCGCGGAGAGGTCGTCGGCGTTCATCAGGCCATCGGTCCAGACCACCACCTCCTGGTCCCGGCCCAGGGCTGCGGCGAGTGCGCATCTCGCTAGCGCCGTGGGCAACGATGGCGGCAGCCTGACCAGCGTTTCAAGGGCCGCCTCGGTCTGTCCCGTTTCCCGGAGAGAATGGGAGAGCGCCAAAAATACCGACTCCTCGCTGAACAGCACCGGCACCACGACGCGTTCGGCGACTTCCACCCGGGTGACCACGCGCGTGAGGTAACTGGCGGCGAACTGGTTGGCTTCGTCGTCGTTCCTGATCGAAAGCCCGCGCTGCAGGAGCTCCGCTGCCCGCAGGTAGCCGCCCTGCTTGTAGGCGAGGAGGCCGGCCATCACGCAGCAGAGCCCGGCCCAGCCGGGATAGGCGCGGCCGGCGGCGATAAGCCTGTTGGGGTCGGTGTTGGAAAAAATGGCGTCGTACACGGTCCTGGCAGCTTTGCCGGGCAGCAGCTTGAGCCGCGGCACGCTGCCGTCCACGCTGATCCGGGAGTCCCCTCCCCCGAGGACGCCGTGGATCAGCCCGCCCATGCCCTCAGCTATTTCGCGGACCGGCGTGCGGACCTTGCCGCAGCCGAAGGGGGTGAGGTCGCGCGTGTCGCGGTAGATCGGTCCTGGAAATTGCCCCGCGCTCATTCCTCCATGCTAGTGGCCGGCCCGAACTAGGCCGAAGCTGCGCCCACCCACACGCCCACCACCCAGGTGCTGGCGGCGAGGCAGGCCAGGCCGAACTCCGCAAGCATGCCCAGCCCGGTCGCTTTCAGGGCAGCCCAGCTGGAGGTCAGCGCCGCCCGCAAGTTCCGCGTGCGCAGGACTTCGCTGAGCAGCAGCCCGGCGGCAAAGCCCACGAACAGGCCCACCACGGGAATGACGAACATGCCGGCAATGCCCAGCACAACCCCGACGGCGACGCTCCGGTTGGGAATCTTGTGCTCCTTCAGTTTGCGGCCGGCAAGGACGGCGCTGGCCGCCATACCGGCCAGCACAAACACCATGCCCACGGCGAAAACCACCCAGCCGGTCACGCCCTCGCCGCCCCAGATTGCCCACGCCAACAGGCTCAGGCCGATCAGGAAACTGCCGGGCAAAACAGGGATGACGGTGCCGGCAACACCAACCAGGATGGCCAGGCCGCACAGGACGGTCACGAGGGTTTGGGCGTTCATGCCCCCAGTCTAGGGCGGGGCAGCCTGGGGTCGGGCCAGTACGGCAGCACGCCGCGGCGCGCGGACTTTGCCGGGAACGACGACGGCGGTGCCTCCCCACACGGGAGGCACCGCCGTCGGATCTTCAGTAAAGCTTAGTTGGCTTCGGCTTCGACTGCCGCAGCTACCGCGGCCGTGACGGCCGGCGCAACGCGCGGGTCCAGCGGGCTGGGCACGATGTACGACGCGGAAAGCTCGTCATCGGCCAGTTCTGCAATGGCGCGGGCCGCGGCAACCTTCATTGCCGGCGTGATGCGGCGCGCGCCGGCGTCCAGCGCGCCGCGGAAGATGCCGGGGAACGCCAGGACGTTGTTGATCTGGTTGGGGAAGTCGCTCCGGCCTGTGGCCACCACCGCGGCGTACTTGGACGCGACCTCGGGCAGGACTTCGGGGTCCGGGTTGGACAGTGCGAACACGATGGAGCTGTGGTTCATCAGTTTCAGGTGCTCCTCGTCCAGCTTGGAGGAGGAAACGCCGACGAAGACGTCCGCGCCCAGCAGGGCTTCCCCGGGGCCGCCTGAGATGCCACGCGGATTGCTGCGCTGCGCTATCTGGGCCTTCTTGCTGGCGGGGTCGGCGGCGATGTCGGCACGCTCGGAGTTGATCAGGCCCTGGGAATCCAGCAGCACCACGTCGTCGATGCCCGCGGTGAGCAGGATTTCGGCGATGGCGATGCCTGCGGCGCCGGCACCGGAGATCACCACGCGGAGTTCCTCGAGCCCGCGGCCGGTGACCTTGGCGGCACCGGCCAGCGCCGCGAGGACCACGACGGCGGTGCCGTGCTGGTCATCGTGCATGACGGGGCAATCCAGGGCTTCGATGAGCTTTTCTTCCAGCTCGAAGCAGCGCGGAGCGGCGATGTCCTCGAGGTTGACGGCACCGAAGCTTGGGCGCAGCCGGACGAGGGTTTCCACGATCTCGTCCACATCGGTGGTGTTGAGGACCAGCGGGATGGAGTCCAGCTCGCCGAAGGCCTTGAAGAGGGCAGACTTGCCTTCCATGACGGGCAGCGAGGCGCTGGGGCCGATGTTTCCCAGGCCGAGGACGGCCGTGCCATCGCTGACAACGGCCACGAGGCGCTGGGCCCAAGTGTGGCTCTTGGCGAGTTCCGGGTCAGCGTGGATGGCGCGGCTGACCTGGGCGACGCCCGGCGTGTAGGCGATGGAGAGGTCGCGCTTGTTGCTGAGGGGGACGGTGCTCGCGATGGAAAGCTTGCCGCCCTCGTGGGCAGCGAAAATCTCCTGGTCAGTCAGCTCTGCGGCTGCGCTGGTGTCATTGGTAGCGATAGTTTCAGTGGACACGTCGTTGTCTCCTGTGGCTAGCCGTGGGCGCACGGCACAGTATGGTTCAAGCCATCGAGGCTCAAGATGGTCAGATACGCGCTTCCGCTGACGGGCCCAGGATGGCGGGTCCCGTCAGAAAGCCAGTGGAGCTGGGGTGCTGGCCACTCCGGTACTGCCATGTTAGACAGGACAAAGGCCCACTTTTGCCATTTCGGACCTATTGGACCGAACGGGACGCATTTAAAGCTGATTTGTGGCTCATTTCACGGCTTTTCGCACCTTTTATGACCCGGTGGTCTAGACCGGTTACGCGGAATTCCGCGCTAGCCGGGGTGCCGGCATCAGCAGGGTGCACGCCTTCTTCAGGTCTTCCTCCGCCTCAAAGAGGGATAGCCTACGGCAGCGCACCGACTGGACTAGACCGGTGAGCGTTAGCAGCAGGACCCGGGCGACAGCAGGGTCGCCACACACGGTGGCGACGGCGCGCTCCGCCAGGGAATCGATCTCGCGCAGCAGACCGGTGGTGTCCCGGTCCTTGAGGTACACGCCTTGGCTGAGGCATTGTTCGACGGCGGGCTGCATGACGCGCATGTGGAAGATTTCCATGGCCACACCGGAGAGCGCATGGATGCGGACAGCGCCCGGCCCGGTCCCCGTCTTGAGCTCGCCGAGCTGATGCCGGTACAAGGCCAGCATCAGGTGGGTGGCGGAGGGGAAGTAGCGGTACAGGGTGCCGAGGGGGACGTTGGCCTGGGCGGCAACCTCGGACAGGGTCACGGACTGGAGGCCCTTACGCGCGAACCCGGCGGCCACCTCCAGAATCCGGTTATAGCGGCGCTGCTGCCGGGGAAGGGAGGGCGGGGCGGCCATGGGCGGAAGATCAGGCATAGAGTCAAGCATCATCAGTCCGGAGGTTGAGATTCCTGGTGCAGTCAGGGAGAGCCCCATTCCCGGTCCTGCCGCGATTCGCACACCACTATACGGCACAGGCCTCCGCGCTCCCTCGGAGCCGGACACGTCGCCGACGCTAGGCAACTCCCTTAATCTTCACCACGAACACGGCACCCAGCAGACCGATGACGGCGGCGGCTACATAGAGGGATACGTAGCCGCCCCACAGGGTGACGAACGGCCACGCAAGTGCCGGAGCGATGACCTGAGGCAGGGAATTGGCGATATTGATGACGCCAAGGTCCTTGCCGCGCTCGGCAGCATTGGGGAGCACCTGGGTGATCAGCGCGAAGTCCACGGCGAGGTAGGCGCCGAACCCGATCCCCAGAACGCTGGCACCCACGATGCCGCCCACCCACGTGGGGGCGAAGGCCAGGATCAGTGATGCCAGCGCAATGATTACGGACGATGCGATCACCAGCGGCTTGCGCTTGCCCATCCTGTCACTGAGCCTGCCGCCTACCACACTGGTGATGATCACGAATACGGCGTACAGCCCGGTCAGCACCAGCACGCCGAAGGCTGGTTCGAGCCCCGTGGTCTCCTTCAGGTGCACGGCGTCCGCCAGGAAGAACAGCAGGTAGAGGGTGACCATGTGGTTGCCGATGTTGACCAGCAGCCGGGTGATCCAGGCCCAGGCGAAGTCGGGGTGCCCCAAGGGCCGGATGAACCCAAGCAGGAAGCCGCCCCAGGCTATTGGCTGGCCAGCCCCTGCCGGGAGCGGGGCGTCGTCGCTCTTGACCAGGTACATCACGACGCCCACCACGAGGGCCGCCGCACAGACGATGTAGCCGAGCACGAAGTTTCCGCTGACCACGGCGGCAATCACCGCGCCGACGAGGATCCCGGCCGTCTGCCCCATCGCCGACAGGCCGCCAACGGTAGCGCGTTGCGGCACGGGGACACGGTCGGGAACGGCGGCGGTGATTGCGGCGTAAGCGCCGTTGCAGCCCGCCTGCACCAGGCACCAGAGCAACGTCATCACCGCCACGTTCGGCGCCCCGGCCAGCCCCACCAGCGCAGCCGCGCCAAGGACAGCGCCGGCCAGGACCCACGGCACGCGCCGGCCGAACCGGGACACCGTGCGGTCGCTGAAGGCACCAAAGAGCGGGTTGGCCACCAGCGACACCGCTGCCCCGGCACCTGTCACCAGCGCGAGGATGGCTTCCTTCTGCCCGGGATCGAAATGTTCCGCCTGCTGTCCGAGGAGTACCTGGATGGGGCCGAAAAATGCCGCGTTGATGCCGAGGTTGACCAGCACCACGCCCGTGATCCACAGGGACCTGACCCGCTCCGTCGGTTCAGCGAGCGCGGCGGATTGCCGCGTGCCCACCAGGCCGGGGTCGGGTACCGCGCCGGGTATGTCGGACAGGCTCATGGCGGTCTCCCCCTGGAACATCGTGATGATGTAATCAGACTATCCGCAGGACGTTTAGATCAGCGTTCTTTGCGGCGATAGAATGCGGTGCCTGCACACCTCCTGCCACCGGGGTACCGCCCGCAGAGACACCAATTGCTCATTCCATGGGGGAACGCAACTTGTCATCACACATCCCCGGCCATCGCGCCCTACTCAAATCCGCCGCTGTTGCGATCGCCGCCGCTCTGGCGCTCACGGCTTGTACTACCAACAGCTCCCAACAGGCCTCCAGCTCCAGCCAGAGCCCTGTAAATGACGAGGCCACAGTCAGCCGCGTCATCGACGGAGACACCTTCGTGGCAACGACCCGTGAAGGCGAGAAGACCATTCGCTTGCTCAACGTCGATACGCCGGAAACCAAGGATCCGAACGCTCCCGTAGAGTGCCTCGGCCCCGAAGCTACTACCGCGCTGGAGCAGCTCCTTCCAGTCGGGTCGGTGGTCCGTCTGGAGCTCGATGTAGAGCCAACCGACAAGTACGGACGCACACTCGCCGGCGTTTTTGATTCGTCAGGAACCCTTATCAACGCGGAGGTCGCGCGCCAAGGCTTGGGTGTTCCGATGCTTATAGAGCCGAACCGCAAGTTTTACCCGGCGGTTGAGGAAGCCTTCGAAAAGGCCCGGACCCGGGCTGTGGGACTCAACTCTACGGATCTCGCGTGTCTGCCTGCGCAGCAGGTTGAGAAGGCGGTCGCAGCGGTTGAGACGATCACGGCTGTTCCGCTCTCAGAATCGACGTCAGCACTCGACAAATCAAATGCGGGGCTTGTAACCGCCCTGGCGACCATCGCAGCGCTGAAGGCGGCCTCGGAAGCTAAGGGCAAGGTCCATTGGGCTGCCTACCAGCCAGCCAAGCTGGCTCAGCTCGTTTCACGACTGGACACTTCAGCCTCAGTGGCGACGGCACGGCAGGCAGCAATCAAGGGTAAGAAGAAAAGCCTCGCCGATGCGGCAGCAGCAGCGAAGGTGGCCCGGGTGAAGGCTGAAGCCGCAGCAAAGGCGGCAGCTGCGAAAGTGGCGGCTGCGGCGGCCGCAGCAGCCAAGGCCAGGGCTGCAGCTGAGGCCGCCGCCGAGGCCGAACGCATGAGAAACCTTCCTCCTGCCTATGTTCCGCCGGCCCCCCCTGTCTACGTTCCGCCCGTATATGAACCGCCGGCAGCTCCGGCACCAGTCACCGACCCATACCCGGGCTACACCGGGCCGCGCTGCTACGCACCCGGCGGTAAGACGTGGAGGCCCTGCGGATAGCTAGGCTTTGATAGCTGCACCACGATCCCGAGGAGAACCAATGACCGCTTCGCCTGCCAATGCCGCCATCAACACCGCCGACCTCTATGACGAACGGGGCGAGGAACTCGCTTCCATAGCGCTCCAGTTCCAGTCGGTGGGCGGGCTGTCCCACTTCAGCGGCCCCGTCCGGACTGTCCGCTGCCTTGAGGACAATGGCCTGGTCAAGAGCACCCTGGCAACTTCGGGCAACGGCGCCGTGCTGGTGGTGGACGGCGCAGGTTCGCTGCGGACCGCTCTAATGGGGGACCTGATCGCGGCGAGCGCCGTGGCGAACGGCTGGGCCGGCGTCGTAATCAACGGTGCCATCCGCGACCGCGAGGCCATCGCGGAACTGCCCCTCGGAGTCAAGGCCCTGGGCAGCAATCCGCGTAAGAGTGCCAAGGCCGGGGCGGGAGAGACTGACGTGGACCTGCTGATCGACGGCGTGACCATCCGAACCGGCGCCACGATCTGGTGCGACCCGGACGGCATTCTCATCGAACGCTGAGACACGTAGAGCAGACCGCGGGAAATTCCCTGGCTCCGGGGAACAAAGCAGCAAGTAACATAGTTACTGAAAGCAACTATCAAATGCGATCCCCCTTTCTCTTGACCCTGGAGCAGCCATGTCCAAATCCACTGTCGGACCCGCGCCCGGAGAGGCCCTGACGCAGCGGCAGACCATCACCGTCATGGTGGGGCTGATGCTCGGCATGTTCCTGTCCTCGCTGGACCAGACCATCGTGTCCACCTCCATCTACACCATTGCCAACGACCTCGACGGGCTCTCCCTCCAGGCGTGGGCCACCACGGCATACCTGATCACGTCCACGGTCACCACCCCGCTGTACGGCAAGCTCAGCGACATCTTCGGCCGCCGCCCGCTCTACCTCGCGGCCATCATCATCTTCCTGGCCGGCTCGCTGTATGCCGGCTCGGTGCACTCGATGACCGAGCTGGCCATCGCCCGCGGCATCCAGGGCATGGGCGCCGGAGGCCTCCTGGCCCTGGCACTGACCATCATCGGCGACATCGTCCCGCTCAAGGACCGGGCCAAGTTCCAGGGCTACTTCATGTCCGTATTCGGCATCTCCTCAGTCCTCGGCCCCGTCGTGGGCGGCGCCTTCGCCGGTTCGGAGAGCATCCTGGGCTTCGACGGCTGGCGCTGGGTCTTTTTCATCAACCTGCCCATCGGCCTGGCCGCCCTGGCCGTGGTGTTCCTCTACCTGCACCTGCCCGCCAAGCACGTCAAACAGCGGATCGACTACTGGGGCGCCGCAGCCATCACCCTTGCCATCGTCCCGCTGCTGCTCGTCGCCGAACAGGGCCGCAGCTGGGGCTGGACCTCCGCCAATTCCTTCATCTGCTACGGCCTGGGCGTCCTCGGCATCATCACATTCCTGCTGGCCGAGCGTCGCGCCGGGGACTACGCGCTCATCCCGCTGCGCCTTTTCCGGAACGTCACTTTCGGGCTGTCCTCGCTGCTGAACTTCATCATCGGCATCGGCATGTTCGGTGCCATCGCCATGCTGCCCATGTACCTTCAGCTGGTCAAGGGCCTCACGCCCACCGAGGCCGGCCTGATGATGATCACCTTCACGATCGGCATCCTGACCGGCTCCATCACCGCCGGACGGACCATCTCGGCCTCGGGCACCTTCCGGATCTTCCCCATCCTGGGCACCGCCATCCTGACCTCCTCAGCCATCGTCATGGGCCTGTCCCTAGGCGCTGACACGCAGCTCTGGGTCCCCGGGCTGATCGCGGTCTTCTTCGGCCTGGGCCTGGGCTTCTGCATGCAGCCGCTCACCCTCGCGATGCAGGTCTCGGTGCCCGCAAAGGACATGGGCGTTGGCACCTCCACCGCCGCGTTTTTCCGCTCCATGGGCGGCGCGGTGGGCACGGCAGTGTTCATCTCCATGCTGTTCAGCCTGGCCGCGGACAAGATCGCCAGCGGCATGAAGGACGCCATGCAGAATGCCGCTTACGTGAAGGTCCTGAAGGACCCCGCTGTCGCCGCGGATCCCGCGAACGCCAAGCTCTACGACTTCTTCAAGAACGGCGCCAGCAACGACTCCCTCAACGACACCAGCTGGCTGCACTCCGCGAACCCGGTGCTCACCCGGCCCATCACCGAGGGCTTTGCCCAGTCGATCGACGCCGTCATGCTCACCGCTGCCGTCCTCACCGGCATCGCCTTCCTCATCAGCTTCGCGCTGCCGAAGAAGAAGCTCACGGACCCGAAGGCCGTCATGAAAGAACCCGCGGCGGCCCACTAGGCACCGCTCACCACTCGTTGTCGGCGGGACTTCCGCGCTGCGTTACGGCAGGCACCTTCCGGGGTGCCTGCCGTTTCGTTTTCCGCGGAAATCCGCCGGATGCGGCACCAAACGGACGACGACGGCGGGACCTCCCGCCGTCGTCGTCATTCGTCCCGGAGTGGATCAGGGCCCGGTGACGTGGCACACTGTTAGGCGCGTGTGCGCCGGCCGACAGTGCCGGTTTCCGCAGCCGACGACGTTTGCACCGCATCCACCCACCCCCGAACCAAGGGAGAACCATGTCCACCGACAAGCAGACAACCGCCAAGATCCCCAAGCGGGTGATCTGGCTGGCGCTTGCCGGCGCCGTGGGCGGCTTCCTGTTCGGCTTTGACTCCTCCGTGGTCAACGGCGCCGTGGATGCCATGAAGGACGAATTCGCGCTCAGCGAGGCCGTCACAGGTTTCGCCGTGGCCGTAGCCCTGTTGGGCTGCGCAGCCGGCGCGTACATGGCCGGCAAGGTGGCGGACCGCTACGGCCGCATCCCCGCGATGAAGCTGGGGGCACTGCTGTTCCTCATCAGCGCCATCGGCACCGGCTTCTGCTTCAGCGTCTGGGACCTCATTTTCTGGCGCCTGGTGGGCGGGCTGGGCATCGGCCTGGCCTCGGTGATCGCCCCGGCATACATCTCCGAAATTTCGCCCCGGCACGTCCGCGGCCGGCTCGCGTCGCTGCAGCAGCTGGCCATCACCACGGGTATCTTCGCCGCCCTGCTGTCCGACGCCCTGTTCGCCACGTCTGCCGGAGGTGCGCACCAGGCATTCTGGCTGGGCATCGAGGCCTGGCGCTGGATGTTCCTGGCCGCCGCTGTTCCGGCCGTGCTGTACGGCGTGGTCGCCTACACGCTCCCCGAGTCCCCGCGCTTCCTGGTGGTCCAGGGCAAGGAGGACCTGGCCCGGAAGGTCTTCGACTCCATCGCCCCGGATGAGGACACCGACCGCCACCTGCGGGAAATCCGCGAGGCGATCGAGGAGGACCAGCTCGCGGGCAGGAAGGGCTCGCTGCGCGGCAAGGCGTTCGGCCTGCAGGCCGTGGTCTGGATCGGCATCACCCTGTCCGTCCTGCAGCAGTTCGTGGGCATCAACGTGATCTTCTACTACTCCACCACGCTCTGGAAGGCCGTGGGCTTCCAGGAGAAGGACTCGCTGACCATCTCGGTGGCCACGTCCATCACCAACATCCTGGTCACGCTCGTGGCCATCGCCCTCGTGGACAGGATCGGCCGCCGCCCCATCCTGCTGGCCGGCTCCATCGGCATGGCCGTTTCCCTCGGCGCCATGGCCTTGGCCTTCGCGTCGGCCACGGGCTCCGGTTCCGACATCACGCTCCCCGGCGCTTGGGGCCCCCTTGCCCTCGTGGCCGCGAACGTGTTCGTGATCAGCTTCGGCGCATCCTGGGGACCGCTGGTCTGGGTGCTGCTGGGCGAGATCTTCCCCGCCCGGATCCGCGCCCGCGCCCTGGGCCTGGCCGCCGCCGCCCAGTGGATCGCCAACTTTGCCATCACGCTGAGCTTCCCCGTGATGGCCGCAGGCTCGCTGCCGCTGACGTACGCCATGTACGCACTCTTCGCGGCACTTTCATTCTTCTTCGTCATGTACAAGGTGCCGGAGACGAACGGCATGTCACTGGAACAGGCTGAGACCCTGTTTGTTCCGAAGGGGTCCGTCAAGGTCTGACCGGCTCTTGGCTCCTCCGGCATGAAACGGAAGACGCCCATGTTCTCTGCGGACTGTGTCCCGGGACGTGGGCGTCTTTTGCCTTTTCGGATGGTCCGAGTCAGCGAACGCCGCTCATGTGCCGCGCATTACCCGTAGGCGGGACTCCACAGCCTAGGATTCGGATCGGTTCACGATCGCGTCGGCGTGCTCGGCCACCCATGCGACCAGGGGCAGCAGCAGGGCGGCCAGTTCCTCTCCGCGGCCGGTCAGGCTGTAATCCACCCGGGGTGGGATGACCGGCTGGGCGTCGCGGCGGACGAACCCGTCGGCCTCGAGGGTCTTCAGTGTCTGGGCGAGCATCTTCTCGCTGATGCCTTGGGCACGACGTCGTAGTTCGCTCCAGCGCTGGGGACCCTCGGACAGCGCCACCAGGAGCAGAACGCCCCACTTGCTGGTGACGTGGTCCAGGACGGTCCGGCTGGGGCATCCCGCGGGGAAGATCCCGTCGGCGAAGGAAAATGCGGGCACAGCGGCTGGGGTACTTACCTTCATGACAGTACCTTACCTCAAAGTGCGTACTCTCTTTTGGGAAGTAATCGAAGTGAAGCCCGGTTGGCACCACTGACAGTCACCTCTGAAAGGAACATCATGACCATCGTGATCACCGGAGCCACCGGCCAGCTCGGCCGCCTCGTCGTCGAAGCACTGCTCGAAAACGGCCTGCCCGCGGGGCAGATCGTTGCCGCAGGCCGGACCGTGGACAGGATCGCCGACCTCGGCGAGCGCGGCGTCCAGGTCCGCAGCATCGACTACAGCCAGCCCGAGTCGCTACGGACGGCGTTCGCTGGCGCGGACAAGGTCCTGCTGATCTCCGGCAGCGAGGTGGGCCAGCGCATTGAGCAGCACCGGAACGCCATCGACGCGGCCAAGGAAGTCGGCGTCGGCCTTATTGCCTACACCAGCGTTGCCAACGCGGATACCACGGCCATGAAGCTGGCCGCCGAGCACCTGGCCACCGAAGAGATCCTGCGTGACTCCGGGGTCCCGTTCGTCCTGCTCCGCAACGGCTGGTACCTGGAGAACTACACCGGCCAGCTCCCGGTTCAGGTCCAGCACGGCGCCGTACTCGGCAGCGCCGGCGAAGGCCGCGTAAGCGCCGCCGCCCGGGCAGACTACGCGGCAGCGGCAGCGGCTGTGCTACTCCGGGAAGACCAGGGCGGCAAGGTCTACGAGCTGGGCGGCGACAACGCCTTCACCCTCAGTGAGCTGGCCGGAGAAGTCAGTGCGGCGTCCGGCAAGCCCGTGGCGTACAAGGACCTGCCTGCAGAACAGTACACCGAGGTCCTGGTGGACGCCGGACTACCGGAGCCCTACGCGGCCATCCTGGCGGACAGCGACCTCGGCATCGCCCGCGGCGACCTCCTGGTCACCAGCGGAGACCTCAGCGCCCTGCTCGGCCGACCCACCACGCCGCTGCGCGAGGCGGTAAAGGCCGCAGCCGAGAGCCTCCAGGCGAGCTAACCCTAGCCAAACGCTCGATCACATCCTGCAGGTTTCTTCAAACCCTTCCTCACATCCTGCAGGTTTCTTCAAACCCTTCCTCACGTCCTGCAGGCTTTCACTAAAGGCTCCCGCACTTGGCGCAAGCAGGGTTGGCCCGACCCGGTTTGAGGTGAGGAAGCGTCCGGAAAAAGGCGGCAGGATCTGCGGAAGCGTCGGGAGAAAAGCTGCAGGATCTGAGGAAGCGTCCTGAATGCACGTATAAATGCCCGACGCCGGAACTCACCTTGAGTTTCGGCGTCGGGCGTTTCGTTGTGTGCAGCAGAACCGTGCGGCAGGGCCGCGGCTGCGGACGGCATGGCTAGGCCGGGGCTGCCACGTCCTCCGCCTTGCGCTCCTCAACGAGTCCGCAGACCGCCGAGAAGAGCGGGTGGTCCTGCGCCAGTCCGGTAATACGCTCCGTGGCGGCGGCAGGTTCGGAGGCCGCCAGGATCTGGCCGAGCTCAACGGCCTCGGCATCGGCGGGGTCGTTGAACCGCAGGGCGGCCGCGATCGCGCCCAGCAGCGCCTCCGGCACGATGCCCCGTTCGGCCAGTTCCGCCGCCGGGCCGATGAACCGCTCGTGCCTGCTGAGCTTGCGCAGCGGCGCGCGCCCCACGCGGTGCACGGTGTCCGGCAGGTGCGGGTTGGTGAAGCGGCCCAGGATCTTCTGGACGTAGGCTTCCTGCTCGTCGTAGCTGAAGCCGTGCTTGGACACGAGCAGCTGCTTGGTCTCCTCGAGCACAGCGCGCACGTCCGCAGCAACGTCCTCGTCCGCCATGGCGTCGGAGATCTTCTCCAGCCCGGCTTCGAAGCCGAAGTAGGCCGCGGAGGCGTGCCCCGTATTCACGGTGAACAGCTTGCGCTCGATGTAGGGCCCCAGTTCGTCCACGAAGGTGGCGCCCGGAATCACCGGGGCAGCCCCGCCGAACGGCGTGCGGTCGATGACCCATTCGTAGAACGTCTCCACCGTGACGTCCAGGCCCTGCCCTGGTTCCTGGTTGGGCACGATCCGGTCCACGGCCGTGTTGGCGAACACGGCCGAGTCCTGCAGTGATCCGGCGGCCTCGTCCCAGCACTGAACGATCGACTCGCGCAGGAGGTCCGTGGCGTTGATGGCGTTCTCACACGCCATCACCTGCAGCGGGGGCAGCCCGGTGGCCCGGGCGGCAATTCCCTTGGCGATCGCGGGCGCCACGAACTTGAGGATGTGCGGGCCCACCGCGGTGGTGACAATGTCCGCCGTCGCGATTTCCTCGATGAGCTGCGCCTCCTGGGTGCCGGAGTTCACCGCCCGGAAGTTGTCCACCGTGCGCACGGCGGGGTTCTCCCCCACCTCGTGCACGCTGTAGCTGTCCGCCCCGGCGAGCTGGGTGATCAGGGCGTCCGCGACGTCAGCGAACACCACCTCGTACCCGGCCTCGTGCAGCAGCAGCCCTACGAACCCCCGGCCGATGTTGCCGGCTCCAAAATGTACTGCCTTCACTATGCGTTGACCTTTCCGAACAGCTCCAGGACTTCGTCCACGGATGTTGCGGCCTCAAGCTGCGCCACCTGCGCCTTGTTCGTGAAGACCTTCGCGATGGAGGACAGGATGTGGAGGTGTTCATTGTTGATGCCGGCCACGCCCACCACGAACTTGACCTGCTTGCCGTTCCAGTCGATGCCCTCGGGGTAGCGGACCACGGACACGGCGGACTTCATGATGTGGTCCTTGGCGGCGTTGGTACCGTGCGGGATCGCCAGGAAGCTGCCCATGTACGTGGAGACGGATTCCTCCCGCTCGTGCATGGCCAGGATGTAGTCGTTGTCCACGGCTCCGCGCGCCAGCAGCAGCTGGCCCGCCTCGTCGATCGCGGCGTCGCGGGTTGCCGCGGTGCCGGTCAGGATCACACTGTCGGCCACCAGGATGTCCGACGGCGGGGCGCCGGCTTCCGCGGTCGCCTCGGCATCGGGGGCGGCACCCGCAGCAGCGGCGGGTGCAGCGGTTGCCGCAGCACCGCCGTGGGCGGTTTCCGGCGCGTTGCTGCTCTTGACCAGTTCCACGATTTCGTCATAGCGCGGGCTGTTCATGAAGTTATCCACCGAGTAGTGGACGGCGCTGGACGTGGCCGGTGCGGCCCGCTCGGTGAGGTCCTGGTGGGTGACCACCACGTCGTAGGTGTCGGTGAGGTTGGCGATGGACGCGTTGGTGACCTTGACGTCCGGGAAGCCGGCCGCCTTGATCTTGTTTCGCAGTACGGAGGCGCCCATGGCACTGGAGCCCATGCCGGCGTCGCACGCGAACACGATGTTCTCGACGGGACGGGTCAGGACCGCGGTGCCACCGGCTCCGGCGCCAGTGAGGGCGGAAGAGACGGAACTCTTCTTGCCTTTCATGTCCTCCATACGGCTGGTGGCGGCGCTGAGGTCGCCCTCGTCGTCCCGGTTCTTGGACGTCCGCAGGATCACCGAGGCGACGAGGAAGGAAACCGTCGTTGCGAGCAGGACTGAGAGGGCCACGCCGAGGTAGCTGTCACGGGCGGTCTGGGCGAACACCGCGAAAATGGAACCAGGGGCGGCCGGCGCCACAAGGCCGGAGTTGGTGATGGCCAGGGTCGCGATGCCTGTCATGCCGCCAGCGATAGAGGCGAGAATCAGGATCGGCTTCATCAGCACATACGGGAAGTAGATTTCGTGGATGCCGCCAAAGAAGTGGATGAGGGCGGCGCCCGGCGCTGAGGCCTTGGCAGCGCCACGGCCAAAGAACATGTAGGCAAGCAGGATGCCCAGGCCCGGGCCGGGGTTGGCCTCTAGCAGGAAGAGGATGGACTTGCCCTGCTCCAGCGACTGCTGGATGCCCAGCGGGGTCAGCACGCCGTGGTTGATGGCGTTGTTCAGGAAGAGCACCTTGGCGGGCTCGATGAAGATGGAGGTCAGCGGCAGCAGTCCGTTGTTCACCAGGAACTGGACCACGTTGCCGGCTCCGGCGCTGAAGGCCTGGACCAGCGGGGCAATCCCGTAGAAGCCCAGCAGGGCCAGCAGGGCGCCCCAGATGCCGGCGGAGAAGTTGTTCACCAGCATCTCGAAGCCGGGACGGATCTTGCCGTGCCAGATCGCATCGAGCTTCTTGATGGTCCAGCCGCCCAGCGGACCCATGATCATGGCTCCAATGAACATGGGGATACCGGCGCCGACAATCACGCCCATAGTGCCGATGGCACCCACCACGCCGCCGCGGACGTCATAGACCATCCTGCCGCCGGTGTAGGCAATCAGGAGGGGAAGCAGGTACTTGATCATGGGACCGACGAGGCCCAAATTGGCGACACCCTCGGCATTGGTGCCAAATCCGCCAAGCTCGGGTACGGGGATCCAGCCCTTTTCAATGAAGAGGGCGGTGATGAGGCCCCAGGCGATGAAGGCGCCGATGTTGGGCATGATCATGCCGGACAGGAACGTCCCGAACCTCTGGACGTGCACCCGTGCGCTGGTTTTCGGTTTTGCAACTGTCTCTGTTGCCATGTGATTTCCTAACGTGGTCCCTGCTGCACCGCAGGATGGTCCGATAGTTTCGTCTAGCCGGTGGAACTGTTGGAGATCCGGTGGAGCCATTCGAGAAAGAGCTTGAGTTCCGAGCTGGACAGCTGGTCCGAGTGCGATGCCTGCAGCGCCGCGTTCAGCGCGATGGCAGCCACCACCACGGATGATTTCCCGGAATCCTCCGGTCCGGCATTCCTGCCCTGATCACTGGACACCGCGAAGATCATGGCGTCCCGCGTCATGGTGGACAGCTCGAGGTTCCGCTCGGCCACCGGTTCGGCGATCAGCATGAGCGTCACGCCCACGTTGGCTGCCAGGATGCTTCTGGCAGCCTCCCGCGGCTGGACGTTCAGCTGCCCGGCAGCGGCTGCCTTGTTCAGCATCTCCTCCATGAGAGCCTCGGCATCGGCAACGATGGCGGGACGGCTCTCGGGGCGGATGTTACCGAACATGACCAGATAAAGTTCCGGCTGATTGAGCCCGAACTGCACGTGGTTGTCCCACATCCGCCGGATGTCAACCAGCGGCTGTCCGGACGGGGCGAAGTCCCGTTCGCCGGCCACATATTCTTCAAAGCCCGCGGCGACAACTGCGTCAAACAGGCCCTCCTTGTCACCGAAGTGGTGATAGAGGGTGGGCGCCGTGACGCCCGCCAGCTGCGTGATCTGGCGGGTGGAGACAGCGGCCCCCGCGGAGTTGGCCAGCAATTCGGCTGCCGCACGCAACAGCCTCATTTTGGGCGGAAGCTGGCCATCGAAACTCATAACCGCTACCCTAGCACCTATAGCAACGCTATATGAACTGAATCACATACAATTTTTCCCAGGCACCGCAACGCAGCATCGGACGTAGCCGTTCCGAGCTTCCGGGCTCCCGCCCGAGCAAATACCGGCGGGCCTGGCTACCGGCAGAGAACGAGGACCTTCAGTGCAGAACTTCCCAGGAGTAGGCGTCAGCCCCGGCCGCATCATCGGAACGATCCGGCAGATGCCCAAGCCCATCAGCGAACCTCCGGCCGGCGAACAGCTGCCCGCCGGCACTACCCCGGAGGATGCAACCGCGGCACTGAAGGCGGCGGCTACCGCTGTCCACGATGAGCTGAAGGCGCGCGCGGACCACGCCGCCGGTGATGGCAAGGCCGTCCTGGAAGCCACGGCCCTGATGGCCAAGGACACCATGCTGATCAAGGGCGCAGCTAAGCTGATCGCCCGCGGCACCTCGCCTCAGCGGGCCATCTGGGAATCGGGCTCCTCGGTTTCGGAAATGCTGCACAACCTCGGCGGTTACATGGCGGAACGCGCCACCGACATCCTGGACGTCCGCGCCCGCATCGTGGCCGAACTCCGTGGCGTATCCGCCCCGGGCATCCCGTCGTCAAACGAACCGTTCATCCTGGTGGCCGAGGATCTGGCCCCCGCCGACACCGCCACCCTGGACCCGAACAAGGTCCTCGCACTGGTCACCGCCGGCGGCGGTCCGCAGTCCCACACCGCGATCATCGCCCGCTCACTCGGTCTGCCCGCCGTCGTGGCCGCCGTCGGCGTGGACGAGCTCCCGGACGGCACCGAGGTTTACGTCGACGGCGCCGCCGGTTCCATCACGGCCAGCCCGGACGACACACTGCGCGCAGCCGCCGAGGCCTGGGCCGCCACGGCCTCCCTGCTGGCCGAGTTCAGCGGTACGGGCTCGACGGCGGACGGCCACCTCGTGCCTCTCCTCGCCAACGTGGGCGGGGCCAAGGACGCCCAGGCCGCGGCCAAGCTCGGCGCCCAGGGCGTGGGCCTGTTCCGCACCGAGTTCTGCTTCCTCGAACGTGACACCGAGCCCACCGTCGAGGAACAGGCCGCCGCATACAAGGGCGTGTTCGACGCCTTCCCCGGCAAGAAGGTGGTGCTCCGCACCCTGGACGCAGGCGCGGACAAGCCGCTCCCGTTCCTCACGGACGCCACCGAACCCAACCCGGCCCTGGGGGTGCGCGGCTACCGCACCGACTTCACCACCCCGGGTGTCCTTGACCGGCAGCTGGAGGCGATTGCGAAGGCCGAAAAGGAGTCGGAGGCTGACGTTTGGGTCATGGCCCCAATGATTTCGACGGCGGAGGAAGCCGCCCGTTTCGCCACCATGTGCGCCGAGGCCGGCATCAAGACGCCGGGCGTGATGGTGGAGGTTCCCTCCGCCGCTCTCACGGCCGACACCATCCTGCGCGAAGTGCAGTTCGCCAGCCTGGGAACCAACGACCTCACCCAGTACGCCATGGCCGCCGACCGCCAACTCGGTCCGCTCGCCGGGCTGAACACGCCGTGGCAGCCTGCCGTGCTGCGGCTCGTGGGCCTGACCGTTGAGGGTTCCAGGGCTGAGGGACACAACAAGCCGGTGGGCGTCTGCGGCGAGGCCGCGGCGGACCCGGCCCTCGCCGTTGTGCTGACCGGGCTGGGCGTCACCACGCTCTCCATGACCGCCCGCTCGCTGGCTGCCGTGGCCGCCGTGCTGAAGACCGTCACGCTGGCGGAGGCCCAGGAGCTGGCCAAGCTGGCGCTGTCCGCGCCTAGCGCTGTGGAAGCCCGGGCATGGGTCCGGGAAAAGCTGCCCGTGTTGGAAGAGCTCGGACTGTAGCTCGACTGCAGGTCTGACGGCCCGGCAGCAGGCAAGCTCCAAGGCAGGAAAGCGACAGAAACAGGCAAACGGCCAAAGCAGGCAGGCGCCCGGAATTCCGGGCGCCTGCCTGCTTTGGCCGCTAACCCATTATGAATTTCAGGCCGTCGAGCCCTCCGCTGCCGCGGAGCCCTCGGCCGCGGTACCGGCCCAGTGCCGGATGGTCCGGGCAACCCTTTCGGTAGCGGTGTCCTGAACGACGTGCCCACGCCCGGGGACCTCGGCAAACGCGCCATCCGGGGCCTGCGCGGCGAGATATTCGCACCACGGCCTGCGGGCGATCGGATCCCTTCCGCCACGGAGGACGAGCACCGGCTGCGCCACGCCGGACACCCGGGAATCCAGCGGATACTCCATCATCACGGGCAGTTCGGTCAGGTACCATCGAACACCGGTTCGGAAGTAGTCGGTAAACACCACGACGTTCGTCAGCGGGGGCTCGCTGAAGAGGGAATCCCTCGTCAGTGCAAGCGCATGCCAGGCGGCGCTCCTGCGGGCGGGATCCACCACCGGACCCATGAGCACTATCCGGCTCACCAGCCCGGGTGCCTGGAGCGCCAATTCCACCGCGAACTGGACCCCCATGGAATGGCCCACCACGATGCAGGACTCCACGGCATACTCAGCCAGGACCGCCGCGACGAAAGCCGCGTACTCACCGACCGTCACCTGCCGGCCTGGACGCGGCGTGCCGCCGAAGCCCGGCAGGTCGAAGGAGTAGACGGCAGCACCCCGTTCGGCACCCTCCGCCTGCTGCCCCTGTCCTTCCGGGCCTTGGGCCAGTTCGACGTGCAGCCGGGCGAAGTAGCGGTGCGAGACGCCGATGCCGTGGAGCAGTACATAGGCCGGCTGCTCCGCGGCCGACGCCTCGTTCGACGTGTACAGGCGGCCCGTCAGGCCGTTCGCCGTCACTACTACTCCACCACTAAGTCTCATCCGCCGAGCATATCCAACTCACCGTTCCGCAGCGGTTAGGCTTCTGCCATGGCTCTGATTGCTCCCAGGGTGGCGCCCGCCCTTCCTGCCGAAGACGCGCTGGCGCTGCAGCGCGCGCTCGACGGCGGCACTGACATCACCGTGTTCGTGGACGGCACTGTCCACCGCCTCCCGCCCCAGGCGAGAGACGCCGTCGTCGACCTCCTGGCAAGGTTCAGCCGCGGCGAAGCGGTGACTGTAAGCAGCGTGGAGGAAATGCTCACCACCTCAAAGGCGGCCGAACTGGCCGGCATCTCCCACACCTACCTGCGGAACATGACGGACCGGGGCGAGATCCCGGTGGAATACCGCGGCACACACCGACGCATCCGGCTGGCCGCCATCATGGCATGGCTGGAGGGGCAGAAAAAGAAGCAGGCGGCAGCGGCCGGAGAAGCCTCCGACGCCGGGACTTCCGACGGCGAGAGCGGACAGTAGCGCCTCACTCGGCTCGGCGGTGACCGGAAACCTTAAACGTTAAACGTGCAAAGATTGAAGGTAATCGGAAAAGCCCCGGCGACATCGGAGCCACGACTGCGGGAGGCCTGGGAATGGGAAGTGCGGCAATTTCCACCTCGGCGCTTGACCTGCTGTTGCTGCTCCGCGGAAGCGAGCCCGAGGGGCTGGGCCGGGCCGACCAGGTTTCCTACCAGATTGAGACCGCCATCCTGATGGGCATCCTCACCGAAGGCGACAGGTTGCCCACGGAGTCCGTGCTTGCCGCGGAACTCGGCATCTCCCCGATCACCCTGCGGCAGTCCCTTGCCGCCCTGCGGACCAAGGGCCTGATCGAAACCAGCCGGGGACGCAGCGGCGGCAGTGTCATTCGCCGGCAGCTCGATTTCACAGACTCACAGTTGCAGGACAAGCTTCGGGAAACGAGCACGGAGGCGCTCAGGGACCTGGGCGACCTGGGTGCGGCCATCGCTTCAATGTCAGCGCGGCTTGCGGCCGGGCGGGCGGACCCCAAGAATGTGGAGCACCTTGAAGATCTGGCGAGGCGCCACCGGGACTCGGCCGATGACCGGGCCCGGCGCCGCATGGACAGCCGGTTCCACGTTGCCGTCAGCATTGCCGCGCAGTCCAGCAGGCTGACCTCGGCCGCCCTTCAGCTTGAAGCCGAGGTGATGACCCTGTGGTGGGGGCGCTCCGGCCAGGCCGGCAGCGACGGCAAGTCGGTGGAAGAACACGCCGCAATCGTTGATGCAATCAGGGCCCGGGACTCGGACGCGGCCGCCAGCGCGGCAGAACGACACAGCCGCAACGAGACCGAACACTTGATAGAGCAGCATCTCAGGTTGACGATGAGGCCCGAAGAAGGTGCGTGACGTGGAGACCGTAGAAGAGGCCCTTGAGCGGACGGCCGCCGTGCTCTCCTCCAGCATCAGCCGCGTTTTCGTTGACCTGGAGAAGATTGCGGGCACCGTTTCGGCGGCGGCGGCGGCAGCCGCGTCAGGCGTACCCCGCCGCAGCGAATTCCTGTTCCTGAAACAGGAACTGGCCAACTTCATCAAGCTGCACTCGGACATCATCGTCGGGGCCGGCATCGCCTACGCCCCGGGGAGCCTCCGGGAAGCAACCCACTGGCTGGAATGGTGGCGGACGCAACGGACGGGTGAACCCCGTTTCGTCACCCATGACCTCAACCCGGACTCGCTGAACTACTACGACTACACAACCCGCGACTGGTTCACTATCCCGTCCGCCAGCGGGCAGCCCGTGGCGGTTGGACCCTACGTTGATTTCGGCGGCATCAACGTCAACATCATCACGCTCTGCGTTCCGGCGCCCACCGCGCAGGGGATTCAGATCCTGGGGTGCGACCTTACCCTGGCGAACCTTGAAGGAATCTTCCTGCGGGCCCTTCAGCTCCGCGAGCCCCTGGTGGTCCTGCTTGGACCCAACGGCCGCGTCATCGCGTCCAACAACGCACGCATCGCCACAGGAACTTTGTTCCTGGAAGAGGACATGGCGCGGGCCGACATCTCAATGGACGTTTCGCCCGCCAACCCCGCGCGTCTGCCGTGGAAGCTGATCACCCTCCGGGATTAGGCTCCTTCGTGGGGCAGTAGATGTCCCGGCCTGCACGCAAAAATGACGGGGTGATAAGGATCAAGCAACGATCCCCCGCAACCAGGGTTTCCGGCTGGCGCACGGGGTTACTCTTTATTCGTGGTGAGATTCAGGGGGTTGCACATCGTGGCGGGCATCGTCGCTATGGGTGTGGCTGCTGCCTTGGGAATCATCATGGGCCTGAACAACACCGCCGTTTTTACCTCTAGCTGCGTGGTCTTCGTGGCAGTATCCCTGTGGGTCCAGAGCCGCGTCGCCAAGTTCCGCACCCAGCTCCGGGGACTCCCGCAACATCTTCCCGACGCCGTCACGCTGGAACGGACCGCAGAGCGGACCACGGAGCGTCCTGCCGAGCAGCTGCCCAGCGGTGAAGGCAACGCCGCCTAGTTGGTTCCCCTGTGCTCGGGTCCTGTTCTCAGATCCTTGGCCTGGACGCCCAGCGCCGCGCCTTCAGGGCAGCGTGCAACTCCAGCCGGACCATCCCCTTGAGCGGATCCACGCCCAGCAACTGCCGGATGCGGCCCAGCCGGTTGTAGATACTGCTGCGGTGCAGATGGAGTTTTTCGGCAACGTCCTGGACGGACCCGTCATTGTCGTAGAGCAGTTCCAGTACGGGTAGCAGCTCCCCGTTCCGGTCGTGGTCCTCGAGGGCCTGGAAATTCACCGAACCGGCGTCGCTCCAGACCCCGGCCCCGCCGCCGGCCGAGGCCAGGAGCTGATACACCCCGGCGGCCCGGCAGTCCACCAGCTCGCCGAGCCGCGGATCGACGGCGGCGGCCAGGGCGGCAACCTTGGACTGCCGGTAAGCCTCGGCCAGGTCTTTAACGCGGCTGAATCCCTCGCTGGTTCCCAGAATGATCCGCTCGACGGACCTGCCGGAGCGCTTGGCGAGCTCCAACTGGTAGTGCACCAGAACCTGAGCCTGGCTGGCGCGCCCGGTGGACTCCCGGAAGAGGACAACTGAGTGGGTCTCCGCGCCTGCACTGAACAGGACAGCATCCACGCCGATGGTGGCCTGCAGTGCCGCGGCGCGGTGGATGAGCGTGGAGGCGATGGGATCCGGACCGGCCATCCAGCCGTCCGCGTCCAGAACCGTCACCAGCTGCCAGGGTCCCCGGTCCTGCACTTCCTTCCAGCCCGCCACCGCAGCAACGGCATTGGCTTCCCCGGCACAGGCGGCCAGGAACTCGCGTTCACGGCTGCGCCGGTACTCTGATTCCGCAGTGTTGGAGTCCAGCAGCAGTCCGGACAGCAGGTCCAGCTCGTCCCGGACGTCTGGCAGCTCGGCAAGGATCGCCGTCGCGCTTTGATCTTCCAGGTCCAGCTGCACCCACAGGTAACCCACCCGGAACCCGCGGACCAGAAGCGGGACGCAGACGCGCCCCAGCATTCCCAGCTCCTCGTTGGCGGGCACCACCACGGGACGCACCGCGGTGGCGATCCCATGCGAGAGCTGCCAGTTTTTGACGTCCAGCGGCACGCGCTTGCTCAACAGGAAGTTCACCCGCACCCGGTCCGCATGCGACTGGTTGGAGCTGTAGGCGAGCAAAAGGCCGTCGAGGTCCTCGAGGGAAAGCCCGCGGCCCAGTTTGAGGGCCACGCGTTCGACGAGCTGTTCCACATCCTGCTGCATGCTGACAGACTACGTCCCGCGGGGCGCAGTGGGCGAACGGACATGAGGCGACACCTGACGCCCCGGCGGTCGACAATAGTCGACCGTGCGTCTTCTAAAACCCCGGAAACACGCGGTTTAGCTCGGGCGGTGCCGCCGTTTTCCTGTAGTGCGCCTCACAGCCGGATCTATTCTGGAATCACAACATTCCCCACACATTCCGGCCTTGCAGCCATCGAATCTGGAGCCCAAAAAATGATCATCGGTGTCCCCAAAGAGATCAAGAACAACGAATTCCGCGTCGCCATCACGGCTGCCGGTGTTCACGAATTCCGCACCCACGGCCACACGGTCCTGGTGGAGCGCGGTGCGGGCCTGGGTTCCGGCATCACTGACGAGGAGTACGCCATCGCTGGCGCAGAAATCGTCGCCGATGCCGACGAGGTCTGGTCCCGTGCGGACATGGTGATGAAGGTCAAGGAGCCCATCAAGGCCGAGTACCACCGCTTCCGCAAGGGCCTGGTCCTCTTCACCTACCTGCACCTGGCCGCCGAGCCCGAGCTGACACAGGAGCTCATCAACTCCGGCGTCACCGCCATCGCCTATGAGACCGTCCAGGAAGGCCGCACCCTGCCCCTGCTCGCACCCATGTCCGAGGTAGCCGGCCGGCTCTCCGTCCAGGTCGGCGCGACCTCCCTGATGGCGCCCGCCGGCGGCAAGGGCGTGCTGCTCGGCGGCGTCCCGGGCGTCCGCCCCGCCAAGGTCGTAGTCCTCGGCGCAGGCGTCGCGGGCACCAACGCAGCCGCCATGGCTCTGGGCCTCGGCGCCGACGTCACCATCCTGGACATCAACATCAACCGGCTACGCGAACTCGACGCCCAGTACCAGGGCAGGCTCAAGACCGTCGCCTCCAACAAGTACGAGATTGAGAAGTCCGTGGTGGACGCCGACCTCGTGATCGGCTCCGTGCTCATCCCCGGCGCGAAGGCCCCCAAGCTGGTGACCAACGAACTCGTGGCGCGCATGAAGCCCGGCTCGGTTCTCGTGGACATCGCCGTGGACCAGGGCGGCTGCTTCGAGGACACGCACCCCACCACGCACCAGGAACCCACGTACAAGGTCCACAACACGATCTTCTACTGCGTCGCCAACATGCCCGGCGCCGTCCCGAACACCTCCACCTACGCGCTGACCAACGTCACGCTCCGCTACGGCGTGGCCCTGGCAAACCTCGGCGTCAAGGCCGCCTTCGAGAAGGACCCCGCACTCGCCGCCGGCCTGAACATCGCCGCAGGCCACGTTGCGCACCACTCCGTCTCCGAGGCACACAACCTGCCCCTCGTGGCGGACTGGCACGAGCTTGTCTCCGCGTAACGCCGGGGAGACCGCCGCCAGTTGAGTCCCGCTGGTTGAGCTTGCCGAAACCCGAGGTTTCGACAAGCTCAACCAGCGGTTCTCTTTAACAGGCTCAACCAGCGGTTTCTGTTTAAGCCAGGCTCCGGGCCTGTTCGATCAGCTTGAGGACTTCGACGGGGCCGGCCGGGTCTACTGGTACTGGCAATGGCGAGGCGGTCCCGCCGTCGGAGATCTTGGCCGCGAGGATGCGGTAGAACTCCGGGTAGGCACCGCGCTCCGTGGACAGCCGGTCGAGGTGGCCGTCCCGGCCCAGCTTCCCGGCCCACTCGGGTGCTTCCACACCGTACTCTTCGTCCAGCGGTCCCCCGCCAGCCACGATGTACGGTTCCTGCGGGTCCACGCCGTGCTTGGTAAACGCGCCTTCCGAGCCGAGCACCCGGTAGCGCGGTCCCTGCTGGGCGCACAGCATATTCATCCAGAGGTGGCTAAGCACGCCGGACCCGTGCCGCAGGACCACGAAACAGTCGTCATCAGCCTTTTCCCCCGGCCGCCGGGCCTGGAGCTCGGCATGGACCACCGTTGCAGGGCCGAAGAGCTGCAGTGCCTGGTCCAGCAGATGGGTGCCGAGGTCGAACAGGACACCGCCGCCGTCGGCCGCCGTGGCCTCCGCCTTCCAGGCCTTGGCAACCTCGGGCGACCACCGTTCGAAGCGTGATTCGAACCGGGTCACCTGCCCCAGCGACCCTTCAGCCAGCAGTTCCTTGACGGTGAGGTAGTCCCCGTCCCAGCGGCGGTTCTGGAACACCGTCAGCACCCGCCCGAGCCGCTCAGCGAGCGCGATCAGCTCGTGCCCCTGGGCGCTCGTCACGGCAAAGGGCTTGTCGACGACGACGTCGAGCCCGGCCTCGAGCGCGGCCTTCGCCAGCGGGTAATGGGTGGTCGGCGGCGTTCCCAGCACCACGAGGTCAAGGTCAGCGGCCAGCGCAAGGGCCGCATCGCCGCCGGGCACTGTTTTCACACCTGGGTACTGTCCGACGGCGGCAGCCTGCCGGCCGGGGTCAGAGGTGGCGATGACGTCCAGCGAGTAGCTCGGGTCCGCCGCGACCAGCGGCGCATGGAATACCCGACCGGACAGGCCGAAGCCCACCACGGCGGTCCGGATGGGAGTGGAGGGGGTGGAGGAATCGGTGCTCATGGTGCCACGCTACCCCCTGGACCGGTCCCGGTTCAGCCGCGTTCAGCTGTGAGGCATCCGGCCTTCAGCCCTCCGCACCCCCGACGACGCGGGTGACCAACTGGCGCCAGGACTCCTCCAGCCGCTCCGGCGAAAGGTGCTGCACGCGGACTGCGTGCAGCAGCCGCTCGGGTTCGAGGGTTGCGCTGAGGGACATGGCCATAAGCCACGGGTCCGCGTCGAAGCCCGCCGAGCCCAGCAAATGCTCGATGTGGCGGTGCCACAGCACCGCAGCGGGGGCGTCAAACCTGTTGTGCAGTGACGCTTCGGCGGCCCTCGCGAGCTCGCCGTACTCCATGACATAGCGGATACGTTCGGCGCCGAAGGCGATCAGCCGTTCCAGTGGCGGCGCCCCGGGGCCAAGCGGCGGCGGCCCGAACATGAAGCGGGCCTGAAACTCGGCCTCGGCGTCGCTGAGCAGGGTCATCATCAGGCCGGCCCTGCTGCCGAAGCGACGGAACACAGTTCCCTTGCCCACGCCTGCGCGCTCCGCCAGCTTGTCCATGGTCACGCCGTCAGCGCCGCATTCCTCCACGAGCTGCCGGGCAGCGCACAGGAGCAACTCCCGGTTCCGGGCAGCATCGCTGCGTTCCGCTCCGGAGCCGGACGAGGATCCGGAACGAATTGGGATGAGGCTCACACCAAGCATTCTAGACCCGGGAATAATATCCGGACCGCAGTCCGTTTAGTCTGGATGAAGGCACCAAACGCCTTAAGAACCAATCGCCACGGAGCGTTCCGCGGCAAAACCTAAGGAGTTCACATGTCCAAGAGCACCGTACTCGCCCTGGTGGGAAGCCTGCGCGCCGACTCCCACAACCGCAAGCTTGCCGAAGCCATCCAGCTGAACGCTCCGGAAGGCGTCGAGATCGTGATCCACGAGAGCCTGGGCAACATCCCCTTCTACAACGAGGACACCGACGTCGAAGGCCAGGTCCCGGCCGCCGCTACCGCCCTGCGCGAGGCAGCCGGCCAGGCTGATGCCCTGCTGCTGGTCACCCCCGAGCACAACGGCACCATGCCCGCCTCGCTGAAGAACGCCATCGACTGGCTGTCCCGGCCGTACGGCGCCGGCGCCCTCGCCGGAAAGCCCACCGCCGTCGTCGGCACCGCCTTTGGCCAGTTCGGTGGCGTCTGGGCCCAGGACGAGGCCCGCAAGGCTGTTGGCATCGCCGGCGCCCGTGTTCTGGAGGATGCCAAGCTCGCCGTCCCCGGCTCCATGGTCCGCTTCGCGGAAACCCACCCGAAGGACGACGCCGAAGTCGTTGAGCAGATCAAGGAACTCTTCGTTGCCCTTGCCGCCGTCGAGCCCGCGGGCGCAGCCGCCTAGGCAACTCCGCCCCTTCACACGCCCCCGGCCCTCCAGCGGCCGGGGGCGTGCGCCATTCCCGGCCTCGGCGCGCTGGAAGGCGGGGGCCTGCTGCAACCAATCCGTGACTGAGCTGCGGCCAAACTGACACCCGGGCACCGTTCCCCGGCCCGCCGCCCCGCCGTAACGTTGATGTACGGGACGTGCCGGAGCAGGGAGTGCGGTGCAGTCATGAAGTCAAGCTGGGGAGTCAGACCGCTAACGACGGCGGTTGCCGCCTTCTGCCTGACCCTTCCCTTGTGGGTCGGCTCCTGCGCCCCGCTCCAGCAAAATGCTTACGACGCCGGACCCGCCCCCGCCGCGGCACCCGAACCCCGCCCGGCGCCTCCGGTGATTCCACCTGAGGAAGCCGGCGCGCCCAGCGCACCCGGCCCGGGAGCATCCGGCCAGGGCGCTACTGGTCAGGGTGCTGCCGGCCCTGGCATGGGAACAGCGGCCGGGGTTTCCGGGCCCGTTCCTGCTACCGGTTCAGCTCCTCCGTCCGCAGGCTCGAACCCCGGCGGCCAAACTGCCGGCGGATCAGGGCCGGGCCTTCCGTCCGGCGGCCTCGGCGCGGGCTTCGCCGGTCCGGACACCCAGGCACAACTGCCGGGCGGCGCCGGACAGCAGCCCGCGCCTGCTTCAGGGGTCCCTGCTTCGGGCGTCGCGGCCGGCCCCGGTTCCCCTGGCCCCACAACGGGCTCCACGGCACCGGCTTCCACGTTGCCAGGGACCGGGACCGGCGGAGCTGGCGCCGGCACTGCGGTTTACTACGTCGCACTCGACGACGGCGGCACGTCCGGCGTGCGCTTCGGCTGCAACGACAGCCTGGTGGCCGTGCACCATGCCGACTCATCCATCAGCGAGCCACTGCAGGCCGCCATGAGCAGGCTGCTGTCCGGCCCGGGCGCGCCGCCCGCAAGCGGCTTGTACAACGCATTGTCCGCTTCCTCGCTCCAGTACGTGTCCGGCTACCTCGATGGCACCACCGTGGTGGTGAACCTGACCGGCGCAGTACAACCGGGCGGCGTCTGCGATCTTCCGCGGATCGAAGCACAGCTCACCCATACAGCGGTCACGGCCGTGGGTGCCGTCCGGGCGGAAATCTACGTCAGCGGCGTGCCCCTGGCCGAAGTTCTCAGCCTCCGCTAGCCCTCGCCTTCCGGTGAGAACAGCGCGTCCATGTCACTATGGCTCGGCGAACCGGCGAGTTCTGACCAGTTGCCGTCGCCCAGGATTTCGGCGGCCACTCGGGAAACAGTCGCATAGGCCGCCTTCGCAGCATTGCCGCCGATGCTGACCCGCCGCACACCGGCGTCGTGCAGTTCGCCCACCGACGCCGATCCGACGCCGGCAAGGGCATTCAGCGGCGCCGATATCCGCCTGCTGAGCTCATGCAGAATGTGGAGGTCCGTCACGCCGGGAACGAAGATTCCGTCGGCACCCGCGGCCAGACAGCGTTCGGCCCGCTCCAGCGTTTCCTCGAACGCTGAGTCCCCAAACTGCCCGGAAAGGTACGTGTCCGTCCGGGCATTGATGAAGAGGTTCACGCCGGACTCTGCTGCGATGCTGCGGACCAGACTGATCCGGCGGCCCTGCTCGTCGGCGTCTGTGAGACGCATCCCGCCCGAGTCTTCGATGTTCACGCCCACTGCGCCGGCCTCCAGCACCGCCGTGACGGTCTTCCGGAGCAGCCCGTCATCGAAAGCGCCGTCCGCACCCGCATACCCGGCTTCGATGTCCGCCGTGACCGGGAGCCTCGTCGCCGCGGTGATCCTGCGGAGCGCGTCGAATGCCAGGCCCGGAGGCACGTGGCTGCCATCGGGGTACCCCAAGCTCCAGGAGATGGCCGAACTCGAGGTGGCAATGGCCCGTGCCCCGGCCTTCTCCACAAGCCGGGCCGACGCGGCATCCCACACGTTTACGAGCACCAGCGGAACAGCACCGCCCGCGTGCATTTGACGGAAGGCGTCGGCCTTGGCGGGCTGGGGCGATGCGTGTTGGGGCTCGAGTGACGTCATGGCTCCATTCCATGCCTTGGTCTGCCAGAGGTAAAGGCACCCCAAGGCCCCAGTTTCGAATCCTCCAGAATCAGGTCAACAGCTGTTGCCTAATCAGCAACCTATGGCTGTACTCTGGGATTGTGACCCACGAGACACTCGACGCCGCCGCAGCCGTCCTCCCCGCCGAAGCCATCGACGCCATCGAGCGGGCCGCGACATCAGCCCACCGCCACGACGGACTCTTCTCCGAGCGCGCCGCGAACATCAAGCAGTCGGCGGTGCGGGATGTTTTCGACATCTCCATGCGGCCCGGCCTGGTCTCGCTGGCCGGCGGCAGCCCCTACCTGCAGTCCCTGCCCCTCGAAAAGCTTGCCCAGACGGCCGCGCGGATCATCGCCGAGGACGGCCTCACTGCGCTTCAATACGGCGGGGGCCAGGGCACTGAGGAACTGCGCACGCAGATCTGCGAAGTCATGGCCGCCGAAGGCATCCTGGACGCCCGGCCGGAGAACGTGGTGATCACCGCGGGCTCGCAGTCCGCCCAGGACGTGGCCACCAAGGTGTTCTGCGACCCTGGCGACGTGGCCCTGGTGGAGGAACCCACCTATGTGGGGGCGCTGAACACGTTCGAGGCGTACCAGGTTCAGGTGGAGGCCGTGCCCATGGACGACGACGGCCTGGTGCCTGATCTTCTCGAGACCAGGATCGCGGCGCTCCAGACCGCCGGGAAAAACATTAAGTTCCTCTACACCATCCCCAACTTCAACAACCCGTCGGGCATCACGCTGGCGCAGGAGCGCCGGCAGCAGATCGTGGACATCTGCCGCCGCGCCAACATCCTGGTGCTGGAGGACAACCCTTACGGGCTGTTGAGGTTCGACGGCGAGCCGCTGGCCCCGCTGCGCGCAGGCAACCCCGACGACGTCATCTACATGGGATCGTTCTCGAAGATCTTTGCCCCGGGTTTGCGCATCGGCTGGGCCCTGGTACCGGCCCACCTGCAGCGCCGCTACTACCTGGCCTCCGAGGCAGTGACGCTGTGCCCGCCCACTCTGAACCAGATGCTGGTCTCGGCCTACCTCCGAGACTACGACTGGAAGGGCCAGATTGAGACGTACCGCGGGCTGTATGCCGAGCGGTGCCACGCGATGCTGGCGGCACTGGAGAAGCACATGCCCGAAGGGCTCAGCTGGACCCGGCCGCAGGGCGGATTCTTCGTCTGGGTGACGCTGCCGGAGGGCGTGGACACGTACCCCCTGCTCCATAAGGCGATTGATGCCGGCGTCGTCTTCATTCCCGGCGCAGCCTTCACGCACTCGGACGCCCCGTCGAACAAACTCCGCCTTGCTTTCAGCGCCGTTCCGCCGGAGGCCATTGCCGAGGGCGTGCGGCGCCTGGCTCCGGTGCTGCAGGAAGCCATTGACGCGCTGGCCTGAGCTGCGGGCGGCGGGGACATCAGATCATTCGGCATATTCAAAGGAGATAAGGCCATGGCGGAAACCATTGTTGTGGGTGTGGACGGAAGCGGTACCGCGCGCAAGGCAGCGGAGGTGGCGCGGGATTTGGCCGGCGCGCTGGGCGCCCGGCTCCATGTCGTGTCCGCGTTCGATACCGACCGGACCGAAGTCTTCGGCAGCGGCAGTGACCGGTGGATCGTGTCGGACGCCGGGGAAGCCGAAAAGGTGGCCCGGGAGGTGGCGGCTGCCTTGGCCGGCGGCGAACTCAAGATCACCTATTCCGCCGCACGGGGCAGGCCGGCCGAGGCCCTGGTCAGGGAGGCGGACCGCCTTGAGGCGAGGATGATCGTGGTGGGAAACCGCCGGATGCAGGGCCTCGGACGCGTGCTGGGCAGCGTGGCGAACAGCGTGGCCCACAGTGCGTCCTGCGACGTCTACATCGCAAATACCTACGGAGCGGACTAGCGCGCCGCAGGCCTGACTTGACGCGGATCACCCCGGCTGGTGGGCAGCCTCACCACGTTTTCCGGCAATCCGGCATGGCCCGAAAGATAAAATTGGAGGTGCCCCCGATGGTGCGGACAAACCCAAATCTACCTCTCAGGGGAACACTGTGCTTACACTCCAGCGGCGCCACCTCGTCGGCCACGACATCCTCCTTGCCCGCCACGGCAACCACATCAGCGCCATGCGCGTGGACCGCTCCGCGGGCCGCGTGATCGCACTCCTTGACGACGGCTCCGTGGACAGCGCTCCGAACCTTATCTCCCCCGACCTGCAGCTGCCGGACACGCTGAACAGCGTCCTCCGCGAGGACTGGAAGTTCCTCACGCTCGTGAGCTGCGGCATCGCGGCCGTGTGCGGCGTCATGCTGGCCGCCGCGGTGGGCATGGCAGGACTGTCCTCCGACCCGGCCATGGCGCAGCTGCTGGCCAACTCCTACGCCGCCTACTGAGCCAGACCCCGGCGTCAGGCCATCCGGACCAGTACCTCGCGGAGTAGCCACCACAGCCCGGCGGTGACGCCGCCGCCCACCAGGGCGCCCGCAACAACCTGCGCCACCGTATGGGCACGCAGCACCACCCTGGACCAGCCGACAGCGGGAATCAGCAGCAGCAGCGGAAGCCACTGAACGCCCAGGATCAGCACCGTGATGACCGTTGTCAGCGCGATCGCCCCGGCGTGGCCGCTGATTTTCCAGAACAGACTGATGACGGCGAGCACCACCACGCCGCCCACTATGGCCAGCACCACCACAATGACGCTGTACGGCGCATTGATGGCCAGGAGCACTGCCAGCCCCGCGAGCAGTGACACCACCGTCATGGCAAGCACTGGTGCTCGTTGCTTGCGGTCGCTGACGTGGTGGTCCGTCACTTTGCCCAGACGGACCAGAAGGACGACGGCGGCCAGGGGCAGCACGCACACAAACAGCACCGCCACGGCGCCGAACCAGACCGTGCCCGGAAAGCCGGGTTCCACTGCCGGGCTGAGGAGCAGCAGCAGAGCCACGGTGATCGGCGGCTGAAGGGCCTCCGTGATGACCCGGGCCACGCGGTTCTTCACCCGGATGCTCATGATCCCGCGATCCTCACCCATGGGAACCCCGTCCCTGCCTGTCCGGTCCTTCCCCCTTTCCCGGAGGGTACCGCGCCGGGGACCGTCAGTCGAGCAGCAGGGCAGGGTCAGTCGAGCAGCAGGGCGGGCTCTTCCAGGATGGCGGCGACGTCAGCCATGAAGCGGGCTGAAAGGTCGCCGTCCACCACTCGGTGGTCAAAGGATCCGCCGAGTGTGGTGATCCAGCGCGGAATGACCTCGCCGTCCAGTACCCACGGCTTTTGCTTGATGGTGCCAAACGCCACGATGGCCACTTCACCGGGGTTGATGATGGGGGTTCCGGTGTCGATCCCGAGGGCCCCGATGTTGGTGACTGTCAACGTACCGCCCTGCATCTGCGCCGGCTGGGTCTTGCCGGCACGCGCGGTGGTGGCGAGCTCGTTAAGGGCCAGTGCCAGTTCCTTGAGGGACAGGTCCTGGGCGTTCTTGACGTTCGGGACCATGAGCCCGCGCGGTGTGGCCGCGGCGATGCCGAGGTTCATGTAGTGCTTGATGTGGATTTCAGCGGCGTCGCTGCCGTCCGGGTTGTCCACCCAAGTGGCGTTCACGCTCGGGTTCCGCGCTGCAGCCCAGATGACAGCCTTCGCGAGGATCAGCAGCGGGGAGACCTTGATGCCCTCGAAGTCGCGCGAAGCCTTGAGCCGCTTGACGAATTCCATGGTGCGGCTGGCGTCCACGTCCACGAAGATGCTCACGTGCGGCGCGGAGAACGCCGACTCCACCATGGCCTTCGCGGTGGCCTTGCGGACGCCCTTGACCGGGATCCGTTCGATCCGCTGCTCCTGGGGACGGCCTGACGTGCCCCAAAAGGTGTCCGCCTTGTCCAGTTCCGCATCCCGCTGTGCCTGGTAGCTGACCAGGTCCTCGCGCGTCACCTCGCCGCGTGCGCCCGTGGCCACGACGTCGGCGAGGTCAATGCCCAGGTCGCGGGCGATCTTCCGCACGGGCGGCTTGGCCAGGACCCTGTTCATGAGCCCGGAAATGGCCCCGCCGAGCGTCGGCTTGTCAGTCTCGATAGCGGGCGTCCACTCAGGCCGCCTCGTCACGACAGGTCCGGCCACCGGGCCGGCGCTGGCCGGGCCGTCCAAAAGCGCATCCTCCACGGACCGCGGCTGGACAGGCTCGACTTCCGGAGCGCCATGGACTGCATCTTCCGGAATCGCCGGTTTGGTCTTGCGCGGGCGCCGCTTCACGGCGTCGGCCTTTGGGCCTGATCCCACCAGCGGACCGGCGGCCAGGCCGCCGGCGGCAGCTTCGCCGTCGGCCGGGAGCTTTCCGTACATCAGCGCAGGCTCAGTAACCTCGACGGCGGGCACCGGCGCGTCGGCCGGCGTTGGATCGCCGGACATGGTGTCTGAGACGCTGATGATGGCGGTCCCGACGTCGACCGTCGCCCCTTCCGGGACCAGCAGTTCGGTGACGGTGCCGGCGAACGGCGACGGAAGCTCAACAAGGGACTTGGCCGTCTCGATCTCGCACAGGACGTCGTTGATGGCCACCTCGTCGCCGGGCTTGACCTTCCACGAAACGATCTCTGCCTCGGTCAGGCCCTCACCGACGTCGGGGAGGTTGAACTTGTTAAGCGTCATGGGATCCTCGGGTTCGAAAGCTGGGGCGCTCCGGGAGGTGCGGAGGCGGTAGGCGAAAGAGTCAGCAGGTGCTGGTGCGCGACGGCGTCAGTACGCGTACGTGCGGTCCAGCGCCTCAAGGATGCGGTCGATGTCCGGGAGGTAGTCCTCTTCGACCTTGGCCACGGGGTACGGCATGTGGAAGCCGCCCACCCGGATGACCGGCGCCTCCAGCGAGTGGAAGGCCCGTTCGCTGATCCGCGCGGCGATTTCACCGCCGATGCCGCCGAAGGTGGGAGCCTCGTGCGCCACCACGAGCCGGCCCGTCTTCTTGACAGAGGCTTCGATGGCGTCGAAATCGATCGGCGAGATGGAACGCAGGTCGATCACTTCGATGCTGCGGCCGTCCTCCGCCGCGGCGTTGGCGGCAGCGAGGGCCACGGGGACGAGCGGGCCGTAAACCACAACCGTGGCGTCGGTCCCCTCGCGGACCACGTGGGCCTTGAACGGATCCTCAGCCGGGCCGGCCGACTCGGTGTCCACCTCGCCCTTGAGCCAGTAGCGGCGCTTCGGTTCGAAGACGATCACCGGGTCCTGGCAGGCCACGGCCTGCTGGATCATCCAGTAGGCGTCGTGAGGGTTGGACGGCGTGATGATGCGCAGCCCAGGGGTGTGCGCGAACAGTGCCTCCGGCGACTCGGAGTGGTGCTCGATGGAGCCGATGCCGCCGCCGTAGGGGATGCGGATGACCACGGGCACAGTGAGGTTGCCGTTGCTGCGCGAGTGCATTTTGGCCAGCTGGGTGGTGATCTGGTTGAAGCCGGGGAAGACGAATCCGTCGAACTGGATCTCGGCAACGGGGAGGTAGCCGCGCAGCGCCAGGCCGATCGCGGTGCCGATGATGCCGGATTCCGCGAGCGGGGTGTCCACCACGCGGTCCGCCCCGAATTCGCCGATCAGTCCGTCGGTGACGCGGTAGACGCCGCCGAGCGGGCCGATGTCCTCGCCCATGAGGAGGGACTTGGGGTTGTTGCTGAGCGTGGCGCGCAGGCCTTCATTGATGGCCTTGGCAATGGTCATGGTGGTCATCAGCGGCCTGCCCCTTCTCCCTCGTCCTCGCCGGCAAAGCCCGCGCTGTACTCTTCGAACCACGCCAGTTCCTCGGCCACGAGCGGGTGCGCCTCGACGTAGGTGTTGGCAAAGGCGGTCCTGATATCCGGTGCGTCCGATTCGTAGGTGGACTTCCGGATGTAGGCGGCGAGTTCGTCGCCGTCGGCGGCAACCTGGGCGAAGAAGGCTTCGTCGGCCATGCCTTCGGCGCGGAGGTACTTTTCCAGGCGGTCGAGCGGGTCCTTTTCGCGCCACAGGGCCTCTTCGGAGGACTCGCGGTACTTGGTGGGATCGTCGGCCGTGGTGTGGGCTCCCACGCGGTAGGTGAAGGCTTCAATCAGCACCGGGCCGTTGCCCTGGCGTGCGTGCTCGAGCGCCCATTCGGTGACGGCATGGACTGCCACGACGTCGTTGCCGTCCACGCGGATGCCCGGGAAGCCGTAGCCCTTGGCGCGGTTGGAGAGGGGGATGCGGGTCTGCACAGCGGTGGGCACGGAGATGGCCCAGTGGTTGTTCTGGCAGAAGAAGACCACCGGGGCGTTGTACGAGGACGCGAACACCATGGACTCGTGAACGTCACCCTCGGAGCTCGCGCCGTCGCCGAAGTAGACCATGACGGCGGCCTTCGGCTCGGCCGAGCCTTCCACGTCTT
This sequence comes from Arthrobacter globiformis, assembly GCF_030815865.1. Classification (NCBI taxonomy): domain Bacteria; kingdom Bacillati; phylum Actinomycetota; class Actinomycetes; order Micrococcales; family Micrococcaceae; genus Arthrobacter; species Arthrobacter globiformis. The sequence continues at coordinate 101,149 of NZ_JAUSXI010000001.1, forward strand.
GAGCCTCTGCCAGCCGCTGGTCCCGCTGGATGCCCATGGCGTACCCGACGGCGTGCGGCGTCTGCGCTGCCAGCACCAGCGTGTACAGGTGGAAGTTGGTGTCTTTCGGGTTCCAGCCGCCGTTGGAGACGCCGCGGAACTGCTTCAGCAGTTCGGCCAGATCCACGTTGCGGGTCAGGGCGACGCCGTGCTCGCGGTAGGTGGGGAAGATGTAGTCCTGCGGCTGGCTGGCACGCCCGGATCCGATCTGGGCCGCTTCCTGGCCCGTCAGCGGAACCCACAGCGCCAGCTGGCCCTGCCGCTGCAGGGCCGTAGCTTCCTGGTCAAAGCGACGGATGGCCGCCATGTCCGCGTAGAAACCGCGGAGCTTTTCGGCGTCGAGACGCTCGGCATACTCGGAGAACACGGAGTCCGTGCCCATCCTGCCATCGGGGCCCAGAAGCTGGACCATTTCAGTCGGAGGCACGCCCAAGGTAGCCTCGGCCTGCGCCTCGAGCTGGTCGTCCAGTTCCGTTCCATCGAACTCGGTGGAGGGCAGATGTGTTGCGCCCATACCGTCTCCTTGCCTGCCGCATCCGGATGCGTTGCAATCTCGCTGGGATATATGCCGCACGAGGAATGCATTACCGATGAGGCATATATTTTTGGCTTACTGTTCCTTACTTTATCCGGCGTAGGTAGCGCCGGCTGTTTGTTAAGCGCTAGGAACGGCGTGGCGGTTTTGTGTAAACCTTACAGAGTTCCAGGAATCGCGTATTGGCTTCCACTTCGCCGATACTGACCCGGACACCTTCGTTTCCGAAGGCGCGGACGGACAGTGCCCGTTCCCCGGCGAGCTGGGCAAACTCCGCGCAATTATCGCCAAGATCAAGCCAGACAAAGTTCCCCTGCGCGTCCGGAACAAACCAGCCGAGGTCCCGGAGACCTGCCGTCACGCGGTCCCGCTCCGCCACCAGGCTTTGTACCCTTTCTACAACCTGGCCAAAATTCTGCAGGGACACAACGGCGGCCTGTTCGGCGATCTGCGAGACCGCGAACGGGGTGGCGGCGACGCGCAGGTGCTGGGTGAGCTGGGGCTGGGAAACGCTGTAGCCGACCCGGAGGCCGGCGAGGCCGTGCGCCTTGGAGAACGTCCTGAGCACCACCACATTGGGGTACTTGCGGTACATACGGATGCCGTCCACCGCGTCTTCTGCCCTGACGAACTCCTGGTAGGCCTCATCGATGACCACCACAACGTCCGACGGCACCGCCTTGATGAAGCGCTCAGTTTCCTTGGCGGTCAGGATGGGGCCGGTGGGGTTGTTGGGGGTGCAGAGCAGGATCACCCTGGTTCGCGCGGTCACGGCTGCGGCCATGGCGTCAAGGTCATGGCGCCCGTCAGACGTCACGGGGATCCGGACGCTCTCTGCCCCGGCCAGCCCGACGCAGATGGGGTAGGCCTCGAAGGACCGCCAGGCGTAGATCACTTCGTCGGGCTTGCCGTCGTCGTTCTGGCCGGCGAACGTGGTCAGCAGCTGGGTGAGGGCGCCGAGGCTGCCGGCACCGGTGACGATGTCCTCGGCCGGGACGTCGAGGAACCCGGCGAGCGCGGTGCGGAGCTTGGTGCTGAGCGGGTCGGGGTAGCGGTTGAAGTCCGTCTGGGCGGCAATGGCCTCCACCACGGCCGGGATGGGCGGCAGCGGGTTCTCGTTGGACGACAGTTTGTAGCTTGCAAGGCCGTCGACGGCCACCGGGGGCTTTCCGGCGGCGTAGCGGGGCAGCCGGTCAACCACGGGTCGTGGCCTCAGGCCCCCCGCCACAGTCTCTGATGAAGTCATGCCACCTAGCCTATGCCCCTGACTGCCTGCCCGGCCGTGCCGTGTGACAGCATGGGCGCATGCGGTCTTTCATCATGCGCGTGATCATTAACGGACTGGCGCTGTGGATTGCCAGCTGGCTTCTGCCCGGCCTGGATATCTCCACCACAGCCACCACGGAAGCTGTAGCGAAGACCGGGGTGAACCAGGGAACTGACGCCGCCGGCATTGTCCTCGCGTACCTGTTCATCGGGCTGATTTTCGGCGTGGTCAATGCCTTCGTGCGGCCGATCGTCAGCTTCCTCTCCCTGCCCATCACCATCCTGACGCTGGGTCTGTTCACCGTTGTGATCAACGCCGCGATGCTCTACCTCACCTCCTGGATTAGCGGCTACACGCCCGTGCACTTCACCATCGATTCGTTCTTCTGGACCGCCGTGCTGGCCGCCATCATCATCACCGTCATTTCCCTGGTGGCAGACCGGGTCCCCGGCGCCCGCCACCGCTGACACCCCCGCCGACGCTGATACCTCCGCCACCGCCGACGCCACCGCCGACGGGAAGGATTACCCTGCCCGGACCGGGGAGTGACGGTTGCAGCGCGGGCGCAGGCGGCTTTGGCGCGCGGACCAGCTGAAACCGGGTGGCCCTGGCTGTTCCCCCCGCACCCACCACCCCGGCAAGCGCAGCAGTGGACGCCACCAGTGAAGGATCCGGACTCGCCGAGACTGCCCGGGCCCCCGCCTCGTAGTTGGTGAGCCTGTGCCCGGGGCCGAGCCCGGAGTCCTCACCAGGAGGCGTTCCGACCAGACCGTTGAGCGTCACTGTCACCCTGTCCCTGGTGTCCGGATTGGGAAGGCCGTCGCCGCCCGGAACCCAGTCCTGCCGGTGCTCCAGATGCAGGCTGCTGACGCCCGGCTCCGGAGTTATCGCACCGACCGGCGAGCCCGCGGTTAGCACGTACTTGAGGTTGTACTCGGCAAGGAAGGCCTTGTCCTGGCTCAGGTTCATCGCATGGATTCCGCCCTGGCTGTAGCCCACGGCGACCACCTGGTCCCCGGCCTCTGCCCCGGCCTGGTGCAGGGCAGCCCGGATGGCTGCGGCCGTGTACTCGGACCCGTACCCCAGCGCTTCGCCGATGCCGGCCTCGTCGAAGGGGTTGGGTCCGCCGGTGTTGCCGGGTTGGGTTCCGGGAATGATGACGATGAATGCGTCCCGTCCCCCGCTGCTTGTCTGGATGACCTCGATCTGGCCCGGGCCGGCGTCTTCCATCTCCCCTGCCCGGGCAAGGAGACCTGCCGGCGAGGCGTCCAGATCAATGTCCGCGGCGCCCGCCTTCAGGGCCCTGACCGGCCGCGGCCTGAGTTCCGGCAGGACGCGGTCCAGCAGCAGCCGCGCGAGGGCCGGGATACTCGAGCCCGTCGTGCCGGAGGCGAGTGCCATCTTCACGGCGGCATCCAGAGGACTTAGCCGCACTCCGAGGAGGGCCGCAAGGATAGTGCCGGCCACCAGGGGGTCGCTCGAGGCGATCGCTTCAGTGCTGGCCGTGTTCGGGCGCCAGTCCCGCGTCAGGCCAAGGTCAACCACCTGCCGTCCCCACAACCATGATGCGTCCAGGTGGAGCTGCATCAGGAGCTGGTTTGCCGTCTCGGCGGCGCTGTATCCGAGCTGGCAGGCGCGCACCCCGCCGGCCAGGCGCTCCAGTTCCTCCCGCGCCGCCGCCACCGAACGCCGCCCCTCCCAGACGGCGGTCAGGGCCTCGGCGCCGCTGACCGGATCATCCCGCTGGAAGCTTCCCATCGCCTCCCACACCCTGTAGATGCCCAGTTCCACCGCCACCAAATCCCGGGCGAGCACATCCAACTCCCGGGCCCCCGAATCCAGTTCCTCGAGCTGGAAGGAGATCCCGCCTACTCCGCCGCGCACGGAAAGGACACCGTTGGAGGCCGGTTCGACGGGACGGAGCTGGCCGCCGCTTCCGCCCCGCGCGGCCTCGGACATCAGTAGCCCCCGGCGGCGGGAAGGGCGGACTCGGCGACATGTACGGAGTGCCGCCGCAGGGCGAGGGAGGCGGCAAGCACTCCTTCCCGGGCCCGGCAAAGGGCAATGGCCTGTACCCGGAGGCTGGACCGGTAAGCCAGCCCGGCTGGCGACTGCCAGTCCATCAGCTGGAGCTGCGCAAGCTTCGCCTGTACGGCATCGACCTGTTCCGCGCAGGCCTCCACCCGCCCGGCCAACAGCTGGACTTCAAAGCTGCGCGACGAACATGCCGCGGCGTCGGCCGCCGTGACACTGGCGCTCGTCGCCGTAACGCTGGCGCTCATTTGGATACCCCAATCTCCGGCGGGCCGGCGCTCCGGCGTCAGCCCTTTCCTCGCTTCCTGCCCACGACGGTAAGGTGCCGTCCGCCGCCGACGGAACGGCCGGCGTCGTCCATGTGGAGAAGTGCGCGAAGGCGGGGCTGTGGAGGAGAGGTCACACGGAATCCCGTGCTTCAGCCGGCACAGAACTTCATGAAAGAATCAGGTCATGCCTGAAACTGCCGCCACAGCTGACACCCGTACGCCCTCCGGACGCCTCGCCCTCGCCGCGTCAGGGGAACAGATCGCGCTCGGCCCGCTGGACGGCCGTTACAAGTCCGCCGTCGCCCCCCTCGTTGACTACCTGTCCGAGGCCGCCCTCAACCGCGACAGGGTGGCCGTCGAGGTGGAGTGGCTTATCCACCTGACCGGGGACAACGTCCTCCCCGGCGCGGGCCCCCTGACCGAAGACCAGCAGCAGCAGCTGCGGGCCATCGTCACCGAATTCGACGCCTCCTCCGTCACCGAGCTGGCCGAAATCGAAGCCGTCACCGTCCACGACGTGAAGGCCGTGGAGTACTACATCGGCCGCCGCCTGCCCGCCATCGGCATCGAGAACCTGACCGCCATGGTGCACTTCGGCTGCACCTCCGAGGACATCAACAACCTGTCCTACGCCCTGGGGGTGAAGGGTGCTGTGGAGGACGTGTGGCTGCCCGCCGCCCGGGCCCTCGTTGCCCAGATCAGCAAGATGGCCGAAGATAACCGCGCCGTTCCAATGCTGTCCCGCACGCACGGCCAGCCCGCCACGCCCACCACGCTGGGCAAGGAGCTCGCCGTCATCGCGCACCGCTTGAACCGGCAGCTGGAGCGCGTCGCCAGGACTGAATACCTCGGCAAGATCAACGGTGCCACCGGCACGTACGCCGCCCACGTGGCCTCTGTCCCCGGCGCTGACTGGCAGCAGGTCGCGAAGTCATTCGTCGAGAAGCTGGGCCTGACCTGGAACCCGCTGACCACGCAGATCGAAAGCCACGACTGGCAGGCAGAGCTGTACGCCGACGTCGCCCGCTTCAACCGGATCCTGCACAACGTCTGCACGGACATCTGGAGCTACATCTCGATCGGCTACTTCGCGCAGATCCCTGTGGCAGGCGCCACCGGCTCCTCCACCATGCCGCACAAGGTCAACCCGATCCGTTTCGAAAACGCCGAGGCCAACCTGGAGATCTCCTCCGGGCTACTGGACGTTCTGGGCTCCACCCTGGTCACTTCCCGCTGGCAGCGCGACCTCACGGACTCCTCCAGCCAGCGCAACATCGGCGTCGCATTCGGCCACTCCCTGCTGGCCATTTCCAATGTGGCCAAGGGCCTGGAGCGACTCGACGTCGCGGAGAGCGTGCTCGCCGCGGACCTTGACACCAACTGGGAAGTCCTGGGCGAGGCCATCCAGATGGTGATGCGCGCGGAGGCGATCGCCGGCGTCGAAGGGATGGAGAACCCGTACGAGCGGCTCAAGGACCTCACTCGCGGCCAGCGCGTGGACGGCGCCCGGATGCAGGAGTTCGTCCAGGGCCTGGGCCTCTCCGCGGAGGCTGAGGCACGGCTGCTCGCGCTGACGCCAGGCAAGTACACCGGCATCGCGGACCAACTGGTGGACCACCTGAAATAGGTACGACGGCGGTGCCGGGCCTTTGCTGCCCGGCCGCGCTTCCGTTTCCGGCGGCTTCCGCACGCTGCCGGTCCCGTTTTGCGGCGGTCTGTGCCGCCTACCTTCCCGACGACGACAAGGAACGGAAACCATGAGGCTGCTGCTCATCCGCCACGGTGAAACCCCCGGGAACGTGCTGGGGCAGCTGGACACCGCGCACCCTGGCCCCGGACTGACCGAGCTGGGCGAGCGCCAGGCCGAGGCCCTGCCCCGGGCGCTGGTGAACGAGCCGATCAGCGCCCTGTACGCCTCCACCCTGGTCCGCACCCAGATCACCGCCAAACCGCTGAGCCGGGAGCTCGGCCTCGATGTGACGGTCCTGGACGGGATCCACGAGATCGAGGCGGGCGCCCTGGAAAAGCTGACGGACCACGAGTCCCACCGGCGGTACATGAGCACCGTGTTCGCCTGGACTGACGGCGACTTCGACCGCCGGATGCCCGCCGGGCCCAACGGGCACGAGTTTTTCGAACGCTATGACGCCGCCATCGCCAAGGCGGCCGCGGAAGCCGCCGGCACCGGCGCCGTCGCCGTGGTGAGCCACGGCGCCGCGATCCGCGTCTGGGCAGGCCACCGGGCCGACAATATCGACATGGAATTTGCCGCCCGGCACGTGCTCGCCAACACCGGCATCGTGGCGCTGGAAGGCGGCCCCGACGCCGGCTGGAACCTGATCCACTGGGACGCCAGCCCCGTCGGCGGCCTTGCCCTGGCCGACCCCACCGCCGAGGACCCGATGGGAAAGACCACGGGCTAGGCCCGGCGCCAAGTGTTCCCACGGCGCTTACCGGCAGGAAACACCGCGGTAACGGTGCGCCTCTAGCCTTGATTCGCATAACCCTTCGGCGAATCGAGGCACAGATGCAGACCAATCCCAGGCTCAACATCCGGAAAGTCAGCTGGTCGAATCCTGTGGGAGCTGATCTGCGCGCTGCACAGCAGGCGGAACTGGACGCCCGCTTCGGGTGCCCTGACCATGAGCCGGGACCCAAGCCCTCGGAAGTGGACACGGCCGTGTTCCTCGTAGCCTATGACAAGGGGTCAGGCCAGCCGGTGGGCTGCGGGGGCTTGCGGCTGCTCGACTCCGAGACGGCGGAAATCAAACGCCTCTATGTTCTCCCCTACACCCGCGGTTCAGGCGTGGCCAGCTCCATCCTGGCCGCCCTCGAGGCCGAGGCCTTTGCCCAGGGCATCACCCGGATCACTGCGGAGGCGGGCTCGGTGCAGACTGACGGCCGCAACTTCTACGCGAACTCCGGCTTCGATCCGGTTCCCAACTTCGGCCCCTACATCGGCGTCGAGCACTCGTACTGCTTCGAAAAGAGGATCGATTGCCACAGCGCGGCGCACACCGCCATGGCTTGAGCGGGCCCACAACCGGCCGGTGCCCGGCTGAGCGGCCTTGGGCAGGGCCGGTCTAGTGGGGCAGGGCCGGTTGCGTGTGGAATCACGACGGCGGCCGTCACACTCCGGTGGAGCAGGCCGCCGTCGGCTAATCTCGCGCTATGGAAACCAAAGACATTACGTTTCGCACCCGCAAGTGGGTGCGGCCCGAGGACCTCAACGCCAACGGCACCCTGTTCGGTGGCAGCCTGCTGAAATGGATCGATGAGGAAGCCGCGATCTACGCCATCCTCCAGCTGGGCAACGGCCGCGCGGTCACCAAGTACATCTCGGAAATCAACTTCGTCAGCTCCGCGGTCCAGGGCGACCTGATTGAGATGGGCCTGACCGCCACCCGCTTTGGGCGCACGTCGCTGACCATGCGCGCGGAAGTGCGCAACATGATCACCCGGCAAAGCATCCTCACCATTGAGGAAATCGTGTTCGTGAACCTCAGCTCCACCGGCAAGCCGGAACCGCACGGCTACACGGAAATCACCTACGACCGCGACCGCATCCCTACACACCACCTCACCGAAACGCTGCAGCAGGACTAGCGCAGCGCCGTCGTCCGGGTTTGGGCGCGCCTTCGGCGTTACCGGGAAGCCAGCCTCAGCAGTCCGTCGCGCAGCGGCTGGGCCCGTTTGGTCAGGGCCACACCCGCCATGGCGGAGGAAGCCAGCCGCAGCAGCTGGGTCCGGAGGGCGCGCTGCCGGTTGTAGGCCTTGAGTGCGTCTTCCAGCGGACGGGCGTTGAGGAGTTCGGCCAGCGTGACGGCGTCCACGAGCGCCTCGCAGGCGCCGCGGCCCAGGTTGGGCGTCATGCCGTGGGCGGCGTCGCCCGCCAGGACGGCGCCCGGCCGAACGAAGCTGCCTAGGTTTGGCGTGGTCCAGATCCGCTGCGCCAGCGTGGCGTCCGGCGTGGCCTGCTCCAGCACTGTCCGGACGGCTGGCGCACTTCCGGCGAAGCGCTCCTTTGCCTGCCTCAGTGCTTCGGCTGCACCGACGCCCGCCGGCCCGAGGTTTGAGCGGAACGAGGCATACCAGTAGGTCCTGTCGCCGGACGCGGGCGTGATGCCGAACAGCTGCCCGCGTCCCCAGTATTCCCCGCCGGCGTCGGCCTGGACGGGAACGGGAAGTACGCCCCGCAAGGCCAGGTACGGCGTCAGCCTCGCCTGCGACCTGGCGCCCCAGAAGGAGCGGCGCACCACACTGTGCACGCCGTCGGCCCCCACCAGCAGGCCTGACGACAGCGGGCCGGTAACGGGGATGTCGTCCACCCTGCCCTCGATGCGCTGCACGGAGGCGGGCACGGCGGCTTCGAGGATCCGGATGAGATCCGCCCGTGAGACGCCCAGGACCCCGCGCACCTCAGGTGCCACCAGGGCTGTGCCCGTGGCGTCGCGCAGGGCCATCCCGCCGAACGCCGTGCCCGCCTCCCTGATCTGCGGCAGCACCCCCAGGACCGCCAGCGCCGCCTGCGCCTCCGGCCACATGGCCAGCGACGTCTCCACCGCCGGCACTCCGGGCCGCTGTTCGTGGACGGCGACGTCGAAGCGCCGCGGGTCCAGGCCGGCCGCGAGCGCGAGGCCGGCAATGCCGCCGCCGATGATTGTTATGGCTTCCATGGACCCGATCTTAAGCCCGACGGCGGAACGCTGGGGTGGGCGGGCCGCCCTCGCGTGACCGGCCGTCGCCCGCATGAGCGGCCGGGGCCCGGGCCGGTCATGAGGGCCAAGGCCGGTCGTGCGGCAGCGCGGAGGGAGCCGAGGAAGACTAGGCGGACGGCCAGCCGGTGTAGGCCTCGGCAAGGTAGGCCTGCCCGTGCCGCGAGGACACCACGGAGTTCAGCTCGCCCAGCTGGCGGGCCCGGGCGAAGTCGCCGGCATCGGCAGGGGTGTGCAGCATGGTGGTCATCCAGTAGGAGAACTGCTGGGCCTTCCACACGCGGTCCAGGGCGCGGTCGCTGTACGAATCCAGGAGCGCCGTGGAGCCGCTGTTGTAGTAGCTGTCGAGCCCTTCGAACAGCACCTTCACGTCGTGGATCGCGAGGTTCAGGCCCTTGGCCCCGGTCGGCGGCACGGTGTGCGCGGCGTCGCCGGCCAGGAACAGCTTGCCGTGCCGCATGGGCGTGTGCACGAAGCTGCGGAACGGCAGGACCATCTTGTCGATGACCGGGCCTTCCTTCAGCTCGAAGCCGTTGCCGTTGACCCGGCTGCGGAACTCCGCCCAGATCCGGTCGTCGTCCCAGTCAGCCACGTTTTCCTTGGGGTCGCACTGGAAGTACATGCGCTGCACGGTTTCGGTGCGCTGGCTGATGAGGGCAAAGCCGTTCTCGGAGTTGGCGTAGATCAGCTCGTCGGAACTGCGGGGCGCCTCGGCGAGGATGCCGAACCACGCGAACGGGTATTCGTGGAAGTACCACTTGCGGTGCGCCTCGGGGATCTGGAAACGGCAGTGGCTGCGTGAGCCGTCCGCCCCGGTGATGAAGTCTGCCTGGAGCTCGTATTCGACGCCGTCGGCATCGGTGAACCAGACCTTGGGCTTGTCCTCGATGTCGTGGATCGTCGTATCGGTGACGCTGTAGCGCACGTCGCCGCCGTGGGCTTCGCGGCGGGCGGCCAGGTCCATGAAGACGTCGGTCTGCGGGTAGAGCCAGACGGATTCCCCCACGAGCTCCTTGAAGTCGATGCGGTGACTTTCGCCGTTGAACCGCAGCTCGATGCCGTCGTGACGGTCTCCTTCGCGCAGCACACGGTCGGACACGCCGCCGTCGACGAGCATGTTCACCGTGCCGTGCTCCAGGATGCCGGCGCGGACTGTTTCCGAAATTTCCTGCCGGCTGCGGATTTCGATCACGGTGGATTCGATTCCGGCCTTGGCCAGCAGGTGGGACAGCATGAGTCCCGCAGGGCCTGCGCCCAGGATGGCCACCTGGGTGGTGATGATCTGTCGTGCCATGATGTTCCTCGCTCCGTTGCGTGGCCCGGCGATCCGGGCGGAAGGTGGTTGCTGGCTAACAGTGTGCTCCGGACTGTGTGGTAGGCGTTACAGCAATTCCGCTGAACGGAATCGGATGCCGACCGGAACTTAGCCGGCGCCCTCGGTCAGGCGCCGTGCGATGCCTCGCGCCGCCGTCTGAAGCGCGGGTACCAGCGCCTGCATGCGCATCTCCCGCAGGGGAACCACAACGCCGATCGCCGCCACCGCGCGCTTCTGGCCGTCCAGCACGGGGACAGCGATTCCCCACGTGTCAGGATCGATCACTCCCGCCAGTTCGGCATACCCCTGGTTTGCTGCCTCAGCCAGCAGGGCGCGCACCCCGTCACTTCCTACCTTCCCGGCGGGATCGGCAAACTGGTCCAGGTATTCGGCTTGGACAGGCTTCGGCTGGTGCGACATCAGGGCCAGGCCGGCCGACGACACGTGGACCGCCATCCGGCCGGCGATCTGCGCCCGGTTTGCCACGGAACCGCGGCGGGACAGCCGCTCCACGAACAGGGCTTCCCAACCGTCCAGCACCGCGAGGTTCACATTCTGGTTCAGGACGTGCTGGATGTCCTCCATGAAGGGCATGGCTGCCTGGCGCAAGGCCAGTGTTGGCGAATTGCGGTTCACCAGCTCCCATAGCCGCAGCCCCAGCCGCACCGAGCCGCCGGGGCTGGTTTCCAGAAGCCCGTGCGTGGCGAGCTGACGCACCAGGCGGTGCGCTGTGGTGAGGGGCAGATCCGCGCGCTCCGCCAGTTCGGACAGCTGCAGGACCGTGACGCCGGCCGGGAAGGCCGCGATGACGCGCACCACTCTGTCCACCACCGAATCCCCGGAAACTGAATTGGCCACCGCATTCCCGCTTCCATTGAATGGTTTTTGTTGTCCCAGATTACACCCGTCGGTGATACAACTCTCATGTCGAATGGAACGGCGGCAACGCGGCAGGCTCCAGCAACGGCCCCGGCAGAGCGTCCTCCGGCAGGCCTTTCCGGCGATTTGCAGCGGCGGCCCCGCATCACCTTCGATCCCATAAAAAGCTCCTACCCGGACGATGAGGTTCCCATGTCAACGCTCTCTGTTGCCCGCCGCTCCCAGTGGCCTGTCTGGCTTTGCTGGCTGGCCATGGTGCTGGACGGATTCGACCTGGTGGTGCTGGGCACCGTCATACCTACCCTGATTAAGACCCACGAGCTGGGCTTCGATGCCATCGGGGCCACCTACGCAGCCACCATCTCGCTGGTGGGCGTGGGCATCGGGGCACTTTTCATCGCACCGCTTTCCGACCGGCTGGGACGGCGCCGCCTCCTCGTGGCCTGCGTGGCGTGGTTTTCCCTCTTCACGATCGCGGTCGTCTTTGCGCCGAACGTCGCCGTTTTCGGCATCTTCCGCCTCCTCGCCGGGCTGGGCCTGGGCGCCTGCCTTCCCGCCGCACTGGCGTACATGAACGACTACGCCCCGGCCGGCACCGCCGGCAAGTCCACGACCAGGACCATGACCGGGTACCACGTGGGTGCCGTCGCCACCGCGTTCCTGGCCCTTCTGGTGGTGCCGGACTGGCGCATCATGTTCATCGTCGGCGGCGTGGCCGGTTTCGCCCTGGTCCCGCTCCTGTGGTTCCGGCTGCCGGAGACCCTCCCGCCGTCGCACGCGGCGGAGCAAGAAACAGCTGCAGCAGGAGCAGTAACCCGGAGCCGCGAGGCCCGGCCCGCCGCCACGCCGCGGGCCGAAGCACCCCAGGCCAGCATCCGCGACCTCATCCGCAAGCCCTACCCCTTCGTCGCCCTCGGCATCGCGGTGGCCTCATTCATGGGACTCCTGCTGGTCTACGGCCTGAACACCTGGCTCCCGCAGCTCATGGCCTCCGCCGGGTACACGGTGAGCGCAGGCCTCGTGCTGCTGCTGGTGCTGAATGTCGGCGCCGTCGCGGGCCTCGTGGTGGCCGGCATCCTGGCGGACAAGCACGGAACTAAGAAGATTGTCCTGTTGTGGTTCGGGCTTTCCGCCGTCTTCCTTGCCGTCCTCAGCATCAAGGTCCAAAGCGAGCTGCTGCTCAACGCGGCCGTGTTCGTGACCGGCGTCTTCGTTTTCAGCTCCCAGGTCCTGGTCTACGCCTGGGTCAGCCAGCTGTTCCCGGCCCGGCTCCGCGGCACCGCCCTCGGCTTCGCGGCCGGCGTGGGCAGGTTCGGCGCGATCATGGGGCCGGCCGTCACCGGAACGCTGGTGGCCGCCGGCATCGCGTACCCGTGGGGCTTCTACGTGTTCGCGGCCGCCGCCGTCCTTGCGGTCGTTGCACTGGTGACGGTCCCCCATGCGATCGCCGCGGCACCCGGCCGGGAGGCCGCCGTCGAACACTCATGAGCTAGCCCCTTCCGCGGACGACGGCGGCGGGTAACCTAAGGGCAGTAAGTTCACTTACGATCCTTGGAGGCTGACCCATGACCGATCGGATCGCAGACATCTGGGGCGAACGGACGCCCCACGGTAGCGGCCAGGCCTGGCCAGAGCGCGTGGACCAGGTCCTGGCCGAGGGGTTGACCGACGGCGACGTGGACCGCTGGGTGCAGTCGGCCTGCGTCCTGTGCAGCAATGGGTGCGGCTGCGACATCGCCGTCAAGGACGGGAAACTGGTGGGCATTCGCGGCCGCGCGCAGGACCGGGTGAACCGCGGCCGGCTGGGGCCCAAAGGCCTCTACGGCAGCTGGCAGGGCGAGGAGCACCCAGACCGCCTGACCCGGCCGCTGATCCGGGTGGACGGCCGGCTGGTGGAAACCGACTGGGACACCGCCATGGGCCGGATCGTGGAGCGGAGCAAGGAACTCCTGGCCAGCAAGGGCCCGCTCAGCCACGGCTTCTACACCAGCGGTCAGCTTTTCCTGGAGGAATATTACGCGCTGGGGATGCTCGGCAAGGCCGGGATCGGGACGCCGCACATGGACGGCAACACGCGGCTGTGCACCGCCACGGCCGCGGCCGCGCTGAAGGAGTCCTTCGGCGCCGACGGCCAGCCGGGAAGCTATACGGACATCGATGAATGCAGCGCCATCTTCCTCTACGGCCACAACATGGCCGAGACGCAGACGGTCCTGTGGTCGCGCGTGCTGGACCGGCTGGACGGGCCCAACCCGCCACGGCTCGTATGTATCGATCCGCGCGACACCGAGGTGGCCCGGCGTGCCGACGTGCACCTGCCGGTTCATCCGGGCACCAACCTGGCGCTGATGAATGGCTTGGTCCGCGAGCTTTTCGCCAACGGCTGGATCGATGAGGACTATATCGCCGAACACACCGCCAACGTGGACCAGCTGCGCAGCGTGGTGGAGCCGTGGACTCCGGAGAAAGTGGCGGAAACCTGCGGCGTGCAGGCTGCCGACGTGCGGCGCGCGGCGGAGATCTTCGGCACCGAAGACAGGGTGCTTTCCACGGTCCTGCAGGGCTTCTACCAGTCGGCCCACGCGACGGCGTCCGCGTGCCAGGTCGACAACCTGCACCTGCTCCGCGGCATGTTGGGCAGGCCCGGCTGCGGCCTGCTGCAGATGAACGGCCAGCCCACTGCCCAGAACAACAGGGAATGCGGGGCCGACGGCGACCTGCCGGGCTTCCGTAACTGGGAGAACCCGCAGCACGTGCAGGACCTGGCCCGGCTGTGGAACGTGGACCCGGGAATCATCCCGGACTGGGCTCCGCCGACGCACGCCCTGCAGATCTTCCGCTACGTTGAACAGGGTTCCATCGAGCTGCTGTGGATTTCCGCCACGAACCCGGCCGTGTCCATGCCGCAGCTCGAACGCATCCGGCACATCCTGGACCAGGACAGCCTATTCCTGGTGGTGCAGGACATCTACCTCACCGAAACGGCGCAGTATGCCGACGTCGTCCTCCCCTGCGCTGCCTGGGGCGAGAAGACCGGCACCTTTACCAACGCTGACCGGACCGTCCACCTGTCCGAGAAGGCCGTCGACCCGCCAGGCGAGGCCCGGAGCGACCTCGACGTGTTCCTCGAGTATGCCCGCTGGATGGGGTTCACGGACAAGGACGGGCGGCCGCTGCTGGACTGGTCCGGCCCGGAGGACGGCTTCGAGGCGTGGAAGGAATGCTCGCGCGGCCGGCCGTGCGACTACACAGGCCTTAGCTACAACAAACTCAGGGGCGGCAGCGGCATCCAGTGGCCGTGCACCGAGGGGCTGCCAGACGGCACCGAACGGCTGTACACCGACGGCGGGTTTCCCACCGCGCCGGAGTACTGCGAGTCCTTCGGCCACGACCTCCTCACCGGCGCCACCACGGGCGAAACCGAGTACAAGGCAACGGTGCAGCCCGGGAAGGCCTGGCTCAAGGCCCTCGACTACACCCCGCCGCACGAGGAACCGGACGCCGACTACCCGCTGCGCTACACCACCGGCCGGACCGCATACCACTTCCACACACGGACCAAGACCGGCCGCAGCCGCCGGCTCAACGACGCCGCGCCGGAGCCATGGATCGAGATGTCCGTCGAGGACGCCGCGCGCGCCGGCTGCCAGGAAGGGGACATCGCCCGGGTGACGTCCCGCCGCGGCAGTCTAGAAGTTCCGGTGCGTGTCGGCGACATCCGGCCCGGCACCGTCTTCGCGCCCTTCCACTACGGGTACTGGGACACGTCCGACGGCGACACGTCCGACGGCGGGCCGCACCGGGCGGCGAACGAACTCACCATCACCGAATGGGACCCGGTGTCCAAGCAGCCGCTCTTCAAGAACGCCGCCGTCCGGGTGGAAAAGCTGCGAAGCGGCGACGGCCCCTCGAAGGCCCCGGACACCACCGCATCCCGCCGCGCAACAGGAGCCCAGCGATGAAACTCCCCGTCTACATCGGCCTGCTGGACGAGGCGGAGGCCACGCTCGCGTCGTCGTTCCGTGTGGTGGCGGACGGCCACGGCGACGAACCCGACGTGCACTTCATCCTGCAGACGTTCGCCAAGAAGTGCGACGCGCACCGGGAGGCGCTGAAGCCGGTTATCGACCGGTACGGCGAGGACATCGAGGGCGAGGAGGAGCACCGGCTGACGGCCAATGGCGTAAAGGAGGTCCGTTCCGGGCCGCTGGCTTTGATGCTGGACCTGCAGGACCTGTACGTGCTGGTCAATCACATCGATGTCACGTGGATGATGGTGGGGCAGGCCGCGAAGGGGGCGCGCGACACGGAGCTCCAGGGCGTTGTGGAGCAGTGTGAGGGTGACTCCGAGCTGGAGATCAGGTGGCTGCAGACCAGGATGAAACAAGCCGCGCCCCAGGCGCTTCTGGTGGCTGAGTAAACCGTGGCCGAATTGCGCCCTACCGCGCCCGCACTTCCGCAGAGGTCCGCCGCGAAATCCGGGACCACACGGCGGGGGCCAGCACCACGGCGATTCCAACGGTGGCGCCGATCACCGTTTCCACGATCCGGTCCCGGAGCAGGATGCCGGGTGCGGCCGGGGAGACGAGCAGCGTGGAGATCAGCGCCAGCGGCGTAACGAAGACCTGGGCCAGCACGTAGTTCCGGGCGATGAAGAGCTCTGCGCCGAACTGGCAGATGGCGATCACCAGGACCGTCTGCCACGGCACGGGCTGCAGCAGCAGGATGCCCGCGAGGAGAATGAGGCCCAGCACCGTGCCGATGATCCTCTGGATGCCGCGGGCGATGCGGTGCCGCGTGGTGCGTCCCACCAGCGGAACCACGGCCGCCACCATGGCCCAGTAGTTGTGCCCGAAGCCAAGCAGCTGGCCTACGAGGGTGGCGGTGGCGCCTGCGAGCCCCGCTGCCACGAGGTAGCCCAGCGCCTCGAGCCCGGCCGCCCGCTTCTCTTCCGCGGTAAGGCGGACGGGCGAGGGCATCTCCCACGGCGTCCGGTGGCTCCGCAGCACCCGGGAGGACAGCCCGACGGCCAGGCAAAAGAGCGTGGTCAGGGCGGATACCAGCATGCACTGCCACAACGGCGGCTGGTTGGGGATGGACGCGATCGCCGCGAAGGCGAAGATGTGGAACAGCGAGCCCGCCGGCCGGTGCCGCCACCGGGCGATCACCAGTGAGCAGCCGCCGGCCACGAGGGTGGTAGCCAGCACCTGCAGCCAGATGCTCGCGGCCGGGGACAGGCCGCCGGCATGCACGGTGCGGGCCGTCAGCGTGGCCAGCAGGATCACCAGCAGCATGAGCGCACCCGCCCGGACCTGGATGAAGAACCGCTTGCGGTGCAGCTCCCCGCGGCCGTAAATGCCGGTGAATGCGCCGAAGGAGGCAAAGATCGCCAGGTCCAAGCGGCCCAGGAGCACCAGGGTGATCAGCGGCACGAAGACGCCCACGGCGCACCGCACGGCGACGTGATGATCCTTGTTCGCCGGGGCAAGGGTGAACATCTCGGCCAGCAGCTTCACGGGGGATTCGCGCCTTTCGTTGCAGTTTGGAACTGACGACGGCGGCACTGGCGTCCGCTTACCAGCTTAACGGGGGCGGCCCCCGCCTTTCCCGTGGAGGCCGCCCGCTGTCCTGTTGTGTTCGTCTCCCCAGCCGGGCCAATTGGGTGGGCCTACTTGGTGGCGTTGGTGCGTGCGTCCACGGTGACCACTTCGAAGGTCTTGGCGTTCGGCACTCCAAACTTGGCGTTGACGGCGGCGAGGGTGTCATCGAAGAGGGCGGCCGTCGTCGGGATGTTGAAGTGCGGGCTCTTGATGACTTCCCGCAGCTTGGCGGTTGATTCGTGGAAGTTCACCCGGAGCCTGCTGATCTGGTTGGACATGTTCTGCACGGCCCAGACAGTGTCGCCCGTGACCAGGATGCCGTCGACGTTGGGTACTTTCACGCCCTTGATCGCGGTGCTGGCTCCGGTCCGCGGGCTGACCGTGTACAGCGCCTGGTTGCCCGTGTGCGCCACCACCAGACGGCCGGCGTCGCGTGAGTAGGCGATGCCGTTGAGGTTGAACTGCTTGCTGGTATCCGCCGCGGGGCCCTTCAGCGTCAGCGTGCGGACGCTGCCGAGGTCACCGTCGTCGTCCACCGGAATGAAGTACAGCTCACCCCGCCGCGAGTTGGTGAACCAGGCTCCGTGGTCCGTGAGCGCCACGTCGTTGATGAAGGCTTCCTTCTTGGTCAGCTGGTAGGTCCTGACCGTCTTTCCTGTGTCGGTGTCATACACGTAGGCCTGGCCGGTGGGGCCACCGGCCACGAACAGCAGGTCGTTGTGCCGGTCCGCCTTCATGCCCACGGCCATCCTGCCCGCGGGCGCGTCGATGAACTTGGTGGCCTTGTCCTTGCGGATGTCGCCCCGGTAGATGTCCCCAGTGACGAGGTCACCAGCGAAGAATTTGGTGCTGCCGGCGGCCGCGATGCCTTCGGCACCCTTGGCCCCGTCCAGCAGGATGACCGGGGCGACGTTGTCCGATCGGGCCTCTCCGGCGGAGGCGACGGGTGCGGGGACCAGGAGCGCGGCGAGGGCGAGGAACCCTGCGGCTGCACGGCGGCTGGTACGGCCTGAACTGATGCTGATGTGCATGACGGTGCTCTCCACGAGTCGACTTTTCCGTGCGAGCAGGCCGCTGTACGGGAGCTCCGCACGCTGGTCTTTTCAGTGTAGGGACCGGGCCGGGGGCTGGCCATAGCCCGGAAATGGGGAAGCCACGCCCCAAACCAGGGCGCGAGTTTTTGTACAGATATTGGCCGCAAAAGCCCCCTCAGAGGCCATTATCTGTACACAAACTACAAGCATTCGGGGATGATTCGCGGGATCGGAACGCGGGGGCAATCCCCCTGTAACAGCGGCCGGGCAGGCTGGGAGCATGAAGCGTCCCAAACCCAACCTCGCCGCGCCGAAGCCACGTCTGCGGAACCAACGCAAGCCGAACCACCAAATGCCGGACACCCCAGCGGCGGAACTGAGCTGCGAGGTCTGCGGGCAGATGCCTGAACCCACCAAGACGCGCCTCACGGTGGCCAATGTCGCTGTCATGCTCCCGATCGAACTGCTGGTGCACGCGCTGGTGGTGCAGACGCATCTGCCTTATCTGGCCAAGGTGCTGGTCCTGACGCTGACGGCCACCGTCCTGGTCATCTGGGTGGCAGAGCCGTCCGCCGCGCGGATCCTGCGGCGGTGGCTCCACGCACCGGCGCTGCGTCACCGGCGGCGCCTGGGCACGGCACCTGCGCTGTGGCGAGCCCGGACCGTGCTACGCGACGAGCCCGGCTCCCTCAAGCGGATAACCAGGTCCCTGGCGCTGCTGGACACCAACATACTGGGCATCCACGTCCATCCGGTTCGAGGCGGCGTGATGGACGAATTCGTGATCTCCGCCCCCGGCGAGGTCAGCGAGCGCCAGCTGCTGGAGGCCCTGACGGACGGCGGCGGACGGAGCTCGCAGGTCTGGCCCACCACCGCCTTGGCCATGGCCGACGGACAGACCAGGGCCCTGAGCCTGGCCGCCCGGATCGCCGCCACTCCCGGGGAGCTGCCGCTGGCCGTGGCGGAACTGCTGTCCGCCCGAATCCTCGACCCCGGCAGCGAGTCAGCCCGCCACGCCCTAGCGAACGGCACGGAAACGAACGACGCCGGCACCATCCTGAAGATTCCCACCGCCTGGCACGGACCCATCACCTTTTTCCGTCCCGGCGAGCCGTTCACGCCAGCCGAGTCGGCCCGCGCCCACCGGCTCGCGGAGCTCGCCGAAATCCTGGCGCACCGGGAGCCCCTGCGGGTCGGTCAGAACCCGGAGGGGTTGCGGGGCGTGTAGCTCTCTTCGAGGCGCCGGATCTCCGACTCGGTCAGTGAAAGCCCGACGGCGGCAGCGGCGTCGTCGATATGGCGTTCCTTCGTCGCCCCAATGATGGGGGCGGTGACGGCGGACTTGCCCGCGCTCCAGGCCAAAGCGATTTGCGCCATTGGCACGCCACGATCGTCCGCCACAGCGGCGACTGCATCAACGATGGCCCTGTTCGCGTCCTCGTCCTGCTTGTACAGCCCCTTGCCGAACTCGTCCGTGTCCTGCCGGGTCCCGGACCCGGCAGCACCCCACGGCCGGGTCAGGTTTCCGCGCGCCAACGGGCTCCAGGGGATGACGCCCACACCCGTGACCAGGCAGAACGGGTGCATCTCGCGTTCCTCCTCCCGCTCGAGGAGGTTGTACTGGTCCTGCATGGACACGAACCTGGTCCAGCCATGCAGCTCCGCCGCATGCTGCATCCGGGCGAATTGCCAGGCCCACATGCTTGACGCTCCGATGTACCGCGCCTTTCCCGCCTTCACGACGTCGTGCAGGGCCTCCATTGTCTCCTCGACCGGGGTCACCGGGTCATAGCGGTGGATCTGATAGAGGTCGACGTAGTCGGTGCCAAGCCGGGTGAGGGACGCATCGATCTCATGCATGATCGCGGCCCGGCTGAGGCCTGCCCCGTTGCGGGCCTGGCGCATTCGGCCGTGGACCTTGGTGGCGATCTGGACCTCCTCACGGGGGGCCAGTTCCTTGAGCAGGGTGCCGGTGATTTCCTCGCTCGAGCCGGCAGAGTACACATTTGCTGTATCGAAGGTGGTGATCCCCGCCTCGTAGGCGCGCCGTACGAAGGGCCTGGCTTCATCGAGTCCCACGCTCCACCCGTGCGACCCCTTCTCCGGATCGCCGTAGCTCATCATGCCCAGGACAACGGCGCTGATTTCCAGCCCGGAGTTTCCAAGTCGGACCGTTTTCATTCGGCTCTCCCTTTCCCTGCCTCAGTCACAATTCGTTTTTTCGCGGGCCACGGCCATCTTCTCCGAAAACCCTTGACAGTGTCCCACGCCACTCCTTACCTTGAATTTGGGATCCCAAATCGGGATCCCAAATGGCAGGACCATTCCGCCGACGCAAACGCAACAGCGCCGGCCCAAAGATTCCAGCCGAACCGCGGCCGCACCGCCCACTTCATCCCCCCATTCCATGTCCGCACCCTTCCCCCAAAGGAGAAGCTGTGTCTCTCCCAGATACTGAAGCAGTGACAACCCAGGCCCAATCCCCAGAATCCCGCGACACCAACCCCGGCAAGGACGGCGTGCAACGGCGCACCAACGTCCGCTGGAAGCTGTTCCTGCTGCTGCTCGTCCTGGTCGCCGTCAACTACATCGACCGCGGCTCCATCTCCGTGGCGCTGCCCATCATTCAAAAGGAGTTCAACCTCGCCCCGGAACTCGTGGGCCTCCTGCTCTCCGCGTTCTTCTGGACCTACGCCCTGATGCAGATCCCGGTCGGTTTGCTGATCGACAAGTTCGGCCCGCGCAAGGTCATGACCGCCTCCTGCGTGGGCTGGGGCGCCGCCACCGCCGCTTCCGGCATGGCCGGCGGCTTCCTCAGCATGTTCATCGCCCGGCTGGGCATCGGCATCACTGAGGCCGGCGTCATGCCGGCAGGCGGCAAGCTGAACGCCATCTGGATGCACAAGTCGGAGCGTGGCCGCGGCGCCACCATCCTGGACGCCGGCGCTCCCCTCGGAGCCGGCCTGGGCGGCCTCCTCATCGCCGGGCTCATTGCCTCCACCGGCAGCTGGCGCACGTCGTTCGTCATCGCCGGCGCTGCCACCGTCCTGATGGGCCTGGCCGTCTGGTGGTATGTCCGCGACAATCCCCGCCAGCACCGCGGCGTCAACACGGCCGAGGCCGAGTACATCGAAGCCTCCCACGCCGCCGAGGACGCCGAAGCCGAACTCGACGGCAGCAAGGGCAAGCGCGCCCTGCTCCCATACCTGAAGTACCGCTCCTTCTGGGCCATGTGCTTCGGCTGGCTGGGCTTCAACGGCGTGTTCTACGGCCTGCTCACCTGGGGCCCGCTGTACCTCGCCCAGGCCAAGGGCTTCGATCTCAAAACCATCGGCTGGTCCACCTTCGTCATCTTCGGGGCCGGGTTCGTCGGCGAGATCCTGGGCGGCACGATTGCCGACAAGTGGCGGGCGTCCGGCGCCTCCGCCAACCGCGTCATGCGGACGCTGCTGGGCATCTCCAGCGTCGTGGTGGTGGGCGGCCTCATCGGGGTGACTGTCGTCGCGGACCCGACCACCGCCGTCGTCCTCCTCTCCGTGGTGATGTTCTTCCTCCGCTGGGTAGGCCTGTTCTGGAGCATCCCGTCCATCCTGGGCGGCCGCACCAACGCCGGTGTCCTCGGCGGGGCCATGAATTTCAGCGGCAACATCTCCGGGTTCGTCACCCCGATCGCCGTCGGCCTGATCGTTGGCGCCACCGGCTCCTACACCTGGGCGCTGCTCTACTTCGTGGGATCCGCCATCATCATGGGAATCTCCGTGCTCACGCTCAACTACAACAAGCGCCTGCCCGTCTAGGCCGCCCAAGCCAAGCCTTCAGAAGTTTTCCCGGTTTGGGATCCCAAAACCGTTGACATGAAAGTCGCCGCGACTTACCGTCGTATTTGGGATCCCAAACCGGCACTCCGAGGACTACGTCCTCACCTCAACGCCTAAACCCGGTCCTGTACCCCGTCGCATCGCCCAGGAGGGCCAAATGTCGATTAATTCCCAAACCCGAGGTTCCGTCTCCGACGCCAAGCCGAAGGGCGGCGAAAACTCAATGAAGAGGGTCGTCGCCGCGAGCTTCGTCGGCACCACGCTTGAGTACTACGACTTCTTTGCCTACAGCACAGCCGCCTCCATCGTATTCCCCATCCTGTTTTTCCCTGGTTCAGAGCCCGCCACGGGCCTCCTCCTGGCCTTGGCCACCTACGCTGTGGGCTACGTTGTCCGTCCCCTGGGCGCCGCCATCTTCGGCCACTTCGGTGACAAAATCGGCCGCAAAAACGTCCTTGTCACGACGCTGCTCCTGATGGGCCTGGCCAGCGCCGCCGTCGGGCTCCTGCCCACCTACGAAAACATCGGCGTCTGGGCTCCGGTCCTTCTGGTCAGCCTGCGCTTCCTGCAGGGCATCGGCATCGGCGGCGAGTGGGGCGGCGCGGCCCTCATGGTCACCGAGTCGGACAAGAGCGGCCGGCGCGGGCTCTTCGGCAGCCTCGTCCAAACCGCTGCCCCTACCGGCCTGCTCCTGGCCACCGGCATCTTCACGCTCATGTCTTCGGCTTTCTCCAAGGAAGCCTTCCTCGCCTGGGGCTGGCGGATCCCCTTCCTGATCAGCTTCGTTCTGGTAGCCATCGGCCTCTACATCCGGATGAAGCTCGCGGAATCGCCGATCTTCGAAGCGACGGAAAAGAAGGCCGCGGAGAAGAAGCACGAAGAGGTCAAGGCCCCGCTCCTGTACGTCTTCAAGCACTACAAGAAGCAGCTGGCCCTTGCAGTCGGTGCCCGCATCGGCAGCGACATCGCGTTCTACATCTTTGCGCTGTTCGTCCTCGTCTACGGAACCGAGCACCTGGGCCTGCCCAAGAGCCTGGCCCTGGCCGCCTCGACCATTTCCGCTGTTGCGCAGATGATCAGCATCCCGCTGTTCGGCGCGCTCTCGGACCGGGTGGGCCGCAGGCCCGTCATGATCGGCGGCGCCATCGGGGGCATCATCTACAGCTTCGTATTCATTGCGATGCTCGACTCCAGGGACCCGTTCCTGGTGCTCATCGCCCCTGCCATCGGCCTGGTGATCGTTGCAGCCATGTACGCCCCGGTCGCCTCGTTCATCCCCGAACTGTTCGCAACCAAGGTCCGGTACACCGGCTCCGCCGTCGGTTTCCAGCTCGCCGGCGTTTTCGGCGGTGGTTTCGCCCCGCTGATCGCCATCCAACTGATCGTCCTGACCAGCTCCGGATTCGCCGTGGCAGGTTACCTGTCCGCCGCGCTTCTGCTCATGGTGTTCTGCGTCTACGTCGCCAAAGAAACGTCCAAGATCACCATGAACGAGGCCGGCAAGACGGCCAGCACCACACGATAAGGATCAGGGACATGAACAACACCGCGCCGCCTTCAACGCGGGCCGCCCTCGACAGGGAACAGCTGACCCGGCTTTCCATGACCGAATGGGCAACCGCCCTGCGGGAGGGCCGCCTGACAGCGACTGAATGCCTGGAACTGCATCTCGAACGGATCGCCCAGGAAAACCCCCGCCTGAACGCCATCGTCACCCTCAATCCGATGGCAGCTGACGACGCGGCCGCCGCGGACAGGGCTGCCGCCGCCGGCGGGCCGCTGGGCCCCTTGCACGGCGTGCCGTTCACGGTGAAGGACACCTTGGCCACGAAGGGCCTGCGTACCACCGCGGGAAGCCCCCTTCTGGGGGATTACGTTCCGGAGCAGTCCGCGACGGCGGTCCGCCGCCTGCAGGAGGCAGGAGCGGTGTTGTTGGGCAAGACGAACTGTTCGGAGTTCGCGGTGGCGACACACACCAGCAACCCGCTCTTCGGAGACACCTGGAATCCGTGGGACACCGGCCTGACATCAGGCGGTTCCACCGGCGGCGACAGCGCCGCCGTGGCGTCCGGCATGAGCGCCTTCGGGCTCGGCACCGACTTTGGCGGATCCATCCGCTGGCCCGCCCACTGCACGGGCCTGGCGAGCCTGCGGCCCACCGTCGGACTGGTGCCGGAGACGGGACTCCTGCCGTACGTACCGCCGGCGGTCGGAGAAAGCCTCCCCGCGCCCAACTCGATGTCTGCCTTGCACCGGCTCGGCACCGTCGCCTGGCTGGCCCGGAGCGTGGACGATCTGGGCGTACTGCTTGGCGTTCTCGCCGGGACGGACGGCGTGGATCCTTCCACCCGTGCCGGTACCGGTGGGCGGCCCAATCGAGTCCCTGGCCGGGATCAGCTGTGCCTGGTTCGAGGACGAGGGCACCCACCCCGTCCGGGACGATCTGGTGACTGCCGTCCGGAAGGCAGCAGAAGCCCTGGATAGCCTTGGTGTTCCGACAACGCACGGCAGGCCGCCAGGCCTCGAGCGGGCAGCGGCAGCCTTTGTGGCCCTCCGCACGGCCGAGGGAATGCCCGAGGTGGTGGAGCTTGCCACAGGGCGTGAGGACTGGCTGGGCGGCAACCTCCGCGACTCCTTGCTGGGTGCAGAACCCGGCACAGTGGCGGACTACCGCAAAGCTGCCGCTGAGCGGGATGCGATCCGTGCACAGGTGCTGGGGTTCATGGAAGAGCACAATATCCTGCTGCTGCCGGTGGCCAGCGTACCGGCGTCGGATCCCCTGACCGGTTACTTCAACGTCAGCGGCAAGGACATTCCCTGGACGGAGCTGGGGTCGTGCTGCCGGGCCATCAGCATCCTCGGATTCCCGGTGGCGGTTGTGCCGTGCGGGCTTTCCAGTGAAGGACTGCCCGTCGGCCTCCAAGTGGTGGGCCGGCCGTACCGCGACCGTGAAGTACTCGCCGTCGCCGCGGCCCTTGAACGGGAGTTTGGCCGCTTCAGCCCTCCGCCCTTCATCTCCCGGCCAGATTCAGTGGAGTGAGCAGAGATGGATGACGGCGAGGACATAGAGTCACTACAAAACCATGAATGGAGCACCATGCTTGCCGCAGAAGAAACCCAGCACAAGGAGCGTCCCCTCCGCGAGACTGTCCGGGACACTCTCCGCAGCAGGATTTTCGAAGGGCATTACGCTCCCGGCACGCGGCTGGTGGAACGCGACCTGGCAGCCGAGTTCAATGTCTCCCGGCTGCCGGTCCGCGAGGCGCTGCGGATGCTGCGTCAGGAGGGCCTCCTCAGTGACCGGGGAGCCCGCGGCGCCGAGGTCAGCTCACTCAGCCCCAAGGATGTTGAGGATCTCTTCGACGTCCGCCAGTCGCTGGAGGTGCTGGCCTGCCGCCTTGCCGCCGTCCGCGCAACCACCGAGGACCTTGAGTATCTTGACGGTCTCCTGGACGAGGCCGAACGCTGCCTCGCCAAGGGCGCCGTCATGGAGGCCCACCGGGCCAACAGCGAATTCCACGACGCGATCACCCGGATCGCGGACAACGGCTTCCTCAGGTCCGCCCTGGAACCGCTGCAGGGCCGCATGCACTGGCTGTTCCGGCACGTCAGCGACCTGCCCGAACTGATCCAGGAACACCGGGAGCTCTACGGCGCCATCGCCAGCGGCGATCCCGACCTCGCCGCAGCCCAGTCGGCGTCGCACATCGGCAAATACCGCGAACAGTTCCCCGACGACTTCCAGAAAACAGAACCCGCTCTTCACCGGAAGAAAAAATGAAACTCCTTGTCATCAACCCAAACATCAGCGACGACGTCACCGCGCTGATCGAATCCGAAGCCCTGCGCTCGGCCTCGCCGGACACCGAGCTGGTGGTCCGCACTGCCGGGTACGGCGTGGAATACATCGAAACCCGCTTTGAGTCCCTGATCGCCGCGGGCGCAGTGGCCGAAATCATTGCTGAGCACACGCGGGACGACGGCGTCGGCCGTGTCGACGCCGTCGTGGTTGCGGCCTTCGGGGACCCGGGAATGCCCGCCCTGAAGGAACTTGCCGACGTGCCCGTCGTCGGCATTACTGAGGCAGCCCTCTGCGCCGCGGCGCTGCAGGGGCACCGGTTCTCCGTCATCGCCATCTCGGACCGGATCCGTCCGTGGTACCTGGACTGCGTGGAGCGGTTCGGCCTTGGCGGCCGGCTGGCCTCCATCCGCTCCATCAACGAGACCCTGAACGCCATCGGCTCGGTGCAGCAGGATTTCAGGGAAACCCTTCTGGCACTCAGCCGGCAGGCCGTCGCGGAGGACGGGGCCGACGTCGTCATCCTCGCCGGAGCGCCCTTGGCGGGGCTGGCCCGCGAACTCCGGGGGCAGATCCCCGTCCCCGTGGTGGACGGCATATCCGCCGGCATCCGGATGGCCGAGGCTCTGGCGGGGCTCCAGTGCGGCCCTCATCGCGCCGGGGCGTTCGCCCCGCCGCCGGTCAAGGCCCGCAAGGGCCTGTCCGAAAATCTCGACGCCGCCCTGGCCGCCGCCCAGACGGCGGCGAACGCCGCAGCGCCGGCCAAGTAGTCCCGCCGACTTCTGTCAACTAACCCCAGCAAACTTCCCCATCAGCTTCCCAGTCAGGAGGACGACGATGTCCCAGATTCCCGAACTCGTCATCGCCAACGGCACCGTGGTCAACAGTTTTGGCCGCCAGCACGCCCACGTCGTAGTGGTGGACGGCAAGATCAGCCAGCTCGTTGACGCCGCAGAACCAGCGCCCGGCGCGCTCCGCACCATCGATGCCACCGGCCAGTTGGTGATCCCCGGCGGCGTGGACGGGCACTGCCACGTGGCCCAGGTGACCGGCAGGTTCCGCACCCTGGACGATTACCGCACTACCTCAACCGCTGCCCTGTGGGGCGGCACCACCACCATCATCGACTTCGGCATCCCCCGCGACGCCCGCGAAACCCCGCTGGCGGCCGTGCTCAACAAGAAGGAACTGGCGCAGGAGTCCCGCTGCGACGTGGCTCTCCACGGGTCCGTGGTCAGCTGGGACGAGACCGTGCCGTGGCAGCTCGAACAGCTCGCCGCCGAGGGCGTCCGCTCCGTGAAGATGTACACCACCAACCGCGGCACCACCATGGCGGACGGGGACACCATCCTGAAGGTGATGCGCGAAATGGTGCGGCTGGACGGGCTCACCTACATCCACGCCGAGCACGACCCCATCATCGCGGACTGCACGGCGCAGCACGCCGACGACGGCAGGATCGGCATCGAACACCTGCACCGCACGCGCCCCGAGCTGGCCGAGGAAATCTCGGTCCGCGAAACCCTGGCCATGGCCCAGTACACGAAGGCCCCGGTGTACTTCGTCCACCAGTCCACGGCCGGCGCAGTCGACCTGGTCACCGAGGCCCGGGCTCACGGCCAGGAAGCCTATTCCGAGACGTGCCCGCACTACCTCACACTTGATGACACCGTATACGGCTCGGCCTTTCCGGAGTGGTACGCCTGCTGCCCGCCGATGCGCAGCCCGGAGACAGTGGCAGCCCTCAAGGAGCGTCTGGCCGGCGGCGCCATCCACACCGTGGCCTCGGACCATTCCTGCTACGACCTGACCCAGAAGCGCGAACGCACCGACGACGTCCGCGCCATGCCGCACGGCCTTCCGGGCGTGGAGACGCGCATGCCCGTCACGTTCACGGCGATGGCTGAGTCCGGCAGCGGCGTGGAGGACTTCGTGGAGGTCTTCTCCGCCGGACCGGCGCGCATCAATGCCCTGCCCGGCAAGGGCTCCATCGCCGAGGGCTTCGACGCCGACCTGGTGCTCTTCGATCCCGCAGAACAGCGGACGGTGGACGGCGGCGCGCTGCACATGGGCACCGACTTCTCGCCGTTCGACGGCCGCACTCTGGCCGGCTGGCCCGCCATCGTGGTTTCCGCCGGCCGCGTGGTGCTGGACCGGGAGGGCTTCCACGACCCCGGCGCCGTGGGCCGCTTCGTGGCCCGGAACGGGTTCCGGGAACACCTTGCCGCCGCTGCCGGCCTGTCCGCCGCGACCCTCTAGGAGCACGCCATGACTTCTTCAAACCGCCCAACCCGGATCGGCATGATCGTGCCGTCCTCCAACACCTGCCTGGAACCGCAGAGCTACCGTATCCTGGGCGACCGCACGGACGTCACCATCCACTTCACCCGGATCCCGGTCACCCGGATTGCGCTGGACAACTCATCCGACAGGCAGTTCGACCCCGCCGTCATGCGGGAGGCCGCCGGGCTGCTGGCGACCGCGGACGTGGACGTGATCGCCTGGAACGGCACCTCGGGATCGTGGCTGGGATCCGGGCACGACCGCGACCCTCGTCCTTGAAATCACCGACGCCACCGGCATCCCCGCCACGACATCCACCCTTGCGTACCTCGAGGCGTTCCGGGCCTTCGGCACCGAGCGAATCGGGCTGTTCACGCCGTACACGGAGGACGTCAACGAGGCCATCATCAGGTCCTATGAGCGGGACGGCATCAAGACCGTCAGCCACCGCTGCCTGGGCCTGAGCGACAACGAGTCCTTCGGCCGGGTCAGCGACGATGAAATGCGTCCCGGCTCTCTGGAGCTCGCGGCCGACGCTCCGGATGCGCTGATCTACCTCTGCACCAACCTGTACGGCGCCAACATAGCGGCCGGAATCGAGGGGGGCACGGGCGTTCCGGTGCTGGATTCGGTGGCCGTGACGCTGTGGCACTGCCTGAAACTTGCCGGCTCCCCCTTGCTCGCACCAAGGTGGGGCAGGCTCCTCGGGGACTGAGGGTAGCTACATCCGGATTTTGAGCGCCCCGGGATCCACCCAGATGGACAGGCGCTTGACGGTACCCACGTGGTCGCCGTCGAGCTGGAACTCCTCCTCCTGCTCGAGGGTGACCTCGATTTTCTTGCCCTGGAAGTACTCGGCGGATTCCTTCTGGTTCTTCTTGCGGCCGAAGATGCCCGCCGCGACGCCCAGCCAGCCGAAGTGCCCGCGGGGTGCCAGGATCAGCAGGTCCAGGATGCCGTCGTCGACCTTCGCTTCGGGGAAAATTTCGATGCCGCCCATGATCCTGCCGCAGTTGCCGGCCATGACACTGCGGATCCGCCGCTTGACGGGGTGCTTGCCGTCCACCTTGACTGTGGCCCTGACGGGCTTGCCCGGCAGCTTGCGGATGCCGGCTTCAACGTAAGCGAGCCAGCCCATGCGGTCCTTCAGTGCGTCCACCGTGTCCGCCATGATCGCGGCGTCGTAGCCCACGCCAGCCATGACCAGGAAGACGTTCTCGTCGTCGGACCCGTCAAAGGTGCTCCTGGCGACGTCAATCGTGCGGTCGGTGCCGTTCAGGACGTCGTACGCGGCGGAGACGGGATCGGAGATATCCACGCCCATATTGCGGGCCAGCAGGTTGCCCGTGCCCAGCGGCACCATCCCCATCGGCGTATCCGTCCCGGCCAGCGCCTCGGCCACGCACCGCACGGTACCGTCGCCGCCGGCGGCAATAACGACGTCGACCCCCGCCTCCAGCGCCTCGCGGGCCTGGCCCACTCCCGGGTCCTCAACGGTGGTTTCCAGCCACAGCGGCTCGGCCCAGCCCTGCGTGTCGCACAGCCGGACCAGCGAGGCGCGGAGGTCGGCGCCAACAGCCTTGGCGGGGTTTACGACCACGGCGGCCCGTGGCGGCGAGGAAGCATTCTGGGCTGTCATGGTGTCCTTCGGCTGCTGCGGGCGGGCCCGAAAGCCCCGGAACTCAAATCGTAGCCGCGTTCCCGGGATATGGCATGAACCTAAGTTCATCGACGCGCAGCCGGCGGCCCTCAGCGCGCGGTTTCCAGCCCGCCGGTGCTGCTGTGGCGGTCCAGGAGCGACGCCCCGGCAGCGGCCAGGATGAGTGCGGCGGCAAGGAACAGGGGAAGCTGCGGCTCCCCTGTTATGGCAACGCCGGCCGCCGCTGTTCCGGCGGACCCGGCGACGATCTTGAGGGCACCCACCCAAACAAATACCTGCCCCCGGACCTGCGGTGGGGCAAACTCACTGCGGGCGGCCAGGGTCGCCGCGAAGAAGTACGAGTTCATGGCTCCCGCGGCTGCGTACGCCGCGACGGCAGACGCAAAGTACCCGGACAAGGCGGCCACCGCGAGCGCCACGGCCACCAGTCCCGCGAGCCGCGTCACCAGACGATCCGCGTCACCCCGCAGCGGACGGCACATGACCCCGGCCGAACCGGCCAGGCCGCCCAGTCCGTAGGCAGCCGTCAGGACGCCCGCGGCGGCCGGCTGTACCTGGAACACGGCGGTGAAGGCGACGGCCGCGATGGGAAGCGCCGCTACGGAGAACGCCACGGTGCTGGTCAGGTACAGCATCCTGCGCAGGCGGTCCGTGACAGCCATCAGCCGAAGAGTCTGAACCGCCGTCGGAGCATCGGCTGCCCGCGCTGCGGGAGGCGCGTAAGGCAGCAACCGCACGACGGCGGCGGCAACGAATGTGGCCGCCGCCAGGATGAGCGCGGCTACTGTGGGTCCGGCCCAGGCAGAGACAGCGGCCACGACGCTCGGGCCGATGGTCCCGCCGATTCCGTAGGTGGCCACATCCCAGCCCTGGGCCCGGCGCTGGCTGACCTGGTCCGGGCCGGCGATTGCCGGTAGGCGGCTGCTGATGCCGCCGGTCAGCAGGGGTCCGACCAGCCCCGAAGCCACCAGCAGAACACCCGTCACCGCTGGCCAGGTCATCGCGTACAGCAGCACGGCAGCCGCCAGGGTGGCGCCATGGACCACGCACGCCCATGCAATCAGGACGCGGCCGTCGCTGCAAGAGTCCAGGCTCCGGGCCACCAGCGGCCCCAGCAGGTGCGGGGCGGTAATGCAGGCGCCGAGCAGGCCGGCAAGCCAACCCGGCGCCCCGCTGGTTGTGACCATGAGTACGATCGCGACGACGGCCC
The DNA here is from genome assembly GCF_030815865.1 of Arthrobacter globiformis. Taxonomy (NCBI): domain Bacteria; kingdom Bacillati; phylum Actinomycetota; class Actinomycetes; order Micrococcales; family Micrococcaceae; genus Arthrobacter; species Arthrobacter globiformis. The sequence continues at coordinate 131,606 of NZ_JAUSXI010000001.1, forward strand.
CGCCGTCCGCAGTGCGCGCCAGCGTCGCGGCCGCCACGTAGCGCGCCAATCCGCCACTTTTCCGGGCCAGGTCCGGTGCCGGCTGACCTCGCTGGGCCGTCCGCTCCCCCGGCGCTTCTTGCTCCACCAGTGATTTTTGCTCCGCCGCGCCGCGGTCCAGGCTACCCATGCCGCACCTGCTCATGCGTCCAGTCCGCTGAGGCGCAGGGCTTCCTCGACCTTGATACGGCCGTTGGTGTCCAGGCTTTGCAGTGGGCGGGGCAGGCACGGCGCCTCCACGAAGCCCAGCACCTCGGCCATGGTGGCAGCGACGCGCAGGCTCCCGTATGTGCGGAAGAGCGCCCACACGGGCTCCAGCGCGGCAGATGCCTCCAGCGCCAGGTCGCCCTGCCCGGTCTTGGCAAGGTCGACGATCACCCTGGCGGTCTTGGGAAACAGACCGGCGACGACCGAATACCAAACGTCGCACCCGGCCAGCAGTGCCTCCGCAGCGGCCCAGTCGCCGCTGACGCCTAGGGACACACCGTCCGGAACCGCTGCCCGGAGCCGTGCGATGCGGCCGGCAGCCTGCCCCGGTGCAGGGGGCGGGAACTTGATCGAAGCGATCCCCGGAAGTTCGGCGATGCGGCCGTGGAGTTCATCAGAGAAGGTGAACCCCGTGGTGGCCGGGTTGTCGTAGACGGCAATCGGCAGATCGGACGCAGACGAGACTTCGCGGTACAGGCCGTAGACCTCTTCGTCGCCTAGCCGCTGATACGAGACAGGTGCCAGCAGCAGGCCCGAGGCGCCCGCAATCTGGGCATCTTCGACGCATCCCAGCACGTCACGGGTGCGCATGGCACCGACACCTGCCACCACGGGAGTCCCCGGCGCGGCTTCGACGGCTGCCTTCACCACTTTGCGGCGTTCCTCGCGCAGCAGATAGGTGTAGATGCCTGTGGAACCCAGCACACCGATGGAGTCCACCCCGGCTTCGGCGCACCGCCTGACCAGCCGAGCCAGTGCGGCTTCGTCGGCGTTGTCCCCGGTAAGCGGCGTCAGGGGAAATGCACAAAGGCCGGTAAACACGAGGGTGTCCTCTCTTCAGTCAGCTTTGGTTACTCCCTTCATGCTCACAGCCGGATTGGTCCTAGCATAGATCCAAGAATCCACGATCCAGGAGGACCAAGATCGAAGCTGAACTGCCGCTGGTTCTGGACCACCAGAGCCGCGTTCCGCTTGCCGCCCAGTTGGTCGGCCGGCTGCGGGACGCCATCCTGGACGGGACGCTGAGGCCGGAGCACACGCTCCCGGCATCGCGGCGCCTTGCGGCCGGGCTGGGCGTCTCCCGCGGAGTGGTGGTCCGCGCCTTTGAGCAGTTGGCCGGCGAGGGGTACTTGGAAGGCCGGGGCTCGGGCGGTACCCGGGTGACGGTGCGCTCCGACGGCCGGGGCATGGCGTCGGAAGGCACCCAGGCGGCATCCGGCATGGAGCAAACCGCAACGATCGACCTCACGCCAGGACGGCCGTCGGGCGCCCCGTTCCGTGACCGCGACTGGCGGGCCGCCTGGCGGAAGGCCGTTGCCGAGCCGGTGGAGGTTGAGCTTCCGGCCGCCTTGGGTACGCCGGCCCTTCGCACTGCCGTGGCCGATCACCTCGCCGTGTCCCGCGGACTTACGGTGAGTGCTGACGACGTCGTCATTACGGCGGGCACCAGTGACGCCCTGCAACTGATCGTCGCAGCACTCCGCGGCCAGGCGGACCCGCCCCGAGTGCTGATGGAGGACCCAGGCTATCCCACGGCCAGGCGGGTGCTTTCCGCGGCGGGCGCCGCCGTGGACGTTCTCCCGGTTGCCGACGACGGGCTGGAGGCGGCCCAGCTTGCGGCCCTTGATCCCCGGCCTGACGCCGTCCTGGTCACCCCCAGCCATCAGTACCCTCTGGGCGGCCGGATGCCGGTAAAGGAAAGACTGGCCCTGCTGGCCTGGGCCGAAGCCAACCGCGTGATCATCCTCGAGGACGACTACGACAGCGAATTCCGGCACCGGCGGATGCCACTGCCTGCCCTTGCCTCCTTGCCCTCCTCCGCAGAGGTCGTCCTGGTGGGCACCTTCTCAAAGTCACTGAGCCCGTGGCTGCGGTGTGGCTATCTCGTGGTTCGCGGTGGCTCAGGGCAGCGCCTCAAGAACGCACGGCTTGACCTCGGCACGCCGGTTGCCGGAGTGATGCAGTCTGCGTTGTCCAATTACATCGCCGGCGGCGGCCTCGCACGACACATCGCCCGGGCAAGGCGCGAGTACGCGCATCGCCGCACACTGCTGCTCGACCGACTTGGCGGACGGGCAGACGTAAAGCTGGCGGCCTTGGATGGCGGTCTGCACGCCGTCATCCGGCTTCAGCCGAACGTTCCGGCCGAGCGATTGGCCAAGGAAGCACTGGGGCTGGGGGTGCGGGTTGTGACCTTGGCCAGCTACTTTGCGGAACGGACGCCGGAAAGCGGCCTGGTCATCGGGTACGGCGCCCCGACCGATCTCCAACTTGCGCGTGCGCTGGACATCATCGCCGGCCTACTCGACCGAATGGCTGGCGGCCCGCCGTAGCAACACGGCTCTAGACCGCCGGCCACACCCTTAGTGTGCCGGCGGTCATCAGTGCCCGGTCGCGAGGACGATAGCCAGGGTAAGCATGAGCACGGCGACGCCGCCGTCGAGGAAGCGCCACGACGCCGGCCGCGCGAAGAAGCCGCTGAGTCCGCGAGCGCCGTAGCCGATGAGGGGAAACCACAGGGCGCTGCCGGCGGCGGCCCCTGCCCCGAAGAGCCATTTGCACGAACCACCGTGGGTGCTGGCCAGCGAGCCCAGCAGCACAAGCGTGTCGAGGTAAACGTGGGGGTTGAGCCAGGTGATGGCGGCGGCGGTGAGTACGGCAGACCAGACGGTCCCCCTGACCGGGGAATCAGCTGCCTTGAGAATCCCGGGCCGCAGGGCGCGCCGGGCGGCGAAGACCGCGTAGGCGAGGAGGAACGCGATGCCGACCCACCGCACCACGGCCAGGAGCACCGGCGCGCCCTGGATGAGCGCGCCGATCCCGGCGACCCCGGCCAGGATCAGGACCGCGTCACTGACGAGGCATACCAGAACAACCGGCAGGACGGCCTCCCGTTTGAGGCCCTGCCGAAGGACAAACGCGTTCTGGGCTCCGATGGCGACAATGAGGCTGAGGCCGGCTCCGAGCCCGGTCAGGAAGGGAAGCATTCTTCGAAGGTACGGGCGGATAACCTTAAAGACAATTCAGTTTTTCTGTAGTTTCATTAGGATGTCTTCATGGAACTTGACCAACTCAGGGCACTTGCCGCCGTCGTCGACCACGAGACCTTCGACGCCGCGGCGGGGGAACTCAGGCTCACTCCCTCAGCCGTGAGCCAACGGATCAAGGCACTCGAGCGCTCCGTGGGTAGTGTGCTGGTGCGGCGCCTCAAGCCGGTCCGGACGACGCCGGCGGGCGAGCAGCTCCTCCGTTCAGCGCGCCAGCTGCTGCTCCTCGCCGACGAGGCGGTCCTTGGCCTGCGCGGGCCAGAACCTACGGAGAGGAACGACGGCAGGCGGCCGAGCGCCGAGCGGCTGAGGGTTCCCATCGTGGCTAATGCGGACTCGATAGCGACGTGGCTGCCGGCGGCCTACCGGGAGATCGCGCTCGGCGGCCGGGTGGCCCTTGAGCTGCTGCGCGACGACGAGCATGCCACAGCCGACCTCCTGCGGTCCGGCGACGCAGTAGGCGCGATCACCGCTGATCCCCGACCGGTGCAGGGGTGCACGATTCGCGCTCTCGGCACCATGGTGTACAGGGCCAAGGCGTCGCGCGAGTTTGCAGCGCGCTGGTTCCCCGACGGCCCCACCCCGGAAGCCCTCGCCGTCGCCCCGGTCATGCAGTACGACAGGAAGGACACCCACCAGCTCGCTGTCCTCGCGCGCATCGCGCCCGATGCCACTCCCCCACAGCACTTCATTCCCGATTCAGTCCAGTACGTCGAATCGATTCATGCCGGCCTGGGCTGGGGCATGGTGCCGGACCAGCAGGACCAGGAGAACTCACTCGTGGAACTCGACCCGGCGTGGAGCGAGGACCTACGCCTCTACTGGCAGGTGTGGACACTGGACTCGCCGGGCCTCGCGGAGGTGACGAACGCCGTCGTCCGCGCCGCCCAAGACCTGCCACCACACCAAAACTAGCCACCAAACACAGCAGCGGCGGGTGCTGATGCACCCGCCGCTGCTGTGTGTTTCGTACCGCCCTCAGGCGTTCACCCGCTGTTAGACGTTCACCCGCACGTAGGTGGAGCCGGTGAGCCAGGAGGCCGGGTGCACGATGGTTTCGTTGACGCCGTTCATGCCGCTGCTGATGGCCTGCCCGTTGCCGATGTAGACGCCGACGTGTCCGGCGCTGATCATCAGGTCACCGGGCTGCGGGGCGGAGACCGGGGTGCCGTACTGGTGGAACTGCGTGGGCGCGAGGTCACCGACCGACTTGCCGACCGAGCGCAGTGCCTGTTCCACCAAGATGGTGCAGTCCTGGGTGGCGCCGAGCTGCGCCCGGGCAGAGGCCACAATGGCTGCGCCCACGCCGCTGGCTGACTGGGTTGCAGCCGCTGTCGGAGCGGTTGCTGCTGCCGGCGTTATCGACGCGGAGGCGTTGTAGATTCCCATGCCGGCGGGCGCGGGGGCAGCCGGGGCTGCCGGAGCCGCAGGTACGGCCGGTGCTGCCGGAGCCGCGGGAGCTGCAGCTGCACCTGGTCCCGGGATGAGGATCTGGTCACCGGGGTAAATGACAGACGCCAGGGACAGGCCGTTCTCTGCGAGAAGAGTATCGAGGCTGACTCCGTGGCGTGCTGCGATGGCACCAAGGGTGTCACCGGGCACAACGGTGTGCGACGCGCCGGCAACAGCAGATCCTCCGCTTGCCGGGGCGGGGGCCGCCGGTGCGGCCGGGGCTGCCAGCGCCTGGCCAGCGGCGGACTGCACAGCAGCAGCGGCCGGGGCGGTCGCCGACTGTGCAGCGGCAGCGTCCGGCGTCTCCGGAGCGTAGGCACCAGCGTGTGCGGGTGCTCCGGCGCCGAAAAGAAGTCCGGAAGCGACGGCGGCGGCGGCCGCCGGCTTGGCAACCGAGGCCGCGTTGGACTTAAGGGAATACGACAGGCCCTGCAGGGCGATGGACGTCGTTGGGGTGGCGCGATGGCGTGCGGATATGGACTTACGTGACATGGTTGATTTGCCTCTCCCATGCCTGCGGGGTGAGCTGTCGGGTTCGGATGGGAGTCACCCGGTCCTGCCCGCCTCTAGGCGAAGCGTCTGGACTTAACCCCTAGGCCTTGGCGCGCAAGGCCGGTACTAAGGTGGTTCCCCCGTCCCTGCCTGTTGGTCATAGCGAACGGATCCCGGTCAGCGGCAGGGCTCGGCATTCTGCCCGGGAATGCCCTGAGCGGAACCAGGGCACCGGCCGAGGCTATCGCACTTGTGCACCAAAAGTCACATTTCAGTAACGAGGGTGTGTCGGAGAGCGTGTGGACAAACCCCGGATGCTGCACCCTAGAGGGCCTTCACCGCGCCCAGCACCTTCGTCAGGGACTCCTTTGCGTCGCCGAACAGCAGGGTGGTCTGCGGCTCGAACATGAGGTCGTTCTCGATCCCGGCGAACCCGGGGCGCATGGAGCGCTTAAGGAACACCACCTGCCGTGCGTCCGCCACCTCAAGGATCGGCATCCCGTAGATCGGTGAGCCGGCGGTGGTCTTGGCCGCGGGGTTCACGACGTCGTTCGCGCCCACCACCAGCGCGACGTCGGCGGTGCGGAACTCGGCGTTGATCTCACCCATTTCCTTGAGCGACTCGTAAGGCACGTTGGCCTCGGCGAGCAGCACGTTCATGTGCCCGGGCATGCGCCCCGCCACCGGGTGGATGGCGAAGTCCACGCGGGTACCCCGGGACTCCAGGGCCAGCGCCAGCTCTGCCGCGGTGTGCTGTCCCTGCGCGACGGCCAGCCCGTAACCGGGGACAATGATCACGCGCTGGGCGTAGCCCAGCAGCACGGCCACGTCCTCCGGGCTGGACGAGCGGACCGGACGGTCGCTCACGGCAGTGGATCCCGCCGTCGAACCTCCCCGGAACGCGCCGAACAGGATGCCGGCCACGCTGCGGCCCATGGCCGCGGCCATCGCCCGGGTGAGGATGGTGCCCGACGCCCCCACCAGCGTGCCGGCCACCACCAGGAGCACGTTGCCCAGCACCAGGCCCGAGGCCGCAACCGCCAGGCCGGTGAAGGCGTTGAGCAGCGAAATGACGATCGGCACGTCGGCGCCGCCCACCGGCAGCACCAGCAGCACGCCGGCCGCCAGGCCCAGCAGCAGAAGCAGCAACGCAAGAATCAGCGAGCCGCCCAGTACGACGGCCGACGCGGCACCGACGGCGGCAAGCAGCACCGCGCCCATGATCACCGGCAGGCCGGGGAACACCACGGGGCGCGTGGTCATGAGCTCCTGCAGCTTCGCGAACGTCACGGCGGAACCCGCGAAGGACACCGCCCCCACCAGCAGGGTGAAGACGACGGCGACGCGCACCCAGGCGTCCTCCGCATGCGGCAGTTCCAGCAGCGCCACGAGGGCGGCGGCGCCGCCGCCCACCCCGTTGAAGAGGGCGACGAGCTGCGGCATCTGGGTCATCTTGACGCGTCTGGCCACGGGGGCTGCCACGCCGGACCCCACCGCTATGGCGCCGAGGATCAGGGGGACGTTGTCCAGCCGAGTCGAGAAAAAGACGGTGATGACGGCGACCAGCGCACCAAAGGCGCCGATGAGGTTGCCGCGGCGGGCGGTGCGCGGGGAGTTAAGGCCCTTCAGCGCCAGGATGAAGAAGACGGCCGCCGCGAGGTAGAGCAGCGCGGTGACATTGGGATCCAGGAGGGTCAACGCTTGGCCTCCGTGCTCTCCTTGGTCTTACCTCGCGTGGCACCGGGTGGGGCCGGTTTGTCCGGCTTGCGGCCGCGGAACATCTCCAGCATGCGGTCCGTCACCACAAAGCCGCCCACCAGGTTGGCCGTGGCAAGCACCACCGCCAGCAGCGCCACCGCGAGGACCCACGGGTGCGTGGCCTGGCCGGCGACGATGATGGCACCCACCAGGATGATCCCGTGAATCGCGTTCGCACCGGACATCAGGGGCGTATGCAGCGTGCTGGAAACCTTCGACACCACTTCGAAGCCGACAAACACCGCAAGCACGGTGATGGTCAGCAGGCTGATGCCGTCCATCAGACCACCCCTTCGTTTTCTGACGCCTTCACTGGGTCATTCGCCAACTCGTCTGCGAGTTCGCTGTCCGTTTCGTCGGCGATGTCCTCTGACGCGTCCCGTGGCGCCTCGCCTGACGCGCCGTCCGGCGTGTTCTCCCCGGCGAGAGCCGCGAGAGCCTCCGCCGTTGGCGGGTGCCGCACCACGCCGTCGTGTGTCAGGCACGCACCTGATATCACGTCGTCGTCGAAATCCGGGGCCACAACCCCGTCCCTCGTCATAAGCGCCAGCAGGTTGGCCACGTTCTTCGCGTAGAGCCGGGAGGCGTCCGTGGGCATGGCCGACGGCGCGTCCTTGAGGCCGACGACGGCGACGGTCCCCATTCCGTCTGCGGTGGGGACGTGGATGTCCCGGCCCGCTACGGACCCCTCGACGTTGCCGCCGGACTCCGCGGCGAGGTCGACGACGACCGATCCGGGGCGCATGCCCTGCACCATTTCACGGGTCACCAGGAGCGGGGCGTGCCTGCCGGGAACGGCCGCCGTGGTGATCAGCACGTCGGCATCGGCAACGTGCGGTGCCAGCAGCTGGCGCTGCAGGGCACCACGGTCGGCGCTGAGCTCACGGGCGTACCCGCCGGACGCCTCTGCGGTTTCCAGGTCCAGCTTGATGAAGGTGCCGCCCATGGACGTGACCTCTTCCGCGGAGGAGGGCCGGATGTCGTTGGCGGAGACGCGTGCGCCGAGCCGCTTCGCCGTCCCGATCGCCTGCAGCCCGGCCACGCCGACGCCGAGCACCAGCACCCGCGCGGGCGGGACGGTTCCGGCGGCGGTCATGTACAGCGGGAAGAAGCGGGGCAGGCGGATGGCGGCTTCGAGGACGCAGCGGTAGCCGGCCACAAGGGCCTGCGAGGACAGGGCGTCCATGGATTGGGCCCTGGAAATGCGCGGCACGAGTTCCAGCGCGAAGGACGTGACCCCGCCTTCGGCGAGCGCCCTGACAGTGGCGAGTTCGGACGACGGCGACGCCAGACCAACCGTGACTGCACCGCGTCTCAGGGCTGTCGCCGTCGGAAGTTCCAACGGGCGGACGTGTGCCAGGATGTCCAGCCCGGCGGGATCGAGGTCGGAAACGATGTGGCCGGCCTGCTTGGCGGTATTCGTCGTCTGCATGCCCGGCGGAAACACCCGCCCGGGATTCGATCAGCACCTCCAAGCCCAGTCCGGCCAGCTGCTTTACGGTTTCCGGCGTCGCGGCCACCCGCCGTTCACCTTCCCGGCGCTCCCGCGCTATGCCCAGCTTCACCCGCCACTTCCCTTCCAACGGGTGCAGCGGCTTCTGCTCTGGTGGCTCCCGCCCGGGGCGGGATTAACGGAGCGGCGCTGCTGCACGTAGTTGGCTAGAGTCTATGGCCCAAGGGCGCGTGGCGGGAGGGTGACCCGCAACAACTACTTCCGCTCACGACCCCAACGGGAATGAACCCGCTTGTGGGTGGCGCCGGCGTTCCTTACCGCCCGCTGGAGAAGTCCGACGAAATCCGCTCTGCCGTGGCCACGATTTCCTTGCGCACGGACTCGAGGTAGGCCTCGCGATCGGGCTTGGCGGCCACGGACTGTGCCTGCAGAGATACGTTGACGGCCGCCACCACCTTCGGGCCGTGGTAAACCGGAGCGGCCACGGACATCAGCCCCAGCTCTAACTCCTGGTCCAGAAGGCACCAGCCCTGAGCCCGGACTTTGTCCAGGACGGCCAGCAGGTCCTTCACCGTGCCGACGGCGCGGGGGGTGAGCGGCTTGATCTCCGCCGCGGCCAGGTATTCCTTCAGCTGCTCCGGCGGGAGCCCGGCGAGCAGCACCCTGCCCATCGACGTCGCATAGGCGGGGAACCTGGTGCCCACGGTGATGCCGATCGTCATGATCCGGCGCGTGGTAACCCTGGCGATGTAGGCGATATCGGTCCCGTCCAGCACCGCTGCGGACGTCGACTCCCCCAACTTCAGCGACAACTCTTCAAGGTGCGGCTGGGCCAGCTGCGGCAGGGAGAGACCTGAAAGGTAGGCGTAGCCGAGCTGCAGCACCTGGGCCGTAAGCGCAAAAGTCTTGCCGTCGGTCCGGACGTAGCCAAGCTCCACCAGCGTGTGCAGGAAACGCCGGGCCGTGGCGCGCGTGAGATCCGTGCGGGCAGCCACCTCGGTGAGCGTCATGTCGGCATGCTCGGTGTCGAACGCGCGGATCACCGCGAGACCGCGCGCGAGCGACTGCACATACTGGTCACTGGCCGCCGGCGCCGCGCCGTCCTTCGGCGGGCGGCCCGCGCGAGGCGTGGTCCCTGCTGCTGCGTCGGTCATGGTTACCAATCCTAATCGGCGCGAACGGACACTTCCGGCCCCCACCAAAGCGCGAGCGGACACTTCCGGCCCCGCCCGAGCGCGGGCCAGGGGTGCCAAGTGCCCGTTCGCGCTAGCAGGCGAAAGGAAGCGAGGCGGAACGGAAGCGGGTTAGTGCTCGACGGCGGGGGCTGCCGTGAGCGGAACCGGCACCAGGGCCTGGAGTTCCTCGAGCGTGCAGCCGAAGGTTTCGCGGACGCGGACGCCGTCGGGTCCGGTGAGGAAGACTGCCTTGTCGGTGTAGACGCGGGTTACGCAGCCCACGCCGGTGAGCGGGTAGGTGCAGGTTTCCACGATCTTGGAGGCACCTTCCCTGGTCAGCAGGGTCATCATCACGAACACGTCCTTGGCGCCGGTGGCCAGGTCCATCGCACCGCCCACCGCGGGGATGGCGTCAGGTGCGCCGGTGTGCCAGTTGGCGAGGTCACCGGTCGCGGATACCTGGAACGCGCCGAGGACGCAGATGTCCAGGTGCCCGCCGCGCATGATCGCGAACGAGTCGGCGTGGTGGAAGTAGGACGCGCCCGGGAGCTCGGTGACGGGGATCTTGCCCGCGTTGATGAGGTCCCCGTCGATCTGGTCCCCGGTGGCCACCGGTCCCATGCCCAGCATGCCGTTCTCGGTGTGGAGCGTGATGTTCTGCTCCGGCTTGAGGTAGTTAGACACCAGGGTGGGCTGGCCGATCCCCAGGTTCACGAACGACCCCGGTGCGATGTCGCGGGCCACCATCCGGGCGAGGTCGTCGCGGCCCAGCGGCGTTTCGGACGTCTGGATGCTCGTTTCTACAAGGCTCATCTCAGGCCACCTGTTCTGCGGTGCCGGCGGCGGCAGCACCGCTGGAATCGATACGGACAATGCTGTTGACGTAAATGCCGGGGGTCACGATGTTCTCCGGGTCCAGCGCGCCGGTGGGCACGATCTCGGAGACCTGGACCACGGTGTGCCTGGCCGCGGCGGCCATGATCGGGCCGAAGTTCCTGGCCGTCTTGCGGTAGATCAGGTTCCCGACGCCGTCGGCCTTCAGCGCTTTGATCAGCGCGACGTCGGCGTGGATCGGGGTCTCGAAGACCTGGCCGCGGCCATCGATGATCCGGGTTTCCTTGCCCTCGGCCAGCATGGTGCCGTACCCGGTGGGCGTGAAGAACCCGCCGATGCCGGCGCCGGCGGCGCGGATGCGTTCGGCCAGGTTGCCCTGCGGGACCAGTTCCAGCTCAATCTGACCGGCCTTGTACTTCGCGTCGAAGTGCCAGGAGTCGGACTGCCGCGGGAAGGAGCAGATCATTTTCTTCACCCGGCCTTCCTTGATCAGCAGGGCCAGGCCCTGGTCGCCCTGGCCGGCGTTGTTGTTCACCACGGTCAGGTCCGTGGCGCCGCTGTCCAGCAGCGCGTCGATCAGTTCGAACGGCTGGCCCGCGTTGCCGAACCCGCCGATCATCACGGTGGAGCCGTCCTTGACGGCTGCGACGGCCTCGCCGACGGTGTCAACGAAATTCAGCATCGCCTATGCCTTTCCTGTAGAAGCGGTCACGTTTTCGAGCACGACGGCGAGGCCCTGGCCGACGCCGATGCAGATCGCCGCCACACCCCAGCGCTCACCGGAGGCCTGCAGACTCCGCGCCAGCGTGCCCAGGATGCGGGTGCCGGAGGCGCCCAGCGGGTGGCCCATCGCGATCGCCCCGCCGTGGCGGTTCACGATCGACGGGTCGATGCCCCAGGCGTTGATGCAGGCCAGGGACTGCGCGGCGAACGCCTCATTAAGTTCGACGGCGCCCACCTGGTCCCAGCCGATGCCCGCCTTCGCGAGGGCCTTGTTTGCCGCCTCCACGGGGGCGAAGCCGAAGAACTGGGGGTCGTTGCCGTGCGCGCCGCGGCCCGCGAGCCGGGCCAGCGGCTCCAGCCCAAGCAGCCCGGCGGCGTTCTCGGACCCGATCCAGGCCGCGGAAGCGCCGTCGGACAGCGGGGAGGCGTTGCCGGCGGTGACGGTGCCGTTCTCGGTGCGGAACACCGTCTTCAGGCCGGCCAGCTTCTCGGTGGAGGATCCGGCGCGGATGCCTTCGTCCCGGACCAGGTCCGTGCCGGGAACCGGGGCCACGAGGTTGTCGTAGAAACCCTCGTCCCACGCCGCGGCGGACAGGTTGTGCGAGTTGGCGGAGAATTCGTCCTGCTGTTCGCGGGTCACGCCGTACTTTTCGCGCAGCCGTTCGGTGGCCTCGCCCAGGGAGATGGTCCATTCCTTGGGCATGGCCTTGTTCACCAGGCGCCAACCCAGCGTGGTGGACGCCAGGGTCATGTCCCCGGCCGGGTAGGGCTTCTCCGTCTTGGGCAGCACCCACGGCGCCCGCGACATCGACTCGGCACCGCCCACCAACAGCAGATCCGCGTCGCCGGCGTTGATCTGCCGGGACGCGATGATCGCCGCATCCAGCGACGAGCCGCACAGCCGGTTCACCGTGGTGCCCGGGATCGAGACCGGAAGACCGGCCAGCAGCGTGCCCATGCGGGCGATGTTGCGGTTCTCCTCGCCGGCGCCGTTGGCGTTGCCGAAGACCACCTCGTCGATCCGCTCCACGTCCAAACCGGGCGCGCGCTTCACGGACTCGCCGATCACATGCGCGGCAAGGTCATCCGGACGGACCCCGGCGAGGCCGGAGCCGAACTTTCCGAACGGCGTGCGTACGGCGTCGTATACAAATGCCTGGTTCATGAAATCCTCAAATTCTCTGGCCCAACTGGGTAGCACATCAGGGCGTTCTGAGGGCTCAGAACGCCCTCTGCTGCTACCTAGTTGGGTGGGGTGGGGGTGTTGCCGAGCCCGGCGCTGTCCATTGCGGTGCTGTCCATGTCATGGAAGACCTGCTGGGCTGTCTTGAAGGCGGTGTTGGCGGAGGGAACTCCGCAGTAGATGGCGGTCTGCAGCAGGATCTCCTTGATCTCGTCCCTGCTCAATCCGTTGGTTATGGCCGCGCGGATGTGCATGGCCAGTTCTTCCCAGTGCCCGTGCGCCACCATGGCGGTGATGGTGACGGCGGAGCGCATCTGGCGGGGCAGGCCCGGGCGGGTCCAGATGCCGCCCCACGCGATGCGGGTGATCATGTCCTGGAAGTCCTCGGTGAAGGCGTCCTTCTTGGCGTTGGCCCGGTCGACGTGGGCGTCGCCGAGCACTTCGCGCCGGACCACCATACCGCCGTCGTAAATCTCCTGGCTGGTGGCGTCCGGCTGGACCACCCCGTGGCGTTCGGCGCCGCTCATTTCGCTGCTCCGCGCGTTTCGGCCCAGGAAATGAGGCTCCGCATCAGCTCGGCCACGTGGCCAGGTGCCTCGGCGGGCGCCAGGTGCGCCACGCCCTCAAGGGTGGCCGCAGAAGCGGTGCCGCCTCCGGCGGTGATTCCGGCCGCCACTTCTTCGGCCATCGCCGGCGGCGCAACGCCGTCGTGCGCGCCCGCCACAACCTGGGTGGGGACGGTGATGCTGCCGAGCTGGTCGCGGACATCGAAGGCGGCCAGGGCCTCGCAGCAGAAGGCGTAGCTGAAGCGGTCGGCGTCGCGCAGGGAGTGCAGGAGCCGGCTGCTGAGTTCGGGTTCGCGGTCCATGAACCCGGGCGCGAACCAGCGTTCGGCCGAGCCCTGGATCATCACGGCGGTGCCCTGGCTGCGTACGGTCTCGGCGCGTTCCAGCCAGCCCTCGGGGGTGCCCAGCTTGGCGCCGGAGCACTGCACGGAGAGGCTCTTGAGCCGGTCGGCGTGCTTGATGCCCAGCTGCAGGCCGGTGGCCCCGCCCAGGGACACGCCAGCGTAGTGAAACCTCTCACCGGGGGCGATCGAGTCGACAAGCTCGACGACAGCGTCCGCCAGGTCCGCGACGCTGAAGGTTTCGCTGGCGGCGGCAGAGACGCCGTGGCCGGGCAGGTCCCAGGCGACGACGTCGAAGTCGTTGCCCAGGAGTGAGCCTGCTTGGGACCACAGCACCGAGGAGGTGCCGAGCGACGGCCCGACGATCAGGAGGGGTTTGTCCCCCAGCGCACGCTGGGGGGAAAGCAGCACTGCCTTCACTGCTGGTTTAGCCACGGGAAGCTCCGTTTCCGTCTGGTTCGGTTGAAGTAAGCGCAAAATCCGGGAAAGCCGCCAGGATCCGCCGCGAGATCTCGGCTGCCTGCCCCAGGTAGCTGGCGGGGTCGAGCAGTTCCTCCAGCTGTGCGTCGGAGAGTCTGTCCGAGGGGACGGCCTCGCGCAGCAGCCGGCGGTAGGTGGCAGCCTGTTCGGGCCGCCGGCGCCTGCAGCGTTTTGTCGACGACGGCCTGCAGCTGCTGCTTCCCGTCACCGCCAGGTCCGTTAGCGCCCGGTTCGTCAGCAGAAAGTAGCGGCGCCACCGCGGCGGACACGCCTTCGCTGAGCAGCAGCGGGCCGGACAGGTCCAGATTCTTCCGCATGCCGTCGGGGAAGACCTGCAATCCCTCCGCGAGTTCCCGCATGTGGCCGGCGGCGCCGAGAGCCAGGGCGAGCAGCTGGCGCAGGGCCGGCCATTCGGTGTGCCAGGCACCGTCGGGGCGTTCGTCGTTGAAGGTGGCGGCGGCAAGGTGCAGCTGTGCAGCCAGGCCCGGGGCCTGCAGGGCGGCGCTGCGGACCAGCACGGACAGCACCGGGTTCTGCTTCTGCGGCATCGCCGAGGAAACTCCCCGGCCGGGCGCGCGGGGTTCGGCAACCTCGGCCACTTCAGGACGGCTCAGGAACAGGACATCCGCGGCGATCTTGCCGAGCGCGTCCACCACGGAGGCGATTGCGTCACCCAGCGACGTCACGGCCAGCCGGTTGGTGTGCCACGGTGCCGGCGGGGCGGCGAGGCCCAGCTGCGCGGCCAAAGCGTCAGAGAGTGCAAAGGGGTCCGTGGCTGAGCTGGAGGTAAGCACAGTGCCGGCGGCCAGCGTGCCCGCCGCGCCGCCGAACTGCACCGGCAGCTCCAGCGCCTCGAGCCGGCGCCCCGCCGCTGCCAGCCCATGGAACCACTGCGCCGCCCGAAGCCCGAACGTGAACGGCAGCGAGTGCTGGGTCAGGCTCCTGCCGACGCACAGCGTGTCCGCATGCTGCTCGGCCAAGCGGGCAAGCACCGCCGCCGTACCTTTCACGTCGGCGAGCAGCGCCGCAAGGGTGTTGCGGGCCACCAGCATCAGCGCCGTGTCCATTACGTCCTGGCTGGTCAGCGAGGTGTGCACGGCTTTTGCTGCACTGACGCCGGCTGTGTCCAGCGCCTTGACCTGGGCCCGGAGGTCGGCCAGCAGCGGGATCACTGGGTTTCCGCCGCCCTGAGCACGGCGGGAAATATCGGCAAGATCGTACCGGGAGGCGTCGGCAGCGTGGGCCACCACGCCAGCGGAACCGGCGGGAGCGAGGTCATGCTGCTCCAGCACCGCGGCCCAGCCGGCCTCGACGGCGAGAATCGCCGCGAGGACGGCCCGGTCACCGGTCAGTGCTGCCACGAGGGGCGACGCCGACACAGGACTGAGTAGCCCGACGTCGCCGTAAAGCCCGCCGCCGGTGCCCACTGCCTGGAACCCGGTCACTTTGTGGCGCCCCCGGTTCCGGTTCCCTCGAAGTCGAGGAAGACGGTTTCGCCTTCACCCTGCAGGCGGATGTCCCAGGTGAGGCCGCCGTCGGCATCGCGGCGCGCGATCAGCGTCCTGCGGCGCTCGGGATCCAGGGAGGACAGCAGCGGATCCTTGGCCAGCGCCTCCTCGTTCTCCGGCAGGTAAACGCGGGTGAAGAGGCGGTTCATCAGGCCGCGGGCAAAAATGACGACGGAGATGAAGGGTGCCGCGCCGGGTTCGGTGGGTCCCGGGTTCACCGTGGTGAACGTGTAGACGCCGCTGTTGCCCACGGAGCTGCGGCCGAAACCCGTGAAGGTGTAGCCGTCGCGTACCAGCGAGCCGGTCCGGTGAACGATGTTGCCCTCCGCATCCGGCTGCCAGATTTCGAGAATGGCGTCCGGAATCGGGTGCCCTGCGCCGTCGTACACGGTGCCCTGGAGGCGGATGGAGCCCGCGGATCCGGGGGCCAGCAGTTCGCGGTCCTTTTCATAGGGCAGGGCGTAGCCGTAGAACGGGCCCACGGTCTGGCCCGGGGTGGGAACAAGCTTGGTGGAGTTACTCATGGTCATCGCCTTCCGCGCCCAGCGCCTCGTTCTCGGTCCAGGTCCGCTTGGAACCCGTCAGGACGATGTCCCAGTTGTAGCCCAGCGCCCATTCCGGCTGGGTCAGGTCGTGGTCGTAGTTGGCCACAAGACGGTCGCGCGCATCCTGGTCCACGATCGACTGGTAGATCGGGTCCAGCGGGAAGAGCTGGTCGCCTGGGAAGTACATCTGCGTCACGATCCGCTGGGTAAATTCCTGGCCGAACAGCGAGAAGTGGATGTGCGCGGGACGCCAGGCGTTGAGGTGGTTCTTCCACGGGTAGGCGCCCGGCTTGATGGTGGTGAAGCGGTAGGAGCCGTCCGGGCCGGTGATGCACCGGCCAACACCGGTGAAGTTGGGGTCCAGCGGTGCCGGGTGCTGGTCGCGCTTGTGGATGTAGCGGCCGGAGGAGTTGGCCTGCCAGATCTCTACCAACTGGCCTGCGACCGGGCGGCCGTCGCCGTCGAGCACGCGGCCAGCGACGATAATCCGTTCGCCCTGCGGTTCGCCGTTGTGCTGGATGGTCAGGTCCGATTCCAGGGCGTGCACGTCCTGGTGGCCGAACGCCGGGGAGTACAGCTCGATCGTTTCCGGGTCCGCATGGTGCAGGCTCTTGGTGGGGTGGCGCAGGATGCTGCTGCGGTACGGCGCGAAGTCCAGGCGCGGCTGCGTTTCCGGCGCCGCGCCGTCCTTCAGCACATTGGCGTAGGCGTCTCCGAGGGCCTTGATCTCCGCGCTGAGATCCTGCTGGGTTTCCACGCGCTGCGCTGCAGCGGGGACGTCCGTCGGGGCGGCGGCCGGGGTTGCGGGTACTGCGTCCGACAGGTCCTCGGTCAGCGCGTCGGCGTTGTACGTTGCGAGATTAACGTCTTCAGGCACAGCAGCCTCCTTTCAATCTGTGGTTGGGCAATTAGTGGTTGGTTTGGGTCAGGTCATGCAGGTGGTCGTACTGGACGGCGTGGCGCACCGGCGCGTTGGGGGCTCCGTAGCCGTCGTAGTTGCCGCGGCGTTCCACCATTTCGAAGAACACGCTTCCCACCGTGGCGGTGTAGAAGTGCAGGAACTCGCCGTCGGCGTCGCGGTCGTACAGCAGGTTGAGGTCCCGGAGCGTGTCCAGGAAACCGGGGTCGAGGTCGAAGCGGGCGTCCAGGTCCTCGTAGTAATTCTCCGGAATCTGCAGGAAGGCCAGTCCCCGGTCGCGGGCGGCGCGGGCGGTTGCCACCAGGTCATCCACCGCGAAGGCGATGTGCTCCTGGTAGGTCTTCCGTGAGGCCGTTCCCGAGTCCGCGCCCTCCTGCTGGATGACGGGGGCCAGGTTCAGCACGAGGCGCACGTCCCGGTCCGAGGTCTGCATGACCTGGGAGCGGACCAGCCCGCTGGGGCTGGCGACCTCGGCATACGGCTGCGGCTCGAGCGCCAGGGCGCTCGTGTAGAAGAGGACGGCCTCATCGAAGTGCTGCCAGGGCTGCGCGAGGTTCACGTGGTCGATCACAGCGTTCCGGGCACCGGACGGGACTTCAAGACCCTGCCCGAATTCAGCAGTCCAGGCCGCGGTGCCGTCTGGGCTGCCCTGGCACAGGAAGATCTCGGTGGAGTCGGGGGCGGCGAAGCCCTGGAACACTTCCTCGTTGGCCTGGCTCTTCCGGGGAACCACGGGGGCCTTGAGCTGCTGGGCGCGGGCGGAGGCAATCACCGGGGAGTCGACGTCGAATCCCAGGGCGGCGATGGCGGGTTCGGCCGCGGCGGGGGCCTGTTCGTTGATGATCACCCGGGCGTGGCCCATGGTCCAGAGCTGGACGTCCTTGGTGCGGTGGCGTCCGTTAAACTCGAAGCCGAGCTGGCCGAGCACCTTTTCCAGCACCCCGGTGTCCGCGGCCTTGACCTCGGCGAAGTTGAAGCCGGCGGGCTCTGCCACCTGCGGGAGCGTTGCCAGTTCCATCGGATAACGACGGCGGGCAGTGCCAGCGGCGCCCGCTGCGGTTCCGTTGGCCACCGGCGCGTTCGCGTCCAGCCACTTGGCACTCTGCTCCTCCAGCCAGATCAGCGAGCGCATCGCGTCGACGGCCGTGCGTTCGACGTCGGACTGGCGGAAGACGTCGTTGAAGACCTCCAGCGACACCGGCCCGGTATAGCCGGCGCGGACCACGTGGCCCATGAACTTGGCGAGCTCGAACTGGCCCTCACCCGGGAAAACACGGTAGTGCCGGCTCCAGGAGAGCACGTCCATGGAGAGCTTGGGGGCGTCGGCCACCTGCACGAAGAAGATCTTGTCCGCGTTGATGTTTTCGATCGACGCGGTGTCCCAGTCCCGGGACAGGATGTGGAAGGAGTCCAGGCAGGTGCCGAGGTTGGGGTGGTCCACCATCTCGACGAGGCGGTGGGCGTGTTCGTAGTCGTTGACGTACTTGCCCCAGGCGAGGGCCTCGTAGGCGACCTTGACGCCGTGCTCGCCCGCGAGGTCCGCCAGGGCGGCGAGCTGTGTGGCCCGGAGGTCGTCGTCGTCGATCGTGGCGGTAGCGACGTTGGTGCAGACCAGGATGGTGTCCATGCCCAGCCGGGACATGAGCCGGAACTTGGCCTCGGCCCGGCGGAGGTTGGCTGCCAGCAGGTCCTCGGTCACGCTGTCGAAGTCCCGGAACGGCTGGTAAAGGTCCAGCGTGAGGCCCAGGTCCGCGGCCATCTTGCGGACGTCCTCGGGGCTGAGCGATGAGGTAACGAGGTCCTGCTCGAAGATTTCGATGCCGTCGAAGCCTGCGATGGCGCAGGCCTGCATCTTTTCCTTCAGCGTGCCGGAGAGGCAGACGGTGGCGATTCCGGTGCGCATCAGACGGCCACCTCTTCAGCGGCGATGAGTTCCAGGAAGTGGGCGCGCATCCGCTCGGCGTCGGGCTCGATTCCGGTGAAGATCCGGAAGGAGTCAGCTGCCTGGCCCACGGCCATGCGTCCGCCGTCCAGCACCTGGCAGCCCTTTGCCCGCGCTTCGCGGACGAGTTCCGTTTCGATGGGGCGGTAGACGATGTCCGCCACCCAGTGCCGGGGTTCCACGAGCGCCATGTCCAGCGGCGTGCCCGGGTGGGCGGCCATGCCCACGGGGGTGCAGTGCACCAGGCCGTCGGCGGCGGGCATCAGTTGCGGCAGCTCCGCCGTCGTGCGCGCGGTGACGGTGCGGTCGGGGAAGAAGCCGGCCAGTTCGGCGGCACGTTCGGCGCAGCGCGCCGGATCCATGTCCACGAGTTCCAGCGTCTGCACGCCGGCCGTGAGCAGGGCATAGGCGACGGCGGATCCGGCGCCGCCCGCCCCCAGCTGCACCACGCGGTCCAACTTGGCGTCCGGAAGTCCGGAGGCCAGGGCGGCGGCAAAGCCGGAGAAGTCTGTGTTGTGGCCGATGAACCGGCCGTCCTGGATCACCACCGTGTTGACGGCGCCCAGCCGTTCGGCATCGGGGGCAATCTCGTCGAGGTGCTCGAGGACCAGCTGCTTGCAAGGGTGCGTGATGTTCAGGCCGTTGAAGCCCATCCGGTAGGCGCTTTGCAGCAGGTCGCCGACGGCGGTGGCCGGCAGGTCGAGCTCGTGCAGGTCGATGGGCCGGTAGAGGTAGCGGACGCCCTGGACGTCGCCTTCGCGCTCGTGCATATGGGGCGAGAGCGACGGCATCACGCCATCCCCGACAAGTCCTATGAGGTAGGACTCGGTTCGATTGCTCATGCGTGCGGCTCCTTTGACAACGGCACTCGGCCGGCTTGGGCGCTTGCTGCGCCCCGTGCTGGCCGGGTGATACGGATAACAGTACAGGAAAAGTTCATATGATGCACTCATGTTCTAGATGCGAACAATGGACATTTAGCGCTGGGGCAACCGGGCGGAAAGCTCGACGGCGGCCGCCTGCAGCAGGGGAACCAGCGCCACAAGCTGCTCCATACTGAGCCGGAATACCGGCACGGCGGTGGCCAGGGAGGCGAAGGCGATGCCTTGCGAATTGAAGACCGGCACCGCCACTGCCCGCATCCCCAGCTCGTTCTCCTCATCCATCACGGCATACCCCTGGCGCCGGACCTGCTCGATCTCGGCACGGAAAGCGTCCCGGCCGGTGATGGACAGGCTGGTCAGCGGCTCCAGCGGGAGCTCCTCGAGCAGCCGTTCGCGGTCCTCGTCCTCGGCAAAGGCCACGAGCGCCTTGCCGACGGACGTTGTGTGGAGGGCGCCGAGGTGCCCGGGGTCGCTGGTCACACGGAAGGTCTGCGGGCCGTCCACCTTGTTCACGGTCAGGTGGTGGATGCCGTCGCGGACGGACAGGATGGTGGCCTCCCCCGTCTCTTCGGTGACCCGGCGCAGGATGGGCAGTGCCGTACCGGCAAAGCCGTGGTGGTTGGAGACCCGCTGGCCCAGCTGGAAGATGCGCAGGCCGAGGTGGTACCGGCGGCCGTCCGGCTCGTAGTCCACAAACCCGTCGCGGGTGAGCGAGCCCAGAAGCCGGTAGGTGGTGCTGAAGGGAAGGTCGGCGCGCCGGGAAAGCTCCGCCGCGCTGGCCCCGCGGGGCTCGTCCCCCAGCAGGACCAGCAGGCCCAGCGCCTTGCCCACCATGTCGGTGCGGGATTCGCCCTTTGCGGGTTTTATTTCTTCGGCGGGGGTATCTGCGGCCGCAGTGCCGCCTATGGCTTCGTTCACACTCATACCTCGATGTTGCCACAATGTGAGAGCTATTTCTAGATCGTGGGCAAGCTTCTTGACAGGTGACTGCCCTCACAGTCATAGTTGCTGTATCGCACAAGTAGCTCTCACCATGCGGATACTTAGTCCGGGTCTTTCCAAGGACCTCCAGCCGCCCCTTTCCCCCAACAAGGACGGCGGCTGCGATCCTCCCGATACATCCGCGACAATGTCGTCACACTGAAGGAACACCATGAGCCAGACAATCCCGTCCACGACGCCGGGCACTGTTGCCCCGGCCGGGACACCGAAGAAGGCAGCTCTTGCCAGCTTCCTCGGCAGCGCCGTCGAGTACTACGACTTCTTTATCTTCGGCTCGGCAGCCGCACTGATTTTCCCCCACGTGTTTTTCCCGAACGCTGACGCCAATGCCGCCATCATGTCCTTCGCGACGTTTGGCTTCGCTTACATCGCACGGCCCATCGGTGCCGTCATCCTGGGCCATTTCGGTGACCGGGTGGGCCGCCAGAAGGTCCTCATGTTCACCCTGGTGCTGATGGGCGCCTCCACCTTCGTCATCGGCTGCCTGCCGGACTTCAACACCGTCGGCTGGTGGGCCCCCGCGCTGCTGGTGCTGGCTCGCCTCTGCCAGGGCCTGTCCGCAGCGGGCGAGCAGGCCGGCGCCTCCTCCATGACCCTGGAACACGCACCGGACAACCAACGCTCCTTCTTTACCTCCTGGACCCTCACCGGTACCCAGGGCGGCCAGATCCTCGCCGCCCTCGCCTTCATCCCCGTGCTTGCCCTGCCTGATGAAGTCAAGTACGGCATCGGCTGGCGCATCCCGTTCTGGCTCAGCGCCGCGATTGTCGTGGTGGCATTCTTCATCCGGCGCACGCTGCACGAGCCGCCCGCATTCGCCGAAGCCCAGAAGTCCGCCCAGATCGCCAAGCTGCCTGTAGCCGATCTGCTGAAGCACCACTGGCGCGACGTCCTCCGCGTTGTCGCCTGCGCCTTCATCGCCGCCGTTTCCACTGTCTTCGGCACCCTGGCCATCAGCTACGCCAAGACCGTTGCCGGCGTGGACGGCACCACCACCCTGTGGCTCGTGGTCGGAGCGAACCTCGTGGCCCTCGGCACCCAGCCCCTGTTCGGCAGGCTGTCGGACCGGATCGGCCGCAAGCCCGTCTTCATCTACGGCGCCGTGGCCAGCGCCATCCTCACGCCGGTGTTCCTGCTGAGCCTCGAGTCCGGCAACGTCCCGCTGATGTTCCTGGCAGCCATCGGATTCTTCTCCTGCGGCTACGCGGCCTCAAACGCCGTCTGGCCTTCCTTCTACGCCGAGATGTTCAGCACCAAGGTCCGCTTCTCCGGCCTGGCCATCGGCACGCAGCTCGGCTTCCTCATGGCCGGCTTCGCCCCGGCCATCGTCGCGGCCATGGGCGGCATCAAGCCCGGCGGCTGGGTGCAGATCAGCATCTTCACCGCGATCATTTGCGGCATCGCCGCCATCTCGGCCCTGACGGCCAAGGAAACCTTCAAGGTGCCCACCAAGGAGCTCGGGCTAAAGTAGCCCAACTCAAGGAGTCCGCCTGATCAAGGTGCGTCCCGCCGTCGTGACCCCGTTTGCCCCCAAAACCGGGTCACGACCGGCGGGTCGCCGCGTTTTGGGCCGTTTTGGGTTGAAAGAAGGTCACGACGGCGGGCCGACGTCGGGGTCTTAACAGTCCCTCAGGTGGCGAGCACCTCGGCGAGGTCGAACTTCACCGGTTCCTCGAGCTGTTCAAAGTTGCAGGACTCCGGGTCCCGGTCCGGGCGCCAGCGCACGAACTGCGCCGTGTGGCGGAACCGCTCGCCTTCCATGTGGTCGTATTTCACTTCCAGCACCCGTTCGGGCCTCAAGGGCGTGAAGGACAGGTCCTTGCCAGCGCTCCACCTGCTGCCCTCGGCATTGCGGGGTGTCCGGGCACCCTCCTCCTGCTTGGCCCAGGCCCACGGGTGCTCGTCGAAACTGGTGACCAGGGGCTGGAGTTCCTCAAAAAGCTCCTTGCGCCGCTTCATCGGAAACGCCCCCACCACGCCCACGCTGGCGAGTTCGCCGTCGGGCTTGTACAGGCCCAGCAGCAGCGACCCGATCGTGTCCGGACCGCTCTTGTGCACGCGGTAGCCAGCCAGGACGCAGTCGGCGGTCCGTTCGTGCTTGATCTTGAACATCACACGCTTGTCCGGTTGGTACGGCCCGTCCAGCGGCTTGGCGATGATCCCGTCCAGGCCGGCGCCCTCGAACTGGTGGAACCACTTCCCGGCCAGCTCCGGATCCTGCGTGGCGGCGGTCAGGTGGACCGGGGCGCTGGCGGAGGCGAAGGCCTGTTCCAGGGCCGCCCGCCGCTCGGCGAACGGACGGCCGCTGAAGTCCTCGTCGCCGAGGGCCAGCAGGTCAAACGCCACGAACTTCGCCGGCGTCTGCTCGGAGAGCATCTTGACCCTGCTGGCGGCAGGGTGGATCCGCTGCTGCAGGGCGTCGAAGTCCAGCCGGTCCCCGGAGGCACCCACCAGGACGATCTCGCCATCAAGCACGCATTTGGGCGGCAGGTTGGCCTTCAGCGCCTCCACGAGCTCGGGGAAGTAGCGCGTCATCGGCTTCTCGTTGCGGCTGCCGATCTCCACGTCATCGCCGTCGCGGAAAATGATGGAGCGGAATCCGTCCCACTTCGGCTCGTAGCTCAGGCGGCCTTCGGGGATGGCACCGACCGATTTGGCCAGCATCGGGGCGACAGGGGGCATGACCGGCAGCTGCATAGGCCCCATTCTTGCCCGGCACCCGCCCGGGCGCCACCCCCCGACCGCCGCCCCAGTCCCCCCACCTCGAGTAGCCCCACCCTCGACATGGCCACCGCCCGCCGGTAGACATTAACGATGGCAGCTATCGGTTTCCACGCTTCGCACGAACAGATCAGCCCCGGCCAGCTCCTGAAGGACGTCCAACGTGCCGAGGAGGCCGGCTTCGACGCCGCCATGTGCTCGGACCACATCGAACCGTGGTCGGCGCGGCAGGGGCATTCGGGTTTCGCGTGGTCCTGGCTGGGGGCTGCCCTGGCCACGACCGGCCTGCGCTTCGGCGTGGTAACCGCGCCGGGGCAGCGGTACCACCCGGCCATCATTGCCCACGCCTCGGCCACACTGGCATCCATGTTTCCCGGCCGGTTCTGGATGGCTCCGGGCAGCGGCGAGAACATGAACGAGCACGTCACGGGTGACCCCTGGCCGCTGAAGGAAACCCGCCAGCAAAGGCTGGAGGAGTGCGTGGACGTCATCCGCCGGCTACACGCCGGCGAGGAGGTGACACACCACGGCCTGGTCACCGTGGAGCAGGCGCGGATCTGGGATGTGCCCTCGCCCCCGCCGCCCCTGATCGCGCCGGCCATCAGCGTGGAGACCGCCCGCCGTGCCGCCGGCTGGGCAGACGGCCTGGTGACGGTGAACCAGCCGGCCGAAAAGCTCACTGAAATGCTGGCGGCGTACCGGGCCGAAGGCGGCAAAGGGAAGGCCGTGCTGCAGATCCACCTGTCCTGGGCTCCCCGCGAGGAGGACGCCGTCGCCATTGCCCTGGACCAGTGGCGTTCGAATGTCTTCGCCCCGCCCATCCCCTGGGACCTGCCGACGGCGGCGCACTTCGACGGCGTCAGCGCCGACGTCGGGGAGGCCCAGATCCGGAAATCGGTGAACGTGTCCGCCAGCCTGGACCGCCACGTGCAGTGGCTGGGCGAGTATCTGGACCTCGGCTTCGACGAGCTGTACCTCCACTTCGTGGGGCAGGAGCAGGCGCCGTTCATCGACGCCTTCGCAGACAGCGTCCTGCCGCAGCTGCGCAAGGTGCCGGTGGCATGAACATCGCGGAGACATCGGACCTGTGGTGGAAAACCGCCGTCGTCTACTGCCTGGACGTGGAAACCTTCTTTGACCACGACGGCGACGGCACCGGCGATTTAAGCGGCCTGACCCAGCGCGTGGACTACCTGGCGGCGCTGGGCGTGAACTGCATCTGGCTCATGCCCTTCTACCCTTCCCCCGACCGGGACGACGGCTACGACGTCACGGACTTCTTCGACGTCGACCGCCGGCTCGGCACGCTGGGCGACTTCGTGGAGTTCATCCGCACCGCGAAGGACCGGGGCATCCGGGTGATCGCCGACTTCGTGGTCAACCACACCTCCAACCAGCACCCCTGGTTCGTCGAGGCCTGCAAGTCGGTGGACAACCCGTACAGGGACTACTACGTCTGGCGGAGCGATCCGCCGCCGGACACGTCCTCCGAAGTGGTGTTCCCGGGCGAACAGACCTCCATCTGGACGCAGGACGATGCCACCGGCGAGTGGTACCTGCACATGTTCATGGAGCACCAGCCGGACCTGAACGTCACCAACCCCAAGGTGCGCAACGAGATCGCCAAGGCCATGGGCCTCTGGCTGGAGCTCGGGCTCGACGGTTTCCGGCTGGATGCGGTGCCGTTCTTCCTGGAGACCCGCGGCGCGCCCAAGGACGAGGCGGCCAACATCGATCCGCATGATTACCTCAGCGCCCTGCGCAGCTTCGTCAACCGGCGCAACGGCGGCGCGGTGCTGCTGGGGGAGGTGAACCTTCCGTACAAGGACCAGCTGGAGTATTTCGGCGGCGCCGAAGGCAACGAGCTGAACATGCAGTTCGACTTCATGTCCATGCAGCACATTTACCTCTCGCTCGCCCGGCAGGACGCCCGGCCGCTGGCCGAGACGCTGAAGACACGCCCCCGGCTGCACCCGGACAACCACTGGGCAATGTTCGTGCGCAACCATGACGAGCTCACGCTGGACAAGCTCAGGGACGGCGAGCGGGAGGAGGTTTTCGCCGCGTTCGGACCGGACAAGAACATGCAGCTCTACGGCCGGGGTCTGCGGCGCCGGCTGCCGCCGATGCTGGACGGCGACGCCGACCGGATCCGGATGGTCTACTCCCTGATGTTCTCCCTGCCCGGCACACCGGTGCTCTTCTACGGCGAGGAGATCGGCATGGGCGAGGACCTGCGGCAGAAGGGCCGCGCCGCCGTCCGCACGCCCATGCAGTGGAACGACGAAAAGAACGGCGGCTTCTCAAGTGCCAAGGTGTCCGAGCTGGTGGTCCCGCTGCCCCGCGGGGAGTATGGCCCGGAAAAGGTCAACGCGGCCAGCGCCAAACGGGACCCCGAGTCGCTGTGGAACTTCATGGTCACGCTCATCCAGCGGTACCGCGAATCGCCGGAGCTGGGCTGGGGCGAGTTCGCCGTCCTCGAACAGCCGGAGCCGGCCGTGTTTGCGCACCGCTGCAGCTCGGCGGAGGCCACGGTGGTGCTGCTGCACAACTTCCGTGAGGCGCCGGTCAAGGTCGCCGCGAACGTCGGGTCCGGGGACAGTCCGCCGCGGGCTTTCAGGGACGCCATCCTGCTGGACCTGTTCGACGGCGGGAACGTTCCGTTGGAGGCCGACGGCGGGTTCACCGTTGAGCTGGGACGGTACGGCCACCGCTGGTTCCGGGTCCACCGGCCCGGCGACCGTCTGGCGCCCTGACCTGGGGCCGGCGGGCCCCGCGCCCCTGCTAAAGGTTCCGGCGGAAGACCTTCACCTCCCAGGGACGCAGACCCAACGGCTGCAGTTCGCCGGGGTCCGCCGGATAGTTGCCCAGCACCAGTTCCGCCGTTCCCCGGCCGCCATCAACCCGGGTGCCGTCGTCGACCTCCGCCGTCCGGCCGGTCCCCGAAAAGTTGCCCAGCACCAGCAGTTCCGCTTCCGGAAGCGAGCGTTTGAACGCGTAGACGTGTTCGTCGTCGAGAAGCAGCATGCTGAAATCCCCGTAGGCCACGACGGGGTCCGCGTGCCGGAGGGCGATCACCTTGCGGTAGAAGCTGAAGACGGAGTCGGGGTCGTCAACCTGTGCGGCGGCGTTGATCGTGTTCGCGTTCGGGTTCACGGCTATCCAGGGTGCCCCGGTGGTGAAGCCGCCATGCCGGCTGGCGTCCCACTGCACGGGTGTCCGGGCGTTGTCCCGGTTCAGCGGCGCCAGGGCAGCGAGAACCTCCGCGTCGGTGTGGCCCAGGTGCGTGGTGGCTTCGCGGTGGTGGTTGAGGACTTCGATGTCGCGGTAGTCGCTGATGGCGCCGAACGCCATGTTGGTCATGCCCAGCTCTTCACCCTGGTAGACGTACGGCGTGCCGCGGTGCAGGTGCAGGACTGCGGCGAGCATCTTCGCCGACAGCTCCCGGTGCTGGCCGTCGTCGCCGAACCGGGACACGGCACGGGCCTGGTCGTGGTTGCCCCAGTAGAGGCTGTTCCAGCCGCGCTCCGCGAGGCCTTCCTGCCAGCGGCCCAGGGACTTCTTCAGGTTGGTGAGCAGCAGCTTCTTGGGCCGCCATTTGTTGCCGCCCTCCTGGTCCAGGGCCACGTGTTCGAATTGGAAGACCATGTCCACTTCCTGGCGTCCGGGATCGGTGAAGAGGGCGGCGTCCTCCACCGTCACCCCGGGCATCTCGCCCACCGTGAGCAATTCCTTGTCCCGCCCGGCGAAGACTTCCTGGTGCATCTCCTGCAGGAACTCGTGGATGCGGGGCCCGCAGATGAAGTACCGGCCGCCGTCGCCGTACAGCATGCCTTCGGCCATTGGCCCGTCCGGCAGCGACTGCTCCTTGGAAATGAAGTTGATGACATCCATCCGGAAGCCGTCCACACCCCGGTCCAGCCACCAGTTCATCATGTCGTAGATGGCGGCCCGCACGTCCGGGTTTTCCCAGTTGAGGTCCGGCTGCTTCCTGGAGAACAGGTGTAGGTAGTACTCCCCCGTCTGCGCGTCGTACTCCCAGGCGGGGCCGGAGAAAGCAGAGCCCCAGTTGTTTGGCTCCGCACCGGGCATTCCGGGACCGGGCGCACCCGGCTCGGCGCCCTCGCGCGGCGGCCGCCACCAGTACCAGTCCCGCTTCGGGTTGTCCTTGCTGGAACGGGACTCCACGAACCACGGATGCTCGTCCGAGGTGTGGTTCACCACGAGGTCCATCACCAGCTTCATGTCCCGCGAGTGCAGGCCGTCCAGCAGTTCGTCGAGCGTTTCCAGGTCGCCGAACACGGGATCGATGTCGCGGTAGTCGCTGATGTCGTAGCCGTTGTCATCCTGCGGCGAGCGGTACACCGGGGACAGCCAGACGACGTCGACCCCCAGCTTTTTCAGGTAGTCGAGCTTGCCGATGATCCCGCGGAGGTCGCCGATGCCGTCGCCATCGGAATCCGCGAAGCTGCGTGGGTAGATCTGGTACACCACCGCGCTCTTGAACCATTCCCTGCCGGCCCGGTAGGCCGCTTCTGCCTCGGTTTCCTGGGTGGTCATCGCTGGCTCCTCCTGGTCGACGGTGGCGGGCTGCTGGCCCACTGAAAGTCTTGTTCCAGAAGAATCGGCGGTCAATGGCTTACGTCAGGGGAAGATCTGTGCCATCAACGGCGAACAGGTCCAGAAGGGCAACACCTCGGACATGGTCTTCCCGGTCCCCGAGATCATCGACGTCATCTTCACGGGCACGCCTCCCGGAGCCGGAGTCGGCCGGATACCCCAGCGTTCCTCGCCCCGGGAGACGAACTCGTCACGTACATGCGCGGTGTCGGCGAAATGCGCCACCGGATGCAGGCGTTCTCTTAGGGCTGGAGCCGCAGCATCGGCACTACAACAGGCGATCCTGCCCGCCAGTCGAGCACGGCTGACTGCGTCTGGCCCTCTCCAACGAGAACGTCCAGGGCGTTGGGGTCGCTCGTGTCCGTGTCCCTGGACGGGATGCTGCCGTCAAAGACTCCTGCTCCGCCGCCGAAGCGCCATTCCTTGATCCAGGACGGGTCGCCGGCTTCCCAGTACGCGCCGTCATACACGGGCCGCACGTTGCCGACACCCTCGCTGGCCTCCGCGTTGCCGAACATGGCGACTGACATCCGGGCCGTCGCGGGATCCAGCCCGCCGAGGGCCGCCTTGGGGACCCGGGTAACGATCTGCCGTGCCTCCGGAACAGCCAGCAGCGACACCGGTGAGGTGCGGGTGCCGTCCGGGGCGTAGACTCCGGCGCCGTCGAACCGGCCGTCGGTGACGATCACCGAATCCCAGGCGTGCTCCACATTGATGTTGGTGCCGGGCAGGCCCGGTGTTGCTCCGCCCTCGCCCGTGCCCAGGTAAATGTTGACGCGCTGGTGCGAAATGGCCTGCCCGCCCCACGGGTTGGTCACCTCGCCGGCGATGGTGGACACGAAGGCATAGTCGTCCCCAGCGTCGTAAACCTCCACACCGGTCAGGTCAAAGGCGCCCGGCACATACGCGCTGTTGGTCGGGTACTTGTAGGTGCCCGGGCCGTTGTCGTCGCCCACGGGGTCCGCAAGCGCGCCGATGCGGCTGCCGTAGTAAAGGACGGTGCGGTCCTCGACGGCGGTGCCGCCATCTTCGGCGACCGCTGCGACGACGATCTTGTTCTTGGCACCGCTGAGGGGGACCTCCAGCGAGAAGGTTCCCTTTCCGTCGGTGCCCTGGGTGACGGGGGCCTCCGTGACGGTTCCGTTCACGGAAACATGCACCTTCGCTGCGCTCGTCGTTCCGCGGACGACGGCGGCCGCCGAGTCCGCCGTCGACAGCGCCTCCGGTGCGGTGAGCGCGAGTTCGGGGTTCGAAAGCGGAACTCCGCTTGCATAGCGGGCGGCGACGTTTTGGGGTGTCTCCACGGGAGCGCCCCCCTTCACACCGGCGGCCAGCCGGACGTACTGGGCCATGGCCCAGGAGAGCGGCGACGCCGATCCGGTGCTTCGCCCCGGTTCGTGGCCGTACGAGGTGGGCTCGTCCCGGTCCCAGACCTGCTCGGGGATCATGTAGCCTGCGTTGGCCGCAGAATGCATGGTCTGCAGGTGCGGCAGCGCATCCTGTCCGTTGGCGAGGGCGTATTCGCCGCGTTCACCGCTCAGGAGGGGCCAGAGGCGGCCGATGCCGGTGCCGTCCCACGGCGAGCCGTCGGCCTTTTCGCCGTAGCCGTCATAGGTGTAACGGTGCCACATCCGCCCGCCCGGCGTTTCCTGCGAGATCGAGGCGTCGGTTTCCGCCAGGGAGTCGGCGACGTAGGGGTCGGCCGGTGCCTTCACGCCGAGCCGGACGAACTCCAGGAACCCGCCGTCCAGGACGGCATTCTCGGGGTGCACCCCGGCGCCGTTGCCCCAGTCGCGGGTGGCGCCGTCGTTGGGGTTGCCGGTGGCGCTGATGCGCAGGTAATACTTGCCGTCGCCCACCGGGCCGTTGGTGGTGAACATCCATGTCTCGGTGTTGCGCTGCCATTCGTCCGCCGTGGCGCGGTAAATGGCCGCGGAACCGGCGTCGCCGTTCTTCGCCGCGATGTCGCCCGCGGCGGCGAGCGCCGCAATCTGGGAGGCAAGGGTGGAGGTCGAGTATCCGCCGGTCTCTTCCCAGCGCTCCTGCGGCGTCCTGGGACCCGCCGCAACGAGGTAATCGGCGGCGGGCTTGAGCTCGTCGCGGTAGAACGAGGCGTCAGTACGGCCGATCTGGTTCGCCAGCAGGATGGGGAATGCCGTCTCGTCCAGCTGGATGCCGTTCTGGCCGGTCGTCCCGTCCACGCGTGAGGTCTGCGGGAAGTGCCCGTCCGGCTGCTGCTGGTACTTGAACAGCCATTCGACGCCCCGGGCAGCGGCATCCTCGTCACCGGCTGCCAGCAGAGCGGTTACGGACTGGTACATGTCCCGTGCCCAGACGGCGTGGTAGCCTTCGCGGTGGGTTTCGGCGCTGGCCGCCTGGCCCCACGGAATAGTCAGCGAGGCGATGAAGGCGCCGGGGAAGGTCTTGTCCTCGTGGGATTTCACCGTCATGAGGGATACGTCGTACTGGGTGCGGAGGTCACCCTGCAGTGAATCGGCGGGCTTGTCCAGCGACTTCAGGTACTTCTTCCACTCCCCGGTGTAGCTCTTGCTGACCTTCTTGTACCCGGCCTTGAGGCTCGCCTTGGCGGTGGCGAGTGCCTCGGACGTCCCGGCACCGAAGCCCAGGGCCATCGAAAATTCGGTTTTCCCGCCTGCCGCCAGCGGAATCTGCCCGGTCTGCGAAATGTTCCCGGGGCCTGCCGTTGCGGACGCGTTGTCCAGCCGGCCATCGGCAGCGAGGTCGGTCCAGCCGTCGCTGGTTCCCACGTAGCCGTTGGTGGCAGCACTGAATCCCACCGATGAAACGAGCGCGGTGGCCACGGGAGTGGCTGCGTCTGCGAGGTCGGAGGCCAGGAGAGCACCGTCCGACACACTGCCGGAGTCTCCCCCGGAGGTTCCCGCCAGAGACGGGTCGGAGAGAACGAACAGCTGGTAGTCACCGCCGTCGAGCACTTCGAACGTGACGCCCAGCATCACGGTGGAGCGCTGGGGGTCAGTGACATAAGTCTTGGTGAGCCGCCAGCGGCCAGCGTTGTCCGTGGTGGTCTGGCGGTAGCTGAGGGCCTTCGGATCGGCAAGGTCCACCGTGCGGGTGGTCTGTTCACTCTCGCGCTGGGCAGTGGTGCCGTCACTGACGGCGAACTGCAGCTCCCGGGTGTTGGGGGTGTCGGCCCGCGGGTAGTACACCTCGCTCATGGTGCCTTCAGTAAGCGTGTACCAGACCTTCGAGGCCGGGTTGAGGGAGGTGCCTACGCCCTCCTTGTCCCCCTTGGTCCAGGTGGCGGCGGCGCCCGGCGAGCCGGGCGCATCGCTTGCCTCCGCCATGGCGGGGATCAGGCCCAGCGACGAAACCACCACCGCGAGGGCGGTTGCGGTACAGGCGGATTTAAGGCGTTGCTTCATTGCTCTCCTCAAAAGTGGGTGCGAAAGTGTCCGCCCGGAAGGCCGTGAAGTAACCCCCAGACTGAACGCAGCAGGTTTATTAATAGCTTTAATAAACCTCTGCCAGCTAGTATGGGAGAGCATTTGTCCGGGCGTCAAGGGGTGGGGAAAATATGTCGGCGAAGCGTACAGCCGCCACCGCCCCGGTCCTGCGCCGGATCACCGCGGAGGCCGTCCTCCGAGCGTTCGTGGCCGGAGACGAGCTGACGGCCGGCGACCTCATTGCGGCAACGGGGCTCTCCCGCCCCACGGTCCACTCCGTATGCGATGAACTCATCGGCCTGGGATGGGTGCGGGAAACGGACGCCGCCTCTGCGCCGGCGGCGTCCCTGCCTGCCACTTCGGGGGGACAGCCGGCAGGCAGCGGATCCAACGCGGGAGGGCGTCCATCGCGCCGGTATTCCCTCAACGCCGCCGCCGGCTTCGTGGCGGGAATCGACCTCGGTGCCACCAAGATCTCGTGCTGCCTGGCTGACCTCCGCGGTCAGATCCTGGTGGAAGCCACCGAACCGTGGCGGGATGAACACGTGGGCGCTCCCGAGCGCGTCATGACCGCTCGCCGCATCATGCGGGCACTGCTCGATGAGGCGGGCTTGAAGGCCGGAACCGTGCTGGCGGCAGGCATGGCTGTGCCGGCTCCGGTCACTGATGACGGCCATGCCGTCGCGCTGGAGTCCTACCTTCCGGGGATGGCTTCCCTGGACCTGCGCGACGCCCTTCAGCCGGACTTTGAGTGGCCCCTGCTGGTGGACAACGACGCTAACCTTGCAGTGTTGGCGGAACGCTGGTGCGGGTCCGCCCAAGGCGTGGACAACGTCGTCGTCCTCCTGGCCGGTGAGCGTCTCGGGGCTGGCATCTGCCTCGGCGGAAGGCTGATCCGCGGCAGCGGAGCAGCGGGCGAAATGCGCTTCCTGGAGTTGGTCGAGGGCGTGGGCAACACGGATGCGGTCGGGGGCATGTGCCGGGAGCTTGGCGCCATCGCCGCTGCGGAGATCCTTGCCGGCGACCGTCCCGAGACCCCCGTCGGGAGCGTCCTTGTGGAACTCTGCGGGCACCGCCCCGAGGACGTCACGGCCGAGATGGTGGTTGAGGCCGCCCGCCGCGGCGAGCCGGCCGCCGTCGAAGTGGTGGCAGTGGTGATGGAGCGCACGGCGCGGGCGGCAGCGGTAGTGAGCACACTCCTTGACCCCGAACTGCTGGTCCTGGCGGGTGGTCCCGCCGGCAGCGGGGACGTGCTGCTTCCCGTCTTCGAGCAGAAGCTGAGCCAGCTTAACTCGGCCCGGCCCCGGCTGGCCGCCTCCACACTCGGGGAGCACTCCGCACTCGTGGGGGCCGTCCGCACGGCGCTGGACCACGCATTAGAGCGCCTCCTCGCCTAGCCGCCGGCCGTTCCGCGGCAGTTCGGGACGCCCATTTCCGACCCGAAACCGCCAGGGCGCCGGAAACTAACCGGGCGCTAACGGGCAGGAAACGCGGGCGCAACAATGTCACGCCACACTTGGTTGTGCCGGCAATTGCAGGCACCAGCTCCAGCTCAGGAGGCCACGCCATGTTGAAGGAAGCCAAACCCCACATCACCCGGGTCCGTGCCCTGGACCAGCTGCATCGCGGCGACGAGATCGAGGCCCGCCTGTCGGTGGGCCCCTGCTATGACGACGTCATCGTCCGCCGCGGCAGCGTCCAGGAGACGGCCCCGGGCATCGGTGTCGTGTGGATCATGGATCATCACTCGGGCATGCGCAAGGCCATCAATACGGACGAATGCAGCGTTTGGCGCGTCGCCTGAGCCGTCTAACCGCCAGCCACGGACTGAATAATCAGCACTTCCTGGCCGGCAGAAACTTCCGTTTCCAGACCGCGGAGACGCCGGACCTCCTCGCCGTTCACGTAAATATTCACGTAACGGCGGAGCGCACCCGTCTCGTCCCGCAGCCGCCTGGCGAGCACCGGGTACGTCCCGGTCACGGAATCCAGCAACCAACCCACACTCACCGCCCCGTCGGCGGGTGTAGTCAGTATGGACTGCCCGCCGGCGAGCGGCTGGAGGACGCCGGGAAGGACCACGCTGATCTCAGCCACCGCACATCCTCATGCGGGAGTCCCCGCTGCAACCGGGGCTCCGGCCACTACGGCAGCGCGAACGCACAGCACATCCGGAAGATGGGACGCCACTTCCGCAAAGGTTTCACCTTCGTCGGCGCTGGCATACACCGCGCCGCCGCGGGTTCCGAAGTACACCCCGGCGGGTTCTGCGGAATCCACGGAGGCCGCGTCACGGAGCACCGCGTTGAATTCTGACTGCGGCAGCCCGGAATCCAGGCGCTTCCACGTCGAACCGGCATCGTCGGTACGGTGCACGGCGAGCTTTCCGTCCGGCGGGATGCGTTCGCCGTCGGCTTTCAGGGGAACAACCCAGGCCGTGCCTGCCCGCCTGGGGTGCGTCAGCATGACGAACCCGAAATCGGCCGGCAGGCCTTCCGCTATCGATTCCCAGTTCTCGGCATTGTCGTCGGTGCGGTACACGCCGTGGTGGTTCTGCGCGTAAAGGCGGCCTTCGACGGCGGCATCCGCCGCAATCTTGTGCACGCACTGGCCGAATTCCGGGTTGGGATCGGGCATGAAGTAGGCGGAAATGCCTTTGTTCCGCGGCTCCCAGGACGTCCCGCCGTCGAGCGAGCGGTAGACGCCTCCCGTGCTCATGGCCACGTGCACGTCGTCCCCGGAGGGGTTGACCACGATCGAGTGGGCGGCCGCGCCGCCATATCCTGCGCCCCATTCGCTGCGGTGCGGGTGGTCCCACAGTCCGCGGTTCAGCTCGAAGTGCTCGCCGCCGTCGGTCGATTTCCACACCGAGATCGGCTCCGCACCGGCCCAGACCACCCCCGGGCGGGATTCGGCATCGGGGTAGATTTGCCAGATGCGTTCCACGGCGGCGTCGGTGCCTTCGGGGAACTTGATGGCGCCCTGCTCGGGCTCGGTCCAGCTGGCGCCGAGGTCATCCGAGTGGGCAACGTACGGACCCCAATGCTCAGACCGCACCCCCACCATAATGCGTGTACGGCCGTCCCCGCGTGTCGATTCCGATGCTCGGTATCTCGCTCATCAGGAAGTGCGGGCCGGAAAAGGACCATTGCTTCCGGTCCTGGCTGGTGGCCAGCCAGAGGCCTTTTTTGGTCCCGATCGCTAAAACGAAACTCTCTGAGGCATTCATGCACCCCATGCAACCACTCCGGCAGAGGGGCTGCAATGGTTTGGGCCCCCACGGATTTTCCCGGGCTCGTTGCCCGGCCGGGACCTAGGACCCGATCCTCGCACCGGCTTTGGCGGTGCCGGCTTTCGCGCCACGGCGGTTTCGCCACCAGCGGCGGATCAGGTCAGCGGCGGCCAGGATTCCGGCCAGGGGCGTGAGGACGGCGGCAGCGTAAACGAACAGCAACCATGTCAGCGTGGCGATCGGGGGCTGGCTCCGGCTCAGCAGAGACAGGCCGCCCAACAGGCCCGCCACCCAAAAGAGCACCACCAGCATGAGCACGGCCGCTGCCGGAAAGTACTCGTTCCGCACCACCCTCTTCAAGGTTTCCACCACTGATCCTCCTGTGCCTTGCATCCCCATGAGACCAGTATGCGACGCAGACCCGCTATGACAGAGACGGCACGGCCAACGTGTGATGAAGACAACCGCTGCCTGGCCGGAATACACTCTGTCAGCCCCGGGGACTACACTGAGTTATCGAACATATATTCGAAAAAGGGTGTGTTGTGGGTGTGATCATTGGACCCCGCGTGATAGAGGCGGGACTTTCCCTTCGGCTGGTGCTGATCTCGCCTGTGGCCGTGGCGGCGGGCTTCCCGTCCCCCGCCCAGGACTACTTTGACGGGCGGATCGACCTCAACGAGCACCTGATCAAGGACATCACCAGCACCTACATCGTGCGGGTATCCGGGGACTCGATGGAACAGGCCGGCATCAGCGACGGCGACGAACTGATCGTCAACCGGGCACTGGAACCTCGCGACGGGTCCGTGGTCGTCGCAGTGCTGGACGGGGAACTCACCATTAAGCGGCTGAAGATCACCGCGGCGGGTGTGGTCCTCCAGGCCGCCAACCCTCTGTATCCGGACATCAACGTCCCGGCGCTGGCCGACCTCACCATCTGGGGCGTGGCCACGAGGTGCCTCCACCATGTCTAGCACTCGGCAGCAAATAGCGCTGGTGGACGTGAACTGCTTTTATGCCAGTGCGGAGCGGGCCTTCGACCCCTCTCTGGAAGGCAAGCCGCTCGTGGTGCTCTCCAACAACGACGGCTGCGCCGTGACCCGCAGTCCGGAGGCCAAGGCCCTGGGGATCAGCACGGGCGAACCGTGGTTCAAGCTCGCCCCCCGGGCCAAGGAATGGGGCCTCATTGCCCGGTCCAGCAACTATGAACTGTACGGCGACATCAGCGCCCGCGTCATGGAGCTGCTGGGGCGCTACTCGGCCTGGCTTGAGGTGTACAGCATCGATGAGGCCTTCCTGGGCGTCAAGGGCAGCCCCGAACAGGTGGTGGGCCTCGGCCGGACCATCAAGGCCGCGGTCCAGCGCAACGTCGGGGTGCCCGTGTGCGTAGGCATCGCCGCCACCAAGACGCTCGCCAAGCTCGCCAACCGGTGGGCAAAGAACAACCCCGCGCTCGGCGGGGTGTGCCGCTGGGAGTCGATGGACCCGGAAGCACGTGAACTGCTCATGGCCCGGCTGCCGGTATCGGAGGTCTGGGGCGTGGCGGGGCGGCTGGAGAAGCGGCTGAACGCCGTGGGGATCTGCTCCATCCTGGAGCTCAGCCGGGCCGATCCGGTGATGGTGCGCGACCGCTTTTCGGTAGTGCTCATGCGCACCGTGCTGGAGATGCGTGGAACACCCTGCATACCGCTGGAGGAGGAACGCTTGGGGCGGGATCAGTTGATCTTCTCGCGCTCGTTTTCCACTCCCCTGACGTCGGTCCCCGAATTTCGCCAGGTCCTGAGCGTTTACGCGCAGCAGGCCAGTGCCCGGCTGGCCCGGCACCACCTTCAGGCCAAGGTCCTCACCGCGTTCGCCGGCACGTCCCATTACAACCCGAAGGACAAGTCGTTTCCCTCGGTGTGCGTTCCGCTGCCCATGCCCACCTCAGACCCGGTACTGCTCACCAGGGCTGCCCACGCCCTGCTTCCCGCGATCCAGGATGGCGTCAAATACGCCCGCGCCGGCATCATGGTGACCGACCTGCGGCCCTCCGACAGCCAGCAGCCCCTTGAGCCCTTCACCAACCCGCACGAGGAACGCGGGATCGGCCCGTTGCTTGAACAGATCAGCCGGAAGTACGGCAGGGGCACCATTGGACTCGGGTTCGCAGGCTTGAGGAGCGACCTGGACTGGAGCATGAAACGCGGAATGCGTTCGCCGCGCTACACGACGCACTGGGACGAGCTGCCGGTGGTGCGCGCGGCATGACCGGCAGCGGCGAACCGGTCCGCGATCAGTCAGTCCACAAATTCAGACTGCGTCTCGATGAAATCCCACTCGGCTTCGGTCAGGATTGCCTGCGGCGTGTCCGGGTGCGGACCTCCCGCCTCGGCAATCCCCTGCATCACGAACACCGGAACGTCGCCGGCCCGCAGGTTCTCGCGAAGCCACTCCTTGCTTTTCAAGTCCAGATCAAGCCACCACATGTAAATCTGCATGGGACGCCGCCTTTCTACGTCTCCACGCTAGGCTCGCCGCGGCCGGGATTCAAGGGAAGATCAGCACTCTTCTCCACGGGGCAGCAGCCGTACCGCAGGGCTGAAAACCGCCGCTGAGCTGGGGCGCAGGCGGCAGGGGCTCTGGTCTTTCCTGATGCTGCAGGCACACAATTGATTATGGATGCAGAGCATTTCAGCGGCCCGCCTCCCCTCCTAGTGGGTATGGTTCCCGGCCAGCATCCGGAGGTCCTCAAGACCGCCGTCACCCTGGCCCAAAAGCTGTCCGCCCCGCTGCTGTGCGCCTACGTGGACGAGGCAAGCTACCTGGTTGAGTGGGATCCCGCGCGCTCTGCGCACCGGCTTTCCCTGCATCCCGACAGGGACGACGACGACATCCGTTCAGTAACGACGGATCTGAAGTCGGCCATCGGCTCGGCCATGCAGGACGGAGGGCCGGCGTGGACCTTGCGCACGCTGGCCGGGGATCCCGCCCGGGCCCTCGGCAGGCTGGCATCGGAAGTCGATGCTCCGATGATCATCGTGGGCACGCCGGAGCGCGGCTTCGGGCACCGGATCACGGAACTCCTGAACGGCTCCGTGGCTGCCTGGCTCACCCACCATCAAAGCCGTCCCGTGCTGGTGGTCCCGTTCCGGATGGCCGCACACCAGGACCGGGCCGAATAGTCAGTCGCGCCACAAGGCAGCCGCAGAAAAGTAAAGCGAAAGTAGTTATTCGAGGTGGTGGCCAACTTGGCTACCCGGCAAGTAAGCTGATCAGGCAGGCCGATGAGGCCCGCCCAAAGACTGCTCCGGAGTGCGTATCCCCCAATAACGCGCTCCGGAGCTTTTTTGTTGCCCGAAAACCTCCGGCACCGGACCATTCCTTTCCGCACCATCACCTTTCGCATCCACTTCGGCTTGCCCCCATCCTTGACTAATACCCCCTAGGGGTATAACTTGAGGTCATGGAAACTTCCGAAGGACGGACGCCGACGGCGCCTAACGAAGAAGCGATTGCTGAAGCCCCGCAGCACGGCTACACGGCCGACAAGGATGCGTACCTGCGCCGTCTCCGACGGATCGAGGGACAGGTCCGTGGAATTGCCCGGATGGTTGAGGAAGACAAGTACTGCATCGACATCCTGACGCAGGTGGCGGCCGTGACCAAGGCCCTGCACGCCGTCAGCTTGGGCCTTGTGGAAGAACACATTGGCCATTGCGTTGTCGGGGCGGCCTCCGAACCTGATCCTGACCTGCGGGCTGAAGCCATCGACCTCAAGGTCAAGGAGGCGGCGGGTGCCATCGGACGCCTGCTGCGCTAGCCGCAAACCACCAACCACCAGCCGACCACCCCGTCGTCGCACCAACAAGGAGTCAGCAATGAGCACCATCTCCACCAAAGTCCACGTCTCCGGCATGACCTGCGGGCACTGCGTATCGGCCGTCAGCGAGGAGCTCGAGGCGCTGGCCGGCGTCGAGGAGATCGACATCGACCTCAATGCCGGCGGCGTTTCGACTGTCACCATCACCTCCACGCAGAAACTCTCCCCCTCCGAAATCGGCGAGGCTGTGGCCGAGGCGGGCTACCTGGTGGTGGCCAACGAGGCCTGACCCGCCTCCCATTCGCACCGAGCACGACCAAAAGCGGGCACGACCAAGAAGGACCAGTCATGGGCACCGAACATCTTTCCGCAGGCCCCGCCAGCCGGGTGATCGAACTCGACGTCGAGGGCATGACCTGCGCGTCGTGCGTGAACCGTGTGGAAAAGAAGCTGGCCAAGCTCGAAGGCGTCCAGGCCACCGTCAACCTCCCCTTGGAAACAGCCCACGTGACCGTCCCGGCCGGCATCACGGACCAACAGATCACAGACCAGGTAGCCTCAGCCGGTTACAAGGCAAGGATCAAACGACCTGCGCACGGAAGCCAAGAAGAAGAGAGCGCCCGGCACGAGGCCATAGCGACTTCGGCGGAGGTCGACCCGCACCACGAAGACCACATGTCGCACGGCGGCAAGGCATCAGAGCTGAAGCCGCGCCTGCTCGTCGCTGCGGGTCTGGCCGTGCCGGTGTTCCTCATCTCGATGTTCCCGGCTTTCCAGTTCTCCAACTGGGGCTGGGTGGTGGGCGCGCTGGCACTGCCGGTGGTCAGCTGGGCGGCGTGGCCGTTCCACAAGGCGGCGGCCGTCAACGCCCGCCACTTCGCGTCCACCATGGACACCCTGGTATCGCTCGGTGTCATCGCCGCCTACCTGTTCTCCGCCTGGCAGCTCCTCGCCGACCCCCGCCTCACCGAACACCCCGGCATGGAGCAGATGGGCGCTGGCTCGGGCGGCCTGTACTTCGAGGTGGCCAGCGTGGTCACCACGTTCCTTCTGCTGGGCCGGTTCCTGGAGGCGAACGCCAAGTCGAAGGCCGGTGACGCCCTGCGCGCCCTCCTGGACCTGGGCGCCAAGGACGCTACCATCCTGCAAGACGGCGCCGAGGTAAAGATCCCGGCAAGCCGGCTGGCGGTCGGGGACCTGATCGTGGTCCGCCCGGGCGAAAAGATCGCCACCGACGGCGTGGTGGTGGACGGCGCCTCGGCGGTGGACGCCTCGCTGGTCACCGGCGAATCCGTTCCCGTGGACGTCGGTCCGGGCAGCCTTGTCACCGGTGCCACCATCAACGCGTCCGGCCGGATGCTGGTCCGGGCCACGCGCGTCGGCGCGGAAACCACCTTGGCCCAGATGGGGCGGCTCGTTTCCCAGGCGCAGACAGGAAAGGCGCCCATCGCCCGGCTTGCTGACCGCATCAGCGCAACATTCGTGCCGGTGGTCCTGGCCATTGCCCTTCTCACGTTCGCCGGCTGGCTGCTGGCAGCTGGGCCTGACATCACCGGCCCGGAGCTCCGCTCGGCCTTCACGGCCGCAGTGGCCGTGCTGGTCATCGCCTGCCCCTGCGCCCTTGGCCTGGCTACCCCCGTGGGTCTCCTGACCGGCACCGGCCGCGGCGCGCAACTGGGCATCCTCATCAAGGGCCCGCAGGTCCTGGAGGACACCCGCACGGTGGACACCATCCTGCTGGACAAGACCGGAACCGTCACCAGCGGCCAGCTCTCCGTCGAGGCCACCGTGGCATTCGCTTCGTTCAGCGAGGCGGAAGTCCTGCGGCTGGCCGGTGCGGTCGAGTCGGCGTCGGAGCATCCGATCGCCGCCGCGATCGCCGCCGCCGCACGGTCAGCCGTGCCCGCCACGGGCCAGCGGTCGCACACCAGCCGCAGCGGCAGTGAAGCGGACGACGGCGCCGCCCTGCCCGCCGTCGTCGGCTTCCATTCCGCGCCGGGCGGCGGAGTGGTGGGAACCGTGGAAGGCCGGCTCGTGATTGCCGGGCGCAGCGGGTGGCTGCGGGACAACGGCGTGGAGCCCCCGCCGGCACAGGATCAGGCGCTCCGCGCCGCGGAACAGTCCGGTGCCA
Source organism: Arthrobacter globiformis (assembly GCF_030815865.1). Classification (NCBI taxonomy): domain Bacteria; kingdom Bacillati; phylum Actinomycetota; class Actinomycetes; order Micrococcales; family Micrococcaceae; genus Arthrobacter; species Arthrobacter globiformis. The sequence continues at coordinate 172,090 of NZ_JAUSXI010000001.1, forward strand.
CGGCCATCTGGGTGGCAGTCGACGGCGAGACGGCCGGCATCGTCGAGTTGCGGGACACGGTCAAAGCGGGCTCGCAGGCCGCTGTCGCACGGCTTAAGGCCCTCGGGCTGCGGCCCATGCTGCTCACGGGCGACAACGCCGCGGTCGCAGCCCAGGTGGCCGCCGCCGTCGGTATTGCCGCGGAGGATGTTTTCGCTGGCGTCCTGCCCGAGGGCAAGGTGGAAGCGGTCCGTCGGCTGCAGGCTGGCGGCGCGACCGTGGCCATGGCAGGAGACGGCGTGAACGACGCCGCGGCCCTGGCGCAGGCCGATCTGGGCATCGCGATGGGCTCCGGCACGGACGTGGCGATCGAAGCCGCCGACCTGACCGTGATGGGCAACGACCTGGGGCAGGTGGCCACCGCGATCGAACTGTCCCGCCGCACCCTGGCCACCATCAAGACCAACCTTTTCTGGGCCTTCTTCTACAACGCGATGGGCATTCCACTGGCGGCCCTCGGCCTGCTCAATCCGATGATCGCAGGCGTGGCCATGGCAGCGAGCTCGGTGCTGGTGGTGGCTAACTCGCTGAGGCTCCGCCGCTTCGGCAGATAGCACCCAACTGAGTAGCAGCTGAGGGCGTTCCCAGCGCTGGGAACGCCCTCAGCTGCGACTTACTTGGGTGGCGGGGCCACGTAGGCGGCGGACTGTCAGGCAGTACCGAAGCGGACGGCCGAGCGGGCCTTCGCCTTGGCCGCCTCCTCGTCGCGGTCCTTGGCGGGAGCGTGGCTAACGAGGGAGTCGAGCAGGTGCTGGGTCACGTGTGCTATCTCGTGCACGGCGTGCTCGAACGCCTCCTCATTCGCCTTCGACGGCTTGGTACTGCCGCTCACTTTGCGTACGTACTGCAGCGCTGCGGCGTGTATCTCCTCGGACGTAGCGTGCGGTTCGTAGTTGTGGAGGGTACGGATATTCCGGCACATACCCCCATGCTAGGCTCTGGAGCGCCGAGGATCGACCCTTTCGCGCCACTCGGGAGGGCACCGCCCATGGGGAGGACTGCATGGGGAGCGCTGCCCATCGACACCGTTTCGGGCCAAAGGATAGTTTTGAGGCAATGGATCTTCCGGACGAGCCGGAGGCCGCTGGGGATGCCGACTGGATCGGGTCCGTTTAATTAGAGGAGATAGCTGATGGCAACTTGGGGTGCAGATGTTGAACAGCTGAGGAACTTGAGCAGGCAGCTCAATGCTGGTTCGACTGAAATCCAGAGGCAGAAGAACGTGCTGTCAAACTTGCTCACGAACACGGAATGGACGGGCCCGGACGCGGTGCAGTTCCGCGGCAAGTGGGAGAGCGAGCACGTTCCAGCCCTCGCCAGGGTGGCACAGGCACTGGAAGAGGCGGGCCAGCAGGCAACCCGCAACGCCCAGCAGCAGTACGACGCTTCCCAGGGCTAGACCGGGAACGCAGCGGAGGGCCGGACGCAGCCTGCGTCCGGCCCTCCGGCATTTAAGCGGTGCAATATTGAAGACTCAGGGGACGGGTTCGACGTCGTTCGCGAGGTCAAGCGGTCCAGTCACCGCTGCCTGGTCTTCCGCTTTGGCTCCCCGGAGCTCATCCAGCCGGACGAACAGTACCCCGCCTACAATCAGCACGCCGCCGAGGAGCTGGATGGGGCCGGGCAGTTCGCCAAGCAACAGCCAGGCCCAGATCACGGCGAACAGGACCTCAGTGAGGGATACGAACGAGGCCACCTTGGAGCCGAGTGCGCGTGCAGCCATGATCCCCGAGACGTAGGCCAGAACGGTGGCCAGCAGCACGAGGCCGCCCAGCGGAACCCACCATGGGGTGGTCCACGGGCCGAGTTTGGTGTCGGCCGTGCTGATGGCCATGGGGAGGAGTCCGGTGGCTGCCGTCAGCCACATCACCGCGGCACCTACCAGAAGCCCGCCCGACGCGAGAACGATGGGCGGCAGGGTGTCATTCTGCTTGGCCGTGATGAAGAAGTACATGGCCAAGCAGACGGCAGCGGCGAGACCCCAGAACACACCGACGGCGTCGATTTTCACTGCACCGGTGAGGTCCAGGACGAGGACGAGACCGCCCAGGGACAGCAGCGTCCCCGCTACTGTCAGGGGGCGGGGCCGCTTCCGGCTGGCCACCCAGAGCCACAGGACGATCAACACCGGGGCGAGGTATTCGAGCAGGAGCGCCACACCAACGGATAGCCGGTCCACGGCGTTGAAGTAGAACAGCTGGCATGCAGCCACACCGATCAGGCCAAACAGCACGATCGTGACCCAGTTGGACCGCAGCTGGGTCCAGCGCCCGCGAAGCGCCGGAACAGCGGGAATGGCGAGGATGAGTGCGGCCGCTGTCAGCCGGGCAGTCACGGCGGCCCCGGGTGTCCAGCCGGTCTCCAGCAGTGACTTGGCAAAGGAGCCGGAAAGCCCGAAGACGGCAGACGAAAAGAGGGCGATGCCCAGTCCTGACGCAACGAAGCCGGAGGCCTTTGCCGAGGCCGGGGCCGTGACGGCTGCCGGAGTGCCTGCCATCGCTGCAGCGTGCATCCCGGAGCCGGCGTTGCGCGTTGAAGCCGACCGGAGGGAGGACGTCTGCGTCATGTGGGCGCGGTTGTTCAATGCGGGCACGGATGCCTCCCGTCAGGAGTAAAGTGGGGTATTGGTCCTGACACTACGCCCCGGCACTGTAAGGAGTCAAGGTGGTTTTTGCCCCTGACACGGAACTCTCACTGCGCTTCGTGGTGAACCTCATCAACTCTGCCGCTAATGGCGAGGAAAGCCTGGCTACGGTGGAGGACCTCGACGCGTTCCTGCGGCAGGAGGGCTTCACCGGCTCCCGCACCCACGACGCCGCCGAACTGGCCAGCATCCACGCACTGCGCGCAGAACTGGCAACACTGTGGACCGCCAACGAGGATGCGGCCGTGGCCACTGTGAACCGCCTCCTGCGGGAAGCCCGCGCACTCCCCCAACTCCTCAAGCACGACCAGTGGGACTGGCACCTGCACGCCACCACGCACGATGCCCCGCTGGTGGACAGGATGGGCACCGAAGCCGCCATGGCGCTGGTGGACGTGATCCGCAGCAAGGAGATGGACCGCATGCTGGTGTGCGCGGCCGATGACTGCAACGCGGCGGTCCTCGACCTCAGCCGCAACCGGTCCAAGCGGTACTGCGACACCGGAAACTGCGCCAACCGCGCGCATGTCGCGGCCTACCGTGCGCGCCGCGCCAGCGGGGAGTAAGCGGCGCCAGCGGCGAGTTGGCATGCGGCGCGCATAAAAACGCCCGCTGCGACTGGCTGTCGGGCGTTAGGAAGCTCCGCCGTCGGGCCCGGACTCACCGGTTCCAGCCGTACCCGGGGCATCCGGACGGCGCTGGGTTCCCTTATTTTGGGTTCCCTGAGTCCCGTGGCCGCCGTGCCCTTGCGAGGACTTCTTGGCCGAGCTCAGGTTCACGCCGGAGCCTTTACCCAGGTGGGAGGCGTTGTCCTTGTAGCTCATGGACAGCATCGCGGCGATGACGAGGGTGACTATGAAGGCGATGCCGGCGGCGGTGAAGGCCAGGTCGAACCGCGGCGAACGGGCACTTCCGCCGGAGGCGAAGATCAGCACCGCGAAGAACGCCACGACAGCCCAGAAGGCGGAGAACATCAGGGGTCCCTTGACCGAGGTCCGCAGATTGCGCGGTTCTCCTGGTTTCTGGTGTGCCAAGGTGATTCCTCCCGTGCGGGCGGCGCGATGCGGCGTGCCCGCTGTGCTGTGTGCTGGTCCTGAAGGGTGCTGGCAGCCAAAGGCTGTTCTACAAGGAGTAGAACCCTTGGTACTAGTTTACGGCCTTTGACGCGCCGGCCCGCGCATCGTGCCGGAGCGAGAGGCCTGCCAGGATCCAGAGCACGCCCGAAATGATGGCGCCGCCGCCGGCAACGCCCAATAGCGCATGCGGGCCAAGCCCCACGAAGAACGGCAGGGTGCCGGCCGTGCCCAGCCCGATGATTCCGGAGGCCAGCCAGTCGCGGGCCAGGACATGCCGCCCGCGGAACCTGATGCCCAGATACAGCTCGGCGGCCGACGCCACGGCCAGCCCCACAGCGCCAATCACTGTGAATACCAGGCTGCCCTGGAGGAACAGCAGGGCCACGCCGGCACCGGTCAGGGCAGCTCCCGCGGCGGAAAGAATGCGGCCGGCAGGCGCCTCGCGGCGGAAACCGGTCTGCGGAATGCCCCAGAGCAGGATCAGGCCGGTGGCCAGCAGGTACACCCCGCCCGCCAGCGACATTCCGGTCACGGAAGGAGCCGCCCAGAACACGGTCAAGGCACCGAAGACCAGTGCGGCGGCGGCCCGCAGCAGGGCGGGCTTCCACAGCTCCCCCGAGGGGGCAGGCACGTCAGATTCAGCAGGGTTAGCGGGGGAAGTCACCGCTCCAGTTTAGTGCGCCAGGCTGTGCCGGCGAATCCAGGCCGCAAGCTATGAGCCGAGCACCATCCAGCGGTCTGTCCTGGCCCGCAGCCCCAGCGTCAGGCCGCGGGCGCACATGTAGCCCAGCGAAAAGGCCACCCACACCCACACCAGCGCCGCCGCGCCGTCGGCCCCGGCCAGCGGCACCGCAAGCAGCAGCGGAAGGTACACCGCAAGATTCACGACGCCGGCAATCGCCAGATACTTCGCGTCGCCGGCCCCGATCAGCACCCCGTCCAGGACGAACACGTACCCGGCCAGGGGCTGGCCCGCGGCCAGTACCCACAGTGCCGCGGTCAGGACCGACTGGACGCCGGCGTCGGGCGTGAAGAGGGCCCCTGCGAACGGGGCCGCCACGGCGAGCAGCACGCCGGTGGCCACACCAAAGCCGGTACCCCAGCGGGTCATGGTCCGGGTCAGGGTCCGCGCCTTGGCGGGGTTGGAGGCTCCCAGCTCCTTGCCGATCAGCGCCTGCGCGGCGATGGCCAGGGCGTCCAGTGCGAAGGCGAGGAAGGTGAAGACTGTCATGGCCAGCTGGTGCGCAGCCAGGTTCACGGCACCCTGGGCCGTGACCACGAGCACGGTGGCGAGGATGGCGATGCGGAGGCTCAGGGTGCGCAGCATGAGCCAGGAGCCCACCTTGGTCATGGCCCGGATCCCATGCCAGTCGGGCAGCAGGCTGACGCCGTGGTGCCGGGCGTTGCGCTGCACCATTACCAGATACACCGCGGCCATGGCCCACTGCGCGATGCTGGTTCCCACAGCAGACCCGACGACGGACAGTCCGAGTCCGTAAACCAGCACCAGGTTCAGCACGATGTTCAGCGTGAATCCCGCCGTGGCCACCACCAATGGTGTCCGGGTGTCCTGCAGCCCCCTCAGCACGCCCGTGCCGGCGAAGATCAGCAGCATCGCGACCAGCCCGGGCATGGACCAGCGCAGGTAGTCCACGGCGAAGGTGCGGATCTCCGGGCTCGGGCCCATGAGCCCGATCAGCGGCTCCGCGGCGAGGAAGCCAGCCAGCGCCAGAGCAGTCCCGAGCAACAAGGCAAGCCAGACGCCGTCGCGCCCGGCAGCAAGTGCCCTTCCGATTTGGCCATCCCCCACCGCGCGCGCCACGGCAGGGGTGGTGGAGTACGCCAGGAAAACCATCAGCCCCACCGCGGTGTGCAGCACCGCCGAGGCCAGCCCCACACCGGCCAACTGGGCAACGCCCAGATGTCCCACAATGGCCGAGTCGGCCAGCAGAAAGAGCGGTTCCGCGATCAGCGCGCCGAAGGCGGGAACGGCAAGCCGGAGGATTTCACGGCCGTGACTGTCGGGCTTGGGAGTGGAAACGGCGGCGGAAGGCGATGGGGGCACGGAGTCAGCCTAGCCGCCGCCGAAAAGATAACCACGACACATTAGTTGACACTTCAACGAAAGTTCGGGACAGTGGAAGGGAAGCTTCACCCAACGCGCTCCGGACCGCGTGCCCAAAAGAGACAACCCCAATCGAACCGAACGGTGAGAATCTCCATGAACCAGTCCACCCAGACCACCACAGCCCTGACGATCCTGCGAGTGATCGCGGGATTCCTCTTCGCCGCGCACGGCTGGCAGAAGTTCAGCGAATTCACCATCGCCGGGACGCAGGCATCCTTCGCCAAGATGGGGGTTCCGGCCGCTGAGGTCGCCGCCCCAGTCGTCGCCACCCTGGAGTTGGTGGGCGGCATTGCCCTCATCCTCGGCGTGCTGACCCGCGTCTTCGCCGCCCTGCTCGCCCTGGACATGCTTGGCGCCCTCTTCCTGGTCCATGCCTCGGCCGGAGTCTTCGTCGCCACCGGCGGCTACGAGCTGGTTCTCCTGCTTGCAGCCGGGGCAGCGGCCATCGCCCTTGCCGGAGCCGGCCGCTTCTCGGCTGACGCAGCTCTGTTCGGCCGCAGCAACTCGAAGCTCAAGGTTCTCGCGTAACCTTCCCAGGCTGCAGCACTGCTCCAGAGCGGTGACTGTCCAGGATACGACGACGACGGCGGCTGCTCGCCCGGCACTTCAGTGCCCGGTGGGCGGCCGCCGTCGTTTTGTTTTATTGTTTTTGGCCGGTTGTTGTTCGTTCAGCCGGTCAGTTAATCAGCCGGTGACACCCGTCAGCTCATCCGGCGTGTGAACCAGCATTGCCGTGCGGACGGTCTTGCCCGTCTTCAGGTCAACGGCGTGGAGTTCCCGCGTTGCCGGCTCGGTTACATAGGCGGTAGATCCCTGGACGTACAGGGTTGGCCGGGGGTCCTGCCACGCCTCAGGCTCCTGCCAGGCGGCAATGACGGGGATCGTAGACACGGTGGCGCCTGTCACCGGGTTGAGGACGTGCAGCGCGCCGTCCGTACCGAGGACCAGCGCTTCCCCGGCCGGCCCGCGCCCCAGCGACCGGAACGAATAGCTCGTACCGAGTTCCACCAGCTTCAGGGCCTTCGTATCCGTGTTCACCAGCGAAATCCTGGTAGGCCGCTCCAGGACCGCGTCTTTGTCCACCTTGTAGTCCCCGAGCACCACGGGCGACGCCGGTGAACCGGCCTGGTTGCCCATCCGGCCGTAGGCATCAGGACTGGACACCTTGGAGAACTTGCCGTCCCTGAACACCAGCATCCCGTCCTCACATCCGAAAATCACGGTGTTTTCGCCAGCCACTGCCTCGCCATGGACCCCGGGGCAGTTCTGGCTGCGGACGATCTCCTTGCGGTCCCAGCCCGTCTCCCCGGACGAACCCGCACTCCCGGAAGAACCCGTGGCCGGCCCCAGGAGGGCCACGGCGTTGCGGGCCTCCTCGTCCCCCACCGTCACCAGCAGCTTGCCGTCCTCCAGCTCCACCGCCACGCCGTGGTGGGCCTCGGGCGCCGTGTAGGTCGTCGTCTCCGGAAGGCCGTCCCCCGACAGCTCTCCGAGGGCTGCCGACTCAAAGGACTCCACCTTGCCGGACCCGTCGCTGAACAGGACGGTCCTTCCGGCGTGCCGTACCACGTGGCCAGGCTTGCTCGCCTCGAATGCTTGATCCGTCAGTGTGGGCCGGGCAGCGTAGGAGTGGCCGTGGTCGCCGTGCCGCTCGGTCCAGACGCCGGCGTCGAGGACGCGGAACGAGTCGCCCGCCGCCACCAGGACGTGACGGCCGTCCCCTGCAGGGCTGATGCGGTTGTAGCCCTCCAGCTCAACGCCCGCCGCTACGGGCTCAAGGGTTGCGGCGTCCAGCACTCCGACGCCGCCAGCGTAGGTGTAGACCAGGCGCGGCTTAGGGGCGCGAAGCTCCGTGGGTTCTGCGTTCGCGACGTTCTGGGAAGTGCTGGCAGAACTTTCGGCCGTCTCCTGTCCCGGGCTTCCTGCGCAGCCGGACAGGAGGAGAGCAGCTCCGCAGGCTGCCACCACCCGGACTGCGTGCGGCCTTGTGAACGGTTGAGTGAAGGGCCCGGTGACAGGCGCGCTGGTGCGGCCGCGCCAGCGCGTCGTAGGTCGGGCAGCAAGAAGTCGGGCAGGAATGACTGGTCGTCTTGATAACATGACACTAATGATAATCATTATTAATAGTGGCCGCGCCACTTCTTCCCGTTCATGACGCCGGATGCAGAGACCACCCGGGCTTGTGGCGCGCGGGAGCGCGTTTGTGAAGGCCCGGATCTGCCTGCAGGACAGCGGTCAGTAAACTGCGACCATGAGCGAGACTGCCGCCAACTCCGTAACCCTCCGCTTCCTTGCCGCCCCCATGGACGTGGGCCACAGCGGATCCGTTGACGCGGGAACGGTGCTCGAGTGGGTGGACAAGGCGGCATATGCGGCCGCAGTGGGCTGGGCCAAGTCCTACTGCGTCACCGCCTACGTGGGAAACATCCACTTCGCAGACCCGGTGAACATCGGCGACATGGTGGAGGTGACGGCCACCATCGTCTATACGGGCCGCTCCTCCATGCATATCCGTACAGTGGTCTCGTCCGGGGACCCCAAGGGTGGGCCGGCCACCATGCGGAGCCAGTGCATGGTGATCTTTGTGGCGGTTGGCGAGGACGGGAAACCCATCCCGGTAAAGCAGTTCGAGCCGATAACGGCGGAAGAACTGGAACAGCGGGACCACGCCCTGGCACGGATCGGTATCCGTGAGCAGATCGTCGAAGCCATGAGCGGCCAGGAATATACCGACGCCGGCACCGCCGAGCGCGTCGTCCTGCGGTTCATGGCGGCGCCCACCGACGTGAACTGGGGCGGAAAAGTCCACGGCGGCATCGTGATGAAGTGGATCGATGAGGCGGCATATGTCTGCGCCTCTCGCTACTGCGGCCGGGATACGGTTGCTGTCTTCTCCGGTGGAGTCCGCTTTTACCGGCCGCTGCTGATTGGCCACGTGGTGGAGGTGGAGGCCCGGCTGGTCTATACGGGCACCAAGGGCATGCACGTTGCCGTACATGTCCGCTCCGGGGACCCCAAGGGCCGTGAACTGAACCTAACCACTTACTGCCTCACCGTGATGGTTGCCCGCGACGCCGAGGGCACCTCGATCCCCATCCCTGCATGGACCCCCGTGTCCGAGGAGGACAAGCGGCTCCACGCCCATGCGCGGGAGCTCCTGGAGATCAGGGCAGCAGCCCCGGGGAACAGGCTGCCCAACCACCTGCTGCAGTCGCAACCGCACTAGCAGCGGCGGCCTGCGCTGTTTCTCAAGGAAGCCGTTCCTCACGGAAACCTGTTCCCACGGAACGCCGGGCCGGAACCAGCGCAGCCTAGAAGCCGCCACCGCCTCCGGCATCCCCCGCCATGTTGGCGAACCGCGAGTAGTGGCCCTGGAAGGCCACAACAATGTCCTTGGTGGGGCCGTTACGGTGCTTGGCGATGAGGATGTCCGCCTCGCCGGCACGCGGCGACTCTTTGTCATAGACGTCTTCACGGTGCAGCAGGATCACCATGTCGGCGTCCTGCTCGATGGACCCCGATTCACGCAGGTCGGAGACCATGGGGCGCTTGTCCTGGCGCTGCTCAGAACCACGGTTCAGCTGCGACAGAGCAATGACGGGGACCTGAAGTTCCTTGGCCAGCAGCTTCAGCGCACGGGAGAACTCGGAGACTTCCTGCTGGCGGGATTCCACCTTCTTGCCCGAGCTCATGAGCTGCAGGTAGTCGAGGATCACGAGCTTGAGATCGTGCTGCTGCTTGAGTCGGCGGCACTTGGCCCGGATCTCCATGAGGGACATGTTGGGGCTGTCGTCAATGAACAGCGGGGCATCATTCATGCGCCCCATGGTGGTGGCGATCTTGGACCACTGCTCATCCTTGATGGTGCCCTTGCGGAGGTCCTGCAGGCCTATGGTGGCCTCGGCCGAGAGGAGGCGCATGGCGATCTCGTTGCGCCCCATTTCGAGGGAAAACATCACGGTGGCGAGGTTGTTCTTGATCGCGGCCGAGCGGGCAAAGTCCAGCACAAAGGTTGACTTACCCACGGCCGGCCGGGCGGCAATGACGATCATCTGGCCAGGATGCAGCCCGTGCGTCAGTTCGTCCAGCTCGTAGAAACCGGTGGGAACGCCCACCATGCCCTCGCCCCGGTGGCCGGAGGCCTCGATCTCATCCACCGTGGACTCCATGACATCCTTCAGGACGACGTAGTCCTCGGCTGTCCGGCGTTCGGCGACAGCGTAGACCTCCGCCTGGGCCTGGTTCACCAGGTCTTCCACTTCGCCGTCCTGGCCGTAGCCGAGCTGCACGATCTTGGTGCCGGCGTTGACCAGCCGCCGAAGCACGGCACGCTCGGCCACGATCTCGGCATAGTAGCCGGCGTTCGCGGCCGTGGGTACCGTCTGAATGAGTTCATGGAGGTAGGCCGGACCGCCGATCCGGTTGATCTCGCCGCGCTTCGTCAGCTCGTCGGACACCGTGACGGCATCCGCGGGTTCTCCGCGGCCGTAGAGGTCGATGACGGCCTCATAGATGGTTTCGTGGGCCGGGGGCGGTAGAAGTCCTGGCCGCGCAGGATCTCCACCACGTCCGCAATGGCGTCCTTGGAGAGCATCATGCCGCCCAGGACTGACTGTTCGGCGGGGATGTCCTGGGGAGGTTTACGGCTGCCTTCGGATCCGCGGGTACCTTCGATTGAGTCCAGGTGCGTAACTGACAAAGCTGCCGTCCTCCATTGTGTCCGCAGTCCGTGCAGGAGAACTGCGGCGCATGTGCCGTGTGCCGTGTGTGGGCCGCACAGCAAAGTCTGCTGCCCGGGCTAATGCAACTACACCAGCAGGCCCTGACATTTTTTGGTCCGGGCCATTGAACCCCAGCGACGCCTCATCCACAGGTTTTCCACAGGGCAGCACAAATCTTTCGGAGTCCAGCTGTCCGCCGGCTCCGGTGTTCAGGCCGGAAGGGAAAACTCACCCGAATGGGGTGTCTCCGCTACGTTAGCGCCCGGCTGCCCACTCACAAAGCCGACGGTTTCGCACCTCTGTGGATAACGTGTGCACAAGACACGGCTGCTTGTGCACAGCCTGTGGGCGAAGCTGTGGATAGAAATTTTCTTTTGGGCATATACGCGGTCTGACCTGCGGAAACGTCTGAATGCTCCTGTGGATGAAACTTATTTTTCTGCCAACCTTCATCCACAGCCTTAACCGTCCGCTGGGGATACCGGCCGGTAATTACAGCGCCGGAGGGCGTTTTCGCCCCCTGTATTCCCATCTTGTGATACGGATCACCGGCATATGTCTGGGACCGTCCCCGTATGCATGCCGCACGGACGAATCGTTGCGCTCAGGGTCATGGCCGGCATAACGGGCGAACCGCACCATGCGCAGCCGCGCATATGCTGTGGATAACGCGGATCTGGCGTTAAGCTCTAGGTATGGGCGACGTTCTGACAGTCTTGATTCCTGCCCTTATCCTCGCCGCAGCCCTCTGGGCCCTCGCTACGGCACTGAAGCCGCGTGATGGGGGCATGTCCGACGCGGACCGCTACCAGCTGGATCTGGCAAGGCGTTCCCAAGCCCACTACGCAGCCCAGGTTCAGGCAGCTATGGCGGCCCGGGCACGCATGGAGGCGGCAACCCTGCCAAGCCAGAACCGGCAACAGCAGATCCAGCAGCATGACCATCGCCAGGCACTTCCGCCTGGCCACCCCGGCCACGATCCGGGCCACCGTGCTGACTACCCGCTCGGCTCGTACCCTGCGGCACTTGCGGCCGGGACCACATTGGACCCGCAGCTTGCGCTGCAGCTGCAGACATTGGTGCGCAACGGGCAGAAGCTCCAGGCCATAAGGCTTCTGCGCCAGGCCACCCATTCCAACCTCTTGACCGCCAAGCAATATGTAGATCGGCTGTAACCATGGAATCGCTCCTGATCCCTGTCCTGATCCTCGTGGCCGTGGCTGTGGCCGTGGCCCTCACAGCACGCGCGTTGGGCCGCCGCCGGCGCACGGTCAGGGAGCCGGCCAAACCGCCGACGGAGTCCGCAGAGCTGGCAAGGGAAGCCGCAGCCAAGCTGTCCGAGGATGAACACCGGCGGCTGTACGCGCTCATCGCCCAAGGCCAGGCCATGGCCGCGATCAAGCTGTACTACGAGGCGTCAGGGCAGGGCTTGCGCGCGTCGCGGGACGCAGTTGCCGCGCTGGCAGCCCACCCGCAGCCTTTCCGCCCACCGGCCCAGGAAGCCAGCGAACCCGAGGACGACGACGAGCCCCCGCAGCGGTTTCCGTACCGGTACCGGGCCATTGCCAGCAAAGGCGATGTTACCCGGGAGGTCAGCAGCAACATGCTCAATGACGAGATCTACGGCCGCATCCGCACACTCGCTAAGAGCGGCAACATCGAAGCCGCCGCCACCGCGCTGACCCGGCACTCGGACATCACCATGAAACAGGCCCGCGAATTCATCGCCCTGCTGGACGACTAATACCGTCGGCTGCCCGGAGCAACTCAGAAGTCGAACAGATCCCCCAGCCAGCCTTCCTTCTTCTTGGGGCGGCGGCGGTCATAGTCGCGGTCGTATCCCTTGCCGTAGTTCCGGTCGTCGTAGCGCTGCTGTTCACGCCGCGGTTCGTCACCCCGCGGTTCGAAGTTGCGGTACAGCGGCGGAGGTGCGCTGCCAGGCGCGGGTAACGCCGGAGCAGGGGGAACGGGCGCCGCAGGTGCCGCCGGCGCCCCGGCGTCGACGCGGTCGATGATTTTGTCCAGTTCGCCGCGGTCCAGCCACACACCCCGGCACTGGGGGCAGTAGTCGATTTCCACGCCGCTGCGTTCGCTCATGACCAGGTCTGAAGAATCAATGGGACATTTCATGCCCGGCACAACGAGCGGGTGCTGCGATTAGTTCGCGTTACCGCCCACCTGAGATCCCGGCCAGCAGCTGTTCGAAGGGCAGTGACTCTAGCAGGGCCGGTTTGCGGCCCGGCTGGCCCCCTTCCAAAAGCTGGCCGAACTCGGCCGCCGCCCGTTCGATCCGTACCGAAAGGGGGGTTCCGCCGTCGTCCGTGTTTCCCCAGTCCTGGGGGCCGGCGAAGACGGCCGTGGCGGCGGTCCGCGTGCGGAGGTAGCTGAAGAGCGGGCGCATGGCGTGGTCGAGCACCATCTGGTGACGGTCCGTGCCGCCGGTGGCTCCCAGGAGGGCCGCTTTGCCGTCCAGGGACTTGGGGTCGAGGACGTCAATGAAGGACTTGAACAACCCGCTGTACGACGCGCTGAACACCGGTGAAACCGCAATGATGCCGTCAGAGGCCTCGACGCCGGCGATCACCTCTGCCAGCCGGGGCGGGGCAAAACCCGTGACGAAGTTGTTGGCGATGTCCACGGCCAGGTCGCGGAGCTCCACGACGTCGGTGGTCACCTCGTAGCCGGCGGCAGCCAGCTCCCGCGCGGCGGCGGCGGCCAGCTGATCGGCCAGCAGGCGGGTCGACGACGGCACTCCCAGTCCGGCGGACAGAACGGTAATGCGGCGGGTCTCCATGACGGTCTCCTCTGATTGGCCCTGTATATGCATTTGCATCTAACCGGTCAACCGGGCAGGTCCGCCCTTTATTCCGCCACCCCGTAAACCGCCCAGTACACTGCGTCCATGGCGGATAACAAGACACAGGGGACAGGGCTTTCGGCGCACGACTTCATCGCGGCTGTTGAGCACCCGGTCCGCCGGCAGGACGCCCTGCGCCTACGTACCCTCATGGCGGAACTGACGGGCCAGGAACCTGCGATGTGGGGTCCCACCATCGTCGGATTGGGCAGGGTGCACTACAAATACACCACCGGGCGCGAAGGGGACACTGCAGCGGTGGGGTATTCTCCCCGCAAAGCCAGTCTCTCGCTGTACGGCCAGACGAATGCGCCGGAGTCGGCCGCGCTCCTCGACCTTCTGGGAAAGCGCAAGACCGGCGCCAGCTGCCTCTACATCGACAAGCTGGCCGACGTCGAGGAAGCCGTGCTCGCCGAGCTGATCGGCTACCGCTACTTCACCACGGTCCTGAACAGCCGGTAGGCGGCCGGCCGCAAACCGCCGTAACAACGACGAAGCCCCCGCCGTCGGCTTCCCGGAGGAGTCCGACGGCGGGGGCCGTCAGCAGTTCAGGACTGCAGAGTGATCCGGCGAACGCCGGGATCTACTACTTGCCTGCGACTACGTCGAGTTCGATCACAGCGGCAACGTCGTCGTGCAGACGGACGTTGGCCTGGTAGGAACCAACCGACTTGATGTGAGCCGGCAGTTCAACCTTGCGCTTGTCGATTTTGCCGAGGCCAGCGGCCTCAACAGCGTCGGCGACGTCGGCCTGCTTGACGGTGCCGAACAGGCGTCCGCTTTCGCCAGCCTTGACGACCAGCTTGACCGGCTTGGCGGAGAGTGCAGCGGCCTGCTTCTGAGCATCTTCCAGGGAAGCGTGCGCGCGGGCGGCACGGGCAGTCTTGATGGACTCAACCTGCTTCTCGCCACCCTTCGACCAGGTCAGGGCGAAACCGCGGGGCAGCAGGAAGTTACGTGCGTAACCGTCCTTGACCTCGACAACGTCGCCAGCAGCACCGAGACCGGTTACTTCGTGGGTCAGAATGAGCTTTGCCATGTTAGTTAATCCCTTTCCTTAGCCCCGGCCAGCGCCGGAGTAGGGCAGCAGGGCAACTTCGCGGGCGTTCTTGATTGCCTGGGCGATCTTGCGCTGCTCCTGCACCGTAACGCCGGTGACGCGACGGGCGCGGATCTTTCCGCGGTCGGAGATGAACTTGCGCAGCAATGCTACGTCCTTGTAGTCGATGACAGTGATGTCAGCGGCCTTCAAGGGGTTGGACTTTGGTTTGGGCTTACGGAGTTCAGCCTTAGCCATCGTGGAGCTCCTATTCTAGGGAGCCCGTGAATCATGATCCACGGGATGGTGGTGGTCCGATCGCGGCGTGCACAGAACGTGCCAGATGGCACGCTTTGGCGCATGCTGCGCCGGACCTTTGTTTTGTTGTTTAGAAGGGAGGTTCGGAATCCGGGCCGTTGCCCCAGCCGCCGCCCGCATTGCTGACTCCGGGCGTGGCCCAGGGGTCTTCCTGCGCTGCGGGCTGGTTGCCGCCCCAGTTTCCTCCGGTGTTGCCGCCCTGGTTTCCACCCTGGCCGCCACCGAATCCACCGCCACCGAAACCGCCGCTGTTGCCGCCGCCAAAACCGCCCTGGCCGCCGGAGCGCTGGGTGCGGTTGACTTTGGCGTTGGCGTAACGCAGGCTCGGGCCGATTTCGTCGACTTCGAGCTCGATAACGGTGCGCTTCTCGCCCTCTTTTGTTTCGTAGGAACGGCTCTTCAGGCGGCCGGAAACAATCACGCGGGTGCCCTTGGTGAGGGACTCGGCGACGTTCTCTGCTGCCTCGCGCCAGACCGAAGCGCGGAGGAACAGGGTTTCCCCGTCCTTCCACTCATTGGACTGGCGGTCGAAGGTGCGAGGCGTGGACGCGATGGTGAAGTTCGCTACTGCCGAACCTGACGGTGTGAACCTCAGTTCGGGGTCATTGGTGAGATTACCGATGACCGTAATAGTGGTTTCGCCTGCCATCTACTGCCTCCTTGTTCGTTCCTGCGGGGTAAAGAATGAAAGTTGCGAGCTGAAATTACTCAGCAACAACTTTCTGCTCTTCGGGGCGGATGATCTTGGTGCGCATGATGGTCTCGTTGAGACCCAGCTGGCGGTCAAGTTCCTTGGCGGTAGCCGGCGTCGCGGTGAAGTTCACCACGGCGTAGATACCCTCGGACTTCTTCTTGATGTCGTAAGCCAGACGGCGACGGCCCCAGATGTCAACCTTTTCGATGGTTCCACCATCGTTGGTGATGACGTTCAGGAACTTCTGAAGCGACGGCTCTACGGTACGCTCTTCGACCTCGGGGTCGATGATTACCATCAATTCGTAAGGACGCATATGTGAACCCACCTCCTTTGGGCTAAGCGGCTACGGTATTTCCGTAACAGGAGGTTCATTTGCGATGCCGTGCACGCCTTTTTCCAAAAAATGGATCAGGGCGCAGCACAGACTTCACTATCTTAGTGCATCGGGGAGGAATACCGCGATTCGGACAACCTCCACGCTACTGGCCCCTGATGGCGCGCCGGAAGTGGCAGCCCGGCTATGTGGAAAACCGTGGCGTCAGAAGCGCGAAAGGCTTGGGGTTCGTCTTGCTGAAAGAGGCATTCGCTGTGGACAACTCCCGGCGCGGAATACTGGAGCAATGACGATGCTGAAATCCGTACTCCTTTTCACCCTGGCTGCCGTAGCGGAGATCGGCGGAGCCTGGCTGATCTGGCAGGCCGTGCGGGAGGACAAGGCGTGGTGGTGGGCCGGACTCGGAATCGTGGCGCTGGGGCTCTACGGCTTTGTTGCCGCCTTCCAGCCGGATGCCCATTTCGGCCGGGTCCTGGCAGCGTACGGCGGGGTCTTCATCGTCGGCTCCCTGGTATGGGGCATGCTTCTGGACGGCTTCCGGCCCGACCGCTGGGACCTCATCGGTGCTGCCGTCTGCCTCGTTGGCGTTGCCGTCATCATGTTCGCCCCCAGGCAGGGCTGACCCCCAAACAAAGACACCCGCCCGGTCAGGCCGTACACGGCCAACCGGGCGGATGGTTCTCTTCTGAGTGCGCAGGGTGTGGAGGCGTGATTACGACGCCGGGCCGGACCCCACGCCCGCGTCCGCGGTTTCGGGGGACGTTTCGGAGGCTGCCGGCACCCCGGCCCGGCCCGGACCGCCCTTGCGGTAGCGCCAGACGCCGATGCCGACCACCACGCCGGCCAGGGCCACGGAGAGCAGCAGGGACTCGCGGGTGGAATCCAGGATCACCATGCCGATGATCAGCGCCACGATGCTGCCGATCGCCAGCCAAGTGAGGTAGGGGAAGAACCACATCTTCAGCGACAGGTCCTTGGCCGCGGCCCCCATCCGGCGGCGCAGCACCAGCTGGGACGCGGCAATGACCAGCCAGACAAACAGCGCGATGGCGCCGGAGGTGTTCACCAGGAACAGGAAGACCGTGTCCGGGGCGATGTAGTTCAGTCCCACCGTGATGAAGCCGACCACGGTGGAGGCCAGCACCGCTGCGGCGGGCACGCCGCGCTTGGAGATGCGGGTCCAGGACTTCGGGGCATCGCCGCGCTGCGAGAGCGAGAACAGCATGCGGCTGGCCGTGTAGAGGCCCGAGTTCAGGCAGGACAGCACCGAGGTCAGCACCACGACGTCCATGATGGTTCCCGCGCCGGGGATGCCGAACAGCTCGATGACGGCGACATATGGGCTCTTGGCCACGTTGGCGGAGTTCCAGGGGAGCAGCGTGACAACAATCGCGATGGAGCCGATGTAGAAGACAAGGATGCGCCAGACGGTGGACTTCACGGCCTTCTTGACCGCTTCAACCGGGTTTTCGGATTCACCGGCGGCGATGGTGGCGATCTCCGCCCCGAAGAACGCGAAGACCACCACGAGGATTCCGGCCAGGACGGCTCCCGGGCCGTTAGGCAGGAAACCTCCGTTGCCCGTGAGGTTGCTCAGGCCGGGCGCCGGAACGCCCGGAACCAGGCCGAGGATTGCCGCCACGCCGAAAAGGAGGAACAGGATGATGGCCGTGACCTTGATGGAGGCGAACCAGAACTCGAACTCCCCGTAGGACTTCACCGAGCCCAGGTTGGTCAGCGTGAGCAGGATCATTAGCGCCAGGGCCCAGACCCACTGGTCGATGCCGGGTACCCAGCGGTGCATGATCGCGGCACCGGCTGTGGCTTCGATGCCCAGCACGATGATCCAGAACCACGCGTAGAGCCAGCCGATGCTGAAGCCAGCCCAGCGGCCGAGTGCCTTGTCGGCGTACGTGGAGAAGGATCCGGTTTCAGGGTTCGCGGCCGCCATCTCGCCAAGCATCCGCATGACGAGGATGACCACGATGCCTGCGGCCATGTAGGCCAGCAGGATGCCGGGACCGGCCTGCTGGATGGCCGCGCCGGAGCCGACGAACAGGCCGGCGCCAATGACGCCCGCAATGGCGATCATGGACAGGTGCCGGGGCTTTAGGGATTTCGACAGTTGTTGGTCAGCGTGCATGGCTGCGCCATCCTCGTTTTGATTGCAGGTTTTGGGTGGTGGCCGGGCGGCAAAGGCTGGAGACTGTGCCGGGGACCACACTGTGCGTTTCACACTAAGGGAGCCGGGGGCTGGTCCGGGCTGTGCAAAGGTACAGTTTACGGCCACCGAAAACAGGCACCTTTCCAACCGCGCACCCAATAGGGCGACAAGGGTTGCCTAGGAGGCACTTCTGTAACCGCGCGGAAACTTGTCACGTTCGCACTAGCCGTGCGCAGCGGCTCCGAAGAACAGCTCAGTTACCCGGGCAAGGCGGTGTGGATCCTCGACGCCGCAGAGCTCCCTGGCCGAGTGCATCGACAGCAGGGGAACACCCACGTCCACGGTCCTGATCCCCAGCCGGGTAGCCGTCAGCGGGCCAATGGTGGAGCCGCACGGCATCACGTTGTTGGAGACAAACTCCTGGAACGGAACCCCGGCCTCGCCGCACAGCCGTGCCCAGACTGCAGCCCCGGCGGCGTCGGTGGCGTACCGCTGGTTGGCGTTGATCTTAAGCAGCGGCCCGCCGTTGAGGACAGGGCGGTTGACGGGGTCGTGCCGTTCGGCATAGTTGGGGTGGACGGCGTGGCCGGCATCCGCGGATACGCAGAACGACGCCGCGAAGGCCTGCCGCCGTTGGCTCGCCGAGGCGCCCAGCCCGTCCGAGATCCGGACCAGAATGTCTTCAAGCACCGGCCCGCAGGCACCGGACCGGGACGCCGAACCGATTTCCTCGTGGTCGAAGGCGGCGAGCACCGCAATCGGTGCGGTTTGGCCGGGAGCGTCCGGGCCGCGGTCGGAAGCGTCAGCGTGCGCGATCAGCGCCGTGATCCCTGCGTGCGTCGCGGAGAGGTTGTCCAGGCGTCCTGACGCGAAGAACTCACTCCTGACCCCGAAAACCGAAGGCGGCTGCGTGTCCGCGA
Organism: Arthrobacter globiformis; assembly: GCF_030815865.1. NCBI lineage: Bacteria > Bacillati > Actinomycetota > Actinomycetes > Micrococcales > Micrococcaceae > Arthrobacter > Arthrobacter globiformis. The sequence goes on from NZ_JAUSXI010000001.1 coordinate 191,027, forward strand.
TGACGACGTCGTACCCGCCGATCTGGGCCGGATCGACCGGCGAGCCCTCGCCGGACACCCGCCCGGCCAGTACCGCCAGCAGGTCCTCTCCGCCAGGATCGCCGAGCCCGAACACCGGGTTCATGTGCTGCTGCTTGTCGAGGGTGAGGCCTTCATTCACGGCCCGGTCCAGGTGGATGGCCAGCTGGGGAAAGCGCAGCAGCGGGCCGGTGGCGGTCAGGTGCTGCGTGCCGTCGAGCATCACGAGGCGCCCGGCCAGCTGCAGTTCCCGGTCCAGCCACGAGTTCAGCAGCGGTCCCCCGTAGACTTCGACGCCGGCCTGGAGCCAGCCGAAGCGGCCAGTGGTCGGCTTGGGCTTGAGCTTGAACGACGGCGAATCCGTATGGGCGCCCAGGATGTTGAAGCCGGTGGTGGGCCCGGCATCCCCGGGCGTGACCCAGGCGATGAGCGCACCGTCCCGGATGACGTAGAACTTCCCTGCCGTGGCATCCCAGGGCAGCAGCTCGTCCAGGCCGGTGAAGCCCGCCTCCGCCAGGCGCCGGGCGCCTTCGTGCGCGGCATGAAAGCTCGACGGCGAGGCGCTGACGTAGTCGCCCAGGTCCCGGATGTGCTCTGCGGCGGAGGAATGGAGAGGCATGGCTCCGAGTCTAGCGTTGCCCTAGATGGTGACGGTGAGCCCTGCCGTGTAGCCGCCGGAGACGGCACCGGACATGGTAGCCAGCTGGTAGATGCCGCCGTCCCCGCCGAACACGTTGTCCGACTGCAGCGTGGTGTTGGGGAAATTTCGGGCGCTGGTTTGGTAGCCCGCGGAGGCGTAGACCTCCCGGCAGGCGGCGTCGGTCAGGGCGATCTGCGAGACAGCAAGCACCTGCCCGGCTGATGTGGCGTTGTTCATGGACTCGAACACCTCGAAGTGGATGTGCGGCCAGCGGCCGTTGTAGGCGCCGGGATAGATGGTCTTGAAGGTGACCTGGCCGTTGGCGTCCGCCTCCTGCACGCCTCGCAGGAAGTTCTCGTTCTCCAGAGCCGAATCGTAGAGCGAGTACCGCCCCTCCTTGTCGCAGTGCCAGGCATAAACGGCGGCACCGGCCAGCGGGACGCAGCCGTTGGCGTTGTCGAGCAGGGTCAGGGTGACGGTCAGCGGCACGCCGTCCGCTTTCGTGGTGGACGTTCCGAAGCTTGAGGTGATGTCCTGCCGCACCACACCGGAGGCTTCCAGGACGTTCGGTCCGTTGGATCCGTCGCCTGGGTACGGCCCGGCCGTCTCCGGCGGGATCTCCACGCCGCACTCGGCGATCGCCCGGGTCACGGTGGGGGAAGCCGAAGCCGAGGCGGTAGCGGAAGCTGCCGGCGCCGTCGTCGTTGTGGTGGCGGAAGCGGTGGCAGTTGCGCTGGCGGAAGCCGACGCCGGCGATCCCGACGGCCCGCCGGGCGTGCAGGCGGCCAGCGCGGCCGCCGTGCCGGCGCCGAGGAATATGCCCAGCGAACGTCGCGACATCAAGGTGGAAAGATCGAATTCGAGCCCGCGGTCATGGTTGGGATGCGGCTCGTGCTGTGGCTGCTGTCCGCCGGGGATGCGGGGTGCGGTTGTCATGGCACCATCCAACTCCAGCGGGCTATGGCCTGCATAGGGGCTCCCTGTGCGGAAGCTGTGCCTGTTTCCCGGATAGCCAGTTCAGTAGTCGGGGTTGCTCGGGGTCACCAGGCCTGTTTCGTACGCGTACACCACGGCCTGGACGCGGTCGCGGAGGTGCAGCTTGTTCAGGATCCGCCGCACGTGGGTCTTCACGGTGGCCTCGGACAGGAAATAGCGGTGCGCGATCTCCGCATTGGACAGCCCCTCGGACATCGCTTCCAGCATCTCGGTTTCCCGGGGCGTCAGGTCCTCCAGCAGCGGGTCGCGCGGAGCAGATGCGGCGGCCGGCGGTGCCGCCATTCCCGGACCATCCGACGCGGCGGCGGGGCCGGCCCCGCGGACATAGGTTTCAAGTAGCCGCTGCGTGACCCGGGGCGCCACGACGGCGTCCCCGCTGGCCACCACCCGCACGGCCTGGACGAGTTCGGCGGGTGCCACATCCTTGAGCAGAAAGGCCGAGGCGCCGGCCTGGAGACCGGCGAAGGCGTACTCGTCCAGGTCGAAGGTGGTCAGGATGATGATCCTGGCACGCGAGCCGGAACCGGTGATGGCGCGGGTGGCCTCGATCCCGTCGAGCGTGGGCATCCGGACGTCCATGAGCACGACGTCGGGATCGAGGTGGCCCACCTGGCGGACGGCGTCGGCCCCGTCGGAGGCCTCGCCCACCACCTCGAGGCCATCCTCACCCTCCAGGATGAGCCGGAAACCCATCCGCAGCAGCGGCTGGTCGTCCGCCAGCAGGACCCGGAGGTGTCCGGACTCGTTCATTTGTTCCCCCATTTGCAGTTCTCCAAGTTGCCGTCCCGCATCCTGCCGGTCAGCGTCCTGCCGGCGTGGTACGGGTCCGCATATTGCCGTTCAGCGTGCCGCCGTTTAGTGCCAGGACAGCCCGCACGCGCCAGCCGCCGCCGGCGGCCGGGCCTGCCTCCACCGTACCGCCGTAGATTCCGGCGCGTTCTTTCATCCCCGTCAGGCCCTGTCCCGTTCCGAGCGGCGCGGCAGCAAGGGCGCCGCCGGGGCTGCCCCCGCCGAGCGGGCCGGCGTCAACGGTGCCCCGGCCGTCGTCGAGCACTTCAATAGTGACCGTGGAATCCTCGCGCGCCACCAGCACGTCCACCCGGCTCAGCGCCCGGCCATAGCGCAGCACGTTGGTCAGCGATTCCTGCACGATCCGGTACACGGTCAGCTGCAAGGCCACGTCCTCCGGCAGCGCCGGGCCAGCGTGCGAGTACTGGACCGGAAGTCCCGCGGTCCGGAAGCCGTCCAGCAGCTTCCCAAGGCTGGCGCCGTCCGCGAGCGGCTCACGGGGCGCCTGTCCGGCGGACGCGTCATCCCGCAGGACCACCGAGCACCCGGCGCATGTCCGCCAGGGCGGTGCGGCCGGTCCGGGACAGCTCCGCCAGGACCTCCGCTGCGCGTTCCGGATCCCTGCGAACCACGACGGCCGCACCATCGGACAGGGCCACCATGACAGTCAGCGAGTGGGCCACGACGTCGTGCATCTCCCGGGCAATCCTGTTGCGTTCGTTGACCGACCCCAGGCGCGCGGCCTGGGCCGCCCACGCTGCAGTTTCCTGCTCGTGCTCACGCCGCTGCCGGACGGAAATGCCGATTCCGGTGGCGATGATGTTGGAGAATGCGATGCTGGTGCCCGCCGCAATGCTGGTCACGAGCCGGAACTCCTCGGGTGAGGCGGGAGTTCTGGGCAGTTCCCGCTCGAGCGGGCCCACCGCGGCGAGGAAGTACAACAATGCCAGCGGCGCTGAGGCCACGGCCATCGTGACGAGGGCAAAACGGCGGGTGTGCACTACGGCCACGGCGTACAGCGAGAACCACAGCCCTGCCGACACGTTGGATCCCCACGGATGAAGCAGGGTCACGCCAACCTCGGCCGCCGCAATGAACACCACCACGGCCACCGGGCGCCGGCGGCGCAGGAACAGGGACAGCGCAACGGTGGCAAGCAGCCCGACCGCGGCCCACCTGCCCGCATTCACGGCGTCGATCACCGTGGGCACCACCAGCACCGCATAGCAGGCGACCACCACGGCATCCATGACCCGCGGATGCCGGTACAGGTAGCGCCGGACCCGGCCCCGCCGTCGGGCAGCAAGCTCGGCGAAGGACGCGTCAGCCGGGGTGGCTGGCGCGTCCTTTCCGGAAACAGCATCAATCATGGGCAGAACCTGGGTGCGGCTAGACGTCCCGTTTCTTCAGCAGGATCATGGCCAGGACCATCGGCACCACCACCCAGGCGCCCAGCACGAGGGCCGCGTGCCAGACCTCGAGCGTGTCCGGGACGTGCTCCACGGCGGTCAGCGGGGTGATCGTGTTTCCGGGGAGGTACTTTCGGGCCTCCTCGAAGAAGTCGCCCGGAATGAGCTGGAACGCGATCGGTGCTACGAAGAACAGGCCCACGAGGGCCATGATGCCGCCGGCAGAATTCCGCAGCAGCGTGCCGAGTGCCATGCCGATTGCGGCCACCGCGGCCACATAGGCGCTGGTGACGAGCAGCAGCTTGACCGACTGCGGGCTTGCAAGATCCAGCTTGAGACCGAAGTTGTGCAGGATCGGCACCGACACCAGGCCGGCAATGTAGGTGGACACCGCCGTCAGGACAAAGGCGCTGACCACGACCACCACAAGCTTCGCGATGAACGCAGGGAGCCGCTTGGGCACCGCCGCGAAGGTCGAGCGGGCCATGCCGGTGGTGAACTCCGAGCTCATGAGCAGGACGCCCAGTGAGCCCAGGATCAGCTGCGCGAATGCCGCGCCGGAGGTGGGGACCGTGACGGCGAGGTCGCCGCCCTGTGCCGCAATGGCTTCTGCTGCCCCGGGGTCGGAGCTGGCCTGGTCCGCGAACTGTCCTGTTCCCCAGGCAGACAGGGCACCGAAACCAACCATGACGACGGCCGTCGAGGCGAGCAGGATCACCGTGGACAGGAGCGTACGGAACTTGATGAATTCCGAATTGAGGACCCGGAAGAAGCTTGGGCCAGGCCCCGGGCTTGCTGCATTGCGGGTGGCGGCGCGGCCAGGACCGGCGGCAGGCTGAATGGAAGTGGATGTGCTCATGGCGTCAGTTGCCTCCGGACTGGGCGGAAACCGGGGCTCCCGTGGTGATGAGCGAGTGGTATTCGACCTCGTCCTTGGTCAGCTCCATGTAGGCCTCTTCGAGGCTCGCCTGGAGCGGGGTGAGTTCGTAGATCAGAACCTGGTTATCCAGGGCGCTGCGGGCGATCTGGCGGGGATCAAGGCCTGTGACCTCAAGGAGTTCGTGGTCCTGCAGCTCCACTGAGACGCCTGTTCCGGCGAGTACGTGCATGAGCCGGTCCGGCTGGTCCGAGCGCACACGCGTCCGGCTCTGCCCCTTGCCCGTGATGATGTCCTTGATAGGTGCGTCCGCAATAATCTTTCCGCGGCCGATCACGATCAGGTGGTCGGCGGTCAGGGCCATCTCGCTCATAAGGTGGCTGGACAGGAACACCGTGCGCCCCTCGGAGGCCAGGAACTTCACAAGGTTCCGCACCCAGACCACGCCTTCCGGATCGAGACCGTTGACGGGTTCGTCCAAAATGATGGTCTGCGGGTCGCCCAGGAGGGCGGCGGCGATACCCAGCCGCTGGCCCATGCCAAGGGAGAAGCCCTTAACCTTTTTCCGGGCCACGTCCGCGAGGCCTGTCATATCAATGACCTCGTGCACCCGCTTCCGCGGGATGCTGTGCGTGGCGGCCATGGCCAGCAGGTGGTTGTACGCTGAGCGGCTGGTGTGGACCGCCTTGGCGTCGAGCAGCGCCCCGATTTCCCGCAGCGGTGCCGCGTGCCGGGCGAACGGGACACCGTTGACGGTGACCGTTCCCGCCGTCGGGGTGTCCAGGCCCATGATCATGCGCATGGTGGTTGACTTGCCGGCCCCATTGGGTCCCAGGAAGCCGGTGACCTGGCCGGCTTGAACGGTGAAACTGACGCCGCCGACGGCGGTTTTATCGCCGTAGACCTTTGTCAGGCCTTCTGCCTCAATCATGGAAGCTTTCCTTTGCATAGCTGCTGGCGTGCTGTCTGGTGTGCACGTTCCACGCTACCTACGCCGCCTGCCGAATTCGCCGGTCTCAGGGATGATTCAGGGGCTAATCAGGGTTTCCGGGCGTCATCCGGTGGGATGAGGCCCTCAACTGTCTTCCCTGGGTGAGTAGTAGCGCAGGGCCGCCCGCTTCAGGCTGAACTCGACGGCCCGGACGCCGGGCATGGCTTCGCCGTCCACCGCAAGCACCATGGGGGCCGTGCCGCACTCCACGCGCACACGGGTGGCTTCGGCGAGGTGGGTAATCCGGGACGTCGCCACCGTGCCGGTCAGCACGGACCACAGCATGCGCAGCCGCGCAAACGACTCGTCGGCGGTCATCATCCTGATGTCAAGCACGCCGTCGTCCAGCACCGGCCGGACGAGCGGGGCGTGGTCCCTCGGGTAGTAGCGGCCGCGGCCCAGGTACATGATCCAGAGCCGGTGCCGGACGCCATTGACGATCAGCGTGATCGGTTTCTCCACGGCGAAGGTGCGGAACATCGCCACGACGCCGGCGAGCGGCTTTCCCAGGGTGGGCTGCAGCTGTTCACGGCGCCGCACCAGGTTCGGGTACAGTCCGATGCTCGCGGTGTTGAGCATGATGAGCTCCACCTTTTCCGGATCGTCCGCGAGCCCGCGTTCAACAGCGACGGCGCCCACGTCGGCCAGCGCCGCCTCGCCGCTTTCGGCTGCGGCTGCCGCCTCCACCAGGGAGGGCGTGCCGACGTCCCGGGCGAAGTGGTTGAGGGTTCCGCCGGCCAGTACCAGCAACGGAAGTTCATGCTCGACGGCGGCTGCGGCGGCAGTGCCCACAGTTCCGTCTCCGCCCCACACCCCGAGTGCGCGGATGCCCGGAATGGTGGCTGCCTCCGCCATCCGCTGGGCTACATCGTCCTCGGGTGCCATGAGTGTTATGTGCGCAAGCGGGAATACTTCCTTCAGGGCTGCTGCAGTTTCCTCGGTAAAGGAGCCGCCCAGGGTGTTCACGGCGATACTCAGGCCCTCGCCTTGAGGAACTTTGGCCGCTTCCACTCGCCGCCTGGAGGTAGCCGGCATGGGTGGCCGGACAGGCCACCACGTTCTCGTCACGAGGGCCGCGCCGGCCCCGATCGCGGAACCGAACAGCACATCCGAGGGCCAGTGGGCGCCTGTATGCACTCTGGAGTATGCAACGGCCGCGGCCACGGGGGCCACGATTGCTCCCAGTGCCGGCTGCACCATTCCGGTGCCCAAGGCGAATGCCACTGCTGAGGCCGAGTGGCCCGACGGCATGGACGAACTGGTGGGCTGGGGATGGACGAAGCGGAAGACCGGCAGATGCTCAGGCAGTGGCCGGGCGCGGGGAAGCAGGGTTTTGAAAACGAGGTTCGTCACGGCGGAGGCCACACCCTGTGCCAGCAACCCATGGACCGCGGCGCGCCTGGTGCGTCCCGGAATGGCAGCAGCCACGGCCGCTACGCCAAACCACAGCTTTCCTTTGTTGGCCGAAGCCGAGAGCCGCCGGAAGAATGTGTCATGGTGTCCGCCCGGAAAGCCTGAGACGGCCCGCATCAGCGTGCGGTCGAGGGCGGCGACCCAGCCGGGTCCGCGGCGCAGCATTCGTCGCATTTCCCCACCCTACCGCCCGGTACAAGGGTGTGTTCGCGCCACGGCAGATTTCTTCCCGGAAGATCATTCCCTGACGGGAAGGGGTTTGGCGGCGCCGGCGAGCAGCAGGGCAACCAGGATGGGCACACCAATGGCCAGCAGTGCCAGGTGGATTCCGGTCAGGTCCCCCAGGTAGCCCAGCAGCGGGGGACCGGCCAGGAAGGCGATGTAGCCGATGGTAGAAACCACCGACACCCTGGCCGCCGCGTGCCGCGGATCATCCGCCGCTGCCGACATTCCCATCGGAAACGCCAAGGCAGCCCCCACTCCCCACAGCGCTGCGCCAACAGCAGCCAGCCAGAGATTCCCGGCGAACACGAACAGGCTCAGGCCGGCCGCGGCGGCGGCCATGCTTCCCCGGAGCACTGCCACCCGGCCGTACTTGTCGATGACGGTGCCGCCGAAGAAGCGCATGGCGGTCATGGCCAGCACGAAGAGTGCGAAAAGGAGGGCGCCGGCCGACTCGGAGGTGCCCAGACCGTCCACGGCCGCCTTCGCGATCCAGTCGTTGCCCGCACCCTCGGTCAGGGTGGCACCGAGGACTACCACGCCTATCAGCAGGGTGCGGCCGTCCCGCCACGCCGAGGGTCCGCGGGCCGCCTTGGCTTCGCCGTCGGCGGGTTGTTCGGGAGCGGTGTGGGGGAGGAAGTAGCGGGGCACCACGAACGTCAGCACCGCCACCGAGGCGGCGATGACCAGCAGGTGCTGGGGAAGGCCAACACCCAGACCGGACAGGCCTGCCCCGATCAGGGCGCCCACGAAGGCGCCGCCGCTGAAGGCCGCATGGAACTTGGGCATCACGGTCTTGCGGAGCCGGTGTTCGACGTCGGCCCCCTCAACGTTCTGGGACACATCCCACAGCCCGATCCCGATGCCGAAGAAGAAGAGCGAGGCGGCGGTGCCGGGCACCGACTCGGCGAGCAGCGACGCAGCGATTCCCACCCCCGCCAGCGCGGCAAGGAAGCCGCTGGCCCGGACGGTGTTGGCGGTGCCGATGCGGGTGATGACGTGTCCGGCGGTGGGAAGCGCGATCAGCGAGCCGACGGCGGTGCACAGCAACAGCGTTCCCATCTGCCCGGACGAGATACCCAGGATCTCCGTGACAGCCGGAATGCGGGCTGCCCAGCTCGCAAAGACCAGGCCGTTTGCACCGAAAATTATGAACGTGGCCAAGGCGGCGGCGGAGACCTGCCGGCCGGCGAGTTGCTGGGTTGAGGTCATTCGACAACTCTAATGCCGCCGCCGGATAGGCCCTGCCCCGCCGGATTCGCCCTCCCCGCTGGTTGTGCCCTCCCCGCCGGTTGAGCTTGTCGAAACCACTGATCTCGACAAGCTCGATCAGCGACCAGCTCAATCAGCGGGCGCGCTCCACCCGCTTCTCGTCCCAGACGGGTTCGGCGGACTCGTACACCTTGCCGTCGGAGCCGAAGACCAGGAAGCGGTCAAACGTCCGTGCGAACCAGCGGTCGTGGGTGACGGCCAGGACTGTGCCCTCGAAGTGGTCGATGGCCCGCTCCAGCGCCTCGGCCGAGTGCAGGTCGAGGTTGTCGGTGGGCTCATCCAGCAGGAGCAGCGTGGCACCGGAAAGCTGCAGCAGCAGGATCTGGAACCGTGCCTGCTGACCGCCGGAGAGCGACTCGTACTTTTGCTCCGACTGTCCCGCAAGGCCATAGCCGTCCAGGGCGCCGGCAGCGGCTTCGCGGCCGAGCCCGGAGCGGTGCTCGTCCCCGCGGTGCAGGATCTCCAGCAGGGTCTTGCCCAGAAGGTCGGGCCGGACGTGGGTCTGTGCGAAGAACCCGGGGCGGATGCGGGCGCCGAGTTTCACGGTGCCTTCGTGGGGCACTTCGGCGATTTCGACGTCGGACACCGGGAGGTGTTCCCGTTCCGGGTCGGTGCCGCCGGTGGCGAGCAGCCGCAGGAAGTGCGACTTGCCGGAGCCGTTGGAGCCCAGCACGCCCACCCTGTCTCCGAACCAGACCTCGGTAGAGAAGGCCTTCATGAGGCCGGTCAGCTCCAGCTTTTCGGCCACGATGGCGCGCTTGGCGGTGCGGCCGCCCTTGAGCCTCATCTGGACGTTCTGCTCGATCGGCAGGGCTTCCGGCGGCCCTGCCTCAAGGAACTTGGCCAGGCGGGTCTGGGCTGCGTGGTAGCGGTTGGCCATGTCCGAGCGGAAGGCCGCCTTGTTCTTGTACATGTTGACGAGTTCCTTGAGCTTTGCGTGCTCCTCGTCCCAGCGCTTGCGCAGCTCCTCAAAGCGCGCGTTACGGTCCGCCCGCGCCTCGACGTAAGACCCGAAGCCGCCGCCGTGGATCCACGCTCCGGCCCCGTTGATGCCCGGCTCGAGCGTGATGATGCGGCCGGCGGCATTGTTCAGCAGCTCCCGGTCGTGGCTGATGAAGAAGACGGTTTTCTTCGATTCGTTGAGCTTGTCCTCGAGCCAGCGCTTGCCCGGGACGTCGAGGTAGTTGTCCGGTTCGTCGAGGAGCAGGAGTTCGTCGGGACCGGCGAAGAGTGCCTCCAGCACCAGCCGCTTCTGCTCGCCGCCGGACAGCGTGGAAGCGCGGCGGTGCTGGGCGCGGTCAAAGGGAAGGCCCAGAGCGGCCATGCACACCTCGTCCCAGACCGTCTCGACGTCGTACCCGCCGGCGTCTCCCCAGTCCACGATCGCCTGGGCGTACCGCATCTGGGTGGGCTCGTCGTCGTGCTCCAGCATGGCGAGCTCGGCCTCATCCACGGCGCGGGCCGCGTCCGCCAGCGCCGGAGGTGCGGCAGATACGAGGAGGTCGCGGACCGTGGAGTCGTCCCGGACCTGCCCCACGAACTGCCGCATGATGCCCATGTTTCCGGAGCGGCCGATCACGCCTTCGTCCGGGGTCAGGTCACCGGCGATGATGCGGAACAGGGTGGTTTTGCCCGTTCCGTTGGGTCCGATGAGCGCCGTCTTGGTGCCGTCCGGGACCTTGAAGGTCACCCCGTTGAGCAGCTGGGTGCCGTCGGAGAGGAAGTAGTCAATGCCGGAAACGTCAATATGGGCCACCGGGCAATTCTCCCACGCCATGCCCGCCGGAGTTTTTGTACAGCGAAGCGTTAGCCGGCGGCCGTCAGGAACTTCTTCAGCAGCGGGCCGGAGGTGGTGGCGCCGAGCCCGCCGTCCTCAACGAACACGGCAACGGCCAGGTCCCCGTGCACGGCGATGATCCAGGCGTGTGTCTTGGGCGGGTTGGCGTTGCCGAACTCGGCGGTTCCCGTTTTGGCACCCACGGGTTCGCCGGGCACGTCGGCCAGGAATCCGGCGTGGCCGGACGTCACCACTGCACGCATCATGTCTGAGAGGGCCGCGGCCTCCGCTTTGGTGACGGGTGTCTGGGCCGTCTTGGCTGGGGCTTCCGCTGTGACGGTCGACGACGGGGCGGAACCTTCCGCGGTCGGCGCCGGGCTGGCCGGTGACGTTGCGGGAGCCGTCTCCTCCACCAGGATCGGGGACACGGGCGAGCCTTTCGCCACCGAGCCTGCCATCACGGCTGCTGACAGCGGGGACATCAGCACCCGGCCCTGGCCGATCATGGCTGCCGCATGTTCAGTCCCTTCGGCCTCCCCGGGAACGGAGCCAAGGAACGCCTCGGCGCCCAGCTTCGGCGCCTCCACTGCCACCCCGAGGGAGGTGGCGGCCGACTCCAGCTGGGCCTGGGTGACCTTGTCCCGGGCGGCAATGAAGGCGGTGTTGCAGGAGTGGGCAAAGGCGTCACGCAGGGTCACGGATCCGAGGAAGTCCTTGGGATAACCCTCGGCGTTCTTGAATTTCCTGCCGTCGACGGTGAGCGTGGGCGTGCATTCGACAGTGGAATCGGGGGTGGCTCCGTTTCGCATCATGGCGAGGGAGTCCACCACCTTAAAGGTGGATCCCGGCGCGTACTGGCCGAGCATGGCGGTGTTGTAGCCGTTGCTTCCGGGTCCGGACGCGGCGGCCAGAACCGCTCCACTGGACGGCCGGAGCGCCACGATGGCGGACGCCGGCTTGATGTCGGCAAGGGTGTCCTCGGCGAGCTGCTGCAGCTTCGTGTCGAGGGTTGTGTGCAACGGCGTGCCGGGAACACCCTGCACCTCAAAGACGGTGCGCCGCGGGTCCGTGGGGGCGGCCTGGATTTCTTCCCGGGTCAGATCGGCGCGCTGCACACGGACGACAGTGCCGTCCGTGCCGCGGAGCTGGGCATCGTACTGCTGCTGGAGTCCGCCGGTGCCGATGACGTCACCGGCGGTCAGGGTGCCGTTGGACTTTTCAATCTGCTCTGCGCTGGCTTCGCCCACTGTGCCAAGGACAGCCCGGGCGAAGTTCCGCGTCGGTGCCAGCGGCAGTTCGTCCGGGATGGCCCGGCCACCGGGGATGGCCTCGATCTCGGCGTCGGTCACGGCGCGGTCGCTGGTGTTGCGCAGGGTGATGGCGGGAACGAACGCTTCCGCACCGGATGCCGCCACCTGCTGCACGTAGCCCCCGGGATCCACGCCCACCAGCCTGGCGAGCTTGGTGGCTGAATCTGCGGCATCGGCGCCGCCCAGCTGGGGCTTGTCGATGCCAACTTTAATCACAGGGCGCAACGTAACGAGCTTCTGGTTGCCGGCACCGAGAATGTCGGCGCGCGGGGACGATTGGGTGGCCTTGCTGAGAATCTCCCCTTCGGCCAGGTTCGGGACCAGTAGCCCGGGCGACCAGACAGTAAGCCACTTGTCGCCGGATTTCCGCAGGTTGGCCGAGACGGTGTACTTCCACTCGCCGGTGGAAATCTTCCAGCTGTAGTTCAGCGGGATCCGGGCGGTGTCCCCGTCGAGCGTCGGCTCGCCCGCTTCGACGGAGGGCTTGGCCGGCGCCAGCGCCTTGAAGACCTGGTTGAGCTGGTCGTTGGCCACTGCCGAGTCGCGGCCGTCGAAGGCCACCGGGCGGAGGTCGAGGCCGGCGACGGCGGAGGCCAGTTGCTTCGCCGCGGCTTCCGCGCCGCCGCGGCCGTCGTCGCAGGCCACCAGTGAGCCGCTGAGTATGAGACCGGCTAGGACAAGTGAAAGTTTTTTAGTGTTCCCCACTGCGTTATTATCCCCCGGCGGCTGCCCCGCGCCAGCCACGCCACAGCTGCGCCGCAACCCCGCCCCGCTTCAGCGCACGAACACGGTCACTTTCGGCCCCGTGCGCCCGCTGTCAGCGGGGCTCAAGTCTCCCTTCGCGATCGTGGGAGGAGCGCCGGCTACACGCCGAGGACCGGGACGTCCAATCCAAATATGTCCTTGAGAGCGTGTTTCGCCGCGTGGAACCCGGACATGCCGGTGACGCCGGGTCCGGGCGGCGTCGAGGAGGAGCACAGATATACACCGCGCGCGGGAGTTCGCCATGGAACGGGCGAGACGACCGGCCGCTGGATCAGGCCGCGGGGGTCCAGGAGGCCGGCGCTGAAGTCGCCGCCGACGTAGTTCTCGTTGTAGGCGGCCAGTTCGGCCGCCGTCGTGACCTTGTGCCGCACCACCAGGTCACGGAACCCGGGTGCGAAGCGCTCCAGCTGGTCCATGACTGCCTGGCCCATGTCCACTGTGGACCCCGCTGGCACATGGCAGTAGGTCCAGAGGATGTGCCTGCCCTCCGGCGCGCGGCCGGAGTCAACCACGGATGGCTGCGAGACCAGGACGTAGGGCCGCTCCGGGTGCCGGCCGTGGGACACGGCGTTCTCCGCTTCGGTCATCTCCGCCCGTGTGCCGCCCACGTGCACCGTTCCGGCCCCTGCCAGTCCTGCAGCTGTCCACGGCACGGGCCCGGACAGGATGAAGTCCACCTTGCACGCGCCGTTGCCGAACCGGAAGGACCCCAGCGCGCGCCGATAGGCAGGGGGCAGGCGGCTGCCCGCGATGCGTGAGAGGGCGGGAGGCGCAACGTCCAGCAGCACCGCCTTCGCCGGCTCGAGCTCCGCCAGCGACGTGACGCGGAAATCCGTCTGCAGCACGCCGCCATGGGCTTCGACGTCCGTGGCCATCGCATCGGCGATCGCAGACGATCCGCCCACCGGAATGGGCCAGCCCCCGCTGTGCGCCAAAGCGTTCAGCAATAGGCCGGCCCCCGCCCCGGACAGTGACGGCAGGCGCCCCACGACGTGGGCGGCCACGCCACTGACCAGGGCAGGTGCCCTATCCTCCCGGAACCGTAAATTCCACGTCGGCGATCCCTGTTCAAGGGTCCGCAGTCCCAGGACGGCGGCGGCCAGTGGGTGGCCGGGAACCCTCAGCAACTGGTCAGACGTGGTTTGCACAATGCCGTCGATGTGCCGTACCAGCGGAGCGATGAGCCTGCGGTAGGCGCGGCCGTCCCGGCCCAGTTCGTCGGCGGTCCGGTCGAGCGACCGGTACGCCAGGGCCGACCGGCCACCGTCCAGCGGGGACCCGAACTGCACCGGCGGAAGCTGCAGGTCCACCCGCCGCGCCAGTTCGAAGGCCCGGAAAAAGGGCGAGGCCAGCGCCATGGGGTGAACGGCCGAGCAGACATCGTGCCAGTGCCCTTCCTCTATGACTTGGGACGTCCGGGATCCCCCGCCGAGCTGGTCCGCGGCCTCATAGACGTGCACCTTGAGTCCCGCCCGCGCCATGACGACGGCGGCCGCGAGTCCGTTAGGTCCGGAACCAACGACGGCGACGTCAAGCATCTCGGGCGACCGTCCGCCACGGGACCAGGGACGCTGAGGGCCGGAACAGGTCGATCCGCAGCCTGTCCGGAGCGTTGTCGAAGGGACCGCCGTGTGGGTCGTCCATTGCGTGCCGCCGGATGGGGTCGTAGCGGGGGTCCCAGATGTCCCAGGCGACCCGGAGCATGAGATATGCAGTTGCAAGCATATGAGCGGCGACGGCCAGTACGTAGTACGGCATGTCGATGTTGTGCTGTGAGACGCCGCCGCTGGTCACTTGGCCAAGATACATCCAGATGGCCGCCCAGTGCAGCCCCTCGATGCCTTGCCAGATCAGGAAATCACGCCACTTCGGCCGGGCGAGGGCCAGCAGCGGCACCAGCCAAAGGACGAACTGGGGCGAGTAGACCTTGTTGGTGAGGATGAATGCCGCCACGATCAGGAAGGTCAGCTGCGCAAGCCGTGGCCGCTGCGGGGCGGTGAGCGCCAGGACCGCGATGAGGACGCAAGCCAGCACGAACACGTTGAGGGCCAGCGAGTTGATGGCCTCCGGAGTGAGGAGTGTCCAGCGCACCCGCCCGGCGACCAGGTTGTACGCAAACCAAGGGGAGCTGTAGCCGGCGGGACGGTCCTGCGTGAACTCGAAGAAGTACTTCCAGCCGGCGGGGTCCCGCGCGGCAATGGGCAGGTTGACCGCGAGCCAGGCCGCGGCGGCGGATGCTGCCGGGACCAGGAAGGAACGCATCTTGCCTGTGCGCAAGGCCAGCAGGAAGATGGCGCCGAAAACCAGAACAGGATAGAGCTTGGTGGCAGTCCCCAGGCCGATCAGAAGGCCGGCCAGGACCAGCTTCTCCCGGGATAGGAAGTACATGCCGAGGGCCAGCATGGCCACGGCCCACATGTCCCAGTTGATCACTCCGGCCAGGACGATGCCCGGTGCGAGGGCCACCATGGCTGCGTCCCAGGGCCGTCGGCGGGCCATGCGGGGCCGTGGCCAGCACGGTGACCATCCAGACGGCGGCAATCAGGGTCGCGTTGACATCGAAGTAACCGAGAATCCGGGAGTCGGTGGCTCCTTCGCCCGGCACCAGGCGGGCCGTGATGCCGGCAATCAGGCCCATCAGGACCGGATACTCAAAAAGGACATCCGGAGTGAAAAACGGAAAGGCCCCGTCGCCCAGGCCTCGGTTGCGGAACAGCTCCGGGAAGTCGGAATAGCAGGTCGCGTAGAACTGCGACGGCGTCTCCCAGCCGTTCACCCGGCAGTAGTCCTTGACGGCGATGGCAGCGAGGGCTGCGAGCACGGTCAGGATGATCAGCACGCGTTCCACTGTGAAGAAGCCGGGCGCGATCACCCCCGGAGCAGACCGCTGGCCCAGGGGCCCGCCGATTAGCTCGGTGAAATTGCGCAGGAGCCGGTCGCTGCGGCTCGGCACCACCAGGCGCGCGAGCTTTCGATCGGGCGGCGGCTGTGTCTCCTGCATGGTCTCGAGCTTACCCACGTTAAAAGGCGAGAGCCCGCGCGTAGCCGCGCGGGCTCCCTGCGGAAACTGCTGACCGATGTGGCCCACTGGATCCTCCTCATTGAATGGAAGGCGCGGATCGAGAACTGCGAAGGGCCTGCGGTTCAGCGCATGCCGCTCATCTGCTGATGCATGAGCACGTAGACGTCCTCGCGTTTCTGGTCCAGCAGCTGGCCGTCGAACTGTGACTGCTGGACCATTGTGGCCTCGGGGCCAAAAAGGCCGGCATCACCGCTGGAATCACGGTCGGAGAAAACCTCCTGGAGCTTGCGGAGCATGGTTTTTTCACCTCCCTTCACAAAGCGATGAAAAGAATCCGGGCGCGGCAATTAGAGCCATTCGAGGATGCAAAGAAATGGCCGTAAAAGGCAAAAAATGCCCGGTAAGGAAATGGAATCCGAAAAAGCGGCGATTGGCCCACGAAACGGCAGCGCGGCAAGCCCAACAGGAAGCATGGTTCCGAACTATGGGGGAGCTGCGCAACCGCGTGGTTCCGCTACGGCGGACCACCGGGGTCAGAGTTTCTGAGAAAGCGGCAGAATGGTCTGCCACTGGCCCGCCTGCACTCCCATCACATGTGGGAGACGGGCAGGGCCGTCAGAATTACGCTCGGGCGAGTCCGTGAAGAGGGCGCGGGTCAGCAACGAAGGCCGGGAACGCGGTGATGGTCATCTTCCATCCGCTAGTCAAAGTAATCATTTTCCCAACCTCCTTTTCTGCTCTGCCGGTGCCGGCTGACTGGCCGGACGCCGTGCGCCATGACCCTGGCAGATCGCTCTGGGGTCAGGAATAAAAGTACACCAAGAATGATCTGGTTGACTACTTATTTTCCGGAAATTCGAAAAATAGATTCAAAGGTATTTTTTACAGGCCCCAGCGGACAATGGCAGGCGTCCTTTTGTCCCAGCCCAGGGTGCAGACTTTTGCTGTCCCCAGAATGAAGTGCCGGCCCTCTTCAGGCTCCAGTTCCAGCCAGCGGGCGGTGAGGATGCGGGAAAAGTGGCCGTGGGCCACAATCAGGACATTGTCCAGCCCTGACTCCAGGACCCGGGCCACGATCTTGTCGGCCCGGGCAGCCACGTCATGCAGCTTTTCGCCGTTGGGAACCCCGTGCGTCCAGATCAGGTAGTCGGGGTTGTCCTTGCGGATCAGGTCCGAGCTGATGCCCTCATAGTCGCCGTAGTCCCATTCCACGGCCAGCGGTTCGTGGACGGCATCCGGAAAACCGGCCAGTTCCGCGGTGCGCCGGGCGCGGCGCAACGGAGAGGTCAGGACCAGGTCGAAATCAACGCTGTCCAGAATCCTGCGCGCCTCGACCGCCTGCTGCTCGCCCTCCACCGTCAGGGGCAGGTCCGTCAGCCCGGTGTATTGGCCGCTCTTGGACCACTCGGTTTCGCCGTGCCGCAGGATCCAGAGCTGGGGTCGGGCGATGTTGGCGGCGTTCACTTGGACTCCTCGGTTAGGGAAGATTCGACGTCGGCGGGAGAGCCGGGAGGCACAGAAGTAGCGGGATCGTCGGGAGACTCAGATGTAGCAGGAGCATCGGCTTCGGGCTGCTGACCCCACCAGGCCCTGAGCCGGGACTCGGCGTCGGCCGGGTCGAGCGGGCCGTTTTCCATCCGTTCCTCCAGTAGGAACTTGTACGCCCTGCCCACGACGGGCCCGGGCTTGAGGTCCAACAGGGCCATGATCTCGGCGCCGTTCAGGTCCGGACGGACCGCGTCCAGGGACTCCTGCTCGCGGAGGGCCGCAATCCGGGATTCAAGGTCATCGTAGGCAAAGGACAGCCGCTCGGCTTTCCGCTGGTTGCGCGTGGTGACGTCGGAGCGGGTGAGGCGGTGCAGGCGCTCCAGCAGGGGCCCGGCGTCGGTCACGTAGCGGCGCACAGCCGAGTCGGTCCAGCCGGCGTCGCCGTAGCCGTAGAAGCGCATGTGCAGTTCCACGAGGCGGGCCACCGCCTTGATGGTGTCGTTGTCGAAGCGCAGCGTCTTCATCCGCTTCGTCGTCAGTTTGGATCCCACCATGTCGTGGTGGCGGAAGCTGACCGCGCCGCCCGGTTCGAACCGGCGCGTAGCCGGCTTCCCGACGTCGTGCATCAGTGCCGCAAACCGCAGGACAAAGTCCGGGCCGGGGACCGCGCCGTCGGAATCAGTTTCCAAGGCGGCCGCCTGCTCCAGGACCTGGAGGGAGTGCTGGTAGACGTCCTTGTGGCGGTGGTGTTCGTCTGCTTCGAGCCGGAGCGCGGACACCTCGGGCAGCACGAACTCGGCGAGGCCGGTATCGACCAGCAGGTCGATGCCCACGCGCGGGTGGCGCCCGCAGACGAGTTTGACCAGCTCATCGCGGACGCGCTCGGCCGAGATAATGCTTATGCGCTCGGCCATCCGGGTCATGGCAACGCGGACGTCGTCCCGCACGGACACTCCGAGCTGGGAGGCAAACCGCGCGGCCCGCATCATCCGCAGGGGATCGTCGGAGAAGGATGCCTCGGGAGCGCCCGGGGTGGCCAGCACGGAGGCGTGCAGGTCGCGGACTCCGCCGAAGGGATCGACCAGTTCCAGCACGGGCAGCCGCAGGGCCATGGCGTTGATGGTGAAGTCACGGCGCAGCAGGTCGTCCGTGAGGGAAGAACCGAAAGCCACCACCGGCTTCCGGGACTCGGGGTCGTAGGCCTCGGCGCGGTAGGTGGTGATTTCGATCTGGAAGCCGGCCTTGCGCATACCGATCGTTCCGAAGGCGCGGCCGATCTCCCAGAAGTTGTCCGCCCACTTCTTTATCAGCGCCACGGTCTGGTCCGGCGTCGCATCCGTCGTGAAATCGAGGTCGGGGGAGGTGCGGCCCAGGAAGAGGTCCCGGACGGGGCCACCGACGAGCGACAGCTCATGACCGGCGTCCACGAACCGCTGACCCAGCTCCAGGACCACCGGGTCCACCTGGAAGTCAACGGTGTGAAGATCAGTCTTTTGATGTGCGTGCGCCATAGTTACTTAAGCTTGTCAGAAAACCAAGCCCCACCGCACCAAATCCCGTCATTGTGCGACGGCGCCGGCAAAGCCCGTCACATGCAGTCCACCTGGAAGCCATGTCCCGGTCATCACGGCGGGGCAAGAGTCGTTAGAGTGGACTTCATGGCCCATCCAGTACCGAGCGCTCCCGGCAGGAGGACGAACCCACCGTTGCCGTCGGCAATTGGTGCCCATGTCGCGCCTGCACCGCACTCGGCCCCGGCCTCGCTCCCCACCGTTGAGGAGGTCTCCGCCGGAGGCGTCGTGGTGGACACGTCCGACGACGAACTGAGGGTAGCGATTATTGCCCGCCTTAACAGGGGCGGACGGCTGGAGTGGTGCCTGCCCAAGGGCCACCCCGAGGGCCGGGAAAACAATGAGGAAGCCGCGGTCCGTGAGATTGCCGAGGAAACCGGCATCGACGGTCATATTCTGGCCCCGCTGGGCAGCATCGATTACTGGTTCACCGTCAGCGGGCACCGCGTGCATAAGACAGTGCACCACTACCTGCTGCGCGCCACCGGCGGCGAACTCACCATCGAAAACGATCCTGACAAGGAAGCGGTTGATGTTGCTTGGGTTCCCATCCACGAACTTGCCCGCAAGCTTTCGTTCCCCAATGAACGCCGCATCGCCGACCTGGCACGCGAAGTCCTTCCCGAGCACCTCTGACCGTCCGGCAATGCCTGCCGGGTATCCCCGTGCGTGCCGCAATATCAGCGCCCGGGTGAGACGATGAAGACGATGTCAGCAGCCAATCCGTCCTCCGATCAGCCCACGCAGCCGGGCGAAACACCGCCCGGTGTAGCCCCCGCCAGTGAGGCAGCCTCCAGTGCCGCGCAGCCCGGCGAGGCGCGTTCCAGCGCCATCATGGCTGCCGGGACGCTGGTGTCCCGTGTGCTGGGATTCGGCAAGACCTGGATGCTGGGCGCGGCGCTGGGCCTGGGCTCGACTGTTAATGACACGTTCATCAACGCCAACAACCTGCCCAACCTGATTTTCCTGCTCGTGGCCGGGGGCGTGTTCAATGCCGTGCTGGTCCCGCAGATCATCAAAGCCAGCAAGGCTCCGGACAGGGGAGCGGACTACATCAGCAGGCTGCTCACGCTGGCAGTTCTCGTGCTTCTGTCCCTGACGCTGCTGGTCACGCTGCTTGCGCCTGCCGTAATCGAACTCACCACGCAGGGCTACTCGCCGCAGCAAAAGGCACTGGCTGTTACCTTCGCCTTCTGGTGCCTGCCGCAGATCTTCTTCTATGGCCTCTACGCGCTGCTGACGCAGGTCCTCAATGCCAACGGGGCCTTCGGCCCGGCTATGTGGGCACCCATCCTAAACAACATCGTGGCCATTGCCGGCCTTGGCATGTTCATCTGGATCTTCGGTGCCAACAATGTCAACCCGCATTCCCTGGACAACTGGGGTGCGTCCCAGACGTTCTTCGTCGCCGGGTTCTCCACCATCGGCGTCCTCTCCCAGACTGCCATCCTCCTGATCCCGGTATTCCGGCTGAAGCTGGGGCTGCGCCCGCGCTTTGGCTGGCGCGGAGTGGGGCTGGGCCATGCCGCGAGACTGAGCGTTTGGACGCTCCTGACCGCAGCTGCCGGGCAGCTCGCGTTCCTGTACGTCATGCGCATCGCAACCATCCCCGGAGCCGAGCGGCTCCGGCTGCAGGAGGCCGGCGACCCCGCCGGTGACATGCTTCCGGGTAATGCGGTCCTGGAAGTGGCCAGCCAGCTGTACCTGCTCCCGCACTCGATCATCGCGCTCTCCCTGGCCACGGTGCTGTTCAACCGGATGACCCGCGCCTCGCAGGACGGCAACCGTGCGGAGCTCCGTGAAGCCCTGTCGCAGGGGCTGCGGACCATGGCGGTGGCAACGGTGTTCGGTGCGCTGGCGCTGTTCGCCCTCGCCGGGCCGCTGGGCATGTTCTTCTCCGGCGGTGCCCGCACGGACGGCGTGATGCTGGCGCAGACGCTCACCATCCTGGCGCTGAGCACCCCGTTCATGAGCGCCAACTTCATGATGTCCCGGGTCTTTTACGCCAACGAGGACGCCCGCACGCCCTTCTACATCCAGCTGGTGCTGGCCCTGGTGAATGTGGTGGCCGCGTTCTTCATTCAGTTCCTGCCGTTCGACCAGATCATTTTCGCCATCGCCGTCCTTTACACCGCAGGGAACATCCTCTCGGTAATCGTCTCCGCCATCTTCCTGCGCCGCCTGCTGGGGCACCTGGACGGTCCGCGGATCATCAACTCATACATTCGCATGGGCTATGCCGCCCTCGGCTCGGCCATTGCCGGTGTGGGCGCGCTGTGGCTTATGGGCAGCTACAGCCCGGTGGGCTTCGCCTGGAGCAGCCGGCCCGCCGCACTGGCGACAATCGTCGTCGTCGGGCCTGTCATGCTGGCCGTGTACCTGCTGCTGCTGAAGCTGTTCCGGGTCACCGAGCTGCGCGACCTGCTGCGGCCGCTGGTGGGGCGGCTGGGCCGTCGTTCTGGCGGCGGTTCCGACGCACCCGCTGCAGCTCCCGCTGGCGCGGCTACCGCCGGGGTTTCGGCTGCCGGAGCGTCCACTGGCACTGCTGCACGGCGGCGTCCGACGCCGGAACGCGCCACGTTCTCTTCGGACACCGGCCTGATTCCCCGGATTTCCGGCGAGTTCGATTCGGCCTCCTTCCGCGCCGGGCCCGCGCCCCAGCGGGAACCGGAAGATTACGACGCAGCGACTTACCTGCCTGAGGAGGACGTCCCCGGGACGGCCCGTGGGAACGCCCTGCGCGGGGAGATCCCGCTTCCGGGCCGCCGGACCTACCAGGGAAGCCCCGGCCAGAACCCCCACTTCCCGTCACGGCGGAGGAAGAAAAAGTAACCCGGGAGGGAGTCGGCCAGCCCCGTCTTCCGCGTCCGTTGCACAGCATCGGCTAGGATCGAGGGGAACTCAGGTAGTTGCAGACCACGGGTCCGCCGGCGCGCCGGAGGCCTTTCACGGCGATGCATCGCCAGGGCCAGAAGCATTTCCCGGACAGGCTAGGAGGAACACGTGTCCCACCCGATCGATGTCGGATCAGTACTTGGCGGCCGCTACAAGGTCACGGCCACAGTGCTGAGCTCGCATGACCAGGATCTGGTGCTGGACGGTGTGGACCAGGTGCTGAACCGTTCGGTCAGCATCCTGGTGGCCGGCCCGTACAACGCCGACCAGGTGGCCCAGAGTGCCCGCGAAGTGGCCACGGGGGAGCGCCCCGGGAACGTGCAGATTTTGGACCTTGGTGTCAGCGACGCCACGACCTACCTGATCACCAACCACACCTCCGCCGCTGACCTGCTGGACCTAGTGGTTGCTTCGAACCCGCCCTACGTGGAGCCCTTCTTTACGGACACCCTGGGCAGTGAGATCTTCGGGCAGGCGCGCTCCTACGAACCCGAAACCTACGACGAAGACGACGAGGTCGAAGCCGGGTACATCAACTACAGCGAAGGCCAGTCAAAGCCGGACGGGCATTATCCTGTCACCGCCCCGGCCCCTGCCGCCGGCCGGTCCACCCACGGGGCAGCGGCTCCGCAGGGACTGGGCCAGCACCCTCCTGCGCAGCAGGCACCCACAGCGCCGGTCCGGAAGGCTCCCGTCGTGCCGCCGCTTCCGGCAGCCCGTCCCGTCGCGGGTCCGGCAGCAGGTGCCGCAAGTGCAGCCGCAGGTGCGGCTGGTTCGCGGGGAAACCGGCGGGAGGTCCCGGAAACCACTGCACCGCACCCGATTCAGCCGGATAAGGGCTATGAGCAGGACGCCGTCCAGGAGTCCGTCCAGCGCGACAATGTTGAGCAGGCACTCCTGCAGCGCGAGAACAACCGCCCCCGAAACGCCGCACGTGGGGCCGCGGGTGCAGGTGCGGCAGCCGCAGCTTCCGCGGGGGCTTCCGGTGACGGCCGCAGCCCATCCAAGGTGTCGCTGTGGTCCGAGAAACGACTATGACTACGTCCCCGAAGACGAGTATGACGACGAGGGCAGCGAAGCGCACGAGCCGGACCGCCGTGCAGGCAATTTCCCTCCGGTCGCCCGCACCGGCGCTGCTCCCGCAGCCGACTATTACGATCATGAAGACGACGAGCCACAGAAGGAGCCGCGTTCCATGCGTTGGCTCGTTGGTGGCCTTCTCGCGGCCGTCCTGATCGTCGGACTCATCTTTGCCGTGACCAACCTCGGCAGCCTCTTCAAGAGTGCACCGCAAACGGAAGCAACCCCCGGAGCCACCGCACCGCCGTCGGCGGCTGCCCAGCCGAGTACCGGTACGCCGACCCAAAGCACCGCTCCGGCGGCAGGGCCGCCGGCCATCGAGGGGATCACCCGCCAGGGTAACTTTGATTTCGCTTCGACGTACGACGGCGACCTCGGCAAGGCGTCCGACGGAAACGCGGCGAGCTACTGGTCAGACATGGAATTTGCCACCGAGGACTGGGGCGGCCTTGCTCCCGAGGGTGTCCCGCTGGTGGTCAAGCTCAAGAGCCCTTCCAAGGTCTCCTCGATCACCCTGAACCAGTTGGGTGCGTCCGGCGGAAGCATCACGGTCTACACCAACGACCGCCCCTCGCTGGACGGTGCAAAGCAGGTGGGCACCAATAGCTTCACCTCGCCTGACCTCACCATGCCACTGGCCGAACCGGTGACTGCCCAGTACGTCATCGTCTCGATCAAGAACCTGCCCAAGCTCGCAGCCCCTAAGACCCGCTTTGGCTACGGCCTGCGGCTCGCGGAGATCAAGGTCCAGTAGGGGACCCTGCCCACCCAATAGGCGACACTGCCTTTCAACGGTGACGTTCCTCCGGACGTAACCGGCATGCCCTGGGTGGCCGGAGGCGGTACCCTTGTGGAAAGTCCCGTGGCGGTGTCTCGTGCAGACACGGGCGTTTCCGCCTGCCTCCACACACGTTTGGAATATTCCACACTGCCAATCAGTTGTGCCATGTGGCCGGCCGGAAGGCAGGCGCATCGACAAAGGAAGAGGTTCACCGTTCAGTGAGCACCGCAGAAAACAGCGCGTCAGAAGTACGTGATGTCATCATCGTCGGCTCCGGCCCCGCAGGCTACACAGCCGCGGTGTATACGGCCCGCGCCAACCTGAGGCCGCTGCTTCTGGCTGGCTCCGTCACCGCGGGCGGTGAGCTCATGAACACCACCGACGTCGAGAACTACCCTGGCTTCCCCGAGGGCATCATGGGACCGGATCTCATGGAAAACTTTGAAAAGCAGGCCGCGCGCTTCGGCACCGAAATCCAGTTCGAGGACGTCACCGCCTTGGATCTCGACGGTGACATCAAGACTGTCACCATCGCCACAGGGGAGATCTTCCGCGCCCGCGCCATCATTCTGTCCACCGGCTCGGCGTACCGCGAGCTAGGCCTCGCCAATGAAAAGCGGCTCTCCGGCCACGGTGTGAGCTGGTGTGCAACCTGCGACGGTTTCTTCTTCAAGAACCAGGACATCGCAGTGATCGGCGGCGGCGACTCGGCCATGGAAGAAGCGCTCTTCCTCACCAAGTTCGCCAAGTCCGTAACAGTGGTCCACCGCCGCGACACCCTGAAGGCCTCCAAGATCATGGGTGACCGCGCACAGGCCCACGAGAAGATCAATTTCGTGTGGAACACCGCCGTCGAGGACGTCCTCGGCGAAGACAAGGTCACCGGCCTGAAGCTGAAGAACCTGGTCGACGGCACCGAGTCCGAACTTGCCGTGACCGGCGTCTTCGTCGCTATCGGCAACGATCCGCGCACCGAGCTCGTCAAGGAAAGCCTGCAGATCACGGACGCCGGGACAATTGCCGTGGAGGGCCGCAGCTCCCGCACCAGCATCAAGGGCGTCTTCGCCGCCGGCGACGTCGTGGACCCAACCTACCGCCAGGCGATCACCGCGTCCGGCTCCGGCTGTGTCGCAGCGATCGACGTCGAGCACTACCTCGCAGACCTTCACGCCTGACCGGCGCTGAAAAGCATCGAAGAGAGAGACAAGGGTTATGAGCAACGCAAAAGACGTAACAGACGCAAGTTTCAGCAGTGACGTACTCGCCGCTGACAAGCCGGTAATCGTTGACTTCTGGGCCGAATGGTGCGGTCCGTGCCGGAAGCTGGGTCCCATCCTGGATGAGATCTCGGTGGAGTACGGCGAGAAGGTCAACGTCGTCAAGGTGAATGTTGATGACAACCCTGCCATCGCCGCCGAATACGGCATCACCTCCATTCCTGCCGTGTACCTGTTCCAGGGCGGCGAAGTGAAGAGCACGGTCATCGGTGCCAAGCCGAAGCAGTTCTTCGAGAAGGAATTCGCGGACGTTCTGTCCTAGTCCCGACATGCCTGGACGGGAATCCTGACAGGCAAAGCCGGCAACAGGCGCCCAAAAGGTGGTCATCACTCCTAGGGGAGTGGCGGCCACCTTTTGTTTTGCAGGTGAACCTCAGCGACCACGGGTCGCCGGTTCGGGTCTTCTCCATCTACCGAACACAGCGCCCCATCGTTCGGTCGGCCCCTGCGATCCTCTCGTGGCAAGAACTTCACAGCCCGGACGACATCCGCTGGGTCCGATGCACACAGGCTCGATGTGGGCGAGCGGCAGCTGGGATGAACCGTGACTCAAATACTGCGCGGAATGCCAAATCGTCCTTCATCTCTGTCATTTCAGTGTTTCTCCACCTGGCCCCATACCCACGCACCAAACCCGAGGCGCCCCCTGTCTCGAAGGAAACTAGATTAGGATGCACATGGTCGGTCTGCTCTCCCAGAATCGTCCAGTCTCACACTGATGGGTGGCGTGGGGCCTAATGCTCCGAGCACCAGCGGCAAGCGTGACGCATCGCGGCCTTGGGCCTTCGGATTGAGGACACGCAGGTTGCCCGGGGCATGACTTGGGAAATCTGGCCCGGACTCATTTGGCTGCGCTTAGGAAGCTGTGGACCGTAGACAAGGATGTTTCACGTGAAACAATCAATGGACCGCGGCCATCGGGCAACGCGGCACCAAGTTCGGAAGCTGGTGAACATGGCTCTGCGCCAGTCGCACCCTAGCGCTTGGACGAGCGGGGCATTGCTATTCCGCCTTAGTGCACCATCAGCTACGGACTCTGGGCCGACTCGCCACCACGCGCAACATCGTGTGCCAATTGGCAACCAGCGGGAAAGTAGCGGACCCACCGATCAAGCGGGAACTGCCACTTTCGCCCACATGGTGATGTGTGCCTGCAACCCCATCTGGCCACGCAGTCTCCGCAGCGCCAAGTTCAATCCTCAAGGTCATACTCGATCGCTCACCTGGTCGCTGCGTGTTGTCCGCGCCAGGAAAGTACTGTACAACGTCGTGTAGTTCCCTCAAGCGCGCAGCTCCTTAGGCAGCGAATTCGAGTGCCCATTATTCCCATGGGTTGGTGGTCGCCCGTACAGGAATAGTCGAGGGGACCGATATATCAAGTGGAACAAGGAGTCCGCTGGTATGCCATTGGACACATCCGCAAAACCGGCGCCTGCGGGCAGGGCGGAATGGGGGGCGCCGAGCCGGATACGTTTCACGTGAAACATGAACGACCCCAAATCTGTCGAGGCCCCTTGCACGCCCCGAACCGAGGGCATCGACAAACAAGATAGCTTGCGACGGCAACTTTCTCCCTCAACTAGCTCAATCGCGGCACCAACGGCCATCCCGATCCACGGCTCACGCGCCGTCAGGCGTTAGCGCTGCAGCAGCCCACGGCGACCTGCTGGCCGAGTCGGCCGCCGGCCCTACACCACAACCTCGCACAATTGATACAAGCACCCTCTAGAGCTCCGGCGAGCCAGCCATGTGCACACCGAGATCACAACCTCACTAGCTTTGCGCAGCAACATTCGCAGTAGCCTAAAGAGTACTGTTTCAGTTGCAAGCCTGCTTCCCTCCGACCATTCAGATTTGCCAGTCAACCCCGAATCCGCACACCAGCTCTAAGGTTCCCGCGAACGGACTCAACGCGGGGGCGGCCGCCGGTCGGTCGCCGGTCGCCGACACCTACGCCGGGCAAGCACCGCCCCACACTGAAGATGAGAAGGTTGGTCTTGTCGATTCAAGCAGCAAAGGGCTAAAACCTAGTTCAGAGGTATTTGGTCGGAGTTTTCCGTGTTCTCATCCACTGCGGAACAGATGGGAATCCACATCACAAGCCGGGTTCCCTGCTGGTGGCCAGGCGCGGCCCCCGTAGCCGCAGGACTTCGTTAGAAACGGAAAGGATCGGCTCGGGACCCCATCGGAGGAGTCGCCTCCGTGGGGGGATAAGCCCACGGTCTCGAGAATCCCCGCCGTCAGTTCCATCACCACGTTGCTCTACATCAGCGCCCGAAGTAGCTGATGGACGCCTTCCGCCTGCCCCGTGTATGGCGCAGTGCCATAGGAGGTCGCGCGAACAAGGCGTCAGCCAGCGACTGAAGCCACTGTTTCACGTGAAACGAAGCGTGGTAGCGCCAGCCCCGGCAGGTGAGCAGCCGTCAAAGTTTCATGTGAAACACGGCCACGCTAGGTCAGGCTGACCAAGGGAAACGCCACTGCCCGGCAACAATCTTTGACTAGGGTGACGCATCATGGTCCATTGGTCCGATTGAGCCGGGGGGATTGCCGGCACCCGGATCGCGAGACGACAAAAGGGGCCCGCTTCGAGTACCGACCACATGACAGGAAGTCTGACGCCCCGTAACGTGAGTCGCCTTAGGCACGTCACGGACGGCCGCTCCGACGAAGCCACGACAGCCAGTCCGAGTGCCAGAACGCCAATGCTGCGGGCCACGGGCGCCAGGGGCTTCATGCGACCAAGGCTCCGCCGCGCCACATTAGGGCATAGTCCAAGCCCGGCTACCAAGATACCGCCAGGCACAGGCCGCTCCTCGGAGTAGACCCAACGCAAGACGGGACCGCGCCTTTGTCCCAACGGCCTTCGTTTACTGATCAGTGGGGGAATAGAGGGGACGACCAGTGCGGAATACGTCACTAGACTGGGCGGTGTCTCTATACGAGACGAGGCTTTCTCGGGTACGCCGCTCGAGCTAGTCGCTTCGGTACCCTCCCGATCTCGTCGCAACTTCCGTTGCCGCTTCTGGTCCACTGCTGCTGGTCGACCGACAACTGCCTCGCGAACCCTGGGTAATCCTCAGTTCCTTCCGGTCCTCGGCCTTCCCCCTAAAAAGGGAAACGCAGTAACGGAGTGGACGCTGTGCTCAGCCCGACGTAGGTCGAAGGTTGAAACGTCGGGTCATTACCCGCTGACGAAACACCTTAAGAAGCGGACAAATACGGCCCACAACCCCGCAGAAATGTAAGGTCCGCACCAGCTTCCCACGCGGTCGAAGGGATTCAGCCGCGCGGCACCAGCTTCGCCGAGGGCCCGTCTCATGATCCGGCCCTATCCATCATCACGACAAACCGGCCCGCCTAGAACCACAAAACCCTCGGCGGGGCACGCAGCACCACCGTCCACGGAGTGCGAACAAAACCTGCAGGCGCGGTCTCCGTGGAGACGCGCATTGAACGCCGCCGCAATCACGCGCTGGTCCTCTCGGCATCACGTGCTGTATGGACCTCCATGCGTCGAGCGCCTCAGGCCACCATCTGGCGCGCGCAGATCGAGACGCGTCAGTTATGAGGGCCAATTCCTCCTCTCTGATTCGGGAGTGACTTTTCGTTCGTTCCCTCCCAAGTGATGGGTCAGGTCTGACGCACCCTGGTGTCAGCCGGGCACAGTCGCGGGCCCAGGGTCGCCCACTCGAGCCGTTGCCCAACTTCTCTGTCCATTCGGATCCCTGTCCCGATAAGGGAGACTGACCCGCGGCGAAGGGATCCGGGGTCCGTCATGTGTGGATTTACTGGGCATCAGGGTGACTTTATTCACAGTCTTATCCACAGGTGAATCCACATGCTTATCCACAGGCATCGCCGTCGCCCTGTGGGCAAGCGGCCAGCTCCGTGATTGATTTCACACCTTACCCTGGAGGCCCCCAGCGGGCGGGCCGGCGTTGCCTCGCCCGCGCGACGTGATGCGAGCTTCAAAATTCCCTAGTGCTTGTGCCGAGAATCACCTTTCAGGAAACCTTTTTAATGTTCCAAGGCACGCCGTTTCTGCGGCGCTTGGTCGAATCGTGACAGCCGGCGTCTGGCAGTGCAGTGTTTCACGTGAAACACAAATGGTAGGCCTGACCGCTCAGTAGACTCACCCCATCACTGGGCCGCAGAACGGGTGGTCACTCGCCACTTCCACACCCCTATATCCCCAGCGTTACCCACAGAGTTATCCACAGGGTTATCCACCGCCCTATCAACACCCCGCACACAGGATGTGCAGCGCCAATACTGCGTCTTCGGTCGGTCGTCGTGCCCGGTTCGCGTGTGGACGTGGACCAGCTGATTGCTTGTTTGTGGCGCCCGGCTTCGTCTTGCCTGCTGCATAAGAGGCCGCGGCGCCTGCGCGCGTTGCATGCCGGATCATCCCCTGCGTGATCTCGCGGAGTTCTACCGAGTGGAGTGTGACGTCCCGTGCAGCGCAGCCGTCCTCTGAGCTTGGAGATCGCGGCGAGGACGCCCGGACCAACCGCACCGGTGCCACTTCGGCACCAGCATAGTTTCCGCCCGGGCAGCTCGTAATGCGGCTTTCGGAAGGACCATCGGCACGTTGAAATGAGTTCCTACACTTGAACCCGGGGCAAGAAGCGTTGGACCACCTCACACCGAGTTCAGAAGGGGTCATGTTTCACGTGAAACGCCGCCATCGCTGAGCATGCCCAACACCAGGGTTCGAGGTACCACCGTGCGCCATGGCCCCGAGAGCCTCGCTCTTCCAGCATCAAGGCCGTCGGGAGCGCAACTTGACCGTACGTTGACCGTACGGCCCCGTCTACATTCGGACTCAGTGAACCAGTCCGGACGTGCCACCGCACGCCAATCCCAGCCATGGGGAGTCAGAACCGACCATATCGGACTGTCCAACCGTTGGGCCGCGACGTGATCGCTCGTGCCTGCGGTGCCCCTACCGTCACCTGCGCCTTGGTCCCGAGATCATAGGATGACGGTCCACGCTGGTAGAGGCTTGCTCGCACCCAGCCCGTGGCCCCGCCACTTTCTTGCATCTAGTCCTCCGCGCACCATACGGCCATGAATACGTGGCCTCCATGCATACGTGGGCTCGACATAGTTCGCTCGCTTGCTCCTACCTCGCACATGCCTGACTCGGCCATAAGAGCGCGCGTCAGCGCCAGCGGAAAGCATGCGGTGGTGTCATTCTGAGGTGAAGACGGAGGCCTACCGGGTGCTTACCCTGGCGTGCAGTGCCTACGCTTCCGCCGCAGTAAGAGACCGCACCAGAGCAGAAGGCGGTAGAACGTCCGGACTTTGGATGGAGCAACCGCCAGCTTCGCTACAGCGCAGGCGACAGAGCGAATCATTCGCGTCCAACATCTTCTCACGTGAGATAAGACCGGCCAGCGCTAGGTTTCACGTGAAACGTACGGAAGTCCAAGCTGCTGACAGCCTCAAGTCACGTGCCTTGGGGGACTTCATTCTATGCAGGTCGTCAAGAATTGTACGCCGAAGAGCATGCTGCTGACGGCCGGATCTGCCCACTGGTCAGAACACCGCCGGTGCAACCTGCCGCCTAGGCTGCGGCGAATCGGCGGTAGCAGTTACCGTTCCGCCGAACGAAGCGCGAGACGAGGAAACAAAAGAACGCCAGCCAACTTGGCCTTCTTTGTGGGCGTCGCGGGAAGCACCACAGTATGGAGGAAGACAACAGCATCTTGCCGGTTTCACGTGAAACAGTCCAAGATCTCGAGGCGACGCTGGTCCGATCGCGGCCGTGATGGTCCCGAGCTTGGGCTCAGCCATGGCGGGTCGGGGGCGCACGCGATCTGCACGTCTACTTACGCGCTGCAGGTCTACATACGTGAGGCATCAAAAACGTCCGTCGCTGCCGGGAAGGGCCGCTGACTGTCGAACCAGCTTCAGTTGCCCTGGCATGGCCCGCGTCGGTCCACCGGCTAGGGGAGACCCTGGGGTCAGCTGCCAGGAAAGACTTCGCTACTTCAGTCCGTGTTGCTGCCCAAGGACAAAACTCACCTAAGCTGCTCAAGATTTCCCAGGATGGAGCGAAGGGCCATACGGAGTCAAAAGTATCCAATCAAGTACGGCTTGCAGCGTCCTCAGTAGCGCCCGCGCCGTGCTTACCAGCGATCCTTACTGTGCACTCATCACAGCAACTGCATGACCCACTTCGAAGCCGTAAACGACTGTCGGCATCCATCGCGCGCAGGAACAGAAAAGGGCCCGTTCATGAGAACGGGCCCTGATCGTTGACTGATTCTTTAGCTTTCGGCACCCGGCGCGAGGACATCCATGATGCGGTTCAGGTCCTCAACGCTCGCAAACTCGATACTCACACGTCCCTTACGAGCGCCGAGCGAGATCTTCACGTTGGTGTCGAGCCTGTCCGAGAGCGAGGAGGCCAAGTAATCCAGCCGCTCGTGACGTGCGCCCGGGCGAGGGATGTTGTTCTTGGCTGGCGTCGCGGGTTCACGGTGCAGCGTGACTGCTTCCTCGGTGGCGCGGACCGACATGCCCTCAGCCACAATCTTCTGCGCAAGGCGTTCCATGGACGCTGCGTCGGGAAGCGAGAGGAGAGCCCTTGCGTGGCCGGCTGAGAGCACATTAGCTGCGACACGACGCTGAACCAGCGGCGGAAGCTTCAGGAGCCGCAGGGTGTTGGAGACCTGAGGGCGTGACCGACCGATACGGTCAGCCAGCTGCTCGTGTGTCGTGCCAAAGTCTTCGAGCAGCTGCTGGTACGCGGCAGCTTCTTCGAGCGGATTGAGCTGGCTGCGGTGCAGGTTCTCCAGCAGTGCGTCACGGAGCAGGTCATCATCCGTCGTGTCCCGGACAATCGCGGGGATCGTGGAGAGACCGGCAGCCTGTACGGCACGCCACCGACGTTCACCCATCACCAGCTCGTACGGTTCTCCACCCTTTTCGGTTGAAGTACGCACCACAATTGGCTGGAGGACGCCTATTTCACGAACTGAATGAACGAGCTCCGCCATGTCGTCCTCATCGAAGACGGAACGGGGCTGTTTGCGGTTTGGATGGATGTCCGTGACAGGAATCTCGGCAAAACGCACGCCTGGAACCTCAAGGAGGTCAACGCCGTTGTCCGCGACAGTAGCGGATTCTGCCTTGCCCCCGCCAGCGGCAGCCTGGGCAGAAGCGGAACCGTTCTTCGACTCATCCGCCACGGACGTGTCCTGGCGATCGGCTTCGGACTTCCCAGCACTTTTGGCGGAACCCGTGCCGGCTTCCGAAGCACCCTCGGTGCTGGCGGCAGTATCCGCTTCAGCCGAAGAGTCTGCCGAGGCCTTCGGACCGGAGCGGCGTGCAGGCGTTTCGTCGAGGTCAGACTTGTCCGGCTCAACGGCGGGGACGGTTTCAGCCGTCTTGCGCGCCTCCGGGAAGAAGAGATCCACAGGGCGCGACGGAGCTGCTCCGTTACCCGAAGCGCTTGCGGACGCGGAACTTGGAATGAGTGCGCCAAGACCGCGACCGAGCCCGCGTCGCTTATCGCTCATGGATGATTCCCTCCATCGGAAGAGCCCGGCTATGCCGGGCTCCGGCTGTTGCTGTGTTTGAAAAATTCTAACGCTCAGCGATTTCCGCTGCGGCTTCCAGGTAGGACAACGCGCCGCTGGAGGATGGATCGTAGGTCATGACGGTCTGCTGGTAACTCGGCGCTTCGGAGATCCGCACAGAGCGCGGAACGACGGCGCCAAGGACCTGCTCCGGAAAGTGCTGCCTGACTTCAGCTGCCACTTGGGCGGCCAGGTTGGTGCGCCCGTCGTACATGGTGAGGAGAATCGTGGAAACTTCCAGTTCTGCATTCAGGTGCTTCTGGATCATCTCGATGTTCTTCAGCAGCTGGCTCAGTCCCTCGAGCGCGTAGTATTCGCACTGGATGGGGATGAGCACCTCGCCGGCCGCACAGAAGGCATTGACCGTCAGCAGGCCCAGGCTGGGCGGGCAGTCGATGAAGATGTAGTCGAGCCGCTGCTCGCCCTTCTTTTGCCGGGACTTGGCATAGACGTCGATGGCGCGGCGGAGGCGCTGCTCCCGTGCCACGAGGGAAACGAGTTCGATCTCGGCGCCGGCCAAGTGGATAGTGGCCGGGGCGCAGATGAGGTTGCTGATGTCCGGGCACTGTGCGACTACGTCTTCGAGGGGCAGATCATTGATCAGGACATCGTAGATGCTGTCGACGTCGGCATGGTGCTCAATGCCCAGTGCCGTGGACGCGTTGCCCTGCGGGTCGATGTCGATGACCAGGACGTTCAAGCCCGCAGCCGCCAGCGCTGCAGCGATGTTGACAGTGGTTGTGGTCTTTCCCACTCCACCCTTTTGGTTTGAAACCGTGAAGATCCGTGTCTTTTCCGGCTTCGGCAGGTTGCGGCCGAGGAGGCGTTCCCGCCTCCTGTTCTCGTGGGCGAGTTCCCGGGCGATGGGGCTCGAATCATCCAGCGTGTCCAAGACGTTGCCCCGGGCTGCAGTTTCACGTGAAACCTTGGCCGCGCTCGTGCCTGCAACCGGATTGGACTGATTTACTGTCGTAGCGACCGGTGATACGCCAAAGGCACGCGCCGACCCCAGAGACACGAACGGGGGAATCCGCTGCGTGGAGGTTTCGCTACTGGTCACTGGGACACACTCACTCTCGTTCGGCTTTCACTGCCGTTCTCTAGCCTAACCGCTACACCCTAAGGACCCGCGGCACCTTGCGGGGCTAGGCCCTCTTTTGGGTCTTCTTAACTACGATGCGCACCACCGTGGTGGGCTCCTCGAGCAGGTCTTGGCCTACAGTGACCACAGACGTCTCCACGCCACCAAGCTTACGGATGGCCTTAGCCGCCTTGTCGATCTCATCGGCGGCGCTGCGACCCTTTATGGCCACGACTTCACCCTCGCCGCCGAGCAGCGGAATGGTGAGGCCTGCAAGATTGCTCAGTGCGGACACTGCCCGGGCGGTCACGACGTCGGCCGTCACCATCCCAACGGCCAGTTCGGCACGCGTGCGCATGACGGTGACATTACTCAAGCCGAGGTCGTCTACCACTTCCTGAAGCCAGATCACCCGGCGCTCCAGGGGTTCGATGAGGGTCAGTTCGAGGTCAGGGCGGGCGATAGCCAGGCAAAGGCCC
This sequence comes from Arthrobacter globiformis, assembly GCF_030815865.1. Taxonomy (NCBI): domain Bacteria; kingdom Bacillati; phylum Actinomycetota; class Actinomycetes; order Micrococcales; family Micrococcaceae; genus Arthrobacter; species Arthrobacter globiformis. The sequence continues at coordinate 224,772 of NZ_JAUSXI010000001.1, forward strand.
GGGAGTCCAGCGCCACTCCCGACGTCGGCCACGTGGCTGCCCCGGGGAATTTCACTCTCGATCACTGCGCAGTTCAGGACGTGCCGTCCCCAGAGCCGCGGGATTTCCCGCGGTCCGATAAGACCGCGCTCGGTGCCTGACGTCGCCAGATGTTCGACATACCGTTCAGCCAAGCCGAAGCGGTCGCCAAAGATTTTCTCCGCCGCCTGGCGCTCGGCTGCCGTAATTTCAACCATCAGTAAGTCAGCCAACGATTCAGTCGGCGGAAACGACGATGTGCCGGCCTGCACCCTCGCCCTCGGACTCGCTGATGAATCCAAGGTCGGCGACGGCGTCGTGGACGATCTTCCGCTCGTAGGCGCTCATGGGCTCCAGCGCTACGGACTCGCCTGTCTCCTTGACGCTGGCAACGGCGTCCTCAGCAATCTTCTGCAGGTGACCCGCGCGTTCCTTCCGGTAGCCGTTGATGTCAAGCACCAGGCGTGAGCGGTTTTCCGTCGCAGAAAGAACGGACAGACGGGTCAGTTCCTGAAGGGCTTCCAGGACCTCGCCGTCCTGACCAACGAGGCTTTCCAGCCCGGCGGACTCTTCCTCGGCCACGATCGAGATGTAGGTGCGTCCGTTGCGGACCTCGATGTCAATGTCGCCGTCGATGTCGGCGATGTCGAGCAGTTCTTCAAGGTAGTCGGCGGCTACATCACCCTCTTCTTCCAGGCGGCTTGCCGTCGTGCCCTTGCCCGCGTTTACGGTAGAGGCAACGGAGTCCTGGTCTTCGCCGGATTCAGCGGAAAGTGCGTGTTCAGAGCTCTCAACAGACATTACTTCTTCTTCCTGTTCTTACGTTGTGGCTGAATGCGCTGCGCCCGGGCCTGCGCAACCGCGGCGGCGGCAGCTGCTTCACCCTCGGCGTCGGCCTTCTTGCCGCCCAGGATGGGAAGGGCCGGAAGGCCCTTGGCGGCACGGCGCTCGGCGAGAGCCTTGGCGGCCGGGGATCCCGGCGTCGGCATGCGGCGGATGACAAAGAACTGCTGGCCCATCGTCCACAGGTTGGTGGTGGTCCAGTAGATGAGGACACCGATGGGGAAGTTGATGCCGCCCACACCGAACACGATCGGCAGGATGTAGAGCATCATTTTCTGCTGGCGCATGAACGGGCTGGCCATGGCCTCTTCGGACATGTTCTTAGCCATGATCTGCTTCTGCGTGATGAACTGCGAGGCCGTCATGGCCAGGATCATGATGATCGAGAGGATCCACACAGCGACCTCGTTGCCGCCCGGGGGCGTGCCGTGGAGCAGGGTCGCGGACAGCGGAGCGCCGAAGATGCTGGACTTGTCGAACTGCTGGACCTGGTTCGCGCTCATGGCGCCAATGCCCTGGCCGCTGGAGCTGGCGTTCGCGACGCCGGACAGCACCTGGAACAGCGCGAAGAAGAACGGCATCTGGATCAGCATGGGGAGGCAGGCCGAGAACGGGTTGGTGCCGTGCTTCTTGTACATGGCCATCTGCTCCTGCGCCATGGCCTGGCGGGAGAGCTGGTCGGTCTTGCCCTTGTACTTTTCCTGCAGCTTCTTCAGGTCCGGCTGCAGCAGCTGCATGCCGCGCTGAGCCTTGATCTGCTTCACGAACACGGGAATCAGTGCGGCACGGATCACCAGCACCAGCCCGATGATGGACAGTGTCCAGGTCCAGCCGGAGGCCGCAGGCAGCCCGATAGCAGTCAGGCCCTCGTGGAAGCCCCACCATGATGATGGACACAAGCCACTTGAACGGAAACATGATTGTTTCAAAGAAGTCCATACGATATCCCTATTCGTCAGGCCGCAGCGCGGCCTTCTTCATCAGTCTGAGCAGCCAGGTACTTGTCCGGGTTATTCAGCACAACAATTGTGGGGGTCTGGTTTTCAGGCCATTCCCGGTGGCCGGCGGGGACATGGTCCACGCCACCGGCGTTCCACGGGTGGCAGCGTGCCAGACGCCTGGCCCCGAGCCAACTGCCCTTGACGGCACCGTGGACGGTGACTGCTTCGAGCGCATAAGCCGAGCAGGAGGGAAAAAAGCGGCAAACCTGGCCGTACAAGGGAGAAATCACCTTGCGGTAGGCCAGGAGCAGAAGAATGAGGATATTGCGGGGCAGGTTCCAGATGAAGCTGCCCGCAGCCGCTACTGCGGACTTGGGGGAACGGACGACGGCGGCACTCGGGTCAAGCACGCTGTGTCCCCTCCTGTGTTGTTCCGTCCGGTCGCGTTCCGGCCGGCCTCGTTCCGGTCACCCCCGGGTGGCGGCCAGCCAGCCGCCTCATGGTGTTAGCCAAGGCAGCGTTGTAATCCGCCAGGAGTTCATCCCAGCTGGCTGTTGCGGAGGCGGGCAAAGCACGCACCACAATAGCGAAACCGGTGCCGTACTCGTGCAGCGAGACAGCGCCGGCTTCTCTAAGTCTCCTCTTAACGAGGTTCCTGGCAACAGCGTTCCCGACAGCCTTGGAAACGATGAAGCCGATGCGGCTTGGTTCGTCGGCTCCAATAGTTGCCGTATATAACACTACGTTCCGGCGTCCATTGCGGACGCCGGAACGTACAGTTGTTGAAAAATCGGTTGAAGTCCTCAGGCGGTTCCTGGTGGCAAGCACCGCTAATCTCGCAGAAGGAAGAAGACCGACAAGTCAGTATTTAGGCCGACAGTTCGGTGCGGCCCTTGCCACGGCGGGCGGCCAGAATGGCACGGCCGGCACGGGTGCGCATACGAAGGCGGAAGCCGTGCTTCTTGGCCCGACGGCGGTTATTCGGCTGAAAAGTCCGCTTGCTCACGTTAGTTACTCCAGTGGATCAAAGGTGCGCCCACCCGATCAGTAAGGGGAAGAACTGGCCGACGCTAAGTTTTGTATGTGTCTGCTTCCCCTGGATTTCCCGCAACACGCGAAGCGTCCGGAAGTCCAAAATGGGGTCAGAAAGCAGGCACAAAGGACTCCACAACGTTAGGTCAAAGCGCCGCCGAGAGTCAAACCAGCGGGCCATCCAGCGTGTTTCCCCAGCTGTGGCTAACAGTGTGCCGAACCTGTGGATGAAGCAGCCCACAATCGCCATTTTCGAACCACAACGGTGTAATTATCCACAAGGCACTTCCCAGCTATCTTCTAGGCTTTTCATCCCCTAGAGTGTCCCAGTAGCCGATTATCCACGGACTGTGCATAACCCTGTGGATTAAGCCGGGCCAGCACCCTGGCTTCGGGCTTGCGGCTGCATGTAATGCAGACAGCAAGCTTTGAGGAACCAAATTTGATGACAGTAGACGAAGCCAACCACGCCAACACTGTCGGAAGTTCCTGGCGGCGCGTGGTGAATCTTCTCGAACAGGACGACCGCGTCTCGCCCCGGCAACGCGGCTTTGTCATCCTCGCGCAGGCCCAGGGCCTCATCGGTTCCACTCTTCTCGTTGCCGTGCCCAACGAGCTGACCAGGGAAGTGCTCCAGACCCAGGTCAAGGACGCCCTCGATGACGCGCTCCGCAACGTCTTCTCTGACGACATCCGCTGCGCGATCGATGTCGACACCGATCTGGTGCCCATCCACAAGGAGCCCGAACCCGCCGTCGAGCTTTCCCTCGCAAACGATCCCTCGGTGGAGCAGAAGCCGCAGCCCATGCTGCCGAGCACTTCACACGAGTTCGGCCGGCTCAACCCCAAGTACGTTTTCGACACCTTCGTCATCGGTTCCTCCAACAGGTTTGCCCATGCTGCGGCCGTCGCCGTGGCCGAAGCCCCGGCCAAGGCATACAACCCGCTGTTCATCTACGGCGACTCGGGCCTGGGCAAGACCCACCTGCTGCATGCCATCGGCCACTACGCCCGGCGCCTCTACAGCGGCATCCGCGTCCGGTACGTCAACTCCGAGGAATTCACCAACGACTTCATCAACTCGATCCGTGACGACGAAGGCGCCAGCTTCAAGACGACGTACCGCAATGTCGACGTCCTGTTGATCGACGACATCCAGTTCCTGGCCGGCAAGGACCGGACGCTGGAGGAGTTCTTCCACACGTTCAACTCGCTGCACAACAACAACAAGCAGGTGGTCATCACCTCGGACCAGCCACCCAAGCTGCTTGCAGGCTTCGAGGACCGGATGAAGTCCCGCTTCGAGTGGGGCTTGCTGACGGACATCCAGCCGCCCGAACTGGAAACCCGCATCGCCATCCTCCGGAAGAAGGCCCTCAGCGAAGGCCTTTCCGCCCCGGACGACGCCCTGGAGTACATCGCTTCGAAGATCGCCAGCAACATCCGCGAACTCGAAGGAGCCCTCATCCGTGTGACGGCATTCGCCAGCCTCAACCGCCAGCCGGTGGACGTGGCTCTCGCGGAGATGGTGCTCAAGGACCTCATCACCGACGACGGCGCCCAGGAAATCACGTCGGGCCAGATCCTGCAGCAGACGGCTGACTACTTCAAGCTCAGCATGGAGGAGCTCTGCAGCAAGTCGCGGACCCGGACCCTGGTGACCGCACGCCAGATCGCCATGTACCTGTGCCGCGAGCTGACTGACATGTCGCTGCCCAAGATCGGCCAAGAGCTCGGCGGCCGGGACCACACCACCGTGATCCACGCAGACCGCAAAATCCGTGAACTCATGGCCGAGCGGCGTGTGATTTACAACCAGGTCACCGAGCTCACCAACCGGATCAAGCAGCAGCAGCGCGACTCCTGATCCGAGGTTCTTAACCTTATTAACAGGGGCGTGTGGATAACCCTGTGGACAGTTAAGGGGACAACCACGGTTAATGGGCTTAAAACCCTTAAGGCGCCTGTGGATCACCGCAACAGGCGAAAAATGTTGTCCCCATCCACACCCTGTTTAAAACGTGCTGAACCCACAGTCCATGAACAGGGCTTAACCGCGGATCCGCACCGCGAAACCGGGTTATCCACAGTTTCCACAGCAGTTATTAACACTACTAATCCCAAAAAATTGAAATCCCTCAAATAACAATCTCGTTCCGGGACCTCCACCGCATCGGGCAAGGCATCGGCCACTGGCAGCCGGCTGAGCCGGCATCACTGGCAGGGATGGGGAAATCCCTGTTATTCCGGCTAAGCTGTCTGCAGCGCTCCCATCCCTGGGTCTGTCTGCGGTCGGCCATGCGCGGACCATGCAGGTTCGGGGACTTTGGGGGCAATGGTCTTGTGGGCTCCTTGCGAGTTCCCGTTCAGAAAATGGCAGCAGCAATGAAAGGCGGCACCCTTCCGTGAAGTTCAGAGTCGAACGGGACGTCCTGGCAGAAGCCGTCACATGGACAGCCCGGTCGTTGTCTCCGCGGCCGCCAGTACCCGTGCTCTCCGGCCTCCTGCTCAAGGCTGAATCCGGGACCGTCAGCCTGTCGAGCTTCGATTATGAGACCTCAGCCAGGCTTGAGATTCCTGCCGACATCAGGGACGAAGGCACCATCCTGGTTTCCGGGCGCCTACTCGCGGACATCTGCCGCAGCCTTCCGTCGGCACCGGTAGACATCGAAACCGACGGCAACAAAGTCACACTTACCTGCCGGCGAAGCAGCTTCCATCTGGCCACCATGCCCGAGGCCGAATACCCGCCACTGCCTGCGCTACCCACCATCACCGGCACTGTTGCCGGTGACGCCTTCGCCCAGGCTGTGTCCCAGGTGATCATCGCGGCCAGCAAGGACGACACTCTTCCCATCCTCACCGGCGTGCGGATGGAGATCGAGGACGACCTCATCACTCTTTTGGCCACGGACCGCTACCGGCTCGCCATGCGCGAGGTTCCCTGGAAACCCGTCACACCTGGCATCTCCACCAGCGCCTTGGTCAAGGCCAAGACCCTGAACGAGGTTGCCAAGACTTTGGGTGGCAGCGGTGACATCAACCTGGCCATCGCCGAGGACGACAGCCGGCTAATCGGTTTTGAAAGCGGCGGGCGCACCACCACGTCCCTGCTGGTCGACGGCGATTACCCCAAAATCCGCTCGCTGTTCCCTGATTCCACGCCGATTCACGCCACCGTGCAGACACAGGAGCTTGTGGAGGCCGTCCGCCGCGTCTCCCTCGTCGCGGAACGCAACACTCCGGTCCGGCTCGCGTTTACGCAGGGCCAACTGCACCTCGACGCCGGCACCGGCGAGGACGCGCAGGCATCCGAAGAGCTTGAAGCACAGCTGTCCGGCGAGGACATCACGGTGGCGTTCAACCCGCACTACCTGGTTGAAGGCCTCAGCGTGATCGAAACCAAGTTTGTGCGCTTTTCCTTCACCACGGCGCCGAAGCCTGCCATGATCACCGCGCAGAACGACATCGACGGTGAGGACCAGGACGACTACCGCTACCTCGTGATGCCGGTGCGCCTGCCCAACTAGCCGTCTGCCCAACTAGGTAGCAGCTGAGCGGCTTCTGCGCCCTCAGAACGCCCCGAGCTGCTACCTAGTTGGGTGATCCTGAACCCCTACCCATCCGCGCAGAAAAGAGTTCACACGGTGCATATCGGACTGATCGGCCTTGGAAAAATGGGTTTCAACATGCGCGAACGGCTGCGCAAAGGCGGGATCGATGTCACTGGCTTCGACCGCAACCCCGAGGTTACCGATGTGGCCTCCACGGACGAGCTCATCGCCGCACTTCCTGCGCCGCGCCTGATCTGGGTCATGGTTCCGGCCGGTGAAATCACGGATGCTGTCATCACCGAGCTCGGTGCGAAGCTGCAGCCCGGCGACATGGTGATCGACGGCGGCAACTCCCGCTTCACCGAGGACCAGAAGCACGCCGCGGCCCTGGCCGAAAAGGGAATCCGCTTCGCCGACTGCGGCGTCTCCGGCGGAGTCTGGGGCCTGCAGAACGGTTACGGGCTTATGGTGGGCGGCGACGCCGAGGACATCGAACGTGCCCTTCCCGTCTTTGACGCGCTCCGCCCGGAAGGCGACCGCGCGGACAGCTTTGTCCATGTGGGCGGCGTCGGCGCGGGCCACTACGCGAAGATGGTGCACAACGGCATCGAATACGGCCTGATGCAGGCCTACGCCGAAGGCTATGAACTCCTCGCGGCCAAGGACATCGTCACTGATCTACCCGGAACGTTCCGCGCGTGGCAAAAGGGAACGGTGGTCCGGTCCTGGCTGCTGGACCTCATGGTGAAGGCGCTGGACGAGGATCCCGGACTCACCTCCATCGACGACTACGTCGAGGACTCCGGTGAGGGCCGTTGGACCGTGGAAGAGGCCATTGCCAATGCGGTTCCGGCCCCCGCCATTACCGCCGCGCTGTTTGCCCGCTTCGCCTCGCGCGAGGACAACTCGCCGGCCATGAAGATGGTGTCCGCGCTGCGCCACCAGTTCGGCGGGCATGCCACCCGTCCGGCCAAGTAACTCCGTGTCCGGGATCCGTTCGGCTTCCGGACCGACGGTTCCCGAGAATTTGAAGATCGCGTGTACCTAGAACACCTGTCCCTGACCGATTTCCGCAGTTACGCCCAAGTGGATCTACGGTTTGACCCGGGCGTCACGGTCCTTGTCGGCTCCAACGGAATCGGCAAGACCAACCTGATGGAGGCCATCGGCTACCTGGCCACCCTCAGTTCGCACCGGGTCAGTGCCGACGGCCCCTTACTCCGTTTCGGAACCGACCGCGCCCTGATCCGAGCCAAGCTGGTACGGGGGGAACAGTCCACCGTCCTTGAGCTGGAAATCAACGGCGGTCGGGCCAACCGGGGACGCATCAACCGCAGCAACCCCGTCCGTGCGCGCGACCTGCTGGGCATCTGCCAGACCGTCCTGTTCGCTCCGGAGGACCTGGCGCTCGTGAAGGGCGACCCGTCGAACCGGCGCCGCTTCCTCGACGAGCTCCTCGTGAGCCTGATCCCACGGCACGCCGCCACCCGCAGCGATTACGACCGCGTGCTCAAACAGCGCAACGCACTGCTGAAGTCGGCACGGGCCGGAAAATTCACAGCCGGCCACGAAGCCACCCTCGATGTCTGGGACCAGCACATGGCACGCGCCGGGGCGGAACTGCTCCACGCCAGGCTGGAACTCGTCGAGCGGCTCCGGCCCCACCTTAACAGCGCCTACGCCCAGCTCACCGACGGTTCCAAGGCCGCGGATGCGGTCTACCGCTCGACACTCCAGACCATGATGGACGACGACGGCGAACCGGCCAGCGCTTCGACGGCACCACCCGGGCCGGGAAACCCGGCCGAGGACCTGCGCATGCTGTCCGTGGATGAGCTTGAGGAACGCTACGTGCAGGCCTTCGCGGCCTCCCGCCGCAAAGAACGCGAACGGGGCATCTCACTGGTGGGTCCGCACCGGGACGAGCTGGAACTCGTGCTCGGGCAGGCCCCCGCCAAGGGTTACGCCTCACACGGTGAAACATGGTCCATGTGCCTTTCCCTGCGGCTGGCGTCCTACTACGTCATGCTCGACGACGCCCGCACCGGGGGCTCGGCGCCGATCCTCATCCTGGACGACGTCTTCGCCGAACTTGATGTCCAGCGGCGGCGTAAACTGGCCGCAATAGTTGCCGGCGCCGAGCAGGTGCTGGTGACCGCCGCCGTCGACGCCGATATTCCAGACGAGCTTGCGGGCCGGCGGGTGAAGGTAATCCCGGGAGGAATCGATGAACAGGGATAAGGACGGCGGCCTGCAGCCCGGCCGCGATCCCGATGAAATCGATGCCGCCCAGGCGGCGCTGAACAGGATGCGTGAGGCAGCGGCCGCACGGGGCGAGGTCCGCAGGAAGGCGCCGCGGGCCGGCGCCAGTCAAAAACCGCGAACCGCGCCGGGGGGAACGCGGGGCTTCAGCCAGTTCCACTCCACCGGACGCGATCCCCTGGGGCTGGGAAAAGTCGTGGGCCGGCTGGTCGCCGAGCGCGGCTGGACCTCGCCGGTAGCCGTGGGCTCGGTCATGGCCGAGTGGCCGACGCTTGTGGGCCCGGAAATCGCTGCCCACTGCACCCCGGAAAGCTTCACAGACACCACCCTCCATGTCCGATGCGACTCCACGGCCTGGGCGACGCAGCTCCGGCTGCTGAGCATGAGCCTGCTCGAAAAGTTCCGCACCGAACTCGGCGACGGCGTTGTCACCAGCATCCAGGTGCTGGGCCCGGCGGCACCGAGCTGGCGCAAGGGCGGACGTACCGTCAACGGCCGCGGACCGCGGGACACCTACGGGTAGCCGGGAGGCCAAACCAGCCGGGGCGGCAACGGACAGCACTGGGCGAACCGGCGGGTGCAGCTCCCGCCGATTGTGCCTTCCGTGAACAAACCGAAAATGGCGTACAGGGCGCTCAAACCGCCGTCCGCCGTATAGGAGCCCAAAACGTGGCCTGCTGGAGCCTTGCAGGCGGAGCCAATGGCCAGCGAGGGGCACATTGGGCCGGGTCCGCGCCCCGCCAATGCGGGAAACAGCGGCGTTTCACGATAGAATTCCCCTAGATAACTGGGCGCGGGTGAAACGTTGACTGAGTCCGTTTTCCCGCGCTTTTCCATGAGCGGGAGCGGTTCCGCAGGTCGACCAAGTAGCTGGCGCTACAGTGACGTGCCTTTTGGCGGCCGCCCTTTGCTTCGGCGGACGGCGGAGGCCGGCCATCATCGAACGTAGAGGAGTCGAAAGCGCCTGTGGCTAACGACAATGCAGATATCGAGGCAGTGGAGCCCGTGACGGAGGATGCCCCAACCACCGGTGACCCGGCTGAGACCGCCACACCGCGGGAGTACGGCGCCAGCGACATCACCGTTCTTGAGGGCCTCGAGGCCGTACGCAAACGGCCTGGCATGTACATCGGCTCCACCGGTCTGCGCGGCCTGCACCACCTGGTGTACGAAGTGGTGGACAACTCGGTGGATGAGGCCCTCGCAGGTTACTGCACGCACATCGAGATTGTTCTGCAGGCGGACGGCGGCGTCAAGGTAACCGACGACGGCCGCGGCATCCCGGTGGACATTCACCCGACCGAGGGCAAACCCACCGTTGAGGTGGTCATGACCATCCTGCACGCCGGCGGAAAGTTCGGCGGCGGCGGCTACGCTGTGTCCGGCGGCCTGCATGGTGTGGGTATCTCCGTGGTGAATGCCCTCTCCTCCCGCGTTCTCACCGAGGTCCGCCGGCAGGGCCACGTCTGGCGGATGGCCTTTGCCGACGGTGGGAAGCCCCAGGGCGCCCTGGTCAAGGGCGAGGAGACCAACGAGACCGGAACCACCCAGACCTTCTACCCGGATTCGGGCATTTTTGAATCCGTGGAATTCGACTTCGAAACACTCCGCGCCCGGTTCCAGCAGATGGCTTTCCTCAACAAGGGGCTGCGCATCACGCTCACGGATGAGCGCCAGGCAGCAACCGGCACGGACGAAGCCGGAGACCTGGACCTGGACGGCGTCCTCACCGAGGGTGAGGTCCTCGCCGAGCACCGCACGGTGGTTTACCAGTACAACGACGGTCTCCTTGACTACGTTAAGCACCTGAACTCGAGCAAGAAGGTGGATGTTGTCCACGAGGACGTCATTGCCTTCGAGACCGAGGACGGCGAGCGGCACATCGCCGTCGAAATGGCGATGCAGTGGACCACTGCGTACTCGGAAAGCGTGCACACGTACGCCAACACCATCAACACGCATGAAGGCGGTACCCACGAAGAAGGGTTCCGCGCCGCGATGACTTCACTTATCAACCGCTACGCGCGGGAGAAGAGCATCATCAAGGAAAAAGAAGAAAACCTCACCGGCGACGACATCCGCGAAGGCCTGACGGCCGTCATCTCCGTGAAGCTGTCCGAGCCCCAGTTCGAGGGCCAGACCAAAACCAAGCTGGGCAACTCCGAGGTCAAGGGCTTTGTACAGCGCGTGGTCACCGATCAGCTCGGCGACTGGCTGGAGCGCAACCCCGGCCCGGCGCGCGACGTGATCCGCAAGGCCATTTCCGCGGCGCAAGCCCGCATGGCTGCGCGCAAAGCCCGCGACAATGCGCGCCGGAAGAGCCCGCTGGAGTCCTTCGGCATGCCGGGTAAGCTCTCCGACTGCTCCTCGAAGGATCCATCGAAGTGCGAGGTCTATCTCGTGGAGGGTGACTCGGCTGGAGGTTCGGCCAAGCGCGGGCGCAACCCCGAAACACAGGCCATCCTTCCGCTGCGCGGCAAGATCCTGAACGTGGAACGGGCACGCCTGGACAAGGCGCTGGGCAACAACGAGGTCCAGTCCATGATTACCGCGTTCGGCACGGGCATCGGTGAGGACTTCGACCTGAGCAAGCTGCGCTACCACAAGATCGTGCTGATGGCTGATGCCGACGTTGACGGCCAGCACATCACTACGCTGCTGATGACCCTTCTGTTCCGCTATATGCGGCCGCTGATCGAGAACGGCTACGTCTACCTCGCGCAGCCGCCGCTATATCGGATTAAGTGGTCGAATGCTCCGCACGACTACGTCTACAGCGACCGTGAGCGCGACGCCGTCCTGGTCTCCGGCCAAGCCGCAGGCCGCCGCATTCCGAAGGAAAACGGCATCCAGCGCTACAAGGGTCTGGGCGAGATGGACTACACCGAACTCTGGGATACCACCATGGACCCGGACCGGCGCACCCTCCTGCAGGTGACCATGGAGGACGCAGCTGCCGCCGACCAGATTTTCGCCGTGCTGATGGGCGAGGACGTAGAGTCCCGCCGTAATTTCATCCAGCAGAACGCCAAGGACGTCAGGTTCCTCGATATCTAGCGGCTGCTCCGCCTGATATTTCAGAACCGACATATACCTGAAACGGAAAATACAGACTATGAGTGACGAAACACCTGAGGTCCCGGCCGAGTCTCCGGACGCCACGGAGCCGGTGCTGGAGGGCGACGTGCTGGTCGACCGCGTGGAGCAGGTGGACCTCCAGACGGAGATGCAGCGCTCCTACCTCGACTACGCCATGGCCGTCATCGTCGGCCGCGCTCTGCCCGATGTGCGGGACGGCCTGAAGCCCGTTCACCGCCGCGTGCTGTACGCGATGTTCGACGGCGGGTACCGCCCGGACCGTGCTTTCAACAAGTGTGCCCGTGTGGTGGGCGAGGTTATGGGCCAGTACCACCCCCACGGCGACACGGCGATTTACGATGCCCTGGTGCGCCTGATCCAGGACTGGACCATGCGCTACCCGCTGGCGCTGGGCCAGGGCAACTTCGGCTCACCCGGCAACGACGGCGCCGCGGCCCCGCGGTACACGGAAACGAAGATGGCGCCGCTCGCCATGGAGATGGTCCGTGACATCGACGAGGAGACCGTCGACTTCCAGGACAACTACGACGGCAAGAACCAGGAACCCACCATCCTCCCGGCGCGGTTCCCCAACCTGCTGGTCAACGGGTCCTCGGGCATCGCCGTCGGCATGGCCACGAACATCCCGCCGCACAACCTCCGCGAGGTGGCCGACGGCGTCCAGTGGTACCTGGCCAACCCGACCGCCAGCCGCGAGCAGCTGCTGGAAGAACTGCTGAAGCGGATCAAGGGACCGGATTTCCCCACTGGCGCCACCATCCTGGGCCACAAGGGCATCGAGGACGCCTACCGCACCGGCCGCGGCTCCATCACCATGCGTGCTGTGGTCAACGTTGAGGAGCTGCAGGGGCGGACCTGCCTCGTCGTCACCGAGCTGCCCTATCAGGCCAACCCGGACAACCTGGCCATCAAGATCGCGGAACTGGTCAAGGACGGCAAGGTCCAGGGCATCGCCGACCTCCGCGACGAGACGTCCGGCCGCACCGGTCAGCGCCTGGTCATCGTGCTGAAGCGCGACGCCGTCGCCAAGGTGGTGCTGAACAACCTCTACAAGCACACCCAGCTGCAGGAAAACTTCGGCGCGAACATGCTGGCCATCGTGGACGGGGTGCCGCGCACTCTCAGCCTCGATGCCTTCATCCGCCACTGGGTCACCCACCAGTTGGATGTCATCGCCCGGCGCACGCGCTACCGCCTGCGCAAGGCTGAGGAAGAAGCACACATCCTGCGTGCCCTCCTCAAGGCATTGGACATGCTGGATGAGGTCATCGCCCTGATCCGCGCGTCCAGCACCACGGAAGCAGCGCGCGACGGACTGATGCAGCTGCTGGACATCGACGAGGTCCAGGCCCGCGCCATCCTCGACATGCAGCTCCGCCGGCTCGCTGCCCTGGAACGCCAGAAGATCCAGGACCGCCACACCGAACTCGAAGCAATGATCACCGAATTCAACGCGATTCTCGCCTCCGAGGAACGCCAGCGCTCGATCATCAGCGAGGAACTCGCCGAGATCGTGGCCAAGCACGGCGACGACCGCCGCACCCAGATCCTGATGGGCTACGACGGCGACATGTCCATGGAAGACCTCATTCCCGAAGAGGAAGTGGTGGTCACCATCACCCGCGGCGGCTACGTCAAGCGCACGCGGAGCGACAACTACCGTTCACAGCAGCGCGGCGGCAAGGGCATCAAGGGTGCCCAGCTGCGCGGCGATGACGTGGTGGAACACTTCTTCGTCACCACGACCCACCACTGGCTGCTCTTCTTCACGAACTTCGGCCGTGTCTACCGGGCCAAGGCCTACGAACTTGCCGAGGGCGGCCGCGATACCAAGGGCCAGCACGTGGCGAACCTGCTGGCCTTTCAGCCGGACGAGCACATCGCCCAGGTGCTGGACCTGAAGGACTACCAGCACGCGCCGTACCTGGTGCTCGCCACCAAGCGCGGCCTGGTCAAGAAGACCCGGCTGGAGGACTACGACACCAACCGGTCCGCCGGTGTCATCGCCATCAACCTCCGGGATGAGGACGAACTGGTCTCCGCGCAGCTGGTCTCCGAGACGGACGACCTCATGCTGGTCTCGCGGAAGGGCCAGTCCATCCGCTTCACGGCGACCGATGACGCACTCCGCCCCATGGGCCGTGCCACCTCCGGCGTGACAGGCATGAAGTTCCGGGAGGACGACGAACTGCTCGCTATGAACGTGGTGGCTGAGGGCTCCTACGTTTTCGTGGTGACCGAAGGCGGCTACGCCAAGCGCACCGCCGTCGAGGAATACCGCCTGCAGGGCCGCGGCGGCCTCGGCATCAAGGTGGCCAAGCTCGCCGAAGAACGCGGGGATCTGGTGGGCGCCCTGGTGGTCCAGGAGGAAGACGAGGTTCTCGTGGTCATGGGCGGCGGCAAGGTTGTCCGTTCATCCGTGACCGGCGTCCCCGCAAAGGGCCGCGACACGATGGGCGTCATCTTCGCAAAGCCGGACAAGAACGACCGCATCATCGAGGTGGCCCGCAACACCGAACGCGGCCTCGAAGCGGAAGTTGAAGCCAGCGCGGAGCGGGAGTCCGAAGCCGACCACACAGATGAACCGAGTGCGTCAGAAATCTTGGCTATCGCCGCTGATGACGTAACGTTGGCTGAAGATGCCGGCCCAGACGAGGAATCCGCAGAGGCGGGCTCAGCCCTGGCCGATGAAGCAGAAGGAACGTCCGGCGATGCTGAGGCGAACGAAGATAACACCGGAGGTAACGAGTGAGCAATTCCGACTCATTTCCCAAGCCGAGCAGTAATGGTCCCGGCGGGATGCGTCAGCCGGCGTCCGCTCCCCGAGTGAATGCCCCAGTGCGTCCCCAGCAGAGCCCGGCCACGCCGTCGGGTCTTCCGGGGCAGCGTCCTGCAGGTGCGGGACAGCGCCCGGCACCCGCAGGACAGGGCCAGAGGCCGGCCGCGCCGGCTCAGCGCCCGGCAGCCCCAGGACAGCGGCCGCAGGCCCCGCAGGGCGCACCCGGACTGGTGAAGCCGGCCCCGAAGGCCAAGGCTCGCCGCGCCCGGCTGCTGGTCAGCAAGGTTGACCCCTGGTCCGTCCTGAAAATGGCGTTCCTGCTGTCCGTCGCCCTCGGCATCGTCACAGTCGTGGCCGCCATCGTGCTGTGGACCGTGCTGGACCTGACCGGCATCTTCGACCAGGTGGACAGCCTGCTGGGAACCCTCGCCGGTTCCGAGGGCGGCGGCTTCGAACTGAAGAAGGTCGCGTCGCTCGGCCAAGTGGCGTCCTTCGCGACGATCATCGCCGTCGTGAATGTGGTGCTGCTGACCGCTCTGTCCATGCTGTCGGCTGTGTTGTACAACATCTCGGCAACGCTTGTCGGCGGCATCGGTGTGACCCTCACCGACGACTGAAAAACCCCGTATTTCCGCGGAAAAACCCCGCAGGAATGCCTCGATTTGAGATCGGGCCGGGATGTGCTGTAGAGTCATGTCTCGGCCCGATGAGGCATCGGGGCGTATAGCTCAGGCGGTTAGAGCGCTTCGCTGATAACGAAGAGGTCCCAGGTTCAAGTCCTGGTACGCCCACGGAACCTGCACAGGTTCAAGTCGAGGTTTAGGCCGGATTCCATAGGAATCAAGCCGGAACGGGGTGCACGTGAAGAAGTTGCTGGTCATTGCAGCTGCAGTCGCAGGCGCCCTCCTCTACAAGAAAAAGGTGCAGGAATCTGAAGCCCGGAAAACAGTCTGGAGCGAATCAACCGACAAGGTTGAATAGCCCGGATCCCGGTGCGGAGGCTGGTCAGCCAGGCTCCGGAACTAGGGTATGATTGACGGGTTGCTTCTTATGGGGGCATGGCGCAATTGGTAGCGCACCTGCTTTGCAAGCAGGGGGTTCGGGGTTCGAGTCCCCGTGCCTCCACCATAAGAAAAGGTCCCGGTCGGAAACGGCCGGGACCTTTTGCTTTGCCCGGCTAGAGGTCTGTCCCGGGTTTCGACGGGCTCAACCAGCGGGGCCACTACTGTGGAACAGTGAATCTTTTCCTTGCGGCCTTGGGCGTCCTGGGCGTGGCTTCGTCAGGTCCGCTAATCGCCGCCACGCTCGGCGCCACCACCGTCACGGCCCTGGCCATCGCCTTCTGGCGCAACGCCATCGCGGCAGCCGTCATGGCCGCTCCTACGCTGGTCCGGGAACCGCGCCAGTTCGGCCGCATCGCGGGACATGAGTTCCGCTGGTCGCTCCTTGCGGCGGTGGCCCTGGCCCTGCACTTCGCCTGCTTCATTACGTCCCTGCAGCTGACCTCGGTGGCTGCCGCTACGGCGCTCGTCTGCCTGCAGTCCGCCTGGATAGCCATCATTCAGCTTTTCCGCGGCGTGCGGCACCGCTGGCAGGTCCTGGTTGGCCTGGGCATCTCCTTCGGCGGCGTAGTGGCCATCACCGGTTTCGACATGGGTACCTCCCCCGACGCCCTGCTGGGCGACCTCCTGGCCATGGCCGGCGGACTCCTCGCAGGAATCTACACGCTAGCCGGAGGCCGGGCACGCCAGAGCATGACGACCGGAACGTACACAGCCCTCTGCTACGGCATGTGCGCAGTGCTGGTGGCGGTGCTGGCGATCTTCACCAACCAGCCCCTCTCCGGGTTCGACGCCGGCGGCTGGCTGGGCATTTTGGCGATCACGGTGTGTGCCCAGCTGGTGGGGCATACGGCATTCAACCACCTGCTGGCCACCATGAGCCCGCTCCTGGTGTCCATGATCATCCTGCTTGAAATACCGGGCGCGGCCCTGCTGGCCGCTGTGTTCCTGGATGAGACGCTGCCAGCGGGAACCTATGCCGGACTGGCGCTCATCCTTGTGGGCCTCGCCGTCGTGGTGGCCGGACAGTGGAACGGGAAAGGCGGGTGCGGCAAACCGCCGGAGGGACGGCCGCTGGCCCAACTAGGGGCTGACTAAGGACGGCCCTTCCCGGCTGGTTTTCAGCGGCCCTACTGCCCCCCGCGGCGGACAGGCTGGCTGGTGTTGACGGTGTGGATGGCGCGCAGGAGCTTTGCGGGGAAATACACCGAGAAGAACACCACCATGGGCGCCTTGAGGGCCATCTTCTTCACGTTATGGGCCTTGTAGGTGCGGTCGAAGCGCGTCACGTAATACCGGTAGTCGCGGGGTGAATCCTCGAGCCGGCGGGCCGACATCCCGGAGACCATCTGCGGCCAGTACTGGACCTTGAGATCGTGGTCAGCCAGATGCAGGGACAGGTCGATGTCCTCGTGCATCTCGTCCCTTTCGTCCCGGCAAGCTTCGTCGCGGATGGTCTCCCACGCAGAACGGCGGAGGGCCATGTTGGACCCGAACAGGAAGTGGTACTGGTGCTTGGCCAGCTTCAGCATTAGCTGGCGCATCTTGTCATCGGCCTTGAGGCCGAAGCGGCGCATCGGCATGTCGTAGTAGACCACGGGTCCGGTGGCGGCCGATGTGGACAGGTCCTCGAAGGCCTTCTGCACCTGCTCCACCCAGTCAGGCTCCACCACCGAGTCGGCGTCGATCCGGCCCAAGATGTCACCGGTGGCGTTGTCCAGCCCGAAATTGCGGGTAGGGATAAGTCCCTGCTCCCTGTCCTGGCGGAGCAGGATGATGGGACTCTCCGGGTACTCCTGCTGCATCTGCGTGACGATCGACGCCGTGCGGTCCTTGGACATGTTGTCCACCACAATGATCTCGTGCGCCGGAACCGACTGGTATACCGCCGCGATGAGGCACTGCCGGATGACACTTTCCTCGTTGTAGGCCGGGATAACAATCGATACGCGCGGCTCAGTGTCGGTCAAGGCATCCTCTGCGGATCTATCGGGTGACATCCCCTCCAACTTAGCACCGATGCTTTCCATCACAGCGGCACCTGTCTTTTAGGCACGACGAGGCGGACACATAATCCCGCAGACGGCAGGAGGGGCCCCGCGGCTGCGGAACCCCTCCTGTCACTGCCCTCTTAGGGGCAATGGCTAAGCCTTCTTGTCTGCACCGTTCTCGATGTTGGATGCGATGTTCTTCACCGCGGCCTTGGCATCGGTGGCAACGTCACCGGCGTCGGAATCCGCGTCCTCGGCAACGTGCTTTGCCTTGTCAGCAGAAGCGTCGGCTTCGTCCTCGGCGGCCAGTGCAAAGGCAGCATCGAGCGGTGTATCGGCGGGCGCTGAAGCAGAGCTGCCAGCCGGGGCGGCCGGAACCGGTGCCGGCGTCTCCGCGGCCGAGCCAACACCGGCAGCCGATCCAACACCGGTGGCGGACGCCGCGGGGGTGGTGACCTCTGAGGTCGACGATGCGGGCGTTACGGGCGCGGGGGTCTTCCACGGGTCCTCGACCGGCTTCGAAGCCTTCCACGCCGCAACGCCGGCGGCCACGGCCGCGGCGATTACACCTACAATCAGGAGGCCGCGCTTCTTCGGCTTCTCCGGCTCCACCACCAGCGCCTTGCCGGTCACCGCCCGGCCTGCCTCGGAGGCGGCCGACTTCAGGTGCCCGCCAGCCAGATTCGCCTGTTCCTGGATGGTGTGGATGATGCCGACGTCGCCGAGTCGCTGGGCCACCGCATCGATGCGTGCCGGCGTGCCCTCAAGGGTCCGGTGGACGGCCTCGGAGGCGGTTCCGATCTGATCGGAGAACCGGGGAAGGTATTCCACCACCACGCGGTCGCGGGCCTGGGTGATGACGGGCGTTGCCCGGTCCAGGGCCTCGTGCATGCGCGGCGTGGCACCCTCCACGACGTCGTGGATCTTGGGTGCAAGTGTCGCCAGGCCGTCCTGGATGCGGGGCGTCACCGTGGCGACGCCGTCGGCAAGGTTGTGGGCCGCCACCTTGAGCCCCTCCTGGATCTTGGGGGAAGCGGTATCGAGGCCTTGCTGCAAGCGGGGAACTGCCCAGTCCACCGCTGCCTCCACGCGGTCCTTGGCGTTCTCAACTGCAGAACTGACCGACAACTCCAGTTCGCGGGCAATACGATCCGATTTCTTCACAACTACCTCCCGATTAATGTGACGGTTCTGTTGTTAGCCTACGTGCACGAATAGCCGGGCTGCTATCGTTCCGGCGGATTCACGGTGGATTTCACCCAGCGCGGAACTGTCTTTTCCGCCCGCGTTCGCGTTGACCCGCCGTCATAGAATGACCCTATGACTGCCTCAGCAACTGCAAAAGCAACCATCCACACCAGCCTCGGCGACATCGTTGTGAACCTCTTCGGCAACCACGCGCCCAAGACCGTTAAGAACTTCGTTGGACTGGCCACCGGCGAACAGGCCTGGACCCACCCTGAGACCGGCGAGGACAAGACCGGCACGCCGCTCTACAACGGCACCATCTTCCACCGCATTATTAAGGACTTCATGATCCAGGCCGGCGACCCGCTGGGCCGCGGCACCGGTGGACCGGGCTACCGCTTCGACGACGAGATCCACCCCGAGCTGAGCTTCAGCGCACCGTACAAGCTGGCCATGGCCAACGCCGGCATCCAGATGGGCCAGGGAACCAACGGTTCACAGTTCTTCATCACCACCATCCCCACCGACTGGCTGCAGGGCAAGCACAGCATCTTCGGCGAAGTTGCCGATGAGGAATCCAAGAAGGTTGTGGACGCCATTGAAGGTGTCCGCACCGGCATGGGCGACCGCCCGGTTGAAGATGTGACCATCAACAGCATCGACATCGAGCAGCTCTAGCCACATGAGCTACGGAACTCCGGCGGCGGAGCCGTCAGCGCAGGCACCGGTGTGCCCCCGGCACCCGGACCGCCCCTCGTATGTCAGCTGCCAGCGTTGCGGGCGGCCGGCATGCCCCGAGTGCCAGCGCGCGGCCGCCGTCGGATTCCAATGCGTTGACTGCGTCAACGAAGCAAAGCGTACGACGCCGACAGCACGGACCGTCTACGGCGGCGCCGTTGCGTCCGGCAAGCCTGTAGTGACGTTCGCGATCATCGCGGCGTGCGCCCTCCTGTTTGTACTGCAGTGGGTGCTTCCCGAAAACGCGGTGTTCCGGACCCTCGCCTACGCGTCGGTCTACGCAACGCCTGAGTACGGGGTGTTCCAACCATGGCGCATGCTCACCTCCGCTTTTCTGCACTCCCAGGGCTTCCTGCTCCACATCGTCCTGAACATGTACACGCTGTGGATTTTCGGCCAGGCGCTGGAACCGCTGCTGGGGCGCATCCGCTTTCTTGCTGTGTACCTGCTGTCCGCCATCGGCGGGTCGGTCGGATACCTGCTTATGACACCGATCCTGCCCGAGGGTGGGCCCGTGGGCCTGGTTGGTGCTTCCGGCGCGATCTTCGGGTTGTTCGGCGCCATGCTCGTGGTGCAGCGCCATCGGGGCGGTGAGACGAGACAGCTTTGGATACTCATCGCCATCAACGGCGTTATCGGCTTCATGGTGCCGCAGATCGCCTGGCAGGCCCATCTGGGCGGCTTTATCACCGGCGCCCTGTGCGCAGCCGCCATTGCCTACGCCCCCCGCGGCCCGCGGCGCAACATCCTGCAGGCCGGAGGGCTGGCGCTCGTTCTGGTCCTGCTGGCCGTGGCTTCCTGGTACCGCGTGCTCGTGGTGTCCTGACGGCTTCTAACGGCCTCCTGATACGGCCCCTCCCCGCAATGCCCCTGCTTTCCGAAGCGGGGGCATTTTTGTGTCCACTGGCCGCGGCTTGGTACATGCACAGCCGGTGAGTTTTCCACAGGGGTTATCCACACTGTTAATAACTTACACAGATGTAAGTCATCGGCCTGCCCCCGAGATCCGGGCCTTCCGGCCCGTTTCTGGTCCGCGTGTACGTTTCCTTCCACAGTTGTGGATAACTATGACGCCTACTGCTGTGGTTAAGTGGACAACTTCACCGAAATCTCGCCGCAGTGGGGCCTCCTGGGCATAAGCAGGTACCTGAACGTCCGTGAAGGGAAATAACAAACGTCCTATCAACAGGGTTATTCACACTGTTAATAACGCGCAGAGGTGTAACTGAAGGGTTCAGAAGCTCCAAAACGCCTACATGCTGGCGATCCCGCCGACGATGCCCACAGTTTTCCCCAACTGTGGATAACTTGTGGGTAGTCGCCTGTTGCTATGTGGATAACCTTCCGCCTGCCCGCAGCACGCCACGTGTAATCTCTGACTGACAGCCACGGGGTGAACCCGTCCGACCCCAAGGAGCACTGACTTGAGTACCCACAGCCACATCTTTCTGGACAAGCACCACCCCGCGGCGTGGCGGGCGCTTAACGGCTTGGGGCTAAAGGCCAAGGAAGCAATGCTGGAAGCTGGCCTGAACTCGAAGCTCATCGAACTGCTCAACGTCCGCATATCGCAGATCAACGGCTGCGCGTATTGCCTCGACATGCACGTCGCTGATGCCGTCAAGGGAGGTGAATCCACGCAGCGCCTGGCCGTCTTGCCAGCCTGGCCGGACACCGGGGTGTTTGAGGACCACGAGCGTGCGGCGCTGGCCCTGGCCGAGAGCATCACCGTTCTCCCGGACGCCCGCACGCGCGAGCTGAAGGACGCCTACGCGCGGGAGCACCTCACCGACGAGCAGTACTCAGCCGTGAGCTGGCTGGCCATCGCGATGAACGCCTTCAACCGCGTGTCTATCACCAGCCAGCATCCTGTCCGGCCTCAAAAGGGCTGAGGGCCAGGGTTTTCCACAGTCATTTCCACAACTGTTAATAACTTGGAAAATGCAAGTTTGGCCATCCGGCGCCGCCAGCCCGGCGCGCAGTGCCTTTTCCGCGGCCTGCGATCTACGAAGTTATCAACACTGTGGATATCTTTACCAACATGTGTGGACCGGCGGCTGCACGGCGACGGTGCGGCGCCCCGCAGCGGTCCTGAGCCGGCAGCGGTCAGACCCAGACGCCGGAGGTTCCCCTGCGGTGGCTGTTCACCAGGTGCGTGTCCACCATGCCGATGGCTTCCATCAGGGCGAACATGGTGGTGGGTCCCACGAAGGCGAAGCCCTTCTTCCGCAGCGCCTTGGAGAGGGCAATGGACTCGGGGGACGTGGTGGGCACATCGGCGTATGTGGCGGGGGCAGGGGTCGAAGTTGGCTGGAACGTCCAGACAAAGTCAACGAGGCCGCCTTCGTCCCGCAGTGCGATGGTGGCCCGGGCATTGGTGATCGCGGCACGGATCTTGAGACGGTTGCGCACGATGCCGGGGTCCTGAAGGAGGCGCTCGACGTCGGCCTCGGTGAAGGCGGCCACGGTTTCGGGATGGAAGTTGTCGAAGGCCGCACGGAAGGCGGGGCGTTTGCGCAGGATCGTGGCCCAGGACAGGCCCGCCTGGAAAGCTTCGAGGCTGATGCGCTCGTAAAGGCCCTGCTCGTCCCGGACGGGCAGGCCCCACTCAGTGTCGTAATACTCGCGCAGAAGTGGATCCGTGGAGGCCCACAGCGGACGTGCCAGGCCATCCTCGCCGATGATGATGCCTTCTGCGGTCATGGTCGTCGGTTCAGGAGCGCCAGCGCGTGGTCATCAGGAAGCCGACGATCGCAATGCCGAACCCGGCCAGGATGTTCCAGGACTCCCATGCCTGCACCGGCAGCTGGCCCTCGCTGATGTAGAAGGTGATGATCCAGAGCAGCCCGATGATCATCAGGCCGAACATGACCGGCTTGAACCAGACGGGGTTCGGCTTGTAGGCCGCGGTGGAAACGGGCTCGGCCGGGCGGGCAGTCTTCTTACGTGGCTTTGACTCGGGCACATGTCCTCCTTGGCGGCTGAATCAAGAGGAGGGACCGGGGCTTGATATCCTGCTGGAAGGGGATTGCCCGCGGTCTGCACACTCTTGGTCAGGTCTGAAGTCTTACTAGCAGCCAATTCTAGCTGTAGTTCAGTCCGCGCCGGTGCCCCGCAACCGCCTTGGAGGAGATCACGTGGTATTGCAGGAGAAGGTGACGGCAACCGCCAAGCCGGCAACCGGCGTCGTAATCCTGCGGAAGGCCGTCCAGATCTTCGGCGAGCTGCTCATCACCGCCGGCATAGTGCTGCTCCTGTTTGTCGCGTGGCAGCTTTGGTGGACCAACGTGGAGTCCGATGCCAAGCAAACCGCTGCGGTCAATGACTTTGCTAGGGACCTGGGTGGTCCGGTGGCCCCCGCGCCCACACCGGCCGCGACGGGCGGCACGGCAGCTTCCGGCCCGAAGGACTACGGAGCGCCAGTGGTGGGAGACGCCCCCGGGCACGGCGGAACCATCGGCATTATGTACATCCCCCGATTTGGGGAGAACTACACCCGGCCCATTGTCGAGGGCACCAGCGCCGACGTCCTGGACACCCTGGGCCTGGGCCACTACGGCAACACCTCCATGCCCGGCGCCGTGGGTAACTTCGCCGTGGCAGGCCACCGGCAGACGCACGGCGCCGTGCTGGACAATATCCACACGCTGGTTCCGGGGGACAAGATCTATGTCCAGACGCGGGACGGTTACTACGTCTATGTCTTCCGCAACAACCGCATTGTTCTGCCGAGCGAAGCCGATGTCCTCCTCCCGGTGCCCAACCAGCCCGGAGTGCGCCCCACCGAAAGGCTTCTCACCATGACAAGCTGCAATCCTCGTTTCGGCTCCGAGGAACGGATCATCGCTTACTCGGTGCTGGACCGCTGGCAGCCGGCGTCGGCGGGGCCGCCGGCCGAGATCGCAGCCCAGGTGGCACGCGCACGGGGGGGAAACTAGGCATGTACGGCTGGATTTTCCGTCATCTCCCCGGCCCGCTCTGGCTCCGCGTCCTCACGTCGGTGCTGCTGGCTGCCGGTGCCGTGTTCCTGATGGTCGAATTCCTTTTCCCCTGGATGTCCCAGTTCACCCAATTCACCGACTCAACGATTGGTGCGCCAAGAAACCCATGAGCACAGCAAAGATTCTCGTCGTGGACAACTACGACAGCTTCGTCTACACCCTGGTGGGCTACCTTCAGGAGCTGGGCGCCGAGACAACCGTGGTCCGCAATGATGATGTGACCCTCGCCGAGGCGATCGAAATGGCGGAAACGCGCGACGGCATACTCATCTCTCCCGGCCCGGGCTCGCCGTCCGAAGCGGGGGTCTGCATCGAGCTGATCCGTTGGTGCGGGGAGAAAACGAAGCCGATGTTCGGCGTCTGCCTCGGGCACCAGGCCCTTGCAGAGGCGTACGGCGGAACGGTGACCCATGCCCCGGAGCTCATGCACGGCAAGACCTCCCTGGTCCAGCACGGCGGGGCCAGTGTTTTTGCTGGCCTGCCGTCCCCCGTGACGGCCACGCGCTACCACTCCCTGGCCGCCGTCCGGGACACGATTCCGGAAATCCTGGAGATCACGGCGGAAACCGCCAGCGGCGTCATCATGGGGCTGCAGCACCGCACCGCGCCGCTGTGCGGTGTCCAGTTCCACCCGGAGTCCGTGCTGACCGAGGGCGGCTACCAGATGCTGGGCAACTGGCTCGAGTCGCTTGGCATGAAGGGTGCGGCCGAACGGGCAGCCAAGCTCAGCCCCCTTATCCAGCACTAGCCGGGGTCGGCGCCAGGCCAGCACCAGAGCAAAGTAAAGGACCAGACAGCTTGCGGCTGTCTGGTCCTTTTCTGATTCACTCGGAGGGCTCTACTTGCCCTTGGTGGGGCTCGGCGTCGGCGTCGGCGTCGGCGTCGGGGTGGGCGCGGGCGCCGGAGCCGGGGCCCTGGCCACCGTCACGGTGATGGCCTTGCCCTGCTCCACGAGCGAGTTGATCGGATCGCTCTGGCCGGTCACCTTGCCCGGCTGGACCTGAGAGTTCTCCGCCTCACTGATGACGGCAACCAGGCCGAGCTCCTTGAGCGCTGCCTCGGCCTCGGCACGGGTCATGCCGCGAAGCTCCGGCATGACCACCTTGCCTGTGGACACCAGGATCTCAACGGTGCTCCCCACCGCCACCTGCTGGCCAGGGGCCGGTTTGGTGGTGATCACCAGGCCCGCCGGAACCGTGGCGCTGTTGGCCATGGTGGTGGACGGCGCGCCCACCAGTCCCGCCTGACGCAGGATGTCCCGGGCTGCCGCTTCCGTCCGTCCCGGCAGCGTCTCCGGGATCTGGACGGCACTGGGGCCTGACGAGATGTTCAGGACTATTTCCGAGTCCGGTTCCAGCGACGATCCCGCCGGCGGCGCGGTGCCAATGGCGGTGCCCTTGGCGATCGCGTCGTGCTGCACCCGCTTGATCTGTGGCCGCAGCTTCGCGTCGTAGAGCGCCTGCAGTGCCTCTGATTCGGAAAGCTTCTCGACCGAGGGAATCGCGACGCGTGCCGGTTCGGCAGGCGGCTGGTTGAGGAAGTTGTAGAACCACAGGCCGCCGCCGGCCAGCACCAGGAGCGTGAAGAGCACGAATGTCGTGATCCAGGCCCGACGGCGGGACTTCTGTAAGCCCGATCGCTCCCGTTCGCGGGGCAGGCCCAGCGGAAGTTGATCGTGCTCGGCCGTCTCGTAGACCGCCGCGGCATCGGCCGGCAGCACGGACGCATCATCGTCCATGTCCCGGGTGCGGCGCAGGCGGCCCACGGGAGCGTCGTCGAGGAAGCTGGCTCCCGTCATGGAAAACGCTTCGGTGGGCGGCGTGCGGTGCGGCTCAGGAATGTCATTAGGGTCCGTCGGCGCTTCGCTTGGCGACAATGCCGGAACAGCGATCCCGTTGTTGGCGGCCCGCAGCGCACGGCGGAAGGCCGCCGCGTCCTGGAAACGGTCCGCACGGTTCTTCTGCAGCGCCTTTTCCAGCACGCTGTCCAGTGCTCCGGAGATCTCATGATTGAAGTTGCTGGGTGGTTCCGGCTTCTCGCGGACATGCTGGTACGCCACAGATACGGGGCTTTCACCCACGAAGGGCGGGCGGCCGGTCAGAGTTTCGTACAGCAGGCAGCCTGCCGAATACAGGTCGCTGCGGGCGTCCACTGCTTCGCCGCGCGCTTGCTCCGGCGACAGGTACTGGGCGGTGCCCACCACCGCCTGGGTCTGGGTCATGGTCGCGGAGGAATCGGCCACCGCGCGGGCAATGCCGAAGTCCATGACCTTGACCATGTCCGAGTTCGCGCAGTACATCACATTCGCCGGTTTAATGTCCCGGTGCACGATTCCGGCCTTGTGGCTGTATTCCAGTGCAGACAGGACACCCAGGGTGTACTCCACGGCTTGGTCAATGGTGATGTCACCGGCCCTGATCAGGTCCCGGAGGGTCTTGCCCGCCACGAACTCCATGACGATATAGGGAACGCGGACCTGGTCATGCGCGTCGCCCGGCACGGTGTGTTCGCCCGTGTCGTAGATGGCCACGATCGACGGATGGTTCAGGGCTGCGACGGCCTGGGCCTCGCGCTTGAACCTGGCCTGGAACTGGGGGTCCCGGGCCAGGTCCGGGCGGAGCAGCTTGATGGCGACCGTCCGGCCCAGACGGGTGTCCAGGCCACGGTGCACATCGGCCATGCCCCCGCGGCCGATGAGTTCCCCGAGTTCATAGCGTCCGTTCAGGACGCGCTGACTGGTCACCGGGATGTTGTCTTCCCGGTGTGACGGAGTTCGCGGCGTGGTCACGGCTTAGGGTCCGGTCGGCGAGCCGCTTGGAGTCGGCGTGGACGAGGGGGTGGGGATCAGCGCCTCGGACAGGTGGTAAGTCACGACAGTGCCGGCGTCGACCTCCCGGCCGCTTTGGGGCTCGGAACGGACGAAGGTTCCGGCATCCTGGCCGGGATCGCCGGGTTCGTCGGCACCCTTTTGCCAGCGCAGACCGGCTTTCTCGATGGCTGACTGGACTTCGGACTCGCTGCTGCCTGTGCTGATGTCGGGGACGGCGATCTGCTTCGGCCCCTTGGAATAGGTGACCTTTACGGTGTCGCCGGCCTGCAGGGGGCCGGACGGGTTGAGGTCCGTCACCGTGCCGGGTGTGGCGGCGTTGAAGACTTCATCGCCGTTGACCTTGAGCCCGAGCGCGATCAGTTCGGCGCGGACATCGCTGTACTGCTTGCCGAGGTACGCGTCCGGAATGACGTTGATGGCCGCGGGAGTGGACTGCGTCGGTGTGGGCGTCGGTGTGGGCGTCGGCGTCGGAGTCTCCGACGTCTGGGTAGGCGTGGGCGTGGAACTGGTGCTCACGCTGCGGCTGGGTGTGCTCGACGTGGTGGCGGCAGGGCTCTGGCCCGGGAACAGGAAGCCGCCCTGGCTCAGAAGGATACCGGCGACGGCGAACAGCACCAGCAGGATCAGGGCGATCAGCGGCCAGGTCCACGGGCTGCGCTTCCGCCGCTCGGGCTCATCGGCGGGTTCGCCGTCGTACGGGGCCGCGTACTGGTCCTCTTCTTGGTCCCAACTGCGCTCGGCGGCCAGGGCATCGGCACGCGACAGCGTGCTCCCCGCCCGCGTGGGGGCGGCATCGGCGGGGTTCCCGGCGGCCGCAGCCGCGGCTCCGCCAGCTGCAGCTCCCGCGGCTGCCGCGCCGAGCACGGGCAGCGCGGAGGTAGCCGCCGTCGGGCTCTTTTCCGACCCGATCACGCCGGTTGGTGCCGTGGCGATATTCACCGGGGCCGTCATGGCGCCGGTGCCCCCTTCGTACAGGAGCATGCCGGGAACGGCGGCGTGGGCTGCCGAGATGTCACCGTTGCGGATGGCCTCGGCTGCCTCGGCCAGTTTGATGGCGTTGGCCGGGCGGTTCTTCGGATCCTTGGCCAGCATAGACATGAGGAGCGCCCGGACCGGCTTGGGCAGCGACTCCGGCAGGGGTGGCGGCGCATCGTTGACCTGGGCCAGGGCGATGGCAATCTGGGATTCGCCGGAGAACGGCCGGTGCCCGCTGAGGCACTCGTAGCCGATGACGCCGAGCGAGTAGATGTCCGAGGCGCCGGTGGCGGTCTGACCGGTGGCCTGTTCGGGGGCGAGGTACTGGGCGGTGCCCATGACCTGGCCGGTCTGGGTCAGCGGCACCTGGTCCGCCAGGCGCGCGATGCCGAAGTCGGTGACCTTGACCCGCCCGTCCGGGGTGATGAGCAGGTTTCCGGGCTTGATGTCACGGTGCACCAGGCCCTGGGCGTGGGCCACGGACAGTGCCCGCGCCGTCTGCGCCATGATGGACAGCGTCCGGTCCGGTGAGAGCACCTGCTCGTGCTCGATGATGCTGCTCAGCGGCTGGCCGGGGACCAGCTCCATCACCAGGTAGGCGGAGCCTTCCTCCTCGCCGTAGTCGAAGACGTTGGCGATGCCAACGTGGTTGAGGAGCGCGGTGTGGCGGGCTTCGGCGCGGAACCGCTGGAGGAATCCGGGGTCGCCCGTGTACTCCTCTTTGAGCACCTTGATGGCCACGATCCGGCCCAGGATCTGGTCCTTGGCCTTCCAGACTTCACCCATGCCGCCGATCGCAATACGCGTGGTCAACTGGAATCTGCCGCCGAGGGTGATTCCCGATGTAGGCCTCACTTATTCAACACCGCCTCAAAAATCTTCTTTGCGTTCGGACTGGTTAACTGTGCTCCGGTGGTGATGTCCACACCCTGCATGACGACGGTGACGGACACTTGCGGATCGTTAGCCGGGGCGAACCCCGTAAACCAAGAGTTGTTCAGGCCGTTCCCGAGCTCGGCGGTGCCGGTCTTGCCGGCGACCTCGACGCCGGGGACGGCGGCGCCGGAGCCGATGCCCTCGCTGACCACGCTGGTCATCCAGTCGGTGATCTGTCCGGCGATCTCCGGCGTCGTCGAGGTTCGCAAAGCCGCCGGCTTCGGTTCGTCGATGACACGGAGGTCCGGGGAACGTACGGCCTTGATCAGGTTCGGAGCCATCTGCACTCCGCTGTTGGCAATGGCCGACGTCATCAGCGCGATCTGGAGCGGCGTCGCACGGACGTCGCGCTGGCCGATGGCGGACTGTGCCAGTCCGGCGGCGTCGAGGTCCGAGGGGAAAATGCTCTTGGCGTAGTCCAGCTTGAGCTGGTCGCCAAGCTCCTGGCCGAAGCCGAACTTGCTGGCCTGCTGGGCTATCGCGTTTTCCCCGAGATCGCGGGCAATACTGGCGAAGGGCGTGTTGCAGGACTGCTGCAGCGCGAACGCGAAGCTCGCTGTGTTCCGCGTGTAGCAGTTGCCGCCGGCGTAGTTGGGCAGCTGGTACTGGATGCCCGGGAAGCTCATCTGGGCCGGGTTGGGCAGCACGCTGTCGGCGTTGTACTTGCCGGAGTTCAGGGCTGCTGCCGTGTCCACCAGCTTGAAAACCGAGCCCGGTGCCAGCAGGGCGCCCGTGGGGCCGCTGACCGAGGGGTTCAGATTGACGCCCGGGACCTTGATGGCCTCGTTGTAAGCAGCCTGCTCCTTGGCGACGTCCTGGGTGGCGATGAGGTTGGGATCGTAGGACGGTTTGCTGACCATGGCCAGGACGTTGCCCGTTTTGGGATCGGTCACGACGATCGACCCCCGCTGGCCGTCCGGGATGAGGTCGTACGCCAGCTTCTGGATCTTGGGGTCAATGGTCAGCTCAACGGACGCGCCCTTGGGCTGGTTGCCCAGGAAGAGCTGCCCGATCCGGTCAAAGAACAGCTGGTCCGAACTTCCGGCCAGCTGGGCATCCATGGCGCCTTCGAGGCCGGTGACCCCGTAGCTCCGGGAGAAGTATCCCGTCAGCCCCGCATACAGTTCAGGCTGGTTGTACCGGCGCTGGAACTTGCAGGATTCATTGCCCGGGACGGATTCGGCGATGGCGGAGCCACCCACGAGGATCGCCCCCCGGTCATTGCAGTAGTTCTGCAGTATGGCTCGCCTGTTCCACGGATTGGCCTTGAGCTCGTCCGCGCCCACCACCTGGACGTAGCTGATCGCACCGAAGATCAGGGCGAACATGGCGATCGCGGCGATCCATGAATGTCGAATGGCCTGGTTCACAGGTGTTTCACCGCCTCGGTGGGAGCGTCTGGGAGAGTCTGTGTGGTGTTCCGGTCCTGCCGGCTTCCTGCGGCTGTCACCGGCGCCGGCTTCTGCGCCTCAGGTGTGCGGCCGGGCTGCATCGGTGAGGTGTCCACCGGGCCGCGGGCCGTGTGCGAGATCATCAGCAGCAGGCCAACGATGATCCAGTTGGCCAGCAACGAGGAGCCACCAGCGGCCAAGAACGGCGTGGTGAGGCCGGTCAGCGGAATCAGCCGCGTGACGCCGCCGATCACCACGAAGCACTGCAGGGCCACCGCGAAGGACAGGCCGCAGGCGAGGAGCTTGCCGAAGGCGTCGCGGGTGCCGAGGGCCGCGCGGAAACCGCGGGTGAAGAGCAGCAGGTACATCATCACGATGGCGAAGAGGCCGATCAGGCCCAGCTCCTCGCCGAAGGAGGCGATGATCATGTCGCTGTTGGCGAACGGCACCAGATTAGGCCGGCCCTGTCCGAGGCCGGTGCCCACGAGTCCGCCGCTGGCCATGCCGAACAGGCCTTCCACAATCTGGCCGCTGCCGCCGGGGGAACGGCCGAAAACTTCCTCCGTGAAGGCATTGAGCCAGCTGTCGATGCGCAGGCCAACGTGTGAGAAGACCTTGGACGCCACGAAGCCGCCGCCGAGGATCAGGGTGAGGCCGATGACCACCCAGCTGATGCGGCTGGTGGCCACGTAGATCATCACGATGAACAGGCCGAAGAACAGCACGGACGATCCGAGGTCGCGCTGGAAGATCAGCACGCCGATGCTCACGAGCCAGGCCGTGATCATGGGTCCCATGTCCTTGAACCGGGGGAACTGCATGGGGCCGATCTTGCGGCCGGCCAGCATGATGAGGTCGCGGTTCGAGGAAAGATACCCGGCAAAGAATATGGCGAGGGTGATCTTGGCGACCTCACCAGGCTGGAATGTCATCGAACCGAGGCGAATCCAGACCCGGGCGCCGAGGATTTCGCCGGCGGAGATCCCGGGGACCAGCGGAAGTATCAGGAGCAGGGCGCTGACGGCCAGGGAAATGTAGGTGAAGCGGCGCAGGACACGGTGGTCCTTGAGGAACCAGATCACGGCGATGGCAACGGCCATGGCGATGACGGTCCAGCGCAGCTGATTGTTGCCGGTATCCTCCCCCGGAGCGTCGAGCCGGTGGATCATCGCCAAGCCGAGGCCGTTCAGGGCAACGACCAGCGGAAGTATTACCGGATCGGCATACTTAGCCCGGAGCCGGAGGACCACATGGAACACCAAGGACGCGACAGCGAGCAGGCTGGACTGGAACCAGAAGTCCGTGTCCAGTGAGATCTGTTCGTCGATGCTGATCAGTGCATTGGCGCCGATGCTGACCGACAGGGCGAGCACGAGCAACAGCAGTTCCACGTTGCGCCGGGGTTTGGGCATGGTGTCGGCGTGGCTCATTGGCCCCCCTCACAGGTTGCGGTTGGGGTGGGTACGGCCGAGGCTCCGGCTGTTGCAGTTGGCGAGGCCGTCGGCTTGGCGGTTGTGCTCGCCTTCGGGGGCGTGGCTGTCGGCTTCGGGGTGGCGGAGGCCTTGGCCGTGGCTGAGGCCGTAGGCTTCGGCGAGGGGCGGAGGCGCTGGCAGTCGGAGATGGAGTCAGGCACTCGTCTGTTGGTGCGGTGCTTCCCGTGCGCTCAAGGTTCTTGACGATCCGCTGGGCATCGTACAGGTCCCGTGCAGGGACCGTCTGGCGGACCCGCTGCTGTGAGAACTGGGGCAGCGAATCCATCCGGATGTCCGTGACCGCTTCCAGGTTAGAGAGCTGGATGGGGCCGAGGCGCTGGGACACGCCGTTGAAGATGGCCACCCGCTGGTCGAACTCACCGATGTAGTAGCGCGTCTGGGTCCAGGCGTAACCGAGCCAGAGCCCGACGGCGAGGACCAGGAGTGCGGCGCCCGCAATTCCCAGGGTGAGCCAGCGGCGCGGACGCCGCATGGGCATGAATTCCTCGGCCTCTTCGCGGGCATGGTCTGACTTGTGCGTCAGGACGGTTGCCGCGCGGCGCGCGACGGTGCGGCCGGCAATGGTGGGGATGGAACCGGTCTCGGCAGCAGCGACGGCTGCGCCGACGAGGATGTGGGGCCGGGAGGACAACTCCTCGCGCAGCACTTCTGCGGACAGGTGTTCACCCAGGTGGGGATCGGTGCTGGTGGACGGTTCGTTCGACGGCGGGTTGCCGGCGCCGTCGCCCGTGGCGTCGGGCTTGGGTGTGCGCTCAGGCCCGGAGCTGGCGGACGCGGGATGTGCGGCAGGATCTGCGGCCGGCGGGGCGGGTGGAAGTGTGGATCCAGGCTTCGCATCAGTTGGCAACGAATCGGCGGGTACGGAACCCGGGGCAGCGGATGGCTCAGCTGGGGTCGCAGCCTTCGTCCCGGTAATCGCTTCCGGTTGTCCGGCGTCAGGGACGATTTCGACGGCGGCCGTGCTGACGTCGTCGGGCGTTTCCTCCACAATTTCCACCATGACAACGGTGACGTTGTCCGGCGCGCCCGCCTCGAGGGTGAGGTCAACGAGCGTCTCGACGCATTCGCTCAGATCCGGCGTTTCCCGCACGGTGCGCTCCACGACGTGGCCCGCGACGTAATTCAAACCGTCGGAGCAGAGCAGCCAGCGCTCTCCGGGCTGCACATCGATGGTGGCGAGGTCCAGTTCGGGGCTCGCATCGACGTCACCGAGGACGCGCATCAGGACGTTCTTGTGCGGATGGGTTTCCGCTTCTTCGGGCCGCAGCCGACCCTCGTCGATGAGTCGCTGGACGAACGTGTGGTCGATGCTGATCTGTTCGAACTCGCCGTCGCGCAGGCGGTAGGCGCGGGAATCGCCGATGTGGGCGAAATGGAGCTTGCCCTCGGCCAGCAGCAGGGCAGTCACGGTGGTGCCCATGCCCGCCAGCTTGGGATTGATGTGAACGAGTTCAGAGAGCAGCGAGTTGGCGGTCTGGATCTCGTCGGCCAGCACGGTGCCGGCGTCGTCATCGTAGTCGTCGGTGTCCAGATGGAGCATGTCCAGGACAGTGGCGGCGGAAGCAACATCGCCGCCGGCGTGGCCGCCCATGCCGTCCGCCACGACGGCCAGGTGCCGTCCCACGTAGGCGGAGTCGTCGTTCTTCGCGCGGATGCGGCCGACGTCAGAACGCGCCGCATAGCGCAGGATAAGGGGCCGAGGCGAGGCTGGCACCTCGCCGGCGGGCATGTCCGGAGCGGCCATGGCTACGGCCTCAATTCAATGACCGTCTTGCCGATTCTCACGGGTACACCAAGGTCCACGGGCAGGGCCCTGGTGAGCTGCTGGTCGGCCAGATAGGTGCCGTTGGTGGAGCCGAGGTCCTCGATGAACCAGCGGCTTCCCTGTGGAAAGAGCCGGGCGTGCCTGCCGGAAGCGTAGTCATCCTCGAGTACCAGTGTGGCCTCCTGCGCGCGTCCCAGCAGGATGGGGCTGGCAGCCAGCGGGACCGTGCGGCCCTTGAGCGGACCTTCGGTGACGAGCAACTGGCGGGCCTGCTGCTTGGGCGGAGCCGCTGCCGGTTCGGCGAGTTCCGGGTTCTTCCGCACCTGCCGGGCCGTGGGGGCCCCGGTGGCGGCCTTGCGGCCGATCATGAGGTCGCGCCGCATAGCGGAAACGATGCTGAAGATGAGGACCCAGAGAAGAAGCAGGAATCCGAAGCGCAGGGCTGTGATGGTCAGTTCGCTCATTGGCGGCCGCCAGCGTTGGCAGGCAGGAGGCGGAAGATGATTTTGGTCCGTCCCATCGTGATGGTGGAGCCGTCGGTGAGCTCCATGCTGCCGGCCACTTTATGTCCGTTGACGTAGCTGCCGTTGGTGGAGCCCAGGTCGACGGCGGTGGTGGTGCCGCCGTGGGTCTGGATTTCCAGATGCCGGCGGGAGACTCCGGTGTCGTCCACCAGGATGTCAGCCTCTGATGAACGGCCCAAAACGACTGAGGGCGCATTGAGTGAATAGCGCTGTCCGTCGATGT
This sequence comes from Arthrobacter globiformis, assembly GCF_030815865.1. Lineage (NCBI taxonomy): Bacteria > Bacillati > Actinomycetota > Actinomycetes > Micrococcales > Micrococcaceae > Arthrobacter > Arthrobacter globiformis. Next base: position 258,416 of record NZ_JAUSXI010000001.1, read on the forward strand.
CCAGGACAGGCTGCAGGCGGACTGGCTGGCGGCTTGGCGCTGCCGGCACGTTAGCCCGCGGAGCAGCCGGCGCTGAACCGGAGGACTTCTCGGTTTTGGAGGTTATCTCGAAGTCGCCGGCCCGGTGGGATTCGTCGCGGCGGAAAGAAATGCGGACAGGCCCCTGGAGGATGTAGCCCTGGCTGCGGACATGGTTGATCACAACGTCGCAGAGTTCCTCGGCCAGGGGAGTTCCCCATTCCTGGGCGCGCAGAAAATCCTCGTCACTCAAGAGAACGTCGAAGACATTGGGCACCAGGGTGCGTCCGGCGGCGATGGTGATGGCCTTGTGGTCCACTTCGCGGCGGAGGCGGCTCGCGATTTCCACGGGCTCAACCTGGGCTTTGGAACCGGTGGAGAAGACACCGCGGACGGCCTTTTCAATGCCGCGTTCGACCTTGTCCAGCAAACCCATGGTCCTCTCCTTTCCTTGCTGCTGAGGGACAGCACGTCCCGTGGAAGTCATTGTGGCGATGAGGTCACAACAAAACATCGTGCCCGCCGGAAGCGGGCCCCTATGTATCCGATACTACTTGCCACGTCTGCGAAAGACCTTAATCCACAACGCGCCGGGAGCCCGATTCGTTCACGTTTCCCCAGCGGATGTGGGAGCGATCACAGGCTGGAACCTTGCCTCCGTGGTGGCGTTGGGGGCCTTCGCAACCGTGGCACTGCCGGGGAAAATCCTCCTGCAAGGTGGCCGCGATGGCCCGATTAGGAATTTGCCGGGAATGTCCGTTATGCTTGATCTCGCTGCTTTCACGAGGTGCAAAACCGGATTCCGGTTGGGCTGAGTGGAAGAAGTTGCGCGCGAGTGGCGGAACGGCAGACGCGCTGGCTTCAGGTGCCAGTGTCCGAAAGGGCGTGGGGGTTCAAATCCCCCCTCGCGCACGCATCAGAACCCCGGGAAATCAGTGATTTCCCGGGGTTCTTTCTTGTTTCAGCGGCTGTTAACCGGCAGCCAGCGCGGCGTTGACGAGCTTGGCGAGTTCCAACGTGCCTTTAACACCCGTAACGGTGAGCGCGGCTTGCCTCTGGCCGGTGGCGCGTCTTCGAGTGCAGCTTCCTCTTAATACGCCTCGGGGCGGGTGCCGGACACCCGCCCCGAGGGCTCAGGACATTGACTGTTAACGCAGGACGGCCTACTTCGCTGTTGACGGCTCCAGCCCTGCTGCGCCCGGCGCCGATGCCTTCTCAGCAACGTCTGAGGCTGGTTTCCGCTCCTTGAGGAAGTACACCAGAATTGCTGCCACCGTCGATGCCGCCGCCAGGGCGAACAGGCCAGGCACAACGCTTCCGGTCTGCTCCTTGATGATGCCGAACCCAAACGGTGCCACGAACCCGCCGAGGTTGCCCAGGGAGTTGATGATGGCAATGGCGGGGGCCAGGACCAGCGGGTGCAGGGTCGACTGTGGGATGGTCCAGAACAGCGGTGATGCGCTCTTGAAGCCCATGGCTGCGACGGCGAGGAACACCAGGGCGAGGACCGGGGAGGCGACCGCTGCTGCGAGCGTGCCGACGGCGGCCACGAGGAGTGCGGCGACCAGCAGCGGGCGCTTGGATTTTGCCTTGTCCTGCAACTTGGCCGCGAAGTACATGGCGAAGACGGCGCACACCCAGGGGATGGAGGAGAGGAAGCCGACGCTCAGGTCCGTGGTGCCGGGGATCTGCTTGACGATGGTCGGCAGCCAGAACGTGTTCGCGTAGATGGAAAGCTGCACCGAGAAGTAGATGCCGCACAGCAGGAGAATCTGCGGGTTCAGGAACATCTTCCAGCGGTTGACCTTGCCGCCGTCGGCCTTGGCGTGCTGGGCGTCCTCCTGGACGATCGTTGCGGTCAGAGCCGACTTCTCGCCGGCCGTGAGCCACTTGGCGTCCTGGATCTTTGCGTCGAGGAAGAAGAACACGGCGATGCCGACGACGACGGAGAGCACTCCCTCGAACCCGAACAGCCACTGCCAGCCGCGCAGGCCCAGGACGTCGTGCAGGCTCAGGAGAAGACCGGCGATGGGGCCGGACAAGGCAGCTGCCACCGAGGATCCGGCGATGAAGACGGCGGTCGCCTTGCCGCGTTGGCCGGCGGGGACCCAGCGGGCGAAGTAGAAGATGACGGCCGGGAAGAAGCCGGCTTCCGCAGCACCCAGCAGGAACCGCAGAACGTAGAACATTGTCTCGTTCTGAACGAACGCCATCAGGAAGGACACAATGCCCCAGCTGATCATGATCCGGGTCAGCCAGATCTTGGCACCGTACTTCTCCATCATCACGTTGCTCGGAAGCTCGAAAATGGCATAGGCGATGAAGAACAGCCCGGCGCCGAAGCCGTAGGCCGCGGCACCGATGCCGACGTCAGCCTGCAGATGGTCCTGGGCGTAGCCGATGTTGGACCTGTTCAGCTGGTTGCACACGAGCATGACCAGCATGATGGGCAGCACGCGCCGGAAAAACTTCTTCATGGCCGAAGCCAGATCCGTGACAGCGGTGTCTGCAGACTGCATGGGGGAATCCTCTTTGATAGAGCAGCAAGATCACGCTGTGGGGACTACGGGGCAGGCCGTTGTGGTCCTCGCCACAGCACGTATTAACTGTAAGCAGTAGGGTTCATGCCCGTCCAACACACATATTGCATGGCGCGATACCCGCAGGGAACTACTGCCTGAGCTTTTCCACCGGGAGCGGCGCCGGACCCCGATCACAATCGGCTCGATGTCGGCGCTGCCCGAAGGCAGTTCTCTGCTGGGCAACATGACGGGGCGCAACGGTGAGCCGCTGCCGCTTGGATACTTGGACAGGCTGCCGCTGCTCATGTACTCCACCAAGGAGGCCCCCTACTTCCACGACCTTGTGCTCCGGCTGGTCGAGCGCGGGCGCGCACGCCAACGTTATTCGCGTCCGGCCCGGAGCCTGCGCCGCGAGTTGGCCAGGTGATTGCGCATCGCTGCGGAGGCCCCTGCTCCGTCGCTGTCCGCTATGGCGGCAAAGATGGACCCGTGTTCATGCACAACCTGTTCGAAGTGGTCCCGTGCGTAATGCTCGACGCCGGTCATCAGCCGCGTGCGCGGCATGGCGATCATGGTCTGGCCCAAGGAGGCAAGACAGTCCGTATAGAAGGGGTTTCCCGACGCTGCAGCAACGGCCTTGTGAAACTCAAAGTCGGCCTTCATCGCGTGGGCAGGGTGCTCGCCGCTGTCCGTGAACTCGGACAGTGCCTGCCGCATGGCGTTCAGCTGCCGCTCTGTGCGGTTTCCGGCCGCTAGCGCAGCCGCTTCGGTTTCGACCCCGATTCGGAATTCCAGCAGGTGCAGCCGGTCCTCGGCGGTGACCACAGCCCTGGCGGGCTGGCCCGACGTCGGACCCGCCGGGGGCGGGGTCAGCGCAAAGCTGCCCCGCCCACGTTCGGTTTCCACGAGACCCTCTGCCTGCAGCCGCGTGAGCGCGGACCGGACGACGGTCCGGCTGACGCCGAACTCGCCGATGAGGGTGTTCTCGCTCGGAAGCTTTTCACCGGGCTGGATGACGCCGTCGACAATGCGGGTGCGAAGATCGGCGGCGAGGTCCGCGGTCAGGTTCCGGCTCATGGATTCTAGGTTACGCGCCGAATTCCACGGTCTCGGTGGTCCACGCGCGGGCCTGATCGCTGAGGCTGACGCCGAGGCCTGGGCGGTCCGGAACGATCATGCGGCCGTCCTTCGTTTCGAGGCGCTCGTTGAACAGCGGGTCCAGCCAGTCGAAGTGCTCCACCCACGGTTCGCGCGGGTAGGCGGCGGCCAGGTGCAGGTGGATTTCCATCGCGAAGTGCGGTGCCAGGCCCAGGCCGCGTTCGTCCGCGAGGGCTGCCAGGCGGAGGAACTGGGTGATGCCGCCGACGCGCGGGGCGTCGGGCTGGATGATGTCGCAGCCGTTGGCGGCGATGAGGCCCTTGTGCTCGGCCACGGAGGCGAGCATTTCCCCGGTGGCGATGGGGGTGTCCAGGACCTGGGCGAGGTGGGCGTGGCCCTCGAAGTCGTAGGCGTCCAGCGGCTCTTCGATCCAGATGAGGTTGAATTCTTCGAGCTGGCGGCCTATACGGAGTGCGGTGGCGCGGTCCCACTGCTGGTTGGCGTCAACCATAAGGGGCACGTCCCAGCCGATGTGTTCGCGGATGCCTGCAACGCGGCGCAGGTCTTCCTTGGCGTCCGGAAGTCCGACCTTGATCTTGATGCCGCCGATGCCCTCTTCGACGGACTGCGTGGCGCGGGCCTTCACCTCGTCCAGGGTGGCGTTCAGGAAGCCGCCGGAGGTGTTGTAGGTCTGGACGGAGTCGCGGTAGGAGCCAAGAAGCTTGGCCAGGGGCAGGCCGGCGCGCTTGGCCTTGAGGTCGTACAGGGCGATGTCGATGGCGGCGAGGGCCTGGGTGGCGACACCTGAGCGGCCCACGGAGGCACCCGCCCAGAGCAGCTTGGTGTAGAGCTTGCCGATGTCGTTGGGGTCCTCGCCGATGATCCCTTCGGCAACTTCCTTCGCGTGGGCGTACTGGGCGGGGCCGCCGGCTCGCTTGGAATAGCTGAAGCCGAGGCCAGAGTGGCCCTGTTCCGTGGTGATCTCAGCGAACAGGAAAACGACCTCAGTCATGGGCTTCTGACGGCCCGTGAACACCTTGGCATCGCTGATCGGGACGGCCAGCGGAAGGCGTGCAGTAGACAGTTTGACGTGCCGGATGAGATCGACGGTACTCATAAGTTCTCCTTGGGAAATGGGGCAACATCGCCCGCACATTCAGGATACAAGTAGTGTACTTGTATTACAAGTAGTGGCCTTCCATGAGCCTCAGAAAAGGTCTTGGGACGGCGTCCACCTGCCTTCGTAGCACATGGAAATACGGCGCACTGTACGGCCGCCGGCCGTAGTCTGTTTACATGCCTCGTTTTGCGCTCGATATAGACTCCGTCCCCCGCCCCGTTCGCTCCCAATCGCTTCTGGATGCAGTGAACCAGCGGGTCGTCATTGCCGATGGGGCGATGGGCACCATGCTGCAGGACCGGGAACTGTCGCTCGACGTCGATTTCCAAGGGCTGGAAGGCTGTAACGAGATTCTCAACGTCACGCGTCCGGACGTCATCGCGGACATTCATGACGCGTACTATGCGGTGGGAATCGATGCCGTCGAAACCAACACCTTCGGTGCGAACTGGTCAAATCTCTCCGACTACGGCATCGACGACCGCATTGAAGAGCTCGCCCGGAAGGGCGCAGAGATCGCCCGCGAGCGTGCGGAGGCCGCGGAAGCCGCAGACGGACGGATGCGGTGGGTCCTGGGCTCGATGGGGCCTGGCACCAAGCTCCCCAGCCTCGGGCACACCAGCTACGACTACCTCAAACAGACCTTCGCCCTGCAGGCCGAGGGCCTCATCGCCGGCGGAGCGGACGCATTCCTCATCGAGACGAGCCAGGACCTCCTGCAGACCAAAGCCGCGGTCAACGGTTGCAAGCAGGCGATCGTGGCCCGCGGCGTCCGGCTTCCCATCTTCGTCGAGGTGACTGTCGAGACCACCGGAACCATGCTGATGGGATCCGAGATCGGCGCGGCGCTCACCGCGCTTGAGCCGCTCGGCGTCGACGCCATCGGCCTGAACTGTGCCACCGGGCCGGATGAGATGAGCGAGCACCTGCGCCACCTGTCCAAGCAGTCCTCCGTGGCGATCGCCTGCATGCCCAATGCAGGCCTGCCGGTCCTCACCGCCGACGGTGCGCACTATCCGCTGTCGCCTTCCGAACTCGCCACCTCGCACGAGCAGTTTGTGCGGGAATTCGGCCTGGGCCTCGTGGGCGGATGTTGCGGTACGACGCCGGAACACATGGCCGCCGTCGTCGAACGCCTTGCGCCCTTCCGCAGCAGTGCCGCCGTCACCAGCGGCGGGCGTGGAAAAGACGGTGGCCGCGTTCCCACCGAGCGGGAAGCCGGCATCGCCTCCCTCTACCAGCACGTGAATTTCGACCAGGAATCCTCGTACCTCGCCATCGGTGAGCGCACCAACGCCAACGGTTCCAAGGCCTTCCGCCAGGCGATGCTCGAAGAGCGCTGGGATGACTGTGTCGATATTGCCCGTGAGCAAATCCGTGTTGGCGCGCACCTGCTCGATGTGTGCATTGACTACGTGGGGCGTGACGGCGTCGCGGACATCAAGGAGGTCGTCTCACGTTTCGCTTCGGCCTCCACGCTCCCGCTCGTCATCGACTCTACCGAACCGCCCGTGCTGCAGGCCGGGCTCGAACACATCGGCGGGCGCCCGGTCATCAACTCCGTCAACTATGAGGACGGCGACGGCCCCGAGAGCCGTTTCGCGCGCATCATGCCGCTCGTGAAGGAGCACGGTACCGCCGTGATCGCCCTGACCATCGACGAGCACGGCCAGGCACGCACCACCGAGGGCAAGGTGGCGATTGCCTCGCGCCTCGTCGAAGCCCTGGTGGGTGAATGGGGGATGCGGGTAGAAGACATCATCGTCGACTGCCTGACCTTCCCCATCGCCACCGGCCAGGAAGAGACCCGCCGGGACGGCATCGAAACGATCGAGGCCATCCGCCAGATCACCACTAAGTACCCCGGCATCCACACCACGCTCGGCGTCTCGAACGTGTCCTTTGGCCTGAACCCGGCAGCGCGCATCGCCCTGAACTCGGTGTTCCTGCACGAGGCCGTGCAGGCAGGCCTGTCCAGCGGCATCATCGACGCCGCCAAGATCGTGCCGCTCGCGTCACTGCCCGAAGAGCAGCGCCAGGTGGCGCTGGACCTCGTCTGGGATCGCCGCGAATACGACGCCGACGGCAATGTCACGTACGACCCGCTGGCGAGCATGCTGGACATGTTCGCCGGCGTCGACACCGCGGCGCTGCGAGACCAGCGCGCGGCGGAACTCGCGGCGCTGCCCACCGGGGAACGCCTGCAGCGGCGCATCATCGACGGCGAGGGCAAGGGCCTCGAAGAGGACCTCGACCTTGCCCGCAGCGAAGGCATGACCCCGCTCGGCATCATCAACGACTATCTGCTCGAGGGCATGAAGGTTGTCGGCGAACGCTTCGGGGCCGGCGAGATGCAGCTGCCGTTCGTGCTGCAGTCCGCCGAGGTGATGAAAAACGCCGTCGCGCTGCTCGAGCCGCACATGGAGAAGTCGGATGCTTCGGGCAAGGGCACCATGGTGATCGCCACCGTGCGCGGCGATGTTCACGACATCGGCAAGAACCTGGTGGACATCATCCTCACCAACAACGGCTACAAGGTGATCAACCTCGGCATCAAGCAGCCGATCGCCGACATCATCGCCGCGGCGGAGGAACACGACGCCGATGTGATCGGCATGTCGGGCCTGCTTGTGAAGTCCACGGTCGTGATGAAGGAGAACCTTGCGGAGCTGCAGTCCCGGGGCCTTGGGAAGAAGTGGCCGGTGATCCTCGGTGGCGCAGCCCTGACCCGCGCCTACGTCGAGCAGGACCTGGCGGGCCAGTTCGACGGCGAGGTCCGGTACGCGAAGGACGCCTTCGAGGGCCTTTCGCTGATGGAGCCGCTGGTGCGCGTTGCGCGCGGCGAGGCGCCGGACGCCGTCGGACTCCCCGCTTTGAAGAAGCGCCTCCACCGGACGGGTGCGAAGGTCACATTGACCGAGCCGGAGGCCATGCCCGGCCGTTCCGACGTCGCCGCCGACAATCACGTGCCTTCGCCGCCGTTCTGGGGCACGCGCATCGTGCGCGGCGTGGCACTCCACGACTTCGCGGCTTTCCTCGATGAGCGCGCCACCTTCATGGGGCAGTGGGGGCTCAAGCCCGGCCGCGGCGAGGACGGCGCCTCCTATGAGGAACTGGTGGAACGCGAGGGCCGGCCGCGCCTGCGGTACTGGATGGACCGCATCCTCGCCGAGGGAATGCTCGACGCGTCCGTCGCGTATGGCTATTTCCCGGCGGTCTCCGAGGGGGAACAGGTGGTGGTGCTGCACCACGGAGAGGATCGCGACGGCGTCCTCGGCACCGCGGGGCTGCTCGCCCCAGATGGCGGCTCAGGCGGTCCGCTCGGCACCGAGCGGCTGCGTTTCGACTTCCCGCGCCAGCGCCGCGACCGGCACCTGTGCCTCGCCGACTTCGTGCGCTCGCGCGAGGCGGGGCAGGTGGACGTGCTGCCAGTGCAGCTGGTCACCGCCGGCGGCAATGTCGATGAGGTGACCGCGGAGCTGTTCAAGGGCAATCACTACCGTGATTACTACGAGCTCAACGGTTTGGTCATGCAGCTCACCGAGGCGCTTGCGGAGTTCTGGCATGCGCGAATCCGCTCGGAGCTCGGTTTCGCAGCCGAGGAGCCGAAGGACAAGGCTGGCCTGTTCAAGCTCGACTACCGCGGTGCGCGGTTCTCGCTCGGATACCCCGCGTGCCCGGACATGGAGGACCGCCGCAAGGTGGTGGAACTGCTGCACCCCGAGCGGATGGGCGTGATCCTGAGCGATGAGCTGATGTTGCACCCCGAACAGTCCACCGACGCGTTCGTGTTCCACCACCCAGAGGCGAAGTACTTCAAGGTGTGAGTTGACGCCGGTCCCTGGCCCGGGAGGATCGAGTGCGCGCGGCTTGACCGCCCGCGCTTCCGCCCGGGCTGGAGACCGGCTTCACCCGCCGGAGCGCGGCGAGGATGGCCCGCCCCACCACAGTGATTCCGACGATCGTGGTGACGGCACGCAGGGTGTCCCAGCCCGCCGTCGACGTCAAAAGCGAGTAGAGCAGGAAGCTGCTCAGGTTGGTGGCCAGCGGTGCTCCGGGCACATAGGAGATGCCGGTGCCGGCCCCTACCGCAAAGGGCCAGAACCACAGATTGGTCAGCAGGCCGAACACGTAGGACGCCACGACGCCGTAGCCGCACAGCATCCATAATTCAGCCCGCCCGCGCACCCGGCGGGGGAGCAGGCCTGCCCCGGCCCCCACCCACGCACAGGCGAAAATTTGGAACGGTGACCACGGGCCGATGCCACTCCACAGGGCGCTTGAGACAGCGATGGTGGCTGCGCCGAGGAGCATGCCGAAACGCGCACCAAAGGCCCGGCCGGCCAGGATCAGCAGGATAAAGACTGCCTCCACACCCCCGACGCCGGTGCTGGCCACCCGCACCGCCGAGCCGACGGCTGCCAGGACGCCGAGCAACGCCACCGTATGTGCGGAGCGGACCGAGCCGTCCAGGGACACGATGATGGCAACGACGGCTAGGGGTGCAATGGCCAGCGCCGCGTAGGGAACGGCCGCGGCGGCATCCTCCGGGAGGGCTGCGGCAAGCAAGGGCCAGCAGAATGCGGCGAGGGCGAGAAGGTTTGCAGCTCCGAGAACTGTGAGCTCCGCAGCCCGTGGCATCCGGACGCGGCGGGCCTTCTCGGCAGCTGGCATGTCCGGCCGCCGGTCCATGAACGGTGGGGCTTTAGCAGGTAGCGCTGTTTCGATGGGCTGCGCTGCGGGGGCAGTGGCAGGGGCGGCGGCTTCTGTCCCCGTATAGGGCGCGACACCGTCGCGCATCGGGAGGATCCGGGTGCCGAGGCCATGCGCAAAGTCCAGGTCGTGGGTGGCAAACAGGACAGCGGCGCCGTCGTCCGCCGCAGCCTGCAGCGCCGCTGCGACTGCCGTGCGCGCCGCCGGATCGAGTCCGCGGGTGGGCTCATCGATGAGGAGTACCTGAGGGTGGTCCATTGTCTGCAGCGCTATGGCAAGGATCCTGCGCTCCCCTGCAGAGAGGTCCCGGGGGTGTTCGTGTCCAATGGGAATCCGGGCGTCGCCCCGCAAACGGGCAAGGCGTGAAACCGCGGGCACTGAATCCGCAGCTCGTGAGTCAGTGCGACGCCGCGCGCGCCGATCGGCCGCGCGGAGTTCTGCCGCGACGGTATCCCTGGTGAAAAGATCGTCCGAGGCGTCCGGCACAAGGGCCACACGGCCGCCGTCGACAGTACTTTCACCGAGTATGCCTTCACCGAGGGCGAGTGCCACAAGGAGGGAGGACTTCCCGGCACCGTTCGGGCCCACCAGGGCGACCACTTCACCGCGGTGCAGGGTCAGGGACGCGCTGCGCACGAGCGGCTTGCCCTCGCGGCGCACCGCGAGCTTTGTCGCAGTCAGCACGGGCACGTGCTCCGCCGGCTGTGGCGGCGTCGGGCGGGCAACGACCGGGCGCGAAGGCGCGGATGGCGCAACACCCGGCACCAGGGCGCCGTCGTCGATGGTCCACCACGAGTCGGCAACGGGTACGAGCGATTCCGCCCGGTGCTCTGCCACGATGACGCAGACACCCGCTTCGCGGGCGAGGGCGTTGAGCACGGCGATGACGCGTCCGCGTGCTGCGGTGTCGAGGTCGGCAAGCGGCTCGTCAACCAGGAGCAGGGCCGGATGCTCCACCACTGCGGCGGCGATGGCTACGAGCGTTGCCTCACCCGCCGAGAGGGTGCTGAGATTCCGGTCCAGCAGCGCCGACACCCCGATACGCTCGGCAACCTCCAGCACCCAGGCCTTGGCGGTACCGGCCGCCATGCCGCGCAGCTCAAGTGCGAGGGAGATTTCGTCCCGGACCCGGCTGGTGGCAAATGCGGCGCGGGGATTCTGCAATACGACGCCGATGAGGCGGGCGGTATCGCGCGGCGGCGTGGTGGCACGGTCGGCTCCGGCAACGCGCAGCGTGCCGGAAACTTCTCCACCGTCAATGTGTGAGAGGAGGCCCGCGATACCTCGCAGGATCGTGGACTTTCCGGAGCCCGTGGGCCCGGTAATGACCGTAATTGACCCACTCGTCGGTGCGAACCCGGCGACGCGCACCTGGGCGTCACCAATGCGGAATTGCGCGTCCCGGACCAGAACCGGTGCTTCGATACCGCGGCCGCGCTGGTGTGCTGCCCGGCTCCCGAATCCGCGCAGCTCCAGGGCCGCGGCAACCCGGCCGGCGTGCTCGAGAGTGCGCTCAAGCACGGGAACAAGGGCACGGGGTCCGAAGCGTTCGCCCCGCAGTCGAAAAGCCAGGCGCACGGAGTTCACGGCGTCCGAGAGCGCCGGGAGCGCCGCCCAAGCCACCACAAGCATCCGGGCAATGCCCTGCATGGGGCCGCCGCGGGCCAGGCGCACGAAGACGCGGGCCACATCCACCCAGGCGTTGAGCATGCCGAAACCGAGGATCATCCCGGCAATCGGCAGGGCAGACAGGACCGCCTCCCACAGGCCAAGTGCCGTTACCGGACCGAGGAGGACCACGTGGGCGTACGGAGCAGGCAGCAGCACCGGCGGCATGTTGAGCAGGACCGGGCCACCGGTGCCCGCCCCGTTGAAAAGGATGCGGTAGATGACCCGCGCCGCGATGAATACGACGGCGAGAGCCGCCGCTGCGCGTAACGGCGCGGGTCGAAAGGTCACGCCGCGGGTGTGGCCGGTGCGCCGTCGACCGTGTAGAGCAGTTCCAGGCTCTGGCCCGGGCTCACCTTCAGGGTGGCGAGGCCTTCCTGCGCGTATGCCCAGGCGCCGGTGGCCGGCTTAACCCAGAGCGACCAGTAGGCAAAGGCGGCGGGCATCTTCTTGCATTCTTCCCGGTACGTGCCGCCCTTGTGCGCAATGTCGAAGTCTGCGGCGGGCACACCGTTCACACGGCACACCAGTTCCTTGGGATAAGCGTCAGTGCCCTCGGTTTTCACCTGTGCCTCGTCGAGCACCTTGGAAGCGAGAGTCGGCCCATCCACAGGGACGCAAACGGAAGCATCAGCGGCAGCCTGCTTCAGGGCGCCCGAATCGACGACGACCTTCACACCGGCGCAGGGCTCGGAGGCGGCGCTGGATGAAGCCGTTGCCGGGGAAGCCGGCGCAGAGGTGGATGGCTGGGTGGCGGCCGGTGTGGAACAGGCGGCGAGAGCAAACAGGAGGCCTGCGGCGGCGAGGGAGCTCGCGGCGGCGGTGCGGATCTTAGTCAAAGTCACCAGTCAAGGGTAGGTCGTTGCTTATCCGGATCCGGATGCCGCCGCGTTGTGTGACGTTAGATGGGGGCAAATAAGAATGCCACTCCCTACCCGGCGGCCCAGGCAACAACCAGCAGCGCCCCCATGCACAGGATGGTGGTGCAGAGAATCACGTCGCGGGCCACAGTCATGCCCCGGCCATAGGGTGAGGCGAAGAGGAAGACGTTCTGCGCCGTGGGCAGTGCCGCCATGATCACGCTGGCCAGCAGATGCTGCCCCTCCAGGCCAAAGACAAAACGCCCCAACAGCCAGACGATCGCGGGCATGCCGGCGATCTTTAGGAACGTTGCCACGAGGGTCTCTGTCCGGCCGTCGTCCTTCTGCAGGGGCGCCCTTCCGGCCAGCGACAGGCCGAAGGCAAGAAGCACCATGGGGACGGCCCCGCCCGCCAGCATGTCGATGGGTTTCTGCAGCAGGTCCGGTTCCTGCCAGCCCGTGAGCGCAACCGCGGCGCCGAGCGCCGAGGCAATGATCATGGGGTTGGACAGCGGCTGGAGCAGCATTTTCTTCCACGAAATCCGGGCACCGGAGAAGAGTCCCAGGAGTGTGAGGTAGAACGGGGCTAAAACCAGGAGCTGCACCAGCAGCACCGGTGCCACATGCTGGGCTGTGCCGACGGCGTACAGCGAGACCGGAATGCCGATGTTGTTGGCGTTCGCGTAACTGCTGGCCATTGCGCCGACGGCGGTCTCCGCAGCGGGGCGGCGGAAGAACAGGAAGCTGAGCAGCCAGTAAAGAAGCCCCACTGCCGCTGCCGAAAGCAGCGCCAGCGGGGCATCAGTGCCGAGGGCGGCCCGGATGTCCGAGCCGGCCACCACGTTGTAAAGCAGGGCGGGGTTTGTGATGTAGAAGGCTGTGCGGGTCAGCGTACCCTGGACCTCGGGACCCAGAATGCGGAACCTTGCTGCGAGGTAACCGACGGCGATGACTGCCGAAACGATGAGTATTCCGGAGACAACGCCGCCCACTCTTGACCCTTCTATTTATCTGTATGTGCGGAAATCTACTAGCGTTGCCGGAAGGCAGCCGGAAACGGCCTACCGGACCAGGCAGGGACGCTTCGGGTCGAAGGACCAGCCGTCGATGTAGTACTGCATGCCGATGCTGTCGTCACGGGCGTCCAGGCCGTGCTGCAGGTACAGCTGGTGCGCCTTGTCCAGTGCCTCACGGTCCAGTTCGATGCCGAGCCCGGGTGCGGCCGGAACCTCGATGGCGCCGCCCTTGATCTGCAGCGGGTTCTTGGTGAGGCCCTGCCCGTCCTGCCAGATCCAGTGCGTGTCCAGCGCGGTGATCTCGCCGGGCGCGGCTGCGCCGGTCTGCGTGAACAAGGCCAGTGAGATGTCGAAGTGGTTGTTCGAGTGTGAGCCCCAGGTCAGGCCGAACTCGTTGCACAGCTGCGCCACCCGGACAGAACCGTGCATGGTCCAGAAGTGCGGGTCCGCCAGCGGGATATCCACGGCGTTGCTGCGGATGGCGTGCGCCATTTCGCGCCAGTCCGTGGCGATCATGTTGGTGGCCGTCTTCAGGCCGGTGGCACGGCGGAACTCGGCCATGACCTCGCGCCCGGAGAAGCGGCCCTCGGCGCCGCAGGGGTCCTCGGCGTAGGCCACGACGCCCTGCATCCGCTTGCCCAGCCGGATGGCTTCCTCGAGCAGCCACCCGCCGTTCGGGTCCAGCGTGACGCGGGCATCGGGGAAGCGCTTGGCCAGTGCGGTGACCACGTCCACTTCGTCGTCGCCGGACAGCACGCCGCCCTTGAGCTTGAAGTCGCTGAAGCCGTAGCGCTCCTGCGCGGCCTCGGCCAGGGCAACAACGGCCTCGGGGGTCATTGCCTCCTGACGGCGCAGTTCCTCCCAGTGGTCCGACGGCGCGTCCTCCACGAGGTACGGAAGATTCGTCCGCTTGTGGTCACCGACGAAGAACAGGTAGCCGAGCATCGGCACGGACGCGCGCTGCTGGCCGTCGCCCAGCAGTTCGGCCACCGGGACGCCAAGGAACTGGCCGTGCAGGTCCAGCAGTGCGGACTCGACGGCGGTGACAGCGTGGACAGTGGTGCGCAGGTCGAAGGTCTGCAGGCCGCGGCCGCCGGCGTCGCGGTCCGCGAACTCCGCGGCGATCTCGCGCAGCAGCGAGCGGTAGCGGGCCACTGGCCTGCCGGCGATCAGCGCACCGGCTTCCTCGATGGTGGTGCGGATCTTTTCGCCGCCCGGGACCTCGCCGAGGCCGGTTCGGCCGTCGGAGTCGGTCACGATGACCACGTTCCGGGTGAAGAACGGCCCGTGGGCGCCGCTGAGATTCATCAGCATGCTGTCGTAGCCCGCAACCGGGACTACCTCCACGCGGGCAATTGTCGGCTGGGCGGTCATGCGTTGACCCCCTCTTTCTCTGTTTGAGCGGCCTCGGCAGCGATAACTGTGCCGTCGATCCGGCGGTTGAGGTGCCACGGGTTGGCGTCCTGCAGCGGTGCGGGCAGCAGTTCCTGGGGCAGGTTCTGGTAGGCGACCGGCCGAAGGAACCGGTTAATGGCCAGCGTACCCACCGAGGTGGTGCGCGCATCAGAGGTGGCGGGGAAGGGTCCGCCGTGGACCATGGCGTGCCCAACTTCGACGCCGGTGGGCCAGCCGTTCACAATGATGCGGCCCACCTTCTGTTCCAGTGCGGGGATCAGGCGCGCCGCCGTCGGGTAGTCCTCTTCGGTGAGCTGCAGGGAAGCGGTGAGCTGCCCCTCGATCCCGTTGGTGGCCTCCACCAGTTCCTCGGCGGAGGAGTAGCGGATCACCAGGCTGGCTGCGCCGAAGATTTCCGCGTGCAGCACCTCGTTGCTGATGAAGTCGCGGATTTCCGTGCCGTAGATGGCCGGTGCCGGCGCGTTCTCGGTGGGGCCGGGGGTTCCGGTCCCCACGACCGTCACGTTCTCGGCGGCGCCCAGCGCCTCCGTGCCGGAGTTCCAGGAGCCGGCGATGCCTGCCGTGAGCATCGTCTGGCCGGCGCACGCGGAGACAGCGCGTCCGACGGCGGCAGCCAGTTTGTCGCCCGCCTCACCGGCGGGGGCGAACAGCAGGCCGGGGGAGGTGCAGAGCTGGCCGGAGCTGCCGGTGACGGCGGTGACGTACTGCTGCGCCAGGGCGCCAATCTGTTCGGCCGAGCCGCTCAGGGCGCCAGGGAAGACGAAAACCGGGTTCAGGGAGGACATCTCCGCGTACACGGGGATGGGCTCAGGGCGCGCGGCGGCGGTGCGCATCAGGGCGATGCCGGCGCTCTGCGACCCGGTGAAGCCCACGGCCTTGATGGCCGGGTCCGCCACGAGGGCCTGACCGATGCTGCTGCCCGGGCCGTAGATCAAGGAGAAGACGCCCGGGTGGAGACCGAGGTCAGCAACGGCCTTGGCGATGGCCTGGCCCACCAGTTCGCTGGTGCCGGGGTGGGCGTTGTGTGCCTTGAAGACGACGGGGCAGCCTGCGGCGAGGGCTGAGGCGGTGTCGCCGCCCGCCGTCGAGAAGGCCAACGGGAAGTTGCTGGCGCCGAAGACGGCGACAGGACCGAGCGGGATCTGGCGCTGGCGGATGTCGGCGCGGGGCAGCGGCGTCCGGTCCGGGAGGGCCGGATCGATGCGCACGCCGCGGAAGTCACCCTGGCGGACCACGTTGGCGAAGAGCCGCAGCTGTCCGGTGGTGCGGGCGCGTTCGCCCTGCAGACGCGCGGCCGGAAGGCCGGTCTCCTGGCCGGCACGGACGATCAGTTCGTCGCCGATGGCTTCGATGTTGTCGGCGATGGCTTCCAGGAAGCCGGCGTGCGTCTCGGGGTCGAGCGTGCTGAAGGACGCGTAGGCATCAGCTGCGGCGGCGGTGGCTGCCTTCAACTGCTCTTCGGTGAGCAGGGTGTAGGTGGGCTCAAGCTGTTCGTTCGTTGCGGGGTTGAATCCGAAGGCGGTCTTGCCTTCGCCTGTGACTGCCTGCCCTGCGATCAGGGAATGTCCGGTGAGGGTCACGGTGGTTACTCCTAGGAGAGGGTGGATCAGGAGACGGTGGCGATGAGTGCTTTGAGGTCTGCGAGGTCCTGCGGCGCAAGGTTCTGCAGCGGCGGACGGACCCCGCCGGCCGAGCGGCCGATGGCGTCCAGGCCGCCCTTGACGATGGACACGGAGTAGCCCTTGACCCGGTCGCGGATGTCCAGGTACGGGATCACGAAGTCGTTGAGCTTCTGGTTGACGGCGACGCGGTCCTGGTTGCGCACGTCCTGGTAGAAGTCCAGGGCGAACTGCGGAACGAAGTTGTACATGGCGCTGGAGTAGGTGCTCATGCCCAGCTGCAGGAGCGGCAGCGCGAAGGTCTCTGCCGTGGGGAGGCCGCCCAGGTAGAACAGGCGGTCGCCGAGCTTGGCGTAGACGCGCGCATCGTGCTCGAGATCCCCCACGCCGTCTTTGAACCCGATGAGGTTCTCGTGGCGGTCGGCCAGGGTGGCCACGGTGGTGTCCTTGTAGATGGCGTTGGCGCGGTTGTAGATGATGACGCCGAGGGACGTGGAGCTGCAGACCGCGCTGACGTGCTCGATCAGGCCGCCCTGGTCCGCTTCGGTCAGGTAAGGCGGCAGCAGCAGGATGCCCTCGGCTCCGGCGGCCTCGGCGGCCTGGGCGTTTTCGATGGCCTGGGCGGTGGAACCGCCGGCGGAAGCAAGAACGGGGACGGTGCTGCCGACTTCCTCGACGGCGGCGCGGACCACGCGGGCCGACTCGGCCGGGGTGAGGGAGAAGCCCTCACCCGTGCCACCGGCAGCAAACAGGCCGGCAACGGGGTAGCTGGCCTGCCATGCCAGGTGCTTGCGGTAGTTTTCCTCATCGAACTGCAGCTCTGCATCGAAGGAGGTCACGGGGAAGGACAGCAGCCCGTCCTTGAGGGTGTTAGCGAGTTCCTGGGGTGAAAGTTTAGCCACGGGATTGTCCTTGAGTCGGCGCCGGGGACGGCGGGGTGGTGTGGTTCCTTTTCAGATTAGAAGGCCATTCGATGCCTGTCTAAGCTTATTTATGTATCAGCTGATTCCTTTTGGGAATGGCTGGGCGTCCGCGGCGAGACGGACGGTCTGCGCAGTTTCACCGCCGAGGGGACCGGCGTTTTCAGCGATCCCTATCCCTCATATGCGTGACGGTGCGGCTTATGCACGAAGCCGCACCGTCAGCTCAAGGCGTCGGCGGAAAGCGGTGCCGGACAGTCGAAGTGAGCCCGTCAATCACCACCGCGGGGTTATCAGTTCGTAGTCGGGCTGGACGCTCTGCATGTAGCCGGTGTCGTCGCGGTTGAGCATGCCGGACTGCAGGTACTGCTCGTGGAGGCGGGCCAGGGCTTCGCGGTTCAGTTCCACGCCCAGTCCGGGGGTGGTTGGAACACCGACAGCACCGTTTCGGAAAACGAGGGGGCCGGGAACGATGACGTCTTCCTCGGGGTCTTTCCAGGGCCAGTGGGTGTCGCAGGCGTAGTCCAGGTTCGGCGTGGCGGCGGCCAGGTGAACCATGGCTGCCAGGCTGATGCCCAGATGGGAGTTGGAGTGCATGGACAGCCCAAGGCCGAAGGTTTCCGAGATGCCGGCCAGGGTCTGCGACCGCCGGAGGCCGCCCCAGAAGTGATGGTCTGAGAGGACGACGTCCACTGAGCCGGCCTCGACAGAGGGAGGCACGTCGCCGAAGCTGACCACGCACATGTTGGTGGCGAGGGGCATGGACACGTTGCGGCGCACCTCAGCCATGCCGGCCAGGCCCGGGGTGGGGTCCTCAAGATATTCCAGGACCCCGTCGAGTTCCTTGCCCACCCGGATGGACGTGTCGACGGTCCAGGCGGCATTGGGGTCGATGCGCAGTGGCAGGTCCGGAAATTCGGCCCGGAGGGCCTTGATTGCTGCCACTTCTTCCTCGGGAGGGAAGACGCCTGCCTTGAGCTTCAGGGCGGTGAATCCATACTCATCCACCATGCGCCGCGCCTGCCGGACGATTCCTTCCGGATCCATTGCCGCCCCCCAGGAGTCCTCCTCGTGGCCAGGGTGCCCTGCCCACTTGTAGAAGAGGTAGCCACTGAAGGCGATTTCGTCCCGGACAGCGCCTCCCAGTAAGTCGCTCACAGGGCGTCCCAGGACCCTTCCCTGGATATCCAGGGAAGCCACATCGAAAGGGGACAGCACTCGATCCGGCGTGCTGGAGCCGGTCACCATTCCAGACATACCGTGGCCACCGACGGTGGAATCTGCCGTGAGGGCCCGGGTGACCCGCTGGCGTATCTCGTTGATGTTGAAAACATCGGTCCCAGCCAGGGCCTCCGCGGCGAGCTTTAGCCGGCTCAGGTGCGGGGCATCCCCATAGGTCTCTCCGAGGCCCGAGAAGCCTGTGTCGGTGGTGATCTCCACGATGGCCCGCAGCGCAAACGGCTCGTGCACGCCCACCGCGTTAAGGAGAGGCGGATCCTTGAATGCCACCGGGGTGATGGCGATGTCCTTGATGCGGTGTGGTCCGGTCGGGCTGAGAGGGTGGTTCACGGCTCTGGTAACTCCTGGCTTCGAGCCCGGTGGATGAGGTTCGCTGCCGGGCGTGGACTGCAATGGGATGGGGTTAGGATTTTTCCCGGACTTTGACGGCCAGCACTGGCCGGTCGGCCTGCAACAGGATCCGCTGGGAGTGGCTCCCGAGGATGAACTTTCCTACCTGAGACCTCCTGCGCAGGCCAATGACAATCAGGGAAGCGTCGATTTCGTCGGCGATGTCAATAAACTCGTCGGTCAGGTCGTCGGTGTGGCCCGGCTGCCGGATTGTGGCCTCGACGCCGGCCACTCCGGCGCGCCGCAGCAGCTCGGCGACTTGCTCCACGGAGGCGAGGGCAGGGTCCACGGGCGCTCCCTTGCGCGGTGAGTTGAGGATGACGATGCTCTCGCGTCGTAGCTGGCCTTCGGCGATGCCTGCCTCAAGGGCCGCCTCGCCTTCGGGCGTGGGCAAGTAGCCGATCAGAATGGTCATACTTTTTCCTTTTCATCGTGTGTGGCCTCGACGGCGGGTGCGGGGGTCCGGGTCCTCTTGAGGGCCTTCTGCAGCAGAGGCAAGAGCATCACCACGACGAACACGAGCAGCAGAATTCCGGAGATTGGCCGGCTAACGAATCCGGCGGCGTCGCCTCCAAAGACGAGGAGGGAGCGCCTGAGGTTTTCCTCAAGGAGGGAACCGAGGACGAAGGCCAGCACCAACGGGCCGGGCTCGAAACCGAACTTCTTCATGAGGTAGCCGAGAATGCCGAAGGCAATGACCAGCCAAATATCAAAGATGCTGTTGTTGATGGTGTAGACACCGATCAGCGTGATGAGCACGGTGATCGGGGCGAGGATGGCAGCCCGGACGCGCAGGATCTTCACGAAGACGCCGACCAGGGGGATGCTCATGATCAGCAACAGGATGTTGCCTATGTACATCGAGTTGACCACGCCCCAGAAGAGTTCCGGATCGTTCTGGACGAGCTGCGGTCCCGGGGTGACGCCTTGGATCAGCAGGGCGCCGAAGATGATGGCCATGGTGGCGTTTGCGGGAATGCCCAGGGTGAGCAGCGGAATGAAGGAGGACGTTGCTGCGGCGTTGTTGGCGCTTTCCGGCGCAGCGACGCCTTCCACGGCGCCACGGCCAAAGCGTTCGGGGTTCTTGGCCCGCTTCTTTTCCATGGCGTAGGCAGCGAGTGAGGCAATAGTTGCACCGCCACCGGGCAGGATCCCGAGGAAGAAGCCCAGCAGGGAGCCCCTGCCGATTGCCCCGGATGATTCCTTCAGGTCCTTGCGGGAAGGCCAGACATTCGCCACTTTGGCCGGCGCTTGGACCTTATTGTGGCGCTCCTCCAGGTTGTACAGGATTTCGCCCAGACCGAAGATGCCCATGGCGATGGGCACGAAGTCGAGGCCGTCGGCGAGGGAAAGGTTGTCGAACGTGAAGCGTGCCTCGCCGGTGAAGGTGTCACGGCCTACTGTTGCCAGCAGCAGCCCGAGGGATGCAGCGATAATGGATTTGAGCTTGCTGCCGTTGCTGACTGTTGCCACCAGCAGGATGCCCAACATGGCCAAGGCGGTGTACTCGGGAGGCCCGAAGTCAAGGGCGAAGCCGGCGACGATGGGCGCCAAAAGGGTGAGTCCAATGATCGCGACCGTGCCGCCGAAGAAGGATCCGATGGCCGCGATGCCGAGGGCCGTGCCGGCCCGTCCCTGGCGGGCAAGGGCGAAGCCGTCAAAGACGGTGACTACGGAGGATGCTTCGCCGGGCAGTCGGAGAAGCACGGACGTGATGGTTCCGCCGTATTGGGCGCCGTAGAAGATGCCGGAGAGCATGATGATGGCTGTCACGGGCTCGACGCCGTACGTAAGCGGAAGGAGTATGGCGATGGTGGCTGCCGGGCCAAGGCCAGGCAGGACGCCGATGAGCATTCCGATGACGACGCCGATGAGGCAGTAGAGGAGGTTCATCGGTTCCAGCACGACGCCGAAACCATTGATGACCGGTGCAAGAAAGTCCATGAGATTCCCTAGAACAGGTGTGGGATGGGCACGCTAAGCGCCACGACGAAAATCAGGTAGAAGGCCGCTGTGACGGCGAAGCTGAGCACGATGGACATCCTCCAGGTTTCCTTGCCCAGGAATCTCAACCAGACGAAGGTCAGCAGCAGGGTGGGGATTTCAAAGCCGGCCACTCCGACCACTAGGACGAACCCGACCAGGGTCGCCACTCCGGCGGCAACCTGCCAGCTTGATGAAGAGAACGCCTCGGCGTCCAGCTTCTTCCGTCCGAAAACGAGGAGGGATACGGACATGGCGATCATGACGATGCTGATAATGAACGGCCACAGCCCTGGTTCGGGCTTTTCGGGGCTGCCGAGCCCCATACCCACTGACATTGCCAGGCCTGCGGCGCCAAGCGTGGCTCCGGCGACGGCTGCGGCCACGTTGGCAAGCGGACCGGCGCGCGGGGGGCGTTCCTCGTCCCACTCCGCGGCCAGCTGTTCGGGTGTCAGCGGCTCGACGAGCTCTTCGAGGGCTTCGGGGGAAGTGCCGTTCCCGGCGGCAGCGTGGTGAACGCTGCCGCCGGGGACTGCTTCATGTGATGCGGAAATCACTTGCCGCCGCCAAGATCGACGTCGTACTTCACGGTCAGTTCCTTGTACTTGGCTGCGTTGTCTGACCAGTCTTTGGCGACCTGATCGCCGTCGATCTCTGCCGCGGTGAAGAGGTTCTGCTTGTTGAATGCCTTGTAGGCGTCGGATTCGAACGCCTTCTTGAAGGACTCACGCAGCTTCGTTACGACAGCTTCCGGGGTCCCCTTGGGTGCTGCTACCGCGCGGAACTGGGACACCGGGACGTCATAGCCGGCCTCGACGGCCGTGGGCGTGTCCGGCAGGTACTGGTTGCGTTCCTTCGAGAAGACCACGATCGGGTTAAGCTTGCCGGCCTTGATCTGCGGCATGGCCTCGGCGAGCTGGATGGTGGCGAGGTCAACCTGGTTGCCAAGGACCGCCGTCATGGCGGGGGAACCGCCATCGAAAGGAACATCAGTACCATCGATCTTGGCCTGCTTGAACAGCAGGGCCTGTGCCAGCTGGCTTCCTGTTCCAACGCCGGTTGTGGCGAAGTTGAACTTCTTGCCTGCCTTCGTCAGGTCGTCCATGGTCTTCATGCCCGAGCTGGCATTGGAGACCAGGACATAGTCGTCCTGGGAAATCCCGGTGATGACCTCATAGTCCTCGATCTTCACCGTCTCGCCCGCGGAGACAGCCAGCGGGGTGATGGCGAAGAGGGAGGCGTTCAGGATAACTAGAGTTTGCCCGTCAGCCTTTGCTGCGCCGACTTCCTTCGTGGCCAAGGCGCCATTCGCACCCGGCTTGTTGACGACGGGGATGGGAGCCCCGAGGGGACCGCTGGCATTCTCAGCCAGTGCGCGGCCAATCAGGTCCGTGCTTCCGCCGGGATCGGCGCCGATGGTGAGGGTGACCGGGCCCGAAGGGAACTTGCTGGCGTCCGCCGCCGAACTGGTACCCGCAACGTTGCCGCCGCACGCTGTCAATGCCAGCGCCAGGGCAAGGCCTGACCCCGTGGCCAGGATGGACCTACGGGTGAATGCCGACTTGATCATGAATTCTCCTTTGAATATTCGCCGCTGCTTGAGCGGAAATCGTTGGCCCGTGAGCTCCGTCACTTCATGGGCCGCTTATGCAGACTAGAGTCGTCGAGTTATGCATGTCCAAGTGCATCTCTGCATTGCGTGATACCCTGCAGGTATTATGTATTCGTTGGACCAGTTGCGGGGCTTCGTGGCCGTCGCGGAAGAATTGCACTTCGGCCGCGCCGCGGCCCGCCTGAACATGACGCAGCCGCCCTTGAGCCGGCAGATCCAGAAACTGGAAAAGGCCATCGGGGTGCAGCTGTTTGACCGCGACAACCGCGGGGTAGCGCTGACCACCGCCGGCACGGCCTTCCTGGCGGACGCGCTCAAGTTGCTCGAGCTCGCGGAGGCCGCCCCCAGCCTGGCACGTCGGATATCCGCCGGCTCCGCAGGCGCCGTTCGCATCGGATTCACCGCCGCCTCCACTTTCGGCCTGCTCGGAGCCCTCCTGAATGAAATTTCCGGGGCGCTGCCCGATGTGGAGATTGATCTTAAGGAGATGGTGACCAAGGACCAGACGGCAGCGCTCATCAACGGTGACATCGACCTTGGGCTGGCACGTCCGCCGTTTGACGACGAGCTGTTCGATTCCCGCTTGCTGTTTCGCGAACCGATCATGGTGGCAGTTCCGGCAGGTCACCACCTGACGGAACTTCACAGGCAGTTGACTGCTGAAGACCTGCATGGTGAGGACCTCATCATGCACTCACCCACGCAAGCGCGGTATTTCTACGATCTCGTGGTCAGCGTCGTGTCCTCGCACCGTACGTTCGTTCACACTGTCAGTCAGATTCTGACCATGATATTCCTCGTCGCCGCCGGTCGCGGGGTGGCGCTGGTACCCCAATCGGCAACGGTCCTGGGCATTGAAGGCGTTGAATACCTCGAGCTGGGGGGCTTCGATGTTGATCCGGTGGAGTTGCACGCCATCTGGGTGCGCAACTCCCGCAATCCCGCTCTGCACCGCGTTCTGGAAGCTATCAGCGATGCGGCGGACTAGCGGCTAGCCGGCAGACCGGTCCGTGAAGTACAGCACCGCAGACCGCTGCGGCTAGCTTCCGATTGGCAATATCAGGTCTGCATCATGCAATGCAAAAGGGATCTTGGACGCGCATCGCGGCGCCATATAAACGTCCCACCTGGCCCCGGCCTGCCGATCAGGCTGGCGCCGGGCGTGACGTCGGACTCTTTAACCGACCTCAAGGAATAGCCGCGACCGAAAAGACCTTCCTTTAAGCGGGCTCCGACAATCGGCTGCCTCGTGAAAGGACATCTTTGCCTACTGCCTTCATCCCGTTCACCATGTGCGCCACGGTCCGCGACGACCACAGTCGCTCCTTCCGCACCGACTTGGAGCGCCTCACTTCCACTCACCGTGGCTGGGCGCCGTTGGACATGGTCAAGTCGACCAATTCCAAGGCTCTCCTCCGCGGTGCGATCCCGCAGAGCGCTCATACTGCCACCGACGCGAGTCTTGCCCACTACCTCCAGACCCGGCTTGCCGCCGACACGGACATCCACCTGGACCTCACGGTGAGCATCCAGCGGTAAGGGACTTTCGCGCAGCCCCGGACCTTTGGGTCCGGGGCTTTTCTGTGCAGCGACACGAACGTTCCGGCAGGCATAAGCTAATACCAGAAGGTCGCTTCCAGCACCGGGGAGCTCATCGTGGACACTGAAACCGCCGACGTGATCGGTCATGACGTCACCACCATCACCTGCGTGTGCGGCAACACCGTCAGCAAGGACGGACTGATACAGGCCAACTCACAAGGCGTTCCCGTTTACGTCGGAGGAAACACCTCCATACCCGTGGGATTGGCGCAATGGCCCGTTGATGAGGATCTTTACACGCTCTGTCCCTCATGCGGCCGCGTGTACCGTGACACGACAATCGAAGAGACAGGGACCGCGCCCGTTGCTTTCCGGGTGGACGTCACCGTTAGTCCGATTGCAGAGGCAATCCGAGCCCACTGGGACCTCAGCACCTAGGCCCGACTGGCCCTGCTCAAAGAACCGCTGACGGCAATAGTCGATATTCCTGCGGCCGTCGGCATAGGGTGGGCGAAGCGGACAAGCGTGAATACTCTCGAAATGCCGGGGTACGGAAATACTTGAGAACACCCCGGGGGTGCCACGCAGCAACCACCGATAAAGGAGCAGTCTGTGCGGGAAGCAAGCTTCAACCAGAGCGTTTCAGCAGCCGACGAGTTTGACGGCGAGAGCATCGGATTCGGACCCGAGGCAGGAGCGGTCCCAGCCGACGAAGCGGCTCCGGCTGACTCAGCAGCCGAGGCGGCCGAAGCGCCGGAATTGGCCGAGGCGGCCGAAGCGCTGGAGGTCACCGAGGCGGCCGACATCACCTATGACGAGCAGTTCTATCCCGCCCGTCCCAAGGCGCTGAGGCCGATTGCCCGCCGCCGGCAGTTCTTCGCCGACCGCCCCTCGCTGGAATTCGATGGGCGCAACGCGGCCTATGTTGAGTGGCTGCGCAACCAGGCGATGCTGGGCGACGCGAACGTCATGGCGCGGCAGCTCTCAGGGCAGGCCAGCATGTGGCAGAACTCGTATGCCCATCCCAACCCGCGGGCGGCCGTGGAACGCGCCCCCGTCTGGTTTACCGCCTACCCCCTGTCCTTCATCACCCGTCCGGGCCAGTCCTTCCTCTCGGCTTTGGGAGATCCTGAGTTGTGGGATGCTTTCCGCGAGATCGGGATCAGGGGCCTGCACACCGGTCCGGTCAAGCTCGCCGGCGGCATCAGCGGCTGGTCCCAGACGCCGAGCGTAGACGGGCACTTCGACCGCATCAGCATGGCGATCGACCCGGTATTCGGCACCGAGGACGAATTCCGCAAGATGTGCGAGGTCGCGGCCGACCATGACGGCACGGTGATCGATGACATCGTTCCCGGCCACACGGGCAAGGGGGCCGACTTCCGCCTGGCCGAGATGAACTTCCGGGACTACCCCGGCATTTACCACATGATCGACATTCCGGAAGAGGACTGGCACCTGCTGCCGGACGTTCCCGAAGGCGAAGACTCGGTCAACATCAGCCCCGATGCGGAGCAGGCACTGCAGAAGGCCGGGTACATCATCGGCCGGCTGCAGCGCGTGATCTTCTATGAGCCCGGGGTCAAGGAGACCAACTGGAGCGCCACCCGCCCGATCGTGGACACGGCAGGGAAAACCAGGCGCTGGGTCTACCTCCACTACTTCAAGGCCGGCCAGCCGTCCATCAACTGGCTGGACCCGACCTTCGCAGGCATGCGCCTCGTGGTCGGTGACGCGCTGCACTCGCTGCTCGATCTGGGCACGGGTGCGCTGCGGCTGGACGCGAACGGGTTCCTGGGCGTGGAGAAGAGCGCAGAGGAGCAGCCGGGCTGGTCCGAGGGGCACCCGCTGTCCGAGGCGGCAAACCAGCTGATCGGGTCCATGATCCGCAAGGTGGGCGGGTTCTCCTTCCAGGAACTCAACCTGACCATCGACGACATCAAAGCCACCTCGGAGGCGGGCCCCGACCTTTCCTACGACTTCGTCACCAGGCCGGCCTACCACTACGCGCTGGTGACTGCCGATACGGAATTCCTGCGCCTGACCCTGCGGCTCGCCATGGAAATCGGCGTGGACCAGGCATCACTGGTCCATGCCCTGCAGAACCACGACGAACTGACCTACGAACTGGTCCATTTTGCCGCCGGCCACAGGGATGACGTCTTCGAACTTAACGGCCAGGAGCTCACCGGCGCCGAACTGGCAGAGCACGTCCAGCAAACCCTCCGGGAACGGCTGACTGGCCCGAACGCTCCGTATAATGCGTTGTTCACCACCAACGGCATCGCCTGCACGACGGCAAGCGTCATCATGGCCGCCCTGGGCATCCAGGACCCGGAAAACCTCACCGACGAACAACGGGCCCAGATCCTTGACGTCCACATCCTGCTGTCCATGTACAACGCGCTGCAGCCTGGCGTCTTTGCCCTGTCCGGCTGGGACCTCACCGGCATAGTCACCCTTGACCGTCAGAAAGTGCGGGAGCTTACCGCGCAGGGAGACACCCGCTGGATTAACCGGGGCGCACACGACATCATGGGCACCAGCCCCGAGGCGGAGGCCTCCTCCGCCGGGATGCCGCGTGCCCGCAGCCTCTACGGCCCGGTGCCCGAACAGCTCAAGGATCCGGCTTCCTTCGCCCGGCGCCTGCAGAAGATCCTCGCCGTGCGGGAACAGGCCGGAATTTCCACCAGCACCCTGCTGGATGTGCCGGAAGTTTCCCACCGCGGGCTGCTTGTTCTGGTCAACCGGCTGGGGGGCGGGGACCTGCAGGCCACCGTGCTCAACTTCTCCGGCCAGGACATCGCGGGCAGCATCCAGTCCACCCACCTTGTCCCCGGCAGCAGCGTCCACGACCTCTTCAGCGGCGAGGCCGTGGGGCAGGTCGATGACCTGCATAGCTTTTTCCTGGAATTGCCTGCTTATCAGGGCACCGCACTGGTCCTGAAGGAAGGCGAGAAGGACGACGACGCCGAGTGAGCCGGCTCTGAGCCCGGAAGCGGACCCACCGAGCCCCGGCGGACCAGGGTCGCACTGAACTCCGGCGCCGGGACCAGAGGCGGGCGTCCCTCGATCTGCCTGATCAGGGCGCTCGCCGCCGCGGCCCCCATGTCGTAGACGGGTTGCGCCACCACCGTCAGGGGTGGTGTGGTCAGGCGGGTCCAGGCGAAGTCGTCGTACATCAGGAACGACACGTCGTCCGGGATTCGTAGTCCCAACTCCTGGATGGCTTCCACCACGCTGAGGGCAATCAGGCCGTCGGAAGCCACGACGGCGGTGGCCGGGTCAGCACCCAGCAGCACCTCGCGAGTGAGGTTACGGACGGAGCCGGCATCGCCGGCGTTGAGCCGCACGAGGTCCTCCGGGAACTTGGACCCCGCGTCAGCAAAGGCCCGCCGCATCCCTTCCAGGCGGTCCGAGATCTGCGATGAATCCAGCCGCATTTCCGGCGAATACCCGGCGCCGGTGCGCAGCGTCGAGATGAAGGCGACCCTCCGGTGCCCGGCATCGAGAAGATAGCGGGTGGATTCGTACGAGATGGCAGCCATGTCGACCGCGACCGTCTCCACCGCCAGGCCGTCAGCCGAGCGGTCCAGCAGCACCAGCGGGCGGCCTGATTCCTGTACGCGCCGCAGGTGCTGCGTTTCCACCGACGACGCCGGCGCGACGATCAGGCCGTCAACCCGCTTGTCGAGCAGCACGCCTACAGCATCCACTTCGGCCGCGGTGTTCTCGTCCGTATTGACCAGGATGACGTTGAACCCGCACTTCTTGGCGGTGTCCGTGATGCCCCTGGTGGCCAGGCCGAAATGCGGGTTCTCGATGTCGCCCACCACCACGCCGATGGTGTGGGATTTCCCCGTGTTCATGCTGCGGGCCAGCTCGTTGGGCCGGTACTCCAGCTCTTCCGCCGCGGCGAGAACCCGCTCACGGACGTCGTCGCTGACGGCCCCATAGTTGCCCAAGGCACGGGCGGCCTGGGCCTTGGACACTTGGGCAGCTTTTGCGACGTCGGCAACTGTTACGTCCCGCCGTCTTGCTCCGTCACTGCTCATGTTCACCTTTCAGAGGGGCTGTTGACGCGGCCTGTGAGTTCCGCTACATTTCTAGCAATCGATGTGAGTCCGGTCTCAATCGTAGGGACTGAGACCGGACTCAGCAAGAGCTTCATCGACCAAATCCTTTGGCGGCCCCTGACAGCACCGCTTTCCCTCCCACGATTGGACAACGCTGTGATCAAACTGAACTTCCGCCCGGCAGCGGTGGCTGCGGCAACCCTGGCGGCCCTCCTTGCCCTTTCGGGCTGCGGCGGGTCATCCTCCGCAACCTCCAGCCCGGCCGAGAATCCGTACGGACTGATTGAACCGGGCACCATCCGGGTGGCAAGCCTGGGTGACTCAAAGCCGTACACCTTCACCGACGCGCAGGGTAACTTCACCGGCTTCGACGTCGAACTGTTCAAGGACGTGGCACACCGCGCCGGCGTAGACAAAGTGGTCTTCACCGGTCAGGACTTCTCCGGTCTGCTCTCCGCCGTGGCCAACGGCCAGTTCGACGTCGGCGTCGCCGCGATCGGCATCACGGACAAGCGCAAGGAAACCGTGGACTTCTCCAGCGGCTACCTCGCGGGCTACCTGACCGTTATCACCACCAAGAACTCGGGCATCAAGGACGTCGACGGCCTCAACGGAAAGCGCCTGGGCGTGGTCCAGGGAACGCTGCAGGAAGCGTACGCCGTCAAGAACTTCACCTCGGCCAACCTGGTGCGCTTCCCGGACAACAACACCGCCATCGCTGCCGTCAACAGCGGTTCCGTGGACGCCCACTTCCTCGACTACGAGGCTGCCAAGGCCTACCAGGAGCAGTACGGCCTGATCAGCGCGGCTGACATCCCGTCCTTCGACGCCCCCGCAGGCTTCGCCATCGCCAAGGACAAGCCGGCCTTCAAGGAAGCGTTGGACAAGGGCCTCGCCGCAGCGATGGAAGACGGCACCTGGAAGAAGCTGTACCAGAAGTGGTTCCCGGGCTCCCCGATGCCGGAGCAGTACCTGCCCAAGGCCGAGCAGGCCGCCACCCCGGCGCCGACCGCAAGCAAGTAAGCGGCAGCCGGACCGGCACAGCGCCGTTCCCGCCGGGCGGGCTGCTCCCGCAGCCCGCCCGGCACCCGAATCAAACAACTAACGTCTGAGAGCAATCAATGGACTGGCTCAACATCATCGGCCGTACCTTCTTCGACTTTGAAGCAATGCTCGAGGTGCTGCCCCAACTCCTCGGGGTTGGCCTTCTGAACACGCTGATCATCTCTGTCGCCGCGACCATCCTCGGCGTGGTGCTGGGCATGGTGGTGGCGGTCATGGGCATCTCGCGGTCCCGCTGGCTGCGCATTCCTGCCCGGATCTACACCGACCTCTTCCGCGGCCTGCCGGCCATCCTCACTATCCTGCTGATCGGCCAGGGCTTCGCCCGGTTCAGCCAGTCGATCTTCGGCCCCTCGCCGTACCCGCTGGGAATCATCGCGCTGAGCCTCATCGCCAGCGCCTACATCGGCGAAATCTTCCGCGCCGGCATCCTCAGCGTGGACAAGGGCCAGGGCGAGGCGTGCCGCGCGCTGGGCATGAGCTACGCCAAGTCGATGGCCCTGGTGGTGGTCCCGCAGGGCGTCCGCCGCGTTCTGCCGGCCCTGGTGAACCAGTTCATCGCCATCGTCAAGGATTCCTCCCTGGTCTACTTCCTTGGCCTGCTGGTCAGCGAACGCGAACTGTTCCGCGTGGGCCAGGACGCCGCCGTGCTCTCCGGTAACCTCTCACCCCTGGTCATGGCCGGCATCTTCTACCTGGTGATTACCGTGCCCCTGACCCACCTGGTCAACTACTTCGACAACAGGTTCCGCACCGGCCGCCGCCGGCCCGCCCCGCCCACGTCCGGCCTGAAGGAAGTCACCGAACTCGACGCGGCCTCGCCGCTCACCACCGGGAGCAACACATGAACCTCACAAGCGCCAACACCAGCACCAGCGCCGGCAAGGCCGCCCCGGACATCGAGACGTTCCACGGCTCCAGCCTGGAGCTGCGAAACCTGACCATGGCCTACGGCGACATCGAGGTGCTCCGCAACGTCAGCCTCAGTGTCGCACCAGGCACCACCACCTGCATCATCGGGCCCTCGGGCTCGGGCAAGTCCACGCTGCTGCGCGGCGTCAACCGGCTGCACGAACCCAAGAGCGGCGACGTGCTGCTGGCCGGTGAAAGCGCCCTGCAGGTCAAGCCGGACACCCTCCGCCGCCGGATCGGCATGGTGTTCCAGCACTTCAACCTCTTTCCGGACCACACCGCACTGGAAAATGTGGCGCTGGCCCTCTGGAGCGTCAAGGGCATGCCCAAGGCCGACGCCATGGAGCGCGCACGCCGCCGGCTGGCTGAGGTGGGCCTGGCCGAGCGGGCCGACCACCGGCCCCGCGACCTGTCCGGCGGCCAGCAGCAGCGCGTGGCCATCGCCCGTGCGCTGGCCATGGAACCCGAGGTAATGCTGTTCGACGAAGCCACCAGCGCCCTGGACCCGGAACTGGTCAAAGGCGTCCTGAACCTGATGGCCGGGCTCGGCCGGCGCGGCATGACCATGCTGGTAGTCACCCACGAGATGGGCTTCGCCCGCAAGGTCGCTGACCAGGTGGTCTTCATGGACGAAGGCGAAGTCGTGGAAGCCGGAACCCCGGCCGAACTGTTCGACAACCCGCGCAGCGAACGCCTGCAGCGTTTCCTCTCGGAGGTGCTGTGATGGGGAACGGTACAGCGGCACCCGTCCGGACCGCCGTCGTCGGTTTTGGAATCTCCGGCAAGGTTTTCCACGCCCCGCTGCTCGCGGCGGATCCGCATTACTCGCTGGACGTGATCGTGACGGCGGATCCGGCGCGTGCCGCCGAGGCGGCCCGGCTTTACCCGCAGGCGCGGATCGTTCCGACGCCGGAGGCGATGTTCGCCCAGGCCGGCGACCTGGATCTGGTGGTCCTGGGCACTCCACCGCACACCCATTTCGACCTGGCGGCCACAGCCATTGCCCACGGCCTCCACGTGGTGGTGGACAAGCCCTTCGTGCCCACCTCCGCTCAGGGGGTGGAACTGATCGCCTTGGCGTCCGACGGCGGGGTGCAGCTCACGGTGTTCCAGAACCGACGGTGGGACGCCGACTTCCTGACCCTGCAGAAGCTGCTTCGATCGGGGGCTGTGGGCGAGGTGCGCACCTTCGAATCACGGTTCGAATGGTGGCGGCCGGAGGGCTTTGGAAACTGGCGCGACAGCGTCTCGCTTGCCCAGGGCGGCGGAATCCTCCACGACCTCGGCGCGCACCTGATCGACCAGGCCATCCAGCTGTTCGGGCCGGTTGAAAAGAGCTACGGCGAGACTGCCAGCCGCGGATCCGATCCAGGAGCCGCCGACACGGAAGCGTTTGTCTCCCTGCTTCACGGATCCGGCGTCCGCACCAGGCTGTGGATGAACGGGATGGCAGCACAGGTGGGCCCGCGCTTCCACGTCCTCGGCTCCGAAGCCGGCTACACGAAGTGGGGCCTGGACGGCCAGGAGCCAGCGCTCGCGGCCGGCGTGACGCCGTCGGATCCCGCCTACGGCATCGATCCCCAGGAGTCTTGGGGACTTTTGGGCGTGGATGGTGCCGCCGATCCCGTTCCCTCAGAGCGGGGCGCGTACCCCGAGTTCTACGTTCAGCTCGCCGCCGCCCTCCAAGGGGAGGGGCCGGTGCCCGTCAATCCGTCAGAGCCGCTCGAAGTCCTCAAAGTTATCGAGGGCATCCACGCGCTGGCCTGAGCCTTAGCGCCAGCCATCACTCCTGCCGTGACTCGCCGCCCCATCCTTTCCGGACGCGGCTTCGCGTCCCTATCAACCGTGTCCAAAATGCATAGAAAGGGAGAACTCATGTCCTCCACCGCCACCAAGCACGTCGCCATCATCGGCGGCGGCATCCTGGGCGTCTCCACGGCTGTCCACCTGCTCCGGGAAGGCGCATCCGTGACGCTGCTGACCGAGCGCGGCCTGGCCAGCGAAGCCACCGGCCGTTCGCTCTCCTGGCTCAACTCCGCCGGTGAACGGTCCACGCCCTACCACCAGCTCCGCCTCGCCGGCGTGGACCGGTACCGCACGCTCTTCGCTTCCGATCCCAGCCGGGAGTGGCTGCAGTTCGGCGGCGGGCTGATGTGGAACGCCGCCGGGCAGCGGGAGATCACCGAGGCCCGGCACGCCTACGAGAAATCCATCGGCTACGACTCGAAGCTGCTGGCGCCGGAAGGCATTGCGGCGTTCACGCCCGGCATCGATGCGGGTGCTGTTCCTGAAAACGCCATCTTCAACCCGGGTGAGGGCTGGGTCAGCCTGCCGGACCTGGTGGACTTCCTGATGGAGGAGTTCCACGAGCGCGGCGGCCGGCTGGTGTTGAACGCCGGCAGGTCCTCCGTGGTGGTCGACGGCGGCCGGGCCGTGGGCGTTGAAACAGCGCCTGGCGAGACGTACGACGCCGACGCGGTACTGGTGGCGTGCGGTGCGGCGACACCCGCCGTCGTCGCGCCCCTCGGCGTTGACATCCCCAATGGTTCCCCGGTGTCCATGCTGGTGCTGACCAAGCCGGTGGAGCACGACGTGCGGGCCGTGATGAACACGCTGCGGGCGGCCGTGCGCCCCAACCCGGGCGGCACCTTTGCCTTGGACCACGACTGGTACGAGGAACACATCACGGAGCACGGGGACGGTTCGTTCAGCATCCCGGACGACGTGGTCCAGGAACTCGCCGACGAGGCCTCCAGGCTCATTGCCGGCAACCCTGAGCTGAAGCCCGCGAGCTGGAAGATCGGCTACAAGCCCATTCCGGGCGACGGCGAGCCGGTGCTGGGCGAACTTGGCCAGGTGCCCGGCTGCTTCGTGGCGTTCACCCACTCCGGAGCCACCTTGGGGCTCGTTGTGGGCGAACTCCTTGCCGGCGAAATCCTGAGCGGCGGCAGGCACCCCATGTTGTCCACGTTCCGTCCGGCCCGGTTTTCCTGACAGGCCTGTTTCCCTGAAATGGGGAAGCGGAAGCCCCGCACCGTCCGTGAAAGGGCGGTGCGGGGCTTCTTTGGCGAATCCCCCGGGTATCTGGGGTCCCGGGGTGCTTCCCTAAAGCTACCGGCCGGTAACCAGAAGTCAAGAGGCGGTCACAATCACGAGACGGCTACCGGATGAACCCTGCCCGTGCCGTACGATACGAGTCACATGCGGTTGCTTTGTACACGCTGGGGGGCGGATGAAAACAGGCGTGATTCCAAACGGCCATCCACTGGGCCACGGGAAGGGTACGCGGCGCACCCTGTTGTGGCTCATGTGGGTGTTGCTGGGCCTGTATCTGGGTGGCTTGCTGCTGGACCGCGACGGGTTCAGCCCGCTTGTGAACGTCTGGATCGGCGTGCCAGCGGCGTGGGCGCCCGCGGCTGTGGCCTGGCTGGCGGCCTACCGCGCCAAGGACCACTGGGCACTCGCCCTGGTAGCGATGGCGTTGTCTGCGTTTGCGGCGGGGAGCACCTACTACGTGGCCGCGCTCGCGGGGGCCAGATCGCTGCCCTTCCCGTCGCCTGCGGATACTGGCTACCTGCTGTTCTACCCGCTCGCCCTTGGCGGATTGTTCGTCTATTTGCTCCCGCTGCGCCAGCGGCTGGCGCGCTCCGTGCTGCTGGACGCCGTCGTCGGCTCACTCGGCGCCGCCTCCGTCCTGGTGGTTCTGCTCAGCCCGCTGCTGTCGGCCGCCGGCGGGTTTTCCTCACTGGCTACGGCCGTGGCGGTGGCCTACCCTCTCCTGGATCTCATCGTTCTGGCCGTGACCGCCGGAATGGCGGCAGTACCGGGCCTTGCCACGGGCCGTAGCGGGGCAACTCTGATGCTGGGGCTCATGGTGTTCGCCGCCGCTGACGTTGTCTACGCCTCCAGGCTGGCCACCGACACCTACGTCCTCGGCACGCCCCTGGATGCCGGCTGGACAGCGGGTTTGTGTCTAATTGCAGCCTGGGCGGACGGGTTCGGCCGGCAGGAGGAAAAAGCCCAGGGTGCCAGTGAAGGCTCATGGACCCCGGCCGTTCCGATGGTTGCCACCGCCGCCGGGATCGGCGTCCTGATCGTGGGCACCGGGATCCCGGTGCCGGAACTCGCCGTGGGGCTTGCTGCGGCCACCTTGGTGTCAGCGGGCATCCGGACCCAGTTGGCCTTCCGCCAGCTGGTTACCCTCGCCGAGGTGCGCCGGCAGTCCAGGACGGATGAACTAACGGGGCTGCCGAACCGGCGGGCGCTGTACACCGACGCTCCTGCCGTGCTCGAGGCGCGGCAGGGTGCACCGTGCGCCTTCCTCTTGCTGGACGCGGACAGATTCAAGGAAATCAACGACAGCCTGGGCCACGACGTCGGGGACCGGCTGCTGGTCCAGGTCAGCGAACGGCTCCGCCGGTGCCTGGGCCCCGATGACCTGATAGCCCGGCTGGGCGGGGACGAATTCGCCATCCTCCTCCTTGATGCCGGCGAGCATGAGGCCCTGCAGCTCGCCGACCGGCTACGGGCTGCCCTGAGTGAGCCCCTCACGCTGAGGGGCATTGCCCTTCAGGTCGGTGTCAGCGTCGGCATCGCCCTGTTCCCGGAACAGGGGGAGGACCTGAAGACGCTGCTGCGCAAGGCGGACACGGCCATGTACCGGGCCAAAACCTCGCGCAGCGGCAGGCACGTGTACGCCAGCGAGGACCACAGTCCGGGGGAAGAGCGGCTGAGGATGCTCCAGGAGCTTCGCGCCGCTCTCATCGAGGACCAGCTCGTGCTGCATTACCAGCCCAAGGTGGACGCGCTCACCGGGGAACCTAAGGGCGTGGAGGCACTGGTCCGCTGGAACCATCCCCGGCACGGACTGCTGGCCCCCGGTTCGTTTCTTCTGCTGGCGGAGGAGGGCGGACTCATGAACGCCCTGAATGACCGCGTGCTCACCCTGGCCCTGGACCAGGCAGTCATCTGGCATTCGCAGGGCAGGCCAATGACCGTGGCTGCAAACCTCTCGGCCAGCTCACTCATCGACGCAGAGCTGCCGAACCGGATTGCCGCCATGATCAAGGAGCGGGGCCTCGCGGAGTCGGCGCTGATGGTCGAGATCACCGAGGATTTCATGATGCCAGACCGGGCCCGCGCCAGGGATATCCTGTCCGGATTGCAGTCCCGCGGCATACGGGTGGCCATTGACGACTTCGGCACGGGCTACAGCTCACTGGCCTACCTCCGGGACCTGCCCATCAATGAGCTGAAGCTTGACCGCTCCTTCATCGTTTCGATGACCGAGGACCCGCGGGCTGCGGCCCTGGTGGCCTCAACCATCAACCTCGCGCACAGCCTTGGCCTGACGGTGGTCGCCGAAGGTGTGGAGGACGGAGGTGCATTGGACCAGCTGGGCAGTTACGGCTGCGACCAGGCGCAGGGGTTCCATATCCTTCGCCCGGTACCTGCCGCCGAGCTGGACGACTGGTTCACCGTGTCCGCGCTGAACAGCGGGCTGCCCGCGGCGTGACGCGCTCAGCCGCCCGTTGGCGGGTGCGGTGGTGGGCGCGCCGCAGCACGTGTTGTCAGGCCAGGATTCTCTTATGGAAGAACACGAGGTAGTCGCCCGCGGCGTCCTCGAACCCGAAGTCCTTCCAGTACGCCCGCAGCGCCGCTTTGGCCTCCTCGTATTCCGGGGAGTCCGCCGGCGGGGACCCCTCGCCGTGCGCCGGCGCGGCATGGACCACCACCAGGTTCACGGACCGGCCCACGGTTTCGACGATGGCGTTCAGCACCGAGTAGCCGGTCCTCCCACCGCGATACTCCGGGAAGATCTCGAGCGAGGAGACGATCATCAGGTCCCCGCCGTCCTGCAGGTACTCCCTGATCAGGTCCGGACGGTCCGTGGTGAGCATTTCAGCGGCCTTGGCCATCTCCTGGTCCGCTTTGCCGGTGGTGAGGAAGAGGTTGATCATGCCGGCTTTGGGAACAACTTGGACGACGGCGCTCCCGAGCTGCCGCTTCTCGTCACCGGCGGGCGTGGGCAGCGGGCAGCTCACCGCGACTTCCCAGCGCAGCGGATAGTCCGAGGGTTCATGCTCCAGCCCGGGCGTGCCGCGGTACCGGAGCTTGTACTCAAAGAACAGCGATTCCGGGTCGATTACGGTCATGGCGCCGTCCTTGAGCTCGCAACGTTGCGTATTAAGGAATTTTAGTCGCCTTGGACGGTGTGAGAAATGGGATCAGCCCCGCAGGGCGCCCAGCCCGCCGATCAGTGCCTCGAGGCCAAGGCTGAAGGCGACGTCGGCCGTCCGTTCATGCCCCTGCTCGGCCAGGCTCCGGACGGCACCCGTGAAGCTGGGTGTCGCCTCCGCCATGGTTCCGGGATCAAAGATGTCCGCCGGCGCCGTGACGTCGTAGGCCGATCCGAAAATGAAGGATTCCAGCGCGACGATGGAGGATACGATCCGCTCCTCGGGAAAACCTGCATCGCGGAAGCCGGCGCTGACCGTTTCATACATGGCCAGGGTCTGCGGTGCGTCGGTCACGGGCAGTACGGCAATGACCGGTATCAGCGGGGTGTGCTGGGAGAACACGTCGCGGTAGCTCCAGGCCCACGTCCGGACGGCATCCTCCCATGGGCCGGCACCGAAGGCCGAGACGTCCACGAGGGAGGCGAGATGGTCCTCCAGCAGCAGGAGCACGTCCCGCTTGGATTTCACATGGTTGTAAAGGGCCGACGGCGCGACGTTCAGCGAGCGGGCCAGTGCGGCCATGGTCAGGCCGTCGTAACCCTTCTTCTCGATCAGCCGCAGCGCGGCTTCCGTGATGCCCGCCTTGTCCAGCACGCCTCCCACAGGGCGTCCGGCGCGGCGCCGGCTGCCCTGCCCGGCTGCCGCTGAACCGGCTGGTGCTACGGCTGGTGATGCCGGCATGGCTGACCTTTCTGCGGGTGAACGTCCTTCGCATTATTCCATCAGCCTCTTCCGCTCCCTCGCCAAAGGCTCTATAGTTCTTATAAATGAATGGGATTCATTTAGTGGTTCGCATCACTTACGCGGCCACCGAGAAAGGACATCATGCTGAATCTTGACCGCGATGTAGTGATCGTAGGCGCCGGCCCCTCCGGCCTCACCGCCGCCCGCGAATTGAAAAAGGCGGGCCTGACCGTCGCCGTGCTGGAAGCCCGTGACCGCGTGGGTGGCCGGACCTGGACCGACACCGTGGACGGAGCCATGCTTGAGATCGGCGGCCAGTGGGTATCGCCGGACCAGACCGCACTGCTGGCCCTGCTGGACGAACTCGGCCTGAAAACGTACTCCCGCTACCGGGAAGGGGAGTCCGTCTACATCGGGGCGGACGGCACGCCGGTCCGGTACGCCGGCGACATGTTCCCGGTCAGCGCCACCACGGCTGCCGAGATGGACAAGCTCATCGCACTGCTGGACGAGCTGGCGGCCGAGATCGGCCCCACCGAACCCTGGGCGCACCCCAAGGCGCGGGAGCTGGACACCATCTCCTTCCACCACTGGCTCCGCCTGAACTCCCCGGACGAGGAAGCCTGCAACAACATCGGGCTCTTCATCGCCGGCGGCATGCTCACCAAGCCGGCCCACTCCTTCTCCGCCCTGCAGGCCGTACTGATGGCCGCCTCTGCGGGCTCCTTCACCCACCTCACGGATGAGGACTTCATCCTGGACAAGCGGGTTATCGGCGGGATGCAGCAGGTCTCCCTGCTGCAGGCAGCGGAACTGGGGGCCGACGTCGTCCTTAACAGCCCGGTGCGCGCCATCCGTTGGGAGGCCGACGGCGGCAGCGGCCACAGCGTCACTGTTGTGTCAGACCGGGCCGCGGTGAACGCGCGCTTCGTGATCATGGCCGTGCCGCCCAACCTCTACTCCCGCGTCTCCTTCAACCCGCCGCTGCCCCGCCGCCAGCACCAGATGCACCAGCACCAGTCGCTGGGCCTGGTCATCAAGGTGCACGCCGTCTACAGCACGCCCTTCTGGCGCGAGGACGGGCTCTCCGGCACCGGGTTCGGCGCAGGCTCGCTGGTCCAGGAGGTCTACGACAACACCAACCACGGCGACACCCGCGGAACGCTCGTAGGCTTCATCTCCGACGAGAAGGCCGACGCCGTCTTCGAGTTGAGTGCCGACGAGCGCCGCCGCGCCGTCCTGGAGTCGATCGCCGGCTTCCTGGGGGACAAGGCCCTCGAGCCTGAGGTGTACTACGAATCCGACTGGGGCTCGGAGGAGTGGACGCGCGGCGCCTACGCCTCCAGCTACGACCTCGGCGGGCTGCACCGCTACGGCAAGGACCAGCACGCAGCCGTTGGCCCCATCTACTGGTGCTCCTCTGACCTCGCCGCCGAAGGCTACCAGCACGTGGACGGGGCGGTCCGCATGGGCCAGTCCACCGCAGCCCGAATCGCACAGGCTGCACGCCCAGCCGAAGCACAAAGCCACCCTGAACTGGCCGGTGCACCTGAACTTGCGAACGCAACGGCCGCCGTCGGCTGACCGGCACAGCGGTTCCCATCCCCATTCGACGATGAATGACAAGAGGCAATTACATGAGTACAGAAGCCGCCGTTAGCCAGGGCACGCAGAAAAGCCTGAGTGAAAAGGGCCTGAAGGCCGGATCCGTCGGGCTGATCGGGGCCGTGGTGATCGGAGTGTCCTGCATCGCGCCGGCGTACACACTCACCGCGGCCCTCGGCCCCACTGTGTCCGAGGTGGGCGTGCACCTGCCGGCGGTCTTCCTGGTGGGATTCATTCCCATGCTGCTGGTGGCGCTGGGCTACCGGGAGCTGAACAACGCAATGCCCGACGCCGGAACCTCCTTCACGTGGGCAACGCGCGCCTTTGGCCCGTGGATCGGCTGGATGGGAGGGTGGGGGCTGATCGCCGCCACCATCATCGTGCTGTCCAACCTGGCGGCGGTCGCCGTCGACTTCTTCTACCTGATGCTCGCCCAGCTGCTCGGCAATCCCGGGATCGCTGAGCTGACCACGGACCTGCCGCTGAACATCGCCACCACCCTGGTGTTCATCGCGGCGGCGTGCTGGATCTCCTACCGCGGCATGGAAGCCACCAAGGGCGTCCAGTACGTCCTGGTGGGGTTCCAGCTGCTGGTGCTGGGGTGGTTCGCCGTCTCCGCGTTCGTGCACGTGGCCAACGGAACCGCCTTCGACGCGACGGCCATCTCGCCGGACTGGTTCAACCCCTTTGCCGTGGACTCCTTCTCCGCCTTCGCGGCCGGGGTGTCACTGTCGATCTTCATCTACTGGGGCTGGGACGTGACCCTGACCATGAACGAGGAGACGCGGAACCCGGAGAAGACCCCCGGGCGGGCGGCGACCGTGACCGTCGTCGTGATCATGGCCATCTACATGACGGCCGCGCTGGCCACCCTGTCCTTCGCGGGCGTGGGGGAGACGGGCCTGGGCACCGGCAATCCGGACAACCAGTCCAGTATCTTTGCGGTCCTGTCCGGGCCGGTCATGGGGCCGTTCGCCATCCTGATGTCTTTGGCCATCCTGAGCAGTTCCGCGGCGTCGCTGCAGTCCACGTTCGTCTCCCCGGCCCGGACGCTGCTGGCCATGGGCCACTACAAAGCCCTGCCCGGGAAGTTCGGCAAGGTCAGCCCCACCTTCAAGTCACCGAGCTACGCCACGATTGCGGCGGCTGTTGCCGCGGCGGCGTTCTACGTCATCACCCGGACCACGTCCGAGAATGCCCTGTGGGACACCATCACGGCGCTGGGCATGATGATCTGCTTCTACTACGGGATCACGGCGCTCGCGTGTGTCTGGTTTTTTCCGGGCCGTGGCGTTCAGCAGCGCCCGGGCATTCCTCTTCAAGTTCCTGGCTCCCCTGCTGGGCGGGGTGATCCTGCTGGTGATGTTCGTCAAGACGGCGTACGACTCCATGGACCCGGAGTACGGTTCCGGTTCGTCGGTGGGCGGCGTGGGCATGGTGTTCATCCTGGGCATGGGCGTCATCCTGCTCGGCGTGGTCACGATGCTGGTGATGGCCCGCATCCGGCCGGAGTTCTTCAAGGGCAAGGTGCTGGCGCAGGGGGCTCTGACTGGAAACTAAGTACGCTTACCAATAGGGTGGCTGTTAGGGCATGGACCCGGTCTAAGAGAACGTACTCGAGCAGAACGAGGTGACAGCATGACGGGCACGGAAAGCATCAGCAAGGTCACGGACATCATCAACGATTCCCACATCGGAATGTTCACCACCATCAATGAAGAAGGCGCCCTGGTCAGCCGGCCGCTGGCCGTCCAGGATGTGAAGGACGACGGCGACATGTGGTTCTTCACCGGGGAGGGAACCTCCCAGGTGGCCCACGTGACTGCCGATGCCAGGGTCAACGTGTCCTTCGGCAAGCGGACCGAGTGGGTGTCGGTGGCGGGCACCGCTGAAGTGGTGCGCGATCGGGCCAAGATCCGCGAGCTGTGGAACCAGTCCGTTGAGGCCTGGTTCCCGGACGGGCCGGACACCCCTGAGGTGGTCCTGCTGCGCGTGGACTCCGACTCCGCTGAGTACTGGACCAGCCCCGGCGGCACCGCGGCGACGGTCCTGCAGTGGGTCAAGTCGAGGGTCACCCACAGCCGCATGAGCGTGGGCGAGAGCGGAACCGTGGAACTGTAGATGACGGTGGAGCTGTAGTTCCCGCTGTTTCCGGGCTG
Organism: Arthrobacter globiformis; assembly: GCF_030815865.1. Taxonomy (NCBI): domain Bacteria; kingdom Bacillati; phylum Actinomycetota; class Actinomycetes; order Micrococcales; family Micrococcaceae; genus Arthrobacter; species Arthrobacter globiformis. Next base: position 298,889 of record NZ_JAUSXI010000001.1, read on the forward strand.
CTCGGTCGGCGGGCACTGGAGCAGTTGCGGGTGGCCGGGGTCCAGATGTAGCCGGACGGGTCAAGGGGTTGTCCAGCTGACGGGCAGCTCCTTGACTCCGTAAACGATCGTGCTGTCCATCCGTTCGAGGTGGGTTCCCGGCGTGAGGGCAAGTCCGGGAAGCCGGTCCAGAACGGCCCGCAGCGCAATCCTGGCCTCAAGTCTGGCTAGCCGGGCACCGAGGCAGAAGTGAATGCCGTGGCCGAAGGCGAGATGCCGGTTCGGTCCGCGGTCAATGTCGAACTGTTCGGGATCACGGAACTGCCGCTCGTCGCGGTTGGCCGAACCGATCCACGCCACCAGCGGGGCGGCGGCCGGGACCTGGACGTCGCCCAACCTGGTGCCACCGGCTGTCACCCGGTACATCGACTGGACGGGAGAGCGGTAGCGCAGCACTTCTTCTATTGCCTGGGGGAGCAGGGACAGCTCGGCGCGGAGCCGTTCCGTCGTTCCCGGCGCTTCGGTGAAACAAAGGACCGCGTTGCCAATGAGGTTGGTGGTTGTCTCATTTCCGGCCACGAGCAGCAGACTGCAGAAGCCAAGCAGCTCGGGCACGCTCAGCTTCTGTCCTTCGATCTCGGCCACGAGCAGGTTGCTGATCAGATCACTTCCGGGCTCGCGTCTGCGGCGTTCGATGAGGGCCAGGAAGTACTCTGTCATTTCCCGGTTGGTGGAGCTGTGGTCGGCAGTCTGCGCTCCGGTCTGCGTCTGGCTGACGATCACATCGGACCAGTGCTTGAAGCGGTCGCGGTCCTCGGCGGGGATGCCCATGAGCTCCGCGATCACGATCACCGGCAGCGGGTAGGCCAGCTCGTTGATGAGGTCGGCCGAACCCTTTGGAGCAATCCCGTCCAGCAGTTCCTCCGTCAGTGCCGAGATGCGCGGTGCAAGCCCGTCCACAGCCTTCGGGGTAAACGCCTGGGTCACCAGGGAGCGCAATTGACGGTGCCGGGGAGGATCTGCGGTGATCAAGCTCGCCGCGAACAGCTGGCCCGTCTCTGATGGATCATCGCCTCCCATCCTTGAGGAAAAGGTCCCGTGTTCAGACAGAACCCGCTGGACGTCGTCGTACCGGAAGACATGCCAGCTCCCGGACTGCTCGTCGTGGAAGACGGGAGCGGATTCCCGCATCCGTTCGTACTGCGGGAAGGGATCCAGCGGAGGCCCATCACTGTTCACGAAGTCCATGGCAGAGTTTATTCCGGGAAGGCATCCGCCGTCAGTAGTGTGGCAGGGCTCAACCAAACAGCCAGGCAGCCCCCAGCAGCAGTGGGACTGCCAAGGCCGATGTAATCACCGCGGTGGATTGCGCAAGGTTCCGGCCCACGCCGTACCGGACTGCGTAGAGGACCACGTTCTGGCCGGTGGGAAGGATCGCGCAGGCCGTGACAACGAAGGTGCTGAAGGTATCGAGGTGGAACACAAACACGGCCAGCAGCCAGGCGAGGGCCGGCTGGACGGCCGACTTGAGAATGACGGCGAACAGCGTGGGGACGCGGTCAACTGTGCCTTGGCGCGGTGAGAGGCCGTGGAGCGACATGCCGAAGATGATCAGCATTAGGGGAACCGTCAGCTGGGCCACTAGCTTCAGAGGATCCAGCACCAGGGCAGGAAGTTCAATTCCGGCAGCGCTGACGATGACGCCGAGGATGGCTGCCACCGTGACGGGGTTGCGCAGGGGAGTGGACAGGATGCTCCAAACGGATGTCCTTTTCCCCTCAGGATCGGTCAGGTCCAGGATGGTCAGTGCTACCGGGGTCACGAGTGCCAATTGAAACAGCATGATCGGAGTGACGAACGTGGCACTGCCGAGAATGTACAGGGATAGCGGAACGCCGAGGTTTGTGGAATTGACGATTCCGGTGGCCAGCGCGCCGACTGTGGTGCGCCGGACACCCCACCGGCCGATCGCCCCGCTGAGCGCGAACAGCGCCATGCAGCAAAGTGCCGTGACGACGGAGATGAGGCCTGTCTGGCTGAGGACTTCGGAGATATGCCGCGAAGCGATCGTGGAGAACATCAGGCTTGGCAGCCCGACCATGAAGGTCAGGGTGGACAGCACCTTCGTCCCGTGCGGTCCAAGGGCGTTTGTCCTGGCCAAAATGTAGCCGACGAGCAGGACCATGCCCACCACAAAGAATCCCTTTAAAACTCCGTCCAAGCCGCTGTCCTCAATCTGTTTTCGCCATCACGACGCCAGGCGGAAACCGACTGTTCGGCACGCTGTCTAAGACTATATTTCTTGCGGCAGATCGCCGGACAAGCGTGCGTTATCGGGCCTGACAGAGAAGACGGGCCTCGCCTAAGCGGGAACCCCTCTTCTCTTTTTTGCGGTCAGGACAGATGCCGTCCAGCTACAGCCCGAGGCCCCCAAGCTTGTCGCCCAACCCGCCGGGAAGCTTACCCAGCAGGTCTGCAGGATTGATGCCGAACTGGGAGAGCAGCCCGGCGTGCTGGTCGGTGTCTACCTGGTCCGGCAGCTCATTTTCGGCCTGTGCGGCCTTGTCGTTGTCGCCTCGGGACCTCAGGAATTCGAGGATCTGGGACTTGTCGATCTGCATGGTGTCTCCTTTGCGATTTCCGGAACTGCTAAGGGTGCTTACTACCTTTCCGGAAAAAGGCCCTTCGAACAAGTGCCGGGCAAGAACCCGTGGCCGAGGAACCGCAGACTAAGCCTGCCGGCTCCCGACGACGGAAGCCAGCGACGCCAGGCCCTTCTCGAAGTCGCCTCCCACCATCTTGTCCATGTTCATGAACAGCGCAAAAAGTTTGCCGATGCCCTTGTGCTCACCGACCATGGTCCAGGTGACGCGGGTGCCTCCACCCTCCGGAACGAAAGTAAAGGCAGTGGGGTTGACCGCGCGGAAAGGCTTAGTGAACTCAAGCCGGATCCGAACGACGTCAGCATCCTTCGATTCGACGATCTCCATGGTGCCGGCACCTGCCTTGCGGTTGCCGCTCCAGGCATACTTGGCGCCGACGCCGGATTCCGCGCCGGAGTAGGTCCTCTTCATGTCCGGGTCCACGGACTCCCAAGGCGACCACTTGGGCCACTCGCGAAAGCTGTTGACCAGCGGAAACACGTCCTTGGCCGAGGCGGGGATGACAGTGCTGCGCGTGACTGAGTACGTTGACATGGCCCCATCCTACGGCCGGCTCCTCCAACCGGCCCGCTGCAACCCGAGGGATGCAGCGGGCCTTTGGCCGGGAAAATAGTCCGATTCGGGTGTGTGATGCGGCTTCACCGCCGCCGCATTGTGCCTGTGAAAGGTGCCGGCCGCAGGCTGGCCGGGACTCCCGCTGCGGTTTCCGCGCGGTCCAGCGCCTGGCCGAGGCGATCCACGGCATGCGGATACCCGGAATCCCAGCCAGTTTTCAGCGTCTCCGCCTCCCTCAAGGCCTTCACAAAAGCAGCGGTCTCAGGCCGACCGACGTCCGCAAGGTCCGGATAGCTGACGGCGAGCCCGGGGTCGAGTTCGTAGCGCGCCCAGCGTCCCAGGATCTCTTCATGCACGACGGCGGCCGCCCGGCACAGCGGACCGTCCACCCGCCGGCGCCGTCGGGTTTCGTACCAGGTGAGCAGCGCAGGGCTGCTGCGGTAGGCGGCCATGCCGCTCACCCCCGCCACGGCGGCCAGCGCCAGGCCAGCCAGCGGTGAGGCCACCGCGGGAATGAGCAGGGCCGGTGTGATCACCACCGCTCCGCCGAAAAGGTCCCAGAACAGCAGGTCTGCACTGTCGCCGTTGGACGTCTTTAAGTGGTGGCGCACGACGATAACCGTGCAGGCGACGGCGGCCGCGAGCACTGCGCTCCAGAGGACCAGTTGCAGCAGCCCCAACGGGGCGGCTTCGGAAACTGCGGGCACCACTGCACCTCCCAAGGACGGGCGCTGCCCGGCGATTCGGGCCGCACTTAAATTGCAGCCCCTATCGCGGCGCTGGTCAACGGCTGGTTTGCAGCGACGGCCCTGCGGCGTAGCGTAGGCGCCATGCGACTCAAAATGTGCAGCATCCACGTCCAGGACCCTGCCGCGGCGCACTCCTTCTACACGGAGACCCTCGGCTTCGAGACGCTCATGGCCATGCCCGAGCACAACCTCTTCATCGTCAAGGACCCCGGAGCGGCCTCCGGTGCTGGCCTGCTGCTGGAGCCCAGCGACAACCCCATCGCCTCGGCCTACCGCAATGGACTGTACGACGCCGGGATCCCCGCCATCGTCTTTGGCTCACCGGACGTCCAGGCCGAGTACGAGCGGCTGTCCGCCGCCGGCGTCCAGTTCCGGGGCGAGCCTGCCGAGGACCCCTCCGGAATCTCCGCAGTGTTCGACGACGGCTGCGGCAACTACATCCAGCTGCACCAGGACTAGTACTGAATGGACGCCGCTGACGCCCTCAACGAGATCGCCTTCTGGCTCGAGCGCTCCGCCGCGCCGACGTTCAAGGTCCAGGCCTTCCGGAAGGCGGCCGGAGTCATCAGCGCCCTGACTCCGGACGAGGTGGCGGAGCGCGCCCGTGACGGCAGGCTCAAGCGGACGAAGGGGATCGGGGACACCACCTTCAACGTCATCCGGCAGGCGGTGGACGGCGATGTGCCCGACTATCTGGACAAGCTGCGGCAGGGCGGCGCCAAGCCTCTCGCGGCCGGGGGAGACGGGCTGCGCCCGCTGCTCCGCGGCGACCTGCACAGCCACAGTGACTGGTCCGACGGCGGTTCCCCGCCGGAGCTGATGGCCGACGCCGCCCGGCATTTGGGCCGGGAATACCTTGCCCTGACGGACCACTCGCCGAACCTCAAGATTGCGAACGGGCTGAGTGCCGAGCGGCTCAGCGAGCAGCTGGACGTGGTGGCCGGGCTGAACGGCGAGGCCGACGGCGGCTTCCGGCTGCTGTCCGGCATCGAGGTGGACATCCTGGAAAACGGCGAGCTGGACCAGACGCCGGAGATGCTGGACCGGCTGGACGTGGTGGTGGCCAGCGTGCACTCCAAGCTCCGCTCGGACCGGCGCACCATGACGGAGCGAATGCTCGGTGGCATCGGCGATCCGCACACCAACGTACTGGGCCACTGCACCGGCCGCCTGCTGCAGGGGTCCCGCGGGACCCGTCCCGAGTCCGAATTCGATGCCGAGCGGGTCTTTGCGGCCTGCGCGGAAGCCAATGTCGCCGTCGAAATCAACTCCCGGCCGGAACGGCAGGACCCGCCGGACAACCTGATGCAGCTGGCACTCGAGGCCGGCTGCCTGTTCAGCATCGACAGCGACGCCCACGCGCCGGGGCAGCTCGACTTCCTGCAGTACGGCGCCGAGCGGGCCGAACGCAACAAGGTTCCGGCTGAACGCATCATCACCACGTGGCCGCTGGACCGGCTGCTGGAGTGGCTGAGCAGCAGGAATTAGCGGCGGTCATTAGAGGGGGTGCGCTCGCTCAAGAATTTAGTAAGCATAATGACTATCCGTGGACGGAGTGGTACACCTTAATTGTTCCGTCGAGGAACCGGCGGACCCGTCTCTTCCTGCGAGGTGCACCATGACCGCTATGAATCCGGCGAACCATCTGGGCGAACTGGGCCACCGAACCCTTAGAAAGGTGCGCGGCCGCCTCATGCCGCTCATCGTGCTGCTTTACTTCGTGGCGTACCTGGACCGGAACAACGTGGGTTTTGCCAAGCTGACCATGAGCGAGGACATTGGCCTCAGTGCTGCAGCCTACGGCCTCGGTGCGGGCATGTTCTTCATCGGCTACGCACTGCTGGAAATCCCCAGCAACGCCGGCATGTACCGGTTCGGCGCCCGGAAGTGGATCGCCCGCATCCTGATCTCGTGGGGCATCTTCGCCACGGCCATGGCGCTGGTGAACGGGGAGACCACCTTCTACGTCATCCGCTTCCTGCTCGGCGCGGCCGAGGCCGGCTTCTTCCCGGCCATCCTCTTCTACCTGACGCTGTGGTTCCCCGCCGCGCAGCGCGTGCTCGTGCTGGGCATCTTCATCCTCGCCCAGCCCGTCTCCAACGCGCTCGGTGCCCCGGTGTCCGGCCTTCTGCTCCAGATGGAAGGCGTCGCCGGCCTGCACGGGTGGCAGTGGCTGTACATCATCGAAGGCATCCCGGCCATCCTCCTCGGCCTGCTCACTCCGCTCCTCATGACGGACAAGCCAAGCCACGCCCACTGGCTCGCCGCGGACGAACGGGAATGGCTCACCCGGACTATGGACGAGGAGCTCGCTCACAAGCAAAAAGGCCAGCCGCACCATTTCCTCGCCGGCCTGAAGGATTCCCGGACCATCGCCTACTCCGCTCTGTACTTCGGCCTGGTCTGCGGCATCTACGGCCTGGGCCTGTGGATGCCCACGATCGTCGCCGCGCTCGGCAAGTTCAACACCACGGAGGTGGGCTTCATCGTCGCCATCCCGTACACGATCGCCGCGGTGTTCGTTTACTACTGGGGCAGGCGGTCCGACCGCACCGGCAACCGCGTGCTGCACGCCAGCATCAGCATGGTGATGGCCGCCGTCGGCCTGGTGGCTGCTGGCAGCCTGGTCCAGGTCAACGCCATCCTGGCCCTGATCGCCCTGACCCTCGCGGCCATGGGCATCTACTCCGCCATCGCCCCGTTCCTGGCGATGCCGTCGACCGCGCTGGTGGGAGCGGCGGCCGCCGCCGGCCTCGCCATGGTCAACTCGCTCGGCAACCTGGGTGGCTTCGTGGCTCCGTACATCGTGGGCTTGCTCAATGATGCCACCGGGAACAACCGTTCCGGCCTGATGTTCCTGGCCGCCTGCCTCGCTGTTACCGCCGTCGCCACCTTCCTGTACGCCCGCAAACGTCCCGAAGGGCACGTGAAGCCGGGCACGCACGCTGCTGTCGGTGAAGAGGCGGTGGCCGCCGACGAGTTCGACGACACCAAGTACTGACACCGCAGCAACGACGAGGGGATCACAGACATGACGCACCACGACACGTTCCCGGCCGAACGCACCGCGGTGCTGACCGGGGCCGCTTCCGCACGGGGCATTGGGCGGGCAACGGCGGAAATGCTCGCCAGCCAGGGCTGGTCCGTGGCCATCCTCGATATCGACGGTGACGCTGCACGGCGCGCGGCGGAGGACATCTCCTCGGTGTACGGCGTGGCGGCCAGGGGCGTTGGCGCCGACGTCTCCGACCAGGCCACCGTGAACGCCGCCATCGACGAGGTGGAGGCCAACATGCCGCACATCGTGGCGCTCGCGAACCTCGCCGGCATCAGCTCGCCCACGGAGTTTATGGACGAGACGCTCGAGACCTGGGAGCGGGTGTTCCGGATCAACATGACCGGCACATTCCTGGTCACGCAGCGCGTGCTCCGCGGCATGATCGAACGCAGGCTTGGCCGCGTTGTCAGCGTGTCCTCCATCTCCGCCCAGCGCGGTGGCGGCACCTATTCCAAGGTGGCGTACAGCTCGTCGAAGGCAGCCATCATCGGGTTCACCCGGGCGCTCGCACGGGAGATGGGCCAGCACAACATCACCGTCAACTGCATCGCTCCCGGCCCCGTGGACACTGACATCATGGGCGGCACCCTGACCGACGAACGCAAGGCGGACATGTCCAGGGACATCCTTGTGGGCAGGGTGGGCACGGTCCGCGACATCGCCGCCCTCATGGCGTTCCTGATGGGGGAGGACGCCGGCTACATCACCGCCGCGACCTACGACATCAACGGCGGCCTGCAGATTTCCTAATGCTCAGGCGGCTGCTGGGCTGGGCGACATCTCCCGCCGCCTGGCGCAGCGCCTCGATCATGCTGCGCACGTCCACGATGTCCTTGCCCGCAATGTCGAAGGCCGTGCCGTGGTCAACGGACGTGCGGATGACGGGCAGGCCCACCGTGATGTTGACGCCTGGTCCCGCGGATGCCCGACGGCGGCCGGGTGCTGCTGATCGGGAGCCGGACCTCCACGGGCGCGGCGGGCAAGAGCCAGTACGCGGCCACCAAGGCGGCACTGATGGGCATGGGCCGGACGTGGGCCCAGGAGCTTGCCCCGCGCGGCATCACGGTGAATGTGCTCTCGCCGGGGCCCACGGACACGCCCATGCTGGCCGACCCCGGCCGGGCGGCCACCCCGCCGAAGCTGCCGGCACTCGGCCAGCTGGTGGATCCCGAGGACGTTGCGGCGCTCGCCGGCTTCCTGCTCGGGCCGCACGGAAAGTCCATCACCGAACAGAACTACGTGATCTGCGGTGGCGCCTCGCTGTGAGGCGTGTGCTGTGAGGCGCGTGTTTTGAGGCGCGCAGCCGCCGGACCCCTACGATGGTGACAGCAAAGGAGAGCGACAGATGACCACCGCCAAAACCAGGCGCGAAGAGATCTACCACCTTGCCGTCACCACGGGGCTGGCGTCTGTGGAGGAACTGTCACGGCATTTCCGGGTTACCGCCTCCACCATCCGACGGGACCTGGCGCACCTGAACGAGCAGGGGAAGCTGGCCCGGACCTACGGCGGGGCGGTGGCGCTGGGCGCACACCCCGAACCGTCCCTGCGGCAGCGGACCGGCGAGGCGTACGAGCAGAAGCACGCCATCGCGGCCTGGGCGGCCGCCGAGGTGAAGGACGGCGAGAGCGTCCTACTCGACGGCGGCTCCACTGTCGGTGCCCTGGCGCACGCCCTGCGCGGCCGGGAGAACCTGTCCGTCACCACGCCGGGCATCAACACGCTGCAGGAGCTTGCCGACTCGCCGGGCATCCAGGTGGACTGCCTTGGCGGCCGGTTGCGGGGCGTGAGCCAGACGTTCGTGGGTCCCCTCGCCGAGGCTGCCTTGGAGCGCATGAGCTTTGACCGGGTGTTCCTCGGTGCGGACGCTGTCACCGCCGACGACGGGCTCTGCGAGGCGGACCATGCGCAGACCAGGCTCAAGGAACTCATGGCCCGGCGGGGCGAGGCGGTTTATGTCCTGGCCGACTCCGGCAAGCTGGGGAAGCGCCCATTTCACGCTTGGGCAAAGCTCGCCCTGCCGTGGACCCTGGTGACGGACTCCGGCGCCGATCCGGGCCAGGTGGAGCTGTTCCGGGAGGCCGGCGTGCAGGTGCAGCTGGTGCAGACAAGCCAGCAGGCGTCGGCTTAAGGGAACACCCGCGTGCGGGAATTTGTTATTAACAGTGACCCAAAATGAGCACTGCACATACCGCCTTGATAGTCCCGCCCCGCCTGGGCGAACCCCTCCGGGTCGTACCCGTGGAAGGTCCGGACAGCCTGAAGGACCTGCTCGGGGGAGATTTCGAGTCCGTCGCGCGGGGCGACTGGCACCTTTACCTCAACGCCGAGGGCACCACGGGCGATCTGCCGGCCAATCTCCGCGCAGCGCAACTGATGCATGATTGCGGCCTTGACCTGGCAGGCGCTGCCCGCGGTCCGGCAGTCATCCTCGGCCGCGACGCCAAAGGCAAAGACACCAACATCCCGGAGCACCTGCTCCGCCGAGCAGAAGAACTCTTCGGAACGCCACAGGCAGCCTGAGATCACGGGTACATATTGGCCGATTGGCGTCTAGCATTGTGGAATGACGGAAGCGCACGAAGACACAGCCGTACTTCAGCTGCAGGACATCCTCATCGGGGCCGGTAATGTTGACGGCTTCCTCGACGGGTTGGCTGGCTTCGCCGCATCCACCCTCAGCGGGATGGCGGGAACGGGCGTTGAATGTGCCATCACCTTGAAGCGGCGCAGGCACACTTCCACCGTTGCCGGCAGCAGTGCCCGAGCCATAGAGCTGGACCAGATCGAGCAGCGCGTCGGTGACGGGCCCTGCATCCGGGCGCTCCGAACCATGGCCCCGGAACTGCTTAATGATGTCCAAGCGGATGACCGCTGGCCTGAATACCAGAAGCGGCTCGCAGAGAACGGCGTGTACTCCACGGTGGGTGTTCCCTTGGACATCGGGGAGGGTGCCAGTGCGGCGCTGAACTTCTTCGGCCCCGCGCCGGGTCTTTTCACGGCGGAGCTCTTCGGCAGGGCCGTTGAGTTCGGTGAGATGGCCAGCCGCACGCTCCATCTGTCGGTCAGGATCGGGGCCGCCCAGGCGCGGGCGCAGAACCTTGAGGCTGCCATGCAGAGCCGGACTGCGATCGACGTCGCCTGCGGAGTAATCATGGCCCAGAACAGGTGCTCGCAGAAGGAAGCCATGGACATCCTGGCCAAAGTCTCCAGCAACCGGAACCAGAAGCTGCGCGACGTGGCCGCGGAACTGCTGGGAAGGCTCTCGGGATCAGGTGTGGAGACGCACTTCGAGTAGGTACTTTTCAGCGCGCATCGCGGCGCTACTTGGCCCCTGTGCCGATCATCGACGCCGGGGGCTTGGGGAACGGTTTGGCCGGATACATTTTGGCCACCTTCAGCATATAGTTGGCCCACTGCGGTCCCGCGATCATGTAGCCGTCAATCCGGTCGTAGTGCTTGCCGTTGATGGTGATGTTCCTGCCTGGCCGTTTCTGGCCGTTCAGGGCGTCTCCGAAGAAGGATGCGGTGGTAAGGCCGCTGGTGTAGCCCAGTACCCAGGTGGCACCGTTGCTGTTGTTGGTGCCGGTCTTGGCCGCCACGGGGACCTTGCTCTGGACCTTCGGGTTGATGTAGACGCCTGAACCCTTCTTGAGCACGTCCTGCAGGACCGAGTTCACGCCGCGGGCAATCTGCGGCTCGACGGCGGCGCGGCAAGCCGGCTGCTGGCTGGCCAGCGCCCGACCGGTGAAGTCGGTGACGCGTTGGATGGCAATCGGCGCGCAGTAGCGGCCGTCGGCAGCGAAGGTGGCGAAGGCGGTGGCCATGCTGAGCGGTGACACGGCAGTGCCGCCGAGAATATTGCCCAGCTGATGCATGTTAATCTCTGAGCCGTCCAGCCCGCTTCGCAGGCCCACAGCAGCAACCATTTTATCGATGCCACAGATGTCCAGCTGTGCCACCTCGGCAAACGTGGCCGTGTTGATGGAGTTGTACAGCCCGTAGTTCGCTGGCATTCTGCGGTAGTAGCCCGCTGAAGCGTTCTGCAGATCGTCGGCTGTTTCAAGGCCTGCCGCACGCTGCCTGCTGCTGTAGCCGCCCACCACCTTGGCGCACGAATCCCGCCAGCCGAACCCCAGTGGGTACTCCCGCCGTGTGGCGTCCACCTCCTCGGTGATCTTTCGCCCCTGATGCAGCCACTCGGCAAACGTGAACGGTTTCATGGTGGATCCTGGCTGGAACCCGCCCGCACCGTTAAGGTCATTGCCGTTGCCATCCTTGGCGTCCACGTTGAAGTTCAGCTGGGTATCGAACTTGCCGGGCTGCGGGAGGAACTCCGTGTTCTGCGCCATCGCCAGGATTTTGCCGGTGCCCGGCTGGACCGTCAGCAGGGAAGCTCCCCACTTGCCCGGGTTGGCTCCAGCGGTGGAGTTCACCTGTGACTGCGCCGCCGTCTGCAGCCGGCTGTCCAGCGTGGTGGTGATGGTCAGCCCGCCCCTGAACAGCTTCTGCTCCCGGGCTTCCGTGTCTGCCCCGTAGGCCCGGTTGTTGAGGATCAGGTGGGATACATAGTCGCAGAAATAGGGAGCAATGGCGGCTGCGGCGCAGCCTTGCTTCGAGCTACGGATTTTCAAATCCACGCCCGTGGCCGCGGCGGTGTCATGCTGCTTCTTGTTGATCTTGCCTTGCGCCAGCATGGCGTCCAGGACCAGGTTGCGCCGCTTGAGCGAGTTCTCCGGGTTGCTGACCGGGTCGTAGAGGCTGGGGCTGTTGACGAGCCCTGCCAGCATTGCAGCCTGGGCGAGGCTGAGCTTGCTGGCCGAAACGCTGTAAAATTGCTGCGCGGCCGCCTCGATGCCGTAGGCGCTGCGGTTGAAGAACACGATGTTGAGGTAGCCCTCGAGGATCTGGTCCTTGGTGAATCTCTTTTCCAGCTCGATGGCGAGCTTCATTTCCCGGACCTTGTCGCCAACGGTCTTCTCCCCGCTGAGGACCACCTCGTCCTCACGGCCGGAGGTAATTTTTGCTTCATTGGCTACGTTGGTGACGTACTGCTGGGTGAGGGTGGATGCCCCCTGCCGGTCCCCGCCGGAGACGTTGCTCACCAGGGCCCGCAGGACACCCACGGGGTCGACGCCGCTGTGCTCATAGAACCGGCTGTCCTCGATCGCCACCACGGCGTCCTTGACGTACGGCGACATCTGCTTCAGCGGAACCCGTACCCGGTTTTCCTCGTAGAACGAGGCAATCAGTTTCCCGTCCGACGTCAGGATTCTTGTGGTTTGCGCCGGCGGAAGCACCGCAAGCTCGGAGGGGAGGCCGTTGTAGAAGTTCATCGAGCTGCTAACGGCCGCGCCGGCTGCAGCAATCTGGGGAACGAAGTAGGCGGCAACAAGGGCGCCACAGATGCAACTGAGGACCACGAACCCGAGCAACCTTCCCAAGGCCGTGTGGGATCGCGAAACCAGGCTTTTGCGTACCATCATTGCGGTTCACACCCCAAAAAAGCGTGTCTCCAGAATACGCTTCAGGTGCCGGCCGATCCAGAGCACGACCGAGCCGAAAAGAACGGCCGGCTCGCGTAAAGCGGGCCGGCCGTCGTCGTACTTGGACTCTTTAGAGCGTTATCGCCGTTACGTGTTTTGGACGTGGTCCCTGGCGTCTGTGGCGGTTGCTTTGACGTCGGAGGCGCCGGTTTGGCCTTCTTCCTTGACATGCTGGGCAGCGTCGGTGGCGGTGGCCTTGACGTTTTCCATGGCGTCCTGGGCGGGTTCCTTCCAGCCTTCGGCCATGTCCTTGGCCGCTTCGGTCAGCTGGCTGGTCATCGGTTCGGCCGCGGTCTTGAGGGCGTCGGCGGCTTCGCGTTCCTTCTGGCTGGGCGGGATCAGCGAGGAGACCAGCAGCCCGGCGCCGAAGGCGATCAGCCCGGCGGCGAGGGGGTTGCCCTGGGTTTTGGCGGCGACCTGGTGGGGTGCGTCGGCGATTGCTTCGCCGGCGGTGCTGATGGCGTTCCCGGCGGCGTCGGTGGCCTGGTGGACCCCGCCGCTGGTCGTGTGTGCGGCGTGGTGGAGGCTGCGGGAGGTGCTGTGGGTGGCGTGTTCGGCGGTGCCCATGACTTTTTCCTTTACTCCGAAGACGGCGTCCTTCACCTTGTCCGTTTGGCGGTGGACGATGTTGGAGGGGGTGACCTTGTCGGCGACGGCGTCCACGTTGGTGCCGAGGCGGGTGCGGGTTGCTTCGATGTCGGCGCGGATGGCGTCCGGGTTCTCACTCATCGGTGGTCTCCGTTTGGTTTGAGGGTGGGCGGGATTTCCTTGGCTGTCTCCCTGGTCTGGGGCATGCCCTTGATGGCTTTGAGTTCCTTGCGTCCGATGGAGGCGAGGATCGCGGCGATGATGCCCCAGATGACGGCGACGACGACGGCGGACCAGCCCAGGCCCATCAGCTCGCCGAGGGCGTACCAGAGGGCGATGGAGAGGAACAGGAGCGCGAAGTGCCCGGCGACGCCGGCGCCGGCGACCATGCCGCCGCCCTTGCCCGCGCGGGTGCCGGACTGTTTGAGTTCGGCTTTGGCGAGTTCGATTTCCTGCCCGATAAGGGTGGACAGGTCCCGGGTGACCTCACCGAGGAGGTCACCGAGGGAGGTGGTGTCGGCCTTGGCGTGGGCTTGGGTGGGAGTTGTATCGGGTATCTGGCTGCTCACAGGGGACGACCTCCACCCTCAACATAGGGATCGTCAATGTCCCGCAGCGCTCCTGCCGAGGAACCAGTGGGGAGCGACTGCGTGGAAGCGGGTCCCGTTCCCGAGATGCTCGGCTCGCCAAAGGCGGGTTCGCCGAGGCTGGCCTGGTCGTAGAAGGGCTCGCCCACGCCAGCCGTGATGGTGTTCTCCGTTGCGGCGAGCCGGGCCGGTCGTGGCGAAGCAGTGCCGGTTGCGGTCGGGGTGTCCGGGGCGCCGGCCTGCAGGCTGCGGCCCAGGCGACCGGCAAGGAGGCCCGCGCCGGCCGCGAAGAGCAGGAAGGTGCCGGGGCGCTGGCGGGCAAAGGACTTCACTTCGCCCAGCAGTGAGCCCGGGTCCCGGTTGTCCAGCCAGGAGGCGACCGACTCGGAGCGGTCGGCGGCCTGCCGGATCAGGTCCGAGGCCACACCCTGCTGGTCCGGCGCGTCGGCCATGGTGCGCAGCTGCGAGGAGATGGTGCGGATGCCTTCGGCGGCCTTGGTCTGCTGGGTGCCGGCCTGGCTGGTGAGATCCGATTTTGCCTGGTGCAGCAGATCCTTGGCGCTGTTCTTCGCCTCGTAGGCGACGTTCTTCGCCTCGGACGCGGCCGTCCCCGCCACGTTCTGGGCAGCGCCGGCAGCCTGGCCCGCAACATTCTCGGCCTCATCCTTGGCCACGTCCTTCTTCGAGGTGTCATCGCCCCGGTAGCCGGTGGCGCCTGTGTAGTCGGTGGTGCCCGCGCCGGTGGTGCCCAGGCCGGGAGCGGGCACGCCGGTGCCGTCTGCGTTCTCGGTCATCGTTGCTCTCTTTCCTTGAGGATGAAGAACCAGCGGTGCTGGATCGGCAGCAATCCTGATTACCCGGAAATAGTAAGCACACTTGGTATTTCTTCCGCAAGGGCCGGGAGTCATAATGCAGAAAATTAGTAAGCATGCTTGGCAACAGGTTGCTAAGCATGCTTATCGTGTTCGTGTGCAGCGTCCTGCAGGAGGCGCTGCGAACCTCAAGCACCTGAGATCTAAGAAGACGACGCCATGCTCACTCCGAAAACATTGATGACCTGCTGCAGCGCAACGGAAACGTCTTTCTGAAGACGGAGACAAGATCGGGCCAGTCGGCCAGGTCTACGCCGACGACGACGATGGCCACACGACCTGAGTGACGGTCAAGACCGGACTGTTCGGCACCTCCGAATCCTTTGTCCCGCTCGCGAGCCCATCACAGAACGTTGCTTCCTTACGGCAGGTCGATATTCGTGAGTTCTGACCGCTTGCCGCTTGGTTCCTCGACCAGGACCAGCGAGCTCACCTCGGGGCAGTAGTACTTGTGCTCCCGCGAGTTGAACTCCAGCGGCGTCCAGTCGTCCACCTTCACACAGTCCGTGTAGGTGCCCATGCTCGTTGTAACGGTCTGGCCTGTGGCGATGGTGTCCCGCATATCTTCCGCATGCCCCAGGTAGTACTCCTGCCGGTAGGTGTCGCCCACGCGCTGTTCGGCCTTCATCCATATGCCGGCCTTTGCCCCATCCTGCCCGTGGATAAAGCTGCCGGAATGATCCTGCAGTTTGCCGTCCTTGTAGTTATCAACGTCCTCGCCGAAATACCACACATCGCCGTTCTTGTGCTGTGCCAAGTAGTCCTTGGTCTCCTCGACGAGCTGCCCGTTCTTGAATTCCCTGTCCAGGTAGATGATCGTTTCGACGCCCTCAATGACCCGCTTCTCCGGCACGATCTCAATTTCGATCCTGTCGCCGCCGGTCCCATAGGTCATTTTCTTGCCGACCGGAAGGGCGAAGTACTTATTGGTTATTTTCGTCGTGAAATCCGCCGGCGTGATCTGCGGATTGTAGTCGGCAGCCCTGCTTCTCAAATTATTGAAGTACAAAAATGCCGCCCCGCCAGCGACCAGCAGCAGCACGATGATCCCTAGAATTATGGTTCGTGGCTTCATATCCGGCCCCACTCCTCGTTGAGTAGAAACTCCTTGCCGGTCCGGAGAGCCTGTGCTTGCCCGGGCCATAGGAAAAAGGTAGTCCTGTCGGGCCCCCGGGGACAGAGACAGCAGCAATTTTCCTAGCTGCGGGCGGCCTCCACTACCCGTTCGCCGTTGAAGTATTCGAGCTCCCAGCCGTCGACGGCGTGGTGGTGGGCAAGGTTGAGCACGGCGTTGTCGATGCTTGCGAGGGTGCTGCCGATGGCACGGCCCAGGGACAGGCGGAGGAGCGTGCCGTGGGCGACGACCAAAACGCGCCGTCCGCGGAACTCCTCGGCCAGCGCCTCCAGGGCGGCCAGGCCCCGGGAGCCCGCTTCGTCGTCGCTTTCCGCCCCGCGGAAGCCGCCGGGGATGCGCAGTGCCTCCAGTTCCGGGCCAGCCTGCAGGCCCTCCGCGGGCCCGAAACTGCGCTCGGTGAGCTCCGGCACATGCCGGGCCACTGTGAGTCCGAGGCCGGCGGCGATCAGGTCTGCGGTTTCCGCCGCACGGCTCAGCGGCGAGGATACGACCGTGTCCCACGCCTGCCCGGACAAGACGGCGACGGCGTCGCGCGCCTGGCCGCGGCCGACGTCGTTCAGCGGAATATCGCTGGATCCCTGCAGCCGGCGCTGCGCATTCCAGTCTGTCTGGCCATGGCGGATGAGGGCGAAAGTCGTGAGGGTCATGCCTTCCATTGTGCCCGAGAGGCTCAGGACCTTTCTTCCCGGCGACGCGTTGCCGGCGCGGAGCGCTTCGGCGATGACCTGGCCCGGCACCTGTAGGGAATTGCGAAGAGGGCTCTGGCCGCGCCACCCGATCATGGTCAAATAGGAGGGTTAGACCGGCTGCCCGAGTCCGACCGCGGCCTCGGCCATATGGAAGGAAGCACATGACCGATCGCCAGGACCATCCTCCGGTTCCCACGCCGGGAAGTGCCCAGGGTCTGGACAGCAAGGTTGAGGGCGGCTGCCCGGTTGCCCATGACAGCGCGACCTCGCACGGCAGCGAGAGCGAGAACCCGGCGATCGACTCGCCGCAGCCGAAGGCGCACCGGCCCCGGACGAACGCGGACTGGTGGCCGAACCAACTTGATCTCTCGGTGCTCCATGCGAACCACCCGGCAGGCAACCCGCTCGCCCCCGGCTTCAGTTACCGGGAGGAGTTCCAGAAACTCGATGTCGAGGCGCTGAAGCAGGACATCATTCAGGTCCTGACCACCTCGCAGGACTGGTGGCCGGCGGATTTCGGCCACTACGGCGGCCTGATGATCAGGCTGAGCTGGCACGCTGCCGGCACCTACCGGGTCCACGATGGCCGCGGCGGTGCGGGTGAGGGCAGCCAGCGCTTCGCTCCGCTGAACAGCTGGCCGGATAACGCGAACCTGGACAAGGCCCGGCGGCTGCTGTGGCCCGTGAAGCAGAAGCATGGCCAGAAGATCTCATGGGCCGACCTGCTGGTCCTTGCGGGCAACGTCGCCTTGGAGTCAATGGGCTTCAAGACCTTCGGGTTCGCCTTCGGCCGCGAGGACGTGTGGGAACCCGAGCAGATCTTCTGGGGACCCGAGGACGCCTGGCTGGGCGACGAGCGCTACATCGGCGAAGGTGCCATGGCGGAGGAGGTAGGTTCCACGGAGATGGGCCTGATCTACGTCAACCCCGAGGGCCCGATGGGCAACCCGGATCCCAAGCTCGCTGCGGCGTTTATCCGCGAGACCTTCAAACGGATGGCGATGAACGACGAGGAGACCTTCGCACTGATCGCCGGCGGGCACACGTTCGGCAAGACCCACGGCGCCGGTGATGCCGACGCGCACGTGGGCCCCGAGCCGGAGGCCGCGAACCTGGAGGAACAGGGTCTGGGCTGGATCAGCACGCACGGCAGCGGCAGGGGAGGCGACACGATCACCTCCGGGCTCGAGGTCACCTGGACCGACCGGCCGACGGAGTGGAGCAACCGCTTCCTGGAGATCCTGTTCGAATACGAGTGGGAACTCACCAAGAGCCCGGCCGGCGCCCACCAGTGGGTTGCCAAAGATGCCCCGCAGATCATTCCGGACGCGCACAATCCCGAGAAGAAGCACCGGCCGACCATGCTGACCACGGACCTGTCACTGCGCTTCGACCCGGCCTACGAGGAAATCGGGCGGCGCTTCCTGGGAAACCCGGACGAGTTCGCGCTGGCGTTCGCCAAGGCCTGGTACAAACTGCTGCACCGCGACATGGGTCCGGTGGGCCCGCACCTGCTCGGACCCTGGGTCCCGGAGCCGCAGCTCTGGCAGGACCCGATCCCGGCGGCGGACCACGAGCTGATCAGCGAACAGGACATCGCGTCCCTCAAGGCCCAGCTCTTGGACTCGGGCCTCTCCGTTTCCCAGCTCGTCACCACGGCGTGGGCCGCGGCGTCCACCTACCGCAAGACCGACAAGCGCGGCGGCGTCAACGGCGCCCGCATCCGCCTGGAGCCCCAGCGCGGCTGGGAGGTCAACCAGCCCGGGCAGCTGGAGGCCGCGCTGCAGGCGATCGAGGCCGTGCAGCAGCAGTTCAACAGCGGCCAGAGCGGTGGCAGGAAGGTCTCGCTGGCGGACCTGATCGTCCTCGGCGGCTGCGCGGCCGTGGAGAAAGCCTCGAGCGACGCGGGCTTCAACATTACTGTGCCGTTCCGGCCAGGCCGGACGGACGCCTCCCAGGACCAGACCGACGTCGAGTCATTCCAGTACCTGCAGCCGCGGGCGGACGGGTTCCGCAACTACGTGCGCCCCGGTGAGAAGCTTCCCCCGGAAACCCTCCTGCTCGATAAGGCTTACCTGCTGGATCTCTCCGCACCGGAGATGACCGCGCTCATCGGTGGCATGCGTGCCCTCGGCGGCAACGTGGGCGGCTCCGCGCATGGTGTGCTTACCGACCGGCCCCAGGTCCTGACGAACGACTTCTTCGTCAACCTGCTCGCACCGGGCACCCGGTGGAAGGCTTCGGAGGCGGAGGAGAACGTCTACGAGATCAGCGATGTGGCTACGGGCGAGCTGAAGTGGACCGCTACACCGGTCGACCTGGTCTTCGGCTCCAACTCCCAGCTTCGGGCGGTGGCCGAGGTCTACGCGAGCGACGACGCCAGGGAGAAGTTCGTCAACGACTTCGTCGCGGCGTGGGTGAAGGTCATGGAGCTCGACCGCTTCGACCTGCGCTGACGCAGTCATCCGGGGCCGGCCGCGGATGCGGCCGGCCCTGAAGATCTACAACCAGGCGCTAACCGCCGTCGCTGGTTGTTGATCCTGAGGTAAAACTATGCCGGCAAATGTTTGGGCCGGTGGTCGGCAATTAGTCCGCTGGCCATATGCCGGGCGCGGCGGGCGGACAGCTTGTCACCTTCGGCGGCGGCAATGATCGAGCCCTTCATGAGGATGTGCCAGGAGAGGGCGAATGCCTCGGAGTCATCCAGGCCCGCTTCCTCGGCCAGGAGCCGCACCTGTTGGCGGATCCTGCCCAGGTACCCGATGCTCGCCTGCCCCAGGGGATGCTCGGGCCCCATCTCCAGCAGCACTTTTACGAAGGAACACGCTTCGAAGTCATCGTCCTGGAACCACTGGTCGTAAACGTCGAAGATGGCCAGCAACTGGTCCTCAGGGTTATCGGCCCTGCTCCGGGCTTCCGGTACCACCGATCCGAGCATCCACAGCTCGTCGCGGCGCTTCAGAAAGGCCAGCGCCACATCGTCCTTCGACGGGAAATGCCGGTAGAACGTCGCCTTGGCGACGCCCGAGGCGCGGATCAGCTCGTCGACCCCGACGTCGCGGATCCCGCGGTGGGCAAACAGTCTGTAGGCGGTGACCACAATACGGGTGCGGACGTCATCAGGATTTTCAAGGTTATCTGCGACTGTCCTCATGCCAACAAATTCTACCTTTCGGAGGCAATTTTCTTCCGGGCACCGCCGTCGGACTCTGACTGAGAGATTTTTTATACAGGTACCGCAGGTTTGGTCCCGTGCGCGTGGCGATCATCTGGTCCGCTCTGACCGCGGCCGCCGTCTACTCCTTTGGGGCACACCTGCCGCTGATCGCCACGTACGTTCTGGTCTTCGCTGCCGGTGTGTTCCTCGTCAGCGCGCAGACCATGGTGTACGCCGCCGTCGCCCACGTGTATCCCACGGCGAGCCGGGCCACAGCTATCGGCCGGACCACGGGCATCGGCCGGTTCGGCGCGGTTTTCGGCCCGCGGATGGGCGGCCAGCTGCTCCGGCAACCAGAGTTGGGGTTTCGGCATCTTTGCCGTGGCCGCGCTGGTGGCCACCGCGACGCCGCTGGTGTTGAAGCTGGTCCTGGCGCGCACCGCGCCGCCGGTGCAGGCGAAGGACGACGACGGTGCGAGCCGGCTGGACGTCGTCGACGCCGGCTAAGTGTGGATTATTGAGCAACGCCGACTAGCCGGAGCCACCTTACGGCGGCGTCCGACCGGCGTCGTCAAAAGGGACCGGGCAGGTGGGGTGACCCATCTGCCCCGTCATTCACAACGGCTTGTTCACGTCGCTTTCCGCCTCCGGGTCCTCGGCCTCCCCGTAGTGGGTGGCAGCAGCGAGCCCGGCCACTTGCTGGTCCGCGTTGGTCTGGCCCGGAGGCAGCCTCTTCCCCTCGCCGTCTTGTGCCTGCTGGTCAGCGCCGGGCACTACGTCTTCCCTCAGGTGTGGATCGCGGGGCAAGTCGGAGCTGTCTTCCTTGTCCATCATGGACTCAGGGAAGCAGGTACGTCGCGCTGCCACAGGGCAGGGCTGGGCCGTGGACCCAGTCCTAACGATCCGGCACCAGGCGCCATTCCCCTAAAAGGGCGGAGGTTCTGGTGCGGTGGCGTGATCCGGTGGTTTCAGTGTTGGTTCCGGTGGCTCGACTGGGTGGCCGCGCATGCCGAAAGGTGCTGGTTCGGTAACGTAGGCCCGTCCCAGCGGTGAATGCCAGCTGAGGTTGCCCGCGCCGGCGTGCGTGTAGGTCCAAGCGCCGATGGACTTCAGTGCATGGTGTCTTCGGCAGAGCATTGCCAGGTTGCCGGCGTCGGTGGTGCCACCGTCCTGCCATTCGATGGTGTGGTCAGGTTCGCAGGCGGTGGCCCGGCGGGTGCATCCCGGGAAGCGGCAGGTCCCGTCCCGGCAGTTCAGGTACCGGCGAAGCGCCTGCGGTGGACGGTAGGCCGTGCGGCCCACGCCCAGGGCCTGGCCGGTGGTGCAGTCTGTGAAGAGCCGCTGCCATGTGGGCGCCAAGACAGCCATGCGCCGGGCCGTGGCAGCATCGATTGGGCCGTAGCCCTGGAGCTCAGCCAGTTCGAGCTCAGCTGTTCCAAGTGACCCTGCTTGGAGCCCAGCCGTTTCCAGTTCACCTGTGGAGAGCGCCTCGGACCAATGGACGCCGTCACCGAGGACCTGTCCGACGGGAATGGTCACCACAACCTCGGCACGGAATGCCCCGGACTCTGGTTCATCAGATGCGCCCAGAAAACGGTAGGTGAATGCATCAGCGCGCAACTCGGACAGCGTGTGGTGGTCGGGAGCAGTGCCGGCCCCAGGAACGTCTCTGGGGTCTGCAGCCCGTGTGCTGGCCTGCCGTGCATCGTGGTCGAGCCCATTGAAAAGCGCCAGCCCGATTTCCGCTGTCAGGCGTGCGGTGAGGGTGCACATGCCGTCGGGTTCGGCCGAGAACCAGACGCCGCGCTCACGCTGGGCAGACTCTCTGCGGGCCTCGAGGCTTTCGGGGTGAAGGCGCTCGCGCAGCCGCCGCAGGCATGTCCGCAATTCGGCTGGGGTGCGGAGGCGGCCTTGCCGGGTCCGTGTGCGTCGCAGGGCAAGCCGCGAGAATTTTTCGGCCTGTTCGGCGGGGAGGGATCGGGCCTGGTCGAGGATGATCCGGGCGTGCGCCTCGGAGATTTCCCCGTCTTGGACCGCCTCGAGGACCTCCCATTGGGACGCCGTCAGGTCCGCGGCATCGTTCAGCCAGCGTGCGGCGGTGCTTTCCGAGAGGGCAGAGGCGGTGGACACTTCACTGACGGCCAGCGCATGGGCTTCCTCCCCGCCGAACCGTACCGGCTGGTTTTCTTGGCGCCGGGGAGATTCTTCGCCGATCGCTTCTTCGACCCGTGCAAGGGCGCTCAATTTCATGGCTGTTGCCCACGCGATGAGCCGGTCGGACGACCCCACCAGACCGAGGGCCTCGTCGGCTGTGAGGAACGACGGCAGCGGAACGCTCAGGGTGCCGGCTAGCAGTGAATCCTCCAGGTCCGTGAAGGCGACAGCTGGAACCCACGTCTCGTCATCGGTGACGAACGCCTGGACCT
The DNA here is from genome assembly GCF_030815865.1 of Arthrobacter globiformis. NCBI lineage: Bacteria > Bacillati > Actinomycetota > Actinomycetes > Micrococcales > Micrococcaceae > Arthrobacter > Arthrobacter globiformis. The sequence goes on from NZ_JAUSXI010000001.1 coordinate 320,893, forward strand.
CCATGCCGCGCCTCCTTCCGGAAATCCTTGCCCTCTGAACTCTTTGCCCGGCATCCCCTAACCCGACACTCCCAGACTAGGCGGAGGGTGCGACATTTTGAGGAGGCCATGGTCCGGGGCCGCAAGTGCCCGTTCGCGCCGAGGCAGTTTCGCGCTTGGCGGCGGTAACTAGGCCGTTGCTTCGTCTTCCACGTTGGGGTCAGCCTGGAGCGTGTGATCGATCTGCGCGGATTCGATGAGCTGCGTCATGGCAACGTGGATGTCCTCCGCCTGGGCACGGGTGAGGCCTAGTTTGGCGAGCATGGTGCCGGGCACGCCCATTGCTTTGTCGCGGAGCGCGGCTCCTTCGGGGGTCAGGCCGACGGCAAGGGAACGTTCATCGCCGGGAACGCGGCGGCGGGTGACATATCCCAAGGCTTCGAGCCGCTTGAGCAAGGGGGACAGGGTGGCCGGGACCAGGAGGAGTGCGTCGCTGATTTCCTTGACGGAACGCGGACTCTTCTCCCACAGTGCGAGCATCACCAGGTACTGCGGGTGGGTCAGGTTCAGCTCCTGCAGCACGGGCCGGTAGGCGCCGATGACGGTGCGCGAGGCGACAGCCAGAGCGAAGCAGAGCTGCCGCTCGAGCAGGAGGTCTTCGTCGCTTCCTGAAGGGGAAGTCATGAAGCCATGATATCGAAGTGCCTACGGGAACTGGCGAGGAAGAGGAACGCCGCGAACAGGACCAGGTGGATGGCTCCCTGCAGTCGGGTGGCGCGGCCCTGCACAACGGTGATTCGTCAGGCCGATGCTGTGTAGGTGGCCTTTTTGGTGGGCGTGGGGCCATGCAGGTCGTCCTCGCCGTCCCTTGGCGACAGGACAGGAAGGAAAAAGTGGCGGTGGCGGACAGTGGGTCAACACAAACACGCCGTAAAGCGACAACGAAGCCACGGCCGCGAAGCCCAGCTGAAGGGGAGAAAACTCAGGTCCGGGCCGCGACGACGTGAAGGTCGGCAGGACCAGCGTCAGGGTAGCCAGCGTGGTGACCACGGCCAGGGCGGCACCCGCTCCCTCCGGGTTGAACCGTGGGATGCCATACCTGCGGGCGCCCACGAGCAGGGCAATCCCGACGATGCCGTTGGCCGTGATCATGACGGCGGCGAAGACGGTGTCCCGCGCCAGCGAATGGCTCCCCTCGCCACCGGATGCGATCAAGGTGACAATGAGGGCCACCTCGATGACGGTAACGGCAACCGCAAGCACGAGCGAACCGAAGGGCTCGCCGATGCGCTCGGCCACCACTTCGGCGTGATGCACCGCCGCCAGGACGGCTCCCACTAGAACCGCCCCGCGATGGCGCCAGCCAACACCGGCCCGGGAGAAACTCCCCACGTCACGGCCAGCACGATCAGGCCGACGACGGGAACAACGGCGGTCCAGGACGATCGGAGCCGGGCCAGCACAGCGATATCTTCTCAGTGCTGGCCCTGTAGGACTAGCCCTCCAGTACTAGCCCTCACACTCCGAGCAGTATTTCTTGCCGTCCTTTTCCCGCGCGAGCTGGCTGCGGTGGTGGACCAGGAAGCAGGACATACAGGTGAACTCGTCCTCCTGCACCGGAACAACCTGGATCAGCAGCTCTTCGTGCGACAGGTCGGCACCGGGAAGGTCGATGCCTTCGGCGGTGTCGGCCTCTTCGACATCAAGCAGGGCAGTTTGGGATCCGCCCTGCCGGGACTGGATGGCCTCCAGGGATTCGTTGGCCGGCTGGTCCTCTTGGGCCACGCGAGGGGCGTCGTAGTCAGTTGCCATGGTTTTTACTCCTTCGGCTGAGCGCCGGTCGGCGCACATTCGCAGGGGTCAACGAGCGGGCGCCGTCAGGTATTCCCGGATACCGGGGACGGTTAAGGTCCCCACAGTTTAGAGGATGATTTCGCGGGTCGTGCCGAACGGAACCTGGTCGGAAAGCGTGGCGGTGTAGCTTCCGGGCCTGTTGCGCGTGACGATGATGCCGTGGGTCCCGGTGAGCATGGCCTCTTCCTGCAGGTTCTTGACGGCGGCATCGAGCCTCTCGTCCAGGATCTGGCGGTCATTTACATGGATATCGATGGTCTTGGTGGTGCTGGGCATAGTCGTCCTTTGGGCTGTTCAAAGTTCCGGGATGTTCAGATTCTTGGACCGCTCACTAGGCGGCAGGGCGCTCCGGGATCTCTGCGCACGCAGTGCCTGCCGGATGCCATATATGCGGGCCTGTAGGCCGCTGGTGCACCGCCCCCACGGGCTCTGATGGAAGCCTGTCCACGCGTACGGTGTCGCGTGCATCATGTTCGGTGCTCTGCGTAAAAGTAGACCGCGAGGCCAAAAGTTTGTCAATACATTTGTGCAGCGCAAGCGTGCTGTTGGAGTCTTCCAGGAGAGTCATTAGTCCTGCACTCAGTATCAGCGCAACAGGCGTGTGACGCCGTTGTGTGCCGGGTGGGCAAATCGCGGGCGTCCGCCGGGTTAGGCTGTTCCGTGCTTCGTCTGAAACGCCTCGCGGTCCTCAGCCTTTTCGCGTTCTGCGCCATCACCGCGGGCGCCTTCTGGCTCCTGGGCAACGGAACGCCTGCGGCCCAACCGGCTCCGCCGCAGGCGGCGGGGAAGTTCGTGCCGCTGGCAAGTGGCAGTAAGCATGCCGTGAACATCACGAGGACCGTTGAGCCGGGCTGGTTGGCCCGGACCGCTGCGCAGACTGGAATTCCTGCACGGGCTCTTCGGGCGTACGTTGCCGCGGCCGGCATGGCGAATGCCGACGCGCCGGCGTGCGGGATCGGCTGGAACACGCTAGCCGCCGTCGGGTTTGTCGAATCCGCGCACGGCGCCCTCGGCGGAGGCCGCCTCACGGCTTCGGGAGACGTGAGCGGTCCGATCGTCGGCCCCGGCCTCAACGGCGACGGCTTCGCCGCCATTGCCGACACGGACGCCGGCGCGCTCGACGGCGACACCCGCTGGGACCGCGCCGTCGGACCCATGCAGTTCATTCCGTCCACGTGGAAGTTGGCGGGGCGGGACGCCAACGGCGACGGGGTGGCCGATCCGCACAATATCGACGACGCCGCCCTGAGTGCGGCGGGCTACCTGTGCGCCGGCGGCCGGGACCTCACCACCGATCAGGGCTGGACCGATGCCATCTGGTCCTACAACCAGTCCGAGGCCTACCTGGGGCAAGTGGGCGGGCAGGCTGCTGAGTACGCGGAGCAGGCGGGGTAGCCCGGCACGGAGCCGGCGCACACGGAGGGCCTGACACTGTCCGTGCCAGACCCTGCGTGGGCGTTGGACCCGGTACTTCTCAGACCCGCTGCGGGGAGCCGAGTTCCACGGGTTCCTCATCCATCAGGTAGGCGGATTCGGAGTGAGCTGCAATGTCGATGCCGCGGAGTTCGGCTGCTTCGTCAACGCGAAGTAGGTTCCCTCGGTCAGGCCTCCTCGAGCTGCAGATGTGGCGTTGGGCGGCGGAACCCGCGGGTGAGGCAGGCCAGGTAGACGAGACCCAGTGCTGCCCACGAGAGGCCAAGCGAGAACGAGAGCCCGCTTAGGCTGGTCCAGAGCCACAGTGTCAGCACGAAGCCGACTCCCGGGAGCAGGAGGTTGTGCAGCAGGCCCTTGGCTCCGCGGTTCTTCTGGTCGATGAAGTAGTGCTTGATGACGGACAGGTTGACCACCGAGAAGGCGACGAGGGCCCCGAAACTGATCAGCGAGGACACGGTCGTCAGGTCGAGGATCAGGGCGCCAGTAGCGATATTCCCGACGTGACGATGATCGGAACCACAGGCGTGCCCCACCGCGGATGAAGGCGGCCGAAGACCGCGGGCAGTACGCGGCCGCGGCCCATCGAGTAGATGATTCGCGAAACCGAGGCCTGCGAAGTCAGCGCCGACCCGAGGCTTCCGGCAATGTACGCGGCGGTGAAAAACGCGACCAGGATGTTACCGCCGGCGGCGCCTACCACTTCGATAGCCGCGGCGTCCGTGTTGGCAAAGGTGCCGACGGGAAGCAGGTGGTGACTGATATAGGCCAGCCCCAGGAAGATGAGCCCCGCGAGGACGGTGGTCAGCATGATGGCCCGCGGAATGCTCCGCCGCGGGTTCTTTGCCTCCTCCGCAAACGTTGAGACGGCATCAAATCCCAGGTAGGACAGGCACAGGACGGCGGACCCCGCCAAGATCGGTGAGAAGCCTTCGGCGCCGTCGACTCCGGCGAAGGGGGCAAGGAGGTCCAGCTTTCCCGCTCCCGAGACGGAGGCCCAGGCGAGTCCGACGAACAGCACAATGAAGAGAGCCTGGAGCCCCACCACCACGAAGTTTGCCCTGGCCACCGCCGTGATACCGAGGATGTTCAGTGCGGTCACGGCTGCGATGGATATGACCATGAACAGCCATGCCGGGACGGCCGGGAAGGCGGCATTGAGGTAGATGCCGATGAGCAGGTAGTTGATCATCGGCAGGAGCAGATAGTCCAGCAGCAGGGACCAGCCGGACATGAAGCCCAGACCGGCGCCGAATGACCTTGTGGCGTAGGTGTAGGCGGATCCTGCGAACGGAAAGGCCTGGGCCATCCGGCCGTAGGACCGGGCGGTGAAGAGCATGACCACCAGGGCGGCGGCGTAGGCCGCGGAGAGGCGCCCGCCCGTCAGTTCGACGACGATGCCGTAGGTGCTGAATATGGTGAGGGGCACCATGTAGACCAGGCCCAGTAGAACCAGGGAGGGCACGCCAAGCACCCGGCGTCAGCCGTTGCCCGTCCTTCCGGTCTCGCTGGCCGGCCGGCTCCCGTCGGTGGGGGTCTGCGTGTCAGAGGCTGAGCTCATGGGATTCCTAAGCGTTGAGGCCGCCGGCACCGGCGGCGGGAATGGCATGAGAACAAGCAGAAGCCCGCTCATGGACACCACAGGTGCAGGGAAGCGGTGGCAACGCCGTCAGTGCCACACCCCCGCCCGGGACGTCGGGGCTTACCCAATCCCGGTCCGTGGTGCCGGATATAAATGAATGAAGTTCATTTAGTAAAGCAGTGACGGGAATCACGGTCAAGGGGTGTGGGTGGATTAGGCCCGGCTGGCCGCCCTTGCCGTTTCCGCGATTCGCTCGGTCGCGGCCCACGACGCGAGCAGCCGGAGTGCTTCGTCGGACGGGCTGCCGGGGACTGCGGGGTAGACCGTGAGCGTGTGGCCGGGGTCGTCTTCGAGTTCCATGGCCGCGTACGTCAGTTCCAGGAGGCCGACGACGGGGTGGCGGAAGGTCTTGGTTCCGGAGTAGTGGCGGCGGACGTTGTGGGCTGCCCAGCGCGTGCGGAATTCGTTGCTGCGCATGGAGAGTTCACCCACGAGTTCGGCGATGCGCTTGTCATGCGGGTTGCGGCCGGCCTCGCGGCGGAGGATCGCGACGTTGACGTTCGCTGCCCGGTCCCAGTCGGGGTAGAAATTGTGGGAGAGCGGGTCCAGGAAGATGAATCTCGAGTGGTTCGCGGGGCGCGCTGTGCCGCGGTACATGTCGGAGTACATGGCGTAACCAAGGTCATTCGCGGCCACGATGTCCATCCGGTTGTTGGCGATGAACGCCGGGGCTCCGGTTATCGCATCGAGCAGGTACTGCATTGCTGGCTGCACGGTGGCGGGGGTGCTCTTGGTCCGGCTCCGGGATGTGGTGTTCGCTGCGCGGGCGAGGTCGTAGAGGTGGTCGTGCTCGGCCCGGTCCAGCTGCAGGGCCTGCGATATCGCGTCAAGGATGCTGTCGGAGGCGCCGCTGAGATTTCCGCGTTCGAGGCGGGTGTAGTACTCAACGCTGACGCCGGCGAGGCGTGCCACTTCTTCCCGGCGAAGGCCGGGAACACGCCGTCGGCCGCCAATCGGTTCCAGTCCTGCCTGCTCCGGAGTGATCCGGGAACGGCGGGAGACCAGGAACTCGCGTGCCTCGGTTCGGTTGTCCATCCTGTCAGGCTACGTCCATTCCAAAAGTGGAGGGAGGTCCGGCCATAACCCGTCTTGGCAGGGTACTCGGGGCCGACGATCTGAGTGAACCGGCTGCCATGGGCCACGTTAGGCCTCGCCGCGCCGGCTCACCATCTCATTGATCCAGATCGGCGCGAAAGGCGAGGTGCAGTTCGGCGGGGTCGGGTAATCCTTCACGACTTCCAGCCGTTCACCGATGTCAATGGCCCGGGCCCGGTGGTGTCCGTGCTCGATGCCGATCTGCGCCAGGGTGTGGTTCATGGCCCACTGCAACCGGTCCGGGGCGTCTTTCATTTCCGCCTCGATGGTGTCCAGCAGCCCTGGCAGGTCCAGGCCCTCGGGCTTCTTCGCGACCCGCTCCGTGGTCAGGGCCCAGCCAGCACTCGCGACCACCTGGTCCGGGTCGTCAGTCCAGGCGACGCGCAGATCTTCGGCATGCGGGCTTTTCTTCACCACGTAGTTCACCAGCCAGTCATGCACCTTGGGTGCGCGGGCCTGGCGCAGCATGGCGTCCAGTTCTTCAAGGTCGAAGGCCTTAGGCCGGCAGATCAGCAGCGCCAGCAACCGGGCGGCGGTGTCATCCGTGGCCCACAAGTCACGGGCCAGCTCGTGCTGCGTCTTCAGCCGCTTCGCGACCGCGCGCAACGCAGACAGGTTCACACCGTGGTCGTCGCCGCGCCTCTGGTTCGCCTCGCGCATTTTTGGATCGTCGAGCGCGGCCAGTTCGGTCATCACCGCGTCAATTGTTGCCTCGGCCATCATGCTCCTGCTCGCTGTGCCTTCGCTCGTATTGTACGGGCCATCGCGATAGCGCCCCGATCTGTTGGCGAAGGGTACTGAGCTGCGAAAGCGAGGGCTGGAATCACGCGGCGCACCGGCGTAGCGTCATTGAACGAGGGCCGGCCGTCGCAGCCGAGAGATTCCACGCGCGGGCAGCCCTCGGAGGTGGCGTTCAGGTCAATTCTGAAGGAGCCCGGATGGCTGGATGGAATGCTGACACTGCTGCAGGGTCGCCGGGGCCGGGCTCGGTCACTCTTGTGGAGGGCTCATCATTTTGCATCTCTGCGGCAAACGGCGATATCCACACCGAGTATCCCCACGGCGTTTTTGTCGAGGACACCCGAATACTGTCCTGCTGGCTGGTACTCATTAATGGCGCCCCACTGGAGCCGCTGGGGGCGAAGACGAAGGAACCCTACCGTGCCCTGTTTGTCGGCCGTGTCCCGCGCCCGGACGGACACGCGGACAGCCCATTGATCGTCGAACGCCTCCGTGAGGTGGGCGCCGGCATCCTGGAGCGGATCACTGTCCAAAATTACTCGGCGGCCATTGCCGAGTGCGTCCTTACCCTCCGGGTCGAGGTGGACTTCGCGGACCTCTTCGAGGTGAAAGAGGCCCGCATCCAGCGCCGCTGGAAAGAGTCCCGTGAAGCGCAAGACGACTCGCTAACCATCCGGGCCGCCTGGCAGGACGTCCGGAAAGGTGTAGTGGTAACGGCCGAGGGCGCAGACGTCGCCCCCGAGGGGTTGGCCTACCACTTCGCTATCCCACCGCACGCACAGTGGAGTACCACCATCAGCGTCGTCCCTTTCGACGGCGGAAGCGGCTCCGCCGCACGTTTCGTCCGGCCGAATGAAGGCGAGATATCGCCTCGCGACAGGCGCCACCAGGAGTGGGTGGCCAAGATTCCCGTGCTGAAAATGGGCAACCCTTCGATCGAGCGGACCCTCCGGCGCAGCTACGACGACCTTGGTGCGCTTCGGATTGAGGACCCCGACCATCCGGACCGGATCGTGGTGGCGGCTGGTGCCCCATGGTTCATGGCTTTGTTTGGCCGGGATTCGCTGTGGGCGTCCCTCATGGCTCTGCCTGTTGACCCGTCCCTGGCTTTCGGCACCATTCAGACTCTGGCGGATCGTCAGGGGCAGGTGGTGGATGTAATGAGCGAGGAGGAGCCGGGGAAGATCCTCCACGAGGTCAGGTTCGATCTCTCCAGCGGGCTGGCCTTGGGCGGAAAACAAGCCTACTTCGGCAGCGTCGATGCCACCCCGTTGTTTGTGGCCTTGTTCGGCGAAGTTAGCCGCTGGGGATTCGCCGCAGAAACCATCTCCAACCTGCTGCCCCATGTTGACCGGGCGCTGGACTGGATCCGCCACTATGGGGACAAGGACGGCGACGGGTTTGTCGAGTATGAGCGGCTCAACGACCAAGGGCTGATCAACCAAGGCTGGAAGGACTCCTGGGACGGCATCAATTTTGCCGATGGCAGGATGGCCGAGCCACCAATCGCTTTGTGCGAGGTGCAGGCCTACGTCTACAGCGCGTATATGGCGCGGTCGTGGTTAGCCCACGACGCCGGCGACTTGGCCTTGGCGGCTGAGTACCGGGAGCTGGGGGCGCAATTGAAGAAACAGTTCAACGAACGGTTCTGGCTGCCGGACCGCGGTTACTACGCCGTCGCCTTGGACGGCGACAAGCGCCCGGTCGACGCGTGCGCATCCAATATGGGGCAATGCCTCTTGTTTGGCATCGTTGACAAGGACAAGGCTGCATCGGTGGCCGACCGGCTGATGTCCCCTGAGATGTTCAGCGGTTGGGGCGTGCGGACGTTGGCCAGCGACATGGGCGCCTACAACCCAGCCAGCTACCACAATGGATCTGTTTGGCCCCACGACAACGCGATCATCGCGGCCGGGCTCCTCCGTTACGGCCTCGTCGAGCAGGCGCAGCGCATCTCCACCGCTCTGTTTGAGGCCGCGGAGTACTCCGAGGGTCGGTTGCCCGAGTTGTTCTGCGGATTCAGCCGGGAGCAATTCGACGAACCCATCCCCTACCCCACGGCATGCTCCCCGCAAGCATGGGCCGCAACCACCCCCATTCAACTGGTGAAAAGCCTGATGGGCTACTATGCCGACGTTGCCCGCGGCGGCCTGTGGCTGGATCCCGTGCTCCCAAAATCCTTTGGCGACCTGCATATCATCAACGCCCCCATGGCAAACTCCAAGATCACCATAGACATCTCCGATTCCATTGTGAGCGTTCAGGGATTACCCGAGGGCATGCTGTTCCACCACGGCATCCGGCCATGGGCTGCCGACCTGGCGCAACAGGCCAGAACCAATGGAAAGCTCTAGCCTCGCACTCGACCTGGGAAAGGAGCGAGCACAACTTCCGGGTTGCCCTTGTACCCGGGCGTGATTAGATCCCTACTTGTTGGAGGAGGCCACGCCACTTGGGAGCAGGAGCCAGCCGTGACGAGCAGTCTCCGTCGCGCCGAATCGGGGTAACAAGATGTTCGCAAGAGTCAGCACGTACCGTCCTGGGCCGGAAAGTACCGGTGCGCCCACCGACGACACCATCAGGCAGGTGCTTGATCTGCCGGGATGCCGCGGCCTCTATTATCTGTACGGGGCCGATAGCAAGTCACTATCCATCTCGCTTTGGGACGACGAGAAGGTCCTCGCGGACAGCCGGCAGGTAGCAGACAGGATCCGCTCTGAGACGAGCGCCGAACAGCATCTGCAGGTCCTTGGGGTCGAGGAGTTCGAAGTGCTTACGAGCGAGTTCAAGGATTAATGCCCGGCTTTTCGTCAGAGCAGCAGGAACACACCCGCCGCAACCAGCCACAGTGACCACGCCATGTAGGTAGCCGGCGTCAACGCCGCGGCCTCAGCAGCCCGCCGATCATGGACTATGGTCGAAGCAACACATCCCAGAAAGGCGGTCCCTGCCGGTCCATGAGTGCGCCCGGATACCTTGCGGCTTCGATACCCCCGAGAATGGCCATGGCCGGTTCCGCCGTGGCGATCCCCATCCTCGCTGTGCAGCAGATGAACGATGTGGGGATCGGGGGTGCGCTGGTGGCCGTGTCCCTCGGCCCGAGCGTCTTCGCTGCGCCGCTCGTCGGCGCCGCCCTCGACCGCGCCCGGCGCCCCGCCCTGCTCGTGGCCGCTTCCGGGGCGGCCTCGCCCTTCTACATGGGCGGGCTTTCCAGCTTCGTCGCCGACGTGATCCCCGACTGAAGTCGCATTCAGCACCCAGGATTTCACCGTGGCAGGCGGTCGCGGCCGGGCTGCACCGGATCTTCAGCCACCGCCCATTGGCCGTAGTCACCGCCGCCTCCACGCTGAGCCAGCTTGGCCAGGGCTGGCTGGCGATCGCCGCCATCGCCCTCTCGATTGGATGGATCGGATCACCCAGCGACGGCGCACTCGTGGTGACCTCCTTCGCCGTCGGCAGCCTGCTGGGTGCGCTGTGCGAGACAGTCCGTCCCACGCGTGCGCGGCCGTACGCCGTCATGATGGCCGGCTTCTTCGCACCGGCCTGCTGACAGTCGGCGCCGCCGTCGACATAGGAACGGCCTGGACGGTCGTCGCCATTGGCCTGTCCGGCGTCTTCACGGCGTCCACCGCCGCCGCGATGCTCTTTCTGCGCAACCATCTGAGCCCGCCGCACCTCAGGTCCCAAGTCTTTACCGTGGTCGGGATTGTCTGGTTCCCGTCCGCCGCGCTGATGGCCGCTTACCCCAGAAGCATCCAGGCGGCAGCGTAAGCGTCCCCGCCGGACGGGAAAGCGGTCGAAACAGGCCGCCAAGAAACACCCGATATAGTAGGGGGCACTATGGACGACCCTCCTTCACATATGCCCTGGCCCCTCACCCATTTGATCGGCACGCCGGTCAGCACGGGAGAGGGGCGCCCCCAATGAATGAATGGATCATGATCGGGATCGGCCTGATCCTGACAGTCGGCACCGGATTCTTCGTCGCATCCGAGTTTGCCCTGGTCAATCTTGACCGCAACGACCTGGAAGCGCGCCAGGCCCGGGGTGAGAAACGCCTCGCCCCCACCATCAAGGCCCTGAAGATCACCTCGACGCACCTTTCCGGTGCGCAGCTGGGCATCACCCTCACCACCCTCCTGACCGGATACACCTTTGAACCTGCCATCAGCAAGCTGCTGAGCGGTCCGCTGACTGCGGCCGGGTTCCTGGAAGGTCTCGTGCCCGGGGTGGGCGCCGTCGTCGCGATTTTCATCGCCACCATCTTCTCGATGGTGATCGGCGAGCTGGTTCCCAAGAACTTTGCCCTGGCCCTGCCGCTTGCCACCGCCAGGGTGGTGGTCCCGTTTCAAACCCTGTTCACCACGGTGTTCAAGCCCGTCATCCTGCTGTTCAACAACACGGCGAACGCCATCATCAGGTCCTTTGGCATCGAGCCCAAAGAGGAATTGTCCGGTGCCCGCAGCGCCGAGGAACTGAGTTCGCTAGTCCGCCGCTCCGCGCTCGAAGGTGTCCTTGACCTGGACCACGCCGCCCTGCTGCACCGGACGCTGCGCTTCTCCGAGCACAGTGCGGCGGATGTCATGACCCCGCGCGTGCGGATGACCGCCGTGAACACCGATGACACGGCCGAGCAGATTATCGCGCTGGCCACCGCCACCGGCTATTCGCGGTTCCCGGTCATCGGCCGGGACCGCGACGACGTGCTCGGCGTGCTCCACGTCAAGCAGGCCTTTGCCGTGCCCCTCGAGGAGCGCGCCCGCGTCCTCGCGGCGGATCTCATGATCGAACCGCTCATGGTCCCCGAGTCCATGGGCGTCGACTCCCTCCTGGTGCTGCTTCGCAAGCAGGGCCTCCAGGTGGCCATTGTCTCCGACGAGCACGGCGGAACGGCCGGCATCGTCACCCTGGAGGACCTGGTGGAGGAGATCGTCGGCGAGCTGGAGGATGAGCACGACCGTGCCCGCGTGGGCGTGGTCCGGACCGGACGGTCCATCACCTTCGATGCCTCGCTGCGCCCCGATGAGCTCCTGGACCGGACCGGCATTGCCGTGCCCGACGGCGAGGATTACGACACGGTGGCCGGTTACGTCGCGGACCGGCTCGACCGCATCCCGGAACTCGGCGACGAGGTGGCCATCGACGGCGGCATGCTCCGCGTGGAGCGGGTGGCCGGCACCCACGTTGGGCGCCTGAAATTCACGCCGGAGGAATGGGCAGAGCCACCCAAGAGCGCGCATGACAGGATTATCGACAGCCTCACACAGGAGCTGACCCATGAGTGAGTACCTTCCGGGCATCATCTGGCTCGCCGTCCTGCTGGTGGTCAACGGCTTCTTTGTCGGCGCCGAGTTCGCCGTCATCTCCGCCCGCCGGTCACAGATCGAGCCGATGGCGGAGGCGGGCAGCAAGGCCGCGAGAACCACCCTGTGGGCGATGGAGCATGCCACGCTCATGCTGGCCACCAGCCAGCTGGGCATCACGGTCTGCTCGCTGGTGATCCTGAACGTCTCCGAGCCGGCGATCCACCACCTGCTGGAGATCCCGCTGGGCTTGACCTCCCTGTCCGGGGAAGCGATCGGAGTCATCGCCTTCGTGGCGGCGCTGCTGCTGGTGACCTTTCTGCACGTGGTCCTCGGCGAGATGGTCCCCAAGAACATCTCGTTCTCGGTCCCCACCCGCGCAGCGCTGATCCTGGCCCCGCCGCTGGTGATGGTGGCACGCCTGTTCAAGCCGGTGATCTGGACCCTGAACGGCATCGCCAACTCCATCCTCCGCCTGTTCCGGGTGGAGCCCAAGGACGAGGCCACCAGCGCCTACACCCTGGACGAGGTGGCAAACATCGTGGAGCAGTCCACCAGGGAAGGCGTCCTGACCGATAACACCGGTGCCCTCACTGCGGCCTTCGAGTTCACCGAAAAGACCGTGGCCGACGTCGAGGTGCCCATCGCCGAGATGGTGCTGCTGCCGGCGTCTGCGACACCGGCAGACATCCAGCGGGCGGTGGCCGAGCACGGTTACTCCCGGTACATCCTGACCGACCACGACGGCGACCCCTCCGGTTACCTGCACCTGAAGGACGTCATGGACCTCACCACTGCGGAGAAGTTCAGCCGGCCCGTCCCGGAGAAGCGGATCCGCCGGCTGGCCTCGACCTTCCGCGGCAGTGACCTGGAGGATGCCCTGGCAACCATGCGCCGCACCGGCGCCCACGTGGCCAGGGTCTTCGACGAGCGGGGGAACACCACCGGTGTGCTGTTCCTCGAGGACATCATCGAGGAACTGGTGGGCGAGGTGCAGGACGCCACCAGCAGCTCCTAGGCCACACGGAAAACAAGCGAACCCCGAACACAACGAAGACCGAACACAACGAAGACCGGTGGCTGGCGGCTGATGCCGCCGGCCACCGGACTTCGGTGGTTTAGGACTTACTTGCTGGTTACCGCCTTCGGGCCTGCCGTGCCGCCGAGGGTTGATTCAACCCACACGGTGCCCGGGTTGGTGGTGCCGGCTGCTGCGTTGCGGAGCCGCAGGCTGTAGACGCCGCCCGTTTCCGGTGCCGCTGCCGCGGTGACGGCTGCCTGGCCCAGGAGCCTGCCCGTCGGCCCGCCGACCCGGAGGGTGATGGTTCCGCCGACCACCGAGCTGGTGCCGTCAATCCTGAGGTCGCCTGTCCTCCACTGGGCGACGCCGACGGTTACCCGGTCCGTCACGGGCACTACCTTGACGTCATCCGTCCGGGTGGTCGTGCCGACCTTGACCGTGAGCCGGAACGTGAGCGCGTTGTTCGTCATCGGGGTCCTGAAGACCGGGAGGCTGAACGTCGGCTTGAGCGTGGTGGCACCGGTGAGCGTGACCTTGTCCGGATCGGTTGGCCCGGTCAGGACCTGTGCCCACTGGTAGGTGGCGCCGGCGGTGGTGGAGCCTGTGCCGTCCAGGGTGACCGTGGTGGCCGTGGTGCGCCGGACAACGTTCTGGTCCGGTCCGGCGACCGCCACGACGGCGCCCTGCGCGGTGGCGGCGGCGGTCTTGGCTGATTCCGGTCCGGTGCCGTTGGCGTTGCTGGCCCTGATCGTGAACTGGTAAGCCGTGTCGCCCGCGAGTCCGTCATAGACGAGGGACGTTGCGGTGCCGGCTGCCGTCTTCGGAGCGCCGAACGCTGCGCCGTCAGCGGTGTAGGCCTGGAGGGTGTAGCCGGTGATCGTCAGGCCGGCAGCGCCCGGGTCCGGGGCCGTCCATGTCAGTGTTGCCGTGCCCTGGCCCACCACGGGTGCCCCTGAGAAGGTTGGAGCGGCGGGTACAGGATCGTTGGTGATCGTGAAGAGGGCCTCGCCGGGAGCCGAGACATTGCCGGAGGGGTCGAACGCCACGAACTTCAGGGTGGCCGTGGACGCAATCTCCATCGGAGCGGTGTACCGGATCGCTTTGTTAGAAAGCACGCCTCCAGCCAAAAGGGGGTCGGAACCATCGGTGGTGTAGTAGATGTCGCTGCCCGTCTCGCTGGCGGTCAGTGTGACCGTCTTGGCCACAGGCGAGGTAGCGCCGTTGGGGGTAGCGGAGACCGTTGGGGGTGTGGTGTCCGTCAGCGGGATGGCGTGCGCCGCGGGGAAAGACTCTCCGACGCCGCTGATGCCGACCACATAGACGTCGTATTCCTCGCTGGCCGAAAGGCCGGTGATGGTGGTGCCGGTTGCCGCCTGTCCGGAGAGGCGCTTGCCGATCTCCACCTGCTCGTTCGTGGTCACGGTTTTGCCGACTGCGACGGCGCGGTAGCCGGTGATGGCGGGGGTGCCGGGAATGGCTTCGGCCGGGGTCCAGTTCAGCTTCAGTCCGCCGGAAACCTTGGCGGCCGTGATGCCGGACGGAGCTGGAGGACCGGACTGCAGCGGGCCGTTGGGGCAGCCGCCCATGCCGGGGCCGCCCGGCTCGCCGTACTCGGCGATGGTCAGGCCCTGCCTATTGGCGTCGGCGTCTTCGAACTCCCAAGCCATGGCGCGTTCGCCGAGCCCGGCGTTCGCAGCAATTTCGGCGTTGGCGGCGTCGTCGAAGTTGTAGGTGGCGGTGAAGGTATCGCCGGTCACCACCAGGCTCGAGGAGTACCCGCCCTTGGGGGCCGGTGTGAGCGGGCCGGGGACGGCGCGGATGTCACGGCGTGCCACCGTGGTGTCCCGCAGCGCCGGCTCAATGATGCGCTGTTCCAGCTGGGCGGGGTTGACGCCCGCTCCGATGTGTCCCTTGACGGTGACGGTACTGCCGCTGAGTTCGGCGTCGCCCGTTGCATAGGTGTCCTGGACCGTCGTTTCGCCGCCGGCGGTTGCGCCGAACCTCATGGAGACGACGTCGCCGGGACGGATATCGGGGGTGACGGCAAGGCCGGTGCCGGCGCCCCAGCAGACACCGCCGGGGTGGTTGACCTCAAAGGCGACGCCACCGGCATCGACCGTTGACTCGGCGGAGCCAATGATCTTCCCGGCGCGCTTGACCTCGAGGGTGGCAGTCTCGCCGGCATGCCCCTCGTAGCCCTCAATGGAGACGAAGTCGCGGTCGGGGAAGACAACGATGTTGTCCGGGAAAGCAGGTACGGCCGCATTGGCGGCGGGAATGGCGAACATGGAGGTTGAGCAGATAACGGCCGAGACGGTGGCGAAGACTCCGGCCCTGCGGGCACCGGGAAGGCGAGAAGTGTGCGCTCCCGGCTCGCTGTGTGCTGATTTCATGATGACCTCATCGATCCGAGGTGCGCGACCTTCACGCACAATCACAGAATCAATAAGTCCCCTTGGGGAAACGCTGTGTGTTTTGGCTTGTCTAGACGGCCTGCGGCACCAGCCTGGCCGCACCTTTTGGGCCCCCACATGGAGGGGCGCGTGAGGGGAAGCGGGTGATTTGCCCGTGTCAGGGCTGGCATTCCCGGCGTCCAGCCATTTACGGGATGTGTACCCCGCAGAGGGGTGGAGACCCCCACCTGCCCCCACAGCAGGGGGCTCAGAATTCCGGTTTTCCCCAAGCGTGCGGCCGGAAATCTGGCCCCAGGCGGCGTTGGCAGGGGGACAGGGCAGGCAGGTTCAGCCCTGGCGGGCCTTCTTTGCTGCCTTGTTGGCGGCCTCTTCCTTGACCCGCTGCGCCTCGGTGCGGACGGCGGCCTGTGTGGCGCGCTCGGCGACCAGCCACGCGGGGGGAGCCTGCAGCAATGCGGTGATTTCCGCCGTCGTCAGCGCCTCTTCAACGCCGCCGCGGGCAAGGCCGCTGATGGAGATGTTGAGTTTCTGTGCGACCACCGGACGGGGGTGCGGGCCGTTGCGGCGCAGTTCGGCCAGCCACTCCGGCGGGTTGGAATGCAGCTCGGCGAACTCCGCGCGCGTGATGGTTGAATCCTGGAACTCCTGGGGCGTCGCAGGCAGGTAGATGCCAAGCTTCTTGGCAGCAGTGGCCGGCTTCATGGACTGGGAGTTAGCGGAGGTCATGTATTAAGGGTATCCGGCTGCGCCGCCTCCCCTGACCAAGAATGCCTGCAGTCAAGGATGTCCGCAGTACTGTGAAGGTGTGCCCGCTGAAGATGAACCCACACCTGACCAGGCCCTGCCTGAGTCCCCGCCGCGCGAGCTCCGCTTTGCCTACGTCGCCGGCGTGACGCCGGGGAAGTGGATCCGGCGCTGGGAGGAACGGATGCCGCACGTTCCCTTGCGTTCGTTCATGTCCGACGGCGGATCGCAGGTTTCGGTACTGAGCGACGGTTCGGCGGACCTGAGTTTTGTCCGCCTCCCGGTGGACCGCGAAGGCCTGAACGTCATCCCGCTGTACGAGGAACAGCCCGTGGTGGTGGCACCCAAGGGCCACGAAATCACCGTGTTCGAGGACGTGGCACTCGAGGATCTGGTGGAGGAAACCTTTCTCGACGCCGACGAACTGGGCGGGCCGGAAATGGCCCTCCAGGTGGTGGCTTCCGGCGCTGGCCTGCTGATTCTTCCCATGTCCGTGGCGCGGCATTTCAACACCAAGGACACCGTGGCCCGCCGCCTTACGGGGGCGCCGGGGACACAGATCGCGCTGGCCTGGCCCAGCGATGCCACGGACGAGGTCATTGAGGAGTTCATCGGAATTGTCCGCGGCCGCACCGCCCAGAGCTCCCGGCAGCCGTCCGCCCGGCAGGAGGAACCCAAAAAGGCACCCAAGCCGGACCGCCGTGGCACAGGAGCCGGCGCCAAGAAGCCGAAAGTCGCCCAGCGTTACGCACCCAACCCGGACAAGGGGCGGGGCCGCGGCTCGCGGAAAAAGGGCAAGAGGTAACTGCTGTTGCCAGCCGCTTGAACTGCGGCGTTCCTGCTGCCGTGCGTGTTCACCGTGATCCTTGATCAGCTCCCGTGCCCGGTCGCCTGCAGTCACGGAGGTGTGCCAGCAGGGCCCGTTCCGGGCTTCCGGGATTCTCGCCAAGATGCCGCAGCAGCGCCATACGGACGTCCATGTCCGTGCCCTCGTCACTGAGGACGTGGCTGATCACGCCCATGATCTGGCGCCGAAGACCTTCCTCCTGCATGGGACCACGCTCCTTTACTTCTGGTGGCAGTCTGCCGCCGGGCCGTTGGAAATAGCCGGGGGCCGGCCGGAGCTGCGGCGCCTGCGGCGGCCATACTTAGGGGGTCCCGCCCCCGCGGTTGGCTGCGGGAACCGATTTGAGGGTGGGGCCACCGGGTAGCCCGTGCTTTCCACAGGGACCCCTTGGCAAAGTGATGGGGTACCGACGGCGGCCCTCCCACCAATTCAGGTGGGACAGAACCCCGCGGACGCTGCTTCCCAAGGTTTTCTGGAGTCCCGCGGCGCACCATGACTGTGTTTCCACATGTGGCCAGCGCCAACGCCGTCGCTGAGGCCATCACAACCAGCTGGGAGGACGTCATGGCAACAACACGGAGGGACGTGTTGAAATTAAGCCTGTTGGGCGGCGCTGTCGCCGTCACTGCATCAACCGGAGGCCCGGCCCTCGCAGGTGTTCCGGGAAGTGTCTCCGGCCGCCGAGGTGCAGACGACAATGAGACAACGGTTGTCACGCCAAGCAAGCTCGCCCCGGCGAACATGCCGGTCCCGTTCACCACCGTCTTCCGGCGGCCGCCGGAACTGCTTCCCTACGCCACGGGCCGGGACCGCGACGGCACGCCGTTTGCGAAATATGCCCTGAATCAAAAACTGGGCAAGGCCCAGATCGCACGGGGGCTCAGCACTACCCTTGCGGGGTATAACGGCATTTTCCCGGGCCCCACCATCCGGGTGCAGCAGGGCACCCGGACGGAGCTGAGGATCAGCAACCGTCTGCCCGCGACGGGCCTGCTATATTCGAACACCTTCAACACGGTCACCCACCTGCATGGCTCGGCATCGCTGCCCCAGTACGACGGGTACGCGAATGACCGCACCGCGCCGGGCAGGGTGAAGAACTACCAATATCCAAACTGGCAGGCGGCGCGGACACTCTGGTACCACGACCACAACCACATGCTGACGGCGCAGGGCGTGTACTCGGGGCTCGCTTCCACCTACGCCATCACCAACGCGCTTGAGCGGGCGCAGTTGCCGCAGGGCGAGTTCGACGTGCCCATCCTGGTCTCGGACGTGATGCTGAACGCCGACGGGTCCCTTGGCTACAACGACAACGGCCACTCCGGGCTGTGGGGCGACATCATCATGGTCAACGGGGTGCCGTGGCCCACCATGAAGGTTAAGCCGCGGATTTACCGGTTCCGGTTCCTGGTTGGCTCGATCACCCGCTCCTACCGCTTTGCCCTGTCCAACGGCGACCCGTTCCACGTAGTTGGCACCGACGCCGGGATGACCCCGAAAGTGCAGGCGGTGTCGTCCTGGCGGCAGGGGACTGCCGAACGCTACGAGGTGCTGATCGACTTCCGGAAGTACAAGCCAGGCCAGTCAGTGGAGCTGCGGAACCTGAGCAACAAGAACAACGTGAACTTCGCCAACACCGGCAAGGTCATGAAGTTCCAGGTGGTGGCCGATTCCCCCGCCCAGCCCGGGTCCCGCACGATCAGCTCAATCCCCACCACGCTGGATCCCGGCCCGCACCCCACCAAGGCCCTCGGCGGCCTCGACACCATGGCACTGACCCCGGACATGGCCGTCGCCAAGAGGATCCTCCGGGTCCAGCGGAAGGGCGGGGAATGGACCATCAACGGTGAAACCTGGGACGACGTGGAAAAATCCAACTTCACCCGGTGCTTCGCCAACCCGCAGCGCAACCAGGTGGAGCAGTGGACCATCGTCAACGAGTCGGGCGGCTGGTTCCATCCCGTCCACATCCATTTGATCGACGGCAAGATCATTGGCCGCAACACCAACGGCGGCAAGCCGTTCGCCTGGGAAGGCGGGCCGAAGGACGTCTTCTACGCGGGCGAGAGCGAGTCGGTCACTGTCCTCATGCAGTTCGACACCGGCAAGCACCTTGGCGGCCGGTACATGGTCCACTGCCACAACCTCGTCCATGAGGACCACGACATGATGGTCCAGTTCTCCGTGGGCGACCTGCGGAACAACGACCCCATCAACGCCGACAAGCCCGTGCTGGAAACCCGGCCTGAGGGGTACTACGCCTCGAAGTACCAGCTGGCCTACCCGGCAGGGACGTGACATGAAACGGACGCTACTGATCGCACCCGCGGTGCTGCTGGCCTTCTCCCTGGCCGGCTGCACCGGCGGTGTCCAGGTGAGTCCGGCGGCCAGCCCCGCCGCCAACCCGGCACCCGCCCCGCCCGCAAGCAGCCCCGACGCCGCCGCGAATACCGCGGACCGGGTCCTCGCGCAGGCGGAGGAAGGGCAGGACCTGGGCAACGGGCGGCCCATCGTCAGCTACGACGGCCTCATGGTCCGGCGCAGGGTGGTGATCGCTGTGCATACTGGGCTGGACGCCGACGTCGCCGGCATCCGCAAGCGGCTGGACACGGCCGCCGCAGCACGGGGGACCGCCCTCTCCGCCATTTCGCCCGATGTGCTTGAACCGACTGTGCTGCAGCAGATGGTCCCCGAGGTCATCGTGGCTCTTCCGTCAACTGCCACTCCCGACGACGGACGCACCATTGTGCGGGCAGTTACCGAGGAGGACACCGGCAAACTTGGTGTGAAGAACTTCTATGTCCTGCCGGTCCTGGTGCATGACCTGCGCTTCAGCGTTGCCGCGGCGGACCCCGCCGCAACGTCGGCCGCTGTGGACCGGGAGGGCATCGTGTCCGACGCGCTTGGTAACTACAGCACCGTAGCGAGGGGCGGGCAGCTCAGCATCAGCTACACAGGCCCGCTCCTCGGCGATGACATCGTCGGGAGCGTCCGCGCGGGCATCAGCAGGCAGGCGCACGTTCCCACCGCCGACGTGGGCGTCGGACCCAGGTCCGCGTCCGGAACCGGCGTCAACATGGCCACCGAACCGCCCTGGGAGGCGGAACAGCTCGAAGGCCAGGCAATACATCCACACACGGAGTGATGCGCCACTTCCAAACCAGAAACTGCGCGGCGAGGAACGATAGGAGAAACAGTGAGGAGCATGTCCAGCCCCACCATCCGGGACGTCGCCGAACGGGCCGGGGTCTCACTGACGACGGTGTCCTACGTGCTGTCCGGCAGGAGCGGAGGCACCACCCGGATCAGCCCATCCACGCAGGAACGCGTGATGGCCGCCGCCGATGACCTTGGCTACGTACCCAACCAGGCGGCGCGGGGAATGCGCCGCGGCAGGACGGATCTGGTGGCCATCGCCATTGAGGACCTGGAATGGCCGGCGGACCGGGCGCTCGCCACGGCCGCCGCCGCAATACTTCCGCGTCACGGCTACCAGCCGGTGATCCTGCTCGGCCAGTCGTGGCGCAAGTTCATGCTGGCCGGCGGGGCCGACGGCGTCATCGTGGGCGTCCTCCCCACCTCTGAGGAGGAGCACCACGCCATCGCCGAGCTGGCCAGGCGGGGCATCGCGCAGGTGGTCATCGACGAATCGGTGCACGCCGAGCAGGCCGTCGCGCTGCTCATGGACCGAATGGCCGGGTACGCCCAGGCCGCCGGGCAAACGGCACCGTGGAAGCGTCTCAGCGCAAATGCCCTGTTTGGTGGCGGTGCTCTGCACCTGCTGAACGAGGTGATGTCCGCCGCCGGTGTTTTTGCGGAACAGATTCCGATCTTCTAGGAACCAAGTGAACCAGAACCGGGTGCCGGCAGCCGCGTAACAATCGAGCCTGGCCCCTGCCGTGTTCCGCGCAGCTCCTTGCAGCCGATGGACGGCGCCCGCACGTCATGGTCCGTAGCCCAGCCGCAACATCAGCCGCCGCCGCGGTCCGTTTCTGCAGCCATGCGTCATCCGATGTCCCCAGAAGACGCCCGCCATTACGGCCTGTTACCCCTCGAGTCGCTGCGCGTCCCGGAGCCGCCATCGGCGGCCCCGGCCGGCAGGTTACGCCCCGTTTCCCCTCGTGACCGTGCCCTTCAGGCGGTGGTCCATCTCTGCTCTCATGGTGGACACCGAACGCCTTGGACGACCTGCTGAAGGGAAGCACACCATGACCTCCGGAACCGGGCCGATACCGAAAATCAGCCTTCAAAACATCACCAAGAAGTTCACGGTGCGGCCCAGCAAGGACAATCCGGAAGGAGCGGTCCTGACCGCCCTGGACGGCATCTCCCTTGACGTCTCCGCAGGCGAATTCATCACCCTGGTGGGCCCCAGCGGCTCCGGCAAGACCACCCTGCTGGACCTCCTGGCCGGCCTAACCAAGCCGGACACCGGCCAGGTGCTGGTGGACGGCCGGGAAGTGGCGGGACCGGGCCGGGACCGCGCCGTCGTTTTCCAGCAGTATGCGCTGTTCCCCTGGCGCACGGCCGCTGCCAACGTGTCCTTCGGACTGGAAGGCGTGGGCAGCGACGGGAAGCGCTATAGCCGCAAGGAACGGGCCGAGAAGGCGCGCGAATACCTTGAGCTCGTAGGCCTCGGCGGCTTTGAAGACCGTTACCCCCACGAGCTGTCCGGCGGCATGAAGCAGCGGGTGGCCATCGCCCGCAGCCTCGCGTACGAGCCGGACATCCTGCTGATGGACGAACCGTTCGCCGCATTGGACGCCCAAACGCGCGAGCAGCTTCAGACCGAACTGCTCCGCATCTGGGCCACCACGGGCAAGACCATCATCTTCATCACCCACGGCATCGACGAGGCCGTGTACCTCGGCCAGCGCGTGGCCGTGCTCAGCTCCCGGCCGGGACGGCTGAAGGAAATCGTGGACATCGACCTCGGAGACCGCTCCGGTGACGAGGACGTCCGCTCCAGCCCGGCCTTCGTGGAACACCGGCACAAGGTTTGGTCGCTGCTGCATGACGAGGTACGCCGTGCCCAGGAAGCCGGCCACGCGAAGATCCAGCCCGACGGAACGGCGCCGGACGAAACCAGGACCATCACCACGGGAAAGGCAGCCTGATGAGCACGCCAACACTGACCAAGGAAACGGAACGGCAGACCGGTCCCGCGGCGGCCCGGGAGGCAACGACGGAGCGAAATCCGGCGCTGCGTCCGGGTCCCGGCACGCCACCGGCGGCCAGGCTGCGCCGGTACGCCGTGCAGGGCGGCAAAGCTGTGTGGGGCGCCGGTGCCATCATCCTGTTCCTGTTGCTCTGGGAACTGGGACCCACCTACCTTGCTCCGGCATCGACGAGAGTTTTCCTTCCACCCCTTCACGAAGTGCTCGAGGCGCTGGGCACACTCATCGGAAACGGCCAGCTGCAAAACCACCTCGCAGCCAGCCTGAGCCGGTCCGCCAGCGGCTTCGGCATCGCCGTCGTGACGGCCGTGGCCCTAGGCCTGCTCGTGGCCTGGTACGGCGCCCTTGACCGCTTCCTCAATCCGCTGCTGGAAGTCTTCAGGAACACGGCCGCGCTGGCCCTGCTCCCCGTGTTCACGCTGCTGCTCGGCATCGGGGAGACCTCAAAGATCAGCATCGTGGCCTACGCGGCATTCTTCCCGGTGCTGCTGAACACCATCGCCGGCGTCCGGACCGTTGACCCGCTGCTGATCCGGGCAGCCCGCTCACTGGGACTGTCCAACTTCCAGCTGTTCCAAAAAGTGATCCTTCCGTCCGCCGTGCCCACCATCTTCACGGGCATCCGGATGGCCGGCACGTCCTCCATCCTCGTCCTGATCGCCGCCGAGATGGTCGGTGCCAAGGCCGGACTGGGCTACCTGATCGTCAATTCCCAGATGAGCTTCCTCATCCCGGACATGTACGCGGGCATCCTGACCGTGTCCCTGCTCGGCCTGCTGGTCAACTACCTCCTGGTTGCCGTCGAACGCCACTTCTCCCGCTGGCGGACCGGCGTCGGATCCCGGACCGCCTGAACCGCCCGCTCCCAACCCAAGGAACCAGATCATGCCTGAACGCACCACTGCCAAAGCCGGCGGCGCACGCCAGCTCCACCTGAATGCCTTCCTGATGAGCACCGGACACCACGAGGCGTCCTGGCGGCTGCCCGAAAGCGACAGCTTCGCCGGAACGCAGGTGGCACACTTCCAGCAGCTCGCCCGTACCGCCGAACGCGGCACCTTCGACTCGATCTTCTTCGCCGACTCGCCCGTGCTGCACGGCGACGTGCGCCAGCGCCCCTATGGGACGCTCGAGCCCACGGTCCTGCTCAGTGCCATCGCTGCCGTGACCAAACGGATCGGGCTGATCGGCACCGCCTCCACCACCTACAACGATCCCTACAACCTGGCACGCAGGTTCGCCTCGCTGGACCACATCAGCGGCGGCCGGGCCGGCTGGAACGTGGTGACAACGGCCGGCGAGGCCGCGGCGCGGAACTTCTCGCTGGAGGACCAGCCCGCACACTGGCGCCGTTACGAGCGCGCCGCCGAGTTCCTGGACGCCGCCAGGAAGCTCTGGGACAGCTGGGAAGACGACGCCGCGGTGGGGGACAAGGCGGCCGGGGTCTGGGGGGACAGCTCACGCGTCCACGCCGTCAACCACACCGGCCGCTACTTCCGGATCCAGGGTCCCCTGGACGTGCCGCGTTCACCCCAGGGCCACCCGGTGATCGTGCAGGCCGGCTCTTCCGAAGACGGTAAGGACTTCGCCGCCCGCTACGCCGAGGCGGTGTTCACCGCGCAGCAGACACTGGCCGAGGCACAGCGCTTCTATGCCGAACTGAAGCGGAAGACGGCCGCCGTGGGCCGCAACCCGGAACACATCAAGATCCTGCCCGGCATTGTTCCGGTTATCGGCTCCACCGAGCACGAGGCGCGGCGGCTGGAGAAGCAGCTTGATGAGCTCATCCATCCTGAGCACGCACGGAAGCAGCTGGCCGGAGTCCTCCGGGTCTCGCCCGAATCCCTACCGCTTGATGCGCAACTGCCCGAGGACCTCCCCTCGGAGGATGCGATCGAAGGGGCCAAGAGCCGGTACACCTTGATCGTGGAGCTCGCCCGGCGCGAGCGGCTCACCGTCCGGCAGCTCATCGGCAGGCTCGGGGGCGGCCGCGGGCACCGCACCTTCTCCGGAACGCCCGAGCAGGTGGCGGATGCCATTCAGGAGTGGTTCGAGAAGGGCGCGGCCGACGGCTTCAACATCATGCCGCCGGTGCTGCCTTCGGGCCTGGACGCCTTCGTGGACCACGTCATCCCGATCTTGCGGTCCCGCGGACTGTTCCGCCAGCAGTACACGGGGCGCACGCTGCGTGAGCACTACGGGCTGCCGCGGCCCGCGAGCGGTTTTGCCCCTGCAGAGTCCGCTGAGCCGGCTGCTTAGGCTTCCCGCTGCTCCTGGAGGGGCTTCTGCTCCTGAAGCGGCCTCCGGGCCAGCCAGGCAGCGACGATTGCGCCTGAGATGTTGTGCCAGAGGGAAAACACGGCGGACGGCAGCGCGGCCAGCGGGGTGAAGTGGGCCGTGGCCAGCGTTGCCGCCAGGCCGGAGTTCTGCATGCCGACCTCGAACGCGAGTGCCCTGCGAGCCTTGTCGTCCAGGCGGCCGAGCTTGCCGGCCAGGTAGCCGAGCCCCAGGCCGAAGCCGTTGTGCAGCACCACGGCCAGGAACACAATGCCGCCTGCGGCCACGATCTTGCTGGCGCTTCCCGCCACTACGACCGCCACGATGAGGGAAATCACGACGGCGGAGGCCCAGGGGAGTGCCGGCAGCGCCTTCGCGACGAGCTTCTTGAGGAACAGCCGGGCCAGCAGGCCAGCGATCACCGGCAGCAGCACGGTCTTGACGATGTCCAGCACCATGGCGCCGGCATCGATGGTCAGGAAGGAACCGGCCAGGAACAACACCAGGACGGGCGTGACCACCGGGGCGATGAGCGTGGATACGCTGGCGACGGCGACGGAAAGGGCCACATCGCCCTTGGCCAGGAACGCCATCACGTTGGAGGCGGTGCCGGAGGGCGCGCAGCCCACGAGGATCAGACCAACTGCCAGCGAGGGCTCCAGATGTAGGAGGGTGGCGATCGCCCAGCCGGCCCCGGGCATGATCACGTAGTGGGCCACGATGCCCAGCACCACGGCCCAGGGCCTGCGGGCCACGGCCGCGAAGTCGGGCGGCGTCAGCGTCAGCCCCATGCAGAACATGATGATTCCCAGCAAGTACGGGACCGCCGGGCCGAGGGGTTTGAAGGCGCCGGGAAGCAGGAATCCGGCAACGCCGGCCGCGAGCACCAGGAGCGGGAAGACGGTCACTGCGACGCGGGCAATCCTGGCTTCCGCGGCGAGGGCCGGGTTCAGGGGTGCAGCGTCGGCCTCCGTGGCCGAGGGAGGGGTTACGGGGTCTTTTGTTGCCTCAAGCATTCAATAATGCTGGCACCGCCGGGGAGCGGTGGCCAGTTCGTGAACTGATGTCTGACAAATGTGTCGCGCCTCAGAAAGTTCCTCAGCGAAAGACCCGGTCCGGCTCGCCGTCGATGCGATACTGGATTGCACCGGATCGGGACTCAAGGGGACGGAATGATCCTAGACACGGCAACACTGCGGATCGCCTTTGCCGCGATGGCCCTGGTCCTGGCCCTGCTGTTCTACTTTTCCACGTTCCGCAGTACCCGCTCGCCGTACAGCGCGTGGTGGTGTGCCGCCCTGCTCCTGTTTCTCTCGGGATCGGCGTCGTTACTTCTCAACGGCACGCCCCAGCAGATCTGGGCCAACCCGCTGGGCAACGTCCTGCTGGTGTGCGGCGCGGCGAGCGTCTGGGCAGGGGCGCGCTCGCTGCGGAACCTGAAGCACAACTTGTGGCTCTCGGTTGCGCTGCCGGTCATTGCCGGCGCCGCCGCGGCACTGGACGCGCCGGCGTCCAACGTCTGGGCCGGGGGCGCGGTGTTCCTGGCGTCCATGGCCGTGCTGATTGGCTTGGCTTCGCACGAGCTGTGGCGGCTGGAGCCTGGCTATTCCCGGGTCCGGATCCCCATGGCCATAGCAGCGGGCGGGGTGGCGGTTTTCTATTTCTGCCGGCTGGTTGTATTCCTCATTCAGGGGCAGGATGGTCCCGTTTTTGTCACATATTTTGGATCGGCCGTGACCACCATGGTCACCATGGTGCTGCTGGTGGTGGTTTCCTTCAGCATGGCGGGGCTGAGCACCGAGCAGCAAACGCGGGCGCTGCGCACGGTCGCCACCCAGGACGGGCTCACTGGCCTGCTTAACCGCGGCGCCTTCCTGGAGGCGGCAGCCGAAGAACTGGAACGCAGCAAGGCCGCCAGCAGCGGCGGCTCGCTGATCCTCGCAGACCTGGACCACTTCAAGTCAGTAAACGACACCTTCGGCCACGCGGCGGGCGACCTTGCACTGCGGGCCTTTGCCCAGGCGTGCAGCGCGTCGGTTCGGTCCACGGACGTTGCCGGGCGCTACGGCGGCGAGGAGTTCATCCTCCTGCTTCCCGGTGCGGGCCCAAAGAGCGCGGAAATCATTGCGGGTGAAATCAGCAGGAGGCTGGCAGAGCAGCACATCCCTGAAGTGTTGCGGATGCCGACCGTCAGCTACGGCATTTCCACCTACAACGCGAAAACCGCTGACCTCGACGAGGTGATCGCGGCTGCCGACGTCGCTCTTTATGAAGCCAAATCACAGGGGCGGAACCGCACGGTCAGGGGCTGAAGCGGAGATGCGCGGAGCTTCTGCCTCTTAAGGCAGGCACCGGATCCGGAATGCATGGGGGACAATCCGGACCCGGCGATCCTGACTCGCAGCCGGAGTCTGCGGTCTTTCATCAGGCATAGCCAGTGTGTTCCCCCCTCCTTGTAGAAAAGTGGGAGCACCTTGGGGGTGGCCGTGTTCCGCCGCCCCCAAGGCAGCGGAACACGGCGGTTTCTCAGCTCTGTTAGGCCGCGCGCACGAATGTGACAGGACCAGTGGCCGTGAGCCAGGACAGCGGGTGGGCCATGGTGGCGTTGATGCCGTTCATGCCGCCGCTGATCACCTTGCCGCCGCCGGCGTAGATGGCCACGTGGCCGGACTGCACAATCATGTCACCGGGCTGCGGGGTGGAGACGACCCTGCCGTGGCTCAGGAACTGCATCGGCGCGAGGTCACCCACGCGGATGCCGGCGGCGCCGAGGGCCTTCTCCACCATGGCGGTGCAGTCCTGCGTGATGCCGATCTGGGCATAGGCGGACGCCAGCATCGTGGCATTGACGCCTGCAGCGGCCTTGACGGGCGCCTTAGGTGCGGGAGCCGCAGCCTTGATGGTGACCTTCGGTGCGGGTGCGGCTGGCGCGGCTGCAGCCTTGGCGGGCGCAGCAGCCGGGGCGGCAGTGACGGAGGCGGCAGGTGCCGTAGCCGTCTTGACCGCAGGCTTCGCGGCCGGCTTTTCGACGACGACGGGGGCCGCCACCACGGGAGCCGGGGCCGACTTGACGGCGGGGCGTTCAAACTCGATCTTGACGCTGGAAGCGGCACTGAGGGGAGTCTGAGTCTGGCCAGCCGTCGCGGGGGCGGCGGCGGGAGCCTGGGCCTGCTGGGCCGGAGCGTTAGCGGCATTGGCCGCGACGCTGCCGGTGAAGGCCAGGCCGGATGCTGCAAGGATGGCCGCAGCACGGCGGCCAGAAATAAAGCGGAACGACATGAAGAAGCCTCTCCCGATGCCTGCGAGGTGAGCTGTCGGATTCGGATGGGAGGCACCCGGCCGCGGTCCTGAGCGTGGTCAGGAACTGCGCGGCTTCACCCCAAGGCCCGCTTCAAGCAGGCCGAAAGTGGTTTCCCCGTCTCTGCCGGACATGGGTTTTCGATTGGTTCCTCGGGCTGCGGCAGAGTTAGGCAATCAGCGCGGGAGTGCCTCATCGGTGAAAAAGGCACGTTTTCCACCGTACGGGAGGCCTTCCTCAATGTCACATTAAGGTAACGGGGCCGTGTCGTTTATTTCCACTTGCCCCGCTTGAGGTAGGGGGCCGAGGGCTGATTAGTGTGTTGAAAGTCACTCGGTTGCGTTGAGTTTCCCGGCGAGCCGTTCCCGCATCTGGATGCTGGCCGAGTTAAGGCCGATCAATTCCACCTCACGGCCGTGCCGGCGGTACTTCTCGGTGACCGCGTCCAGCACGGCGATGGTGGAGGCATCCCACAGGTGCGAGGCGTGCAGGTCGATCACTACGCCGTGGATGTCCGGCTCGGCGTCGCGGGCGTAGTCGAACTGCGTGTAGAGATCGTTGGAAGAGGCGAAGAACAGTTCGCCGTCCACCGTGTAGGTGGCCATCGTCAGGCCGTTGAGCTCCACTTCCGTCCGCTCCACGGTGGCGAAATGGGCCACCCGGCGCGCGAACATCGCCATCGCCGCCAGCACCCCGACGCCGACGCCGATCGCCAGGTTGTGAGTGACCACCACCGTGCCCACGGTGATCAGCATGACGGCGGTTTCCGACTTGGGCATCCGCTTTAGGGTGGCGGGTGCAATCGAGTGCCAGTCAAAGGTGATGGCCGAGATGAAGATCATCACGGCCACGAGGGCGGCCATGGGGATGAGGCCCACGATGTCGCCCAAGGTGACTACCAGCACCAGCAGGAAGACGCCCGCGAGGAATGTGGAAACCCGGCTCCGGGCGCCGGAGCCCTTGACGTTGATCATTGTCTGCCCGATCACCGCGCAGCCGCCCATGCCGCCCAGGAACCCGGTGACGATGTTGGCCACGCCTTGGCCCCAGGATTCGCGGGTCTTGTTGGAGCGGGTATCGGTGATGTCGTCCACCAGCTTGGCAGTCATCAGGGATTCCAGCAGCCCCACGAGCGCCATGGACAGCGAGAACGGTGCGATGGTTTGGAAGGTTTCCCACGTCACAGGCACATTCGGGATGAACAGCGTGGGCAGGCTTTCCGGCAGTTGGCCCTTGTCCTGGACGGTGGGGACGTCGATCCCGGCGACCACGGCGAGGACCGTCAGGAGGACGATGGCCACCAAAGGTGACGGCACCGCCGTCGTAATCCGGCGGAAGCCGATGACGATCAGCAGGCCCACGGCGGCCAGTGGATAGACGGGCCAGGGAACCCCGATCAGTTCCGGCAGTTGGGCCATGAACACGAGGATGGCCAGCGCGTTCACGAAGCCCACCATCACCGAGCGCGGGATGAATCGCATGAGCCGTGTGACGCCCAGGACTGCGAGCAGGATCTGGAAGACCCCGGCGAGGATTACCGCGGCGATCAGGTGGTCCAGTCCGTGGCTGCGCATCAGCGGCGCGATCACCAGCGCGACGGCGCCGGTTGCGGCCGAGATCATGGCGGGCCTGCCGCCCATAAAGGAGATGGTCACCGCCATGGTGAAGGAGGCGAACAGCCCAATTCTCGGGTCCACTCCGGCGATCACGGAGAATGCGATGGCTTCCGGAATGAGGGCGAGGGCCACCACCAGTCCGGCGAGGGCCTCGGTCTTGAGGCGCCGCGGGGAACGGAGTGTGGCCCGGACGGACTGGAGCTGTTCGGGCTTCATAAACTCTATTTCTTGGTCTGGCGGTAGCGCTCGATCTGCTTCAGCCGCCGCAGGAGGCTGTCGCGCCGCGGGTGGGGGACGGCGTCGGGCGCCTCGGCGGTGAGGTCGATGTGTTTGGTGCCGTACTGCCACAGCAGGAGGTCATCCAGCAGGCGGTCCGGGCCGGGGGAGTAGCGGTGGTCCAGGGCCCTGCGGACCTCGGTGATCCGGTTGGCGCTGAGCAGTCCGGCAAGCTGGACGGTCTGCTTGAGTCCGTGGGCCGCCAGGAGTTCGGCTGCCCATCCCCAGTCGTCATCTACTTTACGGTCTACGTGGGGGAGCAGGGTGCGCCAGACGTCGCGGATGCGGTTGGGGGTGAGCTGCGCCGCGCCCTCTCCGTCTACGTCCCAGTAGCTGCGGACCTCCTCGTAGCGTTCATGCAGGTCGGCGAAGGCGGTCTCCACTGTCTCCAGCATTGCAGCGGTGGCGGTGAACTGGCGGTCGAAGTGCGGCGTCCAGGCCCGCGGGTCCTCGGCCTTGAACCGGATGTCGTGCTCGATCTCGCTCCACGCGTGCGCGAACACGGTGCGGATCTGGCATTCGAAGAAGTAGCTGCCGTTGGGCTGGACTTCGGGGTTGAAGACCTGCTGGTAGTTCTTGACGACGTCGTTTTGGATGGTGCGCAGGATCAGGTGCCGGCTGGAGTAGCCGTACGTTCCGGACTCGATCGAGCCAATGTCCTTTTCGCGGTCGCCGCGGCAGTCGAAGAGGTGCCGCTGGCGCTTGATCAGGTTGGCCACCAGTGCGTTCTCCGCCGGCAGCTTGGTGATGACGCGCACGCCCACCATGTCGTTGAGGGTGCGGAACGGGTCCGGGAACTTCAGGAGCCTTGGGCCGCCGGGCTCCAGCGGCTCCTCGGTGCGGGAGATCTTCTCGCGGAAGGAATCGACTGACTTGGTCCGGCCGGTGACGAAGAGCGGCGTGACCTCGGTGTCCTTGAGCATGGTCCGCAGTATCTGCAGGACTTCCCGGGTGACAAGCTTTAGGGCAGGCCGGACGCGCTCATAGAGCTCCACGTTTTCCTGCACGGAGTCGCGCTGAGTGACGTCCAGGCGATCCCAGTTGCTTGCCATGGTTCCAAACTATCAAGGCGGTGCGACAGCGGGGCCGGTGACACCCTTGCCACTGCAGCCCCTTCCGCCCCACGGAAGCGGCGTCCATGTAGGCTCGGAGCATGGCTGTTGTGCGCCGCTGTGCCCTCAACCCCGGACCCCGGGCGCGCGGGAGCCGGCAAGGAGGGGCCCGGCGCCCCGTTCGAAGGATCCTAGGAGGATGCAGTGAAGCGGCAGAAGTACCACTACGGTGACCACCCCAGCCAGTGGGGTGAGCTCTTCCTGCCGGAAACACCTGCGTCACGCAACGGCAAGCCGCCATCGCCGCGCGGCATCGTTGTGGTGATCCACGGCGGCTACTGGCGCTCGCAGTACGGGGCTGAACTGGGCGAACCGCTGGCGAAGGACCTCGCGGCGCACGGCATCGTGGCCTGGAACCTGGAGTACCGCCGGGCGGGCAACGGCGGCGGGTGGCCGCGGACGTTCGAGGATGTCCTCGCCGGGATCGACAAGCTCCGTGAGGTGGCCGGCGAGCACGACCTCGACCTGAATCGCGTGGTGGCGCTGGGGCACTCCGCCGGCGGGCACCTGGCCGTCTGGGCGGCCGGCCGGGACCGGCTTGCAGGACTCGGCGCGCCCGACGCCGACCGGCAGGTCGCCAGGAACCTCAACGGCGAGGCCGTCCACCTGACCGGCGTCGTCAGCCAGTCCGGGCTGCTCAATCTCGCGCAGGCGGAGTGGCACGACCTCAGCAACGGTGCCGTCAGTAACTTTCTGGGCGGGTCCGCCGAGAGGTACCCCAAGCGCCACAAGTACGCCGATCCGATGAGCGCCGTGCCGCTCACCATCCCGGTCTATGCGGTCCACGGGCTTGAGGACGACACCGTGCCGGTGAGCCAGTCCGAGGCCTACGCCACGGCCGCCCGCGCAGCCGGAGCCCCAGTCCAGGTGGTCAGGGTTCCGGGCGACCACTTCGCGCTGATCGACCCGAAGGCCCCGTCGTACCGAAAGTGCCGCGAGCTGGTGCAGGAGCTGCTGCTGCTTTAGAGGCGGGAACTACACTGACGTCCGTTCGTTGCATTGACGTGGGCTCAGGAAGTGAATGCATTCCGGCGGTAAGTATGCTTATCATCTATCGCAAAAGCCCGCACACGTCACAACGGAGGAATATTGAACATGGCCCGCAACGCGCCACGCCTGTCCCGCGTGGTCCAGCGCCCCGCGATGCGGACGCCGGTTGCTAGTGGCACCGGCATGGGGGACTCTTGTAGTTGGGGGAAAATCAGCATATTTCGATCATGGGTTTCACTAGGAGATACACATGGGTGAGCCCGGCAGGAAGCGGACAGCATGATCCGGCTCCGCAAATTGGCGCGCGCGGCGTCTGTCCTGACAACTCCTCTAGCCCCGGAGGACATCCTCGCGCTCTTTGATCCGGTGTTCTCCGCCCGGCAGCTGCGCGGCGTGGTCACCAAGGTTGTGCCCGAAACGGCGGATTCAGCCACCATCCATTTCCGGCCCGGCCGCGGCTGGAAGGCCCATAAAGCAGGCCAGTGGGCGCGGATCGGCGTGGAGCTCGACGGCGTCCGGCACTGGCGCTCCTATTCGCTCAGCGCCCCGGCGGGCGAGGATCCCGCCATCACTGTGAGTGACATGGGCGCAGTGTCCGGTGTCCTGGTCCGGAACACACGGCCAGGGGACATCCTGTTCCTGGCGCCCCCGCAGGGCGACTTCGTTCTCCCCGAACATCCGCGGCCGCTCCTGATGCTCACCGCGGGCAGCGGCATCACCCCCGTGATGTCCATGGTGCGCACGCTGGTGCCGCACCGCCCCGACGCCGATGTGGTCCTGGTCCATTCCGCCCGCAGGCCGGAGGATAGTATTTTCCGTGAGGAACTGTCCGAGCTCGCGGACCAGTTCCCCAACTTCCGCGTCACCCACTGGTTTACCGGGGAGCGTGGCCGGATGGACTTCGGCTCGGCCGCCGGACTCGACAGCCTGTGCCCCGACTGGCGCCGCCGCGCTGCCTACGCCTGCGGCCCGGAAGGGTTCCTCGATGACGCAGAAGCCCTGTGGGCCGCCGAAGCGGCCGCCCATCCCAAGGACTCCAAGTCCGCCCGCGCAGAAGGGGCCACCGGCCCGTTCGCGGCGGACCCCGTCAACCTCATTATCGAGCGCTTCAACACCAGCCTGCTCGGCGGCGAAGGGCATGACGGCGGACTGGTCACCTTTGAGGCCTCCGACCGTGAGGTGGAGGCCGACGGCGACACCCCCCTGCTCGACGTCGGCGAAGACGCCGGCGTCCTCATGCCCAGCGGCTGCCGCATGGGCATCTGCCACAGCTGCCTGCTGCCCCTGCGTGCAGGGCAGGTCCGGGACCTCCGCACCGGCGAAGTCCACGGTGAACCGGGCCAACTAATCCAGACGTGCGTTTCGGCAGCTGCCGGGCCCGTTAACCTCGAGATCTGAGGAGCATCACAAGCATGACTGCAATATCCGATCGCACAGCCGCGAGCACGAAGTCCACCGACAGCGTCTCCACGGACAAGCCGGTTACGAAGCCGAGGCCGGGGGCACTGGCCGCCTCCGGCCGGCCCACCGTGCGCCCGCCCGCCGCGGCGCACCTGTCCGACGAGCAGGTGGCAGAGCTCGGCCGCGAACTGGACGCCATCAAGGATGACATCCTCGCCAAGCGCGGAGCCTCCGACGCCGCCTACATCCGGCGGGTGATCAAGATCCAGCGCGGGTTGGAGATCGCGGGACGCGCCGCGCTGCTGGGCAGCCGGAACAAGGCCGCATGGGTCACGGGAACCAGCCTGCTCAGCCTCGCCAAGATCCTGGAAAACATGGAGATCGGCCACAACATCCTCCACGGCCAGTGGGACTGGATGCGCGATCCGGACATCCACTCCACCACGTGGGAATGGGACTTCGTGACCCCGGCGCGTTCGTGGCAGCACACCCACAACGACCTGCACCACCGCTGGACCAACGTGGTGGGCAAGGACAACGACGTCGGATACAACCTGCTGCGCATGGACGAGGACCAGCCCTGGACCCCCCGGGCCCTGGGCAACCCGCTCTACAACGCGATCCTGGCCCCAATTTTCGAATGGGGCATCGCGGTCTACGACCTGGAGCTCGTCGACTACAAGGAGGGCAGGAAGAGCAAGGAGGCCATGACCCGCGACCTCAAGGCCCTCGGCGTCAAGGCCCTAAAGCAGTTCACCAAGGACTACGCCGCCACCCCGGCCGTGGCCATGCTGACCGGCTCCGGCAAGCAGGCCCTGTTGGGAACACTCACGGCCAATGCGGTCCGCAATGTGTGGGCGCACGCGGTGATCTTCTGCGGCCACTTCCCCGAAGGGACGGACACGTTCACCGAGGAAATGGTCGAGGGCGAGACCCGTGGCGACTGGTACGTCCGGCAGATGATCGGCTCGGCCAACATCTCCGGCTCCAAGTTCATGCACATCATGACCGGGAACCTGTCCCACCAGATCGAACACCACCTGTTCCCGGACCTGCCGTCCAACCGGTACGGGGAAGTGGCCCCGAAGGTGCAGGAAATCTGCCGGCGCTACGGCCTGCCGTACACCACCGGGCCGCTGCTGAAGCAGGTGGGATCCTCGTGGGCGAAGGTCTTCAAGCTCGCCCTGCCGGGGAAGAAGGCCTAGCAGCCTTCTTCGGACAACTTCCTGTGGAAGGACCCGGGCGCCGGGCGGCGTTCTCTGGCAGAGTATGACCATGCTCACTGTTATCGGCGAGGGCCTCGTTGACGTGGTCCAGCGCAGCTCCGGAATCGAAGCCCATGTGGGCGGCAGCCCGCTCAACGTCGCCGTCGGGCTCGCCCGCCTGGGGCACCCGGTGCAGTTCGTTGGCCGGTACGGCCGGGACGCCTACGGTGAGTCGGTGGCCGCCCATCTGAGGGCGAGTTCCGTCATGCTCCCGCAGGCCCCGGACGGGCTGCCCACCAGCGTGGCCACCGCGCTGGTGGACGACGACGGCGCCGCCACCTACACGTTCGACCTCGCCTGGGAGCTCCCCGGCCTGGCGGAACGGCTGCCGTTCATGCTGCAGGGGACCACCCTGCTGCACACCGGCTCCATCGCCACCATGCTGGCGCCGGGCGCCGCGGAGGTGCTGGCTGCCGTCGAACATGCCCACCCGGCGTCGACGATCAGTTTTGACCCCAACTGCCGCCCCAGCATCATCACCGACGCGGATTACGCCCGCCGGCAGGCGGAAAAGTTCGTGACCCTCGCGGACATCGTCAAGGCCTCCGACGAGGACCTCGCCTGGCTCTACCCCGGCGTGGACCCGCTGGAGTCCGCACGCCGCTGGCTGCAGCTGGGCGGCTCTCAGGGGCCGGCCGTGGTGGTGGTGACGCGCGGCGCTGCCGGGCCGTGGGGGATCACCGCCGCGGGCGAGGCCGAGTTTGCCGCACCCCGCGTGGCGGTGGCGGACACCGTTGGCGCAGGGGATTCCTTCATGGCCGCGCTGCTTTCCTGGGTGGTGGACCGCGGTCTGGACGGCGCCCAGAACCGGGCTGACCTGCGGGCGCTCCCGGCCGAGGGGCTCACCGCCCTCCTGGCCCACGCCTCCCGCGCGGCAGCAGTGACCGTGTCCCGTGCCGGTGCCAACCCACCCACACGGGCGGAGCTCAACCACATTGAAGCAGCAGCAGAGGAAGCCGAAGTTCCCACCACCTGAGAGGCAGCCATGACATCGTCGGGCCCGTTTTCGAACCTGCCGGACGTCCCCGCGTTCGGGCTCACCAGCCGGTCCTTTGAGGATGGCGGGATCCTGCCGCCGCCGCAGCGCAGCGGCAGGATGCATGCCGGCGGCGCCGACGAGTCCCCGCAGCTGAGCTGGAGCGGGGCGCCTGACGGGGCCAGGAGCTACGCGGTGACCGTGTTTGATCCGGATGCCCCGGGTGCTGGCGGGTTCTGGCACTGGGCGGTTCTCAACATCCCGGCAGATGTCACATCGTTGGCGGAGGGCGCCGGGGCTGAGGGCGGCCCGCAGCTCCCGCCGGGCGCGGTGCAGCTGAAGAACGACGCCGGCTTCCGCGGCTATCTGGGGGCGGCCCCGCCGCCCGGGCACGGCCGGCACCGTTACATCGTCACCGTCTACGCGCTGGATGTCGAGGAGTTGCCGGGCGGGGCCGGGACGAAGCCTGCGGGCCTGGGTTCCGAACTCGCCCGTCACCTGCTGGGTTCGGCCACGCTCACCGGGGTTTACCAGCGGTAAGGGCGGTAGCCGGCTGCCGGCAACGGCCCGCGGCTAATAGAACTATTGACAGGACAAAAGTCTGCTCCTATTCTCGATTTGTGGAGCGCTCCAAGTGCGCTGGATCACATCCCGCTTCTCCGGCCGGGAAAACACGATCGAAGGAGATCACCAGTGAAGAAGTTTGTTTGGCGCCGTGCAGCGGTAGCCGCGGTTGCAATCCCGATGCTGGCCCTGACGGCCTGCTCCAGCCAGGGCGGACGGGCGCCGGAAGCCAACAGCGGGGGCGGCGGGGGGCAGGCTGCCTCGACTCCGCGCATGAAGATTGCCCTGATCACGCACGCTCCGGCGGGCGACACCTTCTGGGACACCGTCCGGAAGGGCGCCGAGGAGGCTGCGGACAAGGACAACATCGAGCTTCTCTACACGAACGATCCCGAAGCGGGCCGGCAGGCGCAGCTGATCCAGCAGGCAGTGGACCAGAAGGTAGGCGGTATCGCCGTCACCCTGGCCACGCCCGGTGCGCTGAAGGATTCCCTCAAGAAGGCCTCTGATGCCGGCATCCCCATCGTGAGCCTGAACGCCGGTGAGGACGTCTCCAAGGAGCTCGGGGCCTTCACGCACTTCGGCTCCAACGAGCAACTCGCTGGCCAGGCCGTGGGCGAGAAGCTGGCGCAGCAGAACTTCAAGCACCCCATCTGCGTGATCCAGGCGCAGGGGCATGTGGGCTTGGAAGCGCGCTGCGAAGGCGTGAAGTCCAAGGTTCCGGGAACCGAGATCCTGTACGTGAACGGCGCCGACATGACGTCCGTCGAATCAACGGCAACGGCCAAGCTGCAGGCAGCCAAGGACGCGGATGTCATCATCGGCCTGGGCGCCCCCATCACGCTGACCCTGCTGAAGTCCGTGGCCAGCGCGGGCAGCTCTGCAAAGGTCGCCTCCTTTGATCTGAACAAGGAGCTCGCCCAGAAGATCGCCGACGGTTCCGTGCTGTTCACGGTGGACCAGCAGCCCTGGCTCCAGGGCTACGGTTCCGTGGACGCCCTGTGGCAGGTCAAGCGGGGCGGCTTCAAGCTCGGCGGCGGGCAGCCGGTGCTCACCGGGCCCACCGTCGTCGACAAGTCCAACGCGGCGGACGTCGTAAAGTTCTCCGACCAGGGCATCCGCTAGCCCCCGCTGGTTGAGCGTGGTCACCGCCGGTTGAGCTGGCCGGCCCGGTTTGAGCCTGGCCGTCGCTGGTTGAGCTTGTCGAAACCCCGGCCTGCTCAACCGGCGGACCGGACGATCAGTTGCCGCGACGAGGTGCCACGGGGGAGCGGCGAGGCACGCCACCGGCACGGAAACTGACGAGGGGCCGCTTCGCGGGCCCTCGAAGCGCATGCCGGGCGCGAACCCGGGCACTGTTGGAAGCCACTACCTTGCCGGTTTCCGTGATCAGGGCGACGTGTTCGTCCCGGCGCCCCAGGTTGAGCAGGAAGGTGCGCTCGATGAACTCCATCGAGAGGTCCGCCCCGGCCACGGCCACGGTGCGCTGTTCGTGCAGCACCGGCCGCGACGCGGTGACGATTTTCATGTCGGCACCGCCGAAATCTATGTACGGGCCGATGAGTTCAGGCTGGCCGGACGCGAGGGGCCGTTCATACCAGGTCATTTCCGTGTAGTCGTAGTAGTTGATCGACGCGGGGTTGAGATTGTGGGGAATGAAGACCAGTTTCCCCCCCGACGAGGCTCCACCACTGGTGCCACGCGTCAGCGGCGCTGAACAGGCCCCGGGCAACGGAGACGCCGGCGCTGTCGACGAGGCCGCCCTGCTTGAGTACGATGTCTTCGACGAGGGCTTCAAGGATTCGAGTTTGGTTCTGGACGTGCCCGGCCCCCCTAGGATTTGCGCGGTTGCCTCGGCCAGGCGTTCAAGGTCGGCGAAAACGCTCGAGAGGCTCTGGCCCAAGGCCTGGGCTGTCGACTGCAGGACCTCGTTGATGGGATTCACTGCTGGTCCGCCAGGTCCGAGGTGAGGATGGCCAGGCGCTGGTTGATGATGAGGGCACCTTCCCGTTCGAAGTGTGCGATGGCGATGTTCTCTGCTTCGTGTGCCCGTCCGCCCACGCCTTGCCCCACGCAGCGGGGACAGCTCGGCATGGATCTGGATCAGCAGGGCGGTAAGGCGGCGGGGCTGGGCCGCCACCCCCAACCCAATGTGCAGGCGGGCATCCGCCTGGCGCAGCATGTGCGGTTCCGAGCTTGCGGCGAAGCGCTGGGCGAGCTTCCGGAGGCGTCGCACGTCCTGCTCGTCGGAGCGTTTGGATGCCAGGCGGGCCGCTGAGCCGGCCGTGGCGGCCGCCAAGTCGATGAGGTCGCGCAGGTCGTCGCTCTTATGCCGGCGGAGTTGCTGGGCGATTTCCGCTTCCCGCACCGGGAGCACCCCCGCAACATAGCTTCCGCCCCCGCGCCCGCGGCGGGTGCCAAGGAGTCCTTTGCTCCGCAGCACGGCCAGCGACTGGCGAAGGGTGAGCGGAGAGACGCCCAGATGTTCGGCCATGACCGATTCCGGCGGGAGCCGCTCGCCGGGGTTGAGCAGGCCCATTCCTATGGCGCTCTCGAGCTGAAGGGTCACCTGCTCGGCGCGGCCGGAGACGTCCTGTCCCTGGGTCCGGACCTGGGCTGCCATTTCCAGGGCGCGGAGGGACACGGAACCGCCATCATCCCGCAGTTCTTTCGGCATGTGTCTGGCCCGCTCCTCGTCGTGCGAATTCAACAGATAACAACAAGTTTTAGATTATCTACTTCTGGCCGCAGCCTCGACCGGCCTCCGCCTGCCGGGAAAACGAAGGCGTGCCGCCCAGTCGAGAACTCACACTGAACTCACACTGAACGGCACGCCTGTGTTGCGGTCATCGCCCCTTCGCATGAAGCGTGGCGGTGGCGGCTAGTTAGCGCCGGCTATTTTGCTTGCAGCGCCGCGCAACAGCGGCAACAAGCATGGTGGGACCGATCCCCCAGTATGCGAGGCCGAACGGCAGCGCGAATGTTCCCAGAGCCGCTCCAATGCGCTCACAGCGGTGGTGATGGCCGCAGCGCTGGCCCATTCCAGGATGCTGGGCCCGCCGGAGACTGGCTCCGGACAATAAAGGAAGCCTGCCGGCTGATTGCCGGCAGGCTTCCTGTCTGTGCGGGTCGCGCAGGGGCTAGGGGCTGACCAGCGAGGCAGCCAGGGCTGCGTCCGCATCCTTCAGGACCGTGGCGGCGACTTCGAGGCCTTCGATGCGGCCCAGTTCGACGTCTTCGTGTTCGATGTTGACGAGCATGTCGGGGTCCACTTCGTGGAGGGCACGCAGGAACTCCGTCCAGTAGGCGGTGTCATGGCCCTTGCCGAGGGCGACGAAGTCCCATGCTGCGGGCTTGGGCCATTCGTTGGCCCATTCGTCGCCGCCCAGGTTGGTGCGGTTCTCCTCGGGGGACAGCCGGCGGAAGCGGTTGTCCAGGACGCCGTAGACGGCGGCGGTGTCCTTGTTGACGCGCACGTCCTTGGCGGCCGCGTGGAAGACCAGCGGGCCGAGTTCGCGGACCACTGCCACCGGGTCCATCTGCTGCCAGAACAGGTGGGAAGCGTCGAGTTCCACGCCCACGTGGGTGGCGCCCGTCAGTTCCACCAGCTTGTACATGTCCGCGGGGTTGAAGACGAGGTTCTGCGGGTGCAGTTCCAAGGCGACCTTGACGTCGAGATCGGCGGCGAGCCGGTCAGTTTCCTTCCAGAACGTGGCGGCGACGCCCCACTGGTAGTCCAGGACGTCCAGTGCCGCGGAGTTCCAGGCATTGACGATCCAGTTCGGCACGGTGGCGCCTGGTTCCCCGCCGGGGAGTCCGGACATCGTGACCACGCGGTTCTGTCCGAGGCGGCGGGCAAGTCGGATGGAGCGGCGGATGTCCTCGGCGTGCTTGTCGCCGATCACGCGGTTGGGATGCAGCGGGTTGCCGTTGCAGTTCAGCCCCGCGATGGAGACGCCGGTGTCTTCGAAGATCGCCAGGTAATCGTCGCGGGCCGCGTCGCTTTCGAGGATGTCATCGAACGTGGGGACGTGCACGGCCGGCAGGAACCCGCCCGAGTTAATTTCGATGCCCGTCAGGCCAAGGTCGGCGACGACCTTCAGGGCTTCGGGAAGGGGACGGTCGTGCAGGATTGCGTTGTAGACGCCGAGCTTCATAGCGTGATCTTCTTTCCGTTGTTCAACGCGGATTCGGTGACTGCGGCGAGCAGTTCCATGTTGCGCACGCCTTCATCGAAGGTGGCGCAGCGCGGCAGTGATTCCTCCTCGCTGAGGCCTGCGACCTCCTCGAGGAAGGCGCGCGACTGGTAGGCGAAGGCGTCGTTCTGGCCGAAGCCGACCTCGGGGGCGTCCATGGCAAGGCCGCCGGCGATGTAGGGGTGGCCGGGGCCGAGGATGACCTGGCGGTAGCCGTTCTCGTGGCCGGAGCCGTCGTTGAGGAACAGCTGGATCTCCGCGGGTCGGCGCTGATTGAACTTTGCGGAGCCGTTCTCGCAGAAGACCTCGAAGTTGAGGCTGTTCGCGTGTCCGGCTGCGACGCGGGAGACTTCGAAGCTGCCGGCGCCGTTTTCGAACTCGGCGGAGAAGGCTGCGTAGTCATCGTTCTCCACAGCCTCGAAGGTGTCGCTGACGGCAGCGTGGTCGTGTCCGATGACGGCGCCCAGCGGCAGGGGCCGCTTGTCGATTGCCGTGCTGAGGTGGCCGCCACTGATGGACTTGATGTCGCCGCAGAGGAACTCGGAAACATAGGCCAGGTGGCTTCCGACGTCGGCCAGCGCGCCGGAACCGGGGCCGCCCTTGTAGCGCCAGCTCATGGGGGCCTCCGGGCTGAAGCCGTAGTCCGTCCAGTAGCGGCCGCTGAAGTGGAGCACCTTGCCCAGGGTCCCGTTCCGGATGAGGTCGCGGATGTATGCGATGCCCGGGGTGCGGCGGAAGGTGAATCCAATGCGGGCGATCGAGGAGGCGTTACGGGCGGCGTCGGCCATGGCCCGCGCGTCTTCCAGGGTGTCGCTCAGCGGCTTCTCGCAGAGCACGTGCTTGCCGGCGGCCAGGAGGCCCTCCACCACTTCCCGGTGCAGCGAGTTGGCGATGACTACGCTGACGACGTCGATGTCATCGGCCTCGGCGATTGCCCGCCACGAGGTGTCGTTGCGCTCGTAGCCGAAGCGCCGTGCGGCGAGGGAGCCGAACTCCGGGTTCACGTCGCCGATGGAAACCAGCCGGATCGGCGGCAGGACCGGGTTGTACAGGGCGGAGGCGGTGCGGAAGGCGGCGGCGTGAGCCTTGCCGGCCATGCCCGCCCCGATGACGGCTATGCCGAGATCTTTGGGCATTGGTTTTCTCCTTTGAAACGAGGCTTTGCGGGAATCAGCCGCTGTGACGTGGGACCTAAAATGGAGCGCTCCACAAACACGATAGGGGTGGAACTTTGTCCTGTCAATATCCCAAAAAGGTCGGCGCATGGGCGACAATGGCAGAGTGACCCAGGAGACCGGAAAACGCCCGAACATTTACGACGTTGCCTCCGCGGCCGGGGTATCGAAATCCCTGGTCTCGTTGGTCCTGCGCGGCGCACCCGGCGTCTCCGCCGCCCGCCGTGCCGCCGTCGAGGAAGCCATCAAGCGGTTGAACTACCGGCCCAGCCGGGCGGCAGCGACCCTGGCCGGTAACCGGTCCCGGACCATCGGCGTCGTCCTGGACGACTACCGGAATCTCTGGTTCGTCAGCCTGCTGGGCGGGCTGCACGATGAACTCGCACCCCTCGGCTTCCGCGTGGCCGTCGCTGACCCATCATTCAACGCCCACCTGGACCGCACGCCGGTGGACGGCCTCATGTCATTGCGGGTGGACGGCATCGTGATCGCGACCGAGCCCACGGAGGAGATGTTCTCCGCCGTCGACGTTCCTGCGGTGGTGGCGGGCAACCGGGACGTCGTGGTCCCGGGGGCGGATATTGTGGCCAACGACGACGAGGCCGGCGGCCGCCTGGCCACCGGGCACCTGATCGGGCTCGGGCACAGGGAAATCGGACATGTGACAGGCGGGGGCGGCGCCGCCCGTCTGCGGGCGCGGGGGTTTGAGGCCGCGATGCGCGAACACGGGCTGCAGCCGTACACCGTGCAGGGTCACGGGCAGACGATGGAGCCGGACGGCTACGACGGTGCGCTGAAGCTGCTAGACCAGAACCCCGCGATCACGGCGATTTTCGCGGCCAATGACGTGATGGCTATGGGTGTGGCGGCCGCGGCACGGGACCGGGGGCGGCGGATTCCGGAGGATCTTTCCCTGATCGGCTATGACAATTCGCCCCTCGCGTCGGCGAATCTGCTGCGCCTGACCACCATCGACGGGCGCAACGGCGAGGTGGGAGCGGGAGCTGCGAAGGCGCTGCTGGACCGCATGAAGGATCCGGAACTGCCGGTCCAAACGATGCTCGTGGACCCGGAACTGGTGGTCAGGGGCTCGACGGCGTCCCCCGCCTGAATACACGGGGCGGGGGCGCCGTCGTTCTTCAGGTCAGAGTGCGCCCTGCGCGCTGGTGCCAGCGGGGATCGCGGCCAGCCGGGTGACCTCCACTGGTTCCTCCAGGAGCCCCTCAAGCGAAGCGTTGAGGCGCTTCACGGCGTCGCCGGCGCCGTGGGCATCGAGGAGCTCGGCGCTTTCCCACTTTTCGATCA
This sequence comes from Arthrobacter globiformis, assembly GCF_030815865.1. Taxonomy (NCBI): domain Bacteria; kingdom Bacillati; phylum Actinomycetota; class Actinomycetes; order Micrococcales; family Micrococcaceae; genus Arthrobacter; species Arthrobacter globiformis. The sequence continues at coordinate 363,595 of NZ_JAUSXI010000001.1, forward strand.
TGACGATCTGGCCGTTTGGGGCTTCGTGGATGGCGTACAGTTCGCAGCCCGGCTCCTCGTGGACCTCCGCGATGGCGGGGGAGAGGGCGGCCACGACGTCGTCGAAGGCCCCTTCCTTGGGCGTGAACATGGCGGTGACAACTACGGTCATGGGGTTTCCTTTTCCTTATCTGGTTGCGGACTTGCTGGTGGCGGAGCGGGCCGGTGCAGCGCAGCTGCTGCGCGGCACAAAATCCGCCATGACCTCGATGGTCCTGGCGCCGGCGGGAAGCCGGCCCTGCATTCGTCCGAGGACGAGTTCAAGGGAGTGTAGCGCGAGCATGCCGATTGGCTGTCGGATCGCGCTGAGCGGGGGACTTGTCAGTTCGGTCCACGGGTTGTCGTCAAAGACGATAACCGACAGGTCGTCGGGTATCCGGACGCCCATCTGAACGAGGCGCCGGACCGAGCTTTGCACCTGGGCGGTGTTTGCCACGATCAGTCCGGTGGGGGCGTTCGGGGACCCAAGGAGGGACCCGACGGCGTCGCCCCCGCCGTCTCCGCGGAAGGGAACGTGCCGGACCAGCATGGGATCGAGGCTTATCGAAGCGCTTTCGAGGGCGGCCCGGTAACCGCCGATCCGCGAACGCCCGGTGGACGTGCTTGCGGGGCCGGTGATGAGGGCGATCCGCTCGTGGCCTAGGGCGATGAGGTGATCAGTTGCGCGCCGGGCCGAGTCGGAGTTTTCGATGCTGACGACGTCGACGTCGACGAGTTCCGCAATGGCGCGGTCCACGAAAACCACGTTCACGCCGAGGTCCCGCAGGCGGTCCCATTTCTCGACATTTCCGCCAGTTGGCGTGGCGATGACGCCACCCACCGAACGGTCCAGGAGCGTGTCCAGGGATTCGGCCTCAAGGTGCGGGTCCTCCTGCGTGGTCATCACCACCACCTGCACGCCGTGGCTGCGGGCCTCCCACACCACGCGGTCCGCCAGTTGGGCGAAGAACGGGTTGGCGAGGTCCGTGACCACCAGGCCGACGGTGAGGGCGTGGCCCGCGCTGAGTTCACGTGCCGCGGCGCGGGGGCGGTACCCGAGTTCACTGATGACATTCAGGACCTGTTCGCGCTTGGCCGGCGCGACCGGGCCGGAGTCCGGGTTCAGCACGCGCGACACCACGGACACCGAGACTCCCGCCGCTGCCGCCACGTCGCGGATAGTGGGCGCCTTCTTCAATGCTCCTCCTTGCGGCCGGCGCATTTCACCGACATCTGTTGACACAGCTTAACACTGACTGGTACAAAAGTGGAACCGGTTCCACTCGGTAACCCAGATCACAGCAGCAACGACGACGAGGTGCTCCACCGCCCCCGCGGTGGAGGTTGTTCCCTCTTCGGTCAGACATCAATCAGAGAGATCCCCATGAACCTTCACAAGCTTCTTAGCGACCGCGAGAACCAGGGCCGTCCCATTCGTGTGGGCCTCATCGGTGCCGGACGGTACGGAACCATGTACCTTGCCCAGGCAAACAACATCCCGGGCATCCACGTTGTGGCCATCGCTGACATCAATGTGAAGCGGGCTGAGGGCGCCTTCGAGCTGGTCGGCTGGCCCCAGAGCCAGATCGCCCCGGACATCGCCACCGCGCTGGAGAACCGCTCCACCGCCATCGTGGCAAACGCCGATGAGCTGTTCGACGTCGACATCGACGTCATCGTTGAAGCCACCGGAAACCCGATCGTCGGCGTAAAGCACGCGCTGCGGGCGATCGAAACCAAGAAGCACATCATCATGGTCACCGTCGAGGCCGACGCGCTGGCCGGTCCGGCCCTCGCCAAGCGCGCGGAGGAGGCCGGCGTCGTCTATTCCATGGCGTACGGCGACCAGCCCGCCCTCATCATGGAACTGGTTGACTGGGCCCGGACCAGCGGCTTCGACGTGGTCTGTGCGGGCAAGGGCGCCAAGTACCTCGAGCACTACCACGAGATGAACCCGGACAACGTCTGGGAAAACTGGGAGTTCTCGAAGGAGCTCACCGACTCCGGGCAGCTCAATCCGTACATGCACACCTCCTTCCGTGACGGCACCAAGGCATCCATCGAGATGGCCGCCGTCGCCAACGGCGCCGGCCTCACCCCTTCTGACAACGGCCTGAGCTTCACGCCGGGCGACGTGGAGGAGATCGCCACGATCTGCCGCCCGGCCGACGTCGGGGGTGCCCTGGCGCACGAGGGAAGCGTGGACGTCATGTCCAGCGTCAACCGGGACGGCAGCTGGATCAGCCACAACACCCAGGAAGGCGTCTTCGTCGTCGTCAAGGCAACGAACGGCTACGTCTCCGGCTGCTTCAACGAATACCCGTGGCACCCGGACCCCACCGGCCAGTACGCAGCCCTGTACCGCCCGTACCACTACGTGGGTCTCGAATTGAACATGTCCATCGCCAATGCAGCCCTCCGCGGCATTGCAACCGGCTCGCCGATCGGCTTCTTCGGTGACGTCGTTGCCACCGCCAAGAAGGACCTGAAGGCAGGCGAATTCCTCGACGGCGAGGGCGGCTTCACGGTCTGGGGCAAACTCGTCTCGGCCAAGCACTCTGTCGAAATCGGCGCCCTGCCGGTAGCCCTGGCGCACCACGTCGAGCTGCGCGCCGACGTCGCCAAGGGTGCCACCGTCCGCTGGGAAGACGTCATCATGGACGAGTCGCTCTCGCAGGCCCTCGAGCTGCGCCGCGAAACTGAGGCGCTGGTCGCCGAAGCCGCACTGACCTCCTAACTCATCCCGCGACTCACAAGACTCCTTCCAACGAAGAAAGGCATCACATGAAATCGAAGACCCGCGCCCTCACTGGAGTGCTGGCATGCACCCTCGCCGCCTCCGTCCTCGCCGGCTGCGCCTCCGGAGCCCCCGGTAGCGGCGCGCCGGTGGCCAAGGTCCAGCTGTCCATCCCGGACCCGCTGACCTCCTCGGTGGGTGTCTCCGCCCAGCACTTCGCCGACCAGGTGAAGAAGACCTCCAACGGCTCGGTGGTTGTCACGGTGGTGCCGAACGGTACGAGCTTCAGCGGCGACCAGAACGCCGCCGTCACGAGGCTGCAGGGCGGGTCGCTGGACGCGCTGATCCTGTCGACATCGGTGTACGCGTCGGTGGTGCCCGAAATGAACGCGATCAGTATTCCCTACCTTTTCGATGACACGAAGGAAGAGGCTGCGTTCCTGGCGGGCAAGCCGGGCGAGGTCCTCAAGGAAAAGCTCAAGGAGAAGAACACCGTCGCCCTGTCCTTCCTCACCCGGACCGGACGCCAGATCACCAACTCCGAGCGTCCCATCGAAAAGCCGGCGGACCTGAAGGGCCTGAAGATCCGTGTACCGGGCAACCCGCTGTGGACGGACTTCTTCGGCAAGCTGGGCGCAAGCCCCACCACCATGGCGTTCTCCGAAGTTTTCACCGGCCTGCAGACCGGCACGATCGATGGCCAGGAAAACCCGATCGAGGTGCCCTGGACCAACAAGTTCTCGGAAGTCCAGAAATACGTCTCGATGACGCACCACATCAATGACGCCTGGGTCCTGGCCCTGTCCTCCAAGAAGTGGGACTCGCTGAATGAGGACCAGAAGAAGATCCTGACGGACGCCTCGGTTGAGACCGCCACCTTCAAGACCGAATACGACACGGAGCAGTCGGAGAAGCAGTTGGCCGAGCTCACCGCCAAGGGCATGAAGGCCAACGAGCCCACCGCCGCCGGCCTCGAGCAGTTCAAGGCCGTTTCCAAGAGCCTCTACCCGGACTTCTCGAAGCTGATCGGCAAGGAATTCTTCGACCAGGCAATCGCCGCCGCCAAGTAACTCCTTTCGAGGGCCGGAGCGCCGTCAGGCGCCCCGGCCCTCGAACAACATCCCCGCACTCAGCATCCCGCTTTCAACGATGACAGTCTGGAAAAACATGGAACATACACTCGCCCCCAAGGAACTCGAAGAGGTCCTTCCGTCCGATGCGGAAGAGATCCTTCACCACGGGCACTTCGCGCCGCGCTGGAGCGGAGCGGTCTGGCTGGACAAGACCTTGGAATGGACCGTAGGCGCGGCCATCCTCGCCGAGCTCGTGGTTATCCTGCTGAACATCATGGTCCGGGTGGTTACGGGTGATTCCGTGCTGTGGACGCAGGAAGTCTCCGAGATTGCACTGCTCACCATCGCCTTCATCGGCGGTGCCATCGCCTACCCCAAGGGCGCCCACATGTCCGTCCAGGCACTGGTCATGCGCCTGCCGGCGAGCTGGAAGCCGTACCTCGCCGCGCTCGTCGACTGCCTGGTCTTCGTCATGAGCGCCGGCTCCCTCGCCCTGTTCATTCCCACCCTGGTCCAGCAGCTCGAGGAAAAGACGCCGATCCTCCAGCTGCCGGTCTTCTGGGTCTCGCTGCCCTTCGCGCTGGGCATGGTGCTCATCGCCTGGTTCGCCGTCCTCAAGCTCTGGCGGCAGCCACGCCGCGCGGTCCTGATCGCCACCGGCATCACGGCGGTTATGGCCGCGGCGGTTCTCTTCGCCCAGCCGCTCTTCTACTACGCCTCGCCCAACCTGATCCTCGGCGTCGTTCTCGTTGGCCTGTTCGCCCTGCTGTTCCTCGGCCTGCCGATCGCCTTCGTGCTGGCACTGGCCTCGGGCATCTACCTCTACCTGGGCGGCATTTCGGAGGTCAGCGCCATCCCGATCGGCATGGCATCAGGCGCCAAGGGCTTCGTGCTGCTGGCCATCCCGTTCTTCATCCTCGCCGGAACCGTCATGAACTCCGCCGGCCTGACGCTGCCGCTCGCCAAGCTGGTGGACGCGCTCATCGGGCACCTGCGGGGGGGCCTGCTCCAGGTGGTCGTCGTGACGATGTACATCTTCTCCGGCATTTCCGGCTCCAAGGTTGCGGACGTCGCCGCCGTGGGCACCACCATGCGCGGCATGCTCGAGGAACGCAAATACCCGCGCGGCGAGGTGGTGGCGGTGCTGTCCGCCTCGGCCATCATGGGTGAAACCATCCCGCCGAGCATCGTCCTGCTCATCCTCGGCTCCATCACCACCATCTCCACCACCACGCTGTTCCTGGCAGGATTCGTTCCCGCCGCCTTCCTGGCGCTCGTGGTCATGGCCATGGTCTTCCTCCGCGCCCGCAAGCAGGGCGGCGTGTCCAGCCCGAAGGCCACCTGGCGTGCACGCGGCTCCGCCACCTTCTTCGCCATCCCGACGCTCCTGCTTCCTGTCGGCATGGTGGTGGGCATCCTCAGCGGCTTCGCCACCCCCACCGAGGTGTCCTCGGTCGCCGTCGCCTACGCCTTCGTGCTGGCCGCCGCCTACCGGCGCGGCAGCAAGAAGCTGCTGGGCGATACCCTCCGGGAAACCACGACGACGGCGGGCATGGTCCTGTTCATCATCGCGGCAGCCTCACCGCTCGCCCAGACGCTTGCACTCGCCGGGGTGTCCCAGCAGATCCACGACCTCATGTCGGGCCTGGGCGACTCGCCAGTGCTCTTCATGCTGTTCACCGTCGTGCTGCTGATCATCATGGGCCAGCTCCTGGAAGGCCTGCCCGCCGTGCTGATCTTCGCACCCCTGCTGCTGCCGATCGCCACGGATTTCGGCGTGAACCCGGTGCAGTACGCCATGGTCCTGATCATCGCCATGGGCATCGGTTCATTCGCCCCGCCAGCCGGCGTTGGCTTCTACGTGGCCTGCGCAACGGGCCACGAAACCGTGGAAAAAAGCCTCAAGCACTTCTGGCCGTACCTCATCGCCGTGTTCATCGGGCTGCTGGTGCTTGCCGCAGTTCCGTGGTTCAGCACCTTCCTGCCCGCCATGGCCGGCCTGATCCCCTTCTAACGACGTGAGCACAGTGACCGACACGCAGAATGAGTTGAAGTCCGGGACTCCAATGTCCGTCGCCCTGCTGGGCACCGGCCCGATGGGTGCCCCGATTGCCCGAAATATCCTGGCCGCCGGTGTTTCCCTCACGCTCTGGAACCGCACCGCGGAAAAGGCGAGGGCCATCGGCGGGGGACAGGTGGCCGGCACACCGGCGGAGGCTGCGGCCGACGTCGTCCTGACCGTCCTGCCGGACCTGCCTCAGGTCGCCGACCTTCTGCCCGGCAGGGACGGACTGCTGGCCGGGTGGAAGGCAGCCGGCATCGAGGAACCTGTCCTGGTCATTCACGGAACAGTGTCCCCGGTGGCCGTGGCCCGGTTCGCCGAGGACTGCCGGAGCCGGCACGGGGTGACGGTGGTGGACGCGCCGCTCAGCGGCGGAACCATCGGAGCCGAGGAGGGCCGGCTGAGCACCATGGCCGGCGGGCCGCGCGACACCGTGCAGCGCCTCCTGCCGCTCTTCGAGCTCTACAGTTCCACGGTCGTCTGGTTCGGTGAAGCGGGTGCGGGGTCCACGGTCAAGGCGTGCAACCAAATCGTCGTGTCCGCCACTGTCACGGCGCTGGCCGAGGCAATGGCCGTGGCGACCGCCACCGGGCTGGACCTTGAGAAGGTGCAGTCCATTCTGGCCGGCGGGCTGGCCAATTCGGAGGTACTCCGGCAGAAGGGGCAGCGCTGGATCGACGGGGATTTCGACGGCGGCGGCTCCGCGAAAAACCAGCTGAAGGACCTGAACTTCATCGCCGAGATCGCCAAGGACAGCAGGCTGAAACTCCCGCTCTCCGCCAGCGTCCGCGGCGCCTTTGAGCGCATGGTGGACGCAGGCGAGGGCGACCTGGACCACACCGGGATCTACCGGACAGTCCTGGGCCAGCCGGGATAGGCCGGCCGGGTTAGCGGCAGGCTAGTCGCCGGCGAGGCGCCGTGCGTGCTCGGCCTCGGAAGGGTCGAGTTCGCCCGGGCCGCCGCCCAGGAACGCCCAATAACTGGCGCGGCCATCCGGGCCGGTGAGGCTTCGGCGGAGGGCACCGTCGATGCGGCTGCGGACCAGGGCCTCATTCGCCGGTTCGGTGGCGAAGATGATCCGCAGCGTGACGGTGTCTCCGTTTTGCTCAGGCCGGGTATGGTGCGGCGCGAGCGGGCAAGGCGGCGGGTGGTCCCAGCTTCCGCACAGCTCGCGCGTAACCGCGGCGCCGGGCGCTGCAAGATCAGGCGCCTGCACGTCCCCGGCGGATTCCATTGCGACCGTGGCCAGATGCAGGTATGCCGATCGCATCGGCGTCATGCCCCGACGTGCTCGAGCAGCGCGTCGAGGATTGGCAGTTGGCCCTTGACGAGCTTGATGCGGGCTTCGGATTCACCGATCCACTCGGCGTGGTCGATCTCGGGGAAGTGCTGGACCGTTCCTGAGCCCTTGGGCCACTCCAGCGGAAACGTGTTGCTCAGGATTTTCTCGGGCTTGAACGCGGATTCGGCCGTGAATGCCGTAATGAGCTTGCCTGAGGGCTGCCGGAAGGTGCCGAGCAGCACGTAGTCCGCGGACGGCGCCGGGACTCCCATTTCCTCGGCGAACTCACGCTGTGCGGCCGCCAGCGGATCCTCCTCTTCGAGGTACTCGCCCTTGGGAATCGACCAGGCGCGGGCATCCTTGCGCTCCCAGAAGGGGCCGCCCATGTGGGCGATCCACACTTCCACTTCCGACCCGCTGTTCTGCCGATACAGCAGAAGGCCCGCACTCCTGACAGCCATGTTGCCCTCCTGCCCCAAGGCTACCCCGGGGATGCCGGCAAAGAGCGGCGCCTGCCACGTCCGGCGAGCAGAATGGCCGCCACGTTGGTGGCGACGATGACCACCATGCCCAGCCACTCGTGCAGTACCAGGAACTGGCCCAGCATGATGGTCCCGGAGAGGGCCGCCAGCAGCGGGTTGATGCTCATATATACGCCGAAGAAACCGGGCTGGACGTGCCGCAGCGCGATGAGGTCCGCGGCATAGGGGATGACCGAGCACAGCACGCCGGCGATGACCGAGTAGCCCAGCGCAGGACCGGCCAGCGAACCCTGGGCCAGCAGATACGCCGCCACCGGCAGGTAGAAGACGAGGGAAACCGCTGTGGCGGCCGCGGGCGCCTGCAGGCCCGGCAGCCGCTGCCCTGCAATCCTGTTCAGGACGATGTAGGCCGCCCAGCAGACGGCCGCGGCCATGGCGATGCCGATGCCGATGAAATCGCTGCTGGGACCGGGCAGCACCAGGACATAGACCCCGCAGCCGGCACAGGCGGCGCACAGCAAGTCCAGCCGGGATCTCGGTCGCATCAGGGCAATGGCCAGCGGGCCAAGAAACTCCAGCGTCACGGCCAGGCCCAGTCCGATCCGCTGGATGGCGACGTACAGGCAAATGTTCATCAGGGCGATGGCAGCGCCCAGCAGGAGCGTCGGCCACCACTGGCGCCAGGTGAAACGGTGCAGGGGAGGCCGGGCCACGGGCAGAAGCACGGCGGCGGCCACGAGCTGCCGAACGGCGACCACTCCGGCGGGGCCGACTGCCGCAAACGCGTGTGCGCCGATGCCGGCCCCCACCTGGTTGCTGATTCCACTGGCGGTCATGGTCAGGACGCCGCCCAGGATCCGGCCCTGGGCTGGGGCTGACTGAGTGCGGCCCCGGCCGGTGCCGGGCTCTGTGAACGTCTCCATAGACAGAAGTGTGTGGGCAGACCGGCAAACCTATAAATGTCCCCGCTGCCGGTTCTATACGATAGCCGTATGAATCTTGAGCTGCGCCATCTCCGGGCACTCGTGGCTGTTGCCGAGCTTCAGACGTTCACCGACGCGGCCATCGCGCTGGGGACTTCGCAGGCCAGCGTCTCGCGGTCCGTTGCTGCGCTGGAGCGTGCCCTCGGTGTGCGCGTCTTCCAGCGGACGACGCGCAGCGTCACGCCCACAGCGACGGGCAAACGCATCATTGAGCACGCCCGGCGGGTCCTGGACGAAGCCAGGCTGCTGGAAGACGCAGCCCGCGATGCTTCCGGTGAATTCAGGGTCGGATACGCGTGGTCCGCGGTGGGCAGCCGGACCCTCGCCGTGCAGCGGCGCTGGGAGGATGCGAACCCTGTTGTCCCGCTGGTCTGGGTGCAATCCGGTTCGCCGGCTGCCGGTCTGGCCAACGGAACTGTTGATGTCGCCGTCGTCCGCAAGCAGCTTAACGACCCCCGCTTCGCCGAGATGCTGATTGGAACGGAACGGCGCTACGCCGCGGTAGCCGCCACGGACCCGCTGGCCCGCCGGCGCTTCCTGCGCATGGCCGACTTTGCCGGGCGGGCGCTCGCCGTGGACAGCCGGACGGGAACCACCTCGGTGGACCTGTGGAGCCCGGAGGCGCAGCCCGCATCCTTCCGCCCGGTCCAGGGAGTTGACGACTGGCTGACGCTGATCTCCACCGGACAGGCGATGGGGATGTCCTCTGAGGCGACAGCCGCGCAGTACCCGCGGCCCGGCGTGGCCTACAAGGTTGTCCGGGACGCGCCGCCCATATTTGTGTTCCTCGCGTGCTGGAAGGACGATCCGTCGGTTCTCATCGCAGACTTTGCCCGCCTGGCACGGCAGGCATACGGCGGCGGCTAAAGAACGCTCCTTGTCCGGTTCCCTTCGCAGGGGGACACTGGAGAAAACGATGTGAAAGGAGTCTGCCGTGCGCAAGAGAACAGCATGGATCATCGGAGCAGCGGTCGCTGCGGCGGCTTTGGGAGGCGCGTCGGTGGCTGCGGCTTCCGTGAACCCCTTCGATGATGACACAACGGGCAACGGGGGCACCCAGCAGCCGCTGAACCAGAGCGACCGCGACAAAGCCGTCGACGCCGCAATGGCCAAAGTGGGCCCCGGACAGGTCACCGAGGTCGAACGGGGCGACGACGCCGGTTCCTCCTACGAGGTAGAGATCCGCAAGAGCGACGGGTCTGAAGTAGAAGTTAATATCGGCTCCAACTTCCAGGTGCTGAACCAGAGCCAGGACGACAGCGACTAACGCCGCTCAACCAGCGAGCCATTCGCCTGCCTTCATCACGGCGGCCACCTCAAGATCCGGCGTGAGGACCACCAGGTCCGCCTTCCGTCCGGCTTCGATGCGTCCGACGTCGGACAGCCCCAGCATGTCCGCCGGGTTCTGGCTCGCCGCGCGGACGGCATCGGCGAGCGGGATGCCGGCGTCGTGGACAGCGTGCCGTACCGCCGCATCCAGCGTGAGGATGCTGCCGGCGATGGTGCCGTCACTGACCAGGCGGGCTTCGCCGCCGGACACCCGGACGTCCAGCCCGCCCAGCCGGTACCTGCCCTCCTGCGCGCAGGCCGCCGCCATGGCGTCGGTGACGAAGACGGCACGCGCCGGACTGGCGGCAATGAAGCGGACCAGCGACGGGTGGAGGTGGACTCCGTCGGCTATCACTTCGGCAAACACCGCAGGGTCTTCCAGCAGCGCCAGCGCGGGGCCGGGTTCCCGGTGGTGGAGCGGCCGCATCGCGTTGAAGACGTGCGTCCCGGCAGTGGCTCCGGCCGCGATCGCCTGACGGGCCAGGTCGTAGCCCGCGCCCGTGTGGCCGATGGCCGCGACAGCGCCGTAGCCGGTGACCTGCCGGATGGCGGCCAGGCCCCCGTCCAGTTCAGGCGCGATCGTGACCATCCGGACGGTGCCCCGCCCGGCCAGCATCAGCCGGTCGATGTCGGCCGGTTCCGGGGCGAGCAGAAGGTCCTCAGCGTGGGCGCCCCGGTGGTCGGGGCTGAGCCAAGGGCCCTCCAGATGGATCCCGGCCAGAACGCCTTCCTCCACCAGGGCGGCCAGCGCGGCCACCGCCTTCTCAAGCTGCGTGAGCGGGGCGGTAACCAGGCTGGCCATCAGCGTGGTGGTCCCGTGCGAGCGGTGCACCTCGGCGATCCGGACCGCGGCGGCGGCAGGGTCGGCGTCGTTGAAGCTGGAGCCGCCGCCGCCGTGGATGTGGGCGTCCACAAAGCCCGGCGACAGCGTGGCGTCCGGAAAATCGGCGTCGGGCTCCCGGACGGGCCGCCCGGGACCAGCCGCGGTGATCCGGCCGCCGTCGGTCTCCACCCAGCCGGGCTCCAGCACGGCGTCCGGCAGGATGACCCGCGAAGCAGAAATGAGCGTCGGACTCACCAGGTTTCCGTGATCTTGCGCAGGCCGCGGGGAGCGTCTGGGTCCAGGTGGCGGGCTGACGCCATCGCATGTGCCAGCCGCTGCAGGGGCATGATCTCGAGAATGGGTGAGAGCTGCTCGTGGACTGCCGGCAGCGGCACCACGTGGTTCAGCGGGCGGGCGGCTCCTGCGTCGCCCACCAGGCAGACGTCCGCGCCGCGTTCGGCCAGGCGGTCCAGAACGGGATGCAGGGCGCGGCCGCCGGCGCCGGGCGAGGCGATGGCAATGACGGGCCGGTCGGCGTCGATCATTGCGAACGGTCCGTGCAGCAGGTCCGCGCCGGAGAAGGCGTGCGCGGCCAGGTAGGACGTTTCCATCAGTTTCAGTGCCGCCTCCCGTGCGGTGGGATAGGAGAAACCGCGTCCCGTGGTGACGATGTGGTTCACAAAGCGGTAGCGGTCTGCAACCTCCAGTATCTCCGGCCGGACCAGGACATCGGCAGCGAGACGCGGCAGGTCCGCCGCTTCCGCGCCGTTCCCTCCGGCCCACGCGTCAATCAGCTGCCACAGCGCCAGCAGCTGCGACGTGTAGCTCTTTGTTGCGGCCACGGCGCGCTCCGGCCCCGCCAGGATGTCCAGGTGGTGCCGGGCGGCAGCCGCCAGCGGTGAGGAGGGGGCGTTCGTGACGGCCACGGTGAGGGCGCCGGCCCGAGCGGCAGCGGCGGTGGAGTCCACCAGGTCAGGTGAGCCGCCGGACTGGCTGACCGCCAGCCACAGCACCCCGTCCATTTTCGGTTCGGCGCCGTACACCGTAAGGCTCGACGGCGACGCCAGCCCGGCCGGCAGCCCCAGCACCGTCTCGATGAGGTACTTCGCGTACAGGGCAGCGTGGTCGCTGGTGCCGCGCGCGGCCAGGAGCACGTACTTGACGTCTGCGTCCCGGAGGATGGCAGCCAGCCGGGTGATAGCGGGGCGCCCGTCCTCAAGCTGCCGGGCCAGCGCCTCCGGCTGTTCCAGGATTTCGGCGGCCATCAGGGACCCGGGGAGTGGGGGCGCGGCGACGGCGGTTGGGGCGGTGTTGTTCGCGATCGTGGTGTGCGGGGCGGTCATGGGTCTCCTTGGGGGTGGGTTCAGCGGGTTAGGGATGAAGGGATGGTGCTGGGGACGATCAGGCGGGAATTTTGGTGGCTGGCCGGTGCGGTTCGCGGGCAAGCTGGCAGGCCAGCTCCACGGCGCCCCAGACGGGGGAGCGGTCCAGCACTCGGACGTCGGTGAGGCCGTTGGCTGCCAGCAGCCCGCGCACGGTGCCGGCCAGCGACGGCTGGTTGACCAGCATTCCGCCGGCCAGCAGGACCGGCGCATCTTCCGGAATGGTGCCCAGCCTCCGGTTCACTGTCAGGGCCAGACCGGCGAGCTGCCGTGCGGCGTCGTCGGCTATGGCTGCGCTCGCAGCGTCCGAGGCGGCGAGGCCGAACACGGTGCCGGCCAGCCCGGCCCAGTACCGGCGCTCAGGCCGGCGGTAGAACAGATCCAGCAGCTCAGCGGATTCCGCGGCTCCTGTCTGCGCCAGCAGCTTGGCAGTCAATGGCCCGGCCGGCAGGCCGTGGTCGGATTCCTGCAGGGCGTTGCGGACCGCGCTGCGGGCCACGGCGTAGCCGCTGCCTTCGTCGCCGAGCAGGTAACCCCAGCCGCCGGCCCGGGCTTCCCGGCCGTCGCCGGCCTTCGCCCACGCGGCGGAGCCGGTGCCGGAGATAAGAACGGTGCCTGCTGTGAAGCCGCCGGCCGCGAGGATGATGCGGGTGTCGTGATCCACGTGGATCCGGGCTCCGGGGAACCGGCGGGAGAGCAGGCCGGTCAGCCGTTCCCGGGCTGCGGGCGTGTCCGCTCCCGCGGCGCCGGCAAACACGGCGTTTATTCCGTGGCCTGCAGGATCGCCGATACCGAGCTGCGCGGCGAGGTCGTCCAGCGCCGCGGCGGCTTCGTCCGGCCCGACGGAGGCTATGTTCGCGCTGCCCACCGTGCACTCAGCGACGCTATGAGCGAGCGGTGCGCCGCCGTCGTCGTCCGCCAGAATGGCGTGCGTCTTGGAGCCGCCGATGTCCAGGCCGAGGACGTGCCGCATCACTTGGCCGCCGGCGTGCTGCTGCTGTCATTATTGCCGGTAGCTTCCGGCCAGCGGGCGCCGTTTTCCCAGTAATGGCGGATCTCCTCGAGGTTCCGGCCCTTGGTTTCGGGGGCCAGCCGGTGGACGAAGACGAATCCGGCGACGGCCAGCGCACCGAACACCGCGAACGTGCCGGCACCGCCGAGCCGCTGCAGCATGGTGAGGAAGAACGCCGCTACGATCACGTTGGCCACGAGGTCCGAGGTGAGCATGGCGCTGGCACCCAGGGAGCGCAGCCGGGCAGGGAACGACTCGCCGGCGTAAACCCAGACCAGGGCGCCGAAGCCGAATGTGAAGCCCACGGTGAACAGCAGCACCCCGAGGAAGCCGACCACGGTCAGGATTCCGCCGAAGTCGCGTCCGGCCATGAAGACAGCCACCAGGATGGCGTTGGCCACGATCATCATGCCGATGCCGCCGAGCAGGATGGGGCGCCGGCCCACCCGGTCCACCAGGGACAGCGAGACGAACACGGCCACCAGCGAAGCGGCCTGAACCAGCGCGGGCAGCAGCAGGAGGGCGGCGTTGCCCGTGAAACCCATGGCCTCGAAGATCCGGGGGCTGTAATAGACCACGGCGTTGATGCCGGTGATCTGGATGAAGAAGCCTAGCCCGACGACGAACACGGTCGCCTTCAGGTATGGCGAGCGGAGCATCTCGCGCAGGCCGCCGCCGCGTTCTTCGCTGATTGCCTGGCGCATGTCCGCCAGTTCGGCGTCCACGTCGGCGTCCGGCTCGATCGAGCTGAGCGTGCGGCGGGCCTCTTCGGTGCGTCCGCGCATCATGTACCAGCGGGCGGTGTCCGGGAGGCGCAGGGTGACGGCAAGGACCGCGAGTGCCGGGATGGCGGCGAGGCCTAGCATCAGCCGCCAGTTTTCGCTGGCGGACAGGAAGTAGGCGGCAATGTAGCCGATGATTATGCCGATGACGGTGGCCACCTGGTAGGCGACGAGCAGGGCGCCGCGCACCTTCGGCGGCGCTGACTCGGCCACGAAGACGGGCACCACCACCACGGAAATGCCGATGGTCAGGCCCAGGAGCAGCCGCGCAACGAGCAGCATGGGCACGTCAGCCGCGAGGGCGCTGAGCACCGCGAACGCGGCATACGCTCCGGCCACGCCCACCATGCAGACCTTGCGGCCCAGTTTATTCGCGAGCCAGCCGCCGAGGACGGCGCCGAGGACTTCACCGACGACGACGGCAGTGGTCACCAGCTCCTGTTGGCTGGTGGAAAGCTGAAACTCCTTGGTGATGAACAGCAGGGCACCGGCGATATTCGAGAGATCGTAGCCGTAGATTATGCCGATGGTGGCGGCGGTGCCGCCGATCAGAAGGCCGAGGCGGGGCGTCTGGCGCAGGTCTTGCAGGAACGACATCTTTGGGTCCTTGGAAGTGGGATGGGATTTCTGGTGGTCTGGAACTGAGGCAAACCGCAATTGGTGTAAACCAATTTCCATCATTTTGGCCTAGACCAATTTCCGTGTCAATAGGTACCATCAGATTCATGGAATCCTCCGCGGCCGCTGCCCTGCCCAAGTACTACGTACTCAAGGAGCAGATCCTCACCCTGATCGAGGACGCAGCGCCCGGAACGCTGATCCCGACCGAGCGGGCGCTTGCGGAGCAGTACGGAACGTCCCGCACCACCGTCCGGCAGGCCATCGGCGAGCTGGTGTCCGAGGGCCGTCTCGACCGGACACAGGGGAGGGGGACGTATGTGGCGCCCCCGAAAGTGACCCACGTCCGCCAGCTCACGTCCTTTACCGACGACGCCGCAAGCCAGGGCCTCACGGCTGCGGCCCGGATCGTGGACGTGAGCGTGCTCCCGGCCGACCCGGCCACGGCACGTCGCCTGGCGGTGGAGCCGGGAACGGACATTCACCGGGTGGAGCGCATCAGGCTGGTTGACGGCGAGCCGCTTGCGCATGAGGTTGCGTTCCTTGCGGGGCCGCTGCCGGATCTGGCGCGGACCGTGGCGGAGCGCGGCTCCCTATACGCTGCCCTGCGCGAGGACTACGGAATCCGCATCGCCGAGGTGGAGGACACCGTGGAGACGAAGCTGGCCGGACCGGCCGAGGTGCAGCTCCTCGACGTCGAAATGGGCGCCCCCATGCTGCTGGTCCACCGGCACGGCTTCACCCCGGACGGGCAGCCCGTGGAGTGGACCGAGTCGGTGTTCCGGGGGGACAGGTTCCGCTTCGTAGCGCGGATGCACGTCTAACGAGGGCACGTCCCCTGCGTGCAGCGCTTCTCTTCATTACGCCCAACTGCGGAAGATGAAGCACTGTTGCGTTGCGCGACGGCGGGTGTCGCCAGGCGTTGTGAAGCAAGTTACCCGGTGGTTGTGTAAGTCCATAATCAGCGACGGGGCGGCGCAACGCCCTCCCTGAATCGAGGGGGACATGACCACAGCTTTGGTTCACAGGATCAGGACGCAGTGCAGCGGGGAACTGAACACCTTCCGCAGCCAGATGCACGCACTGGCGCGGCAGGACATCGGTTCCGGCCTGGACGCGGCAGCCACCACCATGGCCCGCCGGCCGTGCCTTGCCACCCCCGGGGTTTCCTTGGATATCGTCGGCTTCACCTGCCCCCGCTCCGACGGAGGCGGGCCTTCGGTGCGGGTTGCCGTGTCGCTGAGCCTGCAGCCTGGCCGGATGGCCTCCGCCGTCCACTGGGAGGAGGCCCATGCCTGGGCCGGAGCGGTGGCCGGCGGGGAGTGGGCTGCCGCCGAATATGTCGGAAGCCAGGAAAGTCCGGCCGGGATGGTCTTTCACTACGCCCTGAAAAATGCGGATGACCCTAACGCCGTGCCCGAGTATTCGGCGGTGCCCGAGTATTCGGCGTACTATTCGGCTGTGCTGTAAGCACTGATTTAAACCACAAAGGATCCGGCGGGAATGCTCCCGCCGGATCCTTTTTGTCCGTCTTGCCGGATTACTCCTTGCCCAGCCCCGCCGTCGAGGTCTTTTCACCGGTGACCTCGTTCAGCTTGGTCAGGTCGAAGATGCCGTTGATGTCCGCCTGCTTGGTGGTGCCGGCGTCCACGCCGTCCTGGAGCAGCTTCTTGAACGCTCCGGCCAGCGGGTCCACCGTGAAGACGATGTTCTTCAGGGACCGGTCAATGACTTCCTGCGGGAGTGCCTTGCCAGCAGCTTCCTTCAGGGCGGCGTTCACTTCCGTGGACTTCTCGGCCGCCGGGGTGTCGTTGAGCCACTTCACGGCGTCGACGTGGCCCTTGAGCAGGGCTTCCACCGTCTGCGGGTGCTCAGCAGCGAACTTCTTGTTGACGATCAGGATGGTGGTGGGGAACTCGCCGGGCTTGCCGGTCAGCGACCCGTCCCAGAGGTCCTTCTCGTCCACCAGGACCTTTGCTCCGGCCTGGAGCACCAGACGGGAGGCCCACGGTTCGGGCAGCCACGCGCCGTCGAGCTTGCCGTTCTGGAATAGCTTCAGCGTCTGGGCGTTCTCCGTCGGGTTGATCGCAACGTCCCCGCCGCCGTCGGTGTTGGTCTTGTAGCCCTGCTTGCCCAGCCAGGCGCGTAGCGCCACGTCCTGGGTGCCACCGAGCTGCGGGGAGGCCAGGGTCTTGCCCTTGAGGTCCGCGGCGGTCTTGATTTCCGGCTTGACCACCAGCTGTGCGCCGCCGGAGGCTGCCCCGGCGATGATGTTGATGGACTCGCCCTTGCTCTTGACGAACGAGTTGATGGCGGGGTTCGGGCCGATGTACGTGGCGTCGATCGCGCCGGCGTTGAGCGCCTCGATAGCGGCCGGGCCGGCATTGAACACCTGCGTGCTCAGCTTGGTGTCGCCCAGCTCCTTCGCGATGAAACCCTTCTGGACGCCAATCAGCGCGGTGGCGTGGGTGATGTTCCCGAAGTAGCCCAGCTTCAGCTCAGTGGCGGGGCTGGTGGCGGCGGCCGCGTTGACGGAATCCGGGGCGGAGCTGTTGGCGGCCGTGGTGGCGACGGCGACGCCGGCACCCAGGACGGCAAGGATGCCGGCGGCGATGCCGATCTTGAGCCCGCTGGGGCGTTTCCGGCTGGCGGGCTGGCCCGCGGCGATCCGGGTGGAGCCCGGGAACTCGTTCGAAGAAGACATGATGTTTTCCTTTTGGATGATGGAGCGGAGGGGATGGGGCTGAGCGTTGGATTGAGATTACGGAGGCCCCTCCGGCGGCCACAATGGCAGTCGACGCAGGCGTTCACCCGGCGTCGTAATGGTTCATCCTGGCAGTCGTATGGCTTCACCGGGAGTCGCGGAACGTCAAAATCGGGGGGGGGCTTACAGCTCGTCCGGGGCGGACTTCATGGTTTCCAGGACGGCGGGCAAAAGGTGCTGCTGCCGGCCCCAGACAGGGTCGAGTAGTTCCACGTACCAGGAGTCGGCCAGCAGGAGGGCCAGGGTTTCGTTGCTCTCGCGAGCCCAGTCCTGGATCTGCTCCGATTCGACCGGATTTTCGCTGCTTCCCAAAACAGTGACCACTTCGCCGTCGTGCTGTGTGACGGGAACGGAGGACTGGCTGACCTCCCCCGGGGCGTGGACGATGGCAATGAGTTCCGTCTCGGTGGACAGCCGCAGCAGGAGGGCGGCCGACTCCGCGGAGCAGAAGCCGGTGACGTACTCGCGCTGGGCGTGCCCGGCGTCGGGGCCGAGGCCGGGCTGGGATTCCTTGGTGAACAGTCCGCTGCGGTTGAGCTCTGCCAGCTGGCCGGCGATGGGAAGGGTCTCGTCGTCGAAGCGCGGGGCGAGGGTTCCGGGCTGGTATTCGCTGGTGCCCTCAAGCCACCGGGCGGTCAGCTCTCCGGCGGCGGCGAGGGTGCCCGCCTGCCGCCACACTTCGCGGTCTGCCAGAAGCCTGCCGTAGCTGTCACGTTCGGTGGTGAATTGATCGCTCATACTCGATGCTAGGCGCCGCTCGGCGCTGTTGGGCAGGCCGAATGACGCCTTCGTACGCCATATTAATCGTGGTTACGCCGTGTATCTTCCGGTTTCCCGAAGATCGGCTTCGCCAGCTACGGGACGACAAGCCTGCTATGGCGCGGGTAGCGAGCCCGCGGGCCATGTCCCGGTTCCGATGATGGTGATGTCAGCCATCCTGTTCTTCCTCCCAAGGGGTCAGGAAAATTCATCTCTAGGTGGCCGACGTTCTTTAATCTCCAACAAAATCAATAGGTCGCGCGGCCGCGTCCGTAACGTCCCTGGCGAGCAGTTCTGCGGTCCGCGCGATCGATGCGCGCCTGCGTGCCCTGTCCTGCGTGCCGGCAATGACGGCGCTGACGTTAGGGCTCGAAGCCCAGGCGTGGCAGAGTGTAACGATCGTCAGGAGCAGCTCTTCGGCATCCCGGCGGCCCACCCCCGGGAGTGCGCGCCGGAGTTCATTGACTTTGTCTGCCGCGCGCAGGGCGCGCCGCTCGGCGTCGACCGGGGTGCCGCGCTCCAGCCCCTCCCAGAATGTCAGCCGCGCAAGAGCGGGCTGGTTATCGGAGACGTCGAAGTACCGGCCCGCGAAGTCCGCAACGGCCTCAGGCCCGGACCCGAGTACCGGGAGCTCCTCGAGCGAGGCGGCCAGCTGCCGGGTGAGTGCTGCTTCGAAAAGCTGGGCCTTGCCGCCGAAGTAAAAGTAGATCCGTTCCCGGTTGGTTCCCGAGGTCTTGGAGATCTGGTTGATCCGGGCCCCCGAAAAGCCGCGTTCGGAAAACTCCCTGATGGCGGCGTCGAGTAGTCGTTCACGCGTTGCCTCTGTGTCCCATGCCATGGACCGATGCTATCTCCAACCGTTCGTTTGCTTTTGCGTGCAGCCGCTGGCTAGCATCAACTCCAAACAAAGAGTTGGAGATTTAGTGGAACACAACGGAAGGGCCTTCGCCGCGGACGAAACGGACGGCCACCACCATCGGACGGCCGGCCTCGTGTCTGTCCACGTGCGGGCCGCCATCACGTGGCTGGCGATCTTTCCGCTGGCCGCGATCGGCATGAACTTGATCGCGGCGTTCGCGCCGGGCTGGCCTCCGGTGCTCCGGGCCTTCGTCCTGACGCTCATCGTGGTGCCGATTGCTGTGTACTTCGCAGTGCCGAGGCTGCTCCTGCTGCAGGGCCTGATCAGGGGCTGGGTGCGAGGCCGGGCGGGCCGGCACGGCTAGCGAACGGTCCTTACTTCACTGCCGCCTCGGCGAGTCGGGTGCTGCCGCGAACGATCAAGTCGCATGGAAAATTCACCCTGCGCGGCGGCTCCCCGGGCGCATGTATGCGCTCCAGCAGCATCCGAGCTCCCACGCGTGCCATTTCGCGGCTGGGCTGGCGCACGGTGGTGAGGCTGAACGAATCCCAAGCCGCCATGTCGACGTCGTCGTAGCCGATGATCCAGCAATCCTGCGCCGGGATCCGGTTGGCCCGCAGCGCGTCGAGCGCGCCGAAGGCCATCAGATCGTTGGCGCAGAAGACGGCCTGGGGCCCGTCGGCGCGGGCAAGCAGGCGGTTCATGACCTGCGCGCTGACGTCGTGGGAGAACCCGCCATGGAAGCGGAAGTGTTCCGGAACGCCGTGGCCCCGCTCGGCCATTCTGTCGAGGAAGCCCTTCGCGCGCTCACGTGACGTGCTGGCGTTTTCGGCACCCCCGATGAAGGCCACCCGGGTCCTGCCGTTGTCCAGGAGGAAGTCGGCGACGGCGGCGCCCCCCTCGGTGTTGCTGCTGGTGACCTGGTCACAATGCAGACCCTCCACCACGCGGTTGATGAGAACGATCGGGCTCTTCTTCTCAATGGCGGCCTGCAGCTCGACGGAGTCTTCCGTCGCCGTCGTGAAGATGACGCCGTCGACCGCGTGTTCCCGGATGGCTTTCAGCGCGTCGTGGTGGCTGCCGCCGCCGGCGTTCCAGATCACGACGCGGAAACCCGCGGTGTCCAGCTCCCGGCTAAGTTCATCGAGAACCTCCGGGTAGAACGGGTTGGTCAGGTCAGCGACCACCACACCGATGGTGTTGGTCCGTCTCGTTTTCATGGCCTGCGCGCCGGCGTGGGGCACATAACCCAGCGTTTCCATGGCCGCCTGGACACGGGCGCGGGTGGCAGGAGACAGCTTTGCGGGGGAGGACATCACCCGGGATACCGTGGCCTGCGATACGCCCGCCAGTTCTGCCACGTCGCGGCTTGTGACCATCGGGCGTTCTCCTTGCTATCTGGTGCGCCTGGCGCCGGCGTGTTGCTGATGCTGCAGTTTTCTTGTTTCAGACTAGCCAATCTTCCAAGCCTGCACCGCCGGTCCCTGCGGAATGCAGGTGACCGGCGGCACGGTGGAAGAGGAGGCTACCGGCCTGTTGTGGGATCGTGCTCGGCGCTCAGGCCGCGGCGAAGCCGGACGCGCGGGGCGGTCTCGGGTGACCACAGCGCTCCCACGATTGTGATGACCGAGGTGAACACCATGTATAGGGCCACGAGCCAGTACCGGTCGAATTCCGGGCCGATGAGCGCCGTGGCGATCAGGGGAGCGAAGCCGCCGGCGAAGACTGCGGCTACCTGCGGGCCCACCGATGCACCGGAATAGCGCAGCTTGGGCTCGAAAAGTTCTGTGAAGTAGGCCGGTTCCACGGAGTAGCACAGGTCGCGGCCCACATTGCAGGTCAGCACCAGCACCAGCAGCACCATCAGGAAGTCGCCCGTCTGGACGCCCCAGAAGAAGGGGAAGGCCATCAGGAGCATGGTGCCTGCACCGGCGATCACGGTGTATCGGCGGCCCCAACGGTCCGAAACCCAGCCCCAGAACGGGATCGAGAAGATGCCGAGGCCGGCCATGATCATGGTTGCGATCAGAATGCTGTTCTTTTCCAGCAGGATTGCAGGACCGTAAGCGAGCAGGAAGGTCGTGTAGATGTAGTAGTTGGCGTTCTCCGCGAACCGCATCATGATGACCTTGAGGATGGTCAGCGGGCGGGTTTTGATGACCTTGACCACCGGCAGCTTCTCGATTTCGCCTTTGCGCTTGATCTCCTCGAAGGCCGGGGACTCGTCCACGTTGCGGCGGATGTAGAAGGACAGCACCACCAGCAGGATGGAAATCAGGAACGGGATGCGCCAGCCCCAGGCCATGAAGTCCTCGGGGGAGATCAGGCCGCCCATGATGAAGAACGCGCCGTTGGCCAGCAGGGTGCCTGCCGGAACGCCGATCTGCGGCCAGGAGCCGAAGAATCCGCGGCGCTTGGCGGGGGCATATTCGGTGGCCATGAGGGCAGCCCCGCCCCATTCACCGCCGACGCCGATGCCCTGGATGATCCGCAGCAGGACCAGGAGGATGGGCGCCGCGACGCCGATGGTGGCGAAGTTTGGCAGGCAGCCAATCAGGAAGGTGCCGGCACCCATCAGGCCGAGGGTCATCATGAGCATCTTCTTCCGGCCGAGGCGGTCGCCGAAGTGGGCGAAGATGATGCCACCGATCGGACGGGCCGCGAAGCCGATGGCATATGTGCTGAAGGAGAGCAGGATACCGGCGAACGGGCTCACCTGCGGAAAGAACTGGGTGTTGAGGATGATGGCCGCCGCAACGCCGTATACGTAGAAGTCGTACCACTCGATGCAGCTGCCGAGTACTGAGGAGATAAGCGCCTTGCGGCGCATCTTGGGATCTATTGCGGGGGGAGTGGATATTGTCGCGGGGGCGCTCATTCAGAGACTCCTTTGTCTTCGTCCGGGACAGTGAGCCCAGCCACACTGACTGGTTCGTGTTTAGGAGTGTATACGTATGCAAAACCTAAAAACAAGGTCTTGCGGCAAAAAATGTATACGTATACACTCGGTTTCCAAGCCGGCCTGCGGGCCTGGCTCAGGGCGTTCCAGAGGTCGCCCATCAACGAAGATGGAAAGGTAATCCTGATGACCGTTACAACTGCAGTCAGCTCCGCCGTGAACTCCACCGTGCTCAAGGAGCCCGCCCGCAACAGCGTGGCCCGCGGCAGCACCCCCGAAGTCCGCACCACGGTGGAAACCGTCATAGCGGACATCCGCGAACGCGGCGACGAGGCCGTCCGCGAATACTCACAGAAGTTCGACAAGTACGCCCCGGAATCTTTCCTGCTCAGCCAGGAGCAGCTGGACGAGATCATGGCCCGCGTACCTGAGCAGGTCATTGAGGACATCAAGTTCGTCCAGGAGCAGGTCCGCACCATGGCGCAGAAGCAGCTTGAATCACTGTCGGACTTTGAAATCGAAACTATGCCAGGGGTCTTCCTGGGACAGAAGAACGTTCCGGTCCAGGCCGCCGGCGCCTACATCCCCGGCGGAAAGTACCCGCTCCTGGCCAGCGCCCACATGACCATTGTGACCGCGAAGGTTGCGGGCGTGGAGCGCGTGGCGGCCTGCACCCCACTCATCCAGGGCGAGGTTCCGGACGCCACCGTCGCAGCCATGTATCTGGCAGGCGCCGATGAGATCTACCTCCTCGGCGGCATCCAGGCGGTGGCCGCCCTCGCCATCGGCACCGAGACCATCAAGCCCGTCAACATGCTGGCCGGCCCCGGCAACGCCTTCGTTGCAGAGGCGAAGCGCCAGCTCTTCGGCGAGGTCGGCATCGACCTCTTCGCCGGGCCCACCGAAGTCCTCATTGTGGCCGACGAGCACGCTGACCCGTTCATCGTCGCCGTCGACCTCCTCTCCCAGGCGGAGCACGGCCCTGATTCACCCGCCGTCCTGATCACTACCAGCGAGGAGCTGGGCCGCAAGGTCATCGAACACATTGACACGATCCTCGTGGACATGCCGACCCGCGATTATGCCGGTGCCGCCTGGCGCGACTGGGGTGCCGTTCACGTGGTTGATACCCTGGACGACGCCTACGCCCTGGCCGATGAATACGCTTACGAGCATGTACAGATCCTGACGCAGAACCCGCGTGAGGCACTCGACAAGATGCACGACTACGGCGCCCTTTTCCTGGGTGAGGGAACCTGTGTCTCCTACGGCGACAAGGTCATCGGCACCAACCACGTCCTGCCCACCCGTGGCGCGGCGCGCTACACCGGCGGCCTCTGGGTGGGCAAGTACCTTCGCACCGTCACCTACCAGGAGGTGACCAACACCGAATCCAGTGCCTTCTTCGGTGAACTCTGCGGCCGCGCGTCGAGGGTGGAGCGGTTTGAGGGCCACGCACGGTCCGGAGATGTGCGCGCAGCGAAGTACCGCGGCACGTCATTGCCCTGGTCAGACCACACCTTCGACAGCTAAGAGGTCCGGAACGTGCCGAACTTCCGCCTCGACGGCAAGAAAGCACTGGTCACCGGGGCGGGCCGGGGACTCGGCAAGGCCATCGCAGATGACCTTGCCGAGTCCGGTGCCACCGTCTACGGAACCAGCCGCGACGCCGCAACCGCCCAGCAGATCAGTGAACGGTACGGGACACCGCCCCTGGCCGTGGACCTGAGCAGCACGGGCAACATCAGCGGGTTCGCCGAATCACTCCAGCAGGCCAGCGGCGGCATTGACCTGCTCGTCAACAATGCCGGCGTCAACGTGCCCAAGCCTGCCTTGGAGCTCACGGAGGACGACTGGGACACGGTCTTCGACACAAACCTCAAGGGCACCTTCTTCCTGACCACGGCCCTGGCCCGGCACTGGGTAGCCACCGGTACCCCTGGTGCCATCGTCAACATCGCCTCCCAGGCGGGGATCGTTGCAATTGAGGAACGGGCGGCCTACGGCACCAGCAAGGCCGGAATGATCCACCTCACCAAGATCCTGGCCCTGGAATGGGCTGCCGCGCGGATCCGGGTCAACGCCATTGCCCCGACCTTCGTGCGGACGGAACTAACGGCATCGACCCTCAGCAGGCCGGACTGGGCAGCAGAACTGCTGTCCCGCATCCCGATTGGCCGCTTCGGCGAACCCGATGACATCGCCGGGGCGGTGACGTTCCTGCTTAGCGACGCGGCGTCGCTCATCACCGGCCACACGCTCGCCGTCGACGGCGGCTACACCATCCGCTGAACGGTCCCATTCGTCTTAAGCGGCCCATTTCTAGGAGCAGCAACATGAAAATCACGCAGACCATCTCGAAGACGGCAGTGGTCGGCGCCGGCTATATGGGCGGCGGCATAGCCCAGGTGCTGGCGCTGCACGGCTACCGGGTGGCGCTCGGCGATGTCGACGGCCGAATCGCCGAGCGTGCCCGCGTCCGCCTCGTAGACCAGGCCAAGGCCTTCGAGGCCCAGGGGTTGCTGCCTGCCGGCGCAGCGGACACCATCGCGGACAACCTCACCGCTGCCGCCAGCATCGAGGATGCTGTTGCGACGTCGGACTATGTCGCCGAGGCGGTCCCGGAGGACCCTGTGATTAAGGCGGACATCCTCCGCCGCATTTCTGCAGCCGCCCCGGCGGATGCAGTCATCGGCACGAACACCTCGGCCATACCCATCGGGGAGTTGGCCGCGTCCGTCACCGGCCCCGAGCGGTTCCTCGGCGTCCACTGGATGAACCCGGCGCCCTTCATCCCGGGCGTCGAACTCATCCCGGGGCGGGAGACCTTGCCTTCCGTCGTGGACCTTGCCGAGGAGCTCATCCGGGCCCTTGGCAAGACGCCCGCGAGGGTTGCTGACACACCGGGATTCGTCGCCAACAGGCTACAGTTTGCGCTGTACAAGGAGGCTGCCCGGATCGTTGAAGAGGGCGTGGCAAACCCCGCCCAGATCGACGACGTCGTCAGCAACACCTTCGGGTTCCGCCTTGCGCTGTTCGGCCCGTTCGCCATCGGAGACATGGCTGGCCTGGATGTCTACGAGTCGTCGTTCCGGACTCTGGAAAAGGCTTACGGTGAACGGTTCGCCCCGCCCGCCGCGCTGACGGGCACGGTGGAGGAGGGCAACCTGGGCCTGAAATCTGGCCACGGGTTCTTGGACGTGGACCCCGCCAGCAGGGAAAGCCTTGTTGCCTACCGGGACAGGGCCTACGCCCGGCTCTCCCAGCTACGCGCCGAGCTGGGCCGGGCCCCGGGACTGTAGCCCGCTAACCCAAGGCACTGGCCGCCTTACGGCAGCCGGCTCGGCCGCAGCACGCTAGGAATGCCCGCCTGTCCGGGCTCAAGTAGCACCGGGCTGACCAGCACAGCAGGCCCGCGGTGCAGCACGCCGTCGGACAGCGCCCGGCAGCGAATCCCGCCGCGCCCGCGCATGGCGGCATGCGCGCCGGGCGCGAGCATCCGGTCCATCCACGCGCAGGGGTGGGCGGGCCGCCCGCCTTTGAACCGCACCACGTCCCTTTGGGATTCCAGCGCGAAGTCCTGGCCCAGGAGCGGGGCAAGATGCGCACCCCTGAGGATTACGTTGCGCCGGGTCAGCAGCGGGTCGAAGGGGCCGGCGTCCAACTCCGCGGCCATGGCCTCGAGGGCCTCAACCGCGAACAGAGTGACGGCGGCGTCCATGTGGGCCGCCTTGCCGAAGAACCTGTCCCCGACGATGCCTTTACCTGCCACGATCTCCACCCGGTCGGCATCCGCCGTCGGCACGTCAGCTGCCCCGTCGCGCGCGCGGCCGAAGTAGGCGTGCGCCGGCGAGACGAGCAGATGCAGGACGTCCACGTCGTACCGGTAGGTTGCCGTCATGCAATAACGCTATACCCGGGTCAGGACCCCGGTCAGGCCGGCCTCGCGAGCAGGGAGCTGGCTTCCTGGCGCGTGGATCCGGAGGACTCGATGTGGGCGAGTTCGGCGGGGATTTCCCAGCCCTTTTTGCGCATGGCGGTGGCCCAGAGCCGGCCGGCGCGGTAGGAGGAGCGGACCAGGGGGCCGGACATGACGCCGAGGAACCCGATCTCCTCGGCTTCCTGCTGCAGGTCGACGAATTCCTGCGGCTTGACCCAGCGGTCCACGGGGAGGTGGCGTTCGGAGGGGCGCAGGTACTGGGTGATGGTGATCAGGTCGCAGCCGGCCTGGTGGAGGTCGCGGAGGGCCTCGGAGATTTCCTCGCGGGTTTCGCCCATGCCCAGGATCAGGTTGGACTTGGTGACCATGCCCAGGTTCCGGCCCTGGCTGATGACGTCCAGGGAGCGGTCATAGCGGAACGCTGGCCGGATGCGCTTGAAGATCCGCGGCACGGTTTCGACGTTGTGGGCGAACACCTCGGGTTTGGAGTCGCAGATCGCGGCGATGTGCTCGGGTTTGCCGGAGAAGTCCGGGATGAGCAGTTCGACGCCGGTGCCGGGGTTCAGTTCGTGGATCTTGCGGACCGTTTCGGCGTAGAGCCAGACGCCTTCGTCCTCGAGGTCGTCCCGGGCGACGCCGGTGACGGTGGCGTAGCGCAGGGCCATGGCCTGGACGGAGCGGGCCACCTTGGTGGGTTCGAACCTGTCCACGGGGGAGGGTTTGCCGGTGTCGATCTGGCAGAAGTCGCAGCGGCGGGTGCATTCAGAGCCGCCGATCAGGAAGGTGGCTTCCTTGTCTTCCCAGCATTCGAAGATGTTGGGGCAGCCGGCCTCTTCACAGACGGTGTGCAGGCCTTCCTTCTTGACCAGGTTCTTGAGCTGGACGAATTCCGGGCCCATCTGGACCTTGGCCTTGATCCAGTCCGGTTTGCGTTCCACCGGGGTGGCCGCATTGCGCTGCTCGATCCGCAGCATTTTCCGGCCTTCTGGTGCCAGTGTCATTGTTCTCTTTTCCTAGTGCTAAATCAGCAGGCCACGACGTTGACGGCGAGGCCGCCCATCGCGGTTTCCTTGTATTTGGAGCTCATGTCCTTGCCGGTCTCGCGCATGGTGATGATGACCTCGTCGAGCGAGACCCGGTGCGAGCCGTCGCCCCAGAGGGCCATCTTGGCTGCGTTGATGGCCTTCGCGGCGGCGATGGCGTTGCGTTCGATGCACGGCACCTGGACCAGCCCGCCGATCGGATCGCACGTGAGCCCAAGGTTGTGTTCCATCGCGATTTCGGCGGCGTTCTCCACCTGCGCGGGCGTGCCGCCCATGACCTCGGCGAGCCCGGCGGCGGCCATCGACGACGCCGATCCCACCTCGCCCTGGCAGCCCACCTCGGCCCCGGAAATCGAGGCCTGTTCCTTGTACAGCACCCCGACGGCACCGGCGGCGAGCAGGAAACGCATCACCACGTCGTCGCGGTCTTCCTGCGTCGCCTGGTCCATCCCGGGAGCGAAGTGCAGGGCGTAGTAAAGCACGGCCGGGATGATGCCGGCGGCGCCGTTCGTCGGCGCGGTCACCACGCGCCCGCCGGAGGCGTTCTCCTCGTTCACCGCGAGGGCGATCAGGTTCACCCACTCCTGCCAGTACTTGGGGTCCCGGTCCTTGTCCTCCTTCAGGAGGCGTTCGTGCCAGTCGGGAGCACGACGGCGGACCTTCAGTCCGCCAGGCAGCAGCCCCTCACGCTTGAGGCTGACCTCGACGCAGCCTTCCATCACGGAATAGATGTGGAGCAGGCCGGCCCGGATGTCCTCCTCAGACCGGGACGCGCGCTCGTTGACCAGCATGACGTCCCCGATGGACAGGCCCTGGGAGCGGCAGTGCGCCAGCAGCTCCGCGGCAGTCCGGAACGGCAACGGCAGCTCCTTCTTGGACTCGGCGAGCTCCTTCAGGGCCGCATCCTCCTCGCCCTCGCGGACAATGAACCCGCCGCCGACGGAGAAGAACGTCGCTTTGTGCAGGATCCCGCCCTCGGCGTCCGAGACGGTGAAGGTCATGCCGTTGGTGTGCCGCGGCAGGATCGTCAGCGGCCGCAGCACCATGTCTTTGACCCCGTACGGCAACGGAACGGCCCCGGCCAGCCGCAGCGTGCCCGTTTCGGCGATAGCCGTCAGCCTGTCCTCGACCTCATCGGGCAGGATCAGGTCCGGGTGGTAGCCCTCCAGGCCCAGCAGGATCGCCGTCATGGTTCCATGCCCATGCCCGGTGGCCGCGAGCGAGCCGTACAGGTCCACCCGCAGCGACGCCACCTGCTCCAGGACGCCGGAGGACGTCAGCTCCTCGGCAAACACCGCCGCGGCCCGCATGGGGCCCACGGTGTGCGAGGACGAAGGGCCAATGCCGATCGAGAAGAGGTCAAAGACGCCAACAGCCATGGTCGGTTCCTAACTGAATAGTGTGGTCGGTTCGGGCTGGGGAGGTGGACTTGCTAGTGGCGGAGTTTTTGTACAGATGATGGGCGCAAACGGGCCTCGAACTCGTGACATCTGTACAAAAACTCCAACCTCGGGGGAGCTAGAGTTCGCCGCCGTTTGCTGTGGCGTACTCTTCGGCCGACATCAGCGGGCCCTCGTCGGTGACGGCCACCTTGAACAGCCAGCCCGCGCCGTAGGGGTCGCTGTTGATCAGTGCCGGATCTGCGACGACGCCGTCGTTGATCTCGGTCACTTCGCCGGTCACCGGCGCGTACAGGTCGGAGACGGACTTGGTGGATTCCACCTCGCCGCAGGTTTCTCCGGCCGTGACCGTGGAGCCGACCTCGGGCAGGTCCACATACACGATGTCACCCAGGGCGTCGGCCGCGACAGCCGAAATCCCGATCCCCACAGGGCCGGCCCCGTCAGCAGCAACCCATTCGTGCTCAGCCGAGTACTTCAGTTCAGAAACAACTTTGCTCATGTCATTTTCCTTTACGTTTGAAAGTCTGTTGGTGCTTGGTTTCGACAGGCTCAACCAGCGGTCCGGGCCTAACGTGCCCGCTTGTAGAACGGCAGTGCGACGACTTCGAAGGGCTCGGCCTTGCCGCGCAGGTCGACGTCCAGAACCGTACCGACTTCGGAATGCTCGACGTCGACGTACGCCATCGCGACCGGGTAGCCGAGAGTGGGGGAGGGCTGGCCGGAGGTGACCTCGCCGATCAGCATGCCGTCCTTGAGGACGGGGTAGTGGCCGCGGGCGGCGCGCCGGCCCAGGCCTTTGAGGCCCACGAGCTTTTGGCCAATGGTGGAACCGACACCGGCTGCCTTGATCGCGGCCAGCGCCTCCTTGCCCACGAAGTCGCTTTCCTTGGCCAGCGACACAACCGGGCCCAGTCCCGCCGCGTAGGCATTGACCTGGCGCGAGAGCTCGTTGCCGTAGAGCGGCATGCCGGCTTCCAGCCGCAGCGAGTCTCGGCAGGCCAGGCCTGCCGGGACGAGCCCGTGCACGGCGCCCGCGTTCAGAAGCGCCCCCCACAACCCGGCGGCGTCGTCGTTGGGCACGTAGATTTCGAAGCCGTCCTCGCCGGTGTAGCCGGTGCGCGCAAGAAGGAGGTCCTGAACGGTGCCGTTGACGTCAATCCCTACCTCAACAGCCGCATAGTACTTCAGCTCGGTCACCAGGGAGTGCTGTCCGGCCGGGACGAGCTGGAGCAGGATGGCTTCCGCGTTGGGCCCCTGCACCGCGATCAGCGAGATCTCCGCTGAGACGTCCTCGACGGCGACGTCGAATTTCGCAGCGCGCTCGGCGAGGGCAGCGGCGACCTTCGTTGCATTGCCGGCGTTCGGTACTACGAGGTACTTCTCCTCGCCGCGGCGGTAGGAGATCAGGTCGTCGATGATGCCGCCGTCGCGATCGCAAATCAGTGAATACTTTGCTTTGCCGACGGCGATTGCGGACAGCTTGCCGGCCAGGGCGTAGTCCAGGAAGGCGCCGGCGTCCGGGCCGGTCACCCAGACTTCACCCATGTGGGAGAGGTCGAACAGGCCGGCCGTGTTGCGCACGGCATGGTGCTCGGCCAGCTCGGAGGTGTACTTCAGCGGCATCTGCCAGCCACCGAAATCGGTGAAGGAGGCACCGGCCGTTTTGTGCTGGTCGTAGAGGGCGGTGTAGTTCTCGGTCATGCGAATCAGCCTTCCAGTCCGGTGATTGAGCTTGTCGAAATCTCGAAATCTTCGATGGGAGGGCAGGAGCAGACCAGGTTCCGATCGCCTGCTGCGCCGTCGATGCGGCCCACCGGCGGGAAGTACTTGTCCTGCCTGAGGGTGGGCACGGGGAAGGCGGCCTGCTCGCGGGGATAGGAGCGGTCCCAGTTGGAACTGACGACGGCGGCTGCCGTGTGGGGTGCATTGCGCAGCGGGGAGTTCTCCACGGTGAAGTCGCCGTTGGCAACCTGCTCGATCTCGGCGTGGATGCTGATCATCGCGTCGATGAACCGGTCAATCTCGGCCAGGTCCTCGGACTCGGTGGGCTCCACCATCAGCGTGCCGGCCACCGGGAACGCCAGCGTGGGGGCGTGGAAGCCGTAGTCGATCAGGCGCTTGGCCACATCTTCGGCGGTGACGCCGGTCCGGGCGGTGAGTTCACGCAGGTCCAGGATGCACTCGTGGGCCACCAGCCCGCCTTCGCCTGTGTAAAGGACCGGGAAGAACTCATTCAGCCGCGACGCAACGTAATTGGCCGCCAGCAGCGCGGACTTGGTTGCTTCGGTCAGGCCCTGTCCGCCCATGAGTTTCACATAGGCCCACGAAATCGGGAGCACACCCGCGGAGCCGTAGCGGGATGCAGAAATTGCAACGCCGTGCCCCGCCTCATGCGCGGACTTGTTCGCATCTCCCGGCATGAACGGGGCCAGGTGCGCCTTCGCCGCAACAGGGCCGACGCCCGGTCCGCCGCCACCGTGCGGGATGCAGAACGTCTTGTGCAGGTTCAGGTGGGACACGTCGCCGCCGAACTTGCCCGGCTGTGCAAGCCCAACGAGGGCGTTGAGGTTGGCGCCGTCCACGTAGACCTGGCCGCCGGCCGCGTGGATGGCGTCGCAGACCTCGCTGACGTCGGCGTCGTACACACCGTGCGTGGACGGGTAAGTGATCATGATCGCCGAGAGGACGTCCTTGTGCGCCTCAATTTTCGCGTACAAATCGGTGTGGTCGATCGTGCCGTCGGCAGCGGTGGCCACCACCACCACCTTCATGCCGGCCAGCACGGCCGAGGCCGCGTTGGTGCCGTGCGCCGAGGCCGGAATGAGGCAGATGTTGCGCTGGTCGTCGCCGCGGGACAGGTGGTAGCCGCGGATCGCCAGCAGCCCGGCGAGCTCGCCCTGGGAGCCGGCATTGGGCTGGATGGACACCTGGTCGTAGCCGGTGATCTCGGCGAGGTCGGATTCCAAACCATCGATGAGTTCGCGCCAGCCCTCGGTCTGGGAATCCGGGGCGAACGGGTGGATGGAGGCGAACTCCGGCCAGGAAATTGCTTCCATCTCCGCCGTGGCGTTCAGCTTCATGGTGCACGAACCCAGCGGGATCATGGTGCGGTCCAGCGCCAGGTCACGGTCGGAGAGCTTGCGGATGTAGCGCAGCAGCTGGGTTTCGGAACGGTGCGTGTTGAACACCGGGTGCTGCAGGTAGTCCGACGTGCGCAGCACGGCTTCGGGGAGTTCAAAGCCCGCTGCGTCCCCTACGGGACCGGCGCCGAAGGCGACGGCTACAGCGGAAAGCGTTGCCGCCGTCGTCGTCTCATCGATGGAAACGCCCACGGTGTCCGCGTCGATGTGGCGCAGGTTGATCCCGCGGGCTTCCGCTGCCGTGATGACCTTGCTGGCCTTGCCGGGCACGCGCACGGTGAGGGTGTCGAAGAAGGAGTCGCCGACCAGTTCGCGGCCCGCCGCCTTGAGCGCGGTGGCGAGGATGCGGGCGCTGTTTTGGACCGTCTCGGCGATTGCCTTCAGGCCGTCGGGGCCGTGGTAGACCGCGTAAAAGGACGACACGATGGCCAGCAGTGCCTGGGCGGTGCAGATGTTGGACGTGGCCTTCTCGCGGCGGATGTGCTGCTCGCGGGTCTGCAGCGCCAGGCGGTAGGCGGGCGCGCCGGCGTTGTCCTTGGAGACGCCGACGATGCGGCCGGGGAGTGTGCGCTCCATGCCGGTGCGCACGGCCATGTACGCCGCGTGCGGACCGCCGAAGAACAGCGGCACTCCGAAGCGCTGGGCAGTTCCGACGGCGATGTCGGCGCCCTGCTCGCCCGGGGGCGTGATCAGGGTCAGGGCGAGCAGGTCAGCGGCCACCGTCACCAGCGCGCCGCGTTCCTTGGCGGCGGCGATGACGCCGGACTGGTCCCACACCCGGCCGGAAACGCCCGGCTGCTGGAAGACGACGCCGTTGATGTCGCCGTCGGGCAGTCCCTGGGAAAGATCCGCCACCTCGACCTCGAAGCCGAGGGCCTCGGCGCGGCCCTTGACGACCGCGATGGTCTGGGGGAGGCAGTCGGCGTCCAGGACCGTCTTGCCATCCTTGGACTGCTTGTTCTTGTTCGCCCGGCGCATCAGCAGCACAGCCTCAGCGACGGCGGTCGACTCGTCCAGCAATGAAGCGTTGGCGACCGGCAGTGCGGTCAGGTCCTGGACCATGGTCTGGAAGTTCAGCAGCGCCTCCAGCCGGCCCTGCGAGATCTCCGGCTGGTACGGCGTGTACGCGGTGTACCATGCCGGGGCTTCAAGGACGTTGCGGCGGATCACCGGCGGGGTCACGGTGTCGTAGTAACCCTGGCCGATCATCTGGACGGCGGTCTTATTCTTGGCGGCCAGGCGGCGAAGCTCGGCCAGGACCTCAACTTCGCTCAGCGCAGCGGTGAGCAGCAGGGGGTTCTCTTGCCGGATGGACGCCGGAACGGCGGTATCAACGAGGCCATCGACCGAGTCATAACCGACGTTCTTGAGCATGGTGTCGATGTCGGCCTGGCGCCGGGCGCCGATATGCCGGTCGGCGAAGGTTGATGGAAGAGATTGAATCGTCATGAGGAACTCCAGGTTTGGCCGGCCAGGTGTGGCACGGCATGGTTTGGGTTCCTCCCCGCTCTGTATTGGACCTGAGAGATTCCGCGGACATGGTTCTCCGCTTGCACCGTCGGTGAGCCAAAAAGGTTTTGGCTGCTTTCCAGAGTTGCCTAGCCGCGGCGGTACGGGGGCCTGAGAGATTCCTGGGGAGGATTTGCTCCTACGGCGCCTGCCCGGTGAATGACTGGGAGGACTCTCCCGCCACGGTTCGAAAGGCTATGAAGATATGGGGTGATTCGGCTCACAAGTTACCGGACAATTCCGTGCAGCACAAATCGGAGGTCCTCGTTTGACAATTCTTCGTGACCGAGACCACACTGAACCCGGCGACCAGCGGGTCCGGCCGGAAAGACGGCCGCCGCCGGCACGCATAATTTTCTTACATAATTGAAAAAGCTTACGATCTGCGGCGGGAGAGTCCTGCCGGTACGTTCAGCAGGCGCCGTAGGAGCAAACCCTCCCCAGGAAACTCTCAGGCCCACGTACCGCCGCGGCGAGGCAACTCTGGAAAGCAGGCAGGCACGTCCTGTCTCACCGACGGTGCAAGCGGAAGACCATGTCCGCGGAATCTCTCAGGTCCAAGACAGAGCGGGGAGGAACCGAATCAGTGTGGCTGTTCGCCACTTGAACGATGGAGTTCCTTATGACGATTCATCCGCCCGCCTCCCCACCCAGTTCCTCAGCCGGTGAGGCTCCCCGCCTGGAGCGGCAGCTGAGCAACCGGCACATTCAGCTGATCGCCATCGGCGGCGCCATTGGCACGGGCCTGTTCATGGGCTCGGGCAAGACCATTTCAGCGGCCGGACCGTCCGTGATCTTCGTGTACATGATCATCGGTTTCATGCTCTTTTTCGTCATGCGGGCCATGGGCGAGCTGCTGCTGAGCAACCTGAACTACAAGTCCTTTAGCGATTTCGCCGCTGACCTGCTGGGACCGTGGGCGGGGTTCTTCACTGGATGGACCTACTGGTTCTGCTGGGTGATTACCGGAATCGCGGACGTCATCGCCATCGCAGGTTACTCCCGTGAGCTCTGGCCGGGATTGCCTCTCTGGATCCCGGGCCTGGCCACCGTCGCCATCCTGCTGCTGCTGAACCTCACCACAGTCAAGGCGTTCGGTGAGACCGAATTCTGGTTCGCCCTCATTAAAATCATCGCCATCGCGGCCCTGATCATCGTGGGCATGTTCATGATCTTCAGTGGATTCAAGAGCGACGCCGGACAGGCAAGCTTCACCAACCTGTGGAGCCATGGCGGCTTCTTCCCCAACGAATTCATGGGCTTTGTGGCCGGTTTCCAGATCGCCGTGTTCGCTTTTGTGGGCATTGAACTGGTGGGCACCACGGCTGCGGAGGCCAAGAACCCGGAGAGGAACCTTCCCAAGGCCATCAACTCCATCCCGGTCCGCGTGCTGCTCTTCTACGTGGGCGCCCTCATCATCCTGATGTCCGTCACGCCGTGGACCCAGTTCGCCGCCGGCCACAGCCCGTTCATTGCGATGTTCTCGCTGGCCGGACTCGGAGCCGCCGCCACGGTGGTCAACCTCGTGGTGCTGACCTCGGCGATGTCCTCGGCCAACTCCGGGATCTACTCCACCTCGCGCATGGTCTACGGACTGGCCCAGGAAGGCGACGCGCCGTCCGTCTTCAGCAGCCTGTCCCGACGCAAGGTACCCAGCAACGCCCTGTTCCTGTCCTGCGTGCTGCTGCTCTCCGGAGTGGTGCTCATGTACGCCGGCCAGGACGTCGGCAAGGCGTTCGACATGGTCACCACCGTTTCCGCCGTCTGCTTCGTCTTCGTCTGGTCGATCATCCTCGCCAGCTACATCGCATTCCGGCGCCGCCGCCCGCACCTGCACAATGCGTCCAAGTTCAAGATGCCCGGCGGCATTCCCATGGTGTGGGTGGTCTTCGCGTTCTTCGCCTTCGTGCTATGGACCTTGACCACCCAGCCCGACACCCTGACCGCGCTGCTGGTCACCCCCGTCTGGTTCGTCCTGCTCGGTGCGGCCTGGCTGGTTCTGCGCCGCCGGCCTGCGCACCTGGCCCGCTACGCGGCCTTCCAGGATGAACTGCAGGCTGAGGAGAGCGCCGCCCGCGAGCATGCGAGCCGGCGTCTCGAAGAGAAGGAAAGCGTCAAGGGATGATCAGTACAGAGGAGAAGCCATCAACTGTTGCCCGTGCGGCGGACCCGACGGCGGAGCGCCAGGCGGAGGACCCGACGACGGCGGCGGGTCAGGCCCGCGGGGCCGGCGGGGAGTTTGTGCTCACCTTCCATTGCCCGGATTCCCTTGGAATTGTCCAGGCGGTTGCGGATTTCCTGCTCAAGCAGGCGTGCTACATCGTTGACCTCAAGCAGTTCGGCGACCGGAACGCGGGGCACTTCTTCATGAGGGTCCACTTCGCCTCAACGGGTGACACCGCCGCCGTCGAACAGCTCCGGGACAGCTTCGCGCCGCTGGCAGGTCAATGGAGCATGGATTGGCGCTTGGAGCGCCACGACCGCAAGCAGCGGATCCTGGTGATGGTGTCCAAGTACGATCACTGCCTCAACGACCTGCTGGTCCGCGCCCGCAGCGGCGAACTGCCGGTCGAGATCGCGGCGGTGGTGTCCAACCACCCGGACCTCGAAGGGCTCGCGGCCTGGCACGGGGTCCCGTTCCACCACATCCCCGTGACGCGGGAGACCAAAGCGGAAACGGAGGCCAAGCTCCTGGAACTGGTGGACGAGTATGACGTTGAACTCGTGGTCCTGGCCCGCTACATGCAGGTCCTCAGCGACTCGGCCACCGCCCGGCTCGCCGGCAAGGCCATCAACATCCATCATTCATTCCTACCCAGCTTCAAGGGCGCAAAGCCGTATCACCAGGCCTATGAACGAGGCGTGAAGACGGTCGGCGCCACGGCCCACTACGTCAACTCAGAGCTTGATGAGGGCCCGATCATCGCGCAGCAGGTGATTGAGGTGGACCACACCTACGCACCCGCGGACCTGGTGTCCGTGGGCAAGGACGCGGAGTGCAAGGCCCTGACGAATGCTGTTCGCTGGCACGCCGAAGGAAGAATCATCCTGTCCGGGAACCGCACGGTCATCCTCCGCTGACAAGCCCATCGAACCAGACCTGGAGTTGCTCATGACGAACCAATTGCCTGTGCGCCTGGAGATTATTCCCACGGACGGCATTATTGCCAAAGTCCAGACGCACGTTCCTGCGGGATCAACCCTGACCGTGACATGCCTCCCGCACCACGGGGTCGAGACCACCGTGCGGGCCTCGGTTCAACTTGGCCAACTGGGCTACAAGGTGATTCCGCATCTTGCCGCGCGAAGCCTTGAAAGCCGTGCCCAGCTTGCCGCCATGCTTCGTGACTGCGAGGCTGCGGGAATCACGGAAGTCTTCGCGATCGGAGGGGACGCTCCGGAGGCTGCCGGGCCCTACGGCAACAGCGGCCGGCTCATGGAAGACATTGCCGACCTGACCGGCGGGAACATGGCCATCGGCGTGGCCGGATACCCGGAAGGCCATCCGAAGTTCAACGAGCTGCAGATGCTCGATGCGCTGCTGGAGAAGCAGCATCTGGCCTCGAACGTGGTGACGCAGATGTGCTTTTCGGCGCCCAAAATCGGCTGGTACGCCGAACTGCTGCGCCGCGAGGGTATGGTTCTTCCGATCTGGGCGGGCGTGGCCGGGGCCGTCCCGCGGGCCAAGCTCATCTCGCTGGCCACCAAGATCGGTGTGGGTCCTTCGTTGAAGTTCCTGAACCGCAAGGGGCCGCTCGCGCGCAGGCTCCTGAATGCCGGCAGCTATTCATCCCGGTCCCTGGTTTCCGAACTGGACGCCGTGGAACCTGCGCTTGCGGGCATTCACCTCTACACGTTCAACAACGTCGAAACCCAGCCCGTGGTGAACTGGAGCGGCGTGGCAGGCGCGAGGGCTTCCTGAACCGGGAGCGCTGAGCGTTCACAAGACAAGACGGATAACCAGCGCAGAAGACGCCCGGCCACAAGGCCGGGCGTCTTCTGTATTTAAAGTTGTCCCGCAACATCTTGCATTGTGAGCTGAAACCCATAATATGGGAACAGCGAATGTGTCGCTCCTCACGACCGACCCCTGCTCCCAAGCCTTCAGTGCGGAAGGCCCAACGATCGGATTCCCCTCATGTCAGACATCTCTGTCCTGATCAACACAGCCGTCGCGGTGCTCGCCGCCGTGCTGCTCATTGTCCGTTTCAGAGTCAACCCAGTCATCGCCCTGGTGGTCAGCTCCGTTTACCTCGGCCTCGCCGTCGGCCTCGGCGTCGAAAAGACCGTCAAGACCATCACCGCCGGATTCGGCGACATTATGGTGGACGT
The DNA here is from genome assembly GCF_030815865.1 of Arthrobacter globiformis. Taxonomy (NCBI): domain Bacteria; kingdom Bacillati; phylum Actinomycetota; class Actinomycetes; order Micrococcales; family Micrococcaceae; genus Arthrobacter; species Arthrobacter globiformis. Next base: position 400,826 of record NZ_JAUSXI010000001.1, read on the forward strand.
TGGCCTGCTCATCGCCTTCGGCGTCCTGATGGGCTCCATCCTCAACCAGAGCGGTGCCATCCGGCGCCTCGTGGAGCACCTGCTGAACACGTTCGGGCCCAAGCGCCTCCCGTACACCATGGGCCTGGCCATCGGTACGCTGCTGCAATCCATCTTCCTGGACGTCCTGCTCGTCATCTCAGCCCCGCTGGCCCGCAAGCTGGCACCCAAAATCGGCGAACTCGGCACGGCACGCATGGCCACCGCCATGGCCATCGCCCTCGAATGCGGCATTGTCTTCACGGTCCCAGGCGTCGCATCCCTTGCCCTGGCAGGCCTCCTCAACGTGCCGCTCGGCAAAATGCTGCTGTTCGGCCTGCTGCTGGTCATCCCGACCATCATCATCTCCATCGCCATCATGACCTTCCTCTTCCGCCGCGGCTTCTGGAACGAGGCCAAGGATGAGGACCACACCTTCGTCGCCGAGGAGGACCGGGAGGGTGAAGAGGAAGAGTACGACGGCGGTGCTGGCCGCACCGTTAGTGCCGGCGCCGCCGGCGGCGGGCCGGGCTCCAACGGGACTGCTGCCTCCAATGGAACCAAGGCACAGGTCGCCGGTAGCGTCGCCGTGGCCGAACGCGAACCCAAGCAGTTCCCGCTGATCGTCCTGTTCGCACCGCTGCTGACGTCGCTGCTCCTCATCGGGGCAGGAGCCATCCTGCAGATCCTCAAGATCGACCTGCCCTGGCTGCAGCTTCTCGGTGAACCCGTCATCGCCCTGCTGATCGGCCTGATCGGCACCTGCCTCGTCACCCGCTCCGCCATAGGGCAGAAGCGCGTCGAGGAGGCCATCGCCGTCGGCTTCAAGGAGAGCGGCCAGATCCTGATCCTCACCGGCGTGGGCGGTTCGCTCGCCGCGACCGTTGCCGCGGCCGGCCTTGGCCACATCCTCGGCGGCTTCTTCTCCGCGAGCACCGTCGCCCCGCTCCTGGTGGTCTGGGCCATCGCGGCCGTACTGCACATCGCCGTCGGCTCCGTCACCCTGTCCGCCATCACCGCCGCAGGCCTGCTGGCCCCCATCGCACCGGTCATCGGCCTGGACCCTGTGTTGCTGGCACTGTCGGCCGGCGCCGGATCACTGTTCATGGTCCACGTCACCAGTAACACCTTTTGGCTCCTGCAGTCGCTCCTGGGCCAGAGCGTACGGGGTGCCCTGAAATCGGTGACAGTCGGGGTCTCGGTGGCCTCCGTCGTCGCAATCCTGCTGATCCTGCCCATGAGCCTGCTGTTCTAGTCGAACCTGAATACCCCACGCGTTTCCGGCGTACGCCCACGAAAGAAGAAGACACCATGACACCACCACGCATCGCGCCCCTGGAGGGCATCCGCGTCCTGGAACTCGGAAACTACATCGCCGCTCCCACGGCTGGGCGGCTGCTCGCTGACTTCGGCGCCGAGGTCATCAAAGTCGAGCGGCCCGGCACCGGCGACGAGCTGCGTAACTGGCGGCTGCACAAGGGCGACACCTCCATGTTGTACCGGACCATCAACCGCAACAAGAAGTCCGTCGTCCTGGATCTGCGGACCGAGGCCGGCAAGGAGGCGGTCCTGAAGCTCGCCGCCAAGTCGGACATCCTGCTGGAAAACTTCCGCCCGGGCACCCTGGAGAAGTGGGGTCTGGGCCCGGAGGTGCTGAACGCGGCCAACCCGGAGCTCATCATCACGCGCATCTCCGCCTTCGGACAGACCGGCCCGCTGTCCGAACGGCCGGGCTTTGCCGCCGTGGCCGAGGCGTACGGCGGGTTCCGGAACCTCGTTGGCGATCCCGACCGTCCGCCCGTACGGGTCGGCGTCTCCATTGGGGATTCCATCGCCGGACTGTACGCCGCGTTTGGCTCCATGATGAGCCTCTACCAGCGGGAAGCCCGACGCCGGGACTCGTCCGGCACCGTGCCGCTCACCGAGCGCATCATTGATGTGGCGCTCAACGAGGCCATGTTCTCCATGATGGAATCCCTGATTCCCGATTACCAGGCGTACGGAGTGGACCGGCAGCGCGTGGGCGGCAGGATGGAAGGGATAGCGCCTTCAAACGCCTACATCTGCAGGGATGGGGCCAGCATTGTGGTCGCCGGCAACGGGGACTCCATCTACCAGCGGTACATGCAGACCATCGGCCGCCCTGACCTTGCCGAAGACCCCGCCCTGCAGAGCAACGCCGGCCGGTGGGACCGGCGCGAGGAACTCGACCAGGCCATCGGCGCCTGGACCGCGGAACTGGATGCCGCAGATGCGCTGGCCGCCCTCGACGCAGCCGGCGTTCCGGCCGGACCCATCTACACGGCGGCGGACATCAGCACCGACAGCCAGTACGCTGCCCGCAACATGGTCCAGAAATTCGACGTCTCCACCGGCCAGGAGGTCCTGCCCGGCGTCGGCTTCCCGGGTATTGTTCCGGTGATCGGCAGCGAATCGCTCCCCATCCGGAACCTCGGCCCGGACCTGGGCGAAAACACGGCAGAAATCCTCTCCGGGCTCCTCGGCATGGACCGGGCAGAGATCAATGCGGCGACCGGCCGCGAGGAGGCACTCCGGGCATGAACCAGCACCACGACTCGGCCATCCTGCGGGACGTCACCCTGCGGGACGGGCTGCAGCTCACCGGGAAAGTCCTGTCCACCGAACGGAAGCTGGAGACGGTCCGGGAACTGCTCCGCCTCGGCGTGCCGGCCATCGAGCTGGGCTCCATGGCCCGCCCGGACCTCGTCCCCACCATGGCCAACACGCTCGAGGTGGTCCAGAACCTGACTCCCGAGGAGCTGGAAAGGTGCTGGATCTGGGTGGCCACCCCCCGCCACGTGACCAAGGCCGCGGCCGCCGGCGCGCGCAACTTCCAGTACTGCCTCTCGGCGTCGGACTCGCACAACAAGGCGAACATCGGGCGCACCACGGAGGAGAGCCTCGCCGCGCTGCCCCAGGCTGTGGAGTACGCACAGGCGGTCAACGGGCAGATCCAGCTGTGCATCGCGACGTCCTTTACCTGCCCGTTCGAGGGGACCGTGCCCGAGGAGCGGATCCTGGCGATCGCCAACGACCCCCGTGCGGAAGGAACCACGGACATCGTCCTCTGCGACACCCTGGGCCAGGCCATCCCCGCCCAGGTGACCGGCCTCATCCAGCGCGTCCTGGCGGAATCCCCGGCGCGCCGGATCGTGTACCACGGGCACGATACCTGGGGCCTGGGCGTGGCCAACACCCTCGCCGCGATCCAGGCCGGTGCCGCCATGGTGGACGGTGCGCTCGGCGGACTGGGCGGCTGCCCGTTCGCCCCGGGTGCCAGCGGGAACACCTCCAGCGAGGACATCCTGTTCGCCAGCCGGCCCGGCTGGGTGACTCCCGAAACCTTCGCGGACCTCGTAGTCCTGTCCGAGAAGCTGCTCGCCGAACTGGGCGAGCCCAACCGTTCCAAGGCGGCGCAGGGCGCCAGGTCCAAGGCCCCGGCGTTCGAATGGGTCATCCCGTCGGACAGTGCTGCTTCCGCGGCGCCGTGCACGACGAGAGGGCCGTGCACGACGAGAGGCGAGTAGGAATGGGCAGCAGTTTCCTGGTCACCACGGCGATTCCGGACCCCGGGCTGCAGCTGCTTTCCGACGCCGGCACGGTCACCGTGCTGCCGTCGCCTCCCGACTATGAGAGGCTGGCGGCGCTGTGCGCCTCGGGCGAGTACGACCTCGTCCTCACCCAGCTGCGCGACGTCATCGACGCCCCACTGCTGGCCGGCGCGCAGGTGAAGGGCGTGTCCAACTTCGCGGTCGGGTACAACAACATCGACGTGGACGCCGCCACGCGGCACGGCATCCTGGTGGGCAACACCCCCCGGGGTGCTGACGGACGCGACTGCGGATATCGCAATGCTGCTCGTCCTCGGCACTGCCCGCCGTGTGGTGTAAGCGGACCGGCTGGTCCGCGACGGCAAGTTCCACGGTTGGGAACCGGAGCTGCTGTTGGGCCGGGACGTCTCCGGTGCGGTGCTGGGCCTGGCCGGGTTCGGCCGGATTGCCCGCGCCACCGCCCGCCGTGCCCTGGGTTTCGGGATGGAGGTGCTCTTCGCGCCGCAGCCCCCGGGTCACCGGCAGGTCGGCGACGAGGAGCTGGGCGAGTTCGCGGGGAAGGTACGGCAGGTTTCCTGGGATGAGCTGGTGGGACGCAGCGACTTCCTGTCCCTGCACGTGCCCCTCAACGACCAGACCCGGCACCTGGTGGACCGGGCGGTGCTGGAGCGGATGAAGTCCGATGCCATCCTGATCAACACGGCCCGCGGTCCGGTGGTGGACGAGGCCGCCCTGGTCGGGGCGCTCCGGGAGGGGCTCATTGCCGGCGCAGGGCATGGTGGCAGCGGGCGGCTCCGCCGCCACCGACGGAGGGGCCGGCGCCGTCCAGGCCATCAACGACGGCGGTGGCCTCAGGGGTGCCCGGCTCACCGTGCTCTCCGCTGTCACTTCGACCTTCCTGGATGCGCCGCGGATTCTTGGGCCGCAGAAGGGCGCCGGCCACGCCGAGATCGAACTGCTGGAACAGCGGCTCGGGCAACTGGCGGAGTCGTATCCCCGCAACCCCGTTGGCGTGCCGCGCACCGGGGCGGCGGGTGGCCTGTCCGGCGGGCTGTGGGCGCACTTCGGCGCCGAACTCGTCTCCGGAGCGGACGCTGTCCTGGATGCCGCCAGTTCGACCGGCATCTGGAAGCTGCGGACGCCGTCGTGGTGGGTGAGGGGCGGCTTGATTCGCAGACCGGGGAGGGCAAGATCATTTCCGCGATCCTGGAACGGGTGCGCCGATCGGGTATTTCCGCTTCGCGACCCTGATGTTTCCCGGCGGGGCTTCCCTGCGGGGCGCTAAGCCTCGCCGGGAAACCGGCCGCCGATCAGTCGTGTCATGTGCTCGGCCGTTGCAAGCAGCGGCTCAACCCAGCCCTCACAGGTCTCCAGGGGCATCCGCAACGTGGGTCCGCTGACGGTCACCGCGCCCACCAGTCCGGCCGCGGAGTCGAAAACCGGGGCGGAAAGCCCGGATGCCCCGTGTTCACGCTCACCCACCGTAATGGCGAACCCGTCCGTCCGGGTTTGCTTCACCACGCCCTCGAGATCTTCGGAACTGGTGATCGTGGACTCGGTGATCGGCTCCAACGGATCCTTGAGCACGGCGTCCATGAGATCGGGATCCCACGCCAGCAGGACCCGGCCCGCCGAGCCGGCGTAGAGCGGAAGCACCTTGCCCAGGTGCATCTCCCGGCGCAGCGCATGGCGGGTCTCGGCCATGGCGACACACACCCGGTAATGCTGCTCGGCCTTGAAGAAGCAGGCTGTCTCGCCTGTGGTGTCCCGCAGGGTCTTGAGCAAGGGGCTGATGACGTCGATGACTTCCATCCCCCGCGTGGCAGGGGCAGCCCAGTACGCCATCCGCATTCCGATGCGGTAGGCGTCCTCCTCCCGGTCCAGAAAGCCCTGGGAGGTGAGGTTGGTGACCAGGCGCTGGACCGTGGAAGTGGGCATCCCGGTGTACTCCCGGATGTCACTCAGCGACAGCACCGGCCGGGAGAGCGAGAAGGCGTCCAGGATCGACGTGATTTTCCCCAGGACAAGCAGGGGGTTGCTGCTGGATTTCGCTGAAGCATCGGCTGCCGACATAGGACTCACGCTAGACGGTGGCTTCACCCCGGTCCAATCCTTCGGCTCAACCCCGGACCCTGGAGTTTTTGTACAGATAACGGCCGCAAACGCCCCTGCAGCCCGCGATATCTGTACAAAAACTCCATCCGCTGCTCCGTAAGTGCCGTTTCCTGTTCTCCTTGAAGATGACCAGGGTCAGGACCGGGGCGAGGAGCCGAGGTTCACGGGGTCTTCGTCGGTCAGGTAGGCGAACTCGGAGTGGGCGGCGAGGTCGATGCCGCGGAGTTCGTCCTCTTCATGGATGCGCAGGCCCATGGCCATGTCCACCACCTTGGCGATCACCCAGGTCAGGCCGAAGGAGTAGGCCAGCACGGCAACGGTGGCGAGCGTCTGGATGCCCAGCTGTGTTGGCCCGCCGCCGTACAGCAGGCCGCTGACTCCGTTGGGCGCGCTGTCCGTGGCGAAGATGCCAATGAGCAGCGTGCCGATGATGCCGCCCACGAGGTGCACGCCCACCACGTCCAGTGAGTCGTCGAAGCCGAGGCGGAACTTCCATTCGATCGCCAGCGAGCAGACGGCGCCGGCGATCGCGCCGATGGCCACCGCGCCCAGCGGGCTGACAGCTCCGCAGGCCGGGGTGATGGCCACGAGGGCGGAAACCAGGCCCGAGGCGGCACCCATGCTGGTGGTGGCGCCGTGCCGGATACGTTCCACCAGCGCCCAGGCGAGGAGCCCGGCAGCGGCTGCCACGGCCGTGTTGAGGAACACCACCGACGCCGAGTGCCCGGCGGTCAGCGCAGATCCGGCGTTGAATCCGAACCAGCCGACCCAGAGCAGGCCCGCGCCCACCAGCACCAGGGGACGGCTGTGGGGCTTGGAATGTTCCATCTTGGGCCAGCCGGAGCTGCGGCCCAGGACCAGTGCCAGGGCGAGGGCGGCGGCACCGGCGTTCATGTGCACGGCCGTTCCGCCGGCGAAGTCAATGGCCTTAATGCCGTTGGCGATCCAGCCGCCGGTCACCGAGCCGTCCGCGGAACTGAACGCGAAGACCCAGTGCGCGATGGGGAAGTAGACCAGCGTGGCCCACACCCCGGCGAACACCATCCAGGCGCCAAACTTCATCCGCCCGGCGGCCGCGCCGGCAACCAGCGCGGTGGTGACGCAGGCGAAAAACAGTTGGAAGGCTGTGAAAAGCGCCGCCGGCAGGGCGGCGTCGGGGTTGTCCGTCAGCATCGGCTCGAGGCCTGCGTACTGCGTGATATCCCCGATCAGACCCAGGCCGTTCACGGAATTGCCAAAGGCCATCGAGTATCCGAACAGTGCCCACAGCACGGCCACCAGGCTGGCCCCGCCGAAGCACATCATCATCATGTTCAGGATCCGGCGCGATCCCACCATGCCTCCGTAGAAGAGGGCCAGGGCGGGAATCATCATGCACACCAGTGCAGAACTTGCGAGGATCCAGGCAACATCTCCAGCGTTCATGGGAACTCCACTCAAGAAATCGGTGTGGTGGCATTTTGCTGAGACCGGACGAATGCCGTTTGTCCCCACAACATAGAGCGCCGGAATCCGCGGTGGGTTTCAGGAAAGTAAATTGCTTGTCACCATGGTTGGGTGTCACGTGGTTTTGTCACGACGACGACGGCGGCTGGCCCCCCATTTAGCCCGCCGCCGTCGTGTCTGTGCTGAGTTAGCCTGTGTTGAAAGCGCTCCTAATGCGTGACACTGTGGGTGGTGTCCCCCGAGCTCGGAAGCTCGCCCAGCCAGCCGGGCACGGCTCCGGCCACGCCCAAAGATCCAATAGCGATTGCCCCCACCACAGCCAGTGCACGGAAATGGGCCGACGCCGTGGTCCGTTCGTCCGGCTCGCCGGACCCCCTGCGTTTGGCGCCGAGCAGGACGACGGCGATCACCAGCGTTCCCAGCTCGAGGAGGCTAGCGGCCGAATCGGCCAGGCCCACAGGCTCGGGCACGTTGGCATCAGGGCCGAAGGGGAGCCCCGACGTGCGGGACCACACCCACAGAACCAGCGGCACGGCCGAGGCAGCCGCAATAGCAACGAGGACATCCAGGCCGGGCCGTCGCAGCAACAGGACGCCGCCGGCCACCTCTGCCAGCGCCAGGGCAAGGAAGAAGGCGCTGGCGACCACCCAGTGACTGAAGTGGTCCGGGATGACAGCGAGATGGATGGCGGCGGAACCGAACAGTGCCACCGCCGCCAGCGTCCGCCGAAGGTCCGTCGTGCCCGTCCGGGCTCGACCGGTCACGGCACGGCGCGGGGTTCGCCGCGGCGTCGCCTTCTGCTGCCGGCTGACGTCCAGCCGCCCGCCCCGAATCGCCACCGTCCACCCGGTCACCACGAGGTTGGTGACCAGGAGCAGGCCGACGCCATAGCCAAAGGCAGCCAGCTGTAGTCCCAAGGATGCTTGATCCAGCTGTTCCACGGACTGGACGGACGACGCGTGGTGGAGGGAGCCCATGAGGTCGTGCTGCAGGGCGTAGTCCCAGGCTTCACTGGCGGCCAGTATGACGGTCCCGGCGACTGTGCCGGCGGCAGCAACCAGCAGGGCGGTAGTCAGGAAGGCCTTCTTGCCGGCCAGCAACGGCCCGAACCACCGCAGCGCCAGCGTCACGGCCGCAATGACGGCCAGGACAAACGCCGGGAGCAGCACGGTTGACTCCCGAAGCCAGCTCGCAAACGGCTCCTGCGTGCGCTCGATGGCCCCCACGGCGCCCCTGAGCGACACCATCCAGAAGCCATCGGCGTAGGCCATCATCGCCGCCAGCGGGATGATCGTCAGCCAGGGGACGGCGGGGCGGGCCGGCGCCGGGGCGCCGGTCCCGCTGCTGCTCCAGTTCGCAGTGCCCGCGGGTACCGCTGTCATGGCGTGATCTCCCAGCCGAACATCATGGCGTGGTCCTCGTGCGCCAGGTTGTGGCAGTGCGCCACATACGGCCCCACGAAGTCCCGGAAGCCGCGGTAGATGATCACCGACTCGCCGGGATCCAGGGCCACCAGATCCTCACGTGAGACATCGTCAGGATGGGACTTGTCGCCGCCGCGGGTCACGTCCCTGCCATTCCGCATGACCGTCCGGTGTTCCTCCATATGCAGGTGGAAGGGGTGGACCCAGCCGCCGCCGCCGTTGCGGATCTCCCAGAGGTTGTAGCTGCCCTTCTTCTGCTGGGCCAGCGGGGACCGTCCCGCGCGGTTCTTGAGGCTGGTGGCAACGGTGTCCGGCACGAACGGCTTGCCGTTGATGAGCCACTCTGTTTCGCCTCCGCCCGAGCCGCGTTCCACCTCGAAGATCAGCCGGTTGTCCAGCATGGTCTGCCAGTTGCTCGGCAGTGGCGGCAGGTCGCGCATCTTCACGGGGATCTGGCTGTCATCGGGAGCGTCGTCGCCGATCACGATTTTGATCATCGGCACCTTGTAAGCGGCGTCAGGGGAGAACCGGGACGAGTTGCTCCACATCCGCCCGTTGGGCATCTTCATGACGTTGGTCAGGTAGATGACGTCGCCCTTGGTGGTGGGGCGTACCGTCCTGGTACCGGCTGAAGTCCACCACCACTTCACGCCGCTTGGCCGGCCACAGCTCAAAGGAATCGCGCTTGATCGGGAACGGCAGCAGCCCGCCGTCGGATGCGATCTGGGTGAACTGCATGCATTGCTGGCCGTCCGGGATCCGGTACTGGCCCTCGAGTTCGTCGCCCTTATAGCCGAGCGACACGGAGCTCTTAGGGCCTTTCGTGGAGCTCATCAGCTTGAACTCGTAGATCCGGGCGATGGACGCATCGAGGAACCGGAAGCGGTACTTGCGCCGCTTAACCTCCATCACCGGGTTGGCGGTGCCATTCACGGTGAAGATGTCTCCCACGAAGCCGTGGTTTGGGAAGTGCTTGTAGAACGTCTTGCCCCACCATTCGGGGTGCTTGGCGGGGTTCTTGGCGGCCGGGAACTCCTTCTGCACGTCGTGGATGTCCTTGTGCATGGTGACGCCGTCATCCAGCCGGCAGTCGTAGAAGGCCAGCGGAATGTCGTAGTCGACGTCGAAGGACCCGTCCGGGTTGTCCTTGCGGACGCCCGGAAGCCGCAGGCCCTGGCGCTCGTCGCCCATGTCCATGCCGTTCTTGGGGTCATAGATGGGGTAGAGGCCCACCATGCCCTTGTAGACGTTGGAGCCGGTGTGGTCCATCCGGTGGTCGTGGAACCAGAAGAAGCTCTGCTTTTCGCGGTCATCGTTGCCCGCCGGCCAGTTGAGGTAGAGGTTGTCGCAGAAGGTCTGCGGCATGTAGCCCTCGTACTTGGGCCCGCTCACCATGGTGTAGTGCGGGTTGCCGTCGCTCTCGGGTGCGGTGTGCCCGTTGTGCAGGTGGGTCAGGAAGGACCAGTCCGGCGAGCCGAAGTCCTGCCGATCCAGGTTAAGCGGGTTCTCGTCGAGGTGGTTCTCGAACCGGACCAGCGCGGGCTTGCCGTATTCGGCGTTGATCATCGGGCCGGGGAACTGGCCGTTGAACCCGTAGATGGTGCTCAGCGGCAGCGTGCGCTTGGTCCCGGCCGGGTACGTCTTGCGCTTCTCGTCGAAGGAGATCGTGGGCCGGCCGTTCGCGTCGATGGGAAGTACCTGCGATGTAGTGAAGGCGTGCTGCCGCAGGAGCAGGTCGATCTTGTACACCAGGGGATCGGGGGAGCCGATCGTGTTCGGCCAGATCTGGTGCCGCTCATTCTTGAAGGAACTCTGCTGGCCCTGGCCGGGACCGGGCGGGTCGCTCCACTCGGTGTAGCCCTTCGTGAAGCCGTCGCCCACGGCTGGCGTGGGGGCCAGGGCCTTGGGAATAGGCAGCTGGTCCTGGAACGGCGTCAGGATCAGCGGGCTGGTTGGGAACGCCTCGATGTAGAACAGCAGATCCCCGAGGGCGGTGGAGGAGGCAGCGAACGCGCCGTCGGGCGAAAGGAGCCCTTTCTGCGCGAGCAGGGGGCCCGCCCAGCCCTGGGCGGCGACAACGGCCGCGCCGGCACCTCCGGCCGCGCCCAGCCGCAGGAGATTGCGGCGGGACACATTGTTTGTGGTTGCGGATTCTTCTGACATGGAAACGCGCCTCCTTAAACGGGGCAAAAAAGAATGGCCTGCCGGCCCCGGTAGTGTTTAGCTCTCAGGGCTTTCCCGGCGGTTTCAGCACCGGAAATCCTGGCCTTGCGGAAGCTGGCTGCGCTTGTCGTTGCCCCGCGCAACCACTGTGCGGGCCGGGGCTTGGGAAAACATTGGACGATTGCAGTGCATACCCCCTCAATGAGATGGGTAGAAGGGGGTGGCCTTTCCAAGGCCGGGCCCAGGCTCCCGCCGCGCTAGAACAGCGGGGCGAGCCCGTTCCACCCGGCGCTGACACGCACCCGGGAGGCGAACTGACCTGTGCCGAGCCCGGGGTAGAGCCACAGGACGCCGGCGGCATCGCGTGCCAGCAGGTCCGGGTTGCGGTCGCCGTTGAAGTCGCCGGGACTTACGACGGCGGTCATGACGTTCCAGCCGGCGCCCACCCTGACGCGGGGGAGCCAGCCGCCGGTGCCGCTGCCGCGGTACAGCCACAGGACGCCGGTGGCGCGCTCGCGTGCCAGGACGTCGACGGTGCCGTCGCCGTTCATGTCGCCTGGGCCTGCCAATGCATTGATGGCGTTCCAGCCGGCGCCCACTTTGACCCGGGGCAGGAACCCGCCCGTGCCGTTGCCGCGGTACAGCCAGAGGAAACCGGTGGCAGACTCTCGGGCAAGGATGTCCACGCGCTGGTCACCGTTGAAATCACCGGGACCGATGATCGCGCTGAAGGCGTTCCAGCCGGCGCCGATCCTAATCCGCGGAAGGAACCCCCCGGTGCCGTTGCCGCGGTACAGCCAGAGGATGCCGGTGGCGTCCTCTCGGGCGAGGACGTCCAGCGGGCCATCGCCATTGAAGTCGCCAGGCGTCTCAAGGGCGCTGTAGCCCCGCCAGCCATTACCGATCCGCACACCGGGGAGCGGACTGCCGCGGCCGTTCCCCCGGTACAGCCGCAGTTCGGCGGTAGCAGTCACCCGGGCCAGGATGTCCGTGTTCCAGTCCCCGTTGAAGTCGGCCGTCGAGCGGGACAGGGTTGACGCCGGAACGGGCAGGGGAGTGAAGGCGTAGGGGTCGCAGGTCAGGTCGTAGTCCCGGACGTCGTCGTACCACTGTGAAAGGTATACGCGGCCGCCGGAGAAGCTGGGCGAGCGGCAGAGGTTCAAGGCTTCGGCGGGGAAATCCAGCCGGCCGGCGGTGGCCCACACCGGTACGCCGGAGAGCCGCCAGGAACCGGTGATGCTTGCCCAGCCCGAGGCAAACGAGTACAGCCCATAGGAATAGCCGGAATCCCGCAGGCCACGCATAAGGCCCTCGACGATATACCGGTTTTCGCGCTGCTGCGCGGCGCTGGCGGTGGGCCACGGCTGGGCCGGGCGGGGTTCGACGTCGATCCACACCACCCGCGGCGCGAACCGGACGCGCGCCAGGCTTGCAATCGCAAACCGCGCTTCCGCGTAGCCGACGTTGGAAAGCTGCCCCGCCCGGGTGGCTGCGGACCACGGTCCCGAGGACCGGTGGGTGGTGAGCTGGGTGGCCGTGGGGAAAGCGGCCATGGTGTAGGCCTGGGCCGGCTTGCGGTTGCTGGACGCCCAGGCAACTTGGCTGGCCAGGCACGGATTCTCCGTGAAGGGCAGTCCCTTCGTCAGGCCGATCACCACGAACTGGGACGTCGCCGGCGGGAGGGGCAGGCCGAAGCCGCCCATCGACGTCGGGCACTGGGGCCAGGAGATGTCATGGCCATTGAGTGATACTGCCCGTGCGGGAGTGGCGCCGGGCAGGTATCCAAGGAGGAGGGCAAGCAGGAGCAAAAGGCCCGTCAGCATGTGCCGTGCGGAAAATCCGCCCCCCGAATGATGAACTTTGCCGTCCATCGCCAGTGCTCCTTTGCTCCCATCAGTTTACGTCCCGCGGCGTCCATTCGTGCTTCCGGCTTAGGTCGCGCACAATTACCCCATGGCAAAAACCAGTGCCCGGATGCCCCGGCTTGAGGATGTGGCGGAGCGCGCGGGAGTCTCGCACCAGACCGTGTCCCGGGTGATCAACAACCACCCCAATGTCAGCAAGGCCACCCGTGAGCGGGTGGAGGCAGCGATTGCCGAACTGGGGTACAGGCGCAACACCGCGGCGCGGAGCCTGGTCACCCGGAAGTCGCAGACCATCGGCGTGCTCGGCAGCGAGCTGTCCCAGTACGGTCCCGCCAACACGTTGCTGGGCGTTGAGCATGCCGCGCGCGATGCCGGTTACTTCGTCAGCATCGCGGCCCTGCGGGCGGTGAGCCGCGAGGCGATCTTCGATGCCATCCGGCACTTCCTGGATCAGTCGGTGGACGGCATTGTGGTGATCGTGCCGCATTCCGAGACGCTCCTTGCCCTCGAGGAACTGAAGCCCGGGGTGCCCGTGGTGGCCGTGGGATCACTGGGCAGCGAGTCGGTAAGCGGCGCCATGGTGGACCAGAAGCGGGGGGCCGAGCTCGCCGTCGGGCATTTGATTGAGCAGGGCCACCGCCGGATTGGCCACATTGCCGGCCCGCAGGACTGGATCGACGCCGTGGCGCGCGCGGAGGGCTGGAGCGCGGCCCTGCGGGCAGCCGGCCTGGATGACAACCTTGTGGTCGAGGGGGACTGGAGCGCCGGAAGCGGCTACGAGATCGGGCGGAGGCTGGCTGCGGAGCGGACCGCAACGGCGCTGTTCGTGGGCAATGACCAGATGTCGCTCGGCTTGCTCCGCGCCTTCAATGAGGCCGGCGTCCGCGTGCCGGAGGACGTCTCCGTGGTGGGCTTCGACGACCAGCCGGAGTCGGGCTATTTCACGCCGCCCCTCACCACCGTGCGGCAGGACTTCGAGGAGCTCGGCCGGCGCTGCATGGATCTGATGCTGAGCGCCATCGAGAAAGGGGACACGGTGAGCACCACGGTGGTGGAGCCCGAACTCGTGGTTCGCGGGAGTACCTCCGCCCCTGCCTGATCCTGCGTTCTCCAGAAATCAAGGTAGGTACTTGACGGAGTAAGTTGTTAGCGCTCACAATAGTTTCAGCCCGGAAAGCAACGGGCCTTTATCTGGAGGATTCATGGACGTCACAGCAGACGGCAGCGAAAACTATGTCATCGGGGTGGACTATGGCACCCTGTCCGGCCGGGCCGTGGTTGTGCGGGTCCGGGACGGCAAGGAACTCGGCAGCGGCGTGTTCGATTACCCGCACGCGGTAGTCACCGACGTGCTCCCGGCGGACGTGGCTGTCGTTGCCGATGAAACAGCCGCCCGCCTTCCCGGGGAATGGGCGCTGCAGGTGCCCAACGACTACCGGGACGTGCTGCGGCACGCTGTTCCCGAAGCGATCGCGGACGCCGGGATCGACCCGGCCGCCGTCGTCGGCATCGCCACGGACTTCACCGCCTGCACCATGGTGCCAGTCAAGGGAGACGGCACCCCGCTGAACGAACTGCCGGGTTACGCAAACCGGCCCCATGCGTACGTCAAGCTTTGGCGCCACCACGCCGCGCAGGGCCAGGCGGACCGCATCAACGCGCTGGCCGCGGAACTCGGCGAATCCTGGCTGCCGCGGTACGGCGGGCTGATCTCGTCCGAGTGGGAGTTTGCCAAAGGGCTGCAGTTGCTGGAGGAGGATCCCGAGGCCTACGCCGAAATGGACCACTGGGTGGAAGCCGCCGACTGGATCGTCTGGCAGCTCTGCGGCAACTACGTCCGCAACGCCTGCACCGCCGGCTACAAGGGCATCTACCAGGACGGGCACTACCCGTCCGATGACTTCCTCGCCGCCCTGAACCCGCAGTTCAAGGACTTCGTGAGCGCCAAGCTGGACCATGCCATCGGCCGCCTGGGCGACGCCGCGGGTTACCTGACCGCCGAGGCCGCCGCCTGGACCGGACTGCCGGAGGGGATCGCCGTGGCCGTCGGCAACGTGGACGCCCACGTCACCGCCCCGGCCGCGAAGGCAGTGGAGCCGGGCCAGCTCGTGGCCATCATGGGCACCTCCACCTGCCACGTCATGAACGGCGCCGAGCTCCATGAGGTGCCCGGCATGTGCGGCGTGGTGGACGGCGGCATCGTCGACGGGCTCTGGGGCTACGAGGCCGGACAGTCCGGTGTGGGTGACATCTTCGGCTGGTTCACCAAGTACGGTGTCCCGCCCGAATACCACCAGGCCGCAGCCGAGGCCGGGCAGGGCATCCACGAATACCTGACGGACCTGGCCTCCGGGCAGGCGATCGGCCAGCACGGCCTAATCGCCCTCGACTGGCACTCGGGCAACCGCTCCGTGCTGGTGGACCACGAGCTTTCCGGCGTGGTTGTCGGCCAGACCCTCGCCACCCGGCCGGAGGACATCTACCGGGCGCTGCTCGAGGCCACCGCCTTCGGCACCCGCACCATCGTGGACGCCTTCAGGGATTCCGGCGTTCCGGTGAAGGAATTCATCGTGGCCGGCGGCCTGCTGAAAAACCAGCTCCTCATGCAGATCTACTCCGACGTGACCGGCCTGCAGCTCTCCACCATCGGCTCCACGCAGGGCCCGGCCCTGGGCTCGGCCATCCACGCGGCCGTTGCCGCCGGGAAGTATGCCGATGTCAGGGCCGCCTCCGAGGCGATGGGTGCTGCCCCGGGCGCGGTCTACACGCCCATCCCGGAGAACGTCGCGGCGTACGACGAACTGTTCCGGGAGTACCGGACCCTCCACGACTACTTCGGCAGGGGAACCAACGAGGTCATGCACAGGCTCAAGGCCATCCAGCGCAACGCTGTCCAATCACCGAACGCCCAGTCCCTGCACGCTGAAACCCTGACCGCTGAGGAGGTTTCGGCGTGAGCGCACTGCTGGAAACCATCGCCCGTATCCGCCGCGAGGTCTGCGAATTGCACGCCGAGCTGACCCGGTACGACCTCGTGGTCTGGACGGCAGGGAACGTCTCCGGCCGGATCCCCGGCTACGACCTCATGGTCATTAAGCCGTCGGGCGTCTCATATGACGATCTGACCCCGGAACTCATGGTGGTCACCGACCTCTACGGCACCCCGGTAAGCAGCCTGAGCGCAGACGCCGAAGGCGTTCCGGCCCAGTGGGAGAACCCGGACCTCACGCCGTCGTCGGACACCGCGGCCCACGCCTACGTCTACCGGAACATGCCCGACGTCGGCGGCGTGGTCCACACGCACTCCACCTACGCCACGGCCTGGGCAGCGCGCGGCGAGGAGATCCCGTGCGTGCTGACCATGATGGGCGACGAGTTCGGTGGCCCCATCCCGGTGGGTCCGTTCGCCCTGATCGGCGACGATTCGATCGGCCGCGGCATCGTGGAAACACTGCGCGGATCCAATTCCCCGGCGGTGCTCATGCAGAACCACGGCCCGTTCACCATCGGCAAGGACGCCCGTTCCGCAGTCAAGGCCGCCGTGATGTGCGAGGAAGTAGCCCGCACGGTCCACGTCTCCCGGCAACTCGGCGAACCGCTGGTCATCGACCCGGCCCAGATCGAGTCGCTCTACGACCGCTACCAGAACGTGTACGGCCGCTAGTTCCGGCCCCCCGCACACCCAAGACTTTCAAAGGAGACACCAATGTCCAGCGCCAACAACACCTCCCTCGAGCACTACGAGGTCTGGTTCCTCACGGGCAGCCAGCACCTCTATGGCGAGGACGTGCTGAAGCAGGTGGCGGCCCAGTCCCAGGAGATCGCGGCCGCCTTGAACGCGTCCTCGGAGGTCCCGGTCAAGCTCGTCTGGAAGCCCGTGCTGACGGATTCTGACGCGATCCGCCGGACCGCGCTGGAAGCCAACTCGGACGATTCGGTGATCGGCGTGACGGCGTGGATGCACACGTTTTCCCCGGCCAAGATGTGGATCCAGGGCCTGGACCTGCTCCGCAAGCCGCTGCTGCACCTGCACACCCAGGCCAACGTGGAGCTGCCCTGGGCGGACATCGACTTCGACTTCATGAACCTGAACCAGGCCGCGCACGGCGACCGCGAGTTCGGCTATATCCAGTCCCGGCTGGGCGTGCCGCGCAAGACCGTCGTGGGCCACGTGTCCAACCCGGAGGTGGCCCGCCAGGTGGGAGTCTGGCAGCGCGCCTCCGCCGGCTGGGCAGCCGTCCGGAACCTGAAGCTGACCCGCTTCGGGGACAACATGCGCAACGTTGCCGTCACCGAGGGTGACAAGACCGAGGCGGAACTGCGCTTCGGCGTCTCGGTCAACACCTGGTCCGTCAACGAACTCGCCTACGCCGTGCACGGCGCCGCGGAGTCCGACGTCGACGCCCTGGTGGCCGAGTACGAGCGGCTTTACGACGTGGCGCCGGAGCTCCGCTCCGACGGAGCCCGCCATGAATCCCTCCGCTACAGCGCCCAGATCGAACTCGGGCTGCGCAGTTTCCTCGAAGCCAACGGCTCCGCCGCCTTCACCACGTCCTTCGAGGACCTCGGCGAACTGCGGCAGCTGCCGGGCATGGCCGTCCAGCGGCTCATGGCCGACGGCTACGGCTTCGGTGCCGAGGGCGACTGGAAGACGGCCATCCTGATCCGCGCGGCCAAGGTCATGGGCGCCGGGCTGCCCGGCGGTGCCTCGCTCATGGAGGACTACACCTACCACCTGGTGCCCGGCCAGGAAAAGATCCTCGGCGCGCACATGCTCGAGGTCTGCCCCTCCCTGACCACCGCCAAGCCGCGCGTCGAAGTCCACCCGCTGGGCATCGGCGGCAAGGAGGACCCGGTCCGCATGGTCTTCGACACCGACGCCGGCCCCGGTGTGGTCGTCGCCCTGTCCGACATGCGCGACCGGTTCCGCCTCGTGGCGAACGCCGTCGACGTCGTCGACCTCGACGAGCCGCTGCCCAACCTCCCGGTGGCCCGGGCCCTCTGGGAGCCGAAGCCCGACTTCGCCACCTCCGCCGCCGCCTGGCTGACCGCCGGAGCCGCGCACCACACCGTCCTCTCCACCCAGGTGGGCGTGGACGTGTTCGAGGACTTCGCCGAGATCGCGCAGACCGAGCTGCTCACCATCGACGAAGGCACCACCCTCAAGCAATTCAAGAAAGAACTCGCCTGGAACGCCGCCTACTACAGGCTGGCCGGCAGGCTGTGACGGAGTCCCGGGCTGCGACCGAGTACAAAATCCGGGCGGGGGATTACACCGCTGCCGTCACGGCACAGGCCGGTGCGCTGCGGGAGCTGCGCCACCGGGGACGGAACCTGATTGTTCCGTTCCCGGAGGGCGGGTCCATCCCCGACTACCGGGGCATCGTCGCGGCGCCCTGGCCTAACAGGATCGCCGACGGACGGTACACGTTCGACGGTGCCGAGTACGAGGTTCCCGTCAACGAATCCGACCGCGGCTGCGCCCTGCACGGGCTGGCGTTTCCCCTGGACTGGGTCATGGAATCGCATGACGAGTCGTCTGTGACGCTGTCCTGCACGCCGCAGCCGACGGGGGGATACCCGCACTCGGTACGCATCGTCGTCGAATACCGGCTCACGGAGGACGGCCTGCACAGCCAGGTCACGGCGTCGAACCTTGGCGCTTCTGTGGCGCCGTACGGCGTCTGCCCGCACCCCTACCTGGTGGCTGGGCCCGCACCGCTCGATGAGTGGACCCTTCAGATCCCCGCCGGGCAGTTCCTCGAGGTCACCCCGGACCGGCTGCTGCCGAAGGAAACGCGCACCGTGGAGGGCCATGAGTTCGACTTCCGCGCGCAGCGCGCCATCGGCGCCACGGAGATCGACCACGCGTTCACTGGCATAGCGTTCGACGGCGGTACGTCCGACGGCGGCCGGCTGGCCCGCGTGCTGGTCCGGGACCCGGGCGGGACCGGCGTCGGAATGGCCTGGGACCGCACCTGCCAGTGGCTGCAGATCCACACCGCCGACAAGCAGTCCCCGGCCCCCAACCGGCTGGGGCTCGCCGTGGAACCCATGACCTGCCCTCCTGATGCCTTCAACAGCGGCGTGGACCTGATCCGGCTGGAACCGGGCGCCACGCACGAGGCATCCTGGAGCATCTTCGCCACATGAGCGACCAGGCCACGCCACGTCCTCCCGTCATGGAGGACGTGGCGCGCCTCGCGGGCGTATCCCACCAGACCGTGTCGCGGGTACTCAACACCCATCCGAATGTCAGCGCCCAGACCCGCAGGCGTGTGGAACGCGCCATCGCCGAGCTGGGATACCGCCGCAACACCGCTGCGCGCAGCCTGGTTACCCGGCGTTCGCAGGCCATCGGGGTCCTGGGCGCCGGCACGGCGCACTACGGCCCGGCCAACACGCTGCTGGGCGTCCAGCAGGCAGCCCGGAATGAGGGTTATTCCGTCAGCATGGCCAGCCTCAGCGAGGTGACCACCGCCGGCATCCACGATGCCCTCGAACACTTCCTGCTGCAGTCCGTGGACGGGATCGTAGTGATCGTTCCGCACGAGACGATGCTGAAATCGCTGCACACCATCGCACTGTCCGTCCCGCTGGTTGCCGTGGGGTTCGGCGCGGATGCGCGCCTGACGGTCGCGGCCGTGAACCAGCGCGTTGGTGCAGGCCTTGCCGTGCAGCACCTGGTGAACCTCGGGCACACCGCGATTGCCCACGTTTCGGGACCGCAAGACTGGATTGACGCCGCGGCCCGGACCGAGGGCTGGCGGCGCACACTGGAGCAGGCCGGATTGCCGGAGGGCGTGCTGATTCCGGGCGACTGGAGCGCCGAAAGCGGCTACCGCGCCGGACTGGAGCTGGCAGCGGCAGGCAACGTCACCGCCCTGTTCGCGGCGAACGACCAGATGGCCCTGGGGGCACTGCGCGCGTTCAACGAGGCAGGCCTGCGCGTGCCGGAGGACATCAGCGTGGTGGGGTTCGACGATCAGCCGGAGGCCGCTTACTTCGTCCCGCCGCTGACCACGGTGAACCAGGGGTTTAAGGAACTCGGCGCGCGCTGCATCCGGATGCTGTTGTCCGACATGGCCCATGGCCCCTCGGCAGCGGCTTCGGTGCTCAACCCCAAGCTCGTGGTGCGGAGCTCCACGGCACCGCCGGCCGGCTAACGGATAGGGCGGGCTGAGGGGTCCCGTCAGGGCCTCCCACGTGCGACAGGTCGTTGCCGACCGCAACAGGAAGACCGGGACGGCATTTTCGGTGACCGGGTGGCGGGACTGCAGGCCGACGTCGTCATTGATCCGGTCTGCTTTACGTTCGAGTCTGCTACCTCTCTGGTCAACCCGCTCCGCGGCGAGATCGGGTACCTGTCGGGCCCGGCTGGCATCCCACCGCCGCCTGGTTCGATCAGACGGCGAGGCTGGAAACGGCACTTGGGAACAGTTCCGCGAATCGACCACGCCGGAGTACGCCGAGTCCAGTTGGGGCCACCTCTACCGCAGCCGTTGCTTCACCATCGAGAAGGCCAAGGCCCTCACTGCCTTAAACGCGGAGCCCCTCCCGCGGGTCGTTACCGGGGGAGGGGCTCCAGCTCTGCTGGTCAGTAACGCGTCAACGAATGGCTTCGCGGGTCATTCCGAACGGGACCTGGTCAGAAAGCGCGGCCGTGTAATTTCCGGGCCTGTGGCGCGTGACCAGGATTCCGTGCGTGCCCGTGAGCATCGCGAGTTCCTGGAGGTTCTTCACTGCTGCTTCGAGGTGCTCGTCCAAGGCGTGCCGGTTGGTGACGTGGATGTCGATGGAATCGAGGAGGCCGGTCATGGCGTGTCCTTTCCGCTGGCTGTGGGTTGGTTGGTTATGCGGTTTTCAGGCGTTGCCCGGATCGCGGCTGCCCGCTGCCACGGGCGTGGCGGCCTCGGCCGGTGCGTTTGTTGGTGCCGGTGCCTTCGTTTGTTCTGTGGCGGGCGGCGTGGTTTTGAGCCTGAAGCGCTTGGCGATGGAGGATCCGCCGCCGGCGCGGTTCTTGTTGAAGATGTCGAAGCCGACGGCAATCAGGAGCACCAGGCCCTTGATCAGCTGCTGGTAGTCGGTGCCGAGGCCGAGGATCGACATGCCGTTGTTGAGGACGCCCATGATGAGGCCGCCGATCATGGCTCCGGCCACGGTTCCGATGCCTCCCGTGACTGCTGCTCCGCCGATGAAGGCGGCGGCGATGGAGTCGAGCTCGAAGCCTGTACCGCCAGCGGGCTGGGCCGAGTTCAGGCGGGCCGTGAAGATCAGGCCGGCCAGGGCGGCGAGGACGCCCATGTTCACGAAGAGCCGGAAGGTCACAGCCTTCGTCTTGATGCCGGAGAGCTCGGCGGCGTGCAGGTTCCCGCCGATGGCGTAGGTGTGCCGGCCGAAGATGCTGTTGTTCATCAGCGCGGAGTAGGCGATGACCAGGCCCGCGAGGACGATCAGTACGATCGGGGTGCCGCGGTAGCTGGCGAGGAGGAACGTGATGACGAGCATCAGCAGGGCAATGAATGCCGTCTTGGTGGCGAACCATGCCATCGGTTCGTTTTCCAGGTTGAACCTGCGGCGGACGCGCCGTTCCTTGATGGACTGGAACAGCAGGGCTGCGGTACCGCCGACGCCGAGGATCACGGTGAGCCATTCGAGCACTGAGGTGCCGCCCGAGATGTCCGGCAGGAATCCGCCGCCCAGGGCACGGAGCTCGTCCGGGAACGGGGTGATCTGCTGGTTCTTGAGGGTGATCAGGGTAAGGCCGCGGAAGATGAGCATGCCGGCGAGGGTGACGATGAAGGCGGGGATGCCGACGTACGCGATCCAGTACCCCTGCCAGGCGCCTACGAGGGCGCCGACGAGGAGGCACGCTGGGATGGCCGCCCACCAGGGCCAGCCCCAGTGGACGATCATGACGCCGGCGACGGCACCGATGAACCCGGCGATCGAGCCGACGGAGAGGTCGATGTGGCCGGCAATGATGACCATGACCATGCCGATGGCCAGGATGAGGATGTAGCTGTTCTGGACAACGAGGTTGCTGACGTTCTGCGGCTGGAGCAGGATCCCGTCGGTGAGGACCTGGAACAGCAGGACGATCAGGATCAGGGCGACGAAGATGCCGACCTGGCGGAGGCGGCTTGCCAGGAAGCCGAGGGATTCTCGTAGGGCGGACATGTCCGTTATTCCTTCTCTTTTGTCATGTAGTGCATAAGGGTTTCCTGGGACGCCTCGGCGATGGGGACTTCACCCGTGACGTGGCCGGCAGACAGGGTGTAGATCCGGTCGCAGATGCCAAGGAGCTCCGGGAGTTCGGAGGAGATCACAATGACGGCTTTGCCCTGGGCGGCGAGCTCGGCGATGATCGTGTAGATCTCGTACTTGGCTCCGACGTCGATGCCGCGGGTGGGCTCGTCCAGGATCAGCACGTCGGGGTCGGAAAACATCCATTTGCTGAGGACCACTTTTTGCTGGTTGCCGCCGGAGAGCTTGCCGGTGATGGCCGCAACCGACGGTGCCTTGATGTTCATGCTCTTCCGGTAGCTGTTAGCCACCGTGGTTTCCTTGTTCGCGTCCACCCAGCCGCGTTTGGCGAGCTTGGGCAGGGCAGCCATGGAGATGTTGCGCTTGATGTCCTCGATCAGGTTCAGGCCGTAGTGCTTGCGGTCCTCGGTGGCGTAGGCGATGCCGTGGCGGATGGCGTCGGGGACAGTGGAGGTGTTGATTTCCTTGCCGTGCTTGAACACCTTTCCGGAGACGGCACGTCCGTACGTCCGGCCGAAGACGCTCATGGCCAGTTCGGTGCGGCCGGCCCCCATGAGGCCGGCGAGTCCCACCACTTCACCCTTGCGGACGTTCAGGCTGGCGTTGTGGACCACGGTGCGGGTGTGGTCCTGCGGGTGCTGGACCGTCCAGTCTTCGATGCGCAGGACTTCCTCGCCGATCTGCGGTTCACGCTCCGGGTAGAGGCTGTCCAGGTCGCGGCCCACCATGCCGCGGATGATGCGTTCCTGGGTGATCTGGCCCTGGTCCACGCGCAGGGTCTCGATGGATTTGCCGTCCCGGATGATGGTGACGGCGTCCGCGACCTTGCGGATTTCGTTGAGTTTGTGGCTGATGATGATGCTGGTGACGCCCTGGCCCTTCAAATGCAGGATCAGGTCCAGCAGGTGGTCGGAGTCCTCATCGTTCAGGGCCGCGGTGGGCTCGTCCAGGATCAGCAGCTTCACTTCCTTGGACAGTGCCTTGGCGATTTCGACAAGCTGCTGCTTGCCCACGCTGATGTGCTGGATGGGGGTGACCGGGTTTTCGCTCAGGCCGACCCGGGCCAGCAGCTTGGTTGCTTCCAGGTTGGTCTTGCGCCAGTCGACCCAGCCGCGGGAGGCCAGTTCGTTGCCGAGGAAGATGTTCTCCGCGATGGACAGGTACGGGCTCAGGGCCAGCTCCTGGTGGATGATCACGATGCCGCGCTTCTCGCTGTCGCTGATGGACGCGAAGTCGCACGGTTCGTTCTCGAAGAGGATGTCCCCCTCGAAGGTGTTGTGGGCGTATACGCCCGAGAGCACCTTCATCAGGGTGGACTTGCCGGCCCCGTTTTCGCCGCAGATCGCATGGACCTCGCCGCGGTTCACATCCAGGGTGACATCCTGGAGAGCCTTGACGCCGGGGAAGGTCTTCGTGATCCCGCGCATCTGAAGAATGGGTACATTCATTGGTTATTTCCCGCTGATCTGTTCGATGAGCTGATCTGTTCGAGGGGGGTGTGGGGGCGCCTGCGGCTGCAGGCGCCCCCACCATGCTGCTACTTGATGTCGGCGTCCGTGTAGTAACCGGAGTCGATGAGTTCCTGCTTGTAGTTGTCCTTGGTGACGATCACGGACTTCAGCAGGAAGGCCGGGACAACCTTGACCTTGTTGTTGTAGGTCTCGGTGTCATTGGTCTCGGGCTGCTGGCCCTTCAGGACGGCGTCCACCATCTTCACGGCCTGCTCGCCGAGCTTGCGGGTGTCCTTGAAGATCGTGGAGTACTGCTCGCCGGCGACGATGGACTTCACCGAGCCCTTTTCCGCGTCCTGGCCGGTCACCACCGGGAGGCTGCCCTTGGAGTAGCCGCCGGTGCTGGTCAGTGCCGAGATGATGCCGATGGAGAGGCCGTCATAGGGCGACAACACGCCGTCGAGCTTCTTGCCTGAACCGTAAGCGGCGGTGAGGATGTCTTCCATCCGCTTCTGGGCGGTTGCCGCCTGCCAGCGCAGGATGGCGGCCTGTTCAAACTTGGTCTGGCCGCTGGGGACCTTGAGGGTGCCGGCATCCAGGTAAGGCTTCAGGGTGTCCATGGCGCCGGTCCAGAAGAAGTTGGCGTTGTTGTCGTCCGGGCTGCCCGCGAACAGCTCCACGTTGAACGGGCCCTTGCCCTCGACCTTCTTGCCGGATGCATCCACCAGGCCCAGGCCGGTCAGCAGGGAGGTTGCCTGCTGGACGCCTACCTCGTAGTTGTCGAAGGTGGTGTAGTAGTCGACGTTCGGGGTTCCGTTGATCAGCCGGTCATAGGCGATGACCTTGACGTTCTGCTCCTTGGCCTTCGCCAGGACATCCGTCAGGGTGGTGCCGTCGATGGCGGCGACAATCAGAGACTTCGCGCCCTTGGTCAGCATGTTTTCAATCTGCGAGACCTGGGTGGGAATGTCGTCGTTGGCGTACTGGAGGTCCGTCTTGTAGCCGAGCTTGGCCAGGGAATCCGAGACATTCTTGCCGTCCGCGATCCAGCGCTCCGACGTCTGCGTCGGCATGGAGATTCCTACCAGGGCTCCGGCAGCGTCGGCGCTGCTGGTTCCGGTAGTGGTGCCGGGACGGCTGCCGCAGCCGGTCGCCCCCACCGTCACGGCCAGGACGACGGCAACGGCGCCCAGCAGTTTCTTAATTCTCACGTTATTCTCCTTCCGTGGCCTGGTTGGGCCACGAATCGGTGCTTGAGCGGAAAGCGTATGTACTTTCCGCCAGTGCCGGCCACTCGTGTCCGGCGTACCGAGGCCGTTCCGCAGGACCGGCACCGGAGGGCTGTCATCACCGGAGCGGGGACTCCGGCTGCTCCAACATTTCTGTTAGCGCTAACAATCTTGGACAATATTATCCCCGCATGGGCTGTGAAGCAAGACACAAGTTGATGACGGCGGCCCATCCCGCCGTCGCGCTTTCCTCCCCTCCTTGGGGCGAAAGAGTCAGACGATAGGTAGACTGGTCTACCTACCAGTTCTAACTGTCGGAGGTATACCCGTGGCTTCATCCGAAGGCCAGCCTGCAAAGAAGCGGCCAGCGCGTTCATTGCTGCTCGAGGCTGCGGCCAGCCTCTTCTACTCCGAGGGCGTGGTGGCCACGGGCATCGACGCCATCACGGCGGCGGCCGGCGTGGCTAAGAAAAGTCTCTACAACAACTTCGCTTCCAAGGCGGAGCTGGTGGCGGCCTACCTCGCCGCCCGCCACGAGGAATGGCTCGGCCTGTACCGGGCCCGGGTTACGGCGGCGGCCACTCCGCGGGAACGTGTCCTGGCAGTGTTCGACGCCTACATTGACCATGCGAACTTTGCCTATGAACGCGGATTCAGGGGGTGCGGCCTGCTGAATGCGGCCGCGGAACTGCCTGCGGGCGCTCCCGGAAGACTGGCCGTGCGGCAGCACAAGGAAGAGGTCGAGGGCCTACTGCTCAAGCACGTCGCCGAACTGCTGCCGCAGCAGGACGAGGCGGCCGCCGGGGTGGCCCGGCATCTGGCGTTCCTGCTCGAGGGCTCCATGGCCAGGGCCGGCCTTGAAGGCGAAGACGGTTGCCTGCAGGAAGCCCGGATGATCGCTGCTCAAATGCTGGAGGGGCTGTGAAGGCGGCGCTTGGCCGTATGAACGGGCCCCTTCTAGGCGCCATTTTTGTTGTGGGTGCGTCGGTGCTTTGGGGTACGACGGGCACGGCTGCCACGTTCGCGCCGTCGGTGAGTCCGCTTGCCATCGGTGCGGTGGCAATGGGTGTGGGCGGGTTGCTCCAGGCGCTGTGCGCGGTGCAGCCGATAGCGAGCCACTGGGTCAGCCTCCGCGGCCGGTGGCTGCTCGTCATAATGGGGGCGGCCGCCGTCGCGGTCTACCCTCTTGCCTTTTACAGTTCCATGCGCCTTGCTGGCGTGGCGCTCGGAACGGTGGTCTCGATCGGCTCGGCCCCGCTGGCGTCGGCGGTAATCGAACGGTTGGCGGAGCGGAAGGTGCTGACCCGTCGCTGGATGCTCGGCGCGTTGCTCGGAGTGGCAGGCGCCGGACTCCTGAGTTTCGCCGGTGGCAGTGCGGAACGGCCGGGCGCCCTTGCCGGATCCTGGGCCGTGCCGGCGGGTACCGTTTTGGGGCTGGTGGCGGGCGTCACCTACGCGCTGTACTCGTGGGCGGCTCACCGCCTGATCAGCGGGGGAGTGCCGTCCCGGGCCGCCATGGGTGCGGTGTTCGGGCTGGGCGGATTGCTGCTGATGCCCGTGCTCGCCATGACCGGCCGGCCGCTCCTTGAGTCCTGGACCAATTTCACGGTGGGGGCCTACATGGCACTTGTCCCGATGTTCGCAGGGTATGTCCTGTTTGGGTGGGGCTTGGCTCGAGTCCGCCCGAGCACCGCAACGGGCCTTTCCCTCATGGAAACCGTCGTCGCCGCCGTGCTGGCTGTTGTGGTGGTCGGTGAACGGCTGCCCGCAGCGGGATGGCTCGGCGTCGTTATGGTGCTGGCGAGTTTGTTCGTCCTGACTCCGCGCGAGCCTGTCCGGCCCGGGCAGGGCATCCGGTGAATCTGCAAATACATCGCATTACGCGTTCTTCCGGATGAGTGCACTTGAGGCACCTTTACCGGGCTTTTTTGCAGGCGGGGCATATGCGAATCGAAGGTGCGGGTAGTTTCGGGCAAATCCGGCTTGGGCGTGCGGCCTCAACGTGTCGCGCCGAAGGACCGTCATAGGCGACTGACTGTCAGGTGGAGATCTGGGACCTTCGCGTGAGCGCATCAGACAAACAGGAAACGGTCCCTATTCTGACGTCTTTCGAGCAGGGCAGCTGACGACAGGATTTGGTTGCCCCGTCGGCCGATCTCGCGCCTCAGAAACACGATTAGTTCGATATCGAATATGCACTTTTACCAGTAAGCACGCAGCCGTTGAACCTTAGCTACCCGCTATACGCGCGTCACTGGCAAACCTTCAGGGGTCAGAAGCTGTAGCCCGATGTTGGAGGCGTGGATGCCTGCCCGGTCCGTGGCTGCTGCTGACGAACGGGAAGAGCATCAATTTTGACCAGGGCGCGGTGTACCGCAACGAGAATCAGGATGTAGCCGGCCACCGCGAGGAGCACACCAACGCCCGCGAGGATCGCACCGATCATTAGTCCGCCTCGATTTGAGTTCCCGGTATACAGCGCAGCGATGTTTGGGGCGGCGATAGCTGCTCCAAGTGCACCAAAGATTGGGCCGCCAATGGCCATCAGGATTCCGGCTTTGAAGATCCCTGCTGAACGTTGGAATCGCATATTTCCCCCATCTGATCGCCGTGGCTAGGGGACAGACTACAGCTGGACAGGGACAGGGACAGGGAACCGTATCCGGGACCGTGAGGCAGTGCCGCCCAAGACAGGGCAGCGCCGATAGAACCTCTGCGTCGTATCGGAAGCAGGACACCGCGCCGGCCGCCCATAGGTCATCCGGCCAGGTTCAAGCCGCGCATCGGATCATGACTCGCCGAATAGTTTCGAATCGAATGATGCGTGTCAGCGGCCAGCATGGCGTCGATCTGGGCCGTCTGGTGCGCCCGAAAGGCCTTGTCGGCGTTGGCGTTCGTGCTGGCGAGGGACGGTATATCGAGGCCGGCATTGCATCCTCTGCAGCGAATCTCATCGGTGCCCACCCAGCTGTATGCCCGGTGCAGTTTCCGTACTTGTTGCATTGCTGCGGTGGCAGCTTCGGTGTGGGCTGCAAAGTGCGCTTCGTCCTCTTGACTGAGGATGAGCCCTATGTCGATGGTCATGGTGCCTCTTACGTCGTTCCCGATGGTGTCATTGACAGTAATGGGTGCTGCTTCACCGAGGAACGCCCCGAGGGTCACGGTTGCCTAACCCTTTCTGGGCTACTCGTGGGCGCGACGCAAACAGGAACGGATTGACGGCCTTTGACTGGCAGCGTTTCGGGCCGCCGATACCCCAACACGCGGTTTTCATTGAGAGATGGGCCAACAAAACTGGAACCAGACAAATGAGGGCTTGCAGGTCACTCCCCCAACCAACTTGAACGGCCGATAACGGATTATGTCGATCTAAATGGGTTGATATTGCATCTGATGCATCCACCCGAGGCCGACGTGCCGGTCAGCCGGGAACGTTCCTGAGTCGTCGCCGTGACTGTTCTTCTCGGCAATCTTGCCGTCCTGGTTCTTGATGACGTGCTCCACCTTGTCGGCCTGGGCAGCGTCCCGACCTGCAGCTTCTGCCTCATCCTTGGGCCGTAGTCAGCACCGAAAGCACGGCCAGTGCCCGCATTATCCAATGGAGACTGCCTGTACCGCGTGAACACTGCGACCAAAAGGGAGCTGATAGTGGTGAGGCCAACCCCGCCCCGATAGGGAATCGAGTACTACAGTGGATGCATGGCTGCCAGCCGCAATCCGCTCGACGACCTCCGCGAAACCATCGGCCATCTGGCCGATCAGCTCAAGCTGCCCGGTTCGGAGCGCGTCGACGACCTGGTCGGCGATCTCATCGGTGCGAGGCCCGGGCCGGCCCGGCCGCTGTCCGAGGTGCAGGCCGAGCTTGACGCGCTGGTCGGACTGGAGACCGTGAAGGAACAGGTGCGGGCCCTCGTCGCACTGCTCCAGGTCCAGGCCCGCCGTAAGACGCACGGCCTGCCGGAGGTGGCCACATCACAGCATCTGGTGTTCCTCGGAAACCCGGGCACGGGCAAGACCACCGTGGCGCGGCTCCTGGCCGAGATGTACCGCGCGGTCGGTCTGCTGCAGAAAGGCCACCTGGTGGAGGTCGACCGTTCGGGCCTGGTGGGGCAGTACGTCGGCGCGACCGCCATCAAGACGGACCGGGTGATCCGGCGTGCGCTGGACGGCGTCCTGTTCATCGACGAGGCCTACGCGCTGGCCCCGGAGGACGGCCGGACGGACTTCGGCCCCGAGGCGATCGAGGTCCTGCTCAAGCGGATGGAGGACCACCGCCACCGCCTGGTCGTGATCGTGGCCGGGTACCCGCGGCTGATGGAGTCCTTCCTGCTCTCGAACCCCGGACTGCGCTCCCGGTTCGCCCGCGAGATCACGTTCCCCGACTACTCCGTCGACGCACTCCAGGCGATCTTCCATCAGATGCTGGCCCAGCACGAGTACACGCTGGAGCCGGGTGCGGACCAGATGCTGCGCCGCATCTTCACAGGGCTCCACGCGGGTGAGGACTCCGGCAATGCACGGTTCGCCCGCACGCTGTTCGAGCAGGCGCTCAACCGCCAGGCGCTGCGGCTGTCGCTCGACGAGGAACAAAGTCTCGACGCGCTCGATCGTGAGGCCGTCATGACGCTCACCTCGGACGACATCGTCGAGGCCGCGCTGGCCTTGGGCGAGGAGCCGGAGCCGGAGCCGGAACCGACGCCGGAACCGGAGCGGTCACGCTGGTGGCGCTGGCTGGTCTGACCGGATCTGCGGCGGCTGTCAGGCGAATGCCCGTCCCGCCCCCGAGCGGGAAAAAGCACAACTATTCCACAAGTATGGACTCCAAAATGCCTCGAATAAGCGGCTCAAGGGACTGGTTTGCACTGGGCCATCGGACGCTTCCGCCGGCTCTATGGGGGAGAGCCAGTTTCATCACATGCAATAGTAAGCCTCCTTACTTGACGAAAGGTCAAATATCGGCGTTCCAGAGCCGGTCGAAGGGGCCGGTGGTGCTCCGATGACTTCGACGGGGTGCAGAACGGCAGAAGACCCAGCGCGGGCTTAGCGCAACGGTCAGCCCGCCGGTTCCAGCGGCGTGGTGCCTATTTGTATTCCAGGCTGAGCAGGAGGGCTCTGAGCTGGCGGAACTTCCCGGTAGCCATCCACGCTTTGGCCGCGTCGGGGGTTGCGAAGGCGGGCTTCTTCTCGTCGTCGAAGACCACGGAGGCAGACATGACCCCGTTGGCCAGGAGAACCTGGTTGGTTCCGGAAGAGTCCTGGGACGGCAGAAACTCGTGGGCGAGCCTGACGTCCATGAAATAGTGCGGGCTGCTGGCGATGACGTCGTAACCGAAGCCGAACTCGGTGGGGTTCCCCGCCTTATCAGTGATCCCGGGCACGGGCGCGTGTTCCAAGACGGTCCGCTTGGCGGGGCCGGCGGCGCCATCGCCGTACATGCCGCTGAGGATGCGGGCCACTTCGGACCCAGAGCTGTCCGCCACGACGGCGACCACGGAACCGGCCTTGTCCTTCTCAGTCAAGTACGGGCCCTGCTCGGTCCTGACTTTCCAGTCGGCTGGGTAAGCGAACGAGATGTGCCCGTCAGGGAAGGTGAAACTTTGCGTTTGCTGGGGCGTCTCCGCGCTCGGAGCAGTTGCGGACGTGGTTGTTGCCGGCGCCGGTTCAGCCGTGGACGTTGGGGTAACCACTGTGGTTGTGACGGTCTGCTGCGGACTGCCCTGCTGGGCGGTACAGGCAGTGCTGGAGAGCACCATGCCTGCCAGGGTGGCTGCCGCCAACGAATGGTGCAAGCTGCGTGTCTTCAATTTGTCTCCAAAGGAAGTGCGCGGACAGGGCGTACAGAGAATACCGCTCCCACTCGCTCCTGAACATGCCCCGATCGTTAGCGCTACAAGGCAAGGACTGCATGGTTCTTAAACCGAATGCAGGGCCGGCGGAGAACCGCCGGCCCTGCACTTTTGCAACCACCACATCACCAGTGATTTGCACTCACCCGCACGCCACGCGTGCCGGAGTCTTTAGCAGCGAAGCCTCTAGGACCGCAGGAAGAACGTGGCCGCAGCCCGCTCGTTCTTGCCCACCTTCGCCAAAACGAGGGCACCGTTCCGGAGCACCAGGTAGGAACCCGGCACGTCGACCGACTCGAAGGACGCCCCGGCAGCATCCGAGAGGCCGCCCCGCTGAAGGAAGGCCGACGACGAACCCTCCGTAGTCGCGATGGCGACCGATGATCCCTGCACCCGGAGATAGCGGCCCTTGGTCAGAACAGGCTCGATGACCACTGAGTTCTTCTTGGCGTATCCCGGGGCGAGCCGGAACTGGGACGCTCCCAGCGCGGGGGAGGAAGCGGCGGTGACGGTGACGCCGTCGTGCGCGAGGAAAGTACCGGAAGCAGAGGCGGGTTCCAGGCGGACCGGCAGTTCGCCGTCGCCCACCGGTACACCGAAGTTCGGCGTGCCGTCCGCGTTCCAGTACAGCCGCTGGACCCGGGCGTGCCGGTTGGGGTCGTACAGCGGATCGCCCACGATGTTGCGGTAAGACCGGGCGTGGTACACGAGCACGTCGTTGCCGGCCTCGTCAACGGTGAAGGAGTTGTGGCCGGGGCCGTACTGCTTCGATCCCTCGTTGGTGGTGAACACCGGAGTGGGTGTCTTGGTCCAGGATGCCGCGTTGAGCAGGTCGGCGCCGGCGTCGGCCGTCAGGAGGCCCATGCAGTAGTTGGCGTCCGTGGCGCTCGCCGAGAAGGTGACGAAGATGCGGCCGTTCCGCTTGATCACCGCGGCGCCTTCGTTGACCTTGTAGCCGCGGGTCTCCCAGTCCAGCGTCGGAACGGCAATGCGGACCGGGGTACTGGAGAGCGTCGACGGCGACGACATGGAGGCGATGTACAGGCTGGAGTTCACGCCGGTGTCGCTCTGCGCCCAGAGCAGATACCGTGTGCCGGCGTGCTCGAAGGTGGTGGCATCCAGCGAGAACGTGTCGGCGTGCGTGTGCACCCGGACCGGTGCACCCCAGACGGCGTTGGCAGGGTCCGCCGCGTCGGTGGAAATCACGTAGATCCGCACCCGGAACACATCGTTGCTGTCCCCGGCGGCGAAGTAGATGTGCCACTGGCCGTCGAAGTGGTGCAGCTCGGGTGCCCAGATGTGGCCGCCCATGGTTCCGGACGCGGGCCGGGTCCACACCACGGCCTCCGTGGCACTGCCCAGTCCGGCAATGGTGGGGGAGGAGCGCACGATGATGCGGTTGTACTCGGGCACGGAGCCGGTGAAGTAGTACTTTCCGTCCGTGTGCTTCAGGAGCCACGGGTCCGCCCGCTGCGGAACCACCGGGTTGATCACCGGACCGGAGCTGACGGCGGCAGCGGCGGCGGGGGCAGCCACAAGGGCTCCGCCTCCGGCGCCCGCGACAGCGAAGGCTGCGGCTACGGCGGTTCCGGAACCCAGGAAGGTGCGGCGGGAGAACTGGCGGTTGACGGGAACATTCATGCTGAAAAACGTCCTTTCGACGTGCGGGAAGTGAAGGAACGGGCGAAGCGGAGCAGTCAGCGTGCCTTCCGTGCGAAGAGCCGCTGCAGCAGGATGAAAACGAGGAGCAGGCCGCCGATGACGATCTTCGTCCACCAGGAACTGAGGGTTCCGTCGTAGGCGATGAAGGTCTGGACGATCCCCAGCACCAGCACGCCGACGACGGATCCCAGGACGTAGCCGGTGCCGCCGGTCAGCAGGGTGCCGCCGATGACCACGGCCGCGATGGCGTCGAGCTCCATGCCCTGGGCCGCGAGGCTGTAGCCGGAGAGGCTGTAGAAGGAGAACAGGATGCCGGCAATTGCGGAGCAGAGACCGCTCAGGGCATAGACCAGGATTTTGGTGGCCTTCACGGGCAGGCCCATCAGCATCGCGGAGTGTTCGTTGCCGCCGATCGCGTAGACCGTCCGGCCGAAGCGCGTGTGGTGCAGGACGAAGAAGGCTACGGCCACGATCCCCAGCGCCAGGAGGACGCCCGGCGAGACGAACAGGTCCCCGGGCAGCGGGATCTGCGCCTGCGCCATGCCGGTGAAGAACGCCTCGTTGACCGGGATCGAATCGAGGCTGATGACGTAGCAGAGGCCGCGGGCCAGGAACATGCCTGCCAGCGTGACGATGAAGGGCTGGATGTCGAAGTACTGGATGATCAGCCCCATCAGGAGGCCCAGCCCGCCGCCGATGAGCAGCACCAGGACGATGACGGCGCCCGGGTTCCAGCCCTGCTGCAGGAGCGTGGCGCTCACCATCATGGACAGGGCGACGACGGCCCCCACCGAAAGGTCGATGCCGCCGGTGAGGATCACGAAGGTCATGCCGACGGCGAGCACGATGAGGAAGGTGTTGTCGATGAAGAGGTTCAGGAAGACCTGGCCGGAGAGGAAGCTGGGGTACATCCCCGCCCCCACGGCGAACATGGCGATGAACAGGCCCACCGTCGCAAGCGTCGGCGCGTAGCGCGCGCCCCCACGGAGGCGGTTGCGCGCCGGCGAAGGCTTCTTGACGGTCAGGGGCGTAAGCGTGGACAGCGGGGACATTAGATGGCGACCTTTTCCTTTGCGGCTTCCTTGGCGGCGGGCTTGGGGGCTGCCTTGAAACGGCTGAGCAGGTTCCGCGCCTTCGGAGCCTGCAGGAGGCAAACGGTGATGACCACCAGGGCCTTGAACACCAGGGTCACTTCCGGCGGGATGCCGAGGGTGTAGACGGTGGTGGTCAGCGTCTGGATGATGAAGGCCCCGACGACGGTTCCCACCAGCGTGTACCGCCCGCCTGCCAGCGAGGTTCCGCCGATCACCACGGCCAGGATGGCGTCCATTTCGATGTAGAGGCCGGCGTTGTTGGCGTCGGCCGCCGTGACGTTGGAACTGATCATCAGGCCGGCGATCGCGGCACACACGGCGCTGAAGACGTAGACAATCCAGATGATGTTCCGCGCGCGGAGCCCGGCCAGGCGGCTGGCGACCGGGTTGATGCCGACGGCCTCGATCAGGGTTCCCAGTGCGGTGCGCCGGGTGAGGACGGCCGCCAGGGCAAAAACCGCCGCGGTGATCAGGATGGAGATCGGAAGGGTGAACAGGTACCCGGCGCCTATCGACTTGTAGGAGTCGTTGGACACAGAGACGATCTGCCCGCCCGTGATGAGCTGGGCCACGCCGCGGCCCGCCGTCATCAGCACCAGGGTGGCGATGATCGGCTGGACGCCGATGGTGGACACCAGGAAGCCGTTCCACACACCCAGGGCAAGGCCGGCGACGACGGCGATGAGGACCGCCGTCGCAGCCGTTACCGGGGACCCGGGTTCGGGTGATGCGGCGATGTAGGCGCATGAGGCCGCGCCGGCGATCGCCACAACTGCCCCCACCGAAAGGTCGATGCCGCGGGTGGCAATGACCAGGGTCATGCCCAGGGCAATGAGGATGGTGGGTGCGCCGTTGCGCATGATGTCGACCAGGCTGCCGTAGAGGTGCCCGTCCTGCATCCGAAGGCTCATGAAGTCAGGCCTGAAGACCTGGTTCAGCAGCAGCAGCGCTGCGAGGGCAATCACCGGCCACGCAAGGCGGTGTTTTAGAAGGGATTTCACTGGGTGCCTCCGGCGATGACCGTCATGACGTCTTCCACGGAGACGCCGTCGTTGTTAATTTCGGCGACCATTGCCCTGTCCTTGATGACGGCGATGCGGTCGCTCACGCGCAGCACTTCCTCGAGCTCGGAGGAGATAAAGAGGATGGACATTCCGTCGGCGGCGAGTTTGTTGACGAGTTTCTGGATCTGGGTCTTGGCGCCGATGTCGATGCCGCGGGTGGGCTCGTCGAGGATCAGGAGTTCGGGATGGGTCACCAGCCAGCGGGCCAGGAGCACCTTCTGCTGGTTTCCGCCGCTGAGGTTGCGGATGAGGGCGTCGGGGTTGGCCGGTCGGATGTCGAGGGCCTCGATGTATTCGGCCACCAGTTCGTCCTGGACCCGGCGGGGGATGCGGCGCGCCCAGCCCTTGCTGGCCTGCATGGCCAGCACCAGGTTGTCCCGCACGGTGAGGTCTCCGATGAGGCCTTCCTCTTTGCGGTCCTCCGAGCAGAATCCGATGCGCTTGTCGATCGCGGTACGCGGGGAACGGATCTTCTGGCTGGCGCCCTTGACCTTGATGGTGCCTTCGTCGGCCTTGTCTGCGCCGAAAAAGAGCCGGGCAATCTCTGTCCGCCCGGCACCGAGCAGGCCGGCCAGGCCCACCACCTCGCCCGGATAGATGGAGAGGTCCACGTTGGATACCGATCCCTTCCGGCCGAGGCCCTGGGCCTCGATGAACGGCGTGACGCCGGCGCCGTTGCTGGCCCGCGTCCGGGCGGGGGCCTGGTCCAGTTCGGCGAGGGCTTCCATGTCCTTGCCGATCATCTTGGAGATGAGGCTCATCCGGGACAGATCGCGGGTCAGATATTCGCCCACGAGTTTGCCGTTGCGGAGGACGGTCATGCGGTCCGAGATCTCGTAGACCTGCTCCAGGAAGTGGGAGACAAACAGGATGGCGACGCCGCGGTCGCGCAGGTCCCGGATGACGCGGAAAAGCTGGTTGACCTCGTCGGCGTCCAGGCTCGACGTCGGCTCGTCCAGGATGAGGACCTTGGCGTTGATCTCCACCGAGCGGGCGATGGCGATCAGCTGCTGGACGGCGATGGAATGGGCGGACAGCAGCGATCCTGGATCGATGTGGTCCAGCTGCAGTTCGGCGAGGACCTCCCGGGTCCGGGACCGCACGCCTTTCCAGTCGATGGAACCCCGACGGCGGGGCTCACGGCCCAGCAGGACGTTTTCCTCAACGGTGAGGTTGGGGCAGAGGTTGACTTCCTGGTAAACGGTGCTGATGCCGGCCGCCTGGGATTCGCCCGGAGTCGAGAACCGCTTCGGTTCGCCGAGTACCGTGATGGTGCCGGAATCAATGGTGTAGACGCCGGTCAGGGCCTTGATCAGCGTGGACTTGCCGGCGCCGTTCTCTCCCATCAGGGCGTGGACTTCACCTTGGAAGAGGCGGAAGTCAACGCCGTCGAGCGCCTTAACTCCTGGGAATCCAATAGCTATGTCGGTCATCTCGACGACCGGAACGATTTCGTTCATCCTCGTGTCTTTTCTGTGCTGGGTCTGCCATGCAACTGGCTGCCGGGCTGTGCTTGGTGTGCCGTGCGGCGGCGGTGATCCGCCGCCGCACGGACGAACAGGTGCGCCGCGGCTTAGTAGGGGCGGCTGGCAAGAACCTGCTTGGCCTGCTCCTGCGTGAAGGTGGTCTCCTCGGTGACCACGCGCTCGGGCACACTCTCGCCGGCAATGACCTTCTTGGCCAGATCCATGAGCTGGTCGCCGAGCATGGGGCTGCACTCGACGATGTAGTTGATCTTGCCGTTGCTCAGCGCGGTCATGCCGTCCTTCACGGCGTCGATCGTGATGATCTTGATGTCCTTGCCGGGAACCTTGCCGGCGGCTTCGATTGCCTCGATGGCGCCCAGGCCCTCGTCGTCATTGTGGGCGAACACCACGTCGATGTCAGCGTTGTTCTTCAGGAAGGCCTCCATGACCTGCTTGCCGCCGCTGCGGGTGAAGTCGCCGCTCTGCGAGGCGACGATCTTCAGCTTCGGGTCAGCCTTGATGGCCTCGGCGAAGCCTTCCTTGCGGTCGTTCGCCGGTGCGGATCCGGTGGTGCCCTGGATTTCCACGATGTTGACGGTATCCGTGGCGGCCTTGGAGTCCTTGACCAGCCAGTCCCCGGCCTTCTTGCCTTCCTCGACGAAGTCAGAGCCCAGGAAGGTCTTGTACAGCGTCTTGTCGGACGAGTCCACGGCGCGGTCCGTCAGGATGACCGGAATCTTTGCGGTCTTGGCTTCCTTCAGCACCGTGTCCCAGCCCGACTCCACCACGGGGGAGAAGGCAATGACATCGACCTTCTGCTGGATGTAGGAGCGGATTGCCTTGATCTGGTTCTCCTGCTTCTGCTGGG
Organism: Arthrobacter globiformis; assembly: GCF_030815865.1. Lineage (NCBI taxonomy): Bacteria > Bacillati > Actinomycetota > Actinomycetes > Micrococcales > Micrococcaceae > Arthrobacter > Arthrobacter globiformis. Next base: position 437,376 of record NZ_JAUSXI010000001.1, read on the forward strand.
CGTCGGAGAACTTCAGGTCCACTCCGGCAGTCTTCGCCGAATCCTGGACCGACTTGGTGTTGGCGGTTCGCCAGCCGCTCTCGGCGCCGACCTGGGCGAAGCCCATGGTGATCTTGTCATCGCCGGAGTTGCCGGCAGCACTGCCGGCTCCCGCGGTTCCGCCGCAGGCAGTGAGGGTAAGCATTGATGCGGCGGCCACCGCAAGCAGGGATTTCTTAAACACAACATCCTCCCGGAAGCGTTAGTTTCATGCAGGCGGGAGACTTCAAACACCGCCATTGCTGAAGTGAGCTGATGCTCTGTGCATCATTGTGAACGCTAACAATCTGGCCCGTCAAGTAGCTTCGGTCACAATTTCGAAGCACCCCCCGGAATGGCTGTCGATTTTGAGAATGCCCTTTACAAGAGCCGAAAGATGTCGAATACTCGACTCCGGTCGGCGATTTGTTAGCGTTCACAAATTAGGTTGCTGCGCACCGCAGCCTAGTCAAACCAGTGCCGGCGAACCGTTCAATGGAGAAAGGCCTTCCCTTCCATGCCATCAAAACCACCAAGTCCCGCCAGGCGTGCCTGCACCATGGTGCTTGCCGGATCCCTCTCGGCTGCGCTGCTGTCCCTCGCGCCGGCCCTGGGCGCCAACGCCGAGTCGGGCGAGAACCGGACCATCAGCATCAACGCCGCCGGTTCCGGGCCTTCGATTGATTCGACCATGTACGGGGCCTTCTACGAGGACATCAACCAGGGCGCCGACGGCGGCATCTATGCGGAACTTGTCCAGAACCGGTCCTTCGAATTCAACTCCGGGGACAACCGCACCTACACGCCGATGACCGCCTGGGAAACCCTGAAGCGGGGCAGTGACGGAACAGTCGCCGTCGTCAATGACAACAACCGGCTGAACGAAAACAACCGGAACTACCTGCAGATCGATGCCACGACGGCCGGCGCGGGAACCGGCGCCGGAGTGGGTGTGCGCAACAGCGGCTGGAACGCCGGCCAGAAGCTCGAAGCGCACAAGAAGTACAACTACTCGGTGTGGGCGCGGACCTCCAACCCCGCCGGGTCAACCCTTGCCGTGACGCTGGAGACCCCGGAGGGCACCCGGCTGGACATCGCCACCGTCAAGATCAAGGGTGACAGCTGGGCCAAATACGAGGTGACCCTGTCGCCCAAGTCCTCCACGGGCGCCGGCCGGCTCGCCACGCTTGTCCAGGGAACGGGCACCGTCCGGCTCGACATGGTTTCGCTGTTCCCCAAGGACACCTGGAACGGCAGGGAAAACGGGCTCCGCAAGGACCTCGCCGAGAAGATCAACGACCTGCACCCCGGGTTCCTGCGCTTCCCCGGCGGCTGCATCGTCAACACCGGAAGCTACGACACCTACTCGGCTCCCAACTACACCCGGGCCCGCACCTACCAGTGGAAAGACACCATCGGGCCGGTGGAGCAGCGTCCGGCCAACCGCAACTTTTGGGGCTACAACCAGACCTACGGCCTGGGCTACATGGAGTACTTCCAGTGGGCCGAGGACATGGGGGCTGCCCCCGTGCCGGTGGTCCCGGTGGGCGTGACCGGCTGCGGCGACACCAACCAGGCCCCGGACCAGGCGACGCTTGACCGGTACATCCAGGACACGCTGGACCTGATCGAGTTCGCCAACGGCGACGCCAGCACCGAGTGGGGCGCCAAGCGCATCGCCTACGGCCACCCGGCACCCTACAACCTGGACCGCATCAGCCTGGGCAACGAGGAGTATAAGCCTGCATTCAAGCAGTACTTCACCCAGTTCTACAACGCCGTCCGCAAGGCCCACCCCGAGATCAAGATCATCGGTAACACGGGGCCGTTCAGCCAGGGTCCCGAGTTCGACGACCTCGCCAACTTCAACGCCACCACGGGCGTGGACCTCGTTGACGAGCACTACTACAACACGCCCTCATGGTTCCTGAACAACAACCACCGCTACGACTCCTACGACCGCAACAGCTACAAGGTCTTCCTCGGCGAGTACGCGTCGCAGGGGAACAAGCCGGAGAACGCACTGGCGGAAGCCTCCTACATGACCGGCCTGGAGCGGAACGCGGACGTGGTCAAGATGGCGTCCTACGCGCCGCTGATCGCAAACGAGGCCAACACGCAGTGGAGCCCGGACATGATGTTCTTCAACGGCACGTCCGTGCGGACCACCCCCAACTACGAGGTCCAGAAGCTGTTCATGAACAACGTGGGCACCCAGGTGGTTCCGAGCACGCAGGACAACCCGGCCTCCACCGTGGTGCCGATTTCCGGCAAGATCGGCCTCTCCACGTGGGCCACCTCCGCCCGCTACGACGACGTCAAGGTCACCGGGGCGGACGGCGCCACGCTGTTCAGCGACGACTTCTCCGGAACGGCGGCTGCCTGGACCGGCAACGGCACCGGATCCTGGTCCATCAAGGACGGCGGCTACGTCCAGTCCAGCACCACCGCCCAGAACACGATGGTGACCGCCGGAAGCGCGGACTGGAGCAACTACACGCTCAGCACCAAGGCAACCAAGCTGGCCGGTTCTGAAGGCTTCCTCGTCTCCTTCGGCGTCAAGGACACCGGAAACTACTTCTGGTGGAACCTCGGCGGCTGGAATAACTCGAAGTCCGTCGTCGAAAAGGCCGTCAACGGTGGCAAGACGAACGTCATCGAAAAGAACACGGTGATCCAGACCGGGCATGAATACGACATCCGGGTCGAGGTCTCCGGGCGAACGGCCAAGTTGTACCTGGACAACGTCCTGTGGGGCACGGTGGACGACACGCAGGCCGATCCCGTCTACTCCGTCGTCACGAAGGATGCCAAGTCCGGCGACACCATCGTCAAGGTGGTCAACACGAAGGCTGAAAAGACGCCGGTGGACATCGAGGTGGCAGGCGCCTCGGGCATCAGCTCCACGGCGGCGGTGACCACCCTGACCCAGACCGCCGACGGGCAGAACCTTGCCCCGGCGCCGAGCACCTTCAACGGAGCAGGCGAGGCATTCACCTACGAGTTCGAGCCCAACTCGGTGACCTTCATCCGGCTCGCCGCAGCCCGCAAGTAGGCAGCACACCAAAGCCACGGCTTTGACCGGGAAGGCCCGGCTGGATTGCACAGCCGGGCCTTCCCCTTTACGCGGACCATTTCCCTAGGAGATCCAATGACGAATCACGTGTCCAGGCGCAACATCCTTCGGCTTGGGGCGGCCGCGGCCGCCCTGCCCTGGCTGCCATCGCTCGCCTCGGCAGCCGCAACGGCCGCGGAGGGCCCCATGACCACTGCACTTGCCGCAGCGGCGGCGGCCGTCCGTCCCTTCAAGCTCTCCGATGTCAGCCTGGGCCCGGGCGTGTTCGCCCGGAAGCGCGAGCTGATCCTGAACTTCGCCCGCGGGTACGACGAGCGGCGCTACCTCAACGTCTTCCGTGCCAACGCCGGCCTGCGGCCGCTTGACGGGGTGGTTCCGCTCCCGGCGGGAGGCTGGGAAGGGCTCGACGGCGAGGCGAACGGCAACCTGCGCGGCCACTTCACCGGCCATCACATGTCCATGCTCGCCCAGGCCTATGCGGGCACGGGGGAGGAGGCCTTCGGAACGAAGCTGCGGAATCTGGTGACGTCCCTGCACGAATGCCGGCAGGCGCTCTCCCAGGAACCCTCCATCCAGGCCGTTGCCGGACGTTTGGCCGGGACCGCCGTCGACATAGCTAGGGGTTCCTACGTCTACGGCCACCTGCCCGCAGGGTCCGTCGACGGGCTGACGGGCATGACCTTCGCTGCGTGGGTGCGCCCCGCGGCGGCGGCAAACTGGGCCCGGATCTTCGACTTCGGCAACGACACCAAAACGTACGCCTTCCTCGCCCAGCGCGACGGCGCCGGGCTGCCGCGGTTCGCCATCACCCGGAACTTTGCCGGGGGTGAGCAGACAATCGTGGGCTCCGCCCCGCTGCCGGTCAACGAGTGGAGCCACGTTGCGGTCACCCTGGACGGCCGCACCGGAGCGCTCTACGTCAACGGCCGGCAGGCCGGCCAGAACACCGCCATGACCCTGACGCCCGCACAGCTCGGAAGCCTGGCAAACGTGTGGCTCGGCCGGTCGCAGTACAACGACCCCACCTTTGCCGGTGCCTACCAGGACGTGAACATCTGGTCCGCCGCGCTGACCGCAGGGCAGATCGCAGAGCTGGCGGCAGCCCGCGCGTCGGGCACCTCGGCCGGGAACGGCGACGTCGCCTCCCTGGCCTGCGGCGAAACCGGCGGCTCCGTGCTGGCCGATTCCTCCGGCAAGGGCCGGCACGCCACGGTCCGGCGCACGTGGGGCCTGCCCAGCCACCCCGGCTTCCTTGCAGCGTACCCGGAGACCCAGTTCATCGAACTGGAGAGCAGGACCACGCCGGACTACTTCCGCGTCTGGGCCCCCTACTACACGGCGCACAAGATCCTGAAGGGCCTCCTTGACGCCTACACGGCAACGGGGGAGCCGAAGGCGCTGGATCTGGCAACGGGGCTCTGCGACTGGATGCACTCCCGGCTGAGCAAACTCAGCCCGGCAGTACGCCAGCGCATGTGGGGAATCTTCTCCAGCGGCGAATACGGCGGCGTCGTGGAGGCCATCCTGGAGACCTATGGGCACTCGGGCAAGCCGGAGCACCTGGAGCTCGCCAAGTACTTCGACCTCGACTCCCTCATCGATGCGTGCGCCCAGAACAAGGACATCCTCGCGGGCCTGCACGCCAACCAGCACATCCCGATCTTCACCGGGCTGGTCCTGATGTACAACGCCACCGGCGAGGAGCGGTACCTCACCGCGGCCCGCAATTTCTGGACCCTGGTGGTGCCAACCCGCATGTTCAGCATCGGCGGGACCAGCCAGGGCGAGTTTTGGAAGGAGCGCGAGAAGATCGCGGCCACCCTGAACGCGACCGACGCCGAGAGCTGCTGCGCCTACAACATGCTCAAGCTGTCCCGCGAACTGTTCTTCAAGGACCAGAATCCCGCGTACATGGACTACTACGAGCGGGCGCTCTTCAACCAGGTCCTCGGCTCCAAGCAGGACCAGGAAAACGCCGAAATGCCGCTGGCCACCTACTTCATCGGCCTGCAGCCGGGCGCCGTCCGCGACTTCACTCCCAAGCAGGGCACCACGTGCTGCGAGGGCACCGGCCTCGAATCGGCAACGAAGTACCAGAATTCCGTCTACTTCACCGCCGACGACGGCAGCGCGCTCTACGTCAACCTTTACATTCCGTCGACGCTCCGCTGGGCCGCGAAGAACGTCACGGTCACGCAGAGGACCTCCTACCCCTTCGAACAGCGGACAACGCTGCAGATTGCGGGATCCGGGCAGTTCGAGCTCCGGCTGCGCGTTCCGGCGTGGGCGACGGCCGGCTTCACGGTCCGGGTCAACGGTGCGCCTGTTGATGCGGCGGCCACGCCCGGCACCTACCTGGGCATTGACAGGGCATGGAAGAGCGGGGACAGCGTGGACGTGGAGATGCCGTTCGTCCTCCGTGCAGAGCGGGCCCTGGACGATCCCACGGTCCAGACCCTCATGTACGGTCCGGTGCACCTCGTGGCCCGCGACGCCCGGACCACCCTGCTGCCGTTCAGCCTCTACGGAGCAGCCCGACTCAGCGGTGATCTGGCCCCGGCTCTCCAGCCGGTGGCGGGCAAGCCCCTGCACTTCACCCTGGGAGGAGTGGAGCTTGCCCCGTTCCTCGAAGGAACCGAGGACGCCTTCCACTCGTACTTCCGGCGCGCCGAGGCCTCCGTGGTGTTCGGTGGCGTGGAGTCCGGTGTGGCCAACCCGGAGCGAGCAGACAAGACCACGCTCCTGGACGACGTCTGGCAGTCGGCACCGTTCGCCAACAAGCCGGAGCTTCTCCGGCGCGTCACCCAGGTGACGGACGCCTGGGTTGCCGAGGGCTCCCTCACCCGCCCCGACGCGGACCGCATCTCCAAGGCGGCCCAGCAGGCGGCCTACGGCACTCCGGAGGGCGAGATCGACGACCTTCAGGAGATTGCAGATGCCGCGCTGGCAGCCGGCAGGATCACGGCTGAAACCTCCGACATGCTCGGCGCCCGGTTGAAATCGGCCAACAAGGCGCTCGCCCAGAAGACCACGGCCAAGGCCGTGCACTATCTCGAGCAGTACATTGACGGCGCCACCCGCAGCGTTCCTGACCAGGCCCTGCAAAGCCTCCTGGTCAGCGGCGGTCAGGCGCTGGTGGTCCGGCTGACCGCCTAAGCCGGCCAGTCCGACGTCGTCCCTTCCCGATTGCTTCATTCCCGCCATTCCAAGCAGCGGCTTCGGCCGCCCGAACGAAAGTGCCTCAATGTTTCCTACCTCCTCACGGGCCCGCACGGGCCCGGCGCTGATTGCCGCGGCTGCGCTGGCGCTCGGCGGGCTGGCCGCCGCAGCACCGGCCCATGCCGCCGTCGACGACGGCCTGGTCCTCAAATACAACCTGACGGAAACCGCCGGGACCGTGGCGGAAGACAGCTCCGGCAACGGCCGCAACGGCGTGATCAGCGGTGACGCCACCACGCTGGGCAGCGAAGGGCTGCAGCTCGGCGGGACAAACGGCCACGTCCGCCTGCCCAACGACGTCATGCGCGGGCTCAACTCCATCACCGTCTCCACGGACGTGAAGCTCGCGGCCGACCAGGGCGCCCCCTACTTCATCTGGGGGATGGGCAACACCACCAACGGCACCGGCAACGGCTACCTCTTCACCACCGGCAACGCGTACCGGACGTCCATCGCCAGCGGCAACTGGTCAACTGAGCAGACCCTCAGCGCCAACCGGGACCTGGCGCGCGGGGCCTGGAAGACCATCACCTACACGCTCAGCGGCGGTACCGCCGTGCTCTACGAGGACGGCACCGAGGTCGCCCGGAAGACCGGCGTCACCATCACCCCCGGGAGCATTGGGGGAGGAACGACGGCGGCGAACTACCTCGGGCGGTCCGTCTACAGCGGCGACAAGTACCTCAAAGGCCAGGTCCGCGACTTCCGCATCTACAACCGCGCCCTCTCGGCCGACGAGGTGCGGGAGCTCGGTTATGTTTCCCCCGAGCAGCGGGTTGCCCTCGACCTGCAGGGCCTGTCGCTGGGGGACACCTCCGCGGTGACCACTAATTTGAAGCTGCCCACAACCGGGCCCAACGGCTCGGCCTACGCCTGGTCCTCCTCGGATCCGGCCACCGTGTCCGCACAGGGAGCCGTGACCCGGCCGGCCCACGGAACCGGAGATGCGACGGTGACGCTGACCGCCACTGCTACCTCAGGGGAGGCATCGGCGTCGAAATCCTTTACCGTCACGGTGCCGGAGGACATCAGCGACGAGCAGAAGGTCGCTGAGGCAGCCGCAGCCCTGAATGTGTGGGACGCGGATGCGGTCCGCGGGAACATCACCCTGCCGACCGCGGGGCTGTACGGCACCAAGGTGGCATGGGAGTCGAGCGATACCGCGGCGATCGCGGCCACGGGTGAGGTTACGCGGCCGGCCTACGGCACTGCTCCGGCGAAGCTCAACCTGCACGCCACTGTGTCCCTTGGCAAGACCAAGGACAGGAAGAAGTTCCGCGTCACGGTGCTGCCGCTGCCCAAGGCCGAGGCCAAGGAAGGCTACGCGTTCGCGTACTTCACGGGCAACGACCTTGCCGGCGAGAACATCTACATGGCCGCCAGCCGCGGCAACGACGCGCTCAAGTGGGACGAATTGAACGGCGGGAAGCCGGTCCTCAAGTCCGGCCTGGGCACCAAGGGCCTGCGCGATCCGTTCATCATCCGTTCCCCGGAGGGCGACAAGTTCTACATGATCGCCACCGACCTCTCCATCGGCAGCGGCACCAGCTGGGACTCCTCCCAGCGCCAGGGCAGCCAGTACATCGAGGTCTGGGAATCGACCGACCTGGTGAACTGGTCCGGGCAGCGGCACGTGAAGGTTTCGCCGGACACCGCGGGGAACACCTGGGCTCCGGAAGCGCACTACGACGAGAAGATCGGCGCCTACGTTGTTTACTGGGCCTCCAAGATCTACGCCGACGACGACCCCAACCACACCGGCGGCACCTACAACAAGATGATGTACTCCACCACCCGGGACTTCCGGACCTTCACCGAAGCCAAGGTGTGGAACGACCCCGGCAACTCGGTGATCGACTCCACCGTCATCAAGGAGGGCGACACGTACTACCGGTTCACCAAGGACGAGGGCCAGGTCTCCGGCTGCCTGGACATCATGCAGGAAAAGTCGAGCGACCTGCTGGCCATCGACCTGCCCGCCACGAACCCGCGCAACTGGACGCTGATGGGCAACTGCATCGGCAAAAAGGCCGGAACCGGCGGCGTGGAAGGGCCCACCATCTTCAAGTCGAACACAGAGGAGAAGTACTACCTGTTCGTCGACGAGTTCGGCGGCCGCGGCTATATCCCGCTGGAAAGCACCAGCCTCGAAAACCCGAACTGGAAGCTCTCCACCAACTACGAACTGCCGCGGGCTCCGCGCCACGGCACGGTCCTGCCCGTCACCAAGACGGAGCTGGAGCGGCTGCACACGCAGCTGTGATGTAGTTCTGGTTCGCTAAAGCCAGGGGGCTCCGCCGGTACCGGCGGAGCCCCCTGGTCTTTACGTTTTTATCTCTTGCCGTACTTCTTGTGAATGCTGGCGTCTGCCGGGTCATCAACCGGTTGACCAGTCGGGAATAATGGGTGGGGACTGGGCTGGGGCCCACCATCCCCCAAAATTGTTGAGATCGTTCTGGAGAAATACATGGATAGCACCGGCATGATGGCCCTGTTCCTGGCCGGGTCTGACAGCCTGGCCACAAGCGCCCTGCCCCAGGCTCCGACTGTTGCCGAGAACTCGACGCCCCGATCGGCTGCCTGGAACACGTTCCGGGGCCGGACCGCCAGCGTCCTGCACCGCCTTGCTTGGGCCGTTGAGCCGAAGGCGCCCGGTAGCCGCTGACTTCGGGGTACGCGTCGAACCGGAGTTGGGCCAAGCCTAGAATCCTTCTAGTGATTCCTGCCCGCTCGCACACATCGGAGTTTCAATGATCCGCAAGGCCCTTCCCGGTGACGCTGCTGCCCTGGCTGACTTGGCGGCGGCCACTTTCCCGCTCGCTTGCCCGCCGGGCTCCTCGCCGGAGGACATCCAGCTCCACCTCAGGCGGACGCTCAGCGAGGACAGGTTCAGGGAATACCTCGCGGACAGCAACATAGCCATCCTGGTGCTTGAGCAGGGCGGCCGGCTTGACGGGTACACCCTGCTCGTCGACCGGCAGTCAACGGACCCCGACGTGCTCCGCGCCCTGGACGCGCAGCGGTCCGTCGAACTGAGCAAGTGCTACGTGCACCCGGACCACCACGGACGGGGCGCAGCCACCACCCTGATGCGGGCCTCTTTGGACTGGGCAGCAGAGCAGGGAGCGGCCACCGTCTGGCTGGGAGTCAACAGTCAGAACGCCAGGGCCATCCGCTTCTACGAGAAATCAGGCTTCGCCAAGGTGGGGACCAAGTCATTCACCTTGGGCGACTCGGTGGAGAATGACTTCATCCTGGAGTACGCCCTCCCGGGGAAGGGCTGACGACGGCGCTCCCCGGTTGCGTCCGCCTCCTCGGGAAGGAGGCCAAAAGTTGCTGCCGCAAGGTCAGACGGCTGCTGCGGACCACCACAATCACTGCGAGCAATCCGGTCAGCAGGACGACGGCGCCGCCTACCGCCACTGACCAGCGGGCGCCGAAGGTGCTGCCGAGCCAGCCCATGAGCGGGGCCCCCAAGGCAGTCCCGCCCTGCAGGGTTGCCAGATAAAGGGCAAGCACTCGTCCCCGGAATGGTGGCTCCACTGAGAGCTGGATGCTCGTATTGCAACTGTTCAGGAAGGTAATCGATGCGAGGCCCACCGGGACCAGAATGGCGGCGTACAGCCAGAACGACGGCGAGACGCTGCCCACCAACGTAAAGAAGCCGAGGCCCAGCGCTCCGCCAAGCAGGAAACGCAGCCGCGGGCGCGACCTGCGGGCGGCCAGCAGCGCGCCCGCCAGTGTCCCTACGGCCATGATGGAGCCCAGGAGTCCGAATTCACCGGGGCCCATTCCGAATTCCGCCGTGGCCATCAGGGCGTTGGTGATGGGGAAGTTCATGCCGAAGGCCCCCAGGATGCCCACCAGGACGAGGATCAGCACCAGATCAGGACGCCGGCGCACATAGCCCAGTCCTTCGGCAACCTGGTGTTTGCTGCGGATAGCCGGTGCGGCCGGGACTAGCTCCGATGCGCGGATCCGGGCCAGCGAGATCAGGACGGCGGCAAAGCTGGCGGCGTTGAGCAGGAAAACGGGGCCGGTGCCAACCCAGGCAATGAGCACGCCTGCGATCGCTGGTCCTGTGAGCCGGGCGGTGTTGAAGGAGGCGGAGTTGAGGGACACTGCATTGGCGATATGGTCCTGTCCCACGAGTTCGGAGACGAAGGACTGCCGCGCCGGCCCGTCGATGGCGCTTGCCAGCCCAAGGCAGAGGGCGGCTGCGTACACCTGCCACAGTTGCGCCGCGCCGGTCACCACCAGGAGCCCGACGACCAGCCCGCACAGGCCCATTGCCGTCTGCGTCCACAGCAGGATCACGCGTTTCCGGTGCCGGTCAGCGAGCACTCCTGCATAGGGGCCAAGCAGCAGCATGGGCAGGAACTGCAGGGCCGTGGTGATTCCGACCGCCGTTCCGGAATGGTCCGTGAGCACGGTCAGGACCAGCCAGTCCTGCGCGACCCTCTGCATCCAGGTGCCGATGTTGGACACCAGGGCACCGCCGGCCCACAACCGGTAGTTGGGGTTCTGCAATGCCCGGAAGGTGGCGCTCATCGGGCGCTCATCTCCTGCATGATCTGCGCGGCGCGGCTCAGGGTCAGCCGGTCCTCCGGGCTCAGGCCGGCCACCCGTTGGGCCAGCCAGGCGGTGCGCTGTTCCCGCGCCTCTTCCAGGACGTCCACACCGGCAGGGGTGATAGCTACCTGAATCTGGCGGCCGTCCTCCGGATGCGCTGACCGGGACACAAACCTTTGCTCCGCAAGGGCGTTCACGATCCGGGTCATCGAAGGCGCCTGCACGTGCTCCCGTGCCGCCAATTCCCGGGGTGTGCGCGGGCCGTCACTGTGGAGCTGGGCCAGCACCGTGTACTGGCCGGGGGTGATGACCTCGCCGGTTGCTTCGACCCGGAGCCGGCGGGAAGTCCGCATCACGGCGGTCCGAAGGTCGATTGCCAGCATGTCCGGCCGGATGGATTGCGGGGTTTCTTGGTGTGCCGCTTCGGTCGCAGGCATTGAGGAAGTGCGCCTCCTGATAGTTAGCAACGCTAATTAGCTTCTCTAACCATCATCCCCCGAGTGTCCCCGCGAGGCAACCGATACCCAGGCGAATGTGACCTATTTCCCCTTCGGCGCCGCGGTGCTCTGGCGAATTACGAGTTCAGTGGGCACCAGGGTGACGCCGGGTTCGGTCGTGTTGGTGCGGATCTGTTGCAGGACGTTGTCCACACACTGGTTGCCGACGTCGGCGAAGTTCTGGTGGACCGTTGTCAGTGGGGGAGCGTAGGAGGAGGCCTCGGGGACGTCATCGAACCCGACGAGGCTGACGTCCTCGGGGACGGATTTTCCCTTCTCGCGGAAGGCGCGGAGGAGGCCGAGGGCCATGTGGTCGTTGGCGGCGAAGACGGCGGTGCAGCCGGGTTCGTCGGCGAGCCGGAGGCCGGCGGTGTAGCCGGAGTCCGCTGACCAGTCGCCGCGGAGCACCGGCGGCACTGGTTTGCCTGCGGCGGTGAGGGTGGTGCGCCAGGCGGCGGCGCGGCGTTCGCTGGCGAAGGATTCTTCAGGGCCGGCGACATGCCAAACGGTTTCGTGGCCCAAATCCAAAAGGTGGCTGACGGCTTTCTGGGCGCCGTCGGCCTGGTCGGTGTCCACCACGCTGTACTGCTCGCCGGCGTCGGAATCGACGACGACCACCTTCACCCCCGGGGGCAGCGTAACTGTCGCTGCGTCCAGGAGGTGGACCTCCATGATGGCGATCACGGCGTCGACGGCGAGTTCGCCCATGCGGGAGAACGCGCCCTGGATCCCTGCCTGGGTTGGGGCTGTGACCGGGATCAGCGTGATGGCGAAGTCCTGCCGGGCGGCGTGCAGCGCGATGGCCTCCAGAGTGCGCATGTTCCCGAGCGAGGACAGCGAGAAGGTGATCACGCCGATGGTCCGGAAGCTGCCGCGCTTGAGCGCCCGGGCCGCGCTGTTCGGCCGGTATCCCAGCTCGTTCATCGCCGCAATGACCTGGCGCCGCGTGCTTTCGATGACGTCCGGGCTCCCGTTGGACACGCGGGAAACAGTTTGGGAGGAGACTCCAGCGAGCTTGGCGACGTCGGCCATGGACACTTGCGGCTTGCGCCGCAGCGCCGCGCCTGCGGCGCCCTGTGCAGCGGACAGATTGTGGACCGGGGGTTGACCGGGTTCGTGCTCCATGTCACCATCGTACCAATCATGTTTGCGCAAACACTAACAAAACCTCACATTGATGTTTACGCAAACAGAACATCTTCCGTCACCCGTCACGTGACGCAGCCCTACAGAGGACCTTTCATGACAATGACGTCCCCGCAAGTCACGGTGCCTGCCGGAGCGGCAGCCCCGGCCGGCCGCACGAGCCGCCGTGCCAGCCGCCGTTCCTGGGCCGGTTGGCTGTTCATCGGCCCCTTCATGGCGGTGTTCGCCCTGGTTTTCCTGGCCCCGATCGCCTATTCCATCTACCTGAGCGTATTCCGCAACCAGCTCATCGGCGGCACCGCGTTCGTGGGCCTGGACAACTACGCCCGGGCCTTGGGAGACGCGCAGTTCTGGTCAGCGCTGGGGCGGGTTTCGCTGTTCCTGGCAGTCCAGGTTCCGGTCATGCTGTTCATCGCCCTCGTTGTGGCCCTCGCCCTGGACAGCGGCCGGCTCTACGGAAGGTCGTTCTTCCGGATCTCGATCTTCCTGCCCTATGCGGTGCCGGCAGTCGTCGCCACCCTCATGTGGGGCTTCATGTACGGCACCCGGTTCGGCCTGGTGGGAAACATCAACCAAGCCTTCGGCCTCAACCTGCCCAGCCCGCTCTCCTCGGAACTGGTGCTCGCCTCCATCGGAAACATCGTCACGTGGGAGTTCATCGGCTACAACATGCTGATCTTCTACTCCGCGCTGACCGTCATCCCCAAGTCGCTCTATGAGGCTTCCGAGATCGACGGCGCCGGCCAGTTGAGGGTCATAACCGCCATCAAACTGCCCGCAATCCGCGGCGCCATTGTGGTGGCCAGCATCTTCTCCGTGATCGGCAGCTTCCAGCTCTTCAACGAGCCCAGCATCCTCAAGAGCCTCTCACCCAACACCATTTCGACCTACTTCACGCCCAACCTGTACGCCTTCTCCCTGTCGTTCTCCGGGCAGCAGTACAACTACTCCGCCACGGTGGCGATCATCATGGGGCTGATCACCATGGCCATTGCCTATGCCGTCCAGGTCCGCGGCATGCGAAAGGAGCGCTGACCATGAGCGTTCAGACAGCTTCCCGTCCCCGCAGCGCCGGCACAGGCACGTCGTCTCCGACCCGCTTACGCACCACACGTCTGCGGTCGCCGCGCACAGCACGGCGTTCGCGCCGCAGCGTGGCTCTGACTCTCCTGATGGGGCTTGTCCTGCTGTACAGTCTGGCCCCGCTGTTCTGGCTGCTGGTTAACGCCACCAAAACCCAGGACGGCCTCCTCAACTCCTTCGGCCTGTGGTTCGGCGGCGATTTTGCCCTCTGGGACAACATCGCCCGGACAGCAACTTACGACGGCGGGATCTTCCTTCGCTGGTTCGCCAACACGGTCCTCTACGTCGTTCTCGGCGCCGGCGGTGCCACGTTCCTGGCCGTCCTCGGCGGCTACGCGCTGGCGAAGTTCGACTTCCCGGGCCGGAAGGCCGTGTTCGCCGTCGTCATCGGCGCGGTGGCCATCCCCGGCACTGCCCTCGCCGTTCCCACCTTCCTCATGTTCAGCCAGATGGGCCTCACCAACACCCCCTGGGCCGTGATCATCCCTTCGCTCATCTCGCCCTTCGGCCTGTACCTCATGTGGACCTTCGCCTCCGAGGCCATTCCCACCGAGATCATGGAGTCCGCCCGGATCGACGGCGCCAGCGAGGCACGCACGTTCTTCCAGGTCTGCCTGCCGCTGCTGACTCCGGGCATCGTCACCGTGCTGCTCTTCACCATGGTGGCCACCTGGAACAACTACTTCCTGCCACTGATCATGCTGAAGAACCCGGACTGGTACCCCCTCACCCTGGGCCTGAATGCCTGGAACGCGCAGGCCGCCACCGCTGGCGGGGAAGCCATCTTCAACCTCGTCATCACAGGCTCCCTGCTCACCATCCTGCCGCTGATCGCAGCGTTCCTGCTGCTCCAGAGCTACTGGCAGTCCGGCCTGTCCGCCGGAAGCGTCAAAGAATAATCCCCGTCCCGTCCCACCCTCACCAACAACGCAGTTAGAAGGAAGACATGATCAAGACCCTGACCCGCCGCGGCCTGCTGCAAAGCTCCGCTGTCGCCGCCGCACTCGCCCTGGGGCTCACCGCCTGCGGAGGCGGCGGCAACGCGGCGCCGCAGCAGACGGTCAACAGCGACGCAGTCGAAGCGGCCCTCCAGAAGGGCGGCAAGCTGACGGTGTGGGCCTGGGACCAGTCGTTGAAGAAGGTCGCCGAGGGCTTCGAGGCCAAGTATCCGAATGTGGACGTCAACCTTGTCAATGCGGGTACTGGCAACGACCAGTACACCGCGCTCCAGAACGCGGTCTCCGCCGGCTCCGGTGTGCCCGACGTCGCACAGATCGAGTACTACGCACTCCCGCAGTTTGCCCTCAGCAAGTCACTGGCAGACCTTGGCCAGTTCGGTGCTGCTGACCTCGACGGCACCTTCACGGCCGGCCCGTGGTCCTCGGTGCAGGCACAAGGCGGCGTGTACGGCCTTCCCATGGACTCCGGCCCCATGGCCCTGTTCTACAACAAAGAACTGTTCGACAAGCACGGCATCGCGGTGCCCACCACCTGGGATGAGTTCCTCGAGGCCGGACGCGCGCTGAAAAAGGCTGACCCCAAGGCCTACATCGCCAACGACACCGGCGATGCGGGGTTCACCACCAGCATGATCTGGCAGGCCGGCGGCAAGCCCTACCAGGTGGACGGCACCAACGTCGGCGTGAACTTCTCCGACGAAGGGTCCACCAAGTTCGCCGAGACCTGGCAAAAGCTCATCGATGAGGACCTCCTGGCCCCCATCAGCTCCTGGAGCGACGAGTGGTACAAGGGCCTCGGCAACGGAACCATCGCCACCCTGTCCACCGGCGCCTGGATGCCGGGCAACCTCGTCTCCGGCGTCGGCGACGGCGCTGGCAAATGGCGGGTCGCCCCTCTGCCGCAGTGGGAAAAGGGTGCCACCAGCAGCTCCGAAAACGGCGGCAGCTCCCTGGCCATCCCCGCCGCCAGCAGCCAGGCCGCGCTGGCGTACGGCTTCCTGAAGTACTCCAACGTGGAGGAAGGCGTCCAGGCCCGGATCGACGGCGGGGCGTTCCCGGCCACCTCAAAGGACCTCGCGTCGGAGAAATTCCAGAACACCCAGTTCAAGTACTTCGGCGGCCAGAAAGCCAACCAGATCTTCGCCGAGTCAGCGAAGAACGTTCCCGCCGGCTGGTCCTACCTGCCCTTCCAGGTCTACGCCAACAGCATCTTCAACGACACCGCCGGCCAGGCCTACGTCTCCGGCACCAAGCTCAAGGACGGCCTGACCGCTTGGCAGAAAGCCTCGGTCAAGTACGGCACCGAGCAGGGCTTCACGGTCAAGGAATAACAGGCCGTAAGTAACCCGGCCCCTCCTCCGCGGACGCGCCAACCCGGCGCGTCCGCGGCCACCTAATCACACGGCCCCCCAGCTTCGCGGCCACCCAAACTTCGCGGCCGCTCAGGCGCGCCCTACCCCAACGCACCCAAAATAGGAGATCCATGTCCCTCGCCACCAACCACCGCTGGCTGCGCTGGCCGTCCCCGGACACCAGGCGACTGGCCTTCGGCGCCGACTACAACCCGGAGCAGTGGCCCCGCGAGGTCTGGGCCGAGGATGTCCGCCTCATGCAGGAGGCCGGAGTCAACATCGTCTCTTTGGCGATCTTCTCCTGGGCCCGGCTCCAGCCAACGCGGGACACCTGGGACTTTTCCTGGCTCGACGACATCATGGACCTGCTGCACGCCAACGGCATCGCCGTGGACCTCGCCACCGCCACCGCCTCCCCGCCGCCGTGGCTGGCAGCCGAACACCCGGAAATCCTGCCGGTCACCCAGAACGGCGAAACCCTCTGGCCCGGCGGCCGGCAGCACTGGCGGCCCACGTCGCTGGTGTTCCGCGAGCACGCGCTGGCGCTCGTGCGCACCATGGCCGAGCGGTACAAGGACCACCCCGCCGTCTGCGCCTGGCACGTTTCCAACGAACTCGGCTGCCACAACATCTACGACTATTCCGACGACGCAGCGGCCGCGTTCCGCCGCTGGCTGCAGGGCCGCTACGGCACGCTTGAGGAGCTGAACACCGCCTGGGGGACCGACTTCTGGTCCCAGCGCTACGCGGACTGGAACCACATCTTCCCGCCGCGCAAGGCAGCGTCTTACCCGAACCCCACGCAGCAGTTGGACTTCAAGCGCTTCTCCTCGGACTCGCTGCGGGACTACCTCCGCGCCGAACGCGACATCCTCAACAGCATCACCCCAGACATCCCGGTCACCACCAATTTCATGGTGATGGGGGAGACCAAGGGAATGGACTACGCCGCGTGGGCAGCCGACGTCGACTTCGTCTCCAACGACCACTACGTGGTCCCGGGCCCGCAGGACCATGACGAGCTGTCCTTCTCCGCGAACCTGACCGGCAATATCGCCGGCGGCAACCCCTGGTTCCTCATGGAGCACTCCACCAGCGCCGTCAACTGGCAGCCCGTGAACACACCCAAGAAGCCCGGGGCTCTCGCCCGGGACTCGCTTACCCATGTGGCGCACGGGGCAGATGCGGTCTGCTTCTTCCAATGGCGGCAGTCCCGCGCCGGAGCGGAAAAATACCACTCCGCGATGGTTTCGCACGCCGGCAGCAACAGCAGGCTCTTCCGCGACGTCACCGCCCTGGGCCGGACGTTGGGCGAACTCTCGGCGATCACAGGCAGCCGCCGTGAGCCCGCAAAGGCTGCAATCCTCTTCGACTGGGACTCCTGGTGGGCCAGCGAGCTGGACTCCCATCCGAGCGACCGGCTCCGCTACCGGCAGGAGGCGCTCGACTGGTACTCGGCGTTCCTGGCCAGCGGCATCCGCGCCGACGTCCTCCCAGTGGCGGCTTCGGTGGACGGCTACCAACTGGTCATCGCGCCGGTCCTGCACGTGGTGCCGGCGGAGCTGCGTTCACGCCTGAATAGCTTCGTCGAGGCAGGCGGGCACCTCGTGACCACGTACTTCTCGGGCATCGTGGACCAGCACGACCACGTGTGGCTCGGCGGGTATCCCGGCGCCCTCAGCGATCTGCTGGGTATCCGGGTGGAAGAGTTCGGGCCGCTGGCCCCCGGAGAAGAGGCCACGCTCGACGACAGGTCAACCGGCACTTTGTGGGCGGACTCGGTGGCCCCTACCTCCGGGGACACGAAGGTCCTGCGCCGGTTCACCTCCGGTGACCGGGCAGGCGAACCCGCCGTGACCCGGCGCAGCGTAGGCAACGGATCCGCCGGCTACGTGGCGACGCGACTCGGACCCGACGGCCTGGTCCCGGTCCTGCGGGAATTCGCCGGCCTGGCCGGCGTCGAGTCTGAACTGCCCGCGGAACTCCGTGGCGCCGTCGAACTCGCCGTCCGCACGGGGGAGGACGGGCGCTTCCTTTTCCTGATCAACCGCACTGACCAGGCCGTGGACATCTCGGCGGTCCCCGGAGCTGTCCTCGCGGACACGAGCCCGGCCGAACGTGCCGCCAAACTGGCCGCCCGCGGCGTGGCCGTTCTCAAAACCCCCAAATAAGAAACAGCTCAGCTAAAGCAGCAGTCCCCAGAGATCAGCAGCATCACCGCACCGAAGGGAATTCAATGACGAACAGATCCAGACGGCCCTGGGCCGTGACCGCCGCCGGCGTCACCGCGGCGGTTCTCTCCGCAGGGCTCGTGGCCGGACCCGCGCTCGCAGCACCGGCACCGGTCAAGGCAGCCGATGAAACCGTGCCGGCAGGCGCCGTGACCGTGCGGCCGGACCCGTCCTACCAGGGCGAGTCCTTCGAAGGGTGGGGCACCAGCCTGGTCTGGTTTGCCAATGCCACCGGTGACTATCCGGACGAAGTCCGCAACAAGCTCGCGGACATGGTCTTCGGCGACGACGGGCTGAACCTCAACATCGCGCGGTACAACGTCGGCGGCGGCAACGCCCCCGACGTGAAGAACTACCTCCGGGCCGGCGGCGCCGTCGAGGGCTGGTGGAATGCCCCCACGGGCACCACGCGGGCGGACAAGGACTGGTGGGATTCGGCGAATCCGGAGCACTGGAATCTCGACGCCGACCAGACGCAGCGCTGGTGGGTGGACCGGATCAAGAACGACATCACGCACTGGGAAGCCTTTAGCAACTCCCCGCCGTGGTTCCAGACGGTCAGCGGCTACGTTTCGGGCGGCTTCAACTCCTCGCAGGACCAGCTGCGGACCGAGAGCGTTGACGATTTCTCCTCCTATCTGGTGGGCGTCGTCAAGCAGCTTGAAAAGGCCCACGGCATCAAGATCGACACGATCGATCCCATGAACGAACCAAACACGCCGTACTGGGGAACCAGCCTGAACTCGGCGGGCCAGCCCGTCGGTGGCCGCCAGGAAGGCGCCCACATGGGCCCCGAACTGCAGCAGAAGGTGGTCCAGTCGCTGGCCAAGGCCCTGGCCAGTGCGGACACCGGCGCCGTCATCAGCGCCATGGACGAGACCAACCCCTCGACGTTCGCCAACAACTGGAACAGCTATTCCGCCGAAGCCAAGGCGAACGTGGCCCAGCTCAACGTCCACACCTACGGGACCGGACAGCGGACAGCCGTCAGGGACATCGCCAAGGGCGAGGACAAGCCCCTCTGGATGAGCGAAACCGGCGGCTCGTGGATGGACGGTCAGAACTTCACGAGCATGCAGCCCGGCCTTGGCTTGGCCCAGCACATGGTCAACGACCTCCGCGAGCTGGAGCCCGAGGCCTGGGTGTTCTGGCAGCCCGTTGAGGACTACAACAACATGAAGCCGGGCGGCGAAAGCGCAATCGGCTCCAACTGGGGCGAGATCCAGCTGCCCTTCGACTGCGCCGCCGGGGACACCCTCGAAAGCTGCCCGATCTACACGAACACCAAGTTCAACACTGCGCGGAACTTCACACACTTCATCAAGCCCGGGGACCGCCTGGTCAAGGTGGATGACCTGAACAGCGCGGCCGCAGTCTCGGACTCCGGCGCCACCGTGGTGCATGTCAACGACAGCAAGCAGCAGCGCCCCGTGGCACTGGACCTCTCCGGATTCGGAGCCGTCCAAGGAAACGCCACCGTGACCCCGGTGACTTCCGACGCGTCCGGCGCGCTCGTGGAGGGTGAGCCGGTCGCCGTCGGAAAGGACCGCAAGGCGGTCCTCACGGTACCGGCCGAGTCCGTCACGACGTTCCTCGTCGACGGTGTGCACGGTGTGGCCAAGGACGCCGCCCTCGTGCAGGCGGACCACGTCTACAGCCTCAAGGGCGTCGAAAGCGGCAAGTCCTTTGCGCAGGGAACCGGCAGCACTGCCGTTATCCGTTCCGGCGCCGGCGCTGACAAGCTGTGGAACATCCGCCGCCTCAGCGGTGAGAACAGCAGCCGTGCCCGCTACGCGATTGAAACGGCCGACGGCGGGCGGCAGCTCGCCGTCGTCGACAGAACGCCCCAGCTGGTGCCGGTGGAGGCTACGCCAGCTGACGCCTCGCAGTGGACGATGTCCACCACCGGCGACGGCACGTACACGTTCGTCAACGCGGCAACCGGCCGGCTTCTCGAGGTGGGCGGGCATGCCACAGCGGACGGGTCGCCGGTGACGTTGTGGACCGCCAACTCCGGTGAGAACCAGCGCTGGCGGGTTATCGATGAGACCGTCCAGGGGTTCCAGAATGTCGCGGCCTTTACTGTGCCCGGGACTGCTCCGCAGCTGCCCGCCACGGTGGTGCCCGTCTACCGCGACAGCGCCCGTGGCGAACTGCCGGTGACCTGGACGATGCCGCCCGAGAGCCGGTGGAGCAAGCCGGGAACCGTTGACGTGCGCGGAACGGCGACGGACGTCCTGGGTGCTGCCCATCCGGTGACGGCCAAAGTCACCGTCGACACGCTCGTGTCGACGCTACCGGCGCGTGCCAAGACCTACGTTGGCGGAACGCCCGCGCTGCCTGCCACGGTGACCGCGGTGACTGCCGGCGGCAGCAAGGTGGAGCGGCCGGTGGTCTGGGACGCGGCTCCCGCGTTCGCCGAAACCGGCGTGGCCACGGTTGCGGGCACGGCCGACGCCGCCGACGGCCGGACGCTGCCGGCCACCGTGCGCGTGCAGGTCACGGCGGGAACGGCCGACAACGTGGCCGACGACGGCGGTGCCACGTTCAGCGCCTCGTTCACGGAGCCGGGCTACGGCACGGCCGGACTGGGCAACGGCAACCTGACGGACAAGGCCTGGTCCAACTGGAAATCGGGCACCAAGAACACCACGGATACCCTGTCTGTCTCCCTGGCACAGCAGAAGACGGTGACCGGCGTGAAGGTTCACTTCTACCGCGACGGATCCACGGACAGCTACGCCCAGAGCCTGCAGGTGCAGACCAAGGCGGCCGACGGCACGTGGAAGAACGCCGGTGCTGCGGCGCAGGTCCCCGGCGGCAGCCCTGCTCCGGTGGTGACGGTTCCGGTGGCCAACGTGGACACCAAGGATGTGCGCGTGGTGCTCACTGCCCGCATGAACACCCACATGACGATCAGTGAGGTCCAGGTTCTGGCCTCGGCTCCGGGCCAGTCCTCCGACGCCGCCGCGGCCGGGATCTCCGTCAACGGCCAGCCGCTGGCCGGCTTCGACCCGGACGTCACCTTTTATCGGGCGGCTTCGCAGGGGCCGCACCAGGAGGTCACGGCCACTGCCGCTGACCCGTACGCGACGGTCACAGTGCAACCGGCTGACAAGCAGACGGGAACCGCCGTGGTCACCGTTCGGAGCGAAGACGGAAGCCAGACCCGGAACTACGAGGTCACCTTCGGTCGCTAGGTTCTGGCTTGCAGCATTGCACCGGATGCGTCCCACGGGCGCACCCGGTGCCATCTGCCGTTAAGCCGGCCTGCCCGTAAACCGGCTTGCCCGTAAACCGGCTTGCCCGTAAACCGGCCTATGCCGTGAGGGCCGCCCCAAAGCCGGTGGGGTCCGCGAGGAACCGGGCGAATCCCAGTTCGGCCGCGCCGATCATCATGAGGTTGGACCCCAGCGCCGCGGGGTGCACCTTGACCTGGGCGGCCGGGCCGTCCATGGCCTGGGACAGCAGCAGGTCATCGAGGGTGGCCGGCGAGATGGCGTAGAGCACCCCCAGGAAACCGTCGAGGATGATCACCTCCGGGTTAAAGGTATTGACGGCATTCCGCAACGCGATGGCCAGGAAGCCGAGCTGCCGGGATACTTCCTCTGCCACGGCAGGGCTGCTTGACGCGCGGAGGGCCTGTTCCAGCTGGGCCGTGTCTCCGCCGCTGAGGCCCAGCAGTTCGAAGAGCCGTCCCTGGGACACCTCGGTCTCCAGGCAGCCGGTGGCGCCGCAATGGCACTGTTCGCCGGACGTACGGACGAAGGTGTGGCCAAGTTCCCCGGCATAGCCGGACGCTCCGCGGAGCAGCATGCCGTTGGAAATGATCCCGCCGCCGACGCCGCTGGCCCCGCCGTTGAGGTAGATGAGGTTGTCCCGCCCGGCGCCGGCCCCGAAGATCAGCTCCGCCTCGGCGGCGAGTGAGGCGTCGTTGGCGGCCTGGCAGGCGTAGCCTGTGGCCTCGCCCAGCATCCGGGCCACTGGCTCATCCCGCCAGCCGAGGTGCGGCGCATGGCGGACCGTTCCGTCGTCGGGGTTTACCAGGCCGGGCACCGCCACACCGATGCCGGTGATCCGGTAGGAGTGCTCCAGCTCTGTGCGCATTCCCTCGATCACGGCGGCGGCGATATTGACCGCTTCCCGTGCACTGGGAATCCGTTCGGTGGCGAACCGGATCTTCTTCTGGACAATGCCGCCGAGGTTGACCAGCCCGATGGTGACCGCGTCGATCTCCGGGTAGACCGCGAGCGCCGCGATGGAAGGGCTCGGGCGCACCTCGGGGCTCGGCCGGCCCACCTGGGCCCCGCCCGTTGGCGCGGTCTCGTAGACCAGACCGAGCGCAACTAATTGGCCGATCAGGGTTCCGACCGTTGACCTGTTGAGCCCGGTCCTTTTCGTCAGCTGCGCACGGCTGAGGACACGGTGGTGGTGGACCAGGGACGTGATCAGGGCCAGGTTGTTCCGCCGGGAGGGGTCCAGCTCGCTGGGCGGGGCGGTCGGGGCGGCCCGTTGGCGAGGGGCAGGCATCATCGGAACAGTATCAGCTGCCGAAAACCTTGGTGTCGAGGAAGTCGTTGCGGAACTTTCCCTCCGGATCGAGGCGGTCCGCGAGGGCCTTGAAGTCTGCGAAGCGGGGGTAGAGCGGCGCAAGCCGGGAGGCTCCGCCGTCGAACAGCTTGCCCCAGTGCGGACGGGCGCCCAACGGCGCCAGCTCCGCCTCGATCACCGGAAGTACTGCCTCGACGGCGGGCTGGTCCTGCCGCCAGGTGAGGTGCAGGCCAATGCTGTCGGTTCCGTAGTTGGGGCTCAGCCAGAGGCTGTCCGCGGCCATGGTGCGGATTTCCGAGACCAGCAGCAGCGGAGTCACCAGGTGGGACAGCTTGCGCATGGCTTGGATGGCGTCCACGGCGTGCTCGCGGGGGACCAGGTACTCGCTCTGCAGCTCGTCGCCCTTGCTCGGAGTGAATTCCATTCGG
Source organism: Arthrobacter globiformis (assembly GCF_030815865.1). Lineage (NCBI taxonomy): Bacteria > Bacillati > Actinomycetota > Actinomycetes > Micrococcales > Micrococcaceae > Arthrobacter > Arthrobacter globiformis. Next base: position 460,508 of record NZ_JAUSXI010000001.1, read on the forward strand.
AAGTGGGCCAGCCTGTCCGACCACGGGCCGGGGACGCCCAACTGCTGCGTGCAGGTGGTTCCGGGCACTCCGGCGATGGGATGCCTCGGTTCTTTGGCGGGGGTGCCGCCGAAGAAGCCGTTCCGCAGCGGCGGTGCTGATTCATCCTCCGTCCGGGACTTCAGCCAGGCCTGGCCGATCCGGCCGCCGCTCCAGTCGGTGAACAGGCTGACGCTGTACGCGGAGGAGGTGACGTCGTCGAAATTCTCCAGCACCTGGTCCCACTCAAGGTCCTCGAACACCGTCTGTGAGAGCCGGAACGTCGGTTCGATGTCCAGCGTCAGGCTGCTGACGATGCCCAGGGCGCCGAGTCCCACCACCATGCCGTCAAAGTCGGGTTCCCCGCGGCGAGAGGTGAGGATCCCGCCGTCGGCGGTCACCAGCTCAAGACCGGCGACGGCGGTGGCCAGGTTGCCGTTGCGGTCGCCGGAGCCGTGGGTTGCGGTGGCGACGGCCCCGGCCACGGAGATGTGGGGAAGGGAAGCCAAATTGTGCAGCGCATAGCCCTGGCGCTGTAGCTCGGCTGCCAGGGTCCCGTAACGGGTGCCGCCGCTCACGGTCACCGTCATCTTGGCTGGGTCTACCTGGATGGCCGGCTCGAGGTGCTCGAGCGAGACCAGAGTGCCGGTGGTGTCGGCGATGCGGTTGAAGGAATGCCGCGAACCGAGCGCACGAAGTTTCTGGGCGCCGGCCACCAGGCCCTGAAGTTCCGCCACCGTCGCCGGTTCCTGCACCTCGGCGGCGGCGTACCTGAGGTTGCCGGCCCAGTTGTGCCCCACGGTGTGCAGCTCAGTTCCTGCTTCGCTAACCATTGCCTGCCCTTCGTTTGGTGTTTCAGAGAACATAACACCCTGCGCGTAATGGAAGGTAGGCTGTTGGCGCTACATTGCCGAACATGAAGGAGGCAGAAAAGGGTTGACATGACGGCCTAACCGAATATGTTTGTTTGTGAAACATATTCCGGATCTTCCCGCGGGCAGGTCCTTCCAAACCAAACGGGAGCATTTCAATGGCGATTCAGCCCACGCGTGATGACAAGTTTTCCTTCGGTCTCTGGACGGTTGGCTGGGAGGCGCAGGACCAGTTCGGTTCGGCGACCCGCCCGCCGCTGGACACGGTGGAGGCCGTCAACCGGCTCAGTGACCTGGGTGCGTACGGCATCACTTTCCACGACAACGACCTGTTCCCGTTCGGCTGCTCTGCGGCTGAACGGCAGCGGGAGATCGATCGGCTGACCGGTGCGCTGAAGGCCACCGGTATGGTGGTGCCGATGGTGACCACCAACCTGTTCAGCCACCCGGTCTTCAAGGACGGCGGCTTCACCAGCAACGACCGCGGTGTGCGCCGCTTTGCCCTGCGCAAGGTCCTGGAGAACATCGACCTCGCCGCGGAGCTGGGTGCCGAGACGTTTGTGATGTGGGGCGGCCGCGAAGGCAGCGAGTACGACGCCGCCAAGGACATCCGCGGTGCCCTCGAGCGCTACCGCGAGGCGGTGAACCTGCTGGGCGACTACGTGACGGACAAGGGCTACAACATCCGTTTCGCGATCGAGCCCAAGCCCAACGAACCGCGCGGGGACATCCTGCTGCCCACGCTGGGCCACGCCATGGCGTTCATCGAGACCCTTGAGCGGCCGGAGCTTGTCGGCATCAACCCGGAGACCGGCCACGAGCAGATGGCCGGGCTGAACTTCACCCACGGCATCGCCCAGGCGCTGTACCAGGGCAAGCTCTTCCACATCGACCTCAACGGCCAGCGCAGCATCAAGTTCGACCAGGACCTGGTGTTCGGCCACGGTGACCTGCAGAACGCCTTCTCCCTGGTTGACCTGCTGGAGAACGGCGGTCCGCAGGGCGGGCCGGCCTACGACGGCCCGCGCCACTTCGACTACAAGCCCAGCCGGACCGAGGACATCAAGGGTGTCTGGGATTCCGCGGCGGCCAACATGCAGACCTACCTGCTGCTCAAGGAGCGTGCCAAGGCCTTCCGTGCAGATCCCGAGGTGCAGGCTGCCCTGGAAGCATCGCGGGTTTCCGAGATCAACGTCCCCACGCTGAACCCGGGCGAAGGCTACGAGCAGCTGCTCGCGGACAGGTCCGCGTACGAGGAGTTCGACGCCGACGCCTACTTCGGCGGCAAGGGCTTCGGTTTCGTGAAGCTCCAGCAGCTCTTCATCGAGCACCTGCTCGGCGCGCGCTGATACTGAGGGCTGCTGCTATGTCACTCGTTGCCGGGGTCGATTCCTCGACCCAAAGCTCCGGTCCGCCCGCTCGCGTGATACGGCCATCCCGGGTGCCGGCCTCGGGCTGCCGATCAGCAAGACCATCGTCGAGGGCCAGGGCGGTTCCATCAGCCTCCGCAGTGCGCCGGGAAAGGGAACCACGGTGACGGTGAGCCTCCCCGTTTCCTGAGGCCCCCTTCTCTTGATGCCCCGTATCGTGAGCCCGCGCCAGCTGCCGCGGGGAGCATCCGGCCCGCCCACGTAAACTGGCAGCATGCGGTTGGTAGCGAGTGACATAGACGGAACGATCCTTGGGCACGACGGAAGAATCAGTGACCGCACCGTCCGCGCCTTCCACGCCTGCCGGAGGGCCGGCGTCGAACTCGTCTTTGTCACCGGCCGCCCGCCGCGCTGGCTGCATCCGCTCGAGGAGCAGTTGGGCCATACAGGCACGGTGATCTGTTCGAACGGCGCCGTGGTGTGGGACCTCGAGGCGGACAAAGTTGTCTCGGCGCAGACGATGGCCATCGACGACATCTTCGAAATCCGGCGGATCATCAAGGAAGTGCGCCCCACCGCCCTCTTCGCCGCCGAGACCCTCACTGGCTTCCACCTCGAGCCCGGCTTCATCGAAAATGGCTCAAGCGAGCTGCTCTCGGAATTCACCCCAGCTCCGCTGGCCTCGACGCTCACCGCGGAAGACGCCGTCGTCAAGTTCCTGGCAATCGTCCGTGAAGGCACGGCCGACGATTTCCTCGCGGAGGTGAGCCCCGCCGTCGGGAACCTCGCCTCGGTGACGCACTCGGCGCCCACCGTCGCCATGCTGGAGCTTGCCGTGCCGGGAATCAACAAGGCCGTCACCCTGGCCGACTACGCCGCCTCCCTGGGCATCGACGCCGCGGACGTTGTGGCGTTCGGCGACATGCCCAACGACATTGAGATGCTCCGCTGGGCCGGCCACGGCTACGCCATGGCCAGCGGGCACCCGGAAGCGATCCGAGCGGCCGGCCAGCAGGCGCCGCATTTTGACGACGACGGCGTGGCCCAGATTCTCGAGGAAAGGCTCGCCGCGCTGGGACTCCAGCTGCCGTAAGCCGGCCGTCGCCCGCCTGCCACCGAACTCCCCGCTGGCGGTCAACTTGCGTTCATGTCCGCCCCATAGGGTGTGCCCTGTTGGGTGAGTGACCGATAGGGGACATCGTGGCCAGGAAAAAGACCAAAAATGCTGCCGAGGCACCGGGATTCGATACCGGCAGCCCCGTAGAGCCGTCCGCTCACTGGTCGGCGCTTCGCGAGGGGGACCGGGTCAGCGTGCGGCTTGCGCCGGGGTTTGAAACCGGTGGCCGCGTTTCGGCCGTCACGCCGGACCGCACCGTGGTGTGGGTGGATCTCGACGGCGGCCGCGGCCGCACGCTGCTGCACTGCAGCGACGGTGTGGAAATCCTGCCCGCCTGAGGCTGGTCTAAGCTTCGGGGATGACGGGAACCCTGCCTTACTTCTCCGCTCCCGGCCCTGGACCAGGCCCTCACCCCGGGCCTGCTGCCGGGCCCGGGTTGGGTGGGCCGGGCTCGGCCAGGCCGGTGGCCATGGCCCACCGCGGATTTTCGCTGGCGGGGCTGGAAAACTCGCTGGCGGCGTTCCGCGCCGCCGTCGAGCTTGGCTATTCCCACCTGGAGACGGATGTCCACACCACGTCCGACGGCGAGCTGCTCCTCTTCCACGACAGCACCCTGGACCGGGTCACGGACGGCCACGGCAACATCCATGAACTCACCGCGGCAGAAGTGCGGCGGGCGCGGATCGGCGGGACGGAGCCCGTGCCCACGTTCGATGAACTTGTGGCGGCGTTTCCGGACGCGCGCTTGAATCTGGATGTCAAGGACTGGCACTCCGTGCCCAGCGTGGTGGCCGCGATCGAGCGCCACCAGGTCCACGACCGGGTGCTGATCGCCAGTTTCTCCGACCGCCGGCGCCGCGCGGTCCTGCAGCAGCTCAGCCGCAGGACCGCATCGTCGGCGGGGACCCGGGCGAACGCCCTCTTCCTGGTGCTGGGGCCACTGCTGTCCGTTCGCGCGCTGGCGTCCCCGGTGCGAGCGGTGCTGCGCTGGGCGCTCCGCGACGTCGATGCCCTGCAGGTGCCGGTCCGCTACCGGGCCGTTCCCGTCGTCACTCCGGGATTTGTCCGCCGGGCGCATGAGCTCGGGCTGTACGTCCACGTCTGGACCATCAACGACCCCGCCGAGATGCACCGGCTGCTAGACCTCGGCGTGGACGGGATCGTCTCCGACCGCGCCGACCTGCTGAAGGAAGTCCTGCAGGCGCGCGGGCAGTGGGGCTAGCCGCGTCCCAGGCCGGTGCCCGGGTCCTGGTCCCCCTCGGAAGGATCTGCCCGCAGTTCCTCCGGGTCCGGATCGGGAAGTCCCGCCGGGCCGGGGACGCCGCGCGCTGCTTCGGGGGCGTCCGTGGTGCCCGCCGCGCCGATGCCGCCGGACGTCGCCGTCCCGGCTGACTCGTCCGCTGCGCCGGCCTCGCCCGTGCCGGACGCGCCTGCCGTGCCCTGGCCCCCGCTGGCCTCGGTTCCCGGGCCCTGCGGCGTGTAGGTGGTATGCACACCTGACCGCGGGCCGTCGTCGCCATCCCTGGCGTTGGAGCCCTCGCTGATGGAGGAGTGCACCTGGATGTCCTCGTCGGACGCTCCGGGCTCGGGCGCGTGGGCGTCGTCGGTCGGGTCGGACATCTGCGCCAGGTCCTCCATCGCGTTTTCCGCTGCTTTGCCAATGCTGTCGCCGATTCCCATCAGTTTGCTCCTTCGAAACGTTCCGGCCGGGCCGGACTGTGCGGCATCTGACTGTTCCAGAATTATCAGCATGCTTACAATTAGTCCAGTGTTGCCGGATCCGGCGGCATGAGTCCGATACCGAAGTCCGTCGCCACGCCGGCGCACCTGTTCCAAGGAGGACCGCAGAACCATGAGCAGCTACCATCCCGAAAATGACCCGGCCAACCCGGACCGCGACGCCGCCAGGACAGGCGAAGCCGGAACAGACGACGACGCCCGCGGGGACTCGGCCGCCACGCCCAACCCCGACCCCTTGAACGGCAGCATTACGGGCCTCGAGCCCGGCGGGGGAGTGCCGCCCGGCGAGACGCCGCCCGCCGAAGACCAGATGAGCGGCGACCAAGGCCACGACGAATAATCAGAAGGAGTGTGCGATGGCTGACCGGCTGGTTGCCGACGTAATGGTGGAGCGCCTCAAAGCCTGGGGCGTCAACAGGGTCTTCGGCTACAGCGGGGACGGCATCAACGGCTTCATGGGCGCGCTGCGCCGTAGCGGCGCCGGCGGCGACGACAGTGGCGACCCGGGAGCCGGCGTCGAATTCGTCCAGGCGCGGCACGAGGAAACGGCGGCGTTCATGGCCGTCGGGCACGCAAAGTACACCGGCCGGGTGGGTGTGGTGACGTCCACCCAGGGGCCGGGCGCGGTGCACCTCCTCAACGGGCTCTATGACGCCAAGCTGGATGGCGTCCCCGTGGTGGCCATCATCGGCCAGCAGAGCCGCAGCGTGCTGGGGTCGGCCTACATGCAGGAAATCGACCTGCTCACACTCTTCAAGGACGTGGCCGCGCAGTTCGCGCAAATGGTCAGCACACCGGAGCAGCTTCCCATGGTGCTGGACCGCGCCTTCCGCACAGCCCTCGAAACCCGCACCCCGTGCGTTGTGATTGTCCCGCACGACATCCAGAAGGCTCCGGCCCCCGAGCTCGACCAGGAGCACGGAATCATCGTCACCGCGCCCGAATGGCAGCCTGCACGGGTGCTGCCCCGCGATGACGACCTGGCCAGGGCCGCCGAGGTGCTGGGAGCCGGCAGTAAGGTGGCGTTCCTAGTGGGGCAGGGCGCCAAGAACGCCCAGGCCGAGGTGGTCGCCCTGGCGCAGCAACTGGACGCCGGCATCACCACCAGCCTCCTGGGCAAGCCGTACATGGATGAGACGCTGCCGTTTGCGGCGGGCACCATGGGGCACCTCGGTTCCACCGCCAGCGCCCATCTGATGGGGAACTGCGACACCCTCCTGATTATCGGCTCCAACGACCCGTGGACCGAGTTCTATCCGAAACCCGGGGCTGCCCGGGCCGTCCAGGTGGACATCGACGGGCGGAAGGTCGGCAACCGGTACCCCGTCGAAGTTGGTCTTGTGGGCGATGCGGCCGAAACCCTTGCCAGGCTGGCGGAGCTGCTGAACGGCGCCGGCGGGCAAAAAGAGGCCCGCAAGCAGTGGCGGGCGGACGTGGAGGATCAGGTCCGCAGTTGGCGCGCCCTCGCCGAGGAGCGCTCCCGAGTTCCGGCCAGCCCCGTCAACCCGGAGCTCGTGGTCCGCGAGCTCAGCGGCAGGCTGCCGCACAACGCCCAGGTGAGTGTCGACGTCGGGAGCTGCGTCTACTGGTATGCGCGCCAGCTGACCCTGCCGGCCGGAGTTCCGGCGCACCTTTCGGGGACGCTGGCCAGCATGGGCTGCTCGGTTCCGTACGGGATCGCGGCCAAGCTGGCCCGGCCGGACCGGCCCGTCGTGGCTCTGGCCGGCGACGGCGCCATGCAGATGGCAGGCATCGCCGAGCTGGTAACCGTGGCCCACCGCTGGCGGCAGTGGCCGGACCCGCGCTTCGTGGTTTGCGTGTTCAATAACAGGGATCTGGCCGAGGTCACCTGGGAGCAGCGCGAGACCGAATCCGAGCCGCGGTTCCCGGACAGCCAGGAAATCCCTGACTTCCCCTATGCCGGATACGCGGAGCTGCTGGGGCTTACCGGCATCCGCGTTGAATCGCCGGAGCAGCTCGCCGGCGCCTGGGACCGGGCCCTTGCCGCGGAACGCCCGGTGGTGATCGAGGTCCTGACGGCCCCGGACGTGCCGCTGCTGCCGCCATTCCCCGCGGGGGCGGAAAAGCTGGACGGCATGCGCTCCGCGCTCGCCGCCGAGGGCGAATCCGGTGAGGGTGCGGCGGCGTTGCTGGACACCTACGAGGGTCAGGAGTCCCGCGGCTGACCGTATGACGGACGGGTAAGCGCATTCCACGGCGGGGGTGGCAGGATAGGGGGATGCGTATCCTCATCGCCCCGGACAAGTTCAAGGGATCACTCACCGCCGTCGAAGCCGCCGCCGCCATCGCCGAGGGCGCACTCCGCGTCTACCCGGACGCCGTGACCACCCAGTTTCCGGTGGCCGACGGCGGCGAGGGAACTTTGGAAGCAGCCGTAGCCGCTGGCTACGAGGAGCGGGTCAACGCCGTCGTTGGTCCCATCCTGGCCCCGATCGGAGCCGCCTGGGCCCTCCGGAAGGACGGGTCCGGCACCACCACTGCGGTCATTGAGACCGCGCAGGCGTCCGGCCTGGCCCACATGGAGCCGACCCCGGAGAACTCCCTGCGGGCACACAGCTACGGCTGCGGGCAGCTCATCGCCGCCGCCCTCGACGCCGGCGCCACCGAAATCGTGCTGGGCGTCGGTGGCTCGGCCATGACCGACGGCGGCAGTGGCGCCCTGCGCGCGCTGGGCCTCAAGCCGCTCGACGCGGCAGGGAACGTGGTACCGCTGGGCGGCGGCTCACTGGCCGACGCCGTTTCCCTGGATGTCGCCGGGCTGGATCCGCGGCTGTCCGCCGTCAAGTTCCGGATCGCCGTCGATGTCCAGAGCCCGCTTTACGGCACCACCGGTGCCGCGCACGTCTTCGGCCGCCAGAAGGGCGCCGACGACGACGCCATTGAGAAGCTCGACGCCGGCCTGCGCAACTGGGCGTCCCTCCTCCGGGAGGCGACGGGCCGGGACGTCAACGTCCCGGGCGCCGGCGCGGCCGGCGGCTTTCCGGCGTCGTTCCTTGCCTTCACCCAGGCCACACTGGAAGGCGGCTTCGCCTTGGTGGCCGCGCTCACGGGGCTGGCCGAACGGCTGGCCGACGCCGACCTGGTGATCACGGGCGAGGGTTCCATGGACTCCCAGTCGCTTACCGGCAAGGCGCCGATCGCACTCGCGGAGGCCGCCCGGGATCGCGGCATTCCCGTGGTGGCGGTGGCGGGGCGCATTCTGGTCACGCCGGAGGAACTGGCCGAGCACGGTGTGGTGGCTGCGGCGCAACTGCTGGACGTTGCGCCCAGCCCGCAGGACGCCATGGCCGACGCCGGCAAATACCTCGCGTGGGCCACCCGCCAGGTGCTGGAAGGGGCCTAGCCGCCCTCTTTCTTGGCCCTCCGATGCAGGTGCACGGGGACGTAGGCCAGGAGAATGGCCAGCACAGCGAGAAGCACGCCGCCGGCGATAAGGCCGACGGTGCGGCCTGCCGTAACGTCGAACACCAGCGCGGCGGTTCCCACGCTGAGGGCAGCCACTCCGCCGAGCGCGATCTTGGTGATGTTGTCGGCGCTGGCCACAAGGGTTGCCTTGAGCCGCTTCCGGAACAGCCGGCGGTGGACGCTGACCGGCAGGAGGATGAACGCTGTGGTCAGTGCGGCGAGGCCCACGTTCACGAGGTAGAGCGTGACCTGGAAATCATCGAGGGTCTCAAAGCGCTGCTGGAAAGGCAGTGTCAGCAGGAATCCGGCAAGGATCTGGACGCCCGTCTGCAGGACTCGCAGCTCCTGGATCAGTTCCATCCAGTTCCGGTCCAGCTGCTCCTCGCGGGTCTCGTTCCGGCCGCTGCCAGCCGGGGCGTCCGGATCGGTCATGAACCCTCCTCTGTCTGGCCCGCAGCGGGCGCGCTTGCTCCAAACCTAGGCTCAAGTCTGCCCCAATTCAACAAATGCTAAGTTTACTGACTAGTTTTGCGTCAGGTGGTGGACTTGCCGCTCAAACCTGCGTTAGGTTCGAACAACTGGCACCCCGACAATGTGAGCAGGTGGATAATGAGCGACCCAGCCAAGCAGTCTGACCAGCCCGGTGATCCCCGGGGAACGTACCACGCAGGGCCCTTTCCCAAGCAGGAGCAGAAGCAGCCGGGCCTGACCGCACCCATGGATCCGCAGCCGGACCATGGCGAGCTGAGCTACGAGGGAAGCGGGGCGCTGGAGGGCAAGGCGGCGCTCATCACGGGCGGCGACTCCGGCATCGGCAAGGCGGTGGCCATCGCCTTCGCACGCGAGGGGGCCGACGTCGCCATTTCCTATCTCCCCGAGGAAGAGGACGACGCACAGGACACCGCCGAATGGATCCGCAAGGCCGGCCGGCGGGCACTGCTCCTCGCAGGGGAGGGCAGGAACGAGGACTTCAGCACCGCGATCGTGGAAGACACTGTCAGCGAATTCGGCCGGCTTGATGTAGTGGTGCTCAACGCCGCCTACCAGAAGAACCGCGACAGCCTTGAGTCGCTGCCCACCGAGGAGTTCGACCGCGTCTTCAAGACCAACCTGTACTCGCTGCTGTGGACTGCCCGGGCAGCGGTGCCGCACCTGAAGGCGGGTGCCTCGATCATCACGACCGCCTCCATTCAGGCCTTCAACCCGTCTCCGGGGCTCATCGACTACGCCATGACCAAGGCGGCCCAGGTGGCCTTCACCAAAGCCCTCGCCCAGGAACTGGGGCCCAAGGGGATCCGCGTTAATGCCGTGGCGCCCGGACCGATCTGGACACCCCTTATCCCCGCCACGGAATGGCCGGACAAGCTGCCCAAGTTCGGCCAGGACACCCCGCTGCAGCGCGCCGGACAGCCCGCCGAGCTCGCCCCCGCCTACGTTCTGCTGGCGTCCGCCGCCGGTTCGTACATGTCCGGGGCGGTGGTCCCCGTCACCGGCGGCAAGGGCCTTTGAGTGTCCAGTACTTCCCAGCCAAGCAATTCCCCACCAAGCAGGAGGAACAGATGAGCCAGGACAACCAGCACGGAGCCCCTGAAGAGGAAGCGGGAGGCTACGGCACGCCCACCGCGGAGCAGGAAGCCGGCGGCCAACAGTTTGCCCAGCCCCGCGAGGAGGAAGACTTCGACGCTGCGGGCCTGAACCAGAACAGCCCCGAGGGAGAGACCTTCCAGACCGGCACGCCGAACCTCAGCCACTTCGCCGAGGAGGACCAGGACAGCTCGGGCGAACCCGGGGCAGGACGCTTCGGCGGAACCGACGACCAGCTCCACGCCGAGAGTGAAAGCGGCGTGGCAGGCTTTGACCCGGTCCCCGGCGAGTCACCGCTGCCGCGCGATCCGGACGCCTCACCCGGGGCCGGCGCGGAGGACGGGGGCACGGCCGTGCCCTCGGCGGACGCCGAGATCGACGAAGGCAACGCTGACGAATCCGGCGCCGGGCAGTTTTCCTCGGAGCCCGGGCAGGAGGCGGCGGGCATTCCGGACGGCAGCGGCAACGACCTGCCGAAGGAAAAGTCACCCAACGACGACGACGAAACTTTCGACGCCGGGTAAGCCCGCGGTCTTTCAGTAGGAGTGCGCGCGCATTATTGCACCACTTCGGCGATGGCAAGGCCCTGGCGCCCTGGAATTCCGGGGCGCCAGGGCCTTTTGCCCGCCCAAGTGGAGCAGAAATGCGCCGGGTTGGGGCCGGCGGGAGCGCTAACGCTTCTTGGGCTGCCTCCTTGCTGCTGCGTTGATGGCTGCCTTGGCGGCTGGCGGCAGGCCCTGCTGCTCGGTCTCGGGCTCGGCGGCGGTGCCGCGGGCCTTCGCGATGGCCTTCATGCCGTGGTAAATCACGAGGGCCGCGGCGGACCCGAGCGCGATGCCCGTGAACTTCAGGTCCCCCACGGTCCAGGTGTAGTCCGCGATGCCGATGATGAGGGAAACTGCGGCCGTGGTCAGGTTGACCGGATTCGAAAAATTGACCTTATTCTGTACCCAGATCTTCACGCCGAGGATGCCGATCATGCCGTACAGCATGGTTGCGGCACCGCCCAGCACGCCCGGCGGTACAGTGGCGATCAGTTCGCCGAACTTCGGCGAGAAGCTCAGCAGGATGGCGAAGATGCCGGCCACCCAGTAGGCGGCAGTGGAGTAGACCTTGGTGGCCGCCATGACGCCGATGTTTTCCGCATACGTCGTTGTGCCCGAACCGCCGCCGAAGCCGGCGAGCACAGTGGCGGCACCGTCGGCCAACAGGGCGCGGCCGGAAACCCCGTCCAGGTTCTGGCCGGTCATGGCGGACACCGACTTCACGTGGCCGATGTTCTCGGCCACCAGCACCAGGACCACCGGCACGAACAGGCCCAGCACGCCGATGTGGAACTCGGGCGTCTGGAACTGCGGCAGGCCCACCCAGGCGGCGGCGTCCATCTTGTCGTAGCTCACCTCGCCGCGGAGCATGGCCACCAGGTAGCCCACCAGCACGCCCACCAGGATGCTGAGGCGGCCGATGATCCCGCGGAACAGGACGCTCACCACGATGATGGACGCCAGCGTGATCAGTGCCGTCACGGGGGCGGCGTCGAAGTTGTTCTTGGCGGCAGGAGCCAGGTTGAGCCCGATCAGGGCCACGATGGCGCCCGTGACAATCGGCGGCATCAGCCGGTTGATCCAGCCGGCGCCGAACTTCTGCACGATTGCGCCGATCACGGCGAGGCCGGCGCCGGCCAGCACCACGCCGCCCAATGCCCCGGGCACACCGAACTGCTGCTGGGACGCCGTGATAGGTGCGATGAACGCAAAGCTCGAGCCAAGGTAGCTGGGAACGCGGCCCTGGGTAATCACGAGGAACAGGAGCGTGCCGATGCCGGAGAAGAAGAGCGTGGTAGCCGGCGGCATTCCGGTGATGATCGGCACCAGGAAGGTGGCGCCGAACATGGCCACAACGTGCTGCATGCCCACGCCGATCGTAATGGGCCACGCGAGCCGTTCGCCCGGAGCCACCACCTCGCCAGGACGTACGGCCTTGCCGTTGCCGTGCAGCTTCCATTTGGTTCCGAGCATGCTCATTGGCGGGGCCTTCTCATTGGCGGGGCCTTTCGGAGGGGGAGTTTGCCCGCTCGCCGGGCTGGATCTTCAGGAGCAAGAATACCCCGCCGGACGCGGGCGCGAGAGGGCTTCCGGCCAACAGTCGGGGCAGCCCGGATTGGACGCGGGGTGTGTGAAACGTCACGGCGCCTATTTGGCCGTTCCGGGAAGAGCACGCCTCTGGATCCGGTTGAACCCAACGAAAGTAAGCATGACTGCCCGACGCCGCCCGCAGGGTGTCGTCCTAGCGAAAGGGGCGCGAATGACAATCGCCCATGAAGAAGCAGTGATCGATTCCGCGGCCGTGGATGCCATCTTTGCCGAAGCCCGCACCGCCAACGCGTTCACCGGCGAGGTCAGCGAGCAGCAGGCCCGCGCCATCTACGAACTGACCAAGTTCGGCCCCACGGCCTTCAACTCCCAGCCGCTGCGCGTCACCTTCGTGCGCTCGGACGAGGCCCGCGCCAAGCTCGTGGCTACCCTGTCCTCGGGGAACCGGGCCAAGACTGCCTCCGCACCCCTGGTGGCGATCCTCAGCTACGACACGGCCTGGCAGGAGCAGTGGGACAACTTCCTCCCCGGCTACAGCGCCCCCAAGGCCATGTACGACGCCGCACCGGACCTGGCCACCTCCACGGGCAACAACAACGCCCACCTGCAGGCCGGTTACTTCATCCTGGCCGTCCGCTCGCTCGGCTTCGCCGCCGGCCCGATGACCGGCGCGGACTTCCCCGCCATCGACGCCGAGTTCTTCCCGGCAGGAGACCAGAAGAGCTTCCTGGTGGTGAACATCGGCCAGCCCGGCCCTGAGGCTTGGGGGGACGCGAAGCCCAAGTTCGCCTACGAGGACGTCGTCCGCACGGTCTAGTCGTTTCGGGACCTGCGCGTCTCGCGTACTGCGCCGCAGAATGCCTCCTGACACGGAATGCCTCCGGCAATATGGGGGACATTCCGGAGGCATTCGGGACAGTATTTTTGCAGTTCAGAACTGCAAGGCATGCATCCGGGCCCATTCCAATATTAGTCCTGTTTGGACCTCTTGAGGCGCTCCATCAGGCCTCAACATGCGCCTGGACAGCAGCAAGAAAGCGCCGGATGGCTGATGCCATCCGGCGCTTTCTGGTTCCTGGCGAACCCCGTAAATTCTTTGGCGAACCTAGGAAATAACCCCGTCCACCAGCGCCTTGGCTTCGGCCTGGACCTGCTTGAGGTGGTCGGCGCCCCTGAAGGACTCCGCGTAGATCTTGTAGACGTCCTCGGTGCCGGAGGGGCGGGCCGCGAACCACGCGTTCTCGGTGACCACCTTCAGGCCGCCGATGGACGCGCCGTTGCCCGGCGCCTCTGTCAGCTTCGCCGTGATTGCTTCGCCTGCCAGTTCTGTCGCAGTGACGTCCGACGACGACAGCTTGCCCAGCGCCGCCTTCTGGTCCCGCGTCGCTGCGGCGTCGATCCGTGCATAGACCGGCGCACCGAACTGGTCCGTGAGGCCTTTGTAGAGCTGCGACGGCGACTTGCCGGTGACAGCGGTGATCTCCGAGGCCAGCAGCGCCAGCAGGATGCCGTCCTTGTCCGTGGTCCAGACGCTGCCGTCGCGCTTGTTGAACGAGGCGCCGGCGGATTCCTCGCCGCCGAATGCACCCTCGCCGGAGAGCAGGCCGGGAACGAACCACTTGAAGCCCACGGGCACCTCCACGAGCTTGCGGCCCAGGCCGCCCGCCACGCGGTCGATGATCGAGGAGGACACCAGGGTCTTACCCACAACGGAATTCGGGTTCCAGCCGCTGCGGTTGCGGTACAGGTAGTCGATGGCCACCGCGAGGTAGTGGTTTGGGGTTCATCAGGCCGCCGTCAGGGGTAACGATGCCGTGCCGGTCGGCGTCGGCGTCATTCCCGGTGGCGACATCGAACGAGGCGCCTTCGGACATCCGGTTGATGAGCGAGGCCATGGCCGACGGCGAAGAGCAGTCCATCCGGATCTTCTCGTCCCAGTCCAGGGTCATGAAGGCCCACTGCGGGTCCACCGTGGGGTTGACCACCGTGAGGTTCAGCTGGTGGCGTTCGCCGATCTCACCCCAGTAATCCACGGACGCGCCGCCCATGGGGTCGGCCCCGATCCGGACGCCGGCGTCGCGGATGGCGTCCAGGTCCAGGACCGAGGGCAGATCGTCCACATAGCTGCTTAGGAAATCGAACTTTGCGGTGGTTTCGGCCTCGAGGGCCTGGGCCAGCGGAATCCGCTTCACGCCACGGAGCCCGTTCTCCAACAGTTCGTTGGCGCGGTTGGCGATCCAGCCCGTGGCGTCGGTGTCGGCCGGGCCGCCGTGCGGAGGGTTGTACTTGAAGCCGCCGTCGCCCGGGGGGTTGTGGCTAGGGGTGACAACAATGCCGTCAGCCTGCGGTGCTCCGGCGGGGGCGTTGCGGTTGTACGTAAGGATGGCGTGGCTCAGCGCCGGGGTGGGGGTGTAGCCGTGCCGCGCGTCGATGAGGACGTTCACGCCGTTCGCGGCCAGCACCTCAAGGGCGGAGTTCTGCGCCGGTTCGCTCAGTCCGTGGGTGTCCTTGGCCAGGAACAGCGGGCCGGTGATGCCCTGTCCGGCGCGGTACTCCACGATCGCCTGCGTGATCGCCACGATGTGACCCTCGTTGAAGGACGCCTTCAGGCTTGAGCCGCGATGCCCGGAGGTTCCGAATGCCACGCGCTGGCCGGGATCCCCCAGGTCAGGCTTGACGTCGTAGTACGCGTCCAGCAGTGCGGTCAGGTCAACAAGGTCTTGGGGTTGGGCAACTGTGCCCGCTCGGCTAGCCATGGCACCAGCATGCCAGACGACAGCGAAGGGAAACACGGAGTGTCCGGGATCCGGCCCCTGTGACGCAGAATGTCACGAATTTTCCGGGCTACTTGCATTTATCCGGAACAAAAAACTGAGTAGTGCGTGAAAAGTACTTATATACCCGCCCCTGAGGGGGCTGTTACGTTCAAACGGCAGGACCACCCGGTGTCATGTACGACGACGGGCGGCCGGACCAGCGGAAACGTCCCGGAAGCCTGTGGCTGAATTTCAGCCGTGCCATCCGCGGGAGGGTAATTCCGCCCGTTGGGGCCGCCAATTTCTCCGGCTTTGGGGCCGGGAAAATATACGGCCGGGTGATTTGGTTAGGTTGAATTGGGCCGGTCATTTGGAAGACGAGCGAGCAATGCAGAGGTGAACAATGGGGGCTGGAGATGCAGCATTCGAACGGACGAGGCTCGCCTCCGAACGGATCGCGCGGCTGAAGCGCGACCTCGCCCCCAGCGGCGGGGGCTCGGTTGAGGGCGCGGGAGTCGGTTCCGCCGGCCAGTTTGGAGCGGTCCCGGTTGGTGCCGGCTCTCTTGGTGCGGGCGCTGTGGGTGCGGAGCAAAGCAGCCACCTGGTGGCCGAAAGGCTTGCCCAGCTGGGGCCTTACGGCTGGTTCCTCCTGCACGACGTTCATTGGCCCGGCCGGCCGCTCGCCCGGCTGGAGCACGTCCTGGTGGGGCCCGGCGGTGTGGTGGTGGTCAGCGCCAAGACCTGGTCCGGGCACGTCGACGTCGTGGATGGCGCGCTCCGGCAGAACGGTCATGACCGGTTCCCGGCGGTGGAGACGGCGCTGGCGCAGGCAGCCGCGGTGGCCGCGGTCCTGCCGGCGCCGTGGCGGAGACTGGTCCGCTCGCTGATCTGCCTGACAGCCCAGCCGGAACTGCGGGGCGCCACCGGTTCGGGCATCGAGGTGCGGGGGATCGACTGCATGGCGGCCGCCGTAACCGGCCTGCCGGACGTGCTGGATGCACCTTCTGTCCTGAAGCTCTACGCACAACTCGGGCAACTCCTCACCCGTCCGCAGGTGCCGGAGGCCGGCACCGTTCGGAACCCTGCGTTCCGCCCAGCCACGGGCAGCCCCGGCACCCAGGGAACGGATGACCCGAACACGTCCAGGGCAGCGCTTGGGCGCCCGGCCCACAAGCGTCCGGCCCACAAGCGTCCGGCCCCACCGCACTACCGGTATGGCATGGATCGCCGGCCGGTTACCGTGCTGCGGGTGGTGGGAAGGTCGCTCGTCGCGGGTCTCGTGTCAGCGGCACTGCTGGCGCCGCCCCTGTGGCTGTTGTGGGAGCTGCTGCCCAAGTAAGGCCAGCCAGTGCCCGGGATCAGAAATCCCCGGCATAAATGTCCGGGGACGGCGGTAATGTTCTGTTGAGGACAGAATGAGGGGATTTCCATGACAGAGCAGCGTCCCGGAATCGGCGACGAGCCGAAACCGGACACCCACCAGCAACCGCCGTACGGTCAACAGCAGGGTTCGGACATTCCGGCCCCGCCGTTGTACAACCCGCCGCTGAATACCCCGCCTGGCCAGCAGTTTGGCGGGCAGCACAGTGACGCGGGCGCCGGTGGTGCCTACGGCCAGCCAGTGAGCCCCTACAGCCAGCAGTACGGGCAACAATATGGCCAGCAATACAATCAGCAGTATTCCAGCCCGTACGGCCAGCCGTCGTACTACGGTGCAGCGCCCCAGCCGAAGGGCCTCAGCATTGCCAGCCTGTGCTGTGGCATCGCCGTTTACCTGGGCTTCGGGGTCTTCATACTGCCGCAGTTGGCCGCCGTGATCCTGGGCCACATGGCGCTGCGGCGTGAACCGTCAGGCCGCGGCTTCGCCATTGCCGGCCTGGTGATGGGGTATCTCGGCCTGGCCCTGACGGTCCTCGCGATTGTGGGGCTGGCCATCCTGGCGAGCGTCGCGAGCACGTCCAGCACTATCTGAACGAAGGCTAGCGCGATCTGACCGTAGGCTAGCGCGATCAAGGGGAGCCCGAGGATGCGCTCAGAATCCCAGCTGGGCTGCCACCTGCAGGAGCAGCGACTCCGAACCGGACCGGCCAATCAGCTGGATGCCCATCGGCAGCCCCTCTCCCGGAATGCCCCCGGTCCAGTGCACGGGGATACTGACGGCCGGAAGGCCGCACACGTTAACCATGGATGACCATGGCGCGAACTCGCACTGCCTGCGGTAGTCGCCGTCGGCGTCGCCCGCCCATTCCGGGGAGGGCCACCGGCCGTCCCCGTGGCCCGACCCGGTGAACCAGCCCACCGGGCGTGGTGTCTGGGCCAGTGCAGGAGTCAGGATCAGGTCCCAGGCTGAGTACTGCGCCAGAGTGTCGCGCTCGAATTGCCGCAGGAACGCGAGGCATTCGTTGAGTTTGGCGGCGCTCCGCTGCTGCGCGCGCCGCCGGAATGTGCGCGTCAGCGGCGTTAGCAGCGCCTCGCGGTGCGGCGCGATCCGGGCCGCACCCACTCCTGCCGTCCAGGCGGTGGTGAACGCGTCGGGGTAACGGTTGTCGTACCGGATCTCAGCCTCGGCGACGTCGTGCCCGGCACCGGTGAGCAGCCGGACGCCGGCGTCCAGCGCGTCCCGTGCCTCCGGATCCGGAGTGAACGGGAAGATCCCGCCCCATGGGCTGTCCAAGCTGACGCCGATCCGCAGCGAAGCAGGCGCACGGTCCACGGCATCAAGGTAATTGGTGTCGTTGGGGGCCAAGACATCCAGCAGCAGCGCGGCATCGGCCGCAGAGCGCGCCAGCGGTCCGGCCACAACCAGCCGGGCGGGATCCCCGCTGCTTTCACCCGCGCGAACAACGCCCCGGCCGGGCTTCAGGCCCAGCAGGCCGCATGCCGCCGCCGGAATCCGGATAGACCCGCCGCCGTCGGTCCCGGGCGCGAACGGCACCATCCCCGCCGCCACGGCAGCGGCGCTGCCGCCGGACGAACCTCCCGAGCTCCTGCTCAGGGCGTACGGATTGCGCGACGGCGGTGCAATCCGGTTTTCGCTGTAGGCCGTCAGCCCGAATTCAGGAACCTGCGTCTTGCCGAGGGAGATGGCACCTGCGCCCCTGAGAGCCACCGCGAGGGCGCCGTCGGCCGGTGCCGGACGACGGTCCAGCGCTGCGCTGCCGTGGGTGGTGACCACGCCGGCAACATCGGTGAGGTCCTTGAATGCGACCGGCATCCCATGCAGCGGCGGCAGCGGCTGGTCCGGGTGACGCCGGGCGAACAGTGCATCAGCGGCGGCGGCCTCGGCCATCGCCCTCGGCCCGGTCACGGTGATGAAGGCGCCCAGTCTCGGGTTCGATTCCTCGATCCGCGCCAGGAAATGGGCCGTGACTTCGCGGGCGGAGAGCTCTCCGGAACGCAGCGCTGCCCTCAGCTGCACTGCAGGCAGGTGGTGGATGTCAGCCAGGCGGTATGGGGCGGACACAGTGCTCCTTTGCGGGGGCTCGCGGGCTTCGGACCAGCGTAACCTGTGCCGGCCGAAGGGTACGGGGTGCTGCGCTGGCGATACGCTGGAGCTGAGAGCTTGAGGCCAAGGAGAGGACTCCCATGAGCGACTTCGATACCGTCACCGTGAAGGACGTCCCCGCGGACGCCACCATTTTGGACGTGCGGGAGGACTACGAATGGGCAGCCGGGCACGCTGAAGGCGCCCTGCACATCCCACTGGACCAACTGCCCGGACGGCTGGACGCCCTCGACCCGGACGAGGACCTGTATGTCATCTGCCGGACGGGCGGGCGTTCCTTCCGCGCAGCCCAATGGCTGGTGGGCCAGGGCTACACGGCGGTCAACGTGGCCGGCGGAATGGACCAATGGCTGGAATCCGGCAAGCCGCTGGTGTCCGACAACGGCCTCAAGCCCGTGGTTCTGTAGGCCGGTCCGCCGGCCCGCCGTCGCTCTGCCCTTCCCGTACCCGCAAAGGAATACCCATGCCCGCCGCCCGCCGCACCTACACCTTCCTCGGCCCCGAGGGCACGTTCACGGAGGCGGCGCTCCTGCAGGTTCCAGATGCGGCCGAAGCCGTGCGCATCCCGTCCTCCAATGTCAACGCGGCGCTGGACCGGGTGCGTGACGGATCGGCCGATGCTGCGATGGTACCCATCGAGAACTCGGTGGAGGGCGGCGTCACGGCCACCCTGGACGCTATTGCCACCGGACAGGAACTGCGGATCATCAGGGAGGCCCTCGTGCCTATCAGCTTCGTGCTGGTGGCGAGGCCCGGCGTCGAGCTTTCCCACATCCGCCGGATCTCCACTCACGGACACGCCTGGGCACAGTGCCGGCTTTGGGTGGACGAGCATATTCCCGGCGCTGAATACATTCCCGGTTCCTCCACGGCCGCTGCTGCGATGGGGCTGCTGGAGGGCGACGCGCACTACGACGCCGCCATCTGCGCGCCCATAGTCGCGACGGAGCAGCCGGGCCTGCACGTGCTGGCCGAGAACATCGGTGACAATCCCGGCGCCGTGACCCGGTTCATCCTGGTCAGCCGTCCGGGCGTCCTGCCGGCCCGGACCGGCGCGGACAAGACAACGGTCGTAGTGCCCCTTCCCGAGGACCGGCCCGGCGCCCTGATGGAAATCCTGGACCAGTTCGCCACCCGCGGCGTCAACCTGAGCCGCATCGAGTCCCGGCCCACCGGGCAGTACCTGGGGCACTACTTCTTCAGCATCGACGCCGACGGCCACGTGGGCGATGCGAGGGTGGCCGACGCCCTCGCCGGCCTGCACCGCGTCAGTCCCGCCACGCGGTTCCTCGGTTCCTACGGCCGTGCCGATGCGCAGGCGCCTGTGGTGCCGGAGCATACGTCCGACGAGGCATTCCTGGCAGCGCATGCATGGGTCAAAGGGATACTCGGCAACGGACCCCTGGGCTCGGAGTTGCCGGTGGCAGCTTCGCCGTCAGCGTAGATAAATGCCCCTCGGGGCACTTCCCTGCCCCTGTCGCTGTGCGTATGCTTGCCTGATCAACAAAGGGATGGCCCCAACGAAAGGAGCGGGTCATGTCGGACAAGAATGACAATGACGGCCAGGGAATGATCGTCAATCCCAAGCCCACAGCTGAGAACCAGGACTGGGACGGGGACGAGGCCGACCGTGCGGACCGCCTGCGCTTCGAAGAGGAGCAGGCCATGATCCGCGAACAGTCCGAGGCCCGGGCAGCCGCTAAGGCCGCTGCCGAGGCCGCCAAGCACGCCGGCTCCGCGCAGTCAGCCTAGGGGCGCAGCCAGCCTAGGGGCGCAGTCAGCCTAGCCGGGCGTTCCCAGGCGCGCCGTTCCTTCCCTGACCCGCACCAGCAGAGATCCCGGCTCCACCTGGACCGTCACCTTCGTGGCGTTCCCCGACGTGTCGCCGTCGAGCTGCGTGGGCATGGGTTCCGGGCACCTGATGACCACCTTGCCGGAGCGGTACACGCTCATGACGGGCAGATGCCGCTTGTGCTTGAACAGGATCTTGGCGTACATCGCCAGCCAGCCCACGGCGCTGCGGGGGCTCATGACCACCACGTCCAGCATCCCGTCGTCGATCATGGCCTGCGGGATAAGATCGATGCCGCCCGGCACCAGGCCGCAATTGGCAAACAGGACGCTGCGGATCTTCCTCGACTGGTCAGGCTGGTCATCCAGGGAGATGGCAACCTTCTTCCTGCGCCCGGGAAGATGGCGGACTCCCGCTTCCGTGTAGGCAAGCCAGCCGACGGCGCGCTTGAGGCCATCGTTCGTGTCACCCACAACCTCGGCGTCCATGCCGATGCCGGCCATGACGAGGAACGAGTGGCTTGAGGAGTGGCCGGTGATCGAGTTCTCGATTTCCATCCGCGCCGTGTCGATGAACCGCTGGTGGCCGAAGAGCGCTGTCTGGACGTTGCCATACAGGTCGTAGACGTTCAGGTCCACGTTCCGGGCCAGCAGGTTGCCGGTGCCGAGGGGGATCAGGCCCATGGCCACCCCGGTGTGCGCGAGGGCCTCAGCCGCCACGCGCACGGTACCGTCGCCGCCGCCCACAAGAACGACGTCGGCTCCGTACTCCAGCGCCGCCCGGACCTGCGAGTGGCCCGGGTCCTCTGCCGTCGTTTCGAAGAAGCGGGGCTCCTCCCAGCCGGCAGTCAGGCAGGCGCGCTGGATGGTGGCGCGGGCTTCATCGGCCTTGGCCTTGATGGGGTTGAGGATGACGGCGACGCGCTGGCGTTCCAGGCCGTGTTCGTGGGCCATTTCCCGCACGGCGCTGCGGACATGCAAGGCCTTCAGCTTGCGCACGCCCCACCAGCTGGAGACGGCGAAGGCCAGGGCTGCAGCGATCAGGACGTAAAGAAGCAGGTCGCTCATGGTGCTCCAACACTATCCCGCCCGGAGTGTCCCGCAGATTCGATACCCTTGTCTGGTGATCGACGTAAAAGACCTCAGCGAAAATCCGGACAAGTTCCGCGCCAGCCAGCGCGCCCGCGGTGCGGACGAAACCCTGGTGGACGCGATCATCGACGCAGACGCCGCGCGCCGCACAGCATTGATCAGCTTCGAGAACCTCCGCGCCGAACAGAACGTGTTCGGCAAGAAGGTGGCGCAGGCCAAGGGCGAGGAAAAGCAGGCGCTGCTCGCCGAGGTCCGCGAACTTGCGGGTGCGGTGAAGGCTGCCTCGGCCGAGGCCGACGCAGCGCAGGCCAAGCAGGAAGAACTGCTGCGCAGCATCCCCAACCTCATTGAAGACGGCGTGCCGGCAGGGGGCGAGGACGACTACGTTGTGGTCAAGACCGTGGGCACGCCGCGCGAATTCCCTGACTTTGAGCCCCGCGACCACCTCGAAATCGGCGAGCTGATCGGCGCGATAGACATGGAGCGCGGCGCGAAGGTCTCCGGGGCACGCTTCTACTTCCTTCGCGGCGTGGGCGCCCGGCTGGAAATGGCCCTGCTGCAGATGGCAATGGAACAGGCCATCGAGGCCGGTTTCATTCCCATGATCACCCCCACGCTCGTCCGCCCCGAGACAATGCAGGGCACCGGGTTCGACGTAAAGCACGACGCCGAGATCTACCGCCTCGCCGAGGACGACCTTTACCTGGTGGGCACCTCGGAGGTGCCCCTCGCCGGGTACCACGCGGACGAGATCCTGGACCTCTCCACCGGCCCCATCCGCTTCGCCGGCCAAAGCTCCTGCTACCGCCGCGAGGCCGGCTCGCACGGCAAGGACACCCGCGGGATCATCCGCGTCCACCAGTTCAACAAGGTGGAGATGTTCATCTACACCACGGCGGAAGACGCTGCGGCGGAGCATGAACGCCTGCTGGCCTGGGAAGAGCAGATGCTGGCCAAGTGCGAGCTGCCCTACCGTGTAATCGACACCGCCGCCGGCGACCTCGGCATGTCCGCGGCCCGCAAGTTCGACTGCGAAGCCTGGGTCCCCACCCAGGGCGCTTACCGGGAGCTGACGTCCACATCCAACTGCACCACCTTCCAGGCGCGCCGCCTCAACATCCGTGAGCGCGTGTTCACCGAGGACGGCAGCCCCAAGGGCACCCGTGCTGTGGCCACACTCAACGGCACGCTGGCAACCACGCGCTGGATCGTCGCTCTCCTGGAACACCACCAGAACGCCGACGGCTCCGTCAACGTGCCCGCGGCCCTGCAGAAGTACCTCGGCGGACTCCAGGTTTTCCCGGTTCTCTAGCCTGAACTCCGCCCAGCGGGTAAATACTCACACGGGGGATAACCTGTGGGTATTTACCCGCTGTTCATACGCTGCTGTGGCCTGCGTCCTAGCTGGTGTCAGGGGCGTCTGGTCTACTAGGAAGCATGACTACACTGACTGAATCCTCAGCCGCCGGCACCGATGACCGGCGAGAACCGCGACAGAAACTGATGATCGCCCTGGACGTGGACGGCACTCTCGTGGACCACGACGGCCACATGTCCGCTCCAGTCCGCGACGCCGCACAGGCGGTGGTCGCGGCCGGCCACGAGGTACTGATCGCCACCGGACGATCGCTCAACGCCACCCTCCCCATCATCGAACAGATCGGCCTGGACCGCGGTTACGCCGTCTGCTGCAACGGCGGCGTGACACTGCGCCTGGACCCAGGGCTGCCCAACGGCTACGACATCATCCACAAGGCCACCTTTGATCCCGGCCCGGCGCTCCGCGCCCTCCGCAAGCGCCTGCCGGCAGCGAAATATGCGCTGGAGGACGAGGACGGGAACTTCCTTTCCACCGAGCGCTTCCAGGACGCGAGCTTCGGTGTCGAAGCCATAGGCGTGGACTTCCAGACCATGCTCGAGGCCACGGCCGTTCGCGTCGTCGTCTTCAGCGCGGAGAACACGCCGGAGGAGTTCAATGAAGCCATCGAACACATCGGCCTTGCCGGCGTGACCTATTCCGTCGGCTGGACCGCGTGGCTGGATATCGCCGCGGCCGGCGTCACCAAGGCCAGCGCACTGGAGAACCTCCGCAGCCGCCTAGGCGTCGATTCCGCTGCCACGGTTGCCATCGGCGACGGCCGCAACGACATCGAGATGCTCACCTGGGCGGGCCGTGGGGTGGCCATGGGACAGTCTCCGGAGGAAGTGGTCGCCGCCGCGGACGAGGTCACCAAGTCCGTATACGACGACGGCGCCGCCCACGTGCTGCGCGGCCTTTTGTAAGGGGCGGTTTCCTGTGTAACGGCCGGCCCCTGTCGGGGCTGGTTTTACCGTACTGCGCCGGTTTTACCGCACTGCGCCGGTTTTACCGCAGTGGGCCGGTTTCACCGCACGTCGAGGATCATCGAGAGAAGCCTGGCCGCTGCCGGCCGGGCTGCGTGCTCCTCGTTCCACTGCGACCTCGCCACAGCCTTGCTGACAGCCTGGGACGTAATGCCGAGTTCGGCGGCCACGGTCTTCTGCTGGCCGCGCACCCCCGGGGTCATCAGGTCAAGCACGCGCCACTCGGCCTCGCTCCTGTCCCGGACTATGTGGCCGAGCAGGCGAAGGACCGACTCGGACTCGGCCGCGACCTCCGTCATGGGACCCTCCACGGCCACAGGGATGCGCTCTTTGCTGTTGCGGATGCGGTCCACGGCACGGCGGGCGTAGATGAGGCCGTGCCCGCTGGCGTCCTTGATCTGATTCGGCAGTGGCTCGTTTACCGGGCCCACGCCGATCCCCACATACCAGCTCCCGCAGCGGAGCGCGATCAGGGCGGCATCCACCGCCTGATGCGGGCAATCCACGATGCCCTGCACCTCGTCCTCCACAGAGCGGTCAAAGTCCAGTCGCGCCGGGATATGCCGTAGGTCCTTGAGGAGATGCGGGACCCGGTCGCCGTCGCGCCGGCTGTCTGTTTGATTGATAGTCAGCGTGAACATGGTGGACCTCAGACTACCGGGTGGCCAGCCCGAGGCAAGCTGGGAGCCTACGGGACGTTACGGATCTCACGGTCGGGCGAACAGCAGAAAACAACGACGGCTGGGCCCCCGCCGCCAGGAAACCTTGGCGGCGGGGCCCAGCCGTCGGGCTAGACGAATTAGTGTGCTGCGGGCACGTAACGCTTGATGGAAGCCTCGAGTTCAGCTTCGGCAGCCGCGCGGTCGGCCCAGCCTTCGGCCTTGACCCACTTGCCGGGCTCTAGGTCCTTGTAGCGGGTGAAGAAGTGCTCGATTTCCTTGATCAGGAACTCGTTGACATCGCTGACTTCCTGGATGTGGTCGAACCGCGGGTCGGCCGGAACGCAGAGGACCTTGGCATCCCCGCCGCCGTCGTCCGTCATGTTGAAGACGCCGATCGGACGGGCTTCGACGATGACGCCCGGGTGCAGATCGAAGTCCTGCAGGAGCACCAGCGCGTCCAGAGGGTCGCCGTCTTCACCGAGGGTGTTCTCGAAGAAGCCGTAATGGGTGGGGTACTGCATGGAAGTGAAGAGGACACGGTCCAGGCGGACTCGGCCGGTCTCGTGGTCGACTTCGTACTTGACGCGCGATCCCTTGGGGATCTCGATGGTCACGTCATGCTTCATGGAATGCTCCTCGACGATTGCTTGGTGTACGCGGCACACGCGATGATCAACCAAAAATGGACTGTCGGTGCCGCCGACTACTATTGAGGATATAGCGAGAGGCCCAGGTTTCAGGAACTAATGGGGTAATTTCAGGACTTTGAGGACCAGCAGCATGAGCAGCACCAGGGGCACGGCGAGCGGCCGCGGCAGGCTTTCCACAATGGTCCGCAGCTGGCCCACCCTCCTGATCACGGTACTCCTCCTGGCGCTGGCCCTTCCCGCGGGGCTGCTCATTTCGGCCGCGCTGACCGGCCCGGCCCGGTCCACGGCCCGGCCTGCCCAGACCCCCGCCTGGCAGCTGGTCCCGGAACGCCTGTCCGTGCCGCAGGGCATCGATCCGCTCAGCAACGCGGCGCCGGTGCCGGTTCCCGCCGACGTGGCGGCCCAGCTGGACCCCGTCCTCAAGACCGACGGCGGCGGCTCCTTCACGGCCGTGGTCCAGGACGCCGCCACCGGCCAGGTCCTCTATGACCGGGAAGGCGCCGCCACTAGGATCCCCGCCTCCAACATGAAGCTCCTCACCGCCGTGGCCGCTTTGCGGGGGATCGGCCCCGAGGAACGGTTCAGCACCAAGGTGGTCGACGGCCCCGCTGCAGGGGCAACACCGGGTGCTGCTGCCACCACGAGGTCCGTGGTGCTGGTGGGTGGCGGCGACGTCCTGCTCGGCGCCGGCGAATCTGCCGGGGACAAAGTCCTGGGCCATGCCGGGCTCGGCACGCTGGCCAAACTGACTGCGGACTCACTGCGGAAGGGCGGTTTTAAGGGGCAGGTCCAGGTGCTTGTGGATGATTCCCTCTTCACCGGGCCGGCGCTGAACCCGGCCTGGAGCCCGGATGACGTTGCCGCCGGCGAGACGGCCCCGCTGTTTCCGCTCGCCCTGAATTCGGCACGGTTTGATCCTGCAGACACCACGGCACCCCGGCCCCAGGACTCCGCCATCGCCGCGGGGGAGGCGTTCGCTGCCGGCCTTAAAGCGGCCGGTGCGGCCGCGGGCCTCACGGTGGCACCCGCCGTCGTACGTCTTGACGGAAAGCCGACGGCGGACGCCAAAGTCCTCGCCGAAGTGCAGTCCGCGACGGTCAGCCAGCAGGTGGACCTCATGCTCCAGACCTCGGACAACTACCTCGCCGAAACCCTTGGCCGCATGACAGCTGTGGCGGGCGGCCAGCCGGCGACCAATGACTCTGCCAGGGCCGCCGTTCTGGGGCAGCTCTCCGGCCTGGGCATTCCCACGGAAGGGATGGTCGCGGCCGACGTTTCCGGCCTGGCGCTTGCCAACCAGGTATCCGCCCGCCAATTCTCGGAGGTGGTGCGCGCCATCACCCACGGCAAGGACGCCCGGCTCAGGGCCGCACTGGCGGGGTTCCCGGTGGCGGGGCTGACGGGCACGCTCGGGGACAGATATATCGACGAGTCCACGGCCGAGGGCGCCGGCCTGGTGCGGGCCAAAACGGGAACCCTGAACACGGTCATCGCGCTGAGCGGGTACGTGGTGGACGCCGACGGCCGGCTTCTGGTGTTCTCCTTCATCGGCAACGGCCTGACGCCAGGAGCCGAGGGCAACAAGCCGGCCCTGGACACGGCGGCCACGGCGCTGGCCGGCTGCGGCTGCAGCTAGGGCTGCCTCCGGCTTCCGCGGCAGCCCCGTGCCGGTTCGCCGGTCAGCGAACTTAAGGCGCGCTGACAGGCGTGTATGTTCTGATGGACCGTATGGAGTCCACTGCAAGCCAGTCATCCGCCCCTGCCCAGGCCCTCATCAACTGGGACCTTGCCGCGTCCGCCGCAGCACGGCTGGCTCCGCCGGGTCCGTCGCTGACTGCCGCCGAGATCGGGGACGCAGTCTCCCAGCTGCGCGAGCTGGCGGATGCCTCCGTTGCGCACGTTCACAAGATCACCGGGCTGGAAGCTGCACGCGACCTCCGTGACTCATCGGTCCTGGTGGTGGACCGTGCCTCCTGGGCGAAGGCCAACACGCAGAGCTTCGCGGTGATGCTGAAGCCCGCCATCGAAAAGATGCTGGAGAGCCGCCGCGGCACCATCAGCCCCGGAGCCGCCGCCGTCAGCGGCGCCATCACCGGCGGCCAGCTCGGCGCCGTCCTGGCATTCCTCTCCAGCAAGGTCCTGGGCCAATACGATCCTTTCGCCGCCCTCGCCGAAGGATCGCAGGCGCCGTCGGGCGGCCGCCTGCTGCTCGTCGCGCCCAACATCATCGCCGTCGAGCGTGAGCTTAATGTGAATCCCACGGATTTCCGGCTCTGGGTGTGCCTGCATGAGCAGACGCACCGGGTGCAGTTCGCCGCCGCACCCTGGCTCCGGCACCACATGCTGAACGAGATCGACAACCTCAGCGGCCACCTGCTGGGCAACGTGGACTCCCTGATGGAACGCGCTTCAGCAGCCGCACGCTCGCTCAAGGACCGCGCCGCCAGCGGTTCCACTCCGGGCCGCGGCGCCATCCTCGATCTCCTGCAGGACCCTGAGGAAAAGGCCTCGCTGTCCCGCCTCACGGCGGTCATGAGCCTGCTCGAAGGCCACGCCAACGTGGTGATGGACGCCGTGGACGCCAGCATCGTCCCGTCCGTGAAGACCATCCGGCAGCGGTTCAACGCCCGCGGCAAGGACCGGGGAGTCATCGAAAAATTTATCCGCAGCCTGCTGGGACTCGACGCCAAGATGAAGCAGTACAGCGACGGCGCCAAGTTTGTCCGCGCCGTGGTGGACGTGGCCGGGATGGACGGCTTCAACCGGGTCTGGGAGGCTCCGGCGAACCTGCCCACCGAGGAGGAAATCCACAACGCCAGGATCTGGCTCGACAGGATGGGTTTCTAGGTTTCCGTGCAGAACCTCCCCAACACTGCAGGCGGCCGTGTTCCCAGCGAACCTGTTCCCAGCGGCAGGAGGCGGCCGGGCCGGCTGGCTCCGGTTCTCGGCACGGCACGGAAAATGCTGCAGGCTGCCCTGGCTGAAGCGGGTTACCCAGAACGGGTCCTGGTGGCCTGCAGCGGGGGCCCCGACTCCCTGGCCCTGGCCGCTGTGGCCGCCTACTTCGCCCGGCGCGGCCACGTTGACGGCCGGCCGGTGGCCGTCGGCGCGGTGGTCGTGGACCACCAGTTGCAGGCCGGTTCCTCCGACGTTGCCGCTAGAACCGCTGAGACCCTGCGGGAGCTCGGCCTGGACCCGGTGCAGATCCGCACGGTCGATGTCGCCTCCACAGGTTTCGGACCGGAAGCCGCAGCCCGCGATGCCCGCCACGCCGCACTCGACGCGGCGGCGGGGGAGTGGGGAGCCGGTGCCGTCCTCCTGGGGCACACGCTCGACGACCAGGCGGAGCAGGTGCTGCTGGGCCTGGCCCGCGGCTCGGGCACACGGTCCCTGGCCGGGATGCGGCCTGCGCGGGGGAAGCTGCTCCGGCCGTTCCTCGGCCTGCGCAGGGCGGACACCCTGGACATTTGCCGTGCAGAGGAGCTGGACGCATGGCACGACCCCAGCAACGCCGACCCCGCCTTCGCCCGCTCGCGGACCAGGGTGGAGGTCATGCCGGTGCTGGAGGAAAAACTCGGCCCGGGGGTGGCCGAATCCCTGGCACGTTCGGCCGCCATCCTGCAGCTGGATGCCGACTATCTGGAGGACGTGGCCAACAGCACTTACACCTCGCTCGTTGAGCACGACGGCCCGGACGCCAGCCTCCCGGAGGCTGCCCTGACTGAACTGGCCCCGGCCATCAGGTTCCGGGTGATCGCAAAGGCGGCTGCCGCCGTCGGCGGCCAACAGCCCAGTTATCAGCGCCTTTTGGCGGCGGAAGCACTGCTGCGGCGGAAGGGCTCGGCCGGTCCGGTGGAACTGCCCGGCGGGGTTAGCGTGTACCGTCTTTCGCTTGCCGAGCTGCAGGACCGGGAGCGTGCCCACGGGCAGGGCGGGGCGGAAGGCGTTCCCCGCGAGGCCGCCCGCTGTGGGAAGCTTGTATTCCGGCTTCATAAACCGTCCCGCAAATAGTCGCACCCGCATCTACACAGGAGCAATTGGTGGATTCATCCGACGTCCAGGCAGACCTCAAGCACGTTCTCTACACCAAGGAACAGATCCAGCAGCGCATCACCGAGCTCGCGGCCCAGATCGACAAGGACTACGAAGGGCGCGACCTGCTCATCGTCGGTGTGCTGAAGGGCGCTGTCATGGTGATGGCTGACCTCGCGCGGGCACTTCACAGCCATGTTTCCATGGACTGGATGGCTGTTTCCTCCTATGGCTCCGGCACGCAGTCCTCCGGTGTGGTGCGTATCCTCAAGGACCTCGACACGGACCTGATGGGCAAGGACGTGCTCATCGTTGAGGACATCATCGACTCCGGCCTCACGCTGTCCTGGCTGAAGACCAACCTCGAATCACGCGGCACCGCGTCGGTGGAAATCTGCACGGCCTTCCGCAAGCCCACCGCCGCCAAGGTGGAGATCGACGTCAAGTACGTCGGCTACGACATCCCCAACGAGTTCGTGGTGGGCTACGGCCTGGACTACGCCGAAAAGTACCGCAATCTGGACTTCGTGGGCACCCTCGCCCCGCACGTCTACGAGTAGCGCCTGCCGCGCAAGCCAGCCCCGCATTTTTGCACCCGCTTTCGCTGGCCGCGCCGCCGTCGAGCCCTGGAACCACGGGCTCGACGGCGGCGTGAGCCGCTTAAACGCGAGCCGCTTAAAGAGGCGCAGAAAAGTCCGCCGGGGCCGGATCAGCAGGGCGTCCGCGGGGGCGTGGCGAGGGTCAGCCGGATCTGCGCCAGCATCTCCTCCGGCTGGTGCAGCCCATCCTCGTAGAGGTAGCGCCAACACCCTGTAGCCGGAGGCTGCCCCAACGCTGTTCCGCCGGATGTCGTTCAGCATCACCCCGGAGTTCAGCGCCTGGCCAACCTGGCCTCGGGTAAACCCCGCCCGCCGCAGGTGGGCTAGCCTGGCCACGCCACCGTGCCGTGTGAGGAAGTCCGTGGGCTGCATGCCGCGGGACCCTGTGGATGGCCGGTCGCAGTCAACTGGCAGGGCATTTCTGCGCCACTTTCGCGGCACGCTCCGTGGGCCCGGCCCGGCGATGCCGCGGGGCCGTTTTCCGGGGTGCCCGGAAAGCGGTGCAGAAATGAAGGTGGCCGGCCCAGCAACGACGGGACCCCGGCCCGACCAGCCACTACGCCCAGAGGGAACTTTTGTATTACACCGTGCGTGAATTACTCCTGACGGTGTATAGCTAGAAGCGACGCAGCACCACACGCGCGCAGTCCTCGCGCCGTGCAGCACTACCAGGAGGGACGGGGCCAGCCCCCGAACAGATGAAAGCTAAGAGTTTCTTCAAGGGCCCGGGCATTTGGATCATTGTGGTGGTCGGCATGCTCCTGCTGGCCTTTGCAACGTTGGCTCCGGGCGGCTCGACGCGCATCGACACGCAGCCGGGCCTCGAGCTCCTCGCCCAGAGCGGCAAGGTGGAACAGGCCAAGATCTTCGACGGCGAAAACCGCGTCGACCTGGTGCTGAAAGACAACCTCGTCATCGACGGCCAGGACAAGGGCAAGAACGTCCAGTTCTTCTTCGTCAATGACCGCGGCCCGGACGTCGTCAAGGCAGTGACTGCTGCCAGCCCCTCCAAGGGCTACACGGACCAGCCGATCGAGAGTAACTGGCTCTCGGGGCTCTTCTCGCTGCTGGTGCCTGTGCTGCTGCTCGGCGTCCTGTTCTGGTTCCTGCTCTCCCGCATGCAGGGCGGCGGCTCCAAGGTGATGCAGTTCGGTAAGTCCAAGGCCAAGATGGTGAGCAAGGACATGCCGCAGGTAACCTTCGCGGACGTCGCTGGCGCTGACGAAGCCGTCGAGGAGCTCCAGGAGATCAAGGAATTCCTTGCAGAGCCGGCAAAGTTCCAGGCCGTAGGCGCCAAGATCCCCAAGGGGGTGCTGCTCTACGGCCCTCCGGGCACCGGCAAAACCCTTCTGGCGCGCGCCGTCGCAGGCGAGGCCGGCGTCCCGTTCTTCTCCATCTCCGGATCCGACTTCGTGGAAATGTTCGTCGGTGTGGGTGCTTCCCGCGTCCGCGACCTGTTCGAGCAGGCCAAGTCCAACGCACCCGCCATCATCTTCGTCGACGAAATCGATGCCGTCGGCCGCCACCGTGGTGCCGGCATCGGCGGCGGCAACGATGAACGCGAGCAGACCCTCAACCAGCTCCTGGTCGAGATGGACGGCTTCGACGTCAAGACCAACGTCATCCTGATCGCGGCTACCAACCGGCCCGACGTGCTGGACCCGGCGCTGCTGCGCCCAGGGCGCTTCGACCGCCAGGTTTCCGTGGAAGCCCCGGACCTGATCGGGCGCGACCAGATCCTCCAGGTCCACGCCAAGGGCAAGCCGATCGCGCAGGGCGTGGACCTCAAGGCCGTGGCCAAGAAGACCCCCGGCTACACCGGCGCTGACCTGGCCAACGTGCTGAACGAAGCTGCGCTGCTGACAGCCCGCTCCAACGCCAACCTGATCGACGACCGCGCACTGGATGAAGCTATTGACCGCGTCATGGCCGGCCCGCAGAAGCGCAGCCGCGTCATGAAGGAGCACGAGCGCAAGATCACGGCCTACCACGAAGGCGGGCACGCCCTGGTTGCCGCGGCGCTGCGTAACTCCGCCCCGGTCACCAAGATCACCATCCTGCCCCGCGGCCGCGCACTGGGCTACACAATGGTGGTCCCGGAGAACGACAAGTACTCCATCACCCGCAACGAGCTCCTGGACCAGATGGCGTACGCCATGGGCGGCCGCGTGGCCGAGGAAATCGTCTTCCACGATCCGTCCACGGGTGCCTCCAACGACATCGAAAAGGCCACCTCCACGGCCCGCCAGATGGTCACGCAGTACGGCATGAGCGAGCGCGTGGGCGCCGTGCGCCTGGGCCAGGGCGGCGGCGAGCCGTTCCTTGGCCGGGATGCCAGCCACGAGCGGAACTACTCCGACCAGATCGCCTACATCGTGGATGAGGAGGTCCGCCGCCTGATCGACCAGGCCCACGACGAGGCCTACGCCATCCTCACCGAAAACCGGGACGTCCTGGACCGGTTGGCTCTGGAACTCCTGGAACGGGAAACGCTGAATCAGTCGGAGATCGCCGACATCTTCCGCGACATCCGCAAGCGCGACTTCCGCGAGGTCTGGCTGTCCAAGGAAACCCGTCCGGTGCAGGCTGCCGGTCCTGTGGAGTCCCGTCAGGAACGTGCCGAACGCGAGGCCCAGGAAGAAGCCAAGGAAGCCCGCCTCGAGGAACCGCTGGACGCGATTCCGCCGCACCCCCAGGGAGTTCCGGAGGATGCCTCCTTCCAGGGCGGAGTAACGGAAGCGGGATCAGACGGCCACCGCGGCTAAGCTCTTTGGTGTGACTCACTTCGACGACGACGACCTCACTGCCCCCGCCGACCATTCGGCGGTGGGCGGATCCGGCCACCACCACCACAAGGTGGACAGGCCCCGGATTGAAGCAGCCGTGCGGGAAATCCTGCTGGCCATAGGCGAGGACCCGGACCGCGGCGGGCTGCTGGACACGCCCAAGCGCGTGGCCAAGGCGTATGCCGAGGTGTTTGCCGGCCTGCACCAGGATCCGGGCAGCGTGCTCGGCACCACGTTCGAGCTCGACCACGAGGAACTCGTGCTGGTGAAGGACATCCCGTTCTACTCCACCTGCGAGCACCATCTGGTGCCGTTCCACGGCGTCGCGCATGTGGGGTACATCCCCTCGCATGACGGCAGGGTGACGGGCCTGAGCAAGCTGGCACGCCTGGTGGACATCTACGCCCGCCGCCCGCAGGTGCAGGAGCGACTCACAACCCAGATCGTTGAAGCGCTGGTCACATTCCTCAAGCCGCGCGGAGCCATCGTGGTGGTGGAATGCGAACACATGTGCATGTCCATGCGCGGCATCCGCAAGCCCGGAGCCAAAACCGTCACAAGCGCGGTTCGCGGGCAACTTCATGACCCGGCCACCCGTGCCGAGGCCATGAGCCTCATACTCGGAAGGTAAAAAACAGACTATGGATTCCCTAGCTGCAGCACCTGGAACCGGACCCGCAACATCACCCCTGCCCATCCTGCGCAAACCGCGGCCGGCAGCCAAGTTCGACGACCTGCCCACCGACCGCACGCTCGTCATGGGCATCCTCAACGTCACCCCCGATTCGTTTAGCGACGGCGGCAAGCACGCGACGGCAGACACCGCCATCGCCGCGGGCCTCCGGATGTTCTACGCGGGAGCCGACATCATCGACGTCGGCGGCGAATCCACCCGCCCCGGCGCCGAGGAAGTCAGCCCGGAGGAAGAACAGCGCCGGGTGGTGCCTGTCATCGCAGCCCTCGTGAAAGCCGGCGCGCTGGTCAGCATCGACACCACCCACGTCTCCACCGCCGAGGCCGCTCTGAATGCCGGCGCGGCGATCATCAATGACATCTCCGGCCTAACCATCGAACCCGGCATGGCCGAGCTCGTGGCGAAGACCAAGGTGCCGTATGTCTTGACCCACCGCCGCGGCGATGCCAAGACCATGACTTCCCTGACGGAGTATGAGGACGTCGCGAACGACGTCGTCTCCGAGCTGAACGGCGTCCGCGACAAGCTGTATGCGGCCGGCGTCCTGCCCGAGCAGATCATCGTGGACCCGGGCATCGGGTTCTCGAAAACTGACGTGCAGAACTGGGAACTGCTACGGAACCTGGACCGGCTCGACGCCATGGGCCACAAGGTGCTGGTGGGCGCGTCCCGCAAGCGCTTCCTGGGCACGCTCCTGACGGTCGCCGGCAAGGCGGCGCTCCCGGAAGAGCGGGACGGCGCCACGGCCGCTATCACTGCCATCAGCGCCGCCCGCGGCGCCTGGGCCGTGCGCGTGCATGACGTCGGACCCAGCCTTGACGCCGTCAAGGTGGCCGCCCGCATGGCGGCGCCGGATCACGGCCGCTGACCAAGAAAGGCCGAGCAGAACCGCCATGGACAGGATCTCGCTGACCGGTGTCACCGCCACCGGCTACCACGGGGTGTTCGATTTTGAGCGCCGCGAAGGCCAGCCGTTTGTTGTGGACGCCGTGCTGCACCTGGATTTCAGCCGGGCTGCGGAGTCGGACGACGTCCGCGACACCGCCCACTACGGTGAGGTGGCCGGACGGATCACCGACTGGATCACCGGCGAGCCCCTGAACCTGATAGAAGGACTGGCGGTGCGGATGGCCGAGGGCCTGCTCAAGGAATTCAAAATCCAGGCCGTGGAGATCACGGTGCACAAGCCGAAAGCTCCCATCGAGGTTCCCTTCGGCGACGTCGCCGTCAGCGTCTACCGGGAGCGGACATGAATCCGGCGCCCGCACTGCATGAGAAACCGGTCCACGAGAAGCCGGCACCGGCGAAGACCAGCTATTCGCGCGCGGTACTGGCCCTGGGCAGCAACCTCGGGGCGCGGAACGAGACGCTGTCCGAGGCCGTGGCGGACCTTGTGGACCGCTCGGAGGTGCGGCTCCTGGCCGTCTCGCCGATAGTGCAGACCAAGGCCGTCGGCGGCCCCGCCGGGCAGCCGGACTTCCTCAACATGGTGATTTCGGTCGAAACATCGCTGGAACCGCTCGAACTGCTCCGGCACTGCCAGTCGGTGGAGAACAAGCACCACCGAGTTCGTGAGATCCACTGGGGTCCGCGCACGCTCGACGTCGATGTGATCGTCTACGGGGACATCGAAAGTTCCGATCCTGTGCTGACCTTGCCTCACCCGTTGGCCGCAGCGCGGGCCTTCGTGCTCTATCCCTGGTCCCAGATGGACCCCTCGGCCACCCTGAACGGGCAGCCGGTGGGGGAGCTGGCCGCCAAGGCCGCCGACTTCCCGGATCTGAAGCCGTTCGACGGCTTCGGGGACTTCGACGGCGTGCCCGACGGCGGGGCGGTGGAGCAGCCGTGAAACCCGTGAGCCCGCTGCTGCTCGCAGTCGTGGGCCTTGCCCTGGCCATCGCTGGCTGGTCCGCTGCCGTCCTGACCGTCCGCTACGGCATGGCCACGCCGGTCCTGCCGGCCACGGCGCTAGTAAGCATGGGCGTGATCGTCGCCCTGACCTTGGTGCTGGGCATCCGCGTGCTGCGCTGGCGGAACGGCAAAAAGAAGAAAATGCTGAACCCCATCCTGGCGGCGTGGACCCTGGTCCTCGCCCAGGCCTGTGCCTACACCGGCGCAATGCTGCTGGGCTGGCACGCCGGGATCTTCCTGGACCAGCTGCGGTTTTGGAGCATTCGCAGCGGGCTGGACGTCACCTGGCTCGCCCTCGGCATGGCCGGCGGCGGGCTGGTCATGATCGTGGTGGGGCTCGTCGTCGAACGCTTCTGCAAGATCCCGCCGGAGGACGGCGAGACGGACGCTGCAGAGGGCTTGCCGGGCCATGGCCGGGGCAAGGCCAAGGGGGAAGGCGAGTATGCCTACCGCGGCGATTGATCCCCCCGGGATCACCTGGCTGCGCGTGTCCCCGAAGTACGTCACGGTCCGGCTCGTGGAGTGGGCCCTCGGCAACCTGGTGATGGTGACCGTGCTCAGCCTGCCGCTGGTGTTTGTCCGGCTCGGCTGGTGGCGGTGGCCGCCGCTCTGGCTGGCCATCGGCCTTCCGGCTTTCATGCTGTTGCTGGCGCTGTGGCGCCTGGTCCTGATCCCCCGGCAGGTGCGGGCCATCGGCTACGCCGAGCGCGAGGACGACCTCCTCATCCGCGGCGGCATCTTCTTCCAGCGCGTCATGGTGGTGCCGTACGGCCGCATGCAGTACGTGGACATCAGCGCCGGCCCGGTGGAACGCGGGCTGGGCCTGTGCTCCCTGAAGCTGCATACGGCATCGGCCGGCACCAACGCCGGCATTCCCGGCCTTCCCGCCGAGGAAGGCGCCCGGCTCAGGGAACAGCTCTCGGCGCGCGGCGAAGCCAGGCTGGCCGGGCTGTGAGCGCCGGCGGCCTCGCTTCCGGAAAGCCCGACGGCGAGTGGCTGCGCGTGCACCCGGCGACACCGTTTGTTCGGGGCTGGGTTGCGCTGGCCGCCATCGGCTACTTCTTCGGGCGTGACAGTTTCGAACGGATGCTGCAGGGCCAGCCGCTGATCGATGACCGCTTCGCGGGGCGCGCCCCGTGGCTCCTGGGCGCCGGGGCATTAATGCTGGTGCTGGCGGTCCTAAGCTTCATCCTGTCCTGGTATTTCACCCGGTACCAGGTGGCGGAGGGCTACGTCCGTGTCAACACCGGCTTCCTGTTCAAGCAGCAGCGGCAGGCGAGGCTGGACCGGGTCCAGGCCATCGACATAGTCCAGCCTCTGCTCGCCAGGATCTTCGGCCTCGCGGAACTGAAGTTCGAAGTTGCCGACGCCGGCGAGTCGGCCGTCCGCCTGGCCTACCTGCGCATTGGCGATGCCCGCCAGCTGCGCGCCACCATCCTCGCCCGCGCATCGGGCGTCCGGCTGGATCCCGCGCAGCCCGCAGCCGCCGCTCCCGAGGCGCCGGAGCAGCAGGTCCTGCAGGTCCCGCCGTCGCGCCTGTTTGGCTCGCTCCTGCTCAGCGAGCAGACAGTGTTCATTGTCCTGGGTGCCGCGGCGTCCGTGGTGCTGTCCGCGCTCACCGAAAACAGGGCTTTCTTCCTTTATCTGATTCCGGCTGCGCTTGGTTTCGTCGCCGCATACTGGAGCTCGTTCAACAAGGGCTATAACTTCACGGCGGCCATCTCCCCGGACGGCATCCGGCTCCGGTACGGGCTTCTCGACACGCAGGCGCAGACACTGCCGCCGGGCCGGATCCAGGCGCTGAAGGTGGCGCAGCCGCCCCTGTGGCGCCTCTTCGGCTGGTACCGGATGCAGGTCAACGCCGCCGGTTACGGGGCCGGGGCGAATAACGGCGAGGGGGGCTCCCGCACCACGCTGCTGCCGGTGGGAAAGATGGATGACGTCCTGAACATGATGGCGCTCGTGCTGCCGGATCCGGGAACGGCTGATCCGCTGGGCGTTTTCCAGCAGGGTGTGAATGGACTGGATTCCGACGGCGGCTTTGTCACCACGCCGCGCCGGGCGTGGCTGCTTGCGCCGCTGGGCTGGCGGCGCAACGCCTTCGCGGCCACAGACACCGCACTGCTCATGCGGTCGGGCCGCTGGTGGAGGCAGCTTGTGATGGTCCCGCACCAGCGGACGCAGTCTATCGCGCTGCAGCAGGGACCCCTGGCGCGCCGGTTAGGGCTGGCCGACCTCGTGCTGCACACCACTGCAGGGCCGGTCGCTCCACGGGTGATCCAGGCGGACATCCGGGAGGCGCAAGCGCTCTTCGACGCGCAGGCAGCCCGCGCGAGGGCGGCCCGGCGGCGGCAGACGAGCGAACAGTGGCTTGCCCAAGTGGTGCCGGTCTCAACTCCGCTGGTTGAGCGGCCGGGGAGCGAAACCGAGCCCGCCCCACAGGTTGAGCCTCCCCACCAGCCCCCTAAGCTCGCAAGCTCGCCTAGGGAACCCGGCTGGCGTGGCCCCACCCCCAATCCCACCCCCACAGCACCCCAGCAGGAAGGCCAGCAACGTGGCTAAGCCAGGACGCCTCGGCGTCGGAATCATCGGTGCCGGCAAAGTGGGTGCTGTCCTCGGTGCGGCGCTCCGCGCAGCCGAGCACGCCGTCGTCGGGGTTTCCGCCGTCTCCGACGCGAGCAGGGAACGGGCCGAAACCCTGCTGCCCGGCGTTCCCGTCCTGGAAATCCAGGACATAGTGGAACGCTCGGAACTGGTGCTCCTGGCAGTTCCGGATGATGCCCTCGGCGGGCTGGTGGAGGGGCTCGCCAAGCTCGGTGCGTGGCAGCCCGGCCAGCTCGTGGCGCACACGTCGGGCCGGTTCGGTGTCGGCGTGCTGCATCCGGTCCGGGCGGCCGGTGCCGTGCCGCTGGCGCTGCACCCGGCCATGACCTTCACCGGCATGAGCCTCGACCTGACCCGGCTGCTGGACTGCACGTTCGGTGTCACGGCGGACGCCGCCATGCTTCCCATCGCCCAGGCGCTCGTCGTCGAGATGGGGGCCGAACCCGTGGTGATCGCCGAGGGCGACCGCACCATCTACCACGCGGCTCTGGCCCACGGTTCGAACCACATGGTCACGCTCGTGGCGCAGGCGTCGCAGCTGCTGGCCGAGGTGGGCGTCGAGGCGCCGGACCGCATGCTCGGGCCGCTGCTGCGGGCGACCCTGGAGAACGCGCTCGCCTCCGGCGAGTCGGCCCTGACGGGTCCGGTGGCGCGGGGGGACGCCGGAACGGTGAAGGCGCACGCCCGCGCGCTGCGGGAGCACGACGGCGGGACCGGCGGCGACGTCCTCGCGGCGTACCTCGCCATGGCTCAGGCCACCGCCAGGCGCGCCGAAGGGCGGGGCCTGCTGAAGCCGGATCAGGCGGACCATATTCGCACCGCACTTGAGGGCACAGACGACGACGGCCAAGATGACGGCCGTGCATGAAACCGGCCACGGGGCCCAAGGGAGGACACTGACATGGCAATCCGACTCGTAACGACGGCGGACTCCCTCCGTGCGCAAAGCCGACTGCTGCTGACGCAAAAGAACGGCTCCTCCCTGGGCCTCGTGCCCACCATGGGCGCCCTGCATGCGGGCCACGGGCGGCTGGCGCGAACCGCCGCCGAACAGAACGACGTAGTGGTGGCCTCTATCTTCGTGAACCCGCTGCAGTTCGGCGAGGCGCAGGACCTGGACCGGTATCCGCGGACCCTCGAGGCGGACATGGCGCTGCTTGAGGAGCAGGGCGTGGATCTGGTCTTCGCGCCGTCGGTCGAGGAGATGTACCCCGACGGGCAGCCGATGGTCAGAATCACTTCCGGCCCGCTCGGGGACAAATGGGAGGGCGCATCCCGGCCCGGCCACTTCGACGGCGCGCTAACCGTCGTGGCCAAGCTGCTGCACCTGGGCATCCCCGGGACCGGCCTTCCCGGCGCACGCGCCTTCGTTGCCGGCTCCGGCGGCGGGCTGCCGGCGTACCGCGCCTACTTCGGGCAGAAGGACGCCCAGCAACTGGCCCTGGTTCGCCGCATGGTGGCCGACCTGAACTTCCCCGTGGAGATCGTTGCCGTGCCAACCGCCCGCGACACCGACGGGCTGGCGCTGTCCAGCCGGAACCGCTTCCTTTCCGACGAGGAGCGCGAGGCAGCGCTGGTCCTGTCCCGCGCGTTGCGCCTCATTGAGGAGCGGGCGAACGCGAACGAGCCGCTTGATGTCGGTTCGGCCAGGGCCCTGATCGAGTCCCAGCCCCTGGTCCGGCTCGACTACCTCGACGTCGTCGATCCCGTCGCGCTGGAGCCGCTCGCCGAGAACTGCCACGAGACACCCTTCCGCGGTGAAGGGCTTGCACTGGTTGCCGCGAAGGTAGGCGCCGTGCGGCTGATCGACAACGTGCCGCTCAACTCCTGACAGATATAGTGCCGGCGCTCAATTCCCGGGTGACTTGAATCTCGGCTGGCTAAAACCCGTGTACTGGAATGGGTCCGGCCATTACACTGTTGGAGTCTGCAGCGGCGCTGACCGCCAGCCACCAATTCCAACACCCTGAGGGCCTCGCCATGTCTACCAAAGTCACGTCCAATTCGTCTGGCGAACCTGCCCAGGAGCCGGCCGCTCCCGTTGCATCCCCGGCCGCAGCACCGGCGCCGGCCGCAGCACGGCCCTCGGACAGGATGTCCCGCGAGTCCGTGACGGTGATCGTCACGCTGCTGGTGGCCACCTTCGTGGTGATCCTGAACGAAACCATCATGAATGTTGCCCTGCAGCGGCTCATGGTGGACCTGCGCGTGGATGCCCCCACCGTCCAGTGGCTCTCCACCGGGTTCATGCTGACCATGGCGGTGGTGATTCCGACTACTGGGTTCATCCTCCAGCGGCTGTCAACGCGCGCCGTCTTCCTCCTGGCGATGGGCCTGTTCGCTGGCGGTACCGCGCTGGCCGCAGCGGCGCCCGGCTATGAGATCCTCCTGCTGGCAAGGATCATCCAGGCCGGCGGCACCGCCATCATGCTTCCGCTGCTGATGACCACCATCCTCACACTGGTGCCGCTGGCCCGCCGCGGTGCAGTGATGGGCAACGTCAGCATCGCCATCTCCGTTGCACCGGCCATGGGGCCCACCGTCTCCGGGTTCATACTGCAGCACTTCTCCTGGCGCTTCATGTTCATCTTCGTGCTGCCCATCGCACTGGCAGCGCTGGCCATCGGCGCAAAGTTCCTGACCAACGTCGGCGAGACCGAGAAATCCAGGCTCGACTTCCTCTCCGTGGTGCTGACCGTCCCTGCCTTCGGCGGCCTTGTCTACGGCCTCAGCCAAATCGGCGGCGGCCACGGAGGCAGCAGCGGCCCGAACACGCTTGCCGTGGTGGCGCTGGTTCTTGGCGTCGCCGGCCTTGCCGCGTTCACGTTCCGCCAGCTCCGGCTGCAGAAGTCCGAGGCCCCGCTGCTGGACCTGCGGGCCTTCAACTTCCGAATGTTCACGGTCTCCGTGCTACTGATGGTGGTGGCCATGGTGGCCCTGTTCGGCGCCGTGATCCTGCTGCCGCTGTACCTCCAGGAAATCCGCGGCCTGCAGTCCCTCGAGACCGGCCTGGTCCTGCTGCCCGGCGGCCTGGCCATGGGCCTGCTCGGCCCGGTGATCGGCCGCCTGTTCGACAAGGTGGGGCCGCTGCCGCTCACTGTCACCGGATCCTCGCTGATGGTCCTGACCCTGTGGCAGTTCGCGATGCTCGACGCCGGCACTCCGGTTTGGTGGATCGTCACCCTACACGTCGGGCTCAGCTTCGGGCTGGCGCTGCTCTTTACGCCCGCGTTCACCACGGGCCTGAACCCGCTGCCGCCGCACCTGTACTCGCACGGCTCGGCCATCATGAGTACCCTGCAGCAGGTGGCCGGCGCGGCCGGCACGGCGCTGCTCGTGTCCATCTTCGCCCTCGTTTCGGCGGGCTCCGGCCTCGTTGCGGGCATGAACGCAGCGTTCCTGACGGCGACCGTCATCGCCGTTGCCGCCGTCGTCCTCTCCACGATGATGCGCAAGACAGCAGGCGCCGAAGCACCCCAGGGCGCCCCCACCCACTAAGCGCGCAGGGCGGAGGCGGGGCTGAGGGGAGCCCGGGGCGGGCTTTAGCCGGCGAAGAAGTCGCTGAGCTCGGTGATGAGCCTGTCCGGGGCGCGGTTGACGCCGTCGTGCCCGAAGCCGGGCAGGATGGTGTAGCTGGAGCCGGAGAGGACGTCGTGGATCTGGCCGCAGGCCACGCCAAAGTAGGCCGGGCTTTTCTCGCCGACGATTATTAGCGTCTCCAACGGCAGCGCCAGGAACGGTTCGGCCGGCATGTCCGCGGCAATGATTGCCTTGATCTCCCGGACGCCGGTGCGCATCATTTCGCGCATCTGCTTGCCCACCGTGGTTCCCGCCGTGAGCTTGTTGGCGAGGGTCATCATGGACAGCGGCATGCGGGAGGAGAAGGCGCTCTCGGCCTCTAGCCCACGGAGCAGGACGGCGAGGGCGCGGTCGTCGTCTCCGGTCGCCGTCGCCCGTTCGTATTCGGTGGTCCAGCCCGCCGTGACGCTGTGGTTGACGGAGACCGCGGGGTCGTACACGGCGAGCCGCTCCACTGGCAGGGTCCTGGCCGCGTGCAGGGCCACGGCCCCGCCAAAGCTGTGGCCGAAGACGTCGGTGCTGTCCGTGTGCTTCATGACCGTATCGAGGTCGCGGATGTCGACGTCCAGGGTGTAGTCGCCTGCTTGTTCAGAGGAGGCGCCCCGGCCGCGGCGGTTGAACGTGTGCACCGGCCGGCCGAGGGAGGCGCTGAGCTTCTGCGCGAAGCGGGTGTAGTCCGCCGCCGTCACCATGGAGGCCGTAACCACAACCACGCCGGAGCCGGCAGGGGCCAGCTCCTCGCCCGTGCTGAACAGCTCGAGCTTGCCGCCGTCGGGTGTGCTGATGATCTCGCGAGTCATGCTCCGAGCCTATCGGAGGCCGGCGTGTGCCGACAGCCGGCCATTGCGGGCAGCCGGCGGCTACCCGCGCCGGCGCTTCCTGCCCTGGGGAGTGATGGTCCCGTCGGTGCCGTTCAGGAAGCGGGCAATCCGAATGGCCAGGCGTTTGCCCGGCCGGATCGGCCCCTCGTGCAGCTGGCCCGGAACCACCGCGAAGTCGATCGCGGGCACGGCCGACGCAAGCTGCCGCCCGGTGTCGGCGAAGTATCCGGGGCTCCAGCCGCCGCTGAGCATGAGGGTGGGGGTGGCCAGTTCGGTGAAATCCGCGAGCTCCGCGTCGGCGTCGAGCACGGCCCGCATTTCCTTGACGGCCGTGGGCAGCAGCTCCCGCATTTCCGCACCGACGTTGGTCCGGGCTGACATGATGCTGAGCATCCGCAGCGCGCCGAGGGGCAGGTACGACAGCGGGCCTGCCGTGGCCAGCCCCTGCACCAGATGCGCCCAGGCATGGTTGAGCTGCCCGTCCGTCACGGCCTGCTCCAGTTCCGGCCGCCAACGGTGGTGCAGGTTGCCGGAGAGGGACACCGCGGCGTCGTACGTGACGAGCCTGCGCAAAGGCATGTCGCGTGCCGCCTGAAGTGCCACGAAGCCGCCGAAGCTGTGCGCCACCACATCCTCCGAGCCCGTTGCTTTCATCACGGCGGCCAGGTCCCGGATCTCGGTCTTGACCGAATAATCGTCCGGCTGCGGCGCGGAACCGGCGCGGCCTCGGCGGTTGTAGCAGTGCACCGGCCGGCTCAGCAGGAGGCTCAGGTTCCGGGCGAACGGCCGGTACAGCGCGTCGGTCACCAATGTTCCGTGGATGACAACGACGCCGGGCGCCGTCACCGGGGGCGTGTCACCATCGGGGGAGGTGCTGCCACCAATGGTGCCGCCGTCGGCGCGGGTGAGGGTAGCGGGCCTGAACGAGTGCACCTCAAGCCGGCTGCCCTCGTCGTCCGTCTCAACTGTCCAGGTCTCCACAGCCCGAGTCTATGCCCCGCCTCTCCGGAGTTTTTGTACAGATACCGCGCCTAAATGGCCCCTAAGTCCGAATATCGGGGCAAAAA
This sequence comes from Arthrobacter globiformis, assembly GCF_030815865.1. Lineage (NCBI taxonomy): Bacteria > Bacillati > Actinomycetota > Actinomycetes > Micrococcales > Micrococcaceae > Arthrobacter > Arthrobacter globiformis. The sequence continues at coordinate 503,620 of NZ_JAUSXI010000001.1, forward strand.
CTCCAAGGTGGGAAGTCCCGAACTCCGAGGCGGGAAGTCCCGGTAAACTTGATGACTGTGACTTCCCAAAACACCCCCGCCCCCAAGAACGCCCCAGAACCGCTCGACGCCAGCGAACAGATGCGCATCCGCATGGACAAGCGCGCCAAGCTGATCGAACGCGGGTCGGAGGCGTACCCGGTGGGTGTTGAGCGCACGCACTCGCTCAGCGAGGTCCGCGAAAAGTACGCCCACCTGCAGGCCGACGAGACCACCGGCGACGTCGTCGGCGTCACCGGCCGCGTGGTGTTTGTCCGGAACACCGGCAAGCTGTGCTTCGCCACGCTGCAGGAAGGCGGCACGGACGGCAAGGGCACCCGGCTGCAGGCCATGCTCAGCCTGGCGAACGTGGGCGAAGAGGCCCTCGCCGACTGGAAGGCCCTGGTTGACCTGGGCGACCACGTTTTCATCAGGGGCGAGGTCATCTCCTCCCGCCGCGGTGAACTCTCCGTCATGGCCGAATCGTGGTCCATGGCTTCCAAGGCGCTCCGCCCGCTGCCGGTGCTGCACGCCGAACTCAACGAGGAAACCCGCGTCCGCCAGCGCTACGTGGACTTGATGGTCCGCGACGAAGCGCGCGAGATGGTCTACACCCGCGCCGCCATCACCCGCTCCATCCGCGAGACCCTGTTCCGCCACACCTACGTCGAGGTGGAAACGCCCATCCTGCAGCTGGTCCACGGCGGCGCCCTGGCCCGGCCGTTCGAGACGCACATGAACGCGTTCGACCAGAAGATGACGCTGCGCATCGCCACCGAGCTGTACCTCAAGCGCGCAGTCGTGGGCGGCATCGACCGCGTCTACGACATGGGCCGCGTGTTCCGGAACGAGGGCGTGGACTCGACCCACAGCCCGGAGTTCACCACGCTTGAGTGCTACGAAGCCTGGGCGGACCAGTTCGTCATGGCGGAGCGCATCAAGGAGATCATCCTGGACGCCGCGGACGCCGTGGGTGTGGGACGCGTGCTCCAGACCGAAGCCGGGGAGATCAACCTCGACGGCGACTGGGCCTGGGTGGCCGTGTACCCGGGGCTTTCCGAGGCAGTGGGCCAGGAGATCACCCCGGACACCACGGTCGAGGAGCTGCGCGCCGTGGCCGAGAAGCACGATGTCAAGGTCGATCCCAAGTGGGACGCCGAGAAGCTGGCCGTGGAACTCTTCGGCGAAATCGTGGAACCCACCCTGCTGAACCCCACGTTTGTCTACGACTACCCGCCGTCCGCCCAGCCGCTGGCCCGCCCGCACCGGGAAGACGGCCGCCTGATCGAGGCCTGGGACCTGATCATCGGCGGCATGGAACGCGGCACCGCGTTCTCCGAGCTCATTGACCCGGTCATCCAGCGCGAACGCCTCACCGAGCAGTCCATGCACGCAGCAGCCGGCGACGTCGAGGCCATGCAGCTGGACGAGGACTTCCTGCGCGCCCTGGAATACGGTGCGCCGCCCATGGGCGGCATTGGCCTGGGCATCGACCGCCTGGTCATGCTGTTTACCGGTGCCGGTATCCGCGAAACGATTCTCTTCCCCCTCCTCAAGCCCGAAGGCCACTGATGATGGACTACGTCGCCGTGCTGCTGCCCTCGCTGGTGGTTGGCCTGCTCTTTTGGTTTGCCATGAAGTCGATCTTTAACGCGGACAAGGCCGAACGCCAGGCCGAAGCCCGCGCACAGGCTGAAGCCGACGCGCAGGCGGCAGCCGGAGATGATTCCTCCGAGCCGCCAACTAAATCAGACAAATAACAGGCCACTTTTAACATCACTCGGTTATCCCCAAGGAACCATTGCGCGTTTTGACGCGTTGCCTTATTGGGGGAGATACTTCAGGTGGAAACATCCTGCTTTTCTGATTACACGTCCTTTCCAAAAGAGAGATTCTTGATGGCACAGAAAGTCAATATCGTCCTCGTGGACGATCTGGATGGGGGATCTGCGGACGAAACCGTTCGCTTCGGCCTGGATGGCGTCGGTTATGAAATTGACCTGTCCTCGGCCAATGCTTCAGAACTGCGGTCGTCACTGGAACGCTTTGTTTCAGCCGGCCGCAAAACGTCCGGCGGCCGGCCTGCCCGTGCCAAGGCATCGGGTGGACGCAACCAGGACTCTGCCCAGATACGCCAGTGGGCGCGGGATCACGGTTACACCGTAAACGCGCGCGGCCGTATTCAGGCAGAAATCCAGGAAGCTTACCAAAAGGCCAATTCTTAGCCCGGTGCCCTGACAACCAGTTGAGGCAAAAAACGTTCTGAACATATGTGTGGCGCCCCCGGTTGACGGGGGCGCTGCGCTTTAACGGCCCGTGCCACCCCCATTTATAAGAGCCGCCGCTAATCGGAACCGCCGGCTATGCGGGCAATCGAGTCCGCCGGTCAGCGGAATCTGACAATGCTCTCCCGCGGGGAATCGTGCCCCTCGGCAATCCGGCCGCTTTTACGTCAGCGGCGTGCAAGCTAATCGGGGCTCTTTGGAGCATTCCGCACCGGGTGATTTCCAACACCCTGTCAAGGGAAACAGTAAATGGTGCACTGGTGGCACCCGGATACTATTTAGGCCCTCTCCGGCATCGCGCCGCAAGGCTGATACGGCAGCTGCGTGGACCTTCACAAGGCCCCCGGTTTCCCCTGTGGCGAACAAGCTCCCCAAGTCAGGCTTCCCCCACGTAGCATCAAAGTACGTCGTAGCTAGGAGTGTGGCGAAATGTTTGAGCGATTTACGGACCGTGCCCGTCGCGTAGTTGTGCTTGCCCAAGAAGAGGCACGCATGCTGAACCACAATTACATTGGTACCGAACACATCCTCTTGGGTCTGATCCATGAGGGTGAGGGTGTTGCCGCCAAAGCTCTTGAGTCCTTGAGCATTTCGCTCGACGGCGTCCGCGAGCAGGTGCAGGAGATCATCGGCCAGGGCCAGCAGGCTCCCTCCGGCCATATCCCCTTCACGCCGCGTGCAAAGAAGGTGCTTGAGCTCTCGCTGCGCGAAGCCCTGCAGCTCGGCCACAACTACATCGGCACGGAGCACATCCTGCTGGGACTCATCCGGGAGGGTGAGGGCGTGGCAGCCCAGGTGCTGGTGAAGCTCGGTGCCGACCTGAACCGGGTCCGACAGCAGGTCATCCAGCTGCTGTCCGGCTACCAGGGCAAAGAGACCACCGGTGCCGGCGTCGGCCAGAGCCAGGCAGAGGGTACCCCCGCCGGCTCTGTCGTGCTGGACCAGTTCGGCCGGAACCTGACGCAGGCTGCCCGCGAGAACAAGCTGGACCCTGTGATCGGACGCGAGCAGGAAATGGAACGCGTCATGCAGGTCCTTTCCCGCCGCACCAAGAACAACCCCGTGCTGATCGGCGAGCCCGGCGTCGGAAAAACCGCCGTCGTGGAGGGCCTGGCCCAGGCGATCGTGCGCGGCGACGTGCCGGAGACCATCAAGGACAAGCAGCTCTACACGCTGGACCTTGGCTCCCTCGTGGCCGGCTCCCGCTACCGTGGTGACTTCGAAGAGCGCCTGAAGAAGGTCCTCAAGGAAATCCGCACCCGCGGTGACATCATCCTCTTCATTGACGAGATCCACACCCTCGTGGGTGCCGGTGCCGCCGAAGGCGCCATCGACGCGGCCTCGATCCTGAAGCCGATGCTGGCCCGCGGCGAGCTGCAGACCATTGGTGCCACCACGCTGGACGAGTACCGCAAGCACATCGAGAAGGATGCCGCCCTCGAGCGCCGCTTCCAGCCCATCCAGGTCAAGGAGCCCTCGGTTGCGCACGCGATCGAGATCCTCAAGGGCCTGCGGGACCGCTACGAGGCGCACCACCGCGTCACCATCACCGACGGTGCCCTCGCCTCGGCCGCGAACCTCTCCGAGCGCTACATCTCGGACCGGTTCCTGCCGGACAAGGCGATCGACCTCATCGACGAAGCCGGCGCCCGGCTCCGCATCCGCCGCATGACCGCTCCGCCGGAGCTCAAGGAGATGGACGAACGCATCTCCGAGCTAAAGATGGAGAAGGAGTCTGCGATTGATGCGCAGGACTTCGAAGGTGCTGCCGCGCTGCGCGACAAGGAGCAGAAGCTGATCACCGAGCGCTCCGAGAAGGAACGCCACTGGAAGACCGGCGGCATGGACGACATCTCCGAGGTGGACGAGGACCTGATCGCCGAAGTCCTCGCGAACTCCACGGGTATTCCGGTCTTCAAGCTGACCGAGGAAGAATCCTCGCGCCTGCTGAAGATGGAAGACGAGCTGCACAAGCGGGTCGTCGGCCAGAACGAGGCCATCAAGGCGCTGTCCCAGGCCATCCGCCGCACCCGTGCAGGGCTGAAGGACCCGAAGCGCCCGGGCGGCTCGTTCATCTTCGCCGGCCCCACCGGCGTCGGCAAGACCGAGCTCGCCAAGGCCCTCGCGGAGTTCCTGTTCGGTGAAGAGGACGCCCTCATCACCCTGGACATGTCCGAGTACTCCGAGAAGCACACCGTGTCGCGTCTCTTCGGTGCCCCTCCCGGCTACGTCGGCTACGAAGAGGGCGGGCAGCTGACCGAGAAGGTCCGCCGCCGTCCGTTCTCCGTGGTCCTGTTCGACGAAGTTGAAAAGGCCCACGCGGACCTCTTCAACTCGCTGCTGCAGATCCTGGAAGACGGCCGCCTGACCGACTCCCAAGGCCGCGTGGTGGACTTCAAGAACACCGTGATCATCATGACCACGAACCTCGGAACCCGGGACATCTCCAAGAGCGTCGCCACCGGCTTCCAGTCCGGCACGGACACCCAGACCGGCTACAACCGGATGCGCGCCCGGGTCACGGAGGAGCTCAAGCAGCACTTCCGCCCCGAGTTCCTCAACCGTGTTGACGACGTCGTGGTGTTCCCGCAGCTGACGCAGGACGAGATCATCGAGATCGTGGACCTGTTCGTGATCCGCCTGGAGAAGCGCCTCAAGGACAAGGACATGGGCATCGAGTTGACCAAGGCAGCCAAGGTGCTCCTGGCCACCCGCGGCTACGATCCCGCCATGGGCGCCCGGCCGCTGCGCCGCACCATCCAGCGCGAGATCGAGGACCAGCTTTCCGAGAAGATCCTCTTCGGCGAACTGCACCCCGGCGACATCGTGGTGGTGGATGTGGACGGCGAAGGCGACGACGCGAAGTTCACCTTCGCCGGCAACGCCAAGCCGCGCATCCCGGAAATCGCCCCGAGCGCCTAGCTCTGGGCGCCTCACCGCCAGCCGCACTCCAGCGCCAAGAGGCCCCGCCAGCTCCCGAAAGGGAGCAGGCGGGGCCTCTTGCTTGCGCTCCCGCTGGGAAAAGAGGCGTGGAACGTACTGGTTCACCAATAGTGAACCCTTCTGTGATCCAGGGCACAGGGGGTGTTGAATCGTCACATGTCTTCTGATGATGCAGCGATCCTGCGTGAGCAACCGGCGACCCCTTTCCACGACCTCGACCACTACCTGGCGATCCCGCGTGTCAGTGGCCTGGCCCTCAGCCCAGACGGCCAGCGGCTGGTAACCACGGTCGCCACGCTCAACAGCAAGGGCACCGATTACGGCACGGCGCTGTGGGAGCTGGACCCGGCGGGCGAGAAGCAGGCCCGTAGGATCACCCGCAGCGCCAAGGGCGAAGCCGGCGCTGCGTTCGCGGCCAACGGAGACGTCTACTTCACGTCCGCCCGGCCGGATCCGGATAGGGAGGCCGACGGGGATCCCGTCAGTGCGCTTTGGGTGCTCCCCGCTGATGGCGGCGAGGCCCGCGTGGTGCTGTCGCGGGCTGGCGGCGTGGACAAGGTCATGGCGGCCAGGGACGCAAACGCGGCCTTCGTCACCGCGTCCGTTCTTGCCGGCTCCAGCGACGAGGAGGCCGACGCCGAGCGCCGCAAGAGCCGCAAGGACAACAAGGTGGCGGCCATCCTGCACAGCGAGTATCCGGTGCGGTACTGGGACGCGGACCTAGGCCCTGCCCAGCCGCGGCTCTTCGCAGTGGAACTGGGGCCCGAGCCGGAACCCGGCAGGCCCGCCACCGTGGACAGCGCCGCGCCCCTCACCCTGCGCAACCTCACCCCCGAGGCGGGCTCCCGCCTCCGGGAAGCCGTATCGGTGGTCAGCCCGGACGGAAAGACCATCTACACGAGCCTGGTGAAGCCGCTGCCGAAGGCGGACCTGCGCTCGGTCCTCGTGGCCGTTGACGTCGCCACCGGCACTCAGCGGGTCCTCCTCGACGAGGAAGGCCTCAACTTCTTTCCCGGCCCGGTCAGCCCCGACGGCGGCCTGCTCGCCGTGGTCAGTGAAAGCGATACAAAGCCGCAGCAGGCGCCGCAGGTCAGGCTGCACCTCCTCGATGTCTCCGGGGAAGCCGGTCCGGAGGACTTGCAGCCCCTGGCACAAGCATGGGACCGCTGGCCCCACCCGGAAGCGTGGCTCCCGGACGGCTCTGCCCTCCTGGTCACGGCAGACGACGACGGCGCGTCGCCGGTTTTCAGCGTCAGCGTTGCGGCAGCTGCCGCCCGGGGGAGCGTCACCCGGGTGACGCCGGATGCGGCGGCCTACACCGACGTCGTCGTTTCACCCGACGGCCGCAGCGCCTATGCGCTGCGGAGCTCATATGAGTTCCCCGCCGAGCCTGTCCGGATCGACCTCGCCAGCGGGGATGTGATGCGGCTGCCGTCCCCGGCAGAACGGCCGCAAACCGAGGGGTCGTTGGAGCGGGTGGAGGCGACGGCGGCCGACGGCACCCGCGTGCCCGCCTACCTGGCCCTGCCAGCCGGGGCCTCCGCCGAGAGCCCGGCGCCGCTGCTGCTGTGGATCCATGGCGGTCCGCTGGGTTCCTGGAACGCGTGGACCTGGCGCTGGAACCCGTGGCTGCTCACGGCCCGCGGCTACGCTGTCCTGCTGCCGGACCCCGCCCTGTCCACGGGCTACGGCCAGGAATACATCCAGCGGGGCTGGGGTGGCTGGGGCAAGGCGCCGTTCACGGATCTCATGGCCATCACGGATGCGGTGGTGCAGCGGCCGGACATCGACGAAAGCCGCACCGCCGCGATGGGCGGCTCCTTCGGCGGCTACATGGCCAACTGGGTGGCCGGGCAGACGGACCGCTTCAAGGCGATCGTCACCCATGCCAGCCTGTGGGCGCTGGACCAGTTCGGGCCCACCACCGACGCGTCGCAGTACTGGCTCAAGGAGATGACGGCGGAGATGACGCTGGAGAACTCCCCGCACCTGCACGTCGAGAAGATCCGGACGCCCATGCTGGTCATCCACGGCGACAAGGACTACCGGGTACCCATTGGGGAGGGCCTGCGGCTCTGGTACGAACTGCTCTCCAAGTCTCAGCTCGCGTCCGACGAGAACGGGCAGACGAGCCACCGGTTCCTCTTCTACCCTGACGAGAACCACTGGATCCTGCAGCCGCAGCATGCCAAGGTCTGGTACGGCGTGGTTGAACACTTCCTGGCCAGGAACGTCCTCGGCAAGGACATCGAGCTGCCGGCGGATCTGGGCCTGTGATCTTCGAGCCGGAGGCGACCGCGGCCGTCGCCGTAAGATGGGGGCTGTGACTGACTCCTTCACCGTTCGCCCTGCCCGGACCAGTGATGTGGCTGCCATCAAGAAACTGGTGGCGCCGCTGGCGGAAGAGCGAATACTGATGGCCAAGGAGACGGTGGCCTATTACGAGAGCCTGCAGGAGTTCCTGATAGCTGAGTCGGCAGCCGGCGAGGTTATCGGTTGCGGCGCCCTGCACGTCATGTGGGAGGATCTCGCAGAAGTCCGCACCCTTGCCGCCTCGGATGCCTGGCGCGGCAGGGGAGTGGGGCACGTCCTCGTCGAGAGTCTCCTGAAGCAGGCCGCGGCGCTGGGCGTGTCGCGGGTGTTCTGCCTGACCTTCGAGGTGGACTTTTTCAAGCGGCACGGCTTCGAGGTCATGGCGGACCAATCGGCAGTGGATCCGCAGGTGTACTCCGAGCTGCTGCGCTCGCATGACGAAGGCGTGGCGGAATTCCTGGATCTTGCGCGCGTGAAGCCCAACACGCTGGGCAATACGCGGATGATCAAGGCTCTCTAGAGCCCGCCCCGATCTCCGCGAGGCTGGATTCCGGTTCAGCCTGCCCGTCCGGGTAGATGCCGCGGGGCTCGGCTCGCTGGCCGCGCCTCCAGTCCGGCAGCTGCAGCTTCGGGAGGACCTTGGCCACGGCCAGCGCGGCGTACATCACCGTGTTCACCGCCACGAAGGCCGCCATGACGCGGAACCAGTCGGTGAAAAGCAGCGACTCGGGCAGAAGAACGCCCGCGGGAACTGCTGCTGCAATCATGCTCAGCACCCCTTTGCCAGGTGCTTCCAGCTGGCCTCCCGGCCTGCAGACATGTCGATGATGCCCTTCACGTAGACCACGTTGAGGAACATGTCGAACAACAGTTCCGGGACGACGGTCAGGGCCAGGAAGCGTGCAGGCCAGCCTCCGCGCCAGACAGTGACCACCCGTTCAAAGGAGAAAGGCAGGCCCAGCCCCAGCCAGAAGGGGAACCAGATCCACGTGTCGAGTGCCAGCACCGTCAGGAGAATCAGCAGCAGATAGGAGCTCAGGGCGATGACGCCGTAACCGAGGCCGAACTGCTGCGCCCAGTACCGTCCTGTCGGCGGAGTCAGGCCATATGCCCCCAGGTTTTCCAGGGCACCGCGCTGCCACCGCAGGCGCTGGGCCCAGAGCGTCCGCCACGTTGGCATGAGCTCGGTAACCACTGCGCACTCCGACGGTGAGACCATAAGGCCGCCGAGCGATTTCAGGGCGATGGTCAGCTCATTGTCCTCAGTGAGCGCCCAGGTGTCGTAGACACCCCCTGTCACGCCTGGCAGCGACTTTCCGCGGTTCTCCGCCACGGCCCGCAGGGCAGCTGGCCGGAAGACCGATGCGGTTCCCGTGAGCACGAAAACCCGGCCCAGCCGGCGCCTCATGTCTCTGGCGTACCTGATGTATTCGTTGCGCTGGAACTGGCCGAGCAGCCCGTGGCCCTGTTCGCCGTAAAAGAGGCCGCCGACGGCCATGAGCGCCCTGTCCCGCGTGAAGTACTCGACGGCGCAGGCCAGGAATCCGTCGTCGAGCAGGGTGTCGGCGTCCATCACCATCACAAGATCGTTGTCGCCCTGTCCGGGGAGCAGCTGCTTCAGTGCCTGGTTAAGGGCTCCGGCTTTCTTTTGGCTGTTGCCCACCGTCTCCAGAACTTCGACTCCGGCCGCGCGCGCAATGTCTGCCGTGGCGTCGGTGCAGTTGTCCGCCACGACGATGATCCGCTGCGGCGGCTGCGGCTGGGCGAGCAGCGATGCAAGTGTCGAAGGCAGGGACGCGGCTTCGTTGTGCGCCGGGATGAGGACAGTGAGCGTGACAGCTCCGGCGTAAACGCCCCTGGTCTTCGCCATGACGAGGCGCGGTGCCAGTGGCTGTCCCGGGTTTGCTGAACGGCGCGACTTCAGAGAAATGTGCCTATCGGCCAGCGCGATTCCGGCAACGAGCACGAAGGCGACGGCGATCGCCGTCGTCAGCAACCAGGGCGCGGGGGCTTCGGCCACATAAAGCACGCCCCAGATACCCAGCAGCATTCCCCTGCTGGGGGCGATTACCGCCGCCGGGACGGTGGCGGTAACGGCGAGCCACAGAAGTGCGGCTGTGCCTATCGCCGCCGCGGCGATTAGCACCCCGGCGGTTTTCTGCAGCATGCGTTGGGGCTTGATGGCTCACTCCATCCGGTGCGGTTTAACGTGGTCGACGACCTGACCCGGCAATCGTTGCAGCGCCTTCTCGGTTTTGCCGCTGAAACTGATCAAGATCCGCTCAAGTCGCCGCGTAACACTCCTTTCCTTTTATAAATTTGCTGGATAAACTCTTGGGAACCGGAAGGGACAGCATTGGGGGCTGTCCCTTCCGCCATTTCAGAACTACCGCGCAGCAGGTGCCGGTAGTAGGGTCAAAGCACATCCTGACCGATGTCAATGAAGCACCGAGAGCCCAGGAGCCGGCCGTGAAAAAGCTCATCAATGACCCCCGCGCTGTTGTGGATGAATCCGTGGAGGGATTCGGTTTAGCCCATGCAGACCTAGTGACCGTTAGCGCCGATCCGAAGTACGTCACTCGAAAGGACGCCCCCGTTGCCGGCAAAGTCGGCCTGGTGTCCGGCGGTGGCAGCGGGCATGAACCGCTCCACGCCGGCTTTGTGGGACGCGGTATGCTCGACGCCGCTGTGCCCGGCGCGGTCTTTACCTCCCCGACCCCCGACCAGATCATTCCGGCCACACTCGCGGTGAACTCCGGGGCCGGGGTGGTCCATATCGTCAAGAACTACACCGGCGACGTGCTGAACTTCGAGACTGCGGCCGAGATGGTGCAGGCCGAGGGCGTTGAAGTCCGCACCGTGCTGGTCAATGACGACGTCGCGGTGGAGGATTCGTTGTACACGGCCGGCCGCAGGGGAGTGGGCGGCACAGTCCTGGTGGAGAAGATTGCCGGGGCCGCAGCCGAGCGCGGCGACGACCTCGATGCAGTGGCGGCCACCGGTGACCGCGTGAACCAAAACGTGCGGACCATGGGCGTTGCGCTCTCGGCCTGCACGGTGCCCCATGCCGGTTCTCCGAGCTTCGACCTCGAGGACAACGAGATCGAAATCGGCATCGGGATCCATGGCGAGCCGGGGCGGCACAAGATCGCCATGGAAAACGCCGACGGCATCACCAGCCGCCTGCTGGAACCGATCCTCAGCGACCTCGGAGCCGCGTCGGGGGAGAAAGTGCTCCTGTTCGTCAACGGCATGGGTGGAACGCCGCTGAGCGAGCTGTACATCGTCTACCGCCGGGCCGCCCAGATCCTGGCGGAGCGGGGCCTCTCAGTGGAGCGTTCCCTGGTGGGGAACTACATCACGTCCCTCGAGATGCAGGGCTGTTCCATCTCGGTACTGCGGCTTGACGACGAGATGACGGCCCTCTGGGATGCGCCTGTGCACACGCCGGCCCTGCGATGGGGCGTGTAGCGGTGGCGCTGGACGTGACCTGGGCCGTCAAATGGCTGACGCTGTCCGCCCAGGCGATGGCGGAGCACAGGGTGGAGCTAATCGAGCTGGACAGGGCCATCGGCGACTCTGACCACGGCGAAAACATGGACCGCGGCTTCCAGGCGGTGCTCGACAAGCTCGCTGAAAGTCCTCCCGAGACCCCTGGCGCAGCGCTCAAGCTGACGGCCATGGCTTTGATGTCTAAGGTCGGCGGGGCTGCGGGCCCGCTCTACGGCACGGCATTCCTGCGGGCCGCAACCACGCTGGGCGATGCCGCGTACATCGACGCCGCAGCGCTCGCTGCAGCACTCGCAGCGGCGCGGGACGGCATCGTGGCCAGGGGGAAGGCCGAGGCGGGCGACAAGACGATGGTTGACGCCTGGACCCCTGCCGTTGACGCAGCCGCAGCGGCAGCGGCCGACGGCGACACGCTGGCAGTCCTGATCGCCGCGGCGGAGGCTGCCGAGGCCGGCGCCGTGGCGACTGATCCGCTGGTGGCGCGCAAGGGCAGGGCCAGCTACCTCGGGGAGCGAAGCGCCGGCCACCGGGACCCCGGAGCCGCCTCAAGTGCCCTCATCCTCCGCGCAGCTGCGGGAGCCGCCGCATGACGGTGCGGATCGTGGTGGTTTCGCACAGTGACAAGATTGCCGACGGCGCCGTGGAACTCGCGGCCCAGATGGCACCGGACGTGATGATGGTTCCGGCCGGTGGAACGTCCGACGGCCGGATCGGAACCAGCATGGAAAAGGTGATGGCGGCCTTGGAAACCGCTGCCGGAGGCGACGGCGTAGTGGTGCTGACCGATCTGGGCTCGGCCGTGATGACCGCGGAATCAGCAATGGAATTCGCCGAGGGCAGCGGCACCGTGCTCCTAGCTGACGCCCCGATCATCGAGGGCCTCGTGGCGGCAGCGGTGGCGGCCCAGGGAGGAGCCAGCGTTCATGCTGTCCGGCATGCAGCCGAGGCCACCCATGGCTATCCCGCGTCGCGGGCCAAGGCACAGAATCACATGGCTGCTGCCACTGCCGGGGAGGAGCCCGGAATGCAGCCCGCGGGGCAAACCGCGGGCGGCCACGCTGTAAACGCCGCCCCGGCAGCGCAAGAAGCGGCAGCGGGAGAACCGGCGGCCGTAGCCGCCCCGGATGCCACCGGCGACTTCGAGCTCGTAAACCTCGCAGGCATGCATGCGCGGCCAGCCGCCAAGATAGCAGGCGGCCTATCCGGGCTGGACGCGGACGTGACCGTGAACGGAGTGGACGGCGCCTCCATGACCGGGCTGATGACACTGGGAGCCGGCAAGGGATCGGTACTGCACGTGGAAGCGTACGGACCCGACGCCGAGCGGGCCGTGGCGTATGTGGCGGGGCTGGTCGAGGACGGTTTCGGGGAACCCTGAGCCGGTTCAGGCCAGGCTACCTGTCCTGCCTGAGGCCCGCCGCATCCAGCACCACGGACGCCGAGACAAACCGTCCGCATTGCTCGCCAAACGGGTAGCTGGCCCTTGGGGCAAAGCTCAGCGTGCGCACGGGCAACGGCTTGCCGTTGGCGTACCGCCCGCTGGCCGTGACGTCGATCGGGGACTCGCCCAGCGTGTCCAGATTCAGCATTCCCCGCTGCGTGCCGTCCGGCCTGGACGTTGCCGAACACACGGCATCGGGCCTGGAATCATCGGCGCAGCCCAGATCAACCGGCACGGAGCCCGCTACGAGCTGAAGCGTGTCCTCTTTGCACTTGCCGTCCTGGCAGGCCTTCAAACGAAGCGTCTTCACCTCGGGCGCGTAGCCTGCGGCCACCGTGACCGCGACCCCTGACGCCTGGGCAATTGCCGGACACGCCGCCTCGAAAGCATGGCACCCCGAAAGGAGTGCCGTCGTCGTGATTGTGGCCAAAAGTACCCCTGTCTTGCCCATACCTCAGCGTAGATCCGGCGTCCCGAAGGGGACCCGGTCGGGCCAAAACTGGCGCCCTCATCGTTATCCGGACACGCTGGCGGGTGCCAAATTGAGACCAAAAATCCGTGCGGAGGCGACCTGGACGGGGCCGCTCAGGCGGGCAGCCGGTACCCGCCCTGGTGCAGTTCGGCGAGGCCGTCCTCCAGGAGGCCCTCCAGCGCCCGTTCCAGCTGCTCCGGCGCGCAGTTCAGCCGGTGCAGGGCGGCCAGCGGCACGCCGATGCCGGCGGCGTCGAACCCGAGGTCGGCGGGGGCTTGCTGGAACATCTCCGCCGGCACCGGCGCGTCCGCCAGCCGGAGGACGGCCATCACGCCGCCTCGGACCTGGCGGTCCGTGCCGTGCCATGCCTGGCCCTTGGGCGTGTATGCCGGCGGCGGCTCGCCGGCGGCGAGCCAGGCGCACCGGTCTCGTACGGGGCAGGCGGCGCACTTGGGTGCCCGTGCCGTGCACACCAGCGCCCCCAGCTCCATGACCGAAGCGTTCCAGCGGACGGAACTGCCGGCGTCGGACGGCAGCAGTTCCGCGGCAAGCCGCATCTCCGCGGCCGTCAGGGCCGGGGCGGGCAGGGCGGACCCGGAAAAGAGCCGCGCGTGGACGCGGCGGATGTTGGTGTCCACCACCGTCTCGCGACGCCCAAAGGCGAAAGCGGCGACGGCGGCCGCCGTGTAGCTGCCCACGCCCGGGAGTCCGAGCAGCTCGGCGTAGTCCTGCGGGACCCTGCCGCCGTGTTCGCCTTCGATGGCGACTGCAGCACCATGCAGCCTGAGCGCGCGCCGCGGATAGCCCAGCCGGCCCCAGGCGCGGACCGCTTCACCGGCGGGTTCCCGTGCCAGCGCTGCAGGCTCCGGCCAGCGTCGCAGCCACTCTTCCCAGACCGGCAGCACACGAACCACGGGGGTCTGCTGCAGCATGATCTCGCTGACCAGCACGCCCCAAGGCGGGCAGTCGGGCGAGCGCCACGGCAAATCCCGGGCTTCGGCGTCGAACCAGTCCTCCAACGAGGAGTGGACGTCTGTCAGGTCGGGGAAGTCGGCTATGGTTTTGATGCCAACACTCTAGTTGAAAACCCAGACGGCGGTTCCCGGTGGATGCCGTCAGCTGGCCTCCTGCTGCTCGCTGGGCGGCAGCCCCTCCCGCCGGGCAGGCAACCGCCGCACATGGCCGTGCACGGTTTCACCGCCGCGGCCGTTGACTGCCGGAACAGCCAGGGCCACCACGAAGCTGGCGCTGTCAGGGTCATCAACGGAGCGGATGGTCAGGCTGCGTGTTCCTTCCGGTATTGAGGGCGCAAAGAACTGCAGTTGGCGGGAGCCGACGGTGGCCACCTCATCCAGCTTGTACTCTGTGCCGAAGTGGTCATGGACGACGATTTCGGGGTTGTGCGGCACGTCTTCATTGACTGATGCGAGGTGCAGGTTCACCACTATGCCGGTGTTCCAGATCTCAACCGCAAGCACCGTGAACTCGGTCCCCTGGCTCTGATGTTTGCCAAACGTCAGGGGCAGAAGAACGCGTTCGAGGTGACCGCCAGACACGTGATCTACCATCAGTGGTCCTCTCCAACTCGGCCCGGTAAATGGTAACCGGGATTCAATTTTAGTAAGTGTGCTGACAGTTGTCACCCGAATTTGAGTCACGAATTGGACATGGTGGGGCCGGGGCGGCGTGGTGGGGCCGCAGAAAGCCCCCTGTTACTTAGCCTAGAAGGATGGGCAGGCAAGACACTCCGAACTCCGGCGCGGGCCGGAACCGGTCACCGAAACCGGCGGCACAGACAACAGCAGCCGGCAAAACAGCGCCCCGCGCAGGGCGCAAGCCGAGCCCGGCCGTGTACCGCCGCCGTCGGCTCTTTGCCGGAGTGGCGCTGCTGCTGGTCCTGGGCCTGATCGGCGGCGGGGTCGCAACGGTTACCAGCCTCCTCGGCGGCGCCCAGCAGGTCTCCGCAGAGGACTCCACGCAGGGTTCCTCAACGCAGGGCACAGGCGCCGCGCAGCCTGGGGCAACGCCGTCGTCAAGCCCTTCTGCAACTCCATCCGCCTCGCCCACGTGCGAACAGAAGCTCGTGACGGTCAAGGCGGCCACCAACAAGACGTCCTACGCCGCAGACGAGAAGCCGGTGCTGAGCCTCACGGTCACCAACGGCGGAAAGCTTCCCTGCAAGGTGAACATCGGCACCTCGCAGATGGACTTCCTGATCACCAGCGGCTCGGACCGCGTCTTCTCATCCGCCGACTGCCAGGCTGCCACTACCGACCTCGTCAAGACCATCGCGCCCGGCAAGAGCGAAACGGCGAACTTCCCGTGGCCGCGAAACCGTTCCGTGCAGGGCTGCGGGCAGGTGCCGGACGGATCGGTTGCCGGCAGCGGGTACTACGTGTTCATCGCGAAGCTTGGCGCCAAGGTCAGCCCGCCGACAGTCTTCCAGCTCAGCTGACGCTGCCCGTTGGGAATTAGAGGAACCTGTCCAGCAGGCTGGCTTCGGCCATCCGGCTGAGGCCCTCGCGGACCGTGCGGGCACGCTGGTCGCCGATGCCGTCCACGGTCATCAGGTCGTCAATGGTCGCAGCCATGAGGTACTGCAGCCCGCCGAAGTGGTCCACCAGCCTGTCCGCGACAGCTTTCGGAACGGCCTTGAGTCCGGACAGGAGCCGGTAGCCCCGCGGCTGCACCACGGCGTCGAGGGTGTCCACGCCGCCGGCGAAGCCGATGATCCCCGCGATCTTGCTGAGGTCGATCAGTTCGGTTGGGCCGAGGTTGAGGAGCGCGCTGACCGCGCCGTCGATGTCTTCGGGAGATGCGTTCGGCCCGGCATAGTCGCGGATGATGATGTCGCTGCCCGGGCCGCGGCCGACCGTGAGCTCGTCCAGTTGGAGGGACAGCAGCCTGCCGTCCTCGCCGAGCTCCAGCACATATTGCGAGATCTCCTCGGAGATCCGGCGCACCATCTCCTGGCGCTGCAGGGTCACGGCCACATCGCGGACCGTCACCATGGCCTCAATCTCCAGGGCGGAGAGCGAGCTGGTCACCTGGTCCAGCCGCGAACGGTAGCGTTCCAGCGTGGCCAGGGCCTGGTTGGCGCGGGCCAGGACCTTTTCGGAGCCCTCGAGCACATGCCGCAGCCCGTTGACGTACAAGGCGATGATCTGCATGGACTGGCTCACCGAGATCACCGGCACGCCGGTCTGGATGGCGACGCGTTCGGCGGTCCGGTGGCGGGTGCCGGATTCCTGGGTTTCGATGCTTGGGTCCGGCACCAGCTGGACGGCCGCCCGCAGGATGTTGCCGGCATCCCTGTCGCAGATGATTGCGCCGTCCATTTTGGCCAGTTCGCGGAGCCTGGTGGGCGAGAAGTCGATGCCGATGTCGAAGCCGCCGGAACAGATCGAGTCGATGGTCCGGTCCGAGCCCAACACGATCAGCGCGCCGGTGCGTCCGCGGAGAATGCGTTCCAGGCCGTCCCGCAACGCGGTCCCCGGGGCCACCCTCCCCAAAGTCGCTTTGAGCGATTCTTCAGGGCTGCGAGCCATAGATATTCCCTTCAAAGGTGCAGGCGGTCCTGCAGGTTTGCCGGTTTTCACTAGTCCGCCGGCAGGATCAAAAGTACTCGGTTTCCCGCATGCACCATCCTAGAGGTAGATTACCCCAGCAACCGCACGGGCAAGCCTCAAAGTGCCCCGTCGGGGACCTGCGGAACACGCATCCGGAGTGCGTCAGACGGCCGCTGGCTGAGGGGCACTTTTAGCCGCCTTCGGTGCGGATTCCGCCCCTGCGATAAACTTGAAGCCTTGGCTGGCAGGTTCGGCCGCCACCCGGCCGCCGGATTTTCGGAGCATCTGATGTCGCCATCTGATGCCACGGAGACTTTTCCAGGCCGTTCCAGATTTTCCAACCAGGATCCCCCGCGGATCGCAGTGAAAGTAGCACCGTGTCCCAAGAAGTGCAGAGCCCCGCCCGAGTGCACGAGATCCACAAGCAGGCCTCCCGCCGCCGGACGTTTGCCGTCATCTCCCACCCGGACGCCGGCAAGTCCACGCTTACCGAGGCCCTCGCCCTGCACGCCAAGGTGATCGGCACCGCTGGCGCTTCCAGCGGCAAGGCCAACCGCAAGGAGACGGTCTCGGACTGGATGCAGATGGAGAAGGACCGCGGCATCTCCATCAGCTCGGCTGCCCTGCAGTTCTCCTACCGGGACACCGTGATCAACCTGCTGGACACCCCCGGGCACGCCGACTTCTCCGAGGACACCTACCGCGTGCTCGCCGCCGTCGACTGCGCCGTGATGCTGGTGGACGCGGCCAAGGGCCTTGAGACGCAGACCATGAAGCTGTTCGAGGTCTGCAAGCAGCGGAACCTCCCCATCATCACGGTCATCAATAAGTGGGACCGCCCGGGCCTGGACGCGTTGGCCCTCATGGACGAGATCACGGAGCGCACCGGGCTGCAGCCCATGCCCCTGACCTGGGCCGTGGGCATCTCCGGCGATTTCCGCGGCGTCTGGGACCTGCGCAACGGCAGGTTCGCGCGTTTCCAGCGGAACAACGCCGGTGCCAGCATTGCCCTCACCGAGTACTTCACTCCCGAAGAGGCGGCCGAAAGCCAGGGCCGCAACTGGACGGACGCCGTCGACGAGGCTGGCTTGGTTATCGAGTCCAACCTCGGCTTCGACGTCGAGAGCTTCCACGCCGGCAAGGCCACCCCGATCCTGTTCAGCTCCGCGGCGCTGAACTTCGGCGTCAAGGAACTTCTGGACGCGCTGGTGGACTTCGCCCCGCCGGCTGCGCCCCGGCCTGACATCGAGGGCACCCCGCGTGCCGTCGAATCGCCGTTCTCCGGCTTCGTCTTCAAGGTCCAGGCAGGCATGAACAAGGCCCACCGCGACCACGTGGCCTTTATCCGCGTCTGCTCGGGCGTGTTCGAGCGCGGCATGGTGGTCACCCAGACCCGCACCGGAAAGTCGTTCGCCACGAAGTACGCGCAGCAGGTTTTCGGCCGGGAACGCGAGGTCATAGACGAGGCCTACCCGGGCGACGTCGTGGGTCTGGTCAACGCGTCCTCGCTGCGTGTGGGCGACAGCCTGTTCCTTGAGGAAGCCGTGGAGTTCCCGGCCATTCCGCTGTTCGCTCCGGAGCACTTCCAGGTTGCCCGTTCCAAGGACCCCAGCCGCTTCAAGCAGTTCCGCCGCGGCATCGAGCAACTTGAGCACGAGGGAGTCATCCAGGTGCTGCGCTCCGACGTCCGCGGTGACCAGGCGCCCGTGCTTGCCGCCGTCGGACCCATGCAGTTCGAAGTGGTGGAGGACCGCATGGCGCACGACTTCAGCGCGCCGATGCGGCTGGAACGCCTCCCGTACTCCATGGCCAGGATCACGACGGCGGACGCCATGCCGGCGCTGGCCAACGTGCCGGGCGCCGAGGTGCTGCTGCGGTCCGACGGCGAATACCTGGCCCTCTTCAATGACGTCTGGGCCCTGCGCCGCATCGAGAAGAACCATCCGGACCTCACGCTGGTACCTATCGGGACGCACAACCCCGCAAAGTAACTGTGCCAACGCGGGGCTCCGGTTCCCGAACGGTCTCCCAACCAACGAAGCAAGGTATCGCCGTGACCACAAACCAGCAGTCTGCCGTAACACCTGTTACAGGATCAACCAGTGTCGTCGTGACCGGCATGGGTTCGATGAACCCGCTCGGGGCCACCGTGGCGGAGACGTGGGAAGCGATGCTGGCCGGGCGCTCGGGCATCGCGGCGCTGCAGGACGGCTGGGCTGAAGCCCTGCCGGTGCGCATCGCCGGCCGGGTCACGGCCGACCTGGGCGCATTCCTGAGCACCCGCGAGCTGAAGCGGATGGACCGCTGCGGGCAGTTGGCACTCGTTGCCTCCCGCGAAGCCTGGGAGCAGGCGGGGAAGCCGAGCGTCGAACCGGAGCGGTTGGCCGTCGTGATCGGGTCGGCCTACGGCGGCATGGATACCGTGCTCGCACAGGTCAGGGAACTGGACAAGGGCGGCCCGCGCAAGGTTTCGCCGCACACTCTGACCCGGCTCATGGTAAACGGACCATCGGCGTGGGTTTCGATCGACCTCGGCGCCAACGGCGGGGCACGCACTCCGGTCAGCGCCTGTGCGTCCGGGGCCGAGGCAATTGCCCAAGGTGCCGAAATGATCAGGTCCGGGGCCGCCGACGTCGTAATTGCCGGCGGCGTTGATGCCTCCGTCAATGAACTGATCATCAGCGGTTTTTCCCAGATCCGGGCGCTCTCCACGCGCAACGACGATCCGGAGCGGGCTTCGCGGCCGTTCGACCGGGACCGCGACGGGTTCGTCCTGTCCGAGGGCGCCGGGATCGTGGTGCTGGAGAGTGAGGACCACGCACGTGCCCGGGGTGCGGAAGTGCTGGGCGGCATAGCCGGGGCAGCCGTGACCTCGGACGCGAACGACATCGTGGCAGCCGATCCGGACATGCAGGTGCGGGTCATGGAGAAGGCCCTTGCCTCCGCCGGCCTCCGCGGGACGGACATCGGATTCGTGCACGCGCACGCCACCTCGACGCCCGTGGGCGACCGGCTGGAGGCGCAGGCCATCAAGACCATTGCCGGTGACCAAGTCCCGGTGACCTCCACGAAGTCGCTCACCGGGCACCTGCTCGGCGGAGCGGGAGCTCTTGCCGCCATCGCCACGCTGCAGGCCCTCCGGACCGGCAACCTGCCCGGCACCTACAACGTGGACGCCCTTGACCCCGAGGTGGAGCTCAACGTCATCACCGGTACCGTCAGCGGCAGCACCGCAACGGCGGGGCTCGTCAATGCCTTCGGGTTCGGCGGGCACAGCGCGGCGCTCGTGGTCACCCGCGCCTAAACCTCACGGCTTCCTGGTCCGCACCAGTGCCGCGGTCCCGGCAGCCAGGCCGAGCAGGCCCGCGCCGAGGCCGACGATGCCGAACGTGTTGTCAGGCGAGGCCGCGACCGGGGTGGTCGACGCCGCCGCCGCCGTTTCTGCAGTTGTCCTGTCTGCGGCCGGGGCCGCCGAGGCAGCGGGTGCCGCATGGGAATGTTCGTCCGCGGCCGCGGTGGTGACGAACGACGGGACCGGGTGCTCGGGCTCGGGCTGGCCGGCGGTTTCGGGCTGGTTCCAGTTCACCACCGTTCCGTCGGAGTAGGTCTGTGCCGCGGGCAGGGCCACGGTCGTCCCGGTTTCCGGAAGTCGGCCGACGGAGATGGAGAACGTCTGGTACTCATGCGGGCCGAGTTGGTGGGCCGCGTCGGCGGTCCAGGTGACCGTGGCGGCGGCCTTGGTGACCTTGGCCCCTTCCACGGTGACGGGTGCGGGCAGGGCCGCCTCGGTGATCTTCGCTGTCCAGCCGTCCATGGGCTTGACCGAAACGGAGGTGAACGGCGTTGCCGTGGGCAGCGTGACGCTGACTTTGGTGGTCTTGGCGGTAGCGGACTCGCTGGGAACCCTGAAGGTCAGCTGCGAGAAGGCCCCGGCCGAGGTTGTGGCCGGGTCCACGTGGACGTGGGCGGATGCTGAGCCGACACCCAGGACCATGAGACTGGCCGCCGCCGCTGCGACGGTGACGGTTTTCAGGCCAGAATTTTTCAGTGCGGAGGATTTCGAGGCAGAAGTTTTCGGGGCTCGGGACTTCGCAGCACGGTTTGTTGAGGTGGTCATGACGGGGCCTTTCGCGGGTGCTGCCGCGCTCACGCCGGGGGCAGCGGGGGTGATGGATGGTCAGGCAGCGTCCCGGCACCCCCGCCGCAGGCTCGATGGCCATACGCAGGAAAGTTACTGAATCGTGCGCGGGAGGGTCACCGGGGGCGGACCCCGAAGAGTGGCATGCCGCAGGTTGCGGCACTGGGCGGCTACTAAACCCGTGGGCCAGGCTGCAGGGCGGTGGCTGGCGGGCGTGAACCCGGCGGGCCGGGGGAGCTGCACCAGCGGCTGGAGCCACGCCAGGAGCTGCCACAGTGCGGCCTCGCCCCGCCGCAACAGCCAGGCGGTGGCCAGCATGGCGACAAGGTGGCCTGCCAGCATGGCGGGCGAGTTGGCGCCGTCGTCCATGGCCAAGGTTTCCACTGCCGCCGTGCAGTTCAGGCTCCCATGCCCGTAGTGCGTCGAACTGCCGGCCAGCGGTGTCAGGCCGCTGGGTAGCTGGGCAAGCGGCGGCTGGGCAAGGGGCAGTTGGGGCAGGGGCAGTTGGGGCAGGCAGGAAGCACCGGGGGAGAAAGCTGCAAAGGCCATGTGCAGCGTCAGCTGGCCGGCGCCGAGCAGCGCGAAAAGGACAGCGAACGACAGCTGCCGCCGCGCGAGCCAGACGGCCGGGGCCAACAGGACTGCTGCCGTCACGGCCACTGTCCCGATGTCCGGAGGATGGCCACCACCCAGCACGTGGCCGGCGGCGGCCAGAGAGACCGCCACCGCGGTGACCAGGGCCGCGCGGAAGAGGTGGAGGAAACCTCGGAGTTCCATCGGTGCCTCCCTCGCAGGCCCGGAGCTGCTGTAACACCTCCGACCGTAGATACGGCAGCGTGGGAAAACCTTGGGCCTAGGCCGGGTTTGTTACCGGTTTGGGCGCGCCCCGGAATGGTGGTCCCGTAGCAGCAGCGGCGGGGGGCCGGACCGTAGAATTGCTGTGACCTCCGCTCTGCCCGTCGATCTTCCGGAAAGGACCGCTGATGATGCCCCGTGCTTCGTTCCGGCTTTTCCGCACCGGGCTGATCGGCTCGCTCGTTATCGGGTTTGCCGCCGGCGGGCACCTTGCGGGCGGCGGCCAGCTTCCCTCGGCGTCCATCCTGGCGGCGCTGTTTGCTGTGACCCTGGTTCCGGTCGCCGCAATGACGCCGTTCCGGCTCTCGTTTCCTGCCCTGGCGGCTCTGCTGGGCGGCGGCCAGTTCTGGCTGCACTGGGCCTTCGACGCGCTGGGCGGCGTGGGTGCAGCCGCACCGAAGTCCGCGGCGCTGATGC
Source organism: Arthrobacter globiformis (assembly GCF_030815865.1). NCBI lineage: Bacteria > Bacillati > Actinomycetota > Actinomycetes > Micrococcales > Micrococcaceae > Arthrobacter > Arthrobacter globiformis. The sequence continues at coordinate 525,581 of NZ_JAUSXI010000001.1, forward strand.
CGGGCCATGCGGGTGCTTTAGATCCGGGTGCCATAACTCCAGACGCGCTGGCCGCCGCAGGGTCGGCAGCCGCCGGAGGCGTCCATTCCGCGGCATCCGACGGCGTCATGTTCGCTGCGCACGCCGTGGCCACCCTGTGCGCCGCCGTCCTGCTGGCCCGCGGGGAACGCGTGCTGTCAGCACTTGCCTCCTGGCTGCGGCCGCTTATGCGCCGGCCCGAACCCGCAGCTACCCTTCCCGCCCGCGTCCCCGCGCCTTTTCCAACTCCGGTCATCCTCCCACGCACTCGCGCAGGCATCCGGCTGCCAACCCGCCGCGGGCCGCCGCTGCCTTTGGCCGCCTAGACGAGTTCCTTTCAGAACGGGCTGGTCCTTTACGGACGGTTCCGCTTTCAAGTCAGGGTCCGACGGCGGCGCGTAGCTACCTGCCCGTGTCGCCTTGATGGCGCATCGATGGTACATGGGCCGCTGACTGATTTTCCGTGAAAGGCACTACCTCATGAACACCTCCATTCGCCGTACCCTCAAGACCGCAGCAGCCGCCTCCCTCACCGCCGGCCTCCTGGCCGCCGGTGCCGCCGCCGCCTCCGCGCACGTCACGGTTGACCCCTCCGCAACCGCCGAGGGCGGCTTCACCAAGCTGACATTCAGCGTTCCGAACGAATCGGATTCGGCCAAGACCAACCGGCTGGAGGTCAAGCTCCCCACCGACACCCCGCTGACCTCGGTCTCCGTGAAGCCGATGGACGGCTGGAAGGCGCAGGTGGTCACCACCACCCTGCCGAAGCCGGTGGAAATTGCGGGCGCAACGGTCACCAAGGCCCCAACCAGCGTGGTCTGGTCCGCCGATGCGGCCCACCAAATCGGGCAGAAGGAATTCCAGACCTTCACTCTGTCTGTCGGCCGGCTCCCGGCAGCCGGCACCACCCTGATGCTGCCCGCGGCCCAGGGCTACACCGACGGCACTACCGTCAACTGGGCCGACGCGGCCGAGGCCGAACACGACCACACGTCCGCAACATCCTCCGACGCAGCTTCCGTTCCGGCCGCTGAAGAGAAGGAGCACCACCCCGCGCCCTCGTTCGTCATCACCGCGGCGGAAGCCTCTGATGGTTCCGCAACGGCCACGCCGGACGCCGCGCCCGCATCGGAAACGCAGGCAACAGGTTCCAACGGCGGCCAGGCCGCGGGCTGGATCGGGCTGGTCGCGGGTCTTCTTGGCCTCGCCGCGGGCGCCACGGCCCTGGTCCGCACCCGCGCGGCCAAGAAGTAGCCCAAGGGCTGCATTAAACAGCAGCGGCCCGCGCCATCTCCTGGAACCGCCAGGGGACGGGCGCGGGCCGCTTTTTGCTGAACGGCGAACAGACCTCAGGCCAACAGCGGGTCAGGGCTTGGTGATGAGCAGTTCCAGAACCTCTGTCAGGTGGCCCACTTCCTTCACAGTAAAGCCTGCCGGGATGGGGCCGGGACCGGTGGGGCTGGCGGGAACCACTGCGTGCGTGAACCCCAGCCGGTGGGCCTCATGGATGCGCTGATTGATGCCGGGAACCGGGCGCACCTCGCCGGCCAGGCCCACCTCGCCGAAGGCGATGAGGCGCTGCGGCAGGGGTTTCTTATGCTTCGCGGACGCCACTGCCAGCGCTACAGCGAGGTCGGTGGCCGGCTCGCTGAGCTTCACGCCGCCCACCGTGGCCACGTAGGAATCGTCCTTTTGCAGCTGGCATCCGGCACGCTGCTGCAGCACCGCCAGGAGCATGGCCACCCGCGAACTGTCCAAGCCGCTGGTTGCCCGGCGCGGCTGTGAGTTCTGGGTCTCGGCGAGCAGGGACTGCACCTCGGCAAGCAGCGGCCTGCGGCCCTCCATGGTGACCGTGATACAGGTGCCGGATACCGGGTCCTTGGTGCGGGTGACGAACAGTCCGCTTGGATCGGCGAGGCCCAGGATGCCGTCCTCGGTGAGGTCGAAGCAGCCCACGTCGTCGGTGGGCCCGTAGCGGTTCTTGACCGCCCTGAGCAGGCGGAGGCGGGAGTGGCGCTCGCCCTCGAACTGGCAAACGACGTCCACCAGGTGTTCCAGCAGGCGGGGCCCGGCGATGGAGCCGTCCTTGGTCACATGCCCCACCAGCAGCGTGGTCATGTTCCGGCGCTTGGCCGCCGAAATGATCGAGGCAGCCACCTCACGGACCTGGGAGACGCCGCCGGAACTGCCCTCCACGTCCGCGCTGCTGAGCGTCTGCACGGAGTCCACCACCAGCAGTTTCGGTTCCACCTTCTCCACCTGACCGAGCGCCTGGCCAAGGTCAGTCTCCGCTGAGAGGTAGAGGGTGTCCGCGATCGCGCTGATCCGCTCCGCCCGCAGTTTCACCTGGGCCGCCGATTCCTCGCCCGTCACATACAGGACGCTCTGCCCTGTCCGGGCGAACTTGGCAGCCACGTCCAGGAGCAGGGTGGACTTTCCCACGCCGGGCTCGCCCGCGAGCAGGATGACGGCGCCGGGGACCACTCCGCCGCCGAGGACGCGGTCCAGTTCGTCCACGCCAGTGGGCAGGTAGGCGGCCGTGGTGGCGTCAATATCAGCAATGGGGCGGGCGGGCTCCAGAACTGTAGTGGCCGCCGTCGTACGTGCCACCGCGGCGCCGGTTTCCTCAACGGTGCCCCACGCCTGGCACTCACCGCACCGGCCCACCCACTTGACCGTGGTCCAGCCGCATTCCGCGCATTTATAGCCCGGCGCCTTGGAAACCCGGGAAGTCTTTGTAGCCATTGCTCCACACTAACCGGGGCGTGTGACATTGCCCGACCGGTGGGTTTCGACAAGCACAACCAGCGGTCGTGGGCCCAAGCTCTGCCAGCGGTCGTGGGCCCAAGCTTTACCAGCGGTCGTGGGCCCAAGCTCAACCGGCGGCGCCTACAGCGGGGGCAGGAGGTCGCGCGCCTCGCGGGAATCGATGCCGGTGGCTTCCAACAGGTCCACCATGAGCGGCCGGAACAGCATCACCACGGTCTCGCCCTCGAGCTTCTGAACCTTCAGCATCCTCGGATGCAGCCGTCCGGCGATCTCGCCCAGGTCCTGCCGCGCGCTGCGCAGGTGGGCATGGCGGGCGCCCTCCTGCACCTCAGCCAGGCCGAGCGAGAGCTCTTCCACGGCCGCCCCTGTCTCCATCAGCACCTCGGCGATGTTCTCGGTGGCTTCGTCGGACAGCGCGGCGTGATTGATGGAGCTGGTGAGCCGGCGCGCGAAGACGCGGCTGTTGCGCAGGGCAAGGTCGATGTATTCGAGCGACTGCTCCAGCCGGTCCAGTTCTTCCCGGTGGCGCCGGTAGGCAGGCGCCAGCGTGGCCACCTCGCCGGACGCCCGCAGCGAGTGCCGCATGGCATCCACGAGAGGCTGGCTGTTCCGGCCCCGGACCAGGGCATGCCAGGGGCCCGGGTGGAATCGCTCTCGACCAGGGCTGCGGCGCATTCCCGGAGCACTTCCGCGAGTTCATGGAGCAGCTTCTGGACGTCCTTGCGCGGTTCCCGGCGGGGATCCTTGGGCGCCAGGATGGTGACCAGCAGCGCGACCACGCCGCCCACCACCGCGTCGATGCTGCGGGTGAAGGGGCCGCCGGCAGGCGCCGGCAGCAGAACCACCAACAGCGATTGCAGCGCCAGCTGGGTGGTGAAGATGTTGCCGCTGTCCAGGAAGCGGGCCAGCAGGATGGAGACCAAAAGCACGACGGCGGCCTGCCAGATCCCGGCCCCGAGCCAGTGGAGCAGCATGTCGCCCACGGCGATGCCGATGGTGCAGCCCAGGCCCACCTCCATCACCCTTCGCATGCGCAGATCGCGGGAGAAGCCGAGGGCGATCAGGGCGGACGTGGCGGCGAACAGAGGGCCGGTATGGCCCAGGACGTACTCTGCGAAGGCATAGGCTCCCACGGCGCCGAAGGTCATCTGGATCCCGGGGACCAGTGAATTCCGGCTCCGGACCATCCCAGTCCTGATCCGGCCGCGAAGGAAGCGTCTGCTGGCGGAGAGTCCGGTCTGGGGCATGGCTTCAGTCTATTGCCGGAGCCGCTGCGGACCGGGAACCGGCGGACCGGTTACAAGCCGCCGGGCGACCCGCCCCCGGGGCGCAAAAGTTAGGGCCGCCGTCGCAATGCAGCGACGGCGGCCCTTAGGTTCCGGTGGTTGGGCTAGCCGTTGATGACCTGGGGGACGCCGAGGTGCTTGAGGCCTTCGACGCCGAATTCCAGGCCGTAGCCGGACTGTTTGGCGCCGCCGAAGGGGACGCGGGGGTCCACGGCGCCGTGCTTGTTGATCCAGACGGTGCCGGCTTCGATCCGGGCGGCGACTTCGCGAGCTGCGGCCAGGTTGGGGGACCAGACGGAGGCGCCGAGTCCGACGTCGAGCGCGTTGGCGTACTCCACGGCCTGGTCGATGGTGCTGTACCGGATGATGGGGAGGGCCGGGCCGAACTGCTCCTCGGCGACGAGCGGGTTGTCGTTGTCGATGTCCGCCACGAGGGTGGTCGGGTAGAAGTAGCCTGGCTGGTCGGCGCTGGGGTTGCCGCCGAGCAGGATCCGGGCACCACTCTCGCGGGCGGCGTCGACGAGGTTGGCGACGATGTCGTACTGGGCCTTGTTCTGCAGCGGGCCCAGGACGTTGTTCTCGTTCAGGCCCACACCCATGGGCATCGCAGCGGCCACTTTGGTGAGTTCTTCACAGACGGCGTCGTAGATGTCGTCGTGGACGTAGAGGCGCTTGAGGGCGGCGCAGGTCTGTCCGGTGTTGAGGAAGGCGCCCCAGAACAGGCCTTCGGCGATGGCTTTGGGGTCGGCGTCGGGCAGGACGATGCCGGCGTCGTTGCCGCCGAGTTCGAGGGTGAGGCGCTTGACGGTGTCGGCCGAGGATTTGATGATCGCCTTGCCGGCGGCGGTGGAGCCGGTGAACATGACCTTGCCGACGGCGGGGTGTTCGGCGAGGCGGGCGCCGACTTCGCGGTCGCCGGAGATGACGGACAGGACGCCGTCGGGGAGTTCTTCGTTGAGGACCTTGACCAGGGCCAGGACGGAGAGCGGGGTCATTTTGGAGGGTTTGACGACGGCGGTGTTGCCCATCCGCAGGGCGGGGGCGATCTGCCAGATGGTGATCATCATGGGCCAGTTCCAGGGGCCGATGGCGCCGACGACGCCGATGGGCTTGTAGTGGAGTTCGGCGTAGGTTTCGCCGTCGTCGACGACTACTTCGGGTTTGAGTTCGGTGGTGGCGGTGGCGCGGAGCCAGGCGGCGCAGGCGCCGACCTCGAAGCGGGCGTTCGGGCCGTTGAGGGGTTTGCCCTGCTCGCGGGAGAGCAGCCGGGCGAGTTCCTCGGCGGAGCGTTCGACGGCGTCGGCGGCCTTGAGTAGCGCGGCGGACCGGGCGTCGTGGCCCAGCGCAGCCCAGGCCGGCTGGGCGGCGACGGCAGCAGCGACGGCGGTTTCGAGGTCCTCAACGGTGTGGACCGGCGCCTTGCCGACGACGCCGCCGGTGGCGGGATCGAAAATGGTCCGGGTCTCGCCGGAGCCGGGGGTGATGGACGCGAGCAGGGCATCGTAGGTTTCCAAGAGGTACTCCACTTCGAGTAGGAAAGTGCGCTCAACCGGGCGGCGAGGCGGGCATACCTAAGTGTTGTCCGTCGGCGGGGACGCTGGCTTGTCTTTGGGTGCAGAACCCTTGATTTGAGGCGAACGACTGCTGGCCGGAGCGAACCACAAGTGTTGCTCCGGCCAGCCGTAAGTGCTGGTGTGCAGGTCTATACCTTGGCAGACGCTTTGGCGGCGTCAGCCGGAGCGGCGCCGCGCCGGTCGAAGATGGTGGCGCCGACCTCCTGCTCCGCCTGGTTGTTGATGCCCAGGTCGATGCCCTTGCGATCTCGGATCACCAGGACCGCGGCCGTTGAAACGAGGGCCACGATCAGCAGGTAAACGGACACCGAGGCTGTTGTTCCGGTGGCCTGGACCAGGGCGGTGGCGATCATCGGAGCAAAGGCGCCGCCTATGATGGCACCCAGCGCGTAGGAGATCGCGACGCCGGAGAACCTGATGGAGGCGGGGAACAGCTCGCTGTAGAGGGCTGCCTGCGGGCCGTAGGTCAGGCCGAGCCCGACCGTGAACAGCGCAAGGCCAAGGAACAGCGCCCAGATGTTACCGGTGTTCACCAGCCAGAACAGCGGGAACACAGTCAGGATGAGGCAGGCATAGCCGATGAGGTACGTCTTCTTGCGGCCGATGCTGTCCGCCAGGTAGCCGGAGATCAGCGTAAACATGAACCACAGGGCAGCGGAGCCGGTCACTGCGAGGAGCACTTCCGTGCGGTCCATGGCCAGTCCGGCGGGATTGGCGGCATAGCTGAGGATGTAGCCGCCGGTGGTCATGTAGCCCGCGGCGTTGTTGCCCGCGAAGACCAGCGCCGCGATGATGACCAGCAGCCAGTGTTTCTTGAAGAGTTCGACGATCGGAACGCGGGTCTGCTGCTTCTTCTGTGCGATCTCCTCGAAGACCGGGCTTTCCTCCACGCTGCGGCGGACAATGAAGCCGACGACGATCAGGACGAAGCTGAGCAGGAACGGAATGCGCCAGCCCCACTGCACAAAGGCTGCACCGGGGGAGACCACGCCGGACATCAGGGCCAGGATGCCGGAGGCCAGCAGCATTCCCAGGGGAACGCCCAGCTGGGGGAAGGCGCCGAACAGTCCCCGCTTGCCGCGGGGTGCATGCTCGACCGCCATCAGGACGGCGCCGCCCCATTCGCCGCCAGCCGAAATGCCCTGCAGGATGCGCAGGAGCAGCAGCAGGATGGGTGCCACAACGCCCGCCGTCTCGAAGGTCGGCAGCACGCCGATGAGGGTGGTGGCTGCACCCATCATGATCAGCGTGATGACCAGCATGGCGCGGCGGCCCAGCCGGTCCCCGAAGTGTCCGGCCAGGAAGGCACCCAGCGGACGGAAAAGGAAGCTGAGTCCCACCGAGGCGAAGGAAATCAGGATGCCGATGTCGTTGCCTGCGGGTTCGAAGAACAGTTTCGCGAAGACCAGGCCCGCGGCGTTGGCGTAGATGAAGAAGTCGTACCACTCGACGGTGGTTCCGATGATGGTGGCAAACGCTACGCGGCGGTTATCCCTTGCCGAGCTGCGCTGCCCGTGCTGGACAGTAGTCAATGTTTTTCCTTGCTGTGTGGACACGTCATTGTGTGGATATGTCACTGCGTTGGTACGCCGCTGTGTCAGTTGGCGTAGGGGTCGGCGATGCCGATGTACTGCGTCGTGGTGTATTCGGCGATGCCTTCGGAGCCGCCTTCGCGGCCGAGGCCGGATTGCTTGACACCGCCGAAGGGTGCTGCGGCGTTGGAGAAGACGCCGGCGTTGAAGCCGACCATTCCGAATTCGATCTGTTCGGCCACCCGCAGGAGGCGGTTGAAGTCGCGGCTGTAGAGGTAGGAGGCCAGGCCGTATTCACTGGCGTTTGACAGGCGGATGGCGTCCTCTTCGGTGGTGAACGTGGTGACGGGGGCGACGGGCCCGAAGATCTCCTGGCGGAGGATTTCGGCGTCGTTGGGGACGTTGCCCAGCACGGTGGGCTGGTAGAAGTAGCCGGCACCGTCAACCGGGGCGCCGCCGGTGATGGCGGTGGCTCCGGCGTCGACGGCGGCGCTCACCAAAGCGTGCACGCCGTTGCGTGCGCCGGCGTCAATCAGGGGACCAACCTGGGTTTCCGGTTCGGTGCCGCGTCCGGTGGCCAGGGCGCCCATGGCTGCGGCGAACTTGGCGGTGAAGTCGGTGGCGACGGACTCCTGGACGAGGAACCGGTTGGCGGCGGTGCAGGCCTCGCCCATGTTCCGCATCTTGGCGGCCATGGCCCCGTCCACGGCCTTGTCCAGGTCGGCGTCCTCGAACACGATGAACGGGGCGTTCCCGCCGAGCTCCATCGAGGTGCGCAGCACGTTCTGGGCGGCGTCGGCCATGAGGCGCTTGCCCACGGGGGTGGAGCCGGTGAAGGAGACCTTGCGCAGTCGCGGGTCGGCCAGCAGCGGGCCGGAGATGCCGGAGGCGCTGGAGGAGGAGACCACGTTGAGGACGCCGGCGGGCAGGCCGGCCTCGAGCATGGTCTGCGCAAACAGCTGCGCTGTGAGCGGGGTGAGTTTGGCGGGCTTGAGGACCATGGTGCAGCCGGCGGCGATGGCGGGCGCGACCTTGCGGGTGGCCATCGCGAGCGGGAAGTTCCACGGGGTGATGAGCAGGCACGGGCCGACCGGTTTGTGCTGGACGAGGATCTTGTTCTTGCCCTCAGGGGTGGTGAGGTAGCGGCCGTAGTCCCGGACGGTTTCCTCGGAGAACCAGCGCAGGAACTCGGCGCCGTAGGTGACTTCGCCGCGGGATTCGGCAAGCGGTTTGCCCATTTCCAGGGTCATCAGCAGTGCGAAGTCCTCGGCGCGTTCGGTGACCAGGTCGAAGGCGCGGCGCAGAATCTCGGCCCGTTCCCGCGGCGCGGTCCGTGCCCAGGAGGCCTGGATCGAGTCTGCCGCGTCGAGGGCGGCGAGGGCGTCCTCGCCAGTGGCCGAGGCCAGCGTGGCGAGTACCTCCCCGGTGGCGGGGTCGTGCACGTCGAACGTGCCGCCGTCGGACGCGTCCCGCCACTGGCCGTTGATGAGCAGGCCGGTGGGCACGGACGCGAGAAGTGCGGCCTCACGTTCGGGAGAGACGGAGGCCGGCGGGATGGCAGGGGAGAGTACGGGCGAAGTGGTCATGCGGGGGTCTCCTCGGGAAAAGTGTGTGGCGTGGTCCGCTGATCGAGCTTGTCGAGATCAAGCGGTTCGGCAGGCTCAACCAGCGGGCCCCGCTGATCGAGCTTGTCGAGATCAAGGGGTTTCGACAGGCTCAACCAGCGGGCCCCCGCTGGTTTCGACAGGCTCAACCAGCGGTTCGGGTCAGTAGCTGGCCGGGGTGTCGACAGGCTCAACCACCGGGGCTTTCGGGACGTACTCGGCGGCGAGGGCTTCGGAGCCGCGGGCCAGGATGGCGACGTCGGCGCCCACCAGGATGAAGGCGGCACCGGCGTCGAGATAGGCGCGGGCGGTGGCGGGGGCGAAGGCGTTGACGCCCGCGGGTTTGCCCGCCGCTTTTGCGGCGGCGAGGCAGTGTTCGACGGCGGCTCGCACCTCGGGGTGTTCCTGCTGGCCGAGCAACCCCATCGAGGCAGCGAGGTCGGAGGGGCCCACGAAGATGGCGTCCACGCCGTCGACCTTCAGGATGTCCTCCATGGCCTCAACCGCGGCCGTCGACTCGATCTGGACGGTGACGCTGACGGTGTCCGCGGCCCGGGCGAGGTAGTCCGGAACGCGGTTCCAGCGGGCCGCGCGGGCCAGCGCGGAACCGACCCCGCGCACCCCGTGCGGCGGGTAACGGGTAGCAGCCACCGCCGCTTCCGCCTCGGCCACGGAATTGACCATGGGGACCAGCAGGTTCTGCACGCCCAGGTCCAGGTACTGCTTGATCAGGACAGTGTCGTTCACGGGCGGACGGACGAGGGCGTGGACGGGGTAGCCGTGGATGGCCTGGAGCTGGGCGAGGATGGATTCGAGCCCGTTGGGGCTGTGTTCGGCGTCCACCAGGAGCCAGTCCAGGCCGGACCCGGCGCAGAGTTCGGCGATGAGCGGGCTGCCGGAGCAGACCCACATCCCTGCCAGCGGCCGGTCCGCAGCGGCCAGCGCGTGCCGAAACGTGTCTTCTACTCGAAGCGGCATGTCACAGCTCCCAAGGGTCCGTAGTCGGCGTGGACGGTGTCGCCCTTGTAGACCCAGAGGGGACGGGTGAAGGAGCCGGCGAGGATGATGTCGCCGGCCTTCATCGAGTCCCCGTGGGCGGCGATCTTGTTGGCCAGCCAGTGCACGCCGTTGGCCGGGTGGTCCAGGACGCCCGCGGCCACGCCGGTTTCCTCCACGGTCTGGTTCTTGTACAGGATGGCGGAGACCCAGCGGAGGTCGACGGCGTCCGGCTTCACCGGGCGTCCGCCCACCACCATGGCACCCATGGCGGCGTTGTCCGAGATGGTGTCCACGATGGTCCGGCCCTCCATCTCGATCCTCGAATCGAGGATTTCAAGGGCCGGAACCACGTAGTCGGTGGCGTTCAGGACGTCGAAGATGGTGCAGCCGGGGCCCTTGAGCCCGTCCTTCAGGACGAACGCCAGCTCCACCTCCACGCGCGGGTGGGTGTATTTGTCCCATTCCACCGAGCAGCCGGTTTCCAGCACCATGTCATCGAAGATGGCACCGTAGTCCGGTTCGGTGATGCCGGTGGCGGCCTGCATGGCCTTGGACGTGAGGCCAATCTTGCGCCCCACCAGGGTCCGGCCGGCGTCCTCGTTGCGGCGCCGCCACAGCTGCTGCACCGCGTAGGAGTCCTCCACCGTCATGTCCGGGTAGCGGGCAGTCAGGCGGGGCACAGGGGTTCGGGTCCGGCCAGCTTCCACCAGCTCGTCCGCGATGGCCTCGATCGTCTTCGCGTCCAGCATCGGTTTAAACCTGGGCTCCCAGCTTGAAGCCCTCCACGGCCGCGGAGGTTTCGTCCTTGCGGGTGTAGGAGAAGCCGTCGGCTCCGACGGTCACTGCCATTTCGGAGGCGTCGGTGCGCTCGATGACCGGCTGCGGGTTGCCGTCAAGGTCCAGGACCAGGGAGGCCTCGGTGTACCAGGACGGGACCACGGGGTTGCCCCACCAGTCGCGGCGCTGGTTGTCGTGGACGTCCCAGGTGACGGTGGGGTTGTCCGGGTCGCCGGTGTAGTAGTCCTGGGTGTAGATCTCGATGCGGTGGCCGTCCGGGTCCAGGATGTAGAGGTAGAACGCATTGGAGACGCCGTGCCGGCCGGGGCCGCGTTCGATCCGGTCGCTGATGCGCAGGGCGCCCATCTTGTCGCAGATCTGGATGATGTTGTGCTTCTCGTGCGTGGCGAAGGCGACGTGGTGCATGCGCGGGCCGTTGCCGCCGGTCAGGGCAGTGTCGTGCACGGTCTGCTTGCGGTGCATCCACGCGGCGTAGGTGACGCCGTTGGAGTCCTTGATGTCTTCGGAGACGCGGAAGCCGAGGTCCTCGAGGTACGCGCGGCCGCGGGGGACGTCCGGGGTGACCTGGTTGAAGTGGTCCAGGCGCACCAGTTCACCGGCGGAGTAGAGGTCGTAGCGCTGGGTGAGGCGCTCCACGTGCTCGGTCTCGTAGAAGAACTCGTAGGGAAAGCCCAGCGGGTCCTCGACGCGGACGGAGTCGCCGATGCCCTTGGTGAAGCCTTCCTTGCGGCGCTCGGTGCGGCAGCCCAGTTCCTTGTAGTAGGCCTCGGCGGCGTCCACCTCGGCGGGGGACTTCACCCGGTAGGCGAAGGCAGCGACGGCGGCGATGGGGCCCTGGCGGAGCACCAGGTTGTGGTGGATGAACTCCTCCAGGGAACGGAGGTAGATGGTGTTTTCATCTTCCTCGGTGACGTGCAGGCCGAGGACGTCGACGTAGAACTCGCGCGACTTGGCGAGGTCCGTGACCACGATCTCCATGTAGGCGCAGCGGACGATATCCGGTGCAGGGACGGTGGGGGTGGGAACGAAGTTGGTCATGATGTTCTCTCTTCTTTGAAAGGGGGTTCGGGAAAAGTACGACGGCGGCCGGCCGGCTTAGGCGCCGAACTTAGGAGTGTGGACGGAGCCAAGCGTGATGTGCACGGCCTGCTGGTCGGTGTAGAAATCGATGGAGCGGTAGCCGCCCTCGTGGCCCAGGCCGGAGGCCTTGACCCCGCCGAACGGAGTGCGGAGGTCGCGGACGTTATGGCTGTTCAGCCACACCATGCCGGCTTCCACGTTCTGCGAGAAGTTGTGCGCGCGCGTCAGGTTCTGGGTCCAGATGTAGGCCGCCAGGCCGTACCTGGTGTTGTTGGCCAGGGCGAGGGCCTCGTCGTCGTTCTCAAACGGGGTGATGGCGACGACGGGACCGAAGATCTCCTCCTGGAAGATCCGGGCGTCGGGGGAGACGTCGGCGAAGACGGTGGGGGCGATGTAGTTGCCCTCCGGCAGGCCTTCCGGCCGTCCGCCGCCGGCCAGCAGCCGGCCTTCGGACTTGCCGATCTCCACGTAGGAGGCCACTTTTTCGTAGTGCTCCGGATGCACCAGGGCACCCACCTGAGTCTTGGGGTCGTGCGGATCTCCGACGACGATGTTCTTGGCGCGGGCGGCGTACTTTTCGCAGAATTCGTCGTAGATGGCGCGTTCCACCAGGATGCGGGAGCCGGCGGTGCAGCGTTCGCCGTTGAGGGAGAACACACCGAACAGGGCAGAGTCGATCGCGGCGTCCAGGTCGGCATCGGCGAAGATAACGCACGGGGACTTGCCGCCGAGCTCCATGGAGAGGCCCTTGAGGTTGGCGGCGGCGTTGCGGAAGATCGTCTGCCCGGTGGTGGTCTCGCCGGTGAAGGAGATCAGCGGGACGTCCGGGTGCTTGACCAGGGCGTCGCCGGCTTCCTCGCCCAGGCCGTTGACCAGGTTGAAGACACCGTCCGGCAGGCCGGCTTCCTTGAAGATGGTGGCCCAGAGCGAGGCGGACAGCGGGGTGAATTCGGCCGGCTTGAGGACCACGGTGTTGCCGGTGGCCAGGGCGGGGGCCAGCTTCCAGGACTCCAGCATGAACGGGGTGTTCCACGGGGTGATGAGCCCGGCGACGCCGATCGGCTTGCGGTTCACGTAGTTGATCTGGGATCCGGGGACCTTCATGGCGTCGTCGAACTGGGCCACGATCAGGTCCGCGAAGAAGCGGAAGTTCTCTGCCGCGCGGAGGGCCTGTCCCTTGGCCTGGGTGATGGGCAGGCCGGTGTCGAACGTTTCGAGCTCGGCGAGGCGGCTTTCCTGCGCCTCGACGGCGTCGGCGATCCGGTTCAGGATGCGGGCGCGCTCGCGGGGCTTCATCTTGGGCCACGGGCCGCTGACGAACGCTTGGCGGGCGGCGGCGACGGCGAGGTCGATGTCTTCCTTCTGGCCGGCCGCGGCGGTGGCGTAGTTCTGGTTGGAGACCGGGTCCAGGACGTCGAAGGTCTTTCCGCCCACGGAATCAACGAACTTGCCGTTTATGAAGTGCTGGATGTGGGTGGGCAGGTTCTCGGGAACGTAGTGCTTTGCTGCTGTTTCTACAGGGGTCGTCATCGTTGAGGTCCTAACTGTGGTCTTTGATGTTGGTCTGGGAGAGGTAGGCGTCCAGGGTTGCGCTGCGGTGGAGTCGTGCTGCTTTTTCGATGGTGTCGGCGTCGGCGCCGGATTCAATGAGCCGGAGCAGGGCCTCGTGTTCGTCCACGGACTCGTGGGCCCGGCCTGGAACAAAGCGGAACGTTGAGGACCGCAGTGATGCCAGCCGGTTCCAGCCGCGGTGGACCAGATCCAGGATGTGCGGGTTGGGGCAGTGCTCGAAGAGGACGCTGTGAAAGTCCTGGTTGAGCCGGGTGAAGCGGACGGGGTCGAAGTGCTGCAGGCAGTCGCGCATCTCGGCGTTCACGGCGCGGGCCCGGGCAATGTCCGCCTCGCCGACAAGCGGTGCGGACAGAGCCGTGGCCGCACCCTCCACGATGCTCAGTGTCTGCATCGTGTAGAGGTACTCGGTGGGGTCGATGCCCGCCACGGTGGCGCCGACGTTGCGTTCGAACTTCACCAGGCCTTCGGCCTCGAGCCGGCGGATCGCTTCGCGGACCGGGACCACGCTGAACCCGAGGTTCTTGGCGATGGCGGCCAGGACCAGCCGGTAGCCGGGCGTGTAGGTGCCCTCCACGATCCGTGCCTTGATGGCCTGGTAGGCCTGCTCGGACTTGCTGCCGGCGGTGCCGGCGGTGCTCTCAGGGATGCTCTCGGCTGCGGGGGCGGTTGCCGTTTCAGTCATTGGTTTTGCCTGCTTCCCATTCCAAATACTTCGTGCGCCATTGCGCGTTGAGCGGGTAGAGCCCGTCCACGCTGTGGCCCTGCTCCACCATTTCGGCGATAAAGACCTCTTCGCGTTCCTGGGCGATCGAGTCGTTGGCGACTTCCTCGGCGATGGCCGGCGGGATCACCAGGATGCCGTCCGAGTCCGCCACGATGATGTCCCCGGGCTGCACCGTGGTGCCGCCGCAGGCGATGGTGATGTCCGTGTCCCACGGGATGTGGCGCCGGCCCAGCACAGCGGGGTGCGGGTTGGAGTAGTAGGTGGGCAGCTCCATGGCGGCCACGGCGGAGAAGTCGCGGACCCCGCCGTCGGTGATGATGGCCGCGGCGCCGCGAACCTGGGCGCGCAGGGCGAGGATGTCGCCGATGGTCCCGGTGCCCTTCTCCCCGCGGGCCTCCATCACCAGGATCTCGCCCTCGTTGACGGAGTCGATGGCGCGTTTCTGGGCATTGAAGCCCCCGCCGTGCGTCTTGAAGAGGTCCTCGCGGTTGGGCACGTAGCGCAGGGTCCGGGCCAGGCCAACCACCTTGCGGTCCGGCCGGGTGGCGGTGAGTCCGTCGATGCTGACGTTGTTCAGGCCGCGCTTGCGCAGCTGGGAGGACAGCGTGGCGGTACAGACGCTCTCCAGCTTGGCCTTCAGCTCCGGGCTCAGCGGAGATTCGGCGGCCGGGAGCCCTGCCGCTTCCCGCGAGCCGTACGCCTCTTCGCGCTGCAGGTCATCGGCCTTGGGCCGGGCACCAAAGTCAGCGAACGCCGTCGTTCCTTCCTCCACGGTGGTGGTGAGCCGGCCCGTGCTCAGCTGGCCGTCAGCAGTGCTGACCTCCACCTCCAGCACGTCGCCGGGGACGGCGACGGAGGCGCCGGCCGGTGTGCCGGTGAGAATGATGTCCCCCTCCTCGAGGGTGAGGAGCTGGGACAGGTCCGCCACGAGCCGGGCGAACGGGAAGAGCAGGTCCTCGGTGGTGTCGTCCTGGACCACTTCGCCGTTGTGCCAGGTGCGGATGCGCAGTTTTGCTGGGTCGACGGCGTCTGCCGGAATCAGTGCCGGACCCACGGGAGTGAAGCCGTCGCCGCCCTTGGACCGGAGGTTGGAGCCCTTGTCCGCATAGCGGAGGTCGTACACGCCGAGGTCGTTGCTGGCCGTGACAGCCGCGACGTGGCTCCAGGCGTCTTCGACGGCGACGCGCCGGGCCGCCTTGCCGATGATGATGGCGATCTCGCCCTCGTACCCGAGGAGTTCGCAACCGGCCGGGCGTTCGACGGCGGTGCCCGTCAGGGACAACGAGGATGACGGCTTCAGGAAGTAGGAGGGCTGCGCCGGCGTCCGGCCGCGCTGGGCTGCCCGGCTGGGGTAGTTGATGTGCACCGCGATCACCTTGCGTGCTGCTGCCAGGGTGTCATCGTTGACCTGCTCCAAAGCGTTCTCCTCATCAGGTACGAAATCGTATACGAAACATACTGGACCGTTTCTGGTGACTTCGTCAACCCCTGATTTTCGGGGAAGGGGAGCTGCTTGTAACGCAGGTCATATGTGACGTACAGTACTGAAACATAACCACAATTTCTATTATCGAACCATCTGTTCGGATATAGAACACATGATTTGGCGAAAGCCAGCCACACAGTGAAGTGAGGAAAGCCCGTGCAGTTCCACCACCACGGTTACGTTTCCGGTGACCCGCGCATCCAGCCGGCCGCCGGCGTCGGCATCAACCGCCCCGAAGAGCTGCCCGACGAGGTCGATGTGCTCATCGTGGGCTCCGGCCCCGCGGGCATGCTCGCAGCAGCCCAGCTCTCCCAGTTCCCGGACATCACCACGCGCATCGTGGAGCGCCGCGGCGGCCGCCTCGCGATCGGCCAGGCCGACGGCATCCAGGCCCGCAGCGTCGAGACCTTCCAGGCGTTCGGCTTTGCCGAGGAGATCACCGCAGAGGCCTACCGGATCACCGAGATGGCGTTCTGGAAGCCGAGCCCGGAGAACCCGCAGCACATCGTCCGTGCCGCCCGCGCGGTCGACGACGAGATGGGCATCAGCGAATTCCCGCACCTCATCGTCAACCAGGCCCGCGTGCTGGACTACTTCGCCCGGGTCATGGCCTATTCCCCGACCCGCATGACCCCGGACTACGGCTACGAGTTCCACAGCCTGCACGTCGCGGACGCGGGGGAGTACCCGGTCACCGTGACCCTGGTCCACACCACCGGCGAGCTGGCAGGCCAGGAGCGCGTTGTGCGGGCCAAGTATGTGGTCGGTGCCGACGGCGCCCGCAGCAAGGTCCGTGAATCGATCGGCTGCACGCTCGCCGGAGACCAGGCCAACCACGCCTGGGGCGTCATGGACGTCCTCGCGTCCACCGACTTCCCGGACATCCGCACCAAGTGCGCCATCCAGTCCCACGACGGCGGCAGCATCCTGCTGATCCCGCGCGAAGGCGGCCACCTGTTCCGCATGTACGTCGATCTCGGGCGTCGTGCCGGAGAACGACAACGGCGCCATCCGCAAGACCACCATCGAGCAGATCATCGCCCACGCGAACCAGATCCTGCAGCCCTACACCCTCGACGTCCGCAACGTCGCCTGGCACAGCGTGTACGAGGTGGGCCACCGCCTCACCGACAGGTTCGACGACGTCCTGCCCGCCGAGCGGGACACCCGCACGCCGCGCGTGTTCATCACCGGCGACGCCTGCCACACGCACAGTGCGAAGGCAGGCCAGGGCATGAACGTGTCCATGCAGGACGGCTTCAACATCGGCTGGAAGCTCGGCCACGTCCTCGAGGGCCGCAGCCCCGAGTCGCTGCTGGCCACGTACTCCGCGGAGCGCCAGGTGGTCGCGAAGAACCTCATCGATTTCGACAAGGAATGGTCCACCCTCATGGCCAAGAAGCCCGAGGAGTTCGACGACCCCTCGGAGCTCGAGGACTTCTACGTGCGCACCGCCGAATTCCCGGCCGGCTTCATGACCGAATACGCGCCGTCGATGATCGTCGCCGAGGCGAAGCACGCCGGGCTGGCCACGGGCTTCCCGACCGGCAAGCGCTTCAAGTCTGCGCCCGTGCAGCGGGTCTGCGACACCAACCCACTGCAGCTGGGCCACCAGGCGACGGCAGACGGGCGCTGGCGCATCTACGTGTTCGCCGACCCGGCCGAGGCCGGCGCACCGTCGCCGACCACTGACCTCGCGCAATGGCTGGAGAACTCGCCGGAGTCCCCGCTCGCGGCCACGCCGGAGGGCGCCGACTCTGACGCCTGGTTCGACGTGAAGGTCATCTACCAGCAGGACCACAGGGGCATCGACATCAACGCTGTCCCGGCCGTGTTCAAGCCGGAGGTCGGGCCGTTCAATCTCACCAACCTCGAGAAGGTCTACGGCACCGATCCGAAGGCCGACATCTTCGAGCTCCGCGGCCTTGACCGCGGCGGCGTCGTGGTGGTGGTCCGTCCGGACCAGTACGTGGCTAACGTCCTGCCACTGACCGCGACGGCGGAGCTCGGGGCCTTCTTTGCGCCGCTGCTGCCGGCCCGCCAGCCGGCTCCACTCCAGACCGAGCCGCTTCAGGCCGCTGGTTCGGGGCTCGTCGCCAACCTGGTGTAAGAGCAGCCTGCCGGGGAGCTCGCAGCCTCACCGGCAGGCCTTTCGCTCCTGGAGTCCGGATCCCTGCAACGGGGGATCCGGACTCTTTTGTTCTCAGACCTGATTGACCTCAAGCGGGCTCAGCGGAACCCTCGGAATGTATGCTCCGCCGGTCACGACCAGTGCGCTGAGGCACAACAACTGGTCGCTGCCAGACAAGCCCCGGCAGCCCGGGACTGCCAAGCTGGATTCAGCGGTGCGAGGCCATTGCCAGCACCCCTCCAACGCTCATGACCGTTAAGAAGGATCCAATGAGTATTTCAAATTCCGAGTCCCGGACTGCAGAAGCAAATCCGCGCAAGGAGCAGTCCACCGCCCTCCGCGCGGGCAGCATCGGCGTCCTGGGCATTCTCTTTTTCGTTCTTTCAGCCCAGGCTCCGCTGACCGGCATTGTCGGCGCTGCGCCCCTGGCGGCTGCACTCGGCAATGGCGCCGGGGCACCGGGCGCGTACCTCGTCGTGGGCATCGTCATTGTCATCTTCGCCGTCGGGTTCGTGGCCATGAGCCGGAAGGTCCAGGCCAACGGCGCCTTTTACGCCTACATCACCGCCGCCTTCGGCAGAAAGACAGGCACAGGCGCTGCCTGGCTGGCGCTGCTGGCGTACAGCACGGTTCAGGCCGCCATGTACGGCCTCTATGGTGCGGCCTTCTCTGGCTTGCTGGGTTCCGCCGGTGTGACCGTTCCCTGGTGGCTTCTGGCCGTTGCCACCATGGCAGGCGTGCAGGTGCTTGGGTCGATGAACATCGAACTCGGCGCCCGCGTCCTGGCTGTCCTTGTGGGCCTGGAGGTGGCGATTCTGCTGCTGTTCGGTTTCACCGTCCTGCTGAAGGGCGGAGGCCCGGAAGGCCTCGACATGGCAGCCTCATTTTCCCCCGAAGCGATCGCAAGCGGCGCCCCCGGAGTGGCCATCATGTTCGCCGTGGCGTCCATGTTCGGCTTCGAGTCAACGGCCATCTACTCCGCCGAGGCCAAGGATCCCCACCGGACGGTGGCCCGGGCAACGTACCTTTCAGTGGGCATCATCGCCGTGTTTTTCGCCTTCATTACCTGGATGCTGGTGAGCTTCTACGGGCCCTCGCACGTCGTCGACGCCGCCGGGGCCGCCCTGGAGTCAGGGGATGCGACCTCGTTCGTAATTGGCCCGCTGGTTGAGCTGTACGGCCCCTGGGCCGGCGTGACCGCCGGAATCCTTCTGGTGACGTCCCTCCTGGCAGGCATCATCGCCTTCCATAACGGCATCAACCGCTACCTTCACTCGCTGGCCCTGCGCGGTTCCCTGCCCGCTGTCCTGGCGCGGACCAACAGGCACCGCGCCCCTGCAAACGCAGCCTGGGTCCAGACGAGCGTCGCCGTGCTGCTCGTGGCACCGTTCGCGGTGCTGGGAATGGACCCGGTCCTGACGCTCTTCTCGTGGTTTAGCGGGCTGGCCGTTGCAGCGCTGCTGGTGCTGTACATGCTCTGCTCCCTGGCCGTCGTCGCATTCTTCCGGCGCGAACGGGTCATGGGGCAACACTGGCAAACCTTCATCGCACCGGCGCTCGCGTCGCTGCTGCTGGCCTGGGTCCTCTACCTGGTGGTCAGCAACTTCACCTCTCTCATCGGCGGCAGCGCCGAAACAGCAGTCGGGCTGCTGGTTGCCGTCCCCGTGCTGTTCGTGGCCGGAGTGCTGGCGGAAATCGTAGTGGAGAAGCGGGCGGGGACCCTAGAGCCGGAGCTCGCCGGGTAAGGGGCGTTCGACGACGGCAGCACCCGTTCCGCTGCGGCGGCCTCGCCTCGCGAGGCCGCCCGCCAGCAGCAGAAGTGTGGCAAGGCCGGCCCCTGCGGCTGCGGCTGCGGCCGCCGCGATGCCGGCCGGCCACTGCCCGGTAACCGGCATGCCCATCGGCGGCGGCAAAGGTGGTTCCGACTTCGACCCCCGCGGCCGCAGCGACGCCGAAGTCATGCGCTTCTGCCAGTCGTTCATGACCGAGCTCTACCGCCACATCGGCGAGTACACCGACGTGCCCGCCGGCGACATCGGCGTGGGCGACTGCGAAATCGGCTACCTCTTCGGCCAGTACAAACGCATCACCAACCAGCACGAATCAGGCGTCCTGACCGGCAAGGGCATCTCCTGGGGAGGTTCCGGCAATGTGGCCATCAATGCCATCGCCAAGGCCCAGGCGCTCGGCGCCAACGTGGTGGCCTGCTCCGACTCCTCCGGCTACGTCGTGGACGAGGCAGGGATCGACGTCGGGCTGCTCCGCCAGGTCAAGGAAGTGGAACGCGGACGCCTCAAGGACTACGTTCTGCGCCGTTCCGGCGTTTCCTACGTGGAGGCCGGCTCCGTCTGGGACGTCGACGCCACCGTCGCCCTGCCGTGCGCCACGCAGAACGAGCTCGACGGCGGTGCGGCCGCCCGGCTGGTCCGCAACGGACTGCTCGCAGTCGGCGAAGGCGCAAACATGCCCTCCACCCACGACGCCGTGGCAGTGTTCCAGGAGGCGGGCGTGCTATTTGGGCCCGGCAAGGCCGCCAACGCAGGCGGCGTGGCCACATCGGCGCTGGAAATGCAGCAGAACGCGAGCCGCGACTCCTGGTCCTTCGAGCACACGGAACAGCGCCTTACGGACATCATGGTGGGAATCCACCATCGCTGTGCCTCCACCGCGGACGAGTACGGTGAACCCGGCAACTACGTGTTGGGCGCGAACATCGGCGGCTTCGTCAAAGTGGCGGACGCGATGCTCGCGCAGGGGCTGATCTAGGTTGATGAGAAACCAGGCGCAGGCTACTTAGGCGCCGCGGCGCCAGTCGCTGGGGGACTCGCCGAAGGCATCCCGGAAGGTGCGGCTGAAATGCGCCGCGTCCAGGAAGCCCCACCGGGCGGCGACGGCCCCTACGGAGGTGCCGGAATGCAGTGGTTCCCTGAGGTCCCGGCGGACCCGTTCCAGCCGGCGGCTCCGGATCCAGCTGGCAACAGTGCTGCCGGACTCGTGGAAGACGTTGTGCAGGTGGCGGGTCGAAATGAAATGCGCTGCGGCAATGCTGGCCGGCGAAAGCTGCGGGTCAGCGAGGTTCGCCTCAATGTATTCACGGACCGACGTCGCCAGCATCGCCTGAGGCTTCATGCTGTCCGCAGCCAAATCCAGTTCCGAATGCAGCATGGTGGAGACGAGGTCCAGGGTGTTGGCCGCCAGCCGGGAGCCGCTGGGCCCGCTGAGTGCCTCCAGGTTGCCGGCGAGCTGCGTGATGAACGGTCCCACAATGCCCGCCAGGCTGGACTCGCCGGCCAGCCGGACTGCTGACAGCTGTCCCACGTAGTCCGGCGGCAGCGACAGGGAGTCGTGCGGGAACATGACCACCACCACGCGGGCCTGCTCTTCGAATGCCAGCGTGTACGGGCGGTTGGTGTCATAGATGGCCAGGTCGCCGGGGCGGAGCACGGCCTCGCGGTTGTCCTGGATGAGGAGGCCGGTGCCTTCCAGTTGGAGGTTGAGCTTGAAGTAACGCTGGTCGGACTGCGCCAGAAGCGCCGGTGTGCGGTGGACGCTGTGGCCCGAAGCCGACACCTCCACAATGCACGTCCGGTCGAGCACCCTGGAGCGCACGCGGCCGCGGAACTGATCGGGCCGGGAGGTTTCGGCGGCCAGCGGCACGAAGGACTGGGCTACGAGGTGCCTCCAGTGGTCAAAGGAGGTGGCCACGCTGGAGGTGAGGGTCTGGTCCGCGGGGCGGGCTGTGGTTGCTGGCATGAACATTCCTGACGCCGGTTGGCCATCTAAAATCGGGTCCCCAAGACTGTGTCCTGGGACACAGTCATTTCAGGTTAGCGGCGAAATTCTGCCCTGTCATCTTTTTTCAACATGTGGCGAAAAAAGGTTTTCTTGTGAACGAGGGGTGGTCAAGCCTCACTTGTTCTTGCCCCGGGCCGCAACCACCCAGCGGCCCACGAGCCCGCCGCCGCTGACGACTGCGACGTCGTCCACCAGGTTCATGGCGAGGCATACGTGGTTGGGGATAACTCGCAGCCGGTGCCCGATGGCGGGCGCGGTTCCGGGCTCGGGCCACTCGACAGTTGCGTGGTGCTCCGACAGTGCTGTGATCCGGGCGCCGGGGTGCTCCATCAGCCGGCCAAATCCGCTTGCCCACGCGGGCCGGTCGCTGCCGAGAACCTTGCTGCCGGCGTCGATGATGAAACGTGCCGGTCCCTCCGCGGGGGCTGCATGGTGGCTCACCACGGTGGCCGCCACTGTCAGCGCGATGTCCTCGGCGGCGCACCGCCCCAGCTCCAGCTGCTGGGCGTCGCCAAAGACGTAGACGCCAGGGCGCACCTCGGTGGCAGCCGAATTCCCGGTCAGCATCGCCGTCGGGGTGGAGCCGCCGCTACGGCAGGTGACGTTGAATCCTGCCGCCGCTAGAACCTCGGACGCCCGGCTCAGGGCCTGCTGCTCCTGCCTGGCCGCCTCGACCGGCATGCCGGGGGCGTAGCTGTGGCCCGGGAAGGTGAAGACTCCCGCAACTTTCAGTCCGGCGCGCACTGCTGCTTCGGCGACCGGTGCGACGGATTCCGGGTGGACGCCGCTCCGGTGGTGGCCGCTGTCGACTTCCACGAGGGCGCTGATGCTCCCCGCTGCATTTCCCAGGCCGGATCCCAGCGCTGTTGCTCCCTCCACGGAGTCGACGCCGACGGAGATCTGCGCAGTTTGCGACAGGCGCCGAAGCCGCTCGGCCTTCTGCGGTGAAATCCACAGGGGGTAGGCGATAAAGAGGTTGTCGACTCCGGCAGCCGCGAACACTTCAGCTTCGCCGATGGTTGCCACTGTCAGTCCGGAGGCTCCAGCTGCGATCTGACGGGCGGCGATTTCGGGGATCTTGTGGGTTTTGGCATGCGGGCGCAGGCTCAGGCCCCGCGCCCGGACGGCTGACGCCATCCGCTCGATGTTCCGGTCAAGGATGTCGACGTCGATCATGATTTCCGGAGTATCGATTTCGTACGGAATGGTCACTGCCGGCGTCTCCTGGCTGTAGGTTAAGTTCTTTCGGGCGGGCTGCGGTGCGTGAGGTCCCAAAGCTAGCGCGTCAGCAGGCTAGCGGGTCAGCAGGGCAAGGTAGCCCTCGAGTTGGCCGTCCAGGCCGAGCTCCGTCTGGCCCTCCGGAAGCAGTGCAGCCGCGATCTGGGCGCCCAGCAGCATGTTGAGCAGCTGCCCGGCCAGACTGGCGTCGTCGACGGCGGTAGTCACGTCACCGCTGTCCCTGGCCTCCCCAAGATAGCGCCGGATGGCGTTTAGCCACTGCTGCATCGATTCCCGGTGGATCTGCGCCTTGCCCGGGTCGTTGATAGCCTTCTGCCAGAAGGGGATGACGATCCGGGCTTCATTGATCCGTTCCTCATCGAGGGGGAGCACTTCGACGCAGAACGCCCGCAGGGCCGCCAGTCCCGAAAGCCCCGCGGTGACTTCGGCGATGCGCCCGTTGGTCCGGTTGAAGACGTGGCCGAAGGCGAAGGTCAGCAGCGTGTCCTTGGTGGGGAAGTACGGTTTGAGGGCCCCGTTGGCGAAGCCCGCCTCGGTGGCGATTTCCCGCATTGTGGCGCTTTCAATGCCCATTCGGGCGATGATCCGCCAGGTCGCATCCACCAGTTCCAAGCGGCGCTCGTCGTGGTCAACAATCTTTGGCACGCGGCCGCTCCCCAGTAAATATTTCGCCCAGACTCTTGTGAGCCATCTTACGTTCGCTTATTATCTACAACTATAGAAAATAAATATCCGACCCGCCAGGGTCCCCGGACAAAGGCCGCTATGACGCTCTCCATCACAGAAACAACCAGCCCATTCCGCCTTGCCTCAGCCGCGGAAATCAGCGAGGTGCAGGGCATTCTTCGCTCTGGGAGTCTCCTTGGTCCGGAGAAGCGCATCGCCTACCTGGGCCTCCTCGACCCTGCCCGCGGAACCGGAACTGAGCCGGATCGCCGTTTCCGTGTCTTCATCCACGATGTTTCGGGCGGCCGGCCCCAGGACGTCATCGTCTCGGTCACCAGCGGCACGGTGATCTCCGCCGTCGAACTCGACACCGCTGCCACCGGCGAACTGCCGGTCCTCGAAGAGGAGTTCGAGGTGGTGGAGCAGCTCCTGGCCACCGACGAGCGGTGGCTGAAGGCCCTGGCCGCACGGAACCTGGACGTCAGCACGGTGCGCGTCGCCCCGCTGTCCGCCGGCGTCTTCGAATACGCAGAGGAGACGGGCCGCCGGATCCTCCGCGCGCTTGCCTTCGTGCAGGAGTTCCCCGGGGACAGCGCGTGGGCCCACCCGGTTGACGGGCTGGTGGCCTACGTGGACGTGGTCAGCAAGGAAGTCACCCAGGTGATAGACACCGGTGTGTTCCCCGTCCCGGCAGAGCACGGCAACTACACCGATCCCGAGCTCACGGGCCCGCTCCGCACCACCCAGAAGCCCATCAGCATCACCCAGCCCGAAGGCCCCAGCTTCACGGTGACCGGCGGCAACCACATCGAGTGGGAGAAATGGAGCCTGGACGTCGGATTCGACGTCCGCGAGGGCGTGGTGCTGCACAACATCGCCTTCCGGGACGGGGACCGGCTCCGGCCCATCATCAACCGCGCGTCGATCGCCGAGATGGTGGTCCCGTACGGCGATCCGTCGCCGATCAGGTCCTGGCAGAACTACTTCGACACGGGGGAGTACCTGGTGGGCCAGTACGCCAACTCCCTTGAACTGGGCTGCGACTGCCTCGGCGACATCACCTACCTCAGCCCGGTCATCAGCGACGCCTTCGGCAACCCCCGCGAGATCCGCAACGGCATCTGCATGCACGAGGAGGACTGGGGCATCCTGGCCAAGCACAGCGACCTCTGGTCCGGCATCAACTACACCCGTAGGAACCGCCGCATGGTGATCTCCTTCTTCACCACCATCGGCAACTACGACTACGGCTTCTACTGGTACCTCTACCTCGACGGCACCATCGAATTCGAAGCCAAGGCCACCGGCGTCGTCTTCACCTCCGCCTTCCCGGAAGGCGGCTCGGACAACATCTCCCAGCTGGCACCGGGGCTGGGAGCGCCGTTCCACCAGCACATCTTCAGCGCCCGCCTCGACATGGCCATCGACGGATTCACCAACCGCGTGGAAGAAGAGGACGTGGTCCGCCAGGCCATGGGCCCGGGCAACGAGCGCGGCAACGCCTTCTCCCGGAAGCGCACCGTGCTGGCCCGCGAGTCCGAGGCTGCCCGCGAAGCGGATGCCCGGACCGGCCGGACCTGGATCATCTCCAACCCCGAATCGCGCAACCGCCTGGGCGAGCCGGTGGGCTACAAGCTGCACTCCTACAACCAGCCCACGCTGATGGCCGACCCCGAGTCCTCCATTGCCCGGCGGGCCGCCTTTGCCACCAAGGACCTGTGGGTCACCCGATACGCCGAAGACGAGCGCTACCCTACAGGCGACTTCGTCAACCAGCACTCCGGCGGCGCGGGCCTGCCCTCCTACGTGGCCCAAAACCGCGACATCGACGGCCAGGACATCGTCGTGTGGCACACCTTCGGCCTGACGCATTTCCCTCGCGTGGAGGACTGGCCCATCATGCCGGTGGACACCGTCGGGTTCAAGCTCCGCCCCGAAGGTTTCTTCGACCGCAGCCCGGTCTTGGACGTCCCGGCCAACTCCAGCCAGTCCGGCTCCCACTGCCATGCTGCCGCCGAGCAGTCTTCCCCTGTGCAGGCTTCAGGTGACGGTGCTTCCGGCAGCCACTGCCACGGCTAGGTTTACGCCGTGATCGGACTGCAGTTGCACTCCCGCGCGGTCTCCGCCGTGACCGCAGCGTCCTGCGCGGTGCACCTGTGGCTTGTCGTCGGGAACCACCACGGCCCCTGGCTGGGCATCATGATGCTCGTGATGGTGGGGGTTTGCCTGCCGTGCGCGGTGCACCTGTGGCACAGCGGCCGGGAGAGGTCCCTGCGTCAGGTGATGGGCTGTGCCCTGGCTATGACTGCCCTGCATGCAGTCCTGCTGCTGGGCGTGCCCGCCCTTTCCGGGGGCGGCGCACCCGGCCACTCCCATTCCGGAGCGTCGGCGGCGCCTAGGGCCGCTGGGACTGAAGGCCTGCTGGTCGTCGTCGTCCTGGAAATTACGACGGCGTTCCTCGCCGCGACGCTGCTCGCCCGCCTTCGCTCCGTTCCCCGGACGGCGGTTCTTTTCCATGCTGAAATGGAGCCCTAAGGGAAGGCCGGCACGCGGATGATCCTGCTCGACTCACTGGAGCGCCAAATCGTGGCTGCCTTGCAGCTGGATCCCCGCTGCCCCTGGCGCAAGATGGCCGCCGTCCTCGGTGAGGCGGAGCGCACCGTTGCCCGCCGCGGGGCGCAGCTCCTGGAATCCGGCGCAGTCGCCATCGCCGCCGTGCGGCCGCATCCGGCGTCGATGCTCGTGGAAATGCGCTGCACCCCGGGCACGGCACGCGCCGCTGCGCAATCCCTCGCGCAGCGCTCCGACACCACGTTCGTTTATACAGTCACCGGCAATGGCGACTGCGTGGCCGAGATCCTGACGGACCCGGACCGGATGGGGGATATCCTCTCCGACGAACTGCCGTCCACAATCGGGCTGCGGCATTCCGTGAGCTATCCGGTGCTGCGGTACTTTCGGACCATCCAGGGTTGGCGGCCGGAGATGCTCACGGCGGAACAGGCCGATGCCCTGCGCTCGCCGGTTGCTGCGGATGCGGGCGTATTCGCAGTCCGGCAAACGCTGAACCGGCAGGATACCGAGCTCGTGGAAGCTCTCTGTGCGGACGGACGCATCAGTTTCGAGGCGCTGGCCCGGCGCGTCGGGGTTTCGGAAGCAACCGCCCGCCGGCGCTGCGAATGGCTGCTCGCCAACAACCAGGTCCAGCTCCGCGTGGTGGTGGAACCGGCCGCGCTCGGGCTCGCGGTCGAGGCGCTTCTGTGGATCAGGGCCGCCCCGCACCAGGTGGAGCAGCTGGGCAAGAGCCTGGCCGAGCTGCCCACGGTGCGCTACGCGGCAGCGCTGGCCGGTGACTACCAGATCGTGGCCGACGTGACCGTGCCCGACCTGCCATCCCTTTACCGCCTGATCACAGCCTCCGACTGGGCGGCGCAGGCCGCCGGCGTGGACGTGTCCGTGCTGCTGGATGCGCGCAAACGCGGCGGGCGCGTCATGCGCCCGGCGCGGACACCGGCCTGAGCCCACCGCGTCCGGAGGCTGACGTACCCAGCTCCGGCGCACGCAGCTCCGGCGCAACCGCAGCGTACCGGGTCTGCTGCTCGAACGCCCTCGCCCAGCGCAGCAACTGCACGTCGGTGTAGTGGTTGGATGCCAGTTGCAGCCCGATGGGAAGACCTGCGCCGCTGAATCCGGCGGGCAGGCTCAGCACCGGGAGGCCGGTGGCGGAGAGCAGGCAGGCCGACCGCATCCAGTCCAGATAGGTTTCCGAGGGCACGCCGGCCACCTCCCGGGGGTACCGCAGGGACGCATCGAACGGCAGGACCTGGGCGCACGGGCTGGCGAAGAGGTCGTAGCGCGTGAAGAAGTCCTGGACAGTGTATTCAAGCCGGGTGCGGGCAGCATTGGTGGCAATGATGTCCTCTGCGGTGAGGGCCAGGCCCTTGCCGACGTTCCACCGGACCTCCGGCTTGATGAGATCGCCTGATTCGGCGACCAGCCCGCCCAGGCCGGCCGCGAAATCCAATGCGCGGGTGTTGCCGAACACCAGATCCGCGTCGCGGAAATCCGGGCACGCCTCCTCCACCACCGCGCCCAGTTCCTCAAACACAGCGAGCTGGCGTTCCAGATGGTCCGCGATTTCCGGTTCCACCGGAACACCGATACCAAAGTCCCGTGACCAGCCGATCCGGACGCCGCGCATGTCCGTCTCAAGGCCGGCCCTGAAATCTGCCGGATCCACCACCTGCGGATGGGGCACGCGCGGATCCCGCCCAGCGGTGACGGACATGAACAGGGCGATATCCTCCACCGTCCTCGCCATCGGGCCGGTCCGCCCCAGCCAAGACCAGGCGTTGACGTCGGACGGCATCGGAATGACTGCCAGGGACGGCCGGAACCCGACGATATTGCAGAAGGACGCGGGGATCCGCAGCGAGCCGCCCATGTCGCTGCCGTCACCCATCGGCTGCACGCGCGAGCCCACGACGGCAGCCACCCCGCCGCTGCTTCCGCCTGCGCTGAGGCCAGGCGCGTAGGGGTTGGTGGTGGTGCCGAAGAGTTCGTTGAACGTGTGGGAGCCTGCCCCGAACTCGGGAACGTTGGTCTTCCCCGTGCTCACCACCCCGGCAGCCTTGAGCCGGGCGATGATCAGGTCATCCTTTTCCGGCACGAAGTCCTTCAACACCACCGAGCCCTGCGTGGTGCGCATGCCGGCGGTGTTGTTGGTGTCCTTGTGGGTCAGGGGGAGGCCGTGCAGTGGCGGCAGTTCGGCACCGGAGGCCGTGAGCTCGTCGGCGCGGGCCGCCAGTTTTGCAGCGCCTTCGGGGTCGAGGGTAACCACCGCGTTGAGCTTTGGATTCACCTCGGCAATGCGTTCGAGATGGGAGTCGAGGGCCTCCCGGGCAGAAATTTCGCTGTTCCGGATGGCGGCGGTGAGCTCGACGGCGGAAAGTTCGCTGATGGCGTCAGACATGGGTGCTCCTTCGGGCGGCTGGCGTAGTCCGCGGTTGTACTTCCCTGAAGTGTGGAGGACACGCAGCAGGAGCGGAAGGCATCCTCGAATGAAACCGCGACATGACTGATCCGGCCAGAATTGTGGCCGATTCCGCCATCCCTTGCCGTCCGGAGCCGACGTCCCGGACAGTATTCCTAACCTGCTGGCCGATCCGGTCGGAGGTCAAGACTCCGTGGCGCAGCTGTCCTGCCCGCGGCATCAGCATCACCGGCCCCCAGCGGGCCCTAACCAGGAGGCTCCCATGCACGCACCCATGGCCCCCACCGGCTCCACGGACATTCTTGCAATCGCCAACGCCCCCGTCCTCTGGCTCTGCGTTGCCGGCGTCTTCGGCGTCATCGTGGTCCAGTCGCTGATCTTCCTCCGTGCCGTGCGCCGGGCAGCCCCCGCGGTGCAGATGACACCCGGCGACATCAGGACCTCGTTCCGGTCCGGGGCCGTTTCCGCGATCGGCCCTTCGCTCGCCGTCGCGCTGGTGGCGATCGCGCTGCTGGCACTCTTCGGTGCGCCCGCCGTGCTGTCCAGGATCGGACTGATCGGTTCCGCAGCCTACGACGTCTCGGCAGCAGGCATCGCGGCCGGCACCCTCGGAGCCAAGCTGGGCGACGAGAGCTACACCCAAAGCGTCTTCGCGGTGGCCTTCTTCGCCATGAGCATCGGCGGAGCAATGTGGATGATCGCCACGCTGATCCTCACGCCGCTGCTCCGCCGTGGTGACGCAAAGATCCGCGCGATCAACCCGGCGGCTATGGCCATCGTCCCCGCAGCCGCCCTGATCGGAGCCTTCGCATGTCTGGGCTTCACCGAGCTGCCAAAATCCGGCACCCACGTGGTCACCTTCGCGGTGTCAGCCGCCGTGATGGCACTGTCCCTGCTGCTGGCCAAGACGCTCGGCAAGAGCTGGCTGCGTGAGTGGGGCCTCGCTATCTCGATCGTCACCGCCCTTGGCTCGGCGCTGCTCACGTCTGGCAGCTGACCGGCGCACCCGCCACTGCCCGAACCGGGCCAGCCTGCACCAACCCCGAACCAGACTTAACAGGACAGGAACACAGGAATGACATCCACGAGCACCGCACCGGCCGCCACGGACCAGGCCATGGCCGAGTTTGACCGCACCACCTCGCGCTGGGGAAGGGCCACGATGATCGCGGGTCTGCTGGTCTCCATCGCCGGCCCCCTGTACCTGGTGTTCGCCGCGCGACTGGACATCGCGCCGGCGCAGCTCTGGATCGCCTTCGCCGCCGTCGCCGCCACGTTCGGGATCATCTGGATCGTCGAGCCGCTGACGTATTACCCCATCCTCGGACCTGCCGCCATGTACCAGGCCTTCATGATCGGCAACATCTCCAACAAGCTCCTGCCCGCCGCACTGATCGCGCAGACCAACATCGGCGCCAGGCCCGGAACCCGCCGCGGCCAGCTGGCGTCTGTCGTGGCCATCTGTGGTGCGGCCGCGGTTCACCTGGCCTCACTGGCCCTCTTCGTGGGGCTGCTGGGGAGCTGGCTCATCAGCGTCATACCACCTGCCGCCATGAATGTGACCCGGCTCTACGTGCTGCCCGCGGTCCTCGGCGCTGTGCTGGTCCAGGCCATCGTCTCCATGAAGCAGCCGCGGACCACGGTCATCGCCCTGGCCGTGGCGGCCGCCCTCGTCTTTCTTGTCCTGCCGGCGGTTCCGGGACTGGCCATGGTCTCCACCGCCATAGCGGTGCTGGGGACGGTGCTGCTGGCGTGGTTCTTCCGGAGCCGGCAGCCTGCTTCCGAAGCCCGGCCGGCACAGCCGGTCCACCTCAAGTAGCAGGTCCACCACAAGTGCGTCCGTCCGGTATTTCCGGCCGGGCGCACTCTGCTTTAAGCCGCCGGCCCCGCTACGGTGCCAGCAGGCGGAACTCCGAGCCGAAATGCACCAGCGGGTCCGGAGCCTCGGACGGTGCCGCGGCCGTGCCCATGGCCAGCACCTCGCCCACAACAAGTAGGTGGGTGGCGGCAGGGTGGACTGAGACGGTGCGCAGCTCGAAGTAGGCGACGCAGTCGTCGATGATGGCCGATCCTGTGGCCGGCCCGCGCCGGAAAGGCACCTGTGCGAGCAATCCGTGCAGCGGCGTCCCCGGACTCGCCAGCCACGTCGCCGTGCCCTTGTGCTTGCCGGACAGCACGCTCAGGGCCCAGGTGCCAGCTTCCTCCACGGCTTCGCCGATACGGGACTCCGCGTACAAGCTGACCAGCATGGTGGGCGGGTCGTAGGAAACCGAGAGGAAGGCGCTGACCGTTGCGGCGTAGTCCCTGTTCCGCAGCCGGGTGGAAACTACGGCGACGCCGGCGGGTATGTCCGAACTCAGCCTGCGGTACAGGTCCACGTCGGAATCCGACGGCGGTCCTTCGCTCAACTGCCGTGCGTCCAGCGGTCCTGAAGTTTCCATGACGCCATCGTGCCACGTGGGGCGGATGTTAAGGCTGTTGACAGTGTGGCGGTTCCACTAAGGCTGTGACGCACCTAACGCAATGGCAACCCAGCATCTGTAAGCCAATGGCCTGCCGTCGTTAACCCTGCGTTCACCTCCGACCCCAAAACTTGTTACCTGCGGCCCATAGCTTCATTGAAGGTACAAAAAGTACGAATCTCACGTTCGGACGTCTCCGGTCCGCACCGCATCAGAAACCCTGGAAGGGGCACACCCAGTGAAGGCACTCCGCTTCGGCCGCCACGCGGCAATCGCTGTTATCGCCGCTGGCGCACTCGCGCTCACCGCCTGTGGTTCAGACAACGCCACAAACACCGCCCCGGCAGGCAGCGCCTCCGCCGCCGGCACCAAGGTCACCGGCACCCTGACCGGCATCGGCTCCTCCGCGCAGGGCGCGGCCATGGACGTGTGGAAGACCAACTTCGCCTCCGCGAACCAGGGCGCCACCGTCCAGTACTCCCCGGACGGCTCCGGCGCCGGGCGCAAGGCCATCATCGACGGTTCGGCTCAGTTCGCCGGTTCCGACGCCTACCTGAAGGACGAGGAACTGGCCTCGGCCAAGAAGGTGTGCGGCCCCGAGGGTGCCATCGAGATCCCCGTCTACATCTCGCCGATCGCCATTGCCTTCAATCTGCCGGACATCACCGAGCTGAAGCTGGACGCACCCACTGCGGCCAAGATCTTCCGCGGCGAGATCGCCAAGTGGAACGACCCCGCCATCGCGGCGCTGAACCCGGACGCCAAGCTCCCGGACCTTGCCGTCACCCCGGTGAGCCGCTCTGACGACTCCGGCACCACCAAGAACTTCACCGAGTACCTCTCCGCGGCCGCTCCCGACGTCTGGAAGGACAAGGCCGACGGCATCTGGCCGGCATCCCTCAAGGGCGAGAACGCCAAGGGCACCTCCGGCGTCGTCAAGACCGTCACCGACACCCCGGGCGCCGTGACCTACGCCGACGACTCCGCCGTTGGCGGCAAGCTGGGCATCGCCCAGATCAAGGTCGGTTCCGAGTTCGTCAAGATCTCCCCGGAAGCTGCTTCCAAGGCAGTCGACGCCGGCAAGGCTATTGAAGGACGCGCCGAGACCGACGGCGCCATCAAGCTTGACCGCACCACCACCGAGGCCGGCGCCTACCCGGTGGTCCTGGTTTCCTACCACATCGTCTGCTCCACCTACGACAAGCAGGAAACCGTGGACCTGGTCAAGGCTTTCGAGACCTACGTAGTTTCCGAAGAGGGCCAGAAGGCTGCCGCCGAGTCCGCCAAGTCGGCTCCGATCTCTGCCACCCTGGCCGAGAAGGCTGTCAAGGCCATCGAATCCATCAAGGTCAAGTCGTAGCTTTTGACCTGTTCGCCGAGGTTCCCCGCCCAGCCGCCAGGCAGGGCGGGGAACTTAGCCGTGTAAAGCGCGGCTACAGCACGATCCACTTCTCTGACGCACCACCAACACCGAAGGGCCGGGTATGACCACCACCTCCCTGACCAGTTCCCAAGGCGCCGGCCGCGCCGGGGATAAAGTCTTCTCCGGAGCGGCCCTGGCGGCAGGCTGCCTGATCCTTGCCGTACTGTTCGGCGTGGCGCTCTTCCTCGTGATCCAGGCGATTCCCGCCTTCACCGCCCCCGCCGCGGACATCCAGGGCGGCGAGGGCTTCTTCGCCTACATCTGGCCGATCGTCATCGGCACCCTCATTGCCGCCATCATCGCCCTGGCCATCGCCACGCCGGTGTCCATCGGAGTGGCCCTCTTCATCTCGCACTTCGCCCCTCGCGGCCTCGCGTCCGGCCTCGGCTACGTCATTGACCTTCTCGCCGCGATCCCTTCCGTGGTTTACGGTGCCTGGGGCGCAGCCTTCCTGGCCCCCCAAATTTCGCCCGCGTACGGTTGGCTCGCCGCGAACATGGGCTGGCTGCCCATCTTCCAGGGACCTGCCTCCGCCACCGGCAAAACCATCCTGACCGCCGGCATCGTGCTGTCCGTCATGGTAATTCCGATCATCACCTCGCTGTCCCGCGAGATCTTCCTCCAGACCCCCAAGCTGCACGAGGAAGCAGCCCTCGCGCTGGGTGCCACGCGCTGGGAAATGATCAAGATGTCGGTGCTGCCCTTCGCCCGCCCTGGCATTATCAGCGCCGTCATGCTGGGACTCGGCCGGGCCCTGGGCGAAACCATGGCCGTGGCCCTAGTGCTGTCCTCCGGCGCGCTCACCGCCAGCCTGATCCAGTCCGGCAACCAGACCATCGCCGCCGAGATCGCCTTGAACTTCCCCGAGGCCAGCGGCCTCAAGGTGAGCACCCTGATCGCCGCGGGCCTGGTCCTGTTCGTGATCACCCTCGCCGTCAACATGATCGCCCGGTGGATCATCAGCCGGCACAAAGAATTCTCGGGAGCCAACTAAATGACCTCCACCCTGACCCCGGTCCGCAAGCGGTCAGCCCTGACCAAGGGCCAGTTGCCCAAGTACGCCCCCTACGTGGTCCTGGGCGTCGCGCTGGTCCTCGGGGCCGCCATCCTCGCCCTGATCGGATTCAATGCCTTCGGCTGGGGAGTCGTCTCCGCCATCCTGTTCGCTGCAGGACTCGTCGGCTGGAGCGCCGCCGTTGAGGGCTCACGGAAGGCCAAGGACAAGCTGGCCACCTGCCTGGTGGTGGGCGCCTTCCTGGTGGCGCTGCTCCCGCTGATCTCCGTGATCTGGACCGTCATGGTCAACGGCATCCCGGGCCTGCTCAACCAGGGCTTCCTGGGGACCTCGATGAACGGCGTCACCGGCGTGTATGACAACCGGGCGGCAGAAGGCACCGGGCCGGTGGTCGGCGGCATCTACCATGCGCTCGTGGGCACCCTGCAGATCACCCTGCTGGCCACCGTCATCTCCGTGCCGGTGGGGCTGCTGACGGCGATCTACCTGGTCGAGTACGGCAACGACCGCCCGCTGGCCCGCGCCATCACGTTCTTCGTGGATGTCATGACCGGCATCCCGTCCATCGTCGCGGGCCTCTTCGCTGCGGCGTTCTTCTTCGCCGTAGTGGGTCCCGGCACCAAAACCGGCGCCGTCGCCGCCGTCGCACTGTCCGTGCTGATGATCCCGGTGGTGGTCCGATCCAGCGAGGAGATGCTGAAGATCGTGCCCAACGAGCTCCGCGAGGCAGCGTACGCCTTGGGCGTCCGCAAGTGGCGGACCATCCTTAAGGTGGTCATTCCGACGGCGATCTCCGGCATTGCGTCCGGCGTTACCCTGGCAATCGCCCGGGTGATCGGCGAGACCGCACCCATCCTGGTGACAGCAGGGTTTGCGACCAGCATCAACAACAACGTGTTCGGTGGGTGGATGGCATCCCTGCCCACGTTCATTTACACGCAGATCCTGAACCCCACCTCCCCGTCCAACCCCGATCCGTCGTCGCAGCGGGCGTGGGGTGCAGCACTGGTGCTCATCATCCTGGTGATGCTGCTTAACCTCGGCGCCCGCCTGATTGCCCGGGTCTTCGCCCCCAAGGCAGGCCGCTAGGCCGGACCGCCCACACCGGACCGCCCACACCGGCCAGTGCGGCCGGGATCTAGACTTCAATACATACCAGCAAGTTAAGGAACATCATGTCCAAGCGCATCGACGTCAAAGACCTGAACGTGTACTACGGCAATTTCCTGGCCGTGGAAGACGTCAGCATCAACATCGAGGCCAAGTCCGTCACGGCGTTCATCGGCCCCTCGGGCTGCGGCAAGTCCACCTTCCTGCGCACGCTCAACCGCATGCACGAGGTGCTGCCCGGCGCCCGGGTGGAGGGTGAGGTGCTGCTCGACGGCGACAACCTGTACGGACCCGGCGTGGACCCGGTGACGGTGCGCTCCCAGATCGGCATGGTGTTCCAGCGGCCCAACCCGTTCCCCACCATGTCCATCCGGGACAACGTCCTGGCCGGCGTGAAACTGAACAACCAGAAGATCTCCAAGGGCGAGGCCGATGCCCTGGTGGAGCGCTCGCTCCGCGGCGCCAACCTCTGGAACGAGGTCAAGGACCGGCTGGAGAAGCCCGGTTCGGGACTGTCCGGCGGCCAGCAGCAGCGCCTCTGCATCGCCCGCGCCATTGCCGTGGAGCCGCAGGTGATCCTCATGGATGAGCCGTGTTCCGCCCTGGACCCGATCTCCACCCTGGCCGTTGAGGACCTCATCAATGAGCTCAAGGACCAGTACACCGTGGTGATCGTGACCCACAACATGCAGCAGGCCGCCCGAGTCTCGGACAAGACGGCGTTCTTCAACATCGCCGGCACCGGCAAGCCCGGCAAGCTCATCGAGTTCGCCGAAACCAGCACCATCTTCAACAACCCGAGCCAGAAGGCCACCGAGGACTACGTCTCCGGCCGCTTCGGATAATCCCCGCCGGCTCCCAGCCCTCGCAAGCTCAGGCCGGGCCCCCGCGTTGCTTTTTTAAGCCGCAATCAGCGGGGAGAGCGCCAGCTCCAGGACGAAGGCGCCCGCGGCGGTGGCTGCCGGCGTCAGGACCCACAGGGACAGGATCCGTATGACCAGCTTGCGGTGGCTGGTGGCAAACTGCTGGTTTTCCCCCGCGCCGAGCACGGCGGACGTGACCGTGTGGGTGGTGGAAACGGGCCAGTGCAGCCCGATGGCACCAATAAACAGCAGGAGCGCGCTGAAGCCCTGGGCCACCACTCCGCGCAGCGGATCGATCCGGGTGAGCCGGTAGCCAATGGTGTGCGAGATGCGCCAGCCGCCGAACAGCGTCCCCACCGTGATCATGACCGCGGACAGCAGCGCCACCCACATTGGAAGCGAGCCGCCGTCGGAATAGCCGGCGGCCAGCAGCGCCAGGATGAGCACTGCGCTGACCCGCTGGCCGTCCTGCAGCCCGTGGCCAAAGGCCACGGCCCCGGCGGCGATGGACTGGGCCGCCCGGAACCGCTTGTTGACAACGCTCGGCTGGGCGTAGCGCGCAGCCCAGGTGACGGGAAACACCAGCAGGTACGCGGCGATGAAGGCTATAACAGGCGAGAGGGCCAGGGGGAGGACCACCTGAAAGAGGAGTGACTGGTCCACGCCGCCCACCGAGTTGCCGCCCACCACCGCGCTGGCGGTACCGGCGCCCGCCAGTCCGCCCACCAGGGCATGCGTGGAGGAGGAGGGAACGCCCCGCCACCATAGGAAAATGCCCCAGGCGCACGCGCTGGCGAGGCCGGCGGCGATGATGGTCAGGCCGATGTTCCCGGGAGGGAGGGCCACCCAGTTCTGGCTGATGGCCACGGCCAGTCCGGCGCTGAGAAAGGCGCCGATGAGATTGAAAAGGGCGGCCAGCAGGACGGCAATGGTGGGGGTCAGGGCGCGCGTCCGCACGGCCAGGGCAACGGACGTGGACACATCCCGGAAGCCGTTGATGAAGGCAAATGCCGCGCTGAGGAGCACCACGAAGGCGAAGAGGAACAGCGTCACCTCAGGATTCCTTGACGATGATGCTGCCCACCTGGGTGGCGATCCGGCGCATGTCCTTGGTGACGTCGACCAGCTGGTTGGCGATGTCCCGGTTGCGGGCATACTGGGCTGATTTCATTTCCTTGAGCATGTCCGCGACCCAGACGCGGTGCGTGCGTTCGGCCCGCTTGGCCAGGCGAAGGACCTCGATCCAGTAGTCCTCGAGGTCGTCCAGGTTGTTTAGCCGGCGCATGGCGTCAGCCGTCAGCTCAGCCTGGCGGCTGATGATTTCCAGCTGGTCGGCCGCGCGCTTCGGCAGCCGGTCCAGGTTGTAAAGCGCCACCAGCTCGGCGGCGGCGTCCAGCTTTTCTATGGCTTCATTCAGGCTCTGCGAGAGGGCATACATGTCCTCGCGCGGGAGTGGATTCACAAAGCTGGTGCGCATGTGAGTCAGGAGAGCGAAGTGCAGCTCGGCCGACTTCGCCTCGTGGTTGTGCATGTCCTCCACCAGCCGGTGGTGTTCGGTGGCCGGCGCGCCGAGGATTTCCGCCATGGTGGCGCTGGCAAAAACGATCTGCCGGGCCAGCTGCGAAAGAAGGTTCAGGCCTGCGGGCTCCTGGGGAAAAAGGCGCAGCTTCATGAGTACCGGTCTCCGGAGGATCGTCAGGGCGGGACGCTGCGGGAGGTTTGACTTGACGTCGGAGCCGCAGCTAGTCAGTACTTTACCGGCAGCCGGATGAGGGCATAAAAATGGTGCCGAACCGGATACGCCTCTCGGCGGTAGGCCGCTCTAGGCGGCTAAATGTTGAAGCCCGGGGGTTTCGCGGTTCGGCACCTATTTCAGTCTTCTACTTTGGCTAAGCCAAGTCAACATTGACAGATCGGGCCTGATGGGTCAGTCAAGCTCACCGAGGCGCCAGGCGTTGGCAGCGTGCTCCAGGTCCTCTGCGGTCTTCACGAGCAAGTGGGAGTTGCGTGTCAGCTTGCGCGCGTGGCTCTCGTTGGAATGCTCCGCGCCGTCTGCGAGCGTGGCCTGGCCGAGCGCCACAACCCGGCAAAAAGCGGCAGAGCGCTCCAGCGCAACGTCGAACTCGCCGTCGAAGGCCCCTGATAGGATCGCGTCCGCCATGATCTTCATTTCATCGGCGCCCGGCGGCTCGGCCGCGCCAGCCACCACATTAGAGACCTGGGCGGTGTCCTTGCCCGCCTTGAAATAAACGGAGATGCGCTCGGGATCCTGCACCGTTGCTGCGCGGAGGGCGTACAGCCGCCACAGCGCACCGGGCAGCGAGCGTGCCGGGCTTTCAGCCCACATCTCTGCTATCGCCTCAAGGCCCTGCTCGTCGGCCAGCTTGACCAGCCGTTTGGTGATGACGGGATCATCGCTGTCCCGCCCGTGGCGCACCAGGGCCTGGGCGGCCAGATGCGCAGCTTCCGAGACGCGCGCCGGATCGGCGCCGCCTGCGAAAGGTTCGAAATCGATGGGCGCAAAAGGCTTCGGTTTGTGGTGCCGCTCCGCCCCGCCCGGGCCGCTGGTTCCTGCGTTCTGGCTCATGGTCCCACGCTACTCCTGCAGGGAACCGGAATCGAGCGTCCTTGTAGTGCCTGCGTTGCCCGGAAACAGCGCCCGGAGAATCCCGCGAACCCTTGCTGCCTCCCGGCAAAGACACGTTCGACGGCGGCGGCGGGGCGCCGTGCTGAAGTCGCCGCCGTCTGGGGTACAGTATTAAACGTTCAGAAATGGACTGGAACTGTTTCGCGTTTGCAGGCTTTTGGGGCCCGCATTCCAGCAGGCAGTTTGGGCCTTTAGCTCAGTTGGTAGAGCATCGGACTTTTAATCCGTGGGTCGTGGGTTCGATCCCCACAGGGCCCACTCTTTTAGCGAAGAGTGGAAAATCCCCGGCTTCCTGGCAACAGGAATCCGGGGATTTTTTATTTGCGGGATTATCGGAAAACGGGGTAATAGGACAAACGGCGGCTAACTCGCTGCCGGCAGGGTGTCCTCCGCGGTCTGAAGGTCCTGGCGCTCCCGGGCCGGGCAGCCCTGCGGGCCCGTTGTCTCCTTCGCTGCCGCGTGCGCTTCCACGCCTGCCGTCACGTCCAGCCCGAACAGTGTTTCAAGGGCAGCGGTGTACTCGTCCTGTCGGCCGGCTGCCGCCAGTTCGCGCCCCCGCGCGGTTGGCACGTGCAGGAGCTGCCGCACCACCCGCCGCAGGGCGAATTCCACCGCTTCCGCCGTGGCCGTGCAGCCGTGCTGGTTCTTCACCCGCGCCACTTCATCCGCCAGTACCGACTGCATGTGTCCGCGCAGCGCTACGATCGCCGGATCCAGAAGCCGCGCCTGCCGGTCCTCCACAAACCTCAGGGCGGCCTGCCGGACCAGCTCACCGGCCTGCCGGACGACGTCGGTTTGTTCACGCGGCGAGGCCAGCCGCACATGCTCCAGCGTGATGAGGTCAAGCCCGGGCAGTTCGCCTACTTCCGGCTCAAAGTCCCGGCTGAGAGCGAGATCGACGACGACGAGCGGGGCGGCAGCGCCCTGCCGGAAGGTCCGAAAGTCCTCGGAGCCGAGCCTGGGGCCGCGGCCGCTGCAGCCGATCACCACATCCGCTCCGCGGACGGCAGCGGGCAGATCCTCGGAGGTCAGGCCGGTGGCGCCCCGCCCTGACGCAAATGCTTCGGCCCGTCCGGACCAGGAAAACACGGAGACCGCAGAACACGCCCTTGCCGCCAGAAGCGCGAGGGTAGAGCCGGCGTAGGCCCCGGTGCCGATGACCACCACGGACAGTCCCGAGAGGTCCTGGCGTCCGAGCTTGGAGAGGGCTCCCAGCTTGGATGAGGCCACGTCCAAGGCAACGGACACCATGGAGCGGCCTGCCTCACCCAGGGCCGTCAGCGAGCCAACTTCGCGGGCGGCCCGGGATGCTGCCTGAAAAAGCCGGACCAGTGCTCCGCTGGCCGTCCCGGCCTCTTGGGCGGAGGCCAGCGAGCGGCGCAGTTGGCCGGCGATTTCCCGTTCGCCCACCACTGCCGAGTCAAGGCCGGCGCCCACCGAGAAGAGATGCTCGGTCATGGCGGTGCCCGTCAGGCAGTCAAGGGCGCGGTCGAGTTCGTAAGGGGAAACACCCGAACATGTGCTGATGACATGCAGAACGCGCTTTCTGGTGATGTCCGGATCCGCGGCCGGAGCAACGTCGCAATAGACCTCAAACCGGTTGCACGTGGCGAGCACAACTGCTCCTGCCACGCCGTCCACGTCCGCAATAACGTCCGAAGTAATACGGACGGGTCCCGAACCGAGCCGGGCCAGGAACTCCAGGCCGGATCCCCGGCCTTCCTCGCCACCAGCCGGTTCGGGACCCCCGTATCCGGACCGCGGAATGGGACCCCGGTCCGGTGTGCGGGCATGATGGGAAACCACAAGAGCAAACTGCCTTTCTGACGGGGGTAATCCTTTTATGGACCCCCCTGCACCCTGCAACAATTCGGCCCCCTTCCGCCGCAACGTTCCCCATCCTGTCCTGCCGCGCCACTTGGTAGCCGCCCCGGGTGGTGGACCGCGCGGCCACCGTTTCCGGACCGGTCCCGCAGGTGGCCGCCGCTAAGAGGACACCGCCGGTTGTCGCTGGGGCCAGGCGACGTTGCCTGGCCCCAGAGCCAAGAGACCTTGCAGAAAGGGTGGGGTACCCACCTTGGGAAATTCTTGACGGGCGGGGCGGCCTGCATTCTGCAACGATGTAGCTGAGGAAGATGTACCCGATGGCGATGTCTGCGGTGAAAGGGGCTTTGCATGGCCGTGACAATGAACGATGTTGCCCGCGCGGCCGGAGTTTCCCTGAAAACCGTGTCGAACGTGCTCAACAACTATGAGTTCATCAGGCCAGCCACCCGGCAGAAAGTGCTGGACGCAATCGCCGAGCTCGGGTACGAGGCCAACTTGACGGCGCGGAGCCTGAGGTCCGGAAAGTCCCGCATGCTGGGCCTGGTGGTGTCCGACCTCTCCGTGCCGTATTACGCAGAGCTCGCTTCCCGGCTTATGACGGTGGCAGCCGCCCGGGACTATCGCGTCCTGGTGGAGCAGTCTGCGGCGACCAGGGCCAACGAGTTGACTGCCCTGCAGGGATCCCTCAGCCAGCTGACGGACGGCCTCCTGTTCACTCCGCTGGTGCTCGACGCGGACGCCCTGGCCGCCGCCCGCCGCGGCACCAAGCCCCTCGTGATGCTGGGCGAGCACATCGACGACCCGCGGTTCGACCAGGTCACCATGAAGAATGTTGGCGCGGCCAAGGCCATGACGGCCCACCTGCTCGCGGGAGGCCGGCGTCGTATTGCGGTGATCGGTGCTTCCCCTGGGGACCGTGCCGGTTCGCCTGGCCTTCGGCTGGCCGGATACCGGGTGGCGCTGGCCGAGGCGGGAGTCGACTTTGATCCGGCCTTGATTGTGCCGGCGGAATGGCGCCGTGACGGGGGCGCGTCCGCGGTGGCGAGGCTGCTCGACGGCGGCCAGCCGTTCGACGCCGTCTTTGGACTGAATGACGCCCTGGCCCTGGGCGCGATGCACGAACTGCTGCTCCGCGGGGTCAGGGTGCCCGAGGAAGCGGCCGTGGCCGGGTTCGACGATATCGATGAGGCGCGGTTCTCGTCCCCGTCGCTGACCACTGTTGCTCCCGGCATGAACGAGATCGCCGAGCGGTGCGTGCAGCTGCTGATCGACCGGATCGAGGGGAACGAGAAGGCCGCTTCCGGCGTTCATGTGGAAGCAGAATTTGAACTGAGGATCCGTGCCTCGGCCCCCGCAGCCCGGGTTTCGCAGTTGCCGCAAACGGGTACCTCACCTACACCGACACCGACACCGGCAGCGGAAGGAAAGGTGGACCCATGATTGCCCTGCTCATCATCGACATGCAGAACGCGTATTTCGAAGCGCCGGAACTGGCAGCCCAGCGGGAGCGGCTGGTCGCCTCCTGCAACAGACTGCTGGAGGGCTTCAACTCCAGCGGACACAAAGCGCTGCTGGTTGGCACCGAGCACGAGCGGGACAAGTCAACGTGGACGCTAAGCATGCTGGATGACGACCAGGGCTTCATTTTCCGCGGCAGCAAGCAGGCGGAGGCTGTGCCCGGCCTCGCCACCGACGGCCTGCCGCAGCTGAGCAAGACGCGGGACAGCGCCTTTATTGGCACCAACCTGCTGTCCCGGCTGCGGAACTGGGGCGCCGACGAAGTGGTGCTCGCCGGGGTCTCCACGCACAACTGCATCGCCCAAACCGGAGCGGACGCTTTCGCCCACAACATCCGGGTTACGTACGCGGAAGACGCCATGGCGTCGGAGGACAACCAGGATGCCACGGACATGCTGCGCATCCTGTCCACCACGTATCGCCAGCCAGTCCAGTCGAGCGATGAGATCCTCGCCCGGCTCGGCGGCGGGCTTAGCGGAGGCCGTTGAGGGCCGGTCCTGCCGCTCCTGAGCCGGATCTGCTCTCCTGAAACGTGGTGGAAACGTGCGGCGCCTAGTCTAGGTCCCACGCCGACCCACAGGCCATTGAAGGGATCCTCATGCATCTGCTGCCTCGTGAGCAGGAAAAGCTCATGATCGTGGTCGCCGCCGACCTCGCCCGCAGGCGCCAGGGGCGCGGGCTCAAACTCAACTACCCGGAAGCTGTGGCCATCATCAGCTATGAGCTGATCGAGGGTGCCCGGGACGGCCGCACCGTGGCCGAGCTCATGAGCTACGGCACCACGCTGCTCAGCCGCGACGACGTCATGGAGGGCGTGCCGGAGATGATCCACGATGTCCAGATCGAGGCCACCTTTCCTGATGGCACCAAGCTCGTCACCGTCCACAATCCCATCCGATAGGGGTGCCATGATTCCCGGAGAGTATGTCCTGCGTCCTGAACCGCTGGTGATTAACGCGGGCCGCGAGGCTGTCGACGTCGTTGTCCTCAACACCGGTGACCGTCCCGTGCAGGTGGGCTCGCACTACCACTTCGCGGAGTCGAACCCGGCGCTGGAATTCAACCGCGACGCCGCCTATGGGCGGCGTCTGGACATTCCCGCCGGCACCGCAGCACGGTTCGAACCGGGCGACGGAAAGACTGTCCGGCTGATCAGGCTGGCCGGCAGCCGGGAGGTCTACGGCCTGAGTAACGCGGTGAATGGCAGCCTAGACGATGGCGCTGGCCAGGGCGGCACTGACCCGGACGGGGGAGACCGATGAGTTTCGAGTTGTCCCGCAGGCAGTACGCGGACCTTTACGGTCCGACGACGGGCGACGCCATTCGTCTCGCCGACACGGATCTGTTCCTCGAGATTGAAAGGGACCTCACGAACTACGGCGAGGAAGTGGTCTTCGGCGGCGGCAAGGTCATCCGGGATGGCATGGGCCAGAACGGCCAGGCCACACGTGATGAGGGCGTGCCGGACACCGTCATCACCAACGTGGTGGTGCTGGACTATACCGGCATCTACAAGGCGGACGTCGCACTGAAGGACGGCCACATCTTTCGGATCGGCAAGGCCGGAAACCCGCAGATTGCCGACGGCGTGGACATCGTCATCGGCGCCAGCACAGAGATCATCGCGGGGGAACGCAAGATCCTCACTGCCGGGGGAGTGGACACTCACATCCACTTCATCTCCGCAGACCAGGTGGCCACGGCCCTCTGCAGCGGGGTGACCACCATGGTCGGCGGCGGCACCGGACCGGCCGAAGGCACCAAGGCCACCACCGTCACCCCGGGCAAATGGCACATCCACCGCATGCTGCAGGCCGCCGAGGGTTTTCCCGTCAACATCGGCCTGTTCGGCAAGGGGCACGCTTCCGCCGTCGAGCCGTTGGCCGAGCAGATCCGTGCTGGAGCGGTGGGCCTGAAGGTCCACGAGGACTGGGGTTCCACCACCTCCTCGATCGACACCTCACTGAAGGTGGCGGACGAGTATGACGTCCAGGTGGCCATCCACACGGACACGCTGAACGAGTGCGGCTTCGTGGAGGACACCATCCGGGCTATCGACGGGCGTGTCATCCACACGTTCCACACCGAGGGCGCCGGGGGAGGGCACGCGCCGGACATCATCAAGATCGCCGGCCTGCCGAACGTGCTTCCCGCCTCCACGAACCCCACGCTGCCCTACACACGGAACACCATCGAAGAGCACCTGGACATGCTCATGGTGTGCCACCACCTCAATCCGGACATCCCTGAGGACGTGGCTTTCGCCGATTCCCGCATCCGTGCCGAGACCATCGCGGCGGAGGACGTCCTTCAGGACATGGGCATCTTCGCCATCACCTCCTCCGACTCGCAGGCCATGGGGCGCGTGGGCGAGGTGATCACCCGCACCTGGCAGGTGGCGGACAAGATGAAGAAGCAGCGCGGCGTCCTGACGGACCCTGCCGGTGAAACCCACGGTTCTTCTGACAGCGACAACTTTCGGCTGAAGCGGTACGTGGCGAAGTACACCATCAACCCGGCCGTTGCCCAGGGCATGGCTGATTCCATCGGCTCCGTGGAGGAGGGCAAGTTCGCCGACCTGGTGCTCTGGGACCCGGCCTTCTTCGGCGTGAAGCCCGAGCTGGTCCTCAAGGGAGGCCAGATTGCCTACGCCCTGATGGGCGACGCCAACGCCTCCATCCCCACGCCCCAGCCGCGCACCATGCGGCCCATGTTCGGCGCCCAAGGCAAGGCCCTGCAACAGTCGTCCATCACCTTCCTCTCCCAGGCGGCCATTGACGCCGGTGTGCCGGAGGAGCTGGGCCTGGAGAAGGTCATCCGGCCGGTCTCCGGCATCCGGACGCTGACCAAGGCGGACCTGAAGTACAACGACGCCACGCCGGACATCCAGGTGGACCCGGAAACTTACGCGGTGACTGTGGACGGCGAAGAAATCACCTGCGAACCGTCGGACGTACTGCCCATGGCGCAGCGGTACTTCCTCTTCTAGGAGTTTCAGATGATTATCGAAAAAGTCCTCGGCAACCTTCAGGACCAGCCTGCCGAGTTTTACTCCGGCCTGCACCGCGAGAAGGTGGTGCTGCCCAGCGCCCAGCTCGTTAAGCGGATCCAGCGCGTCACCACCGACCACGGCAATGAGATTGGCATCAGGCTTCCTGCCGGATCGGCCGATCTCCGCGACGGCGACGTGCTGCACGTTGCCGACACCAACATGATCGTCGTTTCCGTGCTGCCCACCGATGTCCTGGTGATCGCACCACGGACCATCCACGAGATGGGGATTGTGGCGCACTCCCTCGGCAACCGGCACCTGCAGGCGCAGTTCTTCGACGCGTCGTCCGAGTACGGCGCCGAGGTCATGGTGTGCCAGTACGACCACACCGTCGAGGACTACCTCAAGCACGTTGGAGTGCCCTACCACTGCCAGGAGCGCGTCATGCCAGTGCCTTTCCGCCATGCTGAACACGCGCACTGACGAGCCCGCTGGTCGAGCTGAACCCGCTGGTCGAGCTGAACCC
This sequence comes from Arthrobacter globiformis, assembly GCF_030815865.1. NCBI lineage: Bacteria > Bacillati > Actinomycetota > Actinomycetes > Micrococcales > Micrococcaceae > Arthrobacter > Arthrobacter globiformis. The sequence goes on from NZ_JAUSXI010000001.1 coordinate 570,230, forward strand.
GCTGGGCGAGCTGAATCCGCTGGTCGAGCTTGTCGAGACCAAGGTGCCGGGGTTTCGACAGGCTCAACCACCGGGGAAGGATCCGCTGGTCGAGCTGAACCCGCTGGTCGAGCTGAACCCGCTGGTCGAGCTTGTCGAGACCAGGGTGCGGGGGTTTCGACCGGCTCAACCACCGGGGAGGGATCCGCTGGTCGAGCTTGTCGAGACCAAGGTGCCGGGGTTTCGACCGGCTCAACCACCGGGGGATATCAGCTGGCGCTTCGGCAGCTTACTGATTCGTCGCTTCCTACTGGGGCTTTTGCGCACTCGTTGGGGTTTGAGACGTATATCGAGCGGGGGGTCGTTCATGATGAGGAGTCCTTTGGGATTTGGCTGACTGCGTTTTTGGGGCAGCAGCTGACTTATTCAGATGCCTTGGCCATTCGGTTCGTCTACGAAGGGATTTCTGTCCTTGAGCTGGATGGGCTGCTTTCTGCGCAGCTTTTGCCGCGGCAGGTTCGGGAGGCCAGCGTCAAGATGGGGAACCGGATGCTGGAGATCGGCGCCGAAGTGTTTCCCTCGCCCGAATTGTCGGCGTACCGGGCGCTGGTGAGCGGGGGCCGGGCCGCCGGCCATCAGCCGCTGGCGTTCGCCGTCGTCGCCCGTTCGCTGGGGGTTCCGCAGGCGGAGGCGACCGCCGCCTACCTTTTCGCCGCCGTCACGTCCCTCACGCAGAACGCCGTCCGGGCCATCCCGCTCGGGCAGAGTGCCGGCCAGCGGGTGCTGCGGAACGCGCACGACGCCGTTGCTGCCGCCGTCGAGCGGGCGGCCCGCCTGACGCCGGACGACTTCGGGGCCGTCAGCCCCGGACTGGAAATTTCGCAGATGAGGCACGAGCGCCAACGTGCCCGCATGTTCATGAGCTAGCAGGAGGACAGCATGACTGAACCAATCAAGATCGGCATCGGCGGCCCCGTCGGCGCCGGAAAGACCCAGCTGGTGGAACGGATCACGCGCCACATGAGCGCAGAGATCTCCATGGCCGCCATCACCAACGACATCTACACGATCGAGGACGCCAAGATCCTGGCCGCCAACGGCATCCTGCCCGAGGACCGCATCATCGGCGTCGAAACCGGCGGCTGCCCGCACACCGCCATCCGCGAGGACACGTCCATGAACACCGCGGCCATCGAGGAGCTCAAGCAGCGGCACCCTGACCTGCAGGTGATCTTCGTGGAATCCGGCGGCGACAACCTCTCTGCCACCTTCAGCCCCGAGTTGGTGGACTTCTCGATCTACATCATCGACGTTGCGCAGGGCGAGAAGATCCCCCGCAAGGCCGGCCAGGGCATGATCAAGTCCGACCTCTTCATCATCAACAAGACAGACCTCGCCCCGCACGTCGGCGCAGACCTCGCCGTCATGGAACGCGACTCCAAGGAATTCCGCGGTGCCAAGCCGTTCTGCTTCACGAACCTCAAAACGGACGAAGGCCTGGAGCACGTCATCGAATGGATCCGGCGCGATGTCCTGATGCTCGACCTGGCGCAGTGAGCACGCCGGACGGTCCGCTGGTCGAGCTTGTCGAGACCGAGAGGCCGGGATTTCGACAAGCTCAATCACCGGCGCCGATGGGGGAGCTTGAGCTTCGCATCGCCGCGCGCGCAGGGAAGTCCTTTGCGTCGCACCAGTATCATCGGGGTGCCTTGCGGGTTTTGCGTCCGCACTATCTGGATGAGTCCGGCCAGGTTTGCTACGTCGTCGTCAATCCTGGCGGAGCGTATTTGGGAGCAGACCTTTACGTCCTGGACGTGGAGGTGGGGGACGGGGCTGACCTGCTGCTCACCACGCAGTCCGCGACGAAGATCTACCGGACTCCGGGATCGTTTGCCGAGCAGCGGATGACCGTCCGGCTGGGGGAGGGTTCGCGGCTGGAGCTGGCGCCGGACCAGGTCATCGCCTACCGGGAGGCCAGCTACCGGCAGAACACGAACATCACGGTGCGGCCGACGTCGAGCCTGGTAATGGCTGAGGTGATCACGCCGGGGTGGTCGCCGGACGGTGCCTCCTTCCGGTACGAGGAGCTGCGGCTCCGCAACGAGATCCACGTGGAGACGGACGGCGGCACCCGGCTGCTCGCCCTCGACAATCTGCTGATCCGCCCGCCGCTCGACGACGTCACCGGCACGGGCTTCATGGAGGGCTACAGCCACCTGGGTTCGCTGGTGGTGGTGGACGCCCGGGTGGACCACGCGCTTGCCGACGAACTGCACCAACTGGCCGAAGAGTTCGACGCCTACACAGGGGTCTCGCTCAGTGCCACAATGGACGGCATCACGGCACTGGTGCTCCGGTCCCTGTCCAACAGCACCGAAAAACTCAATACGCTACTGGGTGGCTGCAGTGGCCTTCTCCGTGAACGCTGGTACGGCCAGGCGCCCCTGAATCTGAGGAAGTACTGATGACTACCTTGACCCAGTTCGCCGCCATGTACCGCGAGCGGGAGCAGTTGCCGCTCGGGACGCGCATACTGGCCACCTTTTCCGCGGTGGGCATCCTGCACCTTGCCGCCGTCGTGCTCCTCGTTGCCGGCACGGCGGCGTCGGGGCAGCCCCTGGCGCTCGGACTGGTGCTTACGGCGTACCTGGCCGGCATCAAGCACAGCTACGACTGGGACCACATCGCCGCGATCGACAACTCTACCCGGAAGTTCGTGGCGCAGAGGCAGGATCCCACCAGTGTGGGATTCGCCTTCAGCCTGGGGCACAGTTCGGTGGTGATCCTGGCCGGGGCCCTGGTGGTTTCGGGGGTGTCGCTGGTGGGCAGGTTCATGACCGAGGGCAGCACCGGAAACCTCGTCCTTGGGCTGATTGGCAGCGGGGTTTCCGGCCTGTTCCTGCTGGCCATGGGGCTCTTCAACGGGTCGGCGTTTCTCGGTGCCGCCCGGTCCTACCGCAGGGTCCGCGGCGGCGGAACTGTGCTGCCGGAGGAGCTGGAAGCCAAGGGCTTTGTGGCCCGCCTTCTGGCCCGGCCGCTGTCAAAGGTGCGGCGGCCCAGGAACGTGTACGTGATCGGCTTCCTGTTCGGGCTCGGTTTTGATACCGCCACTACCATTGGGCTCCTGGTGATGACGACGGCGGCCTCCTTGGCGGGCGTTTCGCCTGCCGCGCTGCTGGCGCTTCCGCTCGCGTTCGCCGCCGCCATGACCCTGTGCGACACGACCAACGGCCTTGCCATGATGCGGATGTACAAGTCGGCCATCCACGATCCCCTGCGCAAACTTGGATTCAACGCCGTCATTACCGGGCTCTCGGCCCTCTCCGCGCTTTTCGTTGCCTTGATAACCCTCGTCGGGTTCTTCAACGCGGCGTTCGGGCTGAAGGACCCGCTCACCGCCTGGCTGGGCGCCATCGATCTGGACGATGCCGGGCTGCTGCTGGTGGCTGCATTCCTGGCGCTGTGGGGTGCGGCGTCGTTGCGCGGGCGCCGGAGGGCCCGGGCCTAGCCGCCCAGCGTCTTCCTAGCCGTCCAGCTTCGCCCGAAGCCCGCCGATGACCACGTCCAGGCCGAAGTCGAAGGCATGCCCAGCGCGTTCCTCCGATGGCCCGGCATTGCCGAGCGCGCGCTTCAGCGTGGGATAGCCCTCCGCCGGCGGGTCCCACACCACGTCCGGCGCCGCGAGGTCCAGGGCCGCGCCGAGGGCGAAGCTGTCGATGGTGGAGATGGCGGCCACGACGTCACGCCCGCGGAATCCCGCGCCCTCCAGGGCCAGGGCCAGGTCCTCGTAGAGGCCGATGGCCGCCGGGTCCATGATGGACTGCAGCACCAGCAGCGGAGCCAGCCGCGGATGGCGGGCAAAGGCGTCCCGGTACGCGCGGATCAGGACACGAAGGGCGGCCTCCCAGTCACTGTGGTCCACGGGAGCGTACGGCTCCTCGGTGATGATCCGGTGGCGCAGCAGTTCCAGGATCTCGTCCCGGCCGCTGACGTGGTTGTAGATGGAGGACTGGCTCACGCCGATCTTTTTAGCCAGCTTCGGAAAGCTGAAGTCGCCGCTCTCATCGACCAGTTCCAGCGCGGCCGTGGTCAGGGCCTCCACGGATATCAGCGGGAGGAGTGGGCGCCCCATGGAATCTCCTGTCTGCAGCATTGGAACATCGGAACCCAGCCTAGTCTCCGGCACCTGAAGCGGGCGCTTCAAACAATCCTATTGTGCTCCGCGCCACACGCCCTCATACTAAAACGAAAGCCTTTCGTTTTGTCGGGCTTTTCAGAAAGGACGGACCAGTGCCGGATACCCAAACCAGACCTCCGGCGTCCTCTGCGGACGGCGCCCTCAAGCGCAATGCCCTGGGCACAGGCGGCATTGCCTTCCTCGTCATTTCGGCGGCAGCGCCGCTGACCGTCATGGCGGGTGTTGCCCCGGTGGCCATCAGCGTCGGCGGCATCGGTGCCCCGGCCGGCTACCTCCTGGCAGGGATCGTGCTTACGCTCTTCGCCGTCGGCTTCATGGCCATGACCCGGCACGTGAAGGCGGCCGGCGGCTTCTACACCTACATTTCGCTGGCCATGGGCAAGACCGTGGGACTTGCCTCGGCCGTCCTGGCGATCGTCTCCTACAACTGCCTCCAGATCGGCGTCTACGGACTCTTCGCCGTCCAGACCCACGACATGCTCATGGTGGTCTTCGGGCTCGAGGTGCCCTGGCCGGCGATTGCCCTGGCCGCCGTGGCCGCCGTCTGGTTCCTCGGCTACCGGGGCATTGACGTCGGCGCCAAAGTGCTCGGGGTGCTCCTCGTGGCCGAGACCGGCATCCTCGCCCTGATGGGGGCGGGCATCCTTGGCAGCGGCGGAGCGCACGGAATCAGCGTGGGCTCCTTCAGCCCGGAGCACGCGTTCGGGCCGGGCGTCCTGGCCATCCTCGGCATCTGCTTCGCCGCATTCATGGGCTTCGAGTCCACCGTGCTGTACCGCTCGGAGGCCCGTGACCCGGACAGGTCGGTGCCCCGGGCCACGTACATCGCCGTCGGCTTCATGTCAGTGTTCTACGCCTTCATCGTCTGGGCCGTGGTGCAGGCCTACGGCGAAGACCGTGCCGTGGAAGCCGCCGGGCAGCTGGCCGGCGGGATGTTCTTCCAAACCATCAACCACTATGTGGGTCCGTGGGCCGAGGTGGCAATGTACTTCCTGATTGTCACCAGCGTCTACGCTTCCCAGCTGGCCTTCCACAACGCGATCAACCGATACGTCTACATGCTGGCGCGCGACGGCGTGCTGCCGAACTTCCTGGGGCAGACCCACCCGAAGTTCAAATCACCGCACCGGGCCGGCCAGCTGCAGACGGTCCTCGCCGCCGTCGTCATCACCGTCTGCGCCCTCCTGAACGCCGATCCGTACCAGCAGCTGCTGATTTGGGTGAACACCCCGGGGATCTTCGGCATCGTCGGACTGCAGGGTCTGGTGTCGGTGGCGGCCTTCCTCTACCTGCGCCGGAACCCCGACGCCGTCACGCACCGGCTGATGGTCCCGCTCAGTTTGGCGTCGGCCATCCTGCTCTTCGGCGTGGTGCTGCTGATCGGGTTCAACATCGAACTGCTCACCTTCGCCGACGCACTGACCAACACCATCCTCATCCTGGTGACGCCCCTCGTCTTTATCGCCGGACTCCTGGCCGCCCGCGGGGTGCGCCGCCACAGGCCGGAAACCTTCGCCCAGATTGGAAGCTTTGAAACCCATGAATCCTGATGTGATCATCCTCGCCGGCACCATCCACACGATGGGCGGTCAGCCCTCCGGGGGCCCGGAGCCGCAGGCCGTTGCCGTCCGGAACGGGGTGATCGCCGCCGTCGGAAGCCGTGCGGATGCGGCCGGGTGGCCTGCCGCGGAGGTCATCGACTTCGGTGACGCCGTGCTGACCCCCGGCCTGGTGGACTGCCACATCCATCCAGTTTTTGGGCTGGAACTGACGCGCGGCTGCGACCTGTCCGGCGCCGCGGACCTGGCTGCGGTGCGCGCACTTCTGCGTGCGGAGACGGCGGCGACGGCGCCCGGCGGGTGGGTGCGCGGCTGGGGCCTGGACCCCAACGTGTTCGGATCCGCTGCCGCACACCGCGGGCTGATTGACGACGCCGTCTCCGGACGGCCGTGCCTTCTGCGCCTGTTTGACGGGCACTCCGCGCTGGCCAGTTCCCAGGCCCTTGAGATCGCGGGAGTCACCGGTCCACGCTCCTTCGACCAGGCCGCAGAGGTGGTCTGCGACGGTAGCGGCAGGCCCACAGGGCTCCTGCTGGAGGCGGCCGCCGTCGAACTCGTTGCCCGGGTGATGCCTGCCGAGTCCTTCGCCGAACGGAAGGTGCGGCTGGCGGAACTGCTCAGGCAGTTCTCACGGTCCGGGCTGACCGGGGCGCACGTGATGGACTGCAACGACGATTCGCTGGAGCTTTACCGGGAGCTCGAAGAAGAGACCGACGGCGGCCTTCCGCTGCGGCTGCGGATCTCGCCGTGGTGCATGCCCGGCAGCGGTGAGCCTGACTGGCGCGGGCTGGCCGGGCAGATCTGTGTCGGCGGACGGCGCTGGGAGGTGGCCGGCATCAAGCTGTTCGTGGACGGCACGATAGACAACGGCACTGCCTGGCTGTTTGAGCCCGATGCCTATGGTGAGTCGGTGGCACCGTTCTGGCCCCGGCCCGAGGAATATGCCGAGGCCGTGCGCTATTTCGCCGGCCGCGGTATTCCTACAGCCACGCACGCAATCGGCGACGCCGGGGTGGCCGCGGTCCTGGACGCCTTCGAGTCCCTGCCTCCGGGCACACCGCCCGGCGTGCACCGGATCGAACACCTCGAGACCGTTCCGGACGAACTGGTCGGAAGGTTCTCCCGTTCCGGCCTGATCGCGAGCATGCAGCCGACCCACTGCACGCACTACTCCCGCGCCGACCACTCGGACAACTGGTCCACCCGGCTCGGCACGGAAAGGGCCAACAACGCCTGGCGGTGCGCAGACCTCCGTGCTGCGGGAACCATCCTGGGGCTCGGCTCCGACTGGCCGATCGCCCCGTTCGAACCGCTGCCCATCCTGGGGGACGCGCAATTACGACGGCGGTCGAACCGCCCGGGTGAGCAGCCGATTGTTCCCGGCCAGGCCCTCACGGCCCGTCAGGCGCTCGAAGGCTACACCTCGCACGCCGCCAGGGCCGCGGGGGAGTGGGACGTCTCCGGCTCCATCACCGTGGGCAAGCGCGCAGACTTCACGGTGTTCGATGTGGATCCGCTGGCGGCTGCGCCAGATGACCTTGCTGTTGCCCGGGTTCTGGCCACATTCCTCGACGGGCAGGCCCAGCACTCGGCGGTGCAGTACTCGGCGGCGCGGAGCGGGAGGTCACCGCTGTCCTAGGCGACAGTTGTCTTACGCCCCAGCTGTCTTAGGCCCGGTCCCTCAGGCGACCGCGGCGGGCGCCAGATCCTCGGGCGTCGCCGCTTCCTCCGGCAGGTCCGCCAGGAGTTCGGCCGCCGTGGGCGGGTTGGCGCCGGGGCGGCGCACTGTGATCGCGGCGGCCTTCGAGGCAGTGCGTCCCAGTGTTTCCAGCACTGCCGGTGCCAGGCCGTCCGCTCCGCGCGCCAGCAGCCCGTAGATCAGCGCCGCCATGTACGAATCCCCGGCGCCGATGGTGTCGGCCACTGCGGACCGGACGGCCGGCACCACCAGCTGCAGCTCCGGAGTGGCCAGCAGCGACCCCTCGGAGCCGCGGGTGACCACCGCTAGCTCCGCACCCAGCTGGAGGATCCGTGCCGCGGTGTCCTCGAGCTGGAGGTCCGGGTACAGCCAGCGGGCATCCTCGTCGCTCAGCTTGACCACGTCGGTGAGCGGGACCAGCTCCTCGAAGATGGTCCGGGCCTCGGCGTGGCTGCCGAGGAGTGCCGGGCGGATATTGGGATCGTAGGTCACCACGCATTCGCGGTGCGACTGCTCCAGGAGGGTCCTGACAGCTGCTGCGCCCGGAGCCAGGAAGGTTGCGATGGAGCCGGTGTGGAGCACCTTGGGAAGGGATGCCGGTGCCACCGGCGGCAGTTCCCAGCGGATGTCGAAGTCGTAGGTGGCGGAGCCGTCTGCAGCCAGCGTTGCCGTGGCCGTCGCCGTCCTGCCCGGTGTCCTCGAACCGGGCAGGAGCGCGACGCCGGCACGCTGCAGGTGCGCCTCGATGGCCCGCCCACGGTCGTCGTCGCCGATCGAGGTGAGGAGCGCGGTCCGGATGCCGAGCCGGCCCAGCCCGTAGGCAACGTTCGACGGCGATCCGCCGGGGTGCTCGACGGTTCCGTCTGCGGACGCAACGACGTCCACCAGCGCTTCACCGATGACGATGACTTCCGGCGTTGCCGCGCGGGCTTCTGAGCTGGCAGAACCTGCGTTCACGGTGCCGGTGTTCGCGGTGCCTGTGCCGGGGGTGGAGGTTGGATTCACGGTGGGGCCTTTCATGGAGCCGTCCGCGGGCCGGCTTCGGCCCGCGGACGGATGTGGAGAGTGCTGCGCTGCTGGTGGTGCTGGTTCTGGATGGAGCGCCCGGTCAGGCCGTGGCGGCGCCCGTCATGATTGCCACGGCGTCGGTCATGCTGTGCGACTGCGGCGTGATGGTCGCCGCGCACTTTCCGAGCCGCTGGATGTGGATCCGGTCCGCCACGTCAAACACATGGGGCATGTTGTGACTGATCAGGATCACCGGAAGGCCCCTGTCGCGCAGGTCGCGGACCAACTGCAGGACCTGGTTCGATTCCCGGACGCCGAGTGCCGCCGTCGGCTCATCGAGGACAACCACCTTGGAGCCGAACGCCGCGGCGCGGGCCACGGCCACAGCCTGGCGCTGGCCGCCGGACAGGTTCTCCACCGGCACTGTCACGTCCTGGAGTGTAGAGATGCCCAGCCGGGTCAGTTCCTCCTTGGCCTTGCGGCGCATGCCCTTGGTGTCCAGGACACGGAAGAGCTTGCCCAGCGGCCCGGCAAGCCGTTCTTCCCGTCCCAGGAACAGGTTGGAGGCGACGTCCAGCGCCGGTGACACCGCCAGGTTCTGGTAGACGGTTTCGATGCCGTGGGCCCGTGCGTCCTGCGGCCGCTTGAAGTGCACGGTCTGCCCGGAGACTTTCAGCTCGCCGGAGTCCGGCACCTCGGCGCCGGTGAGGCACTTGATCAGGGTGGATTTGCCTGCCCCGTTGTCGCCGATGACCGCCAGGACTTCACCCGGGTAAAGGTCCAGGCTGACGCCATCGAGTCCCACAACGCGTCCGAAGGTCTTGACGAGGTTCCTGGCCTGCAGGATCGGTTGCCGCACCGCCGTGCCGGACGGCTGCAATTCAGTGGCGGTCATGATTTAACCTTTCGGATCCACTGGTCGATGGACACAGCGAGGATGATGAGGACGCCCACGGCGAGGGTCTGGTACAGCACGTCGAGTCCCGCCAGGGACAGGCCGTTGCGGAATACGCCCACGATCAGCGCGCCGAGGAGGGATCCCCAGACGGAGCCGCGGCCGCCGAAGAGGCTGGTTCCGCCAATCACGACGGCGGTGATGGAGTCGAGGTTGAGGTCCACACCGGCGTTGGGGCTGGCTGCGTTGGTGCGGCCGATCTGGAGCCAGGCGCCCATGGCCAGGACAGCCCCGGCGGCGAGGTAAACACTCATGAGGACGCGGTTGACGGGAATGCCGGCCAGACGGGCGGCTTCCTTGTCATCCCCGACGGCGTAGACGTGCCGGCCCCAGGCTGTCTTGCCCAGGATGAATGCCACGACGCCGTAGAGCAGGAGCATCATGATCACGCCGGTGGAGATGCGCACGGGGCCTAGCGGGAACGTGCTTCCGGTCCAGGTGAGCAGGCCCGGCATGCTGGAACCGCGGACGGTGGAACCGCCGGAGTACAGCAGCGTGACGGCGATGAAGATGTTCAGGGTTCCGAGCGTGACGATGAACGGCGGAAGTTTGAACCGGGTGACGAGGAAGCCGTTGAGGGCGCCCGCCCCGAGGCCCACCACGAGGCCGGCCAGCAAGGCCAGCGGGCCGGGAATGCCGCTGCCCACGGCCAGTTGCGCCACCACCATGGACGAGAGGATCATGACGGCACCGACGGACAAGTCGATTCCCGCGGTGAGGATGATGAGCGTCTGCGCAATCGCCAGGGTTCCCACCACTGAGACCTGCTGGGTGATGAGCGATAGGTTTTCGAACCGCAGGAACCGGTCGTTGAGGAGCCCGAAGACCACCACCGCCACGAGCAGCACAATCGCCGGGCTGAGCGCTGGGTACCGGTGGAGGATGTTGCGGATGCGGCTGAGCGGGGTCTGGCGGTCGAGGAATTCCCCGGCCAGGTCGGCGTGCCCGGTGGCGGGCGGGCCGGCTGTCTGTTGCTGGGTCATGTTTGCTCCTGTCATGTCCGGTTACTTGCCCCAGCAGATCTGGGAGGCGTCCGACGTCGTGATGCTCTTGACGCCGTCGGCTGCCTTGTCCGTTACCAGCTCCACGCCGGTGTTGAAGAAGTCCAGGCCCTCGGAGTTGGCCGGCTTCTGGCCGGTCTTGGCGAGGTCGACGATCGCCTTGACGCCGAGCTCGGCCATCTTGACCGGGTACTGCTGGGCGGTGGCGCCGATGATGCCGGACTTGACGTTGTCGACGCCGGTGCAGCCGCCGTCCACCGAAACCACCAGGACGTCCTTTTCCTTGCCGGCGGACTTCAGCGCCTCGAAGGCACCCGCAGCTGCCGGTTCGTTGATGGTGTAAACGACGTTGATGTTCGGGTTCTTGGCGAGCAAGGGTCTCCATGGCCGTGCGTCCGCCGTCCTCCGCGCCCTGGGAGGCCTGGCTGCCGACGATTTCGTAATCGCCGCCCTTGCCGCCCGTGTACTTGCCGGTCTTGGCCTCGTCGCCGTTCTTCTTCTTGTCTGCGGTGTCGATGCCGAGCCCGGTGAGGAACCCCTGGTCGCGGTTGTAGTCCACCGAGACCACCTTGTCGTCGAACAGGTCAACCAGCGCGATGGTGGCCTTCTTGCCGTCCAGCTGGGCGGCCGTCCACTTGCCGATCAGTTCACCGGCGGCGAAGTTGTCCGTTGCGAAAGTGATGTCCGCGGCGTCTGCCGGGTCCGGCGGAGTGTCGAGCGCAATGACGAACAGGCCTGCGTCCTTGGCCTTCTTCAGGGCGTCAACCACGGACGGGCCGTTGGGGGTGATCAGAATGCCTTTATCGCCCTTGGAGATGGCGTTTTCGATGGCCTGGATCTGGGTGTCCTCATCGCCGTCGGCCTTGCCTGCCGCGAGCTTCAGATCGACGCCGCCGGCCTCGGCAGCCTTCTTGGCTCCGTCCTGCATGGACACGAAGAAGGGGTTGGACGTGGTCTTTACGATCAGCGAGACGCCGACCTTTTCGGACGAGGAGCCTCCGGTGGCGGAGGTGGCGGTGGAATTTCCGCCGCAGGCGGTGAGGCTGAGCGTGCCGAGGGTCAGGACTGCACCGATGGCGAGCAGGCGGTGGGTGACTGTCCGCGGGGCTTTGGAACTCAACATTGAATCTCCTGGGTTTCAGGGCATCTAGTGTGCCTGACAACGATGTCAGGCCTCATGTAATCAACGTCACAGGGTAGAGTCAAGGCAAATGCAAAGATGAAGGACGGATTTATGACAACGATGTCTAATCGTTACCAGGCTGAGGGGTCAAAGAGCCGGCCCACCATGCGCCACGTCGCGGCGCTGGCGGGCGTGGGGATCAAGACGGTGTCGCGCGTCATGAACGACGAGCCCGGCGTCTCGGAGGCGACAAGGCAGCGTGTACTTGGCGCCTCGCAGCAGCTGAACTACCAGTTGGACATGGCGGCGGGCAGCCTTAGGCGCGCCGGCCGGCAGACGCTTTCCATTGGGCTCCTGCTGCCGAGTGTCGCCAACCCGTTCAGCAGCGAGATCCACCGCGCCATGGAGGACGCCCTGGCGGCCCGCGGAATCGCGGTGTTCGCAGCCAGCCTGGACGACGACGCCGAGCGGGAGAAAGCCCTGGTGACGGCCTTCCTGGGCAGGCGCGTGGACGGAATGGTCCTCACGCCCATCGCCAAGAGCCAGGCATACGTCATTCCCGAACATTCCCGGGACCTGCCCATCGTGTTCATTGACCGCGAGCCCGTGGGCATCGAGGCGGACGCGGTGGTGACGGACAACGCCGTCGGCGCTGCAAAGGCGGCGGCCCACCTGATAGAGCATGGCCACGCCCGGATCGCGTACATGGGTGACCGCACTGACATCCAGACGGCCCGCGAACGGCGCCGCGGGTTCGTCGAGGAACTTGGCCGGGCGGGCATATCCACATCCACGGTCCCTTTCCGCGAAGGGCTTCACGACGAGGAGTCGGCGCGCCTGGCCACCCTGGAGCTGCTCCGGGCCGAAGACCCGCCCACGGCCATTTTCTCGAGCCAGAACCTGGTGACCTTCGGCGTCATGCGAGCCCTAAAGGAACTGGGCATGAACAAGCGCGTCGCCCTCGTGGGCTTCGACGACTTCACCCTGGCGGACATGATGGAACCGGGCGTGACCGTCATTGCGCAGCACCCCGACCGGATCGGAAAACTGGCCGCCGAACGCCTGCTTGCCCGGATCGATGGGGACCACGGCGCCCCGCAGACCTACGTCGTACCCTCGGAACTCATCACGCGCGGGTCCGGTGAGCTGCACCCACCGCGACAAGCAGTCCGCCGTGATGAACCGCCTGCCTGACTAAGACTCATTCACTCAAGACCCACCCCGACAGGAGAACCATGACCAAGACGCTCTACGCCGAATTCACCGTCAAGCCCGGCAGTGAGACCCGGGTTGCCCAGATGATGCGCGAACTCACCGAGCAGGTGCGCAGCGAGCCCGGCAACCAGCTGTTCCTGCCGTACACCCGGGAAAACAATCCCCGGGAGTACTTCGTGTTCGAGGTGTACCAGGATGCGGCAGCCTTCCAGGAACACATCACGGCAGACTACGGCGCCCGGTTCAACGGAGAGCTCGCGGACCACATCGAGGAGGACGGCTCGGTGCTGACCTGGCTGCAGCCGGTCCACTAGGGCCAGATCCAGCGCCGTTTTCCGGCGCGAAGAAGGCCGGTGTCCGCAGGTTCTGCGGACACCGGCCTTCCGTGCGCCTGCCTTCTCCGACGCCCGGCCCTTTACTTTCCGTTCTTGGCCGGCACCTGCGCTGCCTTGAACATGGACTGGCTGAGCGGCGTGACAGACAGCGATTTCAGCCGGGCCGTTCCCCCTTCAGCGAATAGCGCCACCTGGTTGGCGCCCTGTTCCGGGAAGACCTGGTCCGTGATGGTCCGCAGGCCGTCCTGCGCGAATACCTCCACCGAGGACCTGTCGACGTAGATCCGCAGCGTCACGTAGCCGCTGGCATCCACGGCTACCGGTGCGGAGTCAACCGAGGCGAAGAGCGGATGGAAGTCCGTGCTGCCGGAATTGCTCCGGTCGACATACAGTTCTCCTGATGCCTTGTCGTACCCGATGACTGTGGACTTGCTGCCGTTCCCCAGCACCGTGATTCCGGCCTTGGCTGCTGTACCGGGGGCGAAGGTCACGTCGATCCGCTGGACATCGCCGGAGGCTGCAGGCGGCAGCACGTGCGTGCCGGCAGCGATGGTTCGGGCCCGCTTTTCGGCGTAGCTTTCCTTCCCGGCGAGGCCATCCACCTGCTGGACAGCCTTTTGCGTCAGCCGCGGACCGCTGGCCGTCTGCGTCAGGGCAACTTCGCGGGGCAGGGACATGGCGCTGCGCCATGGCGAGGTGGGAATGCTGTTGGCATAGTCCCAGTTGTTCATCCAGCCGAGCATGATGCGCTTGCTCTTCGGCATGTTGTTGAAGGACACGGACGCGTAGTAGTCCCGGCCGTAGTCCAGCCAGTCGTAGGTCTGCACCCGCGGCGTGGCAGGCCGTGGCGAGGCAACAAACTCGTCCGCCAGGATGTGGCCCCAGCCGAAGCGGTTGTTGTCCACCACCCGGATGCTGGCCTGCCGCCCCTTGAACTCGGAAACGTTCCACGACGCCCAGTCCAAAACCTCGCTGTTGGCGCCGGTGGCCGTCCTGACCACCTTGCCGTCCACCACGAGATTGACGGTGGTCTCATCGGAACGGGGCACGGCGGCCTGGTCCGTCAGCATGACATGGTCCAGGGTTAGGTGACCCCAGCCGCCGGTGGCCTGGTCCACGACCCGCAGCTGTGCCTGCTGGCCCGAGAATTCGGCCACGTCCCAGCCCTTCCAGTTCAGGGCGCCGGCGTCGTCACCGGCAAGGCTGCGCACCACGTTCCCGTTCACCAGGAGCTGGACTTCCAGCGTCTGCCCGGAGCCCGCCGTGCGGTGTCCGCCGCCCACCAGCATGCTCATGAAGTTCCGGTTCACCGTGAACGACGGCGACGTCAGGGTTCCCTGCCTGTCGTCGCCGGGCGCTCCTCCCGTATCGAACGTGTTGATCCGCTTGGCGCCGATATAGAAGTCGCCGCCGGAGGTTGCCGGCTGGAACGCCGGTGCCAGATCCCCGGTTCCCGTCCACCCGGCGTCAGCCAGAGTTGAGCCGTCCGCTACCTCAAAGCCGTTGAACAGCAGGTCCCCGGGCGGCGGGGTGTTGTCCAGCTTGTCCGAGACCCGCGGATGCTGTCCGCCGCCCACCAGGAAGTTGAGGTAATCGCTGTCCACGGTGAACTGCGGCGAGTTCATCGAGCCCACCGGCCAGTCGCCGTCGTTGAATGAATTGATCAGGCCGGCGCCGGCAAAGCCGGTGACGCCGTTCTGCCCGGCGAGGGTGCCGGCCGCGGGTGCTCCGGCGAACGGGCCGTCCTTCGAGTTGCCGGGTTCGTTGTTCACCGTCCAGCCGCTGTACGTGCCTTCGTTGAAGCCTGCCAGGGGAGTGCCCGCGGGCAGTGCGTCACTGGCCTTCGTGGTCTCCGACGTGAAGGTGGTGCCGTCGAAATTGCCCACGAAATACTGCCCGGCCGAGCCTCCCGCCACGCCTCCGGGATTGATGTTGACCACCATCACCCATTTGACGTTCGCGGGGTCGCCGTCGACCGCAAGCGGGAACAGGTCGGGACATTCCCAGAGCCCGCCCGTGGCATTCGCGGGGCCGAACTCGCTGAGCTGCGTCCAGTCCTTGAGGTTGCCGGACTTGTACAGCACCACCTTGTGCTCGGTGGCCTCGACGGCGGCCATCACCCAGTAGCCGCCTCCGCCGGGGGAGTCGTACCAAAACACCTTCGGGTCGCGGAAGTTCGCCGAGTTGCGGTTGAGCACCGGGTTGCCGCTGTACTTGGTCCAGGTCTTGCCCTCATCCAGGCTGTAGGCGAGGGATTGCGCCTGCAGCCCCTTGTAGGGCGAGGCGTCCTTATAGGCGCTGGTGAAGATCGCCACCATGGGCGGGTTCTCGGCCGTGCCCAGGCCGGAGGTGTTGTTCTTGTCCACCACGACGCTGCCGGAGAAGATGTCCTGCTGGTCGTCTGTGGGGATGGCCAGCGGCTGCTCGTTCCAGTGCACCAGGTCTGTTGAGGTGGCATGGCCCCAGGACATGTTGCCCCACTGGTTGCCGGACGGATTGTGCTGGTAGTAGAGGTGGTAGACGCCCTTGTAGAACACCATTCCGTTGGGATCATTCATCCAGTTCTGCTGCGGCGTGTAATGGTAAGCCGGCCGGAACTGCTCGTCGCCGGAGCTCCCGGCCGCCGTCGCTGTTCCTGCTCCGCCCAGTACCGCGGCCAGGCTGAGACCTCCCACGGTCAGTGCGGTACATAGCTGTAGTCTTCGGAATTTTCGCTGGTGCATAGTGCTGGTCTCGCCCTTCATCGCGCGTGCCTTCTGCCCTCCCCCTAATTGATGGGCGGGTAGACAACGTTGTCAGTGATTGGAACGCTAGGGGATGTCCACAAGACAAGTCAACGGATTCGACGCCCGCAGATAGTCCTGGTGTGCTAACCGCTTGAACCCTTGTGGGCCTGTGCCCGAGACGCCGCTGCCAGGCCCTGGTTGAGGTGCGCTGGCAAGGCGCCGTTGGCGGCAAGCCGCTGTAGCGGGCGCGCGAGACACCGTTGTCAGTCTCTAGTGAAGGTTGAGCGTCGCAGGCACCGAGCGCAGCCTTCAGTGTCGGAGTTCCCCGGATCACCGTTGCTAGGGTGGAATCATGAAACGCAGCCACCTCGCCATGACCATGATTCCTCTTGTTGTCCTGCTGGCGGGCTGCGCCCAGGCCGGGGAGGCAGCCCAGAACGCGGCGAGCTCGGCGGTGTCCCAGGCTGCCAACGCGGCGGCCGAACAGGTAAAGGGGCAGATCTGCACCATCGTCGAGGACGGCCTGGTCAGCGCCTCGGACAAGGCGGCACTCGCAGGCCTTGTGGCCGGTGCCGAGACCGCTGGCGTGCCAGCCGAAATCGCCGGGCCCCTCAAGGCGATCGCCCAGGCCGGCGACCAGGTTCCCAGCGATTCCGTCGATGATCTTCAGAAGGCCTGTGCTGCCGCTTGAGGCGTGGCCGCGGGAAGATCGTTAGCAGCAGATCACTATCAGGGCAGATCACCGCTCGGCCGATCGCCAGTAAGCACGACACCCGCCCGGGTTTCTGCCCGCGGCGCCCGGGACAGTCAACGCAGCCTGCAATAATCGGAACCAGCAGTTGCGGGGCGCTGAAAACGGCCGGCCGCGACGGGCAGCAGCGTTAGTTTCGGGCCGATTACAGCAGACGAGGCGGATATATGAAGGCTCCCAGCCAGCAGCACGCGACTTCCCCTGAAACATCTTCCCCTGATCCCTCTCCCTCTGAAACACCGGCGGGCACCGGAACGCCGGTAACCAACACGGCGGTCAAGCCCGAGCTGCTGCGCTGGCTGGCGGAGGCCTACGGCGTTGGCACGTCCTACCAGGGGTGGGACGGGCAGCCGCATGATGTAGCGGCCGAAACCTTGATCCGCGTCCTGGCGGCGCTGGGAGTCAACGCCCGCACTGACCAGCTCATCGAGCACGAACTGGCCGAGGCGGAACTGGCGCCCTGGCGCCGGATGCTGCCGCCCGCCGTCGTTGTTCAGGAGGGCACGCCGGAGCAGGTGAGCGTCCATGTCCCGCACGGTTCGCCCGTCCGCATGTGGGCCGTCACCGAGGACGGACGCGAGCTGGAGGCCGTCCAGGAGGACGTCTGGGTGGAACCCCGCGAGGTGGACGGCATACTGACCGGCCGGGCCACCTTCGCCGTGCCTCAAAACACGGGCCTGGGGTGGCATACCCTGCGTGCCGAGGCGGCCGGAGTGGTTGCCGAGGCCACGCTGGTGGTGACTCCCGCCCGGCTTTCCACGGCAGCCGACCTTGAACAACGCAGGGGCTGGGGGCTGGCGACGCAGCTGTACTCCGTCCGTTCCAAGCGGTCCTGGGGTGTGGGCGATTTTGCCGACCTCGCCGAGCTCGCAGCGGTGGCCGGAGCCCGCGGGGCCGACTACGTGCTGGTCAATCCGCTGCATGCGGCCGATCCCGTGCCGCCCCTGGAGCCGTCGCCGTATTCACCGTCGACCCGCCGGTTCTTCAACCCGCTGTACCTGCGGATCGAGGCCATTCCGGAACTGGCGTACCTGAAGCCGAAGAAGCAGTCGCTGGTCCACAGCCTCATGAAGCAGGCGCGGAAGCTGAACAGGGATGCCATCAGGCTTGACCGGGACAAGGTCTACTCCGCCAAGCTGGCCGCACTGGAGCTGATCTTTGGGGTGCGCCGTTCGCCGTCGCGGCAGCTCGCGTTTGAGGACTACTGCCGCCGGGCCGGCGCCGGCCTGGATGACTTCGCCCTTTGGTGCGCGATCCGTGAGGATCTCGACGCCGATGACCCGTTTTGGGCCGACCCAACGGCTGCGCTCGGGTCGCCTTTGGCGGAGAAGCTCAGGGGTGAGCTGGCCGAACGGATTGAGTTCCACCGCTGGCTGCAGTGGCTCTGCGACGAGCAGCTTGAATCCGCGCAGCAGGCGGCGCGCAACGCCGGCATGCGCCTGGGCGTGGTGAACGACCTTGCCGTCGGCGTGGACCTCCAGAGTTCCGATGCCTGGACGCTCCACGGCGTCCTCGCTCCCGGCGTCAGCGTCGGTGCACCGCCGGACATGTACAACCAGCTGGGGCAGGACTGGCACCAGCCGCCATGGCACCCCACCCGACTCGCCGAGGCCGGCTACAAGCCGTTCCGGGAGATGCTCGCAACGGTGCTGCGGCACTCCGGCGGCATCCGGGTGGACCACATCCTCGGCTTCTTCCGGCTCTGGTGGGTGCCGGAAGGGAACTCGCCAGCGGACGGCGCCTACGTCCGTTTCGACCACGACGCCATGATCGGCATCCTCGCTCTGGAGGCGCACCGTGCCGGCGCCGTGGTGATCGGCGAGGACCTGGGCACCTTCGAGCCGTGGGTCCGGGACTACCTCGCGGCCCGGGGCATCCTGGGCACCTCGATCCTGTGGTTTGAGAACGACGGCGACGCCCCGCTGCCGCCCGAACGGTACCGGCTGCAGGCGCTGTCCAGCGTGAACACGCACGACCTGCCGCCCACGGCCGGCTACCTCGCCGGCGACCACGTGACGCTCCGCAACGCGCTGGGGCTGCTGGAGCGTTCCGCGGAGGAGGAGCGCCTGGAGCACAATGCCAAGCTGGAGAAAATGATGGACCTGCTCCGGCAGCGCGGCCTCCTTTCGGCCAGCGACGCCGGCTCCGAGGAGGAGCGCATCGAGGCGCTGCACCGACTGCTCGCGCAGACCCCGTCCGTCCTTCTCGGGGTGGCCCTCGTGGACGCGGTGGGCGAACGGAGGGTTCAGAACCAGCCCGGGACCACCTCGGCCCAGTACCCCAACTGGCAGGTGCCGCTGGCTAACTCCGACGGGGACCCCGTGCTGATTGACAGCCTTGAGGGCGACGACAGGTTCAACTCCCTGCTCGCAGCGGTCGAGGAGGCCATGCGGGCCTGAGCCGGAGTCGCCCTGCGGGCCGTGAGCCCGGGGTTACTGCCCGGCTGGCAGTAGCCCCGGGCAACCTAGCCGGCCGTGATGACATGCGTGGTGTGGTTGTACCGGAAGGTGACCGGGCCGCCGTCGTGGTTCAGCACGATGTTGGAACCGTTCGGAGCGCCATCGTGGCCGTAGTTCTCATCCCAGGAACCGTTGATGGCCGCCTTGAATTCGTACTGCCCTGCCGGAAGGTCCGCCGTGAGTTTCCACAGGCGGTCAGCCGGATCAAAGGCCATGAACGCCGCCTCACACCCCGGCTGCCAATCATCCGGGCAGCCCATCTCGCTGTTCAGGCTTCCCGCCACGGTCACCGATTCGGGCTGTGGTGCGGCACCAACCACCACTGTCCGGAGGCTGCTCACCACGTCTGAGCCGCTGAGTTTTGCCCGGTACTGGACCTCGGTTCCGTCGGCGAGGTTCAGGGCGGCCAGGTCGTCGACCACCGAGTACGAGGGCGATGACGCATCTTCGGAGCCGACGGCTGTCCAGGGCCCGCCCGCCACGCTGCGCTCAAACCGCACCACGTAGCTGGCCTTCTCAGGGTCCGCGGTGGCAACCACTTCCACGTTCCCCTGGACGGTGCTGCCCTCGTCCGGCTGCTGGATGGTCAGCACCGGATCCGGCACCACAGCGGACCGGGAAGCGCTGACGGACGTACGGCCGGCGTTGTTCAGGACGACCGCCCGGTACTCCACGGCAGTGCCGGGGTTCAGCCCCGAGACATCGTGGAACACCCGGTACGGTGCGGTGTCATCGGTGCCCACGCGCCCCCACTTGCCGTCTGGCGTCCTGGCCTCAAAGGTGACCTCGTAGAGCGAGCTGCCGTCGACGTCGGCCGTCACCTGGATGCGGCCGTTATCCCGGGTGGAGGTGGCGGTAGCCGCGGCGGAAACGGGGGCCTGCAGCGCGACGGCGGGCGCCGTCTTCTCGCGGGGGATCCGGCCGGAGGACTGGTAGACGACGGCGGACAGCGGCGGCACCGTGACGGTCAGTTTGCCGTCGGCTGAGGTCTTGGAGTTTTCGGCGGCGTCGCCATAGATGAGGCTGTAATTGCGCTTGGCGATGTACGTGGGCACGGCGGCGGTCTGCGGTTCCTCGCTGTTGTTCAGCGCCACCACGTACTCGCGCTGGTCCTTGGCGTCCGTGCGGGAAAGGGCGTAGATGCCGGGCCCGTTCGAGGCGTACCGGTGCTGGTGGGCGCCGTCGCGCAGGGCAGGGTGCTCCTTGGTCAGCTCCGCGAGTTCACGGATCTTGGTGTAGAGGGGATGCCCGGTGTTGAAGTTGTCGGTGGCGTGCGTGGCGTCCGTGCCGAGCAGGTCGTCGTCGAGGTAGTCGGGCACCTTGCTGGCGAACAGCGTCTGGCGGGCGTCCTGGTCCCCGCCGGGCCCTGTGAAGCCCTGCTCGTCCCCGTAGTAGACCACCGGGTTTCCGCGGGAAAAGTACATGAGCTCATGGGCGAGTTCGTCACGGGCCACGCGTTCGGCGTCGTCCGCGTCCGGGTTGTCGGTGCTGATGAAGCTGCCGATCCGGCCCATGTCGTGGTTCCCCAGGAAAGTGGGCAGCTGGTAGACGTTGGAATCCGCATCGGTGTACCAGTCGTCGGCGGCGAAGAAGGTTTCCAGCTCTTTCGCGGTCTCACTTTTCGAGGCAAAATTCCGCGCCGCATCCTGGAACGGGAAGTCTAGGACCGCCTGCATCCTGTTGCGGGTAGTGAACTGCTCGTGTTGCTCTTGGAAGTATCGAAGACCTCGCCGAACATGAAGAACTCGTCCTTGCCGTAGGCCTTGGCGTAGGCGAGGACGTCGGGCCCGAACTGTTGCCAGAATTCGTCATTGACGTGCTTCATCGTGTCGATGCGGAACCCGTCCACGCCGAAGTCACGGATCCACGTCTCGTAGATGTCCGTCATGCCGGCCACGACCGTCGGGTGTTCGGTGAACAGGTCGTCAAGGCCGAAGAAGTCGCCATAGAAGGAGTTCTCGCCGGCAAAGGTGGTGTCGCCGCGGTTGTGGTAGAGCGTCGGGTCGTTGAGCCACGCCGGAACCTTGAGGTTCTGTTCCGTTGGATCAAGCACGGGCGTGTACGGGAAGGAGGTCCCGGCGTCGAGCTTGGGGAAGTCCGCGCGGCCGGCGAAGTCCCGGTCATCGAAGGCTTCGCCCGAGGCGGTGCGGTACGGCTCCTTGTCTTTGGAGACGTAGCCGGTGCGGGCGCCCTCCTTGTAGCCAATAACGTCCGCGGTGTGGTTGGTGATGATGTCGAAGTACACCTTCATACCGCGCGAGTGCGCCTCGCCGATCAGCGCTTTCAGTTCGGCGTTGGTGCCCAGGTGCGGATCGATCTGGGTGAAGTCCGTGACCCAGTAGCCGTGGTAGCCAGCGGAGTTGTCCTCGGGCTGGACCGCTTTGTTCTTGAAGCTCGGTGTCAACCAGATCGCCGTGGTTCCGAGCCCTTGGATGTAGTCGATCTTGTCCAGCAGGCCGTTCAGGTCTCCGCCGTTGTAGAAGCCCTTGCGGGTGGGGTCGAAGCCGGAGACCATCGGATCCGGCCCCAGGCCGCCCTGGTCGTTGCCGGCGTCGCCGTTGCTGAATCTGTCCGCCATGACGAAGTAGAAGTTCTCGCCGGTGACGGGCGTGCGGAGCGAATGGGCCCCTGTTCCCGGTTTAGTATCCGACGGCGGGCCCGGGGTTTTGGTGGCGGCTGCGGCTTGGGCGGGTGCCTTGGTTGGCAGGGCTGCCTGGGCGGGTACGGCCGACGCAGCCAGCAGGACGAGTGCGCTCGCCGCCGCCAGAGTTGTTCGGGCGGACTTGGTGGGAACGCCGGCGCGGCGCGGGGAATTCAGGCGGGGGACGGTGAGCATGTTGGACCTTCCGCAAAGCAACGCTGCTTGTCCGGGTGGGGATGCCCGGAATCCGTTGGGTGCCGACTCCTCCAAGGCAAGCCCATCCACCCGCCAGCTCCTGTGATGGAGCCGTATTGACGATGACTAATCTTGTATTGGTTTTGTCGATTGCCGTTTAGCTTGCCACAATCAGGGCCGTGGGGGAACCCGCCACGAGGCGGTGAAGGGGGCCCTGCGGAAGGCCGGTCTTGGAGTCCAGGCGGAAGGTGGTGATGTCGTGGGAGCGCTCATGGGCTACGTGAAGCCATTCGCCGTGGACGAGGTGGTGACGGGGCCAGTCGCCGCCACTGGAGAAGTCGCAGACCGGGCTAAGCAGACTGCCCTCCGCCGATGGCGTCAGTTCCAGCACGCTGATGCGGTTGGATCCCCGTACGCCGACGTAGGCGAAGCGCCCGTCCGCCGACAAGGCAATTTCGGCCGCAGAGTCCCCGTCCTTGGCGCCGTCGGAGGTAGCGGGACCCTGGCTGACCAGTTCGAGCTTTCCTGATGACGAGGCGGCCCGGGCCGCAAAGACCTCGATGGAATACTCGGAGACCACGAACACCGTTCCATCGGGGTGCTGCACCAGGTGGCGGGGACCGCTGTCCTTCGGAAGCACCACCTCGTGGTCCAGCGCCAGGCCCGTCGCGGGGACGTGGTTCCACACGCGGAGGAGGTCGTGGCCGAGGTCGGTGGTCATGATGCGGCCGTCTGCCAGTACCAGGCTGGCGTGGGCCCGGCTGGGGCGATCGTCCTGGTGCGGATCGCTGGATGGTGCCGCCGGAAGGCGGCGGGCGATGCCGCCGTCGTCCGCCAGTTCGTAGAGCAACACTTGGCCGTCGCCCCAGCAGGCAACGATCAGGAACTTGCCCTGCGGATCGACGGTGACGTGGCAGGCAGCTTCGCCTGCCGGCCAGGGCTTGCCGACGGCTTCGAGGCCGAACTCTCCTCGCCGCCGGTACGCCTGAACGGTTTTGGCGTTCTCGCCGACGGCATAAACCATGGGCAGTGACCGGTGCGCGGCAACGAACGACGGCGAGTCCGCCTTTGCGGCGGTACCGCGCCAGGTGAGCGTCCCTTCAGCGTTGGCCGAGACCGCCCCGATGCCGGCCCCGTGGCCGCTGCTGTCCGCAGTGTAGGAGCCGGTCCAGATGAGCGTGTGGTTTTCGCTGTGGGTCATCGTTCCATCCTGCCAATAATTGCCGGATTCGGCGTCGGATAACATGGATTTTTGCAGGCCCGGTTTGGGCACTGCACACGTTTGTAAATACGGGAGGTGAGAACAATTCACGCAATGCCAGCTTGGGTTCTTCCTGCCCGCCGCCGTACGGACCGCCAAGGCTAGTCGGACGTATGCACGGAGCGCCCATCATTCAACCGAAGGACGCATCCATGCCTGTTCAATCATCGTTTTCCCGCTCCACCGTCATCGGCAGGCTGCGCGCCGCGGGCTGTGTTTTTGCCGAAGACGAAGCGGACCTCCTCCTTTCCGCAGGCCTCGCCACCCATGAGCTGATCAATGCCATACAGCGGCGAGTCGAGGGGTTTCCGCTCGAGCATATTCTCGGCTGGGCAGAGTTTTGCGGCCTGCGGATCAGGGTCGGGGCCGGAGTATTTGTGCCGCGGCGCCGGACGGAGCTGCTGGTCCGCGAGGCAGCTGCACTCCTTGGCGTCGCGGGGGCAGAGCGATTGCCCTCCACCCCGCCAATTGTTGTTGACCTGTGCTGCGGCTCCGGAGCCGTAGGCACCGCATTGGCGGCAATGGTCCCGGGGATTGAGGTGCACGCTTCCGACCTCGACCCTGCCGCTGTGCGTTGTGCCCGCCTCAACGTCCTGCCAGTAGGCGGAGTTGTCCATGAGGGTGACCTGTACGCGGCGCTGCCTGCCCTGCTCCGAGGCACCGTTGACATGCTGGCGGTCAATGCGCCGTATGTACCCACTGCTTCCATCAGCAGCATGCCTCATGAGGCCCGAGTTCACGAGCCACGAGTGTCGCTCGACGGAGGGCCCGACGGCCTCGACATCCAGCGTCGGGTGATCGCGGAAGCGGGTGTCTGGCTCAGGCAGGGAGGGCATCTTCTTATCGAAACGAGCGGGCTGCAGGCTCCGCAAACAGCCGCGGCCATGGTCAGTGGGGGCTTGAACCCTCGAATCGCCAGGTCAGCCGAAATGGACGCGACAGCGGTGATTGGGAAGCTGCTGTAGCTCTGGAGGCGGCTGACACTCAGGGAGCGCCGCTGTTACTTCCGGCGCCCCAGCTCTGGCAACGGCAACCGCCACAATGGCAGGGCCCAGTTCGGAGACCCAATAAATGCAACGGGATAGCGGCCAGTGCCGGCCCCAAATCGAGGCGTCGTTACACGTCCGGGTCTGCCATTCGCCTCATGTTTTGTGGTGGTGGTTTTGTCGGGGTTGTTGGCGGGGATCGATGTGGGGTGGCGGGATGAACCAGGGGGTCCCGTTTTTGACGTGGATTTTCCACTGTTCCTTGTGGATCAGATGGTGGTGGTGGGTGCAGAGGAGGACGCCGTTGTCGGTGCCGGTGGGTCCGCCGCGGGACCAGTAGGTGATGTGGTGGGCTTCGCACCAGGGTGCGGGGATGGTGCAGTTGGGGAAGGCGCAGCCTTGGTCGCGGGCGGTGAGGGCTTTGCGGATGTGGGGCGGGAAGATCCGGGTGGTGCGGCCGATGTCGAGGATGCGTCCTTCGGAGCCGAGGAGGACGGGGATGATGTCGGCGTCGCAGGCGATTTTGCGGATGGTGGAGGCGGTGATGGGGCCGGTGTAGGTGAAGGTTCCGCTGCCGGTGGCCGTGCCGGAGAGGGGACTGTCGCGCCAGTTGATGCCGGGCCGGTTGATGCCAGGGAGGGCGGTGACGGGCTGCCGGGTGTTCGGGTGGGTGCCCGGCCCGGGTTGGGGTTCGCTGGTCTGCCGGGGGGTGTTTGTTGGCCGGGTGCTGTCTGTGGGCCGGGTGCCGGGGCGGTTTCCGTTGGTGACCATGGCTTGGGGGCGGAGTCCTCCGGTGGCGGGCAGGGTGCCGGCGGTGAGGGCTGCCTTGCAGCCGCCGACGAGGCCGTCGAGGCGTTGTTGGGCGAGGGTGCGGCGGTCCAGATCAGGTGCCGGGGTGGGGGCGTTGAACACGGCGTCCAGGTCGGCAGGGGCGCTGTCACTGTTGGCTGTGCTGTCAGTGTTGTCGCCGCTGTCAGGGCCTGTTTCCTCGTTGCCGCTGTCCTCGTTGACGGTGCCTTCTCCGCTGCTGTGGCTCGCGCAGGCAGTGGTGTTGGGTGTGGTGGTGCGGGGGTTGGTGGCGGTGTTCATGACGGTGGTGAGGACTTCGTATTGGTCGGTGGTGGCGCGGATTTCGAGGTGGTGGAGGCCGCCGCGTTTGTGGTGGAGGAAGACGCCTTGGCGGTGGCGGAGGTTTTCTTCGCTGGGTTCGGTGCCGTCCTGGTCGAGGGCGTCGATCCAGCGGTGGGCGATGCGGGTGAGGAAGTCGTGGTCGTTTTCGATCGCTGTCAGGGTGAGGTTGTGTTCCATCTGGGCGATGGTGTCGGGGTCGGGGATGTGGCGGACTTTGTCCAGGGCGGTGGTGATGATGGTTCCGGCGCGGGAGGCGATGATCCTGGCGGTGAGGGCGGCGGCGGTTTCTTCGTGTGCCGGTGGCATGGGCCGTCCGGTGAGGCCGGTGCGGGGGAGGGTGGCGCCGGCGAGGGCGAGGCGGCGGCGGGCTTCGGTGGAACTGATCTGGAGCCGGGTGCGGAGGAACTCGGCGGTGTTACGGGCCCCGTCATCGGCCGCGGACCACGTCACCGCACGCGCGCGGACCGCTGGCGTGGCGACAGCGGGTCCGGGTCCGGTGCCCCAGCCGGTGGTCCAGCCTGGCCGTGCGGCTGGCGGTCTCGGCGGCGTTGATGGCCTCGGTCCGCGTCCGGTCCACCGCGTCGGCGGCCTGGAGCTGGAGGTATTCGACCCGGCGGGAGAGTTCCTCGGCGAGCTCTGCGAAATCGGCCGCGTCGAGGAAGTTGGCTCCGGCCAGCTCGTCCGGTGCCGCAGTGGTCGCAGTGTCCAGCAGCGCCAGGGCCGCCTTCAAGTCAGGAGTGGCCGGCGCTGGCGACCCCAGCTCAGTAGCTGCCAGGTCAGGTGATACCGGGCCGGGAGTTCCCGAGCCAAGCGTCGCAGAACCGGCGGCCGGAACACTGCGAAGCCCGCGACCGCGCAGCAGAGCAGCCGCACTCAAGCCGGAGGCGTCAGTCCCGGCTGCGGTATCCGCTCGATGCTCCCCAATGGCTTCCATAGGAAAACTATCTCAACGGGCTCTGACATTTTTAGGGGTGACCGGGGGCACACCTGCGCCACTAAGCGCGCGGCAGCACCGCCGTCGGACGAAGATGTGTCTGCAACGGCGGTGCCGGATCCGGCAGAAGCCGGTCGCCCGGAAGCGGGGATGATATGCAGCAGGGCAGCACCCAGGCCGGGCACTGCTGCCCGGCCTGGCATACCGTCCGCGCCTTCCCTGATGGCTTCCATGGGAAAACATTGTCAAAGGGCTCTGACATTTTTAGTTCTTACCCACACCGCCCAGGATGCAGGCTCAAGCAGCCAACCCTGAAGCTACTGCTTGTTCGGATTTACATTCGTGGCGGCCCCGCCGGGAGCCGCTCCGCCCTCGTCGGACCAGTCCTGACTCGTGCTGTCGTTGAGCGCCGGACCGGATTCAACATCGGAGGTTCCGAGGTTTACCGTCTCCGGATGCGTGCTGTGGGCGGGCACGTGCCCGCTGTCTGCCGATGTACCGGCTGCAGACGCAGTGCCGGCAGAAGCGGTGCCAGCGTCACCCGACTTCGATGCATCGCGGTGGATGGCTGAGCCGAGCACGGTTCCTGCCCGGCGCGCGGCTTCCGCTAGTTGGTCACTTACCTCAGGGGCCTTGTCCTTGACGGCTTCGGTTGCTGCCGTGACCTTGTCCTGGACCGGCTTGCTGTCCCAGATGCCTGCAGCTCGTGCTTTGAGCTTGTCGTACGCTGCCCGGCCGGACCTGGATCCGAGCACATAGCCTGCAGCGATTCCGGCGCCGAAGAGAAGTTTGGATTTCATGATGATCTCCTACTCTTGAGGGGGATCTGTACGATTTGGTTCGGCCCGTAGGGCCTGGGGT
The DNA here is from genome assembly GCF_030815865.1 of Arthrobacter globiformis. Classification (NCBI taxonomy): domain Bacteria; kingdom Bacillati; phylum Actinomycetota; class Actinomycetes; order Micrococcales; family Micrococcaceae; genus Arthrobacter; species Arthrobacter globiformis. The sequence goes on from NZ_JAUSXI010000001.1 coordinate 597,247, forward strand.
AGGAAACCGGCCCCGGGAGCTTTCCCGGAGCCGGTTCCGGCACTGCCGTATCTAGCGGGCCGAGCGCTTGGTAATCATGCCGTAAACCAGCAGCACGATAAGTGCGCCTCCGATCGCCAGCAGCCAGGTGGACAGCGAGAAGAACTCGTTGATACCGACATTAAAGAGCGCGCTGCCGATGAAGCCGCCGAGAATTGCACCAACCACACCAAGCAGAAGCGTGATGAAAATGCCGCCGCCCTGCCGGCCGGGGAGGATGGCCTTAGCAATGGCTCCGGCAATGAGGCCAAGAATCAGAAATGCGAAAAAACCCATCTTTTATCGTTCCTTCTTCATCTAGAGGAGTTACCCGGATTGCCGGGTACGCTTCGTCCTTCTGCTCAATACTAAACATGCTTACTATTTATTCGCCAGTCGCTATCCGTGGGAGGCTACCGGCAGCACAGGCCGGGAGCAGGGCGCTAGTGGCCCTGGACGTCGGGATTTACCCCGGCCTCGGGGCCTTCATCGAGGGTGCTAATGGCATTCAGGTCCTCCTCATCCAGAGCGAAGTCGAAGACGTCGATGTTCTCCTTCATCCGCTGGGGATCGGAGGACTTGGGGATGGCCACCAACCCCTGCTGTACGTGCCAGCGCAACACCACTTGGCTCACCGTTTTGCCGTGTTTGCCGGCGATTCGTGTCAGGACGGGCGCGGACAGGAGCCCCGACCCCGCACCTAGCGGGCTGTACGATTCTGTTGCGATCCCGTGCCGCTCGTTGTAGGCGCAGTCCGCGGAGCGGGTTACCGAGGGGTTGAGTTGGATCTGGTTGACGGCCGGCACCACGTCGGTCTCCCACATGAGCTTTTCCAGATGAGCGGGCTTGAAGTTCGATACGCCGATCGACCGGACTTTCCCTTCGACCTGCAGCCGCTCAAAGGTCTTCCAGGTGGAGATGAATTCTCCGCGGCGGGGGAGCGGCCAGTGGATCAGCAGCAAGTCCACATAGTCCAGGTTAAGCCGCTTCAGCGAGCCCTCAAGGCCTGCTGCAGCCAGATCCCCGCCCTGGAATTCGCCGTCCAGTTTGGTGGTGATGAAAAACTCCGTCCGGTCCAGGCCGCTGGCACGGATCCCGGATCCGACGCCGGCCTCGTTCCCGTAACGCACGGCGGTATCGATATGCCGGTACCCGGCTTCCGCAGCCCGTACGACGGCGTCACTCACCTCCCGGTCGTTCAGCGGCCAGGTGCCAAGGCCGATCTGAGGTATCCGGTTGCCGTCATTCAGCTCGATGACTGGTGCTTGTGCCATGCGGAAGAGTCTTTCCTATCGGGGGCAGTTTGCCCAGACCCCGTTTGCTGCCTTGCGGGTCCATTCTTGCTATCTTCCGAGGTCAGCGCATGGATGCTCCTGGACCTCCTGTTGTTACGATGAGCGCAAGGAGGCATATGCAGGTCTTGCTCGGTAGGCGCGCTCTGGTGGACGTAGCCGTTGCCATGGCTGGTTTCCTCGTGTCCGGCAGCTGGATCCTGACCGCTGCAGGTGCTGAAGCAACGTACTTCCTTGGCGCTATAGGTGCCGGACTGGCGGTGGTGGGAAATGCCGCGGCCTCTGTCCTCCTCCGCAGGCCCCGGCTGACCACGGCCGCGGACCGCGTTACCCTGATTCGCGCTGTGTTGATTTCGTGCTGCGCGGCGATAACGGTTCCAGCGTTGTTCGGCGGAACCGGGTCCGGCGTGCCGATGGTCCTGCTGGGTGCGGCCGCTTTCCTTCTTGACGCGGTGGACGGGGCCGTTGCGCGGCGATTTGCCTGCGAGAGCCCGGCGGGAGGTCGGCTGGATGTCCAGACCGATGCGGCGCTGGTCCTCGTGCTGTCGTGCGCGGCTGTACCCACCGTCGGTCCCTGGGTCCTGGCCATCGGACTCATGTGGTACGTCTTCGTCGCCGCCGGATGGTTCCGGCCTCAACTTAAACGAACGCTGCCGGTTAAGAGGCTGCGCAAGGTTATTGGTGCGTACCAGCCCTTCGCCTTGCTGCTGGCGCTCATGCCGGGGGTGCCCGGTGGAATCGGCACCGCTGCCGTTGTCCTGGCGTTTGTGGCGCTGGTGACTTCGTTTGGCCGGGACGTCGTCGAACTGGAGCAAGGCCACCGGAAGTGGACCGGCCGGAACTCCAGCACCGAACTGGTCAACTGACGGCGGCTGAACTGACTCTTCCGGCACTTCTCGCAGGGCTTGGTGCTCTGGACTAACCACGGCCCCGCTGGTAATCCTTGGAGTGCCCGGCAGGAGAAATATCCTTGCCCTTCCAAAAGCTAAGGATCCATACCATGAGCGAAACGCCCACCGATCCGGAGCAGGACCCGACCGAGCAGCACGAGGGTGGTTCGCCAGAAGGCTTCCCCTTCGACCCCAACCAAGACCCGCCCCGGGAGGAACCCGCAGTTCCTCACCAGGACAACCCCGGACCGCCCACCGGCCCGGACGGCGAACCTGACGAGCCGGCGCTGGAGGATCCCCAGCGGCCGCCCACTCGGTAGCACCTGCTGACGCGCCCGCGCGGCTCGCTCCGCGGGGCGGGTCTGTGCTGATGCCCAGCCGAAGCTCTGGATTCTATTCATTCGCCCATTGGGCCAGTGTGGTGCGGTTCATAGCCTTGGAGGAGGAACTTCTACCAGCCCTCCGACCCAAGGATGACATTCGACGATGAAACGCATCGCACTGCTTCGGGAACGCCAGACACCCTCCGCTTCGACCGGAACCCACTGCCCGGCGTCGGGAATGTGGGCCCCTGCTGACTCGCCGGACGAGGCGCACGCCTTCTTTGAAGGACAGGTATTTCCCGCGTTCCAGGGGATTCCCACCGTGTGGCGCCGGAGAGCTGCCGGCCAAGATTAAGCAAGTGATGCGGCGCCGGCTGAACCTCAGCCGGCGCCGCATGACTGGTTCCGCTACCGCCCGGTCAGTCCCTGGTATCGCTCAGTCAGTCCCGCTCCAGGCGGAACCCGAGCTTGAGGGTGACCTGCCAGTCCGCCACCTGGCCGTTCTCGAGGTGGCCGCGGACCTCCTTGACTTCGAACCAGTCCAGGTTGCGCAGCGTCTTCGCCGCGTCGGAAATGCCGTTGCGGACGGCCGCGTCGACGCCTTCGGTCGAGGTTCCGACAATTTCAGAAATGCTGTAGGTGTTATTAGACAACTTCGCTCCTCGTGATCGCCATCGATACCCGGCTGCGGGCCGTTCCTGCAGAGTATCGGACGCGGCGCCCGGGGACTAGGCTTCCAGCACGTAGCTTCTGAGGTCGCTCAGGGTCTGCTGCATGTGGGCGTCCATGGCATTGCGTGCCTGCTGTGGGTCGCGGGCAGCCAGGGCCTCGTAGATGTTCTGGTGGTGCCCGATCGCATGCTCCTGGATATCCGGCACCTTCGAGGTTTCGGTCCGTCCCTTTTCGAGAACGCGGTGCAGCGGTTCAAAGAGGACGGCCACAAAGACGTTCTCAGACGCTTGCAGTATCTGGTCATGGAAAGCCAGGTCGGCGGCAACAAAGCCTGCCACATCATTGCTCTGGTGTGCCTTCCGCATGTCCGCCACGCAGTCCCGAAGGCCTTCGAGCTCGGCATCGGTAATGCGGTGTGCCGCCAGCTCGCAGGCACCCGTTTCCAGCATCCGGCGCAACTCGATCAGCTGGACCGCGGCGGCCGGGCCGTTCTGCCCCTCGGAGGCGGCCCGCAGCACTGCCTCCAGTGACGACCAGCGGTTGAGCGGGTTCACGAACGTGCCGCGGCCCCTTTCCACACTAAGGATGCGCTGCGCCTCGAGGGTCTTCATCGCCTCCCGCACTGTCATGCGGCTGACATCGTGCCGTGCGCTGAGTTCCAGTTCTCCCGGCACGCTGCTGCCGGGCGGAAACTCGCCGGAGATGATGCGGTCAAGGAGTTCGTCGGCGACGACGCCCACCAATGATTTGCGTGCCATTTGTTCCGTTCAGCGTGTGCGGCCTTTGCAGCCTGAGATGTCTGCACAAAGTGTACTTGCGCACGTGCTGTGCGTTATGCCACACTAGCATCAAACGACAGATGTCTGACATCTGACAAAGTCATCCACAAGACAGTTTCGACACAACGGAGTGCACAGTGCCCCTCGAATCCGACGTTCTGGCCGCCTTTCCCGCCGAACTCCAGATCCCTGCCCGGCAGGTGGCCGACGCTGTTGCGGCCACGGTTGCCACGTCCCCGCGCGTCCTCGTGGTGCTCGACGACGATCCCACCGGCACGCAGTCAGTGGCGGATCTTCCAGTGCTCACCCGCTGGGAAGTCGAGGACTTCCAGTGGGCTCTCCATCAGGGTAAGCCCGCCGTGTACGTGCTGACGAACACCCGCAGCCTCGACCCGGCAGAAGCGGCTGAACGCAATGAAGAGGTGGTGCGCAACGCCCTTGCCGCTGCCCGCAACAGCGAAGGAGAGGTCAAGCTCGGCTTTGTGAGCCGCAGCGACTCGACCCTCCGCGGACACTTCCCCCTGGAACCGGACGTCATTGCCGCGACGGTGGCGGCGGAAAGTGGCGAGGCAACGGACGGCGTCGTAATGGTTCCCGCATTTCCCGACGCCGGCCGCATCACCATTGGCGGCGTGCACTACACGCGCGGCCCGGAGGCCGGCCAGCTGGTCCCCGTTGCCGAGACGGAATTCGCCAAGGACGCCACCTTCGGGTTCGCCAATTCCGAGATGGCCAAGTACGTGGAAGAGAAGTCGCAGGGCCGGTTTTCCGCAGATTCCGTGATTGTGCTGGACCTGAACATCATCCGCGCCGGTTCCGCCACCGGGCAGGCAGAGGTGTCGGCCAAGGCAATTGCTGACGCGATCGAGCCGGCCACGCAGTCCACCCCCATCGTGGTGGACATTGTCACGGAAAACGACATGCGCGCCCTGGCCCTTGGCCTGGAGGAGGCCGAGCGCCGCGGCAAGAAGCTGCTGTACCGGGTCGGCCCGCCGTTCATGCGCGCCCGGATCGGCCAGGACATCAGGCCTGAACTCAGCGGCGAGGAAGCGTACGCGGGCAACACCCCGTCCGAAGCAGGCGGCCTGATCGTCGTCGGCTCCCACGTGGGCGTGACCACCCGGCAGCTCAAGGTGCTCACCGACCGGCACAGCAGTGCACGCATCATGGAGATCGACGTCGAAAAGCTTCTCGGTGAGGAGGCAGCCGCGTACCTCGACCAGACGGTGGACACCGTCGTGGAGGCGCTGCGCGGCGGCGACGTAATCGTCCACACGAGCCGCCTGCTCATCAAGAGCGATGACCCGGCCGAAAGCCTGCGTATTGCGCGCACCGTGTCCGCCGCCGTCGTCGCCGTGGTGAACCGGACGCTGAAAACCTTCCCGCCTCGGTTTGTCATCGCCAAGGGCGGTATCACGTCCTCGGATGTGGCGGCGCACGGGCTGGAGATCCGGCATGCGATCGTCCGCGGGCCCATGCTGCCGGGCATCGTGAGCCTGTGGGAGCCGGTTGACGGCCCGGCCAAGGGGATCCCGTACATCGTTTTTGCCGGCAATGTCGGTGATGACGAGTCGCTCGCCCAGGTCACCAGCAAGCTCAGCAACACGTTCTAGTCCCCACCGGCTTCCCGGCTTCCCGCAACAATGCCACTTTCACTGGAGAACACCATGACCTCGAATTACACAGTCACCGTCCTCGGACTGGGCGCCATGGGTCTGCCCATGGCCACCCGCCTCGCCAGCCAGCTGACCGTCCACGGGTTCGACATCGCCGAACCGCGCCTGCGCCTCGCCGAGGAATCCGGCGTGAAGACCTTCGCCTCCGCACGGGACGCCGCCCAGGATACTGACGCCCTGCTGCTGGCAGTGCGCAACAGCGAACAGCTCGATGACGTCCTGTTCGGCGGGAACGGCGTGGCCTCGGTGCTGAAGCCGGGCGCCGTCGTTATCCTGACCAGCACCGTGGGCACGGAGGCCATTCCGTCCACCGTCGCCCGCCTGGCCGAGTTCGGCGTCGGGCTCGTGGACGCCCCGCTGTCCGGCGGTCCGAAGCGTGCAGGCGAAGGCGACCTGCTGATCGTCGTCGGAGCCGAACCTAAGGCACTGGAATCGGCGCGTCCGGTCCTGGAACTGCTCGCCTCCACCCTGACCGTCGTCGGCGACAAGCCCGGTGACGGGCAGGCGCTCAAGACCGTCAACCAGCTGCTGTGCGGCATCCACATCGCAGCAGCCGCCGAGGCAATGGCATTGGCCGATGCCCTGGGCCTGGATCAGGCAAAGACCCTGGCCGCCCTCGAGGCCGGCGCCGCGGGCTCCTTCATGCTGTCCAACCGCGGCCCGCGGATCCTGGAGGCCTACACCGAGGAAGGCGCCGAGGTGCTCAGCCGCCTGGACATCTTCGTCAAGGACATGGGCATCGTGGGCAAGGCCACCCGCAGTGCTGGCCTGGCGACCCCCGTTGCCGCCGCCGCCGAGCAGCTGTACCTGCTGGGCCAGGCCCACGGGCTGGCCGCCGCTGACGACTCCGCCGTCATCAAGGTAGTTGCCCCCACCAAGCGCACTGCCGGGGAAGGCTGATGCGGGTCCAACTCGATGAGCTGGTGGTTTCCGCCCTCCAACAGGGGGCGGCTGTGCCGGCGTTCACCTGCTACGACTTCACCACGGCCCTGGCGGTGGTGAGCGCCGCAGAGGACGCAAAGCGCGGCGTCATCCTGCTGGTGGCGCCCAAGACCGCCGCCACAGCCAACGGACTGAGGCTCATCTCCGCGCTCCGGGGACTGGCGGATGCCGCGTCCGTGCCGGTTGCCGTGCAGCTCGACCACGCCTCCGACCTTGAGGTCATAACCGCCGCCGTCGCGGCCGGTGCGGACTCCGTCCTGGCCGACGGCTCGGCGTTGCCGTATGAAGAGAACATCGCCTTGGTGAATGCAGTGCGGTCCGCGCTCGAGGCCGAGGGCCATGCCGGCGTGGTCTTGGAGGCTGAACTCGGCGGCCTGGCCGGCGACGAGGACAAGGCGTTCGGCGCTGAGGGTGACGGAGCGGGCAACGAGGTTGCCGGGCTCACCGACTCCGCCCAGGTGGAGCACTTCGTGGTACGGACAGGCGCGCAGCTGCTCGCCGTGGCCGTGGGCAACGTCCACGGTAAGTACAAGGGCGAGCCGCGGCTGCGCTGGGATGTTTTGCAGGACATTGCAGTGCGGACGCACATCCCGCTGGTGCTCCACGGCGCATCCGGCATTCCGGCGGACGACTTGGCCAAGGCTCCCGCCATGAACGTGGGCAAGGTCAACTTCAACACTGAACTCCGCACCGGCGTCCTCGCCACGCTCGAGGAACAGCTTCCCGCGCACCGGGCCGACGGCGAAAACCTCCAGGGGCTGCTGGCACGGTGGAACGCCGCCGCAAAGGACTTCAGCGCCGGCACGCTCGCGACTCTCAGCCGCTGACCTTGGAGTTTTTGTACACGTATCGCGAGTTCGAGGGCCTTTTGGGGCCAATAAGTGTACAAAAACTCCAGGCCGCCACATGAGGGTCAAGTTGGCGCACAATGGAAACTACAACGACGTAAGCGAGTTCCATTGGTGGGGGCGCCATGAAGAATTCCACGCAGCCGGGGGCGGGGACGGACATTGCCGTGCCCGGCCGCGACCTGGCCATCGATATGGCCCGCTTCATTTGCCTCGTCCTTGTGGTGGTGGGTCACTGCATGATGACCAGCCCGGTGCTGCACCCCGACGGCACCGTCACCACGGAAAACACCCTGGCCGAGCAGGACTGGTTCGAGCCGGTCATCTGGGTCTTCATGGTGATGCCGCTGTTCTTCGTGGCCGGAGGTATCACCGGGGCGCAGTCCTGGCGGCGCATGCAGGCCCGGGGCGGCAGCGGCTTTGAGTTCGCCCAGTCCCGGCTGCTGCGCCTGGTCCGCCCGGCGGCGGCCCTGCTCGCGGTAATGTTCGTGGGCCTGTGGGGTGCGCTGCTGGCCGGTGTGGATCCGCAGGTGGTGCAACTGCTGGCCAGCGGGGCCGGCATGCCGCTGTGGTTCCTGGCAGCCTATCTGGCGGCCCAGCTGAACATTCCGCTCCTGGTGAGGCTGCACCGGCGTGCCCCGTGGCTGACTCTGCTGGGCCTGGTGGCGCTCGTGGTGACGGTTGACTGCTTCCGCGGGGCTTTCCCGACGCTCGCTTACATCAACATGGTGTTCGTTTGGTGCGCCGCGCAGCAACTCGGGTTCTTTATGGCGGACGGCTGGCTGGACCGGTGGAGCAGGTCGCAGCTGGCGGGGCTGATCGCCGCGAGCAATCTGCTGATGGTCGTGCTGGTGGTGCTGGGCCTGTACCGGGACAACATGCTGGTGAATCTTAATCCGCCCAACCTCAGCCTGTTCCTGCTGGGTGTCTCGCAGGCGGCGGTGCTGCAGCTTTCCCGGCCCCTGCTGAACGCCGTAGCGGCCGTGCGCTGGATCCGTGCCGTGATGGCCGTCGCCGGCCGGCATGCCATGACGGTCTACCTTTGGCACCTGCCGCTGCTGGCTGCCATGACCGGGCTGCTCCTGCTGACCGACTTTCCTAAGCCCGCCTCGGGCAGCGCGGAATGGTGGTGGTCACGCCCGCTCGTTTTCCTCGGGGTGGTCCTCCTCCTGCTGCCCGCGGTCGGCCTGTTCGGGCGGCTTGAGGAACGGCCGACGCCGGCCATGCACTCGAGCGGCCGGGCGCCAGCCGCCGTGGTGACCGCCGTCGTCGTCGTTTTCGTCCCGGTGGCAGACGCCGCCGTCAACGGCCTGACGCTGGGACTCCTGGGCGGCGGTGCCGCCTGCTTCGTCCTGGCCGTGCTGTTGCTGGGGCGCGTTCCCGCGCGCGGAATTCGACCATTGCCAGCACAGCCATTAAGTGCCAATGTCGAACCATGACCGAGAACACGACAGCCACCGAGGACCAATTCACCCCGGACGTCACCACCTTCCGGAACGATGCACTCCACCGCTACGAACTACACGTGGGCGGGAAGCTGGCGGTGGAAGTCAGGTTCGAAGACCAGCCAGGGCACGTGGACTTCATCCACACCGAGACGTCGGAGCAGTTCCAGGGCCACGGTCTGGCCAAGGTGCTGATCCATTTTGCCCTCGACGATGTTGTGGCGTCGGGCAAGCGGATCATCCCGCACTGCCCGTTTACTGCCCGCTACCTGCGCAAACACGAGATATACACGCAGTGCATCGACTGGCCTGAGGCGGACGCGCCCAAGCTACTCGGCACCTGAAGCGCCCTCACGGGAGGTCCCCATATGCCGTGAACCGCGGTACTTGTGACCGCGGGGACATTTCCGTACGATCGGGCAGGGCTATGCAGTTGGCCTTCAGACTCTCTTTTTGGGGATCTCTTTGAACCAACAAACTGCGTGTGCCGCGGCGATGACTGACGCGGCGATGAACGAAGAAGCTATGCCTAGAGACGTAGCGGCCGGTCCCATGACGGATGAAGAACTGTGCGGTCTTCTGGACGGATACCTGAACGAAGCCGTGGACCCGGCTGGAACCCTCGCGTCGATTCCGGATGCCCAGTTGGCCCGCCTGGCGGACGGGCTGTACCGGCATTTGGACACGCCCAGCCCTGCTTTCGGCGCGCGCTTCTGGTATGTCCAGGTCACCGAGGAGCTCCGGCTGCGCCCCCTTGGCCCGTCCCGCTCGGCCGCCATCGGTCCGGCCGGCCCGGTGGCAAGTGAGGTCCCCGCCGGGTAGGTGCGGGAGCTCAAGTGTCCGTTCGCGCTGGGTGGGGATTACGACGGCGGGGGCTGCTTTGCGCGGTTCCGTTGCCATTGCGCCGCGTGCCAAAAAAGCAGGCCGAGGACTCCGACCAGGCCGCCGAAAAGGATCTGCGGTGCGAACGTGATCCACATGTAGCTGACGGGCATGACCTGCGGCTGGGTACCTGAATTCAGTGATTCCTGCGCGAGCGTGAAGACTCCGAAAGGCGACACCAGCAGGATCGCCACGAGAACCCACAATGCCGCTATGAATGGGTTCACGGCCAGGCGGCTTCGCTGCCCGAAGTCCGCCGCCTCGTAGGGTGCGAAACCTGGTTGATCCGGTCCGACGGTTGGCTGCCCCGGTCCAGCGCCCCGTTGTCCCGGCCCAAAGCCCGGCTGCCCAAATTCTTGCCGACCCTGGCCTGCCATTGAAGGGCCGAGCCGGCTGTCACCGGCGGGCGTCATACGCCCGTATCCGGTGGGATTTCCCTGCGGATCGACTTCCCGAAAATTTATCGGATCATGCTCACTGCCGGACATGTCCCCCTGCTTCCTGCTGCGGTCTACGCCTCGTGCCAGAAACTCTACTCCGCCCGTCCGGCCTTGTGCCCGGTGGCGCCCGCCCTGCCGCGGATTGGCATTATGTGCCGTTCGGCTGCGCCGGGAAAGTCAATGACCCCGGATAACGAAGAAAATCCCTGGATACGAGTGGCTGGCAGAAATTACATCACAGTAGTTTGACTAAAAGGTTCACCTAAGTAAGGCTGTCCTTGCTTGGTATCCGATGCTGGTGCCTGGTGCATATCCCACGAAAGAAGGATGACCTATGACGCTGCTGCCCGACGTGGACGAGCCACGCGCGGACTTCGTTGCCGGAGCCGGACCGTGCGCCGAAAACACGTCTGACCCGAACACGTCGGACCAGAACGTGGCTGCCGTGAACCGGCCCGCCGTGGACTTCGGGTCTGGCGTGGAACTCGCCCTCGCCGCCAGCAATCAGCTGTTCAACGCACGGAATGCCCCGCGCTACGTGGCCCAGGTGCTGCAGGGCGTCAACGCCGTGGCCACCAAACTCGAGCGGACCTCGCAGCCGTTCACCGGCGTCGGCCCGGCCGAGATGAAGCGCCGCGTGGAGGCAGTGGACCTGGAGCGGCCGCTGCCGGACACTGCGGCTGCCCTCGAGGAGCTGCAGCACACCTACCTGCGCGACGCCGTGTACTTCCATGACGCGAAGTACGCCGCGCACCTGAACTGCCCGGTGGTCATTCCCGCCCTCGTGGGGGAGGCCGTGCTCTCGGCCGTGAACTCGTCAATGGACACGTGGGACCAGAGCGCAGGCGCCACCATGATCGAGCGCCGCCTCATCGACTGGACCGCCGAGCGCCTCGGCCTGGGGAACGAGGCCGACGGCGTGTTCACGTCCGGGGGCAGCCAGTCCAACCTGCAGGCACTGCTCATTGCCCGCAACCATGCGGTGGCCCGGCTGCGGCAGGATCCGGCGAACGAGGGGCTGCGCCTGCCGCCGCTGCTGGAGAAGCTGCGGATCTTCACGTCAGTGGACAGCCATTTCAGCATCCAGAAGTCGGCCTCCATGCTGGGACTGGGGTTCGACGCCGTCGTATCCGTCGACTGCGCGGCGGACCACCGGATGGATCCGGCAGCCCTGGCCAGTGCGCTGGCTACAGCCTACGACGACGGCCTGCTTCCCATGGCGGTTGTGGGTACCGCCGGGACCACAGACTTCGGCGCCGTGGATCCGCTGGCCGAGCTGGCTGCCCTGGCCGGAGCCTACGGCGCATGGTTCCACGTTGACGCCGCGTACGGCGGCGGGCTCATGGTCTCCAACCGCCACCGCCATCTCCTGGAGGGCATCCGGCTGGCCGACTCCGTTACGGTGGACTTCCACAAGACCTTCTTCCAGCCGGTCAGCTCCAGCGCGCTGTTGGTCCGCGAGGGTGCAATGCTGCGCCACGTCACCTACTATGCCGACTACCTCAACCCGGAAACCGCGGCGCGCGCCGAGATCCCCAACCAGGTGGACAAGAGCATCCAGACCACGCGCCGGTTCGACGCCCTCAAGCTGTGGCTCACGCTCCGGATCATGGGCGCCGCTGCCGTTGGCGCGCTGCTCGACGAGGCGATCGACCTGGCAGCCCGGGTGGGCTCCATGCTCGCGGCAGATAACGACTTCGAGCTGGCGGCCGAACCCCAGCTGAGCACGCTGGTTTTCCGGTACCGGCCGGTCCTGGCTGATGGAACCAGGCTTTCGGAGGACGCAGCCGATGAGCTGAATCCGGCCATCCGCGCAGCCGTGTTCGCGTCTGGCCAGGCTGTCGTGGCGGGCACCAAGGTCGCCGGAAGGCACTACCTGAAGTTCACGCTCCTCAACGCCGAGGCAACGCTCGAGGACATCAGTGAGATCATCGGCCTGCTTCGAAGCGCTGGCAAAAGTCTGCTGGATGCCGATCTCCCGGGTGCCGGCTCCGCACGCTCGGAGGCGCACGCATGAGCATGCCGTCGTTTAGCACCTCAGGCACAGACCGCGTTTACGACTTCGCCGGGATCGGCGTCGGGCCCTTCAACCTGGGGCTCGCCGCGCTGAGCGAACCCATCGAGGGCTTGGACGGCGTGTTCCTGGAGCGCCGCGAATCCTTCGACTGGCACCCCGGCATGATGCTGGAGCCCGCCCATCTGCAGGTGCCGTTCATGGCGGACCTCGTGACCCTGGCGGATCCGACGTCACCGTACTCGTTCCTGAATTTCCTCAAGCAGACCGGGCGGCTCTACCGTTTCTACATCCGCGAAAGCTTCTACCCGCTGCGGGCCGAGTACAACCAGTACTGCCAGTGGGTTGCCGGCCAGTTGCGTTCGGTCCGGTTTGGCACGGACGTCACCGAAGTGACGTACGACGGCGGCGTGTACACGCTTTCGGTGGACGGCCCGGCGGGTCCGGAGGTACTTCGTGCGCGCCGGCTGGTGCTTGGCACCGGAACATCGCCCTACATCCCGGAGGCGTGCCGCGGGATTCTGGGGGCCGGGGGACCGGTGCTGCACAACGCGGACTACCTGGCGCGCAAGAGCGAACTCCAGCAGCAGCGCAGCATCACGATCGTCGGCAGCGGGCAGAGCGCGGCGGAGATCTATTTCGAACTGCTTCAGGACATCGACGTGCACGGGTACCAGCTCAACTGGGTCACCCGCTCGGGCAGGTTCTTCCCGCTGGAGTACACCAAGCTCACGCTGGAGATGACCTCGCCGGAGTACGTTGACTATTTCCACGGTCTCCCGCAGGACCGGCGCGACTTCCTCATCAGCAGCCAGAAGAACCTCTACAAGGGCATCAACTCCGAGCTCATCGACGCGATCTACGACCTCCTGTACACCAAGAGCCTCTCCGGCATGGTGGACACCCGGCTGCTCACGCATTCGACCGTGACCGGTGCCGGCTGGAACGCCTCCACCGGCTCCCACACCTTGGCGCTGTCCCACAGCGAGCAGGGCACGGACTACTCGCTGGAGACGGAGGCGGTGGTCCTGGCCACTGGATACGCTTACCGCGAGCCGGCGTTCCTGTCCGGCGTGCAGGGGCGCATTGCCCGGGACGGCGCCGGAAGGTTCGCCGTGCAGCGCAACTACAGCACCGGCGTCGAACCCGGCGAAATCTTCGTGCAGAACGCGGAACTCCACACCCACGGTTTCGTCACGCCGGACCTCGGGATGGCCGCCTACCGTAACTCGTGCATCCTCCGGGACATTTTGGGCCGCGAGGTCTATCCGGTGGAGCGCAGCATTGCCTTTCAGGAGTTCGGCGTGCCCGCGGAGGTTGTGCCAGTAGATGTACCTTCGCCCGCTGAAGTGACTGCACAGGCGGAGGTGCCCGCATGAGCTTCACGTTCCGCTGCCTCGACGCGGTTGCCGACGCGCCACTCATCCACAGCTGGGTCACCCGCCCGTACGCCTCCTTCTGGGGGATGCTGAACGCGACGGTCGGGGACGTCGTGGAGGAGTATTCCAAAATCCAGTCCAGCGGACACCACCACGCGCTGCTGGGGATCGACGACGACGTTCCTGCCTTCCTGATGGAGGAGTACCTGCCGGATTCGTCGCCGCTCAACGGCGCCTACGCCGTCCGGCCGGGCGATATCGGCATGCACCTGCTGGTTGCCCCGCCGCAGGGGACGCCGCGCAACGGGTTCACTGCCGACGTCATGGAGTCCGTCCTGGACCGGCTCTTCCAAAAGCCCGGCGTGGAGCGGGTGGTAGTGGAGCCCGACGCCCGCAACACCAAGATCCACGTCCTCAACGCGCGGCTGGGCTTTGAGCCTGCCGGCGAGGTGAACCTTCCGGACAAGCAGGCCCTCCTGAGCTTCTGCACGCGCGAGTCATTCCACTCCGCCCGCGCCGCCCGTTCGTCAACCCCGAAACGCCAATCAACCCAGGAGGCATCACTGTGACCACTCTTGAAACTCTGACCACCCTTGAACGTGAATCTGCCCTCACCGCCGGAAATGCGTCACCCCATCTCACACCCGAACGATGGGCTGCTGCCAACAGGCACCTGGTCCGCAAGGCGCTCGCCGAGTTCGCGCACGAGCGGATCCTGGTTCCGGAGCCGGTGGGTGAGAATGACAGGAACGGTGACGGCGGGTACCGGGTCCGGAGCGATGACGGCAGCGTTGAATACCGCTTCGCCGCCCGGATCCTGCAGCTGGACCACTGGTCCGTCGATGCGGACTCCATTACCTGCAGCCGCGACGGGCAGGACGCCCCGCTGGATGCCCTGCGGTTCATCACCGAATTCTCCGGCACGCTGGGCATCCGCCAGGAGATGCTCCCCGTTTACCTCGAGGAGATCAGCAGCACGCTTGCCAGCCATGCGTTCAAGCAGTGGAAGGGCCAGCCGACGTCGGCCGAACTGGCAGCCGGCGTGACCCGCGGAGCGGACGTTGCCACGGACTTCCAGACGATTGAACGCAGCATGACCGAGGGGCACCCGTGCTTTGTGGCCAACAACGGCCGGCTGGGCTTCGGAATCGGTGACTACCGTGCCTTCGCCCCGGAGGCTGGAGCCGCGGTGCAGCTGGAATGGATCGCGGTGCACCGCAGCAAAGCGGTTTTCACGTCCAGCGAAGGCCTGAATTACGCTGCCCATCTTGAATCCGAACTGGGGGCGGGCGCGCTGGCTTACTTCGACGCCGAGCTCGGCGTACTCGGCCTCGACCCGGCCCAGTACTTCCTGATGCCGGTGCACCCGTGGCAGTGGGAGAACAAGCTGACGGTCACGTTCGCGGCCGAAATAGCCCAGCGGCACATTGTCCACCTCGGAACGGGGACCGACAGCTACCAGGCGCAGCAGTCCATCCGCACGTTTTTCAACACGACGGCACCGGAGAAGACGTACGTGAAGACAGCCATGTCGGTTCTTAACATGGGGTTCATGCGCGGGCTGTCGCCGCAGTACATGAAGGCAACGCCGGCGATCAATGACTGGCTCCAGGACCTGATCGCCGGTGACGACGCACTGCAGGGCCGGGGGCTCGCCATGATCCGCGAAGTGGCGGCCGTCGGCTACCACAACGGCTATTACGAGGCAGCCGCTGCGAAGGGCTCGCCGTACCGCAAGATGCTGTCCGCGCTGTGGCGGGAGAGCCCGCTGCCGCTGCTCAAGGACGGGCAGCAGCTGGCCACCATGGCCTCGCTTCTGCACGTTGACGCCGCGGGCAAACCCATGGTGTCCGCGCTGATCGAGCAGTCCGGCCTGGAGCCGGGGGCGTGGCTGCGGCAGTACTTCGAGGCCTACCTCATGCCGCTGGTGCACTGCCTGTACCGCTACGAGCTTGCCTTCATGCCCCACGGAGAGAACGTGATCCTGGTCCTCGAGAACGGCGTGCCGGTCCGCGCCGTCATGAAGGACATCGCGGAGGAGATTGTGGTGATGGGGGACAGGGTTGACCTGCCCGAAGCGGTGTCCCGGATCAAGGCGGACATTCCCGACGGCGACAAGGTCCTGTCCATCTTCACCGATGTGTTCGACTGCATCTTCCGCTTCCTCGCCGCCCTCATGGAGGAAGACGGCCTACTCAGCGGCGATGAGTTCTGGCGCACGGTGGCAGCAGCGGTTCGCGACTACCAGGGTGAGCACCCGGAACTGGCAGACCAGTTTGCCCGTCACGATCTGTTCGCCCCGGACTTCGAGCTGTCCTGCCTGAACCGGCTGCAGCTGCGCAATAACCAGGAGATGCTCGATCTGGGGGACCCGTCCGGGGGCCTGCAGAAGGCGGGAAGGCTCGCGAACCCGCTGGCCACCTTCGCCTAGTCCGGGGCTAGGCTGTTGGCATGACGCCCAACACCGCCAGACCCACTGCCCTCGTCACCGGTGCCACCGCCGGACTGGGCGCGGAATTCGCCCGCCAGCTTGCCGAACAGGGGAACAACCTCGTGCTAGTGGCCCGCGACACGGCACGGCTGCAGGCCACCGCGGACGAGCTGCAGCGGCGGTACGGAACCACGGCTGAGGTGCTGGCCGCGGACCTGACCGATGACGGCGGCGTGGCCGCCGTCGTCGGACGTCTTTCCGACCCCTCACGGCCGGTGGACATGCTGGTGAACAACGCCGGAATCGGGCTGCTGCACAACTTCGACGAGAACCCGATCGAGGATGAGAAGAAGCACCTGAGGCTGCACGTGGAGACTGCCATGGAGCTCAGCCACGCCGCCCTCCAGGGCATGCTGGCCCGCGGCTCCGGCCGAATAATCAACGTTGCCAGCGTGGCGGCTTTCCTGCCGCGCGGTTCCTACTCGGCGGCGAAGGCCTGGCTGCTCAGCTTCAGCCGCTGGGCGAACCTCGCCTACTCACCCCGCGGCGTGACGGTGACCGCCGTCTGCCCCGGTTTTGTCCACACCGAGTTCCATGACCGGATGGGGATGGACAAGTCCGTGGCCCCGGGCTGGACGTGGCTGCGGCCGGGGCGCGTGGTCCGCGAAGCGCTGGCGGACAATGAGCGCGGCAAGGCTGTTTCCATCCCTACCAAGCGCTACAAAGTGCTGGCCGCCGTCGCCCGCGTGGTGCCGGACAGGTTTACGGCCGGGCCGCCGCGCCGGCCGCAGGAGCCGGGCGTCGGTTCCGCCGCGAGCGGATAAGCACCACCACGAGGATTCCGACGCCGGCCCCCACCACCGTTTCGACGGCGCGTTCGATGATCAGCACTTGTGGGTCGGCCGGCGCCGCCAGCTGGGTCATCAGCAGGATGACCGGAGTGAACCAGACCATGGCCAGCCCGTAGTGCCGGGTCATGAACAGCTCGGTGCCGAACTGGAAGACGATTACCAGCAGCGCCAGCACCGCGGCCTCCGCTCCGGGGAAAAAGTGCAGCGGAGCCCAGGGGCCCGGCAGAAGTACGACGGCGACCAGCACCAGCCCCAGGAACGTCCCCATGATCCTGTGGATGCCGCGGTGGACGCTGCTGGGCAGGTCCGCGCCGGCGAGGGGAACCGCGGCGGCCGCCATCGCCCAGTGCGGGTGGCCGCTTCCGGTCAGGACGCCGATGGTGCCGGCGGCACCGACAGCGAGCACGTAGCGGGCGGCATGGACCGCCGCGTGGCGCCGGAAGGTTCCGTGGAGGCGGACTGCAGGACGCGCCGCGCCAGGGTGCCAGGCCCTGCCGCGGACCCAGCCGCCGAATCCCACCAGCAAGGAGAACGCCGCGGCGCTGCCGGCGATAAGCAGCGCAACATACCAGGGCACGGCGGTGGGAACGGATGCGCTGGCGCCCAGGGCGAGGATCCCGAAGAAGGGGCCGTTGGGCCGCAGCCGCACCTTGTCAGAATAGACAGACCCCACGCCCGCCAGCAGGGCTTCGACGCCCACGAGCCACCAGGAGTGCAGGCCGTTGGCGGACAGGACCACGCCCACGGTCACGCCAGAAAGCAGGACCAGTGCCGCCTGGAATTGGTGCTTGAGCCGGAGCTGGTGCGGCTCGGAGCGCCCGTACATGCCGGTCAGTGCGCCGAACACGGCATAGATGGTGAGCTCCGGCCGGCCGAGGAGCAACAGGACGAGGGAGGGGACGGCCACGCTGATGGCCACGCGCCATGCCGAGAGGTGGTCGTTATTGGCGGGGCCCAGGCTGTGCAGCTGCCGCAGGTGGTGCACCACAGACTGCACCGGCACGACCCCTTTCACCCTACGAAGGTAGCACCGCCGCAAAGTTCTCACCGCGTGCTGCGTCACAAAGTGAGACGAGCAACAGGCCGGGCAGCGCGAAAGCCCGCCCGGCATGCCCCAGAGGTGGGGAATGCCGGACGGGCCTTCATCAGCGTCAGCCTTTTGCGCCGTCAGGCGCCGGCGGGCACCTTATTCAGTTCGTCGTCGAGTTCCTCGTCCAGATCACTTTCCTTACCCAAATCCCTGTTCAGTTCATCGGCGGTCTCGAACGGCAGCTCGTCGAGGTCGATCAGCGGGTTCTCGTCCTGGGTGGCCACCAGTTCACGGGCCTCCGCCGGGGTGTCCACGCTGGGCATGGAGCCGGGCAGCGGGCGCTGGGCAGATTCCTTGAGGAAGTAGATGGCCACGGCCCCAACGGCCGAGGTGGCCATCAGGTAGTAGGCAGGCATCATGTCGTTGCCGGTGGCGCTTATCAGGGCAGCCACGATGAACGGCGTTGTGCCGCCGAAGATTGCCACGGAGAAGTTGTAGGCAATGCCCATGGCGCCGTAGCGGCTGGCCGTGGGGAACTGCGCCGGCAGTGCCGAGGCGAGGTTCGCAACGTAGAAGGCCACGGGGAACGCGATCAGCGACAGGCCGGCCAGGGTTGACCAGATGCTGCCGATGCCGATCAGCATGAAGGCCGGGGCAGCCAGGATCACGGTGCTGACGGCGCCGATCCAGAGAACCGGGCGGCGGCCGATGCGGTCCGAGAGCTTGCCCGTCAGCGGAATGCAAAGGCTCATGACCACGAGGACGGGGATGGTGAGCAGCGTGCCGTGGACGGGGTCGTAGCCCTTGGACTCGGTGAGGTAGGTGGGCATGTAGGAGGTCAGCGCGTAGCCGGCGGTGTTGGCCGCGGCCACGAGGATCATCGCAACGATGATGGAGCGCCAGTAGGCCTTGACGATTCCTACCGGGCCCTTTGCTGCAGCCTCATCACCGGCGGCAGCGTCCTTGGCGAGTTCCTCCTGGGCGTCCAGGGTGGCCTGGAACTGCGGGGACTCTTCAATCTTGCTTCGGAAGTACACGGCAATCAGGCCCAGGGGACCGGCGATCAGGAACGGCAGGCGCCAGCCCCAATCCTCCATTGCGGCCTGGCCCAGCGTCAGCTGCAGCACGGACACCAGCGCGGCGCCCAGGGCGAAGCCGAGGTAGCTGCCCATGTCCAGGAAGCTGGCGAAGAAGCCGCGGCGTTTGTCCGGCGAGTACTCGCTCACAAAAGTGGTGGCACCGGCGTATTCGCCGCCGGTGGAGAAGCCCTGCACGAGCTTGAGGACCACCAGGAGGGCCGCTGCCCACATGCCGATCTGTGCGTAGCCGGGCAGCAGGCCGACGGCGAAGGTGCTCGCCGCCATCAGCATCAGCGTGGCCGCGAGGACTTTCTGGCGGCCCACCTTGTCGCCAAGCCAGCCGAACACGACGCCGCCGAGCGGGCGGGCGATGAAGGTGGCAGCGAACGTGCCCAGGAGGAACAGCGTCTGCACGCTCTTGTCGGCCTCCGGCAGGAACACCGGACCCATGGTGGTGATGAGGTAGCCGAATACGCCGACGTCGTACCACTCCATGGTGTTGCCCACGATGGTGCCGCCGAGGGCCTTCTTGAGCATGGGCTGGTCTACGACGTTAACGTCGGATACCTTGAGCCGGCGCCGCGCGAGCAGCTTTGGTTTCTTCGCACTCTGGGGTGCGGCCTGGTCGGTTCCGCTGGCGTTCCTGGCGCCTGCTGAAGAGTCGGTCGTGCTTCGGTCTGTGGGCATTTGGGCAACTCCTGTGGAGGTCATTTGCTTGCGACTTATAGCTGCCCCGCTCCGGGCAGGCCTTCAATTTTACGTGATTTCCATGGGTTTCGAGAGTTCGGTGCCGTATGATCGCCCGGTTTAGGGGGCAAAACGGCGTTGAAGTCAGATTTGTTTTGGCCAATCTGGCCCCGCCATCCTGCGGATTTTCCGCGGCCCGGGCGATCGTTATCACCTTTTTCTGGAACAGGGCTCTTCGGACCCCATTTCGCCCGGATTCCGGCGCTCCTGGCGCCCCGATTCCGGCGCTGCTCGGCGACGTGCAACAACCGCCGATTGAACCGTTCAACCGCGGTACTCGTCTGATTGGTTAGGTCCAGGTTTAGGACCCGGGACGGTGGACCGGGAGGCCGGGACTGAGAGTTCATAACTTCCAGACGGTTTATATGACTTCCAGACAGGGTGTTCGCCATGGACTACGAGATCAGCGGTCTGCCGATGCATGTGTTGCTCGTCCACGCCACGGTGGTCTTCGTTCCGTTGGCGGCCCTTTGCACGCTGCTCAGCCTTCTCTGGCCCGCCGCCCGACGGCGTTTGGGGATCGTCACGCCGCTGGTCGCCCTGTTGGCGCTTGTCCTGGTGCCGGTCACTGTGGCGGCCGGCGCCTGGCTGCTGGACCGTGTTGATGCCACGCCGCGGATCAATGCCCATATGCAGCTTGCCGGGATGCTCCTGCCGTGGGTGGTGGGTGTGTTCCTTGTTGCCCTCGCCCAGTGGCTGTGGTTCCGGTACGGCGCCACACAGGCAGAGGGGATGAGGCGGCGAATGGGCGCCGCCGGGTCCCGCATCGCGGGGATTGTCGCCGTCGTGGTCGCCCTGGTGCTTTGCGGCGGTGCGGTGGCCACTGTGGCGCTGATCGGGGAGTCGGGGTCCAGAGCGGTATGGGAAGGATCCTTCCGGACCGGGGCCGAGGACTAAGAAGATCTCTTCCCGGGCGGCGTGTTTCTGCCTAAGGTGGACCCATGGGAACACTGATCTTCGAGTAATGGACGCGCCATGGCGGCACCAGTCCACTGTCGACCAGTCCACTGTTGGGCAGTTCACTGTTGGCCGCCGTGCCCGGCATTCACCGCCGCAACTAACTCCGCCTGTTCAGGTTTCTGCCTTCGCAATGCTTCTTCGCTGAAGCAGGGCTTCTTCGCTATCCGGTAACGGCGGAATTACGGATCTAAATATGGGGAACACTTCATTTCATCGCGGAAGGGAAGAACAAATGGCCGACTCCCACAACGGAAGCAGCATCAAGCCGGATGTCGCTGCGCATCTGGCGGAATCAATGGACACGCCGGCGCTGCCTACTCCCGAGACCCTGGCCGTAACCGCGGCAATGGGCGGGGCAAAGCAGTGGCCGGATGGCAACGGCAAACGGCGCCACCCCAAGGAACACGGCGCAAGCCCCGGCCGCGTGGGACAGGGCGCTGCTGTGACAGCAATCCACCGGACCGGCCGTCCGCAGATGCCGCACTCGTCCTGACCAGCCGAAAATACGAACCGCCTGGCGACGCCCGAAATTCGTGCGTCGCCAGGTATTTTCATGTGGCGACTCAGACAATCAGGGCTGGTTCTTCAGGACTGCGGGGATTCCATCACCACCTCCACCGGTTCCTTGTCCAGCCGCCAGCCGCGCCACACCGGGTGGCGAAGCTTGCCGCTCCCGGTCCACTCACCGAAGGTCACCTCACCCACCAGGGCCGGGTTTACCCAGCGCGCGTCCGCCGCGTCGGCCGAAGGAACGTTATCGAACGGCGGCGTCTCCTGCGCCAGCCCCTCCATCTTTTTCCGGAGCTCCTCGAGTTCACGCATGCTAAAACCACTTCCCACGCGGCCCACATACCGCAGCGTCTTGCCGTCCGGAATGCCCACCAGCAGTGATCCCACGGTGTTGGACCGGTCGCCCTTGCCGGGCCGCCAGCCGCCCACCACCACTTCCTGGGTCTGTTCGATCTTGAGCTTGATCCACGTATGGGTCCGTTGCCCGCTCACATAGCGGCTGTCCGCGCGCTTGGCCATCACGCCTTCCAAACCCAGCTCGCGGGCGCTTTCCAGAATGTGCTCCACCTTCTCGTCCAGGGTCTCCGACAGTTCCACCGGGCACTCGCCGGGCTCGAGGAAGTCGGCGAGACGTTCCCGCCGCTTCCTCAGGGGCAGCCTGCGCAGGTCGTCGCCGTCGTCGGCCAGCAGGTCAAAGAGCATCATCCGTACCGGGATGGTGGCACGGGCCCGCTTCACGTCGCCCGGCCTGGTCAGCTTCATCCTTCCCTGCAGGAGCCCGAAGTCGGGCCGCCCGGAAGGCCCGACGGCGAAGATCTCGCCGTCCGCGATGAAGTCCTGCGGGGGCCAGCAGCTCCTGTCCGTGAATTCGGGATAGCTGGCCGACATGTCGTTGCCGTTCCGGCTCAGGAGCCTGATTCGATCACCGTCCGCCACCACGAGCGCACGGATCCCGTCCCACTTGAGTTCGAAGAGCCAGTCGCTGCCATGCAGGTCCGCCAGAGTGCCCGCCGAGGCGAGCATGGGGGCCGGCTCCTCCTGGAGGGAGCTGCCGCGGGATGCTGCCGGCTTGGAAGCCGCTGCGCGGGCCGGACTGGCCGGTACCGTGGGGCTCGCCGCCTCTTTGGTGCCGCCCGGCTTTTTCCGTGTTCCCGGAACCCTGTCCATCAGATGGATGAGCCACTGCGACTCCTCCCCGTGGCCCTTTCCGGTATGGATCAGGGCGAACCTCCTGGTGCCCCCAAGCCCGCCGCCCTCACGGCCCGTCAGTGTGGCAATGACTTCCTTGCCGTTGACCCATTTTTCTAGCTCATAGACACCCTTGTCCCAGATGCTGACGCTGCCCGCCCCGTACTCGCCCTTGGGGATGTCGCCCTCAAAATCGGCATAGTCCATGGGGTGGTCTTCGGTCTGTACCGCCAGGTGATTCTTGTCCCCTGACTCCGGCACGCCCTTCGGCAGCGCCCAGGAGACAAGCACGCCCTCGTGCTCCAGCCGGAAGTCGAAGTGGAGCCGGCTGGCATGGTGCTCCTGGATGACGAAGATCTCCTTGCCCGCCCGTGCCGCGACGCCGTTGGCCTTTGCCGCGTGGTGCTCTTCCGCGGTGAACGGTTCCGGTGTTTTGCCCTGATCGCGCAGGGAACGGTACTTGTTCAGCCGGGGATCCGCGTGCCCGCCGCCGCGCGGTCCGGCGGTTTTCGTGGGTGCGGGGTCCGGGTGGGCTGTGTTCGCGTTGCCGGCGCCGTCAGCTCGGCCAGCGCCGGCGTGGCCTGGGCCAGGGTGCCCGGCGGCCGCACTGACCGGGGCGAAGGGATCCTTGCCGGCCGCCACCCGGCGCATGACCTCCTCGTAGTCCAGGTGCTTGAGCGACGGCGAACTCAACTCCCGCCAGGTCCGCGGAGCCGCCACTGTGGGGTGCAGGCGCCCGCGGAGCGAATAAGGAACGATGGTGGTCTTCGCGGCGTTGTTCTGGCTCCAGTCCACCAGGACCTTTCCCGTCCTGAGGGTCTTCTTCATGTCGCTGACCGCCAGGTCCGGGTGGTCGGCCTCCAGCGCCCGGGCCAGTTCACGGGCGAAGGCGGAAACCTCATCCGAGGTCTGTGTCCCGTTCAGGACGGCATACAGATGGATCCCCTTGCTGCCGCTGGTGACGGGAATGGGATCAAGTCCCACGTCCTGCAGGATGGTCCGCGCCAGTTTGGCCACCTCCACGCATTCGGGCAGTCCCGCGCCTTCCCCGGGATCGAGGTCCAGGACCAACCGGTCGGGAGGCAGGGCACTGCCGTGGGAGTCCACCGTCCACTGCGGCACGTGGATCTCCAGCGAGGCGATCTGTGCCAGCCACGTGAGGGTGGCCGGATCATTGACCAGCGGATAGTAATTGGTGTTGGTCTTGTGCGTTATGGCGGCGCGGGGCACCCAGCCCGGGGCGGACTCGTCCAGGTTCTTCTGGAAAAACATCTCGCCGGGCTGGTCGGCGGTTCCTACTCCGTGCACCCACCTCTTGCGGGTTGCCGGGCGGTTCCTGGCAGCCGGGATCAGCACCGGGGCCACAGCGGCGTAATAGGCGATGACGTCCGCCTTGGTGGTGCCGGTGGCGGGATACATCACCTTGTCGAGGTTCGTCAGGGTCAGTTCGCGGCCGCCGACCCGCACGCGTTCCTTACCGCCGGCCATGGGGCTTCACCTCCGGCCCTGTGTGCTGTTGACTTGTCCCATGAGAGCCATTTGGAAAGGCGCCATCGCGTTCGGGCTGGTCAACGTCCCGGTGAAGGTCTACAGCGCCACCGAGGACCATGACATCAGCCTCCATCAGGTGCACAACGCCGACGGCGGCCGGATCCGCTACCAGCGCCGCTGTGAGGTCTGCAGCGAGGTCGTTGACTACTCCGACATCGAGAAGGCGTACGAGGCCGACGGCCGGACGGTGATCCTCACCAAGGAGGAGCTCAAGGCAATTCCCGCGGAGAACAGCCACGAGATCGAAGTGGTGCAGTTTGTGCCCTCGGACCAGCTTGACCCGATCATGTTCGAAAAGAGCTATTACCTGGAGCCGGACTCCAAGTCGCCCAAGGCCTACATGCTGCTGCGCCGGGCCTTGGAGGATACCGAGCGCGTGGCCGTGGTGCAGTTCGCGCTGCGGGACAAGACCCGGCTGGGTGCCTTGCGGATCCGCGACGACGTTCTGATGCTCCAGGCGCTGCTGTGGGCGGACGAAGTCCGGGAAGCAGCGTTTCCGTCCCTGGACACGTCCATGCGCATCTCCGCGCAGGAACGCGAGATGTCCGCCGCGCTGGTGGAGTCCATGGCGTCCGACTTCGAGCCCGAGCAGTTCACCGATGACTACCAGGCACAGCTTCGGCAGCTTATCGAGGCGAAGCTGGAAAAGGGCGACGCGCTGGACACGGAGGAGACGTTCGGTGCCGAGGCCGAGGGTGGCAACGGCGAAGTGATCGACCTGATGGAGGCCCTGAAGCGCAGCCTCGACAAGAAGCGCGGGGGAGGGGCGGCCGCACCGGAGTCGCCTGAAGAGGAGTCGGCTGACGACGAGCCGGCTGAACCCGCCAAGCGCGGCGGTCGCAGCACCAGCGGCGGCAGGGCCGGCAGCGGCCGGAGCAGCGCCGCCAAAAAAGACGCTGCGGATTCCGACGCCGAAACTGCCAAGAGCGGTACAGCCAGGACCCGGAGCAAGACCGCCGGCGCCGCCAAGACCGGCACGGCGTCGAAGACCAGCACTGCTTCTAAGGCCGGCACTGCTTCTAAGACCAGCACTGCTTCCAAGTCCGGTACTGCGTCGAAGACAGGCACCGCGGCCAAGTCCACGGCGAAGACCGCGCGGAAAGGCGCCTGAAAGGGCGGGCGCCCCGCCGCGCGGCTGCACGTGCACCCGCCTAGGAATTCCTGAGCGCAGAGACGAGTTCGCTCTTTTTCTTGCCTGAATACCCTTTGAGGCCGATTTCCTTGGCTTTGGCCTTGAGCTGATCAACGGTCCAGTCCTCGTAGTCGCCTGACTTGCCGCCCTTGCGGCCCACCTCGGAGCGTCCCTTTTTGGCCGCCGCGTTGGAGACGCGGGCAGCCTTTTGTTTCGAGGCCCCCTCGTCGCGGAGCTCTTCGTAGAGTTTGGGATCTTTCAGGCTGGGGTTCTTCTTCTCTGGCATGGCTACCTCCGTGAGGGAACGATCGGTCGCATGCGAACGGTCGCGGGATCAGGTCACTTCGCCCCGGTCCACAGCGGCACGCCAGGCGCCCGTCTCGATGCCCCGGCTTTCGATGAACTCCTTGAACCGCGCGAGGTCGGAGGACACCTGCTGCTCATCAACGTGGGCGGCGGCTCCGGCCCTCTCCAGCAGGCTCTCCGGCTCCCATTCGAGTTCCACGTTCACCCGGCAGAGGTCCTCGCCCAGGCTCTCGAAGGTAACCCTGCCGGCGTTGCGGGGCTTGTCCTTGCTGACCCAGGAGATGCACCGGTCCGGCGTCTGTTCCAGGATCTGCGCGTCGTATTCGCGCTTAACGCCCGCCACGCTGGTTCGGAAATGGAGGGAGGTTTCGTCGATTTGTTCGACGGACTCGACCCCCTTCATGAAGCGGGGGAACGATTCGAACTGTGTCCACTGGTTGTAGGCGGTGCTGACTGGTACCTCGACGTCCACGCTTTCCTGCAAGGTTTCCACTCTGTCATCCTCCTTCAGTCTGGCAGTTCCGCCGGTCATTCGAATGGCTGGCCACAGTTCCAAGCTAGTAGGACGCAGAAGCAAAAACAAGAAACTACTAAGGTTGCTTACTTAGGTGGAATTGCCCGCTCATCAGGCGCGATGTCCCCCTCGGCACGCACCAGCAGCAAAATCCATCCGGAAACGGCTACGGCCGACCTCGGCAACAGTCCACTAAGGGGACCTGCTGCGGAGACCGGCCGTAAAAGCGCGCGGTGCCTATTCGGCGTCGTGATCCGTTTCCAGGATCTGGACCAGGCGCTCGAGGGCGGCGTCGGCGCCATCACCCTCTGCCCGGAGCACCACAACGTCGCCGTGCGATGCCCCAAGGCTCATGAGGGAAAGGATGCTGGCGGCGTCCATGGCTTCGTCAGCAGGCTCCCCTTCGCGGGCGATGGTGATGTCGAGGTCAAACTCGCCCGCGGCCTCGGCGAAGATGGCGGCGGGGCGGGCATGCAGGCCTACGCGGCTGGCGACGGTTGCGTTACGTTCGGACATTTCTGCTCCTTGCAATTGCAGTGCGGGTTGGAATGCTGAAGGACAGCGGGGGTCAGACAGTTACAGGGACGGACTCCACCGTATCAACGGCCTTGCGGGCAGCCCATCGCTTGAGGGCCACCACGATGATGGCCGTGACCACGGTTCCGGCCAGGATGGACACGATGAACATCACCACGTTGCCGATGGCGAAGAACACGAAGATGCCGCCGTGGGGTGCCTGTGACGTAACGCCGAAGGCCATGGTGAGGGCACCAGTGACTGCGCCGCCGACCATGCTGGCGGGGATGACGCGGAGCGGGTCAGCTGCCGCGAACGGAATGGCGCCCTCGGAGATGAAGGAGGCACCCAGCAGCCAGGCCGCCTTGCCGTTTTCGCGCTCGGCCAGGCTGAAGACCTTCTTGTCCAGGACGGTGGCAAGGGCCATTGCCAGCGGCGGCACCATGCCGGCGGCCATCACGGTGGCCATGATCTGCCAGGGTGCCTGGTTGGTGGCGCTGCCGGCGCCGAGGCCTGCGACTGCGAAGGCGTAGGCCACCTTGTTCACGGGGCCGCCGAGGTCGAAGCACATCATGAGGCCGAGGATGATGCCAAGGACGACGGCCGAGGCGCCGGACATGCCGGAGAGCCAGGTGTTCAGGCCGACGGTGATGGCGGCAATGGGTCCGCCCAGGAACAGGAACATCGCGCCGGAGGCGATGATGGAGGCCAGCAGCGGAATGATGACGACGGGCATCAGGCCACGGAGCCAGCGCGGCACTGACCATGTTCCGATCAGGTGGGCGATGTAGCCGGCGAGCAGGCCGCCGACGATGCCGCCGAGGAAGCCGGCGCCCATGAAGCCGGAGACGGCACCGGCAACGAAGCCGGGTGCAATACCCGGACGGTCGGCGATTGCGTAGGCAATGTAGCCAGCGAGGGCGGGAACCAGGAAGCCCATGGACAGGGCACCGATCTTGAAGAAAACGGTGCCGAGGTACAGTGCGAGATTGCCGTCAGGCAGGTTCACCAGGGAGTTGTTGGCCAGGATGTCGTTGGCCTTGGTGCCCAAAGCGATGTCGAAACCGGCAAGCAGGAAGCCCAGCGCGATGAGCAGGCCGCCGCCGGCCACGAACGGGATCATATAGCTCACGCCGGTGAGCAGTGCCTTCTTCAGCTTCTGCCCGATGTGCTCGCCCTTTTCGGAGGCCTCACGCTCAGCCTGCTCCTCGGCACCGAAGTGCGGAACACGGTGGGCGCGCGGGTTGTCCGCCGCGTCCAGGGCTTCCTGGACCATCTTGGCAGGCTCGTCTATGCCGCGCTTGACCGGTGCGTTGATGACCGGCTTGCCAGCGAAGCGCTCCTTGCCGCGAACGTCCACGTCGACGGCGAAGATCACGGCGTCGGCAGCGGCGATGACTGCAGGGTCCAGCGGCTTGGCGCCGGAGGAGCCCTGGGTTTCAACCTGCAGGTCCACGCCCACTTCCTTGGCAGCGGCCACGAGGGAGTCCGCGGCCATGTAGGTGTGCGCGATGCCGGTGGGACAGGCCGTGACGGCGACCAGGCGCCGGGGTCCGGCGGACGCGGCACCGCCGGAAGCAGCGCCGGCTGCGGCCGACGCGGCGGCTGCCGTTTCCGGTGCAGCAGCGGCAGCCGGCTTGTCCGCCAACGCGTTGTCCACGAGCTCCACGATTTCTTCCCGCGAGCTGGCCGCCCGGAGCGCACCGGTGAAGTCCTTCTTGATGAGCGAGCGGGCGAGCTTGGACAGCAGCTTCAGGTGCTCCTGGTCGGCGCCGGCCGGTGCAGCGATGAAGAAGATGAGGTCGGCGGGGCCGTCCTTGGCGCCGAAGTCGACGGGCTGGGACAGGCGTGCCATTGCGAGGGTGGGTTCGGTTACGGCGGCCGAGCGGCAGTGCGGGATGGCGATGCCACCGGGCACGCCGGTTGCGGTCTTCTGCTCGCGAGCGAAGGCATCGGTGAAGAGGCCTTCAACTTCGCTCGCGCGTCCGTTGGCGGCAACACGGCCGGCCAGGTGCCGGATCACGTCCTCGGGCGAATTGCCCAGGTTCTGGTCAAGCTCGACCAGGTCCGCGGTGATGAGCTGAGTCACTGTCAATCCTTCCGGAGGGCCGTGATGGTTACGGCGTCGGGGGTTGTTTGGTGGACTGCCGGAACGGTGGAGCCCGGCAGGGAAGCGGCGGCGGCGCCATGCGCCACAGCCTGGCGGAGGCAGTCAGCCGGGGCGGCGCCCTGGCTGGCGGCCAGCAGGTAGCCGGCCAGCGACGAGTCGCCCGCGCCGACCGTACTGACTGCGGTGACCGGCGGGTGCGTGGCTAGCCACGCGCCGTCGGCCGTCACGAGGACAGCGCCCTTCGAACCGAGCGTTGCCAACACGGCCCCCACACCGGAACGCACGACGGCGGCAGCTGCCGCGGCGGCAGCGTATGGATCCGCTTCGAGTTCCTCAGCCGTGCTTGCCGAGGAAAAACCTGCTGCTGCGGCCAGTTCCGCCAGCTCCTCGGCATTGGGTTTGAGCAGGTCCGGTTTTTCGGACACCGCTTCTGTTGTGTCGCCGGCGACGGCCGCTGCCAGGGGAGCACCGGAAGAGTCGACAGCAATCTTCGGAACACCCGCCCCGGCGTCGGCATTGCGCAGCCGCCGGGTGACTGTGGCGTAGAAATCAGCGGGAACACCGGGCGGAAGCGAACCCGCCAGGACCACCCAGCTGGCTCCGCGCGAACGTTCCAGGAGCAGGCTGATCAGCGCCTCCTGGGCGTCTTCGGCGAGGACCGGGCCGGGTTCGTTGATCTTGGTGGTCACACCGCCGGGCTCTGTCAGGGCCACGTTGGTGCGCAGCGCTTCGTGGATGGCGAGCGACGCGAAGGGCACGCCTTCTTCTCGCAGGCCAGCCAGCACGGGATCGGATTCGGCGCCGGGCAGCACCGCAAGTGTCTCGAGGCCGGAGGTCACGAGGGCGCGGGAAACATTGACTCCCTTGCCGCCGGACTCCTGGCGGACGGAAACGGCGCGCTGGACTTCGCCCCGCTCGAGCGGGCCGGGCAGCGCCACCGTCCGGTCCAGGCTGGGGTTGGCTGTGAGGGTGACAATCATGCGACTACCACCTCCACCCCGGCCTCGGCGAGGGCCGCAGCTAGTTCGGAACCGGGTTTGCGGTCAGTGATCACGGTATCCAGATCTTTCAACGAGGCGAACTGGACGAGCGTTTCCGCTTCCAGCTTGGACGAATCGGCCAGGACCACAATGCGGCGTGCCGAATGGACGAAGGCAGCCTTGACTGCGGCTTCTTCAGAGTCTGGAGTGCTGAGGCCAAAGCTGGCGTGGATGCCGTTGGTCCCCACGAAGGCGATGTCCGGTCGCAGCTTGCAGGCCGCTTCCACGGTCCCCTGGCCCACAGCGGCCTGCGTGAGCCCGCGGACCCGGCCCCCCAGAATCTGCAGGGCTATGCCGGGTGTGCTGGCCAGCTTGGCGGCGATGGGAACGGCGTGGGTGATGACCAGCAGCTCCTGGCCCGGCTCGGCCGGCTTGGCAGGACTCGCCGCGCCGCGGCGGGCCAGAAGGTCGGCGAGTACTTCAGTGGTGGAACCGGCATCGAGGAGGATACTGCTGGAGGGACCCTTCGGCAGGAAGCCGAGGGCGGCCTCGGCGATGCGCAGCTTCTGCGCCTGCCGCTGGATGGTCCGCTCGAGGATGCTCTCCTCCGTGGTGCTGAAGCGGTCTGCGGAGACGGCCCCGCCATGAACGCGGCGCACCGTGCCAGCCGATTCCAGTGCAGCCAGGTCCCGGCGGACGGTTTCGGTGGTGATGCGGAAGCGCTCGGCGAGGTCGGTCACGCTGGCGCGGCCGCTGGCTGCAACGAGCCCGGCGATCTGCTGCTGACGCTCCTCGGCAAACACATACCCTCCATTGCGTACTGACTGCATTGCATTTCCTGCAGCGCGTCTTTCCTGCATCTGTCGATTGCTTCGATCCGTTCCACCGTGACCGTTGTCACAGATCTGCAAGTACTTGACTTTATCTTCGTTCGTGTTGGTTTGTCAACGAAAAGCCACAGAAAACCAAAAGCGCCGGACCCGACCCGAAGGTCCGGTCCGGCGCTGACTGGTGCGTTCACTGCTGCCTGTTCGTTTCCGCGCCGCGCTAAAGGCCGTTGTCGCGGCTTTCGTTCCGGGTGATCCTCTCGCCCGTGTTGGGATCCACGACGGAGCGTGTCTCGCTGACGCGGCGGCTCCTGCCCGGGGAAGCAATGACCAGCGAGGCGATGAGGCCAATGACGCCGACGGCCATCAGGATGTAGCCGATCAGTGTCAGATCCACATTGGGGATAAGGCCCGGCGTGATGGCCCAGGCGAGGATGGCGCCGAGGGCAATAAGGAAGATGGAGGAACCGATTCTCATGACTTGCTCCTTGCGTTCGCGGACTTCTCGCAACCCTGGTTCGTGCGGTTGGCGGTGCCCCATTTGCTAAGCATGCTGTCAAGCGTCAGGCTACATCCCGGTAACTCCGGTTTCAATCAAATGCGCAGGTCAGCGGCGGGCGGGCTTTCCGAGGACTCGCTAGGCTGATCGGATGGAGACGGTTGTATGGTCCAAGCCGGAGGAGGAGCGTGCCGGCACGCCGCTGCTGGTAATGATGCACGGCTACGGCACCGACGAATCCAGGATGGTTAATCTCTTCGACTATCTGCCCAAGGAATTCACCTGCGCCGCGCTGCGGGCACCCATGCCAATCGCGAACGGCTACGGCTGGTTCCTGCTGGACTATTTCCTGACCAACGATTTTGCCGACGTCATCGCGGCCGCCAATTCCGTGTTCTCCTGGATCGACTCAGCCAGGCCGCTCCACACCAGCGTGAGCCTGCTGGGCTATTCGCAGGGGATGGCCATGGCGAGCACGCTCCTGCGCCTGCGGCCGCAGGACTTCCCGGCAGTGGTGGGGCTTTCCGGATTTGTGCTGAATAACGACCTGCTGGCGCTCAGTGAGTCCTTTGACGAGCGGCCGCCGTTCTTCTGGGGCAGGGACAAGGCCGACCTCGTGATCAACGGGGACGCTACCGCCTATACCGAGGAGTGGCTCAACACGAATACCCAACTCACGGCGCGGACATATCCCGGAATGGGCCATGCCATGTCCAAGGCCGAGATGGTGGACGTCAGTGCGTTCCTGCGCCACTACGTCCTGGACTGATTCGGCGGTTCCGGCGGGGGCGGAACCGCCCGGGAATGCCCGCACGCCAAGGGTGAATTAAAAACAGTTGCGGGGCAAAACTGCAAGCGCTTACAGTCATCTTCGGCCGGGACCCGGCCAGCAGGCGTCCACACGACGGTGGGCGGCTTGCAGCGCACGACGTCAGAGTGTTCGAAAGGGCAGAACCGCGCCATGCATCCTTGCGCCACCCGTCCCGCGGGGACGTTCCGCTGGCTTGCCCTAAACCGCCTGCGCCCTCATCATGGACATAGGCAAAAAATAGTGTGCCCGCGCACGGACGCCTTCTGCCTGTCCCGCAACGCCGCGGTGCAAGTGGCGGAACTGTGCGGATTCACGCGCCGGACATAACCCGGCCTGTACCTAACCGAACCGGCCGCGCAAAGCAGTGGGACGCCGCCGTTAGCGGCCAGGGCAACGCAGCCCGGTCCGCGCGAAACGCCGGCCTGTCCTTCACGTCGCAGAATCACCCAAGCGGAACCTTCCGGGCTGCGGCGCCCGGAGCGGCAGGTCCTGCAGGCACACCGCACTCTTTTGGTCACCGGCGACCACGTTCCTGGTAATCCCCAACATATTGCTGTCCGACCCCCCGAAAGGACACGGAACTAAGCATGACCGAAACCCTGAATACCAGCGCTGGCAGCCGGCCGAACAGCTGGACCGGCGCCGCCGCCATCCTCTTCGACTTGGACGGCGTGCTCACGCCCACCGCCGTGGTCCACGAGCGCGCCTGGCAGGAGCTGTTCGACGGTTACCTCGAAACCGTCCCCGAAAAGGACGGGTACCGTGAGAGCGACTACTTCGACCACATCGACGGCAAGCCAAGGTTCGACGGCGTCCGGGACTTCCTGACGTCCCGCGGCATCACCCTTCCCGAGGGCCCCGCCGACGACCATCCGGACAACATCACAATCCAGGGCCTCGGCAACCGGAAAAACAGGATCTTCAACGACATTGTCAGCGCCGGGGTGGAGCCCTATGCGGGATCGGTGCGTTTCCTGGAAGCCGCGCTGGACCGCGGACTGAAGGTCGCCGTCGTCTCCTCCTCAAGGAACGCCCCTTCGGTGCTGCGTTCGGCAGGGCTGGCGGACCGATTCGTGGTGGTCGTGGACGGCGTCGTGGCCGCCGAGGAAGGGCTGCCCGGCAAGCCGGATCCCGCAACCTATGAGTATGCCGCCCGGCTCCTGGAGCTTCCCAGCGAGCAGTGCGTCGTCGTCGAGGACGCCGTGTCCGGCGTGCAGGCGGGCAGCGCCGGCAGCTTCCATTCGGTCATCGGCGTGGACCGCGGTGCCGGGCGGCAGACGCTGCTCGACGCCGGCGCCACCCTTGTGGTCAGCGACCTCGAGGAACTTCTCTAGTCCCGCAGCCCCAGGGCCGCAACCGGGGTCCCGCCAGCCCCGACAGAACTTCCAGCACCATTTTCGACCGTCTAAGGAACGCCTCTCATGGCACTCATCAACGCTGACCGCGTCCGCTTCCCCATTGATCCCTGGAAGCTCGTGGAAACGAGCCACGAACCCGGCGACGCCGGGACGCTCGAAACGCTTTTTGCGCTCGGCAACGGCCACCTCGGTGTCCGGGGTGCCCACTGGGCCGCGGCGGATGCCGCGCTGCCCGGCAGCTTCATCAACGGGTTCCACGAGATCTGGGACATCAAACACGCCGAGAATGCCTTTGGCTTCGCACGCACGGGCCAGCGCATCCTCTACATTCCGGATGCCAACAACTTCACCGTGGTCATCGACGGCGAAATGCTCAGCCTTTCCGAATCCACTGTCCTGGACTACCGCCGGTCCGTGGACTTCGCCACCGGCATCTATGAGTGCGCCATCGTGTGGCAGTGCCGTTCCGGCGCCACGGTGACCACGGTGGAGCGCCGGGCCGTGGGCTTCGAAGCGCGCGGCAGCCTGGGCATCTCCCTGGAGGTTTCGGCCGACCGGGAAGTCTCCGCTGACGTCACCTCGTCCGTCATCAACCGGCAGGACCAGCCGGTGGAGGACCACTCCGCCCATGACCCGCGCCGCGCTGGCCGGCACGCAGGCCGGGTCCTGCTGCCCCTCAGGATGGAGGGCGGCGGCGGTTCGCTGCGCCTGTCATGGGAGGCCGCGGAGTCGAAGCAGCGGGTGGGGATCGCCGTCGACCACTGGACGTCCGCCGGCCACCAGCCGTTCGATACCCTCGTGGACCAGGACGACAGCAGCGTCCGCTATGTGTTGGCGATTGCCGCCGAGGAGCCGTTCCGGCTCGAAAAGAGCGTCAGCTACGCCGTGGCCCGGGGTACCCGGACGGGTCTGCCCGGCGCCGCCGACGCGGAAGCGGGGGAGGACCCGGCGGACGCGGCTGAAGCGGGGCTGAAGCCCGTCGGCGACGTCTTCGCCGAAAGCGAGGCGCACCACCGCAGCTACTGGGCCAGCGCCGACATCCAGGTGGGCGGGCAGCCGGAACTCCAGCAGGCCATCCGTTGGAACCTCTTCCAGCTTGCGCAGGCCACTGCAAGGGCCGGCGTCGCAGGTATCCCGGCCAAGGGTGTCACCGGCTCGGGCTACGACGGGCACTACTTCTGGGACCAGGAGGTCTACCTCCTGCCGTACCTGACGTATTCAAACCCCGACGCCGCGCGGCAGGTTTTGGAGTTCCGTCACGAGATGCTCCCCGACGCCAAGATCCGTGCCAAGGAGCTGAGCGTGGACGGCGCGCTTTTTCCCTGGCGCACCATTAACGGCCTGGAAGCAAGCGCGTACTACGCTGCCGGCACTGCGCAGTTCCACATCGCCGCTGCCATTGCTTTCGCCACCAACAGGTACGTCTGGGCCAGCGGGGATTCCGAGTTCTGCGCCGGGATGGGTGCCGACCTGCTGATCGAAACCGCCCGCATGTGGGTTTCGTTGGGCTTCTTCGGCAAGGACGGCCTGTTCCACATCCACGGCGTGACGGGGCCGGACGAGTACACCGCGGTGGTGAACGACAACCTCTATACGAACGTCATGGCACGGTTTAACCTGCGGGCCGCCGCCGCGCTGAACCACCCGGCAGTGGACGACGCCGAGCGGGAGCTGTGGGAGGCGGCCGCAGAGCGGATCCAGCTTCCGTTCGATGAGCGTTTCCAGGTGTACTCGCAGGACAACGACTTCATGACCCTTGAGCCGTGGGACTGGACGACGCCGCGCTCCAAGTACCCGCTGCTGCTGAACTTCCATCCGCTGGTGATCTACCGCCACCAGGTGCTGAAGCAGGCGGACACGGTGCTGGCCATGTTCCTGCAGTGGCAGGAGTTCACGGCCGAGGAAAAGCGCCGGGCCTTCGATTTCTACGATCCCATCACCACGGGGGACTCCACGCTCTCGGCGTGCGTCCAAGGGATCATGGCCGCCGAGGTGGGTTACCGCAAGGCTGCCCTGGAGCACTTCACGAATGCCGTGTTCATTGACCTGGACAACTCCCACGGCAACACGATCGACGGCGTCCACATCGCCTCCACCGGCGGAGTGTGGAGCTCATTGGTGTGCGGCTTCGCAGGGCTCCGCGACCAGGGGCCCGTGCCGTTCTTTGATCCGCGGCTGCCCGAGGAATGGGACACCCTTCGCTTCCAGCTGAGGCTGCAGGGCCGCCCGCTCCTGGTGGAACTCGATCACGACGCCATTACCCTGACGGTCCTCGGGGGCGAAGCGCTGGACGTCGACGTACGCGGGGCCCGGTTCGCAGTGGCTTCCCAGCCAGTGCGCGTTCCCCTGGATCCTGTACACGTGCCCGAGCCCTCGATGTTCCCGAGCGGGCCGCCGACGGCGAGCCTCCCGGTGGTACGCGCACGCGAGTGACGGGGCTTGTGGTGGGCTGCCGGCTAGGTGGTGGCCTCGGCTTCGGTGGGCAGGGGGCCCAGGCGGTCGAGCGGATGAGCGATTTCATCCGCTGACATCCGGGCCACCAGCAGGGCTGCCACCGCCATGACCGGGCACACCCCGCCCGCCACGAGGAAGATGAGCCAGATCGGGAGCACGGAGGCGGCGGGACCTGCCAGCGCCAGGGACACAAAGAAGTCCAGGCTGGAAACCCGCCCAAGCAGGTGAGGGGGCACGCGCCGCTGCAGCAGTGTTCCCCAGATGACCATGCCCACACTGCCTGTGGCGCCGAAAATGAAAAGTGCCAGCGCCAGCAGCCAGAAATTATCCATGAGCCCCACCGCCGCCAGCGGCAAGGTGCCCGCTCCCCAGCACACCATCATGACGGTCAGGTAGCGGCGCGGGAGCCGGACTGACGCCGTGACCAGGGAGGCCACGGCGCTGCCCACTCCCATAACTGCCAGCAGGAAGCCGAACATGCGGCTGTCGCCGCCCAACTGGTCCCGGATCACGAAGGGCAGGAGCACTTCGATGGGCCCGATCAGGAACAGCACCGAAATGCAGGCCCACAGCAGAGTCCAGAGGAGCCACGGCGTCCGGACCGTGTAGCTGACGCCCTCGCGGAGGTCGGAGAAGAGAGAGGTCTTAGCTGGTGCCTTGGCGGCGCCGTCCTTCGGAACCTCCCTGTCCGCATGCTCCGAACCGTTCCCGGGGGCCTGCAGGGCGTGCTGGCCGAGGAAGTTCAGGATGATGAACGCCAGCAGGTGGCACACGGCCACGCCGGTCACGGCGTGGGACGGCGACAGTGCGGCCACGACGACGCCTGCCACAGCAGGACCGGCCGCCTGCTGAAGCGTGGGACGCAGGGTCCCTTCCATACCGTTGGCCGCCAGCAGGTCCTCCGGCGCAGGATCCGCGGCAGAATCGCGGAGTAGGCCGGGAAGAAGAACGCGGCCCCCACACCAAGGATGAAGGCACCAGCCACCAGGTGCCAGAGCTGAAGCCAGCCTGCCATCGCCAGCCCGCTGACGGTTGCGATCACGGCAAGGTTGGTTCCCTCGACGGCGATGATCAGCAGCCGTTGCGGAACGCGGTCCGCTGCGATGCCGCCGGCAAGAACGAACGCCACGAGCCCCACGCTGCCTGCGGCGGCCACGAGGGACAGTTCAAGCGGGCCGCCGCCGATGTGGATGACCTGGTAGACCATGGCCACGGCCCACATGCCCGAGCCGAAGATGGATATGGCCAGGGCACGGATCAGCACACGGTATTCACGGTGGGAAAAGGGTCGAAGCGCGCGGGGGAGGGGCACACGGCAATCTTAGGCCTAGCCTCTGCCGGGAGGAACGTGCCCGGCGGGATAGGCTCTAGCCATGGGGAACACACCGGCCAGGCCGGGGCGGCGCAATGTGGCGCTGATCGGCGCAAACTTTGGCCTTGCCCTGCACCCGGTGGACCGGAAAGGCGTCCATATTGCAGGCGAACCCGCCAGTTGCTTTGCTTCGTTCTGGGTGGCTGACTGGTCCCGGTGGGGAACCGGAACGGTCCTTATGGTGGCCACGCTCCAGGGCTGGCGCAGCTACGGCTCCAACGAATCCTTCGCCTCGTCCCTCGCCACCGAACTGACGCGCTTCTTTCCGGAGGCCGCGCGCTTTCCGCTCGCCGGGGTCAGCCACACCCAGGACGAGTTCGACGTCGAACTGGACCTTGAACGCGGGTTCCGGGCGACCGGGCGGCGGGCCGCCCTCGAAATCTCCGGGGTTCTGGACCGGCGGCAGTTCTCCGCGCCCGACTTCCAGCTTGGTCCCGCCAGCGCCTCGATGAGCAACGTCTACCACCCCTGCAGCGGGGGCAAACTCTCCGAGTTCGGCGTCGAATGGCCCGGTGCCGCGACGGTCTACCCCGGACCGCGCGGGCCTTCCTCCTCCGCGTACATGGCGGTGGCCGAGTCCTGGTCGATGTGACGGCCTGGATCAGCGACAGGGTGATCAGCATGCTTGGTATGTTGGTGTGTGGCCTAGTGTTAAGGCTAGACGGCGGTATCCGCTGCCTGTTGTTCCGACGTAGAGGTGATGATGGCCACGCGACGCAATCCCGCGATGAGAATCGCGCAGGAAACAGCCCACAACGCCGTGTTCGACGATCACGGCAAACCCAAGCCCGGAGTCCACAACCTGCTGCTGCGGGCCGTGGAGATCCAGCGTCCGCTGGTAGTGGCGAACATCCGCCGGCTCCAGCGCCGCAATCCGCGGGCATCCGCCGCCCAGCTCGCTGACATCCTTGAACGCGACTATCTTCGGGCCGTGACCGGCGGGGGAGCGCTGGTGGGGGCCACTGCCGTCGTTCCCGGAGTCGGCACCGTGGCGTCGCTGGGGCTCTCCGCCGCCGCCACGGTTGGCTTCCTCGAGGCGACAGCCCTCTACGCCACCTCGCTGGCCGAACTTCACGGGATCCGGATGACCGACCCGGAGAAGGCCAGCACCCTGGTGATGGCCGTGATGCTCGGCGAGGAGGGGACCGCGCTGCTTGGTTCGCTCAGCGGCCAGGCCATGGGCAGGGGTAAGGGTGCCAGCCAGGCCTGGGGAAACGTGCTGGCGGGCAGGATGTCGTTGTCCGGGGCCGGTTTCATCCGCGAGCGCATCCAGAAGGCCTTCCTGCGGAATCTGCTCAGGAGGCAGGGAACCGCCCTGTTCGGACGTGCGCTGCCGTTCGGGATAGGAGCGGTAGTGGGCGGCGCGGGAAACCTCATGATGGGCCGCACCGTCGTGGCGAACGCAAAAGAGGCCTTCGGGCCGATGCCGGACACTGTGCCGGGGGAGCTCAACCCTGTCGAAACGGCAGGCCCCTCGTTGGAACGTGGCAGACTGGAACCTGGCACAACGGAAGGTGGTACGGGTGGATCTGAACGCTGACCTCGGGGAGTCCTTCGGCTCCTGGACCATGGGTGATGACGCGGCCATGTTCGAGCTCATCACCAGCGCCAACGTGGCTTGCGGCTTTCATGCCGGGGACCCCGTGACGATGCTGGACAGCTGCCGCGCCGCCTATGAACTGGATGTCACGGTCGGCGCCCACGTCGGCTACCGGGACCTCGCCGGCTTCGGACGCCGCTCCCTGGACATGTCCTTCGACGAGCTGTTCGGCGACGTCCTGTACCAGCTCGGTGCACTGGACGGGGTTGCCCACGCGGTGGGCGCCACGGTGGACTACGTCAAGCCGCACGGCGCCCTTTACAACCGGGCGTTCCACGACGCCGAGCAGGCTGCCGCGCTGGTGGCAGCCATCCAGGCCTACGATCCCGGCCCTGCCCATACTGGGGCTTCCGGGGTCCGAGCTGCTGAAGCAGGCCCAGGACGCGGGGCATCCTGTTTTCCGTGAGGCGTTTGTGGACCGCGCCTACCTGCCGGACGGAACACTGGTGCCGCGCTCGCAGGAAGGTGCCGTGCTGCACGACGTCGGGCCGATCGTTGAGCGGGCAGTTCGCCTGGCGCTCAAGGGCGAGGTAGTGGCGGTGGACGGGACCGTGGTCCGGGTCGACCCCGATTCGCTGTGCATCCATGGTGACACCCCAGGGGCCGTGGAAATGGCTGCCGCCGTCCGGGCAGGTCTTGAGGAAAACGGAGTCGAACTGACGCCGTTCGCCTGAGGGCGCAGCCCGTCAGCCGAACGTCAGATGGGCCACCGTGAAGATGGCGAGCCCGGCGAGCGAGCCCACCACTGTGCCGTTGATCCGGATGAACTGCAGGTCCTTGCCCACCTGGAGTTCGATCTTCTGCGACGTTTCCTCGGCGTCCCAGCGGGACACCGTATCCGTGATCACCCCGGCGATGTCTGACCGGTAGGTGCGGACCAAATAGCCGGCGGCATCGCCGATCCAGGCGTTGACCTTGCCTGCCAGCTCTTCGTCGTTGACCAGCCGGCTGCCGAAATCGCGGACGGCCGCCTTGAACTTCACCGTCAGTTCGCTATCCGGATCGTCGACGGCGGCGAGCAGCGCGCCCTTGATGGTCGCCCAGGTCCGGGACGCGAGTTCCCGGACCTCCGGGTCGCCGAGCACCTGCGCCTTGATGCCCTCCGCGCGGGCGATCATGACGGGATCGTGCTGCAAATCCTGGGCAAGGTCCGTCAGGTACTTGTCGATGGACAGCCGGACCTGGTGCTGCTGGTCGTCCTGGACCGCACGCGTGAATTTCAGCAGCTCGATGTAGACCTTGTCCCCCACGAGGCCGTCCACGAAGCTGGGCACCCACTGCGGGGAGCGCTCCGTGACGAGCCGGCTGACCATCTGGTGGTTGGACGCCACCCAGTCCGCTGCCCGGTCCACGAGGAGGTCCACCAGCTTGTGGTGGTGCCCGTCGGCGAAGATCCGCTCGGCCATGCGTCCCACGGGCGGTCCCCACGGCGGAGCCAGGAGGTGCTTGCGGACCATTCCCTCGATGACGGCCTGGACGTCGTCGTCGTTCAGCACTTTGAACGTGCCACGGATGACGGCGGCGCCCTCCTTGGCCACTCGCTCGGCGCCGCCCGGCCCTGACAGCCAGCCGCCCACTTTGCCGGCGATGTTGATGCTGGCCAGCTTGTCCTGGACCACCTGTTCGGAGAGGAAGTTGGTCTCCACGAACTCGCCCAGGGATGCGCCGATCTGGTCCTTGCGTCGCGGAATGATGGCGGTATGCGGGATTTTCAGCCCCATGGGGTAGCGGAACAGGGCCGTCACTGCGAACCAGTCGGCCAGGGCGCCCACCATGCCGCCTTCCGCCGCGGCCCGGACGTACTCCAGCCACGGGTACTGCTTTTGCAGCGCGAACGCGACGACGAACACCACAGCCATGGCAATGAGGAGGCACAACGCCACCAGTTTCATCTTCCGGAGTGCAGCCGCCTTTTCGGCGTCGCCCGCTGTGAGCTGCCGTATGACGGCGGGGCGCGCCGGAGCGGGCCGGTCCTCTCCCGGACGATCACGGGTGGCCTCGCTTGGGGGAGACGCCAGCTGGGTGGTTGGCTCAGAGTTCACCTGCATGTGCCAAGCCTAGCCCGGCTTTGGCGGCCGAGGTCGGCTAACGTGTGACCATGACAGCCGACGAGTCAGCCCCAACCCGTCCCCTGGTCTACGCCCACCGGGGTGCGAGCGCGGATTTCGCTGAGCACACCCGTGCCGCCTATCTTCGCGCGCTCGCGGACGGCGCGGATGGCGTGGAGTGCGATGTGCACCTCACCCGCGATCAGCACGTCGTCCTGCTGCATGATTCCAACCTGGACCGGACCTCGGACGGCACCGGTCCCGTGGCCGAACGGACCGTCGACCAGTTGCGGCTGCTGGACTTTTCATCCTGGAAGGGTGCCCGGATCCCGGAGGCCTACGGGCCCAGGTCCGAACAGTTCCTGACGATGCCGGACCTGCTGGACCTGCTCCGGGCTGCCGGGCGGGACGTCGGGCTGGCCATCGAGCTGAAGCATCCCAGCCCCTACCAGCTGAAGCTGGAGGACAGGGTGCTGCAGGTGCTGCGGACGGAAGGATGGGACGCCAAGACATCCAGGCTGGGCAACATCCGGGTGACCTTCATGAGCTTCAGCCCCGACTCGGTCAGGCACCTGCGCAAGGCCGTCCCCGCGGAGTTCGTCTGCCAGCTTGTGGACGACGTGAACGTCATCGGAATCCGCGAGGAACTGGGTTTGGGGCCTTTCACGGGCAGCGCGGTCGCCAACGTGATGAAGGCTGCACAGCTGGAGGGGGAACGGATTCTCGACGGCGGCGAAGCAGGCATGGCCGGGCCGGGCATCGACTACGTGCGCCGGCATCCAGACACCGTGCGGCGCTGGCGGAATTCCGGCCGCCGCTTCCGGGTCTGGACTGTGGACTCTGAAAATGACGTGGCGCTGTGCCGGGGGCTGGGCATCCAGGAGATCACCACCAACCGGCCGGCGCAGGTGCTGGCCCAGCTCCAGCAACCAGCCTTGGCAGCAAGCTCCGGCGCCACTCAATCACAGCCGCCGCTGTGATTGAGTGGTGGCATGCCCATCACCTGGCCCCCGAAACTCCTGCGTTCCCCTGCGGTCCGTGTTGGCCTGTCCATCAGCATCGCCACCGGCCTGTACGGGGTGTCCTTCGGTGCGCTCTCCGTGACCTCGGGCTTGGACTTCTGGCAGACCATGGCACTGAGCTTCCTGCTTTTTAGCGGCGGCTCCCAGTTTGCGTTCATCGGGGTGGTCGCCGGCGGCGGCTCGGGTCTCGCGGCCATGGGGGCCGCCACCCTGCTGGGGATGCGAAACGGAATCTATGGCATGCAGCTCAATGTGCTGCTCCGGCCGCGGGGGTGGCGCCGGTACGCCGCCGCCCAGCTGACCATCGACGAGTCCACGGCCACAAGCACGGGGCAGGCGGATTCTGACGAGCAGCGAAGGGGCTTCTGGGCCGCGGGCATCGGGATCTTCATACTGTGGAACGTCTTCACTGCGGCGGGTGCCCTGGCCGGAAGCGCGCTGGGAGATCCGAAGCAGTGGGGGCTCGACGGTGCAGCCGTCGCGGCGTTCCTCGGCCTGCTGTGGCCGCGGCTGAAGGGCGGGGAACCGGTGGCGATCGCCGTCGTCTGTGCCCTGGCAACGGTTCTTGCCGTACCGTTTGTCCCGGCAGGCGTCCCCATCCTGATTGCCGCAGTGGTGGCCGCCGTTATCGGCTGGCTCAGCCACGGCCGCCGGGACGAAGGGCTCGAACCGGATATCGACCCCTACACAGAGCGGCATCCCAGCCACCACACGGGCAGCGGGACCAACGCCGGAGGTGCCAAATGAGTCTGTGGGTGTGGTTGCTGCTGGCCTGCCTCTTCGCCTACGCATGGAAGCTGGTGGGCTACCTTCTGCCGGCCAGCCTGCTGCAGAACCCCAGAATGTCCCGGATCGCAGGAACCATGACCATCGGGTTGCTGGCGTCCCTGACGATCGTCAACACCTTGGCTACTGGGCAGGCACTGGTGCTCGATGCCCGGCTGGGCGCCTTGGCCGCCGCCGCTGCGGCCCTGTTCCTCCGGGCGCCCTTCCTGGTTGTTGTGCTGGCGGGGGCCGGAGCCGCTGCCTTGCTCCGGCTGGCCGGCTGGAACTGAAACAGCGAGTTAAACTCCCTGCAGGCAGCCGGAACAGTTCTGAGTGATGTCCATCACAGCCGTTGTATGCTCTAAATGTAGAGGAGTTGTAAATATGAAGGCCGTCAGCAGACTGTCCCGCACCCGTGCCACGGACGCGCCGTTCGAAATAAAAGCCCCGGTGGACATCGTCCTCGAGCACCTGCGGCAGGTGGGACCTGCGGTGGCCTGCCTGCGGAACGAATCGTCGCGGCTGGCCGGCTGGGGCGAGGAACTTGCCCGCCGCCTGGTTTCGGGGAACCGCCTGGTCACGGCAGGAAGTGCCGGTTCGGCGGCCGAGGTGCAGCAATTCACCGCGGAACTGCTGGGGCGCCACGCCGGTGACCGCCAGCCGTTTTCCGTCATTGCCCTGCGGCCAGGTGCGGCAGCAAGCGCCGCATCCGTCAGTGCCGTCGAGATTGCACAGGGGCATGCGGAAGAGGTTGCCAGTCAGGTGCGGGCCCACATCCGTTCCGACGACGTTCTCCTTGCGGTCTCAGCCAGTGGGCACCGGCATGCACTGCTGGAGGCGGTGGCGGCGGCGAGGGCCGCCGGAGCCACCGTCTGGGCTGTCACGGGCGCGGCCCCCAACCCCCTGGCCCAGGCCGCCGATGAAGCAATTTGCATCAACGCTCCCAAGCCCCAAGTCCGGGAAGCGCAACTGATCGCGCTGCAAGCGATGAGTGAATGCCTGGCTGCGGCCCTGCACGCGTTGTCCGCCCGGCCTGAGCCGGGCCGGTGACTCCGAAGCCCAAGTGAGCCGAAGCGCCGCACCCGAAGCGCCGGTATAGGCCCCTTACCGGGTTGGGCCTAGGTAACGGTTTGGGACTAGGCAACTCCGCGGGCGTCCGGGGAAGCAGGCGCGGACCGCCTGGCGAGCTCCTCGGTGGCGAGGTCGTACCAGTCTTGTGCGCCGTACACGGGGGCCGGGGTATCCAAGTTGCGGTAGAGCGCGTCAACGAGGATGCCGAGTTCGTCCGTGGTGGCAGCCATCAGAGTTATTTCAGGATCCGTTGAGTGGTTCATGAAGTGTGCGAGCTGTGAGCGGTTCATGATGACACGGCCGGCCTGAGTTGACCACATGCAAGGAATGACATGGTGTTCTCCGTATATGAAAATGCCCGAGGCTGACTTCCTAACCCACCGGTGTGCATAGCTTACTGTGCTGACCCGGTGTACGGAATATGACGCGTCTTCTTCCGGCGCCGATCCTCCTTCCGGCACAGCCCGGCTGCTCGAACTCGCCTGCTGCCCGAACTTTGCCGCCTACTCGAACTGTGCCGCCGGGAGCGGCACCTGCGGAGGCAGCGACCTGGTGGGACGTTCCGCGCGGATGGCGTCCTCGACAAGGGCGGCCGGCCGGCGCCAGGCGTCAGATCCGGGTTCCATGGTGTCGACCACCCCGATCAGCATTGCCAGCAGCCGCACCATGTCTGTCAGTGAGATGTCCACCCGCAGCGTGCCCTGGTCCTGGCCGCGGTCCAGGAGCACGCCAACGGACTCAATCAGGCTTCCGGTGATGCCGGTGAGCAAATCCCGCCGCCCGGCCACGGCCCCCAGCAGGTTGGCGTTGTCACTGGCCGCGGTCATCACGGCGTCGATGACCCGGAACAGGCCCTCGGCCGCATCGGTGCCAGCCAGGGCGACATCGATAACCGGGTCCACGTTGAGCCTCAGCTGGCGGTTGAGGGCCGCCAAAACCAACTGCTCCTTGTCCGAGAAATTCCGGAACAGCGTCGCCGGACCCACTCCCGCGGTGGCGGCAATGGTCTGCAGCGGAACGTCCGGCCCGTACTGCCGGAAACACTCGCGGGCGGCGTTAATGATCTTGTCCACATTGCGTGCAGCGTCAGCACGAAGGGGCTTGCGCTCTACGGCGAGGTTCATAAAATCAAGGTTAGCAACGCAGTGTCAGCCTGACTCCGTTACCCGTTGGTAGCGCCGAATATGACACAGGACACGGTCCGGGCGGCGGATTCCGCCATGTCAGACTGGACGCATGTTGCTTGCATTTTCAGTCGCTCCTTCCGGAATTCCCGCAGATCCCGCCTACGCCGCGGCGGGTGCCGGGGATGCCTCCGTGCACGACGCCGTAGCTGCCGCCGTCAAGATTGTCAGGGAATCCGGGCTGCCCAACAAGACGGACTCCATGTTCACCACTATCGAGGGTGAATGGGATGAGGTGTTCGACGTGGTCAGGCGCGCCACCGAGGCCGTGGGGAAATTCGGCAGCAGGGTGTCCCTGGTGATCAAGGCCGACATCCGGCCGGGCTA
Source organism: Arthrobacter globiformis (assembly GCF_030815865.1). Classification (NCBI taxonomy): domain Bacteria; kingdom Bacillati; phylum Actinomycetota; class Actinomycetes; order Micrococcales; family Micrococcaceae; genus Arthrobacter; species Arthrobacter globiformis. The sequence continues at coordinate 642,090 of NZ_JAUSXI010000001.1, forward strand.
TTCCGGTGAGCTCACCGCGAAGGTCGAGCGCCTGGAGGGTGCCCTGATCCAGGGCGACTGACGGCCAGGACGATTGGCCGCGGCAGCCTAGCCCGGCCGGGCGCTTACTGGAAGACTGTGCCCATGTTTGAGCACAAGCCGCGGCCCGAGTGGGCGGCCGTAGAAGAGTACCTGTCAGACGTCGTCGTCCACCCCGACGATGCCGTCCAGCGCGCCGTCCGGTCCGCCGAAGAGGCGGGGATGCCGCCGATCGAGGTGACACCGAACGCAGGAAAGCTGTTGAAGCTGCTGGTGACGGCGTCCGGTGCCCGCAGGGTGCTGGAGATCGGCACGCTGGCTGGCTTCAGCACCATTTGGATGGCCCAGGGCATGCCCGACGACGGCCGGCTGGTGACATGCGAATACCTCCCGAAACATGCCGAAGTGGCCCGGGCCAACGTGGACGCGGCCGGCGTGGGCCACAAGGTGGAGATCCGGATAGGCGCGGCGCTGGACACGCTCGCGGCCCTCGAAGCCGAAGGAGCCGAGCCGTTCGACTTCGTCTTCATCGATGCGGACAAGGAAAACAACCCGCAGTACCTGGAGTGGGCAGTGCGGCTGGGCAGGGGCGGAACGAGCATCGTGATGGACAACGTCGTGTGGGAGGGCGTTGCGCTGGACCCGTCCCTGGACGAAGTCAACGCCCCCGGAATCATCGGCGCGCTGAAGATGATGGGGGAGGACAGCCGGCTGGACGCCACTGTCATCCAGACCGTGGGGTCCAAGGGTTGGGACGGCTTCGCGCTGGCCATAATCCGCTAACTGCACCGTGCGTTAGGCCGCCACACAAAATAGGCACCGCCCTCGCACTGGATGTACGAGGGCGGTGCTATTTTAGTGGCGGTACTTCAGCAGTTAGCTGAGTGCGCTCATGATGTGCCAGCCACCGCCGACCCTGACCCGGTTCGGGAACGCTCCGGCGCCGTTACCCATGTAGGACCAGAGAACTCCGCTGGTGTCCCGGGCTACGAGGTCGTCGCGTCCGTCTCCGTTGAGATCTGCGGCGCCGCTGATGGCGTTCATGGTGTTCCAGCCTGCACCGGCGCTGACCCGCGTTGGGAATGCGCCAGCAGCGTTGCCAAGGTAGGACCACAGAATCCCCCCGGAGTCCCGGGCAACCAGGTCAGCCTTGCCGTCACGGTTGAGGTCGCCAGCAGCGCTAATGGCCATGCCGTTCCAACCCCCGCCGGCCCTGATACGGGACGGGAAGGTACCCGCATTGTTGCCGGCGTAGCTCCAGAGGACGCCGCCGGAGTCGACTGCCAGCAGGTCATTCCGCCCGTCGCCGTTGAGGTCAGCGGCGGCGCTGATGTTCTTCATGGAGTTCCAGCCTGTTCCGACCCGAATCCTCGTCGGGAACGTGCCGGAGCCGCTTCCGCGGTAGGTCCAGAGGACCCCGCTGGAGTCACGGGCCACCAGGTCAGCACGCCCGTCGCCGGTGAGGTCCCCGGTGGCGCTGATGGAGTTCATGGAGCTCCAGCCGGCCCCGACCCTGGTGCGGGTCGGGAAGGTACCCGAGCCGTTGCCCAGGTAGGTCCAGAGGACCCCGCTGGAGTCGCGGGCCACCAGGTCAGCACGCCCGTCGCCGTTGAAGTCCTGCGAGACGCTTGTGACACCGGTGCCCGTACCGATGCGCACGTTACGGCTGGTAATAGCGACGTTGCCCGCTGCATCCGTGGCGCGGACGCCAAAGGTGTAGAACCCGTTGACCTGTGCGTCCCAGGTTCTCGGCGAGGCGCAGCTGGGGTCCCAGGCCTGGTTGGTGGGCTGCAGCCGGCATTCGAACCTGGCCTGGGGGTCACTGCTGCTGAAGCTCAACGACGGCGTGTTGTCCAGGCTGGGTGTTGACGGGAAAGGCGCCGTCACCGCAACGGCCGGAGCCGTGGTGTCCACGGTGAAGTTGAGGGTCCCGGAATTCAGTCCACCGGCGACCGCCTGTATTGCGTGGGGCCCCTGGGCCAGTGGGGCCAGCTTCAGGGAGTAGGTGGAACCGGTGAGGGTGGCAGCCCTCGGGGCGCCATTGTCCACGATCAGCTGAACGGGGCCCGCGGTTCCCGCCGGCAGCGTGCCCGTGATCGTAGGCGCGGTCACGTTCGTGATGTTGTCGGAGTTGGAGCGGCCGCTGTCACTGGCTGCAGCCAGGTCAGGCGCATTCGGGCCCCCAACAGAGTCGGTCGCGATGAGGCCCTGGACGGTGAAGTTGCTCTGGGTGACGGTATTGACGCCCGGGCCGCCCGCGTCAGGGCCGGCGACCGTCACGGAGTTGCTGCCCGAGGGGGCGCCCGTGACAGGTCCTGCGGTGTTGATATCGCCGAGCCTGCCGGCCGGGGCGTTCACCTGGCGGAGGAACGATGCCGTGGTCCCCCGGCCGAAGTCGCCCAGGAAGGCGGCGCCGACGCCGGCCCAGTCGCAGGCAACCGTGTCAGTGGGTGCGCAAGCGCCGGCGTCGGTCGTCTCGTTGATGCTCCCCACGGCGTCAGCCGTGAACGTGTCAGTCCCGTAGGGGTGCGTAACGGTGTACTGCGCATTGGGCCGCAGGCCGTCAAAACGGAACCGCAGGCGGGCAAAGCCCATTTGCTCGCCAGGCACGACGGGACCGTTGACGTGTGCCGCTTCCAAGGCGGCCTCATAGCTGCCGATCGTTCCGACCGCCGCGTCCGCGGAAAACCAGAAAGCCTCCTCCGGGAAGTTGTTCGGGTAGGACGCTGGCTGGTCCGGGTTCGGAGGTTCAGAGAGGCAGCCCTGGCCCGCCTGGTAGCAGAGCTGCAGCCGGACTGAGCCGTCCGAATACCAGGTGGGGAACCCTGTGGAGTCAACCGGGCCCATCCCAGCGGTTTCAGCGTTGGCTGGAACAGCGGCGAGGGGCGACAGGGCGGCGGCGAGGAGGGCGCCGGCGACGGCCGGGGCAATGCGGCCGGCGGTGGTGGTGGACTTGCGGTGCGCTGCCCCGGAGCGCTTGGCTCCGTCAGGCATCTTTGGCCGTGCAGATTGAGAAAACATTGAGACTCCTTGTGGACACTCGATTCGTGGCCCCCAGTACCTTCAAGGCCAAGTCGGGGATGCGTTCCCGGCTGCACCAACAGTGGATGCTGCACCTTGGATAAAAGTCGGATAAAGCCGGTGGGATGCGGGGGTCCGCGCCAGCCAAAGCTCGCGTTACAGCCCCGCCTGCGGCCGGGATGGTGCGGACTTCCGGTGGAGCAGCGGAGTTAGACCATCGATTTGAGGGGGCCCAATTGGGGGTGCTCCCTTCGAACCCCCACCCTTCCCAGCCCGGTCCGGCTTTTCCCAACCACGCCGGGACATCCTTGAAGCATCCCAACCGGTCTCGAACCATCCCTATCGGAAGGAGGCCCGGTAATGACCGTGTCCAGACGAAATGTTTTGCTGCTGGGTGGCCTCGGCGCCGTCGGAGCGGGTGTGCTTTCACTCCCGCGGGGCGAGGTGGAGGCCAAGTCTGTTAGCCGGCTGAGCAGCGCAGAGATGCCCAAGCCGTTTCAGTCCGCTTTCGTGAAGCCCCCGGAACTCGCGCCGGACAGGACGGGGGTGGACCCTGCTGATGGCAAACCTGTCAACTACTACACCGTGACCGAGATGGCCGGCATGGCGTCCATTCTGCCGCGGCTCAAGACCCCAATCCTGGGCTACAACGGGATTTTCCCCGGCCCCACGATCAGCGTGGACCAGGGCACTAAGGCAGTGGTGCGGGTCCGGAACCAGCTCCCCGCAACTCACCCGAACGATGGCCACGTGCTCGCCACGTCCACGCATCTGCACGGTTCAGCCTCACTGCCACAGTTCGACGGGTACGCCAGTGACGTCACGCATCCAGGATTCTTCAAGGACTACCACTACCCGAACTTCCAGCCCGCCCGCACGCTTTGGTACCACGACCACGGGGTGCACTTCACGGCGCAGAACGCGTACTCCGGCCTGGTCGCCCAGTACCACATGCACGACCCGATGGAGCGGCAGTTGCTCCCGCAGGGCGACTTCGACGTGCCGCTCATCATTTCCGACGCGATGTTCGCGGCCAGCGGCGCCTTGGGATATGACGACAACACCCACTCAGGCCTGTGGGGGGACGTCATCCTGGTTAACGGCAAGCCGTGGCCGGTCATGAAGGTCCAGAAGCGCATTTACCGCTTCCGGGTGTTGAACTGCAGCATTTCCCGCTCAGTACGACTGACGCTGAGCACCGGCGATCCGCTGATAATCGTGGGCACCGACGGCGGCCTGGTCCCCACACCGCAGAAGGTGGCCAACTACCGCCATGCCGGGGCAGAGCGTTACGAGGTGCTCATCGATTTCCGCAAGTACAAGACCGGCCAGCGGATCGAGCTGCGCAACCTGTCCAACCCGAACAACGTTGACTACGACTTCACGAACAAGGTGATGGCCTTCGACGTCACTGAGGACGCGGTCAACACCAGCGACCCGACCTGGAACACGGTTCCAGCACTGCTGGCACCCGCGAACGAGGTCATGGCGATGACCGAGAAGCAGGCCACCAAGGTCCGGAAGTTCCGGGTCAAGCGGAACGACGTCACCAACATGTGGACCATCGACGACGACAGCTGGCAGGACGTCATAGCCAGCGGCTACAAGAAGGTCGCTGCGGACGTTGACCTGGACGCCGTCGAGGTGTGGGAAATCGAGAACAGGTCCGGCGGCTGGTTCCACCCGGTGCACATCCACCTCGTGGACTTCAAGATCCTCAGCCGCAACGGCCGGGCGCCTCTTCCCCAGGAGCTCGGGCCCAAGGATGTCGTTTACGTGGGTGAGGGCGAGACGGTCCGCCTGCTCATGAAGTTCGGTCCGCACCTGGGACGCTACATGGTGCACTGCCATAACCTGCCGCATGAGGACCACGACATGATGGTGCAGTTCCGGGTGGGGCTGAAGGAAGATGACAACGATCCCAACGACCCCATGACGGCGGCGCTGCCCCAATGGGACGGCTAGCGGCGCACAGGGCCGACCCAAAGTCCCGGACGGTCCCCGAAAGCGTAGCCGTCGCCGAGAGTCCTGCCGGATCGCCCCGGCAGGGCTTTCGGGGGAGGACAATCACGACGGCGGTGCTGCTCGGCGCTGTCCTGCTGGCCTCGCGCCTGTGGCTGGTGGAGCCCGTGACGGTCAGTTCGGAAAGCATGGAGCCGGCACTGCCCAAGGGCAGCACGGTGCTGATGTTCAAACCCGGGCCGGCGCTCGGTTCGCCCAAAGCCGGAGACTTGGTGGTGTTCACGAGTCCGGAGGACGGGAGCCCTGCTGTCAAACGGGCCATTGCCTTAGGGGGCCAGACCGTTGCCATCGAGGATTCGGTGCTGGTGGTGGACGGGGTTCCGCAGGCCGAGCCGGGCATCGACCACAGCCGCATCGACGGCACCTACTTTGGCCCGGTCACGGTGCCGGCCGGGCACGTCTTCGTCCTGGGTGACAACCGGGCGGGCTCCATCGATTCACGGGCCTACGGAAGCGTGCCGTTGGAAGCGCTGCAGGCAACGGTACTCTGGCCCTCCGGCCGCTAGGGCACATGCCCGTGCCACAAAGACCCCTGCCCGAAAGATAAGTATGCTGGGAATCATCCTGGCCTGCTGCCCAGCCGGCCAGGACTGGACATGCATCGGTGACGGCAGCGGAGGAAGACATGAAAGCATCCGAGACTCTGGCCAGCAATCTTCAGAAGGTCCTCACTGACCTGATCGAGCTGCACGTTCAGGGCAAGCAGGCGCACTGGAACCTGGTGGGCACCAACTTCCGCGATCTGCATCTCCAGTTGGATGAAATCGTGGACATCGCCCGGCTGCTTGCCGACCAGACGGCCGAGCGCATGCGTTCGTTGCATGCACTTCCGGACGGCCGGAGCGCCACGGTCTCGTCGGGCACCAGGCTGGAGCAGTTCCCTGCCGGCCTGACCGTCACCAAAGACACCGCCAAGCTCATCACCGCGAGGCTGGAACAAACGGTCAAGACCATCCGCGATGTCCACGATGACGTGGATGAAGAAGATCCCGCGAGCGCGGACCTCCTGCACGAGGCCATCACCCGTCTGGAGCAGCTGGCCTGGATGGTGAATGCGGAAGTGATGCCGGCCTCTGCGTCGGTGACCGCACCGGAACAGGATTAGCAGCGCCATGACCCGGTGCCCCCGACCGTCAGCGGACGCTGCATGAACACTCCGCACCGCCAGTGGCAGCCAGTTCGCCTCAGCCCGACGCCGTCCCGGAAGGACGCCGTCGAACCTGCGCCGGAAGCGGAACACGTGCCGGAATCCGAACCTGAGCTGGAAGCCGAATCTGTACTGGACGTTGAGCGACTGCTGGACAGGGTTGCTTCGGCTGTGGGGGACGTCCCTGCCCTGCTCGCAATCGCCCAGCAGGCCGGCCGTTCCGCGCCGAAGCCCGGTGACGGACGGACAGCCCGGCTCTGGGAACTGCTGGCTTCCGTGGCCGCGGTGGACGTGGCCGCCGCGCGGGTTCTGGAGCCGCACCTGGATGCCGGCGCCATCCTGGCCCAGGCGGGCACACCGGGATCCTTCACCGGATCGTGGGGTGTCTACGCAGCCGAGGCCCCGGGCACACGACTGACGGCCGCGCCGGCTTCGGCCAGGGCTGACGGGCGGTCCCCGGCCGAGACAGAACCCCGCGAGCCGGAACCCAGCGGGAAATCCGGCGGCGTGCAGCTGACCGGCTCCAAACCCTGGTGCTCACTGGCCCAGTTCGTGGACCACGCCGTGGTGACCGCGCACACCGTGACCGGCGGCCGGGCCGCCTTCGCCGTTGACCTCAGGGCCGCCGGCGTCACGTGCGATGTGCCGGAATGGACCAGCCGCGGACTGCGCGAAATCCCCAGCGGAACCGTCCACTTTGACCTGGTGCCGGCCGTGCCGCTCGGCGGTGACGGCTGGTACTTCCAGCGCCCCGGCTTTGCGTGGGGCGGCATGGGCGTTGCCGCGTGCTGGCTGGGCGGCGCCGTGGCGCTCGGCCGGCACTTCGAGGCCGCGCTTCAGCGGGGAGCCAGGTCCCAGCGCGAGCCCGACCAGGTGGCACTCGCCGCCCTGGGCGAAGTGGACCGGATCCTGAGCTCCACCGTCCAGTACCTCGCCAAGGCAGCTGAGGCCGTGGACGCAGCCCCGGCCGGCCTTGCCCCGGCGGGCCCGGATTCCGGCGCGGAAGCGGCCGACGGCGGCACCGTTGCCGGCGGCGCCGAGGCCACAACCAGTGCCGTAGGCGGGTGGAGCGAGGCGCTCCGTGTCCGGGGAACTGTTGCCGCCGCCGTCGAACGCGTCCAGCTCCTGGTGAGCCAGAACCTGGGGCCCGGGCCCCTTGCCTTCGATGAACGGTACGGCAAATGCATGGCGGACCTGTCCCTCTACGTGCGGCAGCACCACGCAACGCGTGACGACGCCCAGTTGGGCGCACTCACCCTCCAGGGGGAGCACGCATGGTGACGTTTTCCGCCGCTGCGCTCCTGCGAGGACAGTGCCCTGGTTGAGCAGCTGCGGCGGAGGGGCTTAGCCGTCATGGCAAGGGACAGCACGCGTGTGCTGACTTCCGGACGGACCGTCGCCCGGGCGCCGCACGGTTTTGGTGCCCACCTCCGTGCCTCGGGCCTGGAGATGGCTGCCGCGCTCCGGAGCAGCTGAAAGCTGCGCCGCACCTCCCGGGCAGTAGCCTGTGGCGGCAGCTGCCCGGGGTTCACCTCAAGTCGTTCAGTGGCTGCTGCCACTGCCCCGGCTGGCGGTGGCTCCGCCGTCGCCGTTCCGGCGGTCGTCCTGGCCGTTGCCGCGCCGGTCCGGGTCGTGCTGGTCGCTGCCGTCGTTGCCGTTGCCCTGCTCGCTGTACTTCTCCCGCAGTTCGCGCCCCAGGCGGATGTCTTCCTCTTCCTTCTCCTGGAGCTTGTCGCTCTTCTTCGTATCGCGGGGCGGGAGCTGGAGCGTGTCCTCAGCCTCAATGCCGGCCTGCAGTTGCCGTCCACGCTCCATCTCGGCGTCGAACTCGGCGCCAAAAAGCAGGGACATGTTAAGGATCCAGAGCCACAGCAGCATGACGATCACGCCGCCGATCGCGCCGTACGTCTTGTTGTAGTTGCTGAAGTTACCCACGTAAAAGCCAAAACCCACCGAGGCCAGCACGAAAATAAAGAGGGCGATGAGGGAACCAAGGCTCATCCAGCGGAACTTTGGCTGGCGGACGTTCGGAGTGAAGTAATAGAGGATGGCGATGACCACGATCACCAGCGCCACAATGACCGGCCACTTCGCGATGTTCCACACGGTCAGGAACACTCCGCCCAGCCCCATGGCATTGCCAACGGCCTCCGCCACCGGGCCGCTGATAACGAGCATTGCGGCGAGCAGCGCAACGATGATCAGAGAGACCACTGTGACGCCGAGCATGGTGCCGCGAAGCTTTACGAATCCCCGGCCCTCATCTATTTCATAAATCCGGTTCATCGCCCGGCCGAACGCGGTCACATACCCCGACGCGGACCAGATGGCTGTCGCGAGACCGATGACCAGAGTGAAGCCGGCTGCCGGTGAGGTGGTCAGCTCCTGGATAGGTCCGCGGATCATCTCCACCGCCTGCCCGGGCGCGACGCCCTGGACGATTTCCAGGAGTGCCGCCGTCGTCTTTTCCGCCTGTCCAAAGATGCCGAGCAGCGAAACGAGGGCGAGCAGGGCGGGGAAGAGCGAGAAGATCGCGTAGTAGGTAAGTCCGGCCGAGAGGTCGGGGCATTGGTCAGCAGTAAATTCACGCAGGGTCTTGCGGGCAATGTACTTCCACGATGGCTTGTCCACATCGGTGGGACTGTCCGGCTTCCGCGTGTCATCCGGGGCAGGCGCGCTTCCCGCCTTTGCTGTGCTGGTTTCCGGGGCTTCTTTCGTAGCCATTGGGCATCCTTTCGTTCGCGGGCGGGGCCAAGTTCCGGAAGTCGCGGAACGTTCCCTGCCCGCTGTCAGGGGTTTGGGCTCGTGGGTCGTGCAACGGGTAGCATCAGAGGTCAGTCGCTACTGTCCGGGCGCTCTGGGTGGGTTGCGGCGGTCCAGGGTTAGGGGGTCGCTGCCCAGCGGATCGTCGGCCGGCTGCTTTCCGTCCAGCGGATCGTCCGCCATCCGGGTGTCCGACTGCGGCGTCTCGGCCAGCTGGCTGGAGGTCAGCGGATTGGGATCCTGGTCCGGACCGCCGCTGTCCGGACCGCCGCCGGCCTCTTCGGGACGTGCGCTTTCAGTGTCGTCGAGTGGGGCCCCTGCGCCCTGCGGACCTTGGTTCTCCGTCATGGTTGATACCTCTCCAGCATCTCGGGTTGCCGAGTACAACCGGCAATCACTCGCCATAAAATAGTAAGCATGATTACTATTAGATAGTAAGTACCCTGAGGGCCGCTAGTTCAACCGGCCGCCCGCTCCGGCAACGTTTGCCCGGCGCAGGTGACCAACCTGCCGGATAGTCACGTGCTGAAAAAGAGAGAGGTGGATCCACGGTGGACCCAAGTGCCTGGATTTGGATCGTCGTTGTAATCGTCGTCATTGCACTCGTTGTGGTGCTTCTGATGTCCAGCCGTAAGCGCAGGGAGGCGTTCCAGCAGAAGCGCGATGAGCAGAACCGCCAGCACGCATCCGAGATCCGCAGGAAAGCGGAGAATGCCGATCTTGAGGCGCGCGAAAACGAGGCGCGGGCCATGCACGCCAAGGCTGATGCCGAGAAAGCTCAGGTAGAGGCTGCCCGGCTTCGCCAGGAGGCTGAGCAAAAGCAGTCGGCTGCCCAGGACCTCCGGACGGATGCCGAGAAGCACCAGTACAAGGCGAACGCCCTTGACCCGGACGTGGACGAGGATGGCAACCGGCGCGACGATGCACGAGCGGATGCCGGAACTGATGATGATCGGGCCGCCGATGCGCGGAACGCTGGCGGCCGGGACGCCGACGGCAGCACTGACGCTACCCGGCGGAACACTCCGCGCGAGTAGGTCGCCGTCGGTTGTTTGCACCACCGGAAGGCCCGCTGGTTGCAGCAGCGGATGTCAGTGCCAGGGTATTAGCGGTGCCGGGCGAGGCCGAGGAGGCTGCGCCGCGGTTTGAGCGGTGGAGACGCCGGAACGCCGGCGCCTTTGCCCATGCCGTCTATCACGTCACGGATGGCTTCAAGTGAGGGCGTGTGCGGCTCCCAGCCGAGCTCGTTCCGGATCCGTCCGGTGTCCATGATCGGTGCGCCCGCAGCCATCTCCACCCACCCCGAGTCCGTCTGCTGAAGCCGCAGCCGCCAGGTGGCGCCGACGAAGGCGTGCAGCGCGCGGACCGGTATGGGGAGAACCCTCTTGGCCGAAAAAAGCCTGGCCAGGTTTTGCGGTGTGACCACCGGTTCCGCCGCCACATTAAAGGCCCCGCTGGCCTTGCGCTCAAGCACGCGCCAGTACGCGTCCGCGACGTCGTCGGCATGCACCGCCTGGAAGACAAGTTCGTCGGGAACCGGCAATACCGGCAACGCCGGCCGGCGCGGGACGAGCCTCGGGTGCACCCATCCCAGGAAGTACCTGCCGATTTCGCTTCCGGCCTCCGCCTGGAAGATGAGTCCGGGGCGCAGCCTGGCCACGGCAACCGAGGGATTGTCCGCCGCGAACCCGTCCAGCAGCTTTTCCTGCTCCGCCTTGTGCCGGCTGTAATGTGAGCCCTCGATGCCGCCTGCCGGCCAGGATTCGTCCACGCGGGGGTCCTTCGGTGACTTGCTGTACGCGCCAACCGAGGAGGCGCAGACCACGTGATTCACGCCTGCGTCCCGGGCGGCCGCCAGTACGTTCGCCGTGCCGGTGACATTGGTGCGGTGCAGCAGTGGCAGATCCCGGTTCGGTTGGATCTGCCAGGCGAGATGCACCACGGCGTCTGCTCCGGCAAAGGCCTTGGCCAGGTTCTGTGCCGCACTGTCACCGCCCACGTCCAGGGTGTGCCATTCGACGCCGGCGTACGGTGGCCGTGAAGTGTCTGGCGCGCGGCGGCTGATGCCCACCAGTTCCAGCCCGCCGGGGTGTTCCTGCCGGGCCTTCTGGAGCCTGCGCAGGAGTGCTGTTCCCGCATTGCCGCTGGCGCCCGTGATAGCGATGCGCATGAAATGCCTTCCGTCCGTTGCCCTGGAAACGTGACTGCCGGGCCGCCTGGTAACGGTCCCGTGGCCCTGGTGCTTCTTTCGAGCCTAACGCCTGGGGCCATTGTGCAATAAGCACGCTTATGATTTCCTTCTTCTAAGTCTTGCCGCAGGCTTTCTCGAGCTACCGATCGAAGGAACCCACGACAATGCCAGAAACTCCGCCTTCTTTGTCCATGACCGGCCCGCCCCGCGCAGCACCCCGGCCTGTGCACCCGCCTGCGACCCCGGTAGTGCCCCAGACGGGGCGGCTGCACGATGCTTTCCAGAACCAACTGGTGCTCGATTACCTGGATCTGGCGGAGGCGCTCGCCTCGCGGTTTGCAGCCCGGGGACGGGAGCGCTCAGACCTGGTCCAGGTGGCCTACCTGGGGCTCATCAAGGCCGCCCGGGGCTTCGATGAGGAGAAGGGCGAAAGCTTCCCTGCCTACGCGGCGCCCACCATCAGCGGCGAACTCAAGCGCTTCTTGCGGGACCGGTGCTGGACCGTCCGGCCGCCACGGCGCATCCAGGACGTCCGGACGCAGCTCCAGCACACCGCCCCGGACCTGGCCCAGTCGTTGGGCCGTGTTCCGTCGGCGCAGGAATTGGCCAGCGAACTGGGCGTTACCCCGGCTGACGTCCGGGAAGCGCAGGCCGCCGGCAGCAGCATGCATCCCGACTCGCTGGACAGCCCGGATCCCTGGGGCGGGCCAACCATGGGCGAGGGGCTGGTCTCCCCGGACCAGCCGATCGAGCACCTCGAAGAACTCGTGTGCCTCCACGAGGCAATCCAGGAGTTGGACCCTGACGACCGGGAGATGCTGTACCGGCGCTACTTCCGCGAGGAGACCCAGGTGGAACTCGGCAAACGGTTCGGCATCTCCCAGATGCAGGTGTCCCGGCGGCTGTCTCGGATCCTAGTTTGGCTGCAGCGCCGGCTGCTCGATGAGGAGGACCGGAGCGGCGAGGGCCGGAGCGGCGGCAGCGCCCGCAGCGCCAGGGGGGACAGCGATCGGGCAAGCGCGGATCAGGGGAGCCCGAGCCGCCCCACCGCCGCCAGGACATCCTCCACTGAAACTGCCAGCAGGGCCGGATCAGGAGTGGCCGCGAAGGTGTCGCCGCGGCGCGCCTGAGCGTCCGTTAGTACGATGTGCGGTCCTGGTGGTGGGCCCCAGACCTCAGCCGGGGCCGGACCGAAAAGCACCACCGAAGGCCGCGCATACGCAGAGGCGAGGTGCGCCGCACCGGTGTCCGCGGACACCACAAGCCGGGATTCCGCGATGGCGGCCATGAATTCGGCCAGCCGCAGCCGCCCCGCCAGGACCTGGACTTCCGGGAGCCCGGCGAGCCGTGCAACGTCCAGTGCCCGCGGCCGTTCCGCCGAGCTGCCGGTAAACATCACCCGGTGACCATCCTCCGCGAGGGTGCGGGCCACTTCGGCAAAGCGGTCCTCGGGCCACAGCCGGCTGCCGTATGCAGCCCCCACGTGCAGCACGGTGGCTCCAGGGCAGGGGCTGGGAACGGCCGGCGGGAGAAGCCGGAAATCGTCCGGTTCCGCGTCGATGCCATGCCACTGCAGCAGCCTGGTCCACCGCTCGCGCTCATGGATTTCCTCCAGCCACCCCGGGCCCGGCCGCTCGAGGGTCCGGTGGCCGACGATGGTTTTGGGCTGGACGGCGGTGATGCGGGCCTCGCTTTCGGGTCCGCTGCCGTGCAGGTTCACGGCGATATCCACCTTGCCTGCCTCGATGGGAATCGGAACGTCCAGGCCATGCGTCGGAAGCAGTTCGTAGCCTCCCACCAGCTCCAGCGCGTCTTCCAGCCAGTCCTGGGCCGCGTAGAGCAGGCGGTGTTCCGGATAGGCACGCCGCAGGGCGCGGAGCGCCGGAACCGCAACCAGCAAGTCGCCAAGCTTCAGTGCCCGCAGGACCAGCAGGACCGGTTGTTCATGCTTGCCGTTTGATGCTTCCACTGCCGTCCTTCTCCTCCTCGGTCTGGTACTGCCGCGCCGCCTGTCGAGGAGTCTAGCGGAGAAGAAGTACGCGGCCTTCTGTTTAGGTCTCGCGTGGGCGGGGAACGAAGGGGATATGGCAAGTGATGCTTCTACGCTCAAGGCTGTGCTTTTCGACCGGGACGGGACGCTTGTAGTTGACGTGCCTTACAACGGCGACCCGCAGAGGGTCACGCCCTTTCCCGGTGCGCGGAAAGTCCTCGACGAAGTGCGCAGCTTGGGACTGGCCACCGGCGTGCTGAGTAACCAGTCGGGCATTGCCCGCGGCCTCCTGACAGCCGAGGAGGTGGACAACGTGAACGCGCGGGTGGAGGACCTGCTGGGCCCTTTTGACGTCTGGGAGGTCTGCCCGCACGGGGCCGGGGATGGCTGCCTGTGCCGTAAGCCGTCGCCGGGCATGATCCACAGCGCCTGCCGGCGTCTCGGCATCGACCCTTCAGAGGCGGCGTTCATCGGCGACATCGGCAGCGACGTCGAGGCGGCCGCGGCCGCCGGTGCACGGGGGGTCCTGGTTCCCACTCCGCAGACCAGAACCGAAGAAGTCGAGGCCGCCGCCGAGGTAGCCGCAGACCTCGAGCAGGCTGTTGCGCTGCTGTTTGGGGAGCTGCTGCTTGGGGGACCTCGGGGACCGGTGCTTCGAGGACCGGCATGAGCAGGGTCCTCGTGGCCCGGCTGGACAGCGTCGGTGACGTCCTCCTGGCAGGCCCGGCAGTCCGGGCCGTGGCGAACGGACGGCGGGCCGACGGCGGCAGCCCCAACGACGTCGTCGTGCTTTGCGGACCGCAGGGCCAATCGGCGGCCTCACTGCTGCCCAATGTGGCCGACGTCTTTGCCTGGGACACCCCGTGGATCAGCAACCCTGCCCCGGCGGTCACAGGACCGCATTTGGACTCGCTGGTGGGGTACGTCCGGAATTCCCGCATCACCGAGGCGGTCATCCTCACCTCCTTTCACCAGTCGCCGCTTCCGCTGGCGCTCCTCCTGCGGCTAGCCGGCGTGGAGCGCATCACCGGCGCGTCCACTGACTACGCGGGCACCCTCTTGGACGTCAGGCTGAAACCCGGCGAGGACTTTCCCGAGGACCAGCCGGAATCCGTTCGGGCGCTCGGCATCGCCCGGGCGGCGGGCTTCCAGCTCAAGACGGGTGACGACGGAAAGCTCATGGTCAAGGACCCTCCCGGCATCCGGCACCTGGTGGGGGAGGGCCCCTACGTGGTGGTCCACCCGGGGGCAACGGTCCCGGCGCGGGCCTGGCCGCCGCTGCACCATGCGGCGGCCGTGGAGCTGCTGGAGGGCGCCGGCCACCGGGTGGTGGTGACCGGCGGTCCGGGGGAAACAGCCCTCACCGCAACCGTGGCCGGCCCTTCTGCCATTGACCTCGGCGGACGGACAGACCTTTCCACCCTCTCCGGTGTCCTGGCCAACGCGGATGTCGTGGTCACCGGCAACACCGGGCCCGCCCACCTGGCCGCCGCCGTCGGAACCCCGGTGGTGAGCCTGTTTTCCCCGGTTGTGCCGGCCGTCCGGTGGGCGCCGTACGGCGTTCCGCTGGAACTGCTGGGCGACCAGAACGCGCCGTGCCGGCTCAGCCGCGCACGCGACTGTCCGGTACCGGGACATCCCTGCCTCAGCTCTGTTTCGCCGGAGCAGGTGGTGGAAGCCGTCGAACGCCTGCTGAGTGGGGTCTCCTCCCTCAGCACACGGAGAAAGGTCCGGAAACAATGAGAATCCTGCTTTGGCACGTGCACGGGTCGTGGACGGACGCCTTTGTCCGCGGCCGGCACGAGTACCTGCTGCCGGTCCTGCCCGGCGGCGGTCCCTGGGGACTGGGCCGGGCGGGCCGGCCCTGGCCAGCTTCCGTGCGGGAGGTCGCGCTCGCGGAGCTGGACTCCGGCAGTATTGACGCCGTCGTGCTTCAGCGTCCGGAGGAAGCCGCGGAGGTGACGCGCGTCCTGGGCCGCCGGACCGGCGTCGATCTTCCCGCCGTGTACGTGGAACACAACACCCCCAAGGGTGATGTTCCCTTCACCGTCCATCCGCTCGGGGATCAGAACGGCATCCCGATCGTCCACGTGACCCATTTCAACGAGCTGTTCTGGGACAGCGGCCGCGCACCGACCAAGGTCATCGAGCACGGCATCGCGGACCCCGGCTACCTTTACACGGGCGAGGTCCCGGAGCTGGGCGTGGTGGTCAATGAACCGGTGCGCCGCGGACGGGTGACGGGCACGGACCTGCTGCCCCGCTTCGCCACCGCAGCCCCGCTCCAGGTCTTCGGCATGGGCGGCGAGGGGCTGGCGCAGGCTACGGGAATTCCTTCGGCGCGCCTCACCGTCCGGGGCGATCTGAAAACCGCGGAGCTCCACCGTGAACTGGCGCGCTGCCGGGCATACCTGCACCCGCTGCGCTGGACTTCGCTTGGGCTGGCGCTGCTGGAGGCGATGCATCTCGGCATGCCGGTCCTGGCGCTGGCCACCACCGAGGCGGCACGGGCCGTCCCGCCCGAGGCAGGCTGCATCTCCACTGACGTGGAGGAGCTGGGCCGGTGTGCCCGGCAGCTGGTCAACGATCCGGAGGAGGCGCGACGGCGGGGCAAAGTTGCCCGGGAAGCGGCGCTGGAGCGCTATGGGCTGGAACGTTTTCTGGCCGACTGGGATGAGCTGCTGGCGGATCTTGTGCCGGCCGGCGGCGGAGGGAAAGTACAGGGGGAGGGGCGGCTGCAGGGGTCTTTGGAGGGGGCGCCATCCGGCGATGCAGCTTTGAAGGGGTCCGGACCGGATGCCCTCACCGCGGCGCGAGAAGGGAATATGCATTGAAGATCTCAATGATTTCGGAACACGCCAGTCCTTTGGCAGCGCTTGGCGGAGTGGACGCCGGCGGCCAGAACGTCCATGTGGCGGCCCTTTCGTCGGCACTGGCCCGTCGGGGCCACCGGGTAACGGTCTACACGAGGCGTGACTCGCCGGATTTGCCCACGAGGGTGCGGGTGCATCCACGGCTCGAGGTGGTGCACGTGGACGCCGGGCCGGCCGAACATGTGCCCAAGGACGATCTGCTGCCCTTCATGGGCGCCCTGGCGGACGGCGTGGTCCGGGACTGGGACGGCTCGCCGCCGCACGTGGTGCACGGCCACTTCTGGATGTCCGGCGTCGCCGCGCTGGACGCCGCACGCCGTGACCCGGGCGGCTTCCGGGTTCCGGTGGTGCAGACCTTCCACGCATTGGGCACGGTCAAGCGCCGCCACCAGGGCGCCGCCGACACGAGCCCGGCCGAGAGGCGTTTCCTCGAACCGTCCGTGGGCCGGTCGGCGGACCGGATCGTCGCCACGTGCTCCGACGAAGTGTTCGAGCTGAGGGCGATGGGGATCGATACCCGCCGGGTTTCCATCGCCCCCTGCGGAGTGGATCTGGAACTCTTCTCCAGCGACGGTCCGGCCGACCCTCCCTCCCGCTCCCACCGCATCCTGTCCGTGGGCCGCCTGGTCCCGCGCAAGGGTATGGATCTGGTGATCCGCGCGCTGCCGTATCTGCTGCAGGCGGGGTTCGACGACGTCGAGCTGCTCATTGTGGGCGGCGACGCGGACGCGGACGCGGGCGGGCAGGATCCGGAGGCGCGCAGGCTGCTGGACCTTGCCCGGGACCTCGGGGTGGCGGACCATGTGGAGCTCCGGGGCCAGGTCCCCCGGGAGGCCATGCCCGGAGTCTTCCGAAGTGCGGACGCTGTGGTCTGCACTCCGTGGTACGAGCCCTTCGGGATTGTTCCGCTGGAGGCCATGGCCTGCGGCGTTCCGGTAGTTGCCGCTGCGGTGGGCGGCCTGACGGACAGCGTGGTGGACCGGGGAACCGGCCTGCACGTGCCGCCGAAGGACCCGGAAGCCATCGCCAAAGCCATCGGCACCTTGTTGGCCAGCCCGGACCTGCGCGCAAAACTCGGGCGCGCCGGCGAGCGGCGGGCCAAAGCCCGCTACTCCTGGAGCAGAGTCGCCGCCGAAACCGAAAAGGCCTACCAGTTGGCTATCGCAGGTTCTGTAGACGCTGGCAGCCTGGAATCGATGGAAGGAGCGGCACTGTGACTACGGAATCCCTGCGGGAGGCTGAGCTTCCTGCCATGAACCGGGTTGGCACACCGGGTTTTCCCTCTCTGGACGCGGACTCCTCCCCGGAGGAGGCTGGGCAGGACGACGCCCGGCACGACGCCAGTCCGGGCCCCCGGGAGGCAGTGCGGACCCACCTGGAAAACGTCCTGCCCGCCCTGCGGTCCCTGGAAAGCCAGGCAGACAGGCTGGCCGACTGGGGCGTGGAGCTGGCCCAGCGCCTGCTGAGCGGGCAGAAACTGCTTGCCGCCGGAAACGGCGGGTCCGCCGCCGAGGCGCAGCATCTGACTGCGGAACTTGTTGGCAGGTTCGACGGCGAGCGGATGCCCTTTTCCGCGATCTCCCTGCACGCGGAGAGTTCGGCCGTCACGGCGATTGCCAATGACTACGGCTACGAAGAGCTCTTCGCCCGGCAGGTCCGCGCCCACGGCAGGTCGGGGGACATCCTCGTGCTGCTGTCCACGAGCGGCCAGAGCCCCAACCTGCTCCGTGCAGCCGAGGCGGCCTCCAGGCTGAACGTGACCACGTGGGCCCTGACCGGGCCGGCGCCCAACCCGCTGGCATCCTGCTGCGATGATGCCGTGGCCATCGATGCCATCTCGGCCAATGCCCAGGAGGGGCACCTGATTGCGCTGCACGCCATTTGCCGGGCCTTCGAAGCCGAGGTGGTTCGCAGGGGCCAGGGCGTCCCCGGGCCGGAGGCTGATCGCGGATGAGGATCGCAGTGGTGGGTGACGTTTTGCTGGACGTAGACCTTTCCGGTGAGGCAACACGCCTGTGCCCCGACGCGCCGGTGCCGGTGGTGGACGTCTCCGAGGTCCGGCGCCGGGCCGGCGGCGCCGGGCTCGTGGCCCGAATGCTGGCCCAGGACGGCCACCGGGTCACCCTGGTTACGGTGCTTTCCGACGACGACGCCTCCCTCGAGCTGGAAGGCGCCCTCGCCGGGGTGCATGTTGTCTCCGGGCCCTCCGGCGCGCGGACGCCGGTCAAGACCCGGGTCCGGGCAGGCCGCCAGCCGGTGGTGCGGGTGGATGAGGGATGCGGGCGGCCGGAGGTGCCGGCGGCGACGGCGGGCATGCTCAGGGCGCTGGAGCGCGCCGAAGCGATTGTGGTGGCCGATTATGGACGCGGTGTTGCCGCGAACCGGGAGATCCGCGACCTCCTCGCCGCCCGTGCCGGCGACATTCCGATCGTGTGGGATCCGCACCCCTCCGGTGCCGCACCCGTGCCCGGGGTGGCCGTGGTGACCCCAAACTTGTCCGAGGCTGCCAAGGCCGCGGACTCCGGTACCGGTACGCCTGCGGCGATTGCCGCCATCGGCACCCTGCTGCTGGACCGCTGGCAGAGCCAGGCGGTCCTTGTGACCATGGGGGAGCAGGGCGGCACCCTATCTCAGCGCGACACTTCACCCTTGGCCATCCCGGCCCCTCCCACCGAAGTCACTGATCCCTGCGGCGCCGGCGACCGGCTCGCGGCCAGTCTGGCCGTGCACCTGGCAGGGGGCTGCAGCCTCAGAGACGCCGCGGAACGTGCGATCAATGAGGCGGCAGCCTTCCTCGGTGCCGGCGGGGTGGCCTCCCTGCCGGACCGCCACCGGCCGGTCTGGCACCACAGCCGCGAGGAAGACGCCCTCGGCCTTGCGCGCCGGGTGCGCGCCAACGGGGGAACCGTCGTAGCCACGGGAGGCTGCTTCGACCTGCTGCACGCCGGCCACGCCCGCACGCTGGCGGCAGCCAGGGACCTGGGCGACTGCCTGATCGTGTGCCTGAACTCGGACGAGTCGGTGCGCCGGATCAAAGGTGAGCAGCGGCCCATTGTGAGCCAGCAGGACCGAGCCGAGCTCCTGCTGGCGCTCGAGTGTGTGGACGCCGTCCTGGTCTTCGGGGAGGACACCCCGGAGGCCTGCCTGGAAACGCTGCGGCCGGACGTCTGGGTGAAGGGCGGGGACTACCGCGCGTCGGAGCTTCCCGAGGCCGGGCTGGTCGAGAGCTGGGGAGGGCGCTGCATGACGGTGCCGTTCCACCAGGCCCGGTCCACGTCCGTCCTCGCGGACGCCCTGGCAAAGGTCAGCTGACCTTCACAACAAATCTTGAACTAGTCCCAAGCGAAAGGAACACCATGACTGAATCGACTTTCAAGCCAGGCCGGGTGCTGGTAACCGGCGGCGCCTCCGGACTGGGAGCCGCCGTCGTCGATGCCGTACTGAAAGCCGGCGGAACGCCGGTGGTGCTGGACCGGGACATCCGGAACGTCGCCGCGGCGAAGGCCTTTGAAGTGGACGTGTCGGACCGCGTTGCCGTGACCGAGGCCGTCCGGCAGGCAGCCGAAACCCTGGACGGGCTGGACGCCGTGGTCACCGCTGCCGGTATCGACCGGTGCGGCAAGCTGGAGGACGTGGCCGCAGAGGAATGGGAACGCGTCATCGGCGTCAACCTGATGGGCACGGTGTCCGTTGTCCGGGCGGCCCTTCCGTACCTCAAAGCGTCGCACGGCCGGGTGGTCACCATCGCGTCCACGCTGGGCAAACGGGCGCTGCCGGAGGCCACCGCCTACTGCGCCTCGAAATTCGCCGTAGTGGGCTTCAGCCATTCGCTGGCCGCCGAGACCGGCGGCGAGATTGGCGTGACCACCATGATTCCAGGCGGCATGAAGACGCGCTTCTTCGACGACCGCGCCGAGCAGTACAAGCCGCAGGACGACTCACGCCTCAACGACCCCGGCAACGTGGCGCAGGCAATTCTGTTTGTGCTGTCCCAGCCCACCGGCTGCGAGGTCCGCGAAATGCTTATCTGCCATGAGGAAGAGGGCTCGTGGCCGTGAGCTGGAGAACATCCTCGTAGACTTCCCCGGGTTCGACGGCCTTAACGGTGGACTCGTCATGCGGGCACCGTGGGGCCGTCCACCCGACCTGGGTGACGTCCACGCCGCACACCGGGCAGCGCGTGACCCAGCCGAGCCGGATGCGGTGCTTACTGCGGCCCAGCGGGGCGGCGTTGATGGCATTGCCCGCCCAGTAGATGCCCACTGTGGACGTGCCGAGGGCCTGGGCGAGGTGGCGCGGTCCGCTGTCGTTCGCCACCACGACGGCGCTGCCCGCAAGCAGGGCGGCAAGCTCACCCAGGCTGAGTTTGCCGGCCAGTGACTCTACGGCGGGGCGGGCGGCGCCGGACTCGTCCGCGGGGGATTGTTCCGTGCTGGATTGTTCTGCGGCGAGTTCCACCACCGCCTCGGCAAGTTCCTTTTCGCTGCTGTCGCCCACCACGTAAACCCGGAAACCGTCGTCGGCGGCCTTCCGTGCCACCGCGGCGAAGCGTTCGGCCGGCCAGCGCCGGCGCGGATCCGTCGCGCCCGGATGGATCACCAGCACGCGGCCCTGCCCGGGCCCGTCGTAGCCCAGCCCCGGCCCGCCGTTCCCCAAAGGCAGGTCCTGGGCGAGCCGCTGGCCAAACTCAGGCAGCGCCTCGAGCCTCGCTTCCAGCTCACGGGGAGGGGCCCCGGCGAATCCCGCCACCTCGAGGGCCCGGAGCGGCTCGTGCTGGTAGTACACGTAGGGCACGGTCCGCTCCAGCGGAGCGGCGTCCGGAGTTCTGGTGCCCACGGCGTGCCGGGCCCCGAGGCGCAGCAGGAAAGGATTCGAGTACCGGCCGCCGCCGTGCAACTGGACGGCCAGGTCAAAGTTCCTGCCACGCATCGCTGCAAAGAACCGTTCCACTTCTTCGTCGTCTTCCGGCCCCGGGCGGACCCCTTCGGCGAACGGCAGAATCACCGTCTCATCCACCGGTCCCACCGTCTGCGCCAGCAGTTCAGCGTGTACAGGCGTGCCCAGCAGGGTGACGCTGGCCCCAGGGTAGGCGGCCTTCAGGGCTGCAACCGCCGGGAGGGCAAACATCAGGTCGCCCAGCCCGCCGCCACGGAGAACGGCGATGCGGGAGACGCCGCTGAAGGGTTCCAAAACCGGGCCGATTCCGTGCCCTGTGATGCGTGCTCCGCCGAAGTCGGCGTTGAAGAGTTCCATGGTGTCAGCCCTCTCGGCTCCGGATCGTTCAGGTCGGGATGCGTTCAGGTCGGATCGGATCAGTGGGGCCCACCCTACGGTGCATCGGGCCTGTTTTGCCAGCTCAGAAAACCCGGCCCGCCAGCTGAGTAAGACCAGCCGCCAGCTCTGAAAACTCCTGCCGGAGGCGCGTGTAAACCCCTCGACGCCGGGGTACGGATCACCTCAGAGAGGGCGGGAACGGACGCCCGGCAACACTGAGCAGCATGCCTAAAGACCAGTGCCTTGAGACCAGTGCCTTGGAGACCGAGAATCGAAGGACCAGCGTCTGGAGACCCAGCGCCTGCAGCCCCGGTGGCACAGGCCAAGCCCCAGTGAGGAGCCACATGCAATCCACCATCACCAGCGAGCTGGCGAATGCGGAAGACACGCTCACCATCCTGAACCCGCGAACGGGGGACACCGTCGGCAACCTTTCCGTCGCCGGCGCACATGATGTGGCAGGAGCCGTGGCGGCGGCCCGCGCTGCCCAACCCGGCTGGGCTGCCACGCCTCCCGGGGAGCGGGGCCAGCTGCTGCGCCGGGCCGCCCGGGCGCTGGACGCGGCCGCTGCCGAACTTGCTGATCTGAACGCACAGGAGACCGGCCGTCCGGTGGATGAGGCCCTTGCCGGTATTGCCGCCGGTGTTTCCACGCTGGAGCAGTATGCGGAGCTCGGTCCCGTACACCGCGGCCACAGCCTGCGCGGCAACATGCTCGCAGCGGACTACACCGTCGCCGAGCCGCGCGGCGTGGCGGTGCTGCTGACGCCGTGGAACGATCCCGTCGCCGTGGCCTGCGGGCTCATAGGGGCCGCCCTGGTTACCGGGAACACGGCCATTCACAAACCGAGCGAGCGCTGCCCCCACGTGGGAGAGCTGCTGGGGGAGGCGCTGGCGCCGGTATTTCCGCCCAACGTGCTGGTCACGCTGACAGGAGGAGCCGACGTCGGGACCCTCCTCACGCAGCAGTCTGACGTGGATATGTTCGCCCACGTCGGGTCCAGCGCGACCGGTGACCGGATTGCGCGGGCGGCGGTGCTGACGGGTGCCCATGTCATCAGGGAAAACGGCGGGAACGATCCGCTGCTGGTGGATGCGGACGTGGATCCCGGCTGGGCCGCGGAGCAGGCGGCGATCGGGGCCTTCAGCAACAGCGGGCAGATCTGCACGTCAGTGGAGCGGATCTACGTCCACCGGTCCATCGCCGAACCGTTCTGCCATGCGCTCGCCGGACAGGCCCGGGACCGGAACACAGAACGCCGGCTCGCGCCGCTCGTGGACACCCGGATGCGGGATGCGGTCCACCGGCACGTGGCCGAGGCGCTGCAGCTGGGTGCCCGGGCCGTGGAGGGCGGCACGGTCCCGGACGGGCCAGGCGCCTTCTACCCGGCCACGGTCCTGTTGGACTGCACCGACACCATGGACGTCATGGCAGAGGAAACATTCGGCCCTGTCGCTCCGGTGCGTGTGGTGGACAGCTTCGAGGAAGGGCTCACGCTCGCCGCGGCCGGCCGGTACGGACTTGCCGCCACCGTTCTGACCGGCACCATCGCCCACGCCCAGCAAGCCGTCGCCGCGCTGCCGGTGGGGACCGTCAAGGTCAACGAAGTGTTCGGCGGCGCACCCGGCGGAGCCGCCCAGCCCCGGGGCGAAAGCGGGCACGGGTTTGGCTACGGGCCCGAACTCCTGGACGAATTCACACGCGTAAAGGTGGTGCACATCGCTGCGCCGCCTGCGCCGGAGGCCCAAGCCCGGCAAGCTAACGACGCTGGGCCAGGTGAAGGGGCAGTGGCAGGTGAAGGGGCAGTGTTAGGTGATGGGGCAGTGCCAGTTGATGGGGCATTGCCAGCTGACGGGGCAGCATCGTGACCGCCGGGACACCCGGCGCCGGGGGACTCGCCGGGGACGACGGCGGCCCGATGTCTTCCAAACCGGAGTTTTCCGAATCTGGGCGTTCCGCATCAGGGCTTTCCGAACCTGCGGTTTCCGAACCTGCGCTTTCAGAACAGCGCGGCCTTGCGGCGTGGCTTCCCCGGAGGCTGGCCCAGGAGCATCCTGCCGTCACCGTCGTGGGCGACTTCATGCTCGACGGCTGGTGGACCGGCACGATCGACAGGATGTGCCGCGAGGCCCCGGCTCCCGTGGTGGACATCGTCCGGCGTGATTTTGCCCCCGGCGGTGCCGCCAACACGGCCATGAACCTGGCCGCACTCGGCGCGCGTGTCAGTGTGGCAGGAATCATCGGAGCGGACGACGCCGGCGCGGAACTTCGGCGCCAACTGATCGCCGCGGGGGTGGACACCAGGCTGCTCGCCGAACACCCGGACATGGCCACCCCCACCAAGATCCGGATCAGCAGCGGCGGCCAGGTCCTCCTGCGCTTCGACGACACCGCGGCAACTGTCCCGCCCGAAGCCCTGGCGACGTTCGAGGCGGCGGTTCCCGCCGCCGTCGGACACCAGAACGCGGTGGTGATCTGCGACTACGGAACGGGCGTCCTCGCAGAACCGGTCCGCGGCCGGCTCATCGGATCCCTGGCCGGGCGCGGTCAGGACACGCTTGTGGTGGTGGACGCGCACGATCCGCGCCCGTGGGCCGGACTTGAGCCGGACCTGGTCACGCCCAACGCGCAGGAGGCCGCCCGGATGCTTGACCTCCGGCTGGGCAGCGGGCCCGAGCGCGCGGCGGTGGTGACCGAGCACGCCGGCGAGCTGCTGCAGGCGACGGGAGCACGCGCCGTCGTGGTCACGCTGGACCGGGACGGGACGGTCCTCATTCCGGTCGCCGGAAACCCGCACCGGACGTGGGCGCGGCCTGCCACCGAGAAGCAGGCCTCCGGCGCGGGCGACACGTTCGTGGCTGCCCTGACCCTGGCGCGTGCGGCGTCGTTGCCGCTGTCGGCCAGCCTGGACCTGGCGCAGGCCGCTGCGGATGTGGTGGTCCATCATCCCGGGACGTCGGTGTGCGGCACGGACGAGCTGGGCCGCTACCTGGAAAGCTTCGGGGACGCCGCCCTTACGGCAGACGAACTGGAGCGGCACATAAGGGCCCACCGCAACGACGGCCAGCGCGTGGTGCTGACCAACGGCTGTTTCGACGTGCTGCACCGGGGGCACACTCGTTACCTGAACCAGGCCAAGCAGCTCGGCGACGTCCTGGTGGTGGCACTCAACAGTGACGACTCCGTCCGGAAGCTCAAGGGGCCGGGCCGTCCTATCAACAGCGTGGCGGACCGGGCGGCCGTGATCGCCGCCCTGAGCTGCGTGGACTACGTGACCGTCTTCGACACCGCGACTCCGATTCCCCTGATCGAACGGCTGCGTCCGGAAATCTACGCCAAGGGCGGGGACTATACGCCGGAGATGCTGGCCGAAACCGAGGCCGTGGAGGCGTACGGTGGCACGGTCACCATCCTCGACTATGTGGCCGAGCGTTCCACCACGGCGATGGTCCAGCGCATACGCAACGGCGAGGGCGCCCCTGTCCCGGAGGGGTAAAACCGCTGGCTGGGCCTGCCGGTGATCGAGCTGTGGCCCGGCAGGCCCCACCACCCGGTCAACTAGGCTTGAAGCATGACGGAAGCGGCGGAGAACTGATGGCACGGCGCACCAAGTCAGGCGGAAAGCCGGGTTCCAACGCAGGCAGCAAAACAGGCGGAAGAAGAGGCACGGCAGTGGCCTCCGAGGTGCTGGAAGTCCCCAAGGGAGCGCCTGCCGGCGGCCCCGTTGAGGGCGTCTACTACATCGACACTGGCGACTGCGAGCTCATCGCCGACCAGGACAACTCCACGGGCTGGCTCCTGCGCATCAACGGCGTGATGAGTTCCCACATTGACCTTGCCGATCCGCTGTTCCTCGACTTCGAGTACATGCGCTGGATGTCCGCCCTCATCGAATCCCGCTGGCAACCTGCGACCAAACCCAGGCTGCGGGGTCTGCACCTGGGCGGCGGAGCGTGCTCACTGGCGCGCTACTTCCACGCGGCCTACCCGGACGCCCGGCAGGTGGTGGTGGAACTGGACGGGAAGCTCGCCGAGTACGTCCGCGGCTGGTTCGACCTGCCCAAGGCCCCGCTGCTGCGGCTGCGCGTCGGCGAAGCCCGCGCCGTGACCGAGACCCTCACCCCGGACACCCGCGACTTCATCATCCGGGACGTCTTCGCCGGTGCCGTGACCCCGTTTCCGCTGACCACGGCGGAGTTCAACGGGCATGTCCGCCGGGTGCTCGCCCCCGGCGGCATCTACGTGGTCAATTCGGGCGACGGCCCTGACCTGAAGAATGCCCGTGAGGACGCCGCCACCATCGCGGCCGCCTTCGAACACACCATCATCATCGCGGACCCCGCCATGCTGAAGGGGCGCCGCTACGGCAACATGGTGATGGCCGGCAGCGATCAGCCGTTCGACGACGATCCACAGCTCGCGCGGCGGCTCTTGGGCGGGGCAGTGCCCGCGCACATCTGGAACGACGCCAAGGTGCGGGCATTCGCCGCCGGAGCCCAGGTGCGCCACGACCCTGCGCCTAGCGCAGATGCCGAACCCGGCACGGACCCCGCAATCACCGCCGACCCCGGGCATCAGCCGTCAGTCAGCGACTGAGCCGGCGCGTCCCTGCCCGAGCAGCCACTCCCGGTGCGCGGTAGTTTGTTCGCGCAGCGCCATCACCACCGCAGCGACGGCCGGCCGGCGCATCGACTCCGGGCGCAGGACCATCCAGTAGGGCAGCCGTTCGGCGATGTCCCCGGGCAGCAGGCGCACCAGGTCCTCGTGCCTGTCGGCCATGAAACACGGGAGGAACCCCACCCCGGCTCCTGCCCGGGTGGCCTCGACGTGCACAAATACGTTGGTGGAGCTGACGCCGTCGCGCATTGCCGGCACCAGCCGCCGCGGTGCATCAAGATCGTCCACCTGCAGCATGGAGTCCACGAAGTACACAAGCGGATGGGCCGTCAGGGCCTCCACCGACTCCGGCGTTCCCTTGGCCTCGATGTACGAGCGGGACGCGTACATTCCGAGCTCGTACTCGCCGAGCCGGAACGCTTCGGCCCGGTGCACCTGCGGCTCGCCCACCACCACCTCGATGTCCAGTCCCGAGCGTTGCTGGAGCGCCCGGCGGGTGACGGTGACAATCTCGACGCTGAGTCCCGGGTGATCCCTCCTCAGCCGGGCCACCGCCGGAGCGGCGATGTACGCGCTGAAGCCGTCGGTCGCCGTCATGCGTACGACGCCGGTAATCGGGTCCGGCGCACGGCCTGACGGTCCCAGCGCTCGCACCGCCGTTTCCACCTGCTCAGCCACCAGCACGGCCTGGGCGCCGAGTTCGGTCAGCTCCCAACCCCCGGAGGCCCGGGCGAGAACACGGCCGCCCAGGGCCTTTTCCAGTGCGGCGATCCGGCGTGAAACGGTGGTGTGGTTCAGGCCCAGGACCTGGGCCGCCGTCGTGAATTTCGCCGAGCGGGAGACGGCGAGAAGCACCAGCAGGTCGTCCGGGTTGGCATCCATATCTGCAATTTTGCACGAATCCAGTGCCTGATTAGTCATTGAACCGCGTTCCGTCTGCAGGAATACTCGGGGAAATCGGAAGTGCTGCACGACGCGGCACGTGTCAGCGTGGACACTTGGAGGAGCAGACTGTGGACGCACAAGGTCCGGACGTGGAAAAGAACCTGAACGGCCGCAAGGCGCTGGTCACCGGCGGTGCCAGCGGAATCGGCGCGGCGTGCGTCAGGGAACTGGCCGCCAGAGGAGCCAAAGTGGTGGTGGCCGACGTCGACGAAGCCGGCGCCGCGGCCCTCGCCGATGAGGTGGGCGGCACGTCCTGGGCTGTCGACCTCCTGGACGTCGAGGCGCTGGCCGCGCTGAGTCTGGACTGCGACATCCTGGTGAACAACGCCGGCATCCAGCGCATCAGCCCCATCGAGGACTTCGATCCCGTGGCGTTCCGGCGGATCCTGGCGCTCATGCTCGAGGCGCCCTTCCTGCTGATCCGTGCCGCCTTGCCGCACATGTACGCCAACGGCTTTGGCCGCATCATCAATTTGTCGTCGGTGCACGGCCTCCGGGCTTCCCCGTTCAAGAGCGCTTATGTCTCGGCGAAGCATGGGCTCGAAGGGTTGAGCAAGGTGACGGCACTCGAGGGCGGTGAGCATGGCGTCACGTCCAACTGCATCAATCCCGGCTATGTGCGCACGCCGCTGGTGGAGAAGCAGATCGCGGACCAGGCTCGAGTCCACGGCATTCCGGAGTCCGAGGTCCTGGCGAAGGTGATGCTTACCGAGTCCGCTGTGAAACGGCTGGTGGAGCCCGAGGAGGTGGCATCCCTGGTTGCGTGGCTGTCCTCCGACGCCGCCGGAATGGTCACCGGGGCCAGTTACACGATGGACGGCGGGTGGTCCGCTCGGTAGGACGCTTCCAGATGCCCAGAACTTCAGGCAGCCCAATTTAGCTCTTTGAACCCGTCAGGGCCAGGGTGCCGCCGAGCCCCATCATCATCACCCCGCCAGTAGTGGTGACAGCAGCTACCCGGCGGGGTGAGCGGGCGAACCACTGCCTCGCAGTTCCGGCGGCCAGCGCCCAGACGCTGTCCGAAACCAGCGCGATGGCCAGGAACGTGGCACCAAGCAGGGCGAGCTGGACGGGAATGGCGCCGGCAGAATGGTCCACGAACTGGGGGAGGACTGCCACGAAGAACACCACCGACTTCGGATTGGTGGCCCCGACAATGAAGCCTTCGCGCAGAATCCGCCGGGTGGTCGCCGGCCTGGACGGATCCGGGCCCGCAGGGCCGCCCCGGCGATGCAGCACCGCCTGGATTCCCAGAAAAATGAGGTAAGCCGCGCCGGCAAACTTCACCACCATGAACAGCAGCACGGACTGTGCCAGCACCACGCCGAGTCCCAGGGCCACGGCCGCGATCTGCAGCAGTTCCCCGGCCGCGTTGCCCAGGACGCTCAGCAGGCCACCTCGCCGGCCCAGCGCCAGCGACCGTCCGATGACGAACAGGACGCTGGGACCCGGCACGGCGATGAGTAATGCGGAGACCAAGGCAAAGGCCAGGAGATTCTGCAGCGGCAGCATGCCTGATGGTAACGCCGGCCGTTGGCGTCCAGCCAGCACCGAAGTGCTCCAAGCGGCTGGGAATGAACCGACGGCGCCTCAACTTCGTGCGCTCACCTTAGTGCGCCCGGGGGATCCCCCGGGCCCGGGTTGCCTGAGGCCCGGATGTACTCCTCCACAGCCGGCTCCGGTACGCGGTAGGACTTGCCGAAGCGGTCGGCCGCCAGCGTTCCGGCCCGGACCATCCGGTAGACGGTCATTTTGGAAAGGCGCAGGGCCGCGGCCACCTCGGCAATGGTTAGGTAAGCGGTTGGCAGGTTGGCGATGGACATGGAATCGGCTCCTGTTGGTCGTCGGCTGGACTGGCGGGATGACCCGCCTAGTCCGGCCGCCTCAGTTGCCGGTGGTCGTAGAAGTACACCCGGTCCGAGGACCGGATCCCGATCGATCGGCCGTTCTTGACCACCACGGTGCCTTCCCGCCTGCCGTTGAACGGATCGTCGCCCAGCAGAACGTCGCCGATCCTGTAGGGAACAGCGGCCGTGAGCGCCCGCTGCAGTGTCTGGGCCAGGAAGCCGGACAACCGCCCGGATTGAATATTCTCTGCCGGCGCCCCGGCTTGGATTTCCAACATGAGGACCACTCCTTCACAGTGTGACCAAAGTTCAAGCACTGGCGGCGCGGGTCCGGTTCATCATCCCGGGTTCGGTTCCCGGCCGGCTGGCACCATGTAGTCAACTGTAAGAAATAACCACATGCGTCACACGAGTAACATTTACCTCATTTATCACAACAGGCCCTCGCGTAACAGGCGGCGAGTACCTGTCTTTGCCCATTTTTACTACTTGTTTTGACCGTTTCCAGCTTGGCGCGCCATTTCCGCCGGAATCCTACTCAGTTTCGACGACCACGGACAGCGGTGAGGTCTCGTCCTCAAGGTGGGCCCGGCGTCGTCCGTTGCCCCTGACCCAAAGCCGATAGGCGGCCACCAGCGCTCCCAGCCACACAGCTCCCACGTACAGCGCCACGCGCGTCTCCTCAAAGAAGCCAAGCACCGCGATCACCAGCACCATGAAGCCGATGGTGAGAACGGACGCCATCGGCCACCACGGGGAGGGGAAGTCCGACGCCGGCAGGCCCTTCCGGGCGATCTCCCGTTTCATGGCCACGTGGGAGGCGAGAATCATTACCCACACCCAGACCGTGGCGAAGGTGGCGATGGAGGCGATGAGCAGGAAGACATCTTCCGGGATGACCGCGTTCAGCACCACTCCCACCAGGAGGATCCCGGCCATCATCACCACAGTCATCCACGGAACGCCATGCCGGGAAACCCGCCCGAAGCTCTGCGGTGCATGCCCTTGCTTGGCCAAACCGAAGAGGATCCGCCCGGCGCCGAAGATGTCGCTGTTGATGGCGGACAGTGCGGCGGTTATCACCACGGCGTTGAGGATGTGGGGTGCGGCGGGAATGCCCAGGCCGCTGAAGATCTGGACGAACGGACTGCCGTTGCTGCCGATCTCGTTCCACGGGAAGAGGCTCATCAGCACACCTAGGGTCAGCACATAGAACAGCAGGACGCGGACCGGCACCGTATTGACGGCCTTTGGGATCACCTTCTTGGGGTCGGCTGCCTCGCCGGCTGTGATGCCGATCGTTTCGATGCCGCCGAACGCGAACATGACGACGGCGAACGAGGCCAGGAGCCCCTCGAAGCCGTTCGGGAACAGGCCGCCGTGCTCCACGAGGTTGCCCAGGCCCGGGGCGGCCGAGGCGTCGCCGTTCTGGAAGCCGAACGCGAGGATGGCCGCTCCGCCCGCGATCATGGCGATAATTGCCGCAACCTTGACCAGCGTGAACCAGAATTCGAGTTCGCCGAAGACCTTCACGCTCAGCAGATTCAGCGCCGCGAGAAGGAAGATGATGGCCAGGATCCAGACCCACCGCTCCACCGACGGGAACCAGAAGCCCATGTAGATGCTGAAGGCGGTGACGTCGGCGATGGCCACGATCGCCATTTCGAAGACGTAGGTCCAGCCGGTCACGAATCCGGCCAACGGGCCAAGGTAGCGGCTGGCGTACTGCCCGAAGGATCCCGAGACCGGATGCCGCACGGCCATTTCCCCCAGGGCGCGCATCACCATAAACACGGCGGCGCCGCCGATCATGTAGGCCAACAGCACGGCGGGGCCGGCTTTTTGGATGGCCGAGGCCGAACCGTAGAACAGGCCGGTGCCGATGGCGGAGCCCAGCGCCATGAAGCGGATATGGCGGACGCTGAGCCCGCGGTTCAGGACCGTTCCGACGGCGGTTCCGATGGCGGTGCGCGCCGTTCCGGTCCCGCCTACGGGCGCCAATTCATCTCTTGTTTGGGCTTGTTGCATGCCAATACCTTCTCGTCATTGGGAGGGGGATCGCTATCCAGCAGACCACGTCTGCGGGAGCTGTGATGAGGCTCACGGGGTCTTGGTGTCTTCCATTTCAGACTGTGCGGTGGACTGTGGGGTGGTTCCTCCGCGGTCGCGCGCTCCTCACATCGGACCCGCCGACGCGCTTAATTCGCGCGCCGGAAAAATGTCAGTGGCCCGTGAAAGGCTGCGGGTATGGAAAGCAGTGCAGCTGTCGAGACGATGGCGGCGATCGACGCCTCCACTCCGGTGCTGGCTGCTTTTGTCCGCCGCGGGACGGGTGGCCTTGCGTTCCAAGGATCAGATAGCCCGGCGTCGGACGGTGGTGATCCGTTGCGGGAGCAGGCGGATGCGTGCCTGGACGGGCTGGCTGAGCTGGCCCGGATGGAGGCCCGGATGGCGGCTTTGAAGGTGCAGATCGTCGCCGGGTATGCCGCTGCTGAGGCGGCCATGGCGTCGCCGGCCGAGTCCCCGCAGGACCGCACCGTCAGGGGGATGGCCGTGACCTCGGAGATCGCGTGCGCGCTGACCATCAGCGAACGCGCCGCCGGCGCCCTGCTGTTCGACGCCCTTGAACTGACCAGCGCCCGGCCGCTGACCCTGTCCGCGCTACAGGCAGGGGCCATGTCGTGGCAACACGCCCGGATCATGGTCGACGAAAGCGCGAACCTCGACCCGGCCGGTGCCGCGGCGTTGGAGGCGCATTTCCTGGATCCGGACGCGCCGGACCCTGCGCGGGGTTGCCCGGCCGGGGAGCTCGTCCCGTGCCGGTTCCGCGCGAAGGTCCGGACCTGGCGGGAACGGCACCACCCGGTCAGCATCGAAACCCGCCACACCCGCTCGGCGGCGGACCGGCGGGTGGAATACGCCCCGGACCGCGACGGGATGGCCTGGCTCTCGGCCTATCTGCCCGCGGCCCAGGCCGCCGGGATCTGGGACCGCACCACCGCCGCCGCCCGCGCCATGCAAGGACCCGGCGAGTCCAGGACCCTCACCCAGCTCCGCGCCGACGTCGCCTCGACCTGGCTCCTCACCCCAGGCCTTGAACAGTCACCGGCCGCCACCACTGACAGCGCCAGCGACGGCAGCACCGTTGATGACGGCATCGCCGGGTCCGTGCTGTCCGGGGGTGTGCCCTCGCCGGGAGCCCAGGTCCTCGTCACGGTTCCGGTGTTCTCGCTGCTCGGCCTGACTGATGAACCGGCCATGCTGGACGGCTACGGGCCGATCCCCCCGTCCATGGCCCGTGCCCTGGTTGCCGACGAGGCGACGTCCTTCCTGCGGGTACTGATAGACCCCCGCGACGGCGCACCCTTGGAGATCGGCCGGACCAGCTACCGCGTTCCCAAAGCAATGCGGCAATGGCTGCGGCTTCGGGACGCGAAATGCACGTTCCCCAGCTGCAACAACCACTCCCTGGACAACGACGCCGATCACCTCCTCGCCTGGGCCCGGGGCGGCGGCACCGGGATCAGTAACCTCGGCCAACCATGCCCCAAACATCACAGACTCAAACACAACTCAGCGTGGACACCCACCGCCGCCAGCGCCAACGACCCGCCCGGCTGGACCTCACCCACCGGCCGCCACTACCCCAGCGAACAACCAGACTGGGAACCACCCCACTGGCCACCACCAATCCAAGCCATACTCAACAACCCGGCCGTGTTCAATGACCAAGCCGTGCCCAACAGCCTTGACCCGCGCATGCCCGAACCACCTGACGACCGTGCCCACGCTTCGCCACTACGTCCCCGGCCGGATAGTGACTGGTATGCGGTGGCTCACGAAGTAGTGCCGGGGACCGAAGTAGTGCCAGGGACGGAAGTAGTGCCGGGGACAGGCCGCGAAGCAGCCTAATGCAGGGGGGCTGGGTGTTCAGACCCCTGGATGCCGGCAGCCCCGTCCACCTCAGCGGTAGCCGGTGGAATCCGCCGGCAGCCCGGCCTCCTGGATCTCTTCCAGATAGCGCCAGCAGTCTGGCCGGGAGCCGTCGACGTCGGTAAAGCCGTACTCCTGCGCAAGCCCGCCGGAGGAGAAGGAGCCGCCGGTCCGGCGGTGTACGTCGGGATCGGCGGCGAGGGCGGCGACCGCCCGGCCCACAAAGCGCGGGCTCTCCGAGATGGCGGCGAAGTGCGGATTCATGGCGGCCGCCTCGCGCCAATTGGCTTCGGTGGCGCCATAGTGTTCGAGCATCATTTCCGAGCGCATCCAGCCCGGCGTCAGCGCCACGGCCGTGCACCGGAACGGTTTCAGCTCCTCGGCCTGGCTGAAGGCGAGCCGCAGGATGGCGGACTTGGCGAGGTCGTAAAACGCGGAGAGCCGGTAATGAGTCGCGTTGTACTCGCGCGTTCCGTCCGTCATTTCCACCACCAGTCCTCCCGGCCGGCGGATGAGGAGCGGCAGTGCGAAGTGGCTGGTGATCAGGTGCGTGTCCACGGCGCCGTGCAGCATCCTCAAACCGCCGTCAAGCTCGTGTTCCCACAGGGGCGTATTCCACTGGATGAGGTTCTCACCGCCCCAAATGTCGTTCACCAGGATGTCCAGCCGGCCGTGCTCGTGGTCGATGTGGCGGACCAGCGCGTCCACCTCCGAAGCGTTGAGATGGTCCACCGCCACTGCGATGCCAGTGCCGCCGGCCGCACTCACCATGGCGGCGGTTTCTTCAATCGTTTCGGGGCGACGATAGTCGGACGTCCGGCCTTTCGTGGTGCGGCCGGTGCAGTAGACCGCAGCCCCGGCCTCACCCAGGGCCACGGCCGTGCCGCGCCCTGCCCCTCGAGTGGCCCCGGCGACCAGAGATACCTTGCCCGCGAGCGGAAATTCCATGGACAAACGCTACCTCCGTCTGCGGGAAACCGGGATGATAGACAGGATAACGGGGATGTCCGGTATTCCAGACAGCGGTGCCTCTGAAAGGGGTCTGCCGTGTGCGGGCTGGGCGCAAACTTGAAGTACGGGATACCGGACACCATTCGGAGATACCTGAAGAACAGAAATCCCGAATAGACAGCCTAATGGCGAGGCCCGGAGGACACATGGCAGGCGCGATGGCCGCAACGGCGGCAACGGCGGCAACGGCCGCAAAGCGGCCGGAATCAGCAGTCAAGGCAAAAGTTCCAGCTGCCGAAAATACCTTGCGGATCCTCAAACTGTTGGGTTCCAAGCGGGGGCCGATGGCGGCGTCGAACATTGCGACGGCATTGGGACTGCCGCGCTCAAGTGTGTACCACCTCCTTGGCGTCATGGAGGCAAACGGCTTTGTCCTGCACCTGCACGAGGAGCAGCGGTACGGCCTCGGCATCAGCGCCTTCGAGCTCAGTTCCGCGTACTCACGGCAAGAACCGCTGTCTCGGCTTGGGCGGCCCATGCTGGCCAGCCTCGTTGATGTCCTTGGCGAAAGTGCACACCTGGCGGTCCTGCACGGACGGGATGTGCTCTACATCGTGGAGGAGCGGGCCAAGAACCGGCCGTCCCTCGTGACCGACGTCGGCGTCCGGCTGCCGAGCCACCTCACCGCCAGCGGTCGGGCCATTCTTGCCGCGCTGCCAAAGTCCCAGGTCCGCGCGCTCTATCCGAACGCCGCCGCCTTCAGTGCCCGGCACGAGGTGGAGGGCGCGATCATGAAGTACTCGGCACTGTCCTCCCACCTTGACCAGGTGCGGCAGCGTGGCTACGCCACGGAACATGGGGAGGTGACACCCGGCTTTGGCTCCATCGCCGCCGCTGTCACGGATCATCTTGGATGGCCGACGGCGGCAGTCGCCGTCACGTTCCTCGAGGACAAGCTGCCGGAGGACCAGTGGCCGGTGCTCGCCGCCCGGGTGCAAAAGGTGGCCGACGAGCTCTCCGTGCGCATCCACGGCCGCCCGGCGAAGTAGCGCCACCCAAGCAGCGGCCTGTCCCCGGAGGTAGCAGCCCAAGTAGGTAGCAGCACAGGGCGTTCTGCGGGCTGGGAACGCCCTTATCTGCCACCTAGTTGGGTCTGGAATACCGGACAGCACCCGCCGGAAACCCCTGTCTGGCCGGCTCCGGACGGGCTTTAGTTGATACAGAAGCACTTTCGCTCTCAAGCATTCCGCAACACTCCCGATGTAACATATTCCCGCGATACGAAGGAGCCACCATGGCACCCGCCGATTTCACCACCGGTGCCCGCCCGGTCAAAGCAGCCCGAGGCACCGAGCTCACCGCCAAGTCTTGGCAGACCGAGGCACCCCTGCGCATGCTCATGAACAACCTCGACCCCGAGGTGGCCGAACGCCCGGATGACCTGGTGGTCTACGGCGGCACCGGCCGGGCCGTGCGCTCCTGGGCAGCCTTCGACGCCATCACCCGCACCCTGGAAACGATGGACAGGGACGAGACCCTGCTGGTCCAGTCCGGCAAGCCGGTTGGCGTCTTCCGCACCAACGAATGGGCGCCGCGCGTGCTGCTGGCCAACTCCAACCTCGTCGGCGACTGGGCGAACTGGCCCGAATTCCGCCGGCTCGAGGCCGAGGGCCTGATGATGTACGGGCAGATGACGGCCGGCTCCTGGATCTACATCGGCACGCAGGGCATCCTGCAGGGCACGTTCGAAACCTTCGCAGCAATAGCCCGCAAGCTCACTGGAGATAGCAACGGCACACTTGCCGGCACCCTGACGCTGACCGGCGGCTGCGGCGGCATGGGCGGCGCCCAGCCCCTCGCCGTCACCCTGAACGAAGGCGCCTGCCTGATTGTCGACGTCGACGAGACCCGCCTCCGCCGCCGCGCCGGCAAGCGCTACCTCGATGAGGTGGAGACCGACCTCGACGCCGCGATCGCCAAGGTCCTGAAGGCCAAGGAGGAGCGCCGCGGCTGGTCCGTGGGCTACGTGGGCAACGCCGCCGAGGTCTTCCCCGAACTCCTTCGCCGGCACAAGGCCGGCGAGCTGACCATCGACATCGTCACCGACCAGACCTCCGCCCACGACCCCCTGAGCTACCTGCCGGAAGGCATCTCCGTGAACGAATGGCACCGCGAGGCCGAGGCTGACCCGGAAGGCTTCACCAAGAAGGCCCAGGCATCGATGGCCAAGCACGTCCAGGCCATGGTCGAATTCCAGGACGCCGGCGCCGAGGTGTTCGACTACGGAAACTCCATCCGCGACGAGGCCCGCAAGGGCGGCTACAGCCGTGCATTCGAGTTCCCCGGCTTCGTCCCGGCCTACATCCGCCCGCTGTTCTGCGAGGGCCTGGGCCCGTTCCGCTGGGTGGCGCTCTCCGGCGACCCTGAGGACATCGCTGTCACCGACACCGCCATCAAGGAGTTGTTCCCGGAGAACCAGCATCTGCACCGCTGGATCGACGCCGCCGCCGAGCGAGTCGAATTCGAAGGACTTCCGGCTCGCATTTGCTGGCTGGGCTACGGCGAACGCGCCAAGGCAGGTCTGCTCTTCAACCAGCTGGTCAAGGAAGGCAAGGTCAAGGCCCCCATCGTGATCGGCCGCGACCACCTGGACTCCGGCTCCGTCGCCTCCCCGTACCGGGAGACCGAAGCCATGGCCGACGGCTCCGACGCCATCGCCGACTGGCCCCTGCTCAATGCCCTCCTCAACACCGCCTCCGGCGCCACCTGGGTTTCCATCCACCACGGCGGGGGAGTAGGCATCGGCCGCTCCATCCACGCCGGCCAGGTCTCCGTTGCCGACGGCACCGATCTCGCCGCGCAGAAGCTTGAGCGGCTCCTCACCAACGATCCCGGCATGGGCGTGATCCGGCATGTCGACGCCGGCTATGACCGCGCCGTCGACGTCGCCAAGGAACGCGGCGTCCGAATCCCCATGCAGGAACAGCGCTGAGGTATCCGCTGATCGAGCTTGTCGAGATCAAGGTTTCGACAAGCTCACGGCAGGCTCAACCGGAGAACAGGCTCAACCGGCGAATAGGCTCAACCACCAGAAGTAGGAACACTCCAATGACACTTACCACCCACGAACCGCTCACTGTTACTCTCGGTGCCAGCGGTGCCACGCCCGAGGACCTCGTCGCCGTCGCACGCCATGACGCCAAGGTGACCATCTCCCAGGACGCCTTGGACACCGTCGCAAAGGTCCGCGCACACATCGACGAACTGGCCCACAGCGACGTGCCCGCGTACGGCATCTCCACTGGCTTCGGCGCGCTGGCCAACCGCCACATTCCCGGCGAGCTGCGCACCCAGCTGCAGAAGTCGCTGATCCGCAGCCACGCCGCAGGCATGGGCCCCGCGGTGGAACGCGAAGTGGTCCGCGGCATCATGTTCCTGCGCGCCAAGACCCTCGCCTCGGGCCGCACCGGCGTCAGGCCCGTGGTCCTGCAGACCATGGTGGATGTGCTCAACGCCGGCATCACGCCGGTGGTCCGGGAGTTCGGTTCGCTGGGCTGCTCGGGCGACCTCGCACCGCTGTCCCACTGCGCCCTGGTCCTCATGGGCGAAGGCGAGGCGGCCGGACCCGACGGCGAACTGTACGGCGGCGCCGGCCAAAGGACGGTCGCTGAATTGCTCGCCGCGCACGGCATCGAACCGGTGACCCTTGCCGAGAAGGAAGGGCTGGCGCTGGTCAACGGCACCGAGGGCATGCTGGGCATGCTCCTGATGGCCATCGCTGACCTGCGGCAACTGCTGACGACGGCGGACATCACCGCCGCGCTCAGCGTCGAGGCGCTGCTCGGCACCGACCAGGTGTTCCGGCCCGAGCTGCACGCCGCACTCCGGCCGCACCCCGGTCAGGCGGCCAGTGCCGACAATATGCTCCGTGTGCTGTCCGACTCGGCGATCGTGGCCTCGCACCGCGTGGGCGATTCCCGCGTCCAGGATGCCTACTCCCTGCGCTGCGCACCCCAGGTTGCGGGCGCCGTCCGGGACACGGTCGACCACGCCGAACTGGTGGCTTCCCGTGAACTCGCTGCCGCCATCGACAACCCCGTGGTCCTGCCCGACGGCCGGGTCAGCTCCAACGGCAACTTCCACGGCGCCCCGGTGGCGTACGTGCTCGACTACCTGGCCATCGCCGTCGCGGACCTCAGCTCCATCGCCGAACGGCGGACGGACCGCATGCTGGACCCGGCCCGCTCCCATGGCCTGCCGGCGTTCCTGGCCGCCGATCCAGGTGTGGACTCGGGCCTCATGATTGCCCAGTACACGCAGGCCGGGCTGGTCTCGGACAACAAGCGGCTCGCGGTGCCCGCCTCCGTCGACTCCATCCCCAGCTCTGCCATGCAGGAGGACCACGTGTCCATGGGATGGCACGCTGCCCGCAAGCTACGGAAAGCCGTGGAGAACCTGCGCCGCGTTCTCGCGATCGAACTCGTGACGTCGGCCCGGGCAATTGACATGCGCATCCAGCTCTCCGGCGGTGAGCTGGCGCCTGGCCCCGCAGGGGCAGCCGTCCTCGAAGCGCTGCGCACCGTCGTCGGCGGTCCGGGCACGGACAGGTTCCTCTCACCCGAGCTCGAAGCGGCCGACCGGCTGGTCGCCTCCGGTGCGGTGCGGGCGGCAGCCGAATCCGCCGTCGGAAACCTTGCCTAAAGGTGAATGATGTGCACCGCCGGCAGACATTTGCCGGCGGTGCCGAAATACTCTGCAACGCGCCACACACAGGGCGAAGAGTGTAGTAGAACTGAAGGTGTAGTGAAAGTCACATCAAAGAGGCTGTGGCGGAAGAAGAACATCCACAAAGGGGTAGAAGTTCAAATGAAAGCACGCGGGACAGTCCTGTCCAGGCGCATTGCACACGCAGCTACGGTTTCCAACTGGGGATCGCTGCACGTGGGCGAGCGGGTCGAGATCATCAAGCATGCTCATGTCATTGCGGCAGGCGAGGTGGAGGAAGTCTCACGGAGCGGAAACGTGTTGTGGCTTATCTGCGGCGGAGCGGCGGAATCGCAGCTCTTCATGAAGTCTGACGGCGTGCAGGTGCGCCGGATGTAATCCGGCGGGCTGAGCTCGCGCGGTAGGACGCGCAACGGAAAATTGAAAGCCCCCGACCTTGGATCATTCGGCCGTTCGGCCAGAACGAGTCCAGGGTCGGGGGCTTTTTTTCGCGTGTTACGCTGCGATGTCCTCGTGTGTTTCACCGAAGGGGACAGACTCGTCGAGGGCCACCGTGTAACGGCCTGGCTCAAGGCGTGTGACCTTGATGCCGCAGTTGCCTTCCTGGGCAGCCGTTTCGATCAGCGTCTCCACCGCGCTTTCCAGGCCGTCGTGGACCTGGTCGGCACTGGTGAACGCCAGGTCGATGGACCGGGCATCCGCGGAGCGTGCGTCGCTCGTAGGAGCGGTTGGGCGCTCCATAGTTGCTGTGCTCATGTACTGACTTTCTGTGGTTCTTGCCGGGGGGCAATAGACCATCCTACCGGTAATCGGCTCAAAGGTAAGATGACTGTCATTTGACAAGCATCTTGACGGTAGTTGTCTCGTCAACCATTCTTTCGACGCCGGGCCGGTACAGAGACCCTTCGCGTCCGCCGAAAGCCCACCAGCGGCGCTCCGACCGCTAGTGTTGGTCAGGTCTGAGAGGCCGACGGCGCAGGAGGCGACCGTGTTTGAAGGTGCCAGCATCATGTTCGCCGCGGCGGGCGTAGCCGTCTTTGTTGCCGCCATCCTGCCCAAGGCGCTGCGCAATGCTCCGATCTCCATGCCCATGGTGTTCCTGGGCGCCGGCGCGGCCGCCTTCGGCCTCCTTCCCAACCTTCCGGACCCGAACCCGGTCCAGCACCCCGAGCTGACGCTGCATCTGACCGAGATCTGCGTGATCATCTCGCTGATGGGAGCCGGGCTGGCGCTCGACCGTTCGGTCGGGCGGCGGACCTGGGCAACCACCTGGCGGATGCTCGGTATTGCCATGCCCCTGTGCATGCTAGGCCTGACGCTCCTGGGACTCTGGCTGCTGGGCCTGGGACTCGCTGCCGCGCTCCTCGTGGCCGCCGCATTGGCACCCACGGATCCGGTCCTGGCTTCCGAAGTGCAGGTGGGCGAGCCGGCCGACGAGGAGGAGGGCACCGACCAGGAGGACGAGGTCAGGTTCGCGCTGACCTCGGAGGCTGGACTGAATGACGGGCTGGCCTTTCCCTTTGTGTACCTCGCCATCGCCATGAGCCTCGTGGGGACGGCGCCGTCGGCCTGGTTCCCGGAGTGGTTCGGCGTGGACGTACTGTGGCGCATCGGAATGGGCGTGCTGCTGGGCTACGGCACGGGCAAGGCGCTGGCCCGGCTTTTCTTCTCCGCCCGGCACGACAGCATCCGGCTGTCCAACCACTCCGAGGGTTTCGTAGCGCTGGCCGCCACCTTCCTGGCGTACGGGGTGACCGAAATGATCGAGGGCTACGGCTTCATCGCGGTGTTCGTCTGTGCGGTGACTATCAGGGCTGCGGAACGCACCCACGGCTACCACCGCATTCTTCACTCCTACGTGGAACAACTCGAGCGGCTGATGACAGTGGTCATCCTGGTCCTTCTGGGCGGAGCGATCGCGCGGGGCCTGCTGGCCGACGTCGGTTGGGCCGATGTGGGCGTGGCGCTGGCCTTCCTGGTCCTGGTCCGTCCGCTGTCCGGCTGGCTGGCGCTGGCCCGCGGCAAGACCGGTCCCCGGGAACGGATCGCCATTTCGTTCTTCGGCATCCGGGGCATCGGGTCGCTGTATTACCTTGCCTACGCGCTGGGCCAAGGTGGCTTCGGGGACCAGGAGGAGTACCTCTGGAGCATCGTTGGACTCGTCGTGGCTATGTCCGTGGTGCTGCACGGCGCCACCACGGCGCCGGTCATGAAGCGCCTGGACCGGCTCCGCGAACGCAGGGCAGCCGAGAAATTCGGCGACGAGGGAAAGGCGCCGCACACGCCGGTCTGACGCTGCGGAGCACGGACCATGGCGGGAGCGGCGAATATTCTGCTTTCCGTGCGATCGTGTGGTGAGCTTGGATCATGGCAGGCAAAAAGTTGGTATCCCGTATGGCTCTCGGCCTGGCAAAGTTGCTGGGGTTCGTGATTGTCAGCTGCCTCTGCGGGGTCCTCGCGGCCAGTTTCCTGGTGCCCGGAGCTGCCCTCGCCGGCACCTCGGTCAGCAGGTCGATTTCCTACTTCAACAGCCTGCCCACCGAACTCGCGGTGCCCGCACCGTCGCAGACCACCCGCATGCTGACGGCGGACGGCAAGCTCATCGCCACGTTCTATTCCGAGAACCGCGTCCGCGTGCCCCTGAAGCAGATGTCCCCGTTCATCCGGAAGGCCGCCATCGCCATCGAGGACAGCCGCTTTTATGAACACAGCGGCGTCGACACTCAGGGCATCCTGCGCGCGCTGACCAGCAACCTGACCCGCGGCGACCGGCAGGGCGCCTCCACCCTCACCCAGCAGTACGTCACCAACATTGTGAACGAGTCCCTGATTTCCGAGGGCCGTGAGGATCAGGTGGTCCTCAGCGGGCAGAAGACCATGGGGGACAAGCTGCGCGAGATGCGGCTCGCCATGGCACTGGAAAAGAAGTTCACCAAGGACCAGATCCTCGAGGGCTACCTGAACATCGTCTTCTTCAACCGCAGCGCCTACGGCATTGAGGCGGCGTCCCAGTATTTCTTCAGCGTTCCGGCCAGCAAGCTGACCCTGCCCCAGTCGGCGCTGCTCGCGGGCCTAGTCAACAGCCCCAGCTTCTACGATCCCGTCACCAACCCCAAGAACTCGCTGACACGCCGCAACCAGGTCCTCGGCGAAATGCTCAAGCAGAAGATGATCTCCAAGAAGGAGCATGACGCCGCTGTGGCCTCCGGTGTCGGTTTGAAGGTGAGGCCCTCGCTGCAGGGTTGCGCTGCTGCCACCATGGCCCCGTACTTCTGTGACTATGTGACCCGGCTCTTCCTCAACAACCCGGCCTACGGTGCGGACACTGAGGCGCGCGAAAAGCGGCTCTTCCGCGGCGGGCTGACCATCACCACCACCCTGGACAGCCGGCTGCAGGCCAAGGCCCAGGCACAGGTGAACGCCACGGCCGGCGCCAATCCGGACAGGTGGGGCGCCTCGCTGGTCACGGTCCAGCCGGGCACCGGCCGGGTCCTGGCGATGGCGCAGAACACGGTGTACTTGCCCGGGCCCGGAAAGTTCGACACCCAGCTGAACTTCAACGTGGACGCCAAGGACGCGAACGGCAACGATCTCAACGGCGCCGGCGGGTTCCAGCCAGGCTCCACCATGAAGCCCTTCACCTTCGCCGAGTGGCTGCACCAGGGCAAGACCATGACCACGGTGGTGGACGCCTCGAAGCGCGAGTACCCGCTGGGCTTCCGCTGGCGGTCCTCCTGCGGCAAGGTGGCGGGAGGCTACAGCACGAAGCAGCGCAGGGCAGGACTCGAAGCGGCTGACGACCTGCAGAACGCCTCGGAGGGCTACTACCGCAAGATGCCGGCCGACTACGGGCTCTACAACTCCATCAACACGGCCACCTTCGCCGAGGCCGCGCAGCTGGACTTCTGCGGGATCCAGAAGATGGTCAACGCCGTCGGGCTCCGCAGCGGGCTGGACGGGACGCCGGTGAACATGCACCAGCTGGGTAACCTCCTGGGCGGCACCGGGGTAGCGCCCTTGACCATGGCCAACGCCTTTGCCACCTTCGCCGCCGACGGCCGGTACTGCGTGCCGGTGGCCCTGGCCGGGGTGGCGGACATGGCGGGCAAGAAGCTTCCGGCGGAGGCCCAGCAATGCAGCGAAACCGTGGACAAGAACGTGGTCCGCGGCGTGAACAAGGCGCTCCAGGACATGCTCAACAAGGGCTCCGGCATTTACATCAACCCCAAGGTGCAGAAGAGTGTGCCGGTGGCGGCCAAAACGGGCACCAACAACAGTAACGGCGCCACCTGGGTGCTGGGCTACACCACCGGCATGGCGACGGCCTCGTTCTTCGGGGACGCCCTGGAGGGCCAGCAGCGACCTGGCCGGAATCTCACTGTCAACGGCAAGCACTACGACCGCATTGACGGCTACATGATCGCGGGCCCGCAGTGGGCGAACTACATGCTCCAGGTGGCGCGGCTCTATCCTGCGGCCGCCTTCCCCAAGCCGCCGGCATCGATCGTCAGCAAGCCGGCGGCCAAGCCCAAGGCGCCCGCCCGGCCAGCCCCGAAGCCAAAGGGCTAGCAGCTGCTTAGCCCAGCAGGATGCTGACCAGCCGCGCGGCTACCCGGGCCGTCCGGTTGTCGATGTCGAAGGCCGGGTTCAGCTCGGCCACGTCCGCGTGCAGCAGCTTGCCGCTGGCCGCCACCTGACGGCAGACGGCACTGATCACCGGCAGCGGAACGCCGTACGCCGCCGGGGCGCTGACTCCGGGAGCCACCGCCGCCGGCAGCACGTCAAGGTCGATGGTCAGGTACAGGACATCAATCCCGCTGAGGAAATCCGCCACAAAGGCCTCCGCGGCCCCGGCGGTGCAGTCCTCATCCAGCAGATACTTCACCCCCAGCTCCTCGGCGGTGCTGAACAGCGCCCGCGTGTTGTTGGGTTCGGAAATTCCGACGACGGCGTACTTCAGTTTGCGCCCTGCGGCCGCTTCCGCATGGGCCATCTGGAGGAACGGCGTGCCCGAACTGGGGGCGGCCTCGTCCCGGAGGTCGAAGTGGGCGTCAAGGTTGAGCACGCCCAGCCGCTGGCCATCGCGGACCGCCCGGGACCCTGCCACGCCGAGGTAGCTCGCGTACGCGGTTTCGTGGCCGCCGCCCAGCAGCAAGGTGAGGTGGCCGCCGTCGAGCAGCGCGGACACGGCAAGGCCTGCGCGGGCCTGTCCGGCCTCCAGCTCGCCGTGGCGGACCACCACGTCGCCGGCGTCGGTGGCGGCCCGCTCCGAGTGGTAGGCCAGGGGGCCCAGCGCACTGCGGATGGCCGCAGGGGCGGCCGCGGCTCCGGTCCTGCCCTTGTTCCGGCGCACGCCCTCATCGCTGCAGAAGCCGAGGATCACGGCAGGGCGGCCGGGGGTGACGGGAGCCTGCGGGGCGGCAGCGTTTTCCGTAGCCGGTGTCACGGCCTGCCACCACCGCCGGTGGGCTTCGCCGTCGCCGTCGTAACGGCCTGTCCAGGGGCGGGGTTCAGCGTCAACGGAGAGCGCGGGAAAGTCCATGCTTCAAGCTCACCGCACAGACACAGCGAAAGCCAGCAGCGCCGCCGTCGTGATGTCTGAAATACCGGAACCCGCTTAAGCGCGAAATGGCACTTGGCGGCAGTGTCACTGAGGAACACTGCCGCCAAATGCCATCTCGGGGCGGGGAAGCGGAAGCTACTACATGCCGAGTCCTTGTTCGATCGGGCCAATGGCGAAGAACAGGACGAAAGCTGCCGCGACGGCCCACATCAGCGGGTGCACTTCGCGGGCGCGGCCCTGGAAGGTGCGGATGAGGACGTAGGAGATGAAGCCGGCGCCCAGGCCGTTGGCGATCGAATAGGTGAACGGCATCAGCGTGAACGTGAGGAAGGCGGGCAGGGCGATGCCCCAGTCCTGCCAGTGGATCTTGCCGACCTGGGCCACCATCATGAAGCCGACCACCACCAACGCCGGGGCCACGGCCTCGAACGGCACCAGGTTGATCAACGGGGTGAAGAACATGGCCACCAGGAACAGCAGGCCGGTCACGA
This sequence comes from Arthrobacter globiformis, assembly GCF_030815865.1. Lineage (NCBI taxonomy): Bacteria > Bacillati > Actinomycetota > Actinomycetes > Micrococcales > Micrococcaceae > Arthrobacter > Arthrobacter globiformis. The sequence continues at coordinate 686,461 of NZ_JAUSXI010000001.1, forward strand.
TCGAGGCCAGGCCCGTCCGCGCGCCCTCGCCGATGCCCGCGCCGGACTCGACGTAGATCTGGTTGGAGGACACGGAGGCTCCGCCGCCAACGATGGCGCCCAGGGCGTCCACCTGCAGCACGCGGTCAACGTTGGGGATGTTGCCGTCCTTGTCCACCGTTCCAGCCTCGTTAGCCAGGCCCACCATGGTGCCCATCGCGTCGAAGAAGATGCTGAGCAGGATCACGAAGGCGAGCAGCGCCGCGGCCACAACGCCCAGATGTCCGAAGGCGCCGATAGGGTTGGCCTTGCCGATCAGGGAGAGGTCGGGAGCCGCCCATTCAGTGAACTTGGGGGCAACCAGGGACCAGCCCTGCGGGTTGAAGTTCTTGCCGTCGAAGCTGGGGCCTATGTGCAGCGTGAACTCAAGGATGACGGCCAGGATGGTGGAGGCGACGATGCCGATCAGGATGGCACCCTTGACGTTGCGCACCAGCAGGGCGATGGTCAGGATCAGGCCGAAGACGAACACCAGGGTTGGCCACCCCAGGAGCTTGCCGTCGAAGCCGAGGCCCACCGGAACCGTGGTCCCGGCCGCGTCCGGAACGCGCCGGACGAATCCGGCGTTGACCAGGCCGATGAGGGCGATGAACAGGCCGATACCAACCACGATTGCGGTCTTGAGCCCGTCCGGAACGGCCCGGAACACGGCGGTCCGGAATCCGGTAAGGACCAGGATCATCATGGTGACGCCGGAGAGGACCACCAGCCCCATCATGTCTGGCCAGGTCAGCCCCGGGTTGGTGGCCACCGTGACGGCCACGAAGGCGTTGACGCCCAGGCCCGTGGCCATGGCAAACGGGTGCTTGGCCCACGCGCCCATGAGGATGGTCAGGATGCCGGCAACAAAGGCGGTGACCGCAGCAACGGCCTGGAAACCGAGTGTGGCGCCGGAGGAGTCCGCAACGGACAGGATCAGGGGGTTCAGCACCACGATGTAGCTCATGGCGAAGAAGGTGGCAAAACCGCCCCGGATCTCGCGGGAGAGGTTGGACCCCCGTTCGGATATCTTGAAGTACCGGTCCAGTGCAGAGCCCTGCTTGAGCATTAGTCCTCCGGTGAGAGTGTGGGGGTTACTTGAATCCTAGTAGGTTGCCGGATGCCGTCCCGGCAAATTCGCCTAGTCTGTAAGGAAGTCAACACTAGGAGTAGTCCGCCCATGCGTTTCACCCGCCAGCTGCTGTCCGCCCTCCTTGGTGCGCTCACGCTCGTCGCCCTGCTCCTTACGGCGGGTCCCGCTTCCGCGCACGACGCCGCCGAATCCAGCAGCCCGGCCGACGGCGCCACCGTGGCGACAGCGCCCGCCAAAGTCTCGATAACCTTCAACAACACGCCGCTGGGGCTCGGTTCCCAGGTCAAGGTGACGGATGCCGCCGGAACCGACTGGGCCGACGGCAAGGTGGAGATCGTGGACAACGTCGCTACGCAGAACTTGCGGGAAGGTGCGCCTGCCGGAAAGTACGCGGTCGTGTGGCGGGTGGTGAGCTCGGACTCCCATCCGATTGAGGGGACGTTCTCCTTTACTGCCGCGGCGGCTGTGGCGGGGGCAACGGCGGCGCCGGTTCCGACCGTCGGTACGCCGCAGCCGGGGGCGACCCAGGCAACGGGGACAGCCCCGGATTCCTCGGAACCTTTCCCATGGAGCATCGTGGTCTTCGCAGCCGTGGCCCTCGGCCTGCTCATCACCCTGGGTGTGCTGGCCCGCCGGCGGCTCGGCGTCAGTGACGAGCCCGACGGCGACGGGAACTAACGACCGCTTCAGGCAGCCGTGACTTCAGAGTGCCGCGTCTTCAGAGTGCCCCGGCGGGCAGCGCCGGGAAACTTCCGGTCAGCACCGACGGCACGCTGTCCGGATAGACCTTCGCCGAGATGGCCTGGCCCACCACCTTGGCCTGGCGCAGGACTTCCTTCGGCGTGGGCGTGATGAGCTCGCCGACGCCCACCAGGTAAATGCCGATGGCGCGCATGGCCGCTACGAGGTTGGTGCCAATGGAGATGCCGAGGTCCTTGAGCATGCGCCGCAGCTGGCTGTGGGCACAGCGCGTGAGCACGATGTGGTCGGCCAGCAGCACGCCGTTCGGGGTGTGTACGGCCCAGCGGTGGAGTGAGGCTTCCGCCCCCGGACCCATCTTGTCGAGCAACACGGCAGACGTGTCGCTACGGATGTCCAGCTGGTGGCTCGACGCGTAGTTGCGCAGGTGCCGGAGGATTTCGTTCCGCTCCTGGAGCGAGGCCGCCTCGGCATCGTCGCACCGCTGCGGCGCGGATTTCTGGAACGACTGGCCGCCCCCCGGGGATTCCAGCCTGCTGACGATGATTGAATCGACGCCCCGACGCCGGAGTTCCGTGGCGATTGCCAAACCGGGAAGTCCGGTGCCGATGACCACAGTGGTGGTCCGTTCTGCGCCGCTGAGACCAGGCATGCGTGACACTACAACTTCCTCCTCGAGAATTTCGAAGCGCAGGGCATCATTGCCCGTGCGCCGTCCACTGCCCCAGCAAGCAGACACCAGCCATCCCCGGATGTGCGGTGGAGCACAATCCGGATCGATAGTGCCTCGACATTACAGAATTTTTCGGTCGGTGGATACCCCACCCGAAACATTGGTTGCAGGGCTTTGCGCGGCGTTACCAGCGCACCCCGAGCAGTGCCGATAGGGCACCCGGAGCCGTGCCAGAAGAGCACCCGGAACGGGCAGGAAACAGCCTTCCGAAAGGACCCGAAAAGCCGCGTGGGCCCGCTTGCTAAGAGATCGCGGACCGAGAATAGTTGGACTTAAGCGCAGGCTGTACGTAACCGGGAACCGGACGGCCTGCCGGTGCCGGCTAGACAGGCTGCTTCTGGCAGAATAGCCGCATCATCAGGCAGTATCGCGAGGAGGCGGACCAAATGGACGCACACGAATTGCATCCCGACCCGGCACGGGATGGCGGTGCCCGGCACGCGAGACCCGAAGGAATCGTGGTCGGCGTCGATGGTTCGGACCATGGCCAGTGCGCCCTCGTGTGGGCTGCCCGTGAAGCCGAACGCCGCCGTAGTCCGCTCCATATTGTCACCGCCTACTCGGTGCCCATTTTTGCCGCCTCCGGACTCGACGGCGGCTATGCCACCGTGGACGACTCGGTGATCCGCGAGGGCGCCGAGGCCATCCTGCAGCACGCAGTGGACAAGGTGGCCGGCTACAACATCAACGTCAGCTCCTCGGTCGAGAACGGGGACGCTTCGGGCGTACTCCTCGACCTGTCCGAAACCGCCGAGCTGCTGGTCTTCGGCACACGCGGTCGGGGTGGCTTTGTAGGACGGCTCCTCGGCTCCGTGAGCAGCGCGCTTCCCGCCCACGCCAAGTGCCCTACGGTGACAGTTCCGCTGATCTGTTCCGACCGCTTGGGCGAGACCACCCAGGACAAACACATCCGGGCGGAACAGGCCAAGGCCGGCCACGGCCCCGTGGAAAAAGCTGTCGTGGTGGGGGTGGACGGGTCCGAGCAGGCCCGCGTCGCCGTCCTGGAAGCCGCGGAGGAGGCCGAACGGCTGGGTGCGCCGCTGCGCGTGATCTGCGCCGTGCCGCAATACAGCGGATCCCTTGCCTGGGTTCCGGCCCCGCTGGACAGGGAAGCGCTGTTCGCCGATATCCAGGTCCAGCTGAAGGCCGGAGTGGCCTGGCTGCAGAGCCACTTCCCTCGGCTGGCCATCGAGACCCGGCTGCTGGATGGGTCGCCCGTGGATGTGCTGGTGGAGGCCAGCCGGCATGTTGAGCTGATAGTCGTGGGTACCCGCGGCCGAGGCGGCTTCACCGGCATGCTCCTGGGATCGACGTCGGACGGCGTCCTGCACCATGCCAAGAGCCCAGTGATGGTGGTGCCGGACCGGGAGGACCCCCGGCTCGCCGACCGCGCCAGCTTCGGACCCATGCTTGGCGCCTCTTAGCGCATGAACGGCCTGGTGCTCGGTCTCGGGGACCTCAGCGCCTCCATGCTGCCGGAGGTTGGCGGCAAGGCTGCCAACCTCGGCGAGCTGATCACGGCCGGCCTCCCGGTGCCGGACGGGTTCTGCCTCACCACCGAGGCCTACATCCAGGCCGTGGAGCCACTGGGCCTCGCAGACGTGCACCGTGCCCTCCAGGACACCCCGGCCGATGATCTCGAAGCCCTCGCCAGCCTGGCTGCCATGGCCCGCAGCCTGATCACCTCGGCAGAATTGCCGACGGCGATCGCCGGGGAGGTGCTTACGGCCTACCGGACGCTGGACGGCGTTCCGGTCGCAGTGAGGTCCTCGGCCACGGCCGAGGACCTTCCCTTCGCCAGCTTTGCCGGCCAGCAGGACACGTACCTGAACGTCATTGACGCCGTGGCGCTGCTGGACGCCGTCCGGAAGTGCTGGGCCTCGCTGTGGACAGACCGGGCGGTGGCATACCGCGCCAGCCGGAACATTGACCCGGTAACGGTGGCCCTCGCCGTCGTCGTCCAGCGGATGGTGGACGCCGACGCGGCGGGCGTGATGTTCACCGCGAATCCGGTCACCGGCAGGCGCCGGGAGGCTGTGATTGACGCCAGTCCCGGGCTTGGCGAGGCAGTGGTGTCGGGCGCCGTCAATCCGGACCATTTCGTGGTGGACACCGCATCCGGTGCCATCCGGCAGCGCCGGCTGGGGGACAAACGGACGGCTGTCCGGCCGCTGCCCGCGGGAGGCACCGAATTCGTCGAGCAGACGGCAGGCGACCAGGGTGTGCAGAACCAGCCCTGCCTGACCGACGCGCAGATCCGGGAGCTCACGGCGCTGGGGAGCAAGGCGGAGGCCCACTTCGGCGCCCCGCAGGACACCGAGTGGGCGCTCGACGGCGACGGAAAGGTTTGGCTGACCCAGTCGAGGCCCATCACCACGCTTTACCCGCTGCCGGAGAAGGTCCCGGAGCGGCCCGGCCCGGGGGAGGACCTGCGTGTCTACCTGTGCTTCAGCCTCGCCCAGGGCCTGACCCGGCCGCTGACCCCGATGGGACTTGCCGCCCTTCGGCGGATCGGTTCATCAGTTGCTGCCGCGGCCGGCTTCGAGGTTCCGGATCCCCGCAGCGGGCCGCCGCCGAATGTCGAAGCCGGACAGCGCATCTTTATCGACCTGACCGCCGCCGCCCGGAGCACCGTGGGCCGCCGGATTATTCCCAAGGTCTTTGACGTCATGGAGGCACGCTCCGCAAAAGTCCTGCGCAGCGTGTTCGATGACCCGCGCCTGTCCATCACCCGCCGCACCCCCTGGGACCTCCTCAAGCACGTGGTCCCCTTAGCTGCCCGGGCGCGCGTGCCGGAAGCAGCGATCCGGGCGCTGGTCCGTCCCGAGGTGGCCCTCAAACGCCTGAACCGCTTCACCACGGAGTTCAACGCGACGCTGGAACTGCCCCAGGGTGCTTCCCCGCGCGCGCGGCTTGACCATGCCGAGGGGATACTGTCGCGGCTCTTCCCCAACCTGCCGGCCGTGCTCCCGCTTGCCGGCCTGGGCTTCGCCATGCTCGGCCTCGCCGGGAAACTCCTGGGTGCCGGCAAACTCTTTGGTGCTGGCGAGGGCGGTGCCGGCGAGGGCGGTGCCGGCAAGCTCATGGGGGCCGGCAAGGACGGCGGCCCCCGGGGAAGCAGAAACACAGACCTGCAGCCTGTCCTCCGCGGCCTGCCCAACAATGTGACCACCGAGATGGACCTCGAGCTGTGGCGGGTTGCCACGGCGATCAAGGCCGACGCGGCATCGTTGGCCGTGCTGACGGCTCATCCGCCCGCGGTGCTGGCGCAGCGCTTCGTCGCGGGCGGGTTGCCGGCCGCGGCCCAGACGGGCGTGGCAGGGTTCCTGGCGAGGTACGGGCACCGGGCTGTCGCCGAGATCGACGTCGGCATGCCCCGCTGGCGGGACGACCCCACCCATATTCTTGGCGTCCTGGCCAACTACCTCCGGCTGGAGGACGCGGAACGGGCCCCCGACCGCCAGTTCAGCAAGGCAGCAGCCGAAGCGGATGCACAAATTGAGCGGCTGGTGGCCGAGGCCCGTTCGAGGGGACGCCTTCGCGCCGTGGCCGTCCGGGCGGCGTTGCGGCGGGCGCGGCTCTTCGCCGGGCTGCGCGAACTTCCCAAGTTCCAGATCGTCCTGGCGCTGGCGGAAGTCCGGAAGCAGCTGGCCGAAGTCGGCGCCGTCCTGGCGGAACAGGGACGGCTCGCCCTGGCAGAGGACATTTTTTTCCTGGACTTCGCCGAAACAAACCAGGCGCTGGATGGTGCGGACATGCAGGATCTCGTGGCGCAGCGGCAGGGGGCCTATTACCTGGAACTGGAGCGGCGCCACATTCCGCGGATGCTGCTGTCGGACGGAACGGAACCGGAAACGCTGCTTACCGCCTTCGGAACCGCCGCCGGGGCACTGTCCGGGAGCCCGGCGTCGGCGGGAACGGTGACAGCGCCCGCACGTGTGATCCTCGAACCCGTGGGCGCCCACCTGGAACCGGGGGAAGTCCTTGTGGCGCCGTCCACCGATCCAGGCTGGACCCCGCTGTTCCTCACGGCAGGTGGCCTGGTGATGGAGATGGGCGGCCCCAACTCCCACGGCGCTGTGGTGGCCCGGGAGTATGGCATCCCCGCCGTGGTTGGCGTGGCTGACGCCACCTCGCTGCTCAGGACGGGCCAGGAAGTGACGGTCGACGGCGGCGCCGGCACCGTGCTGCCCGGCGCCTGAGGGCAGCGGCTGCTGCCGGCGGTGGCTGCTCAGGCCCGTGGCTACTGCCGGTCCTGTGCCGGCTTCCCGCGCCGGATGTGCCGGACCACGAGCCAGACAACGCAGATGGCCAGGGCGGCGTAGACGGCGTAGTTGAGGTAGCGGGAGTACTGCTCCACCATCGCGTACTGCCGGCCCAGCAGTACGCCGAAGCCGATCAGCGCGCTGTTCCAGACGGCGGTGCCGGCAATGGTGAAAATGCTGAAGGTGCCCAGGTGCATCCTCTCGGCGCCCGCCGGCAACGAAATGAGGCTCCTCACGCCGGGCAGCAGCCGGCCGAAGAAAATCGCCGACCTGCCGTGGCGGCGGAACCAGACGTCCGCGCGCTCGAAGTCCTCCCGGTCCACCAGAGGCAGCTTGGACAGCCAGCGGATCGAACGCTCCAGTCCCACCTTCGCGCCGAGGAAATACAGCGCAAGGGCGCCAAGATACGCCCCCAATGTGCTGGTTACAAAGACCAAGGCCAGGTTGAGGGACCCCTGCCGGGTCAGGAACCCGGCCAGCGGAAGAATCACTTCGCTGGGAATCGGCGGGAACACCGTCTCGAGGAAGGTGAAGAGGCCCACACCCCATTCCCCGAGCGAATCGATCGCCTGGGCGGCGAAGCCCACGATGCCTGTCAGTTCGTCGGCGGGACTGGATGTGGCACCGGGAATGCGCATTGGCTACGGCTCCTGGACTGGAAAACGGCGTCCCACCCAGTCTGGCCCACCCGCCGGTACAGGGAAAGCGGACAGCCCGGCCGGGGGCTGCCACATAGGAGGCCGAGGCGTACCCTGAGGGTATGAGCTGCGACGTCGGAGCGGAGTCGACATGACTGCCATCTGGCTGCGGTGGACACCCGCCGTGGCCGTACCTGCTGTGATAGCTGCCGGAGTCCTGGCGGGGTCCTTGCCCGCGAGCGCCCGGGATCCGTTGCCAGAGAAGACACCTGCCCAGGTGCTGGCGATGATCGGACAACACCAGACCAAGTCCTTCTCCGGCACGGTGGAGCAATCCTCCGAACTCGGCCTGCCCGATGTCCCCCAGGTAGGACCCACCTCGGGTGCAGGGACGGGTTCCCTCGCCGAGCTGCTGACCGGCCCACACAGCGCCCGCGTCTACATCGACGGACCAACCAAGGCCCGCATCCAAGTGATGGACCGGATGGCCGAACGCGACGCCGTCCGGCAGGGCAATGAGCTGTGGCTGTACAACTCCAAGGACAACACGGCCACGCACGTCACGCTTCCCGCCGCTGCCTCGAAGGAATCCCGCAGCCATGACATGCCGGCGGGTGTGGCAACGCCGGAGGAACTGGCCGCGAAGATGCTTGACAAGCTGGACGGCAGCACCGACGTGGCGGTGGCCGAAGATACCGAGGTGGCAGGCAGGGCGGCATACAACCTGGTCCTCACGCCGCGGTCGGCCGTGACCCTGGTGGGCTCCGTGGCCGTGGCCGTGGATGGTGAGAACGGCATGCCGCTGAGCGTGGAGGTACGGGCCCGCGGTCAGCAGGAGCCTGCGTTCCGGACGGCGTTCTCCAGCCTGACGCTGGGCGCTCCTGACGCAGCCCTGTTCAACTTCTCGCCGCCGCCGGGTGCCTCGGTGAAGGAACTTGCGGTGCCGGCAAAGCCCAACGGCACGAAGGGCCAGGCCGACAAGAACCGGACCGGCAAGGATCTGGCCGACAGGAACACCGACAATAAGGACCTGCACGGGCACACCCCCGCCGTCACGGGCTCCGGCTGGGAACGGATCGTCGGCATCCCGGCCCCCGTCCGCTGCCGCCCCATCCGCTTCCCGTGAGTCCGGAAAGCAATCAGTCGACAGGCTGCTCAATGATCCCCTGCTTCGCCAGGCGACCATGACTGTCCAGGGCGGGCGGGCCATCTCCACATCACTGGTCAATGTTCTGCTGACCGACGACGGCCGGACGTTCGTTGGTTCCGTGCCCCTGGAGCGGCTCCAGGCCGCCGCAGCCGCGAGGTGACAGCCGCTGGCCGCGCTCTTGCGCTAGAGACACAGGGGCTGAGCAAGCGGTTCGGCCACCAGCTGGCGGTCAACAGCATAGATCTGGCCGTGCCCAGGGGTTCTGTCTTCGGCTTCCTCGGGCCCAACGGATCCGGCAAGACCACCACCATCCGCATGATGCTCGGCCTCGCCGCGCCGACCGCGGGCGAGGTCAGGGTCCTCGGGATGGACATGCCGCGGCAGCTGGATGAGGTCCTGCCCAGGGTCGGTGCGCTGGTGGAGGGGCCGGCTTTCTACCCTTTCCTCTCGGGTGCGGCGAATCTGCACCGCTTTGATGCAGCGGATCGGCACGCTGCGCCGTCCACCCGCCGCGCGCGGGTGGACGAAGCACTGGAACGGGTGGGGCTTTCCCATGCCGCCCGCAAGAAGGTGCGGGCCTACTCTCTCGGCATGAAGCAGCGGCTGGGAATCGCCAACGCGCTGCTGGCACGCCGCGAACTGCTGGTCCTGGACGAACCGACCAACGGGCTGGATCCCCAGGGCACGCGGGAGGTGCGGAACCTGGTCCGGTCCCTCGCCGCTGACGGCGCCACCGTGTTCGTCTCCAGCCACCTGTTGGCCGAAGTGGAGCAGATCTGCACCCATGCGGCCATCATGAGCGCCGGCAGGCTGGTGGCCCAGGGGCCCCTGGCCGAACTCCGCGAGTCGGGCACCGCGCAGCTCCGCCTCGTGACGCCCGACGCCGGTACGGCCTCGAGCGTTTTGGTGCGGTTCGGGCTGTCCCCCATTGTGGGTCATCCAGACGGAGTGGATGCCGTCATTACGTCCAGCCTGCCTATTGGGGCGGGGTCTGACCGTACAGCAAAGCTCTCCGGTGGCGCAGGGTTTGACGGCACGGCGGGACTCCCAGCCGCCAACGGAGGCGTGGCACCGGAGACGATCGTCGCTGCCCTCGTGGCGGACGGCGTGCGGGTCCGCGGGTTCACGGTGGAGCGTGGCAGCCTGGAAGACCGCTTTGTGGCTTTGACGGGGGAGGGCTTCGATGTCGCACAGTGATCGGCCGCCAGTGCAGGAACCTGTTGCGCAGGAGCCGGCGGCGGGGGAACCGGAAGCTCAGGCGCCCGCAGGGCAGGAACCGGATGGACATGGGCCGGCGGCGCGGGAACCGGCAGTGCAGCGGCTCGCCGTGCAAAACAGCCCGGCGCCGGGTACCAGGCGCCGGCCGTCCAGCGGTTCTCTGCTCGCCTCGGAGCTGAAGCAGCTGTTCCGCCGCCGCAGGACCCAGGCCATGCTCCTGGCGCTGGCCGCCATCCCGGTGGTGATCGCCGTCGTCGTCCACGTTTCCTCGGCTGTTCCTCCGGGGAGGGGGCCGGCGTTCCTGGACCGGATCAGCCAGAACGGCCTGTTCGTGGCCGTCACCGCGATGCTGGTTTCCGTTCCGCTGTTCCTCCCGCTGACCATTGGCGTGGTCGCGGGGGACACCATTGCCGGGGAAGCCGGACTGGGCACGCTGCGGTACCTGCTGGTGGCTCCGGCCGGCCGGGTGCGCCTGCTGCTGGTCAAGTATGCCGGGGCCGCTGTGTTTTGTCTTTCCGCCCCACTGGCTGTGGCGCTCGCCGGCGCGGGCATCGGCTGGGTACTCTTCCCGGTGGGACCGGTGGCATTGCTCTCGGGCGACCTTGTGGAACCGGACGAGGCGCTTGTCAGGATGCTGCTAATCGCCGCTTATCAGGCCGTGTCGCTGCTCGGTTTATCGGCCATCGGGCTGTTTCTGTCCACGCTGACCGACGTGCCTGTCGGCGCCATGGCCGCAACAATCGTCCTGTCCGTCGTTTCCCAGGTGCTCGACCAACTGCCCCAGCTGGAGTGGCTACACCCGTGGTTGTTCACGCACAACTGGTTCGGCTTCGCAGACCTGCTTCGCCAACCCATCGGCTGGGATTCGTTCGCTGACAATGCGCTCCTGCAGGCGGGCTACATCGCAGTGTTCGGCGCGCTCGCGTACGGCAGGTTCGTGAGCAAGGACGTACTGTCCTAGGCGATTCCGCTATCGGGGTCCTTGTGGCGGGGTGCTAGTGGCGGGCCGAGCTAGTACCGTGCAGCGACCGGGTGGAGCTGCATGCCGGCCATCATGCTCAGATCCGTCACGGTGATGCCCGCGGACGGGTTCAGCGCCTGGACCACCCTGCCGCCGCCCAGGTAGATCGCCACATGGTAGAAACCGGGCGCCGATCCCCAGACCAGCAGATCACCGGGCTGCGCCTGGGACAGGGGCACGTGGACGGGCGCCTGGGCGAACTGCTCCGCAGCCGTGCGCGGAAGTTGCTTCCCGATGGCCGCGAACGCGTTCTGGACCAGGCCCGAACAGTCGAAGCCGTACGCGCCAGTGCCGCCATATTGATAGAAGTACGGGGACCCCACCTTGCCCATGGCCACCGAGATGGCAGCCATGTTGGAACCGCCGGGAGACGGGGCAGGCTGGACCGGGGCGGGTGCCGGCTGTGCTGGCGCACGTGCGGGGGCTGGTGCCGGCGGTACTGGCGCAGGCTGTGCTGGCGCGGGAGCCGGGCGGGCCGGAGCAGGCGCCGGGCGGACCGGCGCGGGAGCTGGCGGAGCCGGAGCCGCCTGTGGAGGAGCGGCCGGAGCTGCCTGTGAAGGAGCGGTTTGGGCAGGCGTCCGGGATGGCGCGGAAGCGGACTCCTCCGCCGAGGCAGCACTCGCGCTGCCTGCCGCCGCAGCGTTCGCTGCCGCTGCTTTGTCTGTGGCCGCCTGGGCCGCGGCGGCACCTTCAGCTGCCGCAGTTACGGCGGCGAGACGGGCCTGCTGGCGTTGGCGCTCCAGGCCGTCCACGCGGGCGGACTCGAGCGCTGCCGTAGTGTTCCGCAACGAGGCAAGCTGCCCCACGAGGACAGTCCGCTGCGCCTTGGCGTCCGCCACCGCCTTTACCTGGGCTGCATTGGCATGGTCTGCCTCTGCCTTGAGCGTCTCGGCGGTTTTCGCGGCGTCATCTGCCGCGCGGCGGGCGTCGGCGGCGGCAGCCGTGAGCGATTCGGCGGCCGCGGCGGTGGTTTCTGCGGCGGTGAAGGCCCTGCTCCGGCCGGCGGTAAGTGCCTGCAGCGTTGCCGCTTTGGCGAGGACATCGCCAGTGCCCGTGACCAGGCCGCTCAGCTCCGGATTAAGGCCACCGTTCCGGTACAGGTCCCCGGCCAGCTGCCCCACGGCCTTACGGCTCTTGGACTGTTCCTTGTCCGCGGCGGAAGCCCTGGCCGTGGCCACCGCGGCCGCGTCCGATCTCGTGTCCAGCTCCACGAGGGCATTGCTGTAAGCGTTGTTGGCTTCGAGCGTCCGTGCGAATGTGACCTCCTGGGCCGTGGCGGCGTCGGCCAAGATGCCCTCAATGTCGGCGACCTTTGCCGCCGTCGCACTTTCACTGGACTTGGCGGCAGCGATGTCCGCGGGGGAGGGAACTTCCGGCGACGCCGGTACCGTCAGGGCTGTTGCCAGAAGACCTGCGGTGGGCGACATCTTCGTAATGGCCCGGTCAGCGGTCGCAGGTGCCGCGAGGGTTCCGCAGAGGACGACGGCGGTGCAGAAGACTGCCGCTGTGCGGCCGGGGCCGGTCAAACTCATTCATAACCTCGCAAGTCAGGGCGGGGCGAACGAGTCGGGAGGCAGCACGGAAGTGCTCCTCTGAAGATGCCCAGCCCTCTGAGGTTAGGGCCAGGTTGCCACTTTGGCAACACTAGTCACATCAATAACATAAACAACATCAGTGTCATGTGGATGGAGATGCTGGGCGCGTGTCGCGCCACCCGGAGGCAACGAAACCGGACCATGACGCCGTCAGGCGTGCTGACGCGATTCGTGCTCGTAGTGGCTGGCCGGTTCCAGTTGGAAGGTGCAGTGCTCGGTATCGAAATGCGAGCCCAGGCAGGTCGTGAGTTTGTCCAGGACCTGGTCCGCACCCTTCGCACTCAGCATCTCGTCCTGCACCACCACGTGGGCGGAAAACACCGGCACGCCGGACGTGATCGTCCAGATGTGGATGTCGTGGACGGCAACCACGCCCGCCACGGAGAGGATGTGTTCGCGGATCATGCTGACTTCCACACCCTTTGGGGTGGCCTCCAGCAGGACATCGACCACCTCGCGGAGCAGGTGCCAGGCTCTCGGCAGGATCATCAGCGCGATGATTACGGATGCGATGGTGTCCGCCGCCAGGTAACCGGTGAATTTGATGACCAGCGCAGCGGCGATGACGGCGAACGAGCCGAGGAGATCGCCCAGCACCTCCAGGTAGGCGCCGCGGACGTTCAGGCTTTCCTGCTGGGCCTTTCGCAGGATCAGCAGCGAGACGAAGTTGGCGGCCGCACCCAGGATTGCGGCGGACAGCATGATGTCGGTGTGCACCTCGGGCGCGGAGCCAATGCGGCGGGTGGCTTCGGTGAAGATGACAGCCGCTACCACCACCAGGATCAGGGCGTTGGCGAGGGCAGCCAGGACTTCCGCGCGCTGGTAGCCATACGTCCGTAGATCGCTGGCCGGCAGTGCAGCGATCCATGCAGCCATCAGGGCGATGAAGACGCCGGCTGCGTCGGAGAGCATGTGGCCCGCATCGGCCAGCAGGGCAAGGGAGCCGGAGAGCAGGGAGCCGATCACCTGGATGAGCATCACGGACAGGGTGATGGCCAGAACCGCAATCAGCCTGCCGCGATGCCTACCCGTTGCCGTGAGGCCGTGGTTGTGGTCGTGTCCCATGCCTACAAGGCTAGTCCCACCCGAGTTCGTGAAGCCGCTGGTCGTCGATTCCGAAGTGGTGCGCAATCTCGTGGATCACCGTCACCGCCACCTCCTCCACCACGTCCTCGCGCGAGGAGCAGATGTCCAGGATGGGCTGGCGGTAGATGGTGATGCGGTCCGGAAGCGATCCGGCATCCCACCAGGAATCACGCTCGGTCAGCGGAACGCCCTCGTACAGTCCCAGGAGCACCGTGTCCGGGTCCTCGCCGGGCTGGGGGACGTAATCGTCGTCGATGAACACGGCCACGTTGTCCATGGCCCGCGCCACCTCGGCGGGAAGTTGGTCCAGGGCGTCGCTGACGGCGGCTTCGAAGTCGGCTTCGGACATGTCGAAGCCGGAGGGGTCGCCGGCTCCGTCCGGCACTATCGGGAGGCCGGGCGGCAGGTTAGCGGGCATACCCAAACTTTAGCGGGATCTCCGCCGGGTCAGCCCCACGCCGAGGAGGCAGATGGCGCCGCCGACGAGTCCCCAGACCGTCGGGATTTCGCTGAGCACCAGCCATGAGATCAGCACCGTCGTGCCCGGCACCAGGTACGTGGTTGCAGCCAGTTTGCCGGCATCGATCAGCGAAAGGGCGTAGGCCCACGTGGTGAAGGCGATCGCAGTGGGGAAGATGCCCAGGTAGACCAGGCCAAGGGTGGCTGGCAACGGCGCCGCCTGCAGCTCCTGCCCCAGCTGGCCTGCGAAAGGCAGGCAGCAGACCAAGCCCACGATGATCCCGAACCACGTGGCCTGCCCCGCCGGAAACTTCCGCAGCACGGGCTTCTGGATGATGACGCTCACTGCGGCGAGTGCAGCAGCGAGGAGGCAAAGCAGCACGCCTGCCACGTCCGCCGTCGAACGCGTCCCCGATCCCAGCGCAATGACTCCCACGCCCCCGAACGCCACCAGGCTGCCGATAATCAGCCAGCGCGGAAAACCCTCTTTGAGGATGATGCCCGCCATCACGGCCACCAGGATCGGGTTCACGTTGATGAGCAGCGCGCTGGTTCCGGCGTCGAGCGCATGCTCCGCGGCGTTGAGTGCCACGTTGTACCCGGCGAACCACATGACGCCATAGGCGAGAATCGGCCACCACTCCCGGCCCCGCGGCAGCGCCCGGAGTTTGGGAAGCACCACCGCGCCAAGCACGACGGCGGCAATCGCCAACCGCCCCAGCGTCAGTGCTCCGGGGGAGAAGCTTGGGCCAACGGCGCGGATGCCCACGAAGGCGGACGCCCAAAGCACCACCGTCACCACGACGGCGGCGACGCCGAGCGCGTTCATGGAGGGTGCGGGTTTCTGGGGAGCGGGCCCTTCCGGCACCGATCCTCCAGAGGAGGGGCCGTCGGGGGAGCGGGGCTGAAGTGGGCTGGTGCCGGCGGTGGATGCCATGGTGCCAATCTAGCTCCGTTCTCCACGCGGCGGCTGGCGGAAATCGGCCATGTCTCGCCAAGAAACTGCCAATGTGGCGGGCTTCGATTTGCGTGCCGTTTGCGTGTCCACCGGGCCGATTTTGGATATTCCGGGGAGAGGCTCTATAGTTTTACAGGTCCAGTTCGGAGGAACGCGAAAGGACAAGAACGAAAGGCTTCGGCCCTTTATTTTTGCCCTTGTTCAACCAAATTGAGTCCAGGCCCCCATCGTCTAGCGGCCTAGGACACCGCCCTTTCACGGCGGCGGCACGGGTTCGAATCCCGTTGGGGGTACGCAGGGAAGTGGTCAAAGCAGGCAAGAAAGTCTGGTAGGCTGGAGTCCTTGAAAAAACGCAGTAGCAATACTGCGGACAGCAAGAAATAGCAAGGCCCTGTAGCGCAGTTGGTTAGCGCGCCGCCCTGTCACGGCGGAGGTCGCGGGTTCAAGTCCCGTCAGGGTCGCTTTGATTGCCGGAAGAGATTCCGGCATTCATGGTGACATGTCACCTAGGCTCTGTAGCTCAGTTGGTAGAGCGTTCGACTGAAAATCGAAAGGTCACCGGATCGACGCCGGTCGGAGCCACGTTTCGGCAAGCTCAACGCAAGCAGCTAAAACCCCGCTGTTCCCTTAGGAACAGCGGGGTTTTTTCGTTCCCCGGTTTCCCTGCACCGGCCAAGTAGGAGGGAACACCGACCGCCAGAGCAATTAACCCTAACCACAACGCTGTCATCGCGAATTTCCTGCGTTCGCCCCGACATCTCCATTCCCCCATTCGGAGGATCTTACGGCACTAACTCGTCGTACCTGTGAGCGGTAGCCCACGCATCGCTTCTACGTCGCGTTAGAGGAACGCTAACGGAATGGTGCGTCCTCGCCCTCCCGTGGGGCTCATCGTATCCGTCATAGACGCTTCGGAACCTCACAGCGTCCCGCGCGAGTGCCGTCTGTCGAACCATTCATCCTTGAGGGGGAACTTTTTCATCCTAGGGTTGGGACCAGCTCTGAATCGGGCACAGGCAGTGCTGGGACCCGATTAGGGTGAATGCATGTTCAAGACGATCGAGTATCTGAAGTCCCTTGCAGCACCGGCGACGGCCATGCTGCTTCTGGGGACGCTTCTCATCCTCGAACAGCGCCATTTCGACCGGAACAGCGTATTGCTGTTGGCCCTGATAACCGGCATTGCTGTGGCCGAGGTACTGCCGGTGGCTGCCCTGGGGCTGGCTGCTGTCACTTTGGTCCTTCAGAGCTTCGCCGTCCTGCCGTCCGTCGCCCTGTCGGGCGTGCTGAGCTATGCAGCAGTTCCTGTTGTTATCTTCTTCGCCGTTCTTGGCTGGAAGTCCGGGGCGCGATGGATCCCGCCGGCTGCTGCCGTTTTGTTCGCCGGTGTCACGACCGTCAGCTGGTTTACGGATCAGGCTTGGATCAATTTCATCTTCGGCAACCAGATTTACGGCCGGGAAGTTCTACGCACCCTCATGTACGCTTTTCTCATCTTCGGCGCGTTCGTGGCGTTGAACCTTGCTGCGTGGGCCGCTGGCCTAGCGGTGAATAACGTGTCGAGAAGCCGGAGGGCTCAGCTTGCTGCCGAGCTCAGGCTGCGCGAAACGGCGACAGAGCTCGCCGTGGAACAAGAGCGCAACAGGATCTCCGGGGAGCTGCATGATGTTCTCGCGCATTCGTTGACGGTCATCGTGGCGCAGGCCGAAGGAATACGCTTCATCCACCGTGCGGAACCTGAATCCGTTGAGGAAGCCTCCGCAGTCATCGCTGAGTCTGCCAGGACGGCGCTGATCGAAACGCGCCAACTGATTGAAGGCTTTGCTTTCGACAGGACAAACAAACCCGCCAATCGGGTCGAGGACCTGGCCACTCTCGCTGATCGTTTGAGCTCCAGCGGAATGCCGGTGCAGATTACAACGACGGGCTCCCCTCGAGACTTGACGGTTGCCCAGCACCTGACGGTCTACCGGCTGGTGCAGGAAAGCCTGACGAACGCGTTCAAACACGCAGACCGGGCAAAGGGCGCAAGGGTGGGCCTGGCTTGGACCGCGACTTCACTCGAAGTCTCTGTCCGCTCGTCACTTCTCCGAGGCCCCGTCCCTTTCCAGGAAGAGGTGCAGTCGACCGGACGTGGAATCGCAGGAATGAAGTCCAGGGCAGCAGCCGCGGGAGGTTGGGTCGAAACGCTCCGCAGTGAGGAAATCTTCGAAGTCATGGCATTCCTCCCGTTGACCCGCGCTGATGGGCAAAGGGGACCAGCGGCCACGACGGCCCCACTCCCGCTCCTGACGGGATCACGACCATGACCGAAGGACCGATCCGAATAGCCCTCGTGGATGACCAACCGCTCTTCAGTGCCGGGCTCAAAATGATTCTCCGCAGTCAACCGGACATGGACCTCGTCGGAGAGGCCATCAATGGGGACGCGGCGGTGAAGCTGGCCGAAGAGACACTCCCGGACGTTCTCCTCATGGACATCCGGATGCCCGTCATGGATGGCATTACCGCCACCAAGGCAATCCTGGGATCTCCGGCCCTGGCGTCCATCAAAATCATCGTGCTGACCACGATCCAGCACGATGAGGCCGTCGTCCGCGCCATCCAAGCCGGCGCTGCTGGATTTCTCACTAAGGACACCACCCCTGAATTCCTGCTGGCCGCCATCCGGACCGTGCATGCGGGCCACTCCGTTATAGCGCCGGCCCTAACGAATGAGCTCTTGCGTGACTACACCACACCGGCCGCCGGTAATGATGAGGTCCTCGTGGACCTGTCCAGCCGGGAACGTGACGTTTTCCTCCTGGCCGCTAAAGGGTTGGCAAACAGTGACATAGCCGCGTCCCTGGTGCTGAGCGAGGCCACCGTGAAGTCACACGTGGGCAGCATCCTGGCAAAACTCAGGCTTAAGAACCGGATCCAGCTGGTTGCCTTCGCTTACGAAAATGCTCTGTTGAGCTAGGAGCCAGCCTGGCCCTATGCCCCTTTACAGGCCTTCCCCGACGGGCAGGCCTTCCCACCGCTCTGCCCCTGAACAGCTTGAGGAGTTCGCCATGAAAAAGAAGACCATCGCCGCCGGCGGACTGATCCTGGGCATCGGAGTTGCACTGGCAGCCGCGGCGATCCCGGCAACACCGGTCACCCCATCAGCGGAGCCGGTCGCAGGAATTATCCGCCAGGCTGAGGCTTACGCCCATGCTGATCCGGTGGCCGAACAGGGCATGCAGGAGGCCGTTCGGCAGTGCATGGCTAAGGCCGGCTTCGACTACACGCCACCCAAGTGGGCCTCGCCCCTGGACCTGAACGGATTCATCGGATTCAAACGACTCTCAGTTGAAACAGCAAAAACAAGCGGCTACGCGAGCACGGAACCGCAAGGCCCGCACGAGCCCACACCAGGGTCTGCCGACGGGCAATTATTCGCCGACCCAGCATTCAACGACGCTCTCACCGGCCCCGCCGGCACCCAACTGAAAACGACAGCGGACGGGTTGGGAACATCCGCGGGAGGATGCCGCGGCCAAGCCATGACGCGAATCTACGGCAGTGCAGAGAATTACATGCTCGCCACCCTCGGCGCATCCAACTCACTCTTGATTGCCACCAATTCCGCTTCCAGCGATCCCGGCGTGGACAGAACGATCAAGGACTGGAAAGCATGCATGAACGAAACACCCCACTCCTCCTACGCGAACCCGCAGCAGGCATCCGACGCTGGAAAGGCCGCAGGGGGCCAGGAAGAGTTCAGGATCGCCGTAGCCGACGCCGTCTGCCGGGACAAGACCGGATTCCACGCCACACTCGACAGCATCCTGGACAAATACCTGACCACCCGCATGCAGCAACTCGCGCCTGAGATCGAGAGAGTCAAAGAAATCCGACGCATTGCGGCATCAAACGCAGGACCAATCCTTGCCACAACGACTAATTAACGCTGCGTCAAGAATGCGCGTTTTAGGGGGAACAAAACATGAGGGCTTCGCGGCATGGGATCAGGCCCGGATGGGTGCTGCTCGGGATCTTTTCCGTGTTCATGGTTCCGATCCTTCTGTTCTTTGGGATCTGGGTCGGAGGTCTCGACGACGAGGAATCCTGCCATCTAACTCATCATCAGACCTATGACCGGGAGTACAGGATGGCGCACCCCGAACATGCGGGCAGGAACATCTTCCCGTTGAGCAACAAATGCAACGCCGACTACGACATGGTCCCCTTCTGGATGAACCCAGCGATCGTCGGATTCGCACTCCTCACTGTGGGCGCCTTCATAGTGCCACCACTGAGAAACCGCTCGGCTCGCAACCAGGACGGCCTTGAATCACGCCGTCTCCGTGGTCCTGAGTCACGTTGACGGTCACCCACCCGGAGTGTAGTCATTTACAACTATGCCGAGAGGACCGTTTGCGGCACTGCAAACCTCACCCAGCAGCTATAAGCGGGCACCGTCTATGAACACGGCGACAACATTTCACTCGCCATCGGTCCTCACGAGCCGCCGGCAAGTGAAGTTAGGTTGCATCTCGGCGATTACCTCCCTGCTCTTAGGGGTGACAGTCCATACGTCCGCTACCTGGGCTCTCGACGCAGGTGTGAAGCGTCTGGTTTATTTTGGGCTGCCGGATTGGGGCCTCATTCTTTGTGCGCATCTCATCAGCGGTGCGACAGCGGTAACAGCAATGCTTTTTTTAGTACCACCGGGCATCAGGCGAATATCCCGGCCTTGGCTTCGCCGGCTGACAGCGGTTCTGGTGGGCCTGGCAGCCACCGCAGCGGCCTTGCCATGGCCCATATACTTCGTCGGCATCGGTATAAACGCCCTTACGGACTACACACTGGTCACGGCTGAAAACGGTGAAAAAGTACTCGTTCAAAAGCCGGGCTACGACCCGGCAGATTACGCCGTGTACCGACAGGAATCCTTCTTCGTCTACCAGAGGAGCACGGACGGGACGTCAGTCTCGGACATCTTCGAAACCGATGACTGTACTCTCACCGGTCACAGCGCGGGTCTCCTACTCACCTGCGGAGCAGACACCATTCCGGTTCCGCCCCTTAGTGAATAGATTCGGAAGCTACGCGGATCGTGTCGCAGGAGGTTTCCGCTCCAACGCGTCTCGAAACCCTAGGGATATGGGACGTCTCAGTCCACTTCGCTTAGGGTGGTCGAAACTTAGCTGATGATGTCCTTTTAGGCGTGCCCGGATAAAACGAGGTTGATAATTTACGGAGTGGTCCGGCGATAGACGGGATCAGTTCATGGTAGACAGAGCAGACCATGAGCTTTGGGGGATTGTGATGGAACCGGTTGTATTTATTGATCCGTTCACGGTTGCGGAACCGGCTTCGGTGGCGCCTGTCCCGAAACCAGCACCGGTCGCTGTTCCTCCCGGACCAGCGGCGACTCTTCTCTTTTCTTCCCAGGGTCGTGAACGTGAAGTGCAACGACTCATTCACGACCTCGCTATCCTAGCGACCCGGCAGCAGCACCGCCCGTCGGGTAGGGCGGCGGGTTCATAGTGAGATGGATGATCCCCGGACGATAGGTCTTCTCGTGGCGTTCTTAGGCACGTTCACGGTAGCGGCGTTGATGTTCTTGCTTTATGTCATTGCTCTTTGCGTGTTGCTCGCTCTGGCGGGAACAAGCCAACTGGTCACCTGGGTCTTCAGCGCCAGCAAGCCCGCGCATGAAGCAGGAAGGGCAGAGGGCCCGCTGGCCGTCATGCAAGAGGGGCGACACTACCGCTCCGCGGGAGCTGGAAGCAGCAGGATCAGATAAACGCTCCGCATCCATTTACCGTCACCGTGTGGGTCGGCGAAAGCACCCAGTGGAACGTTGTGCGGAAAGCCCCGTTGTCGGCGGTCTGACGAGAGCAGCAGCGACGCCCTCCCGGCGTTTCGTCACCCCGTTACCTGCAAGAGGGCTGATTCTCCGGGGAACCGTGCGCGATCAGGGGCCGGTTAGAAAGTCATACCCGGGCAAAACGGCGCAGAGGATCAGACCGCCATGGCGGTCTGAAATGTTTTCGGCCGCAGGGTGCGGAACGGGAGGTCAGGGGCGCCGGTGAGGGCTTTCCGCAGGCGCGGAAGATGGAGTTCGATGTCCCGGGCGACCGCTGTGGCAGCCGCCCAATCAGCCAGAGCCAAGGCCAGCTCAAGCTCAGTGCACAGCAGGTTCATTCTTAGCGCCCCGACCAACCAGGATTTCGTCTTCAGGTTCCGGGAGGCATCCAGCGCCAGGTCCCCGTCCCGGGCGCCAACTGCGCGCACGATCGGTTCAACGAACCGGGGGAGGCGGGACGTGTAGTCAGCGGCGATAGTTTCGGCCGCTTCCGGTGAGGCTTGGCCCACGAGTTTTTGGAGGTGCTGCACATCCAGTGTCGGTTTGGCTCCCTCACCCACTTGATTGCCCCTGCGCACAGCACAACTCCTTCCCCACATTGGGTGTGCACCCTGGCCCGGCGCGGGCCGTGTCATTTCAACTTGTAAATCCCATGGCCCGCTTCCTTGCAGGCCATGGCCAGAGTGCATGCCCGGCATCAAGAACGGCACAGCAAACGCGCAGGACGGGATCAAGAAACGGCGGTCCCGCAACATCTGGGCGGCCTACCTTCCCGGAGCAGTGGCTCTAAAGCCGGCCCATGCCGTCCTTAGCTCCAGGGGCCGGATCATCTTCCCGCTGCCACCCTTGGGAATTACAGGTGCTGTCCGAGACACAGCCGGTTTAACCCCCTCGTTGCAGGGTCAAATCATTCACCCGCCGGACCTTGAGGGCCTGCGGAGACAGTCGCACGACCAACCGGCAACCCGGCATCCTACCCGCCTTCGGCTCTGCACACCATGGATGTTGTTAGTGACAAGAGCATATTCATCCGGATGTCAGGTTAGGTTCTTAGAACCACGGGAATGAGCGTCAGGAAAAGGCGATTTATACCCTACTCTGACAACTTTCATGGGCTTAACTGACGTCAGGTTGGGGTGTAACCCGACCTGACAACGGTGCAGGTGGCGTCACGTAAGCCGGGTTGCGTGAGAAAGAAACGAGATGGTGTGGGCCCACGGTCCCCCACGACGTACCGGCTCTGCCGGTCCGGTTAGAGTGCGGCGTTGTTCAGGGCGTACGGCGGGCGGAGGAGCCCAGGGGTGAGGCCCTCGGCCGGGTCGTTGCCCAACTGGATCACTTTGTTGTATTGGTTCACGTGGACTACCCGGGGCTCGTAAGCCTTGGCTTCCTCGGTGGTCATCGCCGTGTAGGCAATCAGAATGACAATGTCATTTTCGTGCACCAAGTGGGCTGCCGGGCCATTGATGCCAACCACGCCCGAGCCGCGCTCACCGGCGATGGTGTACGTCTCCAGCCTGGCGCCGTTGGTCACGTCCACGATGGCCACGAGCTCACCGGGAAGAATGTCAGCAGCATCAAGCAGGTCCAAGTCAACAGTGACTGAACCTACGTAATGCAGGTCAGCGTGCGTGACGGTGGCCCGGTGAACTTTGGACTTAAACATTGTTCGATTCATAGGAAGCTCCAGTGTTAGGGCTTTGTGCCGAGCAGCCGGTCCCACCAGCTCCCGCACGGATCCCGCACGAAGGCAGCCTCTTGCAAGAACTCGCTCCCAAGTTCTAGTGGCCGATCTCGGACGACGCCGGCAGGAAATGCGTGAAAACCTGATATCCGTCCTGACGGGAAATCATTTGTCTTAGTAAGTTTCCTTCCGCTGAAATCCAGAGAAGGGAATCGTCCGGCATGACGGCCTCCACCGTTCCTTTCCGGACCAATCTCCCGCTTCTCCAAACTTCTACCCGTTGCCCGAGAGCACGTTGCCAATCTGGTTGCAGATGAAGGTCCATCGTTTGCTCCTATGTGCACGCTGATGAGATTTGGAAGAGCAGCAAGGGGTTGTTGGGCCAGCCGGCGGTGAGGTGTCACATGCGTTGCGATAGTTGATGATCCGGGTGATCATCCGACACCTCACCGCAGAAATTGGGGCAGTCGCCTGCCGGTTATAGGGAGCGCTGGTCTGGGCCGTTGTATGCGCTGAGGGGCCGGATCAGGGAGTTGGATGCCAGCTGTTCCATGATATGGGCGGTCCAGCCGGTGATGCGGCTGGCCACGAAGATCGGGGTGAAGGTTTGAGTGTAGAAGCCCATGAGGTGGTACGTGGGTCCGGCCGGATAGTCCAGGTTGGGTTTGATGGCCTTGGCCTCGTCCATGGCGGCTTCGAGCCCGTTGTACAGGCCCAGCAGCTCAGGCCGGCCGTAATGGGCGATCATCTTGTCCAGGGCCGCCTTCATCGTGGGAACCCGCGAGTCGCCGTGCTTGTACACGCGGTGGCCGAAGCCCATAATCTTCTTCTTCTGCGCCAGGGCGTCTTCCATCCAGGCCTTAGCCCGTGCTGCGGCGTCCTCCATGGACTCGTCGTTGCGGATACCGATCTCCTCGAACGTGTGCATCACGGCTTCATTAGCGCCGCCGTGCAGGGGTCCTTTCAGGGCTCCGATGGCAGCTGTCACGGCCGAGTGCAGGTCCGAAAGGGTGGAGGTGACCACGCGGGCGGTGAAGGTCGAGGCGTTGAAGGAATGCTCCGCGTACAGGATCATCGAGACGTTGAAAGCCTCGACGACCTCATCCACCGGGTCTTCGCCGAAGGTCATCCACAGGAAGTTGGCCGAATAGCCCAGATCGTCGCGGGGCTCCACAACGTCCTGGCCGCGCCGGCGGCGCTGGTCATAGGCCACGACTGCCGGCATCGCCGCCCACAGGTCGATGGCTTTTTTCATATTGACTCCGGGCGAAGAGTGCTCCGCCAGCGGGTGCCGTGCCCCCAGCACCGATACCGCCGTGCGGCAAACGTCCATCGGGTGGGCGTCGGTAGGCAAGGCGTCGATAATCGCCATGAGTGCCGGGTCCAGCGCCCGGCCCGCCCTCTCGCGCGCGGTGAACGCGGAAAGCTGCTCCTCGGTGGGCAGCTCCCCGTTCCAGAGCAGGTAGGCAACCTCTTCGAAGCTGCACCTGGCGGCGAGCTCCTGGACCGGGTAACCGCGGTACAGCAGCGAGTTGGTTTCCGCGTTGACCTTGGAGACGGCGGTGTAGTCCACCACGACGCCGGCCAGGCCTTTCTTGATCTCTGTGTCAGCCATGCTGAACTCCTTCGTTGCAGTCCTTGTACTAGCGGTTGTTAGGGATCTGGAAGTTGAAGACGCCGGAATCGAATTTGTTGTAGGCCTCGTAGTCCACGAGGTCATACAGCCGTGCACGGGTCAGCATTTCCGGCACGCGCACCTGCTGGGTTCCCAGACTCCTAAGCGTGTCCAAAACCCGTTCAGCGGCGCCCATGGCACTGCGGAGCAGCGTGACAGGGTAAATCACCATGTTCACTCCAACGTTCTGCAGTTGCTCCGTGGTGAAGAGGTCGCTTTTGCCGAACTCGGTCATGTTGGCCAGGATGGGCACGTCAACGGCGTCCCGGATGGCACGGAACTCGTGCAGGTCTCGCATGGCCTCGGGGAAGATGGCGTCAGCCCCGGCGTCAACCAGTGCCTTGGCGCGGTCCTTGGCCGCCTGGAGGCCGTCGACTGCGCGGATATCGGTGCGAGCCATGATGAGGAAGTTCGGGTCACGGCGTGCGTCCGCGGCGGCGCGGATCCGCTTGGTGGCGGTGTCCAGGTCCACGACGTTCTTGCCGTCCAGGTGGCCGCAGCGCTTGGGATTGAACTGGTCCTCGATGTGGCAGCCCGCGAGCCCGGCGTTTTCCAGTTCCTGCACGCTGCGGGCCACGTTCATGGGCTCACCGAAGCCGGTGTCGGCATCGACGATGCAGGGAAGATCGGTCATCCGGGCGATCTGTCCTGCCCGGGTGGCCACCTCGGTGAGCGTGGTGAGACCGATGTCCGGCAGGCCAAGGTCATTGGCCAGGACGGCGCCGGAGATGTAGACCCCGGTGAAGCCCTTCTCCTCGATCAGCCGGGCGGAGAGCGGGTTGAACGCCCCGGGAAACTGCTGGATGGTCCCGGAGGCGAGCAGTTCCCGCAGCTTGACGCGCTTCTGCTCGGGGGGTGTTTTGGAGTACAACATTAGAAGAGCCCATTCGGTGCTGCCGAGAGGTCGATGACGCCGGGCGCCGCTGTGATGTTCAGCTGGTCCAACTCCCCGGCGGCGAGCTCGGGGAGGCGTTCGACGGCGGCGAGGAACCGTTCGATTTCATCCTCCTCCACCAGCCCGGCGGCCAGCGTGCGGAACTTGTTCACGTACTGCTCACGCGTGAATGGGCGGGCGCCGAGGGGGTGGGCGTCGGCGACGGCGATCTGGTCCCGGATGACGGTGCCGTCGGTGAGCGTGATCTCCACGGAACCGCCGAAGGCCTTCTCGGAGATGTCGAGGGAGTGGTAGCGGCGGGTCCACTCCGGGTCCTCCACTGTGGAGACCTTCTGCCACAGCTCCACCGTGTCCGGGCGGGCGGCGCGTTCGGGGGAGTAGGAATCCACGTGGTGCCACGCCCCGTCCTGCAGCGCCACAGTGAAGATGTACGGGATGGAGTGATCCAGCGTTTCCCGGGAGGCAGTGGGGTCATATTTCTGCGGATCGTTGGCACCGGAACCGATCACGTAGTGCGTGTGATGGCTCGTCCGGATCAGTACGGACTTCACATTGTCCGGGTCCTTCAGCTCGGGGTATTCACCGTTCAGTTTGCGGGCGAGGTCGATCCAGGCCTGGGCCTGGTACTCGGCGGAGTGTTCCTTGGTGTAGGTGTCCAGGACGGCCCGCTTGGCCTCGCCGGCTTCGGGCAGCGGAACCTCGTAGGAGGCGTCCGGGCCGTCCAGCAGCCAGGCGATGAACCCGTCTTCGCCTTCGTAGATCGGGACGGGGGAGGTCTGTCCGCGCATGGCACGGTCCACGGCTTCCACGGCCATCTTCCCTGCGAACGCCGGCGCGTGGGCCTTCCAGGTGGAGATCTCGCCCTTGCGGGACTGGCGGGTTGCTGTGGTGGTGTGCAGCGCTTGGCCCACGGACTGGAAAATCGACTCGACATCCAAGCCGAGCAGCGTTCCGATGCCGGCGGCGGCGGACGGGCCGAGGTGCGCCACGTGGTCGATCTTGTGCTTGTGCAGGCAGATCGCCTTCACCAGGTTCACCTGGATCTCGTAGCCGGTTGCGATGCCGCGGATCACGTCGGCGCCGCTGGAGCCGACGTGCTGGGCGACGGCCAGGATCGGGGGGATGTTGTCGCCGGGGTGCGAGTAGTCCGCGGCGAGGAAGGTGTCGTGGTAATCCAGCTCCCGGACGGCAACGCCGTTGGCCCACGCTGCCCACTCGGGGGAGACGCGTTCGCCGATGCCGAAGACCTTGGCCCCCTTGCCGCCGCTGGACGGACCGTGGGTGAGGGCCTGTGCCCGGGCAGCGACGATCGGGGCCCGGTTCAGCGAAGCGACGGCCACCGAGGCGTTGTCGATGATCCGGTTGATGACCATATCCACGACTTCGGCGGTGACCGCTACCGAGTCGGCGGCGACCACGGCAATCTTGTGGGCCAACTGGTCCTCGCGCGGCAGGTTTTCTTCGCTTTTGTAAACACGGACGTGATTGTTCTTGACCATGGTGCTCCTTAATGTGGCCTGTGGGTGGCCTTGAGATGGGTAAGACTGCGGTGCAGATGAAGCGTGGTAGCTGCCTCAGCAAGCCGAGAATTCCCATCGGCGATGGCTTCGGCAATAGCTGCGTGCTCCCCGGCGGCGGCAGTGAGACGGTCAGCGTCTTCGGCGGCCATTCTGCGGACTCGGACAAGGTGGACGCGCATGCTCCGCATGCTCTGGGCAAGGTAGGAGTTGGAGATGGCTGCGTCGATAGCCTCATCCAACCGGCTCACCAACGCGTAATACGAATAGCGAGCCGGGTCCTGGGCGGAGAGCAGCGCGGGAGCCGCGAGCAGTTCGGCGTGGAGCTGGGTGAAGATACGCGATTCACCTCGCCGGGCGGCCAGCGCGACAGCCCTAACCTCCAGCGTTTCACGGAGCTCGAACAGTTCAGCAACATCGCCCAGTGAAATATCCGTGACGACGACGCCTCGCCCGCCTGCCGCCGTGGTTAGTCCTTCCACGGTGAGCCGATTCAGCGCCTCCCGAAGAGGCGTACGGGAGACCCCGAGGCGTTCGGATTGTTCGACCTCGGCAAGGACTGTTCCCGGCCGCAGCCGCCACTCCAGGATGTCCTCGCGGAGGGCCGTGTAAGCACGATCACTGGCGCGCACAGACCCTCCTGCCTTTGGAAACGTTGGTTTGTATACACAGAGCATGACATATGCCTCAGAATCTGGCAATACCCCCTAAAACGCGGCTCTTTGTATACATATGCTGGTTCAGGTCACGGGGGCGCGGCGCCGATCAGCTTCTTGGCAGGGTGCAGTCAAGGGGCGTAGACTCTCGAGTTCGCGGAGGACCAATGCGACCGACCCTCGGCTCAGTTTCTTTGGCCATGGACGCAGACTCGTGACACTTAGCCTGTGGCCGTTGATTGAAACTGTCGGCAAGGCGGCAGAGCTCGAGCTGTTCCGTGGATAGGCGCCTGTTCAGTTCAGCACCTGCGAAACTGATGGCCCCTATACGCGAATTGTGCCCCTTCGAGACCCGCACGAATCCGTGAGCGGAACCGTGGAGGTGCAACCCGTTGAAGGAGCTGGGCAGGCGGACATTGTGGTAGGGCTGCGGGGCCAAAAGAACAGATTCCGCCCGTGAGGATCTGAATTCCCCAGTAGTCCGCCGTACGGAGAATGGAGCGTCACCGTGGGCGCTGTTGGGCGGTTGCCCATGCCCGCCGGAAAGTTCCCCGTGAATCGCCAGCCAAAAACCTGGGTGCGCTTGCGTCTGCGATGTAACGTACCTTCAGCCGCAGCTGTGACAAACTATCTGACTGCCTGTTGAAGATCTAAGTGTTCGACGACGACGTTCCAGTGCTGCTGAAGAATGCAGGTACATTATCGAGGGCAGGCGACGTAGTCTCCGTAGACCAACCAGCCATGAGTCTTCTTCGAAGGGAGATCCGCCAGCTAGGCGGCCTTCTTAAGGAGACTGCTGCCATACGGATCCCACTGATTCAGAGATCAAATCCTCCACGACTAGCACGGGACCCTTCGTAAGAGCACTCGCCTTTTCAGCCCAGGAGGGCAGTACGCACCCGTTCTGACCATGGCTGCGGATGCTCGCTGCCGTCTGGCATGTTGACGACGGTAAATGTTCCGTGGGCAACAACACTTCCGTGTCTCCCTTCCGACAAGCTCGTGACCTCAAAGAAGAACGTCATGGACGTCCGTCCCACTGAGGCTACGCCAACCGAGACGGAGACGTGCTCATCGAAGCTCATCGGGGCGACATAGTTGATTAGATGCTGGACCCGCGGTGCACAGGGAAAGACGTCTATCAGGCCATGCTTCTTCCAAAGTCCTGCTTCACAAGCCTCAACCCAGCGCATGATTACGGAGTTATGGTGACGACCGGTGGCGTCAGTGTCCGCTAAATCCAGTGTGCGTATGACAGTATTTGAGGCGGCTCCTGGGTGACCGTCAGCGCCGTGCTGCTGGCCAGGCCTGCCGTCAACGCGTCTAGGAAATGTTGTAGGTGCGGTCGTCATGATGCGCTCACTTGTCATAGTAGGTGTCTCGTTCATGGAAAGCGTCGCGCGTTCCGTGCGCTTTGCGCTCTTTCAGGAAATTAAACTCGTCCTCCTCGAATCGCAGATTGGTACCGAGAGTGTGTCCAACATACCCGCGCGCAAACTGCTCGGAACCTCCCAGGCTCTCCAGGGCCATTTGCCACATGGCCTTGCCCGTCACCAGCGCGTCGCGCGGGTGCTGGGCGACTCGGCTGGCCCAGTCCGCGGCAGTTGCTTCGAGCTCAGCCTCCGGGACGCTTCTGTTCGCCAGCCCAAGGGCGTGGGCTTCTTTCCCGTCGAAGGTATCGCCTAAGAGCAGGATCTCCCGCGCACGCTTGGGCCCGTAGAGCAGGATTTGGGTGTTGAGGTGCCAAGTGTTTCCTGCCAGGCCGAAACGCTGTTCGGCGTGGCTGAAGCGTGCATTTTCCGAGCAAATCACCAAGTCGACCATCTCAGCCAAGTACATTCCAGCTCCTGTGCAAACTCCGTGGATCTGCGCAATCACCGGTTTGAGCGAGAAATGGAATGCTTTATACCCCTCCCCGAGCCGCCGGTCACGGATTAGGCGGCTCCGTTGGCTGGGCCTGCGTGGTTTCGAACCATCGGCCTGAACCTCCAGCCCATAGGAGCGTAAGGCGTCGTTATAGTCATGGCCCGCACAGAAGCTTTTACCGTTACCCCGGAGGATTATGACACGGATCTCATCGTCAGCCTCAGCCTCATGGAGGAGGTCCACCAGGTCGTCCAAGTCCGAAAACCGCAGGGCGTTATGCTTCTCCGGCCGATTCAGGACGAGATGCCCGACAGGGCCTCGTTTTTCCAGGTACACAGCATCGTCGCTCATCGCAGCTTCCTTTCGGGTCGGCCCATTTTGATTCATAATACATTACCGTAGACGAGCTTCATAAGGTTGTAGCATGTTTTCTTCCGCCATTCTAAAAGGTCCGTGCACATGATCAGGCCTCCGTTGACAATCAGGGGTACGCCGCACGTGCTATCGCCACCCATAAGCGGTGGAAGTGGGTCCTCCACAGCGGCTAACCCAAACTCCTGCTGGTGACGAACAGCGGCCGGGCCCCGGGTGGCCGGCCGGCAGACAGTTCCTTGCCTCATCTACTGCAGTTGCCAGCCCTCTAGTAACGCCCAACGGTTCCGGTCGTCCCTTGTAGCTGATCATCTATTCAGCCGGGCGTTGTTCACACATGTCCAAGGGAGCCGCCGCGCCTGTTGTCGAGCGATGGTCGAAAGGTGAGTGTTTCGTGGACGGCGGATTTCAGTGGTCGTTGCAACGGCCGTGAATCTGCCGGTGGTGAAGCCGGTCTGATCGGGTGCTCCAGGGGGCTCTTCCAGCCCAAGATCTCGCGGGGCCTTCGATTGAGGTTCAGCGGCGACCATGGCGAGGTGTTCTGGCTGTGGACGCACCAAGTCTGTTCCTTTCGGGAAGTACTGGCGGACACAGTGTTCTCGTGCGTTCGAGGCGCGCTGTCATGGTCTGGCGGGATCGCAAAAGTGGACAAGGATTAGAGTTCGCTGGGTGAAGTCTGATGGGGGGCCATTTCAGTGCCTTGATCCCGTGTGGGGGGCGGCGCAGATCGGCCCGGCGGGTGCTCATCATTTTCGCCAACCGGCCCCGGAGGTTCTCTGTTCCGCCACGAGACAGCAGGATCCACGGCGAGTTCCAGGCTTCCACGCTCGTGTAGGGCCTGCAAGACGGTCTTAGGCACGACGTGCATTTCCGGCTCTTCCTGTACTCGGCACTGCGCTGAGCCGTTCGCGGACGGTAGATGCCGGCCCGTGAGTGTCGCTGGTGTCGGTGAGCCGTCACCGACACACACTGGGGACTGCTTTGACCTAGGCTAGCTGCGGCAACCACCAGCTGTGTTGAAACGCCCTCCCAACCTTCACTGGCTTAGGCTGCGGAGTTGCCTTACCATGCCGTCGAACTCGGGCCAGACGCGGTAACGCGTCCGGACCGCGCGGCCTCGGATGAGAGAGCAGGATCGTAATGGTCCGTCTTGGTTTAGGGGTCAAGGACCTTGAAGTCAGCCCAGCCAAGAGATGGTCCCCTCACCGGCGAAGACGATAACTCGGATATCAACATTGGCGTGCGGCCTGGTGCAAACGCGACGGCTCCTCGTGCACTCGCCCGACCCACGAGTCCCGTCCGGGACGGGAGGGGCCAAGGGCTGCGGTGTCGGCGTCAGTGTGGCGTAGTGGGGCACTTTCAGGCTCATTACTGGCCCTGGTCTCGTGCGCTGGGAGAAGTAGCAAACGTTCCTTCTGCGGAAAAGAGCAGCCGGTCGAGGGAGTCCCTCGCGCGGATACGAGCCACGATAATCCGGCGGCCCTGTCGCTCGACAAAAGCACAGATGGTCATCGTCTCACCGGATACGTGGACAGGCCGGTGGTAAGAGACGGCCAGATCGAGATGCTTCGCTTCTAACGACGTTGTCTCCGCGATAACGTGTCTCAGGCTGACATCCGCCAGGGCAAACTGGACACCACCGTGCATGATGTCAAAGGAGTTTGCCAGGCGTCGATCCGGAGCGACGCCAAGCACCAGGGCTGTGGGCCTCTTTTCTAGAACTCGAAGCCCCAAGAGGTGCTCAAGGGCCTCGGTTGTCGGCTGCGGCAATTCATCTTTAGGCGAGCCCGCGTGCGCGCCGGAGACGATCATGAACCGTCCGACACAGTGCGCCAGGATGGTTCCGTCACTGCCGACGAGTGTCGATGCGGCCAGGGCGGAATCATCGCTCAAGTCAATGACCCGACCGTGTGCGGTGACTCGCTCCCCGGCACGTGGCAAACGCCCTCCGAAGTCCAGCCGCAGATTCACTGTGCGGCAGCTCTGATCCTCCGTGAGGTGCGTCAGAACAGAGCGCCCTGCTGTGAGGTCGGCAAGAGGACCGATCCAACCCCACGGCCGGTTAGCGTCGCCAGCGGAGTGGATTTGCTGTTCGACCCGCAGACTTCCAGGTACCGCGTCAGTCACTGTAATGCCGAACAAGGCTTCGGTGGGGGCAGGGGCAAGCCTGCTGACCTCCAGGGCGCGCTGGAGCGCCTCCTCGTCGGAGGCGCTCCGGGCCGACATGGCCGTCGTTGTTGCCCTGGCCCAGGAAGCGTTGTGCTGTATTTGGTGAGTCTTCATGGGCTCACTTCAGAACGGTGCTCTTGGTGAGGGAGCCAAGGATGAGCGCGGCCTCACGCGCCATGTTCGGCACAAACTCGGCCACGGAAATCAGCTCATGAATCCCACTGGCGACCTGTCCTGTGAGGACCAGCCCGTTATCAATGTCGCCCTCAATCTGCGCCTTGCGCATCAGCTCGATCTTCTCGATGGAGGACGGCTGACGCGTCGGGTCAGCTTCGAGAAGTATCCCGGAGGCAGCATTGCGCAGGATACGTGCAGGACTATAGACGCCCTTGATCAGGACATCATCACCTTCCCGGGCGTTCAGCAGCGCCTTCGAATAGTTCGGGTGCCAGTCGGGATTATCGGTGCTGGCAGCAAAGCGTGTACCCAGTGCGACTGCGTCGGCCCCCAGCGCCAGAGCAGCGGCCAGCCCACGTCCGTCCCGTACTCCACCAGTAAGGACGACGGGCACCGAAACGTCGTCCGCGATGTTGGGGACGAGAACAAAGGTATGCATGCCACTCGACGGGGTATGTCCACCCATCTCCAGCCCCGCCGCGATAACGACGTCGACTCCAGCTTCAACGGCCTTTACTGCATGTCGGGAGGAGCCGACCTTGTGCTGGTGGATCAAACCCTCATCGTGCAATTCCCGGCTCAAGTCATAGGGGAAACCAGCGGAGGTGGTGACCACCCGGAGGGTGCTGGCGACGTGAGAGTCATCGCGCCGGGCGGCTAGGACAGCGTCGAGGTAGAGACGTGAGTACGTCGAAATTTCGCCGTTCTTCTTGTGGCCGACCGGTATGTTGACGGCGAAGGGGCGCGAGGTGAGTGCCGCGCATGCCTCGACCGCAGCACGGAACTCTTGCGCGGCCAAGTTCAGGTCGCCGGCAGTTCCGGGAACGCTGACTGTGCCAAGGCCACCGGCATTGGACACGGCGGCCGCTAGCTGTGTCGTGTTGAATGGCCCCATTCCCTCTTGGACGATAGGATGCTCGATCCCAACAAGCTCTGTATAGCGGTTCCTGATTGCCGGTCCGTGCGGGTCCAGCGAAGCGTGGTCCATGGAGGTTCTCCTTAAATGGTTGCCTGTTGGGCGTACTTTGAACGGGCACCAGCCGAAGCCGAAGCAACGGGCTCATTGGCGGGTTCCGTGATCCAAGGCAGGCCCTCAATGGCGTAGAGGTTGCCGTCAACGATGATGTTGCGGAAGAACTTTCGGTGGACGAGCTGCTTGTCTTCAACTACCTCATCGACACGTTTGACAGGGGCAACAGGGATGGCATGCTGCTGCGCCAGCACCATGATTTCGGCCCTGGTGCGTTCACGCAGCCACGGTTCGACGAGGCGGTCAACTTCCTCCGGGTACTCCATCGCGATGCCGTGCAGATTCTGATACCGCGATTCCTGCGACCAGGCCGGGTTGCCCATCATGGCGAGGATGTTGTCCCAGTCCCGCGGCGTACGCGCGATCATTGCGACATATCCATCCGCACAGGGGAACAGTCCAAAGGGATAGCGACCGCCGGATCCCGGAGCACGAGGCCCGTCTCGGAGCAGCGGAACATCGTAGTATTCCGAGACGGCACCATAGATCCGCAGATAACTCGCCAAGACGTCCGCGCCGACGATGCGCACAGCCGGCGTCTTGCCAGTGATCCGACGTCGCAGCAGGGCGGCCATCGTCGCGCCGGCACCGTGGATACCCAGCTGGAGACAGCCTAGATGGTAAGGGATACCCAGAGGCTCCCGGTCAGGGGCGCCGGTCATATGGAGCAGCCCGCTGCCGGCCTGCATGGCCAGCTCACCGCAGGAACCGAAGGTGTGCCCGGAACCGGCATGAAGAGGGACCAGCTCGCAAACCACCAGCTGCGGGTGCATCTTCCGCAGGACGTCTAGGGGTTGGCCGAAGGTTGAGGCTTGGAGTTCCATGGGCACGTCAGTGATGACGACGTCGGCTGTGGTGATGACCTCGGAGAGCGCCTCGACCGAAAGCGATGCGGATTTGTCTGCGTCAAAATAAATCCGGGCAGCCTCCGGCAAGGTACCGGGCGCGACATCGATTTTGGTTACTGCGGCTCCGGCATCAGCCAGCAGCTTCCCGGCGAATGCAGCTCCCCGCGTGAATCCCACTTCGACAACAGATATTCCTTGCAGCATGATCTTCCTAACTTTGGCTCGGCGCCTTGGAGTCGGTGGAATGGGTTTCAGACCCTAGGTCAGTACGCCGTTGGCGGCCAGCCGGTCGATCTCATCGTCTGCGATGCCGAGCGTTCCCGCCAGGACCTCTCGGGTGTGCTCCCCGAGCAGGGGCGACCCTCCGCTGAGCCGGGCTATGGAGCCATCGAGCTGCCAAGGCAAGCTACTGACCAGCATGGGACCAATCAACGGATGCGACACGGTTTGCGCCAAGCGGGAGCTCTCGCCAAGCACGGGCTGCTGCGCCCCCCCGGACGGGGCGACGACTGCGGCCTCGATGCCGCGATCAAGGCACCATTGATGCAGTTCCTCCGAACCGAGCGAATCCGCGGCCCGCGTGACAGCGTCAAGTTCTTCGGGCAAGAGTCCAGTGACGCCCACCCAGTTGTCCGGACCACACTTAATCATGTGCCACGGTCCAGGACTCATCCCTGAGTTTCCACATGGGCCAGGCACGCGGCCGGTGCTCTGCCATTCGACCGTGGCTTCCCCTGTGAGGATGGCCGCCGCTTCGGTCTGGGACAGGTCCAGATGGCGTCCGCGCCCAGTATGCTCCCGCTCCCAGAGCGCACTCAGGATTCCGAACCCTCCGACGAAAGAGGCATTCATGTCAGCCAGAGCCGACGCCATGGTCCCCTGAACGGCGCCGTCCTCGTACCCAATGAGCCCCTCCACCCCGGCCAGCGAAGTCATCACGGGGGCGTAGGCTCGTTGGTCCCGGTATGGTCCCTCCTGGCCGTAGCAGGAGGCGGAGAGGACGATCAGGCGTGGATAAGTGGCACGGATCTCTTCTATTGACAGTCCGAGCCGTTCCAGCCAACCCGGGACAAAGTTTTGGACGAACACATCGGCAGTACCGAGAAGCTTCATCAGGAGCCGCGGGCCCTCTTCTGTCTTGAGGTTCAGGGTGATGCTCTTCTTGCCGGCATTGGCCTCATGAAGGAGCCCGAAGGTTTCTTCCGACGGCACGTCACTGGCTTCGGACTTGCGCTTCAGTCTGGTGCGGTTCACGTCCGGCTTCGCCTTTGACTCCACACGAATGACTTCGGCGCCGAGATCGGCCAGTATCCGGGCATTCAGGGGTGAGGACACCCCAATGGTCACCTCGACGACCCGGATACCGGAGAGCCAGTCCATGGGTTGAATGGGTGGTTCCGCCAGCTGGTCAGTTACGCGCTCCATTGCCGAACTCCTTACCTTGCAGAATCCTTGATGGAGATACTCTAC
The DNA here is from genome assembly GCF_030815865.1 of Arthrobacter globiformis. Classification (NCBI taxonomy): domain Bacteria; kingdom Bacillati; phylum Actinomycetota; class Actinomycetes; order Micrococcales; family Micrococcaceae; genus Arthrobacter; species Arthrobacter globiformis. The sequence goes on from NZ_JAUSXI010000001.1 coordinate 721,592, forward strand.
ATGTTTCTTGCGCAAATACACCAGGGTGTCTAATAAACTCGGCGGGACTCAGGCCGCCGGGACTTGGCTGGTCCTCCTTGACATGATGCGAATCACGCGACAAGCTCGTAGACGCACGACACGACGATGTAGAACGAACATGTCAAGGCCTCGCATGCGGCCTTGGGAGATTATTCCCCCAGTCAGTCGGGTAACCCGGTTGCGATATCACAAGGACGTGAAGAATGGGATCAGTTCCTCAAAAGAAGCGGATGTTACGGAACAGCTTGCTCCGGTGCACGAGTGCTCTACTAATCGGAGCGGCAACCTTGCTTACAGCAACGGGTTGCGGCGGCGGGAATTCGAGCGCGGCCGGAAGCAGTCTTCCCAAGGTCACGGTCGGAACCACTAACTCCAGCAGTGACGCACCGCTTTTTATCGCTCAGGAGCGTGGTTATTTCGAGGCGGAAGGCATCAGCGTCGAACTGCTTCCCTTCCGGTCGGCTGCAGAGATGGTGGCCCCGTTGGGATCCGGCGGCCTGGATGTCGGTGGTGGCAGCCCCTCGGCGGGACTGTTCAATGCGCTGGCACGCGACGTGAAGATCCGGATCGTTGCGGATAAGTCCCATGCATCCGCGGATGACAGCTACCTTTCCTTGCTGGTGCGCAAGGATCTGGTCGACTCCGGAAAGTTCAAAGGCTACGCGGATCTCAAGGGCCTGACCGTGGCGGACTACTCCGAGAGCGGCACGACGTCGGCCGCTCTGAACCAGATGCTCAAGGCAGGCGGCCTCACCATGGGCGACATCAAACGCACAATTCTAGCCGGTCCCGAACATATATCGGCCCTTGAGAACCGTGCAGTCGATGCAAGCATCACGACGGAACCTACAGTCAGTCAGGCAGTTGAGTCGGGGGCCGCCGTCCGCTTTGCCGGTACGCACAAAGTTTACCCGAATCAGCAAATTGGCGTCATGATCTACGGGGAGCAATTCGCCGCCAAAGAGCCTGAGGCTGCTGCTGCCTTCATGCGTGCATTCCTGCACGGCGCCCGTGACTACAACGACGCGCTCAAGGGCGGCAAGCTCGTGGGAGAAGGGGCCAAGGAGATCATCTCCATCCTGGCCAAGGCAACCTCCGCCAAGCCGGAAACCCTGGCCGCGACCACTTCGCATGGCGTTGACCCTGACGGCGCACTCAATATTGCGGGGATGCAAAGTGATCTGGAGTTCTGGAAGCAAGGCGGCTACATAGAGGACAAGGACATCACCGTGGCCTCAGCCGTGGACACCTCGTTTGCCGCAGCAGCAAGCAAGGCTCTCGGTCCCTACAAGGAGAAGAAGTGACAAACCTCGTGAATGAATCCATTGAGTCGGTGACAGGAGCACCAAAGGCGATGTTGTCCACCCCCGGCCTCGGAACGAATTCCAGGGACGCGAAAATCCGGATCCAGGATCTGACCAAGACCTTCGACTCACGGGGGAAGACCATACAGGCGATCGACACCCTCAACCTGGATATAGCGGCTGGTTCCTTCTTTGTCATCGTGGGGCCGAGCGGCTGCGGAAAGACCACACTGTTGCGGATGCTCGCCGGGCTCGAGAAACCGTCATCAGGCCGGATCGAGATCGACCAGGACCAGACTGACCGCCCCACCAACTCAATGATCTTTCAGGGCGACTCCATCTTTCCCTGGATGACCGTGTGGCGCAATGCTGCCTACGGTCTGCAGATGCGTGGAGTACCGAAGGAGCAGATCAGGGACACGGTGGGCTACTACCTCGATAAGACCGGGCTGACACCCTTCGCGAACTCCTATCCCCACCAGCTCTCAGGGGGCATGCGGCAGCGGGTCTCCATTGCCCGCGCATTTTCCAACGACCCCGAGATCCTACTCATGGACGAACCCTTCTCAGCACTCGACGAACAGAACAAAACGCTCCTCCAGGGTGAGCTGCTGAAGATCTGGGACGAAACCAAGAAAACCGTTGTGTTCATAACCCACAGCGTCGATGAAGCAGTCACCCTCGGTGACCGCGTCATGATCATGTCCTCCAGGCCAGGGCAGGTAAAGGACTTGATCGATATTCCCTTTGAGCGACCCCGTGACGTGCTGCATCTTCGCAAGGAACCTGAGTACGGAGAGATCGTCTACCGCATCTGGGGATCCCTGCGAGCCGAAGTGGACGCGGCTGCCCGCCTGCAATCAGGAAATGGAAGGGGCAAGAAATGAGCCTGGACACGCGTACCACCAGCACCACCATCGTCCTGGCGCCCGGACGGAAGGGCGGAGGCTCATTCCTGGACACCAAATGGGGTGAACGCCTGATCGCAGTCTTCGTGCCGATCGCCCTCCTCGGGGTATGGGAAGTACTTTCGCGTACCGGTCTCCTCGACGATAGGTTCTTTCCTCCACCCACAGGAATCGTCTCCCGAGTTCGGCTCCATGCTCGCTTCAGGTGAATTACTCGAACATACTTGGATCAGTCTCCAGAGAATGTTCAGCGCTGCCCTGCTCGGCGGCATTCCCGCCCTGGGTATTGGGCTCGCTATGGGTCTGTACAAGAAATTCCGCCTTGCGATGGAACCGATTGTCGCCGCCACCTACCCCATCCCCAAAAGCGCGATCTTTCCCTTGCTGATGCTCATCTTCGGCTTGGGAGAAGAATCAAAGATCGCGGTCGTGGCAATCGGCGTTTTCTATCCCATAGTCGTGAATACCGCCGCCGGCGTCCTGCAAATTGACAAGGTCTACCGCGACGTCGGCCATAACTTCCGCGCCAGTAAACTGCAGACGTTCCGTACCATCGCACTGCCAGGGGCAATGCCCATGATCATGACCGGCATTAACTTGGCCGTCGGCATGGCCCTGATGCTCCTTGCGGTCGCCGAGATGCTGGGCGCCAAGAGCGGGCTAGGCTATTTGATCTGGAATTCCTGGCAGACCTTCAACGTGGAACCGATGTACGTGGGACTAATCACCATCGCGATACTCGGCGTATTGGCGTCCTTCGTGATCAAGGAGATAGAACGCCTGATTGTCCCCTGGCGGAACCACTAGTACTCGCATCACTGACAACTACACTCAGTTTCACAGGAAGAGCACAAGATGATCGCAGAATGGACCGGCACTCGTTGGGGCCGTGAGGTGGTGGAAGGTGTGGTCGCTGGCCACCCCTGCCTCCAATACGCCAAGCGCAGCCAGCAGCTGGGCGAGTTCCTCATCGACGCCGGACGATGGGGGGATCGGGAATTTATGGTCCAAGGAGAGCGAAGGCTGACCTACAGGCAATTCCTTGGGGCTGTTGACGCCGTACGGAACGCATTGGCCGAGCGGGGAATGACCCACGACTCGAGAATCGCCCTCCTAGCCTTCAACTCGGTCGAGTGGGTGGTGACTTTTTGGGCTACGCAGGTTCTGGGAGCGACAGTCGTTTTGGGAAATGCATGGTGGAGCGACAACGAGTCCACAACTGCGTTTTCCGGTGCCGGCGTCGATCTGGTTGTCACGCACCGCGATCTTGATCTTCCCACCATGGCCATAACAGACGTGCGCCGCGTCATTGATGCAAGTACCCCCGCTTCGGTTATCCGGCTGGATGACATTGACGAAGAGGCATTGGCCATGATCATGTTCAGCTCTGGCACTACCGGGCTCCCCAAGGGGGTGAAAGTTCCACATCGGTCTCTCATCGCGAATATCCACAACGTCCTCATCCTGACCGGCCGGCTGCCGAGTGAACTACCTGACGACCATCCCGGAACGGTCAGTCTCCTGACCGTTCCACTCTTCCACCTCGCTGGACTCCAGATCTCCCTAACTACGCTGCTCTCCGGAGGACGGCTTGTGTTCCTCGAGGGTAAGTTCGACCCTGCACAGGTACTGGAGTTAATACAGCGGGAGCGAGTGCGCACCTGGGGCGGCGTCCCCACAATGGTAGGGCGGGTGTTGGACCACCCCCATTTCGGGCAGTACGACACTTCAAGCGTAAAATCAGTGCCGATGGGCGGTTCGGCAATATCCCAGGAGTTGCGCAACAAAGTAGCGTCAGGCTTCAGCGGCGTGCGCCAACGGGTCGGCAGCCTATACGGGATGACGGAAACAGGCGTTCTGGCCGCCGGTTCGGGACAGGATGTGGCCGGGCGGCGCGGATGTGTGGGCAAGGTTCTTCCCGCTGTGCAAATTCGCATCAAGGGCAGCAACGAAGACGGCAGCGGCGAGATACAGGCACTTACCCCCGCTGTAACCGGAGGATACCTGGACTCGGACGAGCCCATCGGCGATGCCGAGGGTTGGGTGTCGACCGGGGATCTGGGTTACCTCGACGAGGAAGGCTATCTTTTCGTCACCGGACGCTCGAAGGACGTCATTATTCGGGGCGGAGAGAACATTGCTAGCGTGCACGTCGAGGAAAGCCTGGAGTCGCATCCCGAGGTGCTCGAAGTAGCTGTCGTGGGTCTGCCCCATGCTGACCTGGGAGAAGAAGTAGGCGCCGCAGTGGTGCTCCGCACGGGATCGACGGCGACCACTGAAGATCTACGGATCCATGCGGCCAGTACTTTGGGGCGGTTCGAAATTCCGTCACGCTGGTGGCTACGCACCGAGAAGCTGCCGACCAACGCCACGGGCAAAGTACTGCGACGTCAGGTGGCCCAGGAATGGGCTCTGCGGACGTCCGAGTGAGGGGCACGGAAACCTCCCACCTGCCATTGGCAGGAATCCGAATTGTCGACCTTTCCCAGATCGGCGCTGGACCATACGGAACATCCATGCTGGGCGACCTTGGCGCGGACGTGATCAAGATCGAACCACTCGAGGGCGAGAGTTTCCGCCACATCGACAATCTCTTTGGTGAGGGCGACAGCGCCTACTTCTACGGGGTGAACCGCAGTAAACGCTCGCTGGCCCTTGACCTACACTCCGAGGGCGGCCGTCGGGTCCTGGAACGGCTGCTGGCCGATGCAGACGTTATGGTCGTAGCCTTCCGGCCCGATGCCGTGCGCCGGCTCGGCATCAGATATGAAGACGTGGCCGGACTCAATGACCAATTGATCTACTGCTCGATCACCGCATTCGGCGAAGACGGCCCCCGGGCGCATCAGCCCGGCATGGACATTTTGGCGCAAGGAATGGGCGGAATTATGGGTCTCACCGGGGAAGCGGGCGGGGCTCCGGTCAAGGTCGGAGTTCCCATTGCCGATTTCGCCGGTTCTTTCCTGCTGGGCTTTGCCGTCAGCGCGGCCCTCCGTGGCCGTGACCTGAACGGCGTGGGTCAGAAAGTCACCATCAATCTACTCGACGGCCAGGTAGCGAACCTCGCCAATATTCTCACCCACTATGACCGGACCAAAATTCCGGTCCGGCCTCACGGGGGCGGCCACGCCCAGCTGGTGCCCTACCAGCCCTTTCGAGGCTCGGACGGTCGCTACTTCATTGTTGCCTGTTTGAACGACAGGTTCTGGCAGCGTCTGGGGGCGGCGGTGGAACGCCACGATCTGGTTGCTGACAACCGATTCCGGACAAATCCTGACCGTGTCAGGAACCGATCTGAACTCATCCGGATGCTAGAGAAAATCTTTGCGACCCTCCCCGCGTCTGAGTGGCTCGAACTGCTGGACGAGAAGGGGGTGCCGTGCGGTCCCATCCATCGGCTCGAGGACGTCTTCAATGATCCCCAGGTTCAGCACAATGAATCAATCATCTGGCTGGAACACCCGGAGCACGGCTCGTATCCCGTCCCCAACCTGCCTATTCGATTTGAGCAGACGCCCGGCCGTCCGCGGGGCTACGCGCCGCGGCTGGGAGAGCACTCTCTGGAGATTCTCGCCGAAGCTGGATTTACGGATGAGGAAGCCGTCGAGCTCATCCGGTCTGGCGACGTCAGGTCCTTCAGTGTCACAGCCCCGCCAGTGGTGCCCTGATCCATGGGGGCCGCGGATACGAATCAGGGCGCGTCACGCAGTACGCTCATCCTCACTACCGCAGCAACGGGGGTGGTTGTGGTGTCGGTGATGCCGGCCTTCCTGGTCGGTGCGTCCTCCGTCCTCCTCGCACCGGAGCTGGGGGTAGACGAGGCAGGTATTGGGCTCACAATGGGCACCTTCTACCTCGCTTCCGCCTTTAGTGCCGTATTCGGAGGTCGGCTTGTTGACCGGCTGGGCCCGGGTAGATCCTTGCTGATTATCCCGCTGGTTGCTGCTCCCGTCTTGGTCATGATCGGGCTCCTGGTCCGTGAGCTCTGGACGCTGCTGGCCTTCCTCGCCTTGGGCGGCATGATAAACGGGATGGCTCAACCAGCGTCCAACCTGGCCCTGTCCTACGGCAATCGAAATCGCCAGGGCCTCATGTTCGGCGCGAAGCAGGCAGCCATCCCGTTGGCCACCCTGCTTGCTGGTGCCTCAATCCCCGTGGTCGGTGTCACTCTCGGCTGGCGCTGGTCATTCATCGCTGCCGGCCTACTTGCTATGCCGAGCTGCCTCTTGCCTTATCAAAACCTGTTCCCCAAGCATCGTGTAGTCCCGCGGGGAGAACGACGAAAGATCGCACGCCTCGGCTTCGTCACCGTCATGGCCGTTGCCATGGGCCTCGGAACCTCTGCAGCCACCACACTGGCTGTATTCCTCATCCCCACCGCAGTCGATTCGGGCCTCGCACTGGATCAGGCCGCCGTGCTTGCCCTCGTCGGCAGTTTTGCATGTATCGCGACCCGGCTGGCCAGCGGCTGGTACTCCGACCAGGGGGAAAGTCGCCGGCTCCTGGTCATTGTCGCGGTAATGCTGGCCGCCGGCGCTGCAGGCTTTGCGATGCTTGCCTCCAGCCAGCTCACCGGGGTGCTGGCCGGCGCGTTCATCGCATGCTCCTTCGGGTGGGGATGGACAGGGGTCATGATGCTGGCCTGCGTTCGTTACTCACCCAACGCAGCCGCCTCGGTCACCGGAATTCTGCAGGCAGGCGGAGCCACGGGGGCCGCTGCTGGTCCTATTATCTTCGGATTGCTCGCGGCGCAGTGGTCGTATCGCGAAGCTTGGGCGGCAGCTGCTTGCGGAAGTATCTTGGCGAGCGTCCTAGTGCTGCTAACGGCTACCAGGTCCGGCACCCAATCCTCGGGCCGGGGAGGCCTCGCACAGGAGCGTAGGGCCTCCTAGTTTCGGTTTCCGGCCTCGTTGTTTAGGGAGACCCAGTACGACTGCGCACGGTCATGCCAAGCATCGTGGCATTTGTCGAATACTATCCTCGCGCGGCTGCTTGGCCAGTGGCTGTCGAGCAGCTCTGCCGGCAGCTCTGGATCGAGGAAGGGAAACTGCCGCCACCTGTGGACGAGTTCTGTTTGGGCCGCAAAGGACTGAATAGGCGTCAGGGCGATCCGATGCTCAAAGTCGGACAGGAACTTCTGATATGCGGTCCTGACCTCATCCAGCCGCCAGGCTGCATGAACCATGTTGTTGGTCTCACCGATTCCTGAGGCTGGGCCGATCCAGGAGAGGGTGGTGCTCTCCAAGCCCAAATCGCTCACGATCTTTCGGACCTGATCGACTCGTCCGGCTCCCGGCACCACCCAAAGCCCGGGCGCGGGCGATCCCATGCCGGCCCAGGTGAGTTGGGTCCGTAGCTGGTGGCGCAGCTTCCGCTGCGTATCAGGTACCGTCACGGCGACTACCAGCCACTGGCCATCCCACTCCACTGGACGATTCGAAAACTGATAGATACGTTCAGTACCCTCCGATAGGAGCTGGTGGCCCAGTTCTGTCAGTCGCCATAGTGTACGACGGCCGATCCGTTCGGACTTGATAAACCCGGCGGAGGCGGTGCGCGCCAGCGCCTGACGCGCTGCCTTGTCCTCGACCCCAAGCGTCTGGAGGGTCTCAGTGATCGTGGCGGTCCAGACGCTCCCGCCATGGGGCAAAACGAACTCGCCAAGCAATGTCAGGAGAAGGGATCGCGCGCTGAGCGACCGGGACCGTTGAACGGCCAGTTCGGAAGTTGCACCGGGATCGTCGGGGTCCATGACCAGAGTCTACGACGTCACAGATAGTTCTACAAATACCTATGGCGGGGTCTGGGATAAGTAGCGGGAATGCGCCAGGCGCTATTGCGTTTGCTCAGCATTCTCTGCTTTTTATCCATATATTTCTGGAGGCCACACAGTCATGAGAACCACGGACGTATTTTTTACGTGATTGCTGGAAGCTTCCAGCGGACTTGCTCGTACCTATGCCAGGTCTCGTCAGCAGGGTCAGAGTGATCGTTTGGTGTACAGGCTCGATCACGAAGGCGCGTGCGCCTCGTTCCGCCCCGTCAGAGCCAACGCGTCAGCCGCAGTTGACTGCTCAGCCTTGTGCCATCCTCCCAGCTGCTTCGGCCGTGGCTTCCGTCTTGGGACCGGAAAGCACTCATATAAGGAGTCGTCGAGATGGCGTTCATCCAGTTGCCTGCACGCGGTCGTTTCCTGTCGGCCCAGGCGTGATCACTGGTGTGTTTCCGATGACGAACCAGGTCGGGGATGGGGCTGTTGCGTGCGGCACGGCGGCGTCAGGCCGTAGCGTGGTCCTGGCGCTCGAGCAGGCGGGATACGGCGTAGCCGATGACCACGCCCCAGAACGCGGCATGGATGTTGAAGAGGTTCAGGCCGGAGATCGTGACGACGAAAGTCACCAGTGCTCCGAGGGTGAAGTTCGTGGCGAAGGCGGTAACGAAGGCTTGTTGGAGGGCCCGCAGCATGGCGATGCCCCCCAGGGCCAGAACGAAGGCTTCTGGGGTGGCGAGCATGAAGCGGGTGAGCGTGGGGGCCAGCAGAGCGCAGACCAGCGACAGCAGTCCGTAGACCACTCCGGCGGTGTAATGGCGCTGTTTCTGCCCGGAGGCGGTCAGCAGGGCGTTGGTGGGGCCCGTTACGCAGGCCGAGACGCCGCCGAGGGCGGCGTTGAGCAGGGAGAACACGCCGGAGCACATCGCGAATACATTGACAGGCGGGCGGTGGCCTGCAGCCCGGAGCACCGCCGCACCCTGCCCGTTCTGCACCACCAGGACTGTGAGTGCCAGGGGGATGACGAGTTCCAGTTGGGCGGCCCAGGTGAACTCGGGGGCGGTGAACATGGGCGTGGCGAGGACCGGTCCGCCCTCCTCAACGATGAACCGGCCGCTGAGTACGACGGCGATGACGCCCACCGCCAGGGTGCCGAGTACCGGAGGGAGGTACTTGCCCAGGGCGGGTACAGCGGTGAGCACGAGGAACGCCACGACCATCGGCGCCGCCACTGCGGGGTCAGCCCGGGTGGAGGAGACGATGTCCGTCCCAAACCGGAGGAACACGGCCGCAACCATGGCCATGACGATCGGCAAGGGAATCGTGGCCATGATCGGGCGCACTACTCCGGTAGCACCGAGGGCGAGGATCAGCACTCCGGCAGAGAAAAACGCCCCGACCACCTCCGGGAAAGACAGGTGCTGCAGGGACGGCCCCAGAAGGACCGTCCCCGGAATGGACCAGGCAAAGCCCAGCGGCTGGCGATAGATCATTGACATGAGCAAGGTCGCCGCGCCGGCCGAGAGGAATATGGCGAAGACCCAAGACGCGAGCTGGGCCTGCGTCAGTCCGCCGAGCGACCCGACGGTCAGAGTGACCGCGATCGGCCCGGAGGCGGAAAACGCCAACCCGACGACCCCGTTCGAGGCGTAGTGCAGGCCGATATCCCGTAGAAAGTCGCGTACCCCAGCCGGGCCGACCCCGGGCCTCTCGAAGAGCGGTTGTCCTCCGGGGACGGGATCCGGTCCTGCCTTATTAGTCTTGGACTCGGCCTTCGAAGGGTGGTGCATGGTTGCTCCTGAGGCAATGACGGGTGTGGAAGGATGGCCAATCATAATTGGGCTGAGAAGACTTAACTGGTGCGCACGCGACCAACTCCTGGGGATCGCAAGGGGTACAAAACCGCCCGCTGAAATCCATTAGCGGATGGAGTTGGGATGTTTGGCTAGCGGTGTCACCTTGATCTTCATGTAGGGGTACATCGGGAAGCCACTGAGGATCTGGTGCAGCTCGTCGTTGGATCCGACGTCGAACACCGAATAGTTTGCGTACTCGCCGACCACTCGCCAGATTGAGGCAAGACGGCCTTCCTCTTGCAGCCCCTGGGAGTACTCCTTCTCCAGCCCCTGCATGCGGGTGACGTCCTCGGGGGAGAGATGCGATGGGAATTGCACGTCCATCCGGGCCAAAAACAACACTATTTTCTCCTTGGTGGTTGGGGGCTAGGACAGGCGGTACTTCGCGAGCTTGTCGTCGTCGATTTCGGCTCCGACACCTGGCAGATCGCGCACCGTAATCGTGCCGTTGATTATGCGGAGCGGGTCGGCCAGCAGATCATCGGCCATGTCGAGGAAGTTGGACAGTTCCCCAGCCCGGCGGCTGCTGGCCTCGTGGGCGGCACCGAAGGCGATGGTCGCCAGCGAGCCGACCTGCGTGTCGATCTGGTTGCCCATGGTCACATCCACGCCGAGCCCGGTGCACAGGCCCAGGATCTCGGTGGCCTCGGTGAAGCCAGAGCGGGCGGTCTTGATGCAGATGGCGTTGCAGCCACCGGCGAGCAGTTCCCGTGACGCATCGCCGGCCGTGGGGACGGATTCGTCGCCCACTACCGGGATTGGGGATTTGTCGACCAGGCGGCGCCGACTCATTGCTTCCTTTGCGTCACATGGCTCCTCGAGCAGGGTCAACCCGTATCCCTCGGTCCGCCGCAGCACCTCAAGGGCTTCGTTTGCAGTCCAGCCACGGTTCGCGTCCATGTAGATCTCCACATCCTTACCCAGCCCCTCGCGCAGCACACGGCATGCCTCCACGTCCAGTGACAGCGGCCGGCGGCCCACCTTGAGCTTGAACGTGGTGATGCCGTATTCCTCTCCAAAGCGCAAGGCTTCGTCGAGGAGTTCCTGGGCGGGCCGGAAGCCGAGCATGTGGCTGACCCGCATCCGGTCCGTGTACCCTCCGAGCAACTTGTGGACTGGCGTGCTGAGTGTCTTGCCGATCGCGTCCCAGACTGCAATGTCGACGGCACCCTTCGCGACCTGATTGTGAATGGTGCGGCGCAATACCGCATGGATCTGCTCGCGGTCCAATATCTCGACGCCGATCAGCTGCGGGGCAAAAGTCTTCTCTATGATCGTTCCGATCGACTCCTGCGTCTCCCCGTAGGTATACGGGCGGGGAGGTGCGTCTGCAACTCCCACGACCCCGTCGTCCGTATACACACGCACCAGCACATGGTCAGCATTGGCTACCTCGCCGCTGGCGAATTTCAGGGGATGCGTGTAAGGGATGGAGTAGGGGATAGCTTCGATCCGTTCGATCTTCAACGGCGCGGTTCCTTTCGGGGTCAGGTGGAGCGAGCGTGTCGAGGACAAAGATGAAGAAGGGGTCAGCGGCGGGCACGACCCGTACGTGCGGGGGAGTATGCAACGCCCCCGGCACCGCGAGGTTACGGCCCCGGTCTCCGCAGCCCACTGGCTCAAAACCTCGGATTTAAGACGTGTCGAAAGACGCGATTTTCCCCGGGAGCTAGGCTCCCTGAAATTTCGCGGATTTTCCTCGACATTGACACGCTAGCCGCAGGATCGGAGACCGGGGGATCCGCGGGTAAGCCACCGCCGCGCCGGAGTTACGGCCGCCGGGCGGCCGCATTGGCCACAGTTAGGCGTCCTCCTAGCCGCCCCGGACGATCCTTACTTTAGCTGGCCCTCCTTGGCGAGAACGTAGTCGTAAACGGCCTCCTCGCCGGCAGCGCCATCGGTGCGCGGCTTGGGGTCGAGCATCAGCTCCGGCTTGACTGCCGAAGCGATGTCATCGGCGTTATGCGGGTCGCCGGGGAAGTAAAGCTGCTGAGTCACCGGCTGGTATCCCGGCGCAGAAACCTTGATGTGGATGTGGGCCGGACGCCAGGCATGCCAGCCTGCTGCACTAATCAGCTGACCACAGGCTCCGTCGGTAGGGATCTGATAGGGTGCCGGGCGCATGGTATGGACCACGAACTGGCCATCCTTGTCAGCCTTCACGGTGGCGCGGAAGAGCCACTCCGGGAGCCCGGGCGCGTATTGGGAGTAGAACCCGGCCGCGTCCGCATGCCAAATTTCCAGCTGTGCGCTCTGGATCGGGTTGCCGTCCGTGTCGGTGAAGCGGCCGCTGAAGCGCAGAGGAGTACCCTCTTCGCCCTCACGCATTTCCACGGTGGCCGGGGACTCGAGCACCGGCGAGTTCGGTACGTAGTAGGGGCCTTCGATGGTGCCTTTGGTGCCCGGGCGGTCCTGGGAGTTGACATCTTCCACTGTGTGTTCGAGCCACACGTCGAGGAACAGGGGCCACTCGCCATCGGTGCCGACTTTGATCAGCCACGCTTTGAGTGCGTTGTACTCCTCGTAGGTGACTTCGTGCTCTACGACGATGTCGTTGGCGGCCTTGATCAGGGCTCCGGCGAGCAGGCTCACACGCTCCTTCGGTACGCCCAGGCCGGCGAGCTTGCCCGAGGCGGCGAAGCGCTCGGTGGCCTTTGAGCCGGCCTCTACGGCAGTGCCCTCGTTCTCTTTGCGGGTGTCCGCCTGAATCTCAATCATGGTGTTCTCCACTCATCCTCGTATCCAAGACAGGAAGGGCTCCCGTCCTGCCTTGACGCGCCGGGCGCAGGCTGGGCCCGCTGGACCATCGGCCTCCGTGACGTCCATCTCAGGTTAGATAGAGGGATAAGGACTAAACAAGTATCGATTGTCAAGGTATTCGGTAACTGGAAGGACATAAAAACACCCTAGGCCAAGCCTAGGGTTTTGCCTGATGTGAGAGCTATCACGCTGCACCAGAATGGCTCACATACCTTTCCCCAACGGGCAGAAGCCTAGTTCCCCAAGGACGTCGCCCGCCCGCCCCCATTCTCTCCGAAAAAGGAGTACGTGATGACCGAAAACCTGACCCGTGTCCGTGAGGTCCTTGCCGACGCCGTGATCGACGATCGTGAGAACGGCGTCATCCGGGCAAAGCGCGCGATCTTCACGGACGAAGAGATCTTCGAACTGGAGATGAAGCACATCTTCGAGGGCAACTGGGTCTACCTCGCCCACGAGTCCCAGATCCCCAACGTGGGCGACTACTTCACCACCTACATCGGGCGGACTCCCGTCGTCATCACCCGGGATAAGGACGAGAAGATCAACTGCATCGTCAATGCCTGCTCGCACCGAGGCGCGATGCTCTGCCGACGCAAGACCGACAACAGGACCACGTTCACCTGCCCTTTCCACGGCTGGACCTTCAAGAACTCCGGGGAACTGCTGAAGGTCAAGGACTCCCGCAACGCCGGATACCCGGAGACCTTCAACAAAGAGGGCTCGCACGACCTCACCAAGGTGGCCCGCTTCGACTCCTACCGCGGCTTCCTTTTCGGCTCCTTGAACGCTGACGTCCTCCCACTCGAGGAACACCTGGGAGACGCCACCAAGGTCATCGATTCGATTGTGGACCAGTCCCCGGAGGGACTAGAGGTCCTGCGCGGATCGTCCACCTACACCTACGACGGCAACTGGAAGGTCCAGGCGGAAAACGGCGCCGACGGCTACCACGTCACCGCCGTGCACTGGAACTACGCCGCAACCACCGCCCGCCGAAGCGCCGGTGACTCCGCCAACACGACCAAGGCCATGGACGCCGGCAAATGGGGGAAGGTCAAGGGCGGCTTCTATTCCTACGACCACGGGCACCTGCTGCTGTGGCAGGAATGGACCAACCCCGAGGACCGTCCGCTGTGGGACCGCCGCGACGAGCTCGTCCAGAAGTACGGCGAGGAGATGGCCAACTTCATGATCAACATCTCCCGCAACCTCTGCCTGTACCCCAACGTCTACATCATGGACCAGTTCTCCTCGCAGATCCGCCACTTCCGCCCTATTTCAGCGGACCAGACCGAAGTCACGATCTACTGCATAGCACCAAAGGGCGAGTCGCAAGAGAACCGCTCAAAGCGCATCCGCCAGTACGAGGATTTCTTCAACGCCACCGGCATGGCCACGCCGGACGACCTCGAAGAGTTCCGCTCCTGCAACAAGACCTACTGGGCCACCTCGGCGCCGTGGAACGATATGACGCGCGGCTCTACTCACGAGATCGCGGGTCCTGACGAGCAGGCCAAGGCACTGGGCATGTCCCGGGTGATCGCCTCTGGCATGCGCACCGAGGACGAGGGCCTCTACCCGATCCAGCACGGGTACTGGAAGCAAGTCATGGACAAGGCCCTCGCCGAGGCGGAAACCCTCGCCCAGGAAACCGTGCCGGTCACCGCCTGACCGAGCCCCCGAACCCCCGACCCCCACAGAGAGTGCTGACCCCAATGGCCAACCTGATTAACCCGCTGACTGCGCTCAAGAGCGCCGAGGAGATCGCCACCCTCGAAACCGTGCGCGCCTTCCTGTACAAAGAGGCCCGCCTGCTGGACGACCGCCAGTTCGACGAATGGCTCCAGTGCTACCACCCGGACTCCGAGTACTGGATGCCGGCGTGGGACGTCGACGACCGGCTCACGGTGGACCCCCAGAACGAGATCTCCCTGATCTACTACGACAACCGCGGCGGCATCGAGGACCGCGTGTTCCGGATCAAGACAGATCGCTCCTCCGCCACGTCCCTGCCAGAGCCCCGAACCGGGCACAACATCACGGACGTGGAGGTCCTGGAGCACGACGGCGACCAGGTGAAAGTCCGTTTCAACTGGTTCACCCTGTACTTCCGGTACAACACCACCGACACATATTTCGGCACGAGCTTCTACACCATCGACCTCTCCGCCGAGCAGCCGGTGATCCTGAAGAAGAAGGTTGTACTGAAGAACGATTACATCCACCACGTGGTGGACGTCTACATGATCTGACGGCATCCGGCGCCGTCCGGGTCCGACCGGGACGGTGACGGTCGGAGCATCCTGGCCGCCACATCTGCTTACTACAAGACATTCGCACTAACTTTTTCGGAGGTTGCGAGGACGCGACCACCACCTAGGAGGAAATCATGGGCCATCAGGTAGCCCTCAGCTTCGAGGATGGCGTGACCAAGGTCATCAAGGTCGGTGACTTCGAGACCGTGATGGATGCGGCCTACAAGGCGCGCATCAACATCCCGTCCGACTGCCGTGACGGTGCCTGCGGCACGTGTAAGGCCTTTTGCGACTCAGGCTCGTTCGATCCTGGTGACTTCATCGACGACGCGATGACCGAGGAGGAGCTCGAGAAGGGCTACCTGCTCACCTGCCAGGCGGTCCCGGAGTCGGACCTCACCATCCAGATCCCAGCCACTTCGGAGTCCGCGAAAACCTCTGCAGCCACGTTCACCTCCACCCTCAGAGAGCTCGACAAGCACTCGGAGTCCACGATCTCCTTCGCCCTGGAGGTGCAGAACCGGGAGGCCCTGGCGTTCCTGCCCGGCCAGTACGTCAACATTAAGGTCCCGGGCACCGACGCCGAGCGCTCATACTCCTTCAGCAACGGCCCCAAACTGCAGGATGCGTCCTTCATGGTCCGGATAACCCCGCAGGGCGCAATGTCCGAGTATCTTCGGGACCGGGCAGTGGTGGGGGACACCATCGAGTTCACGGGCCCCTACGGCTCCTTCTTCCTCCGCGAACCAAAGCGCCCCCTGCTCCTGCTCGCAGGCGGCACCGGACTAGCCCCGCTCCTGTCAATCCTGGAGAAACTCTCCGAGAACCCGCCAGCCACCCCGGTCCACCTGATCTACGGCGTCTCCCGCGAAGCCGACATCGTCGGCCTCGACTGGCTGCGCAGCTACGAAGCGAAGCTGCCGGGCTTCACCTGGGATTACATCGCTGCCGAACCGGGTACCTCCGCCCCGCACACGGGCTACGTTACCCAGATCATCCAGCCGTCCCACCTCAACGATGGCGACGTCGATATCTACCTCTGCGGACCGCCGCCCATGGTCAATGCCGTCTCCAAGTGGCTGGACACCGAGGACATCCAGCCAGCCAACTTCTACTTCGAGCGTTTCGCCCCCAAGGAGACCACAGGCGGAGACGCCGAGACGGGCGCGCCCGCCCCCGTGGAGAAGCTCGAGACTGAAGGCGACACGATCAGCCGCGTTGAAGCTATTTCGTCCCTGGAGACTGGTCAGCTTGAGTTCCGCAAGGAGGACAGTTTCGCCCATCTGGAGGCCCGCATGGGCCTTGAGCTTGCAGTCACCGAGCTGATGTTTGGTCGTCTCAGCGAGGAGCAGCTGAATCAGTTCCGTCGTCTCGCCGAAGCGACCACACGTGCGGTGGGCAAGGGCAGGGTCCTCGATCCAGAAGAATATGTGAGGACCAACGAAGAGTTCCACGAGTACCTCTTCACGATCTGCGATAACCCCATGCTGCTTGAGTCGTACCGTCGACTCGATGTCCACGCCCAGATGGCAGCAACCTTCGTGGAGGGTACCGAGATCTTCGAGTGGGTCGCCCAAGACCACCTCGACGTCGTGGACGCGTTCGAGCGAAAGGATAAGGAACGTGCCCGGGAAGTCATTATGGCTCACGCCCGCGACGCCAAGGGCACCATGTCCGGGGCGATTGACGCCAAGGACAAAGGTTTCCAGCGGTGACGGCGTATGTGGGACAGTTCGTCACGCCCGGCCGTTTCGCCGGCAAGGTGGCTGTGGTGACGGGCGCCGCCCAAGGCATTGGCCGGAAGGTAGCGGAGCGGATTGGGGCCGAAGGGGGCGCGGTCGTCCTTGTGGACCGTTCCGACATAGGGCAGGAGATCGCCCAGGGGATCCGGGAAGCCGCGCAGACGTCCGGCTCCGGAGGATCCGCGAGCTCCGTGACCGCGGACCTGGAAAGCTTCGCGGGAGCAGAACAGGCGGTGAGCGCGGCGTTGGACCTTCACGGCAGGGTTGACGTACTTGTCAATAACGTGGGGGGAACGATCTGGGCCCGCCCCTACGAAGAGTATGACGAGGAGAAGATCGAGAGGGAGATCCGCCGTTCCCTCTTTCCCACCCTCTGGTCCTGCCGTGCCGTACTCCCAGCAATGCTCGAGCAGGGGTCGGGAACCATCGTCAACGTCTCCTCAGTCGCCACCCGCGGGATGCATCGCGTTCCTTACGCCGCGGCGAAGGGCGGCGTCAACGCCCTCACCCAGTCCCTGGCCATGGAGGTCGGCGGGCGCGGTATCCGGGTTGTCGCAACCGCCCCTGGCGGCACGGAAGCTCCGCCCAGGAAGGTCAAGCGCGGACCGGAAGCGGAGTCGATTACCGAAAAGGCGTGGTATCAGACAATCGTCGATCAGACTTTGGAGTCCTCTTTTATGAAGCGATACGGCACTCTGGACGAACAGGCTGCACCGATCGTGTTCATGGCCTCCGACGAGGCGTCCTATGTCACCGGCAGCATTCTCCCTGTGGCTGGCGGGGACCTCGGCTGAGCATACTGTGACGGAAACTCGCTGGCGTGGCCGCACGACGCGCTCGAGTAAACTTGCCAGCATGACCCCGGCCCATCACGGCGACACCGAGGAGGACCTGGCGCTGGTCGGCCGGGCTGATGTCTTCGAGAAGTTGCTGGAAGCGCTGCGCACAGTACGTAAAGGCAGCGTGCGAACGGTAGTGCTCAGCGGCCCGCAGGGATCCGGTAAGACAGCCTTGCTGGATCTTTTCCTGGAGCACTGCAGCGCTGTGACCCGTGGTGTGCGCGTGCTCTCGGCTACAGGAGACGAGTGGGAGGCCCAGTTCCCCCTCGCCGGCTACTCCCAGCTCATGGCCTCCCAGCGGTTGCGCTCTGCCAAGGACTACAACCAAGTCACCGCACCGTCGGCGGCCGTTGGCGTAGCTCTGAACCTTGGTCAAATCGCCAACTACGCGTCGACTCTAATTTCACAGCTCGACGGGCTTCAATCGCAAGGAAGCGTGGTCGTTGCCGTCGATGACGTCCAGCACCTGGACGAAGAGAGCCTCCATATTCTGGTGTTCGTAATGCGGCGGCTACGCGGTAAGCGGATCCTGTTCGTGATCACTCTCGGCACCAGCCAAGCTCAGCTCCTTCCTCCGGGCGTGCTTTCCTTCTTCACGGGGCACCAGGTTTCCCGCATTCCGTTGGAACCGCTGACGCCGCAACAGGTCCAGGATCTTGCCCGGCGCTTGTTTGGGATCGACCTAACCGCGACGGCCGCTCACGAGCTCGTGCGGCATACGGGAGGTTTGCCCCAATCGATCGTTGAGCTCCTGAACGAACTGCCCACGGAAACATGGCAGACATGGTTCCCGTCCCTGCCTCCGAGCTCCCGCGTGCGCGCCAGGGTGCGCAGTCTTCTCAACGTAGCGTCTCCCGACCTCGTCGCCGTCGCGGAGGCCGTATCCGTGCTCAGACACAGTGCGGGAGTAGCAGAGGTTGCCCACGTCAGCGGAGTGGCGTCCGTCATCGATGTCCTCGACGAGGGCCACCGTGCCGGGCTGCTGGGGCTGGCGGTAGAACAGACCCGGACGGTGGTGACGTTCTTCGAAGCCGGTACTGGTGAGTCCGTCTACGAGCAGATGGTACCCAGCCGACGCATTGCACTACACCGCCGGGCTGCGGAAATCCTCCAGATCGAGGGCGATCGACTGGGCCACCGTGTCTCCGCCACCCCGGGCGCGGACGAGGGACTGGCCTCGGAGCTTGAAGAATACGCCGCCCAACAAGCACTGGTCGGGGCTTGGCAAGATGTTTCCACCGCGCTGTTTTCCGCGTCCAGGCTCTCCGCAGCCATCCCCACCGCCAACGATCGGCTCCTTAGAGCAGTAGACGCCCTCGTTGGTGCGGGCAATATGGCCCAGGCACAGATGTGGGCTGCGGCCGTTGATGCCATGCCGGCTTCGCCGCTGCGCTCCTCCGTGTTGGGTTACCTCTCCACCGCGTCGGGACAGAATCACAGCGCCCAAACCCAGCTGCAGATGGCCTGGAGCACAAGCAACCCGCAGCGGGACCCCCCAGCCGCCGCGCAAGTTGCCCAACGCCTGGTTCTGCACGGGTTGGCTTCCTGGGACGGCCCGCTTATAACGGGCTGGGCGGAGCAGGCCATGTCCCTCACAAAACCAGGGACCCCGGCCCACATAGAGTCCGAGGCCATCTACGGGCTGGGCCTGTACGCTCGGGGACGGTTGGCGGAAGCAGAGGCTTCATATCACAGAGCCTTCGAACATGCGTCCGAGAACGCGCAAAAGCAGCGCGTTCAAATGGGTGCCGGCTGGCTGGCCCTGCGCTTGGACGACGCGGAGAAGGCCCTTGTGAATTTCGAAGCCGCGGCCCCCACTGAATTCCGGGGTGGATCTTTGCGAATTTCCCTTTGGGCCGAGGCATGGCTGGCCCGCACCCACCTCGTGCTCGGTAACTGGGATGCCGCTGCCGCCACCGTTGCCCACGCCTCGGTCCGGCTCGAGACCTCGAGGATGCCATTGATCCGCCCATTGTTATATTGGACGGCCGCCGAACTATGGTCCATGCGCGGCGACTGGGATAGGGCCCGATACTACGTCTCCCAGGCCGCCGTGCAGCCAGGCACCTACCGGGCCATGCAAGTACCGGCCAGCCTGGCCCGGGCGCGTTTCCATGAGGCGCGCGCGGACTACGAAAGCGCCTTGGCAGTGCTGCAGCCCCTGACGGAGCTGGACCCATGGACAGACGATCGTGTCTCCTTCTGGCCCTGGCAAGACACCTACGTCAATGCCCTCGTCATGACCGACCAGCTCGACATGGCCGACAAGTTCCTCACAGCCTTCGAGCGGGTACGGCGAGAGCGGGCAATACCGTCGGACCTGGCACGAATGGCGTGGGCGAGGGGCCGGCTCGTGGCTGCCCAAGGGGACCCCGATACCGCCAGGGAGCACTTCGAAGCGGCACTCGGACACCTGCGGGGGCTTAACCGGCCATACCTGCGGGCAAGAGTGAGCTTTGCGTTCGGCCAGAGCATGCGACGGGCGGGCAAGAGACGCCTGGCATCCTCGGTGCTGCGGGTGGCACGGGACCTCTACGACTCCCTGGGAGCCGCCACTTATGTGGACCGGTGCGACCGGGAGCTCAAGGCAACAGGTTTGGACGTCGGCAACCCGCCCGACCCTTCCGACGCCGTGCTCGCCGCCGTGACCCGCCCGCAGATCCAACTCACGGCTCAGGAGCAGGCGGTAGCCGAGCTCGTGGCCGGGGGCGCGACCAATAAAGAGGCCGCCCGTGTCCTGTTCCTGGCAGAGAAGACTGTGCAGTACCACTTGACGCGCATCTACGGGAAGCTGGGGATTCGCTCCCGCAGCGAATTGGCGGCACGGTTCCGCGCCACCGACTGACAGGTCTGCTCCTTAGATCCGAGTACGGTGCCGGGCACCCTCGGCCTCGGCTGTCACGATTTTCGCTTAAACCCCCGACTGACTGTTGATGACCGCAGGAACCAGGACCCCCCTTGGCTTGGTTACTGTCTTGCGACCACTCGTACCGTTAGGTATGAGGGTAAGTATTAATCGCCGACTTTATGGTTATTCTGCGAATCAATTATATTTGGTCTTGGAGCGGATACACCGGGGCCGAGGGAAGGCACCACAGTGGAGATACGGCAACTGAACTACTTCATCGCTGTAGCGGAGGAGCGTCACTTTGGACGTGCCGCTGAACGCCTGCACATGGCGCAGCCACCCCTGTCGCAGCAAATCCGTCAGCTCGAGGAGCAGTTGGGTGTGCGCTTGTTTAACCGCACTACCCGTCGAGTAGAGCTCACGGCGGCTGGGCAGGAGCTGCTGAACCGGGGACGGCAGATTGTCAACGCCGTCGGCACACTCCGGGCGGACGTATACCAGGTGGGGCAGGGTGCCGCCGGGGTGTTGCGCGTGGGCTTCTCCGGGTCCGCGACCTATGGGATTATGCCCCCGATCGTGCGCCGCGCCAAGCAGGAACTCCCGGGGCTGTCGCTCACCCTGCATGGCGAGATGCTTACTCCGGCAATGGAGGAAGGGCTGCGGGATGGCACCCTCGATGCGGCGCTTTTACGTCCGCCCGTCGCCTCGCAGGAGATCGACTACCGCGTCGTAACGTGTGAGCCGCTAATCGTAGCGCTACCCTCCTTCAGCTCCCATGCGATGGACCGGCCAGTGTCGGTCCGCGAACTTCAAGATCAGGCATTCATTGCCTATCCACCGGAGTCCGTGCTCTACCGAAGCACCGCAGCCATCTGTCGTCAAGCGGGCTACCAACCGCGCATCACCCAAGTGACCAGTGAGACCTCCACCATGCTCTCCCTGGTGGCCGCCGGGGGTGGTGTTGCCATCCTTCCAGCCAGCATTCGTGCCCTCCAGCTGGAGGGAGTGGTCTATCGCGACATCGAAGAAGCCCCCGAAGTAGAGCTTGCAGTCGCGTGGCGGAGTGAGGACCGATCCACGCTGCTCCACAATTTTCTCGCGGTTGTGGGCGCTGCGACCGCAGGGCACCGAGACGGTAACGACCCTCCCATCCCGCCCTAATTTCGACAATGACCCGGCATCCATCTCGACATCGAGGCGGCCCCCTGTTTGCATGGCCCCGGGTCTACAACCGAGGTGGGTCTCCACCGAGGTCCTTTGAGGTGCACAGACACCGTGCTGCACGACGGGTGACCGAACGCCAGCAAACTTTGCCGCTAAGTATCTTTGTCGTGCTTCCCGTCGCCAGGGTCATCCGACGACGACAGTACTTCCCGGTCCTCGAAGGCGAGGTGCAGGGGCGGATCGTACCCCCGTCTTCGCGGACGTCATCCGTCATGGAGATCGCCCGCGAGGAATTCTTCGGCCCCCTGGTGGGCGTGATCAAGGCCGACGACGAGACCCACGCACTGGGGCTGGCCAACGCGAGCGACTTCGGCTATCCAGCCCGTATTCACCCAGAACCTTGACCGCGGCATGCGGCCTAGGCATCAGGGCCGGGATGACACACACGAATGAGATGCCAGTCCACAACGAGCCACATGTGCCGTTCGGCGGCGAGGGCAACTTCGGGCTCGGCCGATTCAACGGCGACCGGGCTATCGCGGAGTTCACCACCGACCACGCCGTCGGGCCAAGCGCCTCTGAGGCCTATCGTCCCGCCGCGGCACAACATGCCTGCTGCGGCGGCGCAATGGCGTACGCGACTTCGACAAGTACCAAACTCGTCCGAATCGGGACGAATTCAGTATGGATAAGCGGCGTGGACCCTTGGGTGGCGCACCGTGCCAATCGATAGGGTAAATAGATGATCAACCGCGCACGCCTCCACTCGGACCTGTCCCGCCTCGGCAGGGAGACCGACATGCTATTAGCCACCGTCGAGTCGCTGTCCGGCGATGAAATGACTGCCCCGTCCCTGTGTGAGGGGTGGACACGGGCCCACGTCATTGCCCACCTTGCCTCGAACGGCCGCGCCTTGGTCAAGCTCATTAACTGGGCACTCACTGGCGAAGAGCAGCAGCTCTACGCATCTGAGGAAGCACGCGCCCAGGAAATTTCGGACCTCGCGAATTTGCCTCGTGAGGAACTGCTTGGCCGGCTGCGCGAGTCCGCTCAATACTTTGCGGAGCAGGCCCAGCGGCTGGGAGGGGAGCTTGCGGTCGAGGAGGTGCACCTGCACGGTAAGCAGATCCCCGCGACAGCTATCGTGGCGTTGCGAATCGCCGAGGTCGTCGTCCACCATCACGACCTCGACACCGCCTGGACCATCGAAGAGGCCGACCCGGACTCGGTGCTCAATGCCATTGACGCTGCCGTGCGCACGATGCGGGCCAAAGGAGCGCCGGGCATGACCTTGGTGACGGAGGAACGCGACGAGTGGGTAATCGGGGATGGTGCCCTGTGCGTCTCGTCCGACCGCGAGGGACTACTCGAATGGCTGGCTCGCGGCGCGGCCGAAAACGTCGACGCCGACGGCCCTCTGCCGACCCTGCCATTCTGGTAAGTGGGCAAGGGTCACATCCACATCGCGGCAACGGATGTGTGGATCCCCACTAACTCCAGGTGCACCAGGACTGGCTGTGCCTAAGTTTCGCGGCGCAAGAGTAAGCGACGGCCACCGCCGCCGAGTGGAAGGCGGCAACACGCCGTTGCCGCCGGTGAGGCGTGCAGGGAGACGCCACAGTCCTTGGCTTAACTGTCAGCGATGGTCGAAAAGTGAGCCATTTCGCGGGCCTTGGCGTCTAGCGGTGGTTGCAACACCTGAGTGATAGGGAGTTGCAATTGGGAGTTATGAAAAGACCGCCAAGGGGCCGGGCGCCCCACCGAAGAACGCTGCACGTGCTCATTATGATCAGCTGATGAAACAGGGAATGGGTAATTCTGAAGCCTGCCGGATCGTAGGGGTCAGTCGGAGTTCCGGAACTCGCTGGCGGCATGGCCACTCGGTCGTATTGAAGTCTGGGGACATCAAGAAGTACCCACCGATTTCGCGGCAACGGCCGGCGGTGATCTCCGCCCGATTTCTCTCCGAGTCGGAACGGATCACGATCGCTGACCTGTTGCATGCCCGGCGCAGCCTACGGGCCATCGCCAGGGAGCTTGGGCGCAGTCCTTCGACCGTGAGCAGGGAGATCCGCCGCAACGTTCATGAACCCTCTGGCAACTACCGACCGCGGACGGCCCAGCGCAGTGCCGAACGCAGAAGGAGCCGTGAGCGAACCGGGAAAATCGCCGCCAACCCCGAGCTGCGGGAGTTCGTCCGGGAGCACCTCGAACAACGCTGGAGCCCCCGCCAGATCAGCAACCGGCTGCGGGCTGATTTCCCTGGACAGCCGGAAATGCACGTCGTTCCTGAGACCGTTTATCAGGCCCTGTATGGGCGTGGAAGCCTGGATCTTGCCGTGGATCCGGCCGTCTCGCTGCGGACTGGGCGGACGGGTCGCCGGCCACGCCGGCGGAAGGAGCACCGGACCAGGCGCTTCCCCGACATGGTCATGATCCGTGACAGGCCCGCAGAAGTGACCGGCAGGCAAATACCAGGGCATTGGGAAGGCGATTTAATAATTGGAAAAGGCAGCCGCTCGGCCATCGGCACGTTGGTCGAATGGACCACGCGCTTCATCATCCTCGTGCATCTGGCAGGCAACCGCGGAGCCGAGAATCTGCGTGACCGGCTGGCAGAGACGATGAGTGCCCTCCCGGCCCACCTGCGCCGTTCCCTCACTTGGGATCAGGGCACTGAAATGGCCTGCCACCAGGACTTCACGCAGCGGACTCTCATACTGGTGTACTTCTGCGATCCCGCCAGCCCTTGGCAACGGGGCTCGAATGAGAACACTAATGGCCTGCTCCGGCAGTACTTTCCGAAAGGAACAGACTTGGTGCGTCCACAGCCAGAACACCTCGCCATGGTCGCCGCTGAACCTCAATCGAAGGCCCCGCGAGATCTTGGGCTGGAAGAGCCCCCTGGAGCACCTGACTAGACTGGCTTCACCACTGACAGATTCATAAACCGTTGCAACGACTGGCTGAAATCCGCCCCGTCACAATGGCTCACTTTTCGACCGTCACCGACATTAACCGTGGAACTAGTACGCCGGGACAGTGCGCTGCACGAGAAGCACCGGGGTCGTCGTAAACGCTCCCGGTGCTGGACTTGATTCTAACGACGCCGTCCTGCTAATCCCCTTCCCCCAAAACACGACGGCCCGCACGCCTCCGAGCGGTCAGTAGCCCGCAGACAGAGATCGTCTTGGCCCACCCAGAGAGGGCTTTACCCCATTCCGGGCGATTCTGTCTACTGATTTACACTGAGCGGGCTTGGACTGTCTCATAGTCCCTGATCGCCTTCACAACACGCTCCGTTACGTCGTCGACGCCGCCAAGGCCGTCCACTCGGGTCAATATGCCCCGCTCGGCGTACGTCGCTATAACGTCTTCCGTCTGGTTGTGGTAAAGGTCAAGGCGGTGGCGGATGACTGCTTCGTTGTCATCGCTGCGCGCCGTTTCTTGGGCGCGGCCCAGCAGGCGCTTGACCAGTTCCTCGTCGTCGGCAGTGAGCTGTAGGACCACGTCGATCTTCTGCTTACTATCGGCGATGATTCCGTCGAGGTAGTCCACTTGGGCAGTCGTACGGGGGTAGCCATCGAGCAGGAAGCCGCCGTCGACGTCGTCCTCTCCCAGACGATCGCGCACCATTCTGTTGGTCACGCTGTCCGGCACGAAATCTCCAGCATCCATGTACCGTTTGGCCTCGATGCCCAGCGGCGTCCCACCCCTAACGTTGGCCCGGAAGATGTCGCCGGTGGAGATCGCAACGACGCCGAGGCGCTCCGATATGCGTTGCGCCTGGGTTCCCTTGCCGGATCCGGGAGGTCCGATTATCAACATGTTCATCATGGGAAAGCCTTTCAGGGGTTGTTTTCGTAGAAGTCCGTGCCAAACTGAATTTCCGAACCCCACCGAACGCAGATACTCGAAGGCGCTGACGAGTTCGGATCGGCTGCCATGGAGCGGGGTAGATTCCGCGTCCTTCGTGTCCGCACGGTGGGCCCATCTTGGCTGCGCCGGAGTACGGATAAAACTTGGGGTTGGTCGGCGGTTGGGCAACATACTGTAGTGACACTTCGATGGCCGTGGTAAATCTTCTGTCGCCGATTGCAGAATCGAGGGCAGCTGCCGTGCTGCTTCAATTAGGTCCGCGGGAGGAATCCACTGCTATTTCTGAATCCTGGTGGTGGGGATCCAGGATGAAATCGTAGGTGACTTCGAGGCCCTCGCCGTCCGCGCGCCGGGTCGGTACAAGCACGAGTTCAGGCTTCACCGCCGAAGCGATGTCGTCGGCGACATGCTCATCGCCTTCGAAGTAGAGCTGGGTGGTGATGAGCCGATAGCCGGGTGCCGAGACCTTCAGGTGCAGGTGCGCCGGGCGCCAGGCGTGCCAGCCTGCCGCGGCAATCAGCGCTCCACATGCGCCGTCGGTAGGGATCTGGTAAGGCGCGGGCTGGATGGTGTTGATCTGGAACTTGCCCTGGTCGTCCGTGGTGATGGCGCCCCGGAGGTTCCACTCCGGTAGGCCTGGGGCGAACTGGGAGTAGAAGCCAAGGTCATCCGCGTGCCAAATTTCGATCATGGCGCCGCCGAGCGGTTCGCCGGCGATGCCCTTGACCTCTCCCTGGAACAGCAGTTGACTTCCGGGCTCGTCCTCGTGCATTGGCAGCGTAGCCGGACTCTGCTGGACGGGGGCGTCTGGGATGTAATAAGGGCCCTCGATGGTCCCCTTGGAGCCATGCCGGTTGGCATTGGCGACCTCTTCAACGGAATGCTCCACCCATACGTCTAGGAATAGCGGCCATTCCCCGTCCTCCCCGACCCTGATAAGCCAGGCCTTGAAGGCGTTGTATTCGTCGTAGCTGACCTTCTCCTCCAGGACGACGTCATTCACAGCCTTGATCAGCCGACCCGCGAGAGCATTGACACGCTCCGTGCTAGTGCCAGCGGCGATGGTCTTGTTCTCCCTGAAGCGGGCGGTTGCCCCTGCGCCTGAGGCTGCGGCGGTGGCCTGGGTTTCTGCGGTCAAGGTAACTCCTCTGTGTCTGCGTGATTCATCGGCATTTCCGCCCGTTTCTCTCGCTATCCAGGAGTGCGGTCCATCCACGGGTGCCTGAGCTGTGTGCGCGTCCAAAAATGCCCAACGGTCAGGAAGATGAAACCTGATCCATGGCTCTTATGTTATACACGACTTGAAATAAAGTTTCAAAGGCCGTATAAGTTTCCCGCTCGGTAGCCTCACCGTGTTCGTGACCGCGTCGCTGGTATACATGGCCCCCGACGCGAGGCAGGCACTGCCGGTCGTCCGCTTTGTCCGCGGACTTGCCTTCCGCGTCGGTACCGCCGCCGTCTCGGCGTCCGTGATTGGATTGATCCCAGTCTGGCGTCGCGGGGAGGGGGCGAGCTACGTTCCGCTGCAGCCGCAGTGCTTGCTTCGGCGGCCCTCTACTACTTGGCCCACAAATTCGGCGGTACATGCGGCAGTCGCAGCTTTGACGCCCGGGTCCGGCCCTTCGCCCCGCGCGCGTGCCGGTTGCCGTGGGCGGCAGTAATTAGCTGACCCAATTGCCTGACCGGTCACCCTGCTATCGAAGCCCGACGGGCTTTCCGCGGGAAATGCTCTGGTTATGGGGCTCGCGCACCTCGGGGAGAAACCTTAAAGCGCTACAAATATTGAAACGCCGTTACCAGCAGCGTATAACTGGCCATTGGTTGTACTCCGATGTGTCCGGATACGGATCAGGTTTCGCCACTGAAACACGGGGTCCGTCATGGGACCCAGAATGAAAGCCCGATTGTGCGTGAGGGCGTGCCCGAAGAGGATTGGATTGGCATGACTAAAGTTCTGGATTGCCCAGGCGCGATGATAGAGAAGTTGCTACTGGGCCAGACCCCGAATGGGGACTATCGGGCTACTTCGGTATGATCCACCAGTTCGCGTTCGACGACAGCGTGGCCGCTAAGAACGCCCTTGGGGACCCGGCTCACGAGGCTACCCATAACTGCCATGCCACCAATTATCCAACCCCTTGGGTTACGGCTAACCTGCACCGGTACCGTCGTAAAGCCGCAGCCGTGGCTGCCGGGCACTGCGTAGTTGGCCGCATCGACTTCCCCCGGGAGGACTCAGCTGACGACATCGACCCGACGATCCGCCGTTACCTGCTTCGGTCGCCCTGCCGGACAGCTGAGCAGTATCTGGGCGCCCAACAACCGGGCGTCATCTCCCACCTCTCATCGATGACCATCTGCGGCGTAAGGTGGCGGCCCCACGTCGCGGCCATCTCCTACTTCTCTTCGGAGCAATCCACGTACGTGACCGAAAGCACGTTGTCCGTGGCGTGCTCGGACCTGGGATAGCCATGACAGAACACCCGCCGACGGGGGAGTCCGTCATCAGTCGCGTCGCCAAACTGATGGGGACCTTTGACCGACAAACCCCCGCGATGCCGCTGTCGACCCTGGCCTCTCGTGCGGGTTTGCCGCTAACCACAACGCACCGCATGGTCATCGAGCTGATCAAACATGGATTCCTGGAGCGCGACCCCAGCGGCGACATCCGACCCGGACTGAAGTTTTGGGAGCTGGCATCCCGCAGCTCCCCGGTGTTGGGCCTGCGGGAAGCTGCCTTGCCGTTTATGGAAGACGTCCAAGCGTCGATAGGCCAGGCAACGCTGCTGTCCGTTCTCGACGGCAGGTCAGTACTCTACCTGGAGCAACTGGCCGGGCGTGACTCCACCCTTAGCGCCGGACGCATGGCAGAGAGAATGCTGATCCACTGCTGCTCGGCCGGCCTGGTGCTGCTGGCCTTCGCACCGCCGGAGTATCAGGAAAGCTATCTGTCCGGCCCTTTGGAGGCGCTGACAAACAAGACAGTCACCGAGCCGGTTACGCTGCGGAGGAATTTGGCGGAGATCCGGCGAGTGGGCTATTACTGCGCCCCGGGCTTCGGAGTTCCGGACAGGACCGGCATATCTGTGCCCGTACTGGGACCCGGCAACGGTGCCGTTGCGGCGCTCAGCATCATCTACCCCCAAGGTCAGGAAAACATACAGGCGGCAGTCCCGGCCCTAGCCACGGCGGCCCATGGGCTTGCCCGTGCCCTTGGACGGCGCACTGAATTTTCCGGTCACCGGAAATCAACTATGTGACACCCGCCACGGCTGGAATTCTTGGTCCATCGGACCAAGAAAGGACGACGATGTCTGTTACTTCCGCCCCCACGAAACTGCCCCCCTACTCCCACGAACTGGAATGGCCCGAGGGCCTTGTTCCGTACAAAGTCATTGATGACAATGGCTCCCAGGGCGACCCCTACGCCCACTACCAATGGATGAGGGCCAACGCCCCTGTCCTGCGTTGCTACACACCCCAGGCCGATGTCTGGTACATCTCCCGATATGACGATGTGCGCAAGGCTATGCGCGCCCCGAAAATCTTCTCCTCCCAGGTGCTGGAGCCGGCTCCACTGACGTTTTTGACCATGATTGACGATCCCTACCACACGCGGCTGCGCGCCGTGGTGGCACGGGCATTCGCGCCCAAGGCCGTAGCCATTGTTGAAAGCCGGGTTGGGGAAACTGCCGAAAAGCTACTGGATGACCTCATCGCCAACGGCGGCGGGGACGTCGTCGCAAGATACTGTCTGCCGTTGAGCCTCGGCACCATCAGCGGCATTCTGGACGTCCCATCCGAGGACCTTGCGAAGATGAAATTCTGGTCTGACGAACTGTTCTCCTACTTCGGCCGGCTGGGCCGCCAGGCGCCGGGAACCGGCACCGACGAGCAAAGCGCTATGGAATTCTTCGCGTACCTCACCGCGAACCTCGAGCGCCTCTATGCCACAAAAAGCGAATCGGTCGGTGGACACATCGCCAGGCAGTGGAAGGAAGGGCTCCTCACGGAGAAGGAAGCCACAGAACTGTGCTCGTTCATGTTCGTCGCGGGCCACGAAACCACCACACTGCAGCTGGCCAACATGTTCTTCGAATACAGCAAGCATCCCGAACTCCTCACCCGCATTCGGGAGACACCGAAAGATGCGGAACTCTTCATCGAGGAGCTGCTCCGCTACCGTGGCGCTGTCCACCGCGTCGTCCGTAAGACCACGGAGGACGTTGAAGTTGCAGGGGTAACGATTCCGGCCGGTTCTGCTGTTCGCTTACTCAACGGTTCGGCCAACCGGGACGAAACCAAATTCCCCAATGCCGATACCTTGGACATTGACCGCGATACCAGTGCGTCCCTGGGCTTCGGCCACGGAATCCACAGCTGCGTTGGCGCGCCCCTGGCCCGCCTGGAAAAGAAGGTTTCGGCCCAGCTGATCGCGGAACGAATCGACGCCATCGAACTCGATGCGGCCCACCCCGTCGAGTACCTGCATGGCAACAGCCTGGTCGTAGGGCCGGAGCATCTCCACGTCAAGCTCGATCAGCGACGCTCCTGAGCGTCTCAGCGGCAGAAAGAAGTTGAACTGTAATGTCTGATAAATCAGTTGTGATCGTCGGCGCCGGACATGCCGGCGTACAGGCTGCCGGTCGGTTGCGGGAACTTGGCTGGCACGGCGGCGTGATCATCATCGACCAGGAGAGCCACGCTCCCTACGAGCGGCCGCCGCTTTCCAAGGACCTGCTAAAGCCAGACGCTCAGGATGACAGCGCTCTGCTGCGTAAGGCCAGCTACTTCCAGGACAAGGACATTACCCTCAAGCCAGCAACGTCAGTGCTTCAGATCGACCGGCAAAAGCGCATGGTGGCGCTCTCGGATGGCTCCGGCCTGCCCTACCACCGGTTGGTCCTGGCCACAGGCTCGAGTGCCCGGAAGCTGACTATCCCCGGCTCGGAGCTCGCAGGTGTCCAAGTGCTGAAGACCAAGACGGACGCCTTGACACTGAAGTCGGGGCTGATCGCCGGTTCCAAGGTGGTCATCCTCGGTGCTGGGTACATCGGACTGGAAGTAGCGGCTGCTGCCGCAGCCAGGGGCTGCAACGTCACCGTACTGGAGTTCCAGGACCGCGTGATGAACCGAGTGACATCCTCTGTCGTTTCCCACTACTTCCAAAAACTGCATGAGTCCCACGGGATACGGTTCGCATTTGGCTCGGCGGCGTCACATATAGAGGGCGACGGCAGGGCTGAGCGCGTCTTCACCACCGACGGCGCAATGTTCGAGGCCGACGTGGTGTTGGTGGGAATAGGGGTCGTCCCGCACCAGGGCCTCGCAGAGAATGCCGGGTTGGAATGCAATGATGGAATTCTAGTGGATGAAAACGGCCTGACGTCTGACCCGTATGTCTACGCCGCCGGCGACGTTACTCGCTCCATATGCCCGTTCGAAGGGACGAGCAGGAGGCTTGAATGCATCCAGAACGCTCTGAGCCAAGCCGACCAGGTGGCCAGTCATATTCTTGGACTCGAGCCAAAGAAACCCGAAGTTCCGTGGTTCTGGACTATCCAGCACGGGCTCAGGCTTCAGACGGCGGGTATCCAGCAGCCCGAAGATGAAGTTCTCCTACGTGGCAACCCCGCAGACGGGCGTTTTTCCGTCCTGTATCTGCGCAGCGGACGCCTGGCCGCCATTGACACCGTCGGCGGCCTGGCGGATTTCTTGCCCGGGAAGAAGCTGATTGCAGCCGGCGTCGAACTCGACCGAACACTGGCCGCCGATCCGGGCGCGGGGCTCGCGCAGTCAGCCCGCCCCGTGGCCGCCTAAAACCTTTTGGAAGGATCTAGCAATGAACAATGTCATCAACGTAATCGATCGCGAGGGCGAAAAGCACATCCTCGAATGGGAGCCGGACCAGAGCCTGATGGAGTCGCTGCGTGACAATGATCTGCCCGTCATGGCTTCCTGCGGGGGAACGGCCTCGTGCGCAACGTGCCATATCTTTCTGGACCGGGACGTGGTCGTTTCGCTAGGTGAGCGCAGCGAGGACGAGCTGGAACTGCTGGTGGAGACGGAATGCTACGACGAATCTTCATCGCGGTTGTCTTGCCAAGTTCGCCACGACCCGTCCCTGAATGGGCTGAACGTAGTCCTGGCGCCCGAGGAGTAGCTGGAGAAACTCTGCCGCCACCCGCGGCTAATACTCTTACGCCCAGCGGCGGCCCTTTGTGGGGTCGCCGCTCATGGGTGCCGGGGATCACACGTCGCCGACGATTGCGATGGTTCCCTTACCTCTTAGGGGCGATCAATGTGAAAATCCTGGCTTGTCGCCGCCCCAGAACCCGGTCCTGATTCAGCTGAGGATGTCCGCCCCGCTGCCCTTCTGCGAAGTGGCAGTCTCTAACAATGGGGCCAGCTTAGGGAGGCACCCCGGAGCATGTGCGGCACGTGAACTGCTCCATCCTGCGCATAAGTTCAGCGTCTGGATGGCACCGTTACCGGGGATCCATAAGAGGGCTGGGGTGCAGCTTCAAAACCTCGTTTCTTAAAGTGTCGGCCGCCGACGATTGAGGGACTTCCACCGTCCCGGGGAGACCCTGGGCGGCAAGAGGTAGCACGACCAGGTTAGATGAGGAGGGGGCCCCGCAGGGCGGCCGCCTCCGTCTGCATGCTCATGTTTGGCCGTTCTGACGACTTCTTGGATCGGGAGCAGCGAAGGCTGGATAAGGACGACCGGGGGACGTATGGCCGCCGTAGCCTGCATGTAGGCGTGCCCTCCGGTCGCTCGTTGGCTCTTTTCCAGACGGTGCAGGAACATACCGGGCTAGGGCGGATTAATTCCAGATGCACAGCAAGATCAGCATCGCGTCCACGGCCGCTGGCATGCTCATATTCTACATAGATCGACATAAAGTTTCTATGAATGTAGAATGGCTTGTATTGGAATTGCACGCGCGGCGTATCGGCGCCGCCCTAGCCAGTGAGGTCGTACATGACAACGGATTCGCAGGACCACCCGCAGCCGCTCCGCGGCGTTCGGGTCATTGAACTAGCCCACTGGATGGCGGGCCCCGCAGCGACCGGGGTACTTTCGGATTGGGGTGCCGAAGTGATCAAGGTGGAGCCGCATGGTGGTGAGGCGATGCGTCACATTTGGGGGTCGATGGGGGCCCGCGCTGACGCTCCGAACGGTGCCTTTATCTCCGCGAATCGGGCAAAGAAGTCGATTGAACTCAACGTGCGAAGCGAAGCCGGACTTGAGGCATTTCACAAACTGCTTGAGGGCGCGGACATCCTCGTGTCGAATATGCGCCCCTCAGCACTGCAGAAGCTCGGACTATACCCGGCCGATGTAGCGGAGCAGCATCCAAGACTGATCTTCTGCTCGCTGACGGCCTACGGCTGGGGTGGCCCCGATCAGGAGCGCGCAGGTTATGACCTTGCCTCATTTTTCGGGCGGACTGGCATAGCGCATGAAATTACCACCCAGGGGACGGCGCCGGCCCCCCTCATGCAGGGGCTGGGGGACACTTTCACCGCCATGACGTCGGTGGCCGGTATTTTGGCCGCCCTGTACGAGCGTGAAAAAACAGGGCGTGGCCGCTTCGTGGAATCTTCTTTGCTCCGCACCGGCATGTGGGCGCTGGCCGGGGAGCTCGGGGCCAAGGCACTTGGCGGACGACCCCGTCCTCCCTATCCTCGGGAGAACTGCCCCACGCCCCTCTACAACTCGTATAAGACGTCCGATGATCGCTGGTTCTTCCTGGTCGGGGTGGAGGCCAAGCGCCACCTGCCGCGCGTCCTCGCCGCCATTGGACAATCCGCCCTGCTAGAGGATGAAAGGTTTTCTTCGGCAAGGGCGATTTCCAAGAATCGCAAGGAATTCATTCCAGTCCTGGATGCGGCATTCGGCAGCAGGACGCTGGAACAATGGAGGCAGATCTTTGACGAGCATGATGTCTGGTGGGCCCCCGTGCAGACCCCAGAGGAAGTCCTCGCGGACGAGCAGGCAAGACTGACAGGTGCCTGGGTGAGCGTGGACGGCATCGCAGTCGACGGCGTAGAGGCTATCAGCGTTGATGCTCCTGTCCGTTTCGATCAGACGCCCCGTCTGCGCGTGGCTGCCCCGCCGGCAGCAGGCGAACACACGCATGAGATCCTGGAACAGCTGGGCTACTCTGGCGAACAGATCACGGCACTCTCCAACGGTTTCTAGGGCCGGAGAGGGTCGTCGAATCCCTCGGGGCGGTGGAAACACGAAGGGGGCTGTGCAACCGATCCGGTTGTACAGCCCCCTTCGTGGGCGAGGTGCGCGAGGTGTATTAGCCACAGACGTTAGTGACAGTCGGTGTGGTGGGGTGACATGAAGAAGACCTCCGAGTGGGGCTTGTCTAGAGTCCAGTTCCACAAACGGAGGTCTTCGATGTCCCACCCTAATGCTTTTCTTGCCCGCCGGGGACGGTCCGAGCTTGCAAAGTGCATAGTCGAGGACGTGTGGCCGTTGCGTCGGGTGGCCGAGCGGTTCCAGGTTTCAGTCACGACAGCGGCACGCTGGGCAAACCGTTACCGGGAGCTGCGCGAAGACGGCATGGAGGATCTCTCCAGCCGACCGTTGCGGTCCCCGCGCCGGACCCCGGTCCGGCGGGAGTGAAGGATCATTGCGCTCCGAGTAACACCGAGATACTCGCCGACGAGAAAAAGGAGACCGCCGCGCGCTTCTGGATACACGCGAACGCTCCTTCAACGCCGCCGGCATCACGGTGAGCCGGGTCCTGGCGGACAACGGCTCCTGCTACCGCTCCTACGCGTTCAAAGACGCCCTGGGCCCGAGATCAAACACAAACGCACACGCCCCTACTGGCCCCAAATCAACGGCAAAGTCGGGCGCTTCCACCGCACCATGCTCGACGAATGGGCCTACGCCTCAGAGGCAGGGCGCGTCGCCGCAATCCCCGCCTGGCTGCACCACTACAATCACAACCCCCGAGGCCACACCTCACTCAAGGGTCAACCACCCGCCAGCCGCGTCACCAACCTCAGTGGGTAATACAGCTAGGCCCCCCTATCCAATCCGATCCCGGATGCCATGTTTCAGCCATTCGTCACGGACCTCTTTACGTAGAATCTTGCCGGTGGCATTGGTGGGCAGCGGGCCCGTATGGTTCCACCAGCAGGTCGGAATTTCGTACCGTCCCAGCCGGGTCGCCGCATGGGCGGCCAGCTCGGTTGGGGCGGCGTGCATTCCCGGGCGCAGGACAAAAGCAGCGCCCACCTGTTCGCCGAGATCTTCATGAGGCAATGCCACGACGGCCACCTCAAGGACGGCCGGATGGGTTGCCAAGGCGTCTTCGACGTGCACGCAAGAAATGTTTTCGCCTCCACGGATAATGATGTCCTTGGACCGACCAGTGATGAATAGCAGTCCGTCCGCGTCCAACCGGCCGAGGTCGCCGGTGGATAGCCAGCCCCCAGCGTCGGTAATGGCCGTCGACTCGCCCAGATACCCATCACTGACAGTAGGCGTTCGGGCCATGACTTCGCCTATACCGTCCGCGTCAGGATTAGAGATTTTCAGTTCAACGACCGGCAGAGCCCGCCCCACACAACCCGGTTTACCGGCAACGTCCTTGCCGCTGCCAGCAGCGAGCACTCCGCCTGCTTCCGTCAAACCGTACAGGCTTCCCACTCGACTTTTGACGCCAGTGAAGGACTGGGCGACGCGTTCCCGCAGCTGGGCAGAAATGGCGGCACCGCCCATGGGGACGGAGGTGACACTGGTGGTGTCGTATCTGGTGAAATCGGGATGATCCAGCACGCGTGTCACCATGGTCGGAATGCTGCCCCAAGCCTTGACCCTTTCGGTTTCGATCAGGGTGAGCACCTGGTCCGGGTCGAATTTTCCCGGCAGGAAGACCAGCTTGCCGCCGCACAGGAGGTTGGTCAGGCAAACTTGAACCCCGGCAAGGTGGAACAGGGGTACGGACAGGAGGCTGACAGTTCCCTGATGCTCGGCGGTGAGCTCATTGGGCAGGCGGCCGGTCAGGGTCAACAGGTTCTGGATGTTGGCGATCACGCTTCGGTGGGGCATTAAAACGCCCTTGGGGGCTCCGGTGGTGCCAGAGCTGAACATGATGATGGCCAGTGCGTTTTCGTCCCGCGGCCATTGCGGAAGCTCGGCTTCGGCCCCGATGTCATCGACGAAGGTGCGCAAGGTGTCGAATCCGGCGCTGGGCCAGGTCGTGGCCCGATGCGTGATGACCAGGGCAGGTTCTACCTGCCGGATCGCGCTTTCGGCCTCGTCGTCACTCCACCAGGCATTGCACAGAACCGCCACGGCACCCAAGGCCTGGACCGCCCAGAAGCCGACAACCCATTCAATGGAGTTGAAGCCCAAGAGCACTACCTTGGATCCGGGACCGACGCCCCGCTCTTCCAGATACCGTGCCACCCGGGCGACGGCGGCTTCATGTTCGGCCACCGTAAAGCGCCGGTCATCCTGAACGAGGTATTCACGTTGATTCCACTGTCGAGCCGTGGCTAGGAAGTCCGCCACCGAACGGGGACGCTGGCGGTAGGCGAGATACGGTACGGAATCGACGTGGACGCGTTCAACTTCCCGGCCCCACTGCGGAGCATTGGCAGTTAGTTGAGTCATATTCAAGGCACCATTCTTTTTGGGGATCATGGGAGGCGCTCCGCCTGGTTCTGACGGCGGCGCCTAGCGAGTAAAGTTTGCCGGGCGTTTCTCCAGAAGAGCAGCGACACCTTCTGCGTAGTCCGGGTGCTGCATCAACTCGCCGATGAGACGCTTGCTTTCGTTCACAGAAGCGCCGGGATTTTGGGCCAACACGTCGTTCCAGAGCTGGC
Source organism: Arthrobacter globiformis (assembly GCF_030815865.1). Taxonomy (NCBI): domain Bacteria; kingdom Bacillati; phylum Actinomycetota; class Actinomycetes; order Micrococcales; family Micrococcaceae; genus Arthrobacter; species Arthrobacter globiformis. The sequence continues at coordinate 757,801 of NZ_JAUSXI010000001.1, forward strand.
GCTTGGCGGTAGTGACGGCCAGGGGGGAGTTGCTGGCCAGCAGCCTCGCGTAGCTGCGGACGTGGTCTTGGAAATCTTCCTGGGGAAGGACTTTGTTGAAGAATCCCATTTGCTGCATTTCCTCGGCCAGTAGGATCCGGCCCGTGAACAATACATCGGCGGTGTGAGTCAGCCCGATCAAGCGGGGTAGGATCCAGGACAGTCCATATTCGGCCGGCAGGCCCAGTTTAGGTGCCACCGTGGTGATTTTGCTTCCTTGCACGGCGAAGCGGAGATCGCAGAACGCAGCAATCGCGACGGCTATGCCAGCACAGGCCCCGTTGACAGCCGCGATCATCGGCTTGCTCATGCCCAATTGCCACGCCATGTCGGCATCGAATTCGTGCCGGACGCCGTAACCCGGCTTAAGTGCCTGGGGGGACAACCCGGGGTCGTAGTGATCAGCCTTTACATAGCCTGACAGCGCTTTGAAGTCGGCCCCCGAGCAGAAGTGCCTGCCCTCCCCGGTCACGATGATGACTCGGACCTTGGCGTCCTCGTCGAGGATCTTGCAAATATACCGGTATTCATCGTGCATCCGGCCAGTCCAGGAGTTCCCCCGTTCGGGCCGATTGAACCAAACGGTGGCGACTCCATCCGGATCGATTTGGTAGCGCGTGACCTTCAGTTCCATGGCGTACTCCCATTGACGGGTCCGCGATCGCCGCGGACGACTGCCCCTCAAGTTGATCTACATAAGAAGAAACTTTTTTTCCTAAAATGTAGATTATTGGCTGAACGGGGTGGTGCGCAACCCCCTTGGGGTGCTTAGCTCATACATGTTAGGAAATTTTATTTCTCATGCTGTAGACAGTGAAGGAGGTCTGCCATGCCGCGGGCAGCCCTATTGGAAGTCCCCAACACACCCTTGCAGATTGTTGATGTCGATCTGGAACATCCGCGACCCGGTGAAGTCTCCGTGGATATCGGAGCCACAGGCGTTTGCCACTCCGACATCGCCGTTTATACGGAAAAGCTGCAAAATCCCCTCCCCGTAGTGCTGGGACACGAAGGTGCCGGCACCGTAGTCGAGGTCGGAGATGGCGTCACCGACGTTAAGCCGGGCGACCGTGTGGTTCTGTCCTGGCTGGCGCAGTGCGGCGAATGCTTCTACTGCATCAAGGGTCAGCCTCAGTTGTGTGAAACCGCCGGAGCAGCCTTCGCCAGGGGTTCCCTGCTGGATGGAAGCCTGCGGTACAAGCACCAAGGCCGGGGCGTCTATCAGATGGCCGGGCTGGGGACTTTTTCCCAGCGCTGTGTGGTGCCCTCCCGCTCCGTCATTAAGATCCCGGAAACCATTCCGTTGGCCTCGGCCGCACTGATTGGCTGCGGTGTGCTGACGGGTTTCGGTGCCAGTGCCAACACGGCGGACATCAATGTTGGCGACACCGTCGCGGTGCTGGGCTGTGGAGGCGTCGGCCTTAATGCGATTCAAGGTGCTCGTGTCAGCGGTGCAAGCACTATCATCGCGGTCGACATGCACGACGAAAGGCTGGAGCTGGCCCAGCTTTTGGGCGCGACCCATGTGCTCAAGCCGTCGGAGAACCTCGTTAAAGAGGTCCGCAAGCTTACCGGGGGGCGGGGCGTCGACGTTGCCCTCGAGGTAGTAGGACGCCAGGAAACAGTCACCAATGCCATCCGGATGACGCGACGTGGCGGCCAGACAGTGCTGGTGGGCGCGGCGCCGGACGACGTCCTCGTCAAGGTGCCTGCGTTTACCGGCATGGTCCTAACGGAGAAGTCCATTAAAGGATCGCTCTACGGGTCCGCGCATGTCCGCAGGGATGTCCCCAAGATGGTGGCGCTCTATGAAGCCGGGGTACTGAAGCTCGATGAGCTGGTGACGAAGACGTTTGGATTCGACGAGGTCAACGATGCAGTAAGTTACTGCGCCGGCGAACAGGGTGCCCGGGCAGTGATGGTGTTCTGATGACCGACTTTTTGATGACAGTCAATGGCGACCAGGTCGCCGCAGCAACAACGTTCGGGGTGATCAATCCGGCCACCGGCGAGATCTTCTCCCAGGCACCTGAATGCAGCCGGGAACAACTGGATTTAGCCATGGAAAGCGCCCGCCGGGCGCAACCGAATTGGGCAGCTGAGCCGGCGGCGCGGCGTTCTGCACTCGTTGCTTGCGCGGCGGCGCTCAAGGAGGAAGCACCTGCGTTGGCGGTAACGCTGTCAGCCGAACAGGGCAAGCCACTCAAGGCGGCGGAGTATGAAATTGTCGAGGCGGCTCGATGGCTGCAGGCGAGCAGCGAGCTGGAGCTGAAGACGACAGTCGTGCGGGACGACCAGCACAGCTACGCTGAAGTGGTGCATCGCCCGTTGGGCGTAGTCGCTGCTATTACACCCTGGAATTTTCCGGTGCTGCTCGTCGGATGGAAGGTTGGTCCGGCCCTGCTCGCGGGCAACACCGTGGTGCTGAAGCCCTCACCATATACACCGCTGACTACGTTGCTGATCGGTAGCCTGCTAGCCAAGCACCTGCCACCCGGCGTCCTCAACGTTGTCAGCGGCGGAGATGAACTCGGCTCATGGATGACCTCTCACCCCGATGTGGCTAAGATCAGCTTCACAGGTTCCGTTGCCACGGGCAAGAAGGTCGCGGCGAACGCCGTGGCAGACCTTAAACGCTTTACGCTGGAACTGGGTGGCAATGATGCCGCCATTATTCTCGATGATGCAGATCCTGCGACCGTTGCTAAGGACATGTTCTGGGGAGCTTTCATCAACAACGGGCAGATCTGCGCAGGCATCAAGCGGATCTTCGTTCCCCGCCCCCTGCACGATGAATTTGTCGCCGCCTTTGCCGCCCGCGCCGGCAAAGTGCGTGTGGGTCCGGGGGACAGCGAGGGAGTTCAGGTGGGACCCGTCCAAAATAAAATGCAGTTCGACAAGGTCACGGAGCTTGTCGCAGATGCTCTCGCCAACGGTGCCACCGCGGTCGCGGGCGGGCTCCCTTCCGAAGGGCCCGGCTATTTCTTTCCACCCACCGTGCTCACCGGAGTCAAGGAGGGCATGCGAATCGTCGACGAGGAGCAGTTTGGTCCCGCCGTTCCGGTAATGCCCTACGACGATGTGGAAGAGGTCATCGACCGCGCAAACGCGACAAAGTTCGGGCTGTCGGGTTCCGTCTGGAGCCCCAACATCGAACGCGCCCAGGAAGTGGCCGCGAGGCTGGACTGCGGTACAGCCTTCGTAAACGACCATTTGGCCCTCGGACCCGACCTGCCGTTCGGTGGGATCAAATGGAGCGGTTACGGCGTGGAAAATGGTCCATGGGGCTTGGAAGAATTCATGAACATCCAGGTGAGGTACACAGCCCGTCCCAAGCCTGCAAAAATTGCTGCACCGCCTGAGGAGGACAAGTGACAATGAAGCATTTGACTCAGTCATACTGGTCCAGCGAATCCATCGGTGAGCTGTGCGACACGACGATTCCCCAGCTACTGCGCGCAGCGACAGCGGAAGCGCCGGACCGTGTGGCCTTGGTGGACGGACAGAAAGATCCGGCCAGCCGCCGGAGCTGGACCTACGCGGAGCTGTTGGCCCATGTTGAGGAGGTTTCCCAGGCGTTGCTGCAGCGGTTCGAACCCGGCGAGCGGGTGGCAATCTGGTCATCCAACTGCGTGGAATGGCTCTTCCTGCAGTACGGCGCAGCGATGGCAGGGCTGGTGCTCGTGACGGTTAATCCTGCCTTCCGGGACCGCGAGCTCGAACACGTGCTGCGGCAGTCCGAAGCGGCGGGCGTGGTGTTCGGGGAGGAATACCGGGGATTCGACACTGCCAGTGCCATCCAGCGGATCCGCCCGGGCCTGGAATTCCTGCGCGAGGCCATACCTATTGCGGATTGGGAGAACTTTGTGGCCGACGGAAGCCGGTCCGTCCGCACCCTGCCGGAGGTCCATCCTGACGATCCGGCTCAAATCCAATTCACCTCCGGAACCACGGGGGCGCCCAAAGGTGCCATGCTCCACCACAAGGGTCTCGTCAACTCTTCACGGTTCGTCGGACAGCGCTCCGAGATGGCCGGGGCGGACGTCTGGATCAATTCCATGCCGCTGTTCCACGTTGGCGCGAGCGGCATTTATCCCTTCGCGACATTCGATCAGCGAGGGACCTATGTCCTCATGCCGGGCTTTGAACCGGGACTTTTCTTGGAACTTGTCGAGGCTTATCGGGGAACAATTACCGTCCTCGTTCCTACGATGCTCCGCGCCGTCCTGGCCCATGAAGACCTGGCCCGCACGGATCTTTCAACCATGCGGACAGTTTTGTCCGGGGCCTCCGTCGTTCCGGCGGAACTGGTGCGCCAAACGAAGGCGGCCTTCCGTTGCAAGGTGGGGATCCACTTTGGACAGACCGAACTCCATGGCATTCTGACCCAGACATACCTGGATGACGACGACGCGCACCAGTCCGAGACCATCGGCCAGCCCATGCCGCACATGGAAGTAAAGATCATCGACCCCGTTGCCGGGACCACGCTTCCAGTCGGTGAAACCGGTGAAATAGTCGCCCGAGGTTACCAGGCAATGCTGGGTTACTACGGAAGGCCCGAAGATACAGCGCAAACCATTGATGCAGAAGGTTGGCTGCACACCGGGGATCTCGCCAGCATGGACAGCCAGGGGTATCTCACCATTACAGGGCGGCTAAAAGATATGATCATTCGCGGCGGGGAGAACATCTATCCCCGTGAGATCGAGGATCTGCTCTTGGGATATCCGGGAATCTTGGATGCCTGCGTGCTGGGCATGCCAGACGAACACTGGGGGGAGCGTGTCGTTGCGATTGTGCGAGCCTCTGACACTGGGGAAGTAGGACCGGAAGAGCTGACCGAATACTGCAGGGCGCACATGGCCCGGTACAAGGTCCCCGTCGAATGGCATTTCACGAGGGACTTCCCTATGACGGCATCGGGAAAAATCCAGAAGTTTCTACTGCGGCAACGGATTTCCGGCAAAATGCCGGCGGTCTAGGGAAGAAAGCCATACCATCTAACGAACGCGCCCGCGCAGCCGTGGTCGGTTGACTACCCAATCGTGCAGGAGTGGACCCGAAGGCTGGCCCGGGTTTATTAGGACTTAAGCCGCAAGTGCCTGAGCGCAGTTTCGCACTGGGCTCAGGCACTTGAGCCTTGTGGAGATCCTTCCATGTTGTATGAGCGGAAGTGTTCCTTCAGCTGCGCTGCCGGCGCTGAGGAGCCGGACTTGGTGGAAGAGCTCCCCTTTCAGGTACGCGAAGAAGTGTTCCATCACCGCGTGACGCTAATATAGTTGCCAACTCCCGATCTCGCCGGTCTTTTGGGTTCGCTTCGGTGAGGTGGTCGACCTCGCGGATGACATGGCGTTGGAGGCAGCGGATGATTTCCCCGTTTGCTCTGTCCCTAGGCGGTGCGGCGTAAGCGATGGTTGGTTCGTGGAACCGCATGCTCGACGGCGGAATCATGAGCGATTTTGAGCCGCCGTCTCATCTCCGCACCACCGACGCCGACGAGAGGAAACCGGACATGATCGTTATCGGTATCGGCCCGCGTGAGTCCTCCATCACCGCCTCAGCTGTCGACTACTCCGCCGTCAGCTCGCGGTGCGGCGATTTTGCGGTCAATGCCGGCACCGCCAAGCAACTGCTCGAACGGGCCGCGCATTGGCCTGAACGCAGATGCGCCATCGAGGGCGCCAACGGCCTGGAACGCAGAACTGCCCAGATCCTTGTTGCCGACGGGGAGTCCGTTGTGGATGGGCCCTCAACACTGGCCATGAAAGTCAGAGTCCTTTCCACCGGCGGTGGCCGCATGAACTACCCGGCCGATGCCTTCGCCGTTGCCGTCACTGCCCTCCGGCAGGAGAATCTGCGGGCAGTCACCGCCGAAAACCAGAGCATCATTTTGCGCCTGCTGGCCGAACCACGGGAGGACCTCGGCCACGAGCGAGCCTGGAGCTCAACCGCCTGCACCGGCTCCTGCGCGAACTGATATTCGGCGGTTTCGAGCCGGGACTCCGTGCCTAGAAGGCTGCTGCCGCGCTGCCTGCCATCCGGCCTGCAACAGCCACCGATGTGCTCAGACGCGAATTTGCCCCTGAAATGTTGGCTGACCTTCGACGCGTGGATGCAGGCATCAAAGTCAACGAGGCCCAAACTCTAAGGCCTTGGCCGTGTCCGCCACCACGCTGCAGGAAATCCCCGATGTTGGCGGCCAACTTCTCGGCCACGTCGCTGATATCACATTCCCCAGTGCCTCACACTTCGCCACCTACACCGCAAAGCGGCAACCAAAACCGACACAGACTCAGCACCGGAGGGAACGGGCGGCTCAACTCAGCGGTGCACATCGTGGCCGCCTGCCAAAGCGCGACGTACTACTACTAAGAAGACCGCTGAGACAAACGCGTGGGAGGCTCGCCGAGCGCTAAAACGGCGGCTACCCAACATCCTCTACCGTCGCATCCTTAATGACCAAACACGTCGTTTACGACTCAAAGCCAGACCGGTTTTTTGCGCGGGATGAGGATGAGTCACGGGCTGCCAACGATGACAGGGCAGCGGAGGCAATACGTCGTATCCGGTGGCTCCGCTCGCCGGACCATTGGGCCCGACCAATAGACCATCCCGTTCAAACCCGAGGAGCCATCCTTCATTCGCTGGCCGGGGCGGTGACTGCAACCACCCTGATCTAACGGCAGCAGTATGAGGAAGCGATGCTTCTCAGCCGGCTGCGGGGTCCTTCCGGCAGATTTCCTGCCATCGGGCGCGGGCCGGCTGAGTCCATTCGGCGCGCAGGGAGCTCACCAGCTCGGAGGCCTTGGCCCCTGCCCAGTCCGGCATAAGCTCGGTCGGGAGCTGGGGGTCCATGAACGGGATGCGCTGCCATTCATTGACCAACGCCAGATGGGTGAAGAGTAGTTCGTCGGCGCCGTGTGGGACGACCTTGCTGTAGCGGGCGATCAGCGACTCGTAAGCCTGCGCGGTGTCCTCCAGATTCCAGGCGTTCCCGACAATCTGCTGGTCCGACAGCCCGATGGCCCGCGTGGGACCCGAAAAGGACAAGGTCGAAGCGGACAATTCCAGCTCTTTGATGATACTCAGCGCTTCGTCCTCACGGTCTAGGTGCGGGGTGAGCCAGACACCCGGGGCCGGATTGCCGAATCCTGCCCAGCGCAGCGCACCGTACAGCTTCTTGCGCACCTTCCGCTGACTTTGAGGAACGCTGATGATTAGCGTTAGCCATCTTCCGTCCCAGGCGTGTTCCTGGGTGCCCACCGAACCGAGCCTGACAATGCCCTGTTCAATGAGTCGCCGACCCTCATCCGCCAACTCCCAGCGGACTTCGCGTCCCGTGCGGTTTCCTTTGATCCACCCGGCGGTTGCGCCGCGGTTGATCGCCTGGCGGGCGGTTCGCTCCTCAAATCCCATCCCCTCCAGAACGTAGAGCAGCGACGACGTCCATACAGGCTCCTGATCGTGGCGGACCAGTTCGCCGAGAATCGTCAGCAGAATTGACCGCGCGCTTCCGGGCGGTACCTGCGCAAGGTTGCCTTCTTCCAGCGTGCCGGTGGCAGCTCTTTCGCTCAGTGTCATGTTCAAAATCTACCTTCCGCCTGGCGCCTACGAGGAAATGCCCCCGGAGTGCGCCTCACCCGCATCAATGGCAGGATATGAATTAATTTACTACAAGATTAGACACTCGGTTTATCAGGATGTAGACTAATGGGCATTAATTATGGCGTCCCGGGAAGGATCCAACGTGACAACAGAACTCCCAACGCAACAAGCACTGGCTGGTTGCCCGACATTCCCCGCGGACGCGGACGCCCTTCCCGCTGAAATCCTCTCGGGTAGCAGGCTCGAAGCTGCGGGAGACGAATGGTCGCTTGGGAGTATGCAGCTTCCCTCTGAAGCAATACCCGACGAAATATCCTTGGGGTTGTTCGGCGTCCTTGCGGATATGACAACGGGTAACGCACTCGCCCGCTCTCTGCCGCCCCTGACCAGCCTTCGAACGGTCAATCTCCGGATGGACGTAGTTGGGGAACTGGCCACGCCAGGCGAAATGGTCCAGGCTCGCGGCGAGCAGCTATGCCTGAACGAACATTCCGGAGTATCTCAGACAACCGTCCGTCGACCGGACGGTGCAGCCCTCCTCGTTTGTACGGCGAGGTTCATCGTGGTTCCACATCAACCCCTCGAACCACTCCTGAGCGGACAACAGGAGGCGATGCAGTTGCGGCAGTCGGCTGTGGTGTCAGAACTTTTGGGTGTGACTGCGGTTGCGCATCGTGGGGAAGAAGTTCAGACACTCATTACTCCAAGCGACCGCATGGCAAACCACCACGGCGTTGTGCACGGCGGACTGCATGTGGGAATGGCGGATTTTGCATTGCGGCGAGCCGCTCAGGGGAAGGCCGGTGCACTGCCCGTCCGGCTCGTCGACCTTGCCCTGACGTATCATCGGCCCATCGTTATTTCGCAAGAGCGCCAGCTGGTCATCCGCAGCCGCGTGGAACGAAGAGGCCAGCGTGTGATCATCGTATCTGCGGACATAGAATCGACTTCCGGCCGTCTCCTAACGTCGTCCCAAGGGACGGCGCTCCTCCAGTAGGCCGGCGCTGGAGACTCGCACTCTGGGAGAGCAGCCGACCGGCCGGGAGAAAGTTCGACGCTGACGATCCGCCCGGCGCCCTCCGGCCGTCCGGAAGGCGAAGGAATAGGCCTGGGCCGTACTGCGCACCGCCATTCGAGGACGCCGCGACGGCAAAAGAGGAACTCGAGAACGCGGTCGAGGCAACCGGGCGCCCGGAGACGAACGGGCTTGCCGCCCAATATGACAGGCGGAAAGAGCCGGAGTTGCTAATCAATTACCCTCTAACGGGACAATTCGAAGCCAACATCAGCGCCACAGGAAACGGCAAACCCACCCCAAGTCACCCGGGATTTAGTTCATCGCGGAGTTGAACGCTGGGAGTTGAGCGGCAGGTTGTCGATCAGCCGCACGGCGCCGACCTTCGCGGCAACCAGTGCCAGCCGTTCGCCGCGGAAGGGTGTCTCGTGGCAGTTCTTGGCGAGCGGCTCCAGCGTGACGGGATCGACGACGTCGAGGTAGTCGAGCTGGACCAGGGGCTGGGACTCGATCAGGACCCTGGCCGAACCGACATCAAGCGGCTCCTTCGTGTTGGCCCGCGCCTCGATGAGGTGCAGCGCGCGGGACAGGACCAGTGCGGCCTCGCGCTCCTCGTCGGAAAGGAAGCGGTTCCGGCTGGACAGTGCCAGTCCGTCGGTGTCACGGGCGGTTGGCACGGCTACGATCTCAACGGGGAAGTTGAGATCGGCCACCATGCGGCGGACCAGGGCCAGTTGCTGGGCGTCCTTCTGCCCGAAGTAGGCGCGATAAGCCGGCAGCCCGCCGCCGGAGCCGGCGACGAAGGCGCTCCCGGCGGGAAGGCCGGTGCCCGGGGTGCCCAGGTGCAGCAGCTTGGCCACCACGGTGAGTGCGCCGTCGAAGTGCCCGGGCCGGGACGCGCCCTCCCACTTCTCCCCCAGCGGACCGGAGGTGATCCTCACCATCGGCTGGCCGCCCGGGTACATCTCCTCGACCGACGGCGCGAAGACCAGGTCCACGCCCTGCTCCTCGAGCAGTGCCATGTCCGCCTCGAGCGTCCGCGGATACCGGTCCAGGTCCTGTGCCTCGCCGAACTGCAGCGGGTTCACAAAGATGGAGGCCACCACGACGTCATTCTGTTCGGCGGCTGTTCGGGCCAGCCGCCCGTGGCCTGCATGCAGGGCGCCCATGGTGGGCACGAGGCCCAGGGAGGAGCCGTTCTTTTGCGTCAGCAGCAGGCGGCTTTGCGCGCGGAGGGACTCCGCCGTCGTAACAAGTCGGATTGCCATGTCAGTGTCCTCCCTCGGGCCCCGTTGCCGTTTTCCTGCACGGCCATCATGCGGGCCGCCGTCTGGGCCATCAAGTGCGATACGAATATCGCCCGCCTGAACCGGTTTCAACAAACCCCGCTCTTCGGCGCTTCACGCGGTGGCCTGCGCCATGGCTAGGTACGCCGCGAGGACGTCCCCCTTCTCCAGGATCGCCCCAGCAGCGACCCGAGCATACGGTCCGGCGCCTCGACGCGCATCTCGGCCAGCAGCTGCGACGCCTGTTCCACGAGGGTGACCAGACGGTTCGATCCGTGGGCCAGGGCCGCGTGGTAGATGGTGCGGTGGCTCTCGGCAATCACCACCGGTTCGCCCCCCTCTCGACGACGAGTACCTGGGCGATGGGAAGCATGGCGGCGTCCGCCGTGACGCCGAACATGTAGTCCAGCAGCCGGCCGGGTCAGGTCCAGGCTCATGTCGGGACAAGCCGCGCACCGAGCATCAGTTCCGGCGTTCCACGATGTCCTGGACCTCCAGAACTGGGATGCCGGGCAGAGCCAGCAAGTGGCCTGCCGGTGCGTATCCAACCGGTAGGCCACTTGGCAAACCTGCGTCTTCATACAGAGCGGTCCAGTAAATTACTGATCCGTTCCGAAGCTGCGGCCACTCATCTATGTTTCAGCCGTGCTGCACGGCTAGAACGGCTCCGATTTCACCTGGTTCCTGTGGAAATCCTGTGAGGCGATACCACGCCAATTCCCGAGCCACCTGCCGTTCGGCGGTTGCGGCCATAAGCTTTCGCGCTCTGCGCGCCTTGGTCGATCCGCTATCCGCGACTAGGGCGTTAAAGAGATGTTGGCTAACTTCTTTCATCCGGCGGTTTTGATCCGAGATATCGGACAACGGGATAGATGCTTCCTGCGGTGCCGGACCGGCCTCGGACAGCACTGCTCGCACCTCCGGCGTGGTTTCCGCGGCTTCCTGGGAAAGCTCATTAAGTAGGTTGCGGTATTCGATGTTTTCAATTACCTCGTAGCGGTACTCGTGTTCATGAGTATCAATGAGGAATTCGAGCGCGGCAGAAATGAGCTGCGCCTGCTCGTGTACAAAGTCGTTCCCGTCGGGCAGGACTGGCATTACAGAGTCCTTGAACCGGAGGTGAATTGACTTCAGCTGCTGGGTGATAGAAGGAATCACGGTTTAGTCCTTTGAGAGAATTCGGTTTAGCTCGCCGTTAAAAAACGCCCCTAGCCCAGGATAAATATAGTTGTACATCACATCGAGTTGAGTCATTCGAAGTGCGGCATTTCGAGGAGCCGTTCCGATCAGGGCAAGCACGGACCAGTACAAGTTGTACACAAGGTAGTATTCAAGGCGTTTCCGATCAACCGGCAGACCCGAGACTCGCTCATATTCGGAAATGAATGTCTCCGTCTCAAGGAGTCCGGCGTTCAGGAATGTGCCTGACTCGTCAAGGGATCCCCAGGCAGGCAACATTGCGTAGGCAAGATCGGAATGCCGATCTCCCAGGTAGCAGAGCTCCCAGTCAATGACCGCAGTGATCTTCCCGGCTTCTTCATCGAAGAGAAAATTGCCGTTGCGGAAGTCGCCGTGAAGAAGAGAGATGTGGTCAACGGTGGGTCGATTTTCCCAGAGCCACTGCTGCGTCAGGATCATCGTCGGATGCGGCTCCAGGGCATCCTCCTCCCAAGCGCGGTCCCAAAAAGCCAGCCGCCAGTCAATCGCGTCCGTGGTTTGTGGCCGCGGGATGTCGAATCCCGTGAGATCGGCGGCTGACCAATCATGCGAATGCAGACGGGCCATGTGATGTACGAATTGTGGTGCCAGTTTCTTCTGCAGACGTGGCCCGTACACAGTTCCCAGGCCTGTTGCCAACGGGACGGCGTCCGTGGGCGAGGATACCCCGGCTATAAAACTGCTGATTAATGCCGGCGACCCAAAATCTGCGGCATCGAGGGTCATCCAGTATGCCTTGGGCACCGGCAATACCGATTCCGCGGCCCGCAGCATATAGAATTCCCGTTCGATGTCCGTTTCACAGCATGCACCTCGCGCTTTGATCCGCAGAACCATTCGCTCGCTTTCGCTGCCCCGTCTTAGCGTGAAGCTGTAGCACTCGTTTGCGCCGCCACCAGACATCTGAATGACGTCCGAGACAGCAAAATCTGTCCCGACGTGTTGTGGGAGGAAGTTCTCCAAGCGGGCGTGTGCTTCGATTGCGGTGAGGCCGGTCTTATTATCCGGTCCGAGCGCGCGTCGGCGAAGCCGCTCGTCAAGGATTCCGGTTAGATTTTTCTCGATGCGGTAACGCGAGTGAAGGTCGGCTATGCGGGCATCAATTGTTGGGTCGGGAACTTGTTGGAACTTTTCATCAATAAAAACGGTCACCAGGGTCTCCTAATTTTAATACTTGTGAATACTCAAAAACTACGTCAGTCAAACGATGTAATTACCGACCGAGCTATTGCGCCACCTTCAAGCTTCTTGTAGGCGTCGTTGATGTCCCGCAGTGAGATTTCCTGGGAAATCAGATCATCCAGGTTTAGCTGGCCATCAAGATATAGCTGGGCATAGCGCGGTATATCCTTTTTGATATTGGTTGACCCCATCTTGATGCCCTGAATCTTCTTCTGCCCGAAAATCATCTCGGTCATTACGTCGACTTCAATTTTGCGACCCGGTTGCTGGACACCGATCAGGTAGGCGCTTCCTCCCATTCTGGCCATGGAAAGAGCATCCTCCGCCGTCTGCTTCAGCCCGACAACTTCAAATGAGTGATCGGATCCACCCCCGGTAATCTCACGCACTGCCTTTACCACATCGACATCTGCCGAATTTATTACGTGAGTGGCGCCGAATTTTTTTGCTAGGTCCAGCTTTGACGGCTGCACATCGATTGCAATAATCGTGGCAGCGCCTGCAAGACGGGCACCGCTAAGGACGCTGAGTCCCACACCGCCTACGCCTATGACGGCGACGGAGTCGCCTGGCCGCACTCCCGCTGTATTAATGGCGGCGCCAGCTCCGGTGATAACCCCGCACCCCAGAAGCGCTGCGCGGCTGAAGGGGATGCCTTTGGGTACTTTGGCGAGCTGATTGCGATGGGTGAGAATCTCCGCGGCGAAACCGCCGAGCCCGAAGGCCTGGTTGATGGGTGCGCCATTGCGGCTCAGGCGTGAGGGTTGATCTTCTGCCCGTTGTGTTTCTTCAGGATTTCCACATTGGTAGCTGCGGCCTTCCAAGCAGGACATGCAGTGCCCGCAGTATTGAATGAGACTGGCCACGACGTGGTCTCCGGCCTCGAACTCGGTTACTTCTGATCCGACGCTCTGGACGGTGCCGGCAACTTCATGGCCCAAGACAGCAGGCCAATGAGTTCCTAAATCATGGTTTACGAAGTGCAGATCTGTGTGGCACAGGCCCGAAGCTTCGACCTTGACCCTAACTTCATGAGGTGCGGGGTCATCAAGAGTAATTTCCTGAACCTGGAACTGACCATGCAGGTTGTCAACGACTGCAGCCTTCATATTTCCTCGTTCCATCGACAAATTGGGAACCAAGCCTGTTGGTTCAGATTTGGGCGGTTGAGTTGTGGCAGGGACAAACAGGGCCTGCGGCCGTGCCAGGATGCGCCCTGGCGGTGGGAGGGGGAATTAGCCAGCATGGTAAATGGATTTGAGTTGCTGGTAGCCCGCCAGTGCTTCGGGGCCGAATTCCCGCCCTAGGCCGCTGGCCTTGACGCCGCCAAATGGGGCGTTGAAGTCGAGTGCATAGCCGTTGATGCCGATCGTGCCGGTCTGCACTCGGCGCGCCACAGATAGGGCGCGTTCGTGGTCTGTCGACCAGACAGAGCCACCTAGACCGAATTCAGAGTCGTTGGCGATCGTCACGGCATCATCTTCGGTGTCGTACTTGATGATCGCGAGAACAGGGCCGAAAATTTCTGCCTGGGCTATGGTCGAACTGTTGTCGACATCTGCGAAAACGGTGGGCTCGACGAACCATCCACGGTTGAATTGGGAGGGTCGGGCTCCGCCGGCGACGATCCGCGCGCCGCTCTCGCGTCCGGCGGCGATGTATCCTTCCACGCGGTCGCGGTGTTCCTTCGACGCCAGTGGGCCGACATCGGTGCCCGGATCTAGAGGGTCTCCGACCTTCAGGGAAGTGGCCCAGGCAGCTACGGCACTGACGATTTCGTCATACCGGCTGGCTGGAGCGAGAATTCGGGTACTGGCCGCACACGTCTGTCCGTTATTGGGAATTGCAACATGCAACAACCCATTAACGACCTCGTCGAGGTCTGCGTCGTCGAGGATGATTGCAGCGGACTTGCCACCCAGTTCCAGGCTGACCGGCCTCAGCAGCGCGCCGCAGGCCTGTCCGATCGCCCGGCCGGCGGCTGTTGACCCCGTGAATGAGACTTTATCCACCCCGGGGTGCGACACAATGTAGGCGCCAAGCTCCCGGCCACCCGGCACCCAGTTAATGACGCCCGCCGGTACCCGCGCCTCCTGGACCGCTTCGGCGAAGATAAAACTGTCCAGCACAGTACCCGGGGAAGGCTTGATAACAAGAGTGCACCCGGCGGCCATAGCCGGGGCAATCTTTGAGACCGCCAACAGGACCGGGTAGTTCCAGGGAACAATACCCGCGACGACACCGATCGGCGACCGGCGCACCTCCGTGCTAGACCCGAGTGGTGAAGCACGCAGCTCCTCTGTCTGCATTGCCCGGGCTTGCTGGGCGTAGTAGCGAAATACCGAGACGACATAGTGTCCTTCGAAGGCGCGACTCAATTCATGAGGCATGCCGTTCTGCTGGCTTATCACCAGGGACAACTCGTCAATCCGCTTCTCCAGTGCATCAGCCACCCGGTCTAACACGTCGGCGCGCTCGGCCGGGGCGCTCTGCCCCCAGCCCGATTCGAAGGCGCTCCGCGCGGCGGCCACGGCCCGGTCCACATCAGCCGGCTCTGCCTCTGGAACGCTGCCCAACACTTCTTCGGTCGTGGCGTTAATGACGTCGATGCGATTCGATCCGCTGGGCTGGACCCACTCGCCCCCGATAAAAAATGTCTTGTGATCCAACGACACAACTAAGCTCCTTTGCTTCAGGGAAATGCGAGGAAAGAACCCCAAGGCGTAGCCCTAGGGATGTGCATGATTGAGCGTCGATATTCGCGTACGACTCATTCACGTGACCCACGACACGACCAGACTAAGGCAGGAACGCGGAGAAGGTCAACACTACGATCGGATCATATAAAAATTTTGTAGCATTTAATTTTCCGCCACCCTGCACGGCCCAAACCAGCGGGATGGCGGCGGAATCACGGGGTAATGTGACCCTTGACACGGTAGCGGCGGCGTGTCAGAGTTCAGGAATGCTTCGAACCCCGAACCAAAATGCGGAAGATGAGGAACCAGCATCCCCGCCTGCGGAACAGCTGACGGTCTGGCCAAAAGCCCTACGACTGGCCAAGGAGCTTCGCCCGCCCCTGACTATGCTCGGCATCTTCCTCCGGGAAACGAACCCCGGGGAAAGACTCACTACCTCGCAATGCCTGGTGCTCAGCCAGCTTTCCGGCGCCGATTCGCTGCCCATGTCAGAACTCGCGGCGGCGGACAACAAAGTTCTATCAACGATGACGGAACTCGTCGGACGGCTCGTCGCCGCCGGCTATGTAACCAAAGACAATGGGGTTGAGGACCGCCGTCAGGTTCGCGTTTCGATTACCGACTCCGGCCGCACGGCGCTTGCGGCAACTCTTCTCCTCAGAACCGAGTTGCTGGCCAGCAGGATTGACGGTCTAACCGGAACCGAGCAAAGCGCCCTCGAAGCTGCATTGCCGGCGTTATGGAAACTGGCTGCGATTGACCCCACTATCTGGCCTCGAGTGGTCCGGCAGCCGCTGCCACGGCGACGGACTGGTAAAACCTTACGCGCAAACGAGCCGAGCGGGTCGGAAGTGGCACCAAGCGCCGGACGAAAAGAATCCAGGAAAATTCAGACTCAAGCCGTAAGAGGTCGTGAGAGCAGATGAGAAACAGCTAGAGGCGAGCGATACGAGTTGGCCAGCTTTGGGGCCGGCCACCCACTGCAGCTTCCGAGCGACATGGTCCCGGCTGCGCCGACCCTGAAAACGTGGTCCGAGTCCAATCGGATGCAGCCTGGCTGCGAACCTGCATCGAATCGGGGCATCCCCTTCAGCGACCCGATGAACACGACGCAAGTTGCAGCTTCAGCGAGAGCACAGTTACGTGCCTGCAACAGGGCCCTTCAAGGGCTCGGGTCAACCCGCTTCCAGTCGCACACTGGGGGAGCGGCACATGCGGCTTACGGCCGGACGCCCCTTACCCCTCTCATAACACTTCACCTCTGGGTGTTCCGCACTCGATGCGGCCAGAGGCACGAGATTCAACCCAAGAGAAGGCAAAAATGTCCCTACCTGTTAATCACCAATCGTCAAAAGCGACGATCGACGTGCGTGAAGAAATTGCAAATTCCCAGCTGCGGCCCCGTCACTGGGCCTTGGTTTGCCTAATATCACTTGCCATCGTCTTCGATGGCATAGACACACTGGTTCCCTCTCTTGTGATCCCCACCCTGCAAAAGCTTTGGCAGCTCTCGCCAGGCCAAAGCGGACTGCTGGTCTCCGCCGGACTAATCGGGTTTGCCGTCGGGTCGCTGACGCATGGACCTGTTGCCGACCGGTTTGGACGCCGACCGGTATTCGTTGCCGGGCTTCTGATCTCTGGAGTGCTCAGTGTGCTGACGGGAGCAATGGGAACCTCCTTTGAAATGTTTGTCATTCTTAGGGCGCTCACCGGCGTCGGGCTGGGCATCCTACTGCCACTAGGAATTGCCTACCTCAACGAATGCATGCCCCGACACGCAAGAAACCGGCTGTCTGTACTTAGCGCTGTCGGTTTCTCTGCCGGGGGTGTTATCGCTGCCATCTTCGGCATCTTCCTGATGCCCACCCTCGGTTGGCAGTCGCTGTTCTACCTCGGCGGCACCACAATACTGCTGGCCGTGCTTTACCACTTTGTGCTGCCCGAATCCCCCGAGTTCCTCGTCTCCCGGGGCAGGGTCGCTGAGGCGGCAGCTGTCCTGAGCCGGCTTCGCCCGGAGCGGGCAGACTCATACCGGCAAAGCACGCTGGTACCTGGTATTCAAATTGATCCCCAGGTCAAAGACTGGCGTCTGCCGCTGAGCCGGACGTACCGCGGTCGGACGCTGGCCTTGTGGTACACCACGTTCCTTTTGCTGTTCGCCGCATACGGCCTGACCGCGTGGACGCCGACGTTGATGATCGGCCGGGGTCTTGGCCAGGCAACTGGTTTCACCCTTGGTGCCGTCCTGGCGGCGGTCGCCATCATCGGTGGGCTTGGCGGAGCCTACATTGCCGACCGCTGGCTCGGGGCCCGCCGAACGGTCATGATCGCGGCCGGCCTTGGTGCTGCTTCTTCGGTAGGCATTGGAGTTGTCAGCACAGGACTGCTCAGCATCATCACAGTGAGCACCACCGGCCTTTTTCTCCAAGGCGCGCTATTCGTTCTTTACAGCTTTGGTCCTCAGGTTTACCCAGTCCACGCAAGAAGCACCGGACAAGGGCTAATGATGGGCGTCGGACGCTGCGGTGCGGTCCTCGGACCCTATATCGGTGGTATCCTCATCGGCATGCTCGGTGGCGGTGACTCGCTCTTCTTTGTAGTCGCAGCCGCAGCAGTGCTTTCGATTCCTGGGCTCCTGCTATTCATTGTTTTCCAGAAACGCCAGGACGCTAGAACCGTATCCTGAGAACCTGATCTCACCGCAGCATCAAGCGAGCCCTCCACTTCGAGGACGAATATCGGAGGCGACGACTAGAGCGGTGCCCAGAAGATCGTTAGCTTGCGATCCGAGAGGCGATTTTGCTCGCCGCCATTCCTCCATGGACCACACGATTCCAAGGCCCGGGAGTATACGGGGCAACATACAGTGCAGCGATCCCGGTCAAAGATAAGGAATTTAAGGTTCTCCAGGATCTGACGGTAAGAGACTCACCGCTAAACGCCGCCGGTCGGCGGGGTCGGCAAGGGCTAGTCCACCGTCGCCGGTACCTTCCTGGTCCGTCAGATTGTGTCGCTTTACCGTTGATCACGCTCCGAACGGCGCCGTTCAGTTGTCACGGAACGGCGTCGTTCGGTTCTGATCTGAGGGGTTGCCCAATACGGGTCTTGCTTCGTCTGGGAGACTGCCACAAATTTTCGAGTTCCCTGATTCCATGCGTTAAGACCCAAGTTCTGTGGCTGAAGTCCAGTTGCTCGGGTACCGATGCTGAAGCTCGTCGCTGTCGCAGGCCTGGCCAATGTCCAGTCCCTTGTGCCCTCGAAACTACCAACACATTGTTTCGCCGTCATTAGGAGTTTCTTTGTCTGCAACACCGGCCAAGACAGCTCCCTCACCCGAAAGAAGCTCAGCTACATGACCATGAAAGAAGATATCTGCGGCTCCTCTGACCTCATCTACAGCCCACTGGTTAACCTGCGGGATCTGGGGGGTCTGCCTGTGGCGGGTGGTCGCGTCCGCAGCGGGCTGCTGCTGCGCAGCGACGACGTTTCTGTCACCACCGGCGACCAGGCCGCACAACTGGTGGCTGAGGGGCTTACAACCATTCTCGACCTTCGGTCCCAGGAGGAAACGCGGCGGAGTGGGCGCGGACCCTTGGGCAGGTTGCCCGTCACGTACCACCATCTGCCCCTGATGCCTAACTTGAGCAGTCCGGACCATCAGACCGAAAATTTCCGCGACCGCACAGCCGAAGGCATAGGTCGCTGGTACGTCCGGCTGCTGGAATCCCGGGCGGAAACTATCGTCAAGGGTCTGGACATCATCGCGGATACCCGTGGAACGGTCATTTTTCACTGTGCCGGCGGCAAGGACCGCACCGGAGTGTTTGCCGCATGCATCCTCACAGTGTTGGGCGCTGATGCTCTCACGGTGGTTACCGACTACGCCCGGACACAGGAGAGCCTGGGGGCGCTCACGGCCAGGCTGGGTCCTCTGATGCAATCGCCCATTGGCGGAATACTCGCCCGGAGCACCGGCGCATCGGGAGGTGATACCGCGACAGCAGCAGTGCCTGTACGGGCGATCATGTCCGCGGCTCCCGACAACATGTTGAATATGCTCTCGGAGCTGGAGCGCCGCTACGGTGGAATCGTCCCGTTCCTCAAGTCCGAGGGTCTATCCGATGACACCATCATCCGGTTGAACGACCGCCTGGTGAGATTAGGGTAAGCGACGGCTCTGAGCGCTCACACCGTTCAATTCTCGGTCGGGCCAGCCCCGATCCATGCAAGCCGAAGTTACTGCCACCGCCAGCCGGTCACGAACGCCTTTAGCGGTCTCTTTGGTCCCACTCAGCCGATGGTCACCCCCGGCTCCGCAGGCATCCGGATCTTAAATCGTGTGGAAAGATTGCGGAAGTTGGGGGATTCTACGGTTGGCTTTAAAGACGCCGTTGATGGGTCCGTAGTAGGCCCGTGGGTGTGGAAGTAGACCAGGCACAGGGCGCTGTCTTCCCGTTGAGTGGCAGCCCGAGGCGGGAGTTTCGGGAGGGGACCGGACAGCTGGCGTGATGAATACTGTTGAGCTTCCGGGAGCAATGCCCGCGAGGTTCACGTCGTGGTGGGTCACGTCGTGAGTGTCAGCCAGCCGCGGTGTCCCAAAGCGTCCTGCTGGATGCTCCATGCGGACTTCGTTGACTCGGTGGTCACCCGTGGCCCAGGGCCACGCGTTGACAACATTTACCTCAGAAGTTTTCAGCCTGCAGCCTCTAAGTGCGCGACCGGCGGAATTTTATCGCGATAGACAAAGGTGCTGCGTTTGAAGACTTCAGCAATTACTGAGGAACGTACGGCGGCGACGTCGTCATCGGCGCGGATTGCTTCTGTGAGCTCGCGCAGTTCTCCCATGCTCCTCACGGCTACTTGGGCGAGGAGGTGTTGGTCTGAGGCGGATGCCCATCTGGTCTCGGGGCGGGAAGCCAGGCGCCTGCCTGCACGGTCACTGCGTCCGTGACAACTGATCATGATGACGGCTTCGATGGGGAAGCCGAGAGCCGCCGGGTCGACAATGGCGCGGATGAACAGCGCGCCTGATGAAATCATCGAATCCAGGCGGCGCCTGACTGTTGCCTTCGAGATGGACAACACGGATGCCAGCTCGTCTGCCGAAGCTCGGCCATTTCTGCTGAGCATCCGGGCGAGTTCATTGTTGGTTTGGTCGAGGGGCTCAAGTTGCGTGCCAACGCGGAGGCTCGCGAGTCCGGAATCCTCCTCCGGGTGGAGAGCGGCGTACTGCTCGTTTGTGAGCACTGCAGGTCGCCAGCCTGAGACGCTGCGGAAGTAGTCCAGCAGCGGTGCCATGGTGAAGTGCTGAATTCCGTCGAGGGAGCCCAGTTCTTCATATAGAAAATGACTGAGTTTATTCACTGGCAGCAGCAGCTCGGCGGTGCATTCGTTCGCACGGGAGAGTGTCGCTACCCAGATCGTTTCCCCCCGTTCGGCCAGCCATGTTGCCGCTTTCCGAACAGATCTTGGTTCTGCAGTCAGTGTTAGAAGGAAAATCGAGTTGAGTCCGCTCGCGTAGGGATTGACGACGGCGTTCGTTTGAACAATTCCTGCTTCGAGCAATTTGTTTCCGCGGCGTGCCACGGTGCGCTCCTGCTGACCAATCACGTCCGCGATATTCCTCCAGGACGCACGTCCATTGCGAACGAGAGCCGCCACAATCTGCCGGTCCATCTCGTCGAGGTTCTCCATGAGGATGGGTTCCTTCCACAATTGGGGATGTACACAGAGTAGGGTACGAGCGACTGGTGGGAAATCCGGGGCTTACCAAATTGAAACACCAGTCCCTCGCACCCTGCCAAGCGGGCGGCCCTGCGAAAACGACCTTGGCTTTCAGATGCTCTGCATATTGAGTTCATCCTGAAGTTCGTTGATTCTTGCGCGGCGGACCGGCGGTGCCATGACGTCGTCCGGTATCGGACAGATGTAGGGGGTCTCTGCAATGATGGTGTCGAACTCGGCCTTTGCGTCGGCGATGAGTCCCTGGTCGGCGAACAGGGACACGGCAGTGCCGGACATTGCTTTGGCCGCGTAGATCATGCCCTTGTGTGCGGCAGGCAGCTTGCCCTGCGCTACTACCTGCCAGGTGTGGAGAGGGGTGCCTAGTGCAAAGCTTGCGGCCATGATCTGCACCGTTGGCACAGACCAGCTGACGTCGCCAACGTCGCTCGAACCCGTCAGCTGCACGCGCGGCAAGGGGCTCTGGTCCGGGACTTCGTCGTGGAGGGCCTTCTCTTCATTGGGGCCCCATCCGATCGAGGTCTTGGCGTTGCGGACTTCGCGGTGATCCAGTCCAGCCGCGAAACGGGCGGCAGCGGATTGGTCCATCGCGTCGAAAGGAACGCCACCGAGGGCCTTTGTGGTTTGATAAAGAACCTGTTCGAGGGCCTCGTTGGGAAGAATCTCGGAGCACGCCCCGTCGAACTCAACGGTGAGTTCAGTTTCGGTCATCAGGGCCGCTCCCTTTGCGACCTTGAGCACCCTCTCGTAGAGGTCGCGCATTTGTTGCCCATCTGTGGCACGGATGATGTAGTAGACCGAGGCTCGGGGTTGCACGACGTTCGGTGACAAGCCGCCTGCGTCGGTAATTGCGTAGTGGATCCGCGCCGTGTCCGGCATATGCTCGCGCAAAAAGTTTGTGCCTACGTTCAACAGTTCCACGGCGTCGAGCGCGCTTCGCCCCATGTGCGGTGCTGCGCCGGCATGGGCCGCTACGCCTTTGAAATGGAAGTACACCTGTGCATACGCAAGCATCAGGTTCTGCTTCCAGAGTGTGCTCGCAAAGGGGTGCCAGGTGATGGCGGCATCAACCCCGGCGAAGGCCCCGGCCTTGACCATAAAGCTCTTTCCGGCGGCCGCTTCCTCAGCTGGGCACCCGTAGTACCGCACGCGCCCAGGCAGACCGTTCTTCTCCAGATACCGGGCCGTGGCAACGGCCGCGAGGAGCGAACCGGCGCCCAACAAGTGATGGCCACACCCTTGACCGTTTCCGGAGTGGTTTCCCGGATCCGGGCATCGCTCCGTGTTTCCGCCGTCCTGGCTCAACTCCGCTAGGGCGTCATACTCCCCGAGGAATGCGATCACGGGGCCGCCGGATCCCTTCGAGGCAGAGAATGCAGTCGGTATCCCGGCGACCTCCCGCGAGATGGAAAAACCGTAGTTCTCCGCCAAGGCGATCTGTTTGGCGACCGCGGCGTGTTCCTCCCATCGCAGTTCGGGTTCGTCCCAGATCGAGTCCGACAATGCTGTGAATTCCGGGGCCAGAGCCTCGATGTCTTTAATCAAATGATTCAGGTGTTCCATAGTTGATTCCCTTCTATCGGAGATTGGGCGTGGCCGTCGGCGAAGACCGACCCATTGATAGGACAGTCCCGCCGATTTTTTGGCATTGGCCCCTAAGGGCACGCCCATGGACGGTGTCGGCGAGATCAGGTGCCTCGATTAGGCCTGGACCCGTGACTGCCCACGGTTCCGGATGGCTGATTTTTTCGGTTCCGCGCTTGCCTAGTGAGGAACAGTTGCCGTTGGGGACCCTGACCCACTGGTCGACTGCGTTTTGGAACGCGTAAGCCAGGCCATGATGATGGTCAGTATCACTGCAATGGCAGTAGCGAAGACCGTGATCCCCGGAGCTAGCGGTGCGCCTATGAACACAACCAGTCCGGCAATGACCGCAGCGACTATGGTGGTGCGGATACTCTTCAGAGCCAACACGCTTTGGAGGACGACCGCACCAAAAATTGCCGGCAGAATGTACAGCCTTGCGACACTGATCATTGCGGGTGGCAGCAGTCCAACTATCAACGTACCCAAGACGCCCACGAAGACGATGAGTGTCGTGATATGAACCAGCACCGCACCGATAATTGCGCTGCCGGCGATCAGTTCCGCCCTGCGGCTGCCGGGCTTTTCACCCAGCTGGGCTTGCGCCACGATTGCGGCGGGAAGGAGCTTATTGGATATGTTCCCAATTAGGAAAGCCTGGTACATCGCAGAGCGGCCGAGGATAGGAAAGTATGATACAGGCTCGACGATGGCGAAGAGGCCGAAGGTAGCCACTACGGCCCCGACCGCTCCCCACAATTCCAAGCCAGTGATACCGAGACCCGTTCCAAAAGCTGCGTAGAGAGCGGATACAAGGGAAATCAACAGCCCGAGTCCCAAGGTTATGGGACCCCAAATTGAAGTGGTGCGGTCAAAGGCGGCGAAGCCGCTGCGGATTTGCGTGGAAGCTGACATCGAATGCTTCTTTCTACGGCTTAGGCGACCGGCGCGGAATTGGTGACGAGGTATGCAACGGCCAGCGAGACGAAAATCGCGATGCCCAGACCCCACTCCCGAAGCCAGGGGAGATGGAAACGCTTGGCGATCAGGAGGCACAGGCCCATGGCAGCGGCAGAGGAGATCACGGTGAGAAGGTGAACGGGGGACTTGAGGGTCTCCTGGAAGGTCAATGTAAAGAATGCTGCCAAAAGCGCCGCGGCCGGAACGACAGTCATGACCGCGGGATTGACTTGGCGGAGCTTGGCGTCACCTTTGCTCAGGATGGGTGTCAAGATCAACGTTGCCAGCATCCAGAGAAGCCCGCCCATTGTCATTGCAGCGAAACCAAGAGCAAATATTTTCTGTGTGTACGTGGGGCCTCCGAGTTGGGCACCCTGCGTTCCCGCCGCCAGCCCTGCAGCGGCGACGTCGAAAGCCGCCGAACCGACCAGACCAATCCTCGTGAGCACAGCGGGAGTACCGAAAAGCGGCAGCAACGAGATCGCGATGAGGGCGACGGCAAGGGAAGGTCCGATGGCAGCTACAGCTCCAGTTCGGACAGAGCTTCGGACCTGCGAAGGGCTGAGATCGGCGTCGCCTGCGGCTTGCCGGATCGCTCTGAAATAGATGACGGACTGGAGAATGATCACCAGGAAAACACCGGCGGCGCAAATCCAGAGCACCGGGTGATGGATCAGGGGCTGGATATCCGTCGAGCCCGGATCGACAACTGTGACAACCACCGTTACTCCTTAGGAGTTCGAGAAAGGGGGAGACATGTCGAGGAGCTTCATCAGAACGGCCTTATATGTCGACATGCATCAAATATGGCCCCTTGCATGGCGGTAAGTCAATCTTTTTTGTCGTTATGTAGTTCTCTCCATCGCTGGACCCGCGCCAGGACGGGCGAGGCAGTGAGCGCCGACATTTTGCGCAATTTCGCAGCGGCTCGGTGGGCTTCCACGAACTCGCTCCCGCAGACGTGCTGATCAACGGGCAGCAGGCGCACGGGGGACCCGCAGTACCCCGGTTTACTCATCGGCTTGGCGGCTTGATGTATGCGGCTAGGGCTATCTACGGACGAAGAACTTCCAACAAATGCCGCTGTTGACGGGGGTACGGTCCTCGGCGTCCTTATCAAGTGTGCTAATCGTCGTCCAATACCTGTGGAAAATTCCCCGAATAGGACCCCTGTACCCAGCAGTGTGACCTTCGTCCCCGCGCCATCCAGTTCGGGGCAAGCCGGCCTGCTGCGCTGGATCAACGGTCTGGGTGTGCCAAACAGGGAATTGTGGGGATCGGTGACCCGTACAGGCCGGCGCGTCACCGCCGCAATGGTGTTCCAGCGGTTCAACCTGTCACATTGTTGCGGTTGGGCCAATTTGGGCGAAGACCCGGTGAGTTTTGCCCTATCGGGAACCGGATGATTTGGACACCGTTACGGCTCTCTCAAGGAAGATCCCATTATGCTCCCGAGGCGTATCCGCATTGCTGTTCCTAGCTTGCCCTACTGCAGGCCGGCAACGCGATGCCGCCGAAGAGCACGGGAGGACCTGCCGTAGCCGGCTCTGGTTCGTGGGAACGGACAGGCGTACCGTCGATTACGACGGTGATCGCACGCGGGGAACCTCGCTGTGAACCTGCACGCTGAGCACCATGCCGATCCACGTGAAGGAGCCGGAAATGGCGGGATGGAATGCGGATACAGCTGCCGGGCCGCTGGGCGCCGGTATCGTGACCCTCGTGGAGGGATCGTCCTTCTGCATCTCCCAGCCCAACGGGGACATCTATCCCCAGCTGCCACACGGGGTCTTCTTCCAAGACACCCGCATCCTGTCCCGCTGGAACCTGACCGTCAACGGCCAGCCGGTGGAGCCGCTGGCGACGGAAACGAAAGCACCCTACAGGGCGCTGTTCGCAGGCCGGGTGCCGCGCGCGGACGGCTATGCCGACAGCCCACTACTCGTGGAACGGCAGCGTGACGTGGGGGCCGGCATCCTGGAACAGGTCACGGTCCGCAACTATTCGCTCAAACCTGCTGAATGCGTAATTCGCCTCAGTGCCGAAGCGGACTTCGCGGACCTCTTCGAGGTGAAGGAAGCGCGCATCCAGCGGCAATGGGACGAGACGCGGCAGCCCAAAGGCGGATCGCTGACTATCAGTGCCACTTGGCAGGACGTCCACAAGGGTGTCACCATAACCGCCGACGGGGCCAAGGCCACGGCCGATGCTTTGGCTTATGACGTCGTGATACCGGCCAAAGGGCACTGGAGCATTCGTTTGAGCGTGGTGCCCACTGTCGATGGCAAGAACCTTGCGGCGCCGATCGTCCATCCTGCACGGGGTGAAATGTCACCGCGCGACGTGCGACGGCAGGAGTGGGTGGCAAGGATTCCGGTCGTGCGGATGGGCAACCGTTCCGTGCAACGAACGCTGCAGCGCAGCTACGACGACTTGGGCGCGCTGCGCATCGAGGACCCGGAGTACCCTGAGCGCGTAGTTGTGGCTGCCGGGGCGCCCTGGTTCATGACCCTGTTCGGCCGCGACTCCTTGTGGGCATCGCAGATGGCGCTCCCAGTGGACCCGTCCCTGGCCCTAGGCACCTTACAGACCCTGGCCGAGCGTCAGGGCAGCGCGGTGGACCTCTTGAGCGAGGAGGAGCCGGGCAAGATTTTGCACGAGGTTCGGCTCGGCGTCTCCAGTGGGCTGTCCCTGGGCGGCAAGAACGCCTACTACGGCAGCGTCGACGCCACCCCCCTGTTCGTTAACGTGCTGGGCGCAGTCAGCCGCTGGGGTTTTGCAAGGGAAACCATCGCCGCCCTACTGCCCAACGCAGACCGCGCGCTTGAATGGATCCGAGACTACGGCGACAAGGACGGGGACGGCTTCGTAGAATATGAGCGGCTCAACGACCATGGCCTGCTCAACCAGGGTTGGAAGGATTCGTGGGACGGAATCAACTTTGCCGATGGGCGTATGGCGGAGGGGCCCATCGCGCTGTGCGAGGTGCAGGCGTACGTCTACAGCGCGTACATGTCCCGGGCCTGGATGGCCTACGACGCCGGCGACAAGCCCTTAGCTCGCGAACTGCAGGAACGTGCGGCCCGGTTGAAGCGTCGGTTCAACGAGCAGTTCTGGCTGCCGGACAAGGGCTACTACGCTGTCGCCCTGGACAAGGACAAGCGCCCAGTCGACGCCTGCGCCTCCAACATGGGGCAATGCCTCTGGTATGGCATCGTGGACGAAGACAAGGTGCCGACGGTGGCCGAGCGCCTGATGTCCCCGGAGATGTTCAGCGGCTGGGGCGTGCGGACCCTGGCCAGCGACATGGGCGCCTATAACCCCGCCAGCTACCACAACGGCTCCGTCTGGCCCCACGACAATGCTGTCATCGTGGCGGGCCTCCTGCGCTACGGGTTCGTGCACGAGGCCCAGCGGATCGCCACTGCGCTACTGGAAGCGGCGGACTACTCGGACGGCCGCCTGCCAGAACTGTTCTGCGGCTTTGACCGCGAACAGTTCGGGCATCCCGTGCCCTATCCTACGGCGTGCTCGCCACAGGCCTGGGCGGCAACCACGCCGATCTTCCTGGTAACGAGCCTGATGCGCTACGACGTATACGTGTCCCTCGGCGGCCTCTGGCTGGACCCAGTCCTCCCGGAATCCTTCGGCGACCTGCATATCAACAACGCGCCCACAGGCGCCGGACCCGTCACCATAGACGCGTCCGGTACCAGCGCCTCCGTGTACGGCCTGCCCCAGGGAATGGTCCTCCACAGCGGACACCGGCTGTGGATGACCGAACTCATGGAGCGGGCAAATCTGCGCCCGGAGATATAGCATTTACCGTTTCTCGGTTGCCCGGTCCTGCTGCTCAACAAGCGTTCGTGGGTGTCGACCGCGAGGCCCCGCGCAGGTTCTCCTGGCACTGCTCTTCACGTCTGCTCCGATTTCGCGCATAGTTGATGGCTGTGCGTGCTGGGTGCCCTTGCGGCGGAGGCTGATCCCGACCCCCTCCACTGCACGCAACGGATCGCTGACGTGCGCGACGAATCTACCAGTGGCAATCCGCCGCAAGTTCACGGTTGGAGTCGGACTGACCACCGCTCCAAGAAGCCTTCGACAGCGGAGTATCGCCGGGTATGGGCATTAGGCCCGTAACCGGTTCCACGGCGCAAAGATGGACGGGGATCAGTTGGCCAGCGAATGGACAATGGACTGGGCTTCGGCCATCATCTGCGGGATGAAGCTTGCAACGTCGATGCTTTCGCGAATTCCGGAGGCCACCTGCCCGGAAAGCACCAACCCGTTATTGACGTCACCTTCAATTTGGGCGCGCTGCATAAGGCGGATCTTCTCCCGCACACGCGCGAGGTCGTTGCCTGATCCGGCGCGGTGCAAGGATCCTGCGAGGGAGAATTTATCGGTGGCGCTATTGCGCAGTGCACGGCAGGGCCCGTGCACGCCGTCGAAGGCGACATCGGAGCTCTCTTCGGCGTCCAGTACGGCCTGCCGATAAGCGGGGTGCCAGTCCAAGTCGTTGCTGGCGATGAAACGGGTGCCCATGGCCACACCGCTGGCCCCCAGGCACCAAGCCGCTGCCAGGCCACGACCGTCCCGAAAGCCCCCCGTGAGTAGCACCGGAACGTCGACGGCCTCGGTGATGTTTGGTCCCACGACCATGGTGTGCATGCCGCTGGCCGGTGCGTGCCCACCCATCTCGAAGCCGGCGGCGATGATGACGTCAACCCCGGCGTCCACCGACTTTCGGGCCTGGCGGGTGCTGCCTACCTTGTGCTGGTGCACCAGGCCGGCCTCGTGGATCCGGTCGACGAACCTGCCCGGGAAGCCTGCCGAGGTCGTGATGGCACGGAGCCTTTCGCGAATCTCCGGGCTCTCCTGCTGGGCCTCGAGGATGGCTTCGATATAAACCTCGGCGTCGGGCAGGGACTGCCCTCCCGAGTCCACGCCGACGGGGATGTTCACGGCGAAGGGCCGATCGGTAAGGCTGGCGCAGAGCCGAATGTCCCGTTTGAGCACCTCTGCTCCCTCAGCGAGGTTCTCGGGGATACCCGGCATGCTCACCGTGCCGAGGCCCCCAGCCTGCGAGACCGCAGCGGCCAATCGCGCGGTCCCGAAGGGCCCCATCCCCTCTTGCACGATGGGGTGATTGATGCCCAAAAGCTGAGTGTAATTCCTGTAACCCACAACGTCCTCTTCTCTATTTGATCTCTTCGAGATGATGGCTCCGGCGCTCTTCCGCCCGGTAGATGGCAACGACTGTGATGGCGATCGTCAGAGCCCACACAGCACCCAGGGCAACGGTGCTGCCACTGGCAAACACAACCAAGCCTGCGGCCGCCAGCGGGGCCATTCCGCCACCGATGATCGAGGAAAACTGGTAGGACAGGGAGGCTCCTGTGTACCTAACCCGGGTGGGGAACTGCTCTCCCACGAACGCTCCGTACGGGCCGAACATGAGTCCCTCAACAGCCTGCGCCCACACGACGGCCAGCGTGAAGAACCAGACGCTACCGCTGTCGATGAGCCAGAGGAGGGCGGGCACCGAGAGCAGAATCAGCACGGCACCGGTCATCATCACCCGGCGCCGACCGAGCCGGTCACTGATCTTGGCACTCATCATGGTCGATGCGACCAAGGCGATGGAGCCGGCAGTTGTCACCAGCAGAGCGTCGGTCCGCTCAACACCAGCCTCGATGGCACGCGACAGACCCCAAACCGTAGTGATACCAGCGATGGCGTAGAGGCTCATGCCGGAGAGCACTGTGGTCAAGAGATTCTTGCCGTTGTTCTTGAACATCGCGACGAGCGGGATGTCGGGGGCCTCGGTCTTGTCCATGTTGGCAAAGACCGGGGTTTCAGTGACTGAGCGCCGGATAAGGTACCCCACAGCCAGCAGCAGGACGCTGAACAGGAATGGGACGCGCCAGCCCCAGGTGACAAATTGGTCGTTCGGCAGCAATGAGACCAAGGCGATCGCCAGGGTCGCGAAGATGCCTCCCGCAGCGGCCCCCATGTTAGCGAAGCTGGCGGCGAAGCCCCTCTTCTCTGCGGGTGCGTGCTCGAGAACCAGGAGCATCGAGCCACCAAGCTCCCCGCCCACGGCGAAGCCCTGCAACAGGCGCAGCATGACCAGCACGATCGGCGCCATGACCCCGATCGTGGCCGGGCTCGGGATCAGACCGACGAGCGTGGTGGAGATCCCCATGAGCATCATGGAGGCGATGAGGACTTCTTTCCGGCCGTACTTGTCGCCGAAGTGCCCGAACACGGCACCGCCCAAGGGTCGAGCCAAATACCCGGCTGCCAAGGTGCCAAACGACGCAAAAACGCCGACCGCTGGGGGAAGGTCGCTGAAGAAGACCTGGCTGAACACCACCGCCGACGCTGTGGCGTACAGCAGGAAGTCGTAGTACTCGATGAGATTGCCCAAAAACGCCGAGGCGATGATCCGCCGCATGCTCTTGGTGTTGAGACTGGTGTTCTCCGCGCCGGGGATCCCGACACGGTTGGTTCGGTTGACCTGTGTCATGACTTACCTTTTGGTCTTAGATGGGTCGCCAGCACCGCTGCGTCGATCAGGACGTCGTGATCGTGTCGTATTCCAGCAGCAGGTGGCCTTGCTCCTGAGTGCGTGCGGTAGTTATTCGAGTAAATGATCATGGTGCTGCTTAGCCGCTTGTCCGCTGCATCATTCTACAAATGCGATGTTAAAGTATCTATAGATGTAGAACGTACAGCCGGGGCAGGGTGGTGTCAGTCACAGTGCGGGATGTTTAAGTCGGGGACTCCAGCCGAACAAGCGCGACGCCTGAAGGCAGCACTACTCTCTCAATGAAACGGATGAATCGGTCCGCTCGGGACGGGCAAGACACATCTCGCTACCGGGCTCGGCCTACGTGCCACCCAACTGGGCCACCGGGTCCTTTTCGCGACCGCGATCGACTGGGTCGCCCGGCTCCAACCCGGCACATCAGAACGGCAGACTGCCCAAAGAACTCATCAGGCTGCGCCGTTACGGGCTGATCATCGTCGACGAGGTCGGCTACATCCCGTTCGAGCAGGACGCCGCGAACCTGTTCTTCCAGCTCGTCTCATCGCGCTACGAGCACGCTTCGCTGGTCCTGACCTCGAACCTGCCCTTCGCCCGCTGGGGCGACGTCTTCGGAGACCAGGTCGTGGCCTCGCCATGATCGACCGCATCGTCCACCACGCCGAAGTCATCACCCTCAAGGGCTCCAGCTAGCGGCTCAAGCACACCCTGGCCGACTCGCTGCCCTCGACACGGCCGGAAAGTACGGGAGAATAACCAACGTCAACGTGGCTCACCTTTTCAACCCACGAAATGGCTCACTTTTCGACCATCGCTGACACGCGGTTGGACAGGACTGAATCCCAGAGGCTCGCGTGGAGCCTCGACTACGCCCTGGGCAGTGGGGCAGACCGCTTCATCCAGGTTCCGCTTTTTGACCAATCTGTTGCCCGCACCGGCACTGACACATAGGCTCAACATGTGAGTGGCGGGGACGGCAATCCGAAAAGCGGATCCGGCCCGCGACCCGTGAAGGAAAAAAGCATGGCAACAGGTACGGTCAAGTGGTTCAACGCCGAAAAGGGCTTCGGATTCATCGCCCCCGACGACGGAAGCGCTGACGTGTTCGCACACTTTTCAGCAATCGCATCCAGCGGCTACCGCTCCCTGGACGAGAACCAGAAGGTTCAGTTCGACGTCACCCAGGGCCCTAAGGGTCCGCAGGCGGAGAACATCCAGCCGCTCTAAGTGGTTCTCAGGAAGCTGGCCGGCTGCAAACCGGCCAGCTTCTCTGTTTTCACCCAGCCCCGGAGCCGCACGCATAGCGGCACGACCACACACGGAGGCCCGCCAGCCCAAAGGCAACCGTTCTGAAGGTCCAACAATTCCATAACAGCAGCAGCGGCGGGTCTGGGCACCCACAGCCCGCGCATCCAGAACCACTGTCGCCCCTACTTCGTGAATTCGGACTCCTTGCCCGCCTCGGCGGAATAGCACAGGACAACGAAATCCTCTACAAGGTTCAAAAGGGCTTGGCTTGGGCTTGGCGGAGGTACTGGTAGACCGTTTCCCGGCTGATGCCGTAGTCGCTGGCGAGGACGGATTTGGGGATTCCATTGGCTGCCCGCTGGACCAGTTCGGCCGCGCGTTCCGGTGTGAGGGTCTTTTTCCGTCCTTTGTAGGCGCCGCGCTGCTGGGCCAGGGCGATGCCTTCCCGCTGCCGCTCCCTGATCAGGGAGCGTTCGAATTCGGCGAAGGCACCCATTACCGAGAGCATGAGGTTGGCCATGGGGGAGTCCTCCCCGGTGAAGACCAGGCTCTCTTTGACGAACTCCACCCGCACGCCCTTACGGGTCAGGGTCTGGACCAGTGAGCGCAGGTCATCCAGGTTGCGGGCGAGCCGGTCCATGCTGTGCACGACGACGGTGTCCCCGTTACGGGCGAACCGCAGCAGCTCAGTCAGCTCCGGTCTGGTCGTGTCCCTGCCCGAGGCTTTGTCCGTGAAGACCCGATCCAGAACCTGGCCTTCGAGCTGGCGTTTCTCGTTCTGGTCAAGTGTGCTGACGCGCACGTACCCGATCCGCTGACCAGCCACCAGAGCCTCCAAACCCTCAACCTGTCAGATTGAGTTCTATGGCCTTTACCGAAGCAGGTCAAGATACTTCGATCGTTTGATGTCAGAGTGGGGTGTGCCGTATCTGGACTCAAGCTGTCTCAGTTCCCAAGAACTGGGACCTCCTGATATCGCTCGAATCATTTTTCCTTCGGCGAAACGAATGGCTCCGGAGTTTCCCGAAGCCGTTGTCTCACTCCACCCGAGTGTCGCCGGCGGTAGGACCCGGCGACACGCACCAGCATCCGACACGACGGCAGCTAATTCGAACCCACCCTGCGTGTCCTGGCCCGAGGAGGTCTGGTGGGTGGTGCGCCCGAACGGTCAGGCGAAGCAGGCGGAGCGTGGTGCTCCGTTGCACCAGGCACCAGATCGGGGAGTAAGAGGCAAATGGTTTGAGGGGCCGGTCGGTCCGTGTCACGGGGCGACTGGTCGGGCACGGCGGCGCTAGGCTGTTCCCCGGATGCTGGCTTAAGCAAGTGGTCCCACAAGTAGCCTGATACAACGTGGGCTGGGGAGTCAGGTCTACGGCTCCCCGAGAACTTCATTGAGGCGTTCCACCCGACAAGAGCTGGATCTCCCTGATCGTCGTCCGCTCGTCCCGCCGCCATGCCTTGACCATACGAGCACGTCTCAGGGCATAGGGGCCAGACATGCGGAACCCGAGTCCATGCCAGACGTGCGAGCGTCTTCAGCTGGCATGAGAGCCTGATTCGACAGAGGTTCGATCGTCAATATTCGGCTTTCCATTGGAAGAATCCATGGACAATCCCTTCTCCGCCATCTCCCGACGAGCTCGCCTCGTTTCGGACGGATTCACGTTCGGCTCCATGGGGGCGGGCATCGGGAGGTCCGAGTCCGCAGGAGGCCTCTCAGGGCCGGTCAAAGGTTCCTCCTTATGAACCGAGACATCCTTTTTCTTCTTCCACACCTCCTCCTCTGCCTTCGTGCTAAGTCCGTGGCTGTCCTTGAACGCTTCGACCCAGGCAGTCAACCGCGGCTCCCACATGCCAAAAAACTGCATCAGTACGAGGATCAGGAATAAGAGACCAGACGTAATACCGGCGGCAATGATGAACTCGGCGGCAGGCCACTCGGAGCGCGCGAACCAGGTCACAGCCCCGCCGACAAAGACAGCGAGGAGCACACAAGCCAGGGGGAGTAGCTTGATACTGACCAGCTGCTCCCGGCGGCGCATTCTGGCTATGACCATTTGCTGGTCGCGCCAGCTGAGCTCTTCGAAGTCGTCCAGCGCCTGCGGAAACGGATCGTTCCAAAGAACGGCCGATTCGAGGCGTGCCGGTCCCTTTGCGTCCGGAGCAAAATCGATTCGGCCTACTCGCCTGAATCCTCTGATTCCCTCGTTCTTGCCGTATTTCTCTTCATTAGTCCCCATGCGAGGATTCTAAACTCCTGACTCCGCCAATGAGTCTCTATCGGTCGTGAATCGCCAAGAGATTTAGCCTGCCGTTCGAGGAAATTCTGGGATTGTTTCGACCTTCTTATCCTCGGATGTGACTGCCATT
The DNA here is from genome assembly GCF_030815865.1 of Arthrobacter globiformis. NCBI lineage: Bacteria > Bacillati > Actinomycetota > Actinomycetes > Micrococcales > Micrococcaceae > Arthrobacter > Arthrobacter globiformis. The sequence goes on from NZ_JAUSXI010000001.1 coordinate 791,305, forward strand.
ACGTTCACAGATATATTAGTCGTGGCATTCCTATATATGACGCGCTTCCGCGCACACCGAACGACCCAGGAGACGGTCTATGTCGCACGAACAGCCCCTTTCGCCCGCCGCTCCGGCTCCTGCGGCCGCGGCGGTCCCGCTCGATCACGCTCCCTTCAAGCCGATCCACGCGCTGGCCACCGCCTGCGTGTTGGGAGGCGCGGCAGTCGACGGCTATGTCCTTGGCATCGTCGGTCCAGGTATCGCCTTGGCGGAGAACGATCTTGCCCTCACCGCGCTAAGCCAGGGCCTGATCGCCTCCAGCGCCTTGATCGGCGTCTTCATCGGCGGTCTGATCTTCGGCTCCCTGGCCGACCGGTACGGGCGCCGTCCGGTGTTCACGTGGAACCTGATCGCCTTCGTGGTGCTGTCCCTGCTCCAGCTGTTCACGGTCGGCGTCTGGGATCTCGTAGCCCTGCGCCTCGCGCTCGGCCTCGCCATCGGCGTTGAGTATGCCGTCGGCACCGCGGTACTGGCCGAGTTCTCCCGCAAGAAGGGCCGCGGCGTGCTGCTGGGCAACTTCGCCGTCTTTTGGATGATCGGTTTTGTCGCCGCCTTCATGGTCGGGCTGTTCTGGTCCGGGGATAACTGGCGCCTGCTGCTGGCGACCAGCGCCGTTCCCGCCTTCATCGTGTTCGTGCTGCGCTCTCGCTTGCCCGAGTCCCCAATGTGGCTCAAGGCCCGTGGCCGTGACGACGAGGCGGAAGCTATCGTGCTCAAGCATTACGGCGTGGGTTACGTCCTTCCTGAAGTCAAGCTTGACCAGAAGAACGCGAAGCTCTCTGAGCTGTTCACCCGGCAGACCTGGCGCACACACCTGTACCCCGGACTGTTCTGGTTCTGCCAGGTCGGCCCATTCTTCGCGATCTTCACATTCCTCACCCCGGTCTTCAACGGCCTGGGCATCACGGACGCCGTCACCGTCGGAATCTGGCTCAACATGGTCCAACTCGCCGGTGCCGTCTTCGGGTTGTATCTGCTGCACAAGCTGACCCGGCGCGGCTTCGTGAACTGGACCTTCGCCCTGATGTTCCTGACCCTGCTGTCCCTCGGGCTGTTCGGCAACGCTCCACTATGGCTGACCGTAGGACTCTTCGCGTTCTACCTGTTTATGGCCCCGGGAGCGAACAACATCCAGTACGTCTACCCCAGCGAAATTTTTGACACTCGTGTCCGCGGGACCGGCGTGGGCTTCTCCGCAGCGTTCTCCCGCATCTCCGCGGCCGGTGCCACTTACCTGTTCCCGCTCCTCCTGGCAGAACTGGGAACCTCGGCCACACTGCTGCTGGTATCGGCCTTCCCCCTACTCGGGCTTATCCTCTCCATCCTCTGGGCACCAGAAACCAAGGAAAAGACCCTGCGCTGAGGCAGAGTATCCGCTGCTCTCCCGCGGGCGTTCCCTGGTGAGGGACCTCAAGTTCAGGGAAAGCCCCCATGGCTGACGGAGAGCGTGCGGTTGGCCATGGGGGAGTGACTTCCCTTGACGCCCCTTAGAAGAACGCAGGACTTCCACGGCCCGTCAGGTTGGGGTGTACTTCATCTGGGAGCCGGCACCACCCAAGCAGAGGAAAGCCCTCGACCGGAGCCGGTCGAGGGCTTTCCTCATGTGCTGTGTTCGGGGAGGAGAAGGACGTCTACGGCTTGGAACCGTTCGCCTGGGCCCCGCGGCGTGGGGTCTCGAAGAGCAGGTGCTCGCCCTCCAGCACTTCGGGGTCTGCCGGTGCGACGGTGACACGCCCGCCCTTGCTGCCGGTCTCGGGGAGCGTGAAGTAGACGATGAGGGAGAGGGTGACAATGGCGATCATGTAGTACGCAACGAACATGGGCTGTCCGGCGCCGACGAATGCAGCGGCGATAAGTGGTGCGGTGCCTCCAAAGACGGCGATGACGATCTGGTGTGCGAAGCCGATACCGGCGACCCGGACTGAGGCAGGGAACAGCTCGGCCTGGATTGTCGGGTAGACCGCCTGCCAGATTCCGAGAACCACCCAACCGGACGCAGAGACCAGAACGTAGACCCAGAAGCCTGGCTGGTTCAGCAGCAGAAGCAGCGGGTAGAAGAGCACGATCATGCCGATGGCGCCGATGATGGGGAAAATTTTACGTCGGCCGAGGCGGTCGGAAAGGTATCCGCAGACCGGCACGATGACCACGAGCAAAACCAGGCCGATAACGCTTCCGGCCAGGGTGGAGGACAGGTCCCGGCCGGTGGTCAGCTTGGCATAGGTGGGGAGGAAGGTGGCCCAGGTGTAGTAGGCCACGGCCGGGGCAGAGAGTGCCGCTGCTTGGAGCAGAGCCTTCGGGTGTTCGCGGAGCAGGTCCTTCAGGCGCGCCCAGGCGGACTTTTGGTCGACGAGGGCAGCTGCCTCAAACTCAGGGGTCTCATCCGACTTCGCGCGCAGGATGAGACCGACGACGCCGAGGACGCCGCCCACGAGGAACGGGAGGCGCCAACCCCAGGCTGCGAGTTCGGCGGGAGCAAAGGATGATGTCACGATCGCGGCCGAACCAGTCGCTGCGAGGGTCGCGAGGCCGCTTGCCATGTTGGAGAACGAGCCGAACAGGCCCCTCCGGTTCGCGGGAGCGTGTTCGACCATGAACGCGATGGCGCTCTGCTGCTCGGTGCCGGCCGAGATTCCCTGGAGGATGCGTGCAACCAGAAAGAGAACAGGTGCTGCGTAGCCGATCGTCGCGAATGAAGGGGTGAGGCCGATGATCAGAGAGCCGAGCGCCATCCCGGAGATGGACAGCGTCAGGATGAGCCGGCGGCCGTAGCGGTCGGCCAGCGGCGAAATGATGATTCCGCTGAGCGGGCGTACAACGAAACCGACCGCGTAGGTGAGCAGCGCTGCGACAAGGGACGCGAACGGGTTCTCGCTTGGGAATATCTGTCCCGCGAACACCGCTGCCAGCAGCCCGTAGATGTACCAGTCGTACCACTCCACAAAGTGGCCGATCGTGCCTGCCACCATGTTGACGGAGCGCCGGGGCGGCTCCGGCACTTCCGGAAGGCCCGAGCTGTCGAGCGCATCTTTTGAGGTCTTCATTGAACTCTCCATACTTTCACGTTTGCTGAGGAGGGGGTCAGGGATTGAACCGGAGGCAATCGGTCCTACGGCTTTCACCGGAACTAATAAGATCGATTGCTGAGATCGGTTGCAGAGATCGGTTGCAACAACACTAAGGGCGACAAAAGAGACTGTCAACGTCTTTTTGTGAGCCGCGTCGCAGGTTCTGGCATTGCCGCCTCCGCGGGAGGGCCCCCGCTTTGCACTGGAGGCAGACGTGCTGCCTCGGCCGATTTAGGGGTGGTATGGCCCATTCATGCTGCGGGCTGTAAAAGCGGCCGGCGTAGAACTGGCCGAAATGAGCTGGCCTGCTGGTTCGAGCATCACCCCTCTGCCGGAAGGGGTGTCTCGTTGTTGTAGTCCACGAACCGGGCTCCGGACCACGCGCATTCCAAGCTCCCGTAAACGGACCAGTATTCCTCCCAATGGGAAAGTTTCCACTGGTCCCGTTCCAGGCCGCGGCGGGTAATCCGGTCCCGTAGAAGATCCTGGGGGACCCTCACCCGCACCACCGTCGTTTCAGAAGGTGGCCAATGGAACTTTTCTGCCGCGCGCGTCAGAAAATCCGGTTCGTCGAAGTAGGCTCCGAAAGGGGCGTCGAGCACGACGGACCGGCCCAGGCGCAGGTTGGCCCCGGCCACGTCCATGAGTGTCTCGTACTCGAGGGGCAGCAGGTTGTCTCGGTAGTAGTCGTTGGACTCCCGGTCGGTGGGGTCGTGTCCGGTCGCCTTCAGCGCGAACTCGACGAAGCGTCCGCATACCCGGTCCTTGTCCAGGTATGCCGCGTTGTGTTCTCTCGCTGTTTTCTGCGCGACCGTCGTTTTCCCTGAGCCGGCCGGGCCGATGACAATAAACACGCTGGGGACTGTCATCGGCGGGCCTCTGCCACTGCTGACAGGAACTCCTCGGCGGCTTTGGTGACGCGGCTGAAGTCGCCGTCCGGCTGCCATGCTTTTGTCACGTAGCTGCCGACGCCGACACCTGCTACGCCCGCCGCGAACCATTCGCCGACGTTCTCTACGGTCACGCCGCCCGCCGGCATGATCGGCAGATGCGCAAGGGGGGCGAGCACGGACTTGGCGTAAGGAATGCCGCCCGCTTCGGTGGGGAAGAGCTTGAGAATGTCGGCGCCGGCCTCCGCGGAGTTAACAAGCTCAGTGGGTGTGTAGGCCCCGCTCACGGTGGGTACCTGGTACCGGTTTGCTGTCCGGATCATTGCCGGATTCAGCTGGGGACTGACCAGGAATTCAGCCCCCGCGCGGATGCACTCATAGGCGGAGTGCTCGTCCAGCACCGTTCCGGCGCCGATCGCTACTCCATTGGCCCCATGCCTGGCGGAGAGCCGGCGGATTACATCGACGGCCCCCGGGATCGAAAGTGTGATTTCAAGGGCGCGGAAGCCTCCTGCAATGGCAGCTTCCGCAACACGTTCCGCCACCTCAGCGTTCTCAAGGCGGACGATGAGGACGGCGCCGGATTCGTCGATGGTCTGCAGGGTGCGAAGTTTCTTATACACGGTTGCCTTTCCTGGGGCCCAGGCGTGGTGATGCTCCTTGTTGCCTGGGCCACTGTTGAAGTGTCGTTGACAAACTTTCCCACCATCCATACTGTTATTGCAACCGATCTCAGCAACCGATCTCATACAAGGGGGTATCGCGGTTGACTCACGAACGCACAATCATTCTTGGTGCTTCTCACTGGCACACTCCGCTGTACGCCCAGGCGATCGCTGAAGTGCATCAGGTCGTCGGCGTCAGTGACGAGGACGTGTCCCTCGTGCAGGGGCTTGCCGAGGGCTGGGGAGCTCCGGTGGAAGCTGACTGGCAGAAGCTGGTTGACCTTCCCGATATTGGCCTAGCCTACGTTTTTGGTCCCCATGACGGGATGGCCGAGAAGTGCCATGCCCTGATCGAACGCGGTATCCCGTTCGTGGTGGAAAAACCGCTGGGAACGTCCCTTGCCGAACTTACTGCCGTGCGCAAAGCCGCCGATGCAGCCGGTGTGCCCGCCACCGTCCCACTGATCCAGCGGGGCGGTCCCACCGATCGATGGCTCGCCAAAGCCGGCCGGCCAACATATCAACGGACCTCCTTCATTGCCGGACCGCCCTCCCGCTACCTCGATAACGCCAATCCGTGGATGCTGGACCCGGCCAAGGCGGGCGGAGGATGCCTGGCGAACCTGGGCCCACACTTCGTGGACCTGTTCCTGCAGGGCTGTGACGCAACCACGGTACGTGTCCAGTCCCGGCTCTCGTCAACGCTGCACGGCGGAGCGGTTGAGGACCACGCCAGCCTCATCATCACTACGCCGGAGGGACGGGAAGCCATCGTGGAGGTTGGCTACGCATTCCCGGGCTCCCCGCTGAAGCGCTACTGCAGCTACACCTCGGCCGGCGAGGCCGGATATGCCTCCGTTGACTCTGATGGTTCTGCCACCTTCACCGCAGCCGATGGCACCACGGAGTCCGCCACGATCAACGTGGACAGCGACCCCCTCTACGATCCGTTCGTGCGGCGGGTCGCCCAGACGCTGGAAGATGGATTCCAGGGCTTGCCTACGCTGGCCCAGCTCGAAAACGTCATGCGCCCCATTTGGCAGGCCTATGACGACCAGCACGGAGGAAGAGAACATGCCTGATCTGAGTATCGACGTCGTTGCTAAGGCCGCCGGTGTCCACCGGTCCACGGTCTCCCGGGCATTCTCCCGCCCGGAAGCGGTAAAAAATGAAACCCGCGAGCACATCCTCCGGGTCGCCGAGGGGCTGGGCTACACAATGAGTCCACTCGCCCAGGCGCTTCGCACAAAGACCAGCACCTTCATCCCTCTGATCGTCCCTGACATCACCAACCCGTTCTTTGCAGAACTTGCCAAGACGATGACGCAGGCGGCGGACGAGCGCGGCTACCAACTACTGCTCTGCGTCACCAACGGCGACCCTGCCAAGACCGACGGATACTTCACCGCCATGCAGGCCATGTATGCCCCCTTCGGTATCGTCGCGCCCTCCACAAAGGTCGATACCGAGGCCCTGAAACGCTTCGACTTCGGCCACAAAGTGGTGGTGATCGACCGGGTGGAAGGCGACGATGCGGTCCCAACGGTCACCGTCGACAGCCGCCGCGGAATCATGCTCGCGCTGGACCACCTGCATTCGCTGGGGCACACTTCGATCGGCTACGTTTCCGGCATCGCCGGAACGCACACCGCCCAGGACCGGATGGACGCGTACCTGGAGCTGTCCGCCGACAGCGGCAGCGCACCTGTCGTGCTGGACAGCGGGTCGGATCTGGATGCGGGCACGCGTGGGGCAGAGCATTTCCTCGAAATGGAGAAGCCGCCGACCGCGATCATCGCCGCCAATGACATGGTTGCCTTTGCGGTAATCTCGGCCCTCGGCAAAAGCGGAGTGCGCGTACCGGAGGACGTGTCAGTCATCGGCTTCGACGGTCTGGCTTTGGGGGCCCGGTTCAACCCTCCCCTGACAACCATCCGGCAACCCATCGCCGACATGGGACACATCGCCATCGAACTGGCAGAGAAGCAGAACATCGACGGTACGGTGGACCACATCGTCCTCGAACCTGAACTTCTGGTCCGTGCCTCCACCTCGGGACCACGCAAATGACCGCGCATACTAACGGCGCCCCGGCAGGAACACTGCGGCGGTTGCCGGGGCTCCAGCACACGGACCACATCGGCCTGACCGTCCCCAACCTCGAGGAGGGTATCCGGTTCTTCGTCGACGTGCTCGGGGCCGAGGAACTGTACCGCTCCGAACGCGGGCCCGACGAAGAATTCATGCCCACAAACTTCGACGTCCCGGCAGATGCGAAACTTACCCTCGCCATGCTCCGCCTGCCCCCGAACCTCAATATTGAACTCTTCGAGTGGAGCAGCGCTGAGCGGCGCGAAACCCCGCCACGGCATTGCGATGCCGGCGGACACCACCTGTGCTTCGTCGTGGACGACGTCGATGAAGCGATCGCCGTGCTCCGAGAAACACCTGGGGTACGGGTGCTCGGTGAGCGCAAAGAAGTTGCCGGTGACAGCCCGCGCGTAGCCGGCAACCGCTGGACCTACTTCCTCACCCCCTGGGGGATGCTGATGGAGATCGTCGACCGGTCCCGCGTCGCCGCCCCACCCCGGCTGGTCGGTCCTGCGGACTGGGCAGCGGCTCCAATCACTTCCAGAAAGGACAACCAATGATGCGGCTTGCAGGTCACACACTCGGAACCCCGGACCACACGGTTCCCCAAGCACTAGCGCTCTTCAAAGCCGCCGGCCTCGACGCCGCGGAAGTCATCTACCAGGACGACTACCTGTCAGGGTTGCCTTTGGGGGACCGGCGCGCAGCGATGGAGGCACTCAAGGCTGCCGACAGCGAAGGCGTGCCGATCGTAGGCCTGACGCCCTACACCACAGCCATCAACTCACTCGATGACGTTGAGTGGCGCGGCGGGGTCGATGAATTCCGCGGCGCCATTGAAACCGCGCACATGGTCGGGGCTGACCGGGTTCGTGTCTACGCCGGATCCTGGCATGCCGGAGACTCCGACCACGCCCGGCGATGGGCAAGACTCGTGGATGCACTGCAAACCCTTGCACCCGAAGCTGAACAGGCAGGCGTGCGGCTCTGCGTTGAGAACCACTTCGGAACAATGACCCAGTCCGCGGCCGAAACCGCAGCCCTGGTCCGCGAAGTCGCGCACCCGGCCATCCGCGTTCTGTACGATCAGGCGAACCTGACATTCACCCACGACGAAAAATTCGAACAGGCCCTCGCTGTCCAAGGCGACCTGATCGGCCACGTGCACGTGAAGGACCTTGTCTTCACCGATCCCAACGCCGCCTTCCGCGCAACAGAAACAGCACGCGTCAACGCTTCCGAGCGGGCCGTACGATCCCGCGTCGTAGGAAGCGGTGTCGTTCCCTGGCCCCAAATTCTCGCCGGGCTGGTGCAACACGGCTACGACGACGTGCTCAGCATCGAACTTGAATACCGCTGGCACCGGCAAGACCTTCCCAAGCCCGAGGACGGATTCCGGGAATCAGCCGACGTCCTGCGCGCCATGCTCTCAGATCCCGCTCATGTAAGGAACGCCCGATGAACACCAACCGCCTGCGCGTCGGCGTCATCGGCGCCGGAAACATCGCCACCATTGCCCAACTGCCCACACTCGTCCAACGCGACGATGTTGAGCTGGCCGCCCTGGTGTCCCGCCGTGAGGATCCGAGCAGCCTGGTCCGACGCTGGGGCTTCGGCTCCGCATACCGGTCCGTCGAGGACATGCTGGATTCACAGGACCTGGACGCCGTCTTCGTCCTGACGCCCCGCTCCGAACATGCCCACGCGGTCCAACTGTGCCTGAACCGCGACGTCGACGTGTTCTGCGAAAAACCCCTGGCCCCGGCCACCGAGGAGGCAGAACGTTTAGCGGACCTGGCCGATGAGCGAGGCCGCATCCTGATGGTCGACTTCAACCGCCGCTATGCACCCGTCTACACCGCCGGCCGTGAGCTGTTCGGCGAGAAAGGCGCTACCTTCTGCGTCGCGCAAAAGAACCGCCCCGGATCTGAATACCGCGCCACGTTCGAGAACGCCATCCACATGGTCGACCTGCTCCGCTGGTACTGCGGTGGCGAACCCGTGGACGTGGCCGCACACGCAGCCGGCGACGACCCCTGGGAAGAAGACGGCGTCGCAGCCATGATCCGATTCAGCACCGGCAACACCGGAGTGCTCATGGCTGCCCGAACAGCAGGTGCCTGGAATGAAAAACTCGACGCCTACGGCGATGGCAAGACCGTGGAAGTCCGCGCCCCCGAAACAGTGTCGACCACCGTCCAGGGAGTCACCACCTCACGGGAGCTCAGCGCCGAGGCCTACGGCTGGGCCACAGCGACCGATACGCTCGGATTCTCCGCCGCCGTCCACCACTTCCTGGACCGGGTCGCCGACCGGGCCCAGCCACTGACCTCCGGCCGCGAAGCCGTTCACACCCAAAGGCTGCTCGACCGGATCCTCGCCGCCTCCGGACTGCCCACAGAAGAACAAGAAGGCCGGCAATGGGCAAGCCACGCCACCAGCGCGAACAACAGCTAGGCAGCACGGGCACGTACGCCACCCTGGACCGGGGGATTGCGGACAACAGGGCTTCAACAGTGCAGCAGCAGGTCAGGGCACGGAGCGATGCGCACTGAAGCAGCCGCGCCCGGAGCCATGGCACACCCTTTGGGAAACACCTCAAGTAAGGACCCTAGAAAGATGAAAAGAGCAGACCAAGTCGTTCTGGTGACCGGATCAAGCGGCGGAATCGGCGATGCAGTCGTCAACGCACTCACAGCCGAAGGGGCCCTCGTCATAGGTGCCGACCACGGCCCGAAGGAGGGCCAGGAACTGGCCGGCTTCTTGTCATCGAAGTCATCCAGGTCCGCGTGGCTCCCGATATCTTGCAGGACAGGCTGCGCAAGCGAGGCCTCGAGCGCGACCCTGTCAAGCTCGCACAGTGGGACGAGTACTGGGCTGAGCACGGCGACCAACTCTGCTCCTGGACAGATGTTCCAGTGACGGAGCTGGGTGCACCGCACAAACGCGCGAACCCGATGATCAGCGGAACGACGACGCTCATCGCGCACCTGGGATATCCCACGCACACGTTCAAGTCGTCTCTGATCTGCAACCCATGGTTTGAAACGCACGCGATCGATGCAGTCGTCGTCCCCATGGGGATCAAACCGGAGGACTACCCCGACTTCTTCCGCTCCGTCTTCACGCTAACCAACATCCGAGGTGCGCTTGTCACCATGCCGCACAAGGTGGTCACCATGAACCTCGTCGACGAGGTCAGCCCAACCGCCCAGATCGCCGGTGCCACCAATGCCGTCCTCAGGCGAGATGACGGATCACTGTTGGCCGAGCAGTTCGACGGAGCAGGCTTCGTCCGCGGCGCCCTGCGCAAAGGATTCGACCCTCACGGCAAGCGGGCCCTGGTCGTCGGCAACGGCGGCGTGGGCTCGCCGATCGCCGCCTCATTGGCCGGCCTCGGACTTGCCGGCATCGGCTTGTTCGACCCCGATACAGGTGCCTCCGACGCGCTCGCCCAGCGCATCAGCGCGCACTACCCTGACGTGCAGATCGCCATGGGGTCCAAAGATCCCGAGGGCTACGATCTGATCGTCAACGCCACCCCGCTCGGCATGAGGGACGGTGACCCCATGCCTGTCGACATCGACCGGATCACCCCCGGCTCCTATGTCGGGGATGTCGTGCTGAAGGCCGAAATGACCCCATTCCTGCAGGCCGCCAAGGAAAAGGGATGCACAGTTCAGGTGGGCAGCGACATGCTGTTCGAGATGATCCCCGCTTACCTCGAGTTCTTCGGATTCGGCACTGCGACAGCCGAAGAACTGCGCACAACAGCGCAACTGCCCTTATGAAGAAAGGCCTCCGTGATGATGAGGTGGGTGTGAGTGAGGCTCTTCCGTTGATCCCTGAACGGCCACATGAGTTCCCGCACAATAGTGGTGCGCCGACCGTTGTCTCGAGATCTCGCACAACAACGCTGACGGCCGATTGCGCGATGTGCAGCTCCTTGGCGGCCGCGCTGAAGCTGACATCCCGGGCGACCGAAACTAAGATCTGCAACTATGGGTTCGTGACCTGCGGAAACGCTGCATTCGTCGTGGGACGGGAGTTCTCGCAGCTACTTTTACTCCCGTTGTTCTAACGCCTGTGAGGATTGGGGCGGCTGGTCTGGGACTGGCTGGCAGAGTAGGTGCAGGCCGTTCCACCCCGGCGGTTGTGACTCATCTGAACGCTTGGCCCCCGTTGGGTGCCCTGTTATCGACTTGTCCGTCCGTTGGGTGGGCGGCCGGCACCTGCCCGGCCCACCTCGGTGACTTGATCAGAAGATTGTCCGCCCCCGCGCGGGGCGTGGCTCGTCACAGTGCTGTTCCGAAGTGACCTCTACCCGGACTGGTACCGGCCCGTAACGGCCTGACATGTCAGCGAAATCGGTTCAACGGAAACTGCCCGTAACGTTCGTCGGTGCCGGACTGCCCCAGATCGCGGAGCTGGCAGGGGACGCCAAAATCCTACGCCGAACGGCTCTTTAAGTTCCCCAAGATCGGCTCCCTGGACTTCGAGGATGCGAAGAAAGCCCTGGCCGAGCCGGCACATCTGGAAGGCGCCCACTTCAATGACGACGCGCTGGCCCGGGCCTTTGACCTGACGGAAGGATACCCCTACTTCGTGCAGGAACTCGGATACCAGGTCTGGGCGGTCGCGGACGGGGATGTCATCACCCTTGACGACGTCGAGGACGCCAAAGACGCCTACGAGGCGAAGCTGGATTCCTCGTTCTTCCGGGTCCGGCTGGACCGGGCCACCCAGCTGCAGATCGCCTACATGCGCGCCATGGCCCAGCTGGGCCCCGACTCACAAAAGGCCGCGGACGTGGCCGCTGTCATGGGCGGAATCCACCCAGCTGGCACCCATCCGGTCAGAGCTGATCAACATGGGGCTGCTGTACACCCCGTCCCACGGCTACGCGGGATTCACCGTGCCCCATTTCGACCGTTTCATGCTCCGGGCCGTGCCGGAACTGGACGTACCACCGGTTCAAAAAAGACGTGCCAAGCCGAAAAAGTAGGCGCCTGCGGTTCCCGGTGCCGATCTGCCCACCGGAGGGCCCCTGTTTTCTACCGCCCAGGCGGTCCCGCACAGCCTGTCCGAACCGCGGGATGAACAGCGGAGAAACCAATGCTCCAACGTCCGTAAAACGTGCCGGTCTCGGTCGTGGCCGCGCGGCGGGCAAGGTCCAGTTCCTCAAGGATTTCCGGGCATGCGGCAGGAATGACAATCCGGCCGCCGTCAGGGAGACAGCCGGGTATTGCGCTCGAACAGGTCCGCGCCGAGGCTTTTCTCCAGCTTCTTGATGGTCTGGCTCAGCGGAGACTGTGCCATCCGCCGGCGGCTGGCGGCCCGGCCGAAGTGGAGCTCCTCCGCGACGGCCAGAAATGCCTCGATTTGCCGCAGCTCCATTCGCTGGCTCCCTGTGCTGGTCCGGTGGGTATCCCTGGAACGTCAGGCCCCCTGCCGGTTCGAGGTTCAGGTAAAGGGTACATTCTGAAGACATGACAGAGATCCGCTGGCTGGAAGCGTTCGTTGCGGTGGCCGAAGAACTGCACTTCGGCCGTGCTGCACAGCGCCTGCACACTTCACAGTCCCCGCTGAGTCAGACCATCCGGAAGCTTGAGGCGGATCTGGGGACGCGCCTTTTTGAGCGCAACACCCGAAGCGTGGCCCTCACGCCGGCGGGGTATGCCCTCCTGCCGCGCGCGTACCGTGTGCTGCGCGAGATGCGGCTGGCCCGGGAGGCGGCCCAGGCCGAGGTTGAGGGCGTTCGGGGCAACATCAGAATCGGATTCTCCGGAGCCGTGAACCACCTGACCCTCCCGCCGCTGACCCGTGCCGTGCGCCGGCGTCACCCCGACATCAAAATGGACCTCACGAGCCGTGTGCGCACGGCCGACGGATTAGCCAGCGTCGCGAACGGCACCCTGGACCTTGCCTTCGTGGGCCTTCCCGAGACTCCGGTTCCCTCGGTGATGACGCGGCTGGTGGCAAGGGAGGAAATCGGTGCGGTGCTGCCGCTGGATCATCCGCTGGCCCAGGAAAAATCGATACCGTTGCAGGCTCTGGCGGCCGATGACTTCATCTCTCCGCCGCTGGACGGCTCGTCCGCCATGACCGAAGTGATGCTCGCATCCTGCATGGCAGCGGGCTTCCGCCCGCGCATTGTCCAGGAGTTATCGGACCCCTACATGGTGCTGACCTTCGTGGCCGCAGGTGTGGGGGTCACCCTCATGAGCAGCGGGATAGCCGGGATCATACCCTCCGGCGCCACATACGTGGCCCTCGATCACCCGCAGCACTTCATGAATCACGCCATCGCGTGGTCCGAGGAAAATGACTCCGCCGTGTTGGCGGCTGTGCTCGCCGTCATGGAAGAGATTTTTCGTGAGATCCCCAACTGACCCTCACCTTATATAGTTGAATTACAGCATAGTGATAGATCATTTTAGTCGTGGACACACTAAGTGATTGCAGCCACACTGGATGGAGAAGCCGCATAGCGCGGCAAACCGTTTCGCAGCCGGCCCACCCGAGGAGCCCCCGAGACGGTCCCAGTTACCTGAAGGGAACACCATGTCAGTGCCGACATCGGCGCCAGCACGCCCCAGGAACAATGCGAAGATCGCAGCAGTTTCGGGGTTCGTTGGCAGCGCACTTGAGTACTACGACTTTTTCATCTTCGGCTCGGCGGCGGCGCTGATCTTCGGGAAGCTGTTCTTCGCCCCCGGTCCTTCCGCGATGCTGTTGTCCTTCGCGACGGTCGGCGTCGCGTACATCGCCCGCCCGCTCGGGGCAATGGTCTGCGGGCACCTTGGCGACACATTCGGCCGGAAGCGCGTGCTGCTCCTCACTTTGGTATTGATGGGCTCATCGACCTTCCTGATCGGCTGCCTGCCCACCTACCACGACATTGGAATGGCAGCGCCGATCCTCATCGTGGTCCTTCGGCTTCTTCAGGGACTTTCTGCCGGCGGCGAATCGCCAGGTTCGAGTTCTCTTACCCTTGAGCACGCACCGGACAGGAAGCGCGCCTTCTACACGAGCTGGACGATGAGCGGCATCATGTTCGGCATCGTGCTCTCCACGCTTGTGTTCATTCCCGTGGCGTCCATGCCCGAGGACCAGCTGCTGGCCTGGGGCTGGCGTATCCCGTTCCTCGCCAGCGCCGTGGTTACCATCATCGCCTTTGTGCTCCGGCGCCTCCTCGAAGAGCCGCCGGTCTTTGAGGAAGTCAAAGAGCACGACGAAGTCGTCAAGGTACCTCTCGTCACGCTGTTCCGGCACCACTGGGTCACCGTCATCCGTGTCACCGCCATGTCGCTGTTCACGATCATCAACACCATCATCAACGTCTTCGCACTCTCCTACGCCACCTCGGTCGTCGGGGTGGACAAGGGGCTGATGCTGACAGTGATCGCCGTGGCCAACATCGCCGCGGTCGCCATGGGGCCGCTGTCCGGCATGCTGGCCGACCGGATCGGCCGCAAACCTGTCTTCGTCTCCGGGCTCGTGCTGCAGATCGCCATGATCTACGTGTTCTTCTCGGCCCTGTCCGCCGCCAACGTTCCCCTGATCTTCCTCACCGGAATCCTGCTGATCGGCGTTGCCTACACCGGTTCGAATGCTATCTACCCCGCCTACTTCCCGGAGCAGTTTCCGGTCAAGGTCCGCTACTCAGGTATGGCCATCAGCCTCATGTTCGGCCTGCTTCTCGCCGGATTCGCCCCCGTGATTTCCGAGCTGCTGGTCGGTGGCGACAAGGCCAACTGGATTCCCGTCGCAACGTTCGCAGCCGTGGCCTGCCTGGTCTCAGCAATCGCCGCGCTGCTGGCACCCGAGACGTTCAAGACTCCGACGGCCCTGCTGGGACTGAAGAAATCCGACCCACGGCGTCACGCGGCGTCGTCCGTCCCCCCGGATTCCGTCACAACGCAGCCCGAAGCGCAGCAGCCCAGCACGGCCGGGCACACCTCCCGCGCCGTCGCCGATAGGGCACGGGCATGAGCCAGCAAACCCTGGCGGGCACCTGGGCGTTCCGGCCGCGGAAAGCCGGTATCAGCCATCGCTTCGTGGTGGGTTTGCTCGGTTCCGGTATCGGCGGGTCCCTTACCCCGGGCCTCCACGAAGCGGAAGCCGACAGGCTGGGCCTTGCCTACACCTACCGCGTCATCGATCTGGATGCCATCGGAGAACCTGCAGAAAGGTCCGCGGCGCTCGTCCGGCACGCAGCTGATCTCGGATTCGACGGCCTGAACGTCACCCACCCGAGTAAGCAACTGGTGCAGGATGGCCTGGACGAGCTTTCGCCTGAAGCCCGGATTCTCGGTGCCGTGAACACCATCACCTTTCACGACGGCAAGGCAGTGGGCCACAACACGGACCACACCGGCTTCATCGGCGGTCTCCGGGCAGGACTCCCGTCGGCCGCGACCGGCTCCGTGGTGCAGATCGGTGCGGGCGGAGCCGGCGCCGCGGTGGCCTTCGGGCTACTCAGCGCCGGAACCCGGCACCTGGTCATCGCCGACATCGAACCGGCCCGCGCCGAGGCCCTCGCCGCCCGGCTGGCCCCGCACTTTCCGGACAGCCAGCTGTCGGTGACCCGGACGGATGCTGTCGCCGGAAGCATCCGGGACGCCGATGGGCTGGTGAACTCAACGCCCATCGGCATGACAGGCCACCCCGGTGTGCCCGTGGATCCTGGCCTGATCCACTCCGGGCTGTGGGTAGCGGACGTGATCTACCGGCCGCTCGAAACCGAACTGATCAAGGCAGCGCGCGGCAAGGGCTGCGCCGTACTCGACGGCGGACGCATGGTGGTGGGACAGGCCGCCGCCGCCTTCGAGCTTTTCACCGGCATCAGCGCCGACTCCGACAGCATGCTGGCCACGTTTCGGCAGGTGGTCCGCTAAGCATGGATGCCCAGACACCGACCACCATCGCCGAGTCCCGCTGCCTGGTAGTCGGGGCAGCCAGCGGCATCGGGCTCGCGACGGCGGCACGCCTCAGGGCGTCCGGCGCCGCGGTGGTAGGGACCGACCTGCCCTCGTCCACCTGGCCCGGCGAACCAGGCACCTCATCACTCGGCATGGACGTCACCGACCCGGCATCGGTTGCGGCGGCCGTCTCTGCGGCGGCCCTGGAGATGGGAGGGCTCGACGCGGTGGTGAACTGCGCGGGCATCTTGGGGCCGGTGGCCCCGGCAGCCGCCACATCGGTCGAAGACTTCGAACGCATCATGAAGATCAACCTGACAGGGGCGTTCATAGTCTCGCAGGCCGTCCTCCCGGGGATGGCCGAGGCAGGGTACGGACGGCTGCTTCATATCTCCTCGACGGCGGGCAAGGAAGGCGTGGTCAATATGCCCGCCTACTCTGCCAGCAAGGCCGGAATTCTCGGCCTGGTCAAGTCCCTCGCCAAGGAGTTCGCCTTGTCCGGCGTCACCGTCAACGCCCTCGCCCCGGGCAATGTGGTGACCCCGCTTTTCGCTGAAGTGCCGAAAAAACAGCAGGCGGCCCAGGCCTCCAAGATCCCCATGGGCAGGTTCGGGACGCCCGCCGAAGCTGCCGCCCTCATCGAATTCATCGTTTCACCGGCTGCCTCCTACACCACCGGCTCCGTCTTCGATCTGTCCGGCGGCCGGGCCACCTACTAGCCCCGCACCAGCCTCTGCCCTACCGCACCACACTTTCCTACCAACACCAGAAAGATGGCACCTGTTGATGATCACCCCATCACCTGTCACCGTCCGCCCCCTTCGCATCGGAATCGCAGGGTGCGGGGCGATCTCCCGCAACCACCTGGAGGCGTTCCGCGCCCTGGACGACGTCGTCATCGTGGGCGTCTGCGACATCGACCTGAAGCGAGCCCAAGACACCGCGGAAGCCTGGGAAATCCCTGCAGCGGTCAACACCGTCCAGGAGCTCCTGGGGCTGGACCTGAACATCGTCTCGGTCTGCACCCCGCACCCCACCCACGAGGATGTGGTGCTCCAGGCCGCTGCGGCAGGAGTCCACGTGCTCTGCGAAAAGCCCGTCGCCACTGAATTGGCGTCCGCAGAGCGCATGGTGAAGGCCTGCGACGATGCCGGCGTGAAGCTGGGTGTCCTCTTCCAACGCCGGTTCTGGCCGGCCGCCCGGCGCATCCGCGCCGCGATCAACGACGGCACCCTGGGCCGGCCCATCATGGGCCAATGCTCGGTGATGCTGCACCGTGAACCGGAGTACTACTCCCGCGATGCCTGGCGCGGGACCTGGGCCAGCGACGGCGGCGGGGTCCTCATGACCCAGGCCATCCATTTCATCGACCTGCTGCAGTGGTTTATGGGAGACGTGGCCGAGGTCTACGGGAAAATCAACACCTATAAACATGGCGAGCACATCGACGTGGAAGACTCAGCGACCGCCGTCATCACGTTCACCTCCGGCGCCATGGCCACCCTTGAAGCGTCGACGGCGGTGTCCCCGAGCCTGGGCGTACAGATCCGCGTCACGGGGGAGACCGGCGCCTCCGCTTCCCTGACCGAATTCCCGGAAGGCAGCGACGGGCGCGTGGATTTGTGGGCCGCGGCCGGGACGATCAGCACCGAGCCTGTTTACCCGGACGGAGTTGACCCGAACGTCAGCCTGGCCACGATCAACGGCCAGCTCATCCCGCACCACACCGCCCAGGTCCGCGATTTTGTCCGGAGCATCCGCGGCGGCGCGGACCCCGCCATCACCGGCCAGGACGCGACGAAGGCCTTGCGGATACTGCTGGCGGTATACGAATCGTCCCGGACAGGTAATCCAGTCCGCTTCACCCCGCTGCCTGAAAGCACACGACCCCTCGCGCAGATTGCGGGCTAAGGAACAGCAATGGAACAGAACACACGCTACGCCGCACGCCCCCTGACGCTGGGCCGCAACGGCCGCACCCCGAAAACCCTCCGCAACCGCCTGGCCTCCGCACCCATGGAACGCAACTACGGCACCACGGACGGCCACATCACCGAGCAGTACATCGACTACCTTGTCACCCGCGCTAAAGCCGGACTGGGGATGGTCACCACCGAGGCCACCTACGTCCGCGCCGACGGCAAGGGCCGCACCCACCAGCTGGGCCTGCACAGCGATGCCATGATCCCGGGCCTTCGCAGACTCACAGACGCCCTGCACGCCGAAGGTGCCCTGGCCGCCGTCGAACTTAACCACGGCGGCCGCACTGCCCAGTCAGCCCTCTCCGGGCACAAGAACCTGGCGCCCTCACCGGTGGCATGCGAGGTGGCAGGCGGTGAAGTTCCCCGTGAACTCACCGTCGAGGAGTGCCACGAGCTGGTGGAGGCCTACGCCCAAGCCGCCCGCCGCGCGGTGCAGGCCGGTTTCGACGTCATCAACATCCACGGCGCCCACGGCTACCTGATCCACCAGTTCATGTCACCCATCTCGAACCACCGCACGGACGAGTTCGCCGCCCCGGAACGTTTCATGAACCTCGTCATCGACGCCGTGCGGGCAGCGGTCCCGGACACCGTCGTGGGCATGCGCGTGTCCGTAATCGAGGGCCCTGCAGACGGCATCTCCGCCGAACAGCAGCTGGCCATCATTGCGAAGGCGCACCTGGAGCAGCTGGACTTCCTGGACATTTCCGCCGGCAACTACGAGGCCGGCGAATGGATCGTGCAGTCCGGCGAATGGAAGCCCGGCATCCTCGCCGACTACGCCAAGGCCTACCGCCAGTTCGGCCTGCCGCTCGGCATGGCCGGCCGGCTGAACTCCCCGGAAATCATCGAGGAAGTGCTCCGCCAGGGGACCTGCGACTTCGTCAGCCTGGCCCGTGCCATCCACGCCGACCCAGCGTTCGTGGGGGGAGTCCTGCGCGATGAGCGCTACCGCCCCTGCATCGCCTGCAACGTCTGCATCGACAACCTGGGCCTGGGCCAGGTGACCTGCACCGTCAACCCCGCAGTGGGACGCTCCCGCGTCCCGATCCCCACACCCGCCGTCCGCGACGGTTCCCGCGTCGTGGTGGTGGGCGCGGGCCCCGCGGGCCTCACCGCCGCGCGCGAGCTTGCCGAAGCGGGAGCACAGGTGACCATGCTCGACGACGGCTCCCGCGCCGGCGGTCAGTTTGCCCTCGCCGAAAGGATGAAGTCCACCCCGGACTTCCACCGCTTCGCCGAATGGTCGGCCGCGGAGAACGCCCGACTTGGCATCGAGGTCCGCCTGGATTCACACGTGGACACCGACCACCTCGACGGCCTTGTCCGGGACACTGCGGCAGACGCCGTCGTGCTGGCCACCGGCGGGCTCCTGCCCGCTGCCGGGTTCATTGGGGAGGAATCCGCCAACGTCCTGGATGTGCGCGAATGGCTCGCCGCCCACCCCGAGGTCATTGACGCTGACGCCACGCATCCCGTCATTCCGGATGCCGTGACGATCTGGGGTGCGGATTCCGTTGCCATGAGCGTTGCGGACACGCTGGCTGACCGGGGGACTGCCGTCCTGCTCATCGGGCCGCAGACGGCTCTGGCGCCCGAGTCCGGCCGCCGCGCCAAAATCCTGGCCGTTCCCCGGCTCGAGAGGAATCCCCGGGTGCGGATCCGCCTCGATTCAACCATCGAGGAATACGACGGCGGCCGGGTCCGGATCAGCGGCCCGGGTCTAGCGCCTGGAGGCGAGTGGCTGGACGCGCCGGGACCGCTCCTGGTTTCGCGCTCCGTCGTTCCGCTGGACGGCACTGTCCCGCCGGACACCCGCGATGCAGAGCTGAGCCGCGATGCCGGGGTGCCGGTGACGCTGGCCGGAACCGTGGTGGACCAGACGCCCGCCATTGCCTCCAATGCCGTCAAGAGCGGCTACGACGCAGCACAGCGGATCGCTTCCCTCCTCACGGCGGGGGCTACCGCCGACAACGAACTCAGCCTGAACGGAGCACAGTCATGACCGGAAACGCGCAGAGGCCCCTCGGCCTGGCCCAGCTTTCCCTGCTGAACACAGCCCCGCCTGACCTGGTAGCAGTCGCTGCCCAGGCAGGCTTTGACTTCATTGGCGTCCGGGTACGCCCGGTGACACCGGCGGAACGCCCCTACGACCTCCATCCAGGGTCACCGATGCTGCGCAAGACCCTCTCCAGGATGCAGGACACCGGCGTGACCGTGCGCGATATCGAGTTCCTGCTTTTGGACGGCAGCGACCAGCGCGAAGCATGGCTGCGCATGATGGAAGCGGGCCAAGCACTGGGGGCAAGCTCCCTCACCGTGGCCGGCGCCGATCCGGACAGCACCCGACTGGTCGGCACGCTGGCCCGGATGACCGAGGACGGCCGCGGTTTCGGGATCACCCCAACTCTGGAGGCGATCTCCTACCAGCCCGTCGCCTCGATCGCCCAGGCCGCGGACATCGCCCGCCAAGCCGGCTGCCGGATCGTGGTGGATACCCTGCACTTCAACCGCTACAACGGTCCGGGCGCAGCCGCCCAGTGGGAGGAGCTGCGCGCCAACGCAGACCTCGTGCCGCTCCTGCAGCTGTGCGACGGGCCGGCGGCACGGCCAGCCACCCGCGAGGAGCTGGTCACCGAATCCCGCTCGGAGCGGGAGGTTCCCGGCGAGGGCAAGTTCAGCCTCGCCGCAGCGGTTGCCGCACTTCCGGCCAGCCTTCCGGTCAGTGCGGAGGCCCCCTCAGACCGGCGCGTGGCAGAACTCGGCGAGCTCGGTTGGGCACGCCTGCTCAAATCAGGGGTGGACGCCGTGCTGGCCCAGGCAAGCAGCCTGCAGCTGACCGGCACTCTTGACACGGCAGGTGCGAAATGAACGGCACCACAGCAGAGATCACGACGACGGAACTCGCGCCGGACGTGCGCATACCGCTCATCGGGCTGGGAACCTGGCCCCTGACGGGTGAGGATGCCGCCACTGCGGTGTCCCAGGCCATCGGCAATGGCTACCGGCACATCGAGACGGCCGAGAACTACGCCAACGAAGCCGCCGTGGGGGAGGGCATCCGCCGCAGCGGCATCGACCGCGGAAACCTTTTCCTCACCACCAAGTTCAACACCCGGTGGCACAGCCGCAGCGGAGTGCGCGATGCCTTCGGCCAGGCGGTGCAGCGGCTCGGCACCGAGTACTTGGACCTGTTCCTGGTTCACTGGCCCAACCCCGGCCAGGGGCGATTCATTGAGGCCTGCGAAGGGTTGCAGGACCTCGTTGATGACGGCTCCATCAGGGCCTGGGGTGTCTCAAACTTCAAACCGGCGCACCTGCAGGCCGTCCTGGACGCCGGCATGGCGGTCCCGCTGAACCAGGTGCAGGTTGATCCCGAGCACGGACAACCGGCCCAATTGGCATACCACCGCGAGCACGGCATCCTCACTGCCGCCTACAGCCCCCTTGGCCGCCGTGGTGGCTTCCTCAGCCATCCGGCAGTCAGCGGCCCTGCCAGGGAGCTCGGCAGGACCCCGACCCAGATCGTCCTGCGCTGGCATGTCCAGCACGGCCGTGTGGCTGTGCCGAAGTCCGCGGACAACCAACGCAAACGGGAGAACCTGGACGTCTTCAGTTTCGCCCTGACCCAGCAGCAAATGGCTGCGATTGACGCACTCGAAACCGGTGCACCGCCGCGCCTGGACTCCGACACCTACTTCCACTGAGAAAGCACTGAAAATGACTGCACCGGTAAATACTTCATCTGCCCTCCCGAGCCTGGACTGCGATGTCCTCGTCGTCGGCTCCGGCGCGGGCGGTCTGTCCGCCGCAGTGACCGCCGCGTATCACGGACTGAAGGTTGTGGTTGTTGAAAAGGCAGACGTCTGTGGCGGTGCGACGTCCTGGTCCGGCGGGTGGGCGTGGACTCCCGGCAACCCCTTGGCCAAAGCCGATGGCGTCAACGAGGACCGCGAACTGTTCCGTACCTACCTGCACCACAGGCTCGGCAGGAACTACCAGGAAGACAGGGTGGAAGCATTCCTCGAGGCCGTCCCGCATATGGTGGGCTTCTTCGAGAACAAAACCAGCCTCCAGTTTGTCCCAGGAGCCAAGATCAAGGACATCTACGGCAGCACTCCCGGCGCGGGTACCGGTCACCGATCCGTCGGGCCCAAACCGTTTAACGCACGCAAAATCAAGCCTGAGCTCCGCGCCAAGATGCGCCACCAGCTCTACGAGACCTCCTTCCTGGGCATGGGCATCATGGCAGGTCCAGACCTGACAAAGTTCCTGTCCGCCTCCCAAGGCAACATCAGAGGCATCTTCCACGCAGGCTGGCGGGTGGGCTTCCACCTCCTGGACTTGCTGACTCACCGGCGCAACATGCAGCTGGTCAATGGAACCGCGCTCACAGGCCGCCTGCTGAAGTCCGCCGATGACCTCGGGGTGGAGATCCGCGTCTCCACCCCAGCCAAGCACCTGCTGACCGACGCGTCCGGGAAGGTGACGGGCGCCGTCGTAAACTCCCCGGAAGGCGAACTGCGAATCAACGCCTCCCGTGGCGTCGTCCTGGCCGCTGGCGGGTTCCCCAACGATGTCTCCCGCCGCAAGCAGCTGTTCCCCAAGACACCCACCGGCCGGGAGCACTGGACACTTGCGCCGAAGGAAACCACCGGCGACGGCATCACCATGGCCCAGGCCGTGGGCGCCCGGTTCGACACCGACGTGGAGTCCCCGGCCGCCTGGTGCCCGGTCTCACTGGTCCCGTACCGCAACGGACGCACCGGCACCTTCCCGCACATCATGGACCGGGCCAAACCGGGCAGCATCGGCGTCCGCCGGGACGGCAAGCGGTTCGTCAACGAGGCCAACGGCTACTATGACTACGTCGAGGGCCTGCTCAAAGCCACCCCTGAGGGTGAACCGGTGGAGGCCTGGCAGATCGCTGATGCAGCGTTCGTGCGCAAGTTCCCGTTGGGCATGGCCAAGCCGCTTCCCGTGCCGCTTTTTCCCTACCTCCGGTCCGGTTACCTCAAGAAGGGCAACACCCTCAAGGAACTGGCCGCAGCCTGCGGCATCGATCCGCAAGGACTCGCCGAAACCGTCGCAGAATTCAATGACAACGCCCGCAAAGGTATCGACCCCGACTTCGACCGCGGCGCCAGCGAATTCAACCGCTACGGCGGGGACCCCAAGAACACCCCGAACCCCTCGCTGCGGCCGCTGGAAAAGGGGCCCTTCTATGCCGTCAGGATTGTCCCGGGATCCTTCGGTACCTTCGCCGGGCTCGCAGCCGATTCACGGGCACGGGTCCTGGATAACCAGGGCCGGCCCATCGGCGGCCTGTACGTCGCCGGCAACGATCAGGCCTCAGTTATGGGTGGACACTACCCCGCCGGCGGCATCAACCTGGGCCCCGCCCTTACCTTCGGTTACATTGCCGGACGTGACCTCGCCAACGCCACACACTACGAAGACGATGGAGTTGCAGCACCCAAAAAAATGACAGCACCCGATGGCGCCGCGGATATACGCCACGCCTCGGCGTAAATAGGAACAGCCCGAAAAGCAACGTTGGCCTACGGGGCTCGTCTGTGTTCCTTCAGGAAATAGCGGCGGCACACAGCTAGCAAGGTGACTGCAGAAACGCCGAGTTCCTGGCTCTTTCAGGTTCTCGAGGCACGGCGATCCTGGCAGCGACTTCCAGCCCGTTGCTTAAACGCCGATAACCGGCCTTTCGTCAACTTGGCTTGACATAAATGGCCGTCACCGCTCAGCGGGAGTTCTTAAAGCTCAAAACAAAAATCGAGACACGAAAGGTTAACCCATGAAAACCACTGCCGACCTCCCGATAGCAATCACCGCGACCGATCGTGCCAGCATGGAACATCAGCTCGACGAAGCCGTGGCCTTTGCCATAATACGGGCAATGCACGAAGGGCGTCAGGGAATCCTGGTCACCCAACACGACAACGATTCCTTCACGGTCGACCTCAGCGATGCTGTCCCCTTCGGGCTGACCCGCGAACATCAGGAATGGTAGACGACACGAGCAGGGCTGGTGCCAAACGCTGGCAAAGGAGCTGTCCCGAACAGTTCATCCCCGCACCGGATGCGTAGTGAAGCCCAGCCGCGGGGATTCGCAGGAAAGGCTCAAGAGGCACTAGCCCCACGCCCCCAAACATGTGCGCCGCCCGGCAGACCGCTGTCAGCCGTGCGCATTACCGAAACGACACGAGTCGAAAATCGGAACCTGCGAGGATTGAACGGCAACATAGCTTTCCCCCGAGGCCTTCCTGAAAAGCCGATAATTGCGATTCCGTCAACCTAGCAGGCAATCTATTCGGTGTACATCGTGTCAGCCCTTTGCACGGCCAAGGGACTTGTTGAGCCATTCAGTACGGACTGAACGCCAACTGTAGTCTGTCCCTAGTCACGAAATTTTTATGGGGGAATGATGCGGTTCGAACGTTCAGCAGGGATCTTTAAGGCAGGCGTCCTGATGGCCATTGGTGGTCCAGTCCTTGGTGCACTTGGAGCAGTCATCGCCGCACCAAACATCGCCGTCCTGTATACCGGGAACGTAAACCGAGGGGGATTGGTAACAGGTGCGGTCATCGCTGCCGTTGGTTCACTCCTCGCTGTGGCCGGGTACGTCATGATTCTTGTCGCGGTGCACCGCGCGTTGGTCAAGATTGATGCTCTTCCTGTCCGTCAGCAGCCGCGGACAGGGCAGGGATCCGGGCCTTCCACGTCTGGGTACACCTACTGACCAGCGACCTGTGGCCCCCAGCCAAGCTGGCTGGTTGAAGCTGCGGCGTAAAAGCTTGGATCAGGAGGGGGAGACCTTCACGGTCTTGGCTTGGCACACGCAAGAACAAACCGATAGCTAACTATCTTATTTGACGTAATATCAGCTATCAGCCCTGGTTTGAGGGGTGATGTAAGGGTCACCGACGCAACGACGGCTGAAGACGGCGAGCCCGCCCCGGCCAGCCGCGCTGATAAAGATACCGGCCGCCACCGCCGAGGCAACAGCGTCTTGGTGGGTCCGGTCGGAAAAACGGTAGCGGATGGCATCGGGGGAGTAGCGCCAAGAGTCGCGCAGGATTAGCCCAAATCGAGGGTAATGAACAGTTACTTTCGCTTATCGCGCATGGCAGCGCTGCAGCAAAACAAATCAGGCTCGGATCCATTTGGATTCCGAGCCTGATTGTACGGCTGGGGGCTAATGCGCAGCCAGGTACTTCTCGACGATGTCGGCCTGGATTCGGCCACGAGTATTGACCTGCAGGCCGTTATCTATCGCCCACATCCGAATAGCTTTGGCATCAGTACCGGCACCGCTGGATTTGCGGGTCACCGGCCGGCCGCGGCCGCTGGTAACCTTACGGGCCGCATTGGTATAGCGGCTTAGAGCGCTACGGAGTTCGTTAGCGTGGCCGGCGTTAAGGTCAATCTCATATTCCGTGCCGTCGACGGAGAACTTTAGCGTCTCACTCGCTTCTGAGCCGTCGAGATCATCTTCAAGTACCACTACTGTTTTCCGCATGATAGTAGACTATCAGCTTACTTAGCACCTACGAGAAGGCAGCCCCTTACAAGCCACCGCTGGACCAGCGTGGCTAAAAACAGAGCGATGATCAGATAGCTGTTATTGCGCTGATTCAGTAACGCTGAGCGCGCCTTGCGTAGAAGCGCAAATTTGCTGGTGCGGCGATGAGAGCCGGGCGGTTAGTAGCCGCCTGATGCCCGCATGAGATCGGTACCTTCCTGCCCTGCGCTCCATAGGCGAAGCCCTTGGACTACACCGGCGCATCAGCACTCGCGTATTTGAGCGCCGATAACCGGCCTTTCGCCGGGCTCGGCGCTCGGGAGACTGGAGCGTGGCGTTGTGCGGGCCGCGGGAGTTGAGAGAATGCCGGTATGGAACAACCTGTGACCGCGACGGCGGACGGTGCGGACTCGATTTTGGAGGTCCGTGTGCGCCTGCCCGAATGCGATCCCGAGATATGGCGCCTGCTGGAGCTGGCCGGTTCGTTGTCACTGGGGCAGGTCCACGAGGTCCTGCAGGCCGCGTTCGGGTGGGAGGATGCGCACCTGCACCGTTTTACCGCCAACGATCCCTTCGCGCGTCTGCATCCTGTGGACGGAGAAATCGTCGAGCCCCCGCAGTGGCTCCCTGCCGCGTGGTGCGAGGAACCCACCGACCTGCCCGAGGAAGACTGCTCCCTGGACCAGCTTTTCGCCGCAGGATCAGGGGGCGCGTTCTACGAGTACGACTTCGGTGACAGCTGGCTTCACCGGCTCGAGCTGGTATCCCGCCGGCCCGCAGACGGAGACAGTCCGCCGGCCCGACTGATCGACGGCGCCCGGCGCGGCCCGCTAGAAGACTCCGGAGGATTTCCTGGCTACGAGGAGATCATGGATGCCTTGGCCGACCGGTCGCATCCCGGCCATGCCGAACACTCCGCATGGGTGGCCGGCATAATCGGCCCCGATACGCCTTTTGACCCTGCCTTCCTGGACATCCCCGCCATAAACCGGGCGCTGGCCAAGCAGTTCTGACTTCAGGAATCTGGGCAGAAGCGCCACGAACGATGGGCAGGAAACCACCCCATTTACAGGCCACTCCCCCGGCGTTTTCAAACGCCGATAATTAATATTATGTCAACCTGTACGGCCTAGGTGACTTCTACGGTTAGCTTGCTCATTTGGCGGTCTCAATCTCATCGCGCGCTTCATCTACGGCCCCACCAGCTTTCCTGATGGCCTGTCGGAGTGTCGTCGTCCCGCCGTCATACATATACAGGTGAGTGTCAAAGTTATCCCTAACGGCGGCCGTTTCGTGGATTTCAAACCACCAGCGTGTGAGGAGCTGCTTCCATGAGCGCCCCATCTGCAACCCTCGCCCACCAAACACGATTAGCGGGGCGGCGGGGACAACTTCAGCGTAAACCGTAGTGCCGTGCTTAGTAGGCATGGGGCTCACCAGTAATCCATCGTGCTGGATTTGCCGGTTCTTATTCATTGATGGGGGGTTCCTTTCAGGTGTGACCGCCGCAAGATAATCGGCTCTTCGGAATTGCATGGTTCGGGGTTTTCCGGCGGCAGGGGCGGTTGCCGCTGGCGGCGAGCAGGATGCGTAGCCTCCAATTCGTGCAGTTGCGAAAGCCGTGTGCGAGGCGGGTCTTCCCGATGACCAGATTGACAGCTGCGGGCCGCCAAAGGAAGGAGCAGTCCCGGGATCGGTCGATTTCATATGCAGGGTGGACGTTGATTCGAACAATGAGCCGATCGGCGGAACGACAAAGGTTCATTTGGGCCACTGAGCGAGAGCAGCATCCGTGAGGTGCGGTAGCCCCCTGCCCAGTTGCTCATGCTAATAGTCGGGGCTGTTTCAAAGCCCGGCAGCCCCCCCCGTAGCGCAGTTCCATGGACGGCCTCGGGGCTCCGGGAAAACGGGGCCTTCGCAGATGAGCGTGGTTGGGGCCTCTGACGCCGGGGGCTGGAGCGTGTTCTGATGCCGCTGCGGCGTGGTGCGGGAGGAGAGAGGTCAGGGCCTCTTTGAATTGGAGCGACCAAGCTTCCAAATAACAAAGAGACCCTGATATGCCCAATGCTACTTCCTGCCCGGGCGGTCGCTGGTGCGAGCGGGCAGACGCGCTTCTTGGTGTCGAAGCTATCCACGTCTGCTCTGTCACGGCGGCCGGGACCGGCCTGGTTCTGCACGTCGAGACAGCCGACAAACAATCCGCCCGGCTCGACGCCAAGCTCATCCTCGGGGACCCGGACCAGGAAGTCACCCTGGCCTGGCAGTGCTACCAGAAGCTCCGCCACATCTACCACGCCAGCCCTGCCCGGGGAAGAGAACTCGTCAACGAGGTGATCACCTCATTCCCGGCCTGCCCGATCCCCGAGGTCTCACGCCTGGGCCGCACGCTCAAACAGTGGAAGACAGCGATTTTGGCCTACTTCGATAGCTTCGGCGCTTCCAATGGCCCCACCGAAGCCATCAATGGCGTCATCGAAACCACTCGCAGAATCGCCCGCGGCTTCCGAAACTTCACCAACTACAGACTCAGATGCCTACTCGCCGCCGGCGGCCATCGCCCCTCTGCTCTAGGTGATTCAGGGAAATCGAGTGCCGCCTGCCCGTGCTAGCACGGAAGCGGCGCAACACTGCTCGAATGCAACATAGAGGTATCGGATCTGAACCGAGTCGGATTACAAAGACGGCAAGGAATACCGCGAATATAACGGACTCCGATCTGGCTCAAATCAACAGCAACCCTCTCGAGTCAGGATAATCAAATCATATGATCACCAGCCCACAGAATACCTATTGGTTTGACATGGACCATAACGGGAACTTCGAATCAATCACTATAGACAACATGAATCCTCAAAAGAAACTGATCTCCTAACTGCACTTGATGCAGACGAGACATGAGTGTGAATCACCTGCTAACAGCAGGCGTAGATGCGCGAATCTGCAGACTCTTCCGACGTTAGGGTTAGCCGCTGCCGGTTCCGCGATTGGAGTGAACATCGAAGTGACCGCACGCCAACACATCCTTACGAAGCTCCAGCGAGCACGAGGGTCGCCACGCGACTATGCGGTCGAAATTGCTTGAAAGGAGTTTTCAAAATGTTCCGTAAGCTTGCTTCAATTCTTACCGTTGCACTTTTGGGCGTTGCAGGGCTGGTGGGAGGGGCTGCACCTGCGTCCGCCGTCGGTGCTGCCCTCTACTGCGTTAATACACCGGAAGGCCGTCAAGTACCGGAAGGCACGCCCGTCCACGTCTTCGCCTACACCAAGTACGGCTGGACTCGCATCCAATCGATACAGGCAGGAAACAATGGGTGTGCCAGCTTGGTCATTCCTGACGCGTACCGGTATCACTACATAATTGCCGGCGTTGCTGGCTGGAACGGCGACACAGGACATTGGCGTTGGGTGCGAGGCTATTCACCCATTGGTGCCCCAGGGCTCAATTACCACAACTCGGTCATTAACCTACGCTGCATCCAGTACTGCTAGCGGTACCAGTGCTGCCGAGAGCGGCAGGGCCGGCTCATGCAGGCCCTGCCGTCTTGGGTCCAACGACCCAATTGCAAACGAAAGGAGTAGCCCTTCTAAAACTCGGTTCAACCTTCCTGTTGAACTTCCCAATTGATAAATATTTGCACGAAACAAAGTGCGGCAGCACTTGCTGAGGACCGTGGCTCATAGGTTCTCGAATCAGCCAGTTCACAAAATCCTTCGTTCCCAAATAATCGGTTGAGGCTTATTGGGTGCGAAATTATATATATATATATATACAACTCTGGCGTCCCAGCCAGCTGTGACCCCTGGCTGACGGACTCGTACTGAGGCCCGCGCATCAAAACGATAAGGCAACGGCGCCCTCATGCACCGACAGCCCAGCGCCCGCCAAACTTCCCAGCTTGCAAGCGCAACGACCAATTACACGCATCACACCAAAACGTAAGGAGAACATCATGACCTACACACCGCAACAGGAGTACTCCCGGCCGGCGAACGACCCGCCGCTCTCGGCGCCGCTCTACGGCGCCTCCGCCCCGGAGGCCGTCATTCGGTTCTTCAAGAAGTACGCAACCTTCTCAGGGCGGGCCAGCCGCAGCGAATACTGGTGGTGGGTACTCGTCAACAACATTGTCACCATCGTGTTCTACCTCATCCTCGGGAGTACCGACCTCAACGCCACCGACGAGACAAGTCCCGGGCTGCAAATCGCGCTGATCCTCCTGGGCGTCTGGATGCTGGCGACCGTCATCCCAGGAGCGGCGCTGCTCGTCCGCCGCCTGCATGACGCCAACCTCAGCGGCTGGATGTCGCTCCTCGGGCTGATTCCGCTGATAGGCGCCATCATCCTGCTCGTCCTCGTCCTCATGGGCCCCGAACCCGACGGCCAACGGTTCGACTACCGGCCAGCGTATAGGAGCTAGCACCGGCCTGAACAAGGGTGAACCTGAACTCAGAATCTCCGCCACCGTCGAGGGCGGAAGCGCACAGGAAATCCGGCGACGGCCGCCGCGGCCGAATCGGCTGGAGGGCTGCTTCTACCAGCTTCGCTCCGACGTTCCCCGCCGGGCACCCAGACAGCAACACTGTCCTGGCGACCACGCGAACCTGCAGGATCGAGTCCTGTCCGACCCGGCCTCAAGTTTGCCCATGCAACCCATTCTGGCAAGCCCCATTGCCCCACTCGTAAGACGTTGTGACCCCTCCCCCGCCGCGGCCGTAGCTTGACGAAAGGCCGGTTATCGGCGTTCAAAGCACGGGAGTAGAAGTAGCTGCGAGGACCCCACCCCCTGCAGTCACCAAGCCAATGCTCACGGACCGCGACTCAACAAAAAGCCGGGGCAGTCGCAACTTCGCGAACAAGGGTGTATCTTCGAGTGAAATCCGGACCTGATCGCCACCGCACTAGCCCGACCTACAGAGACGTTTTCATCTACAGGGTAAGCCAGAGTAGACGCCTGAATTCGCCAAGATGATCCAACGGCTAAAACGTCATCGTGGGAACAATGGGCTTCATCGTTCACGCAAACCCACTTTAGCGACGTGATGCACAAGTATAAGTTCTCGCTCGAATCAGCTGAGTCCCCCATCTGGGAGTACGCTGCCGATAGCAGCCGCGTTCTCATACCTCTTCATGCTTTACCGGGACCTTCAGAGCTTGTCATGCTCCTACAGGCGTGGTGGTCCGAGCTTCGGTATGCCTTGGCCTGGCCAGACCCTTTAGCCCGGGGTTTTAAATCTGATGAAGCCTTTGAAGCGTTCGTCCACGAAGGGGAGCGCCTAGGCCTCCTACTCGATAGGGCTCTTGGTGTCGAGGCATCGATTGACATTGACCTAACCTCACCGCGCTACGTCCGTTCGATGGCCCCTAGGCTAACTCGTTATCGGATATTCCCAGAATGGGCAACCGAATCGCCCGTCTGGAACGGCGTACCCGGGACCGGACCTTATAACCTGATGCTTACGCACCTCCCCATATCTCCCGAACTTGCTGACGCCCTTCGAGAATGGCAAAGAAAATTCCTTGCAACCTACAACGCGGAGGACCCAAGAGAAAGTGGGTTCAGGACTGATGAGGACTCACAGCAGTTTTGGCGAGAAGGCGCAGGCCTGGCTCAATGGTTCGCCCGTGAAATTGGCCCCGAAGCTGAGGTTGTTTGGGATTAACCTCTGTTGGTGGGCATCTTGACCGTCTTAAGGAACCGTGAACGGTGCGTAGCCGGGTTTTACAAGCGTTATGTCAAGGTCCGAGAAAACAAGCTCGACGTTGTGGCCGTTGGCCTCAATCCGGGCCTCATGGAACGGAATCCCGACCTGTTGTGTCCAATCAGCAGCCTCAGCGGACCCATCCAAAAGCGTTATACCTGGATACAGATCCTGATGGTTGACGCCCCATACATACCCATCAATGTCGCTTGACTCCATGAAAGCTCTGTAATCGAGGAGCCTTTCATCCAAAGACCGTATCCATACACTCGGTGGGATGGCCGACGTGACCGTGGCGCGGACACAGTGCGTGAACCTGTAGCGACGGTACTCCGGCTTGATTCCCGTAGACGGATCGGCCGTTACTAACACAAACACGTCGTAATCCCGCATGTGCTCAGCGAAGCCATGGAAGACGATCGACTGATCGAAGACATCCTCGAAAGCCGCTGACAACTCTTGCCTATTCACACGGGACAATGTTACTCAGTTCCACTCAGCGCGCCCTCTGAACCAAAATCAAGCCGAATTCGGCGCACCCGCGACGACGCCCTAGCCTGGTCCTCAAATCGCCGAGGTCACCGGCTTGGACGACATCGAGGCGCGGCCTGGCCGGCCAAGGCTCTGAAATCCAGCTCTGGCTGGCGACGCCGCAGAGTCACTGCTACTGGTAATCATTCAAAAGCCATGGGTCGCAACTTGTCGGCGTCCCGGTGTTGTAACCCGTCATGAATGCGTCAACTCGCTGCTGCGGGGTCCCATGATGTCGTTGCGGCTTGTCAAAGCTGTAGTCGCCCACGAGTCGCCCTGCCTGCTGCGCTTCCTCAACGTCTGTCCCTTGCAGATAACCCTTGTAGTACGCCGAATTTGCCCAAACACCGGCCCAGCAGTCCGCGTGCAGTTCAGTCTTGTAGACAGGATAAATTTCGGGTTCGCGAGGGTCTCGTGGGTCCAGGGGTATCAGGCCAAGCTCCCTCTGGAGATTGTGAGCGTACTCATGAGCAACTGCGAAAGCTACGGAAAAATCTCCTGAGGAAACCCCCGTTTCAGGATCCCGGTTCGCCTTTATGCGACCGTTCCATATCTCAGTGGCCATCGCCTGCGAAAAGGTGATGGTGTCGTCAAGTGTGCAGTATCCGGCGGTTTTGTCATCGGAAGCCCCACATTCTGACGGATAGGACTCCCCGGGGAGCGGGAAAAGATATTTCACCGTCGGTGGCGCATAGGCAGCTCCTGTCCACACGCCGGCCCAGTAGCTGTGCACATCCTCAAGGACAGTGCGAAGGAAGTCGTACATGGTTGCCGTCGAAATGGTTTCGGAACTAAGGTTCGACCGCAGGCGCTCCCCCTGCCTGGCCTCGTATTGCTGTGCTGGCTGGTCAACCTTGCCGGGTACCGGCTCCTGCGTCAGGTCCGGCGAAGGTGTCTCCGTTGCAGTTGGCGGTGGGGAGATTGTCTGTGTTGGCGTGGCCGGAACCGCCTCCGCAGTCGAGGTTGTGGTTTGGGTAGCGATTGGCTCCTGTGACGGGGACGCCGATGCGGGCTCGCTGGTGGGAGTCTCGGTGGTCGGCTGCTGCGTTGCAGCCTCCGCCGAGGTTTGCTGGGCGCCGGTCGTAGAGGGCGCAGCGGAGGGTGTATTTGACGTGCATCCACTAAGCACGACGGCTAGGACCAGCAGCGCACTTGCTGTTGCCTTATTCATTTGACTGTTCCTGATTGATCTTGCAACCCGGTCCTGAGCAGGAAACAGTTTTCCCGCAATCGTGGCACTGGACCAGTTGCCTCTGTCTGTGGATCAACACGGTGGTAGTAGTCGGGCCACATAGGACGACCGTCGGTGCAGGGGGGGGTATAGGCTTGTGCTGCCGGCGCGGTGACTACCGGCGCTAAGACCATCGACAACCCCAGGGTTGCGGCAGTGATTAACTTTCTCATCAGTACACCTTTCTCTGTTGAAATAGACCATTGACGATCCTTCTGGGCCTACTGCTGTGATGTGTATTTAGAGGTTGGATTTCGCAGAAAGGTTCCCACAAAAACTTCTAATTTTCGGGGAACACTTCCGCTGTCGGCCACATCAAACTGGCATCGGTTCGTCCGGGCTTTTTGATGTTGCCTGGCCGCGCGATGGGACCGCAGAAGCAGGCAGGCACACTGTAAATGCGCGCCCTGCTCCTGGTCCTTTTGTTCGGGTTAGTAGAGCCGCCCACCCAAGGTGATGTCGGTGTGATCTGCGTCCCAAGGGGGCAGGTCCTTTGTAAACGCTGAATCACCACCAGAGCTGGCTGGTCAAAATGGACGAGGGGGTCGTAGCCGCCAAGGCAGAGAAACTGGCGATCTTCCTTTGTTTGTATTGATGTCATTCCGCCCTCTTCCTCTGGGGCAGGGTAGTCGAGCAATTCATGGAGGTCTATAGTGGCCCTAATATCATCTAGTGTGGGGGGCACGCGACCTCAACCCTGGTAGGGACGCATGGACGCGACCATAGCTCAAAGGCGCCAGCTTGATGCGGCTATAGGGGGCGATGTGAGGGCTTTCGAGGCCCTAGTCTCGGAGTCCCGGGCGATGATTTGGTCCGTATGCCTACGGATCACCGGGAACACCTACGACGCCGAAGATGCCCTCCGGGACACGTTGACGGCCGCGTTGCGGGGCATACAGCAGTTCCGCCGCGAGTGGGGCTTCGGGACTTGGATCTACCGGATTGCGGCCGACTCGGCGTTGGCGATCCTCCGATCGAGGCGGAGTCAGGAGGTCGAGGTTGACGAAACTTATTCTCCGGAACGTGACTTTGCTGAACACCTTGCTGAGGCCGATTTCGTTCAGAGGGCGCTGAACACTATGCCGGCGGATTTGCGCGTTGCATTTGTGCTGCGGGAGCTGTGTCAGTATACGTACGCGCAGATCGCTGATTACCAGGGCGTGGGCGTCCCCACTGTGAAGAGCAGAATTGCCCAGGGCAGGCAGGCTTTCGAGGCCGCGGTGACCTCTGGTATTTCCTGATGCAGTCCGCGTCTGGTACTTTCTGATGCAGCCGGGTCGGATCAGCTCCCCGGAAGCTCGGGAACAGTAGAGATTCCCCGCTGTAATTGCTCTGCGCTGCCCAGATGTACTCGCCGGTGTGAGCTAACCCGCCGGTGATGGGTCTCACTCATATCTCAAGCTTTTCGACACCTTCATTGGGGTCAATGCGGCCCAGAATCAGGCAGCAATGTTGCCGGTCAACCTGTTCTAAAGGGGCCGTTTCGTTCCCTTGCCGTTGCGGACGCTCCTGGCGTCTGCGATTTCGTCGGAACCTGTCCGGGATCAGGTCAGAGTTGGTGTCCCTGTAGGCGACGTCCAGCGTTCCGTCCTTGCCTCGTGGAACGCAATTACTTCTCCCGGTGTCTCATAGTTTGTAGGAAACCAATGACGCCAACCAGCCCAAGAAAAATCCCCGAGGTGCTGGTGACCGCGTCCGCGGCGAAGATAGCCAAGGCGATCCCAAGCGTAGCCAACACCGCCCACATAATTAGTCCAGCTTTCATGTCCACCTTCTCGCGGGGCCTCCCGCCTAGGTTGGGGTTTATTTTCGGAGCGTACAACCGTCGCGGGCACTATTCGATCCTCGTCGCTCTATTGTTTCAAAGCCATTTACGTGATAATGAATCACCACCACGTAGCGGTTTCCGGGAGGACGTTATGGACCGATACCTGCACGGCCGGGCGCTGCCGAAATATGCTCTTGGGTTTGGGGCCTTGGCGCTCTTAATAACTGGGTGTCAGCCAGGCAGCACACCGGGCCCGTCATCCTCCCCCAGCGCATCCTCACCCAGCGCATCAGCGGGCTCTACCGGCGTCCCCCATCACATGGACGGCGGTATCGCAGCAGCTGACCCGCTGCCTTCCGGGGAGCAGCATCCGGCCGAATTAACCCCACAGCAGTTGTACGCACTCGGAGAAAGGTCGGTGTTCGCGATCGAGGGACGCCGACCCGACGATTTCACAGGATTGGGCACGGGCTTTCTCGTCGACAAGGAAGGCGCGATGGGAGTCACCAATGCGCACGTTGTAGAGGGTCTCTCGGCTATCACTGGTCGCTTCAACACAGGGGAGAAGGCGGCCCTTCACGTGATCGCATCGGATCCGTGTACCGACCTTGCAGTTATCCACTTCTCGAGCGATTTGCCAAAGCAGGCTGAGGCTCTCATCTTCGGCAGCTCGGCTGACGTCAAGCCAGGAGATACTGTTACGGTCCTTGGCTACCCGGGCACCTTGGCCCGCTCTGCCGAGCAGAAATTGCTGATTACCTCTGGTCTGGTAAACGCGATAAAGGTATCTGCGCGTGGGGTGGGGCTGCCTGAATATAAGGACACGATTCAGCACGGGGCAACTGTTAACTTCGGAAATTCCGGTGGCCCCTTACTGGATCATCATGGCCGTCTTGTGGGGATAAACGCCTTGATCAACTTCGGCTCGCAGAATGCGCCGGCGCAGGGCCAGTTCTACTCGATATCGAGCGATTCGGCCAAGAGCGAGATCGTTGGCAAGCTGCTCAAGGGTGATTCTCCGAACAATATGGGATGGGCGGTTGAAGAGTATTACCCCGGATATTTTGAAGGCCTGGATCGGACCAGGGGTCCTGCCCTCGACGCCCAATTGGCACGTGCTGGAGTTAAGGGCGGTCTCTACATCAAGGCCGTTACTCCCGGCTCAGGGGCCAGCAAGGCAAAGATCAAGGCGGGCATGCTGTTGACCAGGTTACAGAATACGTCAGTTGCTACCATCGATGAGATGTGCGGAGTTGCGGAATCCATACTCCCCGGCGCCACTGCCGAGGTTGACGGACTCTACCTCCTGTCGGATCCAACACATTTCGGCACAGAGTTCCACACGGAGTTCGTCGTACCTGGTAAACACTGACACCTGGCGTCGTGGCGAAGCTTCCTCGAGCCTGGGGGCCTTACTTGTTCCACCACGCGTGAAGCTTGGTTATGTCCGCCTCTTGAGACACCGCCTGTATCTCCATCAGCGACTCGTCTTCAGTCCAGATTAAATAGTTGGTGCCCCCCTCCGATGCACTGAGGACGCGTCCCCTGACCGTCCGCGTCGTATCACCCCTCAGGTGCCATGTCTCCCA
Source organism: Arthrobacter globiformis (assembly GCF_030815865.1). Classification (NCBI taxonomy): domain Bacteria; kingdom Bacillati; phylum Actinomycetota; class Actinomycetes; order Micrococcales; family Micrococcaceae; genus Arthrobacter; species Arthrobacter globiformis. The sequence continues at coordinate 827,323 of NZ_JAUSXI010000001.1, forward strand.
TCCGGGAGGTTTCGTCGCGGGGCCCGGAGCGGCGTTATAGCGTTTGATGAGGCTGTCGAACGAGGCATTGAGCGATTCGGCGGAGGGGTAGCCGTAGACATATATCGCCGGCCGTTCGGTTGAGCTGAAGTTACTGTTGGTGGGCGGGCCACAAGTAAGTCCGTAGCTGGCTCCGGCCAGGTCCTTGTTACTGACGCAGCTGTCGGGGGCGACCAATCCCAGGGCATTGACACTGGTCAGCAGGTTACATTCGCCCTCCCTCAGGTCTGGACGCTCCTTGCCCCCGCACTCCCTCGTCGAGGGTGGTGCCTGTGTCCTTCCCGCTGAGGAAGACCCCGGCGACGTTGGTTGTGTTCCCTCGGGAGCCAGCAAGACCGCTGCCACGAGCAGTGCCGCTGAGGCAGCCACTCCGCCCCCAATAAGCACTTTCCTTGGCAGCCGAGGCGGGCTGTGGCCGTCTTTTGCACCAGAGGAGACCTTGCTTCGCCACAAAGGGGCAGGCTTCGATCGGCTCCTCCCCCGGCCTGAGTCCCGCTCTGCGGTAGGCTCTCGGCCCGGTGCCGCAGCCTCCGCCACTGCGTCGTGGACGTGCTCGGGGCTGGCAGGGCGCCCTCGGGATCGGGGCGCCTCCAGCGCCCCGATGCTGGTGACTTGCTTCGGGTCGCCCATCAGGCCCAGCTTCATCGGCAGGATCTCGCTGAGCCGGGCCTGGAGCGCCGGTATGTGGCTGGATCCGCCTGTGAGGTAGACCTTGTGGAGTTGCTGCACGGACGGCAGCGCCTGCTGGATGATCTGCTGGACCAGTTCAACGGCACGGCTCAACTGCCGTTCTATGAGATGCTCAAACTCCCCGCGGGTCACCGTGCAGACCCACTCGTGCTCCCCGGAGCGCACTCCGATCGGTGCCGAGCCGTGGAAGCTCAGGGCGTGTTTGGCCTCCCGGACCTGGTCGCGGAGCACCGCTCTGTCGGCGCCGGAACGCTCCGATTTTAGGCCTTGAAGCAGCTCGTTCTTGCCTTCAGCGGCGAGCTGTGAATACACCCAGTCCTCCAGTTGCGCATCAAAGTCGTGCCCGCCCAAGGGATCGATTCCGCCTGATGCGATGACGTGGAAAGCTGGCCCTTCCGCTGTCTCGGCGAGTTCCAGCACGGCGGCATCGCAGGTGCCGCCGCCGAAATCGAGTACCGCCACCTGGGTTCCGGCGTCTACGTCCGACGTGGCCGCGTAGTGCCATCCAGCCGCCACAGGTTCCGGCATCAGAACGATGCTCTCCTCTGGTATGCCCGCTTTGAGGGCCGCGGCAATCAGACGTCCCTTCAGGTATTCGTCCCAGGCCTCCGGATGGGTCAGCACTACCTGCGCGGGCAATCCGCCGCCCACGAACCGCGCAGCTTGGCCGATAACGAACCTGAACACAGCCGCGACAAGGTCGACAGGGTCACAAATCGTGCCGCCGAGGACCACCGCCTCCTCACCCAGGCGACGCTTAGGCGTGGATTCGAACGCGGCCGGATAGATCCCTGCGATTTGAAGGGCTGCGTCTCCGGTTAGGATTTCGCCGTTGTAGGCAGCCACACAGGAAGGAATCGCGTCCGAGCGGGCACCCAACCGCAGGACAACCACGCCTCCATTGATCTGTGCGACGGCGGCCGCCGAATTGGACGTGCCAAAGTCGATGGCCAAGCGCCAGGGGGTTCCTTCCATCATGGCTCCATCCTTCACCCGCGTTCAGGTGTATTCGTGCTTCAGGTGGTCCCATCTTTGTACACCTCAACGTCGGCCATACGCAGGACTCCGTCATCGGAGCGCCATCCTGGCCGGAGGACCCGGGCTATCCGGAACACAAGGCCTGGGGATGGTGCGGGGATCCCGGCGACCCCGTTGTGCAGCCCGACATCAAAAGGATCCCCAGGGGCCGGCGTGATGGGCGCGATGCCAACAGCCCGAAGGGATTTAAGCACATGCGCCCTTACAATCTCACTGGAGGACAGGTCATAGGTGCCTATGAATGCGTGCAGGAGGACCGTGTATCCCTGGGAGCTCAGGGGTTCCGGCCCGCGGCCCGGACCAGCCTCGATCGGGCCCTCGACCGGACGCGCAGTCGGGGCCGCGTCTGCCGCCTTGCTGCCGCGCCGGACCAACCGGGTCATGGCGAAACTAAGGATGACAACCGTCAGGACCAGAATGGTGATGGAGGCCAGGGCCCAGAGGGGCAGGCCGGTCGCAGCCTCTGGACTTGTGTTCATGTGTTCCTCCTAGAGCCGATGGTGGCTGCCGGAGCCGGGTGGTGGGCAAGGAATTCGGTCACCGGCGGCGGAGGTTTGTCAGGCTCGCGTCAATGTCCGCCAGTTCTTTGTCGATCATGGCCACCTCGCGTTTGAGCGCCTCGATCCGCTGCATGGCTGCTTGGGCAGAAAGTTGTTCCTGGGCCTGGCTCTCCTGGATCAGGTGCTGCAAACGGGTCAGGGCATCCTGCAGCTGGGCCCGGTAAGTCACCACTATTTCCGGTTTCAGATGGCGGATCCTGGAGTCCATATAGTCCATAATGACGGCACGCTCCGTCTGGGCGAGTCTCGGGATTTCCGCAAGGAGACGGTTCTTCTCCAGCACGTTCTGGCGGTAGAACCGGTTGACGGCAAACCATCCGCCCGCTCCCGCCACTGTAAGCGGGATGCTTAGGGTGGCAATCGGGATGCCCAGTAGGGTGCCACCGACGCCTAAGGCAGGGATCAGAGCGGCGACCGACCTTCCCATGGTGGACCCCATGACCAAAGACATGGCACTTGTCGGGTCGAATCCGGTGTGCTGCTTTTCGCTGCCCATATGAGGAGTGTCCTCGGGGCGCTCCCCTGCATCCAGGAGCTCGTTCAGTACCGCAGGGAGCGGAATGTCCCGAAACAACCCATGCATCAGCTCGTCAAGTCGTTCCTCGGCTTCATCGATGAGATCGGCGCGGATCAGCAAGAGCTCGGCGAAGATGTCGCTCGTGAGCTGTTGCGCCATCTTTCCCATCCGTAGACTTCGCGTCGACTGGAGACGGCTTCGCCATTGGGCGGTCCAACTCTCAAGCGCTGAGACTGCTTTCCGCATCTCGCCGGCACGCAGGTCCCCGAGGTCCCGCTCCAGATCCAAGCTCCATCGCTGCTGTTGTTCTTTCAGTTCGGAGAGCCGCTGCCGCTGGGCCATCATCTCCGCCCGGGCTTCGGCAGGAGCGTCCGCAATGGCCAATTGGGTGAGCCGGGCCTGCCGGGCGGTGTCCAGTGCGGTGCGCGCCATGCGGAGGGCATTGGCGGTGGAGGCGGTGCCTGCGAGGGCCAGGTCCCGCTTCAGGGCATGGACCAACTGCGGGAGTCCAGAGGCGTTCAGCAGGCTATCGCGTACGGGCGGATCTGCCAAGGCGCCGGCTGCCGCAGCCATGACGGACGAAACCCCAAGGACGAACGCGTCGGCCAGCCGCGGAATGCGGGCCTTGAGCAGGGCAGCGTTTCCTGCCACAACGTCCTGCCAGGAACCCGGGTAAAGATCGGTTTTGGTGATGACCACCCCAACCGCTTCCACCTGGGCGGAGCATTGCTCCAGGTAGGCAATCTCGGCGCTCGAGAGCAACGCACCGGCGTCAGTGACAAAAACTGCAATGGAGGCCGCTTCAAGGATCTTCAGGTTTAAGAGCGACTGCGGTGCCGTCAGGCCTCCCGCACTGGGAGCATCAAGCAGAATCACCTCGTCCAGCAAGCCGCCATGCGTTGGCTGCTCAATGCCAATAGGGTCGACCGCCTCCGGGCCCGGCGCTGAACGTGAGCTATCGGGGTAGACCCAGGCGATACCGGGACCGTCGTCGTCTTTGGCCGGAACAACCCACCGGTAGAGCGCCTCTCCATGTCCATTGGCACCGGACCCGTGCACGTCCGGGGCCAGCAGGTTGACCAGGGAGGATTTTCCTCTCCCGGATTCCCCAACAAATACGACGACCGGAGTGTCTGCGGGAGCGGTGGCTTGACGGATGATCCGGTCAGCGGCGTCCGCATACCCTGCGCCCCGGAGCAGACGCGTGGAGGTGCTGAGCACGGCCCTTGCCGAGTTCAGGGCGGAAAGCTGCCGCGTTTCAATATCCGAGATCATCGCTGCCACCCAGAAGTCCGTCCCCGTCGTCGTTACTGCCGTCCGCTCCTTCACCGCCGTCCGGCTCTTGCCCTGCGTCCCACGCAGAGGCCACGGAACCGTCGTCGTGCGCCGTTGGATCAACGTCGCTGTCATCTCCGTCCGGCGTCAGGAGGTGCGCCTCTTCTGTGGCTGACACGGCAACGTCCGGGGATGCCTCGTCCGGGACGGCATCCTGTTCGGTGGTGGCGTAGGCAGCGTCCAAAGCGCGTTCCCAGACGGACTCCGGCGGCCCGTCAGGAACCATGAGCATGTCTTTGAAGGATATTTCAGGCATCTCGTATCTCATCTCCATATTTTGTGTCGGGTAGGGGGTGGTCGGATATTTCGGTCGGGTCTAAAGTGGCCCTACCATTGGCTAGTGCGGGGGGCACTGCGACCTGGACCCACCTGGGGGAATTATGGACGCAGACGGAGCTCAGATGCTGCTCATGGATGCGGCAATCGGGGGAGATGCCCACGCCTTTGAGTCTTTGGCCGCCCAGCACCGGACAATGATCTGGTCCGTCTGTCTGCGGATCACGGGGAACACCTACGATGCCGAAGATGCTCTTCAGGACACGCTGCTTGCGGCTTGGCGTGGCATCGGGCGGTTTCGCCGGGAATCCAGCTTTGGGACGTGGATCTACCGGATCGCGGCCAATGCGGCGTTGGCCGTCATCCGCGCGAGGCGGAGCACCGACGTCGAAATCTCCGAAGTCTTCGCCACCGAAAGGGACTTCGCCGAAAAGCTTGCAGCCGCTGACCTGGTACAGCAGACACTGAAGTCCCTCCCCGAAGACCTCCGGGTGGCCCTGGTGCTGCGGGAGTTGTGCGATTTCACCTATGCGCAGGTCGCAGACTACCAGGGCGTGCCCGTCGCCACGGTGAAGACAAGGATCAGCCGAGCCCGCCACGCCTTTGAGCAGGCCCTCAGTCCGGACAGTCCCTGATCCCGCGCCGCTCATGCCGGATTCCTTGCAGCACCGGAGCGAATGAACAGTGATCGGGCGATAACCCGGGCGGCCCGGGCCTCGGCGCCAGTGGACGCACTGCCGGCCACCGCCTGATAATGCGATGCCAGTTCCAGATAGCCGCTTCTTTCCGGCGCCTCCGGGGAAACAGCCGGCGGCCACCAATCCGCCTGCCTTAGCCCCTCCAATACCGCGACCAACTCGTGTCCGGGGGCCGAGGACCGCAACAGAGCCAGTGCCGCTTCTTCCTGCAGGCGGTGAAAGGCAGGTGCATGCCTTGCCGATTCGATCAGGCGCCGCACCTCAGGCGGCCAGGACTGGGAGCGCGCTGCGGCCATGAGCCCTGCAAGCATTTCTTCCACCCGGACGCTCTCGGCTGGGCCCGTGACTGCGTTCTGCAGGGCACGCTCCAGCTCCGCCAGTCCCGACCGTTCATACAGCCAGTCCGCCAGTTCGGCGGCAGAACCGCAGTGTTCCCTTCCGTACCGGACGCCGTAGGAGCCGATCAGTGCGGTGAGTCGCCGAAAATCTTCCTTAGCCACCCCCGGGGGTGGGCCAAGGTGTTCCGCGAACTGCAGGCGCATCTCATCCGCGCCCTGTAGCAGGCGAAGGTTCCGCACATCCTGTTCACGTAGGGCGCCGGTCCTCACCGTTTCGGCGAGCAAACCCGAGACCGGAAGCACGGCGGTGAGCTGGGGCATCCTGCGGGCCAGCTCGGCTGCGGCTCTCTTCGCCATGTCCACCGGCTCGGCACTGTGCCACGGGCCTCCGTCGTGGTTGTCAGCATGCGCTACGAGGCCAATGACGGGCACCGGTCCGCCGGCTGGCCCGTTGCCGTGCCGGGCCCGGAACCTGGAAACGAAGTCTTCATCGTCCGGGCGGAAGGAGTCCCGGATGAGGTACAGCAACGCGTCCGCACCGGGCTGCGGACCCTGATGCCCGAGCAGGCGGTACTCTGTTCTGGCGGAATTACCCGTTGCCGCAGAGCCAAGGCCCGGGGTATCGATGATGGTGACGAGCTGCAGGGCGGCGGCCTGCACGTAAACCCGGAGGTAATCGATGGCCCCCTGCTGGGCATTTCCGATGGCTGGCCCGGAAGGTGTAAGCGGAATCGGTATGACTTCTCCGGAGTCCAGTGCCGCTTCCGCGCGGTCCGGTGCGCCGTAGGCATAGCAGCAGATCAGAGCGGTGGTTTCCTGTGCTGAAGTGGGCGCACGCTTTGCACTAATCAGGCTGTTGACCAGCGTGGACTTGCCCGTGTTAACCCGGCCCGACACGGCAATGACCGCCGGCCTCCGGAGAGCACTTCTGAACTCGTCGATGACAATGGCCCCATGGAGCCCGAGCAATGCGGCGACTTCGTCCAGCAGCTGCTCAGCGCTGGAGCGAAGCAACGGATAACCATTAGGGGGAGCATCCATTGCCGATCCTCCTGTCAGACGGAACTCCATGTCCGTTTGATGCAGCCGCCGACCGGAAAGTTCCCCGAACCCAGAGATTTTTTGGAAATTCTGCCCTCTGACGTGGTGGGGATTTCAGCGCGGAGGTGAGTGCGTCTTCTGTCCAAGGTGGGTCAGGGTTTATGCCCCCGGCGCCCTCCACGAAAACGGGTTCGTCCGTGGGCCTGCCGGGTCATGTTGCGCTGCGAGCCCGGCGGCCTCCTGACAGCACTGAGCGACGAGCTGATGATGCCAGGCCGGTGACGGCCGCAAGTGGCACCGATCAGACTGTCAGATTCCATGTCCGTTTGACGCCGCCAAGGACAGGAAAGTTCCGAGAAATTTAACAATTTTTTAAGGAAACTTTGCTTGGCCCCCGGACCTCTAATGCGCATCAACAAAAACAGGAAGCAACGGATTTTTGGTCCAAAAGGCAAGAAGTCCAACAAACTGCGGAAGTAAAGGCAAACCAAAATGGCAACAACATCAGAAAAATCGGAGTACCGCTACAGCGACTTTTACTGCTTCATGTCCCTTGCGGACTTCACTGCCTATATCTCACGTGATGACGGCTACGGTGAAGCTGGCTTTTCAATCAGCCCGGCAGTGAACCTGCTCCCTGATCCAATGCCCACTCTCTGAGCGGAAATTCGCTGGGAGTGGCGGCATCGTCGGCAACCCATAGGGACCAGCCGCTACCGGATAACATCCTCCAGGCCCTAGCCGGACGACCGGGAAAGGGTCAACCCGGCGCGCGAAGACGCGGCCACGGGCTCCCCCCGGCCACAAGCATCACACGAATACACAGGAGAACTTCATGACCTACACACCACAACAGCAGTATGCCCAGCCAGCGGGCGACGTGCCGCTCTGGGCGCCACTCTACGGCGCCTCCGCCCCCGACGCCGTCATCCGATTCTTCAAGAAGTACGCAACGTTCTCAGGGCGGGCCAGCCGCAGCGAATACTGGTGGTGGGAGCTCGTCAACACCATCGTCACCATCCTGTTTTACCTCGTCCTTGGGCTCACCGACGCCAACGGCACCGGCGAGGCCAGCGCCGGACCGCTCATCCTCTTGGGCCTCTGGCTGATGGCCACCATCGTCCCGGAAATGGCGCTGACCGTCCGCCGCCTGCACGACGCCAACCTCAGCGGCTGGATCGCGCTCCTCGGGCTGATTCCGCTCGTGGGCGGCATCATCGTGCTCGTCTTCGTCCTGATGGGTCCCAAGCCGGAGGGCCAACGGTTCGACCAGTCGGCAAGCATCTAGGAGCAGCGCCCCCAACTGCACCGAACGCAGAAGGGGGCCCATCCCTGGACGGGACCTTCTCACTTGCCGCCAGCGTCATGCCAGGAGCGGTTCCCACATCTTCTGGGCGGTCGCCGCACTGCCAGAAAACTCCACTCCGGATCTTCTCCGCCGTCCAGCAATGGCGATAGGCCTCTTGGAGCAGCAGCGAGGTTGCTCCCTGAGGCACATACAGCAGCCGGGTCATGCACGTCCATCTCCGCTTCCAACGTGATCGCCGGCGCGTTCTTCGTCAACCGGTTCAAAACCTGCCCGGGCCGATGAGGTCGATACCCTGTTCCCTGGTTTTGGCCAGGGAACAGTTGCGCTAGCTGTTGCTGATCGATGCCAGTCGCCACGAGATCCATGGTTTCGTTCAGGAACAGTCTTCACGCCAGGCGCCGCCCTGCATGTTAGGCCAACCAGATTCAGACACTCCCTGTGTAAGGGAACTTTTCAGGAAGCGCGGATCTCTAATGGTCGTAACGATAAGCAGGAAGCCCAGGCTTCCCTTTCAAAAGGAGCAGGACATGGCAATTGAAGCTTTCTCTCAGGACAACTATAACGACGGCGTTCCGGATGTTCTCGGGATCGATAACGGCCTTAACGGTTCCTACGACGGTTTTGCCGACACGTTCTATTTTGACAGAGACAATGATGGCTGGGAGGACGTAGTCGCACTTGATCTTGACCAGGACGGAAAACCAGAACAGGTGACTGTGGACACCAACTACGACCATCGTTTCGATGTGACCATTCGGGACAGCGACGAAGATGGTCTTCCGGACACTGGCACCGACCTTGTCATCAAGAGTGACGGGTATGGTGGCCCCCTCATTCCCAACAATCCTTTTGCGGGTATCGGCGTTAAGCCCTGGCTAACTTATTAGGCAAACCAAGGCAACGCACTCGAGCTGATGACGGCCTGGCTTGGCATCGGGCGGTTTCGCCGGGATTCCAGCTTTGGGACGTGGATCTACCGGAGCGCGACCAAATTCCGCTTTGGCCGTCATCCGCGCTAGGCGGAGCAACGGCAGGGAAATCCCGGAAAGGCGCGGCTGGTCCGCCGAAAAAGCTTTCCTGGCCACATTCTCCTTCGTAACTGCAGCACTTCCATCGCTTATTACATGGAGCATCGATCCGAAAAGCTCCGGGATATCCGTATCAATTTGTTGCAAACGATACTCGGCCCAGGCAGGCCCTCTAATGGCACCAACACAACAGGAAGCAAAGTACCGCTTTCACTGCCTAAGGAAATCATGATCACACCCGATCCAGGGGCGCCGGTCCCGTCGGACGAGGACGTCGCAGCCCTGCCCCATGAAGATGTCGAGGAAGCAATGAACCACGATGACCTCCATCAGAAATTTGATGAGATCCTCCGACGGCTGGTGGAGGACCTCGGGGAAGTAATCTCTTTCGAAGAGCAACTTGAAATTCTACATTTTGTGGATGTCCACGAGTTCGGTCTGGCTCTGTCAACAACTACCGGAATCATCGTGGAGGACGATAAACGCGTGCCCGCATCCCTAATCATGGCCATCAGATCCTTAGCCGAGCAAACGGGGATTACAGATGAACTGCCCAACGACTTGGATAAATATGCGCAGAAGCCTTGGCCGCCTTAGTGAGGCCGTGTCTTCCGCCGTCCCGTAAACCAACTTCCAACGTCAGGTCTTTGCACCGGGGCAATTCTGCAGCGGGACACCGTGCAGACGACTTCTGAAAATGACACCGGCAAGGGAATTAGGCTCTTCGTGGTTGGGGGGGATTTGAGTTCGTGTCGGTGAAGACAAAGGGTATTCCACCACTTCTGGGAACAAATTCATCTATTCTCAGGAATTTTAAGGAAGAACCAAGCCTCTAATCAACATAATCAGATCAACGAGGCATAACCTTCCACTAACCGGCCGAGCAAGACCAGGTCGTAGCAAGGGCACGGCAATGAGATCGCAACCCAACGCGCAGAGCACCCGCTCCACATATATTGCCAACACCGCAATGTGAGTTTTTGCCGTCTACAACAACTTCTCTTGCGTCACAACAACAAAAACGACAAACCACCAAGCCAGCATGAAATTTTAAAAAGGAAAAAGTTGAAAACACATCAGATTAAGTCCTCGTTTATACATCAGGAATTTGAGAACGCCAGGAGCCATACGCATCTGGGGCTCAGGGGACGCGCGCTGTGGGGAGCCCTACTAGCGGTCGCTCTCTTAGTAGAGGTTGTCCGTTTGTCTCACTGGTCTTCATAGGGGGACAGATGTTTCGCACCTTTTGGCGGTTCCGGAAGGCGGTGGTTCCACACGGCCGGGCAATGGGCGGCGGCACGCTGCTGGTCATTTTCGTTGCAGCGATGCAAGTCGCGCTGCCTTGGCCGATGAAGATCATTGTTGACGACGTCCTGCAGCCGCTGGGCAAATCGGGCACGGAAACGACGCCGGAGTTCCTGGGCCTCGGCAGCCTCAGCCCGCTCCAGCTGTTGCTGCTGGCAGCATCGGCGCTGCTTGTCCTAACCGTGATGAATGCCGCGGCAGATTGTCTGGGCGCCCGGCTGCTCAACGGCGTCGGCGAGAAGACAATGGCCACCATCCGGGCCGATGTCTTCGTGCACCTTCAGCGCCTGTCGCTGTCATTCCATGACAAACAGCGGCTGGGCGACCTTGTCACCCGGACCACCACGGACGTCGATTACGTCCGTTCACTGATGGTGTCGATGCTTTCCGTGCTGCTGCCGAACATTTTCATTCTGGGCTTCATCACCACCATCTGCGTTCTCGTGGACCCGACCTTCGCATTGATCGGCCTGGCCGTTGCTCCGCTGATGTTCGTGACCGTCCTGGTGTACAGACGCCGCATCAAGAGCGCCTCCAAGGAAGCCCGCAGCAAGGACAGCGACATCGCTGCGGCCATGTCCGAGACGTTCGCTTCCGTGCGAGTGATGCAAACGTATACAAGCGAAACGCATCACGAAGAGGCCTTCCGGTTCCGGAACAATGGGCGCATGAATGCCGGCCTGAGGGTCATCCGGCTCCAGTCGATGTTCTCTCCCCTGGTGGACGTAATTGCCACACTGGGCACCGTGCTGGTGCTGTGGATCGGCGCGCAGCGGGTGCTGGACGGAACCATGACGCTGGGCCTGCTGCTCGTCTTCATCGCCTACCTCAAAGCGATGTATTCGCCCATGAAATCCCTAGCGAAACTGACCACAGTGATCAGCCGCGGCCAGGCCAGCGCCGAGCGCATCCAGGAAATCCTGGGCACCGCTCCGGCCATTGCGGATGAGCCTGGCGCTGTTCCCGCGCCGCGGCTGGATGGCCGGGTGGAGCTGCGGAACGTCAGCTTCGGCTACCAGGACCGGGACGTCCTGCACGGAATTAACCTGAAGGCCGAACCGGGAAGCCTGGTGGCCATCACAGGTCCCACGGGCGCCGGAAAATCGTCCGTTGTCAGCTTGATTCCGCGGCTCTATGACGTCACCGCGGGGACGGTTCTGCTCGACAGGATCGACGCCCGGAAGCTGCAGGTACCCACTGTCCGCAAACAGATTTCGATGGTCCTGCAGGAGTCCATCCTGTTCCGTGGGAGCATCTACGACAACATCGCCTATGGCTGCGAAGGCGCCACCCGGCAGCAGGTGCTCGCGGCAGCAGAGGCGGCCTATGTAGACGAGTTCGTCCGCGATCTGCCCCAGGGATACGACACTCTCGTGGCGGAGCGGGGTGTCACCCTCTCAGGCGGACAACGCCAGCGCATCGCCATAGCCCGGGCGCTCATGCGGGATTCACCCATCGTCATCCTCGACGAACCGACATCAGGCCTGGACGCGATCTCCGAGCAGTACGTCATGCACGGGCTCGACCGGCTCATGGCCGGGCGCACGGTGATCGTCATCGCCCACAGGCTATCCACGCTCAAGCGTGCCGACAGGATCTACGTCCTCGACCATGGCCGGATCGTCGAAAGCGGCCGGCACGAGGAGCTGGTCGCAGCGGGCGGCCTGTACAGCCGCCTCGATGAAATTCAGCACCCCCAGGAACCGGCGATTCCGGCCATGACCCCTATTCAGATTCAAAACGTGCAGACGGAGACGAGCGTATGAGCAAGACCAAGCTTCCCACCTACGGCGCACTGCCCTGGCGCATCGGACCCAAAGGGGCGGTCGAAGTGCTCCTGATCCACCGGCCCAGCCACGGCGACTGGTCCATCCCAAAGGGCAAAGCAGAACCCGGAGAAACCGGCCGCGAATGTGCGGCACGGGAAGTCCGGGAGGAAACCGGCTTTGAATGCCGCCTTGGCGCAGAGCTGCCGCCGATCCGGTATGAGGACAGCAAGAACAGAATCAAGACGATCCGCTACTGGGCGGCTGCCGCCGATTCGGGGCACTTCACCGCTAACGAGGAGGTGGACGCCGTGCGGTGGCTTTCGCTGCCGGCAGCCCTGCGCACAGTGACGGAGCCGCGGGACCGGCCTCCGATCGTCGCGCTGGGCACGCAACTTCAGCTGCAACTCGGCTTGAATCCGGTACCGGAACGCGAAAAGATGCTGTTACTCGTCCGCGGCGCCCAGGTCATCAAGCGCAACGACCCGGACCACACTGATGACGGCACGCCGCCTGCCGGAGCCGCCGCTCTAGCTGCCACACCGCTGGCTGCCTTGGGATCCATGTTCGAAATCGAGCGTGTCCTGTCCGCCCCCTCGCCCCGCTGCATCGGCACGGTCGCTGAGCTGGCGCGGCGGGAGTACCTTGAAGTGGAACCCTCAGACCATCTTGCCGGAGGCAGCCTCCAGGCCACACTCAACCTGGTCGCGCAGCAGCGCGGGAAGGGAACGGTCCTGTGCACTCACGAGGACGTCTTGGCAGGCGTCCTCGCCCACCTCAGCCGCCACGAGCGGACTGTCCTGAACAAGCGGTTCCGTGTCCGGAAGGGATCGGCATGGGTTGTGACCAGTGACAGCAGCCGCTACCACTCCGCCTACTACCTCCCCCTGTCCGCCCCGGAAAACGGCAATGTCTAAGAAAGCAAGCTGGGCGGCCTGTCTCTAATGCCCTTCTGCGGTGGGGAACGGCAGGCCGCTGTGTCAGCACTGCGCTGATCAAACGGCGTGACGTAGAGAGCCGTGAGCAGCCCGAACCTGTCCGGAAAAACACCTTGCGATCAGCGGCCTTGAAGCCGTGCTGAGTTCCCCTTCTGCCCGCCGTTGACGCGCCGTCGCGCCGGTCAGTAGCAGTATTTATTGACCGCCGAAGGCGTCGAACTGCCAGGCGCAGACCTCTCGGCGGAAGTACTGACGGTCAGAATAGTGCCAGTGCAGAAGGACGAGTTCACCTGCTCAAACTGCTTCCTCGTCCATCACCGCTCACAACTCGCACGCGAGCAAAACGGCATGATGTTCTGCACAGAATGCGAAGCGTATAATACCGAAATACCGAAATACCGGAAACTGGCACCGATCTTGACTACGGCTTCGATGATGACTTTATCTTGGGCGCCCCTCCGATGAATACAACATTATTTTTCACTGTCACCCTCCTTCCAAAATGATGCCACCACGGTCCGCCGCGGCGGAACTGCCACTCTCGAGTTCGTTTGCGCCGACGCCGAATACCCAATGGTCGCCGAGCCCCCTATCTACATCGGACGCAGCAGGGAAATCTAATGACATCTCATGGGGCTTTGATGCCGCTCCTCAGAAAAGGTTCAGCTAGTTTTTATGCCAGCGTAGGGAGCACTTCATGACCGACCACGCAGACGCCTGGATATTGGCAATTGATTTCGGAACATTGAACACTGCAGCCGCTATCCGCAGCGGGGGAAAGAACGACGTCTTGGAGCTGTCGCGCGGATCACGGACGATGCCCTCGGGAGTAATCCTAGACACCGGAAACGGACCCCGCGTCGGGGAGATGGCGGAGCGGCTCCGAGCCAGATACCCACACACCTATGAGGAAAACCCAAAAAGCCTGGTGGGAATGCCCCCGCGAATATATGACGGCCGTCCCATTCGTGCCGAAGAATTCGTCGCGGAAATCTTTCGGGAGGTCAGGCGGATCGCTTTGGACCGGAAAGCACGGGTGGAACCGGCCAAGGTTGTCCTTACTCACCCGTCCGCATGGGGCGGACGACACAGGCAACAGCTACTTCGCGCCGCTGAAAGCGCCGGGTTCGAACGGCGTAGCATCGTGCTCCTGGAGGAACCGATAGCCGCCGCCCACTATTTCCGCCATGAGTCAGTCGGACAGCCGATTCCGATTGGGGGCCAGGTTCTGGTATTCGACTTCGGTGGTGGGACCCTCGATCTAGCGTTGGTGGAGCACACCGAGGATGGCGAGTTCGAGGTGAAGGACATTGAAGCGATTGAGAACCTTGGTGGGAACAATCTCGATGCGGCGTTGTGGGATTGGACGCTAGGCCAAATTGAGGCCAGGCACCCCGAAGCGGTCGCCCACCTCCGCAGTTCCAACGGACGCCGGGAAGAAGCGACGTTGTGCGAAAACGTCCGTAAGGCTAAGGAGGAACTCTCATCCCGTCCGGCCACAGAAATCCCTGTGTTTATTGGAGACGACTATGACGACGCGTATCGACTGACCGCTGAGGAATACGAGGCGTTGATTCGTCCCCTCGTTGAACGAGCAGTCGCCCTAACGAGGACATTGCTGGACCGCAACGACACATCCAAAGTCGTCAGGTTCTACCTCACCGGCGGGTCATCGTTGACCCCACTTGTCGCCCGGGCGTTGGCACAGGCGACGGGGATCACCCCCACCCGTCTTGGAGACCCGAAAACGGTGGTGGTCGACGGTGCACTGTCAGCCGTCGCGGCAGTACCGGCACAACCCCCTGCGCTTGACGGCTTCTTGTTGGAATGGGTTTGGCCCGCAGTCATTTTTGGCATAGGCGTCGGATATAGCATCTCAGCGATTAAACTGAAGCGTGAGCTAGGCTTTGGCCAAATCACAGATTCGGATAAAGAGGATGGGTTTCGTTCCCCTTCTTCCCTCGTTTCGGCCAAACTCCTGCCGGGGTGGTTCTACAAGGACTCCTACACATTCCTCGCACCAGACGGGCAGGCTAACGTGATAATCTCGACTGAGGAGCTCAGCGAGGACATGGACACGCAGACTTATGCGGATGCCCAGGGGCCCCTTCTTGAGAACGAGTTACCAGGGTATGAAGAACTTGCCATGGAACCATATGTCGTTTCCGGCGTAGTTGGTCATGGCTGGCTACGAGAGTTCATTTGGACACCGCCGGACAGCGGGCCGGTGCAGCAAACGCAAATATACGTAGTTCTATTCAGGCGCGGCTTCACTGCTACAGCCACTTCGCCAGTTTCGGAATACGAGAGTCACCGGGCTGACCTTTCTGCAATTCTGGGAAGTATCAGAGTTCACGGAGATGCCACGGAACGATTACAGCGGTGGTTAAGCAACGACACCTAGATGTCATGGGGCGGCGCTCACTTACATGAGGGCATGCTCAACCCGAAAAATGCCGAGGCCTGCCGGGGCTGCTTCCGGGGAGGAACTTCTTGCCTCTGTCGACAAATGGAGGGCAATCCGCGCTGAGGGCAATGCCTGCGACCTGGACGAAGCCCATGTCCTATTACGGGCGGACCCCGGGCACGCCGCTGTCGCCGGCCGTCCTCTCGGGGGGACGTCCCGCAATTTCTAGGATGCAAGACGTGTCCGTCCGAAGAGGCGGTCTTTTGGGACAACATCCGAGAAAAGCCCTCCCCCGCACGGTTCCGAACGAAAGCCACATCGGTCGCGGGCGGTCCAAGTACGGCGCGCCAGGCAGCACGTTCGCGTCGATTCCGGCTGATATGAGCTTGGTAGTCCTCCATTACGCCCATACGTTCCGCGAGGGCGCGAAGATTCGCTGTGGCGGTGATCTTCCAGTGCCGGCCGTCGCGGTGGATCATGCTTAGACCTTCCATCGCGACAAGGGCTTTTTCGACAGTGGAGCGGCTGATTCCACTGTTTCGTATGAGTTCAACGCTGGTGGGGAGTGGCCGCTGCGCTCGATTGTCTCGTAGACAAGTGCCGCTGCGTCGCCGAGTGCCCGGAATTCTGGCCCCATGGAGTTGATTTTTTCCTTTTCGCCAGCCACCAAGTCCTTCTCTCCTTCCAACGAGCACTTTGGCACATGATCACCCGCCCTTGCGTGGCGCCGCGACCCAGCTCACCGAACTGTAGAGGTTCAACCACGAACACGAGCCCAAAAAATACGAGGTTCAGATAGAACTCGGCTGCACCAAGGTTTCCCGCCGGGCCTGGCGTGGAAGGGGGTGTGGCATTGCCGGGGCCGACGGACTGGCCTGGAGGGCGCATCGTTGGCCAGAGATCCGGATCCTTTCGCGGGGCGCCTTGGGGAACCCGACCAACCTTGTGAACCGATACCATTCCCTCAGAAAACATGCCCCTAGGACAGGCCACCTTTGAGGGCCCGCCAGAACGGAGGGTGCGAAAGCCAGCGGTGCAATTGTCCACAGGGAATTCATCATGAAGCCATGGCAGAGTACGGTGCGTCAGGACAGGCGAAAGGAGGCGGTTTGGTGGACATCGAGAGGATCGGCAACGCCGCCGGGCGGACGGCCCAACCGCTGGCCCTTCGGTGCAGGCGGAAGGACGCGGATTGATGGCTCGTTCCGAACTCCTCCCAACGGCTGACCACCAGCAGCGGCACGCCGCTCCGCCGGCAGTGGCGGACCCGGCTCAACCAGCCTTGCTGGACGCGGCAGGACCGGGGGAGCTTGTGCAGTTTCAGCTCAAGCAGCTCATCCGCGGGATCCTCGCTCAGCAGAACCCTTTCCGGCAGCGCTGCTGGCCCCTTTCCCGGATGTTTTCGGGCTCATCGCATTTGAGGGAGTAGCCGTGGTGGGCGCGTCGGTGGCCGGGTAGAGGTCGAGGTGCTGTTGAGCTGCCAATGAGGCAGATGGGCGCCATGATGAAGCCCGTAGCCGCCTAGGTTGCCGGACGATTCGACCGCAAGGCAGTCCCGTCCGCGGGCGCTTTGCCTAAGTGCTCAGGCGCCTGTATAGGGTCGACTCGCCATCCTACTGGTAGGACGATGGAAGAACAGCCACTGTAAGGAGGTCGGCGGTGTGCTATTCATCGTGCGAGGGATGGCGGAACTACAAGGAGGATCGCGCCCGGGAAGCTGAAGGGCAGCGGCGGACCAGCCCTGAAGAGGCCCCTGAGCCTCAGGTCCAGGCACCCTATAGAGTCCAGGCACCCTTTAGAGGTGCGTGAAGGGGTGCGTACCCTCGGCGAGGGGATGGACCGGGGAGTCGTCGCCGCCATCAACGCCCGTCTACAAACGGCGGCCGCCGACCATCACGTCGCCATCCCGTGGGCCATCGAGAGTGGCAGCCGGGCCTGGGGATTCCCGTCCCCGGACAGCGACTACGACTGCCGCTTCCTCTTCATCCGTTCTCTCGATGACTACGCCTCGCCGTGGCGGCCGCGCAACGTGATCGAGACACCCCTCGACCCGGTGCTCGATGTCAACGGCTGGGACCTGATCAAGGCCGTCCAGCTCGCCGTCAACGGAAACGCCACCGTCTCCGAGTGGCTCCGCTCGCCGATCGTGTACGACGGTGACCCGGCCTTTCGGGACCGGTTGTTGGCTGTCGTCGGCCAGGTGGCCGACCGGGCGGCGATCGGCCGGCACTATCTCCACGTCGGCCGCGACCACTGGCGCTCCAGCGGAGCGGAAGCAGGTGGGGAGTGCCACCTGAAGCGGGTCTTCTACGCGCTGCGACCGGCTGCGGCGCTGCACTGGATGGCCCACCACGGGGGCAGCAGCCCGCCGATGAACCTCGGCGAGCTCCTCGCCTCCGCACCGCCTCCGGAGGATGTTGGCCAGCACGTCGCGGAGTTGGTGGCCACCAAGGCACTTACTCGCGAGCTCGGGCATGGCCGGATACCTGAGCCGGTTCGGGGCTGGGTCAACGAGCAGTTCGCGACGGCCACAGGGTTCGACGTACCTCCCCACGAACGGGAGGACCGCCGCAACCAGGCGCACCGGGAGTTCCTAGCGCTGGTGCGAGTCTGGGGCCCGCGTGAGTGAACTGGCACCAGCCGGGTTGGGGTTAGTTATGCATCTCTCCGGGCAATCAATACAGAACGCGAACTGTCTGATGTTGCTCTGTTCAAAAGATCCCACTTACCCCGTGAAAGTTCATGCCGACTGATGCCACCGCAGACGGGTGGGTCCGCTGCAGATGGCCTGCTCCCGTGGACGGCCGAGGTGGCTCTAGGCGAAGCCATAACAACTGCAAGGGCCTCAGAGATGCGAGGTCCTTGCGCACCAGCATCTCTCCGGCGGTTTACAGTTCAGCCCACCCTTGCGCCCGCTGCGCAGTGAGTCCTGGCCAGATCCCCGGGCTTCTGCCGTAGTTGCATGAATCATTCATCCGATGCAATGTCAGGAAGTGGTGGCTCGCCGTGCCCCGCTGGCTCCCCTATCTCTGTATAAGTGGTCGGCGTGAAACTGCCTAGGATACAAACCGGTAGGTCGAGGAGCGGCTTGGGGCCGGACTGGTTGAAACAGGGGGCGTCCCATGAGCTTGGCCATGACTCCCAAAACCGCGGGTTACAAAACGACGTGGTTTTGATTGCTCGGCTCTTCCGACCTAGCAGAAGAGCCCCTGGGGGGGGTGGTTCGCATGGGAGAATTTTGAGCTTGTTTGCAGCGTGGCCGCCGGCGACCGGCTTGCAGCCTTTGAAAGGCCCGTCTGCGGAGAGCAGGACGCCCATGTGGTGGTCGGCGTGGTCGCGCCACCACACGCTCATACCTGTGGAGTGGCGCCTGATGTGGATCAGCAAGCGTTAGCGCAGCAGCTCCTGGCCCAGGCCAGGGAGCGGGGAATCGACCTGGTCGGCCCTGACGGGCTGTTGAACCGGCTAACGAAAAACGTCCTGGCGACCGCTTTGGAAGCGGAAACGGACGAACACCTCTTACTACTGCCTGATGCGGTGTTCTCACCGGCACAACGGTTCTTGTAGGACAGGTTGTGCATGGTGCACACCCTTGGCAAATCTACCCGGACTGGTACCGGCGAAAGTGGCCTGACCGACAGACTTTTCGTTTACAATTGGGGCGCTGGCCCGAAGACGGCAGGGCCTGCGTGAACCGGCCCTGCCGCTCTCGGCAGGGCCGGTACCGCTAGCAGTACCAGGTGCAGCTTTGGTAAATGAACGAGAGCCGGTTATGGTCCCTAGGGGCACCAAAGTCTGAAACGCCTTGCACCCCAGCGCCAATATCCTGTGTCGCCGTTCCAGCCAGCAGCGCCGGCAATTATGTAGTCATACCGGTACGCGTCAGGAATGACCAAGCTGGCACCCCCAATGTTTCCTGCCTGCATCTTGTCACTCTAAATCAGGGGAAACGAATTCGGGGGTTGATGACAGTCCAGCCGTACTCGGTGTACGCGAAGACGAAGCCGAGCGTGCCTTCCGGTACTTGACGGCCTTCCGGTGTATTAACGGAGTAGGTGGCAGCACCGACGGCGGACGCAGGTGCAGCCCCTCCCACCAGCCCTGCAACGCCCAAAAGTGCAACGGTAAGAATTGAAGCAAGCTTACGGAACATTTTGAAAACTCCTTTCAACCAGTTCTGACCGCATAGTCGCGTGGCACCCCGCTGGAGCTTCGTAAGGATGTGTTGGCGCGGCGGCCACTTCGATGTTCACTCAAATCACGGAACCGGCAGCGCCTAAACCCTACGTCTGAAGAGTCTGCAGATTCGCGCATCTACGCCTGCTGTTAGCAGGTGATTCGCACTCATGTCTTGCCTGCATCAAGTGCAGTTAGGAGATCAGTTTCTTTTGAGGATTCATGTTGTCCTTTCCTTGGTTTTATTGGTGTTTATTTAGAGGCCTTCAGCGCAGTGAAAGTTCCCGCAAAAGTCGTGGATTTCAGGGAACATTCCCGCCTGTCGCAGCATCGCCGCTTTGATGCCGCAATCTTCTATGAGAAAGATTGGATTGTGCCCAAGCAGGTTGCCGCCCGGGCCGTGACGGTGCCGTGCGTATGACCATGGATCGGTTGTGTGAATACTCGTCTGTTTATGCTGCTTGCAAGGCCTTGGCCCTTGGACGAATTGGGCGTTCTCGCAGGTCAGAAGCGGTTTGTCCTCACAGTCGAATCGAGATGATGCTGTCCGGATTTGCTTGCAGTTGCGCCTGGGTGAACGACCGCCGCTGCGCCGGCACCACACCATCGCCCAACAACTGGCCTCCTTGACCGGGGAAACCGGGGACCTTGCCGGGGCGATCAGCCAGTTCCGCGAACTGCTGGACGACCAGTTGCGGGTGTTGGGCCCCGACCACCCCGACACGCTGAGCACCCGCAGCAACCTCGCTTTTTGGACCGGGCAGGCCGGGGACCCTGCCGGGGCGATCAGCCAACTCCATGAACTGCTGGATTCCCGGGAATAGTCGGTCACATGGCGTAAGAGCGGCGTCCGATGCCGCTGCTCTTTCTGGTGGAGTGCAATCTTGAAACCACAGTGCTGTTGGCCAGCCCCGTAGAGGCGTCTAAAAGCGCCACCTTCACAGACATCCCCGCACTGGTGCTGGAACGGCTCCTCAAAGACATCACCGGCGCCTGGAAAACCCGTGGCACTGATACCGGGCTCTTGGTCAAGGTGACAGGCACGGACATGACGTTTGGTGACGCGAGTGCAGTGAACCCAACCGTTATCACCGGCCCCTTGGAGAGCGTCGTCCATTGGGCCGCAGGCCGAGGCCACAGCGGCGTTACCGCCATCGAAATGGCACGGCAGCCACAAACGGTACCGTTCCCGCCGCCCCAAAGTGGATGCAAGCCGTTCGCCGCTCTGAGTACATAAGCAGATTAGAAAAGCCCCTCACCGAGGGGCTTTTCTAATCACCCTCCGGGTCCATCCCGGCGCCGCTGCCGCCTCCTCCCCAACCTTTCCGGAGCCGGGCAGGACACGTAGGAAGGTTTCGCCACGAATGACTACCGGGGAGCCACCTTCGGTACCTGTGAACTTCTTGGGGCGGATGGTGACAGCAGGAGAGCGCGGACTGCGTCCGGATTGCCACCGACGCTGGCGCCAAAGCCTTGGCCCTACACCATCTGGTACCAGGGATCTGCCCGAGGAAAACCTGGCTACGCGGAGCCAAAGATTTCGACGGAACCTACCTGCTACCGCACGACCTTGACGATATCTCGTTGTCCGAAGTTCTGTGCCATCGATAGCAGGACCGACTCATGGTGCAGCGGTGACGCCAGGGTTGACCCGGCACCAACCTGATCGGACACAGGACAGGCGCTCCTCGTGAAACGAAGGGAAGAATCACGACGGCGCAGCGAGGGCCTGAATCATGGCATGTGCATCAGATTGCGATACACCCCAACCTGACGTCAGACCACCACCCGGAAAGCGTCAGAATAGGAACTGAAATCCCATTTTCTGACGCCCGCTCTCGAAAGCCTCAGAACCTAACCTGACACTTGTAGCCGGAAGTTCGGGTGTCAGGTTGTAGCCCAAGGACAACCGTGAATCTTGGCGGCTTCGTCAGTCCCTGATCGGCGACAGACGATCCACTGGTTTCCCCCATCCATAAGCGGGCTGCTCGTGATTCCCTAGGCCGCTCGGGGACGGCGGGGGCGTGTTCGGTAGCTGCCTGTCCTTCACGTAACTCATGGTCCCATCGCCCCAGCTGGGCGCAGCAGGGTGGTCCCTCGGTCCTGATCTGTGTGCAGGGCCGGCGACGGCTGGGGGGAGATGCCCCGGTCTCAGAGGGCACTCACGTCGCCGGCCCCGTCTCACTCCGGACAACCTGAGTTACCGGATGGGCTTCAACACGACTTCCGCCCACTCTGATTTAACTCCCGAGCGGGGCGGACGGCACGCATGGGTGGTACCTGTTTTCCCTTCCGCACGGTTACGCGTCTACACAGAGCAAGCATGGGCGGGGCCACGTGCACCAAGGCGTACCCGATCTTCGCCTCCCCGGAATTCACTCCCGGCTACCCTTGCTTCAGACCGTTAGCGCTGAACACGGCTGCGGGCGCGGATTCATTTAAAAGCGGCATGAAATACGAAACCGGGGCGGGTCAGATGCCATCCACGAATGACTCGACAGATGCGACCTGCTCTTTGGTCAGCCCCTCCTCCGGCGACGTCTTCTCCAGGTGTACCGGCTGGCTGAATCCGTCCGCCCACTCGTATGCGTCCGGGCCGAGCACGTCATCGATCCACACGAGCGCGTCCCAACCGGCCTCTCCGTCAGCGTCCTTCCGGGCAAGCCACTCGGTCACCGCCCGCAGCTTCGGTGTGGGCTCATCAACGTCGCTCTCACGCATCTCCAACTCCACGCGCACGGGTTCCGTCTCGAGCTGCAGTTGCGACTCCAGCTCCTCGGTCAGGTCCTCGGGTGATGTCGACACCCACGCGATCTGTCCGCATTTGGCGAGTCCCCGGACCAGCGACGCCTTCGCCTCCGGCAGTGACCGCTCGGAACTCTCGCCGTCGTCGTTCGGATGCGCCACAGGATTCAGCACTCCCTCAATGTCCAGCAGGATCAGCGGTTTCATACCGCGAGACTAGCCTGCGCCCCGGTGCAGCGATAGCCGCAGACAGAATCCCCCTGCTCCGCCACCCTGTGCCGCTGTCAGGGCCTTCCGGATGTAGAAACCTGCCCGCAGAATGGGCCCATGGCCGCCATAGACGTCTTCATTGCATCCACCGGGCAGGCGGGAGTGGTCGGGCGCCTGCTCTACGAGTTCAACACTGAGTTTGAAACACCTGGTCCAAGTGCCGAGGAATTTGCCGCCCGGTTCAAGTTCCTCCTGGCCCGCACTGACATGCTTGTCCTTCTCTCCGGGACCCCGGCAGCTCCGACCGGTTTAGCATTCCTGACCCTGAGGCCCACCCCGTACTACGACGGACCCCTGGCCCAGCTCGAGGAACTCTACGTCCAGCCCGGCCTGCGCGGCCAGGGCGTCGGCACGGCTTTGCTGACAAGGGCGGTCCAGGAGGTCCGTGAGCGCGGCGGAGCGGAGATGCACATCAACGTCGATGAGGTTGATAAAGACACGCGCCGCTTTTACGAACGCCACGGCTTCACCAACCTCCAGCCGGGCACGGACTGCCGGATGCTGTGCTACCTGCGCGAGCTCTAACGCCGGCACCAAAGAAACGAAGACCGCCGATAACAGCGCATATGACAAGTAGTACTATGCGTATCTCGTGGGGCGGAAGGGGTTCTCCCTTGGGCTCGGCCTCCTGTGAATGTCGGTGAATCTTGTGAATCTTGTGAATCTTCAGCTTGCCCTGAGGAAGAGGGAACCGCGGACGCCTTGAACGATCAAAGAGATATCGAAGCGTCGGACGACATTTCGAGGCATGAGATAGAACGGGCGAGCAAACAGGCAGAGACCGCTGGTCCCGCCGAAAACCCGGGCTCCAACAGATGCCAACCCAATCAATGGGGGAAGACCGGATTACAGACCTTGGCCCGATTAAATGAAGAAACGACCAAGGCCGAAATCGCTGGATTTCGGCCCTGCGCTAGTAGTCAATATGCTTTTACGTGCATGTTATGGCCACGGGTCTTGGCGGGAACATTTAAACCCGTTCAATTCCGATAATTGTCAGTGAGCAGCTTGGTACTGCTCAACGA
The DNA here is from genome assembly GCF_030815865.1 of Arthrobacter globiformis. NCBI lineage: Bacteria > Bacillati > Actinomycetota > Actinomycetes > Micrococcales > Micrococcaceae > Arthrobacter > Arthrobacter globiformis. The sequence goes on from NZ_JAUSXI010000001.1 coordinate 850,824, forward strand.
TCTCCGCCTGGATACGCCCGCGGGCGTTGACTGTAAGCCCCTGATCCTGCGCCCACTTCCGGATGACCTTCGAATCGATACCGCCGGACGGTGATCTGCGGCCTGCGGGTCGGCCGCGCCCACCAGAAGACTTCCGGGCTGCAGCGGTGAAGCGGTCGAGTGCTTGGCGGAGTTCATTTGCGTGCTTTTCGTTCAGATCGATCTCGTATTCGGCACCGTCGATGGCGAATTGCACGGTCTCACTGGCTTCAGAACCATCGAGATCATCTTCAATAATAACTACTGTTTTGCGTGCCATACCCAAATTTTATCAGTGGCATACCTGCACGCGCCTACCGCTAAGACTCCATATAGTCACTGACTGCGGTTCGATTACGAAGAGAATCCGGTCGGCAGTCGAAATTCCTTTGAATTTGGTCAGGGATCACAGCTTAGGCGTCCGGGTCGTGTCCCAAAAGACGGAGCAAGTCACGGACTGCCATGTTCAACTCCTCGAATCCGTGTTGATAGAACAAAGGGGTCATGTTGCTCACGGGTGTGCTGTCGAAGTCCTTAAGTATTTGCAGGGCGCTGGCGATAATTTCCTCGGCGTCGTGTCCGGGAATGGACGCGGCGTCCGCTGAGTCTGTCAAGAGGATCCCTCCATGCTGGAACTGAAGGAAGCTGGGATAACCCCTTCCCTGCGACTATAGAGGCACGGAACAAGACGCAGGCTGCCGGGTTGGGTACAGTCCGTGCGCTGTCCAAACTCACTAAACTGACCTGAACTTACCGTTCGGCGGTCGATCTGTTACAGGTAGTATCGGCGATCCTGTCTCGGGTGTGAGCTGGGGCGTGAATTTTCTGCATGTTGTGCCTGTATAGCACGTCTGCCCTCGCCGGCCAGCCGCGCCTGGAGGTTGTTCGGGGCCGCACCCCGTGCGGGCGTGCAGGCTGCTGAGGATCTGATGCTTCAGCACGCGCATGTTGTACGGATTGGTCCAGGAGGATCAGTTCAGGTGCGGGAACTCCGCCCCGCTGGTCGCCTGCCCTGCCGAGAACTCTGCTCCCCAATGGTTCGTTTGCCTGGTGGTCCAGATTGATCCGTCCCAATGTTCCAGTACAGCTCGATCATGGCGGTATTCACGACACGCTTCGCCCGGCATTGGGTCTCATACGAGGCTCTTCAAGGCTGTCAGGGCGGAGGCATAGTCTCCGGGAAGGTCAGGGGTCGAGCTGGGTCATGATTCGACCCTAGCGGGATGCCTTAGGCCACCTCGTTCCCTGCGCGCCTGGCCTGGTAGGCCCCCGCACCCGCTCTCCGCACGCCATCGAAGCCTAGCCACGTTGGGGTTCTCGCCATCAGTGGTGGTTTTCTAGTGGTTTTTTGGTAGAAGTTTCGGAAGGTTCCGTATTACAGTGGGATGCAGGAAGGGAGCGTGGAGCACCGTGAGCATCTCAATCGACGTCGGCGCGGCACATGGCGGAACGGCCCGGCTAGGGATCCGGGAGATCGTACGCCAGCTGAACAGCGCGCTCGGCGCTACGTTAGTGGCTGCTCTGGCCGGCAGCAAGGATCCCAAGATCAGTTACAGGTGGGCCCGCACTGACGGACCGGAGCCCAGACCGGAAGCCCAGGCCCGCCTCCAGCTCGCCCACCGGGCCTGGACCGCGGTCGCCAGCGTCGAAGGCGAGCACGTGGCCAGGTTGTGGTTCGTCGGCGCCAACCCCTGGCTTGATGAAATCTCCCCGGTCGAAGCCATCAAGGAGATGCGCGCCAAAGACGTGATGGCCGCCGCTGCAGCCATGACCGAAGACCGGTTCTCCGGTTAATGGCCGTCTGCTCAACAACAGGACTGGCGTACATCAACGGACCGGTGACCGGATACAGGATCGCCAAATCCTCTTATGGTCCTCTTAGCCCACTCCCGCGGGCCGCTGGTCCTGCTGACCGGTCATCATGGTCGCGTTTCGACGCCCCCGGATCAACGGTGTATCTGGCCGGAGACCGCCGCACCGCCTATGCGGAGACGCTGGCAGTTGCCCGGGTGGGAAAAGAATTCCGTGATGCTGTCGCCTTCGCCGCCGACCAGTTCGGAGTCCCGGTTGAGGATGTTCTGGCCAACCCCGGTTTCACTGTCACCCTTTTCTCCTCTGATGGCGACCGCCGTGGGGCACCATAAGGGCCTCGGCATCGCGAATCCCGACGGCGGCCGGGGCGTCCCCGGGTCGATGTGCCCCGTTTCCGCTGGCCCGGCTCCTGCTGTGTCCCTGCCCCGGGAAACCCCTGGCTCCCAGAAGGGCAGCCGTCGCAGGGCACTTTGGGGGCCGACGCGTCCTAAATCACGACGGTGGCCGGCATGTTCCGCGTCAAAGTCCCCGATTTGGGTCGGCCAACCCGCCGCCACGGGTGTGATCAAGGCCATTGATGACGCGTTTATGAAGACACATTTGATTCCGGTCCTGAAGTGGGGCACGCGCGCGCAAACGAGATGTAAGCGCTTGCATCCCGGGGCGCCTGTCCAGCGGTGGGGATCGAAAACCGTGTTGAACTCGGCTGACAACGTTGTCTAGCGTTGAGTGTGGGCCGCGAAATGTAAGACATTTCTGAGCGTCCACCGCGGGGTCCTACCCAAACCCCGTTTCTCCCTCGACACAACGGCGTCCTCGATGACGCATGCCGTGTCAGCGGGGTCCCGGAGTGCGGGGACAAAGGGCAGCTGCCCGTCTTCCACGAACGTAACTCCGCGAGAAGAGCAAAACATGCACAAGCACCCCAACACCCCCCGGATGCTGCGGTGGCGCCCCGCCGCCGCAGCTCTGGTGGCAACTGTCGCCGCCACGGCGTTCCTCGCAGTGCCCTCGGCGCAGGCAAACGAGCCGTCGGATCCGCCGGCGAGCACGCAGATGCCGGCGCCGACTCCGGGCTTCCCCCTGCCGACGCCCCACACCCAGACGGCACATGATCCGGCGTCGGACTTCACTTCAAAGTGGACCCGTGCGGATGCCAAGCAGATCATGGCGCAGAGCGACTCCAAGGTTAAGCCGGGCCAGAACTCCATGAGCCCCGACGTCACCATGCCGGAGATCCCCCAGGACTTCCCCGCCATGAACGATGACGTGTGGGTTTGGGACACCTGGTCGCTGACCGACGAGAACGCGAACCAGATCAGCTACAAGGGTTACGACGTGATCTTCTCGCTGGTCGCTGACCGGCACGCAGGCTACGGCTTCGACCAGCGCCACTGGAACGCCCGCATCGGCTACTTCTTCCGCAAGACCAACGCTGACCCGGCCAAGGACAAGTGGAACTACGGCGGACACCTGTTCCTGGACAACACTTCCATCGGCAACACCGAATGGTCCGGATCCACGCGTCTGATGCAGGGCAACCACGTGAACGTGTTTTACACGGCCACCACGTTCTACGACGTCAAGGAGCGCAACGCGGGCGGCGGCGGCATCGCGCCGGACGCCGTCATCGCCAAGGCACTCGGCAACATCCACGCGGACAAGAACGGCGTGACCTTCGACGGCTTCCAGCACACCAAGCTGCTTGAGCCGGACGGAAAGCTCTACCAGAACAAGGCACAGAACCCGGGCTTCGCGTTCCGCGACCCGTACACGTTCGCTGACCCGGCACACCCCGGCAAGACCTTCATGGTGTTCGAAGGCAACACCGGCGGCAAGCGCGGCGACTACCGCTGCAAGAACGAGGACCTGGGTTACGCCAAGGGTGACCCCAACGCCGAGAACCTCGCCGAGGTCAACAGCAAGGGCGCCTACTACCAGACCGCCAACGTTGGCCTGGCCGTGGCAGACAACAAGGATCTGACCAAGTGGCACTTCCTGCCGCCGATCCTCTCCGCCAACTGCGTCAACGACCAGACCGAGCGTCCGCAGATCTTCATCCAGAATGAAGGCGGCAAGAACAAGTACTACCTGTTCACCATCAGCCACCAGTTCACCTACGCTGCAGGCATGCGCGGACCCGACGGCGTCTACGGCTTCGTGGGCAACGGCGTCCGCTCCGACTACCAGCCGATGAACAACAGCGGCCTGGCCCTCGGCTCCCCGACGGACCTGAACCTGCCGTCAGAGTCCCCGGAAGCGCCGACGCCGAACCAGAACGGCCGTCAGTTCCAGGCCTACTCGCACTACGTGCAGCCGGGCGGCCTGGTCCAGTCCTTCATCGACAATGTGAACGGTGTCCGCGGCGGTTCCCTGTCGCCCACCGTGAAGATCAACTTCCGGGACGGTGTGTCCAAGGTTGACCGCAGCTTCGGTAAGAACGGCCTCGGCCCGTTCGGTTACCTGCCCACCAACGTCCACGTTGGCGGCAACGGCCTCTACAAGTAAGCCGTCACTGTTGCAATAATCGGGAGGCGCCCGGACCTGGTGAGTATTTCCGGGTCCGGGCGCCTTCTGCTGCACCTGAATCACTGTATATACAGACCCGTTTTGAGGCCGGACAGCAAAAGTGCACATGGCCTGTCAACTTGGAAAGAGGCGCTTCGGCCGGGCTAGACTCGCACGCCGGGGGACGGGCAGGCGTTCGCCGGCTGCCCAGCCAGGCCGCCGAAGGCGGCAAAACCACTCCAGGAATGGAAACCGTGAACTATCTTGCCCGCCCGCTGTACTCCGCCGCCCTTTTTGCCGTGATGGCACTTACTGCCTGCTCGGCGCCCGCCTCCGGCGGTGCGCCGTCGGCCTCGGCAACGTCCACGACGCCAGCCGGCAGCGCCGCTCCGACCGCGTCCGCGAGCGCGGCGTCCGGTCCCTTTGGCGGCTACGCCTCGGCGGCTGAGGCCTGTGCCGCCATCTCCACGCAAGCCACGGGGGCTTCCCTGCTGCCCCTCTCCGCAGCGCAGGGCAAGGCAGCGGAACTGGAACAGAAGAAAACGGAGCTTGCGGAGACGGCACAGCGGGTGCCGGAGGCGCTGAAGGCGGACTTCGCGCGGTTCAACGAGGTGGCGCTGGCGGGGCTCTCCGACCAAAGCGTATATTCCAACGGCGAGTTCGAGGCGGCCATGGCCCCCGTGACCGGATGGCTGTCTGCGAACTGCCACTAGCCCGCCGGGGGCACGGGGCTTCGCGGGGCCCGCGGGGAACGCGGTGCGCCCGGCCCCTGACGTTGTCCGGCCTAGGGGATAGGGTTGTGTTCAACAGAAGGGGAGTGCTGATGGAATACCAGAATCCACAAACCGCCGCCGTTCGAGTGGACCCTGCCCTGACGCCGGCTGCAGCCGGCGGGCGCACCGTGATCTCCGAGACCGCCGTGGCCAAAGTCGCCGGGATCGCGGCCCGGGCCGTGCCCGGCGTGTACTCCCTGGGGACCGGCTCCTCCCGGGCACTCGGAGCCATCAGGGACGCGGTGGGCAGCTCCGATCACGCCGCAGGCGTGCATGCCGAGGTCGGCGAAACCCAGGTGGCAGTGGACATCACCCTGGTGGCGGTCTACGGCGCTCCGCTGCACGCCCTGGCCAACCAGGTACGGGCAAGCGTTTATGCGGCCGTCGAGAAACTGGTGGGCCTGCAGGTCATCGAGGTGAACGTTGAGATCAACGACGTCTACATTGCACCCCCGGTGAAACCGACGGGCGCTCCCGCCGTCGCTGAGAGGGAGGCGGTCCTGTGAGCCCCACTGTCGTTGGAATCGCAGCCGGCGCCTTCGTGGCGTTCATGTCACTACAGTTCGGTCTCTGGGGCTTCCTGATCTCCCTGCTGTTCATGGGAATCGGCGCGCTCCTGGGCCGCGCCGCAGAAGGGAAACTGGACCTCCGCAGCGTCATCGATGCCATCAGCGGGCGGCGCTCATCCTCATGAACCGGGCAGCCAATAAAAGCCAGGCAGCCGCAGCAGCCACGCCCAGCAGGCAGTACAGCGGCCACAACAGGATCAGCACCCAGGCGCTCACGAGCCTGGCCAAGGCTGCAGCTGCCGAGGCCTTGGGCATTCACGCCCATGACGTGCGCGCCGACTGGACGGACGACGGCGGCCTGCTGGCTTTGTCGCTCGTCGCCCCCATCCGGATCCCCAGCCTGACTGCCGTCCTCCGCGACCCGGGACGTGTCCCGGCGCTGGGCGGCTCCATCTGGGACAGGACCGTGCACGCCAAGACCGACATTTTGACCAAGGTCACCGAACTCAGCGGTGCGAGCCTGAGCAGGGTGGACATCCGCATCAGCGGTGCCCACGTCACCGAAGAGGGCAGGGTGCGGTGAGTTCCGTCGTCGAACAGCAGCATGAGGCCGGCGGTGACCCGGCGCAGGGCGGCTCCGGTGCGGCGCACGCCGCCGGCATTGACATGCGCCGCGTCCTGCGCCGCGAGACCCACTCCTCACGTGCCGTGGCAGCAGTCATCGCCGGTTCCCTGGTCATCGTGCTCTGTCTTTACGCGCTCCTGGAATCCGCGGTGCGCGCCATCGGCCAGCCGCCCTGGCTCATCGACCCGCAGACCGCAGCCGAACGGATCGTGGCGCTCCCGTCGGGCATACCGCCGCTGCTGCTGGGTGCTGCCGGAGCCGTGACCGCCGCAGTAGGTCTCTTCTTTTTCCTGAGCGCGGTCCTGCCCGGGCGCCGGGCCCGGCATCTGCTTGCTGACCGGCGGATTGCCGTGGTGGTAGATGACGAGGTCATCGCTGGCGCCCTTGCCCAAAGGGCGCGCGTGGCGGCCAACGTCACGCAGGAACAGGTCATGGTGGTGGTTTCCCAGCGCCAGGTAGTGGTCAATGTTCGCCCCACATCCGGAGTTCCGACTAGCGAAAACGCCATCCTGCAGGCGGTGGAGGACGAACTGCAGGCGATGGGACCGTCCCCCATGCCCCAGGTAACCATCAATTTGTCGACCTCCGGGGTGGTGGGCGCATGAATGGCACACCAAGGCTTCTCAACCGGATCCTTCTCGGCATTCTTGGCTTCAAGCTGCTGGTGATCGGCGTGCTGCTCGTTCTCCTGGCGGCCGTCCCCGCCGTCGCGGCGTGGTGGCACTCCTGGTCCAGAAGCGTGTCGGACAACGTCACCGCGGCCTTCGAAGGCACGCAGTTCCCCGGCCGGCAGGGGAGTTGGCTGTGGGTCGTCCTGGCCCTCGGAGTGGTGCTGCTGATCGGCCTCATGGTTGCGTGGATCGCGCAGCAGGGCAAGGGCCGCACCGACCTCCTGCTGGCGGCAGATGATCCGGGCGGCGTTCCCGGCGACATCAGGATCGGCGGGGGAGTGGCCGAGCAGGCGCTGAAGAACGCCCTGGCCGACCGTCCCGAGCTCGCCGGCGCCACGGTCTCGATCTACGACGTCAAGGGCCAGCCGGCGCTGAAGCTCCGGCTGCACCCACGGCCGGGTGTGCCTCCGCAGGCCGTCGCGGCCGAAGCGGCGGACTTGGTTGACGCGCTGAGCGCCGTGGTGGGCCAGCGGACGCCGGTTCTGGTGCACATCGCGGCTGGCGCGCGGACCCGCTTCAGCCGCGCCGAGCGGGTCCGCTAGCTCCCTTATCCAGAGCTCTGTCAGCCAGTCGGGCCGCTTATCCGGCCACCAGGTAGGCCGCACTGTTGGGCGCAATCACGGCTTCATCAGCGCCTGATTCTGCAGCGCTCGACAGCGCCACGCGGTAACCGTCGGGGACCGGCGTGGGATCCGCTCCCGTGTTGGCGACCACCAGGACATCACGGTTGTGGAAGGCCAGGACCCCCAGTTCGGGGTCGTGGTTGTCCGCCCAGCAGAATGTTCCGGATCCCAGACTGTGGTTCCGGCGTGCGGTGAGCGCGGCGCGGTACAGCTCCAGTGTCGAGCCTTTGACGCCGTCCTGCCGGTCCGCGGCCAGATCTTCGAAGGATTCTGGCTGAGGCAGCCAGGGCGCGGCGGGGTCCTTCGCAGTGGACGCCTCTGCGAAGCCATACCCGGGCGCTGCGGATTTCCATGGCAGTGGCACCCGGCAACCATCGCGCCCGCGCTCAATGCCGTTGGTCCGGAAGAACGTCGGGTCCTGCCGGGCTTCGGCGGGCAGCGTGGTGTGCTCGGGGAGGCCAAGTTCTTCACCCTGATAGATGTACGCGGAGCCGGGGAGGGCCAGGGACACCAGCGTGGCGGCCCGGGCACGGGCCAAGCCCAGGGCCTCATCGGGCTGCTCGTCCTCGGCGGCAATCCCCTTGGGAAAAGTGGTGGGATCCTGCAAACCGAAGCGGCTCGGATGGCGCACCGTGTCATGGTTGCTCAGCACCCACGTGGACGGCGCCCCCACGGACGCGGCCGCCTCGAGGGAGTCCTCGATGGCCACGGCCATCCGCCGGGCGTCCCAGCCTGCCAGCAGGAAGTCGAAGTTGAAGGCCTGCTGCATCTCGTCCAGCCGGATGTACCGCGCCAGCCGCTCCGCCGGTTCAACCCACGCCTCGGCCACCAGCATGCGGTCGCCGTCGTACCCGCCAAGGACCCGGTTCCAATCCCGGTAAATGTCATGGACGCCGTCCTGGTCAAAGAACGGCGACGGCGGATATAGCGGCGACACTGGTTCGTGATCAGCGGCCCCGGCGGTGTCCCCGGCCCCGGCGCCCGAGCCGGCGGTGTCCCCGACGGTATCACCAGCCGGAGTGGCGTGTGCCGTATGCGGCTCAACTGCCTCTCCGTGGGCGCCCGGGGGATCCGTCACATGGGCGGCTTCGGCGGAGCCTTCCACCATGGCGGCCACACCTTCCCAGTCCGGAAGGCCGGCCTCCTTCACCATCCCGTGGGCCACATCCACCCGGAATCCGTCCACGCCCCGGTCCAGCCAGAAGCGGAGCACGGAACGCATCTCATCCCAGACCTCGGGGTTTTCCCAGTTGAGGTCCGGCTGCTTCGTGTCGAAAAGGTGCAGGTACCAGTCCCCGGGGGAGCCGTCCGCGTCCGTGGTCCGCGTCCAGGCCGGTCCGCCGAAGATGGAATTCCAGTTGTTGGGCGCGAGGTTACCGTCGCCGGAGCCGGGGACCTCGTCCTTCCCGGGCCGGAACATGTAACGCTCCCTGGCGGCCGAGCCCGGTTCCGCCGCGAGGGCCTCCTGGAACCAGGCATGTTCATCGGACGTGTGGTTGGGGACCAGGTCGACGATCACCTTCAGCCCGCGTGCATGGGCCTGCTCCAGCATGGCGTCGAAGTCGGCCAGGGTACCGAACATCGGGTCCACCTGCCGGTAATCAGCGACGTCGTAACCGCCGTCCGCCTGCGGGGACCGGTAGAACGGCGAGAGCCAGATGGCGTCAACACCCAGCTGCTGCAGGTACGGCAGTCGCGCCGTGACGCCGGGCAGGTCACCCATGCCGTCACCGTTCCCGTCGGAAAAGGAACGTGGATAGATCTGGTAGACAGCTGCGTGGGCCCACCACGCCGTTGTCTCGGAAGCCGGCGTGCTGATCGGGCTGTGACTCATAGTTGCCTCTCCGGTAACAATTAGGTGTAAACGCTTGCATATCTTCGGGCAACGTTACTAGTGTGACAGTCACCACATCAACCGCACGAATGATTTTCATGTCACTCAGCGAGGAGTCTCCAGCCAATGAAAACCCCTAAGTTCTTACTCCCGGTTGCCACCGCCGGTGTGCTCGCCCTGACCCTGTCCGCCTGTGGCGGCGGCGGCGGCGGCACAACGGGCGGCGGTGCCGGGGGAGGCGACGCCGCCAACAACCTTGACGGCCGCGGGCCCATTACCTACGTTCAGGGCAAGGACAACAGCAATGTGGTCCGCCCACTGGTCGAGAAGTGGAACGCCGCCCACCCGAACGAGAAGGTGACCTTCAAGGAGCAGACGGACCAGGCAGACCAGCAGCACGACGACATTGTGCAGCACTTCCAGGCCAAGGATGCCAGCTACGACGTCGTGGACGTTGACGTCGTGTGGACAGCAGAATTCGCCGCCAAGGGATGGCTCCAGCCGCTGAAGGACAAGATGGCCTTCGATACCAGCGCCATGCTGAAGCCGACCGTCGACGCCGCCTCATACAAGGGAACGCTCTACGCGGCCCCGCAGACCTCCGACGGCGCCCTGCTGTACTACCGCAAGGACCTGGTTCCCACCCCGCCGAAAACGTGGGACGAGATGATGGGCATGTGCTCCATCGCCAAGCAGAACAACATCGGCTGCTACGCCGGGCAGTTCAGCAAGTATGAAGGCCTGACCGTCAACGCTTCGGAGGCCATCAACTCCGCCGGCGGCGCCGTTCTGGATCCGGACGGCAAGCCCAGCCTGAACACCGCCGAGGCCAAGACGGGCCTTGAGAACCTGGCCAAGGCCTACGCCGACGGCAACATCCCCAAGGAGGGCATCACCTTCCAGGAGGAGCAGAGCCGCCAGGCGTTCCAGGGCGGAAAGCTCCTCTTCCATCGCAACTGGCCCTACGTCTACAACCTGGCAACCACTGAAGGTTCCTCGGCAGTGAAGGACAAGCTGGGCATCGCCCCGATCCCGGGCAAGGACGGCCCCGGTGCATCCACGCTGGGTGGCCACAGCATGGCTGTCAGTGTCTACTCCAAGAACAAGGCAACGGCCCTGGACTTCCTGAAGTTCATGACGTCGGAAGAGACCGAGAAGTTCTACGCCACGCAGGGTTCACTGGCTCCGGTGCTGGGCAGCCTTTACACCGACGCTGCCCTGGTGAAGAAACTCCCGTACCTACCGGTGCTGAAGACCTCCATCGAGAACGCAGTGCCGCGTCCGGTCAGCCCGTTCTACCCGGCGGTCACCAAGGCAATCCAGGAAAACGCGTATTCAGCCATCAAGGGCGAGAAGCCCGTGGACACCGCTCTGTCTGACATGCAGAAGTCCATCGAATCCGCCGGTTCAGGATCGTAGTTCCGCCATGGCAACCGAAGTAGGCTCGACGCCGGTCAAGGCACCGGCGTCGGGCGGCACCCCGATCCACCACGGCCCCAAGGGCGTGGGTGAGGATAACAAGATTCTGAGTCAGGGAAAGTGGGCCTCATGGCTCCTTGCCCCGACCATCATTGCCCTTGCCGTGGTGATCGTTTACCCAATCATCAGCGCAATCGTGATGTCCTTCCAGAAGGATGCCGGCCTGGATCCGGCCACCGGCCTCTTTACCGCAGGCGGTCCGGCAGGCGTCCAAAACTACGTCAACTGGCTCGCCCAGCAGTGTTCTGCTCCGGCAGGCGGAACGGTGGCTTGCCCGCCGGGTACGCTGGGTGCGCAGTTCTGGTCGGCCACGGCAACAACGTTCTTCTTCACTGTGGTGACCGTAACCTTCGAGACCGTCCTGGGCTTCTGGATGGCAATGATCATGGCCCGCACCTTTAAGGGCCGGAGCATGGTCCGTGCCGCCGTTCTGGTGCCGTGGGCCATCCCCACTGCCGTCACCGCGAAGCTCTGGTTCTTCATCTTCGCCTTCGAAGGCATCGCCAACAAGCTGTTCAACACCTCGATCCTGTGGACCGGCAGCGAGTGGCCGGCGAAGTGGGCAGTGGTCATCGCGGACGTCTGGAAGACGACTCCCTTCATGGCTTTGCTGATCCTGGCCGGACTCCAGATGATCCCGGCCGAGGTTTACGAGGCCGCCAAGGTCGACGGCGCCACCGCCTGGCAGCGCTTCCGGTTGATCACCCTGCCGTTGGTGAAGCCCGCCCTGATGGTGGCCATCCTGTTCCGTACCCTGGACGCCCTGCGCATGTTCGACCTCCCGTACATCCTGACGGGCGGCGCAAATAACACCACTACCCTGTCCATCCTGGTGATCAACCAAATCAGGCAAGGGTTCAATGCCGCAGCGGCGTTGTCGACCATCACCTTCATCATCATCTTTCTTGTCGCGTTCATCTTTGTCCGGTTCCTCGGGGCAAATGTTGTTGAACAGAGCGGCGCCACCGGTAAGGGGAAGAAATGACCGCCGCGACATCCTCCGCCACAAGCCTGCGCGCGGAGCAGGACCGAGGCCGCCGCAAGGCACAGAACAAGGAGAAGTGGGCGCAGGGCAGGACCTACATCAGCGCCGCCGTCATCCTGGTCTGGTGCCTGGCACCGGCCTACTGGATGGTGGTGACGGCGTTCCGCGAGGTGGGCTTCACCTACGACACCTCGATCCTGCCCAGCCATGTCACGCTGGACAACTTCAACACCGCGTTCGACACCTCGTTCGGCAACCGGTTCGGCCAGGCGCTGCTCAACAGCATCTTCATCGGCGGCGTCGTCACACTGGTGTCGCTGATTATCGGTGTTTTCGCGGCGTACGCGCTTGCGCGGCTGAACTTCCGGTTCAAGTACCTGGTGCTCGGCTTCATCCTGGGCGCATCCATGTTCCCGGGCGTTGCCCTGATCACCCCGCTGTTCCAGTTGTTTACCAACATCGGCTGGATGGGTTCTTACCAGGCGCTGATTATTCCGAACATTTCGTTCGTCCTGCCGCTGACGGTGTACACGATGACCTCCTTCTTCCGGGAGATGCCGTGGGAGCTGGAGGAGTCGGCCCGGGTGGACGGCTGCACCCAGGGACAGGCCTTTCGCAAGGTCATCATGCCCCTCGCCGCGCCGGCCATCTTCACCACGGCGATTCTGGCGTTCATCTCCTCCTGGAATGAATTCCTGATCGCCAGCCAGCTGTCCAGCGATGCAACGCAGCCGGTAACGGTGGCAATCGCCAACTTCGCCGGGGCCCAGCCGAACCAGGTCCCGTACACGGCCATCATGGCTGCAGGCACCATCGTCACCATTCCGTTGGTCATCCTGGTGCTGGTGTTCCAACGCAAGATTGTGGCCGGCCTGACGGCGGGCGCTGTCAAGTGACGCACGGAGCAGCACCACAGGGCAGGAAGCAGGCACCTATCGCGCCCAAGCGCGTACGGTCCGGCGAGGACTTCGACATCATCATAGGATTCCTCGCCTTCTGGGCTGTGGTGCTGCTCGTCGTCACCATCTGGATGGAGGTGACGGCGCAGCCCGCCGTCTTCTGGGCGCTGGGGCTGCTGGCCACACTGCTGGCACTGTATGGCATGGTCAGGCTCCGCAGGCGCCTCCCCGTGCGCACGGCCACGCGCCGCAAGTAACACCTGCGGGACTAAAATGGATTCTTGCCGCCGGGGAACTGCATGGCGGAAATTTGCATGAGGGCTTGGAGAGGACATCGTGGCGCGCACTACTGAAAGGGCACAGCGCGGTGGCCACTCAGGAGTCAGTATCGAGGACGTGGCCGCGGCCGCGGGAGTTTCCACGGCAACCGTGTCGCGCGCCGTGGCGGGGGTTACCCAGGGTCTCGCCGGCAACCCGGGAAAAAATCCTGGAGGTGGCAGCGGCGCTGGGCTACGTTGCCTCATCCTCGGCGTCTGGCCTTGCCACGGGACGCACCAAGACCATTGGCGTGCTGGCCCCGTTTGTGAGCCGGTGGTTCTTCTCCAAGGCCATCGAGGGCGCGGACCGCGAACTCCATGCCCGGCAGTACAACCTTTCACTCTTCAATCTGGGCGGCCACGGCAGCCGCCGCGAGCGGCTCTTCAGCAAGACCATGGTCTACAAGCAGATTGACGCCCTCCTGGTCCTGTGTATGGCGCTGACCCGGGACGAGCTGGAGCACCTGCAAAAGATCGACATCCCGCTGGTGGTGGTGGGCGGCCACGTGGAGGAATGTGCCTACATCGGCATCGACGACTACGCGGCAGCCTCCACCGCCGTCAAGCACCTGATCGAACTCGGCCACCGGGACATCGCGCTGCTGCACGGCGACGATGAAACCGACCTCAACTTCGATGTTCCCCGGGTCCGCATCCTGGCCTTCCAGGACGTCATGACAGCTGCCGGCCTGGAAGTCCGTCCCGAGTGGGACGAGTGGGGCGACTTCACAGTCCGCAGCGGCCAGGAGGCGTTCCGGCGGCTGTGGGCCCAGCCAGGCGAGAAACCGACCGCCATCTTCTGTGCGTCAGATGAAATGGCCATGGGGGTCATCTTCGAAGCGAACCGCGTCGGCGTCCGGGTTCCGGAGGACCTGTCCGTGATCGGCATAGACGACCACGATTTTTCCGACGCCATTGGTCTCACCACTGTGGGGCAGCGGCCCGACGAGCAAGCCGAGCTTGGCACCAAGATGCTGCTCGACGAACTCTTGGGGATCCCCGGTTCGGTGCAGTCCTCCGTCGCGCCGCACCGGCTGATCGTCAGACGCACGACGGCGCCGCCCCGGACCTCCCAGCAGCGCACCTGACGTCTTTGTGAGAGCCGGGTGCCGGGCCGGGTAGCTTGCCGGGTCTACGAGGCCCGGGCCAGTTGGCGGATCGGGATCCAGCGGGAAGCCAGCCGGCGGTAGGCGGCGGCCGCGCCCGTCATGTCACCCTCCGCGAGGCACTCGATCCCCAGCCGCACGTCCATGGGGGAGTCGTCCGGGTAGACCTTGTCCGCCACCGCGCCGTAGTCCAGTTCCACCATCGAGTCCGCGTGGAAGAGCTCCAGCCATTCGGTGAGCTGGGTGAGGTCGTCCAGCATGTCAAGATCAGGCGCCGCGAGGGCCAGGTTCGCCACGGCGTAGCGCACCCGGTCGAGGGCGTCGGAGATGGGCGCCCACACACGCACAGTGAGGATCCTGCCGCCGGCCTCCACGACGTCCTGCGGGTCGGACTCAAGGAACAGCGAGAACCAGCTGAAGGGGATGCCCCAGGTGGAGGCCCTCGTGTGCACCCTGGTGATGCCGTCGCGCGCGTTGACCATGTCGATGCGTTCCTGGTGCCTGTCCCGCTGCTCCTCGGGGATCAGCAGCTCGGCCAGGGGCCCGTGGATGCCCTCGATCAGCGCGTTTGCCGCCAACCCGGCCCGAAGCACCAGTTGGCTGGGGCAGTAAAGCAACCCGACGCCGTCGGCCGTTTCCTCCTCTGCGCTTTCCTTGCCGGCATCCTCCACGGGGACACCCGGGGCACGGGTGACGCGCACCAGGTCGGTCCGGCCGGTGGGGAACGGGTCGCCGCCCGGCCGGGTGATCCGCCCCAGGGATGCCAGCAGCTCCGCGTTTTCGACGGCGGCGCGGGACACCGCCCGCTCACCGGCTGACTTGATGGCGGCCTGCTGATCCTCGGGAAACGCGTCCAGCGGTTCATAGATGCGCAGCGTGGAGGAAAACGGGAGTCCGGCCTGGCCCCGGTAGAGGTTGCCCGTCATGAATGCCTGCCTGTCATCAGCCGTCAGCCTCCATCAGTCGGTCAGTTCCACAATCACCGGTGCGTGGTCGGATGCGCCCTTGCCCTTGCGTTCCTCGCGGTCGATCGACGCGCCGGAAACGCGCGAGGCGAGGGCCGGCGAGGCGAGCACGAAGTCGATACGCATGCCCTCCTTCTTGGGGAAGCGCAGCTGGGTGTAGTCCCAGTAGGTGTAGACGCCGGGGCCCGGGGTGTGGGGGCGCACGACGTCGGAGTAGCCCACCGACTCGAAGGCGTGGAACGCGGCCCGCTCCGGTTCACTGACGTGCGTGTAGCCTTGGGTGAGGAACAGGTCGATGTCCCAGACGTCGTCGTCCGTGGGGGCGATGTTCCAGTCGCCCATCAGTGCGACCTGCTTGGACGGGTCCTCGGAAATCCAGCCGGCCGCGTGGTTCTTCAGGGAATCAAGCCACTTGAGCTTGTAGGGCATGTGCTCGTCGTCGAGGGAGCGGCCATTGGGGACGTAGAGGCTCCACACCCGGACTCCGCCGCAGGTAGCGGCCATGGCACGTGCTTCCTGGACGGGATCCTTGCCTGCCTTGCCGAAATGCGGCTGGTCGGTGAAGCCGCGTTCGACGTCGTCCAGGCCCACCCGCGAGGCGATGGCCACACCGTTCCACTGGTTGACGCCGAAGTGTGCCACCTCGTAGCCCATGCGCTCGAAGAGCTCCCACGGGAAGTTGTCGTCCTTGCACTTAGTTTCCTGGATGGCCAGGACGTCACAGTCGGAGCGCTGCAGCCACGCCTCCACACGGTCGGCACGGGCACGCAGCGAGTTCACATTCCAGGTAGCTATCTTCACAGTCCTAACTTACCGAACTTGGACGCGGATGGGACTCCCGGCGGATGGCGGGGCGGTGCTGCCCGAACCCTGCCCACGCCGCGTCCAAAACGGGGCACTTTGGCGCGGACACGCCGGGATTACGTGGCCCGGAGCAGTGGTTGGCCGTCAAAGTGCCCTCCGACGGCGGCAGCTCCGTGCGGCTGCCAACCCCACCTGGCGGACTCTGGAATTTAGTAGGAAGTCCGAGTAGATTCAGCACCAAACGATGACCGGGGTCATGCAAAGGAGCATCCATGGTTCGCAATCTCTCCCACTACATTGGCGGCCGGCGGGTAGACGGCACGTCCGGCCGGTACGGCGATGTCTTTGATCCCTGCACCGGGGAGGTTCAGGCCAAGGTGCCGCTGGCGGGCACGGAAGAAGTCCGGAACGCCATCGCGAACGCCGAAAAAGCCCAGCCGGAGTGGGGCGCCATGAACGCCCAGCGGCGCGGCCGCATCCTGCTCAAATTCGTGGACCTCGTGAACGAGAACATGGACGAGCTCGCCGCCCTCCTGTCCTCGGAACACGGGAAAACCCTCGCCGATGCCAGGGGCGACATCCAGCGAGGCATCGAGGTGGTGGAGTTCGCCGCCGGCGCCCCGCACCTGCTCAAGGGCGAGTTCTCCGACGACGCCGGCTCGGGCATCGACGTGCACTCCATGCGCCAGCCGCTGGGTGTGGTTGCAGGCATTACGCCGTTCAACTTCCCCGCCATGATCCCGCTGTGGAAGTCCGGGCCCGCGCTCGCGGCCGGCAACGCCTTCATCCTCAAGCCGTCCGAACGCGATCCGTCCGTCCCGCTGCGGCTGGCCGAGCTCTACTCCGAGGCGGGCGTGCCGGACGGCGTGTTCAACGTGGTCAACGGCGACAAGGAAGCCGTGGACGCGCTGCTCGAGGACGAGCGCGTGCAGGCCATCGGCTTCGTGGGTTCCACTCCGATCGCCCAGTACATCTACGCCACGGCGGCGGCCCACGGAAAGCGGGCTCAGTGCTTTGGCGGCGCCAAGAACCACATGGTGGTCATGCCGGACGCGGACCTGGACATGGCCGCGGATGCCTTGATCGGGGCCGGGTACGGGTCGGCCGGTGAACGCTGCATGGCAGTTTCCGTGGCCGTTCCCGTGGGGGAGGAGACCGCGAACAGTCTTGTGGCACGGCTGCAGGAGCGGATCAAATCCCTGAAGGTGGGCCACAGCCTGGCCAAGGACTCCGACTTCGGACCGGTGGTGACGCCCGCGGCCAAGGAACGGATCGAGGGTTACATCAAATCCGGCGAAGAGGAGGGCGCCTCGCTCCTGGTGGACGGCCGCGGACTGGCCGTGGACGGCTACGACGGCGGCTTCTGGGTGGGACCCACGCTGTTCGATCATGTCACCAAGGACATGAAGATCTACCGCGAGGAGATCTTCGGCCCGGTGCTCAGCGTCCTCCGCGCCTCCGACTACGACGAGGCGCTGCGGCTCTGCAGCGAGAACGAGTTCGGCAATGGCGTGGCCATCTTCACCCGCGACGGGGACGCGGCCCGGGACTTTGCCAGCCGGGTGCAGGTGGGCATGGTGGGCATCAATGTCCCCATCCCGGTGCCCATTGCCTACTACACCTTCGGTGGCTGGAAGGCGTCCGGTTTCGGTGACCTCAACCAGCACGGCGCCGACGCCTTCCGCTTCTACACCAAGACCAAGACCGTGACCTCGCGCTGGCCCTCCGGTATCCGGCAAGGCGCCAGCTTCATCATGCCGGAAGGAAGCTGATGACTGAACCTGCCCCGAACGGGACGCCCGCAAACCCGGCCGTGCTTGCTGAACAAAAGGTGCCTTCTGAACAAGGCATGCTCTCTGAACAAGAGGTGCTGTTCGAACAACGGGGCAAACTGGGGGTGGTTACGCTCAACCGGCCCAAGGCGGTCAACGCGCTCACAGCAGGGATGGTCACCGCCGTCCTCGAGCAGCTCACCGCCTGGGCAGATGACGACAGCGTTGCCACCGTGCTGGTCCAGGGTGCCGGCGACCGCGGCCTTTGCGCGGGCGGGGACATCGTGGCCATCTACCGCGACATCCTCGCCGGCGGCGACGAAACGGCCGGCTTCTGGGCAGACGAATACCGGCTGAACTCACTGATCGAGCGGTTCCCCAAACCCTACGTCGCCCTCATGGACGGGCTGGTGCTGGGCGGCGGCGTGGGCATATCCGCGCACGGCTCCCTGCGCATCGTCACGGAGCGCACACGGACGGGGATGCCGGAGACCACCATCGGGTTCGTGCCCGACGTCGGCGGGACCCTCCTGCTGTCACGCTCACCGGGGGAGGCGGGTACCCATGCCGCCCTCACTGGCGCCCACCTGAGCGGTGCCGATGCGCTGTTCCTGGGGCTCGCCGATTACTTTGTCCCGTCCGGCAGCCTCGCGGACCTCGCGGCGGTGCTGGAAAACGAAAGCGCGGAAGCCGCCGTCGCACGCTTCGCCCAAAAGCCGGCCGCCTCGGCGCTGGAGGCGCAGCGGGACTGGATCGACCCCTGCTATTCAGCGGACGACGCCGAGGAGATCGTCCGGCGGCTGCGTGCCGCGGGCGGGGAGGCCGCTGCGGCTGCCGACACCATCGAGGCGAAGTCACCCACCGCCGTCAAGGTGACCCTGGCCTCGCTGCGCCGGTCGCGCGGGCTGACCCTCGACCAAGCGCTCGCCGAGGAATACCGCGTGGGACTGCGCTGCCTCGCCGGACCGGACTTCCGGGAGGGGATCCGGGCGCAAGTGGTGGATAAGGACCGCAACCCTCAGTGGCAGCCGGCCACGCTGCAGGAGGTACACGCGGACGACGTCGAGCGGTACTTTGCGCCGTTGGGGGACCGGGAACTGGTTCTGTGGGAAAGTGAGTCGGACCATGCCTGATGAAGTAGCCATGCCTGAAGAAGCAGCCCGGCCTGATGCTGCAAAACCGCGCGTTGCCTTCCTCGGGCTCGGCCACATGGGCGGTCCCATGGCGGTCAACCTGGTCAAGGCAGGCTACGAGGTCATCGGCTTCGACGTGGTGCCAGCCGCGCTGGACGCCGCCCGCGAGCACGGCATCCCCGTTGCCGCGAGTGCCGCTGAAACCATTCCCGGAGCAGAGATCGTGCTCACGATGTTCCCGAGCGGGCAGCATGTGCTGGACGCCTACCGGGGCAGCGACGGGGAGCCGGGACTGCTGGCCGCCGCGGCGCCGAACACCATGTTCCTGGACTGCTCCACCATCAACGTGGACGAGGCACGTGAGGCCGCCCGGCTGGCCCTTGACGCCGGGCACCGCTCCGTGGACGCGCCGGTATCCGGCGGTGTGGTGGGGGCGGAGGCCGGGACGCTGACGTTCATGGTCGGCGCGCTGCCGGAGGACTTCGAGACAGTGCGGCCGCTGTTCGACGTTATGGGCAAACGCGCAGTGCTCTGCGGAGAGCACGGTTCCGGCCAGGCAGCGAAGGTCTGCAACAACCTCATTCTGGGTGTCTCGATGATCGCGGTCAGCGAGGCGTTCGTCCTCGGGGAAAAGCTGGGACTGACGCACCAGGCGCTGTTCGATGTCGCGTCCGCGGCATCGGGCCAGTGCTGGGCCCTCACCACCAACTGCCCGGTCCCCGGGCCGGTGCCCACCAGCCCGGCCAACCGCGACTACCAGCCCGGCTTCGCCGGGGCATTGATGGCCAAGGACCTGCGGTTGGCGCTGAACGCACTCCAGTCCACCGGCGTGGCCGCCCGGATGGGGCCCCTGGCCTCCGAGATTTACGACGCCTTCGCCGCGGAAGGCGGGGCCGGCCGGGATTTCTCCGGCATCATCACCGATATCCGGGACAAGTCAGGACAGTAGGCTTAGTTTTAGGACGTACCAACCACGTGAGGGGCATGGATGACGCACGAGTACGGGAACATTCTGGTGGAGCACCGCGGGCGCGTTGGCCTCGTCACCCTGAACAGGCCCGAAGCGCTGAACGCCCTTGACAGGACCACCCTGGAAGAACTCGTGGCGGCGGTTTCGGCCATGGACGCGGATCCGGGCGTTGGCGCCGTCGTGATTACCGGCTCGGGGAAGGCCTTCGCCGCCGGCGCTGACATCAAGGAGATGGCGGACAAGGGCTACCTGGAGATGTACGACGCCGACTGGTTCCGCGGGTGGGAGAATCTCACCAGGCTGCGCATTCCGCTGATCGCGGCCGTGTCCGGTTTCGCGCTGGGCGGCGGCTGCGAGCTGGCCATGATGTGTGACTTCATCATCGCCGGCGACAACGCCAAGTTCGGCCAGCCCGAGATCAACCTCGGCGTCGTGCCGGGCATGGGCGGGTCTCAGCGGCTCACCCGTGCCGTGGGCAAGGCCAAGGCGATGGACATGATCCTGACCGGCCGGTTCATCGACGCGGCCGAGGCGGAGCGCTCAGGCCTGGTGGCACGGGTGGTGCCTGCCGCGGACACCGTGGAGGAGGCGCTGAAGGCCGCGGAGGTCATCGCGTCCAAGTCGAAACCGGCCGCCATGCTGGCCAAGGAAGCCGTCAACGCGGCCTTCGAGACTGGGCTGGCGCAGGGCGTGCTGTTTGAACGGCGCCTGTTCCATTCGCTCTTCGCCTCCGAGGACCAGAAGGAAGGCATGGCTGCTTTCGCGGAGAAGCGCCAGCCGGAGTTCAGGCACCGGTGAGCACTCGGCTGACCGGGGAGCGCACAGTGAAGGGGACTTCCCTGCGCGTTGTCCCGGCGGCCATGGTCTCACTGGCCGGCTTTATCCTGTTCGCGCTGGACCAGAGCCTGTGGGGGTATGCCCTGCTCGCTGCAGCCCTCGTGCTCGCGGCCTTGGTGGACCGGCTGCTGTTCCGCGACCTCGCGCTGATTGCGGCCGGAGTGGCCATCATCAGTGCCGTTCCCATCACCACGGACGTCAGCACGTCCCACATGCTCGTCATGGGCTCGGCCATGATCGCGGCGGTGGGGATCCCCTATGCTGTATCGCGCTTCGTCACCAAGGAGCATGCGGTGGTGTTTCCGGTGCGGACCGGGCAGAAATGGACACGTGCGGAGAAGTGGTATCTGCCCGCCGTCGTGGTGATCGGCTATGCCCTGTTGCCCGTCTATATGATCCGGACCGGGGTCTATATGAACTGGCCCGCCGTGCACGACCCCGAGGGCATCACACGGCTCTTTGTCGGCACCAACGCCCTGGGCATCTGGGATGAGCTGTTCTTCATCTGCACTTGCTTCGCCCTGTTGCGCCGGCACCTGCCCGACTGGCAGGCCAACCTGCTGCAGGCCGTCCTGTTCACGTCCTTCCTGTGGGAACTGGGGTTCAAGTCCTGGGCGCCGCTTTTCATCTACCCCTTCGCCCTGCTGCAGGCCCGCATCTTCACTGTGACCAAGTCGCTGTCCTACATCGTGAGCGTGCACCTGCTCTTCGACTTCGTGCTGTTCCTGGTGCTGCTCCACGCGCACAACCGGGCGTGGATCGACATCTTCCTGTACTGAATTGCCGCCGCGAATTCACCCGCCGTTAATTGCCGTGCCGTAGGGTTGCACTTCAGGCAAACGTGCGAAAAGGGGAACGATCGTGGCCGACATCGCTGCTGTATTGGGACGGCTCACCGCGGCCGAGCTTGAGGAAATCCACGCCACGGGCCCGCAGGGGCACTTGAGCCGCAGGATCGTGGAGGCACTGGACCGGGCTGCCGGCGGTCCGGGCGGCGGCCGCGGCTACTACGTGCCTGCCGGAAGTGTCAGCGGAACAGGCAGCCCGCACGTTGTGCTGAGGAGCGACGTCGCGGCCTGGCTTTTCGGGCATTCCGCCCCGGCCGCCGTGGCCGACCCCGCCTAGCCTGCGGCCTGTGCTGCCGGCGCCAGAACGGATGGTGGCGCGGCGCCCGGGGTCCGCGTTGGAGCCGTTGCCATTCGCTCCGCCGTTCGGCTAACGAAGGACGCCAACGCCGAGGATGGAGCCCAGCAGGCCACGGGCCGCTTCGAGGACCTCGCGCACTTCGGGTGAAGTCAGTTCATAAAACAGGCGGCCGTCCTTCCGGGACGGAACGATCAGCCGCTGGCGCCGCAGGATGCCGAGGTGCTGGGAAAGGTTCGAGGCCTCAAGCCCGGTGCAGTCCCGCAAATTGCTCACGGTCTCGGGGCCGTTGACCAGCATCTCCAGAACCAGGATGCGTGCAGGGTGGCCCATGGACTTGAACAGGTCGGCCTTTACCCCGGCGTGGATCACGCCGTCGGGCATGTCGCCCATTCTGGATTCCTTCCACTGTTACTTGCCACGTGCTTCTCGGCCGGATCTTGCCGGCCCGCCAGGCTCGGTGCCCCCAATAGGCGTATAGACCCAAGTATAGAGACAGAACGGTCTGTCCCCGACGAGCCGGGGGAAACTTTTACTGGAGGACCGGGCGCGCGGGGTTTGCGGCCGCGGACCGCCCTTGCCAAGAGCCCGGAACTAGTTCACAATTTCATAAATTCCTCAATTACCGCCCCGGCTCATCCGCGGGAGCGGTAAGGAGAAAAACCTCAGCTGCTTCCGGCGACTACGGCGTCCCCGGACGCCGTGTTCCCGTATCCAGGAGGGCTAAATGGCTGGCATGTTCGAACTCTTCATCGACGCGGACGATTCCTTCAGATTCCAGCTCACCGCCCCGGACGGCACCGTGATGGCGGTATCCCGCCCTTTTGCAAGCAAGGCTGCCGCGGTCGAAGGCATCGCTGCCGTTCGTGAGTACGCCGGGATGGGCCATGTGAAGGAGCTTGCCACGGCTCCCTTGGACCGCTTCCTCGGTTCCCGCCCCCACGCTGCCGTTCGACCCCTATCCATGCGCATGCCCCTCCAGTTTCAGGGGATGGCCGGGTAGGGCGGCTGGATCCGCGATGAGCCTTCCGAAAACGGTGCGGGCGTACTCGAGCGCTCTCGGGCCGGCAGATTGTGTTGCCGGCACGTTCCATTACGACGCCATGTCGGGGCGGCTTGAATGGTCCGATGAGCTGTACACGCTCCACGGTTACCACCGCGGCGAGATCGTGCCCACCGTGGAGCTTCTCTACGCCCACAAGCATCCGGACGACAGGGACCGCTGCCATGACACCTTCATGGCGGCCTGTGAAGCGGGCGGATTTTTCTGCAGCTACCACCGCATCCTTGATGCCCGCATGCGGGAACACCGTGTCCTAACTGCCGGCGAGGCGCTCACGGAGGACGGCAGGCTTATTGCTGTTGAGGGGTTCATTGTTGACTTGACCAGCACGCTGCACTGGGAAACGGAAACGGCGGCACGGGAGGCGGTTAAAGGTGCCCTTGGCACGCGAAGCACCATAGAACAGGCGAAGGGCATCCTGATGGGCATCCTGCGGATTGGTTCCGAGGCCGCTTTCGACCTGCTGGCCAAATACAGCCAGGACACCAACATCAAGGTGGCCAGCACGGCTGCCGACCTGGTGCAGCTGGCCAACAGCCCGCAGCAGGCGGCATTGCTTGACACGTTCGTCCAGGAGCTCCAGCGGGGCCCGGACGGCCGGCCAGTCGGTGAAGCCGGTCAGTCCGTGGAGCCGGTAAGTCCGTAAAGTCCGTCAGTCCGTAAAGTCCCCGGCGCCACGGCGGAAGTCGCCCAGGATCCGGATGAGCTGGTTCACGTCCTCATCGCCGAAACCGGACTGGCCGAAAACCTCGGCGTTGAGCACTGCCGTCGCTCTTTTTGCCAGCGTGCGGCCCTCAGCCGTGAGCTCGATCAGCGTGGTGCGCCCGTCCGTGGGATGCGGTGAGCGGACCACCAGTCCTGCTGTCTGGAGGCGGTCAACGGCGTTGGTCACCGAGGTGGGGTGGACCTGCAGCAGGGCGCTCGCCTTGTTCATGGGCAGTGCGCCGCTCCTGGCGAAGCTGAGCAGCGCCAGCAGTTCGTAGCGGGCGAAGGTCAGTCCGAACGGCTTCAGGGCCCCCTCGATGCGGGCCAGCAGGATCTGCTGGGTGCGCATGATTGCCGTGATGGCAGCCATCGGGGCAGCAACGTCACTCCAGCCGTGGCTCTCCCAGTTGCGCTGTGCATCGGCAATCGGGTCACGGGGCAGCGGAGGGCTCACGGCTCAGCCCTGGCTTTTCAGGCCCGGGAAATCCGTTTCAGAGTATTCCGTGCCCAGGCCGGGGGGAACACTGGCCGCACCGTGTCGGGTGCCGTCCGCGTGGCGGAGCTCCTCGCTGTGCCGCAGCTCGACCCGGCGGATTTTTCCCGAAATGGTTTTCGGCAGCTCGGCGAACTCAAGCCGGCGGATGCGCTTGAACGGCGCCAGGTGGTCGCGGCAGTAGCGCAGGATCTCCTCGGCGAGCTCGGGTCCCGGTTCGTGGCCGGGCGCCAGCACCACGAATGCCTTGGGCACGGACAGCTTCAGCGGATCGGGGGAGGGGACGACGGCGGCCTCCGCCACCGCGGGGTGCTCGATGAGTACGCTCTCCAACTCGAACGGGGAGAGCCGGTAGTCGGAGGACTTGAAGACGTCGTCGTCCCGGCCCACGTAGGTGATGACGCCGTGCTCGTCCCGGCTGGCCATGTCGCCCGTGTGGTAGTAGCCGTCGCGGAAAGCCTCGGCCGTCTTCCCCGGGTCGCCGTAGTACGACTTCATCAGCCCGGCGGGGCGGGGATCCAGGCGCAGGCACAGCTCGCCGTCGTCCGCTTCTTCTCCCGTTGCCGGATCGACGAGGACCACGTCGTACCCCGGCAGGGGCTGGCCCATGGCGCCAATCTTGACGGGCTGGGCGGGTGTGTTGGCCACCTGCACTGTGGTCTCGGTCTGGCCGAAGCCGTCACGGATGGTCTGGCCCCAGGCGCGCTGGACCTGGCCGATGACCTCCGCATTGAGCGGCTCGCCGGCGGAAACAACCTTGGTGGGCGGATTTTTGAGGAGGCTCAGGTCGGCTTGGATGAGCATCCGCCACACAGTCGGCGGAGCGCAGAAGCTGGTGACCTTCTCCCGGTCCATCTGCTCCATCAGGGCCCTGGCATCGAAGCGCTCGTAGTTGTAGACGAACACGCAGGCTTCGGCAATCCACGGGGCGAACAGGTTGGACCAGGCGTGTTTTGCCCAGCCCGGAGAGGCCACGTTAAGGTGCACGTCGCCCGGCTCCAGGCCTATCCAGTACATCGTGGACAGGTGGCCCACCGGGTAGGACGTGTGCGTGTGTTCCACGAGCTTGGCCTTGGAGGTGGTGCCCGAGGTGAAGTAGAGGAGTAGGGTTTCGTCCGCCAGAGTGGTTGCGTCGGGGGTGAAGTCGCTGGGGGAGGCCATGGACTCTGCGTACTGTAGCCCCTGCGCAGTGCCGGCACCGCCGCCGGCGCTTGCGCTGCCGACGCTTGCACTGGTGCCTCCGGAGTCGGGGATTTCGATAAGCCGGTAGCTGCCGGGCACCTCGGCAAACTTGCCGAGGTTTGAACTGCCGACGGCGGCCCAGCCCGCTTCCCCGCGCTCCACCCGGTCCTTCAGGTCCGCGGGACCCATGAGTGTGGTGGTGGGGATCAGCACGATGCCAAGCTTGATGCCGGCCAGCACGAGTTCCCACAGTTCCACCTGGTTGCCCAGCATGATGATCATGCGGTCACCGCGTTTCACGCCCTGGATGCGGAGCCAGTTGGCCACCTGGTTGGACCGGGCCGACAGTTCGGCGAAGCTGCGTCGGGTGGCCGAGCCGTCCTGTTCCACGATCACCAGCGCCGGGTTGGCGCCTCTGGCGGGATCGGCAGCGATGGCGTCAAACCAGTCGAGTGCGAAGTTGAACTCCGCGGGCCGCGGCCATTCGAAGCTGACCCTCGCCTGGCGGTAGTCCTGGCGCAAAGCGAGCAGCTGGTCGCGTGCGGCACGGAAGTCGTCGGTGACTGTCATGGGGCACCTTTCGCCTGGGGATTCACGTCCTAGTGATCCACATCACTGTGCAATATACTAGGACATCCAACGGTTTGGAAGAGCGAAGGGACCTATGCCCGTGCAGCCACAAGGACGTGACAACGGACAGCCCGCAGAGGCTATGACGGGGAAAGCCGCAGCAGGGGAAACGGGGACTATGGCGCCGCCGTTTGCCGACGCGGATCTTATGTATGTTGCGGACCTGCTTGCGCCGGTTGAACGGACCCGCTATCTCGAAATCCGGGACTTCCTGCAGTCCAGGGTCCGGGCCCAGTCCATCGAATACTGGAACCGGGAAGAGTTCCCGTTCGGGCTTCTGGCAGAGCTGGGGAAGCACGGACTCGGCGGGCTGCAGACGGACGGGACATCCACGCTCTTCAAGGGCCTCATGTATGTTGAGGTGGCCCGCGCCGACGTGTCGCTGTCAGCCCTGGTGGGCATTCACAATGAACTGATCGTCGGCATGATCGACGCCCTGGGGTCGGACGAGCAGAAGCAGCGGTGGCTGCCGGGACTGACGGCCTTCACACAGTTGGGGGCCTTCGCGCTGACCGAGCCGGAGCACGGTTCGGACATTGCCGGCGGGCTGGCCACCACGGCCCGGCTTGAGGACGGCGAGTGGGTCATCGACGGGGCCAAGCGGTGGATAGGAGCCGGAACGATCGCCGACTTTGCGCTTGTGTGGGCCCGGGACGCGGCCGACCAGCAGATCAAGGGCTTCATTGTTGAAACGGACCGCCCCGGCTACACGGCGACCAAGATCAGCAACAAGATCGGGTTGCGGATCATGCAGAACGCAGATATTCAGCTGGACGGCGTCCGCATCCCGGAGGCCAACCTTCTCCCCGGGGCCACGGATTTCACCAAGGCCAACGGGCTGCTGAGGGATTCCCGGGCGTGGGTGGGATGGCAGGCTGCGGGAATTCAGCTCGCGGCCTTTGACGTTGCCCGCTCCTATTCGCTGCAGCGCCGCCAGTTCGGCAAGGAGCTGGCACGCTTCCAGCTCATCCAGCAGCAGCTCTCCGAGATCCTGGGCAACGCATCGGCCTCACTGGCCCTGATGGCACAGTTGGCCCGGATCCAGGAGGAGGGCAGGCTGGAGATGGCCCAGGCGGCGATGGCCAAGGCCACCACTACCCGGCTGGCCCGCGCCTCCGTGGCCTTGGGCCGGTCGCTGCTGGGCGGCAACGGCATCAGCAGCGACTACGAGATGGGAAAACTCTTCGGTGACGCCGAGATCCTTTACACCTACGAGGGCAGCTACGAGATCAATTCCCTGATTGTGGCCCGGGCCGTGACAGGGAAATCGGCCTTCGTCTAGGGTGTTCTACCCGGCCAGCGCGGCAGCCTTCCGCGCTGCGGCCTCCAGTTGCTCCACGTAGGCGGCCTGCTCCGCGGAGCCCCGCTGAGGGAGGTTGGGGTCGTTGGGGCCCTGCCCGGCGGAGCCGTCGATGAGTTCACGGATGATGTCCGCGTGTCCCAGGTGCTGCGCCGTCTCGGCACACATGTGCACCAGCATCTGGTGCAGGGTCACGTGCCTGCGTTCTTCCCGCCACCAGGGCACGACGCCCGGAGCGTCCAGGGGCAGCGCTTCGATGGTGGCATCGGTGTGCGCCGCCGAGAAGTGGTGTAGCTCGACAATTTCGGCACGCGTCTGCTCCGGGGTGGCCCACATGTCCGCGTCCGGTTCGGCCCCGTCGGCGAACCAGGGCAGCACCCGGCCACTGGGCCGGCCGAACACCTCGCCGAAATAATCCAGTTCCACGCTGGCCACGTGCTTGACCAGGCCCAGAAGATTGGTGCCGGTGGGCGTCATCGGCCGGCGCATGTCGTACTCACCCAGGCCGTCGAGCTTGGCGAGGAGCTGGGCGCGCCGTGTCCGGAGGTAATGGTGCAGGGTCGCTTTTTCATCCATGGCGGCACTCTACCGGGCAGCACGGCGAAGTCAGGGGGCATTTCTGCACCACTTTGCGGCCCCGCCGGACACCTGCTCCTTGGAACGGCTCGCCGCCCGGGCTCCTCAGGCTTGGAAAGCGGTGCAAATATGGCGGGCTGAAAAACCAAAAACTCCCCTGTGCGTGCTAGGCACGGACAGGGGAGTCATTGGAATGCCGTTACAGCGGGCGAATGTTCTCTGCCTGCGGACCCTTGGGGCCCTGGGTCACCTCGAACTCGACCTTCTGGTTTTCATCCAGGGAGCGGTAACCGCTGCTGGCAATTGCTGAGTAGTGTGCGAATACATCTGCTGATCCATCATCCGGAGCGATGAAGCCGAAGCCCTTTTCGGCGTTGAACCATTTAACTGTGCCTGTTGCCATTGCTACTTCCTTTGTAACCCTTTTTCTGGTCCTGCTCCGACAGCAGGCAGACGCGGAAATTGTTCTCCGCTGACTCCAACCTATGGGCCATCCGCCGGGCGTGCAATAGTTGCCGTCATCAGGAGTCCCACCTGTAACGGGAGATTCCGTCCACGAACGTCACTCGGAGAGGCTGTTTCGCGGTCTAGGTTGTGCTGCCCGGCTCCTGGCCGGTGTCCTCCCACTGCACGTCGAGATTGCGGAAAACCGGGGGTCCGTCACACAGTGCTGCCATCTGCGCGGCGAAGTCGGACGTTTCAGGCCGGTTGGAATTCTCCATCGCCGACTCGTACGAGTCGAATTCCACGATGGTGAAGTATGTCCCGGGACGGTCGCGGTCCGCAGTGGCGGTGATGCGGCGAAACGTCGGTGTGGTGGTTCCCTCGGTTCTCGACGGACGGCCCAGCGCTTCGACTTCCTCGATGCGTGAGGTCTGGAATTCAATGATCTGCACAAACCCGGCCATGACGGCTCCTTGACGGCGGTGGTGACTGATGCCGATCACGGTAGACCCGGCGCCGGGTCCGCGCAACCGTTTTATGGCGTGAGCAGCACCTTGATGGCGCGCCGCTCGTCCATCGCCTTATAGGCTTCGGGTGCCTCCTCCAGGGGCATCTCAACGTCGAACACCCGGCCTGGATTGATGGCGCCGGACAGCACGTCCTTGAGCAGTTCGGGAATGTAGGTCCGTGCCGGAGCCATGCCGCCGGCCACGGTGATGTTCCTGTCGAACAGGTAGCGCAGCGGGATCTCGGCGCCGCCGGTGGGGACGCCGACGAAGCCCAGGGCGCCGCCGGGCCGGACGGAGTGCAGTGCCTGCTCCATGGACTCCTTGGTTCCCACACACTCGAGCACAGAGTCGGCCAGAACACCGCCGAGCAGTTCGCGGACCTTGGAGACGCCGTCGTCCCCTCGCTCCTCCACTATGTCCGTGGCCCCGAACTCGCGGGCGATGGCTTGCCGGTCGGCGTGGCGGGACATCGCGATGATCCGCTGGGCGCCGAGGCGCTTTGCCGCCAGGACGCCGCAAAGCCCCACAGCGCCGTCGCCGACCACCACGACGGTCCGGCCGGGGCCCACCTGGGCGCTGACCGCGGCGTGGTGGCCGGTGGCCATGACGTCCGAGAGGGTCAGCAGGCTGTTGCGTAGCTTTGCATCCGGGTCGCTGACATCCGGCACCTTGACGAGCGTCGATTCGGCGAGGGGGACGCGCACGGCCTGGCCCTGGCCGCCGTCGACAGCGAATCCGGCGTCGTCCTTTCCGCCCCAGCCGGCGAGGTGGTCGCAGGCCACAGTCACGCCGTTCAGGCACTGCGGGCACTGCCCGCAGCTGACCACGAAGGGGGCGATCACAAAGTCGCCCGCTTGGAGCGTGGACACGTCTGTACCCGTGCTTTCCACGACGCCGACGAATTCGTGGCCGATGGCGGTGGGGTGGCGGACGGGCTTCACACCGCGGTACGGCCAGAGGTCCGAGCCGCAGACGCAGGCGGCCGTCACCCGGACCACGGCGTCCGTGGGGAGCTGGACGGCAGGGTAGTCGCGGTCCTCCACCCTGATGTCTCCGGGTCCGTGGATGATGGTGGCGCGCATGGTTGCTCCTCTCGGAAGGGCGGGGCTGGACGTGATCGAGTCTAGCCCCGCTCCAGTGCACTACCGGGCCGTGGTGCAGGGGCCGGCAGCTGCTAGCGCATCCCCTCGCGGCGGATGGCGGTGGCGATGGCCGCGGCCCTGGTTTCCACGCCGAGCTTGGCGTAGATGTGGGCAAGGTGGGTCTTGACGGTGGCCTCCGAAATGAACAGCCGCTGGCCCAGTTCCCTGTTGCTGAGCCCCTCGGTGAGGAGGCTCAGCAGCTCGGCTTCCCGCGGTGTAAGCACCTCGTCGGGGTTGCGCAGCTGCTGGAACAGGCGGGAGGCCACCGGCGGGCTCATGACACTCTTGCCTTGGACGGCGCCCCGGACGGCGGCGAAGATCTCCTCGGGTGCGGCGTCCTTGAGGAGGTAGCCCATGGCCCCGGCATCTACGGCCCGGACAATGTCGGCGTCGGAATCATAGGTGGTAAAGACCAGCACGGCCTGCCTGCGGTTGCGTTCGCGGAGCTTCCTGATCGCCTCGATCCCGTCCATGCCCGGGCCCATGGCCAGGTCCATCACCACGACGTCGGGGGCGTGCCCTTCCACTGCTGCCAGGGCTTCCTCGCCCGAGGAGGCCTCCGCCACCACCTCGATGTCCGGCTGTGTTCCCAGCAGGGCCTTCAATCCGCTGCGGACCACGAGGTGGTCGTCGACGAGGAGCACGGTGATGGAGCTCATTCTTCCCCCTTTAGCGGCAGCTGCGCCGCCACAACTGTTCCCTCGCCCGGGGCGCTTTCCACCGAGAAGGCGCCGCCCAGCTGCTCCACCCGCTGCCGCATGGCCCGCAGTCCGTATCCACCGGCGTCCGACGGCGGTGCTACCGCCGCCGGATCGAAGCCCGTGCCGTCGTCGTAAATGTCCAGCGTGACCGCATCCGGCAGGAAGCCGAGGGTGATGGTGGCGGTCTCCGCGGAGGCGTGCAGCTTGATGTTCGCGGTGGCGCTCTGCACCACCCTGAGGAGGGCATGGCGGACCTCCCCGGCCACTTCCCGGGGTTCGCCGGTGACCAGCAGCCTGGCGTCCGGCACGTACTGCGAGGCGGCCTGCAGCAGGGCGTCCGGCAGCGGCGAGGCGTCGAGGCCGGGGGACGCCAGTTCGTGGACCAGGCTGCGGGTGTCGGAGAGGTTCAGGCGCAGCAATTCGCTGGCCTGCCGAAGATCCTGCCGGGACGCCGGCTCCGGCCAGGCACGGTTCACGGCCTCGAGCAGGAGCAGGCTGCTGGCGAGGCCCTGGGTCACGGTGTCGTGGATCTCCCGGGAGACGCGCTCACGCTCCGCGATGGTGCCCGCCCGGCGCTCGCTGGCCGCCAGTTGCCGCTGGGCGAGCGATACTTCACGGTGCAGGCGCCGCTGCTCGGCGGCGTCGTGCTCGATGCGGTCATAAATCAGAGTCATCAGGACGCCGACGGCGAGCGGTCCCAGGAGCATCGCCAGATCAGTGCCGTCGCTGAGCCGGAACAAACCCGCGGCGGTGGCTGCCGCCGTCGCCCCCGCCGCTGCATAGGCGACCGCCCCGGTGAAGGCGATGCGGCAGAGGAAGAACAGCGCAAACGAGCACCAGGCGAAGCTTGGTGCGGACACCACCAGGACGGCCCAGACGGCGACCAGGACGAACATCCACACTGCCCAGGGGCGCCGGCGCTGGGCGAGCACAGCGATGACGCCGTACAGGGCGCAGGCGGCGGCCGCCAGCGCGAGGACAAGCAGGTTGTCCTGGGCGCTGTGCCGCATCATGTAGCGCACCACCGAAGCCACGATGAGTACGGCGAATCCCAGATGGACCGCGGCGTCGATCCGTCCCAGCCGGCTGCCTGGAATATGGCCAGTGCGTGCGGGAAGTAGTTCCGGTGCGGTGGGGGCGGTGGAGGGCATGGCGGGTCCGGTTCCGGTGGGAGGTTTGCTACGAACCATGCTATTGCCCGCACCGTTGCTGGTCTCTCAGCCTTTTGGCTGATACCGCAAGCCAGAAGTACCAGCCGGTCCCACCTGTTGGCCTGATGCGCCCGCGGCGGCACAGGTTCACCATGGAAATGCAGCCGTTTGGCTGCGCCCGCAAACATGGGCTGCGCCTGCTTATCGAAGGAGAACCATCGTGAAGAAGTCCCAGAAGATTTTTTCCGCCGCGGCGGCCGGAACGCTCGCCATAACCGCCGGTGCCACCGCCGTCACTAATGCGGGATCAGGGTCTTCCCCCACAGCTGCTTCGGTCCAGCCAGCGGCGGCCTCTGTCCAGCCCGCAGCGGCCTCTGTCCAGCCCGCGGCGGCTGTGCCCGCCGCGGATGTGCAGCCGGGTGCGGACAACGTCGTCGCCCAGAATCGGATCACCGTTGGCGCCTCGGCGAAGGCCGTGGGCACTGCCCTCGCCAAGTGCCAGGCAGACAAGCTGCCGTTCGTCACGGTGGCGCTCGTGGACCGGTTCGGTACCGTCCAGGCTCTCCTGCGTGGCGACAATGCCGCCGAGCACACCATCGAGTCGGCCAAGCGCAAGGCGTACACGGCCGCGGCGTTCGGCAGCCCCACCAGCGAACTTGCCAAGCGCATCTCCGGCAACGGGCCGAGCATCGCGGACCTTCCGGGCACTCTGTTCCTCCCGGGCGGTGTCCCGTTGAAGGTGAACGGCGTCTCCGTGGCGGGCATCGGCGTCGGTGGCGCCCCTGACGGAAAGCTGGACGAAGCCTGCGCCGAGGCTGGCGCCGCCGTGATCGCCGCCAAGTAGGTTCCGCACTGTGGTTGGAGACGGGCACGACGGCGGGCGCAGGGAAAGGCGCAAGGCCAGAGGCAGGCGCGACGGCGGCCGGCCGGCCGGCGCTCTTCCGCTCGCGGGCCTGGCAGTACTGGTGGGGTCCCTTCTGGCGGGGTGCTCCGGCGCCCCCTCGGCCGAGGGCCCGGCCCCATTAAGTTCAAGCCCCGGTGGCCCGGCCCCAGCCAGTTCAAGCCCCGGCGGTTCAGCCCAGGGAAGCCCGACGACGGAGGCCAGCTCGAAAGGCCCGACGGCGGCGGGCGGTTCCGGATCGAGCGGCACTGCGCGTCCGCCGTCGTCCGCTCTCGCCGCCCCACGTCCCTCCCTGTCCCCGCCTGAGCAGCAGAAGCTGGACCAGCGGCTGGTCCTGGCCGCGAAAGCCAACGACTTGGCGCTCGCAGCCCAGCTGATCCGGGAAGGCGGGAACGTAAACGCCAAGGACTCGATCCAGGATTCAGCCTTCCTGTACGCGGGCGCCGAGGGCTTCAACGATATTCTGCGGCTGACCCTGGCCCACGGTGCGGACGTCAGGAGCACCAACCGTTTCGGCGGCACCGCCCTGATCCCGGCCAGCGAGCACGGGCACGTGGAGACCGTCCGGATCCTGATCGCCGCCGGCGTCCCCGTCAATCACGTCAACAAGCTCGGCTGGACCGCGATGCAGGAAGCCATCCTCCTGAACAACGGAGGTCCGAGGCAGCAGGACGTGGTGCAGCAACTGCTGGACGCCGGGGCGGACCCCAACATCCGCGACCCGCAGGGCAGGACGGCTGCGGAGAACGCCGAGCGTCTGGGCTTTGCGGAGATCGCCCGGCTTATCCGGTCGCGGAGCTGACTCCCCGCTCGAGTGCCACCAGGAATTCGGCGCCGGTTCTCTCACGGATTTCTTCCTCCGTGACGCCGGGGGCGAGGCGGGTGAGGGTGAGCTGCCGGCCGCCGTCGTCGTTTTTTTGGAGGTCGAAGACCGCCAGGTCGCTGATGATGCGGTCCACGACGCTCACGCCGGTCAGGGGCAGGGTGCAGTCGGTGACAATTTTGGGGCTGCCGTCTTTGGCATTGTGTTCGGTGAGGACCACCACGCGCGGTGTCCCGGCCACCAGGTCCATGGCCCCGCCCATGCCCTTGACCATCTTGCCGGGGATGGTCCAGTTGGCGAGGTCACCGTTGCCGGAGACCTGCATCGCCCCGAGGATGGCGACCTTGACATGTCCGCCGCGGATCATGCTGAAGGAGGTGGCGGAGTCAAAGATGCTGCCGCCGGGCAGGATGGTGACGGTCTGTTTGCCGGCGTTGATGAGGTCGGCGTCCTCCTCGCCCTCGTAGGGAAACGGGCCCATGCCGAGCAGCCCGTTCTCGCTCTGCAACACGACGCGGACGCCGTCGGGCAGGTTGTTGGCCACCAGCGTCGGGATGCCGATGCCCAGGTTGACGTAGTCGCCGTCGTTCAGTTCCTCGGCCGCAATCGCGGCCATCTCGTTCCGGGTCCAGGCCACGGGAATCTCCTTGTTAGTTGGTGACGAGTTCGGGGCTGATCCGGTCAGCGCGGGGGCGGACGGTGCGCTGTTCGATGTCCTTGACCCTGTTGCCGGCCCGGACCAGGTGCTGGACGTAGACGCCGGGCGTGACGATGTGGTTTGGGTCCAGCGAGCCGGGTTCGACGATGACCTCCGCCTCGGCGACGGTCACGGCGCCCGCGGTGGCGACCACCGGGTTGAAGTTCCGTGCGGCGTGCCGGTAGACGAGGTTGCCGTCCGTGTCGGCGGTGTGGGCGTGCACCAGTGCGACGTCGGCGAGGATGGCGCGCTCCTGGACGTACGTTTCGCCGTCGAACACCTCGTGCGGTTTGCCCTTGGCCACCAGGGTGCCCACCCCGGTTTTGGTGTAGAAGGCCGGGATCCCGGCGCCGCCGGCGCGCAGCCGTTCCGCCAGGGTGCCCTGCGGCGTGAACTCCACCTCCAGGACCCCGGCGAGGTACTGCTCCGCGAACAGCCTGTTCTCACCGACGTAGGACGCGATCACCTTGCGGACCTGCCCAGCCTCGATTAGGATCCCCAGGCCCTTGCCGTCCACGCCCATATTGTTCGACACCACGGTCAGATCCTTCACACCGGACTCGCGCACCGCATCGATCAGGTCCGCCGGAATGCCGCTGAGCCCAAACCCGCCCACGGCCAGGGTGAGCCCGTCCCGCAGCACATCGTGCAGGGCCTCTGCAGCACCGGATTTCAGTTTGGACATCGCATCTCCTCGTTGAGCTGTGCCGCAGTCCACTTTATGGACGCTGGTTCTGACTGTGGAGCGTAGGCGGGCCCTTATGGCAGTGTCAAGGTCTGAAGGTCTCCCTAAGGTCGCGCTTTTACACTGTGGACGATAGGCTGGAGAGTGTCCACAATATGGATTATTAGGGAGAAGTCGTGAATCAGGCACCGGTCCAAGGCGCACAGGTCGTCAGCCGCATCGCGGGCCTCCTGCGCATCGTGGGACGCAAGCCGGAAGGAAGCCCGCTCGTGGAGCTGGTGCGGGACTCGGGGCTGACCCGTCCAACCGTGCACCGCCTGCTCACGTCACTCGCGGCCGAGGGCCTCCTCGACCACGACCCCCTGAGCGGGAACTGGATGCTCGGCCCCGAGGCCCTGCTGATGGGCTCGGTTGCTGCCGCGCGGTTTCCGCTGGAGGACCTGGCGAGGCCCAGCCTGCGCCGGCTTGCGGAGGAGACCGGTGAGAGCGCCTTCTTCTCGATCAGGCGTGGCGCCGAGACTGTGTGCCTGCTGCGCGAGGAGGGCAGCTTCCCCGTCCGCTCCTTCGTGCTTCACGAGGGTGTCCGGTTTCCGCTGGGCGTGGCGTCGGCCGGAACGGCGATTATGGCGTTCCTCCCTGAGGCAGAGCAGGAGCAGATCCTGGCGGACTGGGCTGCCCATGCAGGCAAGTACGGGCAGGGCCACCCGGAGGACGTGGTCCGGGACAACCTGCGCCAGACCCGCCGCCGCGGTTACTCCGTGAACCCCGGACTTGTCCTCGAGGGCAGCTGGGGAATGGGTGCGGCGGTCTTCGACCAGGCCGGCCGGCCATCATGGGCGCTGTCCCTGACCGGCATCGAACCCCGGTTCCGTGGAGACCGGCGCGAGCTGCTGGGGCGGCTCCTGCTGGAGGAGGCCCACCGGCTTACCGCCCGGCTCCAGAGGCGGAGCGCCAACTGAAAACTCTCCTCGACAAACACATTGACGCGGAGCACCATTGGGACTGTATCGGTAGTCTCGGGCCGGTCGGCTTCGGCCGCACATCGGTCACGAATCAGGCTCTGACGGCTCAACAGAACCACAACTTGTCCCTTCGAGAACCGGAAAGTCCCGTGTTGTCGCCTAGTCCGGTGGCGGGTCCGGTTCCGGGGCCTCTTTCCTGCGCTGGGCTGGGCGACAAGGAAAGCAGAAGGGCCCCGCTGGCCCGTACCGCTCTGGCATCGGTCCGGCGCCGCAATCCGCGGGTCGGCACCTTCCCGGCTGGCCGCACAGCGGCCGCCAACGCCCAGCGTAAAAGGAATGAGTCGCATGACTCTCAAACCAGCAAACCACCAAAGGCCGCACCTGCTGCGCCTTCTCCTCGCCTCTTTGGCGGCCATGCTTTTGCCGCTCTCCCTCAGCAGCGCCGCATATGCCGGCGACGAGGACTCACCGAAGACCTGGACTGTCCAGGTCGGCTCAGAGTCCTCAGACCAGGCCATCCAGGGCATGTCCTTCCTTCCGTCGAACATCTATGTCAACGCCGGAGACAACATCAAGTGGGTAGCAAACTCCGCCGAAATCCACACCGTGACTTTCCTGGCGAAAGGCCAGTCGCTCAAGCCCTTCAACCCCTTTGACCCGAAGCAGCTGGGCCGACAGGGTGGCACAGGCTATGACGGCCACTCATACTACAACTCCGGAATCATGGCCAACGTCTCCAACACCGGCTTCAAAGCGGTCGAGCATTACACGCTGAAGTTCACGCACACTGGCAATTTCACCTACTACTGCGTCGTTCATGGCGTGGCGATGAAGGGTACTGTCCATGTCCGGGCCGCCGGAACCGACTACCCCTTCAGCCAGTCACAGTACGACCGCCAGGGCAAGAAGCAGGAACGGAAGATCGTGCGGGATGGCGAGAAGCAATGGGAGGCTGCCCGCAAGCAGGCCAGTAACCACAAGGTGATCGCCGGAACGGACAACGAAACTGCCATGCTGATGCGGTTCGTCCATCACGAGATAGTGGTCCACCTTGGCGAGACTGTGACGTTTGTGAACAGCGGAATGGGTGCACCGCACACCGTGACGTTCGGGCAGGAGCCAGCCAATGTGTTTGCGCCCGTGGGCAATCCCAAGGACTTTAAGGGCGGGAACCTCAGCTCCGGCCTGATGGAGCCAGGGGACAAATTCACCGTGACGTTCAATAAGGTGGGAGAGTTCGACTACATCTGCGCCCTGCACGACTACATGGGCATGGTGGGTGAGGTGGAAGTCCGGCGCTGACTGGAAGCCCCGGACGTTTCCTTGTGATGCCTGCAGTGCCGTGCCTACCCTTGCACTACGGGCGCGGGACTGCAGCAAAGGAGCCGGAGCCATGAGCACCAGGGTCTACTTCGACGAATACGGCGGCCCCCAGGTCCTGAAGGTGGGTACGGAGCAGCTGGCCGAGCCGGGTGACGGCCTGGTCCGGGTGGAATTCCGGGCGGTCAGCGTCAACCCCGCGGACTGGAAACTCGTGGCTGGCTACCTGAAAAAGTGGGTGCCCCTGGACTTTCCGGCGGTGCCCGGCAGCGAAGCGGCCGGCGTCGTGACCGCCGTCGGGCCCGCTTTTGAGGGGTTCGCGGTGGGTGACGAGGTCATCTGGAACAGAGTTATGGGTGGCTACCGGACAGAGGCCGTGGTGCCGTCCGACCAGCTGACCCCCCTGCCGGCGGGCGTGGACTTCGAGCAGGCTGCGTGCATTCCGGTGGCAGGGGGCACAGCGTATTCGGCCCTGAAGCAGCTCATGGTGGGAGCCGGGGACACGGTGCTGATCCATGGAGCCGCGGGCGGGGTTGGCTCGGCCGCGGTCCAGATTGCGCAGGCCTTCGGCGCACGCGTGATCGGCACGGCGTCCGAGGCCAACCAGGAGTATCTCAGCGAACTGGGCGCCGAACCCGTGACGTACGGCCGCGGCCTGGCCGAACGGGTGCGCTCCCTGGCCGACGATGCCGGCACAGTCACGGCAGTCCTGGACACCGTGGGGAGCGAGGATTCGCTGGCAGCAACAGCCGAGCTGCTCCAGGGCACCGGCCGGGCGGTGACCACCGTTCCCAGCGAGCAGTCATCAGCAGCCGGGCTCGCGGCCGTACAGCAGCTGGAAGGCCGGGTGGCGGAAGTGGGGACGCTCGCCGCCGAGGGCCAGATCACCTTCACGATCGCGCACCGGATGCCGCTGATTGAGGCCGCCGACGCGCTGGAAATCAGCCGCGGCGGCCACGGCCGCGGGAAGATCCTGCTGCTGCCTTAGAAGCGCCCGGAGGCCAAGCCCAGCTGGCTCAAAGACCCACCCTGCCCTCTTCCGGACCCTCGTGCTTCCACCAGGTGTCGAAGATGCTGACCGGAACTGTGCGCTTGTGCCGGGTCCGCAAGTACTTCTGCTCGATCAACTCTGCAGCGCTGTCGCCGACGTCGCGGCCCTCGAGGTAATCGTCGATCTGGTCGTAGCTCAGGCCCAGTTCGTCCTCGTCGGTGCGGCCGGGCCTGCCGTCCAGGAGGTCGGCCGTCGGCACCTTCTTCCACACCCGCTCCGGAGCGCCGAGGTGTTCCAGCAGGGCCCGGTTCTGCCGCTTGTTGAGGCCGAACAGCGGCAGGATGTCGGCCCCGCCGTCGCCGTATTTGGTGAAGAACCCGGTGACGGATTCAGCTCCGTGGTCCGTGCCGATGACGAGGTAGTTGTGCTCGCCCGCCAGGGCGTACTGGGCGATCATGCGCGTGCGGGCCTTGGTGTTGCCCTTGTGGAAGTCGGAGATGCCGTTGCCGACCGTCTTTTCGAACTCGTCCTCGAAGCCGTCCACGGCGGCGGAAATGTTGAACGTCCATTCCTTGGAGGCCTTGATGAAGTCCAGGGCGGCCTGCGCGTCCTCCTCGTCGTGCTGGGCGCCGTAGGGGAGGCGGACCGCCACAAACTGCGCGTCCACGCCCTCTGACTGCAACTCTTCGACCGCGAGCTGGGCGAGCCGCCCGGCGAGCGACGAGTCAAGGCCGCCGGAGATGCCCAGGACAAAGCCCTTGGTGCCGGTGGCCTTGAGGTACTCCTTCAGGAAAATGACGCGTTTGCGCACCTCCTCTGCGGGATCGATCTGGGGCTGGACGCCCATTTCTTCGATGATCTTGGCTTGGAGTGTGCGCATGAGACACAGCCTAGTCAGCGGGCTCCGCAAGGCTCAACTGTTTCCGCCCGCGTCCCGGAGGCGCTACCGTGCATCGGGAGCCGGTCCCGTGGAGCCCCGGACCGTCAGATGTGTCGGCATGACGGAGCGGCTGCGCGCGACGCCGCCGGCGAGCGGGTTCAGCTGGGCCAGCAGCATGGATACCGCCACCCGGCCCGCCTGCTCGATCGGGGAGGCCATGGTGGACAGCGGCGGGTTGCAGAAATCGGCGCCGAAGATGTCATCGCAGCCCACGATACTCATGTCCTGTGGCACCCTGATGCCGCGTTCGCGCAGCCGCTGGAGCATCCCAATGGCAATGAGGTCGTTGAACACGATGCACGCGGTCACGCCGCTGTGCACGGCGGCATCTGCAGCAGCAGCACCGGACTGGGTCTTGGGGGCGAAGGGGCCCAGCCTGCGCACCTCCACGCCGCGCTCTTCGGCGGCCTCGGACAGCGTGTCCCACCGCCGGGTGCTGGACTGCGAGGTTGCCGGGCCGGCGATGTAGGCGACGCTGTGGTGGCCGAGCGAGATGAGGTGGTCCAAAGCCTGGGTGGTGGCCGACGGCGTGTCGATGAGAACGGCGGGAACACCGGCGACGTCGCGGTTGATGGTGACCATCGGCATTTTCGCGGCTGCGGCCAGCAGCGCCTCGTCGGTGAGCCGGGATGCGGCCACCACCACTCCATCCGCACTCTTGCGCAGCTGCTCCACTGCGCTGGCCTCCACCTCGTCGGATTCCTCCGTGTCCACCAGCAGCTGGGTGTACCCGGCAGCCTTCAGCTGCAGCTGCGTGCCCCTGATGAGGTCGAAGTAGAACGGGTTGGTGATGTCCGGCACCAGGACTCCGACGGCGCCGGTCCGGCCGGAGCTCAGCGCCTTGGCCTGGCTGTTGGGCACGTAGTGGAGCTGGGCGGCCGCTGCTTCGATCCGCTGGCGGGTGCGGATATTGACGCGGTCGGGTGTGGACAGTGCGCGGGAGACGGTGGAGGCCGCCACGCCGCAGAGCGCGGCAATATCGTGGATGGTGGCCGGCCGGTCCACTGCCGCTGGTTGCGTCGTAGCCACGGAGCTCCTCTCTGAACGTGCGAGCCACCGGAAGGGGGGCTCTCTAACCGTGTCCCGCGGGCCCTCGTGGCACGGGTCGAATTGGTAGGTCTGTGACTGACGGCACAGGTCCGTTGCACAAGAATGCCACAGGTTGTCAAGGTTGGCAATCGGTTGTCATCGGCGTGCCATTTGGCCTAGACTGGCTCCGACACTGTTGTGAACTGCGTCACCGCGCTCAAGCCGGGAACGGGCTGCCGCGCGGCGGCCGCGAAAACCAGGAGACCCGCGTGAGCAAAACCCCAACCACCGTCTGGCAGCTATCGGGATTCGGCGACGAGATCGACCCGGATCCCGCAGTGCAGGCCGCCGTACTGCTTGCGCTGGGGGCCAGCCATATCGAGGTCCGCAGCGCCTGGGGCACCAACGTCTCGGAACTGGACTCCGGTCAGGTTGCCCGGCTCAAGGAAATTCTTGACGGCAAGGGCCTCAAGGTCTCCGCCGTCGCCAGCCCCATCGGCAAGGTGGACGTCAGCCTGCCGGTGGAACATGAACTGGACAGGCTGCGGCAGATCATCTCCGTGGCGAAGGGGCTGGACACCAGGTGTATCCGCATCTTCTCCTTCTATCGGGCGGAGGGGCAAAGTCCCGAGGACATCCGCGGGGATGTCCTGGCGCGCATGGGTGCGCTGGCAGCGCTCGCCGAGGAGTCCGGCGTCGTGCTTCTGCATGAAAACGAAAAGGGAATCTACGGCGATACGCCGGAGCGCGTCCTGGACATTATGCAGTCGGTGGATTCGCCGGCCCTGCGCATCGCCTGGGACAACGCCAACTTTGTCCAGGTGGGCGTCAAGCCGTACACCGACGGGTATGCCATGCTGCGCCCTTACCTGGAGTACTTCCAGGTGAAGGATGCGCTCTCGACCACCGGTGAGGTGGTGCCCGCCGGCGAGGGCGACGGCGAACTCGACGCCACCATCGCCGCCCTCAAAGCGGACGGTTTCACCGGCTTTGCCTCGCTGGAACCGCACCTGGCCAGCGCCCACGAACTGGGCGGTTTCTCCGGGCCAGTGGCCTTCGGAACCGCTGCCCGCGCCTTCGCCGCGCTCGCCGCGAAACATGGAATAGAACTGTCGTGAGTACGACGGCGGCCGTCATCGGCTGCGGCGATGTCTCCTCAGTGCACTTCGAGGCAATAGCAAAGCTCGACGGCGCCACCCTGGTGGGCGTCTGCGATCCGGACCCGCAACGGCTGGCTTCCGCGCAGGCCGCCTACGGCGTCCCCGGCTTCGCAGATCACCTGAGCCTCATCGAAGCGGTCCGCCCGGACGTGGTGCACATCTGCACCCCACATGACCGGCACGCCTCCGTGGCGGCGGACTGCCTGGAGCGCGGGGTGCACGTCATTGTCGAGAAGCCCCTGGCCCACACGCTCGCGGAGGGGCGGCGGCTGGTCGAAGCTGCTTCTGGCGGCAGAACCAAGATCGCGGTGTGCTTCCAGAACCGGTACAACGCGACGGCGCAGGCCATGTACTCGCTGCTGTCCACGGGCGGCCTGGGGCGCGTGTTGGGGGCCTCGGCCACGGTGATGTGGCAGCGCACGGCGGAGTATTACCTCAGCCGCCCGTGGCGGGGGAGCTGGGCCGGCGGCGGGGGAGGCCTGATGATGAACCAGGCCATCCACACCGTGGACCTGCTCCAGTGGCTCGTGGGCGACGTAACGGCTGTCAGCGGCAACGCCTCCACCCGCTTCCTGGGCGGAACCATCGAGGTGGAGGACACCGCGGAATTCGTGGCCGAACATGCCAACGGTGCCCGGAGCGCGTTCTACGCCACGCTGGCTCACGCCGCCAACGCTCCCGTCACCCTTGAGGTGGTCACGGAGGAGGCGGTGCTGAGCCTCCGTGGCGACCTCACCGTCACCTACGCGGACGGACGAGTGGAAGTTGTTCCGGAGCGCCGCAGTGAGTCTGGCGGCCGCTCTTACTGGGGCGCCTCGCATGAGCTGCTGATCACCGATTTCTATGCCCGGCTGGATGATGCCGATCCATTCTGGATCAGCCCCGCCGAAGCCGAAAAGTCCCTGCGCATCGTCAAGGACGTGTACCTCCAGAGCTACCCGGAGTCCGCTGCAACGGTCTCCTAGAAGCGTGCTGTGGCAACGGGCTGCATTGACCGCACCATGGCCACTGCCTGACTTGGACCCTCCCCAAGAAAAACGGCAACCATTTTTGACAATCGGTTGCCAAGCTTGGCAACAATGCGTACTGTGAATCCCAGACGGTCGGTGTGGCCCACGCCACACCGACCTCATCCCAAAGCCCACGTTCCACAGACTCCCTTCCAATTCCTTTCAAGGAGCCAACAATGAAGTTAGGTCCCAAGGCGGCAACGGCCGCCATTATTCTCAGCGCCGGACTGGCGCTGACCGGGTGCGGCGGCACGGCAACCTCCGGTTCTGCCGGTACGGCTGCCAACGCACTGACCATCGGCACCCTCCAGGACGTACGGTCCTGGGATCCGGCCCAGGCACATGTTGGCCACGTACTGCAGCCCTACCAGGCTGTCTACGACACCCTGATCCTGCGCGGGCCGGACGGAAAACTGAGCCCCATGCTGGCCACCGGCTGGAAGTACAACAGCACTAACACCAAGCTCACTGTGGACCTTCGGACCGATGTCACCTTCAGTGACGGTGCCAAGTTCGACGCCGAGGCCGCCAAAGCCAACATGGACCACTTCAAGACGGCCAACGGCCCGCAGATGGCCCAGCTCGCCTCCGTCAAGGACGTGAGCGTGGTGGACGCCGACACCATCGACATCAACCTCAGTGCCGCGGAGCCAGCCCTGGAATACTTCCTGAGCCAGGCCGCCGGACTGATGGGCAGCCCCAAGGCACTCGGCACAGAGGGCATCAAGACCGAACCGGTCGGCTCCGGCCCGTACGTGATGGACAAGGCGGCGTCGGTCAAGGATTCGCAGACAGTATTCACTGCCCGCAAGGACTACTGGAACAAGGATCTGCAGAAGTACCAGAAGCTGACGTTCAAGATCCTGACCGACCTGACCGCCCGCACCAACGCCCTGGTCTCCGGGCAGGTGGACGCAACCATCCTGGACCCCAAGAACGGCAAGCAGGCCGAGGGTGCCAAGATGAAGCTGGCGGCCAACGAGGGTTGACTGGCAGGGCCTGCTCCTGCTGGACCGCGACGGCGCCAAGAACCCGGCGCTGGCTAACGTCAAAGTTCGCCAGGCCATCAACTACGCCTTCGACCGCAAAACCATCCTCGACCAGGTCATGCTCGGCCAGGGCACGCCGACGTCGCAGCCGTTCGGCAAGGCCAGCGGTGCCTGGACCGAGGAACTGGAGAATTACTACAGTTACGATCCGGCCAAGGCCAAGCAGCTCCTCAAGGAAGCCGGCTACGAAAACGGCGTGACCCTGGAAATCCCCAGCGTCCCCGGCTTTGAAACCCAGATTTCCGTGGTCCAGCAGCAGCTGGCGGACGTGGGCATCACCCTCAAAGTGGGCGCCGCGCTGACCAACACGTTCACGTCCGATGTCGCCGCGCAGAAGTTCACCACCATGTACTTCTCCCTCTTCCAAGGCGAGCCGACGGTCGCCGTCAACCAGATCGTCTCCACCAAGGCGCTCTACAATCCGTTCAAGAACACCACGCCCGAGCTGCAGGCCAAGATCGACGCCGTTCAGAAGGGCGGCGCGGACGCAGGCAAGCTGGCGCAGGAAGTGAACAAGTACGTGGTGGAGCAGGCGTGGTTCGCGCCGCTGTTCCGCGTCAACCAGATGTATT
Organism: Arthrobacter globiformis; assembly: GCF_030815865.1. Lineage (NCBI taxonomy): Bacteria > Bacillati > Actinomycetota > Actinomycetes > Micrococcales > Micrococcaceae > Arthrobacter > Arthrobacter globiformis. Next base: position 894,642 of record NZ_JAUSXI010000001.1, read on the forward strand.
ACCACAACTCCAAGGTTGCGGTCACGCCGCAGATCCAGCAGGCCGTCCCGTCCATCTACAACTACTCACCCGCCAAGTAGGACGCCATGATCAGGTTCATTGCGAAACGGCTGGGCAGCGGGCTGGTGGTGCTGTTTGTTGTCTCGGCACTTACCTTCTTCCTGCTCTACATGTCCAGCGGAAGCATCGCCCGGAACATCCTGGGCGACCAGGCCACCGCTGAACAGGTGGCGCTGAAGGAACACGAGCTGGGGCTGGACCAGTCCCTCGTGGCCCGATACTTCGCCTGGGTGGCCGATGCCTTGAGCGGGAACCTCGGAGCTTCGTGGTTCACCTCGGAACCCGTGGCCAATTCGCTGGCCACCCGGATTCCGGTGACCATGACCATGGTTTTCGCCGCAATGATCCTGATCGCCCTCTGCGCTGCACTCATCGGCGTTCTGGCCGCCGTCAAGCGTGGCTGGGTGGACAGGATGGTCCAGGTCGGCGCCATCATCGGCGACTCCGTGCCGGGGTTCGTCATTGGCGTCGTCCTGGTCACCCTCCTAGCCATCCAGCTGGGCCTCTTCCCGGCCACCAGCACCATTTCACCGGAAACCGGGCCCGAGGCCTGGGTCTATTCCATGTCCCTTCCGGTGATTGCACTACTGGTCAACGGGGTCACCGGCGGCGCGCAGCAGATCCGCAGCGCCGTCATTAAGCAGCTCGAGCGGGACTACGTCCGTACGCTGCGCAGCCGCGGCATCGGGGAGCGAGAGATTCTGTTCAAGCACGTGCTGCGCAGTGCTGCTCCGGCCGGTCTGACGGTGTTGAGCCTGCAGCTGATCGGCATGCTTGGCGGTGTAGTGATCATCGAGCAGATTTTTGCCCTGCCGGGCATGGGTCCGCTGGCAGTGGCCGCTACCGGCCAGTCGGATCTTCCGGTGGTGATGGGCGTCGTGATGTACACGGTCGTCGTCGTCATTGCGGTGAACCTGCTGGTGGACATTCTTAATGGCTGGCTCAACCCGAAGGTGCGTGTGTCATGAGCGATTCCGTTGAAACCGCGGCGGTTGCCGCTCCCGTGCCTTCGCAAGCCGGGCAGAGCGGCACGGTGGTCCGCTCCACCGTGATCCGGCGCCTGTTCAGAAACCCCCTGGGCATAGCTGCCGTGGCCATTCTCCTGGCGATCTCGCTCCTGGCCATGCTGGCTCCGGTCTTTGCACCGTTTGACCAGAATTACGCAAACATTGCCAAGACACTGGCTGCTCCTGACTCCGTGAACATCCTGGGAACCGACAGCGCCGGGCGCGATGTCTGGAGCCGGCTGCTGTTCGGCGCCCAGCTGACACTTCTTTCCGCGTTGCTCTGCGCTGGCGTTGCCATCGCTATCGGGTTGCCCGCCGGCCTGATCGCCGGGTACTACGCCGGTAAGTTCGAGGCAGTATCCAACTGGATGGTCAGCATCCTCATGAGCCTGCCGGGCCTGATCGTGCTGCTGACGATCCGGGCGGCCTTCGGCCCCTCCGTATGGATTTCCATGATTGCCTTCGGAATCCTGATCAGCCCGTCCTACTTCCGGCTCACCCGCACCGCCGTCCAGTCGGTGCGCAACGAGCTGTACGTTGACGCCGCCCGGGTGTCCGGGCTCTCTGACCGGAGCATCATCGCCCGCCACATCTTCTCCGTGGTCCGGGCCCCGATCATCATCCAGACTGCTGCCATTGCCGGAGTGGCCATCGCCATCCAGTCCGGACTCGAATTCCTCGGCCTCGGTGATCCCACTAAGGCAACCTGGGGCGTCATGCTTTCCGAAGGCTTCAAGAACGTCTACCTGAACCCCACCCTGCTCTTCTGGCCGGCGCTCGCTATGGCCCTGACCATCGGCGGCCTGGTCCTGCTGGGCAACGCCATTCGCGACGCCCTGGAAGACGGCGAAAAGATCAAGCACCGCAGGAGGGCGGCTCTGGTTAAGGGCACGACGGCGGCATCCGCCGCCGCGCGTTCGGTACGCGCCCCCGGCGGAAAGTCCGTGGCCGCCGTCGACTTCGGAACGGAGCACCACCTCGTGAAGGTGACCCACCTCGGCGTCGGCTACCCGCAGGCCGACGGTTCCGTCAAAAAAGTGGTGGACGACGTCTCCTTCCACGTGGACCGCGGCGAGATCCTGGGCATTGTGGGTGAATCCGGTTCGGGCAAGTCCCAGACGGCGTTCTCCATCCTGGGCCTGCTGCCGGACAACGCCCGGATCGTGGCCGGCTCCATCCAGTTCGACGGCAACTACACCGTGGCGCCGGGCGAGGACCGGGTCAGCCAGGTGCGACTGTCCAAGCTGCGGGGCAAGCGGATCTCCTACATTCCGCAGGAGCCCATGAGCAACCTGGATCCGGCGTTCAGCATCGGCTACCAGCTGGTCACCCCCATGGTCCGGGTTCTCGGGATCTCCAAGGAGGAGGCCCGCAGGCGCGCGCTGAAGCTGCTGGCCGACGTCGGAATCGACAATCCGGGGCGGACCTTCGGCGCCTACCCGCACGAGGTCTCCGGCGGCATGGCCCAGCGTGTGCTGATTGCCGGCGCCATCAGCTGCGAACCCGATCTGGTGATCGCCGACGAACCCACCACGGCTTTGGACGTCACTGTGCAGGCCGACGTCCTGGACCTCCTGCGGGAGCTGCAGCGGCGGCTGAACATCGGCGTCATCCTGGTGACCCACAACTTCGGCGTGGTGGCCGACCTCTGCGACCGGGTGGCCGTGATGCAGAACGGCCGGCTGGTGGAGGAAGGGTCCGTCCGCGACATTCTCCGCAATCCAAAGGAGCAGTACACACAGACCCTGCTGGCATCCATGCTGGAAGGCAAAACCCCCATGTCCATGCTTGTATCCAGCCAGAAGGAGCCGGTCGCATGAGCACCACGGAAAGCGCACCGCTGCTGCTGACGGCACCCCTTCTGACGGTGGACAACCTGGTGGTCGAGTACCCGAGTAAGAAGTTTCGCGCCAGGCCCTTCCGCGCTCTGACGGACATCAACATCTCCATCGGCCAGGGCGAGACCCTCGGCCTGGTGGGAGAGTCCGGCTCCGGCAAGACCACCCTGGGCCGGGCTGTCCTGGGCCTGGCTCCGGTGACCGGCGGCAGGATAACCTTCGAAGGCCAGGACATCAGCCAGGCCACCCGCAAGCAGCGCCGGATCCTGAGCCGCGACCTGCAGGTGGTCTTCCAGGATCCGTATACCTCCCTGAACCCGGCCCTGGAGATCGGCGACATCCTGGCCGAGCCCCTCGGTGTCCAAGGCATGGAGCAGAAGGCGGCCAGGACACGCGTCAAGGAACTGCTTGACCAGGTGGGCCTGCCGTCGGACGCCATCCACCGCCTGCCGCGGGAATTCAGCGGCGGGCAGCGGCAGCGCGTCGCGATCGCCCGGGCGCTGGCGCTCTCGCCGAAGCTGATTGTCTGCGACGAACCCGTCAGCGCACTGGACCTGTCCACGCAGGCACGCGTCCTTGACCTGTTCCTGCAGATCCAGAAGGACACCGGCGTATCCTACCTGTTCGTCTCCCATGACCTGGACGTGGTGCGGCACATCAGCCACCGGGTGGCCGTGATGTACCACGGTGAAATCGTCGAACAGGGGCCGGCCGAGGTAGTCACCCGTGACCCTGAACACCCCTACACCCAGCGGCTCCTGCTGGCATCCCCCGTGCCAGACCCGGACCGGCAGGAACTGCGCCGCGCCGACCGGCACCGGCTGCTGGAGATCCAGCGGCAGCAGAACGAACAGGCCGGCGTCCCCGCCTGAGGGACCGCTCGCCAAGAAAGAAGGGACCACCATGGCCAACACAGCCACCATTGGCGTACAAGCGATGATGCTGAAGGACAGCTTCAGCGAACTCGGGGCATTCGAAACGCTCCGCAAGGTCAGCGCGATCGGCTACAACGCCGTCGAAATTTCCCAGATCCCGATGACGCCGGACAACGTGGCGGAGCTGAACCGCTCCCGCGCCGAACTCGGCATGGACATCGCGGCGCTGTCCGTCGCGATGGAGACCCCCAAGGGCATGCCCGCCGATTCGCTCAAGGACCACTTCGACAAGGTCGTGGACGACGCGAAGCGGCTGGACACCAGGCTCCTGCGCATTGGCATGCTGCCCTTCGCCGCGATGAAGTCGATCGGGGCAGTGGTTGATTTTGCCAAGCAGGCCAACGAGTACGCGGAGCGCCTGCAGGAGCACGGCATCAGCCTGTACTACCACAACCACCACATCGAGTTCGCGAAGTTCGATGGCAAGTACATGCTGGACATCATTGCGGACAACTCCCCGGCCATGGGCATGGAAATCGACGTCCACTGGGTGCAGCGCGGCGGCCTCGACCCGGTCCGAACCCTGGAAAAGTACGCCGGACGCACCGCCATGGTGCACCTGAAGGACTACCGGATCGGCCAGCTGCCCGAGTCTGCCTTCGGGCTCTTGGAATCGGGGGACGTGGCTGGATTCATGGCCGAGTTCAAGGATGTGGTGCAGTTCGCCGAAGTGGGGGAGGGCAATCTGGACTTCCCCGCCATCATCCCGGCCGCCCAGTCTGCCGGCGCCCAGTACCTGCTGGTGGAGCAGGATCAGCTGTATGGCCGGACTGTTTGGGATGCCCTGCAGACCTCGTACGACAACCTCGTGGCCATGGGCCACTCCGACCTTTTCTAGATTCCAACACGACAGGAAAATCCACCAGTGAGCACAAAAGTACGCCTTGGCATCATCGGCCTGGGCCAGCAGGGTGGCGCCTACGCCAAGTTCATCACCGACGGCCTGGTCCCGAACATGGAGATCGGCGCCATCTGTGACACCGATCCTGCCAAGAAGGAACTCGCAGCTTCCCAGTACCCTGACGCACCCTTCTACGACGACTACATCGCCATGCTGGAAAGCGGCGACGTGGATGCCGTCGTCACCTGCGTCCCGCACTTCCTGCACCCGGAAATGGGCATCGAAACGCTCAAGCGCAACATCCATGCGCTCGTGGAGAAGCCCGCCGGCGTGTACACCAAGCAGGTCAAGGAGCTTAACGCGTTCGCGGCGGGCAAGCCTGAGCTGTCCTTCGCCATTATGTTCAACCAGCGCAACAACCCGCTGTACCAGAAGCTCAAGGAGATCGTCAGCAACGGCGAGATCGGCGCCATCCGCCGCACCAACTGGATCATCACCAACTGGTGGCGGCCGCAAGGCTATTACAATTCCAGCGAATGGCGGGCCACGTGGGGCGGCGAAGGCGGCGGCGTCCTGGTGAACCAGGCCCCGCACCAGCTGGACCTGTGGCAGTGGATCTGCGGCGTGCCCAAGTCCGTCTACGCGAAGGTGGCCTACGGCTTCCGCCGCGACATCGCCGTCGAGGACGAGGTCACGGCAGTGGTGGACTATGGCAACGGCGCCACCGGCGTCTTCGTCACGGCCACGCACGATCTCACCGGCACCGACCGCTTCGAAATCCTGGGCGACCAGGGCAAAATCGTCGTCGAAGGCTCCAAGACCGCCACGGTGACCCGCCTGGTTAAGCCAGAGCGCGAACTCAGCGACGGCATGGACATGGACGATGTCCGCAGGCTCTTCATGGGCGAGCTGAACCCCGAGCAGTACTACACCACCGAGGTCCTCGAGTTCGAGTCCGCCTGGGGTGCGCAGCACTCCGGCGTGCTGCAGAACTTCGCGGCCAACATTTTGGACGGCACCCCGCTGCTGGCCCCGGGCTCGGATGGCATCAACGGTGTCCGGCTCGCCAACGCCATCCACTTCTCCAGCTGGACCGGCACCGAGGTGGGCCTGGACTTCGACGAGGACGAGTTCCTCAAGGAGCTGAACAAGCGGATCGCGGACGAAGGCAAGTTCCCCGAACGCTCGTAGTACCGCGCAAACAGCCCCGTCCCGCCTGTCCGGCCCCGACGAACCCCGTGCCCGCCCATCTGGGTCGCAGCTGTGGGCGTTCCCAACACTGGGAACGCCCACAGCTGCGACTTACTTGGGCGGGTTCCTCGTTAGGATGGGGCAGTGACTGAACCCAAGACGCCGGAAGCTGCCGCACCCCTAGGTCCGGCCAGGAAGCACGGCCGGGACGGCAAGTCCAACGCCACCATCTACGACATCGCCAAGCTTGCCGGCGTCAATCCGTCGACGGTCTCCCGGGCGCTCAGCAAGCCGGGCCGGGTCAGTGCCAAGACCCAGAAGCTCATCGAGGACGCCGCCGCGGAACTGAACTACCAGGTGAATCCCTTCGCCCGCGCCCTGCCGACGGGCCGCACCAACACGTTCGGGCTCATCGTCGCGGACATCACCAACCCGACGTTCTTCGAGATTATCCGCGGCGCCGAAACCACGGCCACCCTCCGCGACTACACCTTGGTGCTGGCAGAGTCCGCCGAATCCGCCGTAACCGAACTCACCGCAGCCCGCCGGATGATGGCCACCGTGGACGGCCTCATCCTCGCCAGCCCGCGCATGGACGACGATGACATCCGCGCCCTCGCCACCGACAAGCCCGTGGTGGTCATCAACCGCGAGGTGGACGGCGTGCCCTGCGTGGTCCCCGACGTCAACAAGGGCATCAGTGAGGCGGTGCGCAGCCTGGCCGCCAACGGCCACAAGAAGGTGGCCTTCGTCGCCGGGCCGCCGCAGTCCTGGATGTCCGCACGCCGCTGGGAAGGCGTCCAGTCAGCCTGCGAATGGTCCCGACTCGAGGCTGTGCGCCTGGAATCCGGCAAGCCAACGCTCGACGGCGGCAGGCAAGTGGCGCGCGACGTCCGGGACAGCGGCGCCACGGCCGTGCTGACCTACAACGACCTCCTGGCCATCGGACTCATGCAGGAACTCCAGGCCGCCGGCGTAGTGGTGCCGGACCAGATCAGCATCGTCGGCTTCGACGACATCTTCGGTGCCGATTTCACCACGCCGCCGCTCACCACTGTCCGTTCGCCGCTGGAGGAGTGCGGTTCGGGTGCCACCACGCTCCTGCTGGACCTGCTGCACGGCGACGGCGAACCTGCCGCCATCCTGCGCGTGGAGACGGAACTCGTGCTGCGCGGCTCGAGCGGAAGGCTGCTTCCAGGGCGGTAATTGCAACTCGAAATGGCAATTTTGGCAACCGGTTGACAAAAGGCGCGCCCAAGCCGGACCATTGACGTATGTCACAGTCGATTGCCGCCAACCCAAACAGGCTCCTGCCCGCGGACCCGGGAACGCGCAGCATTGCGCGCGACCTCCTGCAGCGCGTCCAGGACCTCCCCATCATTTCCCCGCACGGGCACGTTGACGCCGCCGTCATCGAGCGGAACACGCCCTTCCCGGACCCGGCGGCGCTGCTGGTCAGCCCGGACCACTACGTCACCCGCCTGATCCACGCCAGCGGCGTTCCCCTGGACCGGCTCCGGCAACCGGCCGCCAGCGAGGCAGGTTCCGAAGGGCCAGATTCCCGCGCCGTCTGGCGGGAATTCTGCAAGGCCTGGCCGCTGTTCGAGGGCACCGCCTCCGGCTACTGGCTCCGCACCCAGTTCAGCAGCGTCTTCGGCCTCGACCGGGACATCAGCGCCGAGACTGCCGACGCCAGCTACGACGCGATCTCCGCCAAGCTGCTGGAACCCGGCTTCCGGCCCCGCCAGCTCTTCAAGGACTTCAACATCGAGGTGCTGGCCACCACCGACGATCCCCTCGACGACCTTGCCAGCCACCGGGCGATCGCCGAGGATCCCACCTTCCACGGCCGCGTGCTGCCCACCTTCCGCCCGGATGCTTACCTGAACATTGCGCATCCCGCGTGGTCAGCGAACGTGGACCGGCTTATCGCCGCAGCGGGCGATGGCGGCACCGGCTATGCCGGCTATCTCACCGCCCTGGAAAACCGGCGCCGCTACTTCGTGGAGCACGGCGCAGTGTCCGCTGACCACGGCGTCCGGACCCCTGCCACCCTGAAGCTCGATGACGCCGACGCCGCGCGACTGTTCGACCGTGCCCGCTCCGGCGAGGCCACGGCGCAGGACCGCGACGCGTTCGAAGCGCACATGATGTATCAGATGGCGCGGATGTCCGTGGCGGACGGCCTGGTGATGACCATCCACCCGGGCTCGTACCGGAATCACCACGAGCAAACGTTCGAGAAGTTCGGCCCTGACACCGGCCACGACATCCCGTTCGCAGTCAATTACACCGAGGCGATCCGCCCGCTGCTGCAGGACTTCGGCACGGCCGAGGATTTCCACCTGGTGCTCTTCACCCTGGACGAGACGGTGTTCTCCCGCGAACTCGCCCCGCTGGCCGGCTTCTACCCGTCCGTCTACCTCGGTGCCCCGTGGTGGTTCCTCGACGCGCCGGACGCCATGCTCCGCTTCCGTTCCGCCGTCACCGAGACCGCCGGATTCTCCCGCTCCTCGGGCTTTATTGACGACACACGTGCCTTCTGCTCGATCCCCGCGCGCCACGACGCGTCCCGCCGTATCGAAGCTTCCTTCCTCGCCCGGCTGGTAGCCGAACACCGCGTCAGCGAGGAACGTGCCCACGAACTCATCGTGGACATCGTGGACGGATCGCCGCGAAGGGTCTTCAAGCTGTGAGCGTCGGAGTGCAGCCCGAAAAGGCTGCGGCCGTGGACCTGCCCAGGCTCGACCGCACCCTCCACCCAGCCGCCAAGGCCCCGATCCGCATCGTTCACCTGGGGCTCGGTGCCTTCCACCGCTCGCACCAGGCCTGGTACACCCACCGGGCCGCCGACGCCGCAGACTGGGGGATCGCCGCCTTCACCGGACGGCGCCCCGACGCGGCGCTGGCCCTGGCCGAACAGGACGGGCTCTTCACGCTGGTGGAACGTGCGGACGCGGGCGACTCCTTCGAGGTGGTCGGCAGTATCGTCGAGGCGGTGGACGGCGCTGACGTGCAGCGGCTGGCGGAGCTGGTCTCGGCCCCGCGGACCGCCGTCGTCACGCTTACCGTCACTGAGGCCGCTTACCGCCTTGGCGCCGATGGGCAGCCTGACCGCAGCGCTCCCGACGCCGTGGCCGACCTTGCGCTGCTGGCTTCCGGCAGCGGAAACCCGACGACGCCGCTGGGCCGGCTGGTGTTTGCCCTCGCCGCCCGCCGGGCGGCCGGGGCCGGTCCGCTCGCCGTCGTCTGCTGCGACAACCTCGCCAACAACGGCACCGTGGCCCACAATGCCGTGGCGGGCATCGCCGGGGCATGGGACCCTTTGCTCGCGGCGTGGATTGACGCCAACGTCAGCTTCGTCAGCACCTCGGTGGACCGGATCACGCCCCGCACTACGGATGCGGACCTGGCGGCTGTCGCAGAGTCGTGCGGCTACCGCGACACCTCGCCGGTGGTGGCCGAACCCTTCTCCAACTGGGTGCTCAGCGGGGACTTCCCCGCAGGCCGGCCGCGCTGGGAAGACGCCGGCGCCGTTTTCGTGGCGGACATCGAACAGTATGAGAACCGCAAGCTGTGGCTCCTGAACGGGGCGCACTCGCTGCTGGCCTACGCGGGGCGGTTGCGCGGCCACACCACGGTGGCGGAGGCCCTGGCCGATCCGCTGTGCCGGAAAGCCGTGGAAGAGTTCTGGGACGAAGCGGAAAGCAACCTGCATGGACCGGACCTGCAGATTCCCGCCTACCGGGAGGCCCTCCTGGCGCGCTTTGGCAATGCCCGGATTGCCCATCACCTGGCGCAGATCGCCATGGACGGCAGCACCAAGCTGCGGATGCGGGCGGTGCCGGTGCTGCAGGCCGAGCGTGCCGCAGGCCGGTCCGGCGCCGCCGCCGCGCTCATGATTGCCGCCTGGATGGACTTCACTGCCGCGGCGGCAACGGTCCATGACGCCCTGGGTGAGAGCGTGGCCGCAGCCAACCGGCTCCGCGGGTTGGGCGGGGGCGGCACGGAGCGGACCCGCGCGCTACTGGCCCTGGTGGACCCGGCCCTGGCCGGGGACGCCGTCGTCGTACAGCTGATTGAAGACCTGTGCGGAACGTTCTCGGAGCCGGCTGTCTCCGCCTAACGTCTTCGTACCTGCGGCACTGCCCGGCTTCCGGACCATAGGGAGCCGGGCAGTGGCGTTTTCCGGGCGCCCCTGCGCACCGCCATTTTGTAAAAGTTTCAAGGAATACTTGGCAACCGCTTGCCATTTGATTGCCAAGTGATTAGCATTACAACAAGAGCAAAACCCGGCCCGCCGCCGGAGCAGATATCTTTCCCCGGCTCAGTCCCGCAAGGCTCAGCCCGCAAAGACGCGATAGGACCCCAACACCATGCTTAAGCCACAGGCAAATGAAACCCGAGAGCTGATCAACCTCGACGGCCTCTTCCACTTCAAGGTGGACTTTGACCGGGCCGGGCACCGGGAGGAATGGTTCAAGGCCCCGCTGGCCACGGATCTCGAAATGGGCGTTCCCGCGAGCTACAACGATGTCTTCCCGGACAAAGCCATCCGCGACCACGTGGGCTACGTCTGGTACCAGCGTGAGGTGCGCGTGCCGCGCGGCTGGGCAGGGGAGCGGATCCACGTGCGCCTGGATTCCGCCACCCACGAAGGCATGGTCTGGGTCAACGACGTCCTGGTGGCCGAGCACACCGGTGGCTACATGCCGTTCAGCGCAGACATCACCGACCACGTCGAGGCCGGAAAGGCGTTCCGCCTCACGATCGCCGTGAACAACGAACTCACCCAGGCCACCATCCCGCCGGGCAGCATCACGGTCACGGAGGACGGACGCCGCCAGCAAAGCTACCTGCACGACTTCTACAACTACGCCGGCCTGCACCGCAGTGTGTGGCTTTACAGCACGCCTGCCGCCACCGTCGACGACATCACCGTGGTAACCGGCTTCGAAGGTACTGCCGGCACCGTCGACTACACCATCGCCACAGCGGGCGGCGCGGGCAGCGAAACGGTGACTGTTTCGCTCAAGGATGCCGACGGCGTCACGGTAGCCACCGCGGACGGCGCCACGGGCACCCTGGCGATTGACGGCGTCGTACTTTGGAAGCCAGGGGCCGCCCACCTCTACAGCCTGACCACTGAAATCCACGACGGCGGCCGGCTGGTCGACACGTACACCCTGCCGGTGGGCGTCCGGACCGTTGAGGTCAGCGGCAAGGAATTCCTCATCAACGGCGAACCGTTCTACTTCACCGGCTTCGGCATGCACGAGGACCATGTGGCCATCGGCAAGGGCCACAGCAACGCCCAGATGGTCAACGACTTCCAGCTCCTGGACTGGGTGGGTGCCAATTCGTTCCGCACGTCGCACTACCCCTACGCCGAAGAGGTCATGGACTTCGCCGACCGGCACGGCATCGTGGTGATCGACGAGACCGCCGCAGTGGGGCTGCACCTCGGCTTCGGCGCCGTGTTCGGCGGCATCGCCAAGAAGACCTACGTGGACGGCGGCGTGGACGCCAACACAGCGGCAAACCACCGCCAGGCCATCACGGAGCTCGTGGCCCGGGACAAGAACCACCCGTCCGTGGTGATCTGGTCCATCGCCAACGAACCCAACGGCTCCGAGGAAGGCGCCCGCGAGTACTTCCAGCCGCTGGCGGAACTCACCCGCCAGCTGGACCCTACCCGTCCCGTCGGCTACGTCAACGTCATGTTCGACACCCCGGACAAGGAACTGCTGGGCGACCTCTTCGACGTCATCATGCTCAACCGCTACTACGGCTGGTACCTGAACAACGGCGACCTCGAAACCGCCGAGCAGGTCCTGGAAAAGGAACTGCGCGAATGGGAAGCCAAGTACGGCAAGCCCATGATCATGACCGAGTACGGACCGGACACGATGCCCGGCTTCCACTCCATTTACGAGCAGCCCTGGAGCGAGGAATACCAGGCCGCCTTCCTGGCCATGTACCACCGGGTCTTCGACCGCGTGGACGCCATGGTGGGCGAGCAGGTCTGGAACTTCGCAGACTTCCAGACCTCCAACGGCATCATGCGCGTGGACGGCAACAAGAAGGGTGTGTTCACCCGGGATCGCCGGCCCAAACCCGCCGCCTTCGCCCTGCGCCAGCGCTGGACCGCACTTGCGGGCAGCAAGAACGTCAGCGGCGAGACCCTCAGCAACCCCTAGCGCTTTTCACATTTTGCGCCGGCCTCGGGCCGGCACCGGGTAAAGGAGCCCATTCATGAAAAAGCTGAACAAGCTCAGCATCATCGGCTACGGAGCCGGGGATGCCGCCAACAACCTCGCTTTCACCACGGCCACCATGTTCCTGCTGGTGTACTACACGGACGTCGCCGGCATTTCTGCGGCAGCAGCAGGTACGCTGCTGCTGGTCGTCAGGATCTTCGATGCGTTCGCCGATGTCTTTGCCGGCCGCATGGTGGACCGCAACTACAGCAAGCGCTTCGGGAAGTTCCGTCCGTTCATCATGTTCGGCTCGATCCCGCTGCTGCTCCTGAGCGTGGCAACCTTCTCCGTCCCGCAGCTGGGCGAGTCCGGAACCCTGATCTACGCCTACGTCACCTACGCCGCCCTTGGCCTGGCCTACAGCCTGGTCAACATCCCCTACGGCTCGCTCGCCGGCGCCATGACCCAGGACCCGGGCGACCGTGCCAAGCTGGGATCGGCCCGGATGGTTGGCGGTCTGCTGGTGGGTTCGGCCCTCGGCATTTTCGTGGCACCCCTCATCAAGCCTGGCGCTGACCTGCAGGCAACCTTCACCACCATCACCCTGGTGTTCGTCGGGATCGGCACGGTCCTATACTTCTTCACCGTCCTCACCGCCAAGGAACGCGTCCACCGCGCCGTTCCGAACGTCTCGCTCAAGCAGAGCATGGAAACCCTAAAGGGCAACAAGCCCCTCCTGATGCTGTGCATCAGCTCCTTCTTGTTCCTCTCCGGCTACCTGGCACTTACCTCCGTGCAGCTGTACTACCTGCGGGACGTCCTCGGCCGCCTGGACTTGTACCCGGTGCTGTCCATCATCCAGCTCGTCCTGACCTTCGTTCTGGCCGCGTTTATGCCCAAGTTGGTCCGCAACATCGGCAAGAAACACATCTACATTTACTCCTCCCTGATCACTGTCGTCGGCGGTGTGGTTATTTTCTTCACGCCGGCAAGCCAGGTCATGATCGGCTTTGCCGGCCTGGTGCTCAGCCTCGTAGGCGTCCTCGCAATGAGCATCGTGGTGTGGGCCCTCGAAGCCGACACCGTGGAATACGGCGAATGGAAGACCGGCGTCCGCACCGAGGGCATCACCTACGCCTTGTTCTCCTTCACCCGCAAGACCGGCCAGGCCGTGGGCGGAGCCCTTGCCGCGTACGCACTCGCGTTGGGCGGCTACAAGTCCGGTGGGGTCGCCCAGACCCCGGACGCGGTGTTCGGCATTCAGGTCGCAGCGGGTGCACTACCTGCCGTACTGACAATCCTCGCGGTATTGGTCATGACCAAGTACACGCTGACCGATGCCAAGCACGCCGAGATCCTCACGGAGATCCGGGCCCGCCGCGAAAGCGGCGATGCCCCCAAAAAGGCCGGTGCCGCCGTCGAACCCTCCACTGACGACACAGACGGCACCGAAACAGCCACGTCCACGAAGCCGCTCGCGGCGCCCACCAACTGACCCCTGAACCTGTCCATCCGAAAGGACCTGTTGTGAAAATCATTGCCGCGGAAGTCTTCGTGACGAGCCCCTCCCGTAACTTCGTGACCCTTCGTATTACTACGGAGGACGGTGTGACCGGCATCGGTGATGCCACGCTGAACGGCCGCGAACTCGCGGTGGCGGCGTACCTGAAGGAACACGTCGCGCAGCTGCTGATCGGGAAGGACCCGCACCGGATCGAGGACACCTGGCAGTTCCTGTACCGGTCCTCGTACTGGCGCCGCGGCCCGGTCACGATGGCCGCGATCGCCGCCGTGGACATGGCTTTGTGGGACATCAAGGGCAAGCTGGCCGGCATGCCGGTCTACCAGCTGCTCGGCGGGGCGTCCCGCAACGGGCTGCGCGCCTACGGCCACGCGTCCGGTTCGGACATCCCGTCCCTGTTCGACTCCGTCCGGGAGCACCTGGAACTCGGGTACAAGTCGGTCCGGATTCAGACCGCCGTGCCCGGCATCAAGGCCGTGTACGGGGTGGCCGCGCAGGCGCAGGCATCGGGGGAGCGGTACGACTACGAACCGGCCGGGCGCGGTGCGTTCCCGGTGGAGGAGGACTGGGACACCCGCGCCTACCTGCGCCACCTGCCAGCCGTGTTCGAGGCGGTCCGGAACGAGTTCGGCCCGGAACTGCCGCTGCTGCACGACGGCCACCACCGCATGACGCCGATCCAGGCCGCGAAGCTGGGCAAGGCGCTGGAACCGTATGACCTGTTCTGGCTCGAGGACTGCACCCCGGCCGAAAACCAGGAGGCACTGCGCCTGGTCCGCCAGCACACCACCACGCCGCTGGCCATCGGTGAAATTTTCAACACCGTGTACGACTACCAGAGCATCATCAAGGAACAGCTGATCGACTACGTCCGGGCAGCCTCCACCCACTTCGGCGGCATCAGCCCACTGAAGAAGGTGATGGACTTCGCCGCGCAGTACCAGATCAAGTCCGGCTTCCACGGCCCCACCGACATTTCCCCGGTCGGGTTCGCCGCGCAGCTGCACGTGGGCCTGGCGATCCACAACTACGGCATCCAGGAATACATGCAGCACTCGGCCGCCACGAACGAGGTGTTCGAGCAGTCCATGACGTTCACGGACGGTTACCTGCACCCGGGCGACAAACCCGGCATCGGCGTCGAATTCAACGAGGAAGCCGCAGCCGCCTACCCGTACCAGCAGGCCTACCTGCCCTACAACCGCCTCGTCGACGGAACGGTCCACGACTGGTGAGCGGGCACTCCCCGGCCAGCGGCCTCCGTGTGATTGTCATGGGCGTGTCCGGCTGCGGCAAGACCACCATCGGCGACCTCCTGGCACGCGAGCTAGGGGTTCCTTTCCTCGACGGCGACTCGCTGCACCCGGTGGAGAACGTCACAAAGATGGCCGCCGGCACGCCGCTGACAGACGAGGACCGCTGGCCCTGGCTTGCGATCGTGGGCCGGGAACTGGCGGCTGCCGGCCCGGACGGGCTGGTCCTCGCCTGCTCGGCGCTGAGGCGCAGCTACCGGGATGCGATCCGGGAACAGGCTCCGGACACCCTGTTCCTGCACTTGCACGGCAGCAAAGAGGTCCTGACCGCCCGCACCGAGGGACGGACCGGCCACTTCATGCCGCCAGCCCTCCTCGAGTCGCAACTGGCCACGCTCGAACCGCTTCAGGCCGATGAGGCGGGCGTGTTGGTGGACATTGCCGCACCGGTTAACGCCGTCGTCCAACAGGCGATGTCCGGCCTCAACCGCCTGGGCTGCCGCGCAGCCAGCTAGCCACCGCGCAGCCAGCTAGCCACCGCGCAGCAAGCTGACCACCGCGCAGCAAGTTGGCCACGGCGCGTCAACAGCGCGAACGGACACTTGAGGACCCGCGATCCGGGGCTTAAGTGTCTGTTCGCGCTCTGTGCTCGCGTGCACCGGGAGGCGTACCGTATGGCTCATGGAGAGTACAGGGTGCGCGGTGGTGGGCGGCGGGCCGGCCGGCATGATGCTGGGCCTCTTGCTGGCGCGGGCCGGCGTCGAGGTCACCGTCCTCGAAAAGCATGGCGACTTCCTCCGGGACTTCCGCGGCGACACCGTCCATGCCTCCACCATCCGGCTCATCGACGAACTCGGACTCGGGGCCGAGTTCCGCGAACTGCCGCAAAGCCGGCTGCGCAATGTCGCCTTCCCGGTGCCCGGCGGCGGCCTCGTCACGCTGGGCAATTTCGCCGCGCTCCGGCCGCCGTACAACTACATCGCCATGATGCCGCAGTGGGACTTCCTGAACTTCCTGGCCCGCGCCGCCGAGCATGAGCCGACGTTCACGCTCCTGATGGAGCACAAGGCTACGTCCCTGATGTCCGACGGCGGACGGGTCACCGGTGTCCGGTACCTCACCCCGGACGGCACCGAAGGTGCCCTCCGCGCAGACCTCGTGGTGGCCACGGACGGCAGGCATTCGGTGCTGCGCCAGGCGGCCGGCCTGAAATCGAAGGACTACCCGGTGCCGTTCGACACCTGGTGGTTCAAGCTGCCGCGGGCCGGGTCCGAACAGGGGGAGGTGGCCGGGATCGTTCCGGCCTTCGGCGACCGCGCCGGCGTCATCGCCCTGTTCCGGGACACCTATTACCAGATGGGCTACTTCGCCCCGAAAGGCTCCGGCGCCCGTATTCAGCGTGAGGGGGTGGAACGGTTCCGGGAGCGAATCGCCGCGCTGCGCCCTGACCTTGCCGACAGGGTGGATGCGATCGGTTCGCTGGACGACCTTCACTGGCTTGATGTCCGGCTGGACCGCCTGCGGCGCTGGTATGTCGACGGGCTGCTGTGCATCGGCGATGCCGCGCATGCGATGTCCCCGGCCGGCGGGGTGGGGATTAACCTGGCTATCCAGGACGCCGTGGCCGCGGCCGCCCGGCTTGCCCCCGCGTTGCTGCGCGGCAATGTCACAGTGAAGGATCTTGCGGCCGTGCAGCGGCGGCGGCTGCTGCCCACCGTGATCATCCAGTCTGTCCAGCGCTTCATGCACCGCGGCGTCTTTGTCCCGCTCTTCACCGGCAAGAGGTCGGGAGCGCCGCCGGTGATGATGTACCTCGCCCAGCACGTGCCCGTCCTGATGCGGCTGCTGCCCCGGATGATCGCGATAGGACCGTTGCCCGAGCACGCGCCCGCCTTTGCCAGGCGGGTGGACGCGGGGCCCGGCAAGGCACCCGGCACCGACTAAACTGGAGCCCATGACTGCCACCCCGGACTCGCTTTCCGACACCGCTGCCCGTGCCCGACTTCTGGAACTGATCAAGGAGCTCGCGGTTGTCCGCGGCAAGGTCATTCTGTCCAGCGGTGCCGAGGCCGACTACTACATCGACCTGCGCCGCATCACCCTGCACCACGAGGCCTCCAAGCTGGTTGGCCAGGTCATGCTGTCCCTGATCGACGACGCCGGCATCGGTTTTGAGTGCGCCGGCGGCCTCACGATGGGGGCAGACCCGGTGGGCACCGCCGTCATGCACGCCGCCACCGACGCCGGCCGGGCGGTCGACGCGTTCGTGGTCCGCAAGGCGCAGAAGTCGTACGGTATGGGCCGCCAGGTGGAGGGTCCGTCCGTCGAGGGCCGCAAGGTCCTGGTGCTTGAGGACACCTCCACCACCGGCGGCTCGGCCCTGACCGCCGTCGAGGGCGTTCGCAACGCCGGCGGCAACGTCGTGGCTGTCGCCGTCATTGTCGACCGCGACACGGGAGCCAAGGAAAAGATCGAAGCCGAAGCCGGCGTGCCGTACCTGTACGCCTTCAGCAAGGACGAGCTCGGCCTGAGCTGATCTTCGCCTGAGCTGCGCTGGCAGCGGAGCGGACGCCTGGAGCGGACCGTTGGAGCGGACCGTTGGAGCGGACGACGGCGGGACCTCCCGCCGTCGTCCGCTCCGCTTTTTTGGCCTAAGCCTTTGGGCCGAAGGCCCAGCCCGCTTGTGCTGCCCCGCTGGGCTGTGCCTAGGGTAGTCCAGTGCCATACGAAGGGGCCGCGGGCCAGACCGGCCAGCAGAAGCCGCCGGGCGCAGACGCTGCCCGGCTTCTCCGGCGTGCCGCGAACCTCAAACGCTTCTCCCGCCGGACCTTCCTGACTGGCGCCGGCGCCTCCACTGTCCTCGCCGCAGACATGCTGTTCACGAAGCGCGTGCAGGAGGAGCGGCAGGTCCATAAGATCCTCATGGTCGAGGACGGCTTCGCGCAGAGCTACTTTCCGAACGCCAGCTGGATCCTGTTCCCCGGCTACAAGACAAGCTGGGAAGAGGCCCAGTGGATCCTCAACTCGCTCCGCGGAAGCCTCCGGCTGCGCGGCCAGCTCGCGGCGGCCGGGTATTCGAACCTCGGACTGGACATCGACCAGCTGGTCATCGCGGTGATTGAGCACGTACGGGCACACAACCTCACCACGCTCTACTTCTACGGCCACAGCTTCGGCGGGATGGTGGCGACGCAGGTGGCAGCCCGGCTGCTGGAGCTGCATGGCGTCAAGGTTGAGCTGATCGTGCTCGACTGCAGCCCCTACAGCAAGTTCGACGTCCTGGACCAGAGCTGGTTCGACGGCGTGGTGTTCCTCTACGAAAGCGGCTTCCGGATCCCCTCCGTGCTGCGCGGGGGCTACGAGCTGGGGGAGCGGGTGGTCCACAAGGACGAGCGCTCGTGGCGGCAGATCCTCGACCAGACGCTGGAGCAGCTGTCCCCGATCGCACCCTCCAGCGTGCTGGTCCAGACAGAATCCGCCTACATCTACCACTTCGATGCCACGCGCTTTGCGGGCCAGATCGGCGATACCCGCATGGCCTACATCGGAAATCCCCGGGACCAGACCGTCAACTACCGGACGGCCCGTGATTCCTGGGCGCACACGTTCGCCGCCAACATGGTCGCAGCCGACCGGCAGACCACGGGCGCACTGCCGGCACACGCGAGCCCGGGCTGGAACCCGTTCGTGTACCGGCCCATCCTCGAGGACCTGGAGAACGAGATCTTCCCGCTGCCCGGAGGCGGCGGGAAGATGACCCCGTTCTAGATCTGGCTCTTGAGGTCCGCCACGGAGTTCAGCACCTGGTTGGGCCGGAACGGGTAGGCGGCGATTTCGTCGCGCTGCGTGATGCCGCTGAGCACCAGCACGGTGTGCAGCCCGGCCTCCATGCCCGCGATGATGTCGGTGTCCATGCGGTCGCCGATCATCGCGGTGGTCTCTGAGTGTGCATCGATCTGGTTCATGGCCGAGCGGAACATCATGGGGTTCGGCTTGCCCACAACGTACGGTTCCCGGCCTGTCGCCTTGGTGATCAGTGCGGCGATGGCGCCCGTTGCGGGCATCGGACCGTCTTTGGAGGGGCCGGTGGCGTCCGGGTTGGTGGCGATGAAACGCGCCCCGGCGAGGATCAGCCGGATCGCCATGGTGATTGCCTCGAAGGAGTACGTGCGGGTTTCTCCGAGCACCACAAAGTCGGGGTTCTGGTCGGTGAGGATGAAGCCGGCCTCGTGGAGCGCCGTCGTCAGTCCTGCCTCGCCGATGGTGTACGCGCGGTTGCCGGAATCCGAGCCCTGCACCTGGTCCTTCAGGAACTGGGCAGTGGCCAGGGCCGACGTCCAGATGTTCTCCTCCGGGATTTCCAGGCCGGAGGCCCGCAGCCGGGCGGCGAGGTCGCGCGGTGTGAAGATGGAGTTGTTGGTCAGGACCAGGAAGCGCTTTGAGGTGTCCACCCAGCGCTGGACCAGCTCCGCGGCCCCGGGAACGGCCTGATTCTCATGCACCAGGACGCCGTCCATGTCGGTGAGCCAGCACTCAATGTCCTGGCCGCTGCGGTACACCGCCGCCGATGTCTTTACCTTGTCCGCTTCTGCCATGTCATTCCTTCACCGAGATGTTTGCCTTCGGAGCCCAGTCTAGTGTTGAGGGGTGACGCAAACGCCCGGGACACCCGAACCCCAACCAGAACCAACCCAGCCAGAACAGAACGGGACGCCGGAGCCAAAGCCTGAGGTCGGCGTCGGGCCCTGGGAGGGTGAATGGCCGGAGGGCGACCACTGGGATCCGGACCTCCTGACCGACGGCGACCGGCGCAACGTCGTGGACAAGTACCGGTACTGGAAGCACGAGGCGATCGTCGCGGACCTGGACGCCAAACGGCACGACTTCCACATCGCCATCGAGAACTGGCAGCACGACCTCAACATAGGCACCGTGGTGCGCACCGCCAACGCGTTCCTCGCCAAGGAGGTCCACATCATCGGACGACGGCGGTGGAACCGCCGCGGGGCGATGGTCACCGACCGCTACCAGCACGTCCGCCACCACCCCACCGTGGAGGACTTCGTGGCCTGGGCGCAGGGGGAGGGGCTGGCCATCATCGGGATCGACATCTTCCCTGACTCCGTTCCCCTGGAGACCTACGAAATGCCGCAGAAATGCGTGCTGGTCTTCGGGCAGGAAGGCCCGGGGCTGACCCCCGAGGTGCATGAGGTGGCGGAGGCCACGCTGTCGATCGAGCAGTTCGGATCCACGCGTTCCATCAACGCAGGCTCGGCCGCGGCGATCGCCATGCACGCCTGGGTGCGCCGGCACGTGTTCGGCCAGCACGTCTGACTCCCGCCGGGATGGCACTTCGCGGCAGTGTTTGCCGCGCGGACTGCCGTGAAGTGCCAACTCGACGCGGGTACGGCAGCTTTCCCTGTGGATAACCCCGGTGGCCGCTGACTGGGCGGCAACAATTGAGCATGCGCAAGGCACCGCTTCCCGAACACCTGAGGAAAGGTTCCTTCTCCCTCCGCGCCGCGGACAAGGCAGGGGTCAGCAGAACCCGCACCGAGGCCAAGGACCTTGCCACCGTTTCGCGGGGAATCCGGATGCACCTCGACTCGGAGGCTTCCGGAGCCGCCGCGCTGCGCGCGTACACCGAGATTGACGACGCCTCGGTGCTCGCCTTCGGCTCCGCAGCCCGGGTCCTGCAGGCCGGCCTGCCAGCATGGCTTGAGGCGGACTGGCGCATCCACGTGGCCCGACGCCGTGGTTTCAGCACGCCCCGAAGGGCAAACGTGGTGGGTCACCTCCTCACGCTGCTCCCCGGCGAGGTCATTGAGTACGACGGCGTCCGGCTCACCTCGCCTGCCCGAACTTGGCTGGACCTGGCCTCGGTCCTGAACGTAGATGAACTCGTCGTGGCCGGCGACTCACTTGTGTGCTCGCATGGCCCTGACTTTCCGAAACCGCGCGAGCCGCTGTGTAATGTTGGGGACCTTCGCGAGATCATCGGCCGGCATCCGGCATCCGGGAACGCGTGGCGTACGCACGGCCAGAGCCGCCGTGGAACTCGTCCGCGTTGGCTCTGACTCCCAGCCCGAAACGAGGATGCGCCTTTACCTGGTCAGGGGAGGGCTGCCCGAACCCGTCTTGAACCATGTGGTGACGAGCGTCTATGGAAGCCCGGCGCTTTGGCCCGATGCCGCGTATCCAGTCCAGCGGGTGGCAGTCCAGTATGAGGGCTCGCACCACAACGCGGCCGACCAGTACCTGCGGGATATCCGGCGGGCGGACATTGCGGCAGAACGTGGCTGGCTTGAGGTCCGGGTGTCGAAGTTCGACCTCGCCGGAGACCGTCCCGCCGTCGTCGGCAAGGTCAGGGCGGCGTTGCAGAGCCGAGGCTGGCGCGCGAGATGACACTTCGCGGCAGTGTTTGCGCCTGAGACTGCCGTGAAGTGCCATCTCAGTGGCGGCACCGGCTCTCAGTGGCAAGTGTTACCCGGCCGGGTGACGCGAACCACGGCCCGTGGAAAGAAATGGCTAGGATGGTTCCTAGCCGACGAGGTTCACTCCAGGGTCAACCCAACCCGCAGACGAAATTCGATTTAGGAGTCAGCATGCCCATTGCAACCCCAGATATCTATGCCGACATGATCGACCGCGCCAAGAAGGGCGGCTTCGCGTTCCCGGCCGTCAACGTCACCTCTTCCCAGACCCTGAACGCGGCCCTGCGCGGTTTCGCCGAGGCCGAGTCTGACGGCATCGTCCAGGTCTCCACCGGTGGTGCTGCGTACTGGTCCGGAGCCTCCACCAAGGACATGGTTGCCGGTTCGCTGGGCTTCGCCGCTTTCGCCCGCGAGGTGGCCAAGAACTACAACGTGAACATTGCGCTGCACACGGACCACTGCCCCAAGGACAAGCTGGACGGTTTCGTCCTGCCTCTGCTGGCTGCTTCCGAGGCCGAGGTCAAGGCCGGACGCAACCCGCTGTTCAACTCGCACATGTGGGACGGCTCCGCCGAGACCCTGGACGAGAACCTGCGCATCGCCCGCGAACTGCTTGAGCGCACTGCGGCCGCCAAGATGATCCTCGAGGTTGAGATCGGCACCGTCGGCGGCGAGGAGGACGGCGTCGAGAACGAGATCAACGAGAAGCTTTACACCACGGTCGACGACGCCCTCGCCACCATCGAGGCCCTCGGCGCCGGCGAGAACGGCCGCTACATCACCGCACTGACCTTCGGCAACGTGCATGGCGTGTACAAGCCGGGCGGGGTGAAGCTGCGCCCGGAGATCCTGAAGGACATCCAGGCCCAGGTCGGTGCCCGGATCGGCAAGGAGAACCCGTTTGACCTGGTGTTCCACGGCGGCTCCGGCTCCTCCGACCAGGAAATCGCGGACGCCGTGTCCTACGGCACCATCAAGATGAACATCGACACGGACACCCAGTACGCGTACACCCGTCCAGTGGTAGACCACATGTTCCGCAACTACGACGGTGTCCTGAAGGTGGACGGCGAAGTGGGCAACAAGAAGACCTACGACCCCCGCGTCTGGGGAGCCTCCGCCGAGGCCGGCCTCGCCGCCCGGGTTGTCGAAGCAACCCAGCAGCTGGGCTCCGCGGGCAAGACCTTCTAGTCATGTCCGACGAGTTCCGTAAGAACCTCATGGGTCCTGAGCCCACGCTTCTGCCCGCCGAGACTGAGGTCTACGCGCAGCTGGAGTCGGGCCAGGAGGCACTGGACCTCGTGGAAAAGCACCCCACGTCGTCGCTGTTGTGGGCCGTGCTGGCCGAGGAGGCGTGGTCGGAAGGCCGCACCATCGATTCCTATGCCTATGCGCGGGTCGGCTACCACCGTGGCCTGGACTCGCTCCGCCGCAACGGCTGGCGGGGCGTCGGGCCCATCCCGTGGGAGCACGAGCCCAACCGCGGCTTCCTGCGGGCGCTTTACTCGCTGGGCCGCGCCTCCGCCGCCATCAACGAGGCGGAGGAGCCCCAGCGCATCGAGAAGTTCCTCAACGACTCGGACCCCGTGGCCAAAGCTGCCATCGAGGGCAAGTAATACAACTGAGTTAAATACGACGGCGGGCGGTCACCTTCTCCTGGAAGGTGACCGCCCGCCGTCGTTGATGGGGCCGAACCGCTGCTCAAGCCGGTCCGCTGGCGAGCTTGTCGAGACCCGGATGTGGGGCCTGATATCGGCAAGCTCAATCAGCGGAGGTTATGCTTCACCGACGCTTAGCTGGCGGCCTTCGCCAGGCCGGTGCGGGCCATCGCGTCGGCGTAGGCAACCTGCATCTCGTCGAGGTACTGCTTCTGCCGCTCGGGGCTTCCTGCGAAGGAGCGGCCGCTCAGCGAACGGACCTTGTAGGTCTTGAGCCCCCGGCGCCAGAGCAGCGGAACCTCGGTCTTGAGCAGCAGGCCGGCGAGGCGGTTGGCCTCGGTGCCGTGGGCCACGATGACCGAGGCGCGGGGGACCAGTGCCAGAAATTTCAGCAGCGGCTTGAGGCCGGCCTGAATCTGGTCGGGGGGTGAACTTGCCGTTCGGCTCATCCCCCGTGTGCCACGGGTGGACGTTCCACGGCATGATGTACTCCGGCCGCAGGCCCAGCTTCCACTGGAGGCCCAGCATGCGGGTGGCAGCATCGTCGTCGCCCGGCATGATGAAGCCGGTGGGCGATGCCGCGCCGATGTTGGAGAAGAGGCTAATGATGCGGCATTCGTCGACGTCGTGCGCGGGGTCGACGTACGGCACCTGGGTGCCCGGCTTGGTGCTCTGCAATGTATCGCAGAGCTCATTGACAGCGGCAACGTTGGGCTCGTAACGGCGCCTCAGAAGCTGTTCATGGAAAGATTCGGTAGCCAGGGCTGTCATGTGGTGGTGTGTCTCCTGCAGGTGGGTCGCGCTGCCGCGCCGCAGGGCCGGCACGCCGCAGGCATGCCGAGTGCGGCGTGATTTGAAATAAGGTGTGGACCGGTAGCTGACCGGTTCACTCCAGTTTAGCAAGGCGACACAACCGAGAACCCCGCCCCCGCGCGCCGCCGTGGCCGACACGCGGGGGGAAGGGCCTGCAGGGCAGCAAATGCGGGCTAAATCACTTCCAGAGCCGTTTGGTGGCGAGGCGTGCGCCTTCTCCGAGAGCCTCAAGTTTCGCGACGGCGATCTGCGGGTGGACGCGGCCGCCGAGGCCGCAGTCGGTGGAGGCGATAACGTTCTCGCGTCCCACGAGCCTGGCGAAGCGTTCGATCCTGTCCGCCACCAGTTCCGGATGCTCCACGACGTTGGTGGCGTGCGAGACAACGCCAGGAATGATGACCTTGCCCTCGGGAAGCTTGGTGTCTTCCCACACCCGCCATTCGTGCTCGTGCCGGACGTTGGCTGCCTCAAACGAGTAGCCGCCTGCATTGATCTGCAGGACGGAGCTGATGATGTCGGCAAAGGGGATGTCAGTGGTGTGGGGGCCGTGCCAGGATCCCCAGCAGACGTGCAGCCGGATCTGGTCCTGGGGCAGGTCGCGCAGGGCCCAGTTGGTGGCCTCGACCCGGAGCTGGATGAAGTTGAGGTAGTCCTCGAGGCTGGGCTCGGGGTTGATCTGGTCCCAGCTTTCCGCCAGCGACGGGTCATCGAGCTGCACGGTCAGCCCGGCGTCGATGATTGCCTTGTATTCCTCCCGCATGGCGTCGGCGCAAGCGTAGACCAGTTCCTCTTCGGTCTTGTAGTAGTCGTTGGCAACCCGTGCGCAGGAACCGGGCGAAAGCGACGCGACGAAACCCTCGGTGAGGCCGGCTGCCTGCATGCCGGTCTTGAGGTTGGCGACGTCCGAGGCCACGAGGTCCTGCCCGGTGTAGGTCAGCGGACCGGCGATCTTGGGCTGCGCGACGCTCTTGCGGTGGGCGAGGATCCCGGACGAGGGATCGCTGTAGGCGTCGTTGAACTTCTGCCTGTCCCGGCGGTCCGGGAAGGAGGTCAGGACGATGTTGCCCGGCCCGGAACGGTGCACCTCGGCATCGGCCCAGCGGTCCACGTTGGTGGGTTCGAGGCCGCCGAGGCGCGCGAACGAGTAGTTCCACCAGGCGCCGTAGTCAACGCTGCTGGACATCGCGTGCCCGTATTCGCCGTCGTTGGGGATGTGGATGCCCAGGTCCTTTTGGCGCTGGACGATGTCCACCACGGAGGTTTCCAGGAGGTCCAGGAACTCGGGCGTGATGCCGTCGGCTTCCTTGGCAGCGTTGGCGGCGATGAGCTCCGGGGTGCGGGGCAGGGATCCGGCGTGGGTGACGCGGATGTGGTCGGTGTTCAGTGACAAGGCAGGGTTTCCTTTCCATCGGTCCTGGCGGTAGCACCTTTACGGACGGCAGGCGCAGGGGCGCTGCCTTCGGTGCAAGGTTGCTGCGGCGTCAGCGATCCAGGTCTCTCGGCCGCTCCGGATGGTTCACTCTCACTTAAGTCTCCGGATGGAGACAGTGGCAAATCGCAGGCGGAATGTGTCGCCGGAGTCTCCGTCACGGGCGAAACACCAAAAGCCATACTTTTGCCCCTCATCCGCTAAACTTGGGTGGTAAGAGCCCCGGAACTCTTGCGTCCCTTCCCCCGTCAACGCCGCGGGTTCGGGCGACGAATTCGGGGCATTCTCATGAACGGCGCCGACCTCCGGTTGAAGCACCTCGGTGATCCATCCGGACCAGGCCCGAACGAATGGGGGAGGATCCCATGCCAGCAATCGTGATCGTCGGAGCCCAGTGGGGCGACGAAGGAAAAGGTAAGGCCACCGACCTGCTTGGCGGCCGCGTCGACTACGTAGTGAAGCCGAACGGCGGCAACAACGCCGGGCACACCGTCGTCGTAGGCGGCGAGAAGTATGAGCTCAAGCTCCTTCCGGCCGGTATCCTCAGCCCCAACGCCGTCCCCATCATCGGCAACGGCTGCGTCGTCAACCTCGAGGCACTTTTCCAGGAGATCGAGGGCCTCGAAGCCCGCGGCGCGGACACCTCCAAGCTGCGTGTCTCCGCCAACGCCCACCTTGTGGCCCCGTACCACCAGGTGCTGGACAAGGTCACCGAACGCTTCCTCGGCAGCCGCGCCATCGGCACCACCGGCCGCGGCATCGGGCCTACGTACATGGACAAGGTTGCCCGCCTGGGGATCCGCGTCCAGGACGTCTTCGACGAGTCGATCCTGCGCCAGAAGGTGGAAGGGTCGCTGCGCCAGAAGAACGAGCTTCTGGTCAAGATCTACAACCGCCGCAGCATCGAGGTGGATGAAGTGGTCAATTACTTCCTCTCCTTCGCCGACCGGCTACGCCCCCTGGTCATCGACAGCACCCTCGTGCTGAACACCGCCCTGGACGAGGGCAAGGTGGTGCTCATGGAGGGCGGCCAGGCCACGTTCCTCGACGTCGACCACGGCACTTACCCGTTCGTCACCTCCTCCAATCCCACCGCCGGCGGCGCCTCTGTAGGCTCGGGCATCGGCCCCACCCGCATCTCGCGGTCCATCGGCATCATCAAGGCGTACACCACGCGCGTCGGCGCGGGCCCGTTCCCTACGGAGCTCTTCGACGAGATGGGCATGTACCTGCAGAAGACCGGCGGCGAATTCGGCGTCAACACCGGACGCCCGCGCCGCTGCGGCTGGTACGACGCCGTCCTGGCCCGCCACGCCTCCCGCGTTAACGGCTTCACCGACTACTTCGTCACCAAGCTGGACGTCCTCACGGGCATCGAACAGATCCCGGTGTGCGTGGCTTACGACGTCGACGGCGTCCGGCACGACGAGATGCCCATGACCCAGACGGAATTCCACCACGCCGCGCCCATCTTCGAATACTTCGAAGGCTGGACCGAGGACATCACCGGCGCCCGCACGCTGGCTGACCTGCCCGAGAACGCCCGCAACTACGTGCTGGCCCTCGAGAAGCTGTCCGGCACGCGCTTCTCCGCGATCGGCGTCGGACCGGACCGCGACCAGACCATCGTGGTCAACGATCTGATCAACGACTGACGCCGGAAGCGTCCGGCAGCAACAGCTCAAGCAAGCAGTTCCCGACGGCGGCGGGTCACCTCACGGTGGCCCGCCGCCGTCGTGCTTTCAAGGGAGAAAACATCCCGTCAGAAAAAAGTTTTCGGAACCGCGTAACCTGCTGGCCCGCCGCTGCGATTACGTATATGTAAGCGCCGGGCAGGAGGTTGTCCCCCATCGGCCTCCGGCCCGGCCTTCAATCAACCAAAGGATTTTTTTCTGATGAAGAGTGTTAGCAAGACCACCAAGATTGCTGTCGGCGCCGCCATCCTCGCTGTTGGAGGTTTCTCCAGCATCGGACTGGCCAACGCTGCCCAGGTGTCCAGCTCGCAGCATGCAGAGGTGACCCCCGCTACGCCCGCCACGCCGGCCGTTCCTACCACCCCCGAGGTTCCGGCAGCCCCCGCCGTACCGGCCACGCCGGCCACCCCGACGGTTCCTGCCGCCCCGGCCGCCAAGGCCAAGGCTGCCGGCGAAGCTGCGGACGCAGCCGACGCCGCAGTGGAAGCTGACAAGGACAACGCTGCCGCCAACGCCAACGCCAACGTCTCCGCCGGGGACAAGGCTGCAGGCGCCAACGTGAACGCCGCCACCCCTGCTGTTCCCGGTGGCGCCGGCGTTCCGGCCACCCCGGCCGTTCCCGCCACCCCGGCTGTGCCGAACGTTGCGGACCACGTGGCCAAGCCGGCCGCACCGTCCGTCGCTGCAGACGCTGACGTCAAGGCTGACGCTGCTGCCGACCTGCCCACCGGCAAGTAGTCCGCAGCAAGCGAACAGGGCGTTCCCCGAATAGGGGCGTGAGGTGTGCGGCGGCTAGGCTTACTACCGCCGCACACCTGCAGTAAAGGGAAGGACAGCTCCTTGGCAGCTCAGCTGACCGACGACGAATTGTCAGCAGCCCTTTCTGGCGACCCCTCCGGCTTCACCGCCGTCTACAGCATCATTTCGCCCGCAGTCCTCGGCTATTTCCGCGCCCGCGGGGTGGACGACGCCGAAGCCCTCACGCAGGACGTCTTCGTGGATGTCCTGCCCAAGCTCAGCAATGTCAGGGGCGGCCACTCCGGGTTGCGGACATTCATCTTTTCCGTGGCTCATGCCCGGCTCGTGGACTATCACCGCCGGTCCGCGAGAACGCCGCAGCTTACCGAATTCGACCCGCTCTTGGATGAACGTCGGTCGAGTTCCGCCGAGGACGAGGTGCTCGGTTCGCTGGGCGGAATCACTTCATCACTTGCCATGCTCAACGACGACCAGCGGGAAGTGCTGGTCCTGCGGATCGTGGCGGACCTTTCGGTCGAACAGGTGGCCGGCATCATGGACAAGACCCCCGGGGCCATCAAACAGCTCCAGCGCCGCGGGCTGATAGCCCTGCGCGAACTCGTCAAGGAAAAGGACCACGCAGCATCATGAGTGTCACGCCGGCAGGCCGCGAAGAAGGAGAGATCCAGGCGATCCTCCTGGATTCCGGGCTCGAAGACGACGCCGATCTCCGCAGGTCCCTCGAAGAACTGCGCGGGCTCGCCCAGGACTCCGCACCCCAACCGCGGGCCGATCTCGCCGCGATGCTCGCACACGGGGCATCCGCTTCAGGCGTATCCGCGTCAGTCTTGCCTGCCCAGGGCCCAGCCATGCGACGCGCCGCCTCCAACGTAGACAGCCTCCAACTGCACCGCCGCAACCGGCAGCGGCGCATGGGCTTTGTGGTGGGCGCCGCAGTGGTCGGTGCCATGGGGCTTGGGGCTGGCGCTGTCGCAGCCTCCAGCGAGGACTTCCGCAACAGCGTAAGCCATACCGTGGTTCGAATCTTCCAGCCGACCAGCGAGACAACCGCGCCGACGCCGGTGCCCACGTCGCCCGCCGGCATTCCGGCGGCTCCGGGGCCAACTGTTGCTGCACCCAAGCCATCGGTTACCGGGACGGCTGCTTCGCCGTCGGCACCTGTGACGCCCGCCCAGACGGATCCGGCTCCCTCGAACGGTTCATCGAACTCTTCGGCGGCGGACGGTTCATCCCACGGGGCGGCGAAGGGCCAGACGCCGTCGCCCGGCCGGCCCAGCCAGCTGCCCACAGTCCCAGGAACCGGCGTGGCTCCCAAGCTTCCGGCCAAGCCGTTGCCGGCAGTGCCTACGCTGCCGGGAGGCATGCCGACCGTCCCGGCCAAGCCGGTCCCCGGCACGCCTTAAACCGAGCAACCCGAGTTTTTGTACACTTGTTGTCAATTTCAGAAGTTGACTGCGCAAACCTTCCTGTAGTTCGGGGGTGTGCAGATGATTTGTGAGCACTGGCCGGGCGGTACTCCTCTGCACGAGGGTCGCTGCTGTTCGGTACTCCTGTTCCCAAAGGAGCAAGGCAAGGACGCCGATCCGTTTCGCATTGCTGCTCGGGGACAGCTGACGATGTCGGATGCCGCGTGTGAACAGGCCCGGAGCCGGGCTGCGGTGATCGGGGCGTTGGTGGCGCGGGGCACCGTAGGGATTGCGGCCGCCGACAGGGCCGCGGTGGAGCTCGGCGCCCAGAAGATTAGCCTGCTGCCGGTCCGTGGACTGCTGCCGCGTCGAACACGTTAGCGCTGAAGCACGATCCAGTGAGGCGACCTATAGAGTGGGCGCATGGCGACCCTTCAGCCCTATGTCATTTTTCCCGGAACGGCTCGGGCAGCGCTCACCTTTTACAGGGACGTTTTCGGCGGTGAGCTTTCTTTACATACGTACGAGGACTTTGGCAGGAGCGACGGCGCGTTAAGCGCGATAGCTCACGGTGAGCTCCACGGCTTAGTTGCTTTGGCCGGAGCCGATGCAGCAGCCGGCGAGAAATCGGTCCAGGTCGAAGGCCTCATGCTCTCGGTGCTGGGAACCGCTGAACCGGAAGTTCTCCATGAATGGTTCGACAAACTCTCTGTTGGTGGTTCGGTGGTCGATCCCCTGGCGCCGAAGCCCTGGGGAGCGTCAGATGGCCAAGTTATCGATCGTCACGGACTTCACTGGCTCGTTGGATATGAGCACGGGGCGTGAACGGAGAGGGTGTCTCGGTTCCAAGGAACTGGAACACCCTCCGTCGTGGATGCCTCCGATTAGGTGTTCCGGGGTAGGAAAGACGAGTGTGGCCTACGAACTGCACTCGGAATTGACCGCCAAGGACCTGGCGCATTGCCTGATCGAGGGCGACAACCTGGATATGACCCATCCTGCGGCGAAACTGCCCTAATGGCTTCCAACGGTTCAAAACTGGTCGTTCGATTCAACGTGGACGACGCTTCACTTTCTCAACTCCATGCAGATGCCTTCGGCGCACCATTCCGCATGACTCCCTGGAGGGAACGCCTCGAACTGCATAGCGTCAGCTGGGTAGGCGCTTTCGAAGGAGAGCAACTAGTGGGCTTCGTTCACGCCGCATGGGACGGCGGTTCACACGCCTTTCTTCTCGACACGGCAGTAGCTCCCGATTACCAAAGTCAGGGCATCGGAACCGCAATCGTTAAATCCTTGATAGCGGACATCGCCAACCGAGGTTGTCAGTGGGTGCATGTGGACTATGAGCCGCACCTCGCTACGTTTTATCGCCAGGCTTGTGGATTCACACACACAGAAGCCGGCCTACTCGAACTGGCTCATAACACTCCTGGCACATAGAGGAGTTAAGAAAACCTTTAAAGTCCCAGTTGGAAGAACCTGGGACGGCCCCTGCGGCTTCGGGAAGTTCTAGGAGTAACTGGAAGAATCGTTGGATGACTCTAATCAGCGCTGACGTCCCAGCTCGGCTGCGACCGGCCCTCCTTCAACTGCTCGCAGCGTGCAGTGACGACGGTCGAGTGCGTGCTGCATGGCTGGAGGGCTCGTTTGCGCGCGGCGAGGCCGATGCATGGAGCGACATCGATTTGCACCTCATCGTTGAGGAACCTGACACGTTCGGCGCTGTTGAATGGCTGGGCTCGCTGATGCCTTTGGTGCTGGCGGATGCCATCCCGGGTATAGCCCGGGCCTTCATCTGTCTTACTCCTGACTGGGTCCACGTCGACCTGAACCTCCATTCACTGGAAGATGAGCTGCGCCAGGGCACCATGCGGCAAGTACTTGTGGATAAAGACGCACTGGTGGCCAGCGAATATGCGGCGGGGGTCTCCTCTGCAGAGCCCTTCTTTCCGGGGCAGCAGGCCCAAATCTTCCTCTACCTGATGGGTAGCACCGTCACGGCCCTCCACCGGAACGACCTCCTTGCACTCTCACAAACAACAGTGATGATGCGCGACGGTCTGTTGATCCCGCTGATGCTGGCTGAGAACGGGATCGTGATCGGGACCGGTGCCAAACGAATTGCGCGTCATCTGACCAGGGAGCAACAGGACTGTCTGGCGCGGCTGCCAGCCATCGGGCTCACCGAGACTGGCCTGCGGGAGGCGCAACGAGCCTTGGCTGCGGAGTACTTGGTCAGAGCCCGCCAACTC
Organism: Arthrobacter globiformis; assembly: GCF_030815865.1. Taxonomy (NCBI): domain Bacteria; kingdom Bacillati; phylum Actinomycetota; class Actinomycetes; order Micrococcales; family Micrococcaceae; genus Arthrobacter; species Arthrobacter globiformis. Next base: position 925,937 of record NZ_JAUSXI010000001.1, read on the forward strand.
GCGGACGTATGTCACGCCGCTTGGCCGGCCGAGCTGGAACGGGCTGCCAAACGGTTGTGGCGGCACGAACTCGAGATCGACTTATAGGGAGTCCCCCTTTACAGCAGCCTGCCCGGTGGAGCCGGCAGGCCGCTGGGCGAGGAGTTCTGCCAGGTCGAGCGCAGTGCAGATCACTTCTGAAATGAACCGCGGGAACAGCTCGTACTACGATCGCTACGGGTACAAGGGCTCCAAGAATCGTGTGCATCGACTGCAAGCAGGACGGCCGCGACGTTCCGGAACGGAAGAACTGGGACTGGCGCTTGTTGGCCCCAAACGGCCTGAAGTCGCGGTACGTGTACAAAAACTCCTAGCGAGCCCGGACGCTGAGGGGGGTAACCGGGCGGAAAATAAGTTTTTGAAAAAGTTTTGGAATCGGCGTAACCCTTTCGGGTTCCCCGTCGATTACCGAAGTGAGAGTGCCGGGCTGGAAGTTGTCCCCCATCAAATTCCAGCCCGGCATTTTAATGTCTTCGGTCTTACCGGCCTGTTTTTAAGCCAGGACCTGCCGCTTCGAGGAGATCACTCCCGTATCGAACCCGGCCAGGTGAAGCCCGCCGTGGAAGCGTGCGTGCTCGATCTTGACGCAGCGGTCCATCACCACGTTCAGTCCCGCGGCCTCGGCATCCTGCGCAACGCCCTCGTGCCACGAGCCGAGCTGCAGCCAGAGGGTCTTGGCACCCGCGGCCACGGCCTCGTCGAGCACGCCCGGCAGGTCATCGTGCTTGCGGAACACGTCCACGATGTCCGGGCTCTCCGGCAGGTCCGCCAGTGAGGCGTACGTCGGCTGGCCGAGGATCTCCTTGACCACGGGGTTGACGAAGTACACCTTGTACCGCGTCGAGGACTGCAGATAGGTGGCCACGAAGTAGCTCGCCCGGGAGGGCTTGTCCGATGCGCCCACGATGGCAATGGACTTCGCCTCACGCAGGAGGCCTAAACGCTCCGGCGCAGAGGGACCTGCCCAAGTTCTCTCAGTGGTGCTCATGCCCGTGCTCCAATCGTGCAGGAATCAGCTGCCGCGTCGTCAACAACGACGGCGTCTTCCGCCGTTGCGTTCTGCGCCTCGGTGAGGGCCTGGTCCAGGTCCCACAGGATGTCGTCGATGTCTTCCAGGCCAACCGAGATGCGAACCAGGTCCTCCGGAACGCCGGCGGATTCGAGCTGGGCCGGGCTCAGCTGCTGGTGGGTCGTGGACCCGGGGTGGATGACCAGCGTGCGGGCGTCGCCCACGTTGGCCAAGTGCGAGGCGAGTTGCAGGGATTCAATGAACTTTTGCCCCGCTGCCCGGCCGCCCTTCACGCCGAAGGAGAACACGGAGCCCGGTCCCAGGGGCAGGTACTTCCGCGCCCGCTCGAAGTGCCGATGGGAGGGCAGTCCGGAGAAGTTCACGTAGGCCACGCGTTCGTCGGCCTCGAGCCACTCGGCCACGGCCTGGGCGTTCTTCAGGTGCTCGTCCAGGCGCTGGGGGAGGGTTTCAACTCCCTGCAGCAACTGGAATGCGGACTGCGGGGAGAGGGCGGGCCCGATGTCTCGCAGCTGTTCGCAGCGCAGCTTGGTGAGGAACCCGTATTCGCCGAAGTTGCCCCACCAGGATACGTTGCCGTACGAGGCCACGGGCTCGGTCATGGTGGGGAACTTGCCGTTGCCCCAGTTGAACCGGCCGCTCTCCACGATGACGCCGCCCAGGGTGGTGCCGTGGCCTCCGATGAACTTCGTGGCGGAGTGGATCACGATGTCCGCGCCGTGCTCGATCGGCCGCACGAGGTATGGCGTGCTCAAGGTGGCGTCGACGACGAGGGGGATGCCGGCGTCGTGCGCCACCTTTGCCAGGGCCGCCAGGTCCTGGACCTCCGACGACGGGTTGGCCACCACCTCGACGAAGATTGCCTTCGTGTTCTCGCGGACGGCGGCCGCGTAGTCGGCGGGGTCGGTGCCGGGGACGAACGTGGTGTCCACACCGAAGCGGCGCAGGGTGACATCCAACTGGGTGACGGTGCCGCCGTAGAGCTGGGATGCCGCCACGATGTGGTCGCCGGCCTGGGTGAGGGCGGCGAAGGTGATGAATTCAGCGGCCATGCCCGACGACGTCGCGACAGCTCCTATGCCGCCCTCGAGGGACGCGATGCGCTCCTCAAACGCCGCCACGGTCGGGTTGCCGATGCGGGAGTAGATGTTGCCGTACTTCTGCAGGGCGAACAGGTTGGCGGCGTCCTGGGTGTCCTTGAACACGAACGACGTGGTCTGGTAGATGGGGACGGCACGGGCGCCGTGCTCGGCGTCGGGCGTGCCGCCGGCGTGCAGGGCGCGGGTGCGGAACCCGAATTTGCGGTCAGCCACTAGACGTTCACCAGCCCACTGGTTGAGCTTGCCGAAGCCACCGGCGTCTGGGACAAGTCCAGCTCGGTGCCGTTCTTGCGGGCGAGGTCCGCCTCGAGTTCGCGCACCATCGGCAGGATGTCCTGGCCGAAGGCAGCGACTTCCTCCTGGAAGTGCAGGTAGCCGGTGAGGAACAGGTTCACGCCGATCTTCTTGTACTCAACGATCCGCTCGGCGATCTGCTCGGGGGTGCCGATCAGCTGCGTCTTGAAGCCGTCGTTGTACTGGACCAGATCCTCGAACGTGGAGTCCGCCCACATGCCCTTGCCGTCCTTGGTGGACGCGCCGGCTTCCTGGACGGCGTCGCGGAAGCCCTGCACAGCGGGCTTGTGTGCCTTCTCGACGATTTCGCGGAGGGTGTCGCGGGCTTCCTTCTCGGAGTCGCGGGCGATGACGAAGCCGTTGAGGCCAAACCGGGGTGCGGCCAGCGCGCCCTCGGTGCCGCGCCGGGTCTCGCCGGACGCCGAGACCACGCCTGCGATGTTCTCCTTGAATCCCTCCAGGTCCTTGCCGTTGGAGAAGTACCAGTCGGCGACGCGGCCCGCGGTGGCCTGGGCCGCCGTCGAGTTTCCGCCGAAGAAGATCTCCGGGTGCGCGCGCCCCGGAACGTCCACGGGGGCGGGGTTCAGGGTGAAGTCGGTGATGTTGTAGTACTTGCCGGCCTGGCTGTAGTCCTTCTCCGTCCACAGCCCGCGCAGCACCCTGATGAATTCCTCGGTGCGGACGTAGCGTTCGTCGTGCTCCAGCCATTCGAGGCCAAAGTTGGTGAACTCGTTCTTGAGCCAGCCGGAGACGATGTTGACGGCGGCGCGGCCGTTCGAAATGTGGTCGGCGGTGATGATGTACTTGGCCAGCACACCGGGGTGCCACATGCCGGGGTGGACGGCCGAGATGACCTTAAGCCGCTCCGTGGCCGCCAGCAGGGCGAGACTGAAGGACGTCGCCTCGTGCTGCTTGTCGGCGCCGTAGGATGCGGCATAGCGGGTCTGCGTCAGGGCGTATTCGAAGCCGGATTCCTCCGCGATGCGGGCCAGCTTCTTGTTGTAGTCGAAGTCCCAGCTGGTGCGCTGCTCAATGGTGGAGACCACCAGGCCGCCGGACACGTTCGGCACCCAGTAGGCGAACTTCAGGGGTTCGGAAAGACGGGCTACGTTGCTGATGTCGTTCATGATCGTTCCTTTACTTCTGTCCGGAGTTGGGGTTTCCGGGGACGGCGGTAGCGCATCGGTGCAGCGCATCCTGGATACCGGCAATGGCCGGTTCGTTCTGTAGCGACGTGGTGTCGCCGAGGGTGGTTCCCTCGTAAAGCTGGGTCAGCAGCCGGCGCATGATCTTGCCGCTGCGGGTCTTGGGTACGTCCGGGACAACGACGACGTCGCGCGGCTTGGCGATCGGGCCGATCTCCTTGGCAACGTGGTTGCGGAGGGCTTCGCTGGTTGAGCTCGTCGAAACCAAGCCCGCCGAAACCCCGCCCTTCAAAACCACAAACGCGACGACGGCGTGGCCCGTCTTGGGGTCGGCGACCGGACAGACGCCCGCTTCCACCACGTCCGGGTGGGTGACGAGGGCGGACTCGATCTCGATCGTGGAGAGCAGGTGGCCTGAGACGTTGAGTGTGTCGTCAACCCGACCGAGGATCCAGATGTCGCCGTCGACGTCGTACTTGGCGCCGTCGCCGGCAAGGAACCAGCCCTGCTCCGCATACTGGCTCCAGTAGGAGTCGAAGTAGCGGCGCGGGTTGCCCCAGACGGTCCGGGCGATTGCCGGGCCCGGCTGGTCCACGACGATGAAGCCCTGCACACCGGGGTCGGTGCGGTTCCCTGCCTCGTCCACCACCCGGGTGCTGACGCCGGGGAGCGGGCGGGCAGCGCAGCCGGGCTTGAATTCGGTGTCCGTGGGCGCGGGGGACATGATGGTGGCCCCGGTTTCGGACTGCCACCAGGTATCCACCATGGGCGCGGTGCCTGCACCGAGGTTGTCGCGCAGCCAGCGCCAGGCCTCCGGGTTCACGGCCTCTCCCACGGTGCCGAGCATCCGGATCGAGGAGAAGTCGTAGCTGTCAGGCACGCCGTCCGGGAACCAGCCCATGAGCGAGCGGACCAGGGTGGGCGCCGTGTAGTACTGGGTGACGCCGTAGCGTTCGATGATCTCGAAGTGCCTGCCGGGATGCGGGGTGTTGGGCGTGCCCTCGAAGATCACCTGCGTCACGCCGTTGGAGAGCGGGCCGTATATCTCATAGGTGTGCGCGGTGACCCAGGCGAGGTCGGCCGTGCACCAGTGCACGTCCTGGTCCCGGAGCGCCGGATCGGGGTTGCTGAACAGGTGCTCGAAGCTCCAGGAGGCCTGGGTCAGGTAGCCGCCGGAGGTGTGGACCAGTCCCTTGGGCTTACCCGTGGTGCCGGAGGTGTACATGATGAACAGGGGAGTCTCGGCGTCGAACGCCTCCGGTTCGTGCACGTCGGAGGCGGGCCCGACGACGTCATGCCACCAGACGTCGCGGCCTGCGGTCATTGGGACTGCAGGGAGGTCTGCGGGGGCGGTGGTGCGGTTGATGACCAGGACGCGCTCGATGGCGTTGTCGCCGGCGACGGCGGCATCGGCGTTGTCCTTGACCGGGACCGCGACGCCGCGGCGGAACTGGCCGTCGGTGGTCACCAGCAGCTTCGCGCCGGTGTCAACGACGCGGAACCGGAGTGCCTCGGCGGAGAACCCGCCGAACACCAGGGAGTGCACGGCTCCGATCCGGGCCACCGCGAGCGTGATAATGACGGTTTCCGGGATCACGGGCAGGTAGATGACCACGCGGTCACCCTTGGTGATGCCGAGGGCCAGCAGGGCATTGGCGGCCTTGGAGACTTCACGCTGCAGTTCGGCGTAGGTGATGGTGCGGCGGTCGCCCGGTTCGCCCTCGAAGAACAGCGCCACCTTGTCCCCGCGGCCGGCGGCGACATGGCGGTCCACGCAGTTGTACGCGACGTTCAGCCTGCCGCCGTCGAACCACTTGATCTCGGGTCCACGGCCGGCTTCGACGTCGGCGGGCAGCCAGCTGTGCGCCGTGTGCCAAGGCCTTTGGGTGCCACGTTGCTGGTTGACGGGGCGCTCGGCCCAGTCCAACCGGAGGGCCTGTTCCTCCCAGAAGGCCACGTTGCCGGGATCGACAATGGTGCTGGGATCGACAGTGGGGGTGGTGCCGCTGTGACGCGCCGGCCCGTCGGTGGGGACGCCGTGCACTGCGCCGTCCGTTGGCTCGGTCGAGGACCATCCCGAAGAGCCGCTGAAGGAGCCGGGCGCGTCACGCAGCCCTGCTTCGTTCGCCGTCGCGTCCGAAGTGGTTTGTGGGGTTGCCTCAGATGGAATCCGGGCAAGGTTGGGCAGGGCAGAAGCATTCTTTGGGGTCATTGCAGCACTCCATCGGTCCTGGCAGTAGCACCCCTAGCCCGCCGCCGGGACGGAAGAACAGTGACGTGGGAATGGTCGTCTCACGTCACCGGGGGTTGCTGCGGCTTCATCGATCCAGGTCTCTCGGCCGCTCGGGATGGTCACTACCTACTAGAGCCGACTTGCAGGATTTCTCAAAATTGGCACCTTTGGAGCTGTAATATTCGTTCATCACGGTCGGGATCACTGCCTGCCATCCACATATTCGGAAAAGACCGCCAAATTGCCGCTGGAGTAGAGTTGATGCATGGCTCACGAAAACGATCCGGCGGTTGTCGACCGACTCATGCGAACGAAGGGCACCTGGGCCATCGTCGGCCTGACCCGGAATGAGTGGCGCTCGGCGTACGACGTCTCGCTGTTTGTCCGCGACCGCATGGGTATGGAGATCATCCCGGTTAACCTGCCGGGCGACGACGTGCACGGCGAGAAAGGCTACCGTTCCCTCTCCGAGATTCCGGCGGAAAAGCACCCGATCGACGTCGTGGACTGTTTCGTCAATTCGCAGAAGGTAGGGGCCGTCATCGACCAGGCCATCGCAGTCGGCGCCAAGGCGGTGTGGTTGCAGCTCGGCGTGTTCGACGACGCCGCCGTGGAACGCGCGAAGACCGCTGGGCTGGACGTCGTCGTGAATTCCTGCCCTGCCCGCGAAGGGTGGCGCGTGGGGATCTAGCCAGAGGACCTAGCCTATGCAGGGCACCGCTTCAAGGCTCCGGTTCAGGGCTTCATCAGCTCAGGGTAGTGACGCTCGGTGACATCCGGGTGGGCACGCATCCGGCCCTTGAGCATGTTCAGGCCGAACGAGGCGAGCATCGGATTGGACGGGTCATCAGTGATGCCGCGTGCCTGGGCCTTGATCTCCGCCGGGAGGGGTACCGGATCGATTACCGCGTCAAGGCGGGGCGACCAGAAGAACGGGACGGAATAACGGTCCACCCCTGGCGGCGGAGCTTTGACCCGGTGGATGGTGGCGGCCAGATAGCCCTCCGTGGCCACTTCGAGCATTTCGCCAAGGTTCACCACCAGCGCTTCGGGGATCGGTTTCACGGAAACCCACCCGCTGGAGCCCGGCGGCTGCACTTCAAGCCCGCCCACCTCATCCTGAAGGAGGAGGGTCACAAACCCGTAGTCCGCATGGGAGCCCACGCCCTGGTCTCCGGCCGCTTCCACCACTCCGCCGACGTAATGGACCAGCTTGCCCATCCAGGCCGGAGTATCCCTGAACGGCTCGTCGAAATAGTCCACCGGCTGCTGGAGCGACACGGCGATGGCCTGCATGAGCTCCGCCCCCACCTTGGACATGAGCTCGGCCCAGGCCATCGCCGCCTGCTTCAGCTCCGGCATGGACTCCTCCGGCCACAGGTTGTGGCCCTGCAGGAGCCAGTACGGCTGCTCGGGCGGATAGTCGTGCACCGGCTCCCGGTCGGGTGAGTAGTCGATCTGCTCGCGCGCATCCGCCCTTCCCTGCGTGACCTCCGTGCCCATCCGGGTGTAGCCACGGAAATGCGGGGACAGACGGTTGTCCAGCTTCATGCGTTCCTCGAGCGGAAGATCGAAAAAGCGACTGATGGTCGCCAGCAGATCCTTGGCCTGGCCGGGTGCACCGCCGTAGCCGATGACCTGGAAGAAACCGACGCGGTGCGTGGCATCGCGGAGCTCCTCAATGAACTCCGGATTGAACGAACCGTCGGCCCGGCGTGCGGAGCCGAGATCCAGTACAGGTATGGTCTCCCGGGCAGCTGCCATGTTCGCAGACTAGCACCGCCTGGAAAGGGTTTGTAGGCTCGCAGCATGGATCAAGCCGCCCTGAGAAAAATCTGCCTGTCGTTTCCGGGCGCCTTCGAGGACTTCCCGTTCGGGCCCGAAACGTCGGTGTTCAAGGTCAAGGCGGCGGTGTCCGGTGGGGCGCGGCAGGAGGCAAAGATGTTCGCCGCGTCCGCCATGGATCCTGACGACTGGTCGGTGAGCCTCAAGTGCGAGCCTGCCCTGGCAGAACAGCTCCGGGCCGTGCATCCGGAGATCACCGGGGCGTGGCACATGAACAAGACGCACTGGAACGGCGTCCGGCTGGACGGTGGCCTGCCGGACGACATGGTCCGGGACATGGTGGAGGACTCCTACGATCTTGTGGTTGCCTCGCTGAGCCGGAAACAGCGGGAGCAGCTTGGCTGGGCCAGGCAGGTGGGCAATGGCTGAAAAGCGGCTGGCACGGGGTGCCCTCAACTACGCGGAGATCGGCGCCACCGAGCGCGGCGTCTCACCGGCAGGCTACCGCCGGGTGGCGTCCCGGACCTATCTCGGAGAGGGGGCGGATGTGTACCGCAAGGTGGCGCAGGGGATCCTGGCCTGGGAACTGCAGCGCCGGTCCGGGCTGCGCGTCCGGACCGAGTCCGACGTCGTCGTTCCCGGCGCGCGCGTGGTGAGCGGTTTCGGCGTCGGGCCCTTCCGGCTCAACGCGCCCTGCGAGGTGGTGTGGGTGCACCGTCCCGCGCCGGGCGGCGGACCGCAGTCAGCTGGCTTCGGCTACGGCTCCCTGCCGGGCCACCCGGTGCGCGGTGAGGAGTCATTTGTGACCGAGATCGATGCCCAGGGCCGGGTATACCTCTCCATCACTGCGTTCAGCCGTCCGTCCAACTGGTTCTACGCTGCGGGCGGCGCGCTGGCCCGCCGCGCGCAGCGCCTCATGACTTCCCGATACATTGAAGGTGCACGCCAACTCGCCGCAGGTGAAAGCTGATCAGGAGAGGTACATGCTGGACCAAAAGAGCCTTGACCTTTTGTGGAACTTCGAGGATCCGAAGCTGTCCGAGCAACGCTTCCGGGACGCGCTGGCGGACCCCCGGTACGACGCCGACGAACGGGCCGAACTGTCCACGCAGCTGGGTCGGGCCATCGGGCTCCAAGGCCGCTTCGAAGAGGCTGACGCCCTGCTCGACTCGATTGACGGGGACGAGCCGACGGTTGGTGTCCGCGTCCTGCTGGAGCGCGGGCGGGTCCTGAACTCGAGCGGGCACGCGGCCATGGCGGTGCCGCTGTTTGAGCAGGCGGCCGAGCTCGGCGACCATCTTGGCGAGGAATTCCTGGCCGTGGACGCGCTGCACATGCTGGCCATCGCCGACTCCGCCCACGCCGAGCTCTGGACCCGCAGCGCGCTGGAGTACGCCTCCACGGTCCACGACGAGCGGACCAAGCGCTGGATGGTGGCGCTGCACAACAACCTGGGCTGGACCCTGCACGGAGCGGGCCGGCTCACCGAGGCGCTCGTGGAGTTCCAACTGGCCGAGCAGTGGGCCGAGCGCGTCGGCACCCCGGCCCAGCAGAAGTATGCCCGCGAGGCCATCGAGGAGTGCGAGCAGGCGCTCTCCTCCGGACAGAACGCACAAACCCAAGGAAAGGCGTAAAACCCGTGATATTCATCGTCGTCAAGTTCAAGGTCAAAGCCGACTGGTCAGATAAGTGGCTCGGCCTGGTGGCGGACTTCACCGAGGCCACCCGCCAGGAGCCAGGCAACCTGTGGTTCGACTGGTCCCGCAGTGTGGACGACCCGAACGAGTTCGTCCTGGTCGAAGCGTTCAAGGACGATGCCGCCGGGGACCATGTCAACAGCGCCCACTTCAAGAAGGCCATGGCGGACATGCCGCAGGCCCTCGCGGAGACCCCGCGCATCATCAGCCGCCAGCTCGACGGCGACGGCTGGGACACGATGGGCGAGCTCACGATCTGAGCCCGCTCGCTAGCATTAACTGCATGTGGATCGGCTGGATCGAGTTCGACATCCTCCTCGGCGACGTGCATAGCCTCAAGGAGAAGCGGTCTGTTGTGCGGCCGTTGCTGGCCGAGGTCAAACGGCGCTATGACGTCTCGGTGGCCGAGGTGGGGGATCACGACCAGTACCGCCGCACGAGGATCGGCGCCGGCCTGGTAGCCGCCGACCGCGCGCACCTCGTGGAGGTACTCACCGCCGTCGAACGCTTCGTGGCCTTCCGGCCTGAGCTGGAGCTGCTGAGCGCCCGGCAACGGGAGCTCCACAGCGAGGATTAAAGCAACGCGGGGCCACCTTGGATCTCGACGGGCTCGATCAGCGTTACCGCTGGTTGAGCCCGTCGAAACCAGGTGACCCCGTGTTGCTGGTGGCCTAAAGGCTTAGCCGAAGTACTTCGGCAGGGTGGCCTCGTGGGCTTCGCGGAGCGAGTCCAGCGAGAGGGTGTCCACGCCGTTGATCTCCAGCTGTCCGCTGGCTGCGTCCACCACGCCGATGCGCAGGTGCTCGAAGCCGCGGGCAGTGCACATGTCCTTGAAGCGGACTTCCTCGGAGCGCGGAACGCTCACGACGGCGCGGCCCTGGGTCTCGGAGAACAGCGCGGTGAAGAGGTCCACGCCGTCGCGGTCCAGGACGTCCTGCAGCGCGATCCGCGCGCCCACGCCGTAGCGCAGCGACGCTTCCACGAGGGCCGCGGCAAGGCCGCCCTCGGAGAGGTCGTGGGCCGAGTCCACCATGCCGTCGCGGGACGCGTTGATCAGGATCTCGCCCAGCGCACGTTCGGCCTCGAGGTCAACCTTGGGGGGCAGGCCGCCGAGGTGGCCGCGCATGTTGGACCATTCCGAGCCGTCCAGTTCCGCTGCAGTTGTGCCCAGCAGGTAGATGGCCGCGCCGTCTTCCCGCCAGCCCGACGGCGTGCGGCGGGCGACGTCGTCGAGCTTGCCCAGCACTGCCACCACCGGGGAGGGGTGGATCGGCGTGGTGCCGGTCTGGTTGTACAGCGAGACGTTGCCGCCGGTGACTGGGATGCCCAGGACCATGCAGGCGTCGGAGAGGCCGCGGATGGCTTCGGCCAGCTGCCACATGACGTCCGGGTCCTCGGGGGAACCGAAGTTCAGGCAGTCGCTCACGGCCATCGGCACGGCCCCGGATGTGGCCACGTTGCGGTAAGCCTCGGCCAGTGCCAGCTGGGCGCCGTGGTACGGGTCGAGGTAGGTGTAGCGGCCGTTGGCGTCGGTGGCCAGGGCAACGCCCAGGCCGGATTCCTCGTCCACGCGGACCACGCCGGCGTCGTCCGGGAACGCCAGGGCGGTGTTGCCGCCGACGTACCGGTCGTACTGGTTGGTGATCCAGGACTTGTCGCACATGTTCGGCGAGGCAACGAGCTCGGTGACGGCCGCGGCCAGTTCCGCCGGGGCGGAGGGGCGGGCGGCGTCCTGTACGGACCCGGTGAAGGAGTCGGCCTGGAGGGCGTCCTGCCACGCGGGGCGGGCGAACGGGCGGTCGTAGACCGGACCGTCGTGGGCCACGGTGCGCGGGTCGACGTCGACAATGACTTCGCCTTCCCACGTGATGATCAGGCGGCCGCTGTCGGTCACCTCACCCAGCCAGGCGTACTCCACTGCCCACTTGTCCATGACGGCTTCGAAGGCCTCGACGTTCTCTGGCGTCACCACGGCCATCATGCGTTCCTGGGACTCGGACATCAGGATCTCGCCCGGAGTCAGGGTGGGGTCGCGCAGCAGGACAGAGGTCAATTCGACGTTCATGCCGCCGTCGCCGTTGGAGGCGAGCTCGGACGTGGCGCAGGAGATGCCCGCGGCGCCGAGGTCCTGGATGCCCTCAACCAGCGAACCCTTGAACAGTTCAAGGCAGCACTCGATCAGGACCTTTTCGGCGAACGGGTCGCCCACCTGGACCGCGGGCCGCTTGGACGGCTTGGTGTCATCGAAGGACTCGGAGGCGAGCACCGAGGCGCCGCCGATGCCGTCGCCGCCGGTGCGTGCACCGAACAGCACCACCTTGTTGCCCTTGCCGGAGGCGTTGGCCAGGCGGATGTCCTCGTGGCGCATGACGCCCACGGCCAGGGCGTTGACCAGCGGGTTGCCCTGGTACACGGAGTCGAAGACCATCTCGCCGCCGATGTTCGGCAGGCCGAGGGAGTTGCCGTAGCCGCCGATGCCCGCGACCGCGCCGTGCATGACGCGGGCGGTGTCGGGGTGGTCGATCGCACCGAAGCGGAGCGGATCCATCACGGCGACCGGGCGGGCACCCATGGAGATGATGTCGCGGACGATGCCGCCGATGCCGGTGGCGGCACCCTGGTACGGCTCAACGAACGACGGCGAGTTGTGCGACTCGATCTTGAAAGTCACGGCCCAGCCGTCGCCCAGGTTGGTGACGCCGGCGTTTTCGCCGATGCCCACCAGCATGTCCTTCTTCATCTCGTCGGTCACCTTCTCGCCGAACTGGCGCAGGTGGTTCTTCGAGGACTTGTAGGAGCAATGCTCGCTCCACATCACGGAGTACATGGCGAGTTCCGCGCCGGTCGGGCGGCGGCCAAGGACCTTGACGATCTCGTCGAACTCGTTCTGCTTCAGGCCGAGTTCGGCCCACGGCAGTTCGGTGTCCGGCGTCTTGGCCGCGTGCTCGACGGTGTCGATGTTGAACTTTTTGGTCTCGGTGATCGAGCTTGTTGAGATCTCGGTCATTAGTTCGCTCCCACAATCTTGTTCAGTACCGAGGTGAAGAGACCGAGGCCTTCGGTGTCGGACCCGCCGATACCGTCCAGGGACTCGGGGCCGAAGCCCACCTCCACGGCGTGCTCCGGGTGCGGCATGAGGCCCACCACGTTGCCGGCGGCGTTCGAGATGCCGGCAATGTCGCGGCGCGAGCCGTTCGGGTTGAAGCCCACGTAGCGGAACACCACGCGGCCCTCGGACTCGAGGGCGTCGAGGGTCTTCTCGTCCGCGATGTACTGGCCGTCCTGGTTCTTCAGCGGCACCGTGATTTCCTGGCCCGCGGCGTAGTCCCCGGTCCAGTAGGTGCTGTTGTTCTCGACCCGCAGCACCTGGTCGCGGCAGATGAACTTCAGGTGGTCATTCTTGATCATGGAGCCGGGCAGCAGGTGCGACTCGGTCAGCAGCTGGAACCCGTTGCAGATGCCGAGCACCGGCAGCTTGGCATCCGAGTTGGCGGCGTCGATGATCTTGGACATCAGCGGAGCGAAGCGCGCGATGGCACCGGCGCGCAGGTAGTCGCCGTAGGAGAATCCGCCCGGCAGGATGACGGCGTCAACGTCGCCCAGTTCGGAGTCTCCGTGCCAGAGCTCCACGGGCGTGCCGCCCGCGAGCCGGACCGCACGGGAAGCGTCCCGGTCATCCAGGGTTCCGGGGAAGGTGACGACGCCGATTTTCGCGCCTGCGAGGCGCGGCTCGGCGGCGACGGCGACTGCCTCGCCTATCAGGGGAAGTTCAGTCATCTCAGGCCTCGACAACCTCGACGTTTATAACGTCCTCGATCACCGGGTTGGACAGCAGGGTCTCGGCGGCTTCGCGGGCCTGGGCCAGGATGTCCTCGGTCACCTCGCCGTCAACGGTCAGTTCGAAACGCTTGCCCTGGCGGACAGAGCTAAAGCTGGTGAAGCCCAGGCGGGGGAGTGCACCCACGATGGCCTTCCCCTGCGGGTCCAGAATCTCGGGCTTGGGCATGACGTCGACAACGATCCGGGGCATCCGGTAACTCCTGTGCGTGTGCATTGGGTAAGGGCGCAGCGGAGTGTTGCCGTCTCACGCCATTCCTAAACTTGCCTGGCCGTTTCAAATGGCAGGGCATTCAAATGGCATGGTGTGGACGGGCGCTCCGCGAGCTTGCATGCCTATTCTACCGGCCGCAGCGCACCACTCCGTATTCGGTGTGGCGGACGCCGCAGCGAGGAAAGAACGACGCCGGCTCTGGTCCGCCCGGGGCACGCTCAGTAGGATTGCGGAATGGCTGAGAATTCAAAATCCGTCCTGTTGCCTGTGATGGCCGTTGCCGTGTTCGCCGGCCTCGGGAGGATGGTGTTCCAGAAGATCAAGGCCGACCGTGCGGCCCGCCAGAACCCTGCCGGGCAGGACCGCGGTGGCCAGAACCGCGCTGGGTCGGGCGGTTCCTGGCAGGCCCGCGTTGGGCGCCGTGTTGGCCGTGGCGCCGCCGGGCGTGACCGGGTGGCCGGCCCGGTGGACGAGAAGACGCGCCAGTGGATCAGTGAGGTGGTCCGCACACCCCGGCAGTAGCTCGCGGCGAGGCGACAGCACAGACTTCAAAATTCCCAGCGGCGGGTGCCCTTTCCGGGCACCGCCGCTGCTTTTTGATTCCGGTGTCAAGGGCAGTGACAAAAAAGTAAATTCAGGGATTGTGTCCTATGTCATATCCGGCTCTCAGTAGGTACTGTGGGGATCGGTCGACGATTGCTGGGATCGACAGGACCTGTCATCTTCACGTGTCGTTGCCGCATGCGCCCGGCAACGTAGCCGGGGCCGTTCCTTATGAAAGGTTCTAAGCACTCGTGAAATCAGCAGGAAAAAGCTTATTCCGACGCCGGGGGGCCGGGAAAGCAGCGGCACTGGTTGTCGGCTTGCCTTTGCTTCTTTCGTCAGTCGGCGCGCTGCCGGCAACCGCGGCGCCGTCGCAGCTTGCGGCTACGGCCGCACAGCAAAAGAACATCGACTCCACCGACTACTCGGCCGGCCGCTACATTGTGGTCCTGACCGAGAAGCCCGCCGCCACCTACGAGGGCGGCACTCAGGGCCTGCAGGCCACCAAGCCACGGTCCGGCCACAAACTCGACGCCGACCGGGCAGAGGTGCGCAAGTACCAGGCCCACCTGGAGGCGAAACAGGCCGCGCTGGCTGAGAAGGAAAACGTGCAGATCCGCCGCAAATACACGGCGGCACTCAATGGGTTCACCGCCAGGCTTACCGCCGACCAGGCCGTGAACCTCGCCAAGAACCCTGAGGTCCTCGCGGTGGCACCCGACACCCAGCAGGCCCCGGACTACTCCACCACGGACTTCCTCAAGCTCAGCGGAGCCTACGGCACGTGGAACAGGCAGTTCGGCGGCAAGGCCGGCGCCGGCAAGGGCGTTGTGGTGGGCGTCATCGACTCCGGCTACACGCCGGGCAGCCAGTTCTTCGCCGGCGAAGAGGTTGCACAGCTCAAGGGCAATCCGGAGGTAGGCGTTCCCTACCGCACCGCCGGCGGTAACATCGCGATGCTGAAAGCAGACGGCAGCACCTTCGAGGGTGAGTGCCAAAAGGGTGAAGAGTTCAACGGAACGGCCTGCAACTCCAAGGTCCTCAGTGCCAGGTACTTCTCCGACGCCTTCGAGGATTCCGTCTCCAAGCAGGACCGCGCGCCGGAGGAACTGATTTCGCCGGTGGATGTGGGAAGCCACGGAACCCACACCGCAAGCACCGCGGCCGGCAACGCCGACGTGGAAACCTTCGTCGACGGTCGCAGCTTCGGCCTGACCGGCGGCATCGCACCGGCCGCCAAACTTTCCAGCTACAAGATCTGCTGGGAGGACAACGATCCCAACACCGGCGGCTGCTACACCTCGTCCGCTGTCGACGCCATCAACCAGGCCGTGCTCGACGGCGTGGACGTCCTGAACTACTCGATCTCGGGCACCACCTCCAGCACGACGGACCCGGTGTCCATGGCGTTCCTGTCCGCCGCCTCAGCCGGCATCTTCGTAGCCACCTCCGCAGGCAACTCCGGCCCTGAAGCCAGCACCGTGAACCACGGCGAGCCGTGGGTCACCACCGTTGCGGCCAGCAGCTTCTCCCAGGAGCTGCAGGGCACCGTGGAGTTCTCCGACGGCAGCAAGTTCCGCGGCGCCAGCATCATGAACCGTGAAGTTGCCGGGGCAGGCGTTGTGCTCGCCGCCAATGCAGCATCCGGACAGGCCACCGACCCTGCATTGTGCGCCCCCGGCTCGCTCGATCCGGCCAAGATTGCAGGCAAGGTGGTGGTCTGCGACCGCGGCGTCTATGACCGGGTGGCCAAGAGTGCCGAGGTTGCGCGGGGCGGCGGGGTGGGCATGATCCTCGTGAACCTGGCCGCATCATCGCTCGACGCCGACAAGCACTCCGTCCCCACCGTGCACGTGAATCCGCCTGCCACGGAAACCATCAAGGCCAAGGTGGCGGCGAACCCGGCCATCACGGTCTCCCTGGTCAACAAGGACACCACGGGACTGCCCGCCGAGGCGCAGCCGCAGATCGCCGGCTTCTCCTCCCGCGGACCGCTCCTCGCCACCGACTCTGACCTGCTGAAGCCCGACGTCGCCGCACCCGGCGTCGCCGTCCTTGCCGGCGTTTCTCCGATCGGTGCCGGCGGCGACGAGTTCGGGTTCATGTCCGGCACCTCCATGGCGTCGCCGCACGTGGCCGGCTTCGGTGCCCTGATCCTGGGCAAGAACCCCACCTGGTCCCCGGCCGCCGTGAAGTCGGCCATGATGACCACCGCCAGCGACGTCAAGCTCGCAGACGGCAGCAAGAATACGGACGTCCTCGCCACCGGCGCGGGTCAGGTGGATCCCGCCCGGGTGCTGGATCCGGGTCTCGTATACGACGCCACCGTCGACGACTACCTGCGGTTTATCCAGGGAACCGGCGTCGATCTGGGCATGCCTGGGCTCGGTACCACGCGGCCCCGTGACATGAACGTCCCGTCCTTCTCGCTCGGAAACCTGGCCGGCAGGATCGAGGTCACCCGCACGGTGACTGCGCTGACGCCGGGGGTGTACAGCGCAAAGGCCAGTGTGCCCGGAGTGAAGGTGACGGTGACGCCGTCGGTCCTGTCCTTTGGCGCTGCCGGCGAGAAGCGCACGTTCAAGGTGGCCTTTGAAAACCAAAGTGCCAAGCTGGGCGAGTTCGCCCCGGGATCGCTCACATGGCGGGGTGCCAACAAGACCGTGACATCACCGATTGCGGTCCGGCCGCAGTCGGTGGTGGCTCCCAAGAACATTGCGTTCACCTCCCAAGGGGCCAACGGTTCAGGCAACATCGGCATCGTCTCGGGCTCGAAACTGCCCACGAACGTGACGCTCGACGGTCTGTCGAAAGCGGACTCCTCGGCCATCGAACTCGTACCCGGCCCCTTCCGGTACGAGGCCGACGCCTCGAACTTCGTCAAGACGGTGGAAGTTCCCGCCGGCGTGCCCCTGGCCAAGCTGTCCGTGATTTCCGCGGATGAGAACGCCGACTTCGACATGGTGGTGGTCACGCCGGACGGGCAGGGAATTGTGGTCGCCACGGCCTCGGCGAGCGAGTCTGTTTCGATTCCGAACCCTGCTGCCGGTACCTACCAGATGTTCGTGAATCTCTACGACAGTCCCAACCAACAGGCAACCAAGGCCTCGGTGGATGCTGCGGTCCTGGGGGCCAATGAGGGCAACGCCACCGTGACTCCTGATCCGGTCCGCCTTGCGAACGGGCTCAGCGGGAAGCTCGCCCTCACCTGGAAGAACCTGGCGCCCGGCTCCTACATCGGGCGGATCACCTTCGACGGGACCAGCGCCCCGACGTTCGTGAACGTCGTGGTGGCGGAGGGCGGCGCCGTCGCGGTTGCACCGGCTTCGGAAGATCCGAAGAAAAAGAAGGAACGGGGGAAGGTCCAGAACCAGGACCTGACGCGGTCACCGGATAACTCCATCTAGGAAGGTCCCGGAACCAGGCTCCCGAAGGGGCCCCACACAGCGAAGGCCGGCGGGCGTGGCGTAACATGCCAATCTCCCGCCGGCCTTCGCCGTGCGTTTGGTTGGAGTGCTCGTACAGATAATGGGCCCTAAACGCCCCGTAAGTCGCGACATGTGTACAAAAACTCTTCTTGGACCGCGGCCAAGGATCTCCTGGCAGCTCAGATGGCGCCGGTGGACCCGGCCACTCCGCCCAGCAGCGGGGACAGCGCCCGCCAGCGGGCAATTTCGCAGCCGTCCGTCAGGGAAAACCGGGAGTTCACAGTGCGTCCGTTGAAGGTGCCGGTGACCACGGCCACCTGGGGGCCGCCATACTGCTGGGTGCACAGCCTGGGCGGGCCCGGTTCCGGAAAAAAGATCCGTTCGCCGAACCGTCCGACGGCGGCAATCGCCGCCGCTGGATCCGGCAGGGTTGATTCCACCAGTTGGCCGGAACGGCTGACCAGGACAAAGACGTGTTCCGGGCCGCCCGGGGCGTGGGTGAGGGCGACGGTCAGGTCAAGGTCCGTGTCCGGAGGCAGGCCGACATCTTGGCCTGTGCCCGGGAATTGAGGTGTATCGCTCATCGTTCGGCCTCCGTTCCGAGGCTGTCGAAGAGCGGCGCGAGGGCGGCCATCAGCCTGCCACGCAGCTCCTGGGCTTCGGCCGAGAAGGCGCGCTGCTGCTCCACGTAGGCAGCCTTGCCGTCGGCGGTCTCAATCGGAATGGCCGGGTAGCCCCAATCTGTGAGGTCGTAGGGGGAGGCCTGCATGTCCATGGCCCGCACCCGCCAGGACAGCTCGAAGCAGTCCATGACGAGTTCGCTGGGCAGGGCAGGGGAGAGCTTGTACGCCCACTTGTAGAGGTCCATGTTGGCGTGCAGGCAGCCGGGCTGCTCCATGGTCCGCTGGTTCTCCCGGCTGGGGGAAAGCTCGTTCAGGGGCACGGCGTCGGGTGTGTAGAACCGGAACGCGTCAAAGTGCGAGCAGCGGATCCTGTTGTCCTCGACCACCTTGTCCGTGCCCGCGCCTCCCAGCCGCAGCTTGAGGTACTCGTGGCGCAGCTCGAACTTCTCCTGCCGGTAGACCATGGCCCACTCGTGCAGGCCGAAACAGCCGAACTGCGCCGGCCGCGCGGCGGTTCCGGCCAGGATGATCCGGGCAAACAGGAGAGCCTCGCGCCGTTCGGCCAGGAACGCCTGACGGTCGAACGCCACCGCGGTGCTGCCGGGCGGGAGGTCCGCGCTGGCCAGCTCACCGCCGTCGAGCGCTTTGTAGTATTTCCAGTCCTTGCGGGCAGCCGCCTCCGTTCCGGAGACGACCACACCGTCACCGGGATGCCAGCGCAGCAGCTGGCCGGGCTTTTGCGTGTAGTACGTGAAGAGGAAGTCTTCCACGGGATGCTTCCGCCCCGCGGAGCGGCGGGCAAGGTAGGGATCGGCGTAACGGCGCACCCGGCGCACGTGAGCGGCTTCCCGTTCCCTCCATTCGGCGGCGGAGAGGACCTGGGCGGCGGAGATCGTCAATGCAGTGCCTGCCACGGTGCTAGAGAGCCCCGCCTGCAGCACCGAGGATGTCCTTGGCGGCGTTCCAGGCTCCGATCTGGCAGCCGTCCCGCAGGGCGAAGGAGGTCTCCACGGGGGTGCCATTGACTTCGCCGGTCACGGTGGCCACCTGCGGCCCGCCATACTGCTGCGTGCAGGAGATGCCCTTGGGCGGCGCGGCGGGGTTCACGATGGCTGCGTTGTCCTTCAGCGACGTGCAGGCTGCTGCGGCGTTGGGGTGCTGGCTCTCTGCCATCGGCGCGCCGCCCTTGCAGACCAGCGTGTAATTCGCGGCTTTTCCGTCCTTGGACGCTTTGACCGTGATGGACAGTTCGGCATCGCCGGCGCCGGGCCCGGACGGCAGGGGAGAAGCGGCAGGGGGTTCGGGCGCTGGGACCGTCGTTTCGGCGTCGGGCGGTGTAGAGCCGGGCGCCGGGGTACTGGGAGTGCCTGTGCCGGGGGTTTCAGTGCCCGGAGTCTCGGTGCCCGGTGATGAAGTCCCGGGCGATGAGGTCCCCGGTGAGCCGGTGGTGGTTCCGGGGGTGGCCGAAGGCTGGCCGCTTCCGGTATTCGGGGTGCAGGCCGCGAGACCGCCCGTCGCTGCGAGGGCGAGCAGCACAGAAATCAGTTGCTTGCGCATGCCGGGTCTCCTCACGTTTTTCCCATTCTACCGTCGGGACCCCGGGCCGTCCGGTACAGCCGGATAACGGTACCCGGCAATTGCTAACGGAAGGGTATCGATTCTTGGGGGCGTCCGCGGTATCTTTCTGACATCAACGGGTGCGCGGCATAACCAAATAGTGATGACGCCCATGGGGGGCAGAGCGTCCAGTTCGTGGGACCGAAGGTCTACAGGTCCTGAACCAAGGAAGGCATCCCCCATGATCCCTCAGCAATCCACTACCCGCCCCGGACACAGCAGTAGGCTGCCGGCCATATTCGCCGTAGCCCTTGCCATGGTCATCGGCCAGGGCCTCGCCGGACCAACGGCGGCGGCTCCGGCACCTCCATCGGCGCAGCCAGCTGCTCTCCAGCCAACCGCTGCCCAGCCGGCGGCATCCCCGCTCGACGACGGCCACTACATCGTGATGCTCAAGGACAAACCGCTAGCCACTTATTCCGGCGGTGTGGCCGGCATCCCCGGCACGGCGGTGCCGAAGAGTAAGAAGCTGAACCCCTCCGGCCCCAACTCCCGCAAATACGATGCTCACCTCAGGGCCAAGCAGCGGCAGGCGGCAGCATCAAAGGGCGTGACCATCAACAGGAGCTACACGCTGGCCCTCAACGGCTTCAGCGCTGTACTCTCCGCGGCGCAGGCCAAGGCGCTCGCCGGTGACAGCAGCGTGCTGGCCGTGGTCCCGGACAGCATGCGCAAGCCGGACTACTCGAGCACCGACTTCCTTGGACTTCCGGGCGGCGACGGCGTGTGGGACCAGCAGTTCGGTGGCACGGATGAGGCGGGCAAGGGCGTCGTCGTCGGGGTGGTGGACACCGGCTACACGCCCGACAACCCGTTCTTTACCGGGGACACCGTCGATCCGCTGTCCGGCACCCCCGACGTGGGCGTGCCGTTCCGCCTCCAGGGCAACGTGATCGCGATGCGCAAGGCCAACGGGGGAACGTTCGTGGGCGACTGCGTGGCCGGCGACGGGTTCGACGGCACGGAATGCAACAGCAAGGTAATCGGTGCCAGGTTCTACGACAAGGCCTACAAGGCGGCGGTCCCCCCGGAATTCCGGTCCCCGAACGAGAAGTTCTCGCCGCTGGACGTGAGCGGCCACGGATCCCACACGGGCAGCACCGCAGCCGGAAACAGTGACGTCGCCCAGACGGCAGGCGGCCGGGACTTTGGCAAGAGCTCAGGCGTTGCGCCCGCGGCCAAGATCGCCGTTTACAAGGTCTGCTGGGAAGGCGCCATTCCGGAGGCTACCGGGTGCGTCGAGTCGGACATTCTTAACGCCATCCAGGATGCCGTCCTCGACGGCGTGGACGTGCTGAACTTCTCCATCTCGGGAAATAACAACTCCACTGTCGACGCCGTTTCGCTCGCGTTCCTGAACGCCGCGGCCGCAGGGATCTTTGTGGCCGCCTCCGCAGGTAATTCCGGTCCGACGGCCTCGACCGTCAACCATGCCGGACCTTGGATCACCAGCGTGGCCGCCTCAACGTTCGACAACACGCTGCGCGGAACCGCGGAACTGTCGGACGGCAGCAAGTTCGCCGGCGCAAGTGTCATGGGCAGCGAGGTGGACTCCAAGCCGATCGTTCTGGCCGTGGACGTGAAGGCGGCCGCCGCCCTGGCTACAGATGCGGCGCTGTGCGCGCCGAACTCCCTGGACCCGGCCAAGGTTGCGGACAAGATCGTGGTCTGCGACCGCGGCGTTGTGGCACGCGTTGACAAGAGCGCCGAGGTTAAGCGCGCCGGCGGCGTGGGCATGGTCCTGGTCAACCTGACGCCCAGCTCCCTCGATGCCGATCTGCACAGTGTTCCCACGGTTCACATAGACGACCCGAAGATCAAGGACCGGGTGGCGGCAACTCCGGGCATAACGGCAAGCCTCAAGGCGACTGACACCACCGGAGCCGAACCCCCGCCTGTGCCGCAGATTGCCGGATTCTCCTCACGCGGACCCACCCTGGCATCCAACGGAGACCTGCTCAAGCCTGACGTTGCGGCTCCTGGTGTTGCAGTTCTGGCCGCCGTTTCACCGGTCGGATTCAAGGGCGAGAATTTCGGCTTCCTGTCCGGCACGTCGATGGCATCGCCGCACATCGCCGGCTCGGGAGCCCTGCTGCTCGGTAAGAACCCGCAGTGGTCCCCGGCGGCCGTGAAATCCGCCATCATGACCACGGCGTACGACCTGGTCGATGCAAAGGGCGTCGACGTGCATGACGTCTTTGCCCAGGGCGCAGGCCATGTCCAGCCGGCCCGGTTCGACTCCCCGGGGCTCGTTTACGACGCCGGCATCGGTGACTGGATGGGCTTCCTCCAGGGACAGGGAATCGCCCTTGGTGTGGCTCCCATCGCAGCCAAGGACGTCAACCTTCCCTCGGTGGCACTGGGCGCCATGTCCGGCAGCCAGACCGTTACGCGGCGGGTCACGGCGGTGACGGCAGGAACCTACCGGGCAGCGATCACCCTTCCGGGCATTACAACCACCGTCAGTCCGGCAGAAGTGACGCTGGCCGAGGGTGAAAGCGCCACGTTCACCATCACGTTTACTACCGCAGGGGCTCCGCTGAACGCATACTCCACCGGATCCCTGACGTGGACGTCAGGTGACAACACCGTCCGCTCACCGGTGGCGGTGCGGCCGGTGCCATAGTGCCTCTGATCCCAGGACGGACGACGCCGGGACTCACCGCTGGTGGCGGGTCCCGGCGTCGTGCGGGGACCGGTTGAAAAGCAAAAGGAAGTCACCCGGGGGCGGAGAATCACCCATGGGCGGAGCCTGTGGCGGCAATCAGGTCCATCATGGAGCTATGCAGGCTCTCCACCTGGTCCCGGCTGAGGCCCCGCTTGGCCATTATGGTCCCGGGAACTGCCGTGGCCTGCTGGCGGAGGGCCGCCCCCTGCGGAGTCAGGTCCACTGCCAGGGCGCGCTCGTTCCCCTCGACGCGCCTGCGGGTGATGAGGCCGGCCGCTTCCAGTCGCCGCAGAAGAGGCGATATGGTCGCGGGCTCATGCAGGAGGGCGTCGCTGATATCGCGGGCCGAGCGCGGGCTGGACTGCCAAAGGCACAGCATGACCAAGTACTGGGGATGGGTGAGCCCCAACCTGTCCAGCACGAGCTTGTATGCCCCTACGACGCTGCGCGAGGCGACGGTCAGGGCGAAGCACAGCTGTCTTTCCAGAAGGAGGTCGTCCTGTTTGGAAGCGGGCATTCCAGCTGTTCCGGCAGTACCGGGGGCCGGGGATCTCGGGCGGGTAGCCACGCGCATCCCTTTCGATCGTTAGTGTACTAATCATTAGGATTTTCTTGATTCTGGCAGTAGTTGTGGAATGGAGTGGACACCGTGGCAAAAGAGAACGGCGCACAGCGGTTCATGCGGGCAACTGGCAAGCTGAGGGCGGTTTTGGCCCTGCCAACAGGAGTTCGCTGGTGCACGACATGACCGAGGAGAACCGCAAATTGCTCGCCCAGCGCGAGGCCGAGACGCAGCAGTGGGAAACTGTCCGGCGCCCGGACGGCAGCACCTATGTGGTGCCACGCAACCCCGACGACAAGTCCCTGCGCTAGCAGCCGCTGGGCCATGCCCGGGGTTCTTTTTCGGGGTCCCGGCGTAAAATAAGGGCACTGGCAGTCGAAGGGCAGACGCTCTCCGCCTTCAAGCAGGGAAGGGGGTGGGACTTGTGGCACACGTGCTCAGTGGCTTCATGAATCTGACAGACAGGCTCCGGTTCGTATTCGGCCCTGCCGCCGTCGGCGATGCAGCTACGCCGGTGGTTCACCTGCATGACGATTATGAGCATGCTTCCGAAGACGATCTGGCCCAGTTCGAAGTCGAGACCGACTCGGAGGGGCACCACTATGCTGTCCGCAAGGGCGAACTGGATAAGTGACAACGCCTTCAATGAAGTGCAGAAGCCCGGTGCGTGAACGCACCGGGCTTCTGTCTGCACTGACTCGCAGTGCCTTGCGGAACCTTTAGCGGCCGGTGCCCCCGTAGACGGTGGCAACGGCTTCGCTGTCCAGGTCGAATGCCTTGTGGATGGCGCGGACGGCGTCATCGAGCAGGTCAGCATGGGTCACCACGGAAATGCGGATCTCCGAGGTGGAGATCATGTTGATGTTGATGCCCGCGGCGGACAAAGCCTTGAAGAACGTGGCCGAAACGCCCGGGTGGGAGCGCATGCCGGCGCCGATCAGCGACAGCTTGCCGATCTGCTCGTTGTACTCGATGCTTTCGAACCCGATCTCGGGCTGCGCAGCACGGAGGGCGGCAAGGGCGTCGGCGCCCTCGACGATGGGCAGCGTGAAGGAGATGTCCGTCCTGCCGGTGCCGTGCGTGGAAACGTTCTGGACGATCATGTCGATGTTCGAGTGCGCGTCCGCAATGACCTGGAAGATCGCGGCTGCCTTGCCCGGGATGTCCGGAACACCTACAACGGTGACCTTTGCTTCCGAGCGGTCGTGTGCAACACCGGAGATGATTGGCTGCTCCAAGGCAACTCCCTCTTGAGTCGTGATCTTGTCATCGGCGCCGGGCAGGACCCAGGTGCCTTCGTTCTGGCTGAATGAGGAACGGACATGCAGCGGCACGCCGAACCGCCGGGCGTATTCGACGCACCGGAGGTGGAGGATCTTGGCCCCGGACGCGGCCAGTTCCAGCATCTCCTCGCTGGAGATACGGTCGATCTTCTGGGCTGACGGAACGACTCGGGGGTCCGCCGTGTAGATGCCGTCAACGTCGGTGTAGATCTCGCAGACGTCAGCCTCGAGGGCGGCGGCGAGGGCCACCGCCGTCGTGTCCGAACCGCCGCGGCCGAGGGTGGTGATCTCGTTCGTGGAGCGGCTCATGCCCTGGAACCCGGCGACGATGGCAATGTGCCCCTTGTCCAGGGCGGTGCGGATGCGGTGCGGGTCGACGTCGATGATCCGAGCCTTGCCGTGGATCCCGTCCGTGATCATGCCGGCCTGGGAACCCGTGAAGGACTGCGCGGACGCACCGAACTTGTTGATGGCCATGGCCAGCAGGGCCATGGAGATGCGCTCACCGGCGGAGAGGAGCATGTCCATCTCGCGGGCCGGGGCTGAGTCGGTGACCTGGGCGGCAAGGTCAAGAAGTTCGTCGGTGGTGTCACCCATCGCGGAGACGACGACGACGACTTCGTTGCCGGCCTTCTGGGCGTCGACCACGCGCCTGGCCACGCGCTTGATGCCGTCTGCGTCAGCCACCGAGGAGCCGCCGAACTTCTGCACAATGAGCTGCGTGGTGGCAGCAGGAGCTGCGGGCAGCTCCTGCGGCCGCAGTTCGGTTTTCACATCGGTACTGGGCATACTCATGCGTGCACCCTCACTGGATCAAATTGGAGTTCTGGAGGCCAGACGGCCTTACGGCACGGCGGCATACTGATTTCAACAGTTTATCGCCGCCGTCCGCCCGCTGTGGAATTGTGACCGTTGCGGTCAGCTGAGGGCGTTCCGGCGGCCCTCGAAGGCCCTGCCCAGGGTGACTTCGTCCGCGTATTCGAGGTCCCCGCCCACGGGCAGCCCGGAAGCGAGCCGCGTCACTGCGATCCCAATCGACTGCAGCATGCGCGCCAGGTAGGTGGCCGTGGCCTCGCCCTCCAGGTTCGGGTCAGTGGCGATGATGATCTCTTGGACGGCGCCATCGCTGAGCCGGTTGAGGAGTTCGCGGATCCGAAGCTGCTCCGGGCCGACGCCGGCGATTGGGTTAATGGCACCGCCGAGCACGTGGTAGCGGCCCCGGAATGAGCGGGTGCGCTCCACGGCCAGCACGTCCTTGGACTCCTCCACGACGCAGATAATGGAGGGGTCACGCCTTGGGTCGCGGCAAATGTTGCACAGTTCGTGCTCGGTCACGTTGCCGCAGGCGGCGCAAAACTTGACCCGTTCCTTGACGGTGGTGATGGCCTCCACCAGCCGCTTCATGTCCTGGGGGTCTGCCTCCAGGATGTGGAACGCGAGGCGCTGCGCGGACTTCGGTCCCACACCGGGAAGACGTCCGAGCTCGTCGATAAGCTCCTGAACTGCACCCTCGTACACTTTTTCCTCGATTGCTGGTTGAAAGATGGCCGGTGCCGCCAGACGGGGCACTGGTACGTCGCGGGGCGGTCTGCCCGGCCCTTGGGTCCTCGCCTCGGGCGGGAGCTCCTTCAGACCGGGTGCCGCGGCCTAGTACCGGGGCATCAGGGGGCTGCCGTCCAGCGACCGTTCTTCGATGAGCTTTCCGCCCAGAATACGCTCGACGGCGGCACGGCCAAAGACGCCCGACTCCTCGATGGTTTCGTCATCCGCACTGGGGATGTCCTGAACGTACGGTGCCGGTTCCTCGGTGCTCCGCGCGGGCGCCTTGGCCCGGCCCGCCTCCGCCTCCGGGCTATTGGAGAGCCTCTGGTAGAGGCTCAGCTTGCCCCTGGCGGGAGTCTCGGGCGCCGGCGCCGGCGCCTGCGCCTGCGCCTGCGCCTGCGCCGGCGAAGTGGTGCGGGAAGCGGCAACTGCGGGGCCCGCCTGGACCGCTGGTCCGGCCTGAACTGCTGGGCCGGATGCGAACACGGGAACCCGGACCGGGGCGGCGTCGGTGGCAGCGGTCACGGCGGGCGCGCGGACACCCTCGTTTGGGGTGGGTGTTCCGTACTCGTGGCTGGCAGCCGCCGGGGCGGATGCCATGGCGTAGGCAGGCTCGAACTCCGGGACAGCGCGCTCGGCTGTTTCCGGCGCGCACTCAGCAGCGGCGATTTCAGCTGGGGCGCTCACACCCGGGGCGCCTTCACTTGAAGCGCTCCCACCCGGGGTGCTGGACAGTTGGCGTCCCGCGGCGCTACCGCCGGTATGCGGCGGCTGGGCGGCGGCGGGTGCGTACGCCGGTGCAGCGGAGCCGGTCGACTCCTCGTCGTGGTCGTGGTCGTTGTCAGCCGCGCTCGGGTATTTGCCCACGTTGCTTTCGGAACGGAGAGCCCATACGCCAGGTGTCTGCTCGACAGCACGGGACCATGGATCAGCGGAGGTGTCAGGAGCAGGCTGCTGCTCCGCCTGTGCCGGAGCGGCAGCTTTGGCACCAGTTTGCGCAGCGGCGGGTGCAGGCTCGACAGGTGGTTTTACCTCCGGTGCCTTTACCTCCGGCGCCGACGATGGCGCGGGGCTGCCCTGCCATTGGCGCGACGGCTCCCAGTCCATGGGGGGCTCTTCATCCAGCGGAGGTGCGTCCTCGTCGAGTGGAGGGCCCCAGTCGTCATCCGAATAGGAGTAGTCGCCAGTCTGCTGCGCTAGCGGTCCGCGTTCTTGCGTCTGCCCTGCAGTGGATGGGGCGGCAGACGCCTTGGAAGCCGCCGGGTGGGTGGCCACCGGCTGCGCGGCGGACGCCTGTGTGGCAAGAGGCTGCGGGGCAGACTGCCGGGAGGGTACAGACGGTTCATTGCCGGATGCCCCAGCGGCGTCGCCGGCGCCGGCGGGGGCGGTGGTTTCCGATTGGGACGCCGTGATGGTGGGTCCTGACCACTGCGGTGTGGAGACCGCAGAAGCCTCCGGCGAAGAAGGAGAGGCATGCCCGGCCGCGGGCGCGGTGGACGGACCCGGCGACGCCGGAGCCGAACCTGTTGCCGCAGGGCTGGCAGGGGCGGGCTCCGGCTCTGCGGAGCCACCTGGGGCAGCGGCCAGGCCCCAATCCGCGTCGGTGGTGGTAGCCGGAACGTCCCGGCTAGTAGGCGCTTTTGGGTTTGGTTCAGAGCTCGCTGAGCTGCCGGCGCCTGCCACCGCGGTGATCTGGCAGTCGATGCCGATCGTCTTGTGGATGGCTTGGCGCAGATTCTCGGAGTGGTCTGCCCTGCCGAAGGCGCCCGCCAGCCCGGAGGTGGTGAAGACGAGCGTCAGTACCTGGCCGTCGAACTGGCCAACCTGGGCATTGGGCTCAACGAGAGCCCAGGTGCTTCGCTTGATCCTTGTCAGGGTCTGCAGGACCTCGGGCCAGGCGCGGCGGAGTACCTCGACGTCGGCATGCGACCCGGTGGGGGCTGCACCGGCGGGGGCTGTGCTGGAAGAGGGTTCGGCGGGGGGCTGCGGAGCGGGAGCCGACCGGGCCGCCTGCGCGGCAACCGACTCGGGGCTCTGAGCCTGTTGGCGCTGGGCTTCGTGGCGCTGGGCCTGCTCAGACCGTGGGGCGGACTCCGGGGCCTGGGAGGCCGCGGGACGCTGGGCGACAGGCACCCGGCCCTGCCCGTCGTGCGAGCCCGGGGCCGAGCGACCTTCGCCTGCGGCGGCGTCATCCGTGGGCCAGTCGCCAGTGGTGATCCGTGGCGCGGCCAGGGCTTCCCGTCCGGGCGCGTCCTGCGCCGCGGGTGCGGCCTGAATGCTGGGCGGGCCCACTCGCGGCGCGCTGGACGCCGGAGCCACCTGCGCCGGAGCGGCAGGAACTGACGCCGAAGCTGCCGGACCTTGGGAGGCCGGAGCGTTCTGGGCAGGAGCGGCAGACGGAACAGACGCAGGGGGTGCAAGCGGAGCAGGGGAAACCGGAGAAGCCGCAGCAGGAGCCTGCGCGGCTGCCGCAGGCGCCGGCACGGCCGCCGCAACCGGAGCCGAGGCGGCGGCGGGAGCGCCGGCGTCGGACCCTCCGTAGTTAAGTCGCCGCTCCACGCGGTCGATCCTGGCAGCGATGCCGCGCTCGGTCTGCTCGGAGCTGGGCAGCAGGATGCGGGCGCACAGCAGTTCCAGGTGCAGCCGCGGCGACGTGGCACCTGTCATCTCCGTCAGCGCGGTGTTGGTAACGTCGGCCGCGCGCGACAGCTCAGCCGCGCCGAGATTGTGTGCCTGGCTCTGCATCCGGGCGATCTGGTCGGCCGGCATGCCGCGGAGGATGGCCTGGGCGCTTTCCGGCATGGCCTGCACGATGATGAGGTCCCGGAAACGCTCCAGGAGGTCCTCCACGAAACGGCGGGGATCGTGCCCCGTCTGAATGACGCGGTCCACGGCACGGAAGACCGTGGCGGCATCGGAAGCGGCGATTGCTTCGACGACGTCGTCCAAAAGCGAGGCGTGCGTGTAACCGAGAAGTGCCACAGCGAGCTCGTAGTCGAGGCCGTTGGGTCCGGCGCCTGCCATGAGTTGGTCCAGCACGGACAGCGAATCCCGCACGGACCCCGCACCCGCGCGGATCACAAGGGACAGCACTCCGGGGGCCACCGGGACGTTTTCCTGGTGGCAGAGCTGCTCGAGGTAAGCCATCAGCGGCTCAGGCGGCACCAGCCGGAACGGGTAGTGGTGCGTGCGCGAGCGGATGGTCCCGATGACCTTGTCCGGCTCGGTGGTGGCGAAGATGAACTTGATGTGTTCCGGCGGCTCTTCGACGATTTTCAGCAGGGCGTTGAAGCCCGCCGAGGTGACCATGTGCGCCTCGTCGATGATGAAGATCTTGTAGCGGTCCCGCACTGGTGCATACGTGGCGCGTTCCCGGAGGTCGCGGGCGTCATCCACGCCGCCGTGGCTGGCGGCGTCGATCTCGATGACGTCGAGGGAGCCGGCTCCGCCGCGGGCAAGTTCGACGCAGCTGGGGCAGACGCCGCACGGGGTGTCTGTGGGGCCTTTGGCACAGTTGAGGCAGCGGGCCAGGATGCGCGCAGACGTGGTCTTGCCGCAGCCGCGCGGGCCGGAGAAAAGGTAGGCGTGGTTGACGCGGTTCTTGCGCAGGGCCGTCATCAGCGGCTCCGTGACATGCTCCTGCCCGATAACGTCCGCGAACGAGTCCGGGCGATACCTGCGGTAAAGGGCAGTTGTAACAGTCACAGGGAAAACCTACCTATAGGGACTGACATTAAATAAGAGACCCCTCATGCACCCGCCAGAGCCCATCTACCCTTGCTACCTTCCGGTCCTGGGGGAGTTCAACAGGATGACGCCACATGAGGGGCCGTCAGATACTTTACCCGAACTTTGGGCGTGGCCCGAATCGGCTTTGATGGGGCAGCGGCGGGCGCCGCCGTCGTCTTAGCGGTGCCCGTTCACAGGCCAGCTCATGAACGCCGGCTCCTCATAGGGGTGGGCCCGCCGCAATCGCTGTACGACGGCGTCGAGCATGTCCTCTTCCACGATGCACTCGACCCGGACCTCGGAAACCTCTTCCGGCTCGCCGGCCGTGCCGATGTAGGGCCGGGCCCCGGGTAAGGGGGTAAAACGTCCCGTTCCCGGCGACGTGAAGGAGCAGTGCGAGTAGTCGCCCAGCCTGCCGGCGCCGGCATCTCCGATGGCGGTGCGCACCGCCTCGGCGTGGGAATCGGGGACGTACACCACGAGCACATGCAGCTGGGACATGGCACCATCCTGCCATTCGTTTCGGGGCGTCCCTGCGCCTTGGCTGGCCGCGCCACAACAGCCCTCGAGGAGGCCTGGGCGGGGGTGGATCCGGCCGATTGGGAGATGCCGGAAACTTCAGGTATTCTAGTATCTGCTTTTGGTTCAAGAGCAGCTGGAGAATTCGCCTAGCGGCCTATGGCGCACGCCTGGAACGCGTGTTGGGTTAACGCCCTCGGGGGTTCAAATCCCCCATTCTCCGCCATTGGGAAACCCGGTTCTGACATCGTCAGGACCGGGTTTTCTGCTTTCCTGCCCCGGTTGCGGGATGGAGTTACGTCACGCCCAGCCTCTGGAGCCGCTCGCGGGCGGCTAGCTGGCTGGGGCTGGCCGGCCCCAGTGCGAGGCGCACTACGGCGAGGGTTGCCCGGGCGGCCAGGCTCACTGGCAGCGGCAGGGGGCCCAGCCGGGCAGTACGCATGCCAAGCAGCCGGCGGTAGTCAGGCTCCAAACTCAGGACGGCGGCCTCGAACAGCACTCGGTAACCCGGTTTCAGCAGGGGGTGTAGGGGTGGATTCCTGATGAACGCGACTGTTTCGGCGACCCGTTCATCGCAGCGGAGAGTGCCTGCGGCAGACCATTCTGCGAGCTCCCGGACGAGGGCGGCCTTGCTCTCCGGCGGGGATTCCACTCCCATGAGCCTGCCCGCCTGCGCCCACTCACGCACGTAAGCATCCGGGCCGCCCGGAATGGGGCCGTCCCACAGTTCATGAGTGCGGAGAAATGAGTCCGTGAACGTGATGTGCACCCAGCGGAGCAGCTCAGGATCGTTGGCGGAGTACTTCTGGAGGGTGCCGTCGCCATCGACATACTTGCCGTTAACGGATTCGTGCAGCCGGACCACCCTCTCGGTTGCCGCCCGGGCTTCAGCCGTGGACCCGTACGTGAGGGCGTGGATCCAGGCAGTGGTTCGGGCCAGCCGGCCCAGGCTGTCCTCACGGAAATTTGAATGGTCGTGGACCCCGGCGAGGACTGCGGGGTGAAGTGTCTGCATCAACAGGGACCGTATGCCGCCGACGATGGTTGGCACGCCGCCATGGACGGCCCAGACCGCAGAGCCGGGGAGGAAATACCCGGGATCGTCGCCCTGGGCAAACTTCCGGGACCAGTCCGGCAGTGCATCCGGGCTGCCGGTTAGAGTGCGCTTCAGTTCCGCCTGCCATTTCCTCAGGAAAGTCCGCATATTTCATTCTCGCGCGCCGAAGCGGGCCGGTTAAGCGGAAGAACCAATCTATATCTGCGGCATCATCAAGCACCCGTCCTAGGCTGGCAGCAAACAGGGGGCGGCCGGCGCAACAGAGGGCGGACATGTCGACGAGGCCGGACACATCACCGCACACCTCGATTATCAGAAGTTTTCCCGCCTGGCCGGCGGAAAGCCCTAACCCTGCTGCGCCCCGACATGGAACGCGCCGCCCTGGCAGCTCTAGGCGACGTGAAGTCTGGGGCCTGTGGCCCCACCGCAGGGGATATCGGCGGCCCTCGAAGCGTCCGAGCAGCGCTGGGGACTGGTGGCCCAGATGGCACAGGCCTCGGGGAGACGCGCCGCCTCGTCGTTCCTTCCCGTCAACCGTGCAACCAGTACTAAGGCAGCACTCGTTAAAAGCCTATGGATCCGTGCTGGCTGACCCCCCAGTTTTAGGGGTTTCGCCGCTCTTGAGCCTGTGGCCACAATGGAGGACACGCTCGTCGAGATAGGAGTTTGACGGGTACTGATCCAGGAGAATTCTGTGGCAAATCACGGGCGACACAAGCACGCACCGAGGGTGATCGGCCCGGGCCGGATCGCCTTGCGGAGCCTATCCGCGGCGGTGGTTGTCGGCTTCTCCGTCTTCGCTTTCGGATTCCAGGGACCGGCCATGTCCATCCAGCAGCCCGTGGGTGCTGCCGTCCCAATTGCACCTCCCCCGGGAGTCGTGGGTCCGGAGCTCCTCGATCCCGACACCACCCTGCCTGCGTACCCGATCAGCGGGTCCAGCATCGCCGCGCCGGCGAAGGCTCCCACCGGACACACCGTGTCCAACTCCAAAGTCAAGGCAACCAAGACGGGCGCCGCCAAATCTCCGGGTGTGGCCTCCACCGCGCTGAAGCGGCCCGGAGCCGGCTTCCTCATGGCGCCCTTGGAAGACCTCACGCCAAGTTCCCCGTTCGGCCTGCGGCACAGCCCGATCACCGGCGAGTCGGGTGAATTCCACTGGGGGCAGGACTACGCAGCCGCCTGCGGCACCCGCGTTTACGCAGCCGACGGCGGCGTGGTCCGGGCCGCCGGCTGGCACCCCTGGGGCGGGGGCAACAGGGTGGAGATCGACCACGGCAATGGCCTGATCACCACGTACAACCACCTGCAGGGCATCGCCGTCGAAAAGGGCGACCAGGTTCGGGTAGGCGAGATCATCGCGGAGGTGGGCACCACCGGATCCTCCACCGGCTGCCACCTGCACTTCGAGGTCATCAAGAACGGACAGCACGAGGATCCCCTCAAGTGGACCCTGCTGCCCATCCGGCAGACCGACCAACTGACACCCGCTGTGTTTACCAGCTTCGCAGGCGGCGCTGCCAGCACGTACGGGTGGGCGATCCCTAACATCCCGGGCAACAGCGGGCCGGGCAACACCGACGACGGCCTGACACCGGTGACTGCAGCTGCAATGGCCTACCCTCGCGCCGGCCGGGCAACTGCTGTGCGGCCCACCTTGATCGCCAGTTCATCGTTCTCCGGTTCCTCTTCCTTCAGCCCAGCGGAAACATCGACCGCTACTACAAGTCCTCAACCGACGCCGCCAAAGCTCACGCCTCCCGCGACAGCCAAGCCCAAGCCGGCCCCGAAGCCTACTCCGACCCCGAAGCCTACTCCGACGCCGAAACCGGCTCCCGCGCCCGCTCCCGCGCCGTCCACTGTGACACCTGTGCCGCCGGCTGACCCGCCCACCGAGCCGGTAGTTCCGGCCGTGCCTGAGCCACCGGCACCGGCCGAGCCCGCGCCGCCGCCCACCGAGTCGTCGCCGCCGGCTGACCCGCCGCCCACCGAGCCGGCAGTTCCGACCGAGCCCGCGCCACCGGCACCCTCCGAACCGGTCGTGCCCTCCCCACCGATCACGAGTTCCGGACCTGGTCCAACGGAAGCCGCACCGGTAGTGCCTGCACCGGTAGTGCCTGCGCCGGTAGTGCCTGCGCCGGTAGTGCCTGCGCCGGTAGTGCCTGCGCCGGTAGTGCCTGCGCCGGTAGTGCCTGCGCCGGTAGTGCCGGCACCGGTGCCAGTTCCCCCTTCGGCACCGGCAACCGCCACATTGCCAAGTGCTGCGCCCATCGAGGATGCTGCCGTGGCAGAAGCGAAGGCAGCAGCGGAAGCTGTGCCGACCGCGGAGCCCGCGGCGGCGCCGTAAGCGGTAGAGGGCAGCCGCTGTCAGGCTGTTCGCTCACCGGACAAATCCAACTGGTCAGGAGGTCAGGGAATGCTACGGAAGCCGAAGCCGTTGTCATTAGTGACAGCCATGCACCCGGCGAGAGAGCACGATGTGACTTCCCTCCAAACGATTCCGCCGACACCCGACGGAACCCGCCCGGGTTTCGGTTGCCCTTCGGGGGATGCGGTGCCGGGAGCGGACGCATCCTCCGAGTGCGGATGTGCGAGCTCTCCCTGGTCTACTGGACGCTTGCCCCGCGCGCTGCAGTGCGCCGGCGTCCTCCTTTCACGCAGCCTGAGGCGCGGTAAGCCGGGTACGTTCCGGAAGAGCATTCCGCCCGGAACAGCCGGCGGACTTCCGTCTCCGCGGCTATCTCTGCAAATCAAACAATGCGCGGCAAACTAACGAAGCGGTCATCGGGGGATGGCCGTCAAAGGAAACGAAAGCGAGGAAGGTAGCCGAAAGCGACGGCGGTGTTGTAATTTTTCAACATGCCAACTCCCGTTTCCCCATAGTTCGCTTCTTATCTGGTTGGATGGAACGTACTTAGAGGGACACAGGAGGCGCCCCGCTTCCTAACTACCGCGAAGGCAGCAATGGAGCTCATCGAGGCCGAGCATCCCCGGCCACGCCATTTTCTACTCCACCTGAGTGACCCCCACCTGTTGGGAGGTCCAGACCCCCTATACGGCGCCGTTGACAGCGAAGCCCGCCTGATCCAGCTTTTCGGCGAGGTCCAGGCCTCTGGTGCCCGCCCGGAAGCCGTGATTTTTACCGGCGACCTAGCAGACAAGGGCGACCCCGAGGCCTACGCCAAGCTCCGAGCGATCGTAGAACCTGCATGCCAGGACCTCGGCGCCCAGGTCATCTGGGCCATGGGCAACCACGACAACCGCGCCAACTTCCGGGCGGGCCTGTTCGACCAACCGGGCAACGACGATCCCGTTGACCACAGCTACTACGTCAACGGGCTGCGGGTCATCACCATGGACACGTCCGTGCCTGGCTATCACCACGGCGAACTCAGCGACAACCAGCTGGACTGGCTAACCGGGCAGCTGGAGACCCCCGCGCCGGACGGCACGATCCTGGCCCTGCACCATCCGCCTGTTCCATCGGTACTGGACCTCTCCGTGCTGGTGGAACTCCGCGACCAGGCGTCCCTGGCGGCCGTGGTCCGGAACTCGGATGTCCGCAGCATCCTGGCCGGCCATCTGCATTACTCCACGACGGCGAGCTTCGCCGGCATCCCCGTTTCCGTGGCCTCAGCCACGTGCTACACCCAGGACCTGAACGTTCCGCAGGGTGGCACCCGAGGCCGCGACGGCGGGCAGGCCTTCAACCTGGTGCACGTGTACGAGCATACGGTGGTGCATTCAGTGGTGCCGCTGGGCGCCACTCCCACCGTCGGGGAGTATGTCACGCCCGAGGAGACGGAACGCCGCCTGGCTGCAGCCGGGATCCGCATCCCCGAAGGGGCAAAGCGTCCCGTGCTCACGCGGAAATAGGGAGCACAGACAGAAGAACCCCGCCGGTGATCCGGTGGGGTTCCTCTGCGATTTAGGAGCCTACTTTTCCCAGGGCGCCTTGATGGGGTAGTACTTCTCCAGGAAATCCGTGACAAGCCCCGCCCGCTCATCGGCTGGGACCTCCGGAAAGCTGCCGTCATTGAGGCAGAAGAAGTCCATGTTGCGCTTGGTCAGCAGCTTGGGCAGGTAGTTCAGTCCCGACCGGAGCGTGGTGTCCACGTACCTCACCTTGGCCGCCGTCTGGGTCACGGCCCGCCCGGTCAGCAGTGCGTAGTAGTGGTAGAAGGAATTCGTGACGGAGATGTTGTCTGCGGCCCGGAACGTGCTGGCAGCGGTCTTCGCGAACTCCGCGGGGAACTCCTGCTCCATCTGGGCTACGAGGCTCCGGCGCAGCGGCGCGGCCGAGTGTTCCAGGTGGCGCGTGGTGATCCGACCAAAGCGGTTCCAGAGCAGCTTTCGGTTGACCCGGGCCGCGTTCTCGAAGCCGCTGCGTTCGGCGTCGTTTTCGCCGAGGCCGATGCGGGTCTCCGCCTCGATGAACTTGGTGATCCCACCGGGCGTGAAGAACATGTCCGGGCCCACCGGCCGCCCGAAGAACATGTCGTCGTTGGAGTAGAGGAAGTGCTCGGAGAGGCCTTCGATGTGGTGCAGCTGGCACTCCACGGCCTGGGAGTTGTGGGTGGGCAGCACCGACGGGTCGGCGAAGAACTCCTCGCTCCGGACGATGGTCACTGACGGGTGGTCGGCCAGCCATTCCGGCGCGGGGGAGTCGGTGGCGATGAAGATGCGGCGGACCCAGGGGGCGAACATGTAGACCGACCGGAGCGCATATTTGAGCTCGTTGATCTGCCGGTAGCGCGCCTCGTGGTCGTCACCCTCGCCCAGGACAGCTCCCGCCATGCGGGCGCGGCGGGCGGCGATGTACTCCGGGGAGCTGCCGTCCACCCAGGAGAAGACCATGTCGATGTCGAAGCTGATGTCGCTCGCGTGGTCAGCGAACATGTTCTCGATGGTGGGCCAGGTGTGGCCGTAGCGCTCCACCGTTCCGCGGACGGCGTCGTGGGCCATCATGGTGCGGCGGGTCAGGGAGTTCTCGATCGGCAGGATCACTTCGTTGCCCAGGAAGCTCCACAGCTCCACCTGGACGCCGGCGGACGCACCGAATTCGAAGCCGCCCTCGGGTTCAACCCGCGGGCGGTACAGCCGGAAGATGCGCGCCTGCCGGTTGACGGAGAGCTCGCCGTCGGCCACCAGGACGGACGTTTTCTTCTTCGCGTCCACGGTCATGGAGTAGAACGGCTCGTTCCGGCACGCGTCCACGAGGGCGGACCGCAGCTTCTTGCGGTCCTTCCAGTCAAGGGCGATCACGGGACGGTCGTTGTTGCCCCGGACCAGCAGGTAATCCAGCCCGGTCGCGTCCAGCACGTTCCGCAGGAAGAGCAGGTCCTCCACCATGGCCTGGTAGGGCGTCCGGGTGTCGTTGATCAGCGCATACCGGCCTGATCGTCGGACGACGTCGGGGCGGTGTTTGAGGCGCGCCACAGCCGCCGGCGACGTTGCTTCCGCGAGTGCGGGTACGTCCTCGGACGCCTGACCGCCGTAGTAAATGTCGTCCTGAACCGTCACGTCGGTAATGGTGTTTCTCCCATGCTGCTAGGGGTGAAGTCTTACTTGCATGATAGTCCTGCCGGGAAAACATGCCGGGCAGGCGGCCGGGCGGTGGCCCCGCCTGTATGGTCTGGCCATCTGGGCTATGGTCTGGCCACCTGGGCCGCGGCAGCGGGCTTAGTCAAGGAGAGCCTGCCGCCAGCTGGACAGAAACGCCGCCCCGGCGTCGTCGTGAATGACCGTTTCCTGCAGGCCCAGGTCGGCGGCGGTGAGGACGTCGTAGGGCTTGGCCGGGACGCCGTCCGCAGGTCTGACGTCGACGTGCTTCACGGCGTGGTCGTTGTGGTGCAGCCAGTCGGCCATGGCGTAGTCCGTGCGGGAATCGCCGACCGTCCGCCACGCCTGCGGCGTGATGCCCTGGGCCGCCAGCAGCTCCACAGCCCGGCTCGCTCCGAGGTCCTTGCCCAGCCGCACCGATTCGATGTCCGTGGAAATGATGGTGGGGTCCACGCGGTAGTCGATCTCGTCGTCGGAGTTGGGTGCATGGTGGTCCAGCCGCACGACGCCCAGGCCGTGGCGCTCCATCAGCTCCATCGCCTCGGCATCAAACAGCTTCTGCTCGGCGAGGTACTCACTGTTGGGCACCTCAATGTGCTGCTCCACCGACACCATGGCGCGCTTGGTTTCGTCGAAGAACATGTGGGCCGAGTAGTCCTCGGCCACCATGCGCCGGACGTCGTCGCCGTAGGCTGCCGGCACGGCAAGCTCGTGGTCCACGTGGATGGGTCCGGGGCCGGCCGCGGTGTAACTGAACCACACCGCACCTTTCTCGCAGATGGCGTGGATCAGCGTTTCCCCCGGCATTCCGGCGGCGATCATGGGCTCCATGACCTGCTTACGGATGAATGCATCCGAGCGCCCGGTGTTGAAGATGACCGGCACTCCGGCGTTCGCGAGGGCCACCAAATCGGCAATGATTTCCGGTTTCACATCCCGGGTCACCGGGCTGGCAACCGGGCCGTCAACGTCCAGGAGTAGTGCCAGGGCGGGTGTCGACGGCGTGTGTGCGCCGAACCCCGGGGCGGCATTCGCAGTAGGTGCAGTCATGGCTCCATTCTGTCAGCCGACACCGGCCAATCCGCCCGGACCGCCGGTGGCGGCCAGCATGTGACACATAGTTACTGTTTGGCTACAACCTCCCGCGGCGCGCTGATTCCACATTCCCTTGAACCGGCCAGTTGCTTACGCTTGCAATGTGATATTTAAAGCTGTGGGCGAGGGACGCCCTTACCCCGACCATGGTTTCAGTACCCCCAAAGACTGGGCGGCCCTTCCGCCCCGTCCCGTGCGGCTGGATGAACTTGTGACCACCAAGCGGACCCTGGATCTTGAAGCGCTCCTTGCCGAGGACTCCACTTTCTTTGGGGACCTGTTTCCCCACGTGGTGCAGTACCAGGGCACCCTCTATCTGGAGGACGGCCTGCACCGGGCGGTAAGGACTGCACTCCACCAGCGCACCGCTATACATGCAAGGGTGCTCGTGATCGATGGCTAGAAAACCCAAAGACGTGACCGTCCTCCACGGTCACCGCGTGATTAGCGGCCCGGAGCTCAGGGCCACGTTCGTCGAGGACGACGGGAACGTGGAGAACCCCGGCCGCCTTCGCCGCCGGATCCTGCACGGTGGGGTGCTCGTGCTGCTGCTTGGCCTCATTGTTGCTGGGATCATGGGGGCAATGGGTGTGATGAGCGGGCAGATCAAGTTCCCGTCCGCTATCCAGGCCCAGGAGAACTCCTCCGTCTGCCCGGCAACAACCTTCGATTACACGCCGCCCGCCAAGGTGACGGTGAACGTCCTCAACGCCACGAGCCGCAATGGCCTGGCCAAGGCGGCAGCCAATGAGTTCAAGGGCAGGAAGTTTGTTCTCGGCAAGGTGGCCAACACGGAAACCGGCTACCGCGGCGTGGCGGCCATCGTCTCTGGTGCTGCCGGACAGGCGGCGGCCTTCACCGTCCAGCGGAATCTGCCTGGCTCGGACTACTTCCAGGACGGGCGCAAGGACTCCAGCGTGGATGTGATTCTGACTGGCGACTACCGCGGCCTGGTCAAGCCGCAGCTTGTTGACCAGACGCCGGGCAAGCTCAGCTGCCCGCGGGAAAGCCGTCGCGTCGCCGACGATTCTCAGTGGCCAGTCATGCCCACCCAGAGCGCCAAGCCCTGAGCTTGGCAGCCTGAGCTTTTGGCCGGCTGATCCTTAGCCGGCCGCAGCGGCCGGCGGCTGCGGGCGGACGGGGCGGCCGCCGTCGTCGAACCTTGCCCCGGCGCCCAACTGGATGAAGCGGACGGTCCGCGAGATCCTTTCCTCCAGGTCCCTGGAGGCGTCGCCGCCGCGGGCCGCGCTGGATGAGAGCGTGCCGTGGATCAGCTGCGCCTGCTGCAGCGGATCGGCAACCGGGAAGTAACCCTGGTCCATGCCGTCGCGAAGAATGTCCTGCAGCATGTCGCTGAGCCCGCCCACGTGGTCGGCCAGCTTGGCGAACGACGCGGGCGAGAGGACGGCGCCCATGGCCGGGCCCGGCGGCAGATGCCGGCGGCTGAGATCCTCCACCTGGGCCCGCACGTAGAGGGCCAGCCGGTCCACCGGATTGTCCAGCCGGGCCAGCGACTCCCGCAGCCCGGTCAAGAACCGTTCCGTCTCCACGAGTGCGTAGGCAATCAGGAGCTCTTCGATGTCGGCGTAGTAGTTGTAGACAGCCGTGCGGCCAATCCCTGCGTGCCGGGCGACGTCGGTCATAGTGAGCCCGGGCAGCCCGTGCGAGAAGAGAAGCTCACCGAAGGCATTCAGGATGCGGCGCTGGGTCTCGGCGCGCTGCGCAGCGTTGCTGGGGGCCGAAATCCGAGGCATAGGGACACTTTACCGCCATCTGTCACCAAACCGTTCCGAGTTTTTGTACAGATAATGGGCGCTGAATGCCCTTCAGGGGACGATATCTGTACAAAAACTCGAAGAGCTAGACGGGGCAGCCGTCCGGGCCGCATGCCTCTGCGTTTGTCGCTTCTGCGCCGGCTTTGTCGCCGACCATCACCAGCGGGTGCGATTCTTGCCAGGCCTGTTCGAGGGCCATGGTGAAGCTCGCCGCGGGCTGGGCTCCGGACAGCCCGTACTTGCGGTCGATCACGAAGAACGGAACGCCGCTGATGCCCAGGGCGCGGGCTTCGGCGAAGTCGCGGCGGACGTCGTCGGCATACTTGTCGGTGCTGAGCAGCTCGGCAACGTCGCCAGCGTCGAGGCCCAGATCCGCGCCAACCGACGCGAGATAGTCAGGGCCGCCGATGTCCTTGCCGTGCTCGAAGTGGTCGCTGAGCAGCCGCTCCTTGGCCGCATCCTGCTTGCCGTGCGCGGCAGCCAAATGGATCAGCCGGTGGGCGGTGAAGCTGTTGGCAACCACGACGGCGTCGAACCGGTAGTTGAGGCCCTCGCCTTTCGCCTGGGCTGCTACGTGGTCGAACATCTGCGTGACCTGGTCGGGGGCCATGCCCTTGCGCTTGCTGAGATAGTCCAGTTCCGTGCCGTCGTAGTGCTCGGGCACGGTCGGGTCCAGCTGGTAGCTGCGC
This sequence comes from Arthrobacter globiformis, assembly GCF_030815865.1. Classification (NCBI taxonomy): domain Bacteria; kingdom Bacillati; phylum Actinomycetota; class Actinomycetes; order Micrococcales; family Micrococcaceae; genus Arthrobacter; species Arthrobacter globiformis. Next base: position 966,000 of record NZ_JAUSXI010000001.1, read on the forward strand.
CATTGCACCTCCACCTGGTCGCGGTGCGGAAACTCGGCAAGGGCGGCCTCGAACCGGCGCTTGCCGATGTAGCACCAGGGGCAGGCGACGTCTGACCAGATCTCAATCTTCATGCCTGCGACAACTTCCGGGCTTTCCCGGGAATTCCTGCGCGGACAGTTGCTTTGGTCACTTGCCCTGCGGGCGGCTGCTGAGCCGCCCTCACGCAGCCTTGTCTGGTGGCAGGCCCGGCCATATTGTTTGGACTAACTCCCGGCGGTCAGGCCGTAACTTCGTGGGAGGCTCAAGTGCGTATTGGATTGATATCGGCACCGTGGATCCCGGTTCCGCCGCCCGGGTACGGCGGCACAGAGCGGGTGGTGGACAGCCTTGCGCGCGGATTCGCCGAAGCCGGGCATGAGGTCCTGCTTGCCGCGCCTTCCGACAGCACCTGCCCGGTTCCGCTGGCCCCGCGAATGCGCCCCTCGGAACCGATGGACATGGGACTCGCATTGTCGGAGCTGAGCCACATCGTCAGGGCCTACGACGGCATGGCAGGCATGGACATCATCCACGACCACACCATGAGCGGACCGCTGTATGCCCACCGTCCGGCCGGAGTCCCGGTGGTCACCACCATCCACATCCGCCTGGCTCCGCAGGCCGTGGACCTGTACACCGCCATTGGAAAGACCACCGGCATCATTGCGATCTCCCGTGACCAGGTGAGCCGTTCGCCGGAGGTCCCGGTGACGAAGGTGATCCACCACGGCATGGATGTGGCGTCAGTTCCCGTGGGCCAGGGCAACGGCGGTTACCTGTGCTTCCTCGGACGGCTGTCGCCGGACAAGGGCATCCTCGAAGCGATCCAGATTGCAGGCGCCGCGGGAATCCCCCTGCGCATCAGCGCCCGGATCCAGGGACCCGAGGAGCAGGGCTATTTCGACGACGTCGTCAAGCCGGCGCTGGGGCCTGATGTGGAGTTCACAGGGCCGCTGTCCGACGCCGAGAAATACGAACTTGTCGGTGGTGCGCTAGCATTCCTGAACCCGATCCAGTGGCCCGAACCGTTCGGCCTCGTGATGATTGAGGCACTGGCCACCGGAACGCCCGTCGTGGGGACCCCTGCCGGTGCTGCTCCGGAAATCGTGGACCACGGCATCACGGGTTACCTGGGCAGCGTCGGCCAGCTCGCTGGGTTCGCCGCCGAAGCCGCGGGCCTCAGCCGGGAAGCCTGCCGCGCCTCGGCGGAGCAGCGCTTCAGCTCTGCCCGCATGCTGGCCGACCATCTGGCGCTCTATGAACAGATTCTCGGCGGACAGGTCCCGGAAGAGTTGGGTCGGCCCAACGGGTAGGCGACGCATGCGTGGGGGTGGAGTTTTTGTACAGATAATGCCCTCAAAAGGCCCATCAGAGCACGATATCTGTACAAAAACTCCAAGGAGGGCGTGCTTAGCCGGCAGCCGTCCGGAGGTACTCCCTGATGCTGTCGACCACCAGCTGATGGTCGTCGTCGGAGGACAGCCCGGATACATCGTGGTGGTCGAATGCCGGGAAGAGGAGTTCTTCCTCGTGCACCTGCAGTTCGGCGATCCGGGACTGGACCGTTTCAGTCCTTGGAGGTTCCTTCCGGTGTGGCGTCGGCGTCGTAGCTGAGGCCGATCTGGCGGCGGATCTCGTCCATCGCGGCCATGACAGCTACGCTCTCGCTCGGCGGCAGAATCGTGCCCGCGGTGGCGCCTTCCCTGATGAGGCGTTCCATCTCGGCCGCCTGGTATTGCATTCCCCTGCTGGTGACGGGCTGATCGAACCGCTCCAGGACGTGTCCCTGGTTGTCGAACCGGGTGAATGGCGTGGGGTTGTACCAAGTGGACTCGATGTCGATCCACCCTTTTGTCCCGATGATGGCGGCGCGGTTATTTGAAGCAATGTCCAGGGCACAGTCCACGAGCGCCTGCTGTCCGTCAGGGTACTCGAAGATTGCTGCCGTCTGCCGGTCCACGCCTGTCGCCGTCATCGCGGCGCTAGCCCGGATGCTGAGCGGTGCGCCGAGGACATCGAAGACAAAGGAAACGGGGTAGACGCCGAGGTCCAGCAGCGCACCGCCGCCCAAGGCAGGATTGTTCAGACGGTGGGCAGGGTCCTTGGGCAGGTCCTGGTTGTGGCTGGCCGTGACCTTCCGGATTTCCCCGAGCGAGCCCTCCTGAATGATTTCGCGGAGGCGGATCATGTGGGGGAGGAAGCGGCTCCACATGGCCTCCAGCGCTACGAGGCCCTTGGACTCGGCCAGGTCAACTATCTCCTGGGCTTCGCGGGCGTTGATGGTGAACGCCTTCTCCACCAGAACGTGCTTTCCGGCATTGAGGGCGAGCAGCGCGTTCGCATGATGGAAAGGATGTGGCGTGGCGATGTAGACGACGTCCACGTCCGCGTCGGCCACCAGTGCTTCGTAGCTGTTGTGGGCGGTGGGGATGCTGTATTTCTCACCAAAGGCCTTGCTGGATTCCAAGCTGCGGGAGCCGACGGCCTGGACGGTGAATCCATTCTCGATCAGGTCCTGTGCTTGCAGTCCGGCGATGAAGCCCGTGCCGAGGATTCCCCAGCGGATGTGTCCGTCGGAAGTGCCATTCGGGTGGTTGGTCACGTGCTTAGTCCTTTGCGGGGGTGGAGTTGGCGATCGGGTAGGCCACGTAGGCGAGGCGGGCGGAGTCGGGCGACCAGCTGTTGACGTTGAGCGTCCCCTGCCCGCCGAAGACGGGCCACGTGTGGAGCGGCGCTGCCCAGTCATCCGTGGAGACAACTACGACGTCGACCGGCAGGTCGGCCGGGTGCCCTTCGGTGCCGCTGGGGAAACGGATGTAGCTGGCCAGGCGGCCGTTGGGGGACAGATGCGGGAACCAGTCGACGGTGTGGCTCACCAGCAGCTGCTCCGGGTTGCTGCCGCCCGCGGAACGCACGCGTGCCAGCTGCGCGTGGCCAGGCTGGCTGGTGAAGGCCTCGGTATTGAAATACAGCCATTCGCCGTCCGGAGAGTACTCGGGCCCGTCGCAGTGGCCGTCGACGCTGATGGGCGTGGACGCGCCGCCGCTGGCCGGGACGGTCATGAGCCTGCCCGGCTGGGTGAAATCGCCGGCCTCGATGCCCACGTAGGCCAGTTCCTGGCCGTCCGCGCTGACGCCGTGGAGGAAGTGGAAGAAGCCATCGTCTTTGGTGACGCGCGTAGCTTGGCCACCGCGCAGGGCTGCACCGTAGATGTGGCCGTCGTTGGCCGAGAGGAAGATGTGCTCGCCGTCGGGGTCGAGGACATGGTCGTTGTTGAGGTCGGGGATTCCGGTGAGCGGGACCTGGCTGATGGTCCGGCCGGCAAGGTCGAAGGTCCACAGCTTCCCGTCGCCGTTGAGGACCAGCGCTTCGCCGTTGAGCGTCCAGTTGGGCGCCTCCAGGAGTATGTCCTCGGTGGCGAAGACAAGTTCGCGCTCGCCGGTGATGGAGGCAATCCAGACCTCACACCGCTGGCCGGGCTGAAGCGTGCGGATCATGGCGCCTTCCTCTCGGTTTGGAAGTTCAGTTCCCTGCCGGGGGATGTTCCGTGGAGTCTTGTACAGATATCGTCCCCCAAAGGAACTTTTGCTCGCGATATCTGTACAAAAACTCCAAAGGGAAATCGGTCAGTCCTTGCTGCTGAAGGCGGCGTCGAAGGAGGTGTTTGAGGCGGGGAAGTCGAACTTCTTCAGCGTGGCGAGGGCTTCGGGGGCGCCGTGGAGGCGGTCCATGCCGGCGTCTTCCCATTCCACAGAGATCGGGCCGGTGTAGCCGATCGCGGTGAGGGCTCGGAAGGAGGATTCCCAGGGGACGTCGCCGCGGCCGGCAGAGACGAAGTCCCAGCCGCGGCGGGGGTCGCCCCAGGGCAGGTGTGAGCCCATGACGGTGTTCCGGCCGGTGGGGCGGAGCTTGGTGTCCTTGCAGTCCACGTGGTAGATCCGGTCCTTGAAGTCCCAGATGAAGGAGACGGGGTCGATGCCCTGCCACATGAAGTGGGAGGGGTCCCAGTTCAGGCCGAACGCTTCACGGTGCCCGATCGCTTCGAGGGTGCGGACGGTGGTCCAGTAGTCGTAGGCGATTTCGGAGGGGTGGACCTCGTGGGCGAACCGGACGCCGCATTCGTCAAAGACGTCCAGGATGGGGTTCCAGCGGTCGGCGAAGTCCTGGTAACCGGCGTCGATGACCTTTTCCGGCACAGGCGGGAACATCGCGACGTACTGCCAGATGGAGGAGCCGGTGAATCCGACGACGGTGTCCACGCCGAGGGCTTTGGCGAGCCGGGCGGTGTGTTTCATTTCCTCGGCGGCGCGTTGGCGGACGCCTTCGGGGTCGCCGTCGCCCCAGACCTTGGAGCCGACGATGGCTTCGTGGCGGAAGTCGATCGGGTCATCGCAAACGGCCTGGCCCTTGAGGTGGTTGGAGATCGCCCAGACCTTGAGGTTGTACTTTTCCAGGACGGCGAGTTTGGAGTCGACGTAGCCGGGTTCGTCCCAGCGCCAGGCGTCCAGGTGATCCCCGGAGACGGCGATTTCCAAGCCGTCGTAGCCCCAGCCGGAGGCCAGCCTGGCGACTTCCTCGAAGGGCAGGTCGGCCCACTGGCCGGTGAACAGGGTGTACGGGCGGGGCATGTCAGGCTCCTTCGGTAGCAGTGTCGGCCAAGGGCGCGGCGGCTGCCTCGCCGGTGGGCTGGACGAGTTGGATGGTGGCGCTTTTGGCTGCCGCTGACTCCTCGACGGCGGCGAGGACGCGCTGGACGGTGAGGCCCTCCTCGAACGACGGCGACGGCGCCTCGCCGGTGCCGATCGCGGCCAGGAAGTCGCGGATCTCGTGCGTGAAGGTGTGCTCCCAGCCGATGATGTGGCCCTGCGGCCACCACGCTTCCAGGTAGGGGTGTTCGGGCTCATTGACCAGGATCCGGCGGAAGCCCTGCTCCCGCACCGGCGCCGTGGCGTCCAGGAAGCCGAGTTCGTTCAGGTTCTCCAGGTCGAAGAGGATGGTGCCCTTCTCACCGTAGATCTCCAGTTTCAGGGCGTTCTTCTGCCCGGTGGCCACCCGGGAGACCTCGACGGAGGCGACGGCCCCGGAGGCGAGGGACAGCGTGACCCAGGCGGCGTCGTCGACCGTCACTTCTTCCGGCCCGTGCTTTCCCGGCCGGACCGGAGTGAAAGTATGCAGCCGGCCGGAGACCTCGGTGACGGCGTCCCCGAGCAGGAACAGGACCTGGTCGATCGCATGGGACGCGATGTCCCCGAGGGCACCGGACCCGGCGGTTTCCTTGTTCAGCCGCCAGGTCATCGGTGACTCCGCGTCGGCGAGCCAGTCCTGCAGGTAGGCCGCGCGGACGTGGCGCACCGTGCCAAGGCGGCCTTCCGCGATCAGTTCCCGGGCGAGTGCCAGGGCGGGCACGCGGCGGTAGTTGAACCCGACCATGGACTGCACACCACGTGCGCGTGCCGCCTGAGCCGCGGAGGTCATGGCCTCGGCCTCTGCAAGGGTGTTGGCCAGTGGCTTCTCCACGAGCACGTGCTTCCCGGCCTCGAGGGCGGCGATGGCGATCTCGGCGTGCATCCAGCCCGGGGCGCAAATGTCCACGATGTCGATGTCGTACCGTTCCAGAACAGAGCGCCAGTCCGTCGCGGACTCGGCCCAGCCATACTTTGCCGCGGCCGTGGCGACCTGGCCGGCATCCCGCCCAATGAGCACTTTCTGTTCGAAGGCCGGGACGTCGAAGTATGACGCGACGTTCCGCCACGCGTTCGAGTGGGCCTTGCCCATGAAGGCATAGCCGATCATCGCCACACCCAAGGGGCGCTTGGCACCCGGCGGTGTACCGGGGGATTCGTGGGAAGTCATTGGTATTCCTAGAGTGTGGAAGCGGTGGGGTTCCAGTCCTCGGGGAGGGCCGGGGACGCGGGGGCGGAGCTTTCAACGGTGACGAAGCTGCCCGATTCGACGGACTCGGAAATCGAGACCATGGTATCCAAGACGTGGTAGGCGAGGTTGCCTGTGGCGCGGTGCGTCACTCCGGCGCGGATGGAGCGGGCCATGTCCAGCACACCCATGCCGCGGCCGTTGGACGGTCCGGTTGCGGGGATAACTGTCCAATCTTCATCGCCGGCGCGCCAGAGCCGCACGTCGCCGTCGAAGTAGTTGGGGTCCGGGAGGGAAATGGTGGCCTCAGTGCCGGTGATTTCCACGAAGCCCATCCGCTGCCGGGGCGACTCGAAGGAAAAGACGCTGTGCGAGGACTGGCCGCCTTCGAACTCGGCCATGGCGCTGACGTGGGTGGGGACGTCCACAGTGAACTCCTCGCCCAGCTTGGGCCCGGAACCGATGACGCGGACTTCCTTGGCTTTGGAGCCGATGGCCGCGACCCGACGCACGGACCCGAAGGTCTGGACCAGTGCGGTGAGGTAGTACGGGCCCATGTCGAACAGGGGCCCGGCGCCGTACTGGAAGAGGAACGCCGGATTCGGATGCCAGGATTCCGGTCCGGGGGTCTGGAACGTGGTCATGGCGGTGAGCGGCGTGCCGATGTCCCCCCGTTCGATGAGCCTGCGCGCGGTCTGGAGTCCGGCGCCGAGGAACGTGTCCGGTGCGGTACCGAGGCGGATGCCTGCGGCGTCGGCCGTCTTCAGCAGCCCCAGCCCTGATTCACGGTCCAGCGAGAACGGCTTCTCGGTCCAGACGTGCTTGCCGGCGTTCACCGCCGCCGTCGCGACCTCCACGTGGGCGGCCGGGATGGTCAGGTTGATGATGATTTCGACGTCGGGATGGTTCAGTGCGGCGTCCACGCCGCCCCACTCCGGGATGCCGTATTCCTTGGCCCGCGCCTCGGCCGCCTCCTCGAAGAGGTCGGCAATGACGTGGACCTTGAGGTCCGGGAAGACCGTCAGGTTGTCCAGATACTGTTTGCTGATGTTGCCGGCACCGATGACGGCGACGCCGACCGGCCCGCGGCGGGGGGATGAGGTGCTCATGCCTGTACTCCTTCAGCGGCCTTTGCGGAGTTCAGGAAGGCAAGCGATTGGGTGATGCCGTCGAAGATGTCTCCGGAGTAGTCGTCGAATTCGACGACGCCGACTTCTAGCGACTTTGCCGCGCCGATGACGTCCCACACGGCGATCTTGCCCTGGCCCGCCGGCTGCTGGGCCTTGGTGTCCGTGTTAAGCGGGCCGTCCTTGATGTGAATGAACTTCACCCGGTCTCCCAGTTTGGCCAGGATCTCCACCGGGTCCTGGCCGCCCACGGCAACCCAGTAGGTATCCACCTCCAGGACCAGTTCGGGGTCCAGCAGCCCTTCGAAGTACTCCAGGGCGGTCTGGCCCTCGATGCTGGACTCCAGCTCCCAGGCGTGGTTGTGGTAGCCCACGCGGATGCCGTATTCGGCGCCCTTCTTGGCGGCGGCGTTGAGCTTGGCAGCGGTGGCCTGGATGTCCTCGGCCTTCTGCCAGTGCTCGGCCGGCAGGTAGGGGTCGATGACGGTGGTGATGCCGAGTTCCTTGGCGGCGGCGAAGATCTCGTCCTGGTCCTGGCTGAGCAGCGGCGCGTGGCCGGACGGGGCGGTGAGGCCGTTCTCCTTCAGCGCGGCGCCAAGCTCCTTGGCCGTGGCCACGAAGTTGTACGGCTCCACCTGCGTGAAGCCGATCTCTGCCACCTTCTTGATGGTGCCGGGAAGGTCCTCCTGGATCGCGTTGCGCAGGGTGTACAGCTGGAGTGAGTAAGACATGTCGTTCCTTTGCGGGTTCTGTATGTATTCAGGGATGGTTCGGTAATCGGGCGTGGCTAGCGGCCGGCGAGGGATCCGCCGATGCCGCCGACGCTGAAGTATCTGTTCAGGGTGGCGAAGACGATGACGGGCGGCAGCATCATGATCACGGCGAGGGCCATGACGGATGTCCAGTCCGTAGCGTTCTGCTGGAAGAAGGACTGGACGCCCATGGGCAGGGTGAAGATTTCGTTGGACCGGAGGAACACGATGGCTACCAGGTAGTCGTTCCAGGCCAGCAGGAACGAGAAGATCGCTGTGGAGAGGATGCCGGGCAGGCTGTTGCGCAGCACAACCTTTGTGAAGGAGCCGAATACTGAGCAGCCGTCGATCCACGAGGCTTCCTCGAGGCTGATCGGGATGGAGTCGAAGTACGCGGCCATCATCCAGGTGGCCACGGTCATGGTTGAGCCGACATAGATGATGGTCAGGCCCATGAGGTTGTCCACCAGTCCCATGCCGGCGAACAGGATGAACAGCGGCACCACGGAGGTGATGATGGGCAGTGACTGCATGACGAACAACAGCAGTGAGTACCCGGACACTGCCTTGCTGCGTCCGCGGGAGAGGACGTAGCCGGCCGGTGCTGCCACGGCCACTGAAATGATGACGGTGGCCAGAGTAGTAATCAGACTGTTCTTGAGCCAGGTGGCGGCAAGCGTCTTGGAGAAGACGTTGCTGATGTTCTCGAAAGTCAGGCCAGTGGCGGTGCTGTTGGGTCCGGGGGTGAACGCTAGGAGCACGGTGACCACGATGGGCACCAGCACGATCGCGGTGATAGCCAGGATGGCCGTGAAGCGCCACCAGCGGCCGCGCTGGCCCGCCTCGGAGAGCACCTTGCGGGGCTTGCCGGCATCGACGCCGAGCGCGGGGCCGGATTCGGGATGGGCGTGGAGTACTGCGCTCATTATTCGACGCTCGACTTTCGGATCTGGCGGTAGAGGATGACCGAGATGACCACGAGGGTCATGGTCATGAGGAAGGCGATGGCCACGCCGGGACCGGTGGCGAAGTCCTGGAAGACCGTCCGGTAGGCCAGGACCACCAGGGATGTGGTGGCACTGACCGGTCCGCCGCCGGTCAGCAGGTAGATGGTGGGGAAGTCGTTGACGCAGAAGATCGTCATCAGGATCCAGCTGATGTAGGTGGAACGGGCGATCAGCGGCAGGGTGATCTGGCTGAACTGCTGCCAGCGGGTGGCGCCGTCCATGCTGGCCGCTTCGTAGACGGTGCTGTCTACGGAGGCCAGCGCGGCCGAGATCATCATCATCATGAACGGGAAGCTGACCCAGACCTTGAACACCATGACGGTGATAGAGGCGAGGGTGGGGTCGGCGAGGAACAGCGGGGTACCCAGCCCGAGGTTGCGGAACAGGGACGGGATCAGGCTGTCCGGGGTGGCCACCAGCCAGTTCCAGGCGGTGGAGGACACCACGATCGGCACCACCCAGGGCAGGAGGAGCAGGACTTTGAAGGTGCCGCCGGCGGGGATCTTGGTGCGCAGCAGCAGGGCCAGGCCCAGGCCCACGAGCCAGGACCCGAACACGCCCACGATGGTGAACCAGAGCGTGAATTGGGCGGCCTTCCAGAACGCGGGCGAGGTCAGAACGGTTGAAAAGTTCTCCCCGCCCACGAAGTTGCCGGTCTGCAGCAGGTTCCCGTCGTGCGTGGCCTGAACAGCCGCATGGATCAGCGGGTAGCCGTGGATCAAAACAAGCAGGACCACGGAGGGGAGCAGGAGCCAGAAGAATGTCCTGCTGGTCTGGGCGGAGAGCTTGCTCCTGCGTTTGACGGGGGCGGTCCCGGGCCCGCCTGGGGCAACGCCCCGGCGGGCGCGGGACAGGCCGGACTGGGTTTCGGTCAGAGCCATGGGGAGTCCGGGTTACTTCTTCAGCACGGATTCGAGGCCGGACTGGAACGCCTGCAGCGCAGTTTTGGCATCCGATTTTCCGGTGATGATGGTCTGGCTGAACTGGTTCAGTGCTTGTCCGCCATCAAGCGCGGCGAGGTTGGCGTTCAGACTGTTGCCCTGGGAGGCAAAGGTCTTGGCGATGGGCTGCCAATCCTTGACGATTTTGACGTTGTTCGGGTCACTGGCGAACTCGGGGAGCTGGGTGATGGATTTGAAGACAGGCAGTGCAGACATCAGCTTCTTCTGCCACAGCTGCTTGAGCTGGCCCAGGTAATACACCAGGAACTCCTCGGAAGCGTCCTGCGAGGGAGTGTTGGTGTACATCATGATGTTGTTCGGGAAGACGATGGTCGCCTTGTCCCCGTGCGGTCCGGTCAGGGGGTCCGCCACCAGAAGGTCGCCGGATGTGTCGCCCACGCGCTCCGGGACGTTCACTTGGAAAAGGCCGAAGCCTGCTTTGCCATCTTTCCACTGCGCCGACATGTTGTCGGTGGTGTAGCTGACGGCGGCAGGATCGACGATGCCGTTGGAAACGAGTTCCAGGACGAACTCCATGGCCTCGACGTTGCGGTCGTTGAGAAGGTCCAGCTCGCCGTCCTTGTTGAATACGCCGCCGCCGTTGTTGACCATCATCATGATCATGGAATGGTTGGCATAGTTGTTGCCGGCGCCTGCACCGGTGGTGAAGCCGAAGGCACCGACCTTCTTCAGTGCCTTGCCTGCTTCAAGGAGGGACGGCCAGTCCGTCGGCAGGGCGACGTTCGCCTTCTCAAACAGGGACTTCCGGTACCAGAAAACGCGCATGTCCAGCTGCCACGGGACCGCCACATAGCCCTTGTCCGACTTGAACGGATCCAGCACGCCCGGCAGGAAGTCGTTGAACTGGCCGCTGGCCTTGAGCTTCTCGATCGCCTTGTCGGCGTAGGCGATCTGGCCCTGCTGCTCGAACTGGAAGGCCTGGAAGCCGCCGCCTGTGGACACAGCCGGGCCCGTCTTGGACGCGATGGCCGAGGAGAAGGTCTGGTAAAAGTTGTTCCACTGGATGGTCTGGTAGGTGGCCTTGCTGCCGCCAGCACCGGAGAAACCCTCGGCAATGCCCTTGGCGGCGTCATTGTAGGCGGGGGTGGCCCAAGGCATATCCCAGAACTTGACGGTTCCGCTGGCTCCGCCGCCTCCGCCTTGGCTTGCCGAGCCGCCGCCGCATGCTGCCAGGAGGGGAGCGGAAGCCGCAGCGGCAGCGAAGCCGAGGAATCCCCTGCGGGAAAAGGCGGAGGATGCGATGGAGGATTTAGCAGACACGGTGTTTCCTTTCAGGACCCGGCTGCTGAGTGCCCGGTCCCTTCTCGACGATGAGTGGATTGTGAGGTGACGCTGGAATTGCTGGGAAAACTGTCTAGTCGGTGAGCTGGGTGAGGAGGGACATGGCCGCGGCGAACTGCCCCAGATCGTTGGCGGGGGTACCGGATGTGATGTGCGAGTGGGCCCTTGACCAGCTGGTCCGGTGAGCCGATTCGTAAAGTGTGGGAAGCGTCGTCGCTCCCTCCGCGGTGACGACGCGGACCTCGGCCGGCCACGCCGCAGCGGGGTCGGGGAGCACGATGTCGGCACGTCCTGCGGAAGTGAGAACGGAGATGCTTGCCGTTGCCGGCAACGACGACGTGAGGATGCCCTGCAGCGCAGTGGGGGCTCCTCCGGGCAGGGTGGCGGCCACTGTGTAGCCGTTGGCGCTGCGCTGGACCATCCTCACGTTGCGCAGTTCGATGCCGGCGTGCAGGACGGCGGAGAGTTGTTCCGTCAGCAGCTGCAGGGGATCTGTTCCGGGTGCTGCCACGGCAACCGAGTCCACCAGCACGGCGTCGCGAAGGGAATCGGCAATGACGCCCCGCGCGTTTGCGCTGGACCCGGCGAGTACTGCGTTTCCGGCCCAGCGCTGGTCGAGAACCACTGTCGCCCCGGATTCAGACGCTTGGGCGGTCAGCTGACCTGCATCCTCGGGGACCGGCGAAGACACGACGACGCCCCCGGCGCCGCTGCGGATCGCCTCGGCGGCACGTCGGGTCCAGCCTGAGTGGCCGGCGACGGCGATGACATCGGGAGCTGGGCCCTGGGCCGGGGCCGGTGCGAAGGACAGGGGAAGGGAAGCGGCGACGGCGGCCACGGCCCCTGCCGTTTGCGCCTCCGGGTCCGCGTACAGGGACAGCTGCGTGCTCATGCGTTAACCTCCTCGCCTGCGGCGACCCTGCCATTGCCGGTGTCAACAAGGCCGACGGCGGCGTCGGCGATGGACAGGGCGAACTCCAGGTCGTGGATAAGTGTTTCGGCCGACGGCGGTTGTCCTGTTCCCCGGGCCAGTTCGGCGAGCTTGCGCCATTCGCCTTCGTAGCCGTTGTGGCCATAGGGGCCAAGGAACAGGGTCTGCCCGTCCTTCCGGATTTGCGCTGCCGCAGAGCCAGCGTGGACATACGACGGCGTGAAGTCGATCCTCAGGGCGGCGTCATCGCCGATGGCTTCGAACACCCACGACGGTTCCCAAGTACCATTCATGGCCGCGCGCAGCTCGATGCTGACCGCCCCGGCCCGCAGCGAGATGACATAGCCGAACGGCTGCGCGATTTCGGCGTGCAGAACCTCCACGGAGGCAAAATCGGGCGTGAAGCGCCGAACCAGGGGAAGATCATGGATGGCCAGGCCCATCACGCCGCCCTGGAGGCGGGCCTTAATGACCTCGGGGTCGCTGAGGTCCTGGGGCGGCACGGGAACCCGGCCCACGATCTCGGTGGCGAAGTCCTCAAAGCGCGGATTGGGCGGCAGGACGATGGAGGAACGGATGGTGTGGACCTGCTCCGGCAGGTCCCCCCAGGCCGCTTCGGCCGCGAGCCAGCCCGGATCGAAGGTGTGCATCGCGCCGACAATGATGGGCACGCCGGTTTCGGTCGAGACCGCGGAGATGCCGGCCGCTTCCTCCCCGGTCATCGCGAACGGCTTCTCGCACAGCACCGCCTTCTTTCCCGCCCGGCAGCTGGCGATGACCTGGGCGGCATGGAACTGGTGCGGGCTGCAGATGGCGACGATGTCGACCCCGGGATCGGCCAGCAGTTCCTCCAAGCTGGTGCTGAAGCGTGCCCCCACCCTGCGGGCGACGGATTCGGCCACTGCCGGATCCACGTCCATGATGTGGCGCACCTCCAGGATGTCAGTGAGTCTGGCCAGGGACGGAAGGTGGATAGCCTGCGTGACAGGCCCCGCGCCCAGGATGCCGACGCCAAGGGGCGCCCCTGATTGGTGCTGGCTCGACAAGTCATTACCTCTTTGTAATCGCCGGAAAAAGCTCTATCCGCCGCGACCGGTGCTGCTCGGTGGTGCGGCTCACAGCTCAACCTAGGACCACTTTTGACGAGCGTCAAGCAAAAGTCAAAAAGTTATCGACATTCTTTGAGTCCTGTGACACGCAGAAGCATTCGTGCTATCACTGAATCCATGAGTCCACGAACGGGTAATGGCCAAACTGCGGAGTCGGTTTCCGCCGACCCTATGGGCAGTCTGTCCCGCGCTGGCGACCTCTTTCAGCTGCTCCGCGACGGAAGGGCCCGGACCCGCGCCGAGCTGGCGCTGACAACAGGACTCGCGCGGTCCACCGTCGCCTCCCGTATTGATGCCCTGATTGCTTCCGGACTGGTCGGCCCCGCTGGCGAGGCGACATCGAGCGGCGGCAGGCCGCCGTCGCGCTTTGCCTTCAAGCCGGCTGCCCGCGCTGTGCTGGCTGTCGACGTCGGTGCCACGCACGTGATCATCGCGGTCACTGACCTGGGCGGAAATATCCTCAGTGAGCGGCGGCTGGCCCAGGATGTTGCCGAGGGGCCGGAGGCAGTGCTGGGCCGGCTCGTGGCCGAGGCGACGTCGCTGCTGGCGGAGACGGGACGCACCACGGAAGACCTTGCCGGCGTCGGGATCGGCCTGCCGGGGCCCGTGGAGCACGCCAGCGGCATGCCGGTGAAGCCGCCCATCATGCCGGGCTGGGACGGGTTCGACGTGGTCAGCCACGTCCAGCGCTCGTTCCCTGTCCCGGTGCTGGTGGACAACGACGTCAACATCATGGCCCTGGGTGAACGCACAGCCCACTGGCCGGAGCACGACAACTTCCTGTTTATCAAGGTGGCCACAGGCATTGGGGCCGGCATCATCAGCAACGGCGAACTGCAGCGCGGAGCCAACGGCACCGCCGGCGACCTGGGCCACGTCCGCGTGCCCAGAGGCGACGACGTCCTGTGCCGGTGCGGCAACTACGGGTGCCTTGAGGCGCTCGCGTCCGGCCCTGCCGTGGCGCGGGCACTGGCGGCGCTGGGTGTCCAGGCAGAGAGCGGGGCCGACGTCCTTCGCCTGGTGGCCGGGGGCAACCTGCAGGCCATTCAGGCCCTGCGCCAGGCCGGCCGGGATGTGGGCGACGTGCTCGCCACGGTGGTGAACCTCCTCAATCCCTCCGTCATTGTCGTCGGGGGAAGCCTTGGACAGGCCGGCGAACACCTCATGGCGGGCGTGCGCGAAGTGGTTTACCGCAGGTCGCTTCCGCTTGCCACCACGCACCTGCGCATCGGCCTGTCCATGGCGGGCGGCCAGGCGGCCGTGCTGGGCGCGAGCCAGATGGTCACCCAGCACGTCCTGTCCCCGACGGTCATCGAAGCCACGCTGCAGGCCACGGGCTAGCCGGCGAACGAAGCCCGGCGCACGGGCTGGCTCACGCAGGAAGACCAACCTTCACATCCAAGCGAAACGGAGTCTTAAAACATTGAGCACGCACAAGCACACACCCCTGAGGGTTGGCGTCGTCGGGATCGGCTGGGCCGGCCAGCAGCACATCGAGGCCTACAAGAAGATCGACGGCGTGGAACTCGTTGCGGTCGCCGCGATGGAAGCTGACCTGCTGAAGAGCATCAAGGACGAGTACAGCGTCCCCCACACGTTTGCCCGCTGGGAGGACCTGATCGAACTCGACGGGCTCGACGCCGTCAGCGTGGCAGTGCCGACCTTCCTGCACGCCCCCATTGCCATCGCCGCCCTGGAACGCGGGCTGCACGTCCTGAGCGAAAAGCCCCTGGCGCGCAACGGCGAGGAAGGCCTGCAGATGGTGGAGGCGGCGCGGAAGGCCGGCCGCGTCCTGGACGTGGCCTTCAACCACCGCCGCCGCGGCGACATCCAAAAGCTGAAAGGCATCATCGACGACGGCGAACTGGGCCGGCCGTACTACGCCAAGGCGTCCTGGCTCCGCCGGCAGGGGATTCCGATGCTGGGCAGCTGGTTCACCAATCCGGCCCTGGCAGGCGGCGGCCCGCTGGCCGACATCGGCGTCCACGTCCTGGACTATGCCCTGCACCTGCTGGGCGAACCCCGGGTCCTTTCCGTCTCGGCGTCGACCCATTCGGAACTGGGCCCCCGCGGCCTGGGCGGCAACGCCCGCTACACGGCCATGAAGTCCTCCCACAAGTTCGAGGTGGAGGACTTCGCCTCGGCCTTCATCCGCCTTGAGGGCGGCGGCACCCTGATCCTCGAAGCCGGCTGGGCGACGTACCGGGAGGAGGAGGACCTGATGGACTTCACCGTCTACGGCACCGACGGCGGAGCGGAACTCCGGGCCGTCGGGGCCTCCAACGTTCCCGTCGCGGATGTCCGGATCTTCAAGGAGAAGGACGGCGAGAACGCCGACTACGTGGTGGTGGCGGAGCCGGGCCGGGCACACCAGGCGGTGGTGGAGGACTTCGTGGACGCCGTACGCGGCGGCGAGACCGTGTGGGGAACCCACGACGGCTCACTTGCCCTGACCCGGGCCCTGGTGCTCGACGCCTGCTACAAATCCGCCCTCGAACAGCGCGAAGTGAGGCTCTGACATGACCGACAAACTTAACATCCTGGTCTGGAACGAAGGCGTCCATGAGGCGAACAACCAGCCGGAAACCATGGCGGAGATGTACCCCAAAGGCATGCACGGCGCCATCGCGGACGGACTCAGGGGCTTCTACCCCGATTCTGGCATCACCACCGCCACGCTGGCCGACCCGGACCATGGGCTCTCCGAGGAGACGCTCGCCGCCACGGACGTGCTCCTGTGGTGGGGGCACGTGGCCCACGATGACGTCAGTGACGAGGTGGTGGAACGCGTGCAGCGGCACGTCCTGGGCGGCATGGGACTGGTCGTCCTGCACTCCGGGCACTTCGCCAAAATCTTCACCAAACTCCTTGGCACCACGTGCTCGCTGAAGTGGCGCAACGAGGGCGAGCGGGAACTCGTGTGGACCGTGAAGCCCTCGCATCCGATCGCCGCCGGCTTGGAAAGCCCCATCGTGATCCCAAAGCAGGAGATGTACGGCGAGCTCTTCGACATTCCCGAGCCCGACGACCTCATCTTCATCAGCTCCTTCGAAGGCGGCGAGGTGTTCCGCTCGGGTGTGACGTTCACGCGCGGGAAGGGCCGGATCTTCTACTTCAGCCCGGGCGACCAGGAGTACCCCGTGTACCACCAGCCGCAGATCCAGCAGGTGATCGCCAACGGCGTGGGCTGGGTGGCGCAGCCGGGCAGGTTCCGCGAGGCGCCGGGCGTCAGCAATGCCCCGCGCGACTGTTTCCTGCAGGCCCCCTAAAAGAACCTCTGAGCGCGAACGGACACTTGGGGCCCCTCGGTCCAGCGTGAACGGACACTTGGGGCCCTGCCCTTTCCGCCGTAAGGGGCGCCGCATGATAGCAATGAGGGTGATGAAACCCCTTGCCCGCTTCCAGAATCCCGACCCCCGCGCCCGATGAGGGACACGATCGGAACGAAGGTTCCCCGCAGCTGGATCCTGCTCGCATGCATCGGCCTCATCGCCCTCAACATGCGGGGCCCCTTCGTGGCGGTGGCGCCGGTGCTGGGCCCGATGCAGCAGGAGCTGGGCTTCTCGCCCGTCGAGCTGGGCCTGCTGACCGGGATTCCCGTGCTGTGCTTCTCGCTCGCGGCGCCCCTTGCCTCGCTCGCCGGGCGCCGGCTCGGAGCGGAACTGGCCATCACACTCACGCTGGCGGGCGTCCTGGCCGGCGTAGCGGTCCGTTCTGCCGGCGGCGGTGCCATGGTGATGGCGGGTACGGTCATCCTGGGCCTGGCCATCACTGTGGGCAACATCGCGGTACCGCTGATCATCCGGCGGGACTTCTCGGCGCGGCGCCAGGGGACCGCCATGGGCATCTACACGGCCGCCCTGAACGTCGGTTCGTTCGCTACTTCCGTGGTCACGGCGCCGCTGGCCGAGTCAGCTGGCTGGCGGGCTGCCATTGCGGCCTCTGCGGCCTTCGCCATCGCGGCTGTCGGCTTCTGGATTTTCGCGACCGGGCGCCGGGCCTTCCTCCCCGCGGCCGACGACGGTACTGGCGGCCCGCCGGCTGCCGGCCGCCCGGCGTCGCGATGGATCACGGTGGGGCTGACGGTTGGTTTCGCCGGCCAGGCCATCTCCTATTACGGCGTGACCGCCTGGCTGCCCACCCTGCTTTCCGATGAACTCGGCATGACTCCAGCCGCCGCCGGTGCAGGCTCCTCGCTGTTCCAGATCATGGCCATCGCGGGCAGCCTGGGTGTGCCGCTTGCTGCCCGGTTCGCAAGCACGACGGCGGTTGCGGTCACCTTGGGTGCCATGTGGCTGACCGTTCCGCTGGGGCTGCTGTTCGTTCCCCAGCTGTGGTGGCTGTGGTCTTCGCTCGGGGGAGTGGCGCAGGGCGGCGGCATCACGCTCATCTTCATCGCCATCATCAAGCTCGCCCGGGACCAGGCTTCCGCAGGGAGGATGTCGGCGATCGTCCAGGGTGTGGGCTACTGCTTCGCGGCGCTGGCTCCGACCGTGGTGGGCTACGTCCACAGCGCCTCGGGCACCTGGTCCGTGCCGCTGCTGGTGATCCTCGGGTCCGTGCTGGCGTTCTTCATTTCAACAACGCTGTCCGTACGGAAGGTGCCCCGCCAGCGCTAAGGCGCGGTCCCGCCGTCGTACATTCCTTAAGCTTCTAAGCGCGAACGGCCACTTGGGGCCCACTCAAAAGCGCGAACGGACAGTTGGGGCCCCTTCAGAAGGTGCACAAGTGTCCGTTCGCGCTTCAAGATGTTCCGTTGCCGGGCTGCCTCCCCGGATTTCGGGGGTGCTGTTGCGGAGGCGTGGCAGCCCGGCGGACGGAAAACCTGTGCCGGATATTAGGCGGCGACGAGCTCGTCCTCGATAGCCTCGGCCGTGGCGTCGATGCCCTCACGGGCTTCGTGCAGGTACCGGGCGTAGGCGGGAACCGTGAGGAAGCTGGGGAACTTGTCGCTCAGCGTGACCTCCTCGAAGATGTCGCGGGCATCGGCAAAGCGGTCGCCGTCGAAGCGCTCCAGCCGGGCGAACTCCTCGTCCAGCATCTCCTCCACCCATTCCCGGCTGATGATCTCGCCGTGGTCGGTGATGGCCCGGGAGTAGATCCACTGCCACAGCTGCGAGCGGGAGATCTCCGCGGTGGCGGCGTCCTCCATGAGGTTGTGGATGGCGACTGCGCCGTTGCCGCGCAGCCAGGACTCGATGTAGCGGATGCCCACCTCGATGTTGTTCCGGATGCCCTGTTCGGTGATGGTGCCTTGCGTCGCGGCGACGTTGATGAGGGCGCGGTCGTCCGGGGTGACGTCCTCACGCAGGCGGTCCAGCTGGTTCGGGCGGCCGCCGAGAACGCCGTCGAACACCTCGCGGCACACGGGGACCAGGTCCGGGTGCGCCACCCAGGAGCCGTCGAAGCCGTCGGCTGCCTCGCGGGTCTTGTCGGCGCGGACCTTTTCGAAGGCGTTGGCGTTGGCGGCTTCGTCCTTCCGGTTGGGAACGGCGGCAGCCATGCCCCCAATAGCCATGGCGCCGCGCTTGTGGCAGGCGCGCACGAGCTGTTCGGTGTAGGCCCGCATGAAGGGGGCGGTCATGGTCACCTGGCCGCGGTCCGGAAGGACGAAACGCGGTCCGCGGGTGCGGAAGTTCTTGATCAGGGAGAAGATGTAGTCCCAGCGGCCGGCGTTCAGTCCTGAGGCGTGGTCACGGAGCTCGTAGAGGATCTCCTCCATCTCGAACGCGGCGGTGATGGTTTCGATCAGCACGGTGGCGCGGATGGTGCCCTGCGGGATGCCGAGCAGGTCCTGGGCCAGGATGAAGATGTCGTTCCAGAGCCGGGCTTCGAGGTGGTTTTCGATCTTGGGCAGGTAGAAGTACGGGCCCTTGCCCTGGGCCAGGAGGCGGCGGGCGTTGTGGAAGAAGTACAGGGCGAAGTCCACGATGCCGCCGGCGATGGGTTCGCCGTTCATCAGCATGTGCTTCTCGGGCAGGTGCCAGCCGCGCGGGCGTACGACGATGGTGGGCAGGTCTTCGGCGGCCCTGAGTTTGTATTCCTTGCCTTCGGGCGAGGTGAAGTCGATCCGGCGCTCCAGCGCGTCGGTGAGGTTCAGCTGGCCCTGGATGACGTTGCGCCACGACGGCGTGGAGGCGTCCTCCATATCCGCCAGCCACACCTTGGCGCCGGAGTTCAGGGCGTTGATGGTCATCTTCTTGTCCACCGGACCGGTAATTTCCACCCGCCGGTCCTCCAAGCCCGGTGCAGGGGGAGCCACCCGCCAGTGCGGATCGTTCCGGACGGGCTCGGTCTCCCGCAGGAAGCGCGGATCCTGGCCCCGGGCGATGTCGTCCCGCCGCGCCCGCCGAGCCCGCAAAAGTTCCGCACGCCGCCCGGCAGTCGCCTTGTGCAGCTGCGCAACGAACGCCAGAGCATCCGGAGTGAGTACCTCGCCCTGCCGGCAAATCGGCTGCGCGGTCAAAGTGATCCCATTGATCGTGAAGTTGTCGGTGAAGCTGTTCATTTCAAATCTCTCCTCAGAAGAAGCAAATTCGACGGCGGTGTAGCGGCTGGTGCCGGAATGGCCGAAAAAGGCAATCCTCCGCGTGCTATTCCCCATGCCCGGCAAGGGCCTCGCAGAGCTCGGCCGATCCGGGGCATGGGGCCCCTTTCATGCACGCTTCCGGATCACCTTTCCGGGCCCGAGGCATGGGCACCTGGGTGCCGGCCGCCGTCGTGCCTTCCGGTGAGCGATGTTGACAGCTCACCTTTGGCGGTGAAGGGCCCACGGCCGCCGGGTTCCCTCGCGAGCTTGCGAGCGGAGGGGGCGGCCGGGGATTAGTGGAACTGGCCCTCTTCGGTCGATCCGACCAAGGCGAGGGTGGATGCGTTCGGGTTGAGCGCAGTGGAGATGTCGTCGAAGTAGCCGGTGCCGACTTCGCGCTGGTGCTTGGTTGCGGTGTAGCCGCGGGACTCGGAGGCGAATTCCTTTTCCTGCAGCTCGACGTAGGCGCTCATGCCTTCACGGGCGTAGCCGTGGGCGAGGTCGAACATCGAGTAGTTCAGGGCGTGGAAGCCGGCCAGGGTGATGAACTGGAAGGTGAAGCCCATGGCGCCGAGTTCGCGCTGGAACTTGGCGATGGTGGCGTCGTCCAGGTGCTTGCGCCAGTTGAACGAGGGTGAGCAGTTGTAGGAGAGCATCTGGTCCGGGAACTCGGCCTTGACGGCCTCGGCGAACTTGCGGGCCAGCTCCAGGTCCGGGGTGCCTGTTTCCATCCAGATGAGGTCGGAGTACGGGGCGTAGGCCTTGGCGCGGGCGATGCAGGGTTCGATGCCGTTGCGGACCTTGTAGAAGCCCTCGGGGGTGCGCTCACCAGTGATGAATTCCTGGTCCCGCTCGTCAACGTCGGACGTGATCAGGGTGGCCGCCTCCGCATCGGTGCGGGCGATGACGACGGACGGGGTGCCGGCGACGTCGGCGGCCAGACGGGCCGCGTTCAGGGTCCGGACGTGCTGCTGGGTGGGGATCAGCACCTTGCCGCCGAGGTGGCCGCACTTCTTCTCCGAGGCGAGCTGGTCCTCCCAGTGAACGCCTGAGGCGCCGGCCTGGATCATGGACTTCATCAGCTCATAGGCGTTGAGCGGTCCGCCGAAGCCGGCCTCGGCATCGGCGACGATCGGCACCATCCAGTCCTCGACGGTCTGGATGCCCTCGGAGAACTCGATCTGGTCTGCGCGCAGCAGGGCGTTGTTGATGCGGCGGACCACCGTGGGGACCGAGTTCGCGGGGTAGAGCGACTGGTCCGGGTAGGTGTGGCCGGAGTTGTTGGCGTCCGCGGCGACCTGCCAGCCGGAAAGGTAGATGGCGCGGAGCCCGGCCTTGACCTGCTGCACGGCCTGGTTGCCGGTCAGGGCGCCCAGGGCGTTGGTGTACTTGCCTTCCTTGTGCTCCTCGGTGAGCTGCTTCCACAGCTTCTCGGAGCCGCGGCGTGCCAGGGTGTGCTCTTCGGAGACACGGCCGCGGAGGCGGACGACGTCCGTTGCCTTGTAGTCACGGGTCACACCTTCCCAGCGCGGGTTGGCAGCCCACTCGAGCTCCAGTGCGGCGGCCTGCTGTTCGGGCGTCTGCTGGGTGGGCTCAAATGCTGCAGTCATCTTTGTCTCCTTGTTAGCTCCCGGGCCATTCCGGGTGATGGTTTCCGGCCCGACCTTCGCTGCGCCTTTGCAGCTCCGGCCGGCTTTTCCGGTGGTGTTTCTTTCCGTGACACCTACTTTTCTGCACTTTCCAACACCTTTCTAGGGGAAAAGGATGGAAAGAAATGCACTTCTTCACGTATTCTTCAGAAATGTCGCCTTCAAGCTGGAACAGGGAAGTTTCACAACCGTCGTCACCGCAGTCGACGGCTGAACTGGACGTTATTTCGCTCGGTCGCCGCGTCCGCCATCTGCGCAAGCAGGCAGGACTGACGCTGGATGACCTGAGTGCCGCCGTCGGCACCGCACCGAGCCAGTTGAGCCTCATTGAGAACGGCAAGCGGGAACCCAAACTCGGCCTGCTGCAGCACCTGGCAACGGCGCTCAACGTCAGCATCGACCAGTTACTCGGAGCCGAACCGCCCAGCCGCCGGGCCGGCCTGGAAATTGAGCTTGAACGCTACCAGCGGGGCCCCCTCTACGAGTCGCTGAACCTGCCCAAAATCCGTATCAGTTCGCGGTTGCCGATGGATGTCCTGGAGGCGCAGGTGGGGCTGCTGCACGAGCTCGAACGCAAGATGAACGAGCAGGTGGCGACGCCGGAGGAGGCCCGCCGCGCAAACGGCGAGCTGCGTGCAATGATGCGTGAGCGCGGTAACTATTTCCCGGAGTATGAGGCGGAGGCGCAGAAGGTCCTCAAGGGGGTCGGCTACACCACTGGTCCGCTCAGTCAGCACGTCATTGCCGACATCGCTGAGAACCTCGGTTTCAGCCTCCATCATGTGGGCGACCTGCCCCATTCCACGCGTTCGGTGACCGATTTGAAGAACCGCAAAATTTATCTGACGCAGGGCGAACGGCAGGACCATGATCCCCGCTCCGTGCTCCTGCAGGCACTGGGGCACTACGTGCTGGGACATGAAACGCCCCGCAGCTACGGCGATTTCCTCGCGCAGCGGGTGGCCACGAACTATTTCGCGGCAGCGCTACTGCTCCCGGAGCAGGCCACGGTGGAATTTCTGCAAAAAGCCAAGGCCGCGAAGGAAATCGCGGTCGAGGATATCCGGGACGCCTTCGCCGTGTCCTATGAGACTGCAGCCCACCGTTTCACCAACCTGGCCACAAAGCATCTGGGCATCACCACGCATTTCCAGAAGACCCACCAGAGCGGGATCATCTACAAAGCCTACGAGAACGACGGCGTGAACTTCCCGCAGGATCACACGGGAGCGATCGAGGGGCAGCCGTCGTGCAAGGCCTGGACCTCCCGCGCCGTGTTCGATGTGCCGGACAAGTTCAGTGCCTACAGCCAGTACACGGACACGACGTCGGGTACGTACTGGTGCACCGCCCGCACGGACCGGTCGGCCAGCGGGCAGTTTTCGCTGAGCATCGGAGTCCCGTACCAGCATGTGAAGTGGTTCCGCGGACGGGAAACCACGGCCCGGGCTACCTCCAACTGCCCTGACCCCACCTGCTGCAAACGGCCGCCGGCGGCTCTGACGTCCGAGTGGGCGGGCAACGCCTGGCCGTCCGCCCGGGCGCACTCCCATCTGCTCGCGGCCATGCCTCCGGGAGCCTTCCCCGGCGTGGACGAGACCGAGGTGTACACGTTCCTGCAGGCGCACTCGGGAAGCTGACCGACGCTCCCGCAGATCCTGTCGGCCGTCCTGTGAAGCTCACGCCGTTTTCGCAGGCCTTCCCGTGACGCTCACGCACTTTCGGTGGAGGCCTGACGACTGCTTGCGGCTCGCGTGCGCGGCCACCCTGCCGGGGAAAATTTTTCGTTGAGAATCCCGTGATTGAGCACGTCATGCAAAACCCGGTGGCTTTCGTCGGTGCCGGACCACCGGCCCGTGTCCCGCAGAAAGTGCATGTATTCAAACAGTACGGCACAGAAAAAGGATGCAAGGTCGGCATCACGCCCATTGAGCGACACCACATGTTCAGCGATGAGTCCGGGGTCCATTGCGGTCACTGTGGCGCCGCCAGAGATGTCGGCGTAAACCGGGAAGAACGCGGTCAGTTGCGCCAGGATGGGAAGGATGTCTGGCAACATCCCGTGCTCCCGGTGCCAAGTCACGAATGCGAATAGGGAACCCACTTCCTGGTCACCTTGGTGCAAAGCAACGGAAGCTGGTCTGCTGGCGGGTTTCCCGGCAGGGTGCCCGCTGCGGGACTTCCGTTTTGCCTGCCGGCGGCGGGATTTGTTGGCAAGTTCTACCTCACTGTGGATGTGGAAAGAGGCTGAGTGCCTTTCCCAAAACGCTACGAGTGCAGAGCACCGGGCTTCAACGACGGCCAGCCGTATGTGGAAAACGGCCCGCACCGGGCCACCTCCGCAACGCGGCCACCCGGCAACCTGAGAACCGTCGCCAAGCTAACCGGACTATATTGGCCAATGTCAGCCCACCAATCTGATCGCGGGAGTGTGCACCCATGGCCAAGGAACTTGCCGTCCAGCTCATCGAACAACTCCGTGCTGCCGGCGTCCAGCGAATTTACGGAATCGTCGGGGACAGCCTCAATCCGATCGTCGATGCCGTCCGCCAGACCGGCGGCTCGCAGCAGGGCGGCATCGACTGGATCCATGTGCGGCACGAGGAAGCCGCAGCCTTCGCAGCCGCGGCCGAAGCCCAGCTGACAGGAAAACTTGCGGTGTGCGCCGGCTCCTGCGGCCCCGGCAACCTGCACCTGATCAACGGCCTGTACGACGCGAACCGCTCCGGCGCGCCCGTTCTGGCCATCGCCTCGCACATCCCCAGCAAGCAGATCGGCAGCGGTTTCTTCCAGGAAACCCACCCGGACCGGATCTTCAACGAATGCTCCGTCTACTCGGAGCTCATCAGCACGGCGGAACAGGCGCCGCGGGTGATGCACAGCGCCATCCAGCACGCCGTCGCCTTGGGAGGCGTCGCCGTCGTTACCCTTCCCGGTGACATCGCCGGACTGGAGGCTACCGGCGAAACACCGCTGCCCGCAAAGTTCCGGCCGGCAACGCTGGTCCCGGCGCCCGAAAGCGTCCGGGAACTCGCCGATGCCATCAACACGGCGGACAAGGTTGCCATCTTCGCCGGGGCGGGCACGCAGGGAGCCCATGACGAGGTCATCGCACTCGCGGAACTGATCGGTGCGCCGGTCGGCCACACTCTGCGGGGCAAGGACTTTCTGCAGTACGACAATCCCTATGACATCGGCATGACCGGGCTGCTGGGCTATGGTGCCGCGGCGGAGGGGATCGAGGACGCGGACCTTTTGATCCTGCTGGGCACAGACTTCCCCTACGACCAGTTCCTGCCCGGCACCCGCACCGCGCAGGTGGACCATGCCGCCCACAGGCTGGGCAGGCGGACCGACGTCGACATCGCCGTCCACGGTGACGTGCTGCCCACGCTCGCGGCGCTGATGCCACTGCTGGCTCCGAAGAAGAGCCGCCGCTTCCTCAACCAGATGCTCAAGAAACATGACCGGCTGATGAACAAGGCCGTCGGCGCCTACACCCGCAAGGTGGAAAAGAAGCAGCCGATCCACCCGGAGTACGCGGCGTCGCTGCTGGACCAGGTGGCGGCCGAGGATGCAGTGTTCACCGCGGATACCGGCATGTGCAACGTGTGGACCGCCCGCTACATCAACCCGCTGGGCACCCGCAGGCTGATCGGCTCGTACCTGCACGGCTCCATGGCCAACGCGTTGCCGCACGCGATCGGCGCGCAGTTGGCGTACCCCGGGCGCCAGGTCATTTCGGTGTCGGGCGACGGCGGGCTGTCGATGCTTCTTGGCGAGCTAGTCACCGTTGCCGCGCACCGGCTGCCGGTCAACGTAGTGGTCTTCAACAATTCAACCCTGGGCATGGTGAAGCTGGAGATGCTGGTGGACGGCCTGCCGGACTTCGGTGTGGACGTGCCCGACGCCGACTACGCCGCCGTGGCCCGCGCCCTCGGCTTCCACGCGGTGCGCGTCACGGATCCCGCCCGGATTGAGGACGCCTACCGCGAGGCCTTCGCCCATCCGGGGCCGTCGCTGGTGGAGCTCATCACGGATCCCAAGGCGCTGTCGATCCCGCCGAAAATCACCGGCTCGCAGGTCCTCGGGTTCGCCACCGCCATGTCCAAGGTGGTCCTGAACCGTGGCGCCGGTGAGGCCGTGAGCATGGCGCGCAGCAACCTCCGGAACATTCCGCGGCGGTAGTGGCCGCTCACCGTTAGGTGCGCCGTGCGGAAGGTGCCCAACACGACGGCGGGTGGTATCGACGGTGGCTACTGCCCCCGGCGCTCAGCGGCGAGAAGGGCCGCCGTCAAACGTGAGCGTCGGTGGGGCGAGACCAAACCGACGGCAAACCGTGACCGGGCAGGCATCGATACTGTCGGACCCCGCTGGTTGACTGATCACGTACGGTGTTCTCCGGATGAGCCGAGGACTGACATGAACAGGATTCGAATGGCCAAAATGGTGGCGGCCTCGGCCGCGGTCGCACTTGCGGCGGCGTGTTCTGCGCCGGTGCCGGGATTGGTGAAGGCCGACGGCGTGGACCGGGTTTCGGTGGATGGCACGGCTTACGCCGCTGAATTCCGTGCGTTCCGGGACTCCGCTCTTGGGCTTGGCCAGGCACTGCTCGCCGACGGCGGCGACGGTTCCGGCGGGAACGTGGTGTCCTCGCCCGGAAGCCTGCTGGTTGCGCTCGCGATGCTGCGTGCCGGTGCGTCCGGGGAAGCGGCCGCCGAGCTGGACGCCGTGCTGGGTCTTCCGCTGGATACACGCGATGAGGCCATGAATGCGCTGCTCGCGTCTCTGGCGAAGTTCGACGGCGATCCCGGCGCCGTAGACGAGGACAACCCGCCGCGGGTGCCCGTCATGCATGGGGCCAATGGATTGTTCGTCGACGAAGGCGTGCCAACCGGTGAATCATTCCTCGCCACGCTGGCCAGGCACTACGGAACCGGCGTCTATCCGGTCGATTTCAGCAATGAGGGCGTGACCAAGCCCGCGATCGATGCCTGGGTGGACAGCAACACGGGTGGACGAATCAAGGAAGCGCCCGCGAAGTACGATCCGCGGAACACCTTCAGCCTGCTCAATGCCATGTACTTCGCGGCGGCCTGGCAGACCCCGTTTGACCCCAGCTCCACATCGGATTTGCCCTTCACCACGGGCGGGGGAGAGGAGATCGACGTCCCCGCCATGCACAACCTGCTTGAGATGAAACACGCGGAAGGGGCAGGCTGGCGGGGTGTGGACCTGCCGTACGCTGAGGGGTTCGTGATGCGTCTTGTCCTGCCGGACGCTATCGACGCCGCTGCCGCATTTGGGGCGCAGCAGCTCACGGAAATCGCGGATGCCTTAACCGCCGCGCCTCTGGAGACCGTGCGGATACAGCTGCCCCGCTGGGACCACAAATGCAGCTTCGACCTGCACCAGGTCCTCGAAGCAGCCGGACTGCAGAAGACCCTGACAACAACCAAGGACTTCAACGCCATCCAGCCAGACATGGCGATCACCCAGGCCGGGCAGGCCGCCAACATCACGGTGGCCGAGAAGGGAACCGTCGCGGCCGCTATCACCCAGATCAACGGAATGGTTACCGGCGCTCCGCCGCAGCCCGAGCACACCATCGATTTCGACCGGCCGTTCCACTACCAGATCGTGCACGTTGAGACCGGGCTGCCGCTGTTCATGGGAACCGTGGCCGACCCCCGGTCCTGACCCAAACGCTTCATTACATCCTGCAGCGAAAACCGGAACCCTTCCTCACCGCGTGAGGAAGGGTTCCCGGTTATTCTGCGAAAGCTGAGGAAGCGTCCGGGGTATCGGTGCGAAAGGTGAGGAAGCGTCCGGGGTATCCGTGCGAAAGGTGAGGAAGGGTTCCCACAAGGGCCTAGCGCGGGCCGCCCTGCCAGAGGGCATCGAAGGGCGCGCCGGAGGCCACGCGGTTGCGGATGCCCGCAGTCACGAAGTCCTTGGCCGTCCGCGCTGCCTCCAGCGGTGTAGCTCCCTTGGCCAACTCGGCCGTCACGGCCGCAGCGAGGGAGCAGCCGGCGCCGGAGACGGCCACCTCGCCCACCTTCGGGGCGCTCAGAACCTCAAGGGTTTCCCCGTCGTAATAGACGTCGACGGCGTCCGGCCCGGCCAGGCGCACGCCGCCCTTGGCCAGCACGGCGGCGCCGCTCAGTTCATGGATGCGGACGGCGGCCACCTTGAGGGACGCAACGTCGGTAATCTCCAGACCGGACAGCGACTCGGCCTCGAAGTGGTTGGGCGTGATGAACGTGGCCAGCGGCAGGATCTGTGCCTTGAGTGCCTGGTCCGTGTCCAGCGCGTGGCCCGGCTCCTGGCCCTTGCAGATCAGGACAGGGTCCAGGACAACGTTGCTGAAAGCGCCGGAATTCAGCGCGGAGGTCACCGTCGAAATGGTGGCCGGGCTGCCCAGCATGCCGATCTTCACGGTGTCCAGCACGGAAGGTGCGCCGGAAGCGGCACCGTAGGCCGCCGTCGTCGCCTCTATTTGGTGGGCGATGACATCCTGGTCCACGGGCACGAAGCGGTGGTTCCATTCATTCTTCGGGTCGAACGAGACGATGCACGTGAGGTTGGCGATGCCGAAAACGCCGAGTTCCTGGAAGGTCTTCAGGTCGGCCTGCGCGCCGGCACCGCCGGTCGCCTCGGAGCCCGCGATGGTCAGGGCGACGGCGGGAACGGAGGCGTGAAGGTCCTTGGAGATCACTGAAGTCATGTCTCCATGATGCCAGCTGCCCCGGCCCCGCACGGCCCAGGCGCAGGCGCAGGCGGGGCGATTGGGGGGACCCTAGCCGTGCAGGGCGCGATAGGCCGACGCCGCGGCGGGGTGCAGCGGCACGCCTGCAGTGTTGATCAGCGTTTCCGGACTCAGGAACTGCACGCCGAGGCTGGACTGGGGGATAAGTTCCCGGGCCTGTCCCACCAGCAGTTCGACGGTTCTTTTCACAATGCGGTCGTCCAGATCCTCGCGGCACAGGAGAAGGTTGGCCACGCCCACTGTCCATGCACCGGGGACACCCTCGTAGCTGTTCTCCGGGATCAGGACCCTGTCGTAAAAGCCGCCGTACCGCGCCCGCGTCTCCCGGACCAGTGCCGACAGGTCGATCAAGGCGAGCCCTGCCTCCTTGTTAGCGGCAGCGATGGCGGCTGTGGGTACACCACCGGACCAGAAAAGGGCATCCACGGACCGCGCTGTAAGGGCCGCGAGTCCGTCGTTCAGGCCGAGGTTCACTTCCTTGAGTGGGCTGTCCGCAGCGGTGTTGCCGGTGGCGTTTCCAACGGCGGACAGGCCGGATGCCGCGATGATGCGGTGCGCGGTCAGGGACGTACCCGAGCCAACCTCTCCGATGGCCGCGGTCTTCCCGGCAAGATCCGCGAAAGTGCGGATGCCACTGTCCCTCCGCACCAGGCAATGGACGTAGTTTTCGTAGACTTTGCCCAATGCGACAATCCTGCCGGACGCCGATGACGGCGTCGTCGCCGGAGCTTTCGACGCCTGCTGCGCCGCAGCATCAGCCAGTGCCACCGCGAAAGTGGCGTCGCCGGCGAGGAGCCGTTGGATGTTCTCCAGGCTCCCGCCGGTCACCTGCGGAACGGCAGTACCCACCACACCGTGACGCTGAAGTGACTCAGCCAGCAGGGTTGAAAACTCCAGGTAAAAGCCGCCGGGCTCGCCTCCGGCCACCGTAACGGTGCGCCCGCGATCGTCCGGCATGCAGGCACTGACGGCCGGCAGTAGAAGTCCGGAAAGCCCGATTGCCAGCCCCGCCCGGATGGCCGACCGGCGGGACGGAAGCGCATACGGGGTGCCGGTGTCAGCCATGCGGAGACTCCTTCCTGGGCGCCTGCGCCGGGCCCAGACTGCGCTTCGGTTCGGGGAAATCTATCCGGGCAATGAGTCCGTGCGGAGACCGCTCCTCCAGCAGCAGCCGGGCGCCGTTGGCCTCCGCGAGCCTGTCCACGATGGTCATGCCCAGGCCGTTGCCCGGGATCCCCCGGTGCCGGGGAGAACGCCAGAACCTGCCGGTGGACGCAGCCCGTTCGGCGGCGGAAAGTCCGGGTCCGTCGTCGGACACCTCGATCGCCAAACCTCCCGGCCGCCGGCGTACCGCGACGGAGATGCGGGCGGCCGGCGCGTACTTGATGGCGTTGGTGAGAAGCTCACCAACCATGTGCGCCAGCTCGTCCGGACGGCATGCCAGCTGGAGCGGAGTCTCCTGCTGCGCCTCAAGCACCAGCGTTGCCCCACTGCTCCGGGCGGCAGGCGCCGCCCGCTCCACTTCCTCCTGCAGCACGGGAAACGGATCGATGAGATCAGGCTTCCGGCGGGAATCCGGGCGCATGGCGCTGCGGGCCGAGCCTTCGAACGCCTTGTGCTCCGCGGCAGCGAGTTTCAGTACGCCGTCCAAGAGCTCTTCGACGCGTTCCAGTTCTGCCACTACCCCTGCGGCGGCGGCCTGCTGCCGGTCTGTTTGCAGTTCCAGCTGCAGCAGGTCGATTCTCAGGCGGAGGGCGCCCACAGGGTTGCGGAGCTGGTGTGAGGTGTCCGCGATCAGCTGCCGCTGCGAGTCGATGCTTTCGGTGACGGTTTGTGCCATGGCGCTGAAGGACCTGCTCAGCTCCCTCAGCTCAGGCGGGCCGTCCGCGGGCAGCTGGCTGCTCCTGCCCGTTGCCTCCAGTTCCGTCACCGCTGCGTTCAGGCGGTGCACGGGGCGCAGCACCCAGCCGGTCAACCGGGCGGCCGCCAGGAGGAGCAGTGCTTCCAGCACCGCCGCCGCCAGCCCGACGACGAGCCACCGTTCCCGCAGTTTCTGGCGGGCCGCGTCCAGATTGACCTCCAGGACAGCTTCGCCGAGTACCTGGCTGGCGGTGCCAAACGACCTGGAAACCACCTCCGAGCCGCTGCCCAACGGCTGAAGCGTGGGAAGGTCAGTGTCGCTGACGTTCAGGCTGGCCCTCGAAACCGCGTCCCGGACCTCTGCCCTGTCCTCGCTCAAACCGCCCGAACGCAGTGTGCCCTGCTGCAACCGGATGAGAATCCCTTCGCCGTACAGCCGGGAGTACCCCTCCATCTCCCGCCGCAGCTGGGTGGAATCGCCATCCAGTGCCGCATCGTAGGCCACCTGGGCGAACCTGTTGAGGGCGGCGTTGCGGTTGATCTGCACCTCCTGGGTGAGTTCCCGGCTCGCGGAGGACAGAATGGCGCCGGCTGCAGCGATCACCACCAGGACGGAAAGCAGGCTCAGGATGCCCAGGACGCGGAGCCTCACGCAGGGTTCCCCTCAACCCGGTAGCCGACGCCCCGGACGTTGATGATGAACCCCGGCAGCTGGAGCTTCGCCCGCAACCCGGTGAGATGGACGTCAAGGGACCTCGAGGACGCGAGGAAGGCATCGCCCCAGAGGGCGTCCAGAATTTGTTCGCGCGTGACCACAGAGCCCGCATTGCGGACCAACAGGGCGAGCAGCTGAAATTCCGTGGGCGTCAAGGACAGCACCCTGGAACCGACGGCGGCCACCCGTCGGTCCAGGTCGACGTCGAGGTCTCCGAGCACGATGCTGTGGTGCTGCCCGTCGCCGTGGCGGCCTGTGCGTCGGGTGACGGCTTCGATCCTGGCCAGCAGTTCCACAAGTTTCACGGGCTTGACCAGATAATCATCTGCCCCGGAGCGCAGTCCCAGGACCACGCTGCGCTCATCGTCCCGGGCCGTGAGGATCAGAATGGGGCAGGCCGTCACCTGGCGAAGCTTCCGCAGCACGTCAAGGCCATCGAGGTCAGGAAGGCCCAGGTCCAGCAGGATCACTTCGAACCGCCGGTGGACCAGGAGGGCATCGGCTCCGCGGGCGACCCTGGTGGCCTTGTGCCCGGCGGAGACCACTGCCGCGTCGAGGGCGGACGCCATGGCGTCGTCGTCCTCGACGATGAGCACTTCCATTGCACGTTTCCTTAGTGGGTTGTTCTTCTGGTCCTTCGTCCGCAGCCCGTTTGGAGACTACCCCCTGGAAGGGATTTTAGCCGCCCACTGTCCCTCCACGGGTCTTCGATCGGAGTCCTTCCAGCGGAGCGCGGCCCTGCTCCCGAATGATCCGGAAACCTAAGGAAGTGTTAGGAAATACCGCCTGGCTTAGCCTGTGCCGTGGATCACGAATAGTTTGGATGGAGTCCTTTGCTTCAGGGGCCCGTCGCCGCCGACGGGGGACCGCAGGTTTAGACGGCACGGACATCAAGCAAACACCCAACGGTTGCCGACGGCGGCGCCGGATCCAGGAAGGTTCATCGATGAGCACCCAACTGACCGAGTCGGCCCAGACGAGGAAGGCCGTAGGTAACATCCTCAAAGGCTCCGCCGGCAACCTCGTGGAGTGGTACGACGTCTACATTTACACGGCGTTTCTGGCGTACTTCCAGCCCCACTTCTTCAACTCCAAAGACCCGTTGCAGGGCGCCTTGGAAGGCATGGCGGTCTTCGCCGTCACGTTCTTGATGCGGCCCATCGGCAGCTGGTTCTTCGGCCGCTATGCCGACCGCAAGGGCCGCAAAGCAGCCCTGACGCTCAGCGTGACCATGATGTCGGCGGGGTCGTTCTTCATTGCCATCCTGCCCACCAAGGACGTGATCGGCGTGTGGGCGCTGGTTCTGCTGGTCTTCGCCCGCCTCGTCCAGGGCTTCTCCGTGGGCGGTGAATATGGCACCAGTGCCACTTATATGTCCGAGGCGGCGACGGCGAAGCGCCGCGGATTCTTCTCCAGTTTCCAGTACGTCACCCTGATCGGCGGCCAGATGCTGGCACTGCTGGTTCTCGTGGTCCTGCAGAACACCCTGGGCAAGGAAGCGCTGTCCGAATGGGGCTGGCGCGTTCCATTCGCCATCGGCGGCGTGGCCGCCCTGGTGGTCTTCTGGCTCCGCCGCTCCATGGAGGAAACGCTGTCCACGAGCCAGGCTGAGGCCGCCGGCGCATCGGTGCCGGGCGAGGCGCAGCCGGGCACCATGAAGCTGCTGCTGACGAAACACTGGAAAGCCCTGCTGATCTGCATCGGCGTGACCCTGGGCGGCACGGTGGCGTTCTACACGTACACCAACTTCATCCTGAACTTTATGAACAACACCAGCGGCATCCCTAAGGAAACCACCTCGGTGATCAACTTCTGGGCGCTGTTCATCTTCATGCTCCTGCAGCCGGTCTATGGCATTATTTCGGACAAGATCGGCCGCAAGCCTCTGCTGCTGTGGTTCGGCATCACGGGCGTGCTATTCACCTGGCCGCTGATGTCCACGCTGGCCGGCACCAAGGATCCCATGATCGCGTTCCTGCTGATGATGGGCGGACTCCTGATCGTGGGCGGCTACACCTCGATCAACGCCCTGGTGAAGGCCGAGCTGTTCCCGGCATCCATCCGTGCCCTTGGCGTCGGCCTTGGCTACGCGCTGGCCAACTCGATGTTCGGCGGCACAGTCCCGTTGATCGGCGCCGCGCTGCAGAAGTCCGGCCAAGTGGAAGTCCTCTTCACCTACGTCACGGTGGCCATCGGCATCTCGCTGCTGGTGTACATCTTCGCGCTGAAGAACAAGAAGCCTACGCACCTGGACCGCGAGCAGGGCACTGCCTGGTCCGCCGCCCCGGCCAGCGCTGCACGCAAGGATGACGACGAGGACCTCGTCAACGCCTGACCTCCAGTAACGAACAACACTGCAACGTACGACGGCGGGTAGCCGGCTCCGCGGTGACTCTCGGGTCCCCGGGCGGCGGCCCGCCGTCGTCGTGCCCAGGTTGGTGCGGTAAGCCGGGAGCCGCACTCCCGGTGCCCGCAATGGTGGGACAATGAAGGCCGGTTTCGGCGGTCAGCCGGCGGGACCCGTCCAGTGCTAATACAGCCGGCCGCCTCCCCGTTTCCGCAAGGGCCAGGCAGCCGAGCGAACCACTACGAATGGAACGCCAATGACCACCGCCCAGTCCTCCGTGCCGAAAGCAGCGCCGAAATTCGCCTCGGTCGGTTCCCCCTACTTCGGCATCATGCTCGCCGTCATGGCCGTGGTGCTGATCCTGTCCAACATCGGTGCCTCCAAGGGCGTGGCATTCGGCCCAATCGTCACGGACGGCGGCTTTTTCCTGTTCCCGCTGGCGTACATCCTGGGCGACGTCATCAGCGAGGTCTACGGCTTCAAGGTGGCCCGGAAGGCCATTGTCACCACGTTTGCCCTGTCCGTGTTCGCCTCGCTGTGCTACTGGGTGATCATTGCACTGCCCGGCTTCGACGACGATTTCGGCACCGCCAAGCAGGCCGCCCTCGTTGGCGCCATCGGCCCGGTTCCGCAGATCGTGCTGGCCTCGCTCTTGGCGTTCTTCGCCGGGCAGACCATCAACTCCTGGATCCTGGTCCGGATGAAGGCGCGCACCGGGGAGAAGTCCCTGTGGGCGCGCATCATGAGCTCGTCGGTGGCAGGCGAATTCGTGGACACGCTGATCTTCTGCAGCATCGCGGCCTCGGTGATCGGCATCAGCGACTTCGGCATGTTTGTGAACTACGTGCTGGTGGGTTTCCTCTACAAGACCCTCGTGGAGTTCCTCTTCATTCCCGTGACAACCCTGGCCATCGGCTGGGTCAAGAAGCGCGAACCGAGCTACGCGTAGTCCGGCGGCGCCGAGGTCCGCCTGCGCCCTGCTGACTCGGAGTCGCCGGAAACGTGCAGGCTCGCCGGAAGCTCCCTGTGTGTCAGGCTGTTGTGTGACAGGGTCACTGTCGCTTCGGCCTGGCACTTAGGCCGGGGAAAGGTCCGTCATGGATTTTCTTGTCCCTTCCCGACGCTCGAAGCGGAGCCACTTCACTCTCGCGCAGAAGCACGAGATTCTTGATGAGTACGACAAGTGCCTCGAGCGTGGGTCCCGGATCGCCTTCTGTAGAGCGGTGGGCATCGCCGAAGGCACCTTGCGGCTTTGGGTTCAGCAGCGCGAAGCCGGGGAGTTGAGATCCAGTATCAAGCAAGGGAACGAGGACCAGCGATTGCGGGAAAGCGATAAGAGGCTGCTCGAGCAGGTCCTGAAGGAGAACGAGGTCCTCAAGGCCAAGCTGGCCCGGTCCGAGGCCGCGGTGGACATTCTGGGAAAAGCTTCCGCGCTCTTGGACGCCATGGCCAAGAGCGCGGCGGCAACGGATCCCGAACTGAAGGAACCGGAGCCGCAGCGCCCGGACTGGTTGGTGCCAAAGTCTGGAAAGACATCGCCCTGACCTTCGCGGGGAAACTGGTGACTGCCGGCTGGTCAGCGGTCACAGCCTGTGCCCTGGTGGGCCTGCACCGCACCACCTGGTACCGGCACCTGAAACCTGCCGCGCCGGCCGGAATCGCTGTGCCGCAGGCCGACCGGGCCTACCCGAACCGCATCACCACGGCCGAAGCCGAGGAGTTCATGGAGTTGCTCAACTCCGAGGACTACGGGAACCTCTCGGTCACCCAGGCCTACTACCGGATGCTCGACGCGGGTCGTTGCTCGTTTTCGATCGCGGCAGCCCACAGGATCGTGACCGCGCACGGCCAGAACGGGGACCGCCGGGCACAACGCGGTGGCACCGGTTCCAAACGGGCCAAACCCGTCCTGGAAGCCACGGCCCCGAACCAGCTCTGGAGCTGGGACATCACGATGCTGCATGGCCCGGGCAAACACATCTATCGGCTGTACACAATCATGGACGTGTTCTCGCGCAAGGTCGTCGGGCACCGCGTCGAATACACCGAAACCGCCGCCCTTGCCTCAGCTCTGATCCAGGACGCCGTGGCCGGAAACAGCCAGAGTCCCGCCGTGCTCCACGCCGATAACGGTGCGCCCATGCGGGCAGGCACCACCTTGGACCTCGCACGTGCCTTGGGCATCAGCCTGTCCTACTCCCGGCCCCGGGTCTCTGATGACAACCCATATTCGGAATCCCTGTTCAAGACCGTCAAGTACGATCTGGACTTCCCCGGACGCTTCCAGGACCTGCACCACGCCCGCGGCTACATGGCGGCATTCTTCACGAACTACAACGCCAATCACCGGCACAGCGGACTGAACTACTACACGCCCGACACCGTCCATCACGGACTGATCGAGCAGGCGCGCAGGCAGCGACAACAAACCCTCGATGCCTGCTACGCCCGCAACCCGCACAGATACCGCCGCAAGCCCACTGCACCGGGAATCCCTCCCGTCGCAGGAATCAACCACAAAGAAACCACCCGGCTGTCACAAACAGCTTGATATATACCGAGCTTCCGGCGAGTTCGTGGGCTTCCGGCGAACCCGGCGCGGCGGGCCGGGCCGGGCCGGGGCGCAGCTCAGGCGGCGGCCCGGCCAGCCAAGGCCTGGAGCACGCGGTACTTGAACCGTGCCTCGTTGAACAGATCCTTCCACGCGATCCGAAGGAACTTCCACCCCTCCTCCGTCAGGGCATTTTCCCGCTGACGCTCCTGGTAAAGGACTTCGTCGGTGGGTTTGAAGTCGAAGTACTTGACCCTACCGTCGAACTCCAAGGCAACTTTCTCCTTCTTCCAGGCGAAGTCCAGACGATGCCGCCCAATCGCGCTCGTGACCTCAACCTGCAGCGTGGGCGGCCTGATCCCGAGCCGGAGGATGAGGTCCCGGGTGAGCGTTTCGCCGGGGGACTCGGAACGGGGGTCCGCGTTTTCGAGCGCTCGGCGGAACGTTCGGACACCCCGCCTCCCGTCCAGTGAATCCGCCATTCCCTGCAGCAGGGAGCGGTCCGCACCGAGCCGGAGAGCATGGTCCATAACAATCAGCGCCTGCCGGTATGTCAGCATCATGGCGCAATCGGCCGCCGTCCTCTCCAACGAGGTGGCCCGCAGGCCGTCCAGAACTGTCACCTCGTGGTTGGAGAACGGACGGGTATGGCACTTCACGTCCCTGCCATGGCGCTCACTCGACGGGTTCATCCGCTGCAGGAGGTGGATCAGGTCGTCCACGTTCCACAGATAGAGACGGTGCAGGCGCGCTGCGGAAGTGTGGCTGTATACGAACTGGCCGGTGGACGTCGTAAGCGTTGAATGGGCGTGGGCGAAGATGAGCTGCCGGCTTTTGGCGTTGGGGGTCTGAGCGCTCCAGAGGCTGGCGCGGAGGTAGCAGCCGTGCCGCAATCGGACCAGGGAACCCGAATCCAGCAGGCACCTGATGGACCGCGAGCCATAGCCCAATTCGGTCAGCTCGTCGGTGCGCCAGAGGTTGCCCGTCGGCGGGAGCTCAGGGGAGTTATGAGAAGGCATGGGACCAGCTTCGGGGGCCGCGCCGACACAAGCGAGGGGCCGCCGTCGTTATGTGGAAAACGCGAAACCGCCGGAAGGCTGCGGGGCCGCCGTTCCTTTACGGCGGCTACGAACGGGTCCGGCGAATTCGACGAGCGCGGCGCACCAGAAGAAACCCTAGGAGTAATACCGGCCCAGGGTCTC
Organism: Arthrobacter globiformis; assembly: GCF_030815865.1. Taxonomy (NCBI): domain Bacteria; kingdom Bacillati; phylum Actinomycetota; class Actinomycetes; order Micrococcales; family Micrococcaceae; genus Arthrobacter; species Arthrobacter globiformis. The sequence continues at coordinate 1,002,683 of NZ_JAUSXI010000001.1, forward strand.
GGCCTTGAACTCGAAGAAGTCGCCGGCCTCGATCGCCAGCCGCGCGTCGTCCACCATCTTCACCACGAAGCGCTCGTTGTGGATCGAGATGAGCGTGGCGGAGAGCATCTCCTTGGCCTTGAACAGGTGGTGGATGTACGCGCGCGAATAGTTCTGGCACGCGTAGCAGTCGCAGCCATCCTGCAGCGGGCCGAAGTCGCGCTTGTACTTGGCGCCGGACAGGTTGAAGCGGCCGTCGGGCGTGTAGAACGCCGAGTTGCGGGCCACGCGGGTCGGGGAGACGCAGTCGAAGGTGTCGGCCCCGTTCTCGATGGCCGTGAAGATGTCGTCCGGCTCGGAGATGCCCAGCAGGTGCCGCGGCTTGTTTTCGGGCAGTTCCTCGTTGCACCAGCGCACGATGGTGCCCAGGTTCTCCTTCTCAAGGGCACCGCCGATCCCGTAGCCGTCGAACGCCATGGCACCGAGGTCCTGGCAGGCCTTGCGGCGCAGGTCCTCGTACTGGGCGCCCTGGATCACGCCGAACAGCGCCTGGTACGGCTTGCCCGAGCGTTCGGCAGTGAGCCGGAAGTGCTCCTCGATGCACCGCAAAGCCCAGCGCCGGGTGCGCTCCAGCGATTCCTCCTGGTATCCCCGCGAGTTCTGCAGCGTGGTGAGCTCGTCGAACGCGAACATGATGTCCGCGCCGATCTGATGCTGGACCTGCATGGAGATCTCGGGCGAGAAGCGGTGGCGGTCCCCGTTGAGGTGGCTCTTGAACCACACGCCGTCCTCGTCCACATGGGCCAGCCGCTCCTTGCCCGGCGCCACAGCATCGTCGGGCCCCGAGGAATCGACGGACTTCATGTCGATGACCTTCTTGAACCCCGACCCGAGGCTCATCACCTGGAAGCCACCCGAATCTGTGAAGGTGGGCCCGGGCCAGTTCATGAAGGCGCCCAGGCCGCCGGCTTCGTCCAGGATCTCGGGGCCGGGCTGGAGGTACAGGTGGTAGGCGTTGGCCAGCAGTGCCTGGGCGCCGAGCTCAGCCATGCACTCGGGAAGCACGGATTTCACCGTGGCCTTGGTGCCGACGGCGATAAAGGCCGGCGTCTGGATCTCGCCGTGAGGGGTGGTGATGGTGCCGGTCCGGCCCAGGAACCCGCCTCCGTTGGCGCTCACCTGTTCGGCGGCGGGGCTGCATGTTTCAGTGAGGCGCTTGCCCACGCGGAAGGAAAACTCGGACTGACGGGCGGCCGGGGCCGGTGCAGAAGGGGAAGACAGTTCAGGATTGGCGGGCACGGTTCAAGTGTGCCAGCTAACAGCCCCGGACCTTCACTGGATGGGTTCTGATGTGGGGTAGTTCTCAGAGCGCCAGTCGTCCCACAGGGAGCGGATCGTTTCCATGCTGTTCGCGCCGAGATCGTACAGCGAGAGGATCACCATCGATCCGCCGTCGGGCCTTTTCTCGGGAATCACGGGCTGGTCAGCCACGATCAGCAGGCCCTCGCCGTGCTCCGCATAGCTGTGTACGGTGAGTCCCACCTGATGGTTGGTCTTGTGCCAGACCCTCCCCGAGATTTCCTCGCCGGTGCCCAGGGTGAGCGCATACTCTTCGCCGGGGGCGGGGATGTCCTTGAGCCCGAGTTTCTCGATGGCGGACCCGCCGCTGCCGGGGACGGAGAAATAGCAGGTCCGGCGTTTGCCGTGGGGATGGCGCTCCAGTGCAAACCTCAGCTGCTGCAGGAAGATGAGCCATCCTTGGGTGATGTCCTCGTCCCACGCGGCCCATTCCGAGTTGTGGTCCATGCCGGCGCGTGTGACGCTGACCTCTGTCCCGGTGGGCACGGGTTTCAGCGTAAAGACGTCGCCGCCGTCGACGGTCAGTGTGGTGTGGTCCGGCCCTTCGACCACGTTCTTGCCGAAGTAGATCTCATTGATTTCCGCCGCCAAATCGTCGGCTTCCCAGCCATGCCACTGCGCGACTTTCGAGGGTTCACGCAGCATCGTCCAAACCTGCGGCGCGTCCGAATTGATCACAAGGCTGAGATTGTTCGTCATGGCCTGAATCTACAACTTGGGGTGCAACCCGGGCTAGAGGAATATCCGGCGGAAAACGGGTTCAGTCGTCCAGGAGGCAGGCCTGGGCTGCCTAGGCCCGCACGGATTCCAGTTCGTTCGCAATCCGCCGCTCCAGTTCTGATCCGCTGATGGTCTGCGATCCGCCGTGGGCGCGAAGGAACAGCAGCGATTCCAAGCGCAGCAGCCGCCACTCGCGCTCCGCCTCATGGTTGGAGTTGTCGATGGAGCGGAAAATCTCTTTGTCGTACAGGTTCGGCTCGTTGAGGGAGCGCTGGCGCACCCTGGCCTGCATCCGCGCCTTGAACGGATCCGTCTCCTGGTTGTCCGGAGCCCGGAGCAGCTTCTCATACACGGCGGCCCGGCCCTTCTGCCCCGTCTGGCGGCACACGTAGCTGGAAAGCGCGAGCGACGCCTCCACCGATCCCCAGCGCCCCGGGTTGCCGTCGAAGGGCAGCACGTTCAGCAGGTCGGCGACCGCCAGCGCGGCCTCGGCGTCCTTGAGCATGACGAACAGCTCATGCGCGAGGTCGCTCAGGTCCTTCAGGCAGCTGCCGGACTTGGTGTTGATGCCCTTGACCAGCTTGTCGGCCAGCAGCTGCACCCCGGTGGAGTCCGGATGGGCCTCCGCCACGGCTTCCACCACGGACTCAGGCGTTCCGGAGGGCTGCGGGATGAGGGCCAGATCTTCGGCGCTGGGGCCGACCACCACCGGGGTGGTGGACGGCAATGGAGGTACGACGACGGCGGGAGGCGCCGTCCGCGCAGGCTCCCCAGCGCCGTCGTTCCCCACTCCGGAGTTCCCCACAACGGCAAGGGGAGTGCCGGCGTCGGACGCCTGGGCGTCCGCCGTTTGGGCTGCACCGTCCGCCGTTCCGGCGCGGTCAGCGATGGCAGCACCTTCGACGACGGCAGCGGTCTTCACAGCGTGATTGGCGGCGTCTGCCGGGGAGGAGGAACCGTCAACCGCGGGTCCCGGGATCCGGACGGACGAGCCGGCAGCGATGCGCAGCGTGCCGCCGCCCGTGAGGGTCGCAAGGATGATGGCGGGGCTGCCGAAATCATCGGTTTCGACTTCCACGGAGTGGATTTCCGCGGACCGCTCGCCATCCGGCAAGAGCAGGTGGTCGCCCGCCCGCAGAGAGCCCGCCTGCTGTTCACGGTAGGTCTTGGCAGCTGCAGGGTGGGTCATCGGGAGTCCTTAAGTTCTCTTGCGGTCCGCCCAACAGTCTACAAAGGAGAGGCTGCGAAGTCTGGGAGGCGCGGGCGCCCGGGCGTCAGCTGCCGACGCCGGCGTAGGCCAGGGCCTGGCGCACCAGGGCGCCGCGGCCGCCGGCGAACTCGAGCTGCACGCCGTCGCTGAGCACTTCCTGGGGCGTCATCCAGGTCAGCTCCAGCGCGTCCTGGCGGGGATCGCATTCGCCGGTTACAGGGATGATGTAGGCCAGTGAAACGGCGTGCTGGCGGTCGTCAGTGAAGCCGGTGTGAGAGGGCGCGGGGAAGTATTCGGCAACGGTGAAAGGCACCGGGCTGATGGGCAGCTGGGGGAATGCCAGCGGGCCGAGGTCTTTTTCCATGTGGCGCAGCAGTGCGGCGCGGATGGTCTCGCGGTAGAGCACCCGCCCGGAGACGAGCGACCGGACCATGGCGCCGTCCTCGTCCGCCTGCAAGAGCGTGCCCACCTCATTCACGAATCCGAGCGGATCCAGCCGGACCGGCACCGCCTCCACGTAGACCATCGGAAGCCTGCCTCGGGCTTCGAAGAGATCTTCGTCCGAGAGCCAGCCGGGGTTGGGGTCAGGGGTGCGCACGTTCATGAGTCATTTTTACCCCATCGCCACAGGTGCGGCCGCCGATGCGTGAGATTCCAACGCTTCGAGGCGGCCAAAGCGACGAGATCTCACCCCTCGATTTGCCGTCCTGAACCGCCGCTGCGGCATGCCGGGGAGCGGTACGGGAGCCGGGGTACGGAAGCGGGGCGCTACGACGGGCGCCGGGCGGCAATCCAGAGCGGTGCCCGCTGAGCTGCCGCGCCGTCGTTGTCCGGGTGGGGCACATGCAGGGTGCGTCCGAAGGCCTCCTCGGTCAGCGTAACGTCGTGTCCCGCGGCGGTGAGACGGTCCCGCAGGGCGTCGATGTCGCCGCCGTATTCGAACCCCAGCCCTGCGTGCGCCGCGCCCGTGCCGGGGCGCGCCATCAGTACACCGCCGTTCTTGGCCGTGAAATCGGCGGTTTCGTCGTCGTCCGGGACCGGCCGGAAGCGCGCGCCGATGTCCCGCAGAGCCTGGGCGGCGGCGGTCACATCCTCGCTGAACCAGACCTCCACCACGGCCAGCGCCGGATCCGCATCCGCGCCGATGGCCCCGTGGGCGGCCTTGTCGGCGAAGAAGCTGAAACCGTCCGCGCCCGTGATCCGGCAGGAGTCGCCGTGGTCCGCGCGGACGAGTTCGGCGGAGGAAGTATCCGATTCAGCGCCGGACTGGTTGGTGCGCCGGGCAAATTCCTCGAGGTCGCCGACCTCCACGCCAAAGTGGGTGACGCCGTCCTCCGCGGCGCCCGGCTCGGCCTGGTGCAGCGCCAGTCGGCCGGCCCCGGCGTCGTACTCCCGCCAGGAGCCCTCGTCGGTGGACTTGATCATCCCCAGATCGGTAAGGAGCCGCTCCCAGGGTTCTACCCGGGACGTGAAGTGAATGGGGCGGACACGAAGCATGCTCTCTCCTCGAACTCGAAACACCTGGATCCCGAAAACGGCGCCGACATGGCCATGATGCCACGTCTTGAATCGCGTGGCACCGGGTTGAATCCGCAGGCGTGCGGGGCAGAATAGGCGCATGGCTGTAGAACTCGAGGAACTGCTGGTGCCTGACGCCGTCGCGTGGCGGACGTGGCTGGAATCCCACCACAGCGACAGCCCCGGCGTCTGGCTGGTCCTGCACAAAAAGGGCGGCAACGTCACCGAACTCGACTACGACGCCGCCCTGGACGAGGCGCTGTGCTTCGGCTGGATTGACGGCCAGGTCAAGAAGCGCGACGGCGACAGCTACCTCCAGCGCATGACCCGCCGGGGTGCCAAGAGCCCCTGGTCGGAACGGAACGTCGGCCACGTGGCCCGCCTTGAGGCGGAAGGGAAGATGACAGTCCCGGGCCGTGCCGCCGTCGACGCCGCCAAAGCGGACGGCCGCTGGGAGGCCGCCTATTCGGGACAGGCGACGGCGGAGGTCCCAACTGATCTGGCCGCTGCCATCGCCGCCGTGCCCCAGGCGCAGGCCATGTTCGATGTGCTGACCTCGGTGAACCGCTACGCGCTGATCTACCGCACCAATTCGGTCAAGCAGGCCTCGACCCGGGAGCGGAAAATCGCGGGGTTTGTTGAGATGCTGGCCCGCGGCGAGACGCCGTATCCGCAGAAGAAGCGCCCGGTGCAGAATCCCGCTGGTTGAGCCCGGTGCTTCATTCCGCTGGTTGAGCCTGGTCGGCATTCCGCTGGTTGAGTCTGGTCGAAACCAGCTGGCCGGGTCAAGGAGAAGGGCGGCCGCGCTAAAATTGGTGCCAACTCCCAACACGAACGGCGAACATGCAGCGGTATTCCCTACGCACGCTGAGCCCACGCGGGCGGTGGATTGCGGCGGCAGTGGTTTTGGCTCTGGTGCTGGCCGCGGCAGCGGTTATCGGCCTCGCCGGGCGTTCGGGCGACGGCGGAACGCAGGGCGGGGCCGGACCCCAAAGCAGCGGACACCAGGGCAGCGGCACCCAGAGCGAAGCCCCGAAGTCGTTCAACAGGCCCGAGGGCACCTCGCAGTTCAGGCCTTCCTACCACCTCACTCCTGCCAAGGAGTGGATGAACGATCCGCAGCGGCCGTTCCTGCTGGACGGGGTGTGGCACTACTACTACCTCTACAACGCGGACCACCCCGAGGGGAACGGCACCGAATGGTTCCACGTCACCAGCACCGATCTGGTGCACTGGAAGGACGAAGGCGTCGCCATCGAAAAGTTCAAGAACGGCCTCGGGGACATTGAGACCGGCAGCGCCGTGGTGGACCAGGACAACGCAGCCGGCTTCGGCAAGGGCGCCGTCGTCGCCATCATGACCCAGCAGGACAAGGGCGTGCAGCGGCAGTCCCTGTTCTACTCCACGGACAAGGGCTACACCTTCAAGGCCGCCGACGGCAATCCGGTCATGGAGAACCCCGGCGTCCAGCACTGGCGCGATCCCAAAATCATCCGTGACGAGGCCCGCGGACAGTGGGTCATGGCTTTGGCCGAGGGGGAGAAGATCGGCCTGTACACCTCAACGGACCTCAAGGACTGGCGCTACGTGTCCGGCTTCGAGCGGAAAGGCCTGGGCATCCTCGAATGCCCGGATCTCTTCCAGCTGGATGTCGACGGCGACCCCGCCAAGCGCACCTGGGTCCTGGCCGCCAGCGCGAACGGCACCGCGGAAGGGCGGACCACCGGGGTGGCCTACTGGACCGGAAGCTTTGACGGAACCACGTTCACCCCCGCGGATGACAAACACCAGTGGCTCGACGCCGGCGCCGACTTCTATGCCGCCGTCACCTGGGACGATCCCCGGCTCCCGGAAAACGAGCGGATGGCCTCCCGGCACGCGATCGGCTGGATGAACAACTGGACATACGCGCGGCAACTGCCCACCACGGACTGGCGGGGCGGCGCCGACTCCATCGTCCGGGACATCCGGCTGAAGACGGTGCAGGGCCGGCCCACGCTCGTCTCCACCCCCACCGCGGCGCTGTCCGCGCTGGACGGCGAAGCCAAGACGGCCGGCAGCAGGGCCTTGACCCCGGAGGGCGCCGGCGAGCTTCCCGCGGCCGCAGGCGGGGCCTATCGGCTGGACGTGACCCTGGAACGTGCACCGGGCGACGACGGCACGGAGGCCCTGCTGAAACTTGGCAGCGGCGGCGCGGACTACGCCACGGTGGGCTACAACTTCGAGGCGGGCACGGCGTCGGTGAGCCGGGCGGCGGCGGTCCCGGGCGCCGAAGCCCTCGGACCTCTCTTCACCGAGCGGAGGAGCGCCCAGAGCCGGCCCCGCAGCGGCAGCGCTCAGGGCAGCTCACCAGGCAGGGGCAGCGTGGACCTGACCATCTTCGTGGACTATTCCTCCGTGGAGGTCTTCGTGAACGGCGGGGAGCAGACCCTGACGTCGGTGGTACTGCCGCGGTCCGGCCAGCCGGCAGTCAGCGCCGCCACCGCCGGCGGGAAGCTGACGCTGAAGTCATTCAAATACACCCCGCTGGCAACCGTGCTGTCTGCACGCTAGACGCACCGGTGCCTTAAAAGGCGGCGCCAGCAGAAACGTCAGCGGAACGTCAGTCGGACTCGAGCGGGAAGGCCACGGCTTCCCCCACCACGCGCAGGCACAGTTCCGTGCCCGGCTGGGCGATGGACGCGTTCCAGTGCCGGATGGTGATCACTTCACCGCCGCCGGGATAGCGGTGGTCGGGCATGGCGCCGGCCAGCTGGGGCGGCACGGCAAGCTTGAGCCGCACGGTGGTTTCGGGGCCGAAGTAGTCGGTATCCACCACCACGCCGCGGATGGGCCCGTCCTCGGCGATCCGGATCTGCTCCGGACGCAGCATGAGCTGGACGCGGCCCTGCGCGGGCGGACGCCGGACCGGAATCCCGCCCAGCGAGCAGGTGGCCAGCGACCCCTCCATCCACGCGTCGAGGATCACGGCGTCGCCCAGAAATTCGGCCGTGGCGCGGTCCGCCGGCCGGGTGTAGACCACGAACGGGTTGCCGATCTGTGCCAGCTTGCCGCCCCGCATGACCGCCACCTGGTCCGCGAAGGACAGCGCCTCAGCCTGGTCGTGGGTGACCAGGATGGTGGTCACGCCGGCCTCGTTGAGGACCTTGGCCACCGCCCTCCGGGTGGCCACCCGGAGCCCGGCATCCAGGGCGGAGAACGGCTCGTCCAGCAGCATGAGCTCGGGTTCCCGGGCCAGTGCCCGGGCCAGGGCGACGCGCTGCTGCTGCCCGCCGGAGAGCTGGTGCGGCCGGCGCTTGGCCATGGCGGTGTCCAGCGACACCATCTCGAGGAGTTCGTTGACCCGGGCGTTAACCGCGCGCCGGCCGCCGTCGAGCTTTGCGGCACTGAGCCCGAACGCGATGTTCTGCCCCACGGTCAGGTGCGGGAAGAGCGCTCCGTCCTGGGCCACGTAGCCGACGTGGCGCTTGTGCGCCGGCTTCCATACGCCATCGCCCGCCACGGGGGAACCGTTCAGCGAGATGCTGCCGGTGCCTGGGTGTTCAAAGCCGGCGATCAGCCGGAGCAGGGTTGTCTTGCCCGAACCCGAGGGGCCCACGATTGCGGTGGTTCCGCCCTTGGCCACGGACAGGTTCACGCCCTTGAGGACGGCCTGCGAGCCGAAGTTCTTGGTGACGGCCTCGATCTCCAGATGGCTGTTGGTGCTTGGCGCCACGGACCGTGAGATCCGCGGTTCCGGAAGCCTGGACGGGGATTGTTCGGTCACTGTCCCGCTACTTTCTTGGACTGCTGGAAGAGCAAATAGGTCATGGGCGCCGAGATCACGATCATGAGCAGGGCGTACGGCGCCGCGCCGGCGTAGTCGATTTCGCTGCTCTTGCTCCAGAACTCGGTGGCCAGGGTCCGGGTTCCGTTGGGGGAGAGCAGCAGCGTGGCGGTCAGCTCGTTGGCGATGCCAAGGAAGACGAGCGCCGCCCCGCCGGCCGCAGCGGGGGCGGTGAGCCGGAGCGTCACGCGGATGAAGGACAGCAGCGGAGGCGTGCCCAGGGCCTGGGCCGCCTCATCCAGTTCCTTGGGTGCCTGGGCCAGGCCGGCACGGATGTTGACCAGGGCGCGCGGCAGGAACAGGAGGATGTAGGCGGCCACCAGGACGCCGGCTGTCTGGTAGATGCCCGGGACCAACCGGATGCTGACCGTGACGAAGGCCAGGGCCACCACGATGCCCGGCATGGAGCTGGTGACGTAGTTGGAGAGTTCGAGGGCCTTGCTGAACCAGCTGGCATGCCGAACGGCCAGGTACGCCATGGGGAAGGCGACAACGGTGGTGGCAGCCGCGCCGGCCAGCCCGTACAGCAGGGTCTGCCACAGCGCCGGAACGAATTCGTCAGCCGCCCAGATGTCAGCACCGCCGGCAATGATCCAGCGCAGCACGAACAGCAGCGGCAGCCCGAAGGCAAGCAGGGTCAGGCCGAGCAGGGCCAGCTGGGCCGGTACCTGGTAGACGTGAAGCGGCAGGCGCAGGGCCTTGGCCTGCGCACCAGACCCAACGCGGGCGTACCGGGCGGTGCCGCGGCTACGCACCTCGACCAGGAGCAGGAGGAGGCAGAAGAACACCAGCACGCTGGCCAGCATGGTGCCTGCGGCGCCGTTGAACGTGGACTGGTACTGCACCATGATGGCCGTGGTGAACGTGTCGAAGCGGATCATCGCGAAGGCGCCGTACTCGGCCAGCAGGTGCAGTGCCACCAGCAGTGCTCCGCCGGTCATCGCGATCCGGAGCTGCGGCAGGACCACCCGGAAAAACGCCCGCCAGGCGCCCAGGCCCAGGGACGCAGCCGACTGTTCCACGGCGGGATCCAGCCGGCTCAGCGTCGCGGCGGCGGGAATGTAAACCAGCGGGAAGTAGGAGAGCGTGGCAATGAGCACGCCGGAAAACAGCCCGTGCAGTGACGGCACGGCGGAGACCCACGCGTAACTGTTGACGAAGGCAGGGATGGCCAGCGGCGCCGCGAGCAGCACGGCCCACACCTTCTGCCCGCGCAGCATGGTGCGTTCCACGAGCCACGCGCCGCCCACGCCCAGGATGAGGCACAGCGGCACCGTGAGCACGATCAGGAGCACGGTGTTGAGCAGCAGCTCGCCGACGCGCGGGCGCACGATCAATTCAAGGGCGGTGTCCCAGCCCGTGGCCGCGGTCATCACCGCGACGTAGCCGAGGGGGACGAGTGCGAACAGGGCGATGAGCACCGCCATGACGCCTACCGCGGAAACGCCGAAAGGCGGGCGGGGGCGCTTGCCCCGGCCCGCCGTCGTCGTGCTTCCGGATCTCTCCGGTGCCGATACTTGCGTGGTCACAGAATTAGAGCAGTCCTGCCTTGGTCATCAGCTCCGTGACCTTCTCGGAGTTCAGCTTGGCGGGGTCCACGGTGGGAGCGGCAAGTTCCTTGACGGGAACCAGCTTCTCGTTGGCGGGGACGCCGGAAGCGATGGCGTACTCGAAGGACGTGCCCTTCTGCAGGACTTCCTGGCCCTTCTTGCCGGTGATGAACTTCAGGAAGGCCTGTGCGTTCTCAGCGTTCTTCGAGGACTTCAGCACGCCGCCGCCGGAGACGGACAGGAAGGCGCCCGGGTCCTGGTTCTTGAAGTAGTACGGCGTGACGTTCTTGGAGTTCTCGCCGGTCTTCGCCTGGTCGCCGTAGTAGTAGTAGTGGTAGATCAGCGCGGCATCAACCTCGCCGGCGTTCACTGCCTTCATGGCGGTGCTGTTGCCCTTGTAGGCGGTGAAGTTTTCCTTCATGCCCTTCAGCCATGCCTCGGCAGCGGCTTCGCCCTTGAGCTCAACGAGGGCGGAGACGATGGCCTGGAAGTCGGCGCCGCTCGGGGAGGCTGCCCACTTGCCCTTCCACTCCGGCTTGGCCAGGTCCAGCATGGACTTCGGCAGCTTGTCCTCGCTCAACTTGTTCTTGTCGTAAACCAGGACGGTGGAGCGGGCGGCAATGCCGGTCCACTTGTTGGTGCTGGGGCGGAACTCCGCCGGAACCTGGGCCACCGTGTCCTTGTTGACGTCGGCGAACAGGCCGGCGTTCTCCACCTGCGCCATTGCGGGGGAATTCTCGGTGAGGAACACGTCCGCCGGTGAGGCTGCGCCTTCCTGGACGATCTGGTTGGACATCTCGGTGTCGTCACCCTGGCGGAGCGTCACCTTGATGCCGGTTTCCGCGGTGAAAGCGTCCACCCATTCCTTGGTGAGGCTTTCGTGCTGGGCGTTGTAGACCGTGATCTCGCCCTTGGAGGCGTCAGCCGAGGACGAGGCAGCGGGGGAGGTGCTGGAGCCGCAGGCCGAGAGGCCAAGGGCTGCGGTGGCGGCGATCGCGATGCCGGCCAGCGCGTTAATGCGGATCTTCATCGGGGTGCTTCTTTCTGCAAAAGTCTCGTGGGCCAGGCCCGCTGTGAGCTGGGGAAGTAAGGCAATGCTCACTCGAAAAACTGTAGGTTAGCCAAACCTAAGCACCAAGCGACATGGGCATTAAGTGATGAGGATCACATCAATTACGAAACTGTTGCGTGTCCTAATTGGCTCCCTTGGTGGCCGCCGTTGCTGAAGCCGCCGCCACTGACACCGCCGCCTCCAGTGCCATCCAGGCCTGAAGCTGGGTGGAAAGTTCGACGGCGGCATCCAGTGAGTATGTGTCGCTCGCCGGCCGCCGGGGTTCGAAGGAGAACACCGGTTCGCCGGCCCGTCCGTGGCGGGCCAGCGGTTCGCCAGCCGCGATCAGCCGGCGGCCAGCCCAGAGGGCCCCGGCTGTGCCGGTGACCAGCCCGGCGGCCGTGGTCCGGACGTCCTCCGGCAGCCGTTGGTCGTTGGCGGCGAGTGCCAGGTAGCGGGCGAGGATGCCGGTGAACAGCCCGCCGTCGCCGGTCCCGTCGCAGCGGAGAATCATGCTGGGCGCGGGGCTGCCGGTGGCATTGCCGCCGCCCTCCGGCACGGTGAGGTGCGCTGCCACTGCGCGCACCACGGTCGATGCGCGTTCCAGATTGGCGGTGCCGCCGAGCTCCAGCAGGGCGCCCAGGACGGGCCCCTGGTTGTAGGTGTAGATTGCCTCCTCCAGCACCGTCTCCCCGGTGCTGCGGACCCGGACGCCGTCCAGGTAGAGCCCCCGGGCGGGGTCAAACAGCCGCGCATCCAGCCAGTCGAGCAGGGCCTGCGCCTTGGCGAGGTTGCCCGTGCGTGCATAATAGAGCGCCACCGGTGCCGTGGCCGGGGTGTTCTTGAAGTCCCGCTGGGTGCTCCAGAACGTCCCGCCGCCCAGGTCGTCGGTGGAGGCCGAGTCGAACTGCAGCGTCAGGCTCTTGCGGATCCTCTCCTGCCGCCGGGGGCTGGGACGGCGGCTATCCTCGGCCAGCCGCTCCAGCCGGAGTGTGGACAGGGCCAGCCAGGCCATGTCGTCGTAGTAATGGTTGACGAACGTCAGGAAATTTCGCAGCCGGATGCCGGTGACCAGCCGCGAAGCGAGCTGGCCCGCACTGGGGCGGGTGCCGCCGTCGAACTTTTCCGGCGGTCGCCCCGCCCTCCCGAGTTCGCGAAAGCCTGCGTCCACGAGGCAGTCCAGGTAATGCGCCTGCCACCAGTAGTGCCACGGGCGGCGGAGGTTTTCGATGCGGCCGGAGGGGCGGGCGGTGGCTGCGAGGTGCGTCCCGGGCAGGAAGAACAGCCGCTGGCCGAACAGGTGCGTTACCGACCGTGCGGCCTCGTCGGCCCGCTCTGCCCAGGCCGTTGCGGAGGCGGGGATGGCATCTGGCGTGCCGTCAGCATCTGGCTGGATCATTCGGCCAGCCTAGCGACCCGCCAGATGCCATCCCCGCCAGTGTGGCGAGCGGGGTGGCGCGGGATGCATCCGCCGCCCATTTCAGTTAACATTCACTAACTAACGTTCGCGGCCGGGATCCGGATCCGCATCGACCGGTTCCGCATCAAGGAGGATGTATGGAAATCGAGGGTTCCGTCGCGCTCATCACGGGCGGTGCATCCGGCCTGGGCGCCGCCACGGCCCGACGACTGTTCGATGCCGGCGCCTCTGTGGTTCTCGCCGACCTCGGCACCTCGGCCGGTGCCGCGTACGCCGACGAGCTGAATGCGGCCGGCCCGCAGAACCTTGGGGGCATCGCTTCAGGCCGCGAGGTGGCAGCCCCCAAAGTGGTCTTCGTTCCCGCGGACGTGACCAGCGAGCATCAGGTGCAGGCCGCTGTGGACGCCGCCGTCGCGATGGGCCCCCTGCGGATCGTGGTGAACTGCGCCGGCATCGCCACGCCGGGCAAGGTCCTGGGGCGCGACGGCGTGCTGCCGCTGGAGACCTTCCATCGCGTCATCCAGATCAACCTGGTGGGGACCTTCAACGTGGTCCGGCTGGCCGCCGCCGCGATGGCCGCCACTGAGCCTGCTGTCACCGAGCTCGGCGGCGAGGAACGCGGCGTTATCATCAACACCGCCTCAGTAGCCGCGTTCGACGGGCAGATCGGCCAGCCCGCATACGCTGCATCCAAGGGCGGCGTGGCCGCCATGACCCTGCCTCTGGCCCGCGAACTGGCCCGGTCCCTCATCCGGGTGGTGACCATCGCACCCGGGATTTTCGAGACCCCGATGATGGCCGGGCTGCCGCAGGAGGCACAGGAGTCACTGGGCCGGCAGGTGCCGCACCCGTCCCGCCTGGGCCGGCCCGCCGAGTATGCCAACCTAGCCGCGCACATCGTGGAGAATGCCATGCTCAACGGCGAAACCATCCGCCTCGACGGCGCCATCCGGATGGGCCCGAAGTGACCGGCGCCGCGCAGGCTACATCCGCCGTCGACACCCTGCCCGGCGCTGACTTTTTCGGCTACGAGTCGTTGCTCAGCGCCTCCGAGCAGCGCAAGCTGGGCGAACTGCGGGACTTCCTGGCCGCGGAGATAGCGCCGTTCGCGGGGGACTGGTGGAACAAGGCCGAATTTCCTGCGCACATCCTCCCCAAGCTGGCCGCCCTGGAACTGAGCACGCCCGCCCAGCGCGGCTACAGCCACCTGTTCGCTGGACTGGTGATCGCGGAGATGACGCGCGTGGACACGTCGATCGCCACGTTTTTCCTGGTCCACCACGACCTCTTCGTCGAGTCGCTCTACCGCTTCGGCTCCGGTGACCAGCGGAACCGGTATCTCGACGACGCCTCGAAGCTCAGGACCACGGGTGCGTTTGCCCTGACCGAACCAGGCCACGGCTCCGACGTCGCCGGCGGCATGGAGACGCGGGCGCGCCGGATATCGAGCCGCACGGGAGAGGCAGACGACGCCGGGGACGGCTGGGTGCTGAACGGCGCCAAGCGGTGGATCGGCAACGGGACGTTTTGCGATTACATGCTTGTGTGGGCCCGGGACGAAGCCGACGGCGCGGTCCGCGGCTTCATCGTGGACGCCAGCCTGCCCGGAGTGAGCCGCAGCCGGATCGAGAATAAGATCGCGCTGCGCACCGTGCAGAACGCCGACATCGTTTTCGACAACGTGCGGGTTGCCGAGGCCGACCGCTTCGCCGGCATCAGCAGCTTCGAGGACACCAACGAACTGCTCCGCGGCTCGCGCATCATGGTCGCGTGGCAAGCCGTGGGGCAGCAGCTGGCGGCGTTCGACGTCGCCCGGCAGTACGCCGTCGAACGCCACCAGTTTGGCCGTCCGCTGGCGAGGTTCCAGCTCATCCAGCAGCAGCTGGTGTCCATGCTGGGCAACGCCGTCGCTAGCATGGGCATGATGGCCCGGATCGCGCAGCTGCAGCTGCAGGAGCAGGGTGCCGGGATGGCGCAGGTGGCGCTGGCCAAGTCGTACACGTCGGCGAGGATGCGCGAAACCGTGGCGATGGGCCGGTCCATTCTGGGCGGCAACGGCATTGTCACGGACTACCGGATGGCCAAGATCTTCGCTGACGCGGAGGCCATTTACACCTATGAGGGCTCGTACGAGATCAACACGCTGATCGTGGGCCGCGCAGTCACGGGCGTCTCCGCCATCACCTGACGGTTCTCAGCGCGAACGGACACTTATGGCCCTGCGGTCCGGGGGCTTAAGTGTCTGTTCGCGCTTGATCCGGGGCTTAGGGGCGCCGGCTTAGGAGGCGGGCTGCTTCTCCCCGGCTTCGATCCGCGCGTCAAGGCTGTTGTTCCGCACCGGCATCGGGCACGTGCCGTAGGGCGTGAAGGCACTGGGGTAGTTGATGGCGCGGTTGAAGTCCAGGACCACGGAGCCGTCCGGCCGCGGGCGCGCGGTGGACACCTTGCGCCATTCGTCAGTCGTGTCGCCGTTCGTCTCGTCATGGAACGTGACTGTCAGGGCGCCGAGCTTCTCCTCCTCGGCATGGAGCCGGTACTCGTGGTCCTTGCCGGGCAGCCGGAACACCAGTTCGCCGACGCTGCGGTGCACCCCGTCCACCAGCGGATTGGCCGTGGAAATGGGCACGTCCACAGGTTCCGGGTAGGCCTCGAACCTGGCCTCCAAGGCAAGGTCGGGCCGGTAATCGAAGGTGGGCACGCCGTCGAACTCGGTGAACACCGGCGACGCGGAATCCCGGGTGCGGACCGCATACCTGTCTGCGCGCATCGCCAGTTCCACCACAACCTGCCGGCCGTCCGCGCCGCCGAACTGCACCCACATGAGTGACTCCTCATTGGCGAGCCGCGCAGTGATCGTCCCCGCCACCGGCTTCCCGGTCTCCACGAGCGTCAGCCCGTCGGACGCCGCGGCGGTCAGCGCCGCCGTCGTGCCGTCCGCTGACCACAGTCCGGGGACTAGGTCGACGGCGGCCGGCTGGCTTTCCAGCCACTGGAACGACGTGAGTGTGAGCCAGCCGTGCTCGGCCGCGAGTGCGGTGTTCCGGCCTTTGCGGAAGCGGAGCCAGCGCTCCAGCTGGGCGTCTGCTGCAGTGCTCATGTGTCCTCCAACGGGTGTATGCCAACCTGGCCAGCTTAGGGGCAACCCCGGGCGGCGGGGCTTCGCTCCGGCGGCGTGCCCGGCGGTGCGACGGGGCCTGGGACGCGGGGCTCTCCGCCTGGGCTCCCCGCCCACGGGCGGCAGGCGTAGCCTTAGCGTATGGCTCTGGACGCTGTTCTGACGGTGCTGGTTTGTGTTGCCATCGTGTGGGCGCTGACCCTCGCGGGGATGGCTGTGCAGAAGCGGGGCGTCGATCCGAAAGGTGCCGCCGGAACGCTGGGCAGCGCCTTGGCGGGGTTCGATCCGGCCACCGGCACCCCGACGCATTCGGAGGCGCTGGCGGCGCGGGAGGAACAGAAACGAAAGCGGCATGAAGCGCCCAGCGCGGGTCCCGGACCGGAGGCCAACGGTCCGTATTCGGGCCGGGTCCAGTTGCCCGCGGCCCCTCTACAGCCACCGGCCGCTCCGGTTCAAGGGCCCGACAACATCTGAGACATATTCCCGGGCTCCGGCCAGCTGCGGGTAACATCCCATAGGAACAGTAACCGGGCTCACAGTATCCAGCGCAGTGTACGAGCCGAAGTCGAACACTCGAAAGATAGTTTCCATGGCTGACACTGCAATGAATTCAGAAACAGATCTCGCCGCCGAACTGCGTGCGGACGTACGCCGCGTCTCCACCCTGCTGGGCGAATCCCTGGTCCGCCAGCACGGCCCCGAACTCCTCGACCTGGTGGAGCAGGTGCGCCTGCTCACCAAGGAATCCAAGGAGGCCGCCAGGGGTGGCGCGGAGGCCACCGGCCCGTGGAGCGCGCACGACGTCGTTGCCCAGGTCCGCGAGCTGCTCGCCTCCCTGCCGCTCGAGCAGGCGACCGACCTGGTCCGCGCCTTCGCCTTCTACTTCCACCTCGCCAACGCTGCCGAACAGGTCCACCGGGTCCGCGGGCTGCGCACCCGGCAGGAGAAGGACGGCTGGCTGGCCAAGGCCGTGGAGGACATCGCGGGGCAGGCCGGCCCGGCGGTGCTGCAGGAAGTCGTCAACGAGCTCGATGTGCGCCCGATCTTCACCGCGCACCCCACCGAGGCCTCCCGCCGCTCCGTGCTGGACAAAATCCGCAAGCTCTCGGACGTGCTGGCCCAGCCCACCGAAGAGGGCACCAGCGCCCGGCGCCGGCAGGACCGCCAGCTGTCCGAAATGATCGATCAGATGTGGCAGACGGACGAACTGCGTCAGGTCCGGCCCACTCCCGTGGACGAGGCCCGCAACGCCATTTACTACCTCGACAGCATCCTTACGGACGCGCTGCCGGAGATGCTGACGGATTTCTCGGAACTCCTCGGCGAACACGGCGTCACGCTGCCGGCCCAGAACGCCCCGATCCGGTTCGGCTCCTGGATCGGCGGTGACCGCGACGGCAACCCCAACGTCACCGCCGCCGTCACGCACGAGATTTTGCAGCTGCAGAACCAGCATGCGGTCCGGATCAGCATTGCCATGATCGACGAACTCATCTCCGTCCTGTCCAACTCCACTGCCCTCGCCGGCGCAGACCAGGCGCTCCTCGATTCGATCGACGCTGACCTCGCGAAGCTGCCCGGCCTGGACCGCCGCATCCTGGAGCTCAACGCCCAGGAGCCCTACCGGCTGAAGCTGACCTGCATCAAGGCCAAGCTCATCAACACGGGCAAGCGGGTGGTCGCGGGGTCCAGGCACCAGCCGGGGCGCGACTACACCTCCACCGAGGAGCTCATCGGCGAACTCGAGCTGCTGGAACTGTCCCTGCGCAACCATTCGGCGTCCCTCGCCGCGGACGGGGCGCTGGCACGTGTCCGCCGGGCCATCGCCTCCTTCGGCCTCCACTTGGCCACGCTCGACATCCGTGAGCACGCCGACCACCACCATGACGCCGTCGGGCAGCTCATGGACCGCCTCGGCGGGCCCGGCATCCGGTACGCCGAACTGACCCGGGGCGAGCGCCTCGAGGTCCTGAGCGCCGAGCTCGCGTCCCGCCGTCCGCTGTCCGGCCACCCGATCAAGCTCGACGGCGCCGCTGACGGCACGTACGACGTCTTCCGTGAGATCCGCCGCGCCCTGCGCACGTACGGCCCGGACGTCATCGAAACCTACATCATCTCCATGACCCGAGGCGCTGACGACGTCCTGGCCGCTGCCGTCCTGGCGCGCGAGGCCGGCCTGGTCAGCATCTTCGGTGACGCCCCGTACGCCAAGATCGGCTTCGCGCCGCTGCTGGAAACCGTCGAGGAGCTGCGTGCCTCTGCAGAGATCGTGGACCAGCTGCTGTCCGACCCGTCCTATCGCGAGCTGGTCCGGCTGCGCGGGGATGTCCAGGAAGTCATGCTCGGCTACTCGGACTCCAACAAGGAATCCGGCGTGATGACCAGCCAGTGGGAAATCCACAAGACCCAGAGGAAGCTACGCGACATCGCCTCCAAGCACGGCGTCCGCGTGCGCCTGTTCCATGGCCGCGGTGGTTCCGTGGGCCGCGGCGGCGGACCTACTTACGACGCCATCATGGCGCAGCCGAACGGTGTCCTCGAGGGCGAAATCAAGTTCACCGAACAGGGCGAGGTCATCTCGGACAAGTACTCCCTGCCGGAACTTGCGCGGGAAAACCTGGAGCTGTCCCTCGCTGCCGTGCTGCAGGGGTCTGCGCTGCACCGCACGCCGCGCACCTCGGACGACCAGCGCGAGCGGTTCGGGCATGTCATGGAGACCATCTCCGACGCCGCGTTCGCCCGCTACCGCAGCCTCATCGACCACCCGGACCTGCCGGCGTACTTCCTGGCCTCGACGCCGGTTGAGCAGCTCGGTTCGCTGAACATCGGTTCCCGCCCGTCCAAGCGCCCGGATTCCGGTGCCGGGCTGGGCGGGCTGCGTGCCATCCCGTGGGTGTTCGGCTGGACCCAGTCCCGGCAGATCGTGCCGGGCTGGTTCGGCGTCGGCTCCGGGCTGAAGGCCGCGCGGGAAGCCGGGAACTCCGCCCAGCTCGTGGAGATGATGCACGGCTGGCACTTCTTCCGCTCGGTGCTGTCCAACGTGGAGATGACCCTCGCCAAGACGGACATGGAGATCGCCGGATACTACGTGGACACCTTGGTCCCGGCGGAACTGCACCACCTCTTCCGCGCCATCCGTGACGAATACGAGCTCACCGTCTCCGAGATCCAGAACCTCACCGGCGAGAACCTGCTCCTGGATGCCCAGCCCACGCTCAAGCGGTCCCTGGAAATCCGTGACCAGTACCTCGACCCGATCAGCTACCTCCAGGTGGAACTGCTCCGCCGCGTGCGGGCAGAAGGTGCCAGCATTACCGCGGGCGAGATCGACGAGCGCCTGCAGAGGGCCATGCTCATCACCGTCAACGGCGTGGCAGCAGGCCTCCGCAACACCGGGTAACCCGCACCGCCCCGGACGCTTCCTCACTTTTCGTCGGTTCTTTCCGGACGCTTCCTCACTTTTCGTCGATTCTTTCCGGACGCTTCCTCACTTTTCGTCGGTTCTTTCCAGACGCTTCCTCACTTTTCGTCGGTTCTTTCCAGACGCTTCCTCACCCGCTGCGGGAGGGTTGGCTTGAAGCGACGGGATCTGAGGGAGCGTCGGTGGAATTGTTGCGAAAAGTGAGGAAGCGTCAGTTGCCGTAGTGCACCACGATGGTCCGGCGGAGCGTGCCGCCGGGGGAACCGGGGGAGCCGGCGGTATCAGCGTCGGGGGAGCTGTCGGAGTACGGGACCGTGCTCACGCGCACGCCGTAGAGGGCAGAGAGTTCGGCGTCGGTCAGGAGTCCCGCAGCGTGGCCGGTCCGCACACCCGAGTGGCCTAGCAGGACCACCCGGTCGGCCAGGTGCAGGGCATGATCGGGATGGTGGGTGCTCAGGAGCAGGGCCATGCCGTCGGCCATCAGTTCGCGCAGCAGCGTCAGGACGCGCGCCTGGTTCTTGAGGTCCAGGCCGGTGGCGGGCTCATCCAGCACCAGGATGGGTGAGCCGGCGGCGATGGCCCGGGCGATCAGTATCAGCTGCTGCTCGCCGCCGCTGAGGGTGGGGAAACGCCGGTTCCGCAGCCCGGCCGCGCCCACCCGCTCCATCGCCTCCAGCGCTGCGGCGTGGTCGGATGGCCCGGGTGTCCGGAACACGCCAACGTGCCGTGCCCGCCCCATGAGGACCATGTCCAGCGCCCGGTAGGCAAAGGCGCTGCCGTGGGCCTGCGGGACGTAGCCGGCGCTCTCACTCCGCCGGACCGTTCCCTCCTGCGGGTCCAGCAACCCGGCGGCACAGCGCACCAGCGTGGTCTTGCCGCTGCCGTTGGGACCCAACACGGCGGTTGCGGTCCCCGGCGGCACGCTGAAGGTGACGCCGCGGAACACCCAGTCCCGGGGCGAGTAGCCGAAGCCCACGCCGTCGAGTTCAAGCACTGTCCCAGACTTTCTCCCGGTTCCGGCGCAGGAGCAGGAAGAACACGGGCGCGCCGATCAGGGCGGTGAGGACGCCGAGTGGGATCTCCCCGCCGGTGGCGGTGCGGGCGATAGTGTCCACCAGGACGATGTAGGCGCCGCCGAGCAGGAAGGAGACGGGCAGGAGGACACGGTGGTCCGGTCCCACCCACATCCGGGCAAGGTGCGGGATCACCAGGCCCACCCAGCTGACGGCGCCGCTGACCGCCACCGCGCCGGCGACCATTAGCGCCACCGCCACGAGCACCACCCAGCGGAGCGGGCGCGGGCGCACACCCAGGGCGGCCGCGTCCTCGTCGCCGAGCGACAGTACGTTGATCCGCCAGCGCAGGGCCACGAGGACGGCGGCCCCGCCAAGGACAGGGATCAGGGCCACCGCTACCTTGGCGAAGGTTGCTGTGGATACGCTGCCCAGCAGCCAGAAGACGATGGCGGGCAGCGTGGTGTTCGGGTCCGCAATGTAGGTCACCAGGGCGACCAGGGCGGAGAAAAACGATCCCGTGACCACGCCGCCGAGCACGATCATGAGCATCGGCGTCCCGGCGCGGCCCGAGGTGATCAGGAACAGGGCCCCGAGTGCCAGCAGCCCGCACACGAAGGAACCGCCCACCAGGAGGAGCGGACCCAGTCCGAGCAGCAGCGCCAGGGCTCCGCCGAAGGATGCGCCGGCAGACACACCGATGATCTCGGGGCTGACCAGGGGATTGCGGAAAATGGCCTGCAGCGCTGCGCCGCCAATCGCCAGGCCGCCACCCACCAGCAAAGCGAGCAGGACCCGGGGCAGCCGGACCAGCAGGACCACGTTCTGTTCGGTGCCGCTGGCTTCAACCGGGACCGGCACGAGCTGTGCGGCCAGGATCTGCACCACGTGGTCCAGCGGCACGCTGTACCGCCCCACTGCCAGCGCCAGAACCGCCACCGCGGCAAGGAAGGAGGCAGTGAGGGCGATGGGAACGACGACGGCGAGTTCCCGCCGTCGTTCCACGGCACCGCGTTCCGTTGCGCCACCCGCGGTGGAAGCCGGGCCCACCCGCGGCAATGCCGGCTGTGCCGGCTGCGCCGGCCGCAGCCGGGGCCTGACCGCACCCAGCTTTTCCGGACCTAAGTTGCCGGGCCCGCCGCTTTCGCAAGCGCGAGGAACCTGCCTCATCAAGCATTGAACTGCCGGTAGTTGGCGGACTGCCCGTTCTCCGCGGTCCAGAGAATCTTGTCCAGTTCACCGTCGGTGAGTTCGTGGTTGTACAGGGACCTGAAGTATTCGGAAGCCTTGCTCCGTACCGCCGACTTCTCCTGCGGGAAGGCGATGTCGCCCAGCCAGTGCCACATCAGCGGCGACTCCTGCCCGGGCGGATCCCAGCGGTAGCCGCCCAACGGGACTTTGTACACGCGCTTCGCCCGGACCGCAGCCACGTTTTGCCACACCGGTTCCGAGTAGATGTCCTGCGGCATGGCGGCGTCGAAGTTGCCCAGCAGGATGACCTCGGGGTCCCAGCGCAGGACCTGCTCGATGTCCACGCCCACCATGCCGGAACCGGACAGCGGGTCCTTGCCTGTTGGCGGGTTGGAGCCGCCCACGAGCTTGATATAGAAGTCGTTGTAGCTGTTGGCGCCGGCGACCTTGAGCCCGCCCGTGAAGCGGTTGAAGTACAGGATGCTCGGGCCCTTGGACGCGCGGCCGGCCGCCAGTGACTTGACCTCGGCAAGTTCCCGGTCGCTGCGGGTTTTGAGCTCGGTGGCACGTTCGGGCTTGCCGAGCATGGCGGCAAACATGGCGGCCCAGGCGTCCACATCCTCCTGCGTGCCGGAGTTTTTCAGCCCCAGAACTTGAAGTCCCGCCTTCTCCAGGGGCTCGATGAGCTGCGCGTCCGACCATTGGACCACCACGTCCGGGTTGAGGGCCCGGATGCTTTCGACGTTGGCGGTGAAGTCCTGGGCGGCGATGTCGTGCGGGAGGTCCAGGGCGGCGGGAAACATGGAGCCCATGATTCCGTCGCGCATGGCCACCCAGGAGGCGTTGTGCACGGCCGCGAGATGGTCGGCACTCCGGTCGACGGCCACCAGCAGGGACGCCGACGGCATCGGGATGGTCACCACCCGGGCCACCGGCCGGTCAAAGGACAGGGTCCGGCCGCGCTGGTCCGTGAAGCTGGTGCTTTTGCTGCTGCCCGCGGGGGACGACGGCGGGGCGGTGCCGGATGTGCCGCATCCGGCCAGCAGGGCGGCGGAGCCGCCCGCAATAAACACCTGTAGGGCGGCGCGGCGGGTTAGGTCTGCAGCTGTCATCGTTGACTCCCTGCGCGTGGGTCTTCACAGCATCCGCTTCAAGGGCAGGGCTGTCACCGCTTTCTCCTGCGTTGGGCGAAGGGCCGGTCGCGCTGCCCGGACCTGCCGGCCGGCGGCCGGTCCCTTGTCGGCGCCATGGCCCGGTGCTACTTTCAGAAGACTCTCGCAGAAGGTGGCCACAGGATGGTTATCGATGGTGCCCAGTTGTTCGTTCGCTATGCCTATCCGCCCAATTCACGGGGCAGCTGCGGCCCGCCGGACAGCGACGCCCTGCTGCACTACGGGCAGTCCGGCGTCACGGACAAGGGTCTCCGCGAACTGGCCAAGGGCTTTGCCGGAGCATGGCCCTACCTCGAACTGATCGCCGGATCTCACGGCATCGCGGACCCGCTGGACGCCCGCGTTGTGGAGGCCTATTGGGTGGGCAACAGCCTCCTGGATACCGTCGGCATCACCAACCTCGGCAATTCCATGGAGGACAGGTTCCGGGCCCGCACCGGACGGCAGTTCCCGCATCTGGTGGAAGGCGTCCTGGCGGGTGGGGTCCCGCACCACAGTTTCCACGTGTTCGAAATCTACCCGTGGCTGGGCCTGCTCCGCGACGAACGCCGGCACGCCACCGCGCTGAACGTGCTGGACAGGTGCCGGATCCGCTGGGGGCAGGTGCTCGCGATTTCCGGGGACGACGCCGTCGTGCGGTCGCGGCCGCTGGTATGGGACGGCACAGCCCTGGACGTCGGCGAGCCCGTGGTGGAATCGGCCAAGTTTGCCGTGAACGGAACCGGTTTCGTGGCCGGGCTGGCCGTAGGCGACGTCGTCTCACTGCACTGGGACTGGGTGTGTGACCGCCTCTCCACCCACCAGCTGCAGCAGCTCAAGCACTTTACGGCGCGGCACCTCCGGATTGCCAACAGCGGCGTCGAACACCGCGGCGCAGCCATAGCGCTCGAACACTAGCGCCGAGCAGTGGCGCCCGGCCACCAACCCTGCGGTCAGCTTCGGCGGCCGGTTACGGTGACTGCGGCGCGGCGCCGTCGGGATGCTCGGGGGTCTTGACGGCCGTCGCATCGCGGGCGGACGACTCGCCGGTTGGCCGGCCGGCAGGCGAATCATCGGTTCCCGTGTGCTCGCGTCCCGGTTCGGTGCCCTCCTCCTTGATGACGTCCTCGCCCCTGCGGGTGGTGCTGACGCCGACGCCGGCCGGAGCGGGTGCCGCGTCTTCAGGGGTTTCGTCCGCTCCGGGCTGGGCGGGTTCCTTCAGCGGCGGTTCGCTGCCGAAAGCCCGCGCTGTCCCTGGTGCGGTGCCCGATGCCGTGCCCTGCGCGGCGCCCTTTTCGGTTTCCTGGGCGGCGCCCGTTTCCTCGCCGGCGGGATCAGGCTGGTTCGTGGGTGACATGCTGCTCTCCTTGTGGTGGTTGTGCCGGCTGGGATCCGGGTCCGGTGTCCGCCGGGCGGCCCATCAGCTCCAGTCCTTCCATGGCCTGTTCCGCGCCCGCGGCGTCCACGCGTTCCAGCGCGAAGCCCATGTGGATCAGGACCCAGGTGCCGGGTTCCAGGGGCCCCTCATCCAGCAGCCCAATGTTGATCTTCCGCTGCACTCCTGCCACATCGACGAGTGCGAGCTGGCCGCCGTACCCCTCGAGGAGTTCAACGACCCTGCCGGGTATTCCGAGGCACATGTACGGACACCGCCTTAGCTTGCAGTAGAAGAGTGCTGGCCGAGCAGGGACCCGACGGCGGCGGCCGCCTTGGGCACCGCCGCGGCCACCGCTGCCGAGAGGCCGATGCCTTCGGACAGGTCTGCGGGGACACAGCCCACCACATATGTGGCAGGCAGGCTACCGCCCATGGAACGAAGCCGGCCCAGCACGGCCGCCGGGTCCATGCCGTGGGGATCGAGCATGGCACTGCCGTTCAGGTCCGCAGCGCTGACCCGCAGCACACGGATGCTTCCGGGGGCCGAGTTCCCGCCCGCAGGCACCGTGTCCACGAGCACCAGGGTGTCGACGCCGGCCAAGAGATCGTAGGCCAGATGCATGCCGCGGATGCCGTAGTCCACCACGCGGACGCCGGGGGCCAGCGGCTGCGGATGGTCGGCGAGGTGCCGTGCCACTTCAGGGCCGAAGCCGTCGTCGTGCAGGAACAGGTTACCCACGCCAGCCACGAGGACGCCGCCGGTGCGCTCGCCGTCTCCTGGCGGGGCGGTCCCCTGCGCGGCGGTCCTGGCCCTGCTGTCGGCGGTCACATCCGCCGCACTTTCATGTACCGCCGGATATCCGGAACTGCGCGGATCCCGACGTAGATGCCCCAGAGGGCCATCGCTGCCAGCACGGAAACAGTGGCCATTCCTATTGCCTTCATAACGGGTTTTCCTTTCCCTCCAGCGGCTCCAGTTCGTCGGGCGCGTAGTAGAAGGACCGGCCGTAGCCCTCATAGAGATCGGCCGCCGGATCCTGTTCAAGGACGAGCCCGACGTGGGTGCTGCCATCGACGTCGAAGTGCACGCTGGTGACCCGCCCGGTCTGTCCGCCGAAGAACAGGTCCTGGGCGTCGGCGCGCCGCTTCGGGTGCACGCGCACGCGGCTGCCGCGCGCCACCGCGACGCCGTTGATCACAACGGCATCCTGGTCTGGCCGGACACTGGCCTCCGCCTCCGGATTCCACCATGGAACGTCCTGGCTGGCCGCGCTCCACGATTCGGCAGGGGCGTAGCCATCGGGATCCGCGGCGAACGCGTGCGGGTTCCGCAGGGCGCCGTGCAGCTGCTGGAGGTCCTCCGGTGACATCGCCTCGCAGCGGTCGATGACGGCGGCGGCCCGCGGGTCCGTCGCCCGCGCCTCGGCCTTTTCCGCGTCGGTCAGCGTCAGCACCCGCAGCGTGAGGATCTCGTCGATCTCGGTGGAGTCGTACAGCGCCACCGAACTTTCCGGGGCCACCGCGGGATGGTCGTAGAGAATAATGGGCGAGATCAGCAGCACGTCAGTCTGGCCTTCGGGGCCGGCAAGCACAGGCCAGCCACGGTGCTGGGAACACCGCCCGGCTGCCTGCTGCGCCCACAGCGGCGGGTCCAGCAGTGAGACGAAATCCCCGTCCCGCACGCCGAGCAACACGTGCGCCCCGATGAAGGAGACCGCGGTGGCGTCCTGCCGGTTCCCGGCCGGCAGGGGGTGGGCCGACAGTGGATGGGCCGTGTTGGCCGCGGTGACGCTGAGCCGCAGCAGCCCGCCGGACTCTTCGGCCGCGGTTAGCCGCAGTTCGCCGCGGAGAGCACGACGGCGGCGCACCAGCCGGCCGCCCGGCCCCCCGGCGTCGTCCTTGAGTTCCTCGACGTCGAGTCCCTCCGGGACCTCCACGGGCAGGACCTGTCCGGCCCGGAGCTGGGCCACGGAGAACGGCCCGAACGCCACTTCCTGTTCAACGGCCTCGTCCCAGCTCAGCCAGTTCGCAGCGCCCACGGCCAGGCTGTCCACGGGAGTGAACCCGCCGCCGTCGTCCGCTTTTTCTGCGGTGCGCGTCTGCAGGTGCAGGAAGCGGAAATGGATTTCAAGTCCGGCCTGCACTCCCGGGGCAAGCAGGCAGTCGGCGGACATGGACGGTTCCTCCCCGCTGCCGGCCTCTGCGGCGCCCGGCGGACCCAGGATCCCGAACTGCCAGCGGGCCTGGTTCTTCTGGGCGGAGGCGCGGTAGGGGTAGAGCAGGTAGCCCTCGTAGAGGACGGCATCGGCGACCGCCCGGGCAAGGGCCAGGCCGGTGTTCATGGCCGCTCTCCGGTCACATCGGCGGTGGCCTGGGCGAGCAGCTTCTCCACTGCGGCTTCCCAGGACGTGAGGCCCGCGGCGGACTTGTACCGGGCGAGTGCTGCCAGGACGTCGCGGTCCAGGCGGATCCATCCCGCGTTGGGGAAATACTGGTCCATCAGGCTCCGCCAGGCGGCGACCGGCAGCTTGTAGGACGCTTCAAGGTCCCACGGCACCTGTTCCACGGTGAACCCCGTCTGCCCCTTGGTGAACACGGTGCCGGAGAACAGCAGCTCCAGCGGTATCTCGCCGTCGTGCAGGGCATGCAGGTATTTGGCGGCGGCCACGTCGAAATCAAACGTGCAGGGCAGCGGGAGGTCCGCCTCGGTGCTGCCCGTGAAACCCTGCACCATGGTGCTGCACTGCATCCACAGGAATGACTTCAGCGTGGTGGGCCAGCGTCCGCGGCCGCCGAAGAGGTCCAGCAGGCCCGTCTCCTCCTCCGGCGCGTAGCCGCGGCGCTGCGGCAGGATCCGGACTTGGCAGCGCAGTGCCACTGCGTGCACCACGGCCCCCGTGCCTTCCGCCAGCCGCAGCCTGGCCGTCAGCTGCGGAGCGGCGGCGTAGGGTTCGGGCCGGATCTCCAGCACGGCGAAGGTAAGCTCGGTCACCGGAGGCCTCCCGTCCCGGCGGAATCTGCCGGCGCCGGAACGCTGCGGCGGGCGATCCGATCGAAGAATGCCGCGAGCTCATCGCGCGCCTCCTGGCCGCCGTCGAACCCGCGCCAGAGGCGGCGCAGCCGGCCCACCAGCTCGTAGCAGGCGTCCACCGGAACCAGGTGGCAGTCCGCGGCTGCCCTGCCCGGACCCGGGCCGCGGATCAGCAGCGCCTCGGTGTCCGGCGCCGCGAGGCCGAGGGCCGGGTTGCGGGCCAGCACGCCGTCCCAGGCGGCGAGGGGCAGTTCCGATTCCGTGGCCCCGGCCGGGCCAGGGTAGAACGCCACCGTGCGGCCGAGTTTGGAACTGCGGAAGAAGAACGCCAGGCCCACCGGAATTTCCAGTTCGTCCCACTGCCCAAGGCCGAGATCGAAGTCGGGGAAGGAGAGGTACCTGTCCGGCACCGAGCGGTAGCGCATGTGGGCGGTCGCATCCGTGAAGAGGAGGTAGCAGGGCCGGCAGGTGCACATCATCGCGTGGCTCTCCAGGTCCACCACGTGCTGGTGTGCGTTGGAAATCGGTTCGCCGCACATTTCGCAGCATTCCCCGGCGGCGGGAGCGGGCCGGTTCGCGGAAATCCGCCGCAGTAAGGCCACCGGCAAGGCGCCGTCGGCCTGGCCGGTTCCCGGGCCGCGCCCTGTACCTCCTCCATTCTCCATGTTCATTTCAGCGGTCCTGTCCGCCGGCTGCCTGCAGTTCCGGGGCCATGCCGGGCGCCGGCGCCGGGGTGGGCACGGACACTCCAGCCGCAGGCACGGACACCGCTGCTGGCACGGACACTGCCGCAGGCACCGGGGCCGGCTCCGCCGGTTCCGGTACAGGCGCCGCCGGGACGGGTTCCAGCCCGGCCGGTGTCACCAGCGGGATTGCCTGCACCGGCGTCACGGCTGCCGGGGCTGCCGGTGCCGGCGGAACCGGCAACGGCGCGGACTGCACGGACACCATCGGAACCGCCACGGACATCACTCCGTTCCGGACCAGCAGCGGAAGCGGCTCCAGGTGCAGCTCCTTGTCCTCGAGGCAGACGCCCGCCCGCCGCACGTCAAAGTGGCCGCGGCAGGTGGGGCAGGTGAGCAGGCCACCGCCAGCCGGTGCCGCGAGGGCGCGCTGCAGCACGGCGCCGGCCATGGAACCGGTGCATCGCGGGCAGTAGTCCCGGTAGGCGTAGATGTCCTGCCCGGTGCGGCAGGCCAGCACCGGGTAGCCGCCGACGAGGAAGCCTGCCACCTCGCCGGCCTCGAGCCCGGCGACCTCGGGAAGAGGTTCCCACGTGCCGCCGGACATGTCGTGCCAGGAGTCTGCGGGTGTTCCGCCCGCCGGATTGTTGACCCGGACAAGCAGCGAGTCCACCGGAATCAGGGCCGGCGAGCCCGGCTGCTTTTCCGCTTCGACGACGTCGATGGCCGTCACCTCCGGTGCGGCGTTCTGGATGGCCTCCTCGACGGCGTACTTGAGGGTGACGGACGACGACGGGCAGCCCTGGCAGGTGCCGAGCAGTTTGAGCCGCACCACGCCGTCGGGGCTGATGCCTTCCAGTTCCACGTCGCCGCCGTGGGAGCCCAGGTAGGGCCGGACGCTGTCCAGCGCCGCGGCCACGCGTGCCTCCAGCGTATGGGGGTGCAGCCCGTGGATCACCAGGAGGCCGGCCACGAGGCTGTCCGCGGTCAGCGCCGCCAGCGTGGAGTCGTCGAGTTTCCCCTGGGCCTGCAGGATCTCCATAATGCGCTGCAGCCCGGCGCCGTAGAGGTCTGTCACCTGCCGGACCAGGTCCTCGGCCCGGCCGCGGGCGACTGCCCCGCCGGTGCCGAGGGCGTCAAGGAGTGTGCCAATCTGGTCCCCGCTCTGCAGCGGCGGCCGGTCCCCGCCGGGCATGGCCTACTCGCCGGTCAGGGTCTGGGTGGGGGAGTGCAGCATGTCCAGCGTCTGCCCGTTGCCCAGGTACATGTGGACGCCGCACGGCAGGCAGGGGTCGAAGCTGCGGACGGTGCGCATGATGTCGATGCCCTTGAAGTGCTCGCGGTCGTTCTCCTCGAAGATCGGCTGCCCCTGGACCGCGTCCTCATAGGGGCCGGTCACGCCGTTGGAGTCGGTGGGGCTGGCATTCCAGGGGGTGGGCGGGTAGGGGTGGTAGTTGGCGATCTTGCCGTCGCGGATCACCATGTGGTGGGACAGGACACCGCGGACCGCCTCGGTGAAGCCGCAGCCGATGCCTTCGTCGGGGACCTCGAAGGTTTCCCACGTCTTGGTGCGGCCGGCCCGGATTTCCTCCAGGGCCTTTTCCGCGAAATGCAGCGCGGCGGCTGCAGCGTAGGCCTGGAAGTAGGTGCGGGCGCGGTTGCGTTCGAGCGTGTTGCTCCACTGCGGAATGTTCCACTCGAAGGACACAGGCCCCTTCAGCGCGGTCTTGGGCAGGTTGATTTGGACGCTCCGGCCGGTGGCCTTGATGTAACCGATGTCCACGAGTCCGGCGAGCGCCGTGGACCAGAGCCGTGCCAACGGGCCGCCACCGGTGTCCAGTGCCAGGTTGTCCTGGCCGTCAAACCAGCGCGGCGACATGACCCAGCTGTACTTTTCCGCGAGGTCGCGCTTCTGCGGCCTGGGATTCGTGTGCTGGTTCCAGGGGTGGCGCCGGTCCACCGGATTGCCCAGCGGATCATGGGTCACGAACATTTCCTGGTCTTCCCAGTCCTCGTAGTAGGAGGAGCCGAGCATGATCCGGATGCCCAGGTTGATCCGCACCAGGTCCGTGGTGACCAGCTTGCCGTCCACCACAACGCCGGGCGTGACGAACATCTTCCGGCCCCACTCGGTCATGTCCTTGTACTCGAAGTTGCAGTAGTCCGGGTCCTGCAGCGATCCCCAGCAGCCCAGCAGCGTGCGCCGCAGCCCCACCTGCTCGTAGCCCGGCAGCGCCTCGTAGAAGAAATCGAACAGGTCGTCGTGCATGGGGACGACCTTCTTCATGAATTCGACGTAGCGCATGAGCCGGGTGAGGTAGTCAGTCATCAGCTGGATGGTGGCCACTGTTCCCACGCCGCCCGGATAGAGGGTGGAGGGGTGCACGTGGCGGCCCTCCATAAGGCAGAACATCTCACGGGTGAGCCGGCTGACCTGCAGCGCTTCACGGTAGAACTCGCCGGTGAAGGGATTCAGCGAGCGCATGATGTCGGCGATGGTCCGGTAGCCGTGGTCGGCCTCGTGCGGCGCCCTGGTGTTCTCCGCCTTGGCCAGGACGCCGGGGTTGGTCTCGGAGACCATCTTTTCGCAGTAGTCCACGCCCACCAGGTTTTCCTGGAAGATGTTGTGGTCGAACATGTACTCGGCGGCTTCGCCCATGTTGACGATCCATTCGCCCAGGTTCGGGGGCTTGACGCCGTAGGCCATGTTTTGCGTATAGCAGGAGCACGTGG
Organism: Arthrobacter globiformis; assembly: GCF_030815865.1. NCBI lineage: Bacteria > Bacillati > Actinomycetota > Actinomycetes > Micrococcales > Micrococcaceae > Arthrobacter > Arthrobacter globiformis. The sequence goes on from NZ_JAUSXI010000001.1 coordinate 1,033,031, forward strand.
CGTGGTTGTCGCCGCAGATCCCGCAGATACGGCTGGTGATGAAGTGGGCGTCCCTCGGGTCCTTGCCTTTCATGAAGATGGAGTAGCCGCGGAAGATCGAGGACGTGCTCTTGCATTCCACGACCTGGTTATTCTCGAAGTCGATCTTGGTGTAGATGCCGAGGCTGCCGACGATCCTGGTGATGGGGTCCCAGTTCATCTCCACCAGGTTCGTGTTACCCGTTCCGCTTCCGGAGCCCATGGGAATTGTGGACGTCATTGTCTTCGCCTGTCTGGAATTGGATGGGTTACCAGGTGCGCCGGGCCCCGGTGAGGAGCTCGGGTCCGGGCCGGCGCCACTTGGGCTCCTGGTCCAGGGTGTGCGTGGTGATGCCCCGCAGGGTCCGGATGGCGGAGCCGTAGGGACGGATTGTGCTGGTGGAGAACTTGCCGCCGGGAGGTTCATCCATGAAGGGCATGAACTTGTCCGGGAAGCCCGGCATGGTGCAGCCGATGCAGATGCCGCCGACGTTGGGGCAGCCGCCGATGCCGTTCATCCAGCCGCGCTTAGGCACGTTGCACTTCACCACGGGACCCCAGCAGCCGAGCTTGACGATGCACTTGGGGGAGCCGTACTCGGTGGCGAAGTCGCCCTGCTCGTAGTAGCCGGCCCGGTCGCAGCCCTCGTGGACCGTCTTGCCGAACAGCCACGTGGGTCGCAGTGCCTCATCCAGCGGAATCATCGGTGCCTGGCCGGTGGCCTGGTAGAGCAGGTACGTCATGGTTTCAGAGAGGTTGTCAGGCTGGATCGGGCATCCGGGCACGCACACTATGGGAATGCCGGCCTTGGACTTCCAGTCATAGCCAAGGTAATCCGGCACGCCCATGGCGCCGGTCGGGTTGCCGGCCATGGCGTGGATGCCGCCGTAGGTTGCGCAGGTTCCGGCGGCGATGATCGCGGTGGCCTTTGGTGCCAGCCGGTCCAGCCACTCGCTGGTGGTGATGGGCTGGCCGGTCTCGAGGTCGTTGCCGAACCCGCACCAGTAGCCGCCGGGGTCATGGAGTTTCTCGTTGGGAATGGATCCCTCGACCACCAGCACGAACGGTTCAAGTTCGCCCCGGTCCGCCTTGCGGAACCATTCCAGGAAATCGTCGGCCCCTTCCTGCGGGCCGCATTCAAAGTCGATCAGTGGCCAGTGCATGGCGATCTTCGGCAGGCCGGGCAGCGCCCCGAGGGCGATTTCCTCGACGCTCGGCTGGGTGGCCGCGGTCAGGGCGACCGAGTCGCCGTCACAACTGAGCCCTGCGTTGATCCACAGCACGTGGATGAGGGCTTCTTCGGCCTTGAGGGAAGTTTCCGTAGGCATCGTTGCCTCTTTCAGTGCCCCTGCTGGGGCTCAGTGTGCTTTTGTCAGGGCGCCGGTCAAAGGAACTGACCGGGCAGTCCCGGAGGTTGGCGCCGCCGCTTGGGAGGTGGCGCCGTCGAGCCAGCCGTACCAGGCGGCGAGGCCTTCGCCGGTGGCGGCGGACAGCGTGAGGAATTCGGCCCGCGGATTGATCTGCCGGATGCGGCGCAGGCACTCGTCGACGTCGAAGTCGACGTAGGGGAGCAGGTCCGACTTGTTGACGATCACGAGGTCGGCTGCCATGAACATGTGCGGGTATTTCTGGGGTTTGTCATCACCTTCCGTTACCGAGACGATCACTACCTTGGCCGTTTCGCCGAGGTCAAAAAGCGCGGGGCAGACGAGGTTACCCACATTTTCAATGAAGACCGTGGAGCCCGACTCCGGGGACAGCGCATCAAGGCCGTGCCGCAGCATGTCGGCGTCGAGATGGCAGCCGGCTCCGGTGTTGATCTGGATGACGGGGCGCCCCGTGGCGCGGATCCGGTCCGCGTCGAGGGAGGTCTCCTGGTCCCCTTCGATAACACCTGCGTCCAGGCGCCCGCCGAGTTCCGTCAGCGTGCGGACCAGGAGAGTGGTCTTGCCGGCACCCGGTGAACTCATGATGTTGAAGGCGCGCACCCCCCGGCCGGCAAGCCAGCCGCGGTTCGTGGCGGCCAGCAGGTCGTTCTTGGCCAGCAGGTTCTGCTCGAGCACGATGGTTTCTGTGCCCTGTGCCGCATGGTGGTGCCCGTCGGCGTGCCCGTTGACGTCGGTGTCCTCGTGGGACTTGGCGTGCCCGTGGGAGTGCTCATGCGTGTACGTGCGTCCGTGCTCATCAGTGTGGCTGTGCAGGTGCCCCTGCCTGGATGTTTGCAGTTCCCCTGCGAGGTTTGAAATGCGGGTGCCGGCCTCGTCGCCGCAACCGCACGTTGTACACATTTCCTATGCCACCTCCACGGACATCAGCATGAGTTCGCGGCCGCTGAGGACTTCGACGTCCGCGCTTCCGCAAGGGCACAGCAGGATGAGATCGCTCAGGGTGAATTCGTCCTGGCAGCTGCGGCACCGTCCCCGGCCCTGCGGCTCATCAATCTGCAGCCGCGCGCCGGCCAACGGAGTGCCGGCCGTTGCCACGTCAAAACAAAAGCGCACGGCATCAGCCAGTACGCCCGAAAGGGGACCGATCCTCAGGTTGACCGCAGTAACCGGCCGTTCGCCTGTGCGGTCCAGAACGGCATAAACAAGGCCCTGCGTGATAGAGAGTTCGTGCATGGCGGCACTCCTTCCTGCCAAGATAGGCTCGCCCCCGTCAAAACGCAACCATCCAATCTAGGGCCCGCAGTTCCGGGGCGCGAACGGGCAGTTAATGCCCTGCGGAGCAGGATTTTGGGCGTTGCGTGTCCGTTCGCGCTGGGTCTTTTGCGCCCGGCGCTAGGGTGGGAGGATGCCGTCCTTCCAGACCAGACTTAAGATAACCGGGCTGAAGCCGGGCAACCCTCCCGAAGCCGTGATGGACACCGCTGTTGAGTCGCTGGGGTCGCGGCACCATGTGGAGTCGAATCAGCTGGAACTGGCCGGCGGCGTGCCGCAGCTAAACCTGCGGTTCCTCGTGGAGGCCACCGAATACAACAGAGAGAACAGCGCGGCGCGGGAGTCGGCAGCCGTGATGCGCGACGCCGTCGAACGCGTTGCGCTGACAGGCTCGCTTTCCGTGCTCCGCCGCAACCGCGGCCGCTGGGCGCCCGTTTAGGGCTCAGCCGGGCGGCCCGGCGGGGCCGCCGGGTTCGTCCACGGGGGAGCGGTCGCCGCGCCGGCGTGTCACGATCAAGCCCACGACGGCGCCGATCACCAGGCCCACGGCCACACCGATCAACGAACTCGCCCAGAAGGGCAGCCCCGTGGCGGAGCCCGTGAAGTAGCCGAGGCCCACGAGCCACGTTGCCCACAGCATCCCTCCCAGCCCGGCGCACAGGTTGAAGCCCGGGGTGGACACGTCGGCGATGCCGGCTGCCGCGGACGTCGCGAGCCGGCCGCCCGGGATGAACCGGGCTCCGATGATGGTGCCGTAGGTGGAGGACCGGCCGGCCTTGGCGATTGCAGCGTGGATGCCGCGGTGGATTTTCTGGCCCCATGTCCAGCGGTCCAGGATGTGGCTCAGCCGGCGCTTGAACAGCTGGAACACCACCACGTCGCCCAGCCACGACGCGATGGCGGACAGGAGGCCCACCAGGAACAGGTTTGCCCGGCCCTCGGCGGACAGGGCACCGCCCGTGATCAGGACCATCTCGGATGGGATGGGCGGAAAAATGGCATCACCGAGGACAGCCGGAATGATCCAGAAGTAGATCGCCGTGCTCCACGTGTCCGGATTGCCGAAGTCCATTTGCACAACGTACCGCACACGGAACGGCAACGCGCCGGGTGGACAGCCACGGCAGAACTCCGACAGCCGGCGGAACTCCGGCACCCGGCGAAACTCCTACGCGTGGCGGACGCCTACGCCCTGGCCGGTTCACAATGCCACACTGGCTGCATGCGTATAGAGATCGTTGAGGGTGACATCACCGGACGGCCGGTGGACGCGGTGGTAAATGCCGCCAACTCTTCGCTGCTGGGCGGCGGCGGCGTGGACGGGGCGATCCACCGGGCCGCCGGGCCGGAACTGCTGGCGGCCTGCCGCGAGCTGCGGGCAACGACGCTCCAGGACGGGCTGCCGGTGGGCGCTGCCGTGGCCACCCCCGGATTCGGGCTGCCGGCGCGCTGGGTCATCCACACCGTCGGGCCCAACCGCCACGCGGGGCAGACCAATCCGGGGCTGCTCGCGTCCTGTTTTACCGAGAGCCTGCGGGTTGCCGAGGGCCTGGGTGTCCGGTCGCTGGCCTTTCCCGCAGTAGGCGCGGGGGTCTATGGCTGGGACGCCCGCCAGGTGGCGCAGGTGGCGTTTGACGCCGTCCGATCGTATGCCGCTCGCTCTGCCGAAGGCGGCGAGCAAGGCGTCGAGCTGGTGGAGTTCGTGCTCTTTGGCCCGGAAACCGTGGCGGCCTTCCGGAATGTCCTTGAAGGTGCTGCCTAGCGGATTTTCGACCTGGCTATCGGACTTCGCTGAGTTGGAGTCGGCTTCGGTACTCGACGGGTTCCTGCGTGACGGGGTCCACGAACCGGATGCCGCGTGCCAGCAGCTGGAGCGGCTTGGTGTAGTCGTCGGGTGCCTTGTCCAGCAGTTCGGGGTAGAACGAATCGTGCATGATGCCCAGCCCCAGAGAAGCCATGTGCACGCGGAGCTGATGGGTTTTCCCTGAGTGCGGTTCGAGCCGGTAGAGGCCAAGGCGTCCTGCTCCGGCAGCTGCATGGCCACCGGCGTCGGCACCGTCGAACCTCCGCAGCAGGTCGATCCGCGTCTCCGCATTTGGCTCGCCGTCGATGACCTCCGCCAGAAGGTAGCTGCGGGACTTCGTCATCCGGTTGCGGACCACCACCGGGAAGTCGACGGCGGGATGCCCGGCAGCCGGTTCGGCAGCGGACACGCACTCGTATTCCTTCTGGACCTGGCGCTTCTCGAACAGCACCTGGTACTTCCCCCGCGTCTCGGGGTTGGTGGAGAGCAGGAGGATGCCCGCCGTCATGCGGTCTAGGCGGTGCATCGGGATCAGGTCAGGGAGGTCCAGCTGGTTGCGGAGCCGGACCAGCGCCGATTCCTGGATGTACGTGCCGCCTGGGGTGGTGGGCAGGAAGTGCGGTTTGTCTACCACCAGGATGTGCTCGTCCTGGTGCAGGATGTTCAGCTCTACAGGCAGCCGGGTTTCCGGCGGGAGCGTTCGGTAGTACCAGATGAAGGTGTGGTCTTCCAGCCTGGTGCCGCGGTGCAGGGGGATGCCACCCTCGCCCACAATCTCGCCGGCGTCGAACCGGTCCTCGATGCCCTGGGGGTCGATGTGCCCCCAGCGGTGCATCATGTAGTCCATTGCGGTGTCCCAGGGGCCCTCGTCCGGGAGGCGCAGCCGGGTCGCATTCACGCCGTCGCGCACGGGAAGGGGGGATTGCATCACCGGTCCATTCTACTTTGCGCCCGCTGTCCTACTCCCGGCCCCGGGTCTCTGATGACAACCCATATTCGGAATCCCTGTTCAAGACCGTCAAGTACGATCTGGACTTCCCCGGACGCTTCCAGGACCTGCACCACGCCCGCGGCTACATGGCGGCATTCTTCACGAACTACAACGCCAATCACCGGCACAGCGGACTGAACTACTACACGCCCGACACCGTCCATCACGGACTGATCGAGCAGGCGCGCAGGCAGCGACAAAAAACCCTCGATGCCTGCTACGCCCGCAACCCGCACAGATACCGCCGCAAGCCCACTGCACCGGGAATCCCTCCCGTCGCAGGAATCAACCACAAAGAAACCACCCGGCTGTCACAAACAGCTTGATATATACAGCCGCCACGTCGGACGCGCAGGGAACCGTCGAAACGGCGACCTCCAGGAGCTGGCGGAGCCGGGGTCGGCCACGCAGCTCGCCGCGAAGGTGGGGCTGCCGCGGCAGAAGGTGAACTACCACCTCAAGGCGCTGGAGCGGCACGGCCTCGTCGAACTGGTGGAGGAGCGCCGCAAGGGCAACGTCACCGAACGCGTGCTGCGGGCCTCAGCCGCCTCCTACCTCATCTCCCCGGTGGCGCTGCAGTCGGTGGCGCCGGATCCGCACCGTTTCGCGGACCGTTTTTCGGCCTTCTGGCTGCTGGCGCTCGCCGGCCGCATGGTCCAGGAAATGGGGAAACTCATCGCCGGCGTTGCTGCCGCACGGCAGAAACTCGCCACGTTCGCGATCGACGGCGAGATTCACCTTTCGTACCGCCGCGGACCGGGCCGCCTTCGCCGAAGACCTGGGCGTGGCCGTCACCGGGCTCGTGGACAAGTACCACCACAGCGGTGCCGGCGGACGGAAGCATCGGCTCGTCGTCGCGCTTCATCCGGCACTCAAGCCGGAAACAAACGGAACAACAAAGACCATCCCAGCCAAGGAGCAGAACAATGACTGACGACCGGAAATTCGAGATTGTTTTTGACACCGAGCTGCCGGGCGCCCCGGAACGCGTCTGGGAGGCCGTAACCAAAGGGACTCCGGGCTGGATGTTTCCAACGGACCAGTGGCCGGACGTGAAGACCGTGGAGGAGTATCCGCACCACCTGGTCTCGCGCATGGACGGCCCGGACGGCTGGTACAACCAGCTGGAGCACGTACTGGAGCCGCTCGACGGCGGGCGGGCCCGGCTCCACTATGTCCACAGCGGCATCTTCGCGGACAACTGGGACCAGCAGTACGACGGCGCCCGCAAGCATACGGAGTTCTACCTCCACACGCTGGGCCAGTACCTGAAGCACTTCGATGGCCAGCCCGTGGTTTTCACGGATATCCAGGGACCTGCCGCTTCGCAGACGCCGGACGGCTTTTTGCAGCTCAAGAAGGCGCTCGACGTGGACACTGCGGCGCAGGGGGACACTTTTGAGGTGGAGGTCGACGGCGTCGGGCGGCTTTCGGGACAGGTGGACTTCTCCATCGAGAACTTCCTGGGCCTGCGGACCGGAGACACCCTCTACCGTTTCTTTGGCCGCAATGCGTTCGGTGCGCCCGTGGGCATGACGGTCCACGACTTCGGCGGCAGCAGGGATTCCGGGGCGACTGCCAGCGCCTGGGGCGCGTTCCTCGAAAAGGTCTACGTCTAGGCCCGCGAGCACGCCGAGCCGGAACTCAGGCGATGGCGGCGGCGGGGGAGTCCCTGAGTGAGCGCCGCAGCTGCGGGGCGGCGTCGAGCCTGTCCTGGGCGGCACGCAGCGCGAGGACTGCCGTCTCCAGCTGCTCCTGCGGCAGCGTGAACGGAATGCGAAGGAAGTTCTCGAACACCCCGCCCACGCCGAAGCGCGGACCGGCAGCGAGGCGGATGCCGAGTTCCGGGGCGATGACGGTCAGGGCCGTGCTGCTGGGCGACGGCAGCCGGCACCAGACGGCCAGACCGCCGTCAGGCCGTTCCGCCTCCCACCGCGGCAGATGGACCTTGAGTAGCTCCAACAGCGCGGAGCGGTTCTCCCGGAGCGCGGACAGGCGGGCCGGCAGGGGATCGGCCAGGTTGCGCACCAGATGGGCCGCCGCAAGCTGCTCCACCACAGGACCGCCCAGATCCATCGTGGTCCGGACAGCCGCGAACCGCTGAATCAGGCTCTCTGACGCGCGAATCCAGCCCGTGCGCATGCCCGCCCAATGCGATTTGCTCAGCGATCCTATGGACACCACGGACGAACTGAAGGAAGCCAGCGGAGCCGTTGTACCGCCGTCGAGATTCAGCGCACGGAGCGTCTCATCCACCACCAGGACAGTGCCTGATGCCGCGGCGGCGCGGACCAGCCGGCGGCGCTGTGAGTCAGGCATCAGCCGGCCGGTGGGGTTGTGGAAATCCGGGACCGTGTAGGCCACGCGGGGGCGCTGCTGCATCAGGGCAGACTCGACCGAGTCCAGGTCCCAGCCCCGCTCCGGCGTAGGCGGAAGAGGCACGGGCACGATGCGGCAGCCCGTGGCTCGGATGGCGTCGAGCGCGTTCGGGTAGGTCGGCTGCTCCACGAGGACCTTGTCCTGCTTGCCGACCAGCGCCCGCAGCACGATGTTAAGCGCATGCTGCGCGCCGGACGTCACCAGAATCTGCCCGGCCGTGGTGGGTACACCGGCGTCGGCATAGTGGCCGGCAATCGCCTCCCGCAGCGCCGGCACGCCCACGGCGTCGTAGCCGAAGCCGGGCAGCAGGGCAGGCAGTTCCGTGAGGGCAGCGGCGAAGGCCTGGTGGACCGCTTCGCCGCTGGCCGGGAGCGATGCGTACGCGAGGTCGATGACGCCGTCGGGAACAGCCAGGCCCGGCGCCCCCGACAGGCCCGCGCGGGAGTCCCGCTGCCCTGCCGTGTAGGCCGTCCGCGGCAGGCATGTGCGGCCTCGCGTGCCCTGGCCGCTGCTCAGGAACCCCTGTTCGCGCAGGCTCGCGTACGCCGCCGTCACCGTGGTGCGGCTGACGGCCAGGGTGGCGGACAGTGTCCGTTCGCTGGGCAGCGCGGTGCCAAGCGGGATGCGTCCGTCAAGAACCAAAAGGCGTACGACGTCGGCCAGCTCGCGGTAGGCGGGAGCGTTGCCTCGGTGCCACTGGCCCAGGAGACGGGAGAGGGCAGTGGGCGTGAGGGATCCGGACATGAGGCCAGTATTTCAAACTGGCCATGGAAAACAAGGCCAGTTGTGCCTCAGGATGGTTCAATGATGACGCGCAGACTCGCACAGCTCTTCACCGGCCTCGCCATGTACGGCATCTCGCTGGCCCTGTTCATCCGGGCCGGACTCGGGCTGGACCCCTGGGACGTGTTCCATCAGGGTGTTGCCGGCAAGACGGGCCTGAGCATCGGCGCGGTGGTCATCATCGTCAGTTTCCTGGTGCTCCTGCTGTGGATCCCGCTGCGGCAGCGACCGGGCTTCGGCACGCTCTGCAATGCCGTCCTCGTGGGGGTCTTCGCCGACGTCGGGCTCGCCCTGATCCCCGCGTTCTCGCACCTCGGCGGCCAGATCGCGCTGCTGGGCGGTGCAGTGATGCTCAACGGCATCGCCTCCGCGTGCTACATCGGCGCCCGCTTCGGCCCCGGAGCCCGGGACGGGCTCATGACGGGCCTGGCTAAACGCACTGGCTGGTCCGTGCGCCTGTCCCGGACCCTGATCGAGGTGGTGGTGCTCGGCGTAGGCTGGCTCCTCGGCGGCTCTGTCGGAGTGGGCACTGTGGTTTATGCGCTGGCGATCGGCCCGCTGGTTCAGCTCCTGCTGCCGTACTTCCTGGTTCCGGCCCGGGAACCGGCAGGGATTCCGGCCGCCGGCCAGACTGCCGCATCGCCTATCGATTCAAAGTCCGACAACCGCGAGGACCAGTCCGAGGCGCCGTTGGCCGTGTCCTGACCTCTGCTTTCCTGCGCCCGCTTTCCTGAACCGTTTCCTGTGGCCGTCAGGCGTCGGTGATGCCCAAACCGGAGGTGCCCAAACCGGTGGTGCCCAATAAGGGCTGGCAGGTCGGGCAGAAGTAGATGTCACGTTCTTCCGTGACAGCAGTGGTCGCGCTGCCGGGGCTGCCCGCCACCCCGGTTCCTGCACCGCTTCTGCCCGGCACACTCTTGCCCAGCACGCCGTGGCGGATGGGGGTCCGGCAGCGCAGGCACGGCTGGTGCTCACGGCGGTACACCCAGTAGCCCGGACGGCCGGCGGCACGGCCCACCGGAGTTCCGCGGGCGTTGAGCACGGTGGTCCGGCGGCCCGGTCCGAGGTTCGCCTCGAGCAGCTGCTTGGCGTCGGCAAACATCGCGGGCCAGTCCTTCACCGCGGCCGCCGGTGATGCCGGGTGGATGCCGGCCAGGAAGCACACCTCGCAGCGGTAGATGTTCCCGATGCCCGCGAGGTTGCTCTGGTCCAGCAGCGCCACGCCCACCGGCACGTCGGGCCTGGCCGCCACGCGGCGCTCGGCCTCGGCCGGGTCCCAGTCCGGGCCCAGCAGGTCGGGGCCCAGGAAACCCACAGCCTTGTCCTCTTCGCTGGTCTTGATCACCTCAAGCAGGCCCAGGGAAAATCCGACGGCGTCAGCAACGGCCGTGCGGAGCACGCACCGGGCCGTGAATCCCGGCTTCCGCCACCTGCCCCCGGGCGGGTAGACCTGCCAGCTGCCCTCCATCTTCAGGTGCGAGTGGATGGTCAGACGCTCCTGGGCCGGTCCCACCAGCCGCATCAGCAGGTGCTTGCCGCGGGGGACCACCTCCTCCATGGTCCAGCCCGCCAGGCTCAGGGTGGCGAAGCGGGGCACGCGGAAATCGGACGCGAGAAGTTTCTGGCCGGCGAGGGCCGCGTGCAGCTGGCTGGCGGCGCGCCAGACGGAGTCGCCTTCAGGCACGGATCCTCAGCCCCTTCGGTGTGGAATAGGCGCCGGCGGCCGTCAGCGCCGATGCCGCAGGGGTGTCGAGGATACCGTGGCCGTTGACCTTTTCCATGACGAGCTTGTCCACGGCACCGCGTTTCACCACGTCCACGAGGGCGCCGGCCGCGGCGGCGAGGACGAATTCGTCTTCCGTGAAGACGAGCAGCGTCTTGCCTCCGCGTTCGACGTACAGCACCAGCGCGCCGTCGACCAGTACCACGAGTGCACCCGCCTTCCGCCCCGGGCGGTGCCCGCTGCCGGCTTCGACGTTGCCGGCAGGCCACGACAGGGCCGCGCCGTAGGGGTTGGCCGGATCTGTTGCCGCCAGGGCCAGTGCCACGGGTTCCGGTTTGGCCAGCTGGGCGTCCTCGGTGTACGAACGCAACCGGTCGACTGTAGCGGGCACGGCGAACTGGGCGGCACCCAGATGTTCGATGAAGTACCCCCGCCTGCACCGTCCGGCCTCCTCCAGCCGGGCCAGGACCTTGTACATGAGCCCGAATCCGCCCAGGATGTTCTCGGCCATGACGGATCCACGGGTGACCACGCCGTACCTGTCGAGCAGCAACTCCGCCGTGGCGCGGGCGTGGATGGTGGGATCGAGCTCGGGTGTGGGAAGCGCAGACCAGCGCCCGGCCGCGAGCGGCGGGGTGGGGACCGCGCCGCCAGCCGAGCCGTAGCGTCCGCCGGACAGTCCCGGGGAGCCGAGCAGCCCGGTCCCGTGCGACCGTCCGAGCCGGCTGAGGCGCGGCGCCCTGGCCCGCGGTGCGCGCGCAACCTGCCGGTGGGCCGTGTGCCCGCCGGCGATCAGGGACCGGACCGGGGCGAACGTGTCCCCGGTGACCCGTCCGGCCCAGGCGAGATCCCAGATCGCGGACACGACGTCGTGGTCTCCCAGTACCGCGTCCATGCCGCCGGCAATGTCCGTCAGCTGCCGGAAAAAGTAGCCTCCTCCGTTAGCCTGCAGGTGGTCCAGCAGCCGCCGCTGGGCGTCGCCCGGTTCGAACTCGGGGGCAGGGTTCAGCGTGAGTTCCACCGAATCCGCCAGGTGCAGGCTGATCCAGCCGTCGTTGCCCGGAAGCGAGCCGGCACCTGACCAGAGGACCTCCCCGGCGGCCATGAGTTCGTCCAGCATGGCGGGCTGGTAGTTGGACACCCGGCTGGCGAGCACCAGCGGTTCCCAGGCGGAGGCGGGTATGGGCACGCCTGAGAGCTGGTCCACCGCGGTGATGATGCCATCGAGTCCGCGCAGGGCCGGCTGCCCCCGTCCCGTGCCCGGAGCGCGGACGTGTTGCCAGGCCGGCAGGAACCGGCCGTAGGCACTGATGTCCACTGGCTCCACCTCGGCCCGGAGCGCCGCGAGTGAACGGCGCCGGAGCTTGCGGAGGACCTCGGCGTCACACCATTCGCTTCCGGCCAGGGCCACAGCCGCTGAGGCAACGGCGGACGCCGCCGCCGCTTCCGCGACTGGGTCAAGGCCGGAACCGGAATCGGACACTGCGGCTGCCGGGCGCTCGCCGGCAGCCACCTCCGCATGGGGACGGAACTCGCCTTCCACCACCCGGCCGTCGGCCGCCAGCCGCTTCAGGGCAGTTCCGACGACGGCGGCACCGAGTCCCAGCCTGGCCGCGGCTTCGGTGGCAGTGAACGGACCGTGGGTGCGGGCATAGCGCGAGACGAGATCGCCCAGCGGGTCCGCCACCGGCTCGATGAAGGCAAGCGGAACGCCCATAGGAAGAGGTACACCGATGGCGTCGCGAAGCCTGGCCGCGTCTTCCACTGCGGCGAAGCGTTCGACGCCGGCGATGGTCACCTTTATGGCCCGGTTGGCACGCTGGAGGGCCGCGAGGTGGGCGGCGGCTTCGGCAACGGTGGCTTCGGGCTGCTTGGTTTCCACGGGCTCAACCAGCGGGGCCTTGGTTTCGGCAGGCTCAACCAGCGGGGCCTTGGTTTCGGCCGGCTCAACCAGCGGGGTGAGCCGGGCCGCAACTTCCCCGGGGTCCAGGGGACCGAGCAGCCGGAGAAGATCGGCCACGCCCTCGACGCCGCGGACTTTCCGGTCCGGGGCAAGGCGCTGCAGCTCGCGTTCGGTGGCGTCGATGACCCTGGCGTCCAGGAGCTCGCGCAGTTCCACGCGCCCCAGGAGTTCATTGAGCAGCGTGGAGTCGAGCGCCAGCGCGGCAGCCCGGCGTTCGGCGAGCGGGGAATCGCCTTCGTAGAGGAACTGCGCCACGTAGCCGAACAGCAGGGACTTGGCGAACGGGGACGGCTGCTGGGTGGTGGTCTGGACGATCCGGAGCTCGCGCCGTTCAACCGAGGCGGCGATGTCCTTCAGTGCGGGCAGGTCGTACACATCCTGCAGGCATTCGCGGACGGTTTCCAGCACGATCGGGAACGACGGGTATTTCCGGGCGACGTCCAGCAGCTGGGCGGACCGCTGGCGTTGCTGCCACAGCGGCTGCCGCTTGCCGGGCGTCTGCCGGGGCAGCAGCAGGGCACGCGCGGCACACTCGCGGAAGCGGGAGGCGAACAGGGCACTGCCGCCCACCTCGGCGGTGACAATCTGCTCCAACTCCTCGGGGTCGAACAGGAACAGTTCGGCGCCGGGAGGTTCATCCTCCATCATGGGCACGCGGAGCACGATGCCGTCGTCGGCGGCCATGGCGGACCCGTCCAGGCCGTACCGCTGGTGCAGCCGCTGGCCCACGGCCAGGGCCCACGGCGCATGGACCGGCATGCCGAACGGGCTGTGCAGAATGACCCGCCAGTCGCCGAGTTCGTCGTGGAAGCGTTCCACCACGAGGGTGGTGTCGCTCGGGACCACCTCGGTGGCCAGCTTCTGTTCGGACAGGTACTGCAGGAGGTTGTTCGCGGCGAAGTCGTCAAGGCCGCTGGCCTTGCAGCGTTCGGTGGCAGGGCCGACGTCGGACGCTGACAGTTCGCGGACGAACGCGCCAAGGGCGCGGCCCAGGTCCACCGGGCGTCCCAGCGAGTCGCCTTTCCAGAAGGGCAGCTTGCCGGGCTGGCCGAAGGCCGGAGAGACGAGCACGCGGTCGTGCGTGATGTCCTCGATCTTCCAGCTGGTGGCGCCCAGCGCAAAGATGTCACCCACGCGGGATTCGTAGACCATTTCCTCGTCAAGCTCGCCGACCCGCCGGCCTCCCTTGGCGGGGGCCGTGCCCGAAGCCTTGCCGTCGCCCGCCCCAGCGGGGGAGGCCGATCCTTCGGTCTCCGTGCCGATGATGTAGACGCCGAACAGTCCGCGGTCCGGGATCGTTCCGCCGGACGTGACGGCCAGCCGTTGGGCGCCCGGCCGGCCCTCGATGGTCCCGGCGTTGCGGTCCCAGACGATCCGGGGCCGGAGCTCGGCGAATTCATCCGATGGGTAGCGCCCGGCCAGCAGGTCCAGTGTGGCCTCGAACGCGGACCGGGGGAGGGTGGCGAAGGGGGCTGAGCGGCGGACGGTGGAGAACCACTCCTCCACGTCGATGCTGCCCAGGGCGGTGGCCGCGACGGTCTGCTGGGCCAGGATGTCGAGGGGATTGGCTGGCACGCTCAGCCGCTCGATCTTGCCGTCCAGCATGCGCTCAACGGTGATGGCCGTGTGCACCAGGTCGGCGCGGTGCTTGGGGAACAGGTAGCCCTGGGAGATTTCGCCAACCTGGTGCCCGGCGCGGCCCACCCGCTGCAGCCCGCTGGCCACCGAGGGCGGTGACTCGACCTGCACCACGAGGTCCACGGCGCCCATGTCGATGCCGAGCTCCAGTGAGGACGTGGCCACGACGCAGCGCAGCCGGCCGGATTTGAGGTCGTCCTCGATCAGGGCACGCTGGTCCTTGGACACTGAGCCGTGGTGCGCACGGGCCAGCAGCGGCTCTGCCCCCGCGGTGCTTCCTGCCTGCGCCATAATGTGGGCAGGCGTGGCGGTCGACGCCGGGACGCCTCCGGGCGCGGGTGGGGCGGGGTCATCCCAGCCTCCGCCCACTCTCAGGAGCTGGCGTTCCGCATGGATCTCGTTGAGCCGTGCGGTCAGGCGTTCCGCCAGCCGGCGCGAGTTGGCAAAGACGATGGTGGACTGGTTAGCCAGCACCAGGTCCACGATCTTTTCCTCCACATGCGGCCAGATCGAGGCCTGCGGCTGCAGGCCGGAGGCCGGCCCGGAGTCGAAGGCTCCGGCGGCGCCCTGCAGATCGGACATGTCCTCCACGGGGACGGACACCGTGAGGTCCCAGTTCTTCCGCGAGGGCGGGGCCACGATCTCCACCGGGGCGGAACCGGCCAGGAACTGCGCCACCAGTTCCCGCGGCTCGACCGTGGCGGAGAGCCCGATCCGCTGCGCCGGCGCAGGCAGCAGGGCGTCCAGCCGCTCCAGCGACACGGCAAGATGCGCCCCCCGCTTGGTGCCGGCCACGGCGTGGACTTCGTCCACGATGACAGTATCCACTTCGCTGAGTGTTTCCCGGGCCCTGGACGTGAGCATCAGGAAGAGGGACTCGGGGGTGGTGATCAGGATGTCCGGCGGGTTGCTGAGCAGGGCACGGCGGTCCGAGGCGGGGGTGTCGCCGGACCGGACTCCCACGGTGATCAGGGGAGCCGGCAGGTCCAGCCGCTTGGCCGTCTGTGTGATGCCGATAAGCGGGGAGCGGAGGTTGCGTTCGACGTCGACGCCAAGCGCCTTGAGCGGGGAGATATACAGTACGCGGGTTTTCCGCTTGGGCTTCCGTGCCCGGGACTGTTTGGTCTTGGCGCCGGACGGCGGTTCTTCGAGGCCGGGCAGCACCCCGGCGTCGGGCACAGCAGCGGCGGGTGCAGCCGACCCGGACACCAGGAGCCTGTCCAGGGCCCAGAGGAATGCGGCCAGGGTTTTACCTGAGCCGGTGGGCGCAACAACAAGGGCATGTGAACCGGATGAAATCGCGTTCCAAGCGCCCTGCTGGGCGGGGGTGGGCTCGGAAAACGCACCGAGGAACCACTCCCTGGTGGGCCGGCTGAACTGACCCATGGAGTCCCCGGCGGACGTGCCGGTGGACGTGCCGGCGGGCTCCTGCGACTGCATGCCTCCATCATGCCTCACGGCACCGACACCAACAGAAGCATCAGGTATGCCCTTACCCAGCCGGAGGAAGGTCGCGGGTGGCCGGCCCTTCCAGGACCTGGCCGTCGCTGCTGAAGCGGGAGCCGTGCAGCGGGCAGTCCCAGGACATTTCGTTGTCGTTCCAGTGCAGGATTCCGCCCAGGTGCGTGCAGACCGCGGACAGGCTGCACGTCGTTCCGTTGACGGTGGAGGTGGCCACTGGCTTCCGTTCGCGCATCGCCACGGTGCCCGTGCCCTCTGCGGGCACGGTGCCGTCCGAGGGTGGAAGCTTTTGCAGTCTGCCCCAGTCCTTGGCCAATGTGGCGGCCACCCCCGCGTTGAGGGTCACGGCCGAGGCCGCGCCCGGAGGTGATGTCATCCTGCGGTGGATGGTGTTGGCCCACGGCAGTTGGCCTCCGAGGATGTCCGCGGCGATGCCCAGGGCCGCGGCCACTGCGTTGGTCATGCCCCACTTGTTGTAGCCGGTGCCGAAGAAGATGCGGCCGCGGCCGCGGGGGAGTTTGCCGAAGAACGGCATGAGGTTGGTGGCCTGGTAATCCTGCGCGGACCAGGTGTGGGTGACAGTGGCACCGGGGAAATGCTGCCGTGCCCACGACAGGACGTTCTCCAGATGTTCCTTCTCTGAGCGGGCCTTTCCCACCGGGTGCCCGTTGCCGCCTACCAGCAGCAGATTCCGGCCGTCCGCCGGGTAGTCCCGGATGGAGCGCACGGGCTGTTCCACGGAAATGTACATGCCCTCCGGCGGCGTCCCGTTTCCTGCGAGCTCCATGGCTGCTGCATAGGAGCGGTTGGGCTTGAGCTTGGCGAAATACAGGCCGCGGTTCAGGATGGGGCTGCCCGTGGCCAGCACCACCGAGTCGGCCTGGACCGATCCGCGGTCAGCATGGACGGTTGACGGCCCCGCGCCGGTGACGTTCCGCACCCGAACACCTGTGACGATCCTGCCGCCGTGGCTCCGGACGTCCTCTGCCAGCGAGGTGAGCACATCCATGGGGTTGATCTGGGCCTGCCCGCGAAGTAGCACGGCTCCCCGGATAGGGAACGGCAAGCCCGCATCCCGGACGTAGTCCACCTCCAGATCGGCGGCGAGGGCCGCCGTGAGCTCCGCCCGCACTGCCTCCGTGCCCTGCTGGGTAGCGGCGTACGTGTAGGCGTCGCGCACCTGGAACGGCACGCCGCGCTGCTCCAGGTACCGCAGCAGCCATGCCTGCCCCTCGCGGTTGCCCGATACGTAGGCATCCACCACCTTCTGGGTGTAGTGCTGCCGGAGGGATGACAGCACTGTGCCCTGCAGCAGGGTGACCTTGGCCGTGGTGTTGCCGGTGGCCACGGCGCCCAGGCCGCGCGCTTCCAGGACAAGTACGTTCTGTCCCGAGCGGGACAGCAACAGGGCTGTGGTCAGGCCGGTCAGACCGGCGCCCACCACTACGGTGTCATAGGACTCGTCGGGGGTGAATGGGTCGCTGGTGAAAGTGTCGGTGCGGTCCAACCAGAGTGACGTCACGTGTCTCAACCTGCCTTTGGCCTGCGTCTTTGTCGCGGGGCGTTCCCGCAGCAGGCCCGGCGCTAACAGCGGGGACCCCGACGTAATCGTAAGTGTACTTACGGAGTTGGAGCCGGAACAGGCTTGGAACAGGGCAGGTTGCTTCGGGCAAACATTGCTTTAGCGGGCCTGGAATGCCTCGATGCTCAGGAGCTCAATGGAGGCGTTGCTGCAGGCATCCGAGGGCCGGGGCACGAACAGCGATGCCGTGTCCTCCGGCGGATAGATCCGGAATCCGGCGGCAGCGGTCTTGGTGCAGTCCGGGTAGTTCCCCGCCTGCGTGTAGCGGAGCACCGCGGTCCCTGACTTCCCGGGGGCCAGGAGGACGTCCTTGACGGCGACGGAGGTGTCGCGCTGGGCCGGGGCCCCGATCGGCTGCCCGTTCGGTCCGGTTGTTAGGGACACGCCAGCGAACCCCTTAAGGTGGCAGGAGGCCTCGCCGATGTTGGTGAGGATCAGCTCCATATAGACGCTGCCGGCGGCACCTCCGCCCGTGGCATCCGTGGTGGCTTTCAGTCCCGAGGCCTTGCACAGTTGAGCGCCGGCGGCGGTGGACTGCGGTGCCGCTGAAGTCGAAGTTGGCGAAGCCGGCTGGGATTGGGCAGGCGAAGCAGAGGGCGACGGCGGTGGGGAAGTTGCGGGGGCTGCCTGCGGGCTCGGGGTGGTTGAGCCGGTGGCCGGTTCGGTTGTCCCCTGGGTGGAGGGCTGGCTTGGTCCGCAAGCGGCGAGCAGCAACGCCAGGGTGGCAGCCGCCGTCGTGCATATCAGTCCATTGGTGATTCGCTGAGGCCTCATGGCTCTAACATTGCGGGCGTTCTTGCCGGAGTCAACGAAGGCGCGGCGGGGACTCTGATTTGATGCCCGGATTGTGACATCTCCGGAGCAGGCTTCGTCCATTCGGTCCGCGAGGGCTCCCGCCGATGGTGATGCAACGATAAACCAGCTCGGTAGCGCAGAATTACCTAATTCTGAGGCCGAAGTTGCGTTGATCTGCAGTTTTCGGTGTGCCAAACTGATCTTGGTCTCGCTTGTCTTTACCTTGTAGGAATCCACTCCCCGCAAGGAAATTCCGGCAAGGAAACATTGCTCGTAGTCTGGCCGCGATCCATCATCACTCACGTGGCCAGAAGTGTCCCCCGGCAACGGGGATGCGCAGGGTTGCGGGGAGACAGCTCGGCACTCGTCCGCGGCAACGCCGCTGCGGACGTTCCTGAATAGGCGCATCAGTCATTGGCTTCCGGCAACGCCGCCGAAGCCAATAACGATGGGGGCTGAGGTTATGACCGGTTGGCTTGTCCGCTGGAGTCTTAAGTTTCGATTGATTGTTTTAGCCGCTGCTGCCGGCATTCTGGGGTTCGGATTAACAACCCTGCCGTCAATGCCAGTGGATAATCTTCCAGAATTCTCTCCGCCACATGTGGAGATCCAAACCGAGGCACTGGGCCTGTCCGCCGTGGAGGTCGAACAGCTCATTACCTCCCCTATGGAGGCCGACCTGCTGAACGGGGTTGCCTGGCTCGACGAAATTCGTTCGAAGTCAGTCCCGGGCCTCTCTTCGATTGAGATGGTTTTTGAGCCTGGCACCGATGTCCTCCGCGCCCGGCAGCTCGTTGCAGAGCGGCTGACGCAGGCCTTCGCGCTGCCCAACGTGTCATCTCCGCCGATACTGATGCAGCCGCTCTCCTCGACGAGCCGCGTCATGATGGTGCAAATGTCCTCACAGGACGTGTCGCAAATCGACATGTCCGTCCTGGCCCGCTGGGATGTCAAGCCGGCGCTCATGGGTGTCCCGGGCGTGGCAAACGTCTCCATCTACGGCCAGCGCGAACAGCAGCTGCAGGTGCAGGTGGACCCGAAGCAGCTCCGCGCGAAAAACGTCACCCTTAGCCAGGTGGTTGAGACCGCCGGCAATGCGGTGTGGGTGTCACCGTTGAGCTTCCTGGAAGCATCAACCCCGGGTACAGGCGGCTTCCTCGAGTCCGCCAACCAGCGCATCGGCATCCAGCACGTGCTTCCGATCCGGACACCGGCAGACCTCGGCAAGGTCAGCGTTGAAGGAGCATCGGACAAGACGCTGACGCTGGCCGACGTGACCACCCTGAGCGAAGACCACCAGCCCCTGATCGGCGACGCTGTCACCGGCAAGACGCCGGGCCTGCTGCTGGTCATCGAAAAGTTTCCGGACACGAGTGTTGCGGACGTGACACAGGGCGTTGAGGCGGTGCTGGACGGGTTACGACCGGGCCTTTCCGGCATCACCGTCGACTCCAGCATATTCCGGCCGGCGTCATTCGTTGAGTCCGCCGTTGGCAGTCTGGGCCTTGCCCTGCTGGTCAGCCTCCTGCTGGTTACGGCGCTGATCGGCATCGCATTCCGGTCCTGGCGGTACGCCCTGCTGGCCTTCGTCGCCATTTCCGTGGCGGCCATGGCTGCGGCGCTGGTGCTGCAGTTCCAGGGAGCGGTCCTTAATGTCATGGCGTTCGCGGGCCTGGTCCTTGCCCTCCTCGTTGTCATCGGCGATGTCATCACCGACCTGCACAGCTTCCGGCGGGAATCGGCCGATGACCGGGTGTCACGCGAAGCCCTGCTTGCCCACGGGCTGCAGCGGTCCCGCGTGCCTGTCCTGTTCGCCGGACTCACCGCTCTGCTTGCCCTCGCCCCGGCGCTGTTTGTCCCGGGTGTGGAGGGTGCGTTCCTGACGCCCCTGGTGCTGTCCTACCTGTTGGCCACCGCCGTGGCGATGCTCGTGGCCCTGACGGTGACGCCGGCCTTGGCGAGCCTGCTGCTGCGGGGTCACACGCGGCCACGGCGCAGCCTTGCGGTGGTCCGCAAGGCCCGGCTCGGCTACGAGCGCTCGGCGCGGGCCTTTACCGGAGCGGTGGCCACAGTGTTCGCACTAGCGGCGGCTGCAACGGCCATCGCCGCACTTGCCATCGTTCCGGCCGCTACGCAGGAACTTCCTGTTGTGGCCGCTGTTCCCGACCGCACCCTCCTCGTCGAATGGGAGGCGGCGGCGAGTACAGGGGCTGATGTGATGAACAGGGTAATGACCAACGCCAGCGAAGAGCTGAGCGGAATCGGTGGAGTCTCCTCTGTGGGCGGCCACGTTGGACGTGCCATCACCTCAGATACCTCCTCTGACGTCAATGCCGGCGAGCTCTGGGTGACCATGGAGGACGGCGCCAACATCAGCAGCGTGCGCTCCGAAGTGCGCGAGATCGTCGAGGGGTATCCCGGCCTGACAGCGAAGGTGACCACCTACCCGGAGCAGCAGCTTGCTGCAGCCAGCGAAATCGACAATCGCCAGTTCAGGGTGCGCGTTTACGGCGTGGACCTGGACATCCTCCGCCAGAAAGCGGACGAAATCCGGGGGATCCTGTCGCGTACGGACGGCGTGGTTGAGCCGCAGGTGGATGTCACGGTAGACCAGCCTGTTGCGGAAATCGAGGTTGACCTCGCCAAGGCGCAGAAGCAAGGCATCAAGCCGGGCGATATAAGGCGGGCGGCTGCCACCGTCCTGCAGGGCATCGAGGTCGGGTACCTGTTCGAGCAGCAAAAAGTGTTCCAGGTGATCGTCAAGGGCACGGAATCCACCCGCAACAGCCTGACCAGCGTGACCGACATGATGGTTGACAAGCCAGAAGGCGGACAGGTTCGGCTGGGTGACGTGGCCAAGGTCACTCTCCGCCCGAATCAGTCAGTGATCCATCATGACGACACCTCAAGGCGAATTGACGTCGTGGCGAACATCCAGGGCCGCAACCTCGGCGACGTCACGCAGGATATCCAGGCGGCCATCAAGGGAATGCAGTTCCCGGTGGAGTATCACGCTGAGATCCCGCCGCAGTACGCCGAAAAGCAGGCCGCCGGTGCGTTCATCTGGTGGCTCGCCCTGGCGGCGGCAGCCGGCATCCTGGTCCTGCTGCTGACGGTCCTCGGCAACTGGCGGCTCGCAGGGCTCGTCTTCCTGCTGCTTCCGGTTGCACTGTCCGGCGGAATCCTCGCCGCCGGCCTGGCCGGCGGTTTCGGCTCCGTGTACGTGCTGGTGGCCCTGGCGGCGGTGCTCGCCTTGGCAATCAGGGACGTGGTCATGCTGATGGGAACCTATCAATCACTGCAGTCCCGTGCCCCGTCGGATTCGCCGGCACATCTCATGCGGCAGGCGGCCGGAGAGCGGCTTCTGCCAACTGTTCTGACCACCGTGATCACCGGACTGGCACTGGTGCCGCTGGTGCTGCTCGGCGGGCCGGTCGGCGGAGGCATGCTCCTTCCGCTGGCGCTGGTTGTGTGGGGCGGGCTTATTACCACTGCCCTGCTGACCCTATTTATTCTGCCGATCCTCTTCCTCCGCATTGGTCCACGCACCAACAAGGACTGGGGGAGCTCATTGGTGATCAACAACGGACCGGTTCTGGCAGAGAGGTCGGATTTGTCATGAAAAGCAATAGTGATTTTGGGGGCTGGCGTTCTGTTCTGGTGCTGGTCTGCGCAGCGTCGATTGGCCTCTCCGGATGTGCCACGGTGAAAACCACCGCGGCACCCGCCGGGCAGGCAGCGTCCACCATGGAGAAGGCCGGCCCGGATCTGAACAAACTGACGCTGACAGACAAGGCAGTGGAAAGGCTGGGAGTGACCACGGTCAAGGTGACCAAGGGTGAAGGCAGTCCGCTGCAGGTGCCCTACGGTTCACTGGTCTATGACGCCAACGGAAAGACCTGGGTCTACACCAATCCCGAGCCGCGGACCTACATCCGGGCCGCGGTGACGGTGGACAAGATCGCCGACAACAAGGTGCAGCTCCAGTCCGGTCCGGCTGCAGGAACCGATGTTGTCACCGTTGGTGCCGCGGAACTGTTCGGTGCCGAATTCGGCACAAAGGGTCACTGACATGCGCCGGATTGTCGGGTTCAGCCTGAAATTCCGCGCCTTGGTGGTGGCCATCGCCGTGGCAATGATGGCGTTCGGCGGCGTCCAGCTCAGCACGGCCTCGGTGGACGTCTTTCCCGAATTCGCGCCGCCGAAGGTGGAGATTCAGACTATCTGCATTGGCCTTACCGCTGCCGAGGTGGAGCAGCTGGTTTCCGTTCCGCTCGAAGAGGCCCTCAACGGCGTTGAGAGTCTGGATGAGATCCGCTCCAAGTCCGTGGAGCAGCTGTCCTCGATCGTGCTGATTTTCGCCCCGGGAGCGGACCTGCTTAAGGCCCGCCAGCTGGTCTCGGAGCGGATCGCCACCGTCATTCCGTCGCTGCCCACCTGGGCGGCGCCGCCGGTGATCCTGCAGCCGCTGTCGTCCACCAGCCGCGTCATGAAGATCGGGCTGACTTCGGACCAGCGCTCGCTCATGGAAATGTCCATGATCACGTACTGGAAGATTCGCGCCCACCTGCTGCGGGTCCCCGGTGTGGCCAACGTGGCCATCTGGGGTGAGCGTCTGCAGATGCTGCAGGTGCAAGCGATTCCGGAGAAGCTGAAGGCCAACGATGTCAGCCTGAACCAGGTCATGGAGGTCACTGCCAACGCCCTTGACGCCGGCCTGCTGCAGTATTCGCCGGGTTCCGTCATCGGCACCGGCGGCCACCTTGAGACGCCTAACCAGCGGCTCAACATCCAGCACGTGCTGCCGATCACCACTCCGAAGGATCTTGCCGAGATCACCATCGAGGAGAAGAACGGGAAACCGCTACGCCTTGGTGACGTGGCCAATGTGGTGGAGGACCACCAGGCGCTCATTGGCGACGCCGTGATCAACCAGGGTCCCGGGCTGATGCTCATCGTCGAAAAACTTCCATGGGGCAACACCCTGGAAGTCACCAGGGGCGTTGAGGCTGCCCTGCAGCAGATGGAGCCGGGACTCAGCGGCATCACCGTTGATACGGAAATTTTTCGGCCGGCGACCTTCATTGAGGAGTCCCTTGATAATCTGAGCCGCGCGCTGATGCTGGGCTGCATCCTCGTGGTGTTGGTTCTGGGAGCCTTCCTCTTCCAATGGCGCACGGCGCTGATCAGCCTGATCGCCATTCCGCTGTCACTGGTCACGGCGGCGTCCGTTCTCTACCTCACAGGAGCATCGGTGAACACCATGGTCCTTGCGGGGCTGGTGATTGCCGTCGGGGTGGTGGTGGATGATGCGATCATCGACATCGAGAACATCATCCGAAGACTCCGGCAGCACCGGGCGGAGGGCGGGACACGGTCCACCGCCTCGGTGGTCTTGGAGGCCTCGCTGGAGGTCCGTGGGCCGATCATCTACGCCACGCTGATCATCATCGCCGCGGCGGTGCCGATCTTCTTCCTGCAGGGACTGACCGGGGCCTTCTTTAGGCCGCTGGCCATCTCCTACACCCTGGCGGTGCTGGCATCCATGCTCGTGGCGCTGACCGTTACACCCGCACTGGCCCTGATCTTCATGCGGAAAGTCCCGCTGAAAGAACAGGAACCGCCCCTCGTGAGGGTGCTCAAACGCGGTTACCGCGCGGTCCTGAGCCGAATGGTGCGGCGGCCCGTGGCGGGGTACGCGACATTCGGCGCCATGGCGGCCATCGGTGCCATCACGGCACCGCTGCTCGGGCAGTCGCTGCTGCCTGACTTCAAGGAGCGCGACTTCCTGATGCACTGGCTGACCCAGCCGGGCACGTCGGTTTCGGAGGAGTACCGCGTCAGCCAGAAGGCCTGCGAGGAACTGCTCACCATCAAGGGCGTCCGGAACTGCGGCTCGCACATCGGGCAGGCCTTCAACGCAGACGAGGTCGTGGGCGTCTACTTCGGGGAGAACTGGATCAGCATCGACCCCGCGGTTGACTATGACACGACGTTGAAGTCAATCCATGAAGTGGTGGACGGCTATCCCGGGATCGTGCGCGACGTCCAGACCTACCTGAAGGAAAGAATCCGTGAGGTTCTCACCGGCGCCAGCAACGCCGTCGTCGTCCGGCTTTATGGGGACGATCTGGCGCTCCTGCGCTCAAAGGCGGCGGAGATCCATTCGATCTTTGACAATACGGAAGGAGCAATTGACGTCCAGACGGCGCTGCAGAAGGACATTCCGCAGATCAATATCGAGGTTGATCTGGCCAAGGCCCAGAGCTACGGGCTGAAGCCGGGCGACGTCCGGCGGGCCGCGGCAACGATGGTGGCCGGCGAAGAAGTGGGCGACGTTTACCGGGGCGGGAAGGCATACGACGTCCAGGTCTGGAGCCCGCCAGAGGTCCGCTCCGATATCAGCAGCATCAGGAATCTCCCCATTGATACACCGAGCGGGCAGAAGATCCTGCTGTCCGATGTGGCGAGCGTCCAGGTCAAGCCGACCCCGAACGTCATCCAGCGCGATGCACACTCCAGGCGTATCGATATCCAGGCCAACGTGAAGGAAGGCGCGCTGGGCACAGTAGTTGCGGCCATGGAGGAAGGGCTCACGAAAGTGGAACTGCCCCCGGGCTTCCGTACTCAGATCCTGGGTGAGTTCCAGGAGCGCCAGGCGGCCACCAACACCCTGCTGTCACTCGCCATTGGGGCGCTGGCCGTGATCTACCTGCTCCTGCAGGTGGCCTTCGGAAGCTGGCGGCTGGCGACGCTGGTGATCCTCACCCTGCCGATTGCCCTGGTGGGCGGCGTGTTCGCGGCCTTCATGGGCGGAGGGGTCCTGTCACTGGGGTCCATTGTGGGCTTCCTGACGGTCATGGGCATCGCGGCCAGGAACGGCATCCTGCTCATCAACCACTGCCAGCACCTGGAGAAGTATGAGGGTGAAAAGTTCGGTCCGGAACTGGTGCTGCGGGGCGCCGGGGAACGCCTCTCGCCGATCCTCATGACCACCCTGGCCACCGGGCTCGCCCTGGTGCCGCTGGTGGTCCTGGGGAACATCCCCGGCCATGAGATTGAACATCCCATGGCCCTGGTGATCCTCGGCGGGCTGGTGACGTCGACGCTCCTGAACCTGTTCGTGGTCCCGTCGCTGTACCTGAGGTTCGCCAAGCCGAAGGCCGAGCGGCACCAGGCACCGCCGGAGCCCGTCCTGGCTAACGCCTAGCCCCGAACCCGCTGGTCCATCCGCCGCCCACGCCCCGCCACCCGCGGGAACGTGGGCGGCGGTGGCGCGGGGACGGAATGCGGGGCCGTTCCCGCCCGCCGGCGCCGCAGTTCCAGCGCGAGGCTTTCCTGCCCGCGGGCCATTGCCCAGCGGTGGTTGGCCGAGAAACCGGGTTTCAGCAGCCAGCTGAGCCGCCTCAGCAGCGGCTTGGTGGCGCTGACCCGCCAGTCATACGTGATCAGGACCTCCGGGCCGTCCTGCTCGAGCGTCCAGCGTCCGGTCCCGTCCAGGTCGCCCGTTGCGCGGATCGCGAAGCCCTTGCTGGTGATTGGTTCCGTGACGGTCATGGTCCACCGGAGGGTGTAGGGGAGCCAGCCCTTGGTATGCAGCCTCGCCATCCGCCCCACGCCGTTTTCCCTGCCCGGATGGATGGGACTGACGCTTAGGTACACGGACGGCCACCACCGGGCCAGTCCGGCGGGATCGCCCAGGATCTCCGCGACGTCGTCCGTTGTCCCGGCCACGCGCCAGACCGTGACGAAGGCGTAGTCCGTGTTCCGGGTGCCTTTGGCGTTCATGTGTGCCTCCTGCCAGCGGAAAGATCTGGGCTCCATTCAAGCGCGTGCGGCCCGTCCGCCATAGACTGCTGGCGTAAGTCACCACGCCCAAATTGAGGAGTAGCGATGAACTACAGCGGAAGCCAGTATGAGAAGGCCGTGACGGCGGGGGAGCTTGACCGCAGCCACGTTGGCCAGACGGTGAGCTTTCAGCCGAACGATTTCACCGTGGTGTTCGGCAGGATCGCCGGAATCGCCCGGACCGACGCACAGGTGTACCTGACCCTGGACGGGGTCGGCGGCGGCACCCACCTGAAGGATGAGTACGACCTGCCCGTGGCGCACGAGGTGTACGTGCAGCTGGATCCGCTGAGCAGCGCGGGAAAGACCATCTCGGACGCAGAGCGGGTCATCAAGGAGAAGCTGGACGAAATCAGAAAGAACCTCCTCGACCGGGAACAGAAGTCCGGCCCCGAGTAACAGGCCCGGTTGTTGGCTCCTGCAGCGAAGAACCCCGCCGCACAAGAGTGCGCCGGGGTTCTTCCAGGCAACCGCTCCGCGTATGGGGGAACACGGAGCGTTCCTGTCAAAACTAATGGACAGCTTGCTTAGGTTTCAAATCGGCGCCACCTTTTTCCAAGCCCGCGGCGGTAGTATCCGGCTACCGTCGCCGTAACGGGTCTCCTGGATCTACGGCTTCGGTAGGCGGCCCGTTCTGCGAACCGGGGAATGAGCGGGCCGCCGCCCCGGGCGACATTCGGCGCGTCTCACCGCCCTCCTCGAACTCCGGCAGTGAGCCTGCCGTCAAGTCTGACGATGGATACGGCCCGCTCACTGATGACGAACTCGAGGCCCATGCGGTCGCAGGCCCTTGGCAGGAAATAAAGGCGTACACACGCGGATGTGTGACTATCGGTCCATGCCTGAAACCGCAGATCACCCCGTCGCCGTTCGTGCGACGGCTTTCATCCGACTCTCAGGGTGGCTGCACCGCCCGGTGCGCCTGGTCCGTTATGACGCCTACTGGGCAGATGGCCGTGTGGACTTCGGAGTGGACCTTCGGCAGATGATGTACCGGGGTTACCCGGCGGACTTCGCTGCCATCGATGACAGCGTGCACGCCCACTGCCCGGAAGTGGGAACCGGCCGGTGGGTGGACGATTTCGGACGTGTTGTTGAAGGACCCACCCGGATTGATCCGAACCCGCCGGGAAACGGTGGAGGAGAACCTCGGGAGTATGGAGTTTCTAGGCACGAGTCGGATACCAAGGCGAACCGCAAGTGGCGCGTCGGCTTTGGAGTAGCCAGTCTCGGCCTTGGCCTCTACCTCGTCACCGGGCCGATCAGTGACGGGTTCGCCGGTTTCGTGGGCATGCTTTGCTCCATCTTCGGCCTGTCATCACTCGCGGGCCTGCTCCCCAGAAAATACCGATGGTGGTGAGTCGCTTGCGAGCTCCGTGGTTTGATGGCAGTCATGGGGGATCGCTTGTACGGAGGTAAATGGTTGGGTCTAGGGGCCGGCCTTTTGTTCCTGACGGTTCTCACAACCTTCATGGCATTCTTTTCCGGGTTCGACTGGGAACCTGATGAACACCCTGCCTCGTACTGGCGTGCACAGAGCGGCAATGGCTCATGGCCAGCGAAGTATTGGGCCGAGAATGTGGCTGAGATCCGTAGCGGTCTGCCTT
The DNA here is from genome assembly GCF_030815865.1 of Arthrobacter globiformis. Classification (NCBI taxonomy): domain Bacteria; kingdom Bacillati; phylum Actinomycetota; class Actinomycetes; order Micrococcales; family Micrococcaceae; genus Arthrobacter; species Arthrobacter globiformis. Next base: position 1,060,283 of record NZ_JAUSXI010000001.1, read on the forward strand.
ACTAATGAGCTCGGAGAATTTGGCTCAGTCACGGTGGGTTCCCATAAGCCGTCGGCGTTTCGGATGGGGCCTCATATTGGCGTTTCTCGCCGGAGTCCTGGGGGTTGCCGTTCATGCGGCCGCTATCTGGAGTCTTGAAGCTGGTCTGACCCGTTTGTTTTTCCTCGTCTTGTTGGACTGGCAACTCATTTTCGGCGCGCATCTCCTCAGCGGCGTGACTGGGGCGACCGGACTGGCCTTATTGGCTCCGCCGCTCATCAGGCGAATAACCCGAACCTGGCTTCGCCGGCTGGCTGCTGTGCTGGTGGTTTTGGCCGCTGCCGCGGCCGCCTTGCCGTGGCTGGTGTACCGCGCGGGCATCGGATTGAACGCTGCTTCGGCTACCTACACCAGAGTCACGGCTGAAACCGGCGAAAGTGTCATCGTCCAGCAGTCGGGCTTCGACCGCGGAGACTACGCCGTCTACCGGCAAGAAGCCCCCTTCCTCTACGAGAGGAGTGCAGAGGGGAAGTCGGTCTCGGACGCCTTCGATCCAGGTGAATGCACACTGGCGGATAGGGCCGCGGATCTCCTGCTCACTTGCGGAGCGGATAGCGTTTCGGTTCCGCCCCTTGATGCAGGCTCCATTTCCTAAGAGAAGGTCAGATAGCCTACTCGCAGACTGCCGCATTCGATCCCGGCGTTACGGAGCGCAGGGATCGCGAGAATTTTGTTGCCGCTGCGTTACTGCGTGCGAATTCTTGGTAAAGCAAAAGGCCCCGGTTCCCTTTGTTTATCAAGGGAACCGGGGCCTTTCTCATTCGCGGTGACGGTGGGATTTGAACCCACGTTGGCTTTTACACCAAACAACATTTCGAGTGTTGCACCTTCGGCCGCTCGGACACGTCACCAACCTGACTAGGGTACCGGAGCAAGGCCCGCATCCCCAAAACGGCATACTTTTGCGCCGCGCTTCAGGCCGCAGGAGCGGCCACGCCGGGCAGCATCTTCCCGGAAATTGAGGCCGGGCACTAGATTCATAAGCAACATGACTACTTCCCAGCACCAGACCGAAGCAACCGCATATTGGACCGTGGGCGCCGGCCAGGGTGAACTCCGCAACGAGGAGCTGCCCGTCCCCGGCCCGGAGGAGGCCCTGGTGCGCTCGCTGTACTCCGGCATCAGCAAGGGTACCGAACTCGTGGTCCACCAGGCCGCCGTTCCGCCGTGCGTCGCCGAGGAAATGCGCGCCCCGCACCAGAAGGGCTCCTTCCCGTCGCCGGTGAAGTTCGGCTACCTGTCCGTGGGCGTGGTGGAGCAGGGCCCGGCGGACTGGGTGGGGCAAACCGTGTTCTGTCTTCACCCGCACCAGGACCGCTACGTGGTCCCAGTGTCCTCGCTCACCCGCGTTCCCGACGCCGTTCCTCCCCGCCGCGCGGTCCTCACCGGCACCGTGGAAACGGCGGTCAACGCCCTTTGGGAGGCGGGGCCAAGGCTGGGTGACCGCGTCGCCGTGATCGGCGCCGGGCTGGTGGGCGGCATGGTGGCCACGCTGCTGCGCACGTTTCCCCTCGCACGGCTCCAGCTCGTGGACCTCGACCCCTCGCGCAAGGGCCTCGCCGACGCCGTCGGCGTCGACTTCGCCCTTCCGGAAGATGCCCTGCCGGACTGCGACATCGTGTTCCACTGCTCGGCGTCCGAGGGCGGACTGGAACGCAGCCTGAAGCTGGTGGGGGACGAGGGCGACATCATCGAAATGTCCTGGTACGCCGACAGGAAAATAACGCTCCCGCTCGGTGAGGACTTCCACGCCCGCAGGCTGTCCATCCGCGCCAGCCAGGTGGGCGCCGTGGCACGGGCCCGCCGGCACCGCCGGACCAACGCCGACAGGCTGGAGCTCGCTGTGTCCCTGCTGAAGGACCCGGTGTTCGATGCCTTCCTTACCGGCGCCTCCGACTTCACCGGGCTGCCCGGCGTGGTCCAGGACCTGGCCGAGGGCCGGCTCGAAGCGCTGTGCCACGTCATCGAATACCCGTTCACTGAAGCCACCGGCGCCGAAAACACCGTCCGTAAAACCGAACCCACAGAAACCGCGAGGTAACCAGTGTTCAGCCTGACCGTACGCCGCCACTTTATGATCGCCCACAGCCTTCCCCGCGAGGCCTTCGGGCCTGCCCAAGGCCTGCACGGGGCGACCTTCGTCGCGGAGGTGACGTTCCGCCGTCGTGCCGTCAACGACGACGCCATCGTCTTGGACATCGGCGCGGCTGGCGACATGATCGAGGAGGTGCTGGCCGGGCTCAACTACCGGAACCTGGACGAGCACCCGGACTTCGCCGGCAAACTGAGCACCACGGAGGCGCTGGCGCAGTACATTGCCGACGCCGTCGCGGAGCGCTTGCGGGAGGACAAGGACGGACGGGAACTCGCGGGCCTTGACGTCACCCTCCGGGAAAACCCCGATGCCTGGGCAAGCTATGCCCTCGAGTTCCAGGCCCTCGAGCCCGACCCCCGCTGACGCCGCCATGCTGCCCCCGCTACCGGCCCCGCCGCCAGCCATCCGCCTCCTGGTTCCCGCGAACATCCGCCACAACTCCGGCGGGAATGTCTACAACGCCGCGCTGGCGCAGGGCCTCGAGCAATTGGGAACCGAGGTAACCATCCAGCCGGTCGGCGGCGACTGGCCGGTGGGCAGCAAGGAAGAACGACGGCGGCTGGCCGGCTTGCTCACGGCGGGAACCAGTGCAAGAACCCAACCAGGGTCCCCGGCGGGGGTGGCCGCCAACACCATCACGATCGTTGACGGCCTGGTGGCCTCCGGCGCCCCCGAAGCGATGGAGGCTGCCGCCGCGGCCGGCCACCCGCCGTGGGTCCTGCTGCACATGCCCCTGGACGAGCACCCGGACCTGGAAGCCCGGGCGCTGCGGGCGGCCGACGGCGTGATCTGCACCAGCGGCTCCGCCGCCGCTGAGATCAGCCGGCGGCACGGCCTGGCCGGCGTCCGCGCGGCGCTGCCCGGAACCGAGCGCGCCCGGGTGGCCGGCGGATCTGAGCCGCCGCGCCTGCTGGCCGTGGCGGCGCTGCTGCCGAACAAGGACCAACTGGTTCTCCTCGGGGCGCTGGCCCGGCTGCGGGATCTGGAGTGGACGGCTGCCCTCGTCGGTTCTGCCACGGCGGACCCCAACTACGCCCGCCAGGTCGCGGCGGCAGTAGACCGCTACGGCTTGGGCGGCCGGGTGCAGCTGCCCGGCGAACTGACCGGCGAGGCGCTGGAGCAGCAGTGGGACGCCGCTGACCTGAGCCTGCTGGTCTCCAAGGTGGAGGCTTTCGGCATGGCGGTCACCGAGTCGGTGGCCCGCGGGGTGCCGGTCATCGTCCGGGCCGGCACGGGGGCGGTGGAGGCGCTGGGGCTGGGTGCGGAAACTGCCCCAGGACCTCCGGACGGTGCTGGACCCGAACTGCCCGGCGCCGTCGTCGAACTCGGCGGTGTCGGTGACAGCGGTGACGCTGACAGCGGAGACGCTGGAGACGGCCAATCCGGGGAGGCGGACCCCGGGCCGCTGGCGGCTCAGCTCCGCAGCTGGCTCACAGACCCCGGGCTGCGCGCCGAATGGCGCCAGCGGGCCCTCGCCGGCAGGAAACTCCTGCCGGGCTGGGATGCCACTGCGCGGCAGGTGCTCGGCTACGTGGCGCCGAAAGCATGGCAGGGCAGCCATTCCTCGCAACCGCCTGCTGATGGAGAATGAGGCATGACCAGCCACGTCCCGTCTGCCGCCACCCTGCCAACCGTTGAAGCCCTCACCCCGGAGCTGCTCCGTGCCTGGGCCTGGCACCGGCAGGGGCTGGACGGCACACTCGAAGGCCGCACGCCGCAGGAGGTGCTCGCCGCGGCGGGCTGGGCGAGGTCCGTGGGCGGCGCCAACCCGTACCTGACCCTCTTCGCCCGCGCCGGAATCCGGCGTGAGCAGGTGGATACGGACGTCCGCGAGCTCAGGATCCACGAACTGCCCACTGCCCGCGGCTGCACCTACGTGCTGGGCCGGGAGGACTTCGACTGGGCGCTGAGCCTGGGTAAAAGCGCCGAAGAGGCCTTCCGGGTGCTGGCGCGGCTCGGCGTCGACCGCGGCGAGATCACGCTGCTGGAGGAACAGATCCTGCACGTCCTCGGCGAAGCCGACGGTCCGCTGGACCCCAGGCAGCTCAAGGAGGAGCTGGGGGAGTCGGTGCGGAGCCTGGGCGAGGAAGGCAAGAAAAAGGGGGCAGCCACCACGCTGCCCACGGCATTGGGGCTGCTGCAGGCAGACGGCCGGATCGGCCGCGTTCCGGTCAACGGGCGGCTGGACCAGCAGCGCTATGCCTACACAACGTGGGGCCTGCCGCCCAGCCGGCTCGGCCCCGAAGGCGCCCGCGAGGAACTGATCCGCCGCTACCTCGGCTGGACTGGCGGCGCCACCATTAGGCAATCCCAGTGGTTCACCGGCTTCACCCTCACCGACAGCAAGGCGGCGCTCGCCGCCGTCGGGGCCGTGGAGGTGCCCACCGCCGGCGGCGACGTGCTTTGGATGCTGCCGGCCGACGTCGAACGCCTCGCGGACTTCAGTCCGCAGGAAGGGGAGCAGATCCAGCTGCTGGCCGGCACCGATTCTCTGGTGCTGCACCGGCGGAACGCGGCGGACCTGTTTGCGGACGAGGACCGGGACCGGAAGCTGCTGAACGCCACCCTGGCGCTGCAGGCGGACCTGCCTGACCATCCCATCTTTGACCGCGGCAGGATCATCGGGCTCTGGCAGTACGATCCCGGCAGGGAAAGGATCGCGGCCTGGCTCTTTGCTGGCCGGACGCCCGCCGTCGAGCAGCGCATCGCCGAGGTTGAGGCGTGGATCCGGGAGGACCTGGGCGACTTCCGCTCCTTCAGCCTGGATTCACCGGCGTCCCGCCAGGAGCGGATCGACGCGCTGGATTCCGCCGGCTAGCAGGCCCGTTAACTTCCGGTGCGGTGCGCCGCAAAGAACTCCCGCAGCAGCATGCCGCATTCCTCCTCCTGCACACCGGCGTAAACCTCTACCCAATGGTTTAGGCGGCGCTCGCGCAGAATGTCGAACACGGAGCCCGCCGCCCCCGCCTTCTCATCCCAGGCCCCGAACACCACGCGGTGGATCCGGGCCAGAACGATCGCGCCGGCACACATGGCGCACGGTTCCAGGGTCACCACCAGCGTGCAGTCCTCCAGCCGCCACCCGTCGCCACGGCCGCCGCCGAGAGCCGCGCGTTCCCGCAGCCGTGCTGCGGCCTCGCGGATGGCCACCACCTCGGCGTGCGCGGTGGGGTCCCCGAGGGCCTCGCGCTCGTTGCGTCCGGCGCCCAAAACAGTTCCGTCCGGACCGATCACGACGGCGCCGATGGGCACATCCTCGGTAGCCAGGGCCCGCCGGGCTTCTTCGAGGGCAAGGCCCATCCATTCCAGGTGTTGCGGATCTGCCGGCGCCATGGGTCAATGATAGTTTCGAAGGATACTTAGCATCGGACAACGCAAGCGCCGGGAGTAACGATGAAGTCCCTGACTGAGCGGTACGGCAGGTGGCTCGGGCCCTACGCCGCCCTGTGGATCACCCTCATCATCGGCGGCTTCCTGGTGGTCACCCTGACGCTTCTCAGCGCGGAGGTATACAACAGCGTCGTGGACCAAGACGGCGTCTCGGGTCTGGACAAACCCGCCCTCCAGCTGGCCAAGGAGTACCGGAGCCCCGAACTCGATTCGGCCGTTACGGCCTTCACGAACATCGGCGGCGGCATCGGCATGCCCATCCTGGCGAGCATCCTCGTGGCCTGGCTGATCTATGTCAGCCGCAGCTGGCGGCCGCTCATTCTGGTGGGCGGCGCGGCGGCAGTCTCCGTGACCGCCACCAGCGTAGGCAAGACGCTTCTTGGCCGCACCCGTCCCGACCATCTCGACGCCGTTCCGCCGTTCGAGTTCTCGCCGTCGTTCCCCAGCGGGCACACGCTGAACACCACCGTGGTGATCAGCATCGTGGTGTACCTGGTATGCCTGCAGTTCCGGAAGACCTCGGCACGGACGTGGGTGATCATCTCGGGTGCGGCGTTCATCATCGCCATGGGACTGAGCCGGGTGTTCCTCGGCCACCACTGGCTGACGGACGTGATGGCGGCCTGGTTGATCGGGGCGGCCTGGGTTGCCGTGGTGATCCTGGCCCACCGGCTGTTCCATGTCATCCGCCGGCGGGAGAATGCGGGCCCCGCGCCCACGTTCGAGCACCCGGCCCATCTGAAGGACAACAAAGCCGACAGGGCGGACCGCCTGCAGGGGACTCCCGATGCCGGGGACGGCGCCGGAAACCGGGGTGGGGAGCCAAGCCCCGGATGATAGTTTTGACCCATGCGAACACTCGTCGTGGACCATCCGCTGGTCGCCCACAAGCTCACCGTCCTGCGGGATAAGAACACCCCCTCGCCGGTCTTCCGCGAGCTCACCGAGGAGCTGGTCACCCTCCTGGCCTACGAGGCCACACGCGACGTCCGCACCCAGCCGGTCACCATCGAAACCCCGGTCGCCACCACCGTCGGCACCGCGTTCACCAAGCCCACCCCGCTGGTGGTTCCCATCCTGCGCGCCGGGCTGGGCATGCTCGGGGGCATGACCAAGCTGGTCCCCACGGCCGAAGTGGGTTTCCTGGGCATGGCCCGCGACGAGGAAACCCTGGACATCATCACCTACGCGGAGCGCCTGCCGGATGACCTTTCCGGCCGCCAGATCTTCGTGCTGGACCCCATGCTCGCCACCGGCGGAACGCTGCGTGAGGCCATCAATTTCCTGTTCAAGCGCGGCGCCGCCGACGTCACCTGCATCTGCCTGCTGGCCGCTCCGGAGGGCCTGGCCAAGCTGGAGGAGGAACTCAAGGACGCCAACGTCACCATCGTCCTCGCCTCCATCGACGAGAAGCTGAACGAGAAGGCCTACATCGTGCCGGGCCTGGGCGACGCCGGCGACCGGCTCTACGGCATCGCCGGGTAGACCGGACCGCTCGAACCGGCGGGCCTCGACCAAAGTCCACCGGCGGAGGTCTTCCTGAGCACAGGGCGCCCCGGCTAGCCTGTGCACCATGGACTGGAAACTTGAACTCGTCTTCGTACCCGTGTCCGATGTGGACCGCGCCAAGGACTTCTACGTCAACAAGGTCGGTTTCAACGCCGACTACGACGAGCGGCCCATGGACGGGCTCCGCTTCGTCCAGCTGACCCCGCCGGGTTCGGGCTGCTCGATCGCGATTGGCGAGGGCTTGAATGATGCTCCGCCGGGCACGGCGCCCAGCCTTCAGCTGGTGGTCAGCGACATCAACGCCGCCCATGACCAGCTCAAAACGAACGGCGTGGACGTCAGCGACGTGGACATCCAGGACTGGGGCCACTTCGTCTACTTCGCCGACCCCGACGGCAACAAGTGGGCGGTGCAGTACCTCCCAAACCGGCCGAACGGCTGAGTTCCGAAGGACGCGTCTTTTAGCCGGATGAGGCAGGATGGAAGCCATGAGCCTTCCTGCCGAATCCGCCACCATCACGCTGACAGCCCGCGCCGTCCTGTTCGATATGGACGGCACCTTGGTAGATTCCACCGCCATCGTGGAGCGCGTGTGGACCGAGTTCGCCGGACGCTACGGCCTTGATATCGCGGAAATCCTCCGCACCTCCCACGGAGTGCGGGCGCTGGATACTGTCCGCCGCTTCGCTCCGGAGGGGGCTGACGTCCATGCCCTGGCCGCCGAATTGGGACAGATGGAACTGACCGAGACCGACGGCATCGTCGCCGTGCCGGGTGCGCTGCAGCTGCTCGAGTCACTGCCCGCCGATGCCGTGGCCCTGGTGACGTCGGCGTCCCTAGACCTCGCCACCGTCCGGATGGCGGCGGCAGGGGTGGAGATGCCGGCAGCGATTGTCACGTCCGAAAACGTGTCCCGCGGCAAGCCGCACCCCGAGGGCTACCTGCTCGGCGCGTCCCTGCTGGGGGCCGACCCCTCGGAGGCAGTGGTTTTCGAGGACGCTCCTGCAGGCATCGCCGCAGGAGTCGCAGCCGGCATCCGGACCGTCGCGGTGGGCCCGAACACCGGCGTCCTTCCCGACGGCGTGCTGCACATTCCGGACTACACCGCCGTTACCGCCTCGGTGGAAACCGGCCAGGACGGACGCCCGGCGGTCTTCCTGCGGCTGTAGTCAGCACCTGTCAGGACAGGTCGTAGACCGTGACGCCCCCGATGGTCTCGGCCTGGAAGGTGGCCGCCACCCGTGCTCGCGTTGTCTGCAACGGTAATGCGGAACGAGTGCGGGAATGTGCCGCGCAAGTAGGCGTGGAGCCGGCGCAGGCACTCCTCCAGGTCGCGTTCCTCGTTGTAAACCGGGATGGTCACGTCCAGGACCGGTTCCGTGGTGGCGGTGTCAATGGGCGCCCGCCGCGTGTGCCGGGTCTGCGCCGGGGCAGGTCCGGCCGCGCCGGCTCTCTGGAGCGCATGCGGCTGGGTGCGCAGCGGTGGGTGCGGCGGGGTTCCGGAGGCCCGGTCAGTGATGGTCATGGCTCAACAGTGGCCGCCGCTGTCATGAGGGTTTTAGGGCCGAGCTGTGCGGGGGCTGTGGAAGTGACTTCGACGCTCGCCTGCCGTCAGCATCAGCTGTGATTGCCGTTTTTCTGCGCCACCCTGCATGGTTGCCGCCGGTGTGGTGGACGCCGAGGCTTGCTTTCTGCACCACTTTGCCTGCGGCAGGAAGATCAGCGACGCAGAAGGGCCCCGGATCCGTGCGGATCCGGGGCCCTCGGCACCTAGGCGGTCAGCCTAAAGCGGTGCAAAAATGTTCGTCGTCAGCCCGATTGGCCGCGGGAACGCTCAGTACCAGTTGTGGGCGAGGTGCCAGTTCAGCGCACCGCACGGGGAGTTGTAGCGCTCCTGGATGTAGTCCAGGCCCCAGTTGATCTGGGTGCGGTAGTTGGTGCGGTAGTCCGCCCCGGCGGTAGCCATCTTCTCGGCGGGCAGTGACTGGACGATGCCGTAGGCGCCGCTGCTCGCGTTGGTGGCCGTCGTGCGCCATTCCGATTCCTTGGTCCAGAGCCGCTTCAGGCACTGCATCTGGTCAGCCGACCAGCCGAAGGACCCCAGCTTGCTGGCCGCGTAGGCCTGCGCGCCGGCGGGATCGTTCAGGGCCACAGGCGCAGCGGCCTTCGCGGGGGCAACCTTCGCGGGGGCAACCTTGGCGGCGGGAGCCGGGGCAGCCTTGGCGACGGGAGCAGCCTTGGGCGCGGCAGCCTTGGTGGCCGCCTTCGGAGCGGCCGCCTTGGGCGCCGCGGTCTTGGCGGCAGCCTTCGGCGTGGCTTTGGCGGTCGCCTTGGTTGCCGACTGCGGAGCGATGGACGCCGCGGAGGGCGCGGGCAGGGCGGAGATGAGCGTCTTGTCGAAGCTCAGGGTCTGCCCGGCGTCAGCGGTGGTGGCGGTCGTCTGAGCGGCGGAAGGCGTAGCCTGCTCGGCTGCCTGGCCTGCGGCGCCGACGCCAACGAGCACGGCTGCGGCAGTGGTTAGGACCGCTGCCCGGCGCCCGAAGGACGGAAGGCTTGCGGTCAAGCGGCCCCAGGCCGTCGCAGGCCGGGCCGGCTCTGCACGGTGACGGGAAATCTTGTGGTCAGACTGCTGGGAGGCGCGATCAGGGCGCGCCTGTGCCTTGAATTCAGACATGGTTGATTGCCTCTCAACACCTGCGGAGTTAGCTGTCGGGTTCGGATGAGGTCATCCGGCCGCACGGAAAATTCACGTGTCGGCTTCACCCCAAGGGCTGATGCGGAAAGCCCGGGACTCTGGTTCCCCCGCCTCTGCCTGAACTAGCGGAATCCGGGAAGCGGCAGAGCTGGGCGTCAATCCGGACATGCAGCTCTAGTGGCGGCTGCACGCTATCGACGGTACAGGAGGCTTTTGATTAAGTCACATTTAGGTAACGGAGGTCACGACGACGGCGCGGCGCCTTGCATGGGCAGCCGGACAGCAAATTCAGTCCGTCCCGGCCGGGACATGACCTCCACCGTGCCGCCGTGAGCCTCCGCGATGGACTGCACGATGGACAGGCCCAGGCCGCTGGTTCCTTCTGCCGGCGCAACCCCCGATTCCCCCTGCGAAGCCGCGGCACGGAGGGCCGTTTGCGCGCCTGCGCCGCCGGTAGAGGAACCCTTCGCCGTCGCGGATGCAGGCGCCAGGGGCGCCTGCGCCGGGGTCGCACGGGACGCGTCTGCGCGGGCGAAGCGCGCGAAGACCTTGTCCACAAATTCGGGCGGGATGCCGGCGCCGTCGTCCGTGACCATAATCACAGCGCTGCCGTCCGCCGACCGGATCACGCTGGTGGTCACCGTGGTGCCGGGCGGCGTGTGCTTGCGGGCATTGGAGAGAAGGTTGACGAGGACCTGGTGCAGCTGTGAGGCATCGCCCCGGACCGACACAGGTTCCTCGGGAAGGTCGAGGTGCCACGCCCGGTCCGGTGCCATGACTTTTTCGTCGCTGACGGTCTCAATCACGAGCTGCGTAAGGTCCACGTCGCTGAGCTTGGGCGGCTGGCCCTCGTCGAGCCGGGCCAGCAGCAGGAGGTCCTCCACCAGGGCGGTCATCCGTTCCGACTGGCTCTGCACGCGTGCCAGGGACCGCTGCCCGTCCGGAGTGAACTTTTCGGTCATGCGCATCAGCTCGGTGTAGCCGCGGATGGCCGTGAGCGGAGTGCGGAGCTCATGGGAGGCGTCCGCCACGAACTGCCGCACCTTCATTTCGCTTTCCTGCCGCGCTTCCAGCGCGTTGGAGACGTTGTCCAGCATCTGGTTCAGGGCGTGACCCACGCTGCCCACTTCGGTGCCGGGATGGGCGTTCGACGGCGGGACGCGGACGGCGAGTGCCACCTCACCGGCGTCCAGCGGCAGGCGAGACACCTGGGTGGCCACCTCGGAGAGCTGCTTCAGGGGTTTCATGGTGCGGCGGATGAGCACCGTCCCGGCAAGGCCGATCAGCACAAGGCCGCCCAGCGAGACGATGGTGATGGTCCACACGAGCGACGTCAGGGTGTTCTGCTTTTCCGCGAGCGGGAGCCCGGTGACTATCACGTCGCCGTAAGGCGCCTGGGCGGCGACCAGGCGGTAGGTGCCAGAGGACAGGGTGCGTTCGACGGGCACGCCGTCGCGTCGGAGCGCCAGGAGGACCTGGTCGTCCGCTGCCGACAGCGAGGCGACGGTGGCGTCCGTGGCAATGAAACCTGCACTGATGACGATACCGTCCTCGATCCGGGCCGTCACGGTGCCTACGCGCTGGCCGCGGGCGCCCAGCGGATCGGGCTTGGTGCCAGGATTGCCCTGCGGTGGCCGGCCGAACTCGCTGGAGCGGTGCGCCGCATCCGAGAGCTGCTTGTCCAGCTGCTGGGTCAAATAGGAGTCCATCGAGGCGTAGCTGAACAGGCCGATCGCGCCGCAAATGGCCACCAAAAGCGCCATGGCAACGAGGACCAGGCGCGTGCGGAGGTGCCAGGTGTCCGGCTTCAGCCAGCTTCGGCGCTGGGTACGGATTGCACCCGAAAGGTTTGCCACGGCCTACTCTGCCGGCTTGATGACGTAGCCCGCGCCGCGGACCGTGTGAATCATCGGCGGGTGCACGGCATCCACCTTTTTGCGCAGGTATGAGATGTACAGTTCGACGATGTTGGCCTGGCCGCCAAAGTCGTAGTTCCACACCCGGTCCAGGATCTGGGCCTTGCTGACCACGCGCTTGGGGTTCTCCATGAGGTAGCGCAGCAGCTCGAACTGGGTGGCTGTCAGCTGCAGCTCGTCGCCGGCACGGGTGACTTCGCGTGTGTCGAGGTTCAGGACGAGGTCGCCCACCACAAGCTCAGCGGAATCCATGGCGGCGACGCCGGAGCGCTGGACCAGCCGGTGCAGGCGCAGCAGGACTTCCTCCATGCTGAACGGCTTGGTGACGTAGTCGTCGCCGCCCGCGGCGAGGCCCACGATGCGGTCCTGTACCGCGTCCTTGGCGGTAAGGAACAGGGCCGGGACCTCCGGCGCGAAGGCGCGGATCCTGCCCAGGAGCTCGACGCCGTCGAACCCGGGAAGCATCACATCAAGCACCAGCACGTCCGGGCGGAACTCCTTGGCGAGCTTCACGGCCTCCGGACCGTCGGCAGCGACGGCGACCGACCAGCCAGCCATGCGCAGGCCCATGCTCATGAGTTCTGAGAGGCTCGGCTCGTCGTCGACCACAAGGGCGCGGATGGGGGATCCGTCCGGGTGGGTCAGCTGCGGAAGGTTGTTGGTCATGGAGTGCGAAGTGGCCATGTGACAACTCTCCGTTCTGGTGATTAGCCGCCGCTTTGGCAACCCTGTGCGCCGGCTGTGAATCCCAGCCTAGCGAGCTGAAAGGCGTCGAGTACGTGTTTTTGGGTCACAGCCGTGGCTCTTGCGCCGCACAGCACGCCGTCGTGTCGAACTCTGTCGCCCCGGCCGGCGATCCCAACTCCCAAACCACGAACTACCAGGCTCCTTACGCGGGCTGGGGGGCCGGCTGGGCGCAGCCTTCCGCCGGCTGGGGAGGGCCGCCGTCGGCCGGAAAAGCGGAAGGTCCGGCGGCCGGCGGCAAGTCCCGGACCATGAAGCGCGGGCTGGTCGTGGCCGGTGCGGCGGCTTGCCGCAGGACGGCGGGTCGATGGGCGGTCCGGGCATGCAGGCGCCGGGAAGCGGAACGATGCCAGGCCAGGGAGGCGACTTCGCGCCTAACGGCCTCGGCGGCATGGGCAGCGGCGTTTCTGCGGCGGTCCATTCGGAGTACATGGTCGAGGAGAACGGGGCGTACGTGACCAAGGTGGCGCAGCTCGGCACTGTGTCCACCGTTTCCTCCGGTTCGGTCACGGTGAAGTGCCGACGGTTTCACGCGCACCTAAGCGCTCAGCGACGACCCAGCGGTGAGCAACATGCTGCAGCGGCGTCAGCAGTCGGCAACCGGCGACCTGACAGCGGCTGACAACGTGGCGGGAGCCACTGTGCGGATTGTGGCAGGCAAGAATGGCTCGGCGTTTGCGGCGGAGAGCGTGCAGGTGAGCGGTACCACCACGCAGCCGGGCGGAAGCGCAGGTTCGAGCCAGTCGAGCTGACTAATGCGGGAGGAGCAGCGCCCAGGCCACCCGGGGCGCTGCTGCCGTCGCTCGGCTGGATTTGACCAAAGCCCCACGCCCGCCTGAGCAAAAAATCCCTCATCCGGACTGTGTCATAGCTGGACAATCGGAGAATCGCGGCTGCAGGTTTCGGCAATCCAGATGTCACTGAATATTCGGCGCAAATTCATCGAAAATCCGAACAGGATTCCGCAGGAGCAGCTTTCCGACCGCCCGTTCGGGAAAATAAATCAAAATATCCTCGAACGGCAAAACTGTGATTTATCACACAAACGAGCCATTTGTCTCAGTATGCGGACGGTTTCGTCCATTGTTACTTGCAAGTTCTCATTGTTACGTTGCACACTTTCAAATGTGAACAAGAACTCAACAGCACCTGCAGCCGCAGAACATTGGCCCAGCACACCAGCTGCTGCCGACATGCGCTGTTGTCGAATGCACGCCTAACTTTCACCACCCACGAAGTTTTTAGGCATTCGCCCCCAGCCCAGCGTAGGGCGCCCCTCCCCAAAATCATTGCGGGGACCCAAGCATTCGAGCCGCGATGACGGCCATTCACATTGAGGTAAGCATTCATGTCAGTTGCATCCGGATACGTCCACATCTCAGTCCGTAACGCCAACAAAGCAGGCCAGGCGTCGGGCCTGCGGCAGGGATTCGGCGCCCGCCCCGCCTTCGCCCCGGGCGGCCAGGTAAACAGCGTTCCCGCCGCTCCGGGTTACGCGCCCCAGGGCTACAACCCGAACTCGTACGGCCAGCTGCGCGCCGTCCAGGCTGACGAAGCCGCGCCGCTCACCGCGCCAACGCCTCTTGTGGCCCCGGCCGCTGCCGCACCGGTCCGCGCCGTACCCAATGAAAACGTTGCCCGCGGATTCGTCCTGTACATGGGCATTGACGAGGAAACCGCGGCTGCCGCCGGCACCTCGATCGCTAAGCTTGCCCAGGAGATCCGGGCCTACGCCCAGTCGCTTGTAACCGGTGCCGAGAGCTACGCCGCCGTCGCTGTGGCGCCGGCCAGCGCCCCCGGTTCGGCGCTCGACGTCGTCCGTTCCACCTTTGGTGACCCCACCGTCAATGCCCGGCAGCGCACCGAGACCGCCCGCGTGCAGCCGGCCCAGGATCCCCGCCCGTCGGGTGTCCTGATCGACCTTGCCCGCCGCGAGGTGCACCTCGACGGCGAGTCCCTGAACCTGACGTTCAAGGAATTCGAACTGCTCAACTACCTCGTGGAGAACGGCACCCGCACCGTGGGCCGCGACGAACTGCTCGAGGGCCTGTGGCGGAACGCCGAAGAGGTGCCGAACGAGCGCACCATCGACGTCCACATCCGCCGCCTGCGCTCCAAGCTTGGCCGCCTCGCCAACACCGTGCGTACCGTCCGCGGCCAGGGTTACCGCTTCTACGAGCACCCGGAAGTTGTTGTCTGGGCCGCTCCGGAGTACTCGATCTAGTCCATCCTTAGCACCGCCCTAAAGGCGGCACGATCCCTCTGCGCCTGCGCTCGTTCCTGTCCACCGTCCCCTCGCCTCGCAAGCTCGGCCAGGGAACCCTGACGGCGTGGGCCCAAACAAAGGCGCTTTCGGATGTGCCGCCTTTTGGCGTTCAGCTGACCAAAACCGAGCACTGGCGTCCGCGGCTGATGTGGGGTGGTGCTTGGCCGCGCGAGTAGGGTGAGTCCATGAGTGCGCACCATAAGAAGCGGCTGGTCCTTATGCGCCACGCCAAAGCCGACTGGCCGGGCGGGGTAGCGGACCACGAGCGTCCCCTGGAGGAGCGTGGCCACCGCGAGGCCCCCCTTGCGGGCAAATGGCTGCTCAAGCACAGCATCGTTCCGGATTTCATCCTGTGCTCCAGTGCTCTGCGAACTCGGCAGACGTGCACTTGGGTGTGCAGTGAACTCGGTGAGAAGGCTCCGACGCCGAAACTTGAGGACGGACTCTACGGCGCCTCCGCGCTGCGCATGCTTGCGGTCATCAACCATGTGCCGGACACCGTGACCACGCTGATGGTGATCTCCCACATGCCCGGCGTGCAGGACCTGGCCATGCACCTGGCCTCGCGGGATTCCAATCACGACGCCTACATGGATGCCGCAACGCGATTTCCCACGAGCGGGCTGACCGTGCTGGAGACAGAGAAGCCCTGGGCGGAACTGGATGGCCAGGATGCCAAGCTCACGCACTTCAAGGTTCCCCGCGCACACTAGCCTCTTCGCTGGGAAGTTTTCCTCGGGGCTGCCTGCTGACCAGTTTTCTGCTGGGCAGGTTTCTGCTGAGCAGGGCGCGGCGCTGGCTGCCGGGCGCCCGCGGGAAGCCTCGCCGCAGGACGGGCCGGTGATCCAGCAGCCCGGGCCGTTCGGGCTGGACCGGCACCCCGGGGCACGGACATGGCACTGGGTCGGGTGAGTGCAATCCGCTGCAGCCGCCTCCGGGGCGGCCAGACCGCCGCGCAGAACAGCACCAGCAGCGTCAGGCATCCCGAGGCCGACGCAAGGTAGAAGTAGATGTCCGAATCCCGGGTGGTCACGGTCTGGCCCAGAGAAGCTGCATCCTGGTTGAAGGCGAGTCCCCACATGCGCAGGAAGGCGATGCTGCACCCTATGAACAGGCTGGTTCCCACCCCGCCCGCCAGCAGGGCAAGATAACGGTGGCGGGCAAAGGCTTCCGCCACGGACGCCACGTACCCCACGGCCACGGCGCCGAGGAAAGCAACCAGCGCCGCTTCTTCAAGCGTGATGGACGTCAGCACCAGCAGGCCTGCCGCTGCGGCAAACGCACCGATCGCTGTCTTTCCGCTGTTACCCATGTGGCGCATGGGACTAATCATCCCTGAGGATCGGGCCCCTTCAGCACGTAGCCGCGCATGATTGTCATGATGGCTGCAACGCTTTGGTCACGGCTTCGTTCCGGGTTGTACGTCTGGCGGTCCAGCCCCACCACAAAGCAGGCGCCAAACACGGCCGCCTCCAGGCTTCCCCGCGAAATGGTGGCGTCCACCGGGTACTGTGCAGCAACGCTTTCGATGGCCGTGCCGATCACCTGCAGCAGCCGGGTCCGGAGCTCGGCGAAAGTGTCCTGCCATTCGCTCGGCGTACGCCACTGTTCGCCCACCCACAGCCTGGCGAAGGACGGATACTCGGCCATGAAATCCATGGCCTGGCCGATCATCGCCTCCATGCCGGCCAGCGGGTCCGCCGTCCCGCCCCTCACGCTGAGCAGCCTGGCTTCGAGGATGTCGACGCCATGCCGCAGGAGCTGGGCGATCAGGTCGGACTTGCTGCCGAAGTTGTAGTAGACGGTCCCCTTGGACACGCCGGCCGCAGCGGCGATCTCGTCCACCGTCACACCAGACGCGCCGCGTTCCCCGATCAGGTCCATGGATGCCTCGAACAGCTTCTGCTTCGTCGCATTGGTCCGGCCGGGGCGGAGCTTCCTCGGTGCAACGGGTTCCTGGTCCGCCTCCAGCGTGCTCATACGGCGATCTCCGGTTTCAGGGTCTTAAGGGTCCAGAACTTGTTCTTGCGGACGGCCAGCGTCGAAAGTGCCATCCCCAGCAAAGTGTAGCCAAACAGCCCCACCACGGTGGCCGGGATCAGGGACAGGTCCGCCCCGTAGACCAGGTGCCGCATGCCGTCCACGACGTAACCCATGGGCAGGACCCGGTGGACGGCGTGCAGCGGCTCGGGCGTGGTCTGCCACGGGAAGGTGCCGCCCGAGGAGACGAGCTGCAGCACGAGCAGGATGAGCACCACCAGCTTCCCCGGCGAACCGAGCAGCGCCACCACGCCCTGGATGATGGCGCTGAACGCCATGGCGGCTGCCAGCAGGAACAGCCACATCAGCCACGGATGGGCAGGATGCAGTCCAAGGCCCACGTTGACGACGACCGTGAGCAGGCTGGCCTGCACGGCAGACACCGCCAGGAACGGAAGCCAGCCCCCGACGGCGATCTTCCAGGCCGGCGCGTTGGAGGCCAGGGCGCGCTGGGTGATGGGCCGCATGGCCTGGACCAGCATGAAGATGCCGATCCACAGGGCCAGGGTCATAAAGAAGGGGGCCAGTCCTGCACCGTAGGAGCCGGCCTTTGCCTGCGAGACATTGCTGACGGCCACGGGGTCGGACATCACGGCCGAGAGGCTGCTCTTCTGCGAGTCATCGGGGTGGGGAACCTTGCCGGCGCCCTGGGCCAGCCCGTCAGCCAGTTTCCCGGCTCCGGCCGCGGCGGTGCCCGCTCCGCTCTCCAGTTGCTCCGCACCGTCGTCGAGCTTTTGGGCACCCGCGGTGAGGGCGGCGGAACCGTCCACCGCCGTCTGCTCACCGGAAGCCAGCGTTGCGGCTCCGGCCGCCAGCCGGTCTGCCCCGGCAGACGCCGTCGAGATGCCACCGGTCAGTGCGGGGGCGGCGGCGGCCAGCCGGGCCGCGCCGGCGCTGACCGCAGCCGATCCGTCGGAAAGCTGCTGGATCTGTGCGGCGTCCGCCTGGATCTTCGCCTTGGCGTCACTGACCGGGCCGGAGGCAGCCGCGGAATCGACTTCCGCGAGCACCTTGTCCGCCTGTTCCTGGGTAAGGACGCCGGCGGCCACCAGCTTGCTGTTGGACTCCTGCAGCCGGCCGCGGAGGCCATTTTCTGCTGCCTCGAGCTGCCCGACGGCGTCCTGCGCCTTGCTGTTCAGCGCCGCGTTTCCTGCCGCAACCTGCGCGGCACCGTCAGCGAGGCGCTGCGAGTCCGCCGGAAGCCCGGCCGTCCTGTCCCGCAGCTCCGCCAGCCCTCCGCTCAGCTGCCCGGCACCCTCCGAGAGCTCGTTGGCCCCGTCACGGAGCCTGATCTGGCCGTCGTAAAGGTCGGCGGCCCCGGTTTCCAGCTTCCCCGTTCCCTCATGCAGGGTGACCGTACCGTCGTGCAGCCGGGTGACGCCGTCCGCCAGCTGGGTAGCGCCGTCGGCCGCCTTCACCATTTGCGTGTGGATGGTGCCGAACCCGGTGAGAAGCTGGTTGGCCGTCTCCGCGCCGACCTCCTTGGCCACCGACGCATGGACGGCAGCGGTCAGCTTGTCCACGATGGTGCTCAGCAGGTAGTTGTTGGCGTCGTTGGTGGTGACGTTAAGCATGGCCTGGGTAGCCGAATCGAAGCTGCCCGGCGAGGCGAGGTTGGCAGAGAAGTCCTTGGGGATCCTGAGGGCGAAGGCATACTTTCCGTCGCTGACGCCCTGGTCCGCCTCCGCAGCAGACGGGACCGTCTGCCAGTTGAACACGTGCCCGTCGAGGAGGCTGTCCGCCACCTTCTGTCCGGCCTCCAGCCGCGTTCCATTGCCGTTGGCCGCCCCGGTGTCCTCGACCACGAGCGCGGCGTCGATCCGGTCGAGGTTGCCGTACGGATTCCAGTTGGCGTAGAGGTACACCGCGCCGTAGAGCAGCGGCACCAGGGTCAGGGCCAGAATGGTCAGCTTGGGCAGCAGCCCGCCGGTCATGCGCTTGAGTTCGGATCGCGCCAGCCGCAGGACAGTCACTTGCCCACCTCACCGGTCAGGCTGGAGTTTTTGTCCATATATTCGGACTTCGGGGGCGTTTTGGGGCCATTATCTGTACAAAAACTCCCCGGGGAGGGGCGGCGGGCGGCGTTGCCGATTGCCGCCGACGGTCCGGTCCAGCCGTCCGGGAGGGCAGCAACGGTGGCGACGACGGCGAGGGGCCGGCCGCCCTCGTGCGCCAGTTCCCTGAGCCGCGGCAGCCAGTTGGCAGAATCGGCCCCGTGCCGGTCGGGGGAGTCCACCACGAGGAGGTCCGCGCCGGGGTTGGCGAGGGCCAGCGCTGTGAGCAGCTCGATGCGGCGCGCCGAAGGGAGCTGCTCGGTCCACATGCCGGCGACGTCCTCAAACCGGTTGACCTTCAGCCACGGCTTGCTGAGGAGGGCGCCGCGGTAGCGCCGGGGAATCAGGGCCAGATCCTCGGTCACGAGGTCCGCGACGCTCAGGTGCTGTTCGGGTTCGTTGACGCCGGGGGAGTCCACCAGGGCGCTGGCGTGCCGCAGCGGTCTGATCCCGGCCGAGCCGTCCCAGCCGGCCGTGCCGCCGTCGGGCTTCATCCGGCCACTGAGGACAAGGGCGAGGGTGGTCCTCTGGTCCTGGCGGTCGCCGGTCACCAGCAGCAGTTCGCCGCGGGCCACCTGCAGGGAAGTCGGCGGCAGGAGGTCAAGCCGCCGGCCTTTCACGCTGAGCTGTCGTGCGCAGAGCAAAGGGAGCCTTTCGCAGAAGTTGTCTGCCTCAAGGCTAACTGAACTGACTAGTCAGTTCAAATAGAAATTAGAGTCCGTACTTTTCCAGCAGCCGCAGCCAGACCTCGCTGATGGTCGGATAAGAAGGCACTGCGTGCCAGAGCCGGTCCAGCGGAACCTCTCCGACGACGGCGATCGTCGCGGCGTGGAGGAGCTCGGCGACGTCCGGCCCGGCGAAGGTTGCGCCGAGGAGCACCTTGCGGTCCTCGTCTACTACCAACTGCGCCCAGCCCTTGTAGTTCCGGCCGTGCAGGGAGGACCCGGCCACTTCGATGGGCAGCTCCACCGATGATGCGTTGTAGCCGTCCTTGCGGGCCTGCTCCAGCGACCTGCCGACGTTGGCCAGTTCGGGGTCAGTGAACACCACGTTGGGAATGGCGTGTTCGTCGGCCGTCTGCGCATACCGGCTCCACGGCTGAGGCTCCCCGCGAAGCTCGCCCTTGGCCCGGGCGGCAATGGCTGCACCGGTGGCCCGGGCCTCGTACTTGCCCTGGTGAGTCAGCAGTACTTTGCCCGCCGCGTCGCCCACCGCGTACAGCCAGGGACCGTCGTCGTTTCCCGACGCTTCAGCAACCAGGCCGGTTGAATCAGTGCGGATGGCCAGGGGCTTGCCGTCACTGGTGGACAGGCCCACACTCTCCAGCCCGAGTCCTTCCAGCGCGGGCCGCCGGCCGGTCGCCACCAGCAGCTGGTTTACCGTGACGGTGTCGCCGCCGTCGAACGTGAGCGTCAGGGAACCGTCGGAATTCCTCTGGACGCTTCGGGTCTTGGTGTCGAGCCGTAGCTCCACGCCGTCGGCCCGCAGGCCGGCGGCCACCAGTTCCGCGGCCTCACTGGGAAAATTGCGCAGCAGCCCGCTGCGCGCCACCAGCGTGACCGTGGACCCGAGACGGGCAAAAGCCTGGGCAAGCTCCGTGCCGGCGACGCCGCCGCCCAACACGCCCAGCCGGCCGGGGACCTCCTTTGCCGAGGTCGCCTCCCGCGTGCCCCAGTACTCAACGTCGGACAGCCCCTCGACGGCCGGCCGGTTGGGCGTGGAGCCGTTGGCAAGCACGACGGCGTGACGCGCCGTGAGTGCGTAATGGCCGCCGTCCAGCCCGGCTACTCCCACTGTCCGCTCGCCGGTGATGCCTGCCCGGCCGCGGATCAGCTCGATGCCTGCGCCCTCCACCCATTCCACCTGGCTGGCATCCTGCCAGTTGGACGTGAAGGAGTCGCGCCGCTTGAGGACCGCGGCCGCGTCGAGCGTTCCTGTCACGGCCTCGCTGGCGCCGGGAACTGACTGGGCCCCGTGCAGTGCGGTGCCCGGTCGCAGCAGTGCCTTGGATGGCATGCACGCCCAGTAGGAGCACTCGCCGCCCACCAGTTCGGCTTCCACCAGGACCGCCGTCAGGCCGCCCTGCACCACCCGGTCCGCGGCATTTTCCCCTGCCGCGCCGGCGCCGATCACAATGACATCGAATTCCCGTTCAACAAGACGTGGCATGGCAAAAGCCTACGCCCACGCCTGCCGCGGATCTTGGCAGGCGCTGCCGTAACAATGGACCCCGCCGTTCTGGGGACATGGGACATCCGCTACGGTGAGGAAAAGTACGGAAAGTGCAAAGGAGCCCTCCATGCAGCCCTCCAACGTGGTCCCGCCGGCCCGCTTCGGTGCCCAGGCCCGCCTGCGCGCCCTGCAGTCGGACATCATGGAGCTGATCCTGGACCGTGAGCTGGAGCCCGGCGACGCCCTTCCCACCGAAAACGAGCTGTGCCTCGCACTGGGCGTGGGCCGGAACACCCTCCGGGAGTCGCTGAAGGTCCTGCAGGCGCTGGGGGTCATTGAGATCCGCCACGGCTTCGGCATGTTCGTCGCGCCCAGCAATTTTGAATCCCTCGCCGACGGCCTGATTTTCCGCGGGCGGCTCTCGCTGCGGCACCACGGCCTGGAAGCGCGGCAGCTCGTGGATGTCCGCCAGGCCCTGGAGGCGGGGCTCATTGGCAGCGCAATGGATGAGATGACGGCCGAACAACTGGCCGCCATCGAGGAGTCCGTGATCCGCATGGAGGAGAGCGCGGAGGCAGGGGAGGCCTTTGTGGAAGCCGATGCTGAGTTCCACCGCAGGCTCTTTGAACCCCTTAACAATGAACTCCTGCTAAACCTGCTGGGCGTTTTCTGGAAGGTTTACCGCAATATCTATACCGAGGTTGGACCCGGCGTGGAGGATCTGCCGGCACTCGCTGCAGTGCACCGGAACATCTATGCGGCCGTGGCTGCCGGGGACAAGGCCCGGGCAGCCCGCGAGCTGACGCACCACTTCGAGGGGTTCCGCCAGCGGATACGCGAGGCGGTCGGCGAATAGGAAGTCCGGTTCCGGACCAGCGGTTCTGGATCACTTCGGTTTTGAATCGCGGGGGAATCGCGGGTTTGTTGCCACGGCTTCGGCATGCCGGACTTGTCCTGTAATCCATGCTTAACGCAGAAGGTCCGCACCGGTTTCCCGATGCGGACCTTCTCTTTGTGCGCCCAAAGGGATTCGAACCCCTGACCTTCTGTTCCGTAGACAGACGCTCTATCCAGCTGAGCTATGGGCGCATCTTCGGTTCTCAGCGAGCTTTTCGCTCGCCCCGAACCTCGAATAACTTTACGCGAGGAGGGCCGCAGTTCCAAATTGAGGACCATGTAATTTACACAACTAGACCGGTCTACGTGACCTTCGTCACTAATTTCGACTTTTCTAAATCCAAATTCCGCGAGTTTCCGCGGAAGTTGAGTCCAGATGGGCAGGACATCCGATGTCTGACCGTGAATTGGTCCAGATCATCAGAAATAGCATTTAGCACACACCACTGAACCCGAAGAAGGGAACTGCAATGGCCCACCTGGCGCGACTGCCGCTGCTTGAGAAAGCACCCACCACCCATGCCGGACTGCTGGCGTGGGTTGAAGAGGTCGCTGGGCTTACCCAGCCGGACCGGATTCACTGGGTCGACGGCTCTGAGGGAGAAAACACCCGCCTCACCGACGAACTCGTCGCGGCCGGCACCCTGAAGCGGTTGAACCAGGACCTGTTCCCCAACTCCTTCGCAGCCTTCTCGGACCCCGCTGACGTGGCCCGCGTCGAAGAGCAGACGTTCATCTGCTCTGAAAAGGAGCACGACGCAGGCTTCACCAACAACTGGATGGCCCCGGCGGAGATGAAGGAGAAGCTGCGCGGGCTGTTCTCCGGCTCCATGCGCGGCCGCACCATGTACGTCATCCCGTTCGTCATGGGCCACCTCGACGCCGAGGACCCCAAGTTCGGCGTCGAGATCACCGACTCCGCCTACGTTGTCGCCTCCATGCGCATCATGGCCCGCATCGGCACGGACGTCCTGAACCGGATCACCGAAACCAACGCCTTCTTCGTTCCGGCCCTGCACTCCCTGGGCGCTCCGCTGGAGGCCGGCCAGGCAGACGTCCCGTGGCCGTGCAACCCGGACAAGTGGATCGTGCACTTCCCCGAGGAGCGTTCGATCTGGTCCTTCGGCTCCGGCTACGGCGGAAACGCGCTGCTGGGCAAGAAGTGCTACGCCCTGCGCATCGCCTCGGTCATGGCCCACGACGAAGGCTGGCTTGCGGAGCACATGCTCATCCTCAAGCTCACTTCGCCGGAACAGAAGACCTACTACGTCTCGGCTGCCTTCCCGTCCGCCTGCGGCAAGACCAACCTCGCCCTCCTCGACCCCACCATCGATGGCTGGAAGGTGGAGACCCTGGGTGACGACATCACCTGGATGCGGTTTGGCAAGGAAGGCGAGCTCCGCGCCGTCAATCCCGAGGCCGGCCTGTTCGGCGTGGCCCCCGGCACCGGCTGGGGCACCAACCCGAACGCCATGCGCGCCATCGCCAAGGGCAACAGCATCTTCACCAACGTTGCGCTGACCGACGACGGCGGCGTCTGGTGGGAGGGCATGACCGAGGAAACCCCGGGGCACCTCACCGACTGGCGGGGCAACTCCTGGACGCCCGAGTCCGGCCAGCCGGCAGCCCACCCGAACTCGCGCTTCTGCACCCCGATCGACCAGATCGACATGCTGGCCGAGGAATACCACAGCCCGAACGGTGTGGAACTGTCCGCCATCCTGTTTGGCGGCCGCCGCAAGACCACCATCCCGCTGGTCACCGAGGCCCGCGACTGGACCAACGGCATCTTCATGGGCTCCACCCTGTCGTCCGAGACCACCGCTGCTGCGGCCGGTGCCGTCGGCGTGGTCCGCCGCGACCCCATGGCCATGCTTCCGTTCATCGGTTATGACGCCGGCGACTACCTGAACCACTGGGTCAACCTGTCCGCCAAGGCCAACCCGGAGCGCCTGCCCAAGATCTTCCTGGTCAACTGGTTCCGCCGCACGGCAGAGGGCGGCTTCGCCTGGCCGGGCTTCGGGGACAACGCCCGCGTCCTGAAGTGGGCCATCGAGCGGCTCGAAGGAAAGGCCGACGCCGTGGAGACCCCCATCGGCTTCGTCCCGACCGGCGACTCCATCGACCTCACTGGACTCGACATGACCCCCGCGCAGGTGGAGGACGCCGTCCGCGTTGACGCCGACGAGTGGAAGACCGAGCTCGCCTCGATCGAGGAGTGGTTCGCCAACTTCGGTGAGTCTCTGCCCTCAGCGCTCCAGCAGGAGCTCGACGGCCTGAAGGCCCGCCTGGCCTAGACCACGTCTTTTCCTGGAAAAGCCAAAAGTACGACGGCGGCCCCGCACCTTTTCTTCAAAGGTGCGGGGCCGCCGTCGTCCGTTCTGGAGTTTGTACAGATAATGGGCCTAAACGCCCCTAAAGTCGCGACAAGTGTACAAAAACTCCCCAGCCGTAGGGGCTAGGCGGCCAGCCAGATGTCCGGGCCGAAGACCTCGTAGTGGATCCGTGTTGCGGGGATCCCAGCCTCGATGGCCTCGCTGCGGATGTTTTTCATGAACGGCAGCGGACCGCAAAGGTACAGGGAGGCGTTGGCGGGCAGGTCCACCTCGCGCAGGGACATGAAGCCGGACTTCGTGCCCGCCTGCGGTTCCTCCAGCCAGAGCTGGAGGTCGGCGCCGTCAAGGCGCTCGACGTCGTCCGTCATCTGGGAGCGCAACGCCCAGTTGTCCATGGTGCTCTCGGCGTGAAGGACCAGCACCTGGCGGTCGGAGCAGGTTTCGGCGAGGGATCGCAGGATCGAGGCGGTGGGCGTGCAGCCAATACCCGCGGAGGCGAGAACCACAGGACCGTCGCCGTCCTTCAGGGTGATTTCGCCGTAAGGGTTGGAGATTTCGATGATGTCTCCGACCTCCACGCTGTTGTGGAGCACGGGAGAGACCTCCCCGCCGTCGTCGATCTTGGTGGTGAAGCTGCGGCTGGTGCCGGCATCGCCGGAGAGCGAGTACTGCCGGACCTGGCGGAGGCCGTCGGGCAGGGTGACTTTGACGCCGATGTACTGGCCCGGAAGGGCGGCGGTGACCGGGGTGTCATCCGCAGGTGCCAGGGTGAACGTCATCGATCCGGTGCCGGCGGGGGTCTTTTCAACTACGGTCCAGGGCATCCACATTCGGGTGTTCGCCTGGGCCGCGTAAAGGCCTTTTTCCAGCTTGATCAGGGCGTCCGCCATGAGCCAGTACACCTCGGTCCAGGCCTCTGCAATTTCCGGGGTGATGACCTCGGCCAGGTCCTCTGCGATGGCGGCGAAGAGGTGCTCATAGACCACCTGGTACTGCGGCTCGGTGATGCCGAGGGAAGCGTGCCGGTGCGCGATGCGGGACAGCACGGTTTCCGGGACGGTGTCCGGGTTGTTGACCAGGTGGGTCGCGAACGCGGCGATGCTTCCGGCCAGGGCCTGCTGCTGGTTGCCGTTGCGCTGGTTGGAGCGGCTGAACAGCCCGTCCAGGAGTTCCGGGTGCGCGGCGAAGAGGCGGTTGTAGAACTTGGGGGTGATTTCGCCGATTCGCGAGCCGACCATGGGAAGGGTGGCTTCGATGACAGGACGGGCTTTGTCCGAGAGCATTGACACTCCTGAGCTAGTGGTCCGGAGTCTTTGGCCGGACCGGTACTGCAGATACTCGCATCTGAAATACGAGTTTCTACATGTCTATTTCTACACCCTGTAGAAAAGATTTTCCAAATGGAGAAGGGGACCCGAGGGAGGTAGGGAGCAGGGGTATGCAGGGCATGCCGGGGCGGCCGGTTCAGGCGGGTGAACTGGTCATGCGGATGGCGACGGTCAGGCGCCCGGGCGCAGTCCGATGGCCTCGAAGACGGGTGTCATCTGGCGGGAGGTGGGCAGTTCGGCCACCACGACGTCGTCGAGCTCGCGGTAAAAAGCCTCGCGCGCCCGAGCCATGGCACCGCGCAGCCGGCATTCATTGATGAGGGGGCAGCTGCCGGCCGGGCCTATGCACTCGGCGGCGTCCTCCCTGGTATCCAGTTGCCGCAGGACCTTCCCCACCGTTACGCGGTGGCCGGCCGCGCTGAGCCGCGAGCCTCCGTTGCGGCCACGCTCAACGTCAATCAGCCCCAGCATCCGCAGCTTCGCCACGGCCTTGCTGACGTGGTTGTAGGGGGTTCCGACGGCGTCCGCAACGTTCTGGGTGGTAAGCAGGCCGCCCTCGGGTGCGGCTGCGAGCACCATGAGGGCGCGCAGGCTGACATCCGCGAAGGCGTTGATTTTCATGCTTCTAGCCTAATGACCTGTGCAAATCGCCGTTCCGTCCGGTGGAATCGCATGGCTATGCCCATCGCGAGCGTGCCGCGACCCGCCGTTCGTGCGGTCTAGTCCGCCCAAATGACAGGCTCGTTGGAGTCGGCGGCAAGGTCGCCGAACTCCCATTCACTGCCCTCGGTGGTGGGGGAGTACGGCAGGACGGCTGCGAACACCGCGCCGTCCCGGTGCTCGGTGGCCACATGGATGGCGTCCGAGTCCTCCTCGACCAGGGTGATGTCGCAGACGATGGCGGCGGCGCGGAACTCGTCCCGGTGCTGGCGCAAAAGTTCCGTGATGTCGCGGATCATCAGGTCGGCGTCGAACTCGCTGTCCCTGTCGGCATTCGGATCTGCCGGCGAGACAGCGACGAGGCGGACGTCGCCGTCATTCTCCATCACGAGGGCGAACGGCAGGAACCCGCCGCTGCGTTCAAGCTGCTCCTGGGCTGCCGCCATTCCGGTGCCCAGGAGGTTTTCCAGATCCGTGGCCGTCGAGTCGGGCACGGACGCGCGCCACGATGACTGGGCCGGGGTCGAGTCGGGTGATGCCATGGGGGCTGTCCTAGCTGCGGACCAGAGCCAGCACGCGGTCGCGCACCCGCTCCATCGTGGCCCTGTCCGTGGCTTCGGCGTTCAGCCGCAGGTACGGTTCGGTGTTGGAGGGGCGCAGGTTGAACCAGAAGCTGCCGTCGGCGGCGGTGAAGGTGCTGCCGTCAAGGTGGTCCACCGCCACGTCCTCGGTCTCGAAATCGGCGCGGACGCGCTCCACTGCGCCGGCCTTGTCCTCGATTTCCGAGTTGATTTCGCCGGAGGAAACGTACGGTTCGTACTCCCGGCCGAGTTCCGAAAGCGGTCCGTCCTGTTCACCCAGGGCGGCCAGCACGTGCATGGCGGCAAGCATGCCGGTGTCCGCGTTCCAGAAGTCACGGAAGTAGAAGTGCGCGGAGTGCTCTCCGCCAAAGATGGCGCCTTCCTCTGCCATGACGGCCTTGATGAAGGAGTGGCCCACCCGGGTGCGTACCGCCCGGCCGCCGTCTTCGGCGACGAGTTCCGGCACAGCGCGCGAGGTCAGGAGGTTGTGGATGATGGTGGGATTTGCTTCGCCCTGCGCCTTTGCGCGGGCGATTTCGCGGCGGGCCACCATGCCCGTGATGGCCGACGGCGAGACCGCCTCGCCCTTTTCGTCGATGACGAAGCAGCGGTCGGCGTCACCGTCGAACGCCAGGCCGATGTCCGCGCCGTGTTCGACGACGGCGGCCTGCAGGTCGCGCAGGTTTTCCGGCTCCAGGGGGTTGGCCGGGTGGTTCGGGAAGGAGCCGTCCAGTTCGAAGTAGAGCGGAACGATGTCGAAGGGGAGCTTCGGCAGCAGCGTGTCGCCCAGGACGGCCGGCGTGGTCAGTCCGGCCATGCCGTTGCCGGCGTCCACCACCACCTTGAGGGGGCGCGAACCGGAGAGGTCAACCAGCGTGCGCAGGTACTCGGCGTAGTCCTTCAGAACGTCCCGGACGCCGATCTGGCCCTTCGTTTCGGCAGCGGGGATGGAGCCTGTGTTCAGGTACTGCTCGGCGAGTGCCTGGATCTCCTTGAGGCCGGTTTCGGAGGAGATGGGGACTGCGCCGGCCTTGGCCATCTTGATTCCGTTGTATGCGGCCGGGTTGTGGCTCGCAGTGAACGTGGCGCCTGCGGCGTTCAAGGCTCCGCACGCGTAGTACAGCTCGTCCGTGGAGATCAGGTCCAGCAGCTGGACGTTGGCCCCGCGGGTGGCGGCGCCGTTGGCGAACGCCTTGCTGAATTCGGGGGAGG
Organism: Arthrobacter globiformis; assembly: GCF_030815865.1. Taxonomy (NCBI): domain Bacteria; kingdom Bacillati; phylum Actinomycetota; class Actinomycetes; order Micrococcales; family Micrococcaceae; genus Arthrobacter; species Arthrobacter globiformis. The sequence continues at coordinate 1,088,217 of NZ_JAUSXI010000001.1, forward strand.
AGGGGCGCATGTCGCCGCCGACCAGGACCGTCTGTCCCTCAAGGCCAAGCACGTCAACGAACGCTGCGCCTACGGCTTCGACGATTTCAGCGGTGATGGATTCGCCCACGATGCCGCGGACGTCATACGCCTTGAACGAGGCCGAAAGGTCAAAAGTACTGGTCTGGTCGCTAGTCACGGCACTTATCTTACGGGCAAGCCCGAAGCAGCCCGTGGAGGGCAAGTCACAGAAGTGCGCGCCGGCCGATTGTCCACATGGCCGGTGCCCGGGGTTTGGAGTGTCAGGGGTGGCTGGGATACTGAATCAATGGCAAATAACCAGCATGCTCCGGTCCGTTCCTCTGCTCCCGGCCCCTCAGTTGCCGGCGTCGGAAGCGAACAGGAAGCGGTGATTGGGACCCGCGGACAGGCCCTGTCGGTGCTGCGCGAGCTGGTGGGACGGCCTGACGCGGACTTTCACGACGGCCAGTTTGAGGCCATCGAGGCACTGGTTGACGGCGGCCGCCGGACGCTCGTGGTGCAGCGGACAGGCTGGGGAAAATCAGCCGTTTACTTCGTGGCGTCCCTGCTCCTCCGGCGGCGCGGGGCAGGACCCACGCTGATCGTTTCTCCGCTGCTGGCCTTGATGCGGGACCAAGTGGCGGCTGCCGCCCGGGCAGGTGTCCGGGCCGTGGCGATCAACTCCGCCAACCAGCTGGAGTGGGACACGGTGCGGGAGCAGCTTGCTGCCGACCAGGTGGATGTCCTGTTGGTGTCCCCCGAACGGCTCACCAACCCTTCGTTCCGCGAAAACCAGCTGCCAGAACTCATCCGGCGCACGGGGCTGCTGGTTATCGACGAGGCCCACTGCATCTCAGACTGGGGCCACGACTTCCGTCCCGACTACCGTCGCATTGCCGACCTCATCGCCGAGCTGCCGGACACCGTGCCTGTACTGGCCACCACAGCCACTGCCAACTCCAGGGTGGTCCACGACATCGAGGAACAGCTGGGCGACGGCGTGCTGACCATCCGCGGCGCGCTGGGCAGGGAGTCGCTGCGGCTCGGGGTCCTGGCGCTGCCCGACTCGCGCGAGCGTCTCGGGTGGCTGCTCACACACCTGGCGGATCTGCAGGGCAGCGGGATCATCTACACCCTGACGGTCTCCGCCGCCGAGGACACCGCCAGGCTGCTGGCCGAGGCGGGCCACGAGGTGCTGGCGTATACGGGCCGCACGGACCCTGCGGACCGTGAGCGGGCGGAGCAGCTTCTTAAGGACAACCAGGTCAAGGCGCTCGTGGCCACCTCCGCGCTGGGGATGGGCTTTGACAAGCCGGACCTCGGTTTCGTGGTGCACCTCGGCGCACCGTCATCCCCGGTTGCTTACTACCAGCAGGTGGGCAGGGCGGGCCGTGGTGCCGCCAATGCAGACGTCCTGCTCCTGCCAGGGTCCGAGGACCGCGAAATCTGGCAGTACTTTGCCACAGCCTCCATGCCCTCCGAGGAGAAGGCCACCGCTGTGCTGACCGCGCTGGCGGAAGCAGGCTCGGCCGTGTCCACCGTGGCTTTGGAAGCCCGAGTGGACCTGCGACGGACGCCCCTGGAACTCCTGCTGAAGGTTCTCGCCGTGGACGGCGCAGTGGAACGGGTAGGCGGCGGCTGGCACTCCACCGGAATGCCTTGGACGTACGACGCCGAACGGTACCGCCGCATCGCGGAGGCCCGGGTGGACGAGCAGGACTCCATGGTTATCTACCAGGACACCGCCGGGTGCCGGATGGAGTACATCACCTCCGTCTTGGATGACGAGACCGCCGCCGCGTGCGGCCGCTGCGACAACTGCGCAGGGAGATGGTTTCCCTCGGAGGTGGCCTCCACAGCCATGGAGGCTGCCGGGCAGACCCTCAGCCGTGCGGGCATCGTGCTGGAGTCCAGGCTCCAGTGGCCCAGCGGGATGGACCGTCTCGGGGTGCCGGTGAAGGGCAAGATTAAACCTGACGAAAACGTCGCGGACGGCCGGGTCCTCGCCAGGCTGACGGACCTGGGCTGGGGCGGGGCGCTGCGCGAACTCTTCGCAGCCGGGGCTGCGGACCGCGCTGTCGATCCCGGCATGCTGCAGGCCTGTGTCCAGGTGCTCCGCGAATGGGGCGCCGGTGATTCCCGGATTCCGGGCTGGAGCGGCGCAGGCAGGCCGGCGGCGATCGTCGGCATCCCCTCGCGCAGCAGGCCCGAACTCGTGGACTCCCTGGCCCGGGGCATCTCCCAGATCGGCCGCATCCCGTACATCGGCCAGCTGCAGCTCGAGCACGGCGGGCCCACCGGCGGACGCGGCGGCAACAGCGCTTACCGGCTGGCCGGTGTGTGGGACCGTCTCGTGGTGGGGGACTCGCTGGCGGCAGAGCTCGCTGGCCTCGGCGGCGGCAGCGTGATGCTCATCGACGACCTCGTGGACAGCCGGTGGACCGTCACCATCGCGGGACGCGCGCTCAGGCGGGCCGGTGCGGGCGCGGTGCTTCCGCTGGCACTGGCCCAGGCCGGCTGACCTCGGCCCCCGCGTGCCGGTGCAACATAAGGCTGTCGGCGGTGCTGAGGAGCATCAGCACCGCAATCGACAGGAACGCGCCACGGTAGGCGGCCACGCCGCTGCCGTCCGGTCCGGCTGACAAAATGGCGCCAAATCCGGACGAGATCAGGGAATCCGACTCGAAGACGCGCAGCAGCAGGGCGCCCACCGCGATGCCGGCCCCGGTGGCCAGCTGCACAAGCGTCGCCGAGACAGCGTTGGCTGACGTCAGCTGCTCCGGCACGATATCTGCGTACTGGACAGACGCGTACGCGGAGAAGCCGATGGAACGGAACGCCCCGCTGCACACGAGCAGCGCGAACACCAGCGGTTCCGGTGTTGCCGGGGTCAGCATCGCGCAGAGGGCGAAAGTCGTAGCCGACGCCAGGGACGCGAACACCAGCACGGGCTTGAACCCGAAGCGCCTGATGAGCGGCGTCGTGGCGGGTTTGATGCCGATGTTCCCGATGAACACGGCGGCAACCATGATGCCCGCGTGCAGGGGGCTCCATCCAAATCCGTTCTGGAACATCAGCGGCAACAGGAACGGCACGGCACTGATGGTCAGCCGGTAGATGAAGCCGCCCGAGTTGGTGGCCCGGAAGGTGCGGGTGCCGAACACTGTCAGGTCAAATAACGGGTGGGCCGCGCGTCGCATCCAGAAGACCGCCGCTGCCAGGGCGAGAACCCCGGCCAGAATGCTGGGCCAGGTCCAAAAGCCGCCGGGGTGGCCGCTCGCCAGTTCAAGGCCCGCCACCAGCGCGCCCACGCCGGCCGTTGTCAGGGCAAGCCCAAGCCAGTCCAGCCGGCGGGCCCGGTCGCCGGGAACCGCGGGAACCAGGCGCAGGGCGGCGAGGAAGGCTGCGGCGCCGAGCGGCAGGTTGATCAGGAAGATCCAGTGCCAGGACAGGTAGGTGGTCAGGGCGCCGCCCACGAGTGGTGCGAGGACCGGAGCCAGCAGCCCCGGCCAGACGAGATAAGCGGTGGCGCGCAGCAGATCCGACTTTGGCGTCCCGCGAAGCACCAGCAGTGTACCGACCGGCACCATCATCGCCCCGCCCAGGCCCTGCAGGACGCGGCTGACGGTCAGCACCGTGAGGTCCTGGCTGGCGGCGCACAGCAGCGACGCCAGGGTAAAGACAGCGATGGCCAGGCAAAAAATCCGCCGGGCCCCGAGGCGCTCGGCCAGCCAGCCGCTCAGCGGGATACCCATGGCCACTGTCATCAGGTAGGCGGTCATGGTGATGTTCACGCTGGCCGACGGCACCCCAAAGTCCCCGGCGATGCTCGGGATGGCGGTGGTCAGCACAGTCCCGTCGAGGAACTCCATGAAGAACGTGGCCGCCACGAGCAATGCTAGCCGGGGACTCCAGGCCTGGCTGGCGGAAAGCTTGTTCATGCAGTCATCCTGCCACCGGAAAGCGGTTTAGTGCCTTGGGGGTCCGGCACTCGGACGGCCGCAACGGCGGGACTACCGGCCAAGCGGCGGGAAGGGGCCCGGGAACGCAAACGGCCCCGGTCCGAGGACCGGGGCCAAACGCGGAGACGGGGGGATTTGAACCCCCGGTGGAGTTGTGCCCCACACTTCATTAGCAGTGAAGCCCATTCGGCCGCTCTGGCACGTCTCCAATTGCTATTCCTAGCCCACCAAGGATACGCAGAACCGGCCATCCAGTGCAAAACGGCAGGGGTGGCCCGCGAAAAACGCGCCTACGCCGGCAAACGACGGAGTTTTTGTACAGATAATGCGGGCTTAAGCGGCCTTAACTGTACAAAAACTCCACAGCGGTCAGGCCGTGCCTTCTGCCAGCGCCTTCCACAGGAAGTGCTGGCTGCGCCCCTGGAGCGCGGCGGCCTGCCGGTTGTCCGAGGCGCCCGCATGCCCGCCCTCCAGCGCTTCGTGGAACCAGATGTTGGGGATGCCCATGGCCAGCATGCGCGCGGCCATCTTCCTGGCCTGCACGGGACCCACCCTGTCGTCGGACGTTGCGGTCCAGATAAAGGTTTCCGGATACTCCACGCCGTCCTTCAGCTGATGGTACGGCGAGAAGGTCCTGATGAATTCCCAGTGCTCGGGCAGGTCGGGGTCGCCGTACTCGGCAATCCACGAGTGACCCGCCGACAGCTTTGTGTACCGGCGCATGTCCAGCAGCGGCACCCCGCAGGACACCGCGCCGAACAGTTCGGGATACCTCGTCAGCATGTTGCCCACGAGCAGGCCGCCGTTGGAGCCGCCGACGCAGCCGAGACGCTCGCGGCTGGTGACGCCCCGGGAGATCAGGTCCCTGGCCACCGCCGCAAAGTCCTCGTAGGCGCGGTGCCGGTTTTCCTGCAGTGCGGCCCGGTGCCAGGACGGGCCGTATTCCCCGCCGCCGCGGATGTTGGCTACAACGTACACGCCACCCCGGCTGTGCCCCTCCGCAAGGCCGTCGCCGGGAACTGCGGCAGTCCGCCGCTCCAGCCAGGCCCGGCCGATGGTGCCGCTGTACGCCGGCGTGCGCGAGACTTCGAAGCCGCCGTAGCCGGAGAGCTGGGTGGGGTTCTGCCCGTCGAGCACCAGGCCACGTGTGGCCACCTGGAAGTACGGCACCTTCGTGCCGTCCGCAGATACGGCGAAGTGCTGCTGCACCTCGTAGTCCGCCTCATTGAAGAACGACGGCGACGCCTTCACCTCCGCATGGCTGCTCACCACGCCTGCCACGGCGGTTCCGCCGGAAGCCCCGCCGTCGGCGGTCGCCCGAGCGAGTGCCCCGCGGGTCAGGGTGCTCGGCGTCGTGAAGCCGGTGGCCACGAGCCAGAAGTCGTCCCCGGCCCCGTCTTCCGCCTCGTCCTCGTCATCCACGGCGAAGGCATTGACGTCGTGCAGGGGCGGGCAGGCGTCCAGCAGCGAGGACCGCCACGAGTCGGCAGGATCCAGCACGCGGATCTCCGAGGACACGTCCTTCAGCAGGTTCAGCAGCAGGAAGTTCCGGGTCCAGCTCCAGGACTGCAGGGACGTGTGCGCGTCCGGGGCGAAGAGGACCGTCAGCTCGCGCTCGCCAGCCAGGTACGCGCGGAAATCAGCGGCGAGCAGGGAACCGGCGGCATAGGTGGTGCCGTTCACCGTCCAGTCGCGCTGCGGCCTGAGCAGCAGCCATTCCCGGTGCACGCCCGTGTTCACGTCGGTGGGCACGTCCACGGGCACCCAGTCACCGTCCTGGAGCACGGAGGCGCGGCGGTTGAAGAAGTCGATCCAGTCCAGCGCGAACGTCCGCTCAAAGCCGGGCGTGGAGTCGTGGGCCACGATCGCCATCATGTGGTCCTCGGGGATCTCGAAGATGCGCGGCGCATCGCTCAGGGCCTGGCCCCGGCGCAACCGCACGGCGGTGCGGGCGTAGGACGACGCCGTGCGGGGGAGATCCTCTGCGGTGGTGGCGACCAGCAGCGTGTCCGCATCGAGCCACGAGACGTTTCCCTTCGCCGTCGGGAGATCAAAACCGCCGGTGGCGGGATCAACGAAGGCGCGGGCCTCGACGTCGAACTCGCGGTAGCGGTTGGCGTCGCCGCCGTCCGGGGAGAGCGCCACCAGTGCGCGCCGGTACGGTTGCCCGGCTTCCGGCCGGAGCAGGTTTGCGCCATGGAAGACCCATTCCACGCCGTCGGCGGCCGCCAGGGCATCCACGTCGAGCAGGACGTCCCACTCCGGGGCGTCGCTGCAGTAGCTGTCCCAGCTGGTCCGGCGCCACAGGCCCTTGGGGTTCTGCCGGTCCTTCCAGAAGTTGTAATACCACTCGCCGTGCTTGCTCACCATGGCGATCTTGTCCGTCGAATCCAGCACCTCGAGGATCTCGCCCTCGAGCCGGGCGTAGTCGGTGTCCTCGAGCAGGTCCTCCGTGCGGGCATTCTGCTCCCGCACCCAGGCCAGCTGTTCCTCGCCGTAGATGTCCTCCAGCCAGATGTTCTCGTCGGTAGGCGCGGGCGCGGTCTCGGTGGGAGCGGCGCCGGACGCGGGGGCAGAATCAGCTGCAGTGGTGGTCATGCGCCCATCCAAACAACATCCCCGCTCAGCTAGCAAGTCACATGCCGATACTCTGGAAGGCGTGGTTATTTCGCAGAGCATCCGGACGGCGCTGATCGGCGCCGGTCCGAGGGGTACCAGCGTGCTGGAGCGGCTGCTCGCCAACTGGTCCGCCGCCCGCCCTGCCGGAGCCCGCCTGCACATTGATGTCATCGATCCGTTTCCGGCCGGTCCGGGACACGTATGGCAGCCCGGCCAGTCCCGCCTCTACCTGATGAACACGCAGTCGTTCTACCCCACGCTGGTGCCCGAGGACACGGGGCTGGCCGCACCGGTGGCCGGCACCACCTTCGACCGCTGGCGGACAGCCCAGCAGCGCAGCCCCCTGCCAGAGCTCACTGACGACGAGCGGGCGGAGCTCGCCGTACTGGGATCCGGCGACTTCCCCAGCCGCGCCATCTATGGCCGCTACCTGCGGTCCACGGTCGAGGAGTTGCTCGCCGCGCTTCCCGACGGCGTCACCATCAAGATGCACCAGGCGGCGGCTACCGCTGCGCGCCGGCAGCCGGACGGAAGGTTCGAGGTCGAACTGGACGTGGGCGAACCGGACGGCGGCGAATCGGACGCGGGCGAACCGGACGGCGGCGGGACCCTTACCGTCGATTCGGTGGTGCTCGCGTTGGGCCATCTCGCGTCCCGTCTCAGCCCGGAACAGCGCGAACTGCAGGCTGCCGCCGCCCAATTCGGCCTGCGCTACCTCCCGCCCGCCGTCCCGGCCGACGTCGACTGGAGCGTGATTCCGGCCCAGGAGCCGGTGCTGGTCCGCGGGATGGGCCTGAACTTCTTCGACGTGATGGGCCAGCTCACGGAGGGGCGGGGCGGGAAGTTCGTGGAGGGAGGGAACGGCCTCGAGTACCTGCCGTCGGGCCAGGAGCCGATCATCTTCGCCGCGTCCCGGCGCGGAACGCCGTACAGGTCCAAGGCCACCCTCGCGGGCTATTACCCGGCATCGGTCACACTCCGCTACTTGACCGGGAAGGCGCTGCAGAGGTTCGCGGCTGCCGGAATTGTTCCGGCATTCGACCACGACCTCTGGCCGCTGCTGCACCGGGACGCGCTCTGGGCCTACTACACGACCCTCGTGCGCTCGCAGCCGGACGCCGTGCAGGACCACGCCGCGTTCCTCAAGGAGCTGGACGAGGCCCTGCACCCGCATGCCCACAGCACCGGCCGGTGGGAAGAGGACTTCAACGCCGTCGTCGGCCGCCATGTCCATCCGGGCAGCAGGCTGGACCTGCGCGGCCTGGCCGCGCCGCTGTCCGGGCGGAGCTTTGCTTCGCGTGCCGAGCTGGATGCCGCCGTCGTCGAGTATCTCGACGACGACGCCCGCCGCTCAGCGCTCGGCGAGGACGACCCCGTCAAGATGGCCATCGGCGCGCTGCACCACGGCCGTGCCGTGCTGAAATCGGTGGTGGCCGACGGCGGGATCACCGACGAGTCATGGGTCGCCGGCCTGCGGGGCTGGTTTGAATCGCTGGTGGAAGGGCTCGCCAGCGGTCCTCCGGCGCTGCGCGCCGAGCAGCTGGCAGCTCTGGCACGCGCCGGAATTGTCAGCTTCGTAGGCCCGGACCCCAGGTTCGGCGTGGCCCGGGGGAAGCGCGCCTTCACCGCTGTATCGCCGTGGGTCAGGGGCGGCGCCGCCGAAGCACACACGCTGGTGGAGGCCCTGGCGCCGGCCAACCGGGTAGCCCTCAACGAGTCCCCATTGCTGGAGCAGCTCCTCGCGGACGGGCTCGTCCGGCCACGGACCATGATGACCGCGGAAGGCACGCCGGTGCAGTCCTCCGGGCTCGACGTCCGCCCGCACCCGTACCGGCCGGTTGCCGCGAACGGCGAGGTCACGGACCGGATGTACGTGCTGGGGCTCCAGCTCTCGGCCGCCCAGTGGGGAACGGCCATCGCCGCCGAAGCGGCCCAGCATGCCGGTCCGGTGTACCCCAGCGGGCAGCGCACGCTCCGCGACGCCGACGAGATCTCCCGCGCTATCCTCGGGCTGGCCCCAAACCCTTCCTCAGCTCCTGCTGCCTGAGCGCGGACGCTTCCTCAGTTCCTGCCGCTTGAGCGCGGACCCTTCCTCAGTTCCTGCCGCTTGAGCGCGGACCCTTCCTCAGTTCCCGGCCGAGTGCCACTCCCGGGCGAGCACAAAGAATGCCGACCGGTAGCTTCCTGCGAAGCTGCCGGCCGGCATCCAATCGGCGAACGTGACTACAGGGCGCCCTGTCCGCCGGTTTCGGCGTCGCCCGCATTGCCTTGGCCAGTGTCGGCCACGAGCTTGAACCTCGCACCGGTTGGGTCCGTCAGCGTGGCTAGCCGGCCGTGGGGTGTGTCATCCGGTCCGTCAAGGACCGTCGCGCCCATATTGACGGCCTTATTGATGGAAGCGTCTGCGTCCTCCACAGCGAAATAGACGACCCAGTTGGAGGGGACTTCGGCGGGAAGGTCGGCCGACGCGTCATAAATCCCGGCTTTTGCCTCCCGGCCGGCGCCCAGGGTTGTGTAGCGGAACTCCGGGGTGTCGCTCATCACGTCGGTGTCCCAGCCAAACACTTCCTGATAGAACTTCACTGCGGCGGCGTAGTCCTTGGTGTGAAGCTCGTGCCAGGCCGGGGCGCCCGGCTCGCCAACAAGTTCGTAACCGCGCATCTCCCGCGGCTGCCATACACCAATCGCGGCGCCGGAAGCATCACCGACGAACGCCATGTGGCCCTGTTCCGGGACGTCCATGGGTTCCATGTACACCTGGCCACCGTTTGCGGTAACCGCCGCGGCTGTGGCGGCGGCGTCATTGGACCACAGGTAGGTGGACCACATGTCCGGCATACCCTCCTGGTCCTCTTGCTTCTGCATGATGCCGGCGACGGTCTTGCCGTTCTTTTGGGCGGTGATGTAACCGCCGTACTTTTCCTGGTCTCCGGTCTGGAAGTCCCAGCCGAACAGTTCGCCATAGAACTGTTTCGCCTGGTTGGCGTCGGTGGTCATAAGGTCGACCCAGCAGGGGGCGCCGGGCGTGGGTTCGGGCGTAGGCATGGTCTGCTCCTGGTGTGGTTTGCGGGAAGTTCCCGCAGGTCATGGAGGTGCTACGGACAGAACCGACACTATGCCGGGGGTGTGACAGTTTCAATGGGGGTGAGACAGGGGGTGCGCTCAGCGCTGGTCCGAGTATGACGTGCCCGGCTCCTGGTCGTCGTCGGCCTCAATCCACTCGATGAAGTCCTTCAGTGACATGCACCAGTAGTAATCCGAGTAGCGCAGGCTCTGTTTTTCAGCCTTGCCCATGACCTCGACCCCCCACATGCAACGGTGGATGCGGAATCTCCCTTCCGCGGTCGCGGGATGGAGCGGTGCTGATACAAGTGAACGCCTTTCGGCAAGGGCGCGCATGAGTGGCGCGTACTCGAATTCTGCCGGGCCGGTACTCGGATTACCTGATTTTCGGGCCCCCAGACCGCACCCCTACTTGCTGGTGGAAAGAGCCACTACTTACCTACGCAAAAGGCCGGCCAAGCCAACCTTTCGATTGGCCCGGCCGGCCTTCAAAATGGCCGTCATTGCGGTGCTTTCGCACCGCCCCGGCCTCTGCGCGGAAGGTAAGAGATTCGAACTCTTGGTACGGGGTTACCGCACACTGGTTTTCAAGACCAGCTCCTTCGGCCGCTCGGACAACCTTCCCTAACTAGTAGTGTTTCATAGGCAGTTGGCTGCAACAAAAACCGCCGCGTGGCAGTTGTCGCCGCTGCACAGTATTTTTGGGGCAGGAATCAGCTAGAAATCGGGAGTTCGCCATGAAAGCCGTCTTTATCTCGGAGCCCGGCGGGCCGGAAGTGCTGGAAATCCGCGAGGTGCCGGCTCCCGAGCCGGGCCACGGCGAGGTCCTTATCGATGTTGTGGCGGCCGGCCTGAACCGCGCCGACGTCCAGCAGCGGAGGGGCTACTACCCGCCCCCGCCGGGTGCTTCGGAGATTCCCGGGCTGGAGGTATCCGGCAGGATCGCGGGTTTCGGCCCCGGCGTCACCAAGCCGTTTTCCGTCGGGGACAAGGTGGTGGCGCTGCTGTCCGGCGGCGGCTATGCGCAGCAGGTCGCGGTGCCCTCGGAACAGGTGCTGAGAATTCCCGACGGCGTGGACCTGGTTACCGCTGCCGCCCTGCCTGAGGTGGCGGCCACCGTGTACTCAAACCTGGTCATGACCGCGCAGCTGCAGCCGGGGGAGACGGTCCTGATCCACGGCGCCACGGGAGGCATCGGCACCATGGCCATCCAGCTGGCCAAGGCATTGGGGGCTACGGTGGCAGCCACCGCGGGCACCGAAGAGAAAGTCAGCACCGCCAAGGCGTTCCTTGGTGCCGACATCGCCATCAACTATGCAGAGGAAGACTTCGCCGAGAGCCTGCGTGCCCAAAACGGGGGCAAGGGTGCCGATGTCATCCTGGACGTCGTGGGCGCCAAGTACTTGCAGAAAAATGTTGACGCCCTGGCCGATTACGGCCGGCTCGTCGTCATCGGGCTGCAGGGAGGCGCCAAGGGGGAACTGGACCTCGGGCAGCTGCTGCGCAAGCGTGCAGCCGTCGTGGCCACGGCGCTCCGCTCCCGCCCGACAGCCGAGAAAGGCGTCATCATGACGGCGGTCAGGGACTCCGTGTGGCCCCTCGTCGCTGACGGGCGGATCCATCCGCTGGTGGCGAAGACCTTCCCGCTGGACCAGGTCAGGGCGGCCCACAAATACTTCGACTCCGGCGAGCACGTGGGCAAGGTCCTGCTGGTCATGTAACGCCACGCCAGCTTCGGTAGATACTCAGTATTGCCACGCAGAAAAACTGGCGCTAGGCTCGAGGCATACGCGGTATGCACGCGTCTTGGGGGCGCGTGCATACTGCCGACTTCCAGCCAAGGAGCCAGATGTCCATCCGCCACAGCCTCCTCGCCCTCTTACAGGACCAGCCGCGTTACGGCTACCAGCTCAGGGTCGAATTCGAAGACCGCACGGGCTCCACCTGGCCGCTGAACATCGGGCAGGTCTACACCACCCTCGACCGGCTGGAACGTGACGGCCTGGTCAGCAACGACGGCGGCGACGGCGAAGGCCACGTCGTGTACAGCATCACCGAAGCCGGCAGGGCGGAGGTCCAGGGCTGGTTTGCTACGCCGGTGGAACGCAGCAACCCGCCGCGCAACGAGCTCGCCATCAAGCTGGCGCTGGCCGTCACCCTGCCCGGGGTGGACGTCGCCGCCATCATTCAGGCCCAGCGCACCGCTTCCATGCGTGCCCTGCAGGACTACACGAAGTCGCGGCGGGACACCGCGGCCAACCAGCGGGCGGCGGATATGGCCTGGCTGCTGGTGCTGGATTCGCTGATCTTCCAGACCGAGGCCGAGATCCGCTGGCTGGATCTGTGCGAGGCCCGGATGGTGCAGCTAGCGCAGGCCTCCGGGACGCGCAGCCACGCACGTAAGCCGTCCAACGGGGTCACAGTGGAACAGGCTGCCCCGCTCACAGCGGAGAACCGCCGGTGAGCGTTCAGGGGCCGCAGCAGGTCCTTGAACTCGCGAAAGTCAGCAGAACGTTCGGGCAGGGCACGACGGCGGTTGCCGCCCTCCGGGATGTCGACCTCACCGTCAATGCCGGGGAATTCGTTGCGGTGATGGGGCCGTCCGGCTCCGGAAAATCATCCCTGCTCGCGCTGGCCGGCGGACTTGACCGGCCGACGTCGGGCGGTGTCTTTGTGGAGTCAACGCCCCTTGCGGGGCTGGGACTTAATGCGCTGGCGCGCCTCCGCCGGCGTGCGGTGGGCTATGTCTTCCAGGACTTCAACCTGGTTCCGACGCTGTCGGCCGCGGAAAATGTTGCCCTGCCGCTCGAGCTCGACGGCGTGCCGGCCAGGAAAGCGCACCGCCAGGCAGTGGATGCCCTGCGGCAGGTGGGGATCCCGGAGCTGGCGCACAGGTTCATGGATGAAATGTCCGGCGGGCAGCAGCAGCGCGTAGCCATCGCACGCGCCATCGTGGGGAGCCGCCGGCTGATCCTCGCCGACGAACCCACCGGCGCTCTCGACTCCACCACCGGCCACGGCGTGATGGAGGTGCTGCGCTCCCGGGCTGACGCCGGCGCCGCCGTCATGCTGGTCACGCACGAGGCACGCCACGCCGCCTGGGCGGACCGCGTGGTATTTATCCGGGACGGCCGGATTGTGGATGAGGCAATGGCCATGCACGATCCCGCAGTTCTCCTGGCACCGGCCGGCTGAGATGGCCCTGGACGTAGCGCCCGTGCCCCACGGCCGGTGGCACAGTTTCCGTCTTGCCCTCCGGATGGCACGCCGGGACATCAGCAGGCACCGCGGCCGCTCCCTGCTGATCATCCTCCTGATCCTGCTGCCCGTGGCCGGCATGACCGGCGCCGCGGCCCTGGCGCAAAGCATGCAGGAAACACCGGCGGAACGTGTGCAGTACCAGCTGGGCAGCACGCAGGCGAGGTTCCGCAGCATGCCCGCCTCCAACGCCGAGACGGTGCAGGATCCCGTGCTGGAGACGGCAACCATGACCCGGAACTTCACCAACGATCCGGACTTTAAACCGCGGAATCCGCGCGATGCCATCCCCGCCGGCTACGAAGTCCTGACCGAATCGCAGCTGACGCTCACGGTCAGGACCGGCGTGTCCGACGTCGGCGCGTCCGATGTCCCGGTGATGGCCAAGGCCGTCGACGCCCTGAACCCCGCCTTCACCGGAAAATACACACTTCTGGAGGGGCGGCCCGCCGCCGCCCGTGACGAAATCCTCGTCTCACCCGGAGCGCTGGAACGCTTCGGGATCCGCCTCGGGGACAGGCTGACGACGGCGGACGGCACCTTCGCCGTCGTCGGTACCCTCCGGGATGCCACCTACTCGGACGGCAGCCCCATCCTGTTCCTTAAGCCAGGCCAGGCGCCAATGGACAGCCCGGCCGCCCACGGGAGTCCGCTCGGGGAAACGATGTATTACCTCGTTGGTTCAGAACCCGTTCTGTGGGACCAGATCCGTGACCTCAACAGGTCCGGCATCGCTGTGCTTTCCCGTGCCGTGGCACTTGACCCGCCGGTCCCGTCCGGCGCTACCGAGGGCCCCAGGACCATGCCCGCCGCCGGCTACGTTGCCGGCGTGCTGATCGCCGCACTTGCCTTGCTCGAAGTGGGGCTCCTGGCCGGGGCAGCGTTTGCGGTGGGTGCCAAGCGCCAGGTCCGCGAGCTCGCCCTGCTTGCCGCAAGCGGAGCGGAAGCACCCACCGTCCGCGCGGTGGTGACTGCCGCCGGGCTGTGGCTTGGGACTATCGCTGTGGTGGCCGGTGCCGTGCTGGGGGCCGGCGGGGCTGCCGCGGTGGTGGGCGTAACCAGGCACCTGGGCTCGGTCCGGTTTCCAGGCTTCCACCTGGACATCCTGCCCACTGTGGCGGCCATGGCCATGGGCCTGCTGGCATGTTTCCTGGCCGCGGTGGTTCCTGCCCGGCAGGTTGCAAGGCAGGCGGTTCTCGGCGCATTGAAGTCCGGCCGCGCACCGGCTGTTTCGGGGCCGTGGCCGGCGCGGGTGGGCGGTGGACTGCTGGTTCTGGCCATCATGTTCCTGGCGGCGGGGCACACGCTGGGGATGAACGGGGACCTGGATGCCCGCGCCGCACGGATCCCGCTGGTTGCAGCTTTGCTCACCGGCGGTGCGGTCCTGGCGGTGGCGGCCCTCGTTTTGCTCACCGGGACATTCGTGAAAGTCCTGACTGCACGCACCGCCTGGATGCCGCTCCCGCTGCGGATGGCCGCCCGTGACTCTGCCAGGAACCGGAGCCGCACGGTGCCCGCCGTGGCCGCGGTTCTCGCCGCCGCAACGCTGGCCAGTGCCGCGATGGTCCTGTCCGCCAGCCAGATGGAGGAGGCAAGACGCACGCACATGTGGGCCGCGCAGGAAAACCAGGTCTCGCTGCCGCTGGAAACCGCACCTGTCCCCGCCACAGGAACGAGCCCCGACCAGGCCATCGACCCGGCTGCGGTGGCCGCGGCGCTGCGGCGGGAGCTCAGCACCGTGCAGTGGACGCAGGTCCTGCAAGGGCCGGTGACGAGCAAGTGCGACATGCGGGCGTCGGCCGACGGATCCCTTCCTGCCAGTGGTGGCGGTGTGGACTGCCGGCAATACAAACTCGCCGTGCCGCCGGGCCAGGAATGCCCTGCCACCCCGCAAGGCCGAGTCCTGGACGGGCAGGACTGGCGGTGCAACGGATCGATGTTCCCTGCCGGCGTCTCAGGCCAGCTTCCGCAGCTGGTGGTTGGCGGCGTCGGCGAGCTGCGGTCCCTGCTGGGCCGGGAACCAAGCCCAGCCGCGGTGGCCGCATTGAACAGCGGCGGAATGGTGGTCAGCAACCCGGTCTTCGAAAAGGACGGGGTAACCACCCTTCAGTCCTATGACGTGCGCCAATCCCTTCCCGGCCCCGGTTCAGCCGTGGTTTACAAGCCCCTGAGCAACACAGGGCTGCCCGCCGTCGTGGACGCCCCGGACGTTCCGGTCCCGTTCTACGGCGTCATCCCCCCGGGCACCGCGTCCAGGTTGGGCATCCACTTCGACAACTCCGTACTGCTCGCCCAGCTGACCGCCTACCCGGAAGCCGCGGAGCAGGACAGGGCGTCAGCGGCGCTGGCCCAGATCTACCGGATCCAGGCCATGGGTTTCTACGTTGAGCCGGGCGCGGACCGTACCGGGTCCGAACTGCTGTGGCTGATCGTCGGCATCAGTGCCCTCATCACGCTCAGCGCCGCCGGCATCACCACGGGCCTGGCGCTCGCCGATGCCCGGGCAGACCACATAACGCTCGCAGGAGTCGGGGCGCCGCCGCGGCTGCGGAAAGCTCTGGCAGGTGCGCAGTCGCTCATGACCGCGTCCCTTGGCACCTCTCTGGGAGTGGCCGCCGGTGTGGTGCCCGCAGTCCTGCTCATCGGGGCCACCCGGATGTTCGCGGTGTCCGTGGTTCCCTGGCTGCCGCTGCTGGCCCTGCTCGTCGCCGTGCCGCTGACCGGCAGCGCACTGGCCTGGGTCTTCGCGCGTGCCAGCCTGCCCGTGACCCGGCGAAGCGCCGGCACCTGACAACCGCTCCTGACAGCCGCTCTGGACCCTGGAGCGGACGACCTGGACCCCTGGACCGGACGACGGCGTACGGGCCAGGGCCGTCCGCTCACCGCGGCGTCGCGACCGCTCGGCGATTCCCCCGGCAGTACTCCGCAAATGGCCGCGGTTGCAGACATACCCGTTGGTAGGGTGCCGGTGGCACATTCCGTGCCAGCTGGGAATCTCAAGGAGGAGACATGGGCACCATGCCTGAGGACGGGACCCGAACGGCGGACGGGGAACGCAATCCCGCCGCCGACGAATCACTGCCGCCGACGTCGGTGGATGACGCGGTCCGCGACGCCGAGGAGCGCAGATGGACCCCTGCGAAGATCGCCATCTGGGTGGCCATCGCACTCCTGGGCGGCTTGGCCTGGTTCATGCTGGCAGTGGTCAGGGGTGAAACGGTCAACGCCATCTGGTTCGTGTTCGCCTCGGTGTGCACCTACCTGATCGGCTACCGCTTCTATTCGAAGGTCATCGAGCGCTATCTGCTCAAGCCGGACGACCGCCGCGCCACACCGGCGGAGTACAAGGCTGACGGCAAGGACTATGTCCGCACCGACCGCAACGTCCTCTTCGGGCACCACTTCGCCGCCATCGCCGGAGCCGGCCCGCTCGTGGGGCCCGTCATCGCCGCCCAGATGGGGTACCTCCCCGGCACCATCTGGATCATTCTCGGCGTCGTCCTTGCGGGCGCTGTCCAGGACTACCTGGTGATGTTCTTCTCCATGCGCCGCGGCGGGCGCTCCCTCGGCCAGATGGCGCGTGAGGAGCTCGGCGTCATCGGCGGCACCGCCGCCCTCGTGGCAACCCTGCTCATCATGGTGATCATCGTCGCGATCCTGGCGCTCGTCGTCGTCAATGCCCTGGGGGAGAGCCCCTGGGGCGTCTTCTCGGTGGGCATGACCATCCCCATCGCGCTCTTCATGGGCGTGTACCTGAGGTACCTGCGTCCGGGCAAGGTGATGGAGGTTTCCATCATCGGCTTCGTGCTGCTCATGGCCGCTATCATCGGCGGCGGAGCCGTGGCCGGCACCGAGTGGGGCGCGGCGTTCTTCCACCTGGACAAGGTCACTATCGCGTGGGGCCTCATCGTCTACGGCTTCATCGCCGCCATCCTTCCGGTGTGGCTCCTGCTCGCACCGCGCGACTACCTCTCGACATTCATGAAGATCGGCGTGATCGCGATGCTCGCCGTGGCCATCATCGTCGTGCGCCCCGAAATCACCGTCCCCGCCTTCAGCGAGTTTGCGGGCCGCGAGAACGGACCGGTCTTCTCCGGCGCCCTGTTCCCGTTCCTTTTCGTCACCATTGCGTGCGGCGCGCTGTCCGGCTTCCACGCCCTGATTTCCTCCGGCACCACGCCGAAGCTCATCGAGAAGGAACGTCAGACCCGGTTCATCGGCTACGGCGGCATGCTGATGGAGTCCTTCGTCGCCATCATGGCGCTCGTCGCGGCCATCTCGATCGACCGCGGGATCTACTTCGCCATGAACGCCCCCGCGGCGCTGACCGGAGGAACGGTGGAGACGGCGGCCCAGTGGGTCAACGGACTCGGCCTGGCCGGCGTCAACATCACCCCCGACGTCCTGGCCCAGACCGCGTCGAACGTGGGCGAGGAAAGCATCGTCTCGCGTTCCGGCGGCGCGCCAACGCTGGCCGTGGGCCTGGCCCACATCATGCAGCAGTTCATCGGCGGCACCGGCATGATGGCCTTCTGGTACCACTTCGCCATCATGTTCGAGGCCCTGTTCATCCTCACCGCGGTCGACGCCGGAACGCGCGTTGCGCGGTTCATGCTGCAGGACTCGATCGGGAACTTTGCCCCGAAGTTCAAGGAGGCGTCCTGGCGGCCCGGCGCGTGGCTCTGCACGGCCATCATGGTGGGCGCCTGGGGCGCCGTGCTGCTGATGGGCGTCACCGACCCGCTGGGCGGCATCAACACCCTGTTCCCGCTGTTCGGCATCGCCAACCAGCTGCTGGCCGCGATTGCCCTGGCGGTGTGCATGGCCATCGCGGCGAAGCGCGGCTCGTTCAGGTACCTGTGGATCGTAGCCGTGCCGCTGGCCTTCACCGCCGTCGTCACCATCACGGCAAGTATCCACAAGATTTTCTCGTCCGTCCCGGCCGTGGGGTACTTTGCCAACAACGCCGCCTTCAGCAAGGCGCTGGCGGACGGGAAGACCTCCTTCGGCACGGCCAAGACCACGGCGGCCATGGAGGCCGTGGTCCGCAACACCATGATCCAGGGCTGGCTGTCCGTCATCTTCGTGGTCCTGAGCGTCATCGTCATCGTCACCGCGGTGCTTGCCACAGTGAAGGCCTTCCGGAACACCGCGGCCGGCGTCCCCAACGTCAACAACGAGGACCGGCCACATCCCTCACGCGTCTACGCGCCCGCCGGGCTGATCCCCACCCCCGCCGAACGCGAGCTCATGGCGGAATGGAACAAGCTGCCCGTAGACCTGCGTGTCGAGCGGGCGGGGCATCACTAATGAGTGCTGCACCCGGACCGGCCGGCCTGCTTCATCCGGTAGCGGGGGCCTTTCGCGGCTTCGCACGGTACCTGCAGGGTGTCATGGGCGCCGACGCGTACCGGAAGTACCTGGAGCACCATGCTGCGGCCGGCCACGGTGCGCCGCCCATGGACGAGCGGACGTTCTGGCGTGACCGGACGGACCGTCAGGACACTAACCCGCAAGGCAGGTGCTGCTGACCATGCCAGTTCCGCCGGGCGGATTCGCCCTCCGCAGGATCGGGCCGGTGGATGCCGCCGCGCTGATCGCGCTGGCCGCCACGGACAACCTCTTTGACGAGGACCCGGGGACCGCGCCGTCGGGGGAATTCGCCCCCGACGGCGCCCGGGACTTCCTCGCGGACCCGTCGGTTCTCTTCTGGCTGGCGGAGGCCGGAGGACAGACCGTGGGTTTCCTGCACTGCTGCGTCCAGCGGCGCCGGACGCCCGGCCCCTGGGCGGAGCTGCTGCTGATGGAGATGGGAACCCATGCAGAGTGGCGCCGCCTGGGCATCGGGCGGGCGCTTGTCGCGGAGATGGAGGCCTGGATGACGAACAATGGCGTGGCGGAAGTGTGGGTTCCGGCCAACACCTACGCCGTAGGTTTCTACCGCAAATGCGGTTTCGCTAAGGACGAAGGCGAAATCCTGGTCAAGGAGCTTCATTGACTGGACTCCGCATTCCGAGCCCGTGAGAGTATGAACGCATGAGCGATCCCGAAGACACTCAACCCACCCAGGCGGCGGGTCCGCAGGCCGCCGTCCAGCCCGGAGAGCCGGGCGTTCAGCCCGCAGCGCAGCCTGGGTCCGACGCTACTGTGCCGTCTACGGTTCCGTCCGAGGACGAGGAGCCCGTGGAGGGGACCACCCTCGATGCGGGGGCCGCCGATCACTCTGGCGAGGCGGAAAAGCCCAGGCCCAGCAACCTGCAGGACCTCGTGGATGAGCCGGCCAAGGTGATGCGGATCGGCACCATGATCCGGCAGCTGCTTGAAGAGGTGAAGTCCGCGCCGTTGGACGACGCCGCGCGCGGCCGCCTGGCCGAGATCCACGAGCGTTCCATCAAGGAACTCGAGGACGGCCTGGCGCCGGAACTGGTGCAGGAGCTGGAACGGATCAGCCTGCCCTTCCCGGACGACGCCACGCCGTCGGACGCCGAACTGCGGATCGCCCAGGCCCAGCTGGTGGGCTGGCTGGAGGGCCTTTTCCACGGGATCCAGACGGCGATCGCCGCCCAGCACGCGGCCCGGGAACACGCCATGGCCCAAATGCAGCTCCGGCAGCTTCCGCCGGGGACCGTCATTGCGCCCGGCGTCGTCATCGGTGAAAACGGCGAGCCGCAGCGTGCCAAGGCGCCCCAGCCCGGCGGCGATACGCTGCACCCGGGCCGGAAGGAAGACCCCGACCACGGCCCCGGCCAGTACTTGTAGGCCTCTTTGGGATTTTTCACGGCCGCCCGGCAAGGGCGGAAAGATGACGCAGAGCTTGGCAAGGGCTTGTGGCGCCGTGCCCACGACCGGTTCCACCGGGGGCTGGACCGCTACCACCAGGTGCTCGAGGGTGTGGAGGACGACCAGCTCTACGGAGAGCTGGTCGAGGTAGCCAACCAGTTGGCAGGGCTCTCCGGCCGCGTCCGGGAGATCTGTGTCGAGGCGCAACGGCGGTCGCCCAGCGACGGGCTGGATATTCCGCACACCCTGTCCGGTGTCCACCGCTCACTGTCCAAGGCAGGCAACTCACTCGCCGCCACCGCCGAGGCGGCGGCGATGCTCCGGCTTGCCGTGGGACCCGTGCCCGTCGGCGCGGCATCGGTCTGGCGCCGGGCGGAAACTGTTTTTGAGCAGGTGGCCGACGCCGAGCGGCTCCTGTCGGAGTCCTGACGACCGTATTCGCCTGCGGCCGAAATATTCCTCGTGACGGGCCGTTACGCGTGGAGCGTAGTTTCGCCACATTCAGGGGTATTTGTTGGCAGGATGGACAAATGACTTCTTCACCAGCACTGACATTCAATGACGGCAACAGCATTCCCCAGCTTGGCTACGGGGTGTGGCAGGTTGAAGACGACGTAGCCGAGAAGGTTGTCTTTCAGGCGTTCCAGGCCGGGTTCCGCCACATCGACACCGCCAAGATCTATGGCAACGAATCCGGCGTCGGCCGGGCGATCGGAAGCTCCGGGCTGGCGCCGGAGGAAATCTTCATCACCACCAAGCTGTGGAACGCCGACCAGGGGTACGAATCAACGCTTGCCGCGTTCGAGGAGTCCCTGGAGCGACTGGGCCTTGAAACACTGGACCTGTACCTGATCCACTGGCTCCAGCCCAAGCAGGACAAGTACGTGGACACCTGGAAGGCGCTGATCGAACTGCAGAAGCGCGGCAAGGTCAAGTCCATCGGCGTCTCCAACTTCACCGTGGAAGGTCTGCAGCGGATCATCGACGAGACCGGCGTGGTTCCGGCCATCAACCAGGTGGAACTGCACCCGTACTTCAGCCAGTCGGAACTGCGGGAATTCAATGCCTCCCAGGGCATCCTGACCCAGGCCTGGTCGCCGCTGGGCCAGGGCGGTGAACTCCTGGAGGATCCGGTTATTGCGGGCATTGCACAGAAGCACAATGCCACCCCGGCGCAGGTGGTCATCGCATGGCACCTCGCCATCGGAAACGTCGTCATCCCCAAGTCCGTCACTGAATCAAGGATCCGTGAGAACTTCGACGCGCTGAACGTCACGCTGGACGCCGAGGACGTTGCGGCCATCAACGGGCTGGACCGCACCGCGGAAGGAAGCGGCAGGATCGGCGCGGACCCGGCTGTCTCTGACTTCGCCTGATTCCGAGCTGTCCACGGAGAGGCCCTGCCACGTTCGCTTACGCGGACGCGGCAGGGCCTCTCCGTGTTGATCAGCCCTGCTGGCGGCGTTCTTGCTGGCGAGGGTTTACCGGCGTCAGGCGGCGAGCTGTTCCTGCTGGACTGCGACGGCGTCGACGATGGCCCAGCTGTCCTCGCCGGTGATGCTGCGGCTGGCGAAAAGCTCTGCCGCCGTCACGGTGTCGAAGACCTCGGTGCGGATCCGGCCGCAGTCGGCGTCGAAGTAAGTTACGTGGAACTCCTGATTAATTTCCATGGCTCCATGGTGCAACCGGGGTCTGACATTTTTGGCAGTTCAGTCCGGCGTGTTGCGGAGCCGGAGCAAACGTTCCTTGGCCAGAACGGCTGACCGCTCGCTTTTCTCCGCTGCCCGGGCGTACTGCTTCGCCTCAGCGGCAGCGGTCTCGCGTTGCTTGCGCGCGGCATCGAGTGAGAGTTCCAGGGCACGGAGCCGCTGCCGTGCCTCGTTGACGTCCGTTGTGAGCTGGACGAAGGCTGCCGCGGCGTCCTCCTGGGCCTGGGCGCGGCGTGCGGCCTCGCTCGCGGCATCGGCAGCCGCCTCCTCTGCTTCCGCCAGTGCTGCCTGCGCCTTCTCCAGCAGGGACGGCGGAATAGGGCGGGGAACGCTGCGGACGGCCCGGAGCCGTGGCTTTTCGTGCTCTTCGGCGTCAGCCTTGTCCGCGGCCTTCGGCGGCTGTGTTCGTGTGCGCCGGCTGGCCGGAGCCGCTGTGGCGGAGGATTCCTCCCGACTTTTCGGCCCCCCACCATTCTGGCGCTGTGCTCCAGCTCCGCCGGCTGGACCCTTTGTTCCGACTGCCGGGCGCTGCGTTGCGCCGGGGCGCTGCGGCGGGCGCGGCCGCGGCGGCAACTTGCCGAGGGCGGACGGAACCGCCACGGCGTCACTGAGATCAACCTGGTCCACGCCGTCGGCGGATAGCCCGCAGAGCAACAGCCCGCTTTCGACTGCGGCGGCAGCCGCCAGATCCGCCGTGGCGGCGCGCAGTGTCTCTTCCACTTCGGTGGCCACAGGTCCGCTGATCTTCCGGCCCTGTTCCTCAGCGGCGAGCCGTGCTTCACCGACAGCGGTGCCGAGGAGCTTTCGGCGTTCCTTGGCGAGTTCCCTCAGGGCTGCGGCGTCGAGGGAAGCCTGGGCCTCCTGCATGGTCTGTCCGAGGACCTTGAGTTGCTGAACGGCCTCGGGGCGATGGTGCGCCAGCATGTTGACGGTCCAAGCGGCCACGGATGGTTTAGCCAGGGTCCTGATCGCCTGGGCAAGGGGCTTGTTGGTTGCGGCGGCATCCTTGGCGGCGGCAGTGCGGGCGGCGATGAAGTCGTCGAAGGGAAGCGCGTACAGGGTCTGGGCGGCGCGCTCCAGTTCCTCCTCCATAACAGCCATCATATGTTTCGGCACGCAGGTTTCAGCATGCCCTCATGCGGGCGGTTCCAGCGGGACCACTTCGGCCGGCGCGGTTCCGCTCTAGTGGGCGGCCAGTCTGCCGCCATGGCCGCTCTGCCACCTGTTCAGCAGGTAGTGATACATCCTGTGGACAGCTTTGTAGAGGCCAACGGCCATTGAATTGATGAGTAGAACGATCACTTGCGCGGCGCCGACCCCGAGCAGAAGCAGGCCGAAAACAGCAAGCGCCGGCAGGAACACGAGAAAAACGGCTATAGCGACGGCGATATAGCCAAGGGCGTAGCTGACGATTGTCGCCTGGTCCACTGAAATCCCACCACAAGAAGCTCAATAACTCCGGATGCTGAGTTCCCCTCTGCAGCTAGGGTGATGTGGTCCCCGGCTGCTCCAGCAACCGGGGACCACCTTAGCGGGAATAGGATCCGCACGCTGATGATGCTGCACCTGCACACTATGCGCTGTGGCGTTCTCTATAAGCTCACCGCCCAATAAGCAGCTTATGCGTGTACCGGTATCCCGTCCCGGTCCATGAGGCGTTGACTTGCTGCCGGGGACCCCCTCCTTGACCTCAGTTTCCGATCTGGCTGATACCGATTTTTATAGCACCGCCCCCACAGGCCTGACAAGAGAAATTTCGGGGCACGGGCAACGGATGCTTGCCAGCTACTAAGCATGCTGATTAACTCATCTCTATAGCTGGTGCCACACCCGCGGTACCTGTCTGGTGGAAAGGAAAGTGCGTCATGGGAATTCTTGGATTTCTCCTGCTCGGTCTGATTGCGGGGGCCATTGCAAAAGCCATTCTTCCCGGGAGGCAGGGCGGCGGTTGGATAGTCACCCTCGTCTTGGGCGTTGTCGGGGCTATCCTCGGCGGCTGGATCGGTTCGCTGATTTTCGGTGGTGGCTTGGGTGACTTCTTCGACCTTCGGACCTGGCTGTTGTCCATCCTCGGGGCCGTCATTGTGTTGCTGATCTACGGCGCCGTCACACGCAGAAGCCGGGTCTGACCTGAATTCATAGCACCAAGATCTGCAAGTGGGGTCGGCGCAAGCGAGGGCCGGCCCTACAGGTTCCGGCATCCCCGCGGACAAGCGGGGACGCCGGAAGCGACGATATCGCTTGAGAGAGCAGTATCGATCGAAATAACAGTCGGGGGAAAGGGCTCGCGGCCGGATGGGAGGTGCACATGACGTACGCTTCGGAGGATTGGACGATGCGCCGTCAGGTAATGGACGTCATTATCGATGTTCTTTCGACGGTTGCCACAGGCCCCGACGTGCGCGTCAGCCTGTTGCGCCACCTCGAAGAGCACCCGGGCAATCCGGAAATGGCACTGCTGGCCCACCTGTCGGACCGGAACATCGCCGACGACGTCGCGTAGCGACTTCCAGCCGAGACCGACTTTCGGTCGGAAATTGGGGAGGTTACTGCCGCGCCCGGAGTGCGCCGCGCAGAGCAAACCCGACGGCACATACGAGCGGTACCAGGCAAGGGTCAGCGACAGGGGATTTGGCCGGAAAGTCAGCCGGCCGCCGTCGTCCTGGGTGTAAACACCCAGGGGGAAGACGAATCCGCCTCCTCCACCGCCGGAGCCCGCTGCGTCCGGATCGCCGCCTTCGGTGCCGCCGCCAAAGCCGAAGGAGACCAGCGCAACGGGAACGAGGTCTTTCCCGTCGAGCCGGATCGGCTCCCCGTAGGCCCTGGACACGCCCACATTCTTGAAGGTTTCAGTGAGGGACTTCACCGCATCTGCCATAGCATCACTCTATGTGGCCGCCGGCAAAAGACCCGCGCACTGCGGACGGCCACCGAGCATGCGTCAAAACGTCAGGACCAGAATTCGGCGGCCTTGGCGGTATCCTCCGGGAACTCATAAGCCTCGCTGACTTTCCCGTCCTTGAGCGCGAAGACGACGACGGCGCGTTGGTCGATGGCCGCCCCGTTGCGTTGCGCGTGCACCCTCTGGAAGCCAACGGTGTGATTCTCCCCGCCGATCAGATCGTCCAGATCGACTCTGAGTGTGCCGTCAGATCGTGTGAACAGTTCGCCTAAGTAGGCGAGTACGGCGTCCCGGCCCAGCTTGTCACCGGACAGCCCGCCGCTGCCTCCCACATGCCAAACGGCGTCCTCCGCGAACAGGCCTCGAAGAGTGTCCATGTCACCTGCAGCGAACGCTTCGTACCCCCGCCGCACCAAACCGGCATCTTCCTGGGTTCCCATTTCGCCACCTCACTGTCGTCCTTGTCGGATCCCAGCGAGGACAGGTTAAGCCCTCGGGAGGACCATGTCGATGGTCATTTATTTGCCGGCGTCCAGTCTCGCGGCGTACGCGGATCCGGAAAGTTTCGAAACTTCCGCAACATATCAATTCACGCAGTGAAAATCGGAGTAAATTTTCTCCATCGAAAGGCCGATCCGTCAGTTTGGCCCCTACGATGGGCTCGTCTCATAACTCAGAACCCGTGGGGGGAAATCCATGAGCTATCAGCAATATCCACAGCAGCAGGCCAATCAGACGGGAGTCGGCGAACCGCCGCTTTGGTCCCCGTACTATGGTGCACCCTTTCCGGTAGCAGTCCGCCGGTTCTTCAAGAAGTACGCCACATTCTCGGGCCGTGCCAGCCGGAGTGAGTATTGGTGGTGGGTGCTCGTCGCGGCCGTGGTCGGCATCATCATTAACATCATCACCGCCGCAGGGGGAGCAACCGTAGCCGCCGACGGTACGGCCGTGCCCGGTCCGGGCGCCACAATTGGCCTCATCCTGGCTGTCATATGGGGACTGGCCACCATCGTGCCTTCGCTGGCCTTGACCGCACGGCGCCTGCACGATGTGAACCTGAGCGGCTGGCTTGTGCTGCTGGTTCTCGTACCGTTCCTTGGAGCCATAGCACTGCTGGTCCTGACGATCCTGCCGTCAAAGCCCGAAGGGCAGCGGTTCGACACCCCGGCGGCCTGAGCACGGGGCATAGCCGGAGGGAGCCTGCCGACGACGGATCACCCGGCCGTCCCGGCGGGCTCCTTTTTGCCCGTGGTTCTGCGTGGCTCGTTGGTACCGGGGGATTTGTCCTCGCACTGGCCGGGACGGTGGGGCAGATTCTTGATTCCATCGGGCGGAGACGGCTGATAGACCTAATAGGAGCGAACGGGCGCGTGCCGGGAGAGCACTACCTCTTCTCCTTGGACTTCAACGTCGGTCCTCTGATGCTGGGCATCGCCCTGCTTCTCTTCGCCGGGGTCTTCGAGTTTGGCCGCAGCCTGCAGAAGGACACCGAGGGCCTGGTCTGATGCCGGCGGACGAAACCTCAGGAATCCATTGCCGTCTCGACGAACTGCTAGCAGACCGCGGGATGACCCTGACCGAACTGAGCAAGCGGGTCGGCCTCAGCCTGGTGAACCTGTCGGTGCTAAAAAACGACAGGGCAAAGGCGATCAGGTTCTCCACCTTGACAGCCATCTGTGATGCCCTGGAGTGCCAGGTCCGGGACCTCCTGGTCACGGAAGGCAGCACAAGCGGCAGTCGCTGATCCCGGTTACGTGCAGGGTCTGGACACAAGAAGGCACCGGACCTACCGTTCAGGTGGCGGTTGCTGTTGGAGGGAGCGGCGACTGCCGAGGGCCCGGTTCGGGCCACCCGTTATGACAGGAGGAAACAGATGGAAACCGTTGAAGAGACCGTTGATGTCGCAGTTCCGGTCCATACGGCCTATAACCAGTGGACGCAGTTCGAATCATTTCCGCAGTTCATGTCCGGCGTGGAATCCGTAACCCAGCTGAGCAACACCACCAATCACTGGGTTACGAAGGTCGGCGGTGTGAAGCGGGAATTTGATACTGAGATAGTTGACCAGGAGCCCGATGATCGGATCGCCTGGCGCAGCACCGACGGCAAGTCCCATGCCGGCATCATCAGGTTCACCCCCCTGGATGCCAATCACACCAAGGTGAAGGTCCATTTCGAATGGGCGCCGGAAACCGTCACGGAGAAGGCAGGTGCGGCTCTGAAGATTGACGAAATGCAGGTCAAGGCCGACATGAGGAAATTCAAGGACTTCATCGAGTCACGCGGCACGGAAACCGGCGGCTGGCGCGGCGAAGTCGAGGACAGCGGCCCCACCGGGCAGTTCTAGAAAAACCCCGGGCCGTGGACCTGTTGCATGAACAACAGGCCCACGGCCCGTGCCCTTATGCGCAGGGGTCCCCTGCGCATAAGTCGCCTGCCCGCGGGTCCCATACGCTCGCACGCCGTTGGCTGACTGTTCTGGCGGCGGTTGCCATGGCGACGGCGGTCCCTGCGCTCGCGGCCTGCACCGTGCCTGAGCCACAAGAGTCAGCTGGACCACTGCCGATAACGGTGGAGGTGAACCAGTCGCGCGACCAGTACGGAAAACAGGCCATCCAGCTCCTGCTTACCAACGTTTCCGGCGGACCCATGACGGTGGCTGCGGCGCAACTGGCGTCGCCACTGTTCCAAGGGGACATTCTGTGGGAGCCAACCGGCGGAAGCCTCGAACTGCCTCCCGGCCAGCCTAAGAGCCTTCCAGCCCGGCTGCCGGCCCCGGTCTGCGGCCGGGACCAATCAACCGCGCATCAAGCGACCACGCAGCAGCCAGTCGCCATTGTGAGGTATTCGGAGCCCGGGCGGGCCGGTCTGCAGGACATGGCGCCGGTCGCCGTCGACCCCTTCGGTGTCCTGGAGCGGAACAACACGGAGCTGTGCCTAGCGGCGGAGGCGGCCGCCGTGGCGGACATCGTCCTGGACGGCAGACTTGAGATTGCGCCGGACTCCCGCACCGCCGTCGTCCGGCTGGTCATCACCCCGAAGGAAGCGGACGGCGCCGGCACGGACATCAGGT
This sequence comes from Arthrobacter globiformis, assembly GCF_030815865.1. Lineage (NCBI taxonomy): Bacteria > Bacillati > Actinomycetota > Actinomycetes > Micrococcales > Micrococcaceae > Arthrobacter > Arthrobacter globiformis. Next base: position 1,115,583 of record NZ_JAUSXI010000001.1, read on the forward strand.
CGATGACCATCGTGAGCATCGACGGGACCACCCTGATTGCCGCGCCGGCGGACGAGCCGTGGCCGCGGAACGTCCGCATCGTTCAAGGCGCCCCGCGCTCTGAACTGCGTTTGCGGATCCGTCCTGCCCGCTGCGATCCGCATGCCATCGCCGAGGACAAAGTGGGCACGCTGCTGCCCCTGCATGTGGGTGTTGGAGAACGCGAGGGGCGTTTGAAGATCCCGGCCGGCACAGCACTGCGTGGGGAGATTTATGACTTTGTGACGGCGGCGTGCGCCCCCGCCTAGACGTCGAGGCGCCCGCGGACGGCCTTCAGCAGCAGCTGGCCTTCGACGGGGACCGCCGTGCCGGGCACACCTTGCCCGGCGGCGTTGCTGCTGCTGCCGTCGTGGCGTGCTGCCTTGCGGATGGGCCCCCTCCGCCGCGGTTCTGGGGCCAGACGACGGAGGGGACGTGTGTGGGTTATTTGTTGGCGCGGGAGGGCTGGGTGCCCGGTGAAGACCAAGGAGGCGACGGCCTTGCCGGTGGTGGAGTTCAGGTTGCAGTCCATGGTGGCGAACGTCCCCTTCATGAAGGAGCCCGACCTGCGGACTTCGTACGGCCGGTCTTCCGTGCCGGTAGCGAACACCCTGCCGTCGTTGACTCAAGGTCCCCTCGGGTGCCGATCAAGACTGGCTCAAGAAAAACCCGCCCACTGCGTGCGATGCCAGATTGGCTTAAGTCTCCGACGGCGTGCGTGGATGCAGGTGAATCGGATGTTTGCGCCGAAGGGCGCCAAAGATGTGCCCCAGCCCCAGTGGCGTCTTCGGGCGAAACCAGCGAAAAACCCCCCAAAAACCGTAGTTTCTAGGGGGTTTATCCCGAGCTTCCTATCAGAATCGAACTGATGACCTTTTCATTACGAGTGAAACGCTCTACCGACTGAGCTAAGGAAGCACCGCACCAATCAGCCGGGAAACCGGCCGGTTCATGCAAGAGACAACTGTAATAGAGTCCCCGTGTCCGGGTCAAAATGAGCGCCCCGCTGGCTGCGATTGACGTTGGCGGGACGTTCATTCCGCCGTTGGATCCAGTTCAGGCCACACACAGCAACGGGGGGAATGCTGGATCCGACAGTGTGGCGCAGCATGCCTGCGCACCAGCGGCAAAGGAGCTCGACCATGACACCCAACAGCGCAATCTCAACCGGCAGCGCAGTGCGCACTGCCCTCTCGGCGGATGCGGAGGCGGCGGAGCAGGGCCGGCCGGTCCGGCTGGCGGTGTTGGCCATGGTGGGAACAACCGTGTACGACGGCGGCCTCATGGACCGCGCGATGTCCCGCACGCTGGTGGAGCAGGGAGTGCCGGCCGGCGCGGCCCGTTTTGAAGGCATGCTGCGCTACGCGCGGGAGCGCTCCGGCATCTCCCGGATGACGGTTTTCGCCGAACTGTTCGACGACCCCCAGGCGGCTACAAGCGCCAACAAGAGGTTCGAGTTGAACTGCGATGAACTCATCGCCGACGGCGGAGTCCGTGCGGTCCCGGGGGCCGAGGACACCATCGGCTGGCTCCGGGACGCAGGCGTCAAGGTCTGCCTGGCTACCGGCTTCGGACGCCACACGCAGAACATGGTGCTGGAATCGCTGGGCTGGATGGGCCTGGCAGACCTCAGCCTGTGCCCCGCGGACGCCGGCAGGGGCCGGCCGTTCCCGGACATGGTGCTGACAGCGGTCCTAGCCCTCGACATTGACGACGTCCGGAAGGTGGCCGTGGTGGGGGACTCGGCCGCGGACATCCATTCCGGCCTGCGCGCCGGTGCTTCCGTGGCTGCCGGGGTGCTGACCGGGTCGCACTCCGAGGCGGCGCTTCGCGGCGCCGGTGCCACCGACGTCCTGCCCTCCATTAAGGACTTCCCGGCACTTTTGGAGCGGCGCGCTTCCCGGCTCTGAGGTTCCAGTAACCTGAGGCTCCAGCAACTTGAGGCTCCTCCGACCTGATGCATCGATGGCGGCCGGGGTGCGGCCGCTGCTGCTGCACCGGCCGCCACGGCCGCGGGGTCAGCAGACGGTGTTGTCCGCCGGCTCCTTGCCGTCCACGAGGTACTTGTCCACGGCGCTGGTGATGCAGGTGTTGGACCGGCCGTAGGCGGTGTGGCCCTCACCCTTGAAGGTGAGCAGAGACGCGTTGCCCAGCTGCTTCCGCAGTTCGCTCGCCCACTCCACCGGCGTTGCCGGGTCGCCGGTGGTACCAACGACGACGATCGCCGCGGAGCCGCTGTACTTGACGGCGGAGGGGGTCCGGATGTTCTTGTACGGCCAGTCCGCGCAGTTCGCCCCGCCGTAGGCGAAGAAGTAGCCCAGCGTGGGGGAGGCCTCACGAAGCCGTTGCTCCTCGGCACGCATGGCCGCGGGATCGCTGCTCGTGGGGTAGTCCAGGCAGTTGATGGCGCTGAAGGCAAGAGCCGTGTTGGACGTGTATTTGCCGTTGGGGGACCGGTTCGCGCCCAGGTCGGCCAGGCGAAGCATGGGGCTGACGTCGCCCTTCATGGCAGCGTCCAGTGCCTGCGTCAAAGCCGGCCAGCTTTCGTTGGCGTAGAGCGGAACGACGATGCCGCTGACGAAGACATTGCCGCCCACCAGCCGGCCGTCCTTGGCCGTACGCGGAGTCTGGATCACGGAGTTAATGAGGTCGCGGATCTGCTGGAGGCCGTCGTCAGCCGTTCCGCTCAGGGGGCACCCCTCCTCCCCGAGGCAATGTTCCACGTAGGCACGCAGCGCCTTCTCGAAGGCCCGGGCCTGGCCCAACGTTAGCTCCTCCGCGCTGAGGGACGGATCAATGGCGCCATCGAGGACCATGCGCCCCACATTGTTTGGGAAGAGCGACGCGTAGGTGGAGCCCAGGAAAGTGCCGTACGAAAAACCCATGTAGTTGAGCTTGGAGTCGTTGAGCACGGCGCGCAGGACGTCCAGGTCCTTGGCGGCGCTTACAGTGTCAATGTGGCCAAGGACCGCGCCCGTTTGCTCAGCGCACTTGGCGGCGATGGCCTTGTTATCAGCGCGTAGCACTGCCAGCCCGGCGTCGGTTTCCGGCGTGTAGACCTTTGTCCTTGCCTCGTCCCGTTCCTTGTCGGTGAGGCAGGTGACGGGTGCTGAGCGCTTGACGCCGCGGGGATCGAAACCTACGAGGTCGTAGTTGGCGCGTACCGCCTCGGAGAAATTACTGTTGCCGGCATCCCTGACGAAGTCGTAGCCGGATGCGCCCGGTCCGCCGGGGTTGACCAGCAGGCTGCCCCGCTTCTTGTCCCCGGTGCTGGCGATCTTCACGGCAGCGAGTTCAATCGTGTCGCCGTCCGGCTTCGCGTAGTCCACCGGCACCTTGACCTTGGCGCACTGCAGCTTGTCCTCGCAGGGCTCCCAGACAATCTTCTGCGAGTAGAAGTCCTTCAGCCCTTCGGGCGCGGCCGCCGCTATCGAGGGGTCGGCCTGCCCGGTGGAGCCGCCCTGGGAGGACTCGTCCTTGGAGAGGCCAAGGGCACTGCATGATGCCAGCAGCAAGGCAAGCGCCATGGCGCCGGCCGCCCGCATCCCGCCCGCGAGGGTCCGGGGTCGCGAGGACAGGGGCGGTGCAGACATCATGCGGTTTTCTCCTTGTAGGCGGCGTCAGCTTGGTCAGTCAGATGGCGGGCAGTGTGTGGCTTAGATCAGGCTCGCGGCCATTGACTCTACGGCCAACAGGGGTGCGACGTTGGTGGTGGTGATGCGCTTGCGGGCGTTGTTGATGGCGTCCATCCGGGCGAGTGTCACCTCCGGCCCTGACCGTTGGGCGAACTCCTCCAGTTCGCTCCTGAGTTCAACGTTCACGAGTTCGACGGCGTTCCCCAGCTGGATGATCAGAACGTCCCGGTAGAACGAGAGAAGGTCAGTCAGCGTCCGGTCGAGTGAATCGGTCACGGAACGCTTTGCCCGCCGCTTTTGATCGTCTTCAAGCTGCTTCACCTGGCTGCGCATGGCAGGCGGCAGGGTCCCGGTCTCGGGGGCTCCCAGCGTTGCCAACAGGGCGGCCTTCTCGGCGGCGTCGCGCTCCTCATTGGAGCTGGCGGCCTCCTCGGTGGCGATCTTCACAAGTTTATCAGCCATCATCACGGCGGCCGTAATGCCGCGCAGGCCCAGCGGGAACCGGACGGTCTCCAGGCGCCTGTCCCGGGCCTCGCCATCCCGGGCTAAACGGCGGGCGATGCCCACGTGGCTCTGGGCGGCCCGCGCCGCCCGCTCAGCAAGGGCCGGGTCCACGCCGTCGCGCTTCACCAGCAGGGCCGCCACGTCTGCGGCGGGCGGAAGCCGCAGCGCCACTGCCCGGCACCTCGAGCGGATGGTCACCAAGACGTCCGCGGGGGAGGGGGCGCACAGCATCCAGATGGTGCGTGGGGTGGGCTCCTCGATGGCCTTGAGCAGCACGTTGGTGGTGCGTTCTGCCATGCGGTCGGCGTCCTCCACCACGATGATCCGCCAGCGGGCCGAGGACGGCCGGTTGCCCGCGGTGGCCACGAGTTCACGGGCCTCGTCGATGGTGATGGTCACCTTTTCGGTGCGCACAAAGGAGACATCGGCGTGGGTTTCGCCCAGGATGGTCAGGCACGCCGGGCAGGTGCCGCAGCCGCGCATGGTGACGTCGTCCTGGTCGCAGTTCAGTGCCGCGGCGAAAGCCTTGGCGGCATTGGAGCGGCCGGAGCCGGGGGGCCCGGTGAACAGCCAGGCGTGCGTGAGCCCCTCACCCATGGCCGCCTGCCGCAGCTGGGCGACGACGGCTGGCTGGCCCTGCAGGTCATCCCAGACGGTCATGGCCGTCCCTGCCGGTCGGTGCCGGTTCGTGCGAGGAGCTGCTCGACGCGCGCCAGGATCAGTCCAGCGATGTCCTCGACAGGCCGTCCTGCCTCCAGCACCAGGTAGTTATCCGGCCTCGCCGCGGCGAGGTCCAGGAACGCCTGGCGGATCCGGGCGTGGAACTCGTCGGCTTCCGATTCCAGCCGGTCCTCGGCAGCATCCCCGGCGGTGCGGCGGCTGCGGCCCTCGGCCGGGTGGACATCCAGGAGCACCGTCAGGTCCGGCTGCAGACCGGACGTGGCCCACTCGTTGACGCTCCGCACGGCATCCGTGCCGAGGCCGCGGCCAGCGCCCTGGTATGCCACCGAGGAGTCGATGTAGCGGTCCGTGAGCACCACCTCGCCGCGGGCCAGGGCAGGCTTGATGATCTGGCTGGCGTGCGCGGCCCGGGAGGCGGCGAAGATCAGGGCTTCGGTGTGGGCGTCGATGTGGCCGTGGCCGTGGTCCAGCACCAGGGAACGGAGCTTCTCGCCGATAGGCGTCCCGCCGGGTTCCCGGGTGCGCAGCACGGTGAGGCCGCGCGATTCCAGCGAGCCGGCCAGCCGGGCCGTCTGGGTTGACTTGCCGGCACCGTCACCGCCCTCGAAGGCGATGAAAAGTCCGGAGCTCTGCATATTCACTTATCCAGCCTACCGATTTCCACCGACGAAAATGCCCCGCGCCCGCTTCAGCATCCAGCCAGAAGCAGCCGCTTTCCCAGCGGGCAGGCACCCAACGTACCCTTTGACCATGAGTCTTTCCGATCAGCATGCCGCATCCCTGTCTGCCGAAACGGTGGTCGTGGCCGCCGGCCGTCCGCCCCGTGAACACGATGCGCCCGTCAACCCGCCCATCGTGCTCTCCTCCACCTATTTCGGCACCGGCGCGCTCGACGACGGCGACCGCGGCTACGGCCGCTACTCGAACCCCACATGGGACCCGTTCGAAGAGGCCCTCGGTCAGCTCGAGGGCGCCTCACTGCCGGGCCTGCTGTACTCCTCGGGCCTGGCCGCCGTCAGCTCCGCGCTCTCCCTGATCCCCAACGGGGGCGTCCTGGTGATGCCGTCCCACAGCTATTCCGGTTCGCTGGTCATGGCTGCCGAGCTGGCAGAAAAGGGCCTCCTCGAACTCCGCACCGTGGACATCGCGGACACCGAAGCGGTCCGGGCCCAGATAGCACCGCAGGACGGCAAGGCGGCGGACATGCTGTGGCTGGAAAGCCCCACCAACCCGATGCTCGGCATCGCGGACATCCGGGCGCTCACCCAGGCAGCCCACGACGCCGGCGCCGTCGTCGTCACGGACAACACTTTCTCCACCCCTCTGGTGCAGCAGCCGCTCAGCCTGGGGTCCGACGTCGTGCTTCACTCAGTGACCAAGTACCTGGCCGGCCACTCCGACGTGGTGCTGGGCGCCCTGGTGACCTCTGACGCGGAACTGCGCGAGACCCTTCTTCACCACCGCATCATCCATGGTGGCATCGCCGGTCCCTTCGAAGCGTGGCTGGCGTTGCGCGGCGTGCGCACGCTGGCCCTGCGGATTGAGCGTTCGCAGGCGTCGGCAGCGGTGCTGGCCGAGCGCCTCAGCGCACACCCGGCCCTGGAGAATGTGCGCTACCCGGGCCTGGTGTCGGATCCTGGCCACGATCTGGCCAAGTCCCAGATGACAAGCTTTGGTTCCATTCTCTGTGTCCAGGTAGCCGCCGCCGGCGGGCTCAGCGCTTCCGAAACTGCGGACAAACTGGTTCGAGCCCTGGACCTGTGGTTGCCCGCCACGTCCTTGGGCGGGGTGGAATCCCTGATCGAGCGGCGGCGCCGGCACGTTGCAGAACCGGAGAGTGTCCCGGAGAACCTTGTCCGGCTCAGCGTCGGCATCGAAAACGTCGAGGACCTCTGGGCCGATTTGAAGCAGGCGCTGGACGCCCTGGACCGATAGGCTGGGCTGGTGGACGGACGACTACTGATTTTCTACGTTGAGAGCACGGTCTATTACATTTTGGGGCTGATAGCACTGGTCCTCGAGGTGTGGGCCTTCTTTGACTGCGTCCGCCACCGGCCAAACGCCTTTGAAGCTGTTGGCAAGCGCACCAAAACGTTCTGGCTGGCATTGACCGGCGGCAGCCTGGCCGTCGGTGCGCTCTCCGTGCTGGGCGGCGGATCGGGCGGCCTCCTCGGCCCGCTTGGCCTGTTTGGCTTGGGAGCAGTGGTGGCGGCCTCCGTCTACCTGGCCGACGTCCGGCCGGCCGTGAAGGACGCCGGCCGCGGCGGCAGCCGAAACATGGGCCCCTACGGCCCCTGGTGACCGCACTTAATCCTTGGTGATCCCCGTCGGCACCCTGACCTCGCAAGCTCGCCCAGGGAACCCTGCCGGCGTGGGCCCAGGCGTCAGTCTGGCGCCACGGCTTCCCAGCCGACGGTAAGTTCCCCGAGCCGCCAGCGCGAGGGGCCATCCTGTACCGGCCACCCGCCGTCGAGCAGCGCCCGGCACATGGCCGTCCACCGTTGCCTGTTTCCAAAGGGCGCCAAGGGCGCCGCCTCGAGCCATGCCCGGTCCATCGCCTTCAGCAGCGTGTGGATGCGTTCGCCGGGAACATTGCGGTGGATGAGGGCCTTGGGCAGGCGTTCCGCGATCTCGGACGGTAGCCCGAAACTCCCGAACCGCACCGACATGGTGAGGCTCAGCGGCCGCTCAGCAGCAAGGGCGATCCAGGCGGAGCGGCGGCCTATCTCGTCGCATGTCCCATCGATGAACAGGCCATCCGGAGCCAGCCGGCCCTGCACCAGTTCCCAGATGCCGCGGACGTCCGCTTCCTCGTACTGACGCAGCACGTTGAACGCGCGCACAAACACCGGGTCTCCGGGCACCGGAAGTTCGAATCCGCCGTTGTGGAAACTCAGGCCCGGGCGCTCCAGTGCCTTCGCTGCACGCACGCGTTCCGGTTCTATCTCGATCCCGCAGACGCGCACATCCGGCCGTACCGCCCGGAGCCGTTCAAAGAGTTCGACGGCGGTGGCCGGCGAAGCGCCGTAGCCCAGGTCCACCACGAGCGGGTCGGCTGCCCTCCGGAGCCGCCAGGCCTGCGGCCCGGCCAGCCACCTGTCCAGCCTGCGCATGCGGTTCGGGTTGGTGGTGCCGCGGGTCACGTTCCCCACCGGCTTGCCCCGGCTGGTCACCACCCGCTCTGCTTTCTGCACCACGGCACCAGCTTAACGGGGAGCCCTGCCTACAGGATGCGGGCGGTCCTGCCGCGTGATGTAACTCTCGGCACCCGCGGGCCGCGCTCGGCTAGGATGAAAATCATGACTTACAAGCTGATTCTGCTGCGCCACGGCCACAGCGAATGGAACGCCAAGAACCTGTTCACCGGCTGGGTGGATGTAGACCTGAACGATCAGGGCCGCGAGGAAGCAGCACGCGGTGGGGAACTGCTGGTTGAGAACAACATTCTCCCGGACATCCTCTACACCTCGCTCCTGAAGCGGGCCATCAACACGGCCAACATCTCCCTGGACAAGGCCGACCGTGGCTGGATCCCCGTTAAGCGCGACTGGCGCCTCAACGAGCGCCACTACGGTGCCCTGCAGGGCAAGGACAAGGCCCAGACCCTGGCCGAATTCGGCGAGGACCAGTTCATGCTGTGGCGCCGCTCCTACGACACCCCGCCGCCCGCACTGGACGACAACAGCGAGTTCTCCCAGTCCCGCGATCCGCGCTACGCGGACCTCGGCGACGAAATGCCCCGAACCGAGTGCCTCAAGGATGTCCTCGTCCGTCTGCTCCCGTACTGGGAATCGGACATCAAGGAAGACCTGAAGGCCGGCAAGACCGTCCTGGTCACGGCGCACGGCAACTCCCTGCGCGCCCTGGTCAAGCACCTGGACGGCATCAGCGACGACGCCATCGCCAGCCTGAACATCCCCACCGGCATCCCGCTGGTCTACGACCTGGACGAGAACTTCCAGCCGATCACCCCCGGCGGAACCTACCTCGATCCCGAGGCAGCCGAGCAGGCCATCCTGGCCGTCGCCAACCAGGGCAAGAAGTAGCTCGCTTCAGCCCGCTGGTTGAGCTTGTCGTAACCACGACGCCGGCTGGTCACCTCAGGTGACCAGCCGGCGTCGTCCGTTTTAATCCGGTGGAGTTTTTGTACAGATATTGGCCCCAAATACCCCCGCGGGGCCAACAAGTGTACAAAAACCCGACTTTATTGTTAGCCCTGCTCGATGCTGTTCGGGTGCCAGGCGCCGGTCACAAGGTAGGTGACCTTCTGCGCCACGGACACGCCGTGATCCGCGAACCGCTCGAAGTAGCGGCTGGCCAGTGCAACGTCCACGGTGGTGGCCGGGGATTCCTGCCACTCGGGGCGTGCGATCGCCTTGAAGACACTAAGGTGGAGGTCGTTCACCGCGGAGTTGGCCTTGAGGATGTCGCGGGCAACCTCGAGGTCGCGGGTCTCCAGCAGCTGGGTGAGCTTGTTCGCGATCTCGATGTCCTGCTCGGCAAAGCTCTTGAAAGTCCCGGTCAGGGACTCCGGGATCACCATGGCGGGGAAGCGCAGCCGGGCCAGCTGCGCAATGTGGCGGGCAAGGTCACCCATGCGCTCCAGGGATGCGCTCATCCGCAGCGACCCGACGATCATGCGCAGGTCGCTGGCCACGGGGCCCTGCAGGGCGAGAATGTCGATGGCGCGCTCGTCGAGGCTGTTCTGCAGGAAGTCGATCCTGGCGTCCGCAGCGATGACGTCCTGTGCCAGATCGACGTCGGCACTCTCGAACGACGTCGTTGCCTTGCCGATCGCTTCACTGACCAGCTTTGAAATTTCGATGAGGTCCTCGCCCACATGGGCCAGCTCCTCCTGAAAAACCTTGCGCACGTAGGCGTCCTTTCCTTGGAAACTCCGCCCCGCCGCGGCGGTCAGAATTTCGTGTCACCGTTCCGGCAGTCCAACCGCACACTCTTCCAGTGTTCGGTGAACTGATACACACCTCAAGATGAACGTTAGCTGAATCCGCACCGCGTGGGCCGTTTATCGGATATCGGGGGTTCCCGGAAGCATAAGCTGGAGGCGTGGATCCAATGCTCTTAGGTGTCATCGCCGGCCTGCTGGGCCTGTCGTTCGGCGTCTTTGGCGTGCTCGCCTTCCGTGCCAGCGAGAAGCAGCGCGAGCTCGTGGACATTGAGTACGACGAACCGGCGCTGCCCCAGGGGTCCGCAGAAGTCCTCGCCGTCGTCGGGCAGGCGTTCGTGGTGGTGGACGCGATCGACGGCGTCGTCCGGGCAAGTCCGGCGGCCTACGCCTACGGCCTGGTGCGCGGCCACACGGTGGTGCACCGCGAGCTGCTGGACATGACGGCGAACGTCCGGCGGGACGGCGTGATCCTGGAGAGGCAACTTGAACTGCCCCGGGGACCGCTCGGCCAGGGAACCATCATCGTGCAGGTCCGGGCAGCAATGCTGGGTGAGGAATACATCGTCCTGCTGGCCGATGACCGCACTGAGATTACCCGGACCGAGGAGATCCGCAACGACTTCGTGGCCAACGTGTCCCACGAACTGAAGACGCCGGTCGGCGCCATCTCGCTGCTGGCCGAAGCGCTGGAATCGTCGGCGGACGATGAGGACGCCGTCCGGCGCTTCGCCAAACGCATGCACAAAGAGTCGGTCCGCCTCGCCGCGCTGGTGCAGGACATCATTGAGCTGTCACGGCTGCAGGGCGCGAACGTGGCGCAGCAGGGGCACCCTGTGGACATCAACGACGTCATCTCCGAAGCCGTGGACCGGTCGCAGCTGCCCGCCGAGAGCAAGAACATCCAGATCGTCATTGGCGGCCGTGCGGAGGCGAAGGTCTACGGTGACCAGGACCTGCTGGTCACCGCGCTGCGCAACCTCATCGACAACGCGATCCGTTACTCGCCGGAGAACACCCGGGTAGGCATCGGCGTGAGGTCCAGGGAAGGACTGGTTTCCGTCTCCGTCACGGACCAGGGCGAAGGCCTGTCACCCGAGGACCAGGAACGGGTGTTCGAACGTTTCTACCGCGTGGACGCGGCCCGGTCCCGCCACACCGGCGGAACCGGTCTGGGCCTGAGCATCGTCAAACACGTTGTTTCCAACCACGGCGGGGAAGTCACGCTCTGGTCCCAGCCCGGCCAGGGCTCCACGTTCACCCTCCGGCTGCCGGAGATGGAAGGGCAGGGAGACTCGTTTGCGCCGGAACCGCGTGACCGCACTGCCCAGGAAGCCGCAACGCTGGCTTCCGATTCACCCCGGGGCCAGCCCGACCGGCCGCAACAGGCCAACGAACCACACGACGCCGGCGGCGTCCACGAACGAGGAGCTAACGCTTGAGCAGGATTCTTATTGTCGAGGATGAGGAGTCCTTCAGCGATCCCCTGTCCTATCTACTGGGCAAGGAAGGATTCGAGGTGGAGGTCGTGGACAACGGCCTCGACGCCATCACGGAATTCGACCGCAACGGGGCAGACCTCGTGCTGCTCGACCTGCAGCTGCCGGGACAGTCCGGCACGGAGGTCTGCCGGCAGCTGCGTCAGCGCTCCACCGTCCCGGTCATCATGCTGACCGCCAAGGACACCGAGATCGATAAGGTAGTCGGGCTGGAGCTGGGCGCGGACGACTACGTCACCAAGCCCTACTCCTCCCGCGAGCTGGTGGCCCGCGTCCGCGCGGTGCTGCGGCGCCAGGGCGAACCGGAGGAACTCATCGCCTCCACCGTCCACGCCGGCCCCGTGCGGATGGACATCGAGCGGCACGTGGTAAGCGTCGACGGCGAGCAGGTGTCGCTGCCGCTGAAGGAGTTTGAACTGCTGGAGATGCTGCTGCGCAACTCCGGCCGTGTGCTGACGCGGGGCCAGCTGATTGACCGTGTCTGGGGCTCCGACTATGTGGGCGACACCAAAACGCTCGACGTCCACGTGAAGCGGCTGCGCAGCAAGATCGAGCCCGACCCGTCCCTGCCGCGTTATCTGGTCACCGTGCGCGGCCTGGGCTACAAGTTCGAGCCGTAGAAGTTCGCTGCCGGCCCGGGCGAGGCGCCGAGGCGCCGACGACACTAAGCACCGATAGACACGAAGAAGGAGGGGTTCCCGGCCGGGAACCCCTCCTTCTTCGTATTGCTGCTCTAGTAAGCGGCCGTCAGTGGCCTGCGGTGCTAGTGGCTTTCGGTGGGCGTGGCCGAGGCAGTTTCACCCGGCGATGCAGTTTCAGCCGGCGTTGCGGTCTGGCTCGGAGTGGCAGACCCGCTCGGCGCGCCACCCGGGACGTAGGCGGCGTATTCCTTCAGCGTGCCGTCCACCACAGGAATCTTCACGGTCTTGTTGACGTTGGTGCCGTCCTCGGTCACCTGGACGTCCACGAGGGATCCAGGTTTGCCGCCGGACGTGCTCAGGATGGCTTCGTCCGCGGATTCGTTGAGCAAGGTGTAGGAGTTCTGCTTCACCGGAACTTCGGTCTGCGCGCCTTCGGCTCCCTTGAGGGTGACCTTGACGTCCTTCGAAGAGGAGTTGTAGACGGCACCGATGACGCGGCCCGGCTGGTTCTCGCCCGCGGATACGATGAGCATGTTGCGCAGCTGCACCGGTCCGACCTCGGCGCGGGTTCCGTCGGAGGCAGCGTACTGGTGAGAGGTCTGCTGGGCGTTGACGTAGCCGCAGCCCGTCAGGGCCAGCAGGCCGGCGCTCAGGGCGGCTGCCGCCATTGCCATCTTGCCGCTCTGGCCCCGGTTCATCGCAGTGAAACGCACGTCACGCACTCCTCGAAAAGTCTTTGAAACAGTTTTCAGGCATAGCCTATCGGCAAAGAGGGCCAAACAAGGATTCGGCCCCTCCACATGACCGGCCCTTCCGCCGCCACTTTAGGGGGTCCTGAGGCCGTTGCCGGAGACCCGCAATTACCCGCGCGTAACGCTTGTGGGCCTGCATGCGATGCACTATTGTTCGCATCCGTCAAGGGGTCTAAGTGGCTGATTTCGGCCATTTTCCGCGGATTTACGGGGTTTCCGGACCGTTTCCATGCCAGTCATATGCCTTAATCGTGATAAACTGGTCTGCGGGAAAGGGGAAAGTCCACATGGTTTTTGAGGTCGGCGAGACAGTAGTTTACCCTCACCACGGTGCAGCAAAAATTGAAGAGATCAAGATGCGCACTGTCAAGGGCGAAGAGAAGATGTATCTCAAGCTCAAGGTGGCTCAGGGTGATCTGACCATTGAAGTTCCAGCAGAGAACGTTGACCTTGTTGGGGTTCGCGACGTAGTGGGCAAAGACGGTTTGGAGCACGTGTTTGATGTGCTCCGCGCCGAGTTCACTGAGGAGCCCACCAACTGGTCGCGTCGTTACAAGGCAAATCTGGAGAAGCTTGCTTCCGGCGACGTCATCAAGGTTGCAGAGGTCGTTCGCGACCTGTGGCGCCGGGATCACGACCGGGGCCTTTCCGCAGGCGAGAAGCGAATGCTGGCCAAGGCCCGGCAGATTCTGATCTCAGAATTGGCCCTGGCTGAAAAGACCGACGAAGAGAAGGCTGCGAGCGTTCTCGACGAGGTCTTGGCTTCCTAACAAGAATTAAACCCCGGTGGCAGAGTGCCGCCGGGGTTTCTTCTTGCCCAAAAATCACCCAGCCCAAAACACCCATGTAGGTAGCAGCTGATGGCGTTCCCAGCGGTGAGAACGCCCGCAGCTGCTACCTAGTTGGGGGAGCAGTTGGGTGATGGAGGGGGAGTGCGGCTGGGACGTAGGCTAGAGCGCATGAACACTGCACCCAAGCTCCCCGTGACAGCCGTGATCCTCGTCGCCGCCGGGTCCGGGCAGAGGCTGGGGTATGGCATGCCGAAGGCCGCCGTGCCGTTGGGTGGTGAACCGATCCTGATGCACGCGCTCCGCGGGATCGTCGCGGCAGGCATTGCCAGCCAGGTCTGCATCGCGCTGCCGGCCGGTGATGAGGAACTCCGCCGGCTCTGCGAAGACTTCCAGGTGGAGCTGGTCGACGGCGGCCCGGTCCTCACCATGGTCGACGGCGGGGCGTCCCGGGCGGATTCCGTCCGTTCCGCTCTGGCCGCCATCGAGGACGGCACGGAAGCGGTTCTGGTCCATGACGCCGCCCGCGCCCTGACGCCGGAGAAGGTTTTCCACCGGGTGGCCCAGGCTCTGGCTGCCGGCGCCGACGCGGTGATTCCGGTGATTCCGGTGGTGGATACCGTCAAGACGGTCGCCGCCACCGAGGGCCCGGCCACGGACATCGCACCAGAACTCGTCACCGGAACCGCCCCCCGTGAGGAGCTCCGGGCCGTCCAGACCCCGCAGGGCTTCAAGGTCTCCGTACTGCGGCAGGCACACGAAGCGGCCTCGGGCTTCGATGAGCGCCAGGCCGCCGCGGTGACCGACGACGCCATGCTGGTGGAGCTTCTCGGCGTGCCGGTGCACGCCGTCCGTGGAGCCAGCCAGTCCTTGAAAATCACCACACCGCTGGACCTCATCATCGCCGAGGGCCTGCTCGAGGGACCCCTCGGCGCCCGCTGGGTGGAAGGCTGACAAACCACATGACGGAAGGCGCCATGACCCACAACGCTTCGCGGACCCCGGTACTCCTGCCCCGGACAGGCATCGGCATCGACGTGCACGCCTTTGCCCCGGACAGCGACCCGCAGCCGCTCTGGCTGGGCGGGCTTTTCTGGGAGGGGGAGCGGGGCCTCGCCGGCCATTCCGACGGCGATCCCGTGGCGCACGCCGCCGCCGACGCACTGTTCTCGGCCTGCGGGATCGGCGATCTGGGCACTCACTTCGGTACAGACCGGCCCGAATTCGCAGGGGCCTCCGGAGTCACGCTTCTGGCCGAAGCAGCCAGGATCGTCAGGGCAGCGGGCTTCGAGATCGGCAATATCGCGGTGCAGTTCGTGGGCAACCGGCCCAAGTTCGGCCCGCGCAGGGAAGAGTCCCAGCGCGTCCTCACCGAGGCCGCAGGAGCCCCGGTCAGCGTTACGGCCACCACCAGCGACGGCCTCGGCTTCACCGGCCGCGGCGAAGGCATTTCCGCAGTGGCCACGGCCCTGGTCTACCCGGCGGCATAGCTGCCCCGACGTAACCGGCCTGCAGGGCGGCTGTCCGCACCTGCAGCCAAATCGCCTACGCTGGAATAAGCACCGTACCGCAATCCCAGGAGACCCGCCGTGAAAAAGCTGCTTCCCGCCGTCGTGATCGCAGGGATGCTTCTGGCCGGCTGTGCCGGCAGCCCCCGCATGAGCGTGGAGGAGAGCTGCAAGTTCCTGCAGGGCGACACGTTCAAGCCCACGGGCAACCAGCAGCAGCAGGCAGACCAGATCGCCAAGCACTACCAGGAAGTCGCGGACAAGGTGGCACAGGACGTCGCCGACCCCATCCAGAAGATGGCCGACATCATGAAGCAAGTGGCCGGTACCTCGCTGGGAAACAAGACTTCGGAGCAGACGGCTGAACTCGCCAAGCAGAACAACCGGATCGGCGAAGTCTGCAGGTAAGCGGGGACATTGGCATCGGCTAATCTGGAGCGGTGACCCTGCGCTTTTACGACACTGCATCCGCCGAAGTCCGCGACTTCGTTCCCCTGGTACCGGGCAAGGTAAGCCTGTATTACTGCGGTGCCACCGTGCAGGGCATGCCGCATGTGGGGCACATCCGCTCCGCCATCGCCTTCGACCAGCTCACCCGCTGGCTTGAGTACCGCGGCTTCCGCGTCACGGTGGTCCGCAACGTCACCGACATCGACGACAAGATCCTCGCCAAGTCCGAGGCATCCTTCCATCCCGACTTCGAGCAGGAGCCCGGCGCCGTGCCGGAGGAGGAATGGTGGGCGCTGGCCTACCGCTACGAGCAGGAGTTCCTCAAGGCCTACGACACCCTCGGCGTGTCCCGGCCAACGTACGAGCCGCGGGCAACCGGCCACATCCCGGAAATGCACGCACTGATCCAGCAGCTCATCGACCGCGGGCACGCGTACCCCGCCCTCGACGGCTCCGGGGACGTCTACTTCGACGTGCGCTCCTGGAACAAGTACGGCGCGCTGACGCGGCAGAAGATCGATGACATGCAGGGTGCCGCGGACGCCGACCCGCGCGGCAAAAAGGACCCCCGCGACTTTGCCCTCTGGAAGGGCTACAAGGAGGGGGAGCCGACGACGGCGAGCTGGGTTTCGCCGTGGGGGGCCGGCCGTCCGGGCTGGCACCTCGAATGCTCGGCGATGGTCACTAAATACCTTGGCACCGAATTCGACATCCACGGCGGCGGCCTGGACCTGCGCTTCCCGCACCACGAAAATGAGATGGCGCAGTCCCAGGCCGCCGGCCACGGCTTCGCGAACTTCTGGATGCACAACGGCATGGTCACCTACCAGGGCGAAAAAATGTCCAAGTCCGTCGGCAACACCGTCAGCCCGGCCGAGATGCTGGAAATCGCGCCGCCGCGCGTGGTCCGTTACTACCTGGGCCAGGCACAGTACCGCTCGGTGCTGGACTACCAGCCGACGTCGCTGCAGGAGGCCGCGGCCGCCGTCGAACGCATTGACGGTTTCGTCGCCCGCGCCGTCCGCGCGCTGTCCAACGACGGCGCCCTGCTGGTTGGCAGCCACGGCACCGTTCCGGAGGCGTTCGCCGCTGCAATGGACGACGACCTCAACGTGCCGCAGGCCCTTGCGGCGCTGCACGACACGGTCCGCGCCGGAAACTCAGCCCTCACTGATGGCGACCTGGCGGCGACGCGGCAGGCCCTGGCCAGCGTCACTGACATGCTCAGGGTTCTGGGCATCAGCGAAGCCGCGCAGCCTGCCGTCGACGACCAGGCCACCAGTGCGCTCGGGACGCTCATTGAAGCGCAGCTCGCCGCCCGCGCCGAGGCCCGTTCCAAGAAGGACTGGGCTGCCTCCGACGCCATCCGGGACACCCTCGCGGCGGCCGGCGTCCTGGTCGAAGACAACGCTGACGGCGCCACCTGGAGCCTGCAGCGCGGCTAGCCTCCGGGGCTCAGCGCCCGCCCGGTCAACGATTTGAGGCCAGTCAGTAGACTGGAGTCCAGACTTACTCAATACAACCAAGGGTGGAATTCATGGCCAACAAAGGTCGCCCGGGCGCAGTCCGCAAGCTCAAGAAGGGCCCCACCACCGGAACCGGTGGCCACGGCCGCAAGGCTCTCGAAGGCAAGGGGCCAACCCCCAAGGCCGAGGACCGCCCGTACCACAAGGCGCACAAGAACAAGCAGCTCGCGGATCGCTCCGCAGCAAAGCGACCCGCTGGTGCCGGCGGCACCCGCAGTGCCGGTGCCCGGTCGGGCCCGAAGGGGCGTGCCACCGAGGAGGTCGTCACCGGCCGCAACTCCGTCGTGGAGGCCCTGCGCGCCGGCATTCCGGCCAAGGCGCTGCACGTGGCCATCCGCATCGAGATGGACGACCGCGTCAAGGAGTCGCTGAAGATCGCCGCCGAACGGGGCATTCCGCTGCTGGAAACCGGCAAGCCCGAGCTGGACCGGATGACCGACGACGCCGTGCACCAGGGGCTCGTGCTGCAGATTCCGCCGTACGAGTACCAGGACGCCTACGACCTGGCCGAAGAGACAGTGGAAGGCTGGAAGAAGGGGCACATCGCGAACGCACCCCTCTTCGTTGCCCTGGACGGCATCACCGACCCCCGCAACCTCGGCGCGATCATCCGCTCGGTCTCGGCGTTCAGCGGCCACGGTGTCATCGTCCCTGAGCGCCGCTCCGTGGGCGTCACGGCTGCCGCATGGAAGACAAGCGCCGGCGCGGCGGTCCGCGTTCCCGTGGCCCGAGCCTCCAACCTGAACAACGCCATCAAGCAGTTCAAGGACATGGGCGTCTTCGTGCTGGGGCTCGACGGCGACGGCGACGTCTCGCTGCCGGACCTCACCGTTGCCACCGAACCCGTGTGCATCGTGGTCGGCTCCGAGGGCAAGGGCCTCAGCCGCCTCGTCCGGGAGAACTGCGACCAGATCGTTTCCATCCCGATCGACTCCGCCATGGAATCCCTGAACGCCTCCATGGCAGTCGGCATCTCCCTCTACGAAGTCTCCCGCCAGCGCGCCGCCAAGTAACACGGCAAACCTTCCTCAGCTTTCGCAGGGAAACGGCAAACGCCTCCTCACCTTTCGCAGGGAAACGGCAAACGCTTCCGCACCTGAGTGCGGAAGCGTTTCGTTTAAAGCGGCAGGATCTGCAGGAGGGTCAGTGTTTTTCCTGCAGGATCTGAGGAAGGGGTTTTGCCCCTAGAACTCCCGGCGGTTGGCCAGGACCGGGAGCTTGGTGCGGGCTTCCTTGACCAGAGCGGGGTCCAGGTCGGCGAACAGGAGGCCGGGGGCGCCGTCGAGCTCTTCGAGGACCTGCCCGAAAGGCGAGACGAGCGCGCTGTGCCCCACGCCCGTGGGCGCCGCGCCCCGGGGTTCGATGCCCTGGGTGGCGGGATCGCCTTGGCCGCAAGCGAGGACGTAGGTGGTGGTATCCACGGCGCGGGCACGGGCGAGGAGCTGCCACTGGTCAACTTTGCCGGGGCCGGAACCCCAGGACGCGCAGACGATGTTGGCAACGGCTCCGCGATCAGCGTTCGCCGTGAAGAGGGCGGGGAAGCGGATGTCGTAGCAGGTGGCCAAACCAAAGGTGATGCCGCCGACGTCGAACGTTACGGGCCCGGTCCCGGCGTCCACGGTGTCCGACTCCAGGAACCCGAAGGCATCGAACAGGTGCACCTTGTCGTAGCTGGCGTCCACGCCCGGCCCGGCCACCAGCAGCGTATTGCGGACTTTCGTCTGCCCTTCGGACGGCGATGAACCTGGGGTGAACATTCCGGCAACGATTACTATCCCCAATTGGTCAGCGATCGAGCGGACGCGGCTGGCCCAAGGGCCGTCCAAAGGCTCGGCGATGTCCAGCAGGGAATTGCCGAATGCCCGCATCGTGGCCTCGGGGAAAACGACGATCTTGGCGCCCCCTTCCTTGGCGCGGCGGGCATATTCCTCGACCACGGTGAGGTTCCCGGCCACGTCCCTTCCGGTGATGATTTGAGCCAATGCAATCTTCACGAAAACCTCCACGTCGGTGCGTCATTACAGCGTTCAGCGGTACCGCCACGTTCCGGCATGCGTAACATGCCGGAATAGATCAGCTATTTCGCTGTGACAGATAAGCTTTAATTGATGGTAAAGCCTCTTTTAGACACAGCCTTGACGGTGGACGACTCCCAGGCCTTTCCCCTCGGGGTCAGCGAGGCGCGCCAAGTTCCCGGCGGAGACGGGGCATCAGGCGGCCGTGCAAGAGTTGCCGTTTATGCGCCCGACATCACCAAGCTGGAGGTGGCTTACCAGGCGCCCGGCCAAAGCTGGCGCCTTCAGACCCTGTCCGGCCTTCCGAATGGCGTCCACCACGGCGTGGTGGACGGATTCCCCGTGGGTTCACGGTACGGCTTCCGCGCAGCCCCCAAGGGCGAAGAGGTCCTGCCGCTTGCGGTTCCCACGGTTGATTTTGACGACGACGACGGCGGCAGCCGGCAACCGCTGTTGCTGGACCCTTACGGCCGGGCCGTCGACGAACGCGACGGATTCCTGACCAGCGTCAGGATGTCTTCCGACTTCGACTGGGCCGCTGACGAGAAGCCCAATACACCGTGGCGCAACACCATCGTCTACGAGGCACACGTCCGCGGACAGAGCATGCTCCATCCGGACATCCCGGAGGCCCTGCGCGGCACGTACGCCGGCATGGCCCACCCCGCGATGATCGAGCACCTCACCGGTCTCGGCATCACAGCCCTGCAGTTGCTGCCCGTGCATTTCCATCTGGACGAGCCACACCTCCAGAACCTCGGCCTCACCAATTACTGGGGTTACAACACGGCAGCGTTCTTTGCACCGTACCCCGGGTACGCCACCAAGTCGGCCCAGGAAGCCGGCCCGCAGGCCGTCCAGGACGAGTTCAAGGGAATGGTCAAGCTGCTGCATGCGGCCGGCGTCGAGGTCATCCTTGACGTCGTCTACAACCACACCGCCGAAGGCGGGCCCGACGGCCACACCCTGAGCTTCCGGGGCCTCGGCGAGCAGAAGTACTACCGCACCGACGGCAACGGAAAATACGTTGACACCACAGGCTGTGGCAACACGCTTAACTTCGGCGAACCCCGCGTTATCCAAATGGTGCTGGACTCCCTGCGCTACTGGGTGGACGAGTTCCATATCGACGGCTTCCGCTTCGACCTGGCTGTCACGCTCTGCAGGAACGCAGCCAACGAGTTCGATCCCCATCACCCCTTCCTCGTGGCGGTCGCCGCGGACCCGGTGCTCTCCCGCGTCAAACTGATCGCCGAACCGTGGGACGTGGGCTACGGCGGCTGGCAGACCGGCCGGTTCCCCAGCGGCTGGGTGGACTGGAACGACCACTACCGCGACGCCGTGCGCTCCTTCTGGGTGGCGGACCGTGCCGCTCTCGACAACGGAGGCCGCGGCGGGTCCGTGGCCCGGCTGGCTGATGCCCTGTCCGGCTCGGCGAGCCTGTTCGAACCGTCGGGCCGGTCGCGGCTGGCCTCGCTGAACTACATCACCGCCCACGACGGCTTCACCATGACCGACCTCGTCTCCTACGACCGCAAGCACAACGAGGCGAACGGTGAACAGAACCGGGACGGGCACGGCGACAACCGCAGCTACAACCACGGCTTCGAAGGACGCACCGAGGACGAGGGCATCCTGGCGCGCCGCGCCCAGAGCAAACGCAACCTCATGGCCTCGCTCATGATTTCCCTCGGCGTTCCCATGATCACGGCCGGGGATGAGCTCGGCCGCACCCAGCAGGGCAACAACAACGCGTACTGCCAGGACAATCCACTCACCTGGGTTGATTGGACCAGCACGCCGGAGTCCCATGCCATGTTGCGGAGCACCAAGCGCGTTATCCGGCTCCGCGGGGAGTTCCTGACCGCCCAGCCGCACAACTACCCCATCCGCGACGCCCGCTCCTACCTGTACTGGTATGACCAGGGCGGGCAGCCCATGACCATGGAACGGTGGAACGATCCCGGGAACCGGGTGGTTCAGCTGCTGCTCGGCTCCGATGACGGGCACGTGGCCGGACTCATCGTGGTCAACGGCGGTCCCGAGGACATCGAGGTCACCCTTCCGCAGGTCACCAACGACGACGGCACCGGCAAGCGGATCTTCGATCTGCGCCTCACCACGTCCGAGCTCCACGACCGGCGCCAGGGCGTCCTGGTCGCTTCCGGCGAGCCTGACGAGGTGCAGGCCTACACCATCAACATTTACCGCACATAACTTACGGGGAAACGGGCATGCGCAGGCGTTGGACCATCGGAACGCTGCTGCTGGGGCTTGCCGTGGCTGCCCTCGCGGTCTTCAACCTTTTCATCGCGCCGGGCGGCACACCGCCCAGTGGGCTCCAGCCCAGTGCGGTCCAGCAGAGTGGGGGCCCGCAGGGAACGGCGACGTCGGCACCCGCCGCTGCGCAGTCGTCGTCGGCCGACAAGGTCACTGGCGTCCCAAACGTGTCCGGGCTCCCCACCATCCGGGAGTCCCAGCTGCCAGCGGAAGGCCGGCGGATCCTCGCCCTGATCCGGCAGGGCGGACCCTATCCGTACACCCGCGACGGCGTGACGTTCGGAAACTTTGAACGCGTCCTGCCGCGCAAGGCCAGCGGGTATTACAAGGAGTACACGGTCCCCACCCCTGGGGAGTCGGACCGCGGTGCCCGCAGGATCGTTGCGGGACAGGCTGGCGAGAAGTACTACACGCCCGACCACTACGAATCGTTCAAGTTCATAGCAGAAGGCAAATAGCACCATGAAGATCTATTCCGGCGACACCTGGACCCTCGAAGAACTCCGGGAGCAGGTGGCCGACGCCGGCCGCCGGAGCCTGCTGGTGCCGGCCGCCGACTCCAAGAAGTCCGTGCTCGCCGCCTTCGGCGAGGCCCTAGATTTTCCGGAGCACTTCGGCGTGAACTTAGATGCGCTCAACGACTCACTGCATGACTTCGCCGACGCCATTTCCGACGACGGCGCTAAGCCCCTGACCGTGATCTGGCAGGTCCCCGCAGCCTTCCGCGCCGACCGCTCGTTCGGCGTCATCTGCGAGATCCTCCAGGACGCCGAGAGCTACGCCGGCAAGGACCTCGCCGTCATGGCCGTACTGATCTAGCCCGCCGCGGAGTTCTGCGGCGGGCTAGCGGCCCTAGGCGTTGACGATCAGCCCCAGCTCGGCCTTGGACGCGAGGGCGTCGTGCTTGGGGAGTAGCCGCACGGTGTAGCCGAAGGACCCGGAGCGGTCAATTACGATGGACCCGGCGAAGAGGTAGCGTCCGTTGCCGAGCTCCTCCTTGGCCTCCAGTTCCACCATGGTCACGTTGGCCAGTTCGTCGCTTTCGGCTGCCTGCCCGTACGCCACCTCCACCGCCACGTCCTGGGGGGACAGGTTGTGCAGTCCCACGTAGGCGTGGACCTGGAGGGTGTCACCGATCTGCGGGTCCTCCGAGACGCCCAGCGAGTCCACGTGCTCCACGTGCAGTTGGGGCCAGGCCGCCCGGACCTTGGTAACCCACGCAGCCAGCGCCTTGGCCTGTGCGTAGGAGCCTGCCACCGCTTCGCGTCCCGCGACCGCCGCGGGCCGGTACAGGACGTTGACGTAGTCCTGCAGCATCCGTTCTGCCGACACCGCGGGACCCAGGTGGGCCAGCGTGTGCTTGATCATGGAGACCCAGTGGGTAGGGATCTTCTCGTGGCCGGACTCGGACGGCCCTGCGGCGCCGGCCGCTTCGGAGACGGTGTTGCCGTAGAACCGCGGCGCCACCTGCGTCTCGAGCAGTTCGTACAGCGCCGCGGCCTCGATGTCGTCGCGCTCATCGGCGGACGCGCCGTTATTGGCCGTGGGAATCGCCCAGCCGTTTTCGCCGTCGTACATCTCATCCCACCAGCCGTCCAGGACGGACAGGTTCAGCGACCCGTTGATCGCGGCCTTCATGCCGGAGGTGCCGCAGGCTTCGAGCGGCCGCAGCGGGTTGTTCAGCCAGACGTCGCAGCCCGGGAACAGCGTGCGGGCCATGGCGATGTCGTAGTTCGGCAGGAAGACGATGCGGTGCCGGACGGCGGGATCGTCCGTGAAGCGGACCAGGTCCTGGATCATCTTCTTGCCGGCGTCGTCCGCGGGGTGGGACTTGCCCGCAATGACCAGCTGAATGGGGTGTTCCTTGTGCAGCAGCAGCGCCTTCAGGCGCTCCGGGTCCCGCAGCATGAGGGTCAGCCGCTTGTACGTGGGCACGCGCCGGGCGAAACCGATGGTCAGGACGTCCGGGTCCAGCACCGAGTCCGTCCATGCCAGTTCGGCATCGGCCGCACCGCGCTTCTTCCACGCAGCCCGCAGCCGGCGCCGCACATCCTCCACGAGCGAAACCCGCATCTCACGCCGGAGCGCCCACACCTCGGCGTCGGAGACGTTGTACGCGAGGTCCCAGCGGCCCATCACCTCAGCTTCGGGTCCGAACCGCTCACGGGCGAGCTTCGCGATCCGGGGATCCACCCAGGTGGGCACGTGCACGCCATTGGTCACGGAGGTGATGGGCACCTCCGAGTGGTCGAATCCCGGCCACAGCGCCGAGAACATGCCGCGCGAGACTTCGCCGTGGAGCTTGGCAACACCGTTGGCCCGCTGTGCGAGGCGCAGGCCCATGACTGCCATGTTGAAGACGAAGGGGTTGCCCTCGCTGAAGTTCTCCCGACCCAGGTCGAGGATCCGCGACGTGGGAACGTCCGGCGCCAGGCCGGCTTCGAAGAAGTGCTGGATCTGTGCGGCTTCGAAGCGGTCGATGCCGGCCGGAACAGGCGTGTGCGTTGTGAACACCGTGGACGAGCGTCCGGCGGCGAGGGCCTCGTCGAAGGTGAGCGCCTGCTCGCCGGCCATCAGCTCCTGGATCCGTTCGACGCCGAGGAATCCGGCGTGGCCCTCATTCGTGTGGAACACCTCGGGCGCGGGCGTGCCGGTGAGCTTCTGGTAGGCGCGCAGCGCCTTGACCCCGCCCATCCCGAGCAGCAGTTCCTGTTGCAGCCGGTGGTCGCCGCCGCCGCCGTACAGGCGGTCGGTGATGCTGCGGGCGGCGTCGTCGTTTCCGGGAACGTTGGAGTCCAGCAGCAGGAGGGGGACGCGTCCGACGTCGGCACGCCAGATGTGTGCCGCAAGGTGCCGCCCGTTGGGCAGAGGCAGGGATATCTCCAGCGGCTTGCCGTTGCCATCCGCGGCCGGTTCGCGCAGCAGCGTCAGCGGCAGGCCGTCGGGGTCGATGACGGGATAGGTCTCCTGCTGCCAGGCATCCCGGGAGAGTGACTGCTTGAAGTAGCCGGCCTGGTAGAGCAGTCCGACGCCGATCAGCGGCACGCCGAGGTCGGAGGCGGCCTTCAGGTGGTCGCCGGCAAGGATGCCGAGGCCGCCGGAATACTGCGGCAGGACTTCGGTGATGCCGAACTCGGGGGAGAAGTAGGCGATTGAGGCGGGGGCGTCGCTGCCCAGCCCCTGGTACCAGCGGGGTTCCGTGAGGTACCGGTCCAGGTCCGCGGCTGCCGTCTGCACCCGGGCCACCACGTCCTGGTCTATCGCGAGCCGGTGCATCTCCTCACGGCCCACCAGGCCCAGGAAACTGACCGGGTCATTGCCGCACTGGGCCCAGACGCGCGGGTTCAGGCTTTCGAACAGCTCCCGGGTGGGGCGGTGCCAGGACCAGCGCAGGTTGGTCGCCAACCGGGCCAGCGGCCGGATCGGCTCGGGAAGAACGGTACGGACGGTAAATCTGCGGATTGCCTTCACCTGCGCCACACTAACCGACTGGGTGAACGGCAGGAACCGCTTTTGATTACTTTCCGGTAAATGACGAATGGCTTCAGTAATTAAGTTCGCAGGCTTAGCATTTCGCCCCATTTCTCGCTAACGTCGAGCCTGTGACGACTAACACCCGAACCAGTGCCCCAGCAAAGCAAACGCCGAAAGTTTCGATCACGGAAGGCCTTCGGTTTGGCCGTTTCCCCATCACGGACGTTCAGCCTGTTGTCGAAGGGGGGAAGTTCCCGGCCAAGGCGCTGCCCGGTGAAGGAATCGTGGTCAGCGCCAGGTCCTTCCGCGAGGGCCACGACCAATTGGGCGTCAGTGCGGTCCTCCTGGATCCGAAGGGCAACGAGCGCCAGCGGGTCCGGCTCCAGCCGCCGTCCGGGGACCGCGGCAAGGGTACCGACCTCTGGGAAGGCCTGCTCACCCCTGATTCCACCGGGAACTGGTCGTTCGTCATTGAGGCCTGGCACGACCGCTACGGCACGTGGCACCACAACGCCGAGGTCAAGGTGGACGCGGGCATCGACGTCGAGCTGATGCTTGCGGAAGGGGCCGCACTGCTGTCGGAGGCCGCCGAGGAGCCGGACCGGAACGATGCGGACCGCCAGACGCTGCGCTCGGCCGCCACCATCCTCGCGGATGCATCCCTTTCACCCGAGGACCGTCTGGCGGCCGGCTTCAACCGGGACGTCGCCGGCGTGGTTGAGCGCGAGCCGATCCGTGAGCTTGTCACTGTCTCCGAACCGTTTCCCCTGCTCGTAGAGCGGGACCGCGCAGGCCGCGGGTCCTGGTACGAGTTCTTCCCGCGCTCCGAGGGCGCGGTGCGCGACCCCGGCACGGGCGCCTGGACGTCCGGCAATTTCCGGACCGCCGCCAACCGGCTGGACGCCGTGGCCGGCATGGGCTTTGACGTCATCTACATGCCGCCGATCCACCCGATTGGCGTGCAACACCGCAAGGGCCCCAACAACACGCTGATCGCCGGCCCGAACGACCCCGGATCGCCGTGGGCCATTGGCGCCAAGGAAGGCGGGCACGACGCCATCCACCCCGACCTCGGAACCTTCGAGGACTTCGACGCCTTCGTGGCGCGGGCGAATGAGCTCAACCTGGAAGTGGCGCTCGACCTGGCACTCCAGGCCGCCCCGGACCACCCCTGGGTCACCGAGCACCCGGAATGGTTCACCACCCGCGTGGACGGCAGCATCGCGTATGCCGAAAATCCGCCGAAGAAGTACCAGGACATCTTCCCGCTCAACTTCGACAACGACCCCGAGGGCCTGTCCAAGGAAATCCTGCGGATCGTCCAACTGTGGGTCAGCCACGGCGTGAAGATCTTCCGGGTGGACAACCCCCACACCAAGCCGGTGTGGTTCTGGGAGTGGCTCATCGGCGAAGTGAACAAGGAGGACCCCGACGTCGTCTTCCTGGCCGAGGCCTTCACCCGTCCCGCCATGATGCACGCGCTGGGCAGGGCAGGCTTCCAGCAGTCCTACACCTACTTCACGTGGCGCAACACCAAGAAGGAACTCGAGGAGTACTTCCACCACGTGAGCCGCGAGTCGGCTGCCTTCTTCCGGCCCAACTTCTTCGTCAACACCCCGGACATCCTCACCGAGTACCTGCAGTACGGCGGGCCGGCGGCGTTCAAGATCCGCGCTGCCCTGGCGGCAACCGCGAGCCCGCTATGGGGCGTGTACGCCGGCTACGAACTGTACGAGCACGTGGCCCGGCCCGGTGCCGAGGAATACATCGACAACGAGAAGTTCGAGTACAAGGCCCGCGACTGGGACGCTGCCTCCGCCTCCGGCCGGACCCTCGCGCCATACCTGACCAGGCTCAACGAAATCCGCAAGGCCCACCCGGCCCTGGGGGACCTGCAGAACCTCACCGTGCACCAAAGCACAGACGACGCCACGGTCGTCTACTCCAAGCACAAGACCCTCCCGGACGGCACCAGGGACACCATCATCGTGGTGGCCAACGTGGACCCGCACAGTGCGAGGGAAGGCATGGTTTCGCTGGATCTGTCCGCGCTGGGGCTCGACCCGGCCGACCTCACTCCGAACGGCGGATTCTGGGTGGATGACCTCATCTCCGGCGAGTCGTGGGAATGGGGGGAGTACAACTACGTGCGGCTGGATGCACATGTTGAACCTGTACACATCCTGAGCATCCGGAGGTAGCCGCCAGTGAGTTTCAGTCCGCAGAGCCCCACCCACCACTTCACCCCCAAGAGCACGTTTGAGCTGAATGCACCGGGTTTGCCGCATGATCCGCTGTGGTACCGGAAAGCGGTGTTCTATGAAGTGCTGGTCCGGGGCTTTGCGGACGCCAACGGCGATGGTTCGGGCGACTTCCACGGGCTGATCGAGAAGCTGGACTACCTGCAGTGGCTGGGCGTTGACTGCCTGTGGCTGCCGCCGTTCTTCCAGTCACCCCTGCGGGACGGCGGGTATGACATCTCGGACTACAACTCCGTCCTCGACGAGTTCGGCACCATCAGCGACTTCAAGCGGCTGGTTGCCGAGGCGCATGCACGCGGCGTCCGGGTCATCATCGACCTCCCGCTGAACCACACCTCAGACCAGCACCCCTGGTTCCAGGAGTCCAGGAAAGATCCTGACGGTCCCTTCGGTGACTTCTACGTGTGGAGTGACACCGACGAGAAATACCAGGACGCGCGCATCATCTTCGTGGACACGGAGGAATCCAACTGGACCTTCGACCCCATCCGGCGGCAGTTCTTCTGGCACCGGTTTTTCAGCCACCAGCCCGACCTGAACTTCGAGAACCCGAAGGTCATCGACGCCGTGTTCGACGTCGTGCGGTTCTGGCTGGACCAAGGGATCGACGGGTTCCGCGCGGACGCCATCCCGTACCTGTTCGAGGAGGAGGGGACCAACTGCGAAAACCTCCCGGCCACGCACGAGTTCCTGCGCAGGCTGCGGAAGATGGTGGACGAGAGTTACCCCGGCCGGGTCATCATCGCCGAGGCCAACCAGCCGCCCAACGAGGTGGTGGAGTACTTCGGAACCGAGGAGGAACCGGAATGCCACATGGCCTTCCACTTCCCGATCATGCCGCGGCTCTACTACGCGCTGCGTGACCAGAAGGCCGCCCCCATCATCGAGACGATGCACGACACCCCGGCCATCCCGGCCGGCGCGCAGTGGGGAACTTTCCTGCGCAACCACGACGAGCTGACGCTGGAAATGGTCACCGCCGACGAGCGGGCTGCCATGCTCGGCTGGTACGCGCCGGACCCGCGCATGCGGGCCAACATCGGCATCCGGCGCAGGCTGGCGCCGCTGCTGGACAACTCCAGGGCGGAAATCGAGCTCATCAACGCCCTGCTGCTGTCCCTGCCGGGGAGCCCCTTTCTGTACTACGGGGACGAGATCGGGATGGGCGACAACATCTGGCTCGAGGACCGTGACGCCGTCCGCACCCCCATGCAGTGGAACCCCGACCGCAACGCCGGTTTCTCCGCTGCCGACCCGGGCAAGCTGTACCTCCCCGTGATCCAGTCGCTGGTCTACAACTACGCCATGGCGAACGTGGAGGCCGAGGCCGCCCATTCCGGATCGCTGCTGCGCTGGACCCGGCAGATTCTCAGCGTGCGGAAGAACCATCCGGCGTTCGGGCTCGGGGCGTTCAAGCATGTGGAGGCCGACCACGAGGTGGTGCTGGCCTATCTCCGCGAACTGCCGGAGGGCAACGCAGCCGGCGAACCCGCGGAATCCATCCTGTGCGTCTTCAACCTTTCCCAGCATCCGGTGTCCTCCACCCTGAGGCTTCCGGACTTTTCTGGCCGGGGCCTGCGTGACGTCTTCGGAGGCCAGCCGTTCCCCGGCATCAGTGATGACGGCCAGCTGACGCTGACGCTGGGCAGCCATGACTTCTTCTGGCTGCGCGTGCGGGCTGCTGCTTCGAACCCAGCTTCACCCTTTACGCAAGCGATGCCGATACTGTCGATTGAGGGATGAGATGATCCAAACAATACTGACACCCACACTCGAACAACTGCTCCGCGACTGGCTTCCGGCCCAGAGGTGGTTCCCGGTGAAGTCCCCGGACTTCACCCTGGCGCCTGTGGGCGGCCTGGTCCTGGACGACGCCACCGGCCAGGCCGGCCTGGAGGTGTTCCTCGCGTCCGTTGACTCCAAAACGGCGGACGGCGCCTCCCGCACTGACGTCGTCCAGATCCCGCTCAGCTACCGCAGCGAGCCGCTGCCGGGCGCCCAACGGGCCCTGATCGGTGAAAGCGACGACGCCGAACGGGGGCACCGCTGGGTCTACGACGCCGTCCACGACCCCGCCTTCATTGCCGCATGGCTGGATCTGATGCGGACGGAGGAAGCCGCCGGCAGCGCCAGCGGCCACCTTTCCGGGGCCGGCCAGCCGCTGCCGCAGGCCTCCGGGACGGTCCGGGTCGTGTCTGGCGAACAATCCAACACGTCGGTGATAGTGGACGACGGCGACTCCGCCGCCATCGTGAAGTTCTTCCGTGTGCTTTCGGCCGGGCGAAACCCGGAGGTGGAGGTCGGCGCCGCGCTGTCCGCGGCACGCACCCCGGAGGTCCCCGCCACGCTGGGCTGGGTCACCGCCGAGTGGTACCCGCAGGGGCAACTTCGCCAGGGCGAGCCCGCATCGGGCGGCCCTGCCCAGGGTGAACTGGCAGTGGCCCACGA
Organism: Arthrobacter globiformis; assembly: GCF_030815865.1. NCBI lineage: Bacteria > Bacillati > Actinomycetota > Actinomycetes > Micrococcales > Micrococcaceae > Arthrobacter > Arthrobacter globiformis. The sequence continues at coordinate 1,144,969 of NZ_JAUSXI010000001.1, forward strand.
ATTCCTGGCCGGCGGCCGGGACGCGTGGCGGCTCGCTGTTGACGCGGCGGCCAGGGGAGCGGACTTCACGGCTGAGGCTCATGCCCTTGGCCATGCGACGGCCACAGTCCACCGCAGGCTCGCCGAAACGCTGGGTGTTTCGGCCGAAGCGGTTCCGGGCGGGGATATTGCCCCCGGAGTAGCCCAGCGCGTGCGTCAGATGTGGGCGGAGGCGGGACCCGCCGTCGGGCCTTACGAAGAAGGGCTGGAAAGCCTGCTCAGCCGGCTCGAAGGCACCCCGGCCGGAGCGCTTCAGCGCATCCACGGCGACCTCCACCTTGGCCAGATCCTCCAGGTTCCCGGCGCCGAAGGCGGCCACGACCGGTGGGCCATCCTCGACTTCGAGGGGGAGCCGCTCCGGCCAATCTCCGAGCGCAACTTCCCCGACGACCCGCTCCGGGACGTGACGGGCATGCTGCGCTCCTTTGACTACGCGGCGGGGGCCGCCGAAAGGGAACAGCCGGACGTCCGCGTCCCTGAGTCCTGGGTGGACGATTGCACCGAGGCCTTCCTGGCAGGCTACGCGGAAGTAACTCCCGGAACGGTGGACCGTAATTCGCCGCTCTTTGTGGCATTGTGGCTGGACAAGGCGCTCTACGAAGTCGTGTACGAGTTGCGCAACCGGCCGGGCTGGTTGGCCATTCCGGTGAACGCGGCCAGGCGGCTCCTCAGCACTAAAAGCTCCGGCGAACCAGCCGGAGCAGCAGCGGAAGGTAAGAACATGACAGGCTCTGCACACACCGACAGCCCCCACGCGCCGTTGCACGTGGACGCGCACACGCTCTCACGCGTCGCGGCCGGTGAACACCACGCGCCGCACTCGGTGCTTGGTGCCCATTTGGACGACTACGGCCACGTAACCATCCGCACCGTCAAGCACCTTGCGGAGGCGGTCAACGTGGTGACCCAGGCCGGAACTGTGCCCATGACCCACGAGGCCGACGGCGTCTGGGTGGCGGTGCTGGAGCCGTTGCAGCACGGCCACGTGCCGGACTACCGCCTTGAGGTGACGTACGAGGACGCCGCCCCGGTGACCCTGGACGATCCGTACCGCTACCTGCCCACCGTGGGCGAAGTGGACCTGCACCTGATCGGCGAAGGACGCCACGAGAAGCTCTGGACCGTACTGGGCGCGCACGTGCAGCACTACAAGTCCTCGATGGGCGACATTGACGGCGTGTCCTTTGCCGTGTGGGCGCCCAACGCCGAAGCGGTCCGGGTTAAGGGCGATTTCAACGCCTGGGACGGGCGGGAAAACTCGCTGCGGTCCCTCGGCTCCTCGGGCGTCTGGGAACTGTTCATCCCGGGTGTCCCGGCCGGCGCCTGCTACAAGTACGAAATCAAAACCAAGGGCGGTTACTGGGTAGAGAAGGCCGACCCGTTGGCCTTCGGCACCGAGGTGCCGCCGCTCACCGCGTCGAGGGTTGTCGAGTCGCATTACCGGTTCCAGGACGCGGACTGGATGAAGGAACGCGCCGCCGGGGATCCGCACAACTCTCCCATGAGCGTCTACGAGGTCCACCTTGGATCCTGGCGCCTGGGCCTGGGCTACCGTGAGCTGGCCAAGGAACTCGTCGAGTACGTGAAGTGGCTCGGGTTCAGCCATGTCGAGTTCATGCCCGTGGCCGAGCATCCCTTCGGCGGCTCCTGGGGCTACCAGGTCACCTCCTACTACGCGCCCACGTCCCGCTTTGGGCATCCCGATGAGTTCCGGTTCCTGGTGGACTCGCTCCACCAGGCAGGCATCGGAGTGATCCTGGACTGGGTGCCGGCGCACTTCCCGAAGGACAACTGGGCCCTGGCGCAGTTTGACGGGCAGCCGCTCTACGAACACGCTGACCCGAACCTTGGCGAGCACCCGGACTGGGGCACCCTCATCTTCGACTTCGGGCGCACCGAGGTCCGGAACTTCCTCGTGGCCAACGCGCTGTACTGGCTTGATGAGTTCCACATCGACGGCCTGCGCGTGGACGCGGTCGCGTCCATGCTGTACCTGGACTACTCGCGGGAAGATGGCCAGTGGCAGCCCAACCGCTTCGGCGGCCGTGAAAACCTGGAGGCCATCTCGTTCCTCCAGGAGACCAATGCCACGGTGTACAAAACCCATCCCGGCGCCGTGATGATCGCGGAGGAATCCACCGCCTTCCCCGGCGTCACTGCGCCCACCAGCCAAGGGGGCCTCGGCTTCGGCCTCAAGTGGAACATGGGCTGGATGCACGACTCGCTCAAGTACACCTCCGAAGACCCGGTCAACCGTAAGTGGCACCACGGAACGGTCACGTTCTCCCTGGTGTATGCCTTCACCGAGAACTTCCTGCTGCCCATCAGCCACGATGAGGTAGTCCACGGCAAGGGGTCCATGCTCCGCAAGATGCCGGGCGACCGCTGGCAGCAGCTGGCCAACCTCCGCGCCTTCCTCGGCTACCAGTGGGCACACCCGGGCAAGCAGCTGATCTTCATGGGCACGGAATTCGGCCAGGAAGCCGAGTGGGTCCGAACAGCACGGACTCGACTGGTGGCTGGCTGACATCCCGGCGCACCGCGGTGTTCAGCTTCTGCTCAAGGAACTCAACGAGCTGTACAAGTCCACGCCGGCACTGTACTCCCGGGACAACGAGCCCGGCGGGTTCCAGTGGATCAACGGGGCAGACGCCGACCGCAACGTCCTGACCTTTGTCCGTTGGGACACCGAGGGCAACCCGCTGGTCTGTGCCGTCAACTTCTCCGGCGGCCCGCACAAGGAGTACTCCCTGGGCGTGCCCTCGGCCGGAGCATGGACCGAGGTCCTGAACACAGACTCCGAGGACTACGGCGGATCGGGCGTCCTCAACGGCGGCACGCTGACCGCAGAGGACGAGGGCATCGACGGCCAGCCGGCAACTCTTACGGTTACGCTGCCTCCGCTGGCCGCCGCGTACTTCAAGCCTGCTGAGCCCAGCGTGATCACCTCGGCGGCCGCAGCCAGGGCCAAAGTTACTGAGGCTGATTCCATCTTTGCCGGGCCGACGGCTGCTGGCACCCGAGATGCTGAGACCCGCGCCGCTGGGACCCGGTCTGCTGAGACCGGAGTTGTTGAGCCGAAGGGTGCTGAACAGAAGAGTGCTGAACCGAAGGGTGCTGAACTGAAGGGTGGGACCGGGAAGGCGGCACTGCCCGGCGGTCCCCTCGCCTGAGGCCCGACGCTCCGCTCATCGGAACGCTCCTGTAGGTCCTGGCGGACCGCTGGTCTAAGACCCGGCGGGGGCCGGCCACCCGGGTGGTTGTTTCTCTAGGAGGTAGGCCCGGAATCCCATGGGATTCCGGGCCTACCGCCCCGGCGTTGCCCCGGCGTAGTTGGCATTCCACCGAGGTAGTGGTAGAGTTTACTTTTGCGCCGCTCCCCGGAGCGAGTCGGCAAGGTGATCCGGAAGCCAACAGGCTGGGCCGGACATAAATCGCCGATTTGACTCGGATGAAGCGAGCGGGTAAGTTTGAAAAGTTGCTCCGGAGCGATCCTGAACGGAAGTTTGGGTGGTGCCGGGTGTGTCTGTTGTTTGAGAACTCAATAGTGTGCCAAGTTTGTTGATACCGATTTTTTATTAAATTGGTTGAATTTGCCGGGCCTGCCACCTCCGTGGTGTGGTCTGGTGTTTTTAGCTGGTTTCAAATTTTGTGCAGCCTGGTTCCGCGTTATTTCCGTGGTGCCTGGTTGTGTCTGTTTTACTTCAACGGAGAGTTTGATCCTGGCTCAGGATGAACGCTGGCGGCGTGCTTAACACATGCAAGTCGAACGATGATCCGGTGCTTGCACCGGGGATTAGTGGCGAACGGGTGAGTAACACGTGAGTAACCTGCCCTTGACTCTGGGATAAGCCTGGGAAACTGGGTCTAATACCGGATATGACTCCTCATCGCATGGTGGGGGGTGGAAAGCTTTTGCGGTTTTGGATGGACTCGCGGCCTATCAGCTTGTTGGTGAGGTAATGGCTCACCAAGGCGACGACGGGTAGCCGGCCTGAGAGGGTGACCGGCCACACTGGGACTGAGACACGGCCCAGACTCCTACGGGAGGCAGCAGTGGGGAATATTGCACAATGGGCGAAAGCCTGATGCAGCGACGCCGCGTGAGGGATGACGGCCTTCGGGTTGTAAACCTCTTTCAGTAGGGAAGAAGCGAAAGTGACGGTACCTGCAGAAGAAGCGCCGGCTAACTACGTGCCAGCAGCCGCGGTAATACGTAGGGCGCAAGCGTTATCCGGAATTATTGGGCGTAAAGAGCTCGTAGGCGGTTTGTCGCGTCTGCCGTGAAAGTCCGGGGCTCAACTCCGGATCTGCGGTGGGTACGGGCAGACTAGAGTGATGTAGGGGAGACTGGAATTCCTGGTGTAGCGGTGAAATGCGCAGATATCAGGAGGAACACCGATGGCGAAGGCAGGTCTCTGGGCATTAACTGACGCTGAGGAGCGAAAGCATGGGGAGCGAACAGGATTAGATACCCTGGTAGTCCATGCCGTAAACGTTGGGCACTAGGTGTGGGGGACATTCCACGTTTTCCGCGCCGTAGCTAACGCATTAAGTGCCCCGCCTGGGGAGTACGGCCGCAAGGCTAAAACTCAAAGGAATTGACGGGGGCCCGCACAAGCGGCGGAGCATGCGGATTAATTCGATGCAACGCGAAGAACCTTACCAAGGCTTGACATGGACCGGATCGCCGCAGAAATGTGGTTTCTCCTTTGGGGCCGGTTCACAGGTGGTGCATGGTTGTCGTCAGCTCGTGTCGTGAGATGTTGGGTTAAGTCCCGCAACGAGCGCAACCCTCGTTCCATGTTGCCAGCACGTAGTGGTGGGGACTCATGGGAGACTGCCGGGGTCAACTCGGAGGAAGGTGGGGACGACGTCAAATCATCATGCCCCTTATGTCTTGGGCTTCACGCATGCTACAATGGCCGGTACAAAGGGTTGCGATACTGTGAGGTGGAGCTAATCCCAAAAAGCCGGTCTCAGTTCGGATTGGGGTCTGCAACTCGACCCCATGAAGTCGGAGTCGCTAGTAATCGCAGATCAGCAACGCTGCGGTGAATACGTTCCCGGGCCTTGTACACACCGCCCGTCAAGTCACGAAAGTTGGTAACACCCGAAGCCGGTGGCCTAACCCCTTGTGGGAGGGAGCCGTCGAAGGTGGGACTGGCGATTGGGACTAAGTCGTAACAAGGTAGCCGTACCGGAAGGTGCGGCTGGATCACCTCCTTTCTAAGGAGCACCTACAGGCCCATGCTTTTTCCGTGTATGCGGGGTGTGTGGTTTGTCAGGAGTAAAGGCCCGCTGCGCAGGCGATCGTTCTGCGGCGGGTGCTCATGGGTGGAATATCAACGAATAGCGGCCGCGTGGTTTTGTCCTGTGTCTAGTACGGACGGGTTCCCTTTCGGGGGTGGCTGTCCTGGAACGGTGCGGGGCGGGGTGATGCGGTTTAGTGTTTGGCACACTGTTGGGTCCTGAGGCAACAGGGCCGGGGCGGGGGTTTTTTCCCTTGTGTCCGGGTTTTGTTTGTTTCTGGTTTCCTGGCTGCACCGATCGCATGGTTTGCCCTTTTTTTGGGGGTGTGTGTGGGGTGTGTGGTACGGGGTTGTTGTTTGAGAACTACATAGTGGACGCGAGCATCTTTTATAAGAAGCAATTTCCAAGAATATGAACCTGGATCTGTCCGGGCTGGTCTCGCCTTTCGGGGTGTGGCGGGCCTGGGTGGTTTTCATGGTTCTCTCGAAAATTACTCCTTGATCTTTTGTGGTCAAGTTTTTAAGAGCACACGGTGGATGCCTTGGCATTAGGAGCCGAAGAAGGACGTAGGAATCTGCGATAAGCCTGGGGGAGTCGATAACCGGACTGTGATCCCAGGGTGTCCGAATGGGGAAACCCCGCCAGACGCGCGAGTGATCTGGTGACCCGCATCTGAACACATAGGGTGCGTGGAGGGAACGCGGGGAAGTGAAACATCTCAGTACCCGCAGGAAGAGAAAACAACAGTGATTCCGTTAGTAGTGGCGAGCGAACGCGGATCAGGCTAAACCGACCCATGTGTGATAGCCGGCGGGCGTTGCATGGGCGGGGTTGTGGGACTTGTTGTCCTGGTTCTGCCGGACCGGGGAGGTGTGAGTGCTGGTATAGGTGAACGGTCTTGAAAGGCCGGCCGTAGAGGGTGTGAGCCCCGTAACCGTAATGCTGTGCACCGCCTTTGATGAGTATCCCAAGTAGCACGGGGCCCGAGAAATCCCGTGTGAATCTGTCAGGACCACCTGATAAGCCTAAATACTCCCTAATGACCGATAGCGGACCAGTACCGTGAGGGAAAGGTGAAAAGTACCCCGGGAGGGGAGTGAAACAGTACCTGAAACCGTGTGCTTACAATCCGTCGGAGCCAGTCTGATTCTGGTGACGGCGTGCCTTTTGAAGAATGAGCCTGCGAGTTAGTGTTACGTCGCGAGGTTAACCCGTGTGGGGAAGCCGTAGCGAAAGCGAGTCTGAACAGGGCGTTGCAGTGGCGTGATCTAGACCCGAAGCGAAGTGATCTACCCATGGCCAGGTTGAAGCGACGGTAAGACGTCGTGGAGGACCGAACCCACTTCAGTTGAAAATGGAGGGGATGAGCTGTGGGTAGGGGTGAAAGGCCAATCAAACTTCGTGATAGCTGGTTCTCCCCGAAATGCATTTAGGTGCAGCGTTGCGTGTTTCTTACCGGAGGTAGAGCTACTGGATGGCTAATGGGCCCTACAAGGTTACTGACGTCAGCCAAACTCCGAATGCCGGTAAGTGAGAGCGCAGCAGTGAGACTGTGGGGGATAAGCTTCATAGTCGAGAGGGAAACAGCCCAGACCACCAACTAAGGCCCCTAAGCGTGTGCTAAGTGGGAAAGGATGTGGAGTTGCGAAGACAACCAGGAGGTTGGCTTAGAAGCAGCCATCCTTAAAAGAGTGCGTAATAGCTCACTGGTCAAGTGATTCCGCGCCGACAATGTAGCGGGGCTCAAGTACACCGCCGAAGTTGTGGCATTCACATATTTTCCAAGCCTTCGTGGTTCAGGAGTGTGGATGGGTAGGGGAGCGTCGTGTGGGCGGTGAAGTCGCGGTGTAAACCAGCGGTGGAGCCTACACGAGTGAGAATGCAGGCATGAGTAGCGAAAGACGGGTGAGAAACCCGTCCGCCGGATGATCAAGGGTTCCAGGGTCAAGCTAATCTGCCCTGGGTAAGTCGGGACCTAAGGCGAGGCCGACAGGCGTAGTCGATGGACAACGGGTTGATATTCCCGTACCGGCGAAAAACCGCCCATGTTGAACAGGGGATACTAACCGCCCGAGACCTGCCCGACCGTCCTTTGGATGGAAGGGTTTTGGTGGAGCGCGGGACCTGATCCTGGGAGGCAAGCGTATTAACAGGTGTGACGCAGGAAGGTAGCCGAGCCGGGCGATGGTTGTCCCGGTCCAAGGATGTAGGGCGAACGGTAGGCAAATCCGCTGTTCATGTGCCTGAGATCTGACGGGACTCCCGTAAAGGGGGGATTCGGTGATCCTATGCTGCCTAGAAAAGCATCGGCGCGAGGTTTTAGCCGCCCGTACCCCAAACCGACACAGGTGATCAGGTAGAGAATACTAAGGCGATCGAGAGAATTATGGTTAAGGAACTCGGCAAAATGCCCCCGTAACTTCGGGAGAAGGGGGGCCCCAACCTTGAACACCACTTGCTGGTGGGAGGGGATCGGGGCCGCAGAGACCAGGGGGAAGCGACTGTTTACTAAAAACACAGGTCCGTGCGAAGTCGCAAGACGATGTATACGGACTGACTCCTGCCCGGTGCTGGAAGGTTAAGAGGACCGGTTAGCCGCAAGGCGAAGCTGAGAATTTAAGCCCCAGTAAACGGCGGTGGTAACTATAACCATCCTAAGGTAGCGAAATTCCTTGTCGGGTAAGTTCCGACCTGCACGAATGGAGTAACGACTTCCCCGCTGTCTCAACCATAAACTCGGCGAAATTGCAGTACGAGTAAAGATGCTCGTTACGCGCAGCAGGACGGAAAGACCCCGAGACCTTTACTATAGTTTGGTATTGGTGTTCGGAGTGGCTTGTGTAGGATAGGTGGGAGACGTTGAAGCCCGGACGCCAGTTCGGGTGGAGTCATCGTTGAAATACCACTCTGGTCACTTTGGACATCTAACTTCGGCCCGTAATCCGGGTCAGGGACAGTGCCTGATGGGTAGTTTAACTGGGGCGGTTGCCTCCTAAAAAGTAACGGAGGCGCCCAAAGGTTCCCTCAGCCTGGTTGGCAATCAGGTGTCGAGTGTAAGTGCACAAGGGAGCTTGACTGTGAGAGAGACATCTCGAGCAGGGACGAAAGTCGGGACTAGTGATCCGGCGGTACATTGTGGAATGGCCGTCGCTCAACGGATAAAAGGTACCTCGGGGATAACAGGCTGATCTTGCCCAAGAGTCCATATCGACGGCATGGTTTGGCACCTCGATGTCGGCTCGTCGCATCCTGGGGCTGGAGTAGGTCCCAAGGGTTGGGCTGTTCGCCCATTAAAGCGGTACGCGAGCTGGGTTTAGAACGTCGTGAGACAGTTCGGTCCCTATCCGCTGCGCGCGCAGGAAATTTGAGAAGGGCTGTCCTTAGTACGAGAGGACCGGGACGGACGAACCTCTGGTGTGTCAGTTGTACTGCCAAGTGCACCGCTGATTAGCTACGTTCGGATGGGATAACCGCTGAAAGCATCTAAGCGGGAAGCTCGCTTCGAGATGAGATTTCCATACACCTTGTGTGTGAGAGGCCCCCAGCCAGACCACTGGGTTGATAGGCCGGATGTGGAAGCGAGGACTAACGACTCGTGAAGCTGACCGGTACTAATAGGCCGATAACTTACACCACACACTCTTCTTCGTGAACGGATTCAAAAGACGTTCACACCATGGGGAGAGTAAAAAGAAACAAGACTGCTTGCGTCCACTATGTGGTTCCCAACCAACAAACCCGCCACCGGGTTTCACGGTCCAGGAAACCAACAACTCAATAACAACACCACAGCTGCAACAACCTGCAGCAACGTGTGTAACCACAAGTTTTCCCACCCCGGCACACACCGGGGAACGGGACACAGGGTTACGGCGGTCATAGCGTGGGGGAAACGCCCGGTCCCATTCCGAACCCGGAAGCTAAGACCCACAGCGCCGATGGTACTGCACCCGGGAGGGTGTGGGAGAGTAGGTCACCGCCGGACACTATTTACGGCTCAGGCCCCGACATCTACGTCGGGGCCTGACCCTTTTAACACAGGCCTGCCAATTCCGGGTCCACCAAAACCCTCCCTCACATCCCGCAACGTTTTCACCGACGCTCCCTCAGCTCCCGCAGCTTTTCCCCAACCCTTCCGCAACTCCTGCAGCCTTTTCGTCAACGCTCCCGCAGTTCCCCCGCCAACGGTGAGGAACCGTCCGGGTTGAGGCGACGGGATGTGAGGAAGCGTCGGGGTTGAGGCGACGGGATGTGAGGAAGCGTCGGGGTTGAGGCGGCGGGATGTGAGGAAGCGTCGGGTTGGGGAGCCGGTAGAGTTGGTAGCCATGGAAAATCTCTTCAGCCACGCCGCCGGCAACGAAGCGCCTGAGCCCGCAGTTAGCCTGGACCCCGTCATCTGCGCCGCTGTTGTCCCCGGGCCTGTGTCCCGCGCTTTCATGGGGTTTACCGACCACACGCATCTCTGGTGGCCCATGGAGACCAACAGTGTGTATGGGCCGGGCTCGCACGTGGAGTTCGAGGAGAACCTGATCCTGGAGACCGCCGATGACGGCCGAAGCACCATCTGGGGCACCATTGACGACTGGCAGCCTCCGCTGTCCTTCCACGCGTCGTGGTACCCCGGCAGCACCGCTTTGTGGTCCACTGAGCTTCGTGTTGTGTTCCGGGGCGTGGAGGAAGGTACCGAACTGCGAGTCGTCCATGACGGCTGGGAGGGTGCCGAGGATCCGGCAGGCACCCGTGCCGCCTGGGCGAAGGACTGGCCGGAAGTTCTGCGCCGGTACCTGAGGTTCATGGGCGGCGCTTCAGAGTAATCCGGCCGGTTTTAGGAATAGCGTCTCAGGACGGGGGTACCGCGGTGCTCCGCCGAACCACTAACCGCGTTGGGTATTCGGTGTTCACAACGGGCCGGTCCGTTCCGCTGTCCAACCCCTCAAGCAGCAGTCGCACGGCCAGCGCTCCCTGGCCGCGTGGGTCCTGATCGATCGTGGTCAGGCCGAACAGTTCGCCCAGTTCGTGCCCGTCCAGGCCGATGACTGACAGTTCTTCCGGCACCCTGAGCCCAAAGTCCCTCGCAGCCAGGATGGCTCCTATCGCCATCTCGTCTGAGGCTGCAAAGACTGCGGTTGGCCGTTCCGCGGTTCCACCCAGCAGGTCCCGTGCCACGGTGTAGGCACCCTCGATGGTGAAGTCCGCCGTGACCACCCATGACGGCCGCACGGGTAGTCCTGCAGCCGTCATCGCCTTCTCATAGCCTGCACGCCGGGTGCGCGGGATCTTGAAGTCCTGCTCGTACACCGAGTCGCCCGTGATGTGCGCGATCCGGCTGTGGCCGAGCCGGATCAGATGGTTGACTGCCGACTCCGCCAGGCCATGGTCGTCTATGCGGATGGTGGAGGCTCCGGGCAAGGGTCCGCCGATGCCCACGAGCGGCCGCTGGATGGCCAGCATCTGGCCGATCTCGTCCTCCGTCAGCGCCAGTGCCACCGCGATAACCGCATCCACGCGTTTCCGCAGCAGGAAGTCCTGGAGAATGCTCCGGCGCCGGACCGCCCCCTCCGTGATGTTGTAGAGCGTCAGGTCGTAGCCGGCGTCGAGGAGAGCTGCTGATACGCCCTCCACCACCGAGGCGAAGTACCAGCGGCGGACCGTGGGGACCACGAGGCCGATGTTGCGGGTACGGCCGGAGGCGAGGCTGGATGCCTGGTAGGAGGGCACGAAGCCGAGTTCGGCCGCGGCGGCCCGGGCACGCTCGCGGCTCGCCGGCGACACATGGCCCCTGCCGCTCAAGGCGCGCGAAACGGTGGCTATGGAAAGCCCGGCCCGTTCCGCAACGTCCTTGATGCCGGCCATGGATCAGCTCGCCGTGGCCTCGGCAGAAATCCGCAGCCAGACGGTCTCCCCTAGGCCCAAGCCAAACCGCTGGTCCTCGTCGCCAAGGCCCAAGCCCGACGAACTGCGCAGCACAACCTCGCCGGCGGGCAGTTCCAGCGGATCAGGACCCATGTTCATGACAACCAGAATGTCCCCGTTGAGGAATGCCAGGGACGAGGCGGTGCACCATTCCTCCGCCCACGCGAGGGAACCGCGCCCAAGGTCCAGTTCACGCCGGACAGTGAGCATGCGCCGGTACAGGTTCAAGTGCGACGACGGGTCCCCAGACTGGGTGTCCCGGGCCAGTTTCGCGAAGCTCTCCGGCTGCGGAAGCCAGGGCACGTCGCCGTCGCCGAAGCCGCTGTGGCGCTGCGATGCCTTCCACGGCAGCGGGACCCGGCATCCGTCGCGGCCCAGCCGGGCACCGCCGGTGCGCGCAAATGTCGGGTCTTGCCGCTGGTGGTCCGGGATATCGATGCCGTCAGGCAGTCCAAGCTCTTCGCCCTGGTACAGGTAGGCGCCGCCGGGGAGCCCCAGCATGAACAGGGACGCCGCCGCGGCCCGGGTCCTGCCCAGTTCCTCGTCCGGCTGGGGGTCCTGAGGGCCGATGCCGTCGCCGTCGCGCGGCCCGGACCAGTCGTACCCGAAGCGGGTGGCGTGCCGGACGACGTCGTGGTTGGAAAGCACCCAGGTGCTGGGGGCACCCACGGCATCCAGGGACGTCAGGGACTCAGTGACGATGCGGCGCAGGCGGGGGAGGTCCAGCCCCGCGTGGAGGTAGGGAAAATTGAAGGCCTGGTGCATTTCGTCGGGCCGGACCCAGTGGGCCAGCCGCGGCAGGGGGTCCACGTTGGCTTCCGCGCAGAGAATGCGGTCCGGACCGTACTCTTCAAGAATCCCGCGCCAAGCACGGTAGATGTCGTGCAGGGCCGGTTGGCCGAACATCGGCGCGTCGTGTCCGGGGAAACCGTCGGAGCTGCTGCCGTCCGCGCGCCCGCCCCAGGCAGGAAGGCCCGGTGCCTTGACCAGGGCATGGGCCACGTCAACGCGGAACCCGGAGACGCCCCGGTCCAGCCAGAAGCGCAGGATGCGTTCGAACTCGTCATGCACGGCCTGGTTGTCCCAGTTGAAGTCCGGCTGCGATGAATCGAAGAGGTGCAGGTACCACTGGCCCGGGGCGCCGTCAGGTTCGGTGATGCGGGTCCAGGCCGAGCCACCGAAGTGTGACTCCCAGTTGTTGGGTGGCTCATTACCCTCCGCGCCCTGGCCGTCGCGGAAGATGAACATGTCCCGTTCGGGGCTGCCCGGGCCGGCAGCCAGCGCCGCCTGGAAATCGTGGTGCTGGTTCGAGCAGTGGTTAGGGACCAGGTCCACGATGATGCGCAGGCCCAGGCGGTTGGCCTCAGCCACCATGCCGTCGAAGTCCCCGAGCGTGCCGAAGATCGGATCGACGTCGCAGTAGTCGCTGACGTCGTACCCGGCATCGCGCTGCGGTGAGCGGTAGAAGGGCGAGAGCCAGACGGCGTCCACGTTGAGCTCGGCAAGCTGCGGCATCTCGGCAGTGATCCCTGCGAGGTCACCGATCCCGTCGCCGTTCATGTCCCGGAAGGAGCGCGGGTACACCTGGTAAATAACAGCTGAGCGCCACCAGCCGTGCGCGTTGTCCGGGGCGTGGACGGGCGTCAGGGCGCCAGCCAGGGGTGACGCTGAGTGCAGAAACGAGTCAACAGACATTGCGCCATCCTATGGGCGGCCAAGCATAAATGAAAGCGCTTACACCGCTCAAATGATTGACAATTGAGGTCATGAAGTGGAGCAAGCCGGTCATGCCAAGAGACGGGATTGGAAACGCTTCCAGAATCAGTCGCTGTAGTTCCTACTGCGACTGAGCCAAAGGGGCCGGTGTGTGGCCCAGGTGACATCTAGACTGAAGCAAAGTGACTGAACGGGAGACCCATGGGCAACATCGCCGACGAACTGACACTAATACTGGGGCCACGAAAGGTGCTCCGGGACGACGCCGCACTCGCTGTTTATGCGGTGGACCAGGCCCCCGTGGTGGACTACCGGCTGCCGGCCGCCGTGGTTCTGGCGGAGTCCGTAGATGACGTCCAGGCTACGGTCAAAGCCTGTGCTGCCCGGAACGTGCCGCTGGTGCCCCGCGGCGCCGGGACCGGAGTCTCGGGAGGCGCCCATGCCAGCGAGGGGTGCATTGTCCTTGGCCTGGAACGGATGAACCGCATTCTGGAGCTCAACGCGGATGACGAGACCGCCGTCGTCGAACCGGGCGTTATCAACGCTGACCTGAATGATGCTGCCGCGGCGCACGGGCTCATGTTCGCTCCGGACCCCGCCAGTTTCAGGATCTCCACCGTCGGCGGCAACGTGGCCACCAACGCCGGTGGGCTGCGGTGTGCCAAGTACGGCGTGACCAGGGATTCCGTGCTGGCCCTGGACGTGGTCCTCGCGGACGGCTCGCTCCTGCATACCGGGCACCAGACCTTCAAGGGCGTGGCCGGCTACGACCTGACCGGACTGTTCGTGGGGTCGGAGGGCACGCTGGGAATCGTGGTCGGTGCGACGGTCCGGCTGAAGTACCTGCCCCCCGAGGTGCACACCATTGCCGCGTTCTACCCCGACTTCCGGCAGGCGGCGGCAGGCGTGCTCGCCGTCGGCAGGGCCCGCGTGCAGCCGGCCATCATGGAACTGCTCGACGGCGGCTCGCTGGCCCAGCTGGATGAGCTGCACGGCTCGGACCTCGCGTCGCGGGGAGCCTCGCTGCTCCTGGTCCAGACGGACGGCTTCGGGGCGGCGGCGGAGGCCGACGTCGTGCGGGAGGTCCTGGCGGCTGGCGGTGCCGTGGTCACCACCGAGGCCAGTGCGGAGGCGGAACAGCTGGTGGAACTGCGGCGCAACAGCAGGGGCGTCGAGGTGGACGACGAGTACCGCGTGGGCGAGGACGTTGCCGTGCCGCGGTCCAGGCTGGTGGACTACGTGGCGGCACTCGAGGCCCTGGCCGAGGTGCACGGGGTCAGTCTCAAGGTGGTGGCCCACGCCGGAGACGGCAACCTGCATCCGACGTTCTGGATTGACCGCGTGAACGATGAGGTGGACGCCGGCGCCATGCTTCGCCTGAACGAAGCGCTCGACGCGTCCATCGTGGCAGCCCTGGAGATGGGCGGGACCATCACGGGCGAACACGGTGTGGGGCAGTACAAGCTGCGCTGGCTGGGCCTCGAGCAGCCGGAGCCGCTCCGCGAGCTGCAGCGCCGGGTCAAGAACCTCTTCGATCCCGCCGGCATCCTAAACCCGGGCAAGGCGATCTAACGGAGGGCAGCTAAAGCCCCCGGCAGACCTAGACCAGTTCCAGGCCGTCGGCGACAACCCTGCCGCGGTGGATCACGGTGCGGTCGGTGCCCCGGGCCATGACCGCGGAGGCCACCTCTCGCCGTCGAGCAGCAGCAGCTCGGCAGGATCGCCCGCCTCAAGGCCGGGGCGGTGCGCAGTGCCTCAGTCGTCGACGTCGGGATACTCGTCCTCGGTCTCATCGGCCCCGTACCGCGATTCCTCGGTCTCCACGGCAAGGATCTTCAGCAACTCCGTGTCCGGGTTCAGCATGATAGCGGCCTCGTCGCGGCGGTGGCGCAGGATCGAGTCGATGTAGGACTGGACGGCCTCGGCCAGCGGGATGTGCCGTTCCTGCTTTTCGGACATGTACCAGCGGTGCTCCAGCACCTCGTGCACGGCTTCGGCAGGTTCGAGCTTTCCGGAGAGGTCGCGGGGGATGGACCTGACGATCGGCTCGAAGATCTGGCTGACCCAGAGGTGCGCGCTGTATTCCTCGTCCATCTCCGGGTTGTTGTCGGCCCGGAAGGTGTCCATGTCGTTGAGCAGGCGGCGGGCCTGGTTCTCCTGGGCGTCGAGGCCGGTCAGGCGCAGCAGACGGCGCATGTGGTGGCCGGCGTCGACGACCTTGGGCTGCAGCTGGATGGTGGAGCCGTTCTGGGTGGTCTTGATCGCGTACTCTTCGACGTCGAATCCGAGCTCGTTGAGCCGGCGGATGCGGGCGCCGACGCGCCAGCGCTCGCCCAGTTCGAAGGATTCCTTGGCGGTCAGCTCTGTCCACAGGCGCCGGTAGCTTTCCATAATGAGTTCGCTGGTGGCCACGGGGTCCACCTTCTCCTCGATCAGCCCGCCGTCGAGGAGGTCCATGAGTTCGCCGGCGATGTTGACGCGGGCAATCTCCAGGTCGTACTCGCGCTGGCCGGTGGAGAGGTCCGGGTACAGTTCGCCGGTTTCGGCGTCCACCAGGTAGGCGGCGAAGGCGCCGGCGTCCCGGCGGAACAGGGTGTTGGAGAGCGAGACGTCGCCCCAGTAGAAGCCGATGAGGTGCAGGCGGACCATCAGCAGCGCCTGGGCGTCGATGAGCCGGGTGAGTGTGTCCTTGCGCAGCATCTGCGAGAAGAGCGCGCGGTACGGCATGGAGAACTTCAGGTGGCGGGTCACGAGGACCGGGTTCAGGGGACGGCCGTCCGGGGTGGTGCGGCCGGTGATGACGGCGACGGGCTCCACGCAAGGCACATCCAGCCGGGCGAGCTTGCGGAGCATGTGGTACTCGTGGCGGGCCACGTGCTCGGACGTTTCCTTGATGGCGATGACGGAGCCGCCGAGGTGCGCGAAGCGCACGATGTGCCGGGAGATACCGCGGGGGAGCGCCGCCAGATTTTCCGCTGGCCAGTCTTCGAGCGCTATGTGCCAGGGCAGGTCGAGGAGCTCGGGGTCGGCGGCAGCGGCCGTGATGTTGAGGTTGCTTGCGACCGAGGCAGCCTTGTCGTCGTTCGCGCTGGCCGCTTCGAACCGCGGCAGCTTGCCGATCTGCCCGTAGTCGGTGGGTTCATCGTGCCACTGCGCGTTGTGTTCCTCGGTCATGGCTCAATTCTTCCGTATTTTGCAGGGGGTGCCTAAACGGGACACCGGTTAAAGCCCGACGGCGGCCCTCCCGGTTTAGGGGAGGGCCGCCGTCGGGTTTCGGCTGGGAGAGTCGCTCCGGTGGTTTCGACAGGCTCAACCACCGGGACTGGACTGCTAGTCGCCCAGGCGCTCGCCGGTCTTGGTGTCGAACAGGTGCACGTGGCCGGACTGCGGACGGACCCAGAGGGACTCGCCCTTCATCGGGGGGCGGCGGCCGTCGACGCGAGCCACGATGTCGTGGCTCTTGCCGTCCAGCGTGGTGTGGCCGTAGACGTAAGCGTCGGCGCCTAGTTCTTCGACGACGTCGACCTCAACCTGGATGCCTTCGCCCTGGGGTGCGGTCTCGAGGTCTTCGGGGCGGCTGCCCAGGGTGACAGTGGCACCGTGTGCCTCTTCGAGGATGTTGCGCGGTACCGGGTAAACGGTGCCGCCGAACTGGACGCCGCCGTCGACCACGGGAAGTTCGAGGAGGTTCATGGCGGGGGAGCCAATGAAGCCTGCAACGAAGACGTTCTTGGGGCGGTCGTACAGGTTTCGCGGGGTGTCCACCTGCATGAGGAGACCGTCCTTGAGCACCGCAACGCGGTCGCCCATGGTCATGGCCTCAACCTGGTCGTGGGTCACGTAAACGGTGGTGACGCCCAGACGGCGGGTGAGGGAAGCAATCTGGGTACGGGTCTGCACGCGGAGCTTGGCGTCAAGGTTGGAGAGCGGCTCGTCCATGAGGAAGACCTGCGGGTTACGCACGATGGCGCGGCCCATTGCAACACGCTGGCGCTGACCGCCGGAGAGTGCCTTCGGCTTGCGGTCCAGGTACTGCTCAAGGTCCAGGAGCTTTGCGGCTTCGCGGACCCGCTCGGCGCGCTCTTCCTTGCTGACGCCAGCAATCTTCAGGGCGAAGCCCATGTTGTCCGCAACAGTCATGTGCGGGTACAGGGCGTAGTTCTGGAAAACCATCGCGATGTCGCGGTCTTTCGGCGGAACGTCGGTGACGTCGCGGTCGCCAATGAGGATCCGGCCGGCGTTGACGTCCTCGAGGCCTGCGAGCATGCGCAGGGAGGTGGACTTACCGCAACCGGAGGGTCCAACGAGGACCAGAAATTCGCCGTCGGCGATTTCAATGTTGAGCTTGTCAACAGCGGGCTTATCTGTGCCCGGGTACAGACGCGTAGCGTTGTCAAAAGTAACTGTTGCCACAGTTATCAATCCCTTCACCGGCAGGTACGTGCCGGACGATCCGTTGTGAATGGTTCATGTAATTCAGTTGTGCCCTACATGATGACTCCCCGGCCGAGGCCGAGGAGCATCCAGTGACGCCGCACGGTTCCTGTGCGCCACATCACAAGAAGAGTATGTCAGATTTATCGTGAATCGGACAAAATGTTACGGACGTCACACATGAGATGCCCCACAGGGGCTCCGCAGCGCTATCCGGCAGTGACGGCCTGCCGGCGTTCGCGCAGCAGCGCCTCGAGGAGTTCTGCGATGTGCACCGGCGCCTCAACCCGGAACTGCGCCTGGGTGAAGTCGAGGCCCACCTTCACGCCGACGTCGTGCTGCCCGAGGCGGGCCAGGGCGTCCTCGTCGGTGGTGTCATCGCCCGCGAACAGCACGCCCGTGGCGCCGGTGGCCTGCCGCAGGAAGTCAACGCCCTCACCCTTGGATGCGTGCACCACGGATGTCTCAAGGACCCGTTTGCCGTTCTTGAGGTAGACCCCTGGGCGGTCCTGGAGCGCGGCACGGGCAGCCGCGACGGCATCCTCTGCAACGTCATCCGCCGCCAGGCGCGTATGTAGCACCACGCCGGCGGGCTTTTCTTCCAGGACTGTACCGGGGGCAAGCGCCACGATCTCCGCCAGGACCCCCCTGACCTCGTCGAGGAGCGACAGCTGCGAAGGGTCGAGGGTCAGCGGCACAGAGCCCGGACCCAGCCATGCCTCGGCACCGTGGCTGCCGATCAGCAGGGTCTCCTCCGGCGGGGAGGCGACCGCGCGCAGGCTGTCCAGTGCCCTGCCGGAGATGAGGGCCGTCGTCGTCCGCGGCAGGGAGCTTAACTCCGCGAAGGCGGCCGCGGACCGCGGGAGCGGGCGTGCATCCCCGGCATGGTCCACGATGGGGGAGATGGTGCCGTCGAAGTCCAAGGCCACCAGCAGGTGGTCCGTGCCGGCGATGCGGCGCACCGCCTCCAGCAGTTCGGGGGACAGTGTCAGCCGGGTGCTGCCGGCCTCGCCGGTGTGCTCTGCCTCAGGAGTCATCGCGGATCACTTTCTCGTTGAGGGCGTTCAGGAAGTCAGCGGACCAGTGGTCGACGTCGTGGTCCAGGATCTGCTTGCGCATGGCACGCATGCGGCGGGCTGATTCCCTGGGGGACATTTTGACCGCCCGCATCACGGCTTCCTTCAGGCCGTCGATGTCGTGCGGGTTCATCAACAGCGCCTGCTTGAGCTGGTCCGCGGCGCCGGCGAATTCGCTGAGCACCAGTGCGCCGTCGTTGTTGGTGCGGGCCGTGACGTACTCCTTGGCCACCAGGTTCATGCCGTCGCGCAGTGCGGTGACCAGCATGACGTCGGCCGCCAGGTAGAGCGCGACCATTTCCTCCACCGGATAGCTGTGGTGCAGGTAGCGCACCGCCGTGTTTTCGATCGTGTCGTACGTGCCGTTGATGTGGCCCACAGTTCCTTCAACCTCTTCACGCAGGAGCCGGTACTGCTCCACGCGCTCGCGGCTGGGGCTGGCAACCTGGATCAGGGTCGCGTCGCCCACCTTGAGCTTGCCCTCGTTCAGGAGCTCTTCGTAGGCCTTGAGGCGGTGGCCTATGCCCTTCGTGTAGTCCAGCCTGTCCACGCCCAGCAGGATGGTTTTGGGGTTGCCGAGATCCTGCCGGATCTGGGCGGGCGCGTTCAATGATTTCGGGCTTCTGCGCCAGTTCACTGATGTGCTGGACGTCGATGGAAATGGGGAAGGCCTGGGCGCGGGCGATGTGGGTGAGATCGCCGCCGCTGTCCTTTACGTGGACCTGCTGCTGTTTGACGCTGGCGCCGAGGAAGCGCCGGGCGGAACGCATGAAGTTACCGGCGTCGCTGGGGCGCTGGAAGCCCACCAGGTCTGCTCCCAGCAACCCGTCGATGATGGCTTGGCGCCAGGGGAGCTGCGCGAAGATCTCCGGTGGCGGGAAGGGGATGTGGTTGAAGAACCCGATCTTCAGATCTGGGCGTGCCTGGCGCAGCATCCGCGGCACCAGCTGGAGCTGGTAGTCCTGCACCCACACGGTTGCGCCTTCGTCGGCAGTACGGACGACGGCGTCGGCGAACCTTCTGTTCACAGTGCGGTAAGCGTCCCACCAGGTTCGGTGGAACTCCGGCGGCGCGATGACGTCGTGATAGAGGGGCCACAGCGTCGCATTGGAGAAGCCTTCGTAATACAGCTCAACGTCATCGCTGCTGAGCTGGACCGGCACAAGGTCCATGCCGCCGTGGCTGAACGGCTCGACTGTTTCGTCCGCGGCGCCGTGCCATCCCACCCAGGCGCCGTCCGTCCTGGTCATCATGGGAGCAAGGGCGGTGACGAGGCCGCCGGGGGAGCGCCGCCAGCCGGAGCCGTCATCGCCGGGCTCGCCGGGCGCGCAACGGTCCACGGGCAGGCGGTTGGAGACCACCATGAAGTCGTACTTGGTGGCATCCTTCGGACCGTCCTTGGTGGCGTCCGAGCTGCTGCCGGGCACGGCCGCGCTTTCCGTTTTAGTGTCGGATTTGTCGCTTACAGCTCCGTGCATTGGGGCTCCCTGAGGTTGCTTGTGACTCTCATCAACCCTATCGGGCCGGAATCTTCCGGGCCATTCGTCCGTTGGTCAGGCTGAAGCAAATACTTGAAAGCGCAAGCTCCGGGTTCTCCCCTAAACTGGGGGAGTTGCCCCCGGGTGGTCCGCACCTGTCCGTACGACACGAGGAACTAATGAGCCCCGCAAACGAACCCCGCCAGTCCAAAGCAGAACGCACGGCGGAGGCCCGCGAGAAAGCCCGCGAAATCCGGGAAGCGCAGCTTAAGAAGGACAAGCGAAACAAACTGCTCATTGGCTGGGGCATCGTCGTCGCCGTCGTAGCCATCCTTGCCGTCGTCGCGCTTGTGGTGACCACCAGCCTCAAGAACAACGCCCCGGTGGCGGACCAGGGCCCCACCCCAGCCAACGGAAACGTCCACGGCGGCATCACGCTGCTCAAGGGCACGGAAGTGGCCAAGTCCAGCGCCGCAAACGTGAACGTCGCAGACATCCCGTCGCCGGCGGCCTCAGCGCCTGCAACTGTCACGGCACCCGGTGCGGAAGCCGAGGCCGGCAAGCCGGTGAAGGTGATCCTCTACATCGACTTCATCTGCCCCGTCTGCAAGAACTTCGAGGCGACGTACAACGAGACCCTGACGAAGCTCCGCGACGAAGGCAAGATCACCGTGGAGTACCGGGCCCTGGGCTTCCTGGACAGCCGCTCCACCACCAATTACTCCTCCCGTGCAGCCAATGCCGCTGCCTGCGTGGTGAACGAATCCCCCGAGAAGTACTCGGCGTTTGTGGACGCGCTGTTCGCCAACCAGCCGGCCGAAGGCAGCGCCGGGCTCTCCGACGACGAACTGAAGAAGCTGGCCACGGACGCCGGCGCCAAGAGCATCGACTCCTGCGTCGAGAACAAGACCTACCGTCCCTGGGTCAAGTACACCACCCAGGAAGCCGCAGCCGTTGGCGTGACCGGTACGCCGACGGTCCTCGTGGACGGCAAGCAGTGGGGCAAGGGCGACAGCGCCCAGACGGAATTCCCGGCCTTCGTCGAGGCGGCCATCAAGGCCAAGGCCTAGACGTTCTTCATGGGCAGTGGCACGGCGTCCGGATTTTCCGGGCGCCGGGCCACTTCTCGTTTAACCTTCTGGTTTGACGGCCGCCGTTTTTACGGGCGGGCGGTCCTTGGGCTAACCTTATCTAGCGCCGTCTCGGCGCCTGCCCTGACGGGCGCGCCTCCTTAGCTCAGTTGGCCAGAGCACCGCTCTTGTAAAGCGGGGGTCGTCGGTTCGAATCCGACAGGGGGCTCATATTTTTGCGTTCGACCATCCGTTTTAGTGCTTTGCGCGCCTTAGGCGCATGTTCCCCAGCGCGGACAGCCGGAGAAATTCCTTGACGAGGGTTTGCTCCTACGGCATCAGAATTGCTGCTCTCAACTCTCCCGCTGCAGCTTGCTCCACCGATTATGGACCCAAGCGAGCCACTCCAGCCAGACAATAAGCCCGGCTTATGAATCTGATTCGCTCTACGCGGTATGAGCAGGTTCCGTCCCGTTTGATCCTGCAATAGGGCGCTTCGGCGTCGCGGTCCAGGACCGGCACTGGAGGGCCCGGAGGGCAGGCCTCGTGATGCGGGGATTCGTTCCCGTCGCAATTGGGTACGGACGTGGCAATAGCGATTCGTTAGGGGACTGCATGGCATCGGCAAAGATTTATGACGTCGTGGTTATCGGAGGAGGAGCGGCAGGCCTCAGCGCAGCCGTGACTCTTTGCAGGTCGCTGCGTTCCGTCCTGGTCATCGACGCCGGCGAACCAAGGAACGGCCGTTCCACAGGGCTGCACGGATTCCTCTCCCGTGAGGGCCTGCCGCCTGCTGAGCTTCTCGCTGCCGGCCGCGCGGAAGTGCGGAAGCATGGTGGCGACATTCTGCAAGGACGAGCGATCTCGGCTCGGGGAGAAGGGGGCGTTTTCACCACCGAGCTGCAGGACGGGCAGAGTCTGCGTTCGCGGCGACTGCTCATCGCTTCCGGCTTTGAGGATGAGCTGCCAGAGGTGCCCGGCATTAAGGAGCGTTGGGGCCGCGACGTGTTGCACTGTCCGTACTGCCACGGCTGGGAAATCCGCCACCGGGCCATAGGAATACTTGCGACAGAACCCACCGCAGTACACGAGGCATTGCTCTTCCGGCAGTGGAGCGGCAACATCACCCTCTTTCAGCACCTTCTGGAGGACCTGGACGCCGCGGAACGCGAACAACTTGAGGCCCGATCAGTCCGCATCGCCGAAGGCTCCGTGGCTTCGCTGGAAATAGCAGGAGACGCCCTCACCGGTGTGCGGCTGACATCCGGCCAGGTCGTTGCCTGCGAATACCTCGTCGTGAGCCCCACGGCCAAGACGGAATCGTCACTGCTGCAGTCCCTCGGGCTGCAGCAAACAGGCCAAGCCGGACAAGGCCGTCACGTGACTACGGATGCCGCTGGCCTCACGGCCGTTCAAGGGGTGTGGGCCGCCGGCAACATCTGCGACCCAACTGCCCAGGTAATAGCGGCAGCATCGGCAGGGGTCAAGGCAGCCACGGCCATCAATGCCGATCTTGTCGACGAGGACACCCGGCGGGCAGTAGAGGTCGCCAGGCGAACGGCCTTCCCCAAAGCGGCGCTATCTTAGGTTGTACCCGGTTCCGGAGGGGTCTGCCGTCTCAGAGCTCTAGGAAGCTCGCAGCAGCCCTGCGAGTTCTTTGTGATGGGTGGCCGGCCACCAGTGCCCGCCGTCGACAGGGATGACGGTCAGGTCAGTCACCCAAGACCTCAGTCCGGCTGTCAGATGCGGTGACAGGAAAGGATCCTTGAGCGGGACCACCACGGTCACGGGGACACCTACGGGCGTGGGGGCCTTTACCTTGCCTGAAGGGAAGCGGTTGCTGCGGTATAGGGCCAACCCGCGAATGGGGTTGTCATTGACGCGGCGTCCCGCCGCGTTTTCGTAGAGGCGGGTAAGGAATAGGCGCCAGGCTGCTTCGGGTAGCAGGGGGACCTGGAACGCGGCAATGTAGCTGCTGCGAAGGAGCTGGGCTACCAGCTGTGGCCAGCCACGTAGGTTGCCGGCACGAGAGCGCATCCAGCGGAGGAAGTGACCAAGGTCCGGCCCGGAGATGCTGGTGAAACGAGAGATAACACCTGAGGCGCGCGGGTCCTGGACCGCGGCCCAGCCCTGGATCGAACCCCAGTCGTGGCCTATGAGGTGAACGTTGGCCGCACCCGTGGATGCCAGAACAGCGAACAGGTCATTCACCAGAGTGTTTAGAGTGAAGTCACCAGGCGGTTCCTTCACGGAGGACATTCCGGCGTTGCGCGTGTCGTAGGCGATCACGTGGTGGGTGACCGCGAGTTCGGCGATGGCCGGGAGAAAAAGTTGGTGGTCATCGGGGTATCCGTGCACGAGGAGCAGGGTGGGCACCCCGTGTGCTGGAGGTGGACCATATTCGAACACGGCTAGCTCCGCTCCCGCGGACAGGACAGTGCTACGGCGTTCCTTCCGTGCTTGCATCTGCCTCACCCTACAGCGCATTAGCTGCTTACTGGGAGGCGTTTCGGCGTGCGGTTTAGCTTTCCGCCGTCGGCCGCTCCGATAGCGTTACCTTGGTATCCCCGGTGTCCGTCCCCCTGCGGTATTCGATGCTGACGGTCTGGCCCGGAGCCTTGCTCCGGAGCGCAGCGAGCAGGTCCTCTGGTGCGTTGAGTTTTTGACCTTCGAGGGACAACAACGCGTCCCCGGGCCTCAACCCTGCACGGTCAGCCGGGCCGTTCCTGACAACCGAGAGGACCAGAACGCCCTCAGTGCCCGGCAGGTGAAGCTGCTCGGCTATCTGCGGGGTGATATCGGCGGGAGAGAGGCCAATGAACGAGTGGTCTGCCTTACCGTCCTTCAGCAACTGCTCTGCCACGCGAACAGCCGTCGCTGCCGGAATGGCAAAGCCCAAAGCGACCGCGCCGGACTGGGGCGGGATATAGGCTTCACTGATGCCGACGATCTCAGCGCGGGAGTTCACGACCGCGCCCCCGGAGTTGCCTGGGCTGATGGCCGCATCCGTCTGAATCAGGTCCACGAGTGACTGGCTGCTGGCGGCTGATCCCGGAATTTGGCGGTGCAGCCCGGAGATGATGCCGGACGTGGCAGTGTTTTCAAAGCCCAGCGGGGATCCGATGACTATCGCCAGTTCCCCGATGCGGGGGAGGTCTTTCTGGAACTTGGCAGCCGGAAGGTCTTTGCGTTGGGCTTCCACCAGCGCCAGGTCCGAAATCGCGTCTGTGGCCCGTACTTTGCCCGGCACCCGCTGCCCGTCGGCGAAGGCCACCTCGACGTTGGTGTTGCCCCGCACCACGTGCTCATTGGTCAGGACCAGCCCGTTCGCTGTGTACACGACGCCGCTTCCCAAGCCATCCTGCGTGAAAACTGTGACCACCGACGGCTGGACATTCTGGATGATGGTAGGAATGTCGGCCGCTTGGGGCGGCCCGCTGACCTGGGCGCTTTGTGTTGGGGCGCTCTGGCTGCCCTGACCGCTGGAGGAGCTTGTGCCAGGGGGTGTGACCGCAGGTCCCTGGTTGACCGTGCATCCGGTCACGGCGAAGATTACGAGGCCCGTCAGCGCCGTGGCACGAAGACGGTTATAACGTGGATGTGCAGCTGGCCTGAATCGCATGTGCTTCCCTATCGCAGCAGATGTTCCTAAGTATGCTCCGGTGGACACAGCCCGAACCAGATGTCTGTCTGCCGGCACAGAGCACCTTAACGGACGACACGGCTAGCGCCGAGGAACCGCGGCGGTGACCTGCGCGGCACAGGTGACCCGCCAGAATGGTCCAGCCACCGGTCGAGGACCGGCGGCATGAAAGATCTGCCCGGTGGGCAAGCGTCCTTCCCCTGGATGAAACCGCTGCAATAGATGCTTCGTACTGCTCCTTGGTTCCGGGAGCAAAGAAATGCACAATTCCGTTGACGGGCGACGCTGCCGTGAGTCCGGCCGCAAGTTCTCGCATACCACTTCCCCGGACTCCAAAAAAGCTATTGCATTAATCATACAATGATGTATCAATCATGAAAGATGTAGTCATCGTCGGCGCTGGACTCGCTGGCCTGTCAGCAGCATGGCGGCTACGGCACTGGGACACAGTAGTTCTGGAGTCCGAGAACCGCGTTGGCGGGCGGATCCGCTCGGAGCGCCGGGGTGCCTACTGGCTGAACTGGGGCGGTCACGTCTTCGCCGGCCCAGGATCCTCCACCGATGCCCTGCTCAACGAGGTCGGCGGGACTTCTGTCAACATTCCGGGCTCGCTCCAGGCCTTGTCGATGAACGGAAAGTTCATCCGCAAGGGGCACATCGCCACGTACCCGTTCCGCATCCCGATGTCCCTTTCGTCCCGAATCGACACGCTGCGGGCCGGCATGAAGGTTGTCAGCGGCGTCGCCAAGTACACGGGCGTCGTGCGGAAACGCTCGGGCGAGTCCGGTGCAATGCGGCAGCAGCGCATCTACGACTTCCAGAACAACAGCTCATTCCAGGACTTCATCGGAGACCTCTCCGAGGACGCAGCGGCCCTGTTCAAAACCACTGTCACCCGCTCGGCCGGTGACATGAACGAAATCTCCGCCGGCGCCGGCATCGGATACTTCAGCCTGGTGCTGGGCATCGGCCAGGGCCTTAGCCAGGGCATCGTCGGCGGCCCGTCCACCCTGACCGAATCGGTCGCAGCCTCCCTCGGCGGCCGTGTCCAGCTCGGTGCTTCCGTGCAGGAGGTCGTGCACAAGAAGGACTCCGTCCTCGTCCGCTACAGCCAGGGTGGAGTCGACCACGAAGTTGAGGCCCGCACCGTCGTCCTTGCGACCACCGCTGACGTAACGCACAGGATCGGCGTTGGACCTTCCGGAGGACCTGCGCGGCGCGCTCGGCCAGATTAAGTACGGCCCGCACGTCAGCACGGCCTTCCTGACCAACGAGACCTCGGCCCGGCCCTGGGACGACATCTACGCCATCGCGGCACCCAAGCGCTCCTTCGCGATCGCCCTGAACCAGGCGAGCATCGTCCGCGGCACCGAGTCCGTGCGCAAACCCGGCGGCAGCTTCATGACGTTCTCACCGGCCAGCCTGGGCCGAGCCCTGCTGGAGAAGAGCGACGAGGAAGTCATCCAGACCCACCTCACCGACCTGGACCAGGTCCTCGGGCACGGGTTCGCTGACAGTGTCGTTGAAGCCGAAACTGACCGGTGGGCGGTGGCTTCTCCCTATTCCTTCCCGGGCCGGGCCAAGCTCCAGTCCACGCTCATGCGCGGGACCGACCGCGTATTCCTGGCGGGCGACTACCTCGGAACCCTCTACACCGAAAGCTCCATCACCACCGGGTTCTCGGCAGCCCAGGAGGCCGCAAGCCTGCTGGCCACTCACCGCCAGGCCCCGCCCCGCTCGGGCCTCTCCATTGTTGTGCGGTTACTGATGGGCATCGCGATCGGCGCCGAGTACGCGGTCGGCTGGCCCCTGGCGGAGTTCTCGCCAACGCACCTGCGGGGCCGGCTCATGGCTGCAATGGGTATCGCCTGGTATGGCGGCTTCATGATCGCGTTCCTGATCGGCCATCTGTTGAACGAGTACACGGATCTCAGCTGGCACTTCATCCTGGGGACCAGCACGTTCATTGCGGTGGCCCTGTTCCTGGGCCGGCTCGGCATGCCGGAGTCGCCACGGTGGCTTTGGAGTGTAGGCCGCAAGGATGAAGCGCGCGCCCTCGCCTACAAGTACATGCCGGACGACGCGCTTGACGACGTCCAGCACGAGGACGTCCGCAAGGGCAGCTTCGGGATGCTGTTCTCCAAGGAGTACTGGCGCTCGACGCTCTTCATCTCGGGGTTCTGGTTCTGCGCGGTGACGCCGTACTTCGCAATCGCCACCTTCGCCGACAGCGTATTGGAACAGTACGGCCTCGCCGGGGGACTCGCCGGCGGAGTCGGGCTCTCCGCCGTCGCCCTGGCCGGGGTCGTGATCACGTTCTTGCTGATCGAAAAGGCCGGCCGCCGCACTCTGACCGTCCCGCCGCAGTGGCTGTGCGCCGTCGTCCTCGGGATCATAGGACTGTGGGCCGGAGCGCCGGCACCCGTCGTGCTCGTCCTGTTCCTGGTCTTCTCGTTCTTTAACGCGGGGTACAACACATTGACGAACGTCTACCCAGGCGAGGTCCTCCCGACGGAGATCCGAGAACGGGTTTCGCGGCCGCCGTCAGCCGGGTCGGGGCAGGAATCGGCATCTTCCTCTTCCCGATGTCCATGGAGTCCCTCGGGTCCGGCCCGACCATGCTGATTGCCGCCGGTGTCGCACTCGCCGGTGCCGCGCTATCCCAGTGGCTGGCTCCGGAGACCAAGGGCAAAACGCTCACCGAAGCCGCCGCCGGGTACGCACACTGACGACGGCGGTGCCCAGCGCGGGTCAGGTCGGCCTCCGCCGCCTGGTCCACTCGCAGGACGAATACGACTTCGCAGTCACCGGCAACGTCCATTTCGAACGCGAGGCGCGCGCCAGTGAAGCCCTGACCTGCTGAGCCCGAGGGCTGCAAACCCCTCCCTTCCGGCGCTTCGCCGGGAGGGAGGGGTTTCTTCGTGCAGGCCCCCGTTGGAAACTGAGAGGGCCGTCCCGCCGTAATCCGGCGGTGACGGGGCTAGTCCGCGTCAATCTCCTCGAGCAGATCCTTTGCGGCCTTGCGGATGTCGTCGTGGTCGTGCTGTGCCGCCCGGCTCTCCAGCGAAATAATGGCGCAGCGGTGGACCTTCTTGAGGTCCCCGAAAGGAAAGCTCACGCTGCCCTTGGTGCCCTCGGATTTCTCGTTATCAATGCCAAGGTGCCAATTCGAGAACTCGTCGAAGCCGTGCTTGTCGATAAAGGAGTTCTCGTCGTCCGCGGAGGGGGAATGTTCACTCCAGTCATCACGGACATCCCGCTCCACCTTCCCCTTCTTTACGAGGCTGCGTGCATGCTCCAGTGCTTTGCGGTTCAGTTTCGTCGCCATGTGGTGCCTCCGCCTGCTGGGTGGTCAGATCCAGGAACAGCTCAAGGCTAAGACCGCCGACGGCGCCCCGCCAGTCCGCTCCGCTGTGCGGCTTATCTGCCGGGAGACTTAACAGCCAGGAGACTGCGCGGAAACGTGCCCACAACACAGGCCGCATAGCTTGGCGCCATGACCATGACAGAGATGCTCACCCGGATGCGTGCGGCGCTCGCGGAAGCCCTGCTCTTTCCTCCGATTCCTGCCACTGCCGAGCAGGCCAACGATGCCCTTCAGGACGTGACGCGCTGGGCCTGGCTGCCTCCGCTCAGCGGGGTTGCCGTCGCGGCAGACCACGCGCACAGAACCCACCCAAATGCCGGCGGCAAGGCCGCGGAACAGGCGGAAAAGACCAATTAGTGTAGCGTTGGCCACACTATTCTTGACGTTGCCGCTTTATGACCTAAACTGCTTCACTGAGGTGCCTGAATGGCGCTGTGCAGCAACGAAAGTGAACAACGCTATGGCTACCGATTACGACGCCCCACGCAAGACAGAAGAAGAGACTCCATCCGAGTCTCTGGAAGCCCTCCAGGCGTCCCGCGGCGGTGGTGCCCAGACCGCCGTCATCGACCTCGACGAGAACGACACCGCCGAGGGCATCGACCTTCCGGGCGCCGATCTTTCCAACGAGGAACTGACGGTCATCGTCGTTCCCGAACAGTCCGACGAGTTCACCTGCGGCTCCTGCTTCCTGGTCCGTCACCGGTCCCAGGTAGCCAAGGAAAAGAACGGCCTGAAGTACTGCCACGACTGCGAAGGCTAAATAGCCCTCCGCGCATGTCCTGCTTTGCGGCAAGGCAGCCTTCATAGCCAGGCAGCGTTCAGAGCAAAGCCACGCGAGGCGCCGGCTCCCAATGGGAGGCCGGCGCCTCGCTTTTTCCCCACCAACGCCGTTATGCGCGGTAACGGAAGCGTGGAGGAAGGGCAACGAACGCCTCTCGATGCCCCCAAAAAGAGGCCGGGCATCACGGTCCTGTGACCCGTATTTTGCGAGACTAACGGTTGCGCCCCGAACCGGCTACATCCCTCGTTTAGGGCTTTTGGCACTCCTATTCTGGAGGTATCCAATCACTCACCCGAAAGGGGTGGCCTAATGAGAAAAATCCCCGCCTGGCTCACAGTCATCTTCATGGCTGTTGGACTGGGCCTGCTGGCTCCGGGCTCCGCCTCGGCAGCCTCCTACTGCGGGCAGGTGTGGGGCTCGCTGGCGAAGGCAAACCAGACCATGAGCACCGCAGCCGTCACCAATGTCCGCACCGGGCAGCATTACTGCTTCGACCGCCTCGTGATCGACCTCAAGGGCAAAGCCAAAGGCTACAACGTCCGCTACGTATCCAAGGTTGCCCAGGAAGGCTCCGGCCAGCCGATCAAGCTCCGTGGCAACGCCTTCCTGCAGCTCACCATCAACTCGCCGGCATATGACAATGCCACCGGCAAGGCCACCTTCATCCCGGCCAACCGGTCCGAGGTGACCAAGGTGTCCGGGTACCACACGTTCCGGCAGGTGGCGTGGGCCGGCAGCTTCGAGGGCTACACCACCCTTGGCCTGGGCGTCCGTGCCCGGCTGCCGTTCAAGGTGTACACGCTGGACGGTCCCGGCTCCGGCTCACGGCTCGTCGTCGACGTCGCCCACTACTGGTGACATGTCTGCCATAGGGGAGCAGGCCGGCTAAGGGGACAAGGGGGTCCCTGAACCGGTGGTACGTCCAATGGCGCAGCGATGCCCCGCCTCCCTGACCGGGAGGCGGGGCATCGCTGTTGCTGCACGGTGAACCGATTGCTATTCGGGAACTACCAGCGCGGGGGTGTCCTGGCGGATGGTGTCGCCGCGGAAGTAGCCGGGCAGCAGCCGAGCCATCACCAGCATGAAGACGATCCCGAGGGCCAGGATCCCCACGCCGAGCACGAATACGAGTCCCACCCCGACGATCTCCGAACCGCTGCCAAACTCCGGCGCCCAGCTGTCGGCGGCCGTCTGGATGAAGACGACGGTGAGGACCAGTCCGCCCAGCATGGGGAACAGTAGCCGCATGAAGAAGTTGCGGACGCTGGAGAACAGGCTGTGCCGGAAGTACCACGTGCAGGCGAAGGCCGTGAGGCCGTAGTAGAAGCAGATCATCAGGCCCAGCGCCAGGATGGTGTCGTTGAGGACGTTCTCGCTGACCACCTTCATGACGGCGTAAAAGCCGCCGGAGATCCCGCCCGCGATCAGCGTGGCGAAGCCGGGGGACCCAAAGCGCTTGCTGACCGACGCGAAACGCGGCGGCAGGGCGCCGTAGTGACCCATTGCCAGCAGGCTGCGTGCCGGAGAGGCCATGGTGGACTGCAGGGACGAGGCGGTGCCGGCGAGCACTGCGAGTGACATCAGGATGGCCAGCGGACCCATTACCGGCGAGGCCAGCGCGGCGAAGATATTCGACTGGTTGTCCGGGTTGTTCAGGCCAATGCCGTCGGCGCCAGTGCCGGCAACCATCATGGTGGCCACGATGACGGCGAGGTAGAGGGCCAGGACGGCGACCGCCGTCGTGGTTCCTGCCTTGCCTGCGGTGCCCTTGCCGCCCTTAGTTTCCTCATTCACGGTCAGGCACACGTCCCAGCCCCAGTAGACGAAGACGGCGAGTGACATGCCGGCGGTGAACTGCTCGAAGCTCTCGATCTTGGCGGGGTTGAACCAGTCCCAACTAAACGCGAGGGAAGGACCGGCGTCACCGGATGCCGCGTGCGTGAGCGCCATGACAATGAAGACGCCCAGGACCAGGACCTGGAAACCGACCAGGCTGTACTGCACGAGTTTGGTGGCGTGCAGGCCGCGGTAACTGACCCAGACGGCGAGAGCCACGAACGTGAGGCAGGTGGCAATATTGATTGCCTTGTTGGAGGTCAGGTCCGCGAGTTCGGGATTGTTGAACACCTGGGCCAGGAAGAGGTAGAAGAAGTCCACCGCGACGCCTGCCAGGTTGGATAAAACAATGATGTTGGCAGCGAGCAGGCCCCAGCCGCCCATCCAGCCGACGAACGGGCCGAACGCCTTTGTCGTCCAGGTGAACGTGGTGCCGCTGTCCGGGGAATCGGCGTTGAGCTCGCGGTAGGCGAACGCCACCAGGATCATCGGGATGAACGCGACGATAAAGATCGCCGGCAGCTGCACGCCCACGGCCCCGACGGCGGGCCCCAGCGAACTGGTGAGGCTGTAGGCCGGAGCCACCGAGGAAATACCCAGGACGACGACGGCCAGGAGGCCCAGCTGCCCGCCCTTCAGGCCCTTCCCGGTGATGCCGTGTGTTGCTGCGCCGGCCGGGGAATTCCCGCCGGGCTGGATACTCTCACGCGTGGTTTGGCTCATGACTGGCCCTTTCTAGACGGCAGCGGGCTGCTGCTGGGTGATGCAGTGAGTGCCCCCGCCGCGGGCGAAGAGTTCGCGGGCATCGATCCCCACAACTTTGCGCCCGGGATACGCATCGGCGAGGATGCGGAGTGCCTTCTCGTCGTTGGGGTCGGAGAACGTGCAGGCGATGACTCCGCCGTTGACCACCACATGGTTGATGTAGCTGTAGTCCACGAAGCCCTCCGGATCCGTCAGGGCAACGGGCGCCGGGACTTCGATGATGGACCATTCCCGGCCGGCAGCATCCCTGGTGGAGGACAGGAAGCTGATGATTTCGCGGCTCACCTCGTAGTCCGGGTGAGCAGGGTTCTGCTGGGAATGGACCAGAAGGGTGCCCGGGGACGGGATGGCGGCCACGATGTCGACGTGCCCGCGCGTTCCGAACCGCTGGGAGTCACGGCTGAGCCCGCGCGGCAGCCAGATCACGTGTGCGGCACCAATGGTCATGGCCAGTTCGGCTTCGACGTCGGCCCTGCTGAGACCGGGATTACGGCCCGGATCCAGCTGCACCGTTTCGGTGACCAGCACCGTGCCCTCGCCGTCCACCTGGATGCCGCCACCCTCGTTGACCAGCTCGGACACGAGGTGCCGGGCGCTCGACCGGCCGGCCACCTCGGCGGCGACCAGCGAGTCCTTGTCCCAACTGGCCCAGTCCTGGGCACCCCAGCCGTTGAAGACCCAGTCCACAGCGCCCAGGGCGCCGTTTCGGTCCAGGACAAACGTGGGGCCGATGTCGCGCATCCAGGCGTCGTTGAGTTCCGCCGTCAGTACCTCGACGGCGGGCGACAGGTAGAGGGCGGCGGTCCCGACGTCGGACGGGTCCACCACCATGGTGACCGGTTCAAACTCGACGGCGGCATTCGCGACGGCGGCCCAGACGGAGCGGGCGGCGTGCGCCTCCTCCGCGGTCTCCCCGAGGGTGTAGCCGCCCGTGGGGAAGGCCATCCAGAGCCGCTCCTGGCGCGCCGTTTCGGCCGGCATGCGCCACGTGCTCATGCGCCCACCCCGCTGGTTGAGCCTGCCGAAACCAGCGGATCGATGCCGAACGGCTCCTCCGGGCGGACCGGCTCGGTGAGCCGGGCATACGTGTCCGGGCGGCGGGTGGTCAGGAAAGGAAACAGCGTCAGCCAGTCCTTGCGCTGGTCCAGGTCGAGGTCGGCCACGAGGACAGCCGACTCGTCGCGCGGCGCCTGGACCAGGATGCGGCCGTAGGGGTCGGAGATGAAGGATGAGCCGTAGAAGTTCAGGCTGCCCTCCTGGCCCCAGCGGTTCGGCACCACCATGAACAGGCCGTTGGCGATGCCGTTGCCCACAATGACCTGCTGCCAAAGCCGCTGGGTGTCAAAGTCCGGGAACAGCGGCTCGGAACCGATTGCCGTCGGGTACACCAGCAGTTCGGCACCGCCGAGGGAGTACATGCGGGCCAGTTCGGGAAACCACTCGTCCCAGCAGGTGGGCATGCCCAGGCGGGCGCCGCGGAGTTCAGCCGGGGCATGGACCTCGTAGGCATCCTCCGCGGCGGGACCCTGACGGAAGAACTTGTCCTCGTAGTATCCGGCGGTCACCGGGATATGCAGTTTGTGGGTGCGGGCCAGGAGCTCCCCAGACGGGGACACCAGAATCGAGGTGTTCAAGCCCAGACCGTCATCCGAGCCGTCCGGGTTGCCGGCGCGCTGGTAAAGCGAGGCATGGACGGTGATGCCGTTGCGGCGGGCGGCCTCGGCAGCGAAGCGGAAGGTGGGGCCGGTCAGCAGGTCCTCGGCGGCGTCGGACGGGCGCGGCCGGTCCTGGCCCTGCCGCCCAAGGTCATTCTCCGGAACCTGGTCTGCGGGGTAGCGGGAAAGGGTGAGCTCGGGCAGGAACACCACGGTGGCGCCCAGCCGGGCGGCCCTGTCGATGCCGTCGTTGAGTTCCGCGCGGAGTGCGGCGGTGCTGCTGTGCCAGCGGTGCTGGACGACGCCCACCCTCAAGGCGGGGCGTCCGGACGGCGCTGTCCGTGCGAGCGAGGCAGGCGCGTTGAGGCAGGTTATTTCGATCATGATGGTGATTTCTCCAGTGAGACGACCGTCACTAAATGAATGACGTTCATTTAGTATGCACGTGCCGCGCGGGCGTGGCAAGGGCAAATTGAATGCGGATCATTTATGACCCCGCCTATGCATGCCCCGCAAAGTAGTAAGTAAGCTGATCGTGAAATTCGCATTCCGGTGCTCCCGGCGCCCTAGCACCTGCGGTAGCGTCGAAACCACTGGACCAATCGAGGAGGATTCATGAAGGCTTCACCGACACTGACCAACAACATGCAGGCCGTTCTGGCGGACCTGATCGAACTGCACGTGCAGGGCAAGCAGGCGCACTGGAACATCGTTGGGACCAACTTCAGGGATCTGCACCTTCAGCTCGACGAGATCGTCGACGCCGCCCGGGCCTTTGCCGACGACATCGCCGAGCGTATGCGTGCCCTGCATGCCCTGCCGGATGGGCGCAGCGCAACCGTGGCGAAGTCCACCAACCTTCCCCAGTTCCCGGAAGGACTGATCAGCACCAAGGATGCGATCGACCGCATTGTGGCAGCCCTTGAAGCGGCCGTCGGCACTATGCGCAAGGTCCACGACGAGGTGGATGAGGAAGACCCCACCACCGCAGACCTGCTGCACACCTTCATCGAAAAGCTTGAGCAGTTCGCGTGGATGGTGGGCGCCGAGAACATGAAGGCGACGGCCAGCGCCACGAAGCCTGACAGTAAGTAACTGGCCGGCGGGATGCCCCTGCCGCTCCCCAATGGGCAGCCCTGGAATTTCTCCGGGGCTGCCCGTTTCTGTGTCGGCTGCCGCGCGTGCGGCGCCGGGTTGCTGCGTCCCGGCTACTTCGCCCGCGGGACGCGGCGAAGTACGACGGCGGCGAGCACCGAGGCTCCCGCCATCAGTACCAGCGCAATAGCCGCGGTGATGTGGACACCCGAATCAAACGCTGCCCGGGCGGCCGCCGTGAGGCCCTCCGCCACCCGGGCCGGCAGTGACCCGGCCAGCTCCACGGCCCCAGCCAGCGTTTCCCCGGCCTGATCCGCGGACGCCGCCGGGACCGTCTCGGTAACAGCCTCGGGCAGGGCGAGGTGCTGCTGGTATGACGCGGTCAGGATTGACCCCAGGACGGCTGTCCCGAGGAGTGAGCCCACCTCGTAGCCCGTCTCCGAGATGGCTGCGGCCGCTCCGGATTTTTCCGCGGGCACCGCTCCCAGAATCAGGTCGTTCGAGATGGTCTCGGCGGACCCCACACCCAGCGCCAGAATGAGGAGAGCGGCCAGCAGCGCGGTGGGACCGGCGTCGTGATCCCCGAACGCCACGAGGGCGTAACCGGCGGCGCTCAGCGCCAGTCCCGCGGCTACACAAATCCTGGCCGCACCTTCCGCACGAGCGGAACCACCAGCAGTCCCGCCACCACCATGGCGGTCAGGGCGGGCAGCATTGCCGTGCCGGATTCCGACGGCGACATGCCTTCAAGCAGCTGCAGGTGCTGGGCCAAAAACAGGATGAAGCCGTTGTAGGAGAACAGCGCCAGGACATTAGCCGTGATCGCCGTGCTGAACACGCGGTTCCTGAACAGCGACAAGTCCAGCAGCGGGGATGCGAGGGCCTGCTGCCGGCGGATGAACACGAGGCCCATGGCGAGGCCAAAGGCCAGAGTTCCGAGGGACTGCACGCCGGGGCCGTGGGTGGCCAGTTCCTTGATGCCGTAGACCACCGGCACCATGGTCAGCATCGACAGCGCAATACTGGGCCCGTCCACCCGGCCCGGGCTGGGGTCCTTGGACTCTGGAATGAGGAAGCGGCCGAAGACCAGCGGTGGCAGCATGATCGGTACGGCCACGAGCAGGACGGCGCCCCACCAGAAGTGCTCCACCAGCCAGCCTCCAAAGATCGGCCCCAGCGCGGCGCCCCCCGAGAACCCGGCGGCCCAGATGGCCACCGCCAGCCTGCGCCGGCCCGGTTCCTGAAAGATGTTGCGGATCAGGGACAGCGTGGACGGCATGAGCATGGCGCCGAAGAATCCCATGGCCGCGCGGCCTGCAATGAGCCATTCGGCGCTCGGGGCGAAGGCCGACGCAGCAGAGACGGCGGCAAAACCCGAAATGCCAACCAGGAGCAACCGGCGGCGTCCGATCCTGTCGCCAAGGCTGCCCATGGCCATCAGGAGTCCGGCCAGGACAAGGGCATAGGCATCCACTATCCACAGCAGCTGCACGCCCGAGGGGTCCAGGCTGCGGGCTATCGCGGGAAGCGCAAACGTCAGCGCGGTGTTGTCCACGGCCACCAGGAGGACCGGGAACATGAGCAGGGCCAGGGCAAACCAGTCGCGCGCGCCGCCACCGCTGGAAGCCTGGTTGGCAGAAGCGCGCTCCGGGTGAAGGGCTGAGTTCATGGTCATAGGATAACTATACCGTCCAGACGGTATAGTTATAAGCCTTTCGCTTGGAACGGGCATGATGGAAGCCATGCCCAGAAAACCGGTTGCCCGCGGCGCAGTGGTCGATGCGTTTGAATCCCTACTGATCGAGGTGGGGGAGCGTGCCGCCACCCTGGACGCTGTGGCTGCCCGCGCCGGTGTGTCCAAGGGTGGGCTCCTGTACCACTTCCCAAACAAGGAAGCGCTCATAGGTGTCCTGCTGGACCGCCTCGACGAGTTTGCGGAAGCGGACGCCCAGGCCATGGCCGGGGCTCCCGAGGGTGCTGCCGCGTACTTCATCAAATCGTCCGTCTGGGCGGACACCCCGCTGGACCGCGCCATCGTGGCTGCGACGAGGCTGGCCGAGGTGGCACACGAGGAGACCCGGCGCCGGTTCGCCCACATCCAGCAGCGGTGGCTCGACGAGATCGCCCGCGACGTCGGGCCGGGCCTCGCGAAGGCCGTCCTGTACATGGGTGACGGGCTCTACTTCAACGCCATGCTGTCAATCGGCCCGGCGGCGACGCCGTCGGAGACCGCGGCCGACGTCGAGAGCCTCCTTGCGGCCCTTGACCGCCTAAGGGGTTAGGCCGGCTGCGGGGTAGGTGCGCGCCGGGCTGCCCGCCGCCCCGCGGTGTGTCAGCCCACGCGGCCACAGTTTGCAGACGCGATCCCGGCGTAGGACAATAGCCTCTGTGACAGCTGTCACCGCTCAATTGAATATGCCTTTGATCTGCGGCGGGAGAGTCCTGCAAGTAGGTACAAGCAGGCGCCGTAGGAGCAAAACCTCCCCAGGAATCTCTCAGGCCCATGTACCGCCGCGGCAAGGCAACTCTGGAAAGCAGCAGGCTGCCCGTATTGAATGTTCCGCCTCCGCGCGGACGGTTCAGGGCATGCTGTGCTCACCGACGGTGCAAGCGGAGCTGTGCGTAGGCGCAGCAACGCGGAAACTCTCAGGTCCGATACAGAGCGGGGAGGAACCCGAATCACTGCGGCGTACCCTGCGCCGCCTTAGTTATGGAGTTCCTTTTGACCGTACATTCAGCCTCCGCCACCTTCGTCGACCGGCATATTGGTGCCCGCCGAGGGGCCGACGTCGAAGCCATGCTCAAGGCCGTCGGCTACGAGACTGTCGATGCACTGGTTGACACGGCAGTGCCGAAAGACATCCGGCAGGACTCCCCGCTGGAGCTCTCCGCGGCCCTGAGCGAAGTCGAAACCCTCGCCGAACTCCGGAAGCTCGCGGCCAAGAACAAGACCGCCGTGCAGATGATCGGCCAGGGCTACTACGACACCGTGACGCCGCCCGTGATCCGGCGCAACGTCCTCGAAGCCCCGGCCTGGTACACCGCCTACACCCCGTACCAGCCGGAAATCTCGCAGGGCCGCCTCGAGGCCCTGCTGAACTTCCAGACCATGGTCCAGGACCTGGTCGGCCTGCCGATCGCCAACGCGTCGCTGCTGGATGAAGCGACGGCGGTGGCCGAGGCTGTGCTGCTGATGCGCAGGGCCAACAAGAACAAAGACGCCAAGGACGGCAAGACCGTCCTGGATGTCGACTCCCTGCCGCAGACCATTGCGATCGTCAAGGGCCGCGCCGAGGCGCTTGGCTTCGAGGTGGAGGTTGCCGACCTGTCCAAGGGACTTCCCGACGGCGACATCAACGGCGTCGTGCTCCAGCAGCCCGGCGTCTCCGGCCGCGTCTTCGACTACACCGAGGTCATCGCCGCCGCCAAGGAACGCGGCGCCCTGGTCACGGTGGCCGCTGACCTGCTGGCGCTGACGCTCATCACCCCTCCGGGCGAGCAGGGCGCCGACATCGCCGTCGGCTCCGCGCAGCGCCTGGGCGTCCCGCTGTTCTACGGCGGACCGCACGCCGCGTACATGGCCGTGCAGAAGGGCCTTGAACGCTCTCTTCCCGGCCGCCTCGTGGGCGTCTCCAAGGACAACGCCGGTACTCCCGCCTACCGGCTCGCGCTGCAGACCCGCGAGCAGCACATCCGCCGCGAGAAGGCCACGTCCAACATCTGCACCGCGCAGGCACTGCTGGCTATCGTTGCCTCGATGTACGGCGTCTACCATGGACCGGAAGGCCTGAAGGCGATCGCCGAAACTGCACACGGCCACGCCAAGACCCTGGCCGCCTCGCTCAAGGCCGCCGGACTGGACGTCCTGCACACCAGCTTCTTCGACACCGTGACGGTTTCCGTCCCGGGCAAGGCCGCCGGCATCATCGCCGCCGCCGAAGAGAAGGGCATCAACCTCCGCAGCATCGACGCCGACTCCGTCGGCATCTCCACCGATGAAACCACGACGCCGGCCATCGTCGCTGACGTTCTTGCTGTCTTTGGTGCCAAGTCAGTGGGGTCCACGGGCAGTTTCGCCCTGGATGCCGCCGTCGAGCGTTCATCCGCATACCTGCAGCACCCGGTGTTCAACACGCACCGCTCCGAGACCCAGCTGCTGCGCTACATCCGCAAGCTCTCCGACCGTGACCTGGCGCTGGACCGCACCATGATCCCGCTGGGCTCCTGCACCATGAAGCTGAACGCCACGGCGGAGATGGAAGCAATTTCCTGGCCGGAGTTCGCCTCGATCCACCCGTTCGCGCCGGATTCGCAGACCGAGGGCTGGCGCGAACTGATCGATGGTTTGGAAGCCGACCTCGCCGAGATCACCGGCTATGACCAGGTGTCCATCCAGCCCAACGCCGGCTCCCAGGGTGAACTGGCGGGCCTGCTGGCGATCCGCGGCTACCACCTGTCCCGCGGCGACGACCAGCGCAACATCTGCCTGATTCCGGCGTCCGCGCACGGCACCAATGCGGCCTCGGCCGTGCTGGCCGGCATGAAGGTAGTGGTGGTGGCCACCGCCGCCGACGGCACCATCGACCACGCCGATCTGTACGCAAAGATCGAGGCCAACAAGGACGCCCTGTCCTGCATCATGATCACCTACCCCTCCACGCACGGCGTATACGACGCCGACGTTCGTGAGGTCTGCGACGCCGTCCACGCGGCCGGCGGCCAGGTCTACATCGACGGCGCCAACCTCAACGCCCTGGTCGGGCTTGCACAGCCGGGCAAGTTCGGCGGCGACGTGTCCCACCTGAACCTGCACAAGACGTTCTGCATCCCGCACGGCGGCGGCGGACCCGGCGTCGGCCCGGTTGCGGCGAAGGCGCACCTGGCACCGTTCATGCCGGGCGATGCGGCCACCTGGACCGAAGGCAAGGACGTTCCGATCTCCGCCTCGCGCTTCGGCTCTGCCGGTGTGCTGCCGATCTCCTGGGCGTACGTGAAGCTCATGGGAGGCAGCGGCCTGACCGAGGCCACCAAGTCCGCGCTGCTCGCCGCGAACTACGTTGCAGCCAGCCTCAATGACTTCTTCCCCGTGCTCTACACAGGCGAAGGCGGCCTGGTGGCGCACGAGTGCATCCTGGATCTGCGCGAACTCACGGCCAAGACGGGTGTGACCGCCGAGGACGTGGCCAAGCGCCTGATCGACTACGGCTTCCACGCGCCCACCCTGGCATTCCCGGTCGCCGGAACCCTGATGGTGGAGCCCACTGAGTCCGAGGACCTGGGCGAGATCGACCGGTTCATCAAGGCCATGATCGCCATCCGCGGCGAGATCGACCAGGTGGCCAACGGCGAGTTCACCGTGGAGAACAACCCGCTGCGCAACGCACCGCACACCGCGGCCGCTGCTATCAGCTCCGACTGGGACCGCGCCTACCCGCGCGAGCAGGCCGTCTTCCCCGTCCACACGCTCAAGCAGGACAAGTACTTCCCGCCCGTAGGCCGCATCGACGGCGCAGCAGGCGACCGGAACCTGGTCTGCTCCTGCCCTCCCATCGAAGCCTTCGAAAACTGAGGATTCCGCTCAATGACTGAGAACTACACTGCCCTTTACGAGGAGCACAAGAAGCTGGGCGCCTCGTTCACCGACTTCGGCGGCTGGCAGATGCCGCTGAAGTACGGCTCCGAGCTGGCCGAGCATCACGCCGTCCGCAATTCGGCCGGCATCTTCGACCTCTCCCACATGGGCGAAGTCTGGGTCACCGGCCCGGACGCTGCCGCGTTCCTCGACTACGCACTTGCCGGCAAGATCTCCGCCATGGCCGTCGGCAAGGCCAAGTACTCCCTGATCTGCAACGAGGACGGCGGCATCATCGACGACCTCATCGTGTACCGCCGCCCCTCCGATGGGACTGGCACCGACCGGTTCCTGGTTGTCCCGAATGCCGGCAACGCCAAGGTGGTGGCCGGGGCCCTGGTGCAGCGGGCAGCGAACTTCGACGTCGCAGTCGAGGACGCATCCGCCGAAACGTCGCTGATCGCGGTGCAGGGTCCAAAGGCCGAGGAGATCCTCCTGCGCCTGGTCCCGGCAGCCCAGCACGAGCTGGTGACCGGGCTGAAGTACTACGCCGCCGTCGAGGTTTCCTTCCTGGTGGGCGGGACCAGCCAGAACCTGTTGCTGGCCCGGACCGGGTACACCGGTGAGGACGGCTTCGAGATTTTCGTGGAGAACGACGACGCCGCCGCCCTCTGGCAGTCCATCGTCGCCATTGCGGACGAGGGGGAGCTGACGCCGTCCGGCCTTGCCTCCCGCGATTCGCTCCGCCTCGAGGCCGGCATGCCGCTGTACGGCAACGAACTCTCGCTCGACGGTGACCCGTTCGCAGCCGGCCTGGGCCCCGTCGTCGCGCTGTCCAAGGAAGGCGACTTCGTGGGCAAGGCCGCGCTGGCAGCGAAGAAGGAAGCCGGAGCCGGCTCCACCACGGGCCGCAAGCTCGTGGGCCTCAAGGGCCTCGGCCGCCGCGCGGGCCGCGGACACTACCCGGTCCTCAAGGACGGCAACGTCGTCGGCGAAGTCACGTCCGGCCAGCCCAGCCCGACCCTCGGCTACCCGGTCGCCATGGCCTACGTCGACGTCGCCTACGCCGAACCCGGCACGGCACTGGACATTGACCTGCGGGGCAAGGCGGAGCCGTTCGAAGTCGTCGCACTGCCTTTCTACAAGCGCTCCAAGTAGCCCGGCGTTCGCTGGTTGAGCCTGTCGAAACCAGCGGCCCGTCCCCGGCTCTGCCCTTCGGATCTGACATCCTCCGCGTGCTCGGTCGCGTAGACGCCCGCTGAGCGGACGTGACGCTCCCTTAGACGCACGCTTCCGGATGCCAGGCCCGAAGGGGCCGTCCGCTGGTTGAGCTCGTCGAAACCCGGCTTACCCCCGGATCTCGACAGGCTCGATCAACAGGGTTGGCAAGCTCGATCATTGGGGGTTGAGCTTGCCGAACCCTCGAGGCCCCGAAGCAGCCAGGACCCTATTGATCTTTGAAGGGCCAGCGTTCTTTCAAACGGAACACTGGCTCGAAGCGGCGGAGGAATTCGGTTTCCGGCCGCTGTACGAAACCACAAGATTTCGAAAGTTAGGAAAAGAAACATGGCAAAAGTTGCCCCTGAACTGCAGTATTCCGACGAACACGAGTGGGTTTCCCGCGAAGACGGGAACCTGGTCTCGATCGGCATTTCCGCCGTGGCCACTGACGCGCTCGGCGATATTGTTTACGTGGACCTGCCCGAGGTTGGCTCGGTCGTGACCGCGGGGGAGACCTGCGGCGAGGTGGAGTCCACCAAGTCCGTCTCCGATCTGTACTCCCCCGTGACGGGAGAGGTCACGGAGATCAACCCGACCGTCGTGGAGGACCCGGCCCTGATCAACAGCGATCCGTACGGCGCCGGCTGGCTATTCAAGGTGGCCGCTGATTCCGAGGGCCCGCTGCTGTCGGCCGAAGAGTACGCTTCCAAGAACGGCGGCGAGCTGTGAGCGCCGCTCAGGCCGCAACAGCGGCGTTCGAGCAGGTAGTGTCACCGAGCCTGAACGCGGACCTCGCGGAGCTGGACCCGGAGATCGCGGCAAAGATCGACGACGAGCTCGGCCGCCAGCGCGAGGGCCTGGAGATGATCGCGTCGGAGAACCACACCGCCGCGGCAGTGATGCAGGCACAGGGTTCGGTCCTCACCAACAAGTACGCCGAAGGCTACCCGGGCAAGCGCTACTACGGTGGCTGCGAGCACGTCGACGTGATCGAGCAGCTCGCGATCGACCGGGTCAAGGCCCTGTTCGGTGCCGAGTACGCGAACGTGCAGCCGCACTCCGGCGCGCAGGCGAACGCCTCGGTGATGCACGCCCTGATCAAGCCGGGCGACACCATCATGGGTCTGAACCTGGCCCACGGCGGGCACCTGACCCACGGCATGCGGATCAACTTCTCCGGCCGCCTCTACAACGTGATCCCGTACCAGGTCCGCGAGGAGGACCACCGGATCGACATGGCCGAGGTGGAGCGCCTGGCCCAGGAGCATAAGCCGCAGCTGATCGTCGCCGGCTGGTCCGCTTACGCTCGGCAGCTGGACTTTGCCGAGTTCCGCCGGATCGCCGATTCCGTGGGCGCCTACCTGATGGTGGACATGGCGCACTTCGCCGGGCTGGTTGCCGCCGGCCTGCACCCGTCCCCGGTGCCGCACGCGCACGTCACGACGTCCACGACGCACAAGACCCTCGCCGGTCCACGCGGCGGCATCATCCTGACCAACGACGCCGATGTCGCCAAGAAGATCAACTCGGCGGTGTTCCCTGGCCAGCAGGGCGGCCCGCTGGAGCACGTGATCGCGGGCAAGGCCGTGGCCTTCAAGATCGCCGCGTCCGAGGAGTTCAAGGAACGCCAGGAGCGTGTGCTCGCCGGCGCGCGGATCCTGGCCGAGCGCCTGGTCCAGCCCGACGTCACGGCCAAGGGCATCTCCGTGGTGTCCGGCGGCACCGACGTGCACCTGGTGCTGGTGGACCTGCGCAACTGCGAGCTCGACGGGCAGCAGGCCGAAGACCGCCTCGCCGCAATCGACATCACCGTGAACCGCAACGCCGTACCGTTCGACCCGCGTCCGCCGATGGTCACCTCAGGGCTGCGCATCGGCACCCCGGCGCTGGCCACCCGCGGCTTCGGCGAAGCAGCGTTCGCGGAGGTGGCGGACATCATCGCCGAGGCACTGACGGCCGACGCCGGCGCGGACCTGTCCGGCCTGCGCAACCGCGTGGAGGCACTGGCCGCCGCGCACCCCCTCTACCCGTCAGTCGCCCCGCTCAGCTAGGTCCTTCCGGTGGTTGAGCCTGTCGAAACC
This sequence comes from Arthrobacter globiformis, assembly GCF_030815865.1. Classification (NCBI taxonomy): domain Bacteria; kingdom Bacillati; phylum Actinomycetota; class Actinomycetes; order Micrococcales; family Micrococcaceae; genus Arthrobacter; species Arthrobacter globiformis. The sequence continues at coordinate 1,187,967 of NZ_JAUSXI010000001.1, forward strand.
CATGATCTCGACAGGCTCGATCAGCGGAGCCCGCACCGCGCGCTCGACTGACCTCATGTCTAGTTAGGATTGATTATGGCCGTTGGAGTCTTTGATCTCTTTTCCATTGGGATCGGGCCCTCGAGTTCGCACACTGTGGGGCCGATGCGTGCCGCTGCAGTCTTTGCCGGGGAGCTCAAATCCTCCGGGAAGCTGGAGAGCGTGGCGTCGCTGCGGGTGGACCTGTACGGCTCGCTCGCGGCCACCGGGCATGGGCATGGAACCATGACGGCGATCCTGCTGGGCCTGGAGGGCTACCACCCGGACCTGATCCTGCCCGATGAGGTCGAGGACCGGCTGGCGGCTATCGCCGAAACGGGCACGCTGCGGCTGGCCGGGGCCGTTCCGTTGCCGTACGGGGTCAAAGACATGGTGCTGCGGCCGCTGACGATCCTGCCGCGGCACACCAACGGCATGACCTTCACCGTCTCGGACGCCGAGGGCGGGATCCTGCACAAGGCGACGTTCTTCTCCGTCGGCGGCGGGTTCATTGTCCGCGAGGGCGAGGAGGATGCGGCCCTGAAGGAGCTCGCCGAGTCCAAGAAGGAGCTGCCGTTGCCGTTCCGGACTGCCGCGGAGCTTCTGGAGCACTGCCGCTCCCGGGGCCTGTCCATCGGGGACGTCATGCTGGTCAACGAGCGCGCGTCCCGGTCTGAGGAGGACATCCGGGCCGGCCTGCTCCACATCTATTCCGTGATGGAGGGCTGCGTCGAGGTCAGCCTCAAGCGTGAGGGGCTGCTGCCTGGCGGACTGAAGGTCCGCCGTCGTGCTCCCGACTGGCACGAACGCCTCCTGAAGGAGGACAAGGACCGGGACCCCAAGTACTGGCAGGAGTGGGTGAACCTGATCGCCCTCGCGGTGAACGAGGAGAACGCCTCCGGCGGGCGCGTGGTCACCGCGCCGACGAACGGCGCCGCCGGCATCATCCCGGCCGTGCTTTTCTACGCGCTGCACTTCGCTCCCGGGATGGACCAGGCGACGCAGGAAGACCGCGACGACGTGGTGGTGCGTTTCCTGCTGACCGCCGGTGCCGTCGGGGTGCTGTACAAGGAACAGGCGTCCATCTCGGGGGCCGAGGTGGGCTGCCAGGGCGAGGTGGGCTCGGCGTCGTCGATGGCCGCCGCCGGGCTCGCCGAGGTCATGGGCGGCACGCCCGCGCAGGTGGAGAACGCGGCCGAAATCGCGATGGAGCACAACCTGGGCCTGACGTGCGATCCGATCGGCGGGCTGGTCCAGGTGCCGTGCATCGAGCGCAACGCGATCGCCGCCGCGAAGGCCATCAACGCGGCCAAGATGGCCCTCTGGGGCGACGGTTCGCACCGGGTTTCGCTGGACGAGGTTATCGTGACCATGCGTGAAACGGGCAAGGACATGAGCTCGAAGTACAAGGAAACCGCGATGGGTGGGCTGGCGGTCAACGTCGTCGAATGCTGATTCCGCAACCGCCGCCCAGGGCTCAGTTGTTGGCGGCCGCCCAGAGGTTTAGGCTCGCTGCGAAGACGACCCATGACAGGTACGGCAGCATGAAAAGGCCGGCGGTGCGGCGGATCGGCCCGAACAGGAGCACGGTGGCGGCGACAGCCAGGGCCAGCGCAATGATGATGCCCAGCGCCAGCCATAGCGCGGCCGAACCCCACACCGGGTACATCCCGAAGAACACGGGCGTCCACGCCAGGTTCAGGGCAAGCTGTACGCCGTAGACAGTGAGTGCCGCCCTGCGCTCCGGGCTGCGGCTCCGCCACACGAGCCAGGCCGCCACTGCCATAGCCGTGTACAGCACCGTCCAGACCGGCCCAAACACCCAGTTGGGCGGGGACCACGGCGCCTTGTCTGCCGTCGCGTACCAGCCGGTGACGTTGCTGATGGTTGCCTGCGAACCCAGCCAGGCCACCAGTGCGCTGGCCGCCAGGAAACCCAAGAGTGCGGCAAGTTCGACGGCGGTGCGCCCCGGCTCGGGCTGCGACCGGTCACCGCTGGTGTTGGCGTCTCGCCCGGATCCCGCGACCGGCATGCGGTCCCTGCTTCTCATTTCACTACAGTTGCCAAGGCCGCAGCCAGAGTCAAGGCAGTCATCAGGCCGGACAGATAGACTTGAGGCTGCTTCTCCGGCACCTGCACGAAACGTAAGCGAAGATTGGACACGGCACACTTGCGAGAATTCACTGCCCGCTTTGCCACCTCCGAAGAGGTCGCAAACTGGGACTCCCACGTCACCGCGAATCCGAACGGCGGAAACCTGCTGCAGTCGGAAGCCTTCGCCGAAGTCAAGCAGCACTTCGGCTGGAAGACCCTGCACCTCGTCTACGAAACAGCCGACTACACGAGCTACAACCTGGTGCTGGAAAAGAGCTTCCCGCTGCTCGGCAAGCTCTGGTACCTCATCAAGGGACCGGACGTGGCCGGCGTCGAGGACATCCCCGGCATTGCCGCGGCAAACGCAGAGTTCGTCAAGCGCGCACGCCTGGGCGTCTTCGCCATCAAGATCGAGCCGGACATCGTCCTCAGCGACGCCGCCCGCGGGGTTATCGAGGGGGCGGGGCTGGTCAAGACGCACAATCTGCAGCCCAACGACTCCACGGCCCTGCTGGATATTTCCCCCGAGGAGAATCAACTGCTCCGCAACCTCCACTCGCGGGGACGGAACGCCGTCCGCCGCGCCATCCGCGAGGGCGTCGAGGTGCACAACGTGGAGCCCAGCGAGGAAAACTTCAAGGCCATGTACGGCCTGATGACCGACACGGTCCAGGCGAAGTCGCAGGTCCGCGTCCGCGAATACGACTACTACCGCCAGTTCTGGACGAACTTCATCAAGCGCGGCCAGGGAAGGCTCATGTTTGTGTACGAAAACGGCGTTCCCTCCGTGGGCGCCTTCGTGATCAACTACGGCCGCAAGGGCACGTACAAGGACGGCGGATCCCTGCAGAAGCGTAACCAGTACGGCGATTCGCACCTGGTGCAGTGGACAGCGATCAACCAGCTCAAGGAGCTGGGTTGCACGGAATACGATTTCTGCGGAACGCCGCCCAGCGACAAGCTCAAGGACACGTCGAATCCTTTCCACGGACTGGGGCTTTTCAAGACGAGCTTCAGCAAGACGGTCACGGATTTTGTTGGCTGCTACGACCAAGTCATCAGCCCGCTGAAGTACAAGGCATGGATGGCAGCGGGTGAAAGGGTGGCCCGGCAGCTGTACACCCGCCGTACCGGGCAGCAGTTCTACTGAGCTACTGAGCTGAGTTGATGAACAGAGGGGAGCCCTGATGACCAAACAACCCCGCGGCGCCAACCGGCCGCCCACGAACGGGCTGCCCAAGACGGAGCCGCTCACCGCCTCGCAGCTGCACCAGAACGCGGCAGCCAAGCGCATACTGCGGCGGCTGGTGCAGAGCGAAAGCCCACCGACGGCGCCGCTGAGCATCGTGGACCGGCTCGCCGGGAGCCCCTACGCCAACCCGATGATCCAGGTAGGCGGCATCGACACGTCGGCGCGCAAGACCATGGACTTTGCGCTGCATCTTGCCGAGTCCATGTTCCGGTACGGCGCTGGGTCCCTTGAAGTGGAGACAAGCATCATCGCCGTCACCGCCGCGCTGGGGCTGAAGAACATCGAGGTGGACATCACCAACCAGTCCGTCGGCATCAACTACGCGCCCAAGGACCAGCCGCCCATCTCGCTGCTGCGGGTGGTCCGTTCCTGGACGAACAATTATGCGGGGCTTGCCCAGGTCCACCAGCTGGTCACCGATATCGTGGCCGGAGGCGTCGGCAGGGACGAGGCCGTCCGCCGGCTCGATGAAATCACCCGCAGCCCCAAGCCGTTTCCCCGCTGGATGGTGACGGTCGCGTTCGCCGTGTTTTCGGCGGTGTTCGTCGGCGTGATCGGCGGCGGTCCCGGCGCCTCGGCCGTTGCGTTCGCTTCCAACCTGCTTATCAGCCTGGTGGCCAGGAAGCTGGGCCGTTGGCGGACGCCTGACTTCTTCATCACAGCGGCCTGTTCCTTTGTGGTGACAGTCATCGCGCTGCTGATGTGGAGGTTCGGCAGTCCGGTGGGGATCCGGCTGGCGCCCGCCATTGTGGTGGTGGGCGGCATCCTGCTGCTGCTGCCCACCGGGCGGCTCGTGTCCTCGGTCCAGGATGCCATCAACGGCTTCCCAGTGACGGCGGCCGGGAGGTTCCTGTCCACTCTGCTGACGTTTGGCGCGGTGGTGGCCGGGATCGCTGTCGCGTTCGTGGTGGGGGACAGGATCGGCATGGATCCAATCAGCGTCACGGAGACCTTTCCGCCCGCGTACCCGCTCTGGGTTCAGGTGATCCTGGTGGCCATCGCAGTTGTGGCAATCGGCGTCACGGAACAGACGGACTGGAAGCTGCTGCTTCCGACGGCGGCAGTGGGCGTGGTGGGGCACCTGGCCCTGATAGGCGGCGAGGCGCTGGGCATTGGTCCGCGGTTCTCGCCGGCGCTGGCCGCCGTCGTGATCGGCCTGCTGGCCCGCGTGGTGGCGCTGAAGATGGGCGCCCCGCAGCTGGTGGTCGCCGTGCCGGCCGGCCTGATTCTCCTGCCCGGTCTCACCATTTTCCGGTCGATGTATGTCCTGACCATCGAGGAATCCGAGATCCTGCTCGGGGCCGGAGGGATGCTCAGCGCCGGGGCGATCGTCTTCGGCGTTGCCGGCGGCATTGTGCTTGGTGACACGCTGGCCCGGCCGCTCACGCGCAGCCTGGCCAGCAATGAGCGGCGGCGGTCCCGCCGCCGCTAGGGGCCTGCTAGATCTTTCCGATCGGGAGTTTCTTCTCGGCCTGGAAGTCGTCCTCGACCCGTCCCTTGGCCCAGTAGCCGGACAGTGAAACCTGGCTGCGGTCCAGGCCGCGCTCGCGGAACAGCACCTCCCGCAGGCCCTTCATGTAGCCACGCTCGCCGTGCGCAAAAACGTTCACCCGGCCGTCGGGCCAGGCGGCGTTGCGCACCGCCTCCACTAGCCGGTCACCCTCGCCGGCGGGAATGCCGCCGCGCTGCAGCCAGACCAGCTCGAGCCCGGCCGGGGAGGCAATCTCCTGGACGTCGGCGTCCGAACCGACTTCGAGAAAGGCCAGGCCCCTGGCATGCGCCGGCAGGGACTCGATGACTGCGGCCACGGCCGGCAGTGCGGCCTCGTCAGCCGCCAGCAGGTACCAGTCCGCCGCCGGATCAGGGTTGTAGCCGCCCCCGGGGCCCGTGAAGCTGAGGCTGTCGCCGGGTTCGGCAGCGGCTGCCCAGGGGCCTGCCAGGCCTTCGTCGCCGTGGACGACGAAATCTATGGCCAGTTCACCGGCGGCCATATCCACCCAGCGGACCGTGTAGGTCCGGGTGTGCGGCCACTGCTCCCGGGGCATCGTTTCCCGGATGGCCCAGAGGTCCAGGGGCTGGGGGTAGTCCACCCCGGGCTGCGGAAAGACGATCTTGACGTACCGGTCCACGAAGTCGTTGTTCACGTAGTCAGCGAACCCGGGGCCGCCCGCGACGATCCGCACCATGTGCGCGGAAAGCTGCTCCCGCCGAAGGACAGCCAGGGTGACCTGCGGGCGGGATTTTTTCGTGGCGCTGGTGGTGGCCGGAAGGGAAGTCATGCAGGTAAGCCTAGCCTAAGCTCCTTGGCGGGACGGCCGGGATCTCCCAGTCCACAGGCCCGCCGCCCTGCTCCGTCAGCAGGGCATTGGCGCGGCTGAACGGACGCGAGCCGAAGAACCCCCGCGAGGCGGACAGTGGGCTGGGGTGGGCGCTGGCCACCACGGGGGTGCTGTCCAGGAGGGGTCGGACGCTCTCGGCGTCCTTGCCCCAAAGCACGGCCACGAGCGGCGCGGTGGTTCCGTCCGCGGTCCGGCGGCCGACGACGGCGGTCACTGCCGCCGTCGTGATCGTTTCCCATCCCTTGCCGCGGTGGGACCCGGCAGCGCCCTCACGCACGCTGAGCACGCGGTTCAGCAGCAGTACGCCCTGGTCCGCCCAGGCGCCGAGGTCACCGTGGACCCGCGGCGGCAAGCTTAGATCCGCTGCAAGCTCCTTGTAGATGTTGGCCAGGCTGCGCGGGATGGGCCGGGTGCCGGCGTCCACGGAAAAGGCGAGCCCCACAGCGTGTCCGGGGGTGGGGTAGGGGTCCTGGCCCACGATCAGGACCCGAACCCCGTTCAACGGCTGCCGGAACGCCCGGAGGACGTTCGACGCCGACGGCAGCACCCGCTGCCCGGCCGCCTCCTCGGCCGCGAGGAAAGTCAGAACGGACCTCAACTCGGCCTCCACTCCCGCCAGGGCGTCGGCCCAGTCGGGTGCCATCAGCTCGCCGAGCGGCAGCCTGGCAAGGTCTGCAAAGTCCGGGCCGCCCGCTGTTGCAGGTTCGAGGTCGAAGAGCGGTTCAGGTTCCGTCACGGTGTCCATTCTCCCGCACTGCTGTCCGAAGCCCGCTGCCCCTGTCCGTGAAACGAGCCGCCGGTGCCGCCGTGCCACAAATGACAAGGCTGTTATTCCTCCGTAACATAGGGGAGGTACTTTGACCGGATTCAGCTAAGGAGAGCGCAGTGGCGGAGCCGTTGCAGGACCATCTCGCGGAGCCGGATTCAGGGCAGGATTTAGCGCTGGAGCACGGGCTGCGGAGCGGCTCGCTGCTGGACGACTTCAAGCTCAAGGACTCGCCGCTGAGCGAGCGGGAGCAGCAGATCCTCGCCCTGGAACGGCAGTGGTGGAAGTATGCCGGCGCCAAGGAACAGGCCATCCGGGAGCTCTTTGACCTGTCCGCGACGCACTACTACCAGATCCTCAACGCACTGATTGATACAGAGCACGCGCTGGCCCACGACCCCATGCTCGTGAAGAGATTGCGTAGACTACGTACATCACGTCAGCGGGCCCGCACTGCACGCCGCCTTGGATCTGACGCGTAACTGCTAGTGCCGGACTGCCGGCGAAAACCAACAAGGACGCCTCTTCACCATGACTAATTTTGCTCGGGACGAATTCGACAGGGTGCCTGAGGTCTCCTCCCGGCAGGGCGTACACCGCGCTGTCTCAGCGCCGTCCCGCCCGAAGTTGTGGCCCATCCTTTCCGTGGGAATCGCGGCGCTCGCCGTCGGCCTGATCGCTTTCCTCCTGCTGCCGCAGCTGGGGTTCCAGCCGGGCATCACGCCGCCGCCCGCCGCAGCGGCCGACACTTCCGCGGCGTCGGCCAGCCCCACGGCGACGCCCTCTGCAAGTGCGACGCCCAGCGCGACCCCCTCGGCCTCGGCGTCCGCCTCCGAACCGGCTCCGCCCTCCGCGCTGGAGCCCGCCACCTCGGAAACCATTGCCCCTGCAGCGGTGGACAAGTCGCAGCCGGTCGCCATTTTCAACGGAACACTGACCTCCGGACTGGCCGGACGGGTAGGTGCCACGGTCAAGTCCGATGGCTGGGTGCTCGGTGAGGTGGCCAACTGGCAGGGCGCCCCCCAGCAGCAGTCCGTGATCTTCTACTCGGACGCTGCCCACCGTGCCAACGCCGAGGCGCTCAGCGAGTTGCTGAACATCCCCACGCTGGTGGAGAGTGCGGACTTCCCCACGCCCGTTGCCGTGGTGCTGGGCCCCGGCTACGAGTAGCCGTCCCGGTTACGCCTGAATAACTATTGCCTCCGCTCCGGACCGCTGGCCTGCGCCTCCACGGGCCTGACTCGATAGAGTGATGGCAGGCTTCAAGGCGTAATTCACGGCACACATCGACGTGGGCCTTACGGAAGCAACCTGAAAGTGTGGGGATCATGGCATTGGGCACCGTGAAGTGGTTCAACGCGGAAAAGGGCTACGGCTTCATCACCGTTGACGATTCAGGCGACGACGTTTTCGTGCACTGGTCGGCCATCCAAACAGACGGGTTCCGGGCGCTGGATGAGGGCCAGCGCGTGGAGCTGGAAGTGGGCGAAGGCGAAAAAGGTCCGCAGGCAGAACAGGTCCGGCCCGTCTAGTGGCACGCCGCTTAGGTCTCAGGGTTTCTGCCGTCTGGGGCGCCGCCGTCGTGCTGACGCTGGGTGCCTGCTCCGGGTCCGGGGACAACGCCCGGACGGCTCCGGTTGAAGCCAGCGGCGACGGGACCCTGCGGATCGGGCTGATCCTAGACAACACCGGACCGCAGTCCTTCCTGAACGCCGCCCAACTGGCCGCCGCCAAGCTCGCCGTCCAGGAGATCAACGCGGCGGGCGGGCACAAGGGCCGGCCCGTGGAACTGCTGCCCGCAACCACCGGGGGCGACACCGCTGCGCAGGCCCGGGAACTCGTCGATGCCAAAGCGGACGTCGTGATTGGTCCCACCGATTCCAGCAGGGCGCCCGCCGCCATCGATGTGCTGTCCAAAGCCAGGACCACGCTCATCTCTCCCGCCAACACGGCTCCGGAACTCAGCAGTTACAAGAGCGGTGGCTACTACTTCCGCACGGCGGCGGCTGACATCGCACAGGCTCCCGTCATGGTGAAACTCGCCAAGGATGCCGGAGCAAAAAGCCTCGCGGTGGTCTACGAGGACGGTACCTACGGCCAGGCCGAGTCTGCAGCAGTGTCCGCCTCCGCCAAGACCAGCGGGCTGGACCCCGTCACCGTCTCCGGCTTCAAGGCGGGTGAGGCACAGAAGTCTGCTGCCGCCGCCCGCGACGCGGCGCCGGACGCCGTCGTCGTTCTGGCCCGGGACGGTGCGCAGGGCGCCCTCGCCGAGCTCACCAACGCCGGACTGCCGGGCAACAAACTCATCCTGGGCGACGCCGCCTTCAGGCAGTACGGGTCCGCCCTCGGATCAAAATCGCTGGAGGGAGCGCGCGCCCTCGTGCCCGGAGTCTTCCCCTCGGCGCACTTCCAGGCTGAGCTCGTGGCCATCGATGCGGGCCTCAAGGACACGACGTTCGCGGCCGAGACGTATGATGCCGTGAACCTCGCGGCCCTGGCCGCCGCTGCGGCGGAGGACGACGCCGGTGCCTCCATCGCCGGCACGCTCATCTCCGTCTCCGGCGGCACTTCCGGCAGCCAGGTGTCCGCCTCGCCGTCCGGCCAGCCGGCCGTCTGCTCGACATACAAGGACTGCCTCGCGGCCATGCGGGACGGGAAGTCCATTGACTACGACGGCGAGTCTGGGCCCGTCCGCTTCGATGCGAACGGAGACATCACGGCCGCCAAGTACATGGTGTTCACCTACGGAGCTGACAACAAAGCCAAGCTCACGGGAAGCGAGGCCGCCGGCAGGTCTGCCGGCTGACCGCTGGCTGATCGCTGGCAGCGAATACTCCACCCGTTCGCGGGATTAACAAGTACATCTGCTTGCACTCTCCCCGGGGGAGTGCTAATTATTGATTAGCACTCCTGCGTATCGACTGCTAACTCGTCGCCCGGTTTAGGCCGCCAGCGAGGTCAGTGGCCGTGCATGGAGCGAAAGAAACACCTGGTTGGGGTGAGATCGGGACTGCCGGCGTACAGAGGCTGTCAGGAACGATCGTCCGTCGCGGGCACCGCAACGAGGTTCATTCTTAACGACTGTCCCGAAAGGACTACTGCCGTTATGGCCAAGATCATTGCATTTGATGAAGAGGCACGCCGCGGTCTTGAGCGGGGCCTGAATATCCTCGCCGACGCCGTCAAGGTCACCCTCGGCCCGCGTGGACGCAACGTCGTCCTCGAAAAGAAGTGGGGCGCCCCCACGATCACCAACGATGGTGTATCCATCGCCAAGGAGATCGAGCTGGACGATCCCTACGAGAAGATCGGCGCTGAGCTGGTCAAGGAAGTTGCCAAGAAGACGGATGACGTCGCAGGCGACGGCACCACCACGGCCACCGTCCTGGCCCAGGCACTGGTCAAGGAAGGCTTGCGCAACGTCGCGGCCGGCGCTGACCCGCTGTCCCTCAAGCGCGGCATCGAGAAGGCCGTTGAAGCCGTCACCGCCGAACTGCTGAACTCCGCCAAGGAAATTGAAACCAAGGAAGAGATCGCAGCCACGGCTTCCATCTCCGCCGGTGACGACGAAATCGGCGCCCTTATCGCTGAAGCCTTGGACAAGGTGGGCAAGGAAGGCGTCATCACGGTCGAGGAGTCCAACACCTTCGGCCTCGAGCTGGAGCTCACCGAAGGCATGCGCTTCGACAAGGGCTACATCTCCGCTTACTTCGTCACGGACACCGAGCGTCAGGAAACGGTCCTCGAGGACCCGTACATCCTGATCGTCAACTCCAAGATCTCCAACGTCAAGGAACTGGTTGCTGTCCTGGAAAAGGTCATGCAGTCCAGCAAGCCGCTGCTGATCATTGCCGAGGACATCGAGGGCGAGGCCCTGGCCACCCTGATCGTCAACAAGATCCGCGGCACCTTCAAGTCTGTTGCCGTCAAGGCTCCGGGCTTCGGCGACCGCCGCAAGGCCCAGCTGGCCGACATCGCCATCCTCACCGGTGGCCAGGTCATCGCCGAGGAAGTCGGCCTGAAGCTGGAGACCGCCGGTCTCGAACTGCTGGGACGCGCCCGCAAGGTTGTCGTGACCAAGGATGAGACCACCATCGTTGAAGGTGCCGGCGACGCCGACCAGATCGCTGGCCGCGTTTCCCAGATCCGCGCCGAGATCGAAAACTCCGACTCCGACTACGACCGCGAGAAGCTGCAGGAGCGCCTGGCCAAGCTGGCCGGCGGCGTTGCAGTCATCAAGGCCGGTGCCGCCACGGAGGTTGAGCTCAAGGAGCGCAAGCACCGCATTGAGGACGCTGTCCGCAACGCGAAGGCTGCCGTTGAAGAGGGCATCGTCGCCGGTGGTGGCGTTGCCCTGATCCAGGCAGGTCTCAAGGCATTCGCCAACCTGAACCTGACCGGCGACGAAGCAACCGGTGCGAACATCGTCCGCGTTGCCATCGACGCGCCGCTGAAGCAGATCGCCTTCAACGCAGGCCTCGAGCCCGGCGTTGTCGTCGACAAGGTCCGCGGCCTGCCCGCAGGCCACGGCCTGAACGCAGCAACCGGCGAATACGTCGACCTGCTGGCCGCCGGCATCAACGACCCCGTCAAGGTAACCCGCTCTGCCCTGCAGAACGCCGCTTCCATTGCCGGTCTGTTCCTCACCACCGAGGCCGTTGTAGCCGACAAGCCGGAGAAGAACGCTCCCGCCATGGGCGGCGGCGACGAGATGGGCGGCATGGGCGGCTTCTAGCCTCCCGCTGCTCCCAGCTGGCTCACGAGTGCGGCCCCCTCTCACGAGGGGGCCGCACTTTTTGTCTGCGCATTTTTTTCCGCGCAGTCTGGCAGGATGGTTCGGTGACGATTACTGCAGCAGCCGACGGTTCGGCATTGGGAAACCCGGGTCCCGCGGGGTGGGCCTGGTACGTGAACGACGACTGCTGGCGGGCTGGCGGCTGGCCGCACGGCACCAACAACCAGGGTGAGCTGATGGCCGTCCTGGACCTCTTCCGCTCCACGGCACACCTCCCGGACGAGGACCTGCACATACTTTGCGACAGCCAGTACGTGATCAACTCCGTGACGAAGTGGATGCCGGGATGGAAGCGCAAAGGGTGGCGCAAGGCGGATGGCAAACCCGTGCTGAACGTGGACATCCTCAAGGACATCGACCGGGAGCTCGCCGGGCGGAAGTACAGGTTCGAATGGGTCAAGGGCCACGCGGGGCACGAGCTGAACGAAGCCGCCGACGAGCGCGCCAGGGCCGTGGCCATCGCCTACCAGCAGGGCGTTGCCGCCCGCTCAGGTCCGGGATTCCCCGACGCGGAACCGGCAACGGGCCGGCGGGCCGTCAAAGAGGGCCGCGGCGAGGGCGGTATCCCTTCGCTGTTTGAATCCGAAACACCCACCCGCGCGGAAGCCGGCACTCCCGCCCGCGCGGAAGCCGGCACCAGGCTTCGCTCCGAGTCCGAAACCCCGGCTCTCTTCGGCTCCGGAGAGCCTGATCTCTTCAGCGAACTGGGCGCCGATGTGTTTGCGGAATCACCGGAAGGCGCCACGCCCGAAGAAACTGTCGAGGCCTTGGAACGCGAGCTCCTCCGCCCGGATGTCCGCAGCGACATCGGGCGGACGGGTCAGCTCCTGCACCCTGACTTCACGGAAATCGGGACAGCCGGACGCTTCTGGACCCGCGACGCCATGATGATGTCACTCGAGGAAAGCCCGGCCGGTCCTGTCGATCTGGACGTGCTCAGCGCCGACCGGATCGGCACGGACACGGTCCTGCTGACGTACCGCAGCTACTCCCGCGCCGGCTCAGCCCTGCGAAGCTCACTGTGGGTCCTGGACGGCGAACAATGGCGCCTTCGGTTCCACCAGGGCACGCCTGAAGCCTGAGCTGCCGCCGAACCCTGGGCTCGGCTGCCGGTGACTGGGCGCCGGCGTCAGCTGAAGCGCTGCGCGTTGCCCTGTTCCGCCTGCGCATAGGTGTCGGCAGCCGACGACAAAGCCAGGTTGATGGAGGCGAGGGAGGCCTCGACCTTGCCCTGTGTCAGCGTCCACTCGGCAACGAGCGCCTGGAAGTTGGTGGCAGCCGCACCGCGCCACGTGGCCTGCAGTTCATCCAGCCCATGCTTCATGGCCTGGACGTCGGCGCTGATCCGGTCAACGGTCGCCTTGACGTTGGCTGATTTCACCTGCAGTAGCTCGGTATCGACGGAAATGATGCTCATGGCGGGCCTCTCGACATCCTGGGGGACTGCCCCGGCAGGACAGTCGCAATGGCTGGCGGACCGGCCATTCCGGCCCACTACGTCGAGCCTAGGAACCCGCCGGCAGACGGTGCCACAGCGGGTTCCGCTATCTGGATAACCGGTTCCCGCCGGCAGCCCGGTCCCCGCTGGCATTGCTATCTCCCGCAACGCTGTCCGAGAACGTCCCGATGCTGTCCGCTTCGATGTTGTCCGCGTCTGGGGAGTCCTCCCGGAAGGGGAGGCTGACCACGAGTGTTGCGCCGCCGCCGTCGGTACCTTCCACCCGGACGGAGCCGCCGTGCGAGCCTACAATGGCGGCCACGATGGCAAGGCCCAGCCCGCTGCCGCCCGTCTCCCGGGTGCGTGACGTGTCGGCCCGGTAGAAGCGCTCAAAGACCTTGGGCGCCTCCGCGTCGGAGATTCCGGGGCCGTGGTCCCGGACCTCCAGGACGGACTGGGCGGAACCGTCGTCGGCCCGCCGGACGCCCACGGCGAGTTCGATGGGTGTTCCCCCGGGCGTGTAGCGCAGCGCATTGCCCACCAGGTTGCCGATAACCTGGCGCAGCTTCGCCTCGTCGCCGAGCACCGGCGCCGGTTCGGCGCTGCCGTTGTGCAGGCCGGTCAGGGTGATGGTGCGCTTCCGTTCGCTGGCCTGGGTGTCCACCACGGCGTCGTGGGCGAGGAGCTGCAGGTCGATGGGCTTGCACTGCAGCGGCCGCTGCTCGTCGAGCCGTGCCAGCAGCAGAAGGTCCTCCACCATGGAGCCCATCCGTTTGGCCTCACTCTCGATCCGGCCCATGGCGCTGGCCACATCCTCCGGGGATTGCAGCGCGCCGTGCCGGTAGAGCTCTGAGTAACCCCGGATCGTCACCAGCGGGGTCCGTAGCTCGTGGGAGGCATCCGCGGCAAACCGGCGCATCCGGTCTTCGGAGGCCATCCGGGCTGCGAAGGCCGCCTCGATGTGCGCGAGCATGGCGTTCAGGGACCTGCCCAGGCGGCCCACTTCCGTGGACGGGTTCTCCACATCGACGCGGCGCGACAGGTCGCCGGCGGCGATGGCGGCGGCGGTCTTCTCCACCCTGGCAAGCGGGCGGAAGGACCTGGTCACCGTCCAGTTGGCGATGAAGAAGGCCAGGATGAGCGTCAGCAGCCCAACACCCACCACCACCAGGGTGGCGTGGCGCAGTACCTCATCCACCGGGGACAGCGGCAGCCCGATGACCACCACTGCGCGCTGCTGTTCGCTGCCAACAACCACGGGAACAGCCACCACGCGCCAGTTCTTACCGTCGGTGCCCCGAACCTGATACGGCCGGACATCACTCTCACGGGCCTCGTTGACGGAGACGGACGCGATGTCGGGGCGGTCATCCTTGTCGTCAATGGGCGTTGGTCCGGCTCCCGGATAGTAGAGCGTCACCGTGTAATCCGAAGGCACTACCGGGTTGGCAATGGGGGAGATGGAGCGCTGCCGCTGGGCGGCGTCGACGGCAGCCCGCAGTTTGTCGTCCACCTGGCCTTCAAGGTAGCCGCGCAGCAGCGTCAGCGCGCCTGTCCCGGTCACGGCCAGGGCCACCAGCAAGAGGGCCATCATGATGGCCACCAGCTGGGACCGGAGGTTGGCGGACTTCCAGCGCTCCAGCGCCGACTTCCATCGCTCCAGCAAGGTCAGCGCTTTTCGGCTGTCCGCAGCACGTAGCCGACGCCGCGCTTGGTCTGGATGAGGGCCGGGGCGTCGGGATCGATGTCCACCTTGCGCCGCAGGTAGGAGATGTAGGACTCGACGATGGAGGCGTCACCATTGAAGTCGTATTCCCAGACGTGGTCCAGGATTTGTGCCTTGGACAGGACCCGGTTCGGATTGAGCATCAGGTACCGCAACAGCTTGAATTCGGTGGGGGACAGCTCGATCACCTTGCCGCCGCGGCGCACCTCGTGGGCGTCGTCGTCGAGCTCCAGGTCGTCCACCCGGATAACGGCCTCGTCATCCTCCAGCAGCGGCTGCGTCCTGCGGAGCACGGCACGGATGCGGGCCACCACCTCATCAAGGCTGAAGGGCTTGGTGACGTAGTCGTCCCCGCCCACCGTCAGCCCGGTGACCTTGTCCTCGGTGTCGTCCTTTGCGGTCAGGAAGAGGACAGGGAAATGCTTGCCTGCCGCACGCAGCCGGCGGGTGACGGTGAAGCCGTCCATGTCCGGAAGCATGACGTCCAGCACCGCGAGGTCGGGTGCGTGCGCCTCAACGGCAGCCAGCGCCTCCCGCCCGTTCCCCGCGGACACCACTTCAAAGCCGGCGAAGCGCAATGACGTGGAGAGCAGCTCGCGGATGTTCGGTTCGTCATCAACCACGAGGAGCTTCGCTTCGGCGCTGTTCTTTTTCATACTCCCATGATGCTCCCAGAATCTGGGAGTTTTCTGGATGAATGTTGTGTGTTGCTTGGGTCAGCAGGATTCGACGTCCTTGGCGTCCATGATGCGGTAGGCGTAGCCCTGCTCGGCAAGGAAACGTTGGCGCTTGGCAGCGAAATCCTGGTCCAGGGTGTCCCGGGCAACGAGTGAGTAGAACCGTGCCGCGCGCCCGTCCTGTTTGGGCCGCAGCAGACGCCCGAGCCGCTGGGCCTCCTCCTGGCGCGAACCGAAGGAGCCGGAGACCTGGATGGCCACCGAGGCCTCGGGCAGGTCGATGGAAAAATTGGCCACCTTGGACACCACAAGGGTCTGGACTTCCCCGGCGCGGAAGGCGTCAAAGAGCTTCTGGCGGGCCTTGACCGAGGTTTCGCCCTTGATGACCGGGGCATCCAGCCGCTCGCCGAGCTCGTCGAGCTGGTCGATGTACTGCCCGATCACCAGGACCTGCTCGCCGCGGTGGTGCGCCACCAGCTGTTCGGCCACGAGGGTCTTCGTCTCGGATGTGGCGCACAGCCGGTACTTGTCCGCATCCTCGGCCATGGCATACGCCACGCGCTCATCCTTGGGAAGATCCACGCGTACCTCCACGCAGTCCGCGGGGGCGATGTAGCCCTGGGCCTCGATGTCCTTCCATGGCGCGTCGTAGCGCTTGGGGCCGATGAGACTGAAAACCTCCCCCTCCCGGCCGTCTTCACGCACCAGCGTCGCCGTCAGGCCGAGCCGTCGCCGCGCCTGCAGGTCCGCCGTCATCCGGAAGATCGGCGCGGGCAGCAGGTGGACCTCGTCATAGATGATCAGGCCCCAGTCGTGGCCGTCGACGAGCTCAAGGTGCGGGTACAGGCCGCCGCGCTTGGTGGTGAGGACCTGGTACGTTGCGATGGTCACCGGGCGGACTTCCTTGACGGCGCCCGAATACTCGCCGATCTCGTCCTCGGTCAGCGAGGTCCGCCTGAGCAGTTCGTCCTTCCATTGCCGCGCCGAGACCGTGTTGGTGACGAGGATCAGCGTTGTGGTGGAGCTCGTGGCCATCGCCGCGGCGCCCACCAGCGTCTTTCCGGCGCCGCAGGGAAGCACGACGACGCCGCTGCCGCCGGCCCAGAAGTTCTCCGTGGCCAGCCGCTGGTACGGCCGGAGCTTCCAGTCCGACTCGTCGAGCATGATGGGGTGCGGCGTCCCGTCGACGTAGCCCGCCAGGTCCTCCGCGGGCCAGCCGATCTTCAGCAGCAGCTGCTTCAGCTGGCCGCGCTGGGAGGAATGGACCACCACTGTCTCCGCGTCGATGCGCGGGCCCAGCAGCGGCTGGATCTTCTTGGCCCTGCTGACCTCCTCCAGCACCGGGTAGTCGCTGGTGCGCATGACCAGCCCGTGCTGGGGGTCCTTCTCCAGCCGCAACCGGCCGTACCGGGACATGGTTTCTTCGATGTCGATCAGCAGCGAGTGCGGAACGGGGAACCGGGAATAGGTGAGCAGCGTATCCAGCACCTTTTCGGCGTCGAGCCCTGCGGCCCGGGCGTTCCAAAGCCCCAGCGGCGTGAGTCGGTAGCTGTGCATGTGCTCGGGTGCGCGCTCCAGTTCGGCGAAAGCCGCGATGGCGTGCCGGGCCGCCGTCGCCTGCTCGTGGTCCACTTCGAGGAGGATGGTTTTGTCGCTCTGGACAATCAGGGGGCCGTCATTCACGCAGGTAGAACCTTCACTGCTGCATTTCCTCTGCTGCCTCGATATCGATGATCCGGTGGATGGAGAGCACCCGCTCCGTGTCCTTCGCGGGGTCGAAGACACGGACGCGTCCGCCCGCCACGGAGACCGGAACAACCGTTTCCAGTCTCGCATTCCCTAGGCTGTCAACGACGTTCATCACCACTTTTTGCCGGAGCCGGATGGCTTTGTGCAGGGTCTCCAGACCCAGCTGGGTTGCCTCCTCGCCGCCGGCGGCAGCCGGACGGGAACCGTTGGCGCCGGAGCCGGCCGCAGCATGGCTGCGGAGCACGGCGAGTTGGGCGGTGACGTCGGCGTCGGGAAGGGCAGTGCGCGGCGCGCTGTAGACGGGGCGCCCGCTGCCCGGAAGGGGCGCGGTCCGGTTAAGGCGGACGACGGCGGACCCGGCCTCTTCGACGGCAGGTGACAGTCCCAGTCCGCGCAGCACCAGGGCCGTCTGCCGGGGTGAGGCCATGGAGACCAGAACGGTGGGGGCGATCCGGACCAGGCCCAGGGACGAGGCGGCAGCCTCCCGGCAGAGCTCACTGAGCGCGGCTTCGTCATCGCTTTGGATGAAGCTGGCGGCCGCTCCGACCCGCAGCTTGCCGTGCCTGGCTGCAGTGTCCTCCACGAGGTACTGCAACGGCTGCGGCACGGCAGTGGCGGAGTACCGGCGGAGAAAATCGAGGATGGCTGCAGCGTCCTGGCCCGAGTCCAGGGCGCGCCGGATGGTCTCCGCGGAGAACCGGTACGTCGTGGCCGGGCCTTGCCCTTCGGCGTCGGCCATCCGCTGGAGCTGCTCGGCCAGGTCGGGGGCCAGGTAGCCGGGCGCGACCGCGGTCAGGTCGGCCTGCAGGAGGACATGGTTGAGGGCCGCAGGGAGGTGTTCGCCGAGGAGGTTCATGGCGTCGTCAGGCGCGTCCGCGGCGATGGCGGCACCCAGCTGGCTGAGCGCGCCGGACCCGATCAGCCCTAGCAGCTCCGCCTCGGCAAGGACGCCGCTGATCAAGGAACTGAACCGCCGCGCCATGCGGGGCTGCGACCACTCGGCACGCTGCAGCACTGCCTCCGCATTGAGCACGGGCGCCGCCCCGTCCGGCATCTCCGCCTCGAGCGTCAGCTCCCGCAGTATCTCCAGGATCCTCTTGCGGATGACGGGCGCGTCGGACCGCTGCGCCTCGGCGGAGAGGGCGTTGACGGTGGCTGCCGGTGCGGGCCGGTGGTTGGCGGGCCCAGCGGGCTGGCCATTCATGGGCTGCCCCACGAGTGACGGGGCGCGCTCACTGGCCAGCCAGGCGTTGACGAGCCACAGCCACTGTTCCTGCCGCGGCAGCCCGAGCCACTCCAGCTGGGGAGGCTGCACCCAGCACGAGCTGTCCACGTCCAGCCGGATCAGGCCCGCAAGGGCGCAGAGCTCCAGCAGCACCGCGGTGGTGTTGTGGTCCACGCGGAGCGTCTCGGCGAGCCTGCGCATCTCGCGGATGCCCACGCCGCCGCTCCGGAGGGTGGCCAGGGGCTGGTTCCTGACCGCATGCAGCAGTTCGCCGGTGAGGCGCAGGGTCTCGGCGATCGCCCCGAGCGCCGCATTGCGGCGGAGCGCGGCGGTGGTGACGCCGAGCATCGGGGCAGGCGGGGTCAGGGAGAAGTTGTCGATGATGGCGCCGCCGCGCAGGGAAATGCCCACGCTGTGCGGCAGTTCCACATGTGCGGCGTCCAGCGGCACCAAGCAGGCCCCGGGCCAGCAGCCAGTCGACGGGCCCGACGTCGTGACCTTCAGCGGTGACGGAGGCCTTCCGCTGGGCCTGGGGTACGGCACCCATTGCCCAGTTGCTGAACCGGGCCAGCAGTGCCGTGGTCCTTTCCGGGGCGCCGGCGAGGAGCGCTTGCAGTCCCTCGGGGGAAGAGGTCCAGTGCTGCAGCGCCAGCGCTGCGTCCATCGGAGTGGTGGCCGCCTGCACGGCGGCGCCGCCGCGGTGCAGCTCCGCTACAAGTTGGACAACGCGCTGGGCGAAGGCCGGCTGCAGCCTGACCAGCTCGGTGTAGCTGCGCCCCAGCCCGGCCGGGTAGATCCCGACGACGTCCTTGAGGCTGCTCACCGGAAGATAGAAACGCTGCCTCTGGGCGCTGGCGCCCGCCCCGTGCGGCGGCTCCGCCCGCTGCACGAGGGCGAGATCATGCAACGACTGCAGGAGCTGCTCGATGGCGGCCACAGTTGAGCCTGCGATGGCCTTCTTCAGCACCGCGGCCGATGCGCTGTGCCCGGTGTCCGTGTTGGTGCACAGGTGCAGGGTCTCCAGGACCTGCATTTGCGGGCGGTTCAGGCGTTCCAGGGCCCGCTGCACGCTCACCCGCGCGCTGGCGCGGGCGGCCAGGGCGGGGAAGTCGGGAACGCCGGGGGAGATCAGGTCCGGCCGCGCAGCGAACAAAGCCCGCAGCGACTCGTCGCTGCGTGCCTCCAGTTCCTTGCTGAGCGCTCGAATGAGGGACATCAGTCCAACGTTACCGCCCGGCGGGGCTTCCTGCGCGGCGGCGGGCGGCAACGCCGTCGACCACCAGCACGAGCATCAGCAGGAAGGCCGCCGGAAGGCCATAGAGTGCCGTTGACGTGATCCACTGCGGCGCGGCCTGGCCCGCAGCGGCCAGGGCTATGACCGCCCCGACCGCTGCGAGGGACAAAACTGCAAGGAGCACTGCGGCGGCCATCAGTGGCCGCCGGATACGCGCGGATGTCATGGACGTAACGCTAACAGCAGTGCCGCGGCCGCGCCTCAAAGCGGGATTAGCCTGCCAGTCAGGATAACCTTGAAGGAACAGACCCACATGGACCAGGCAGTCATACCCTGAACCCGCACATCAGTGCGGATGCGGTGACGGCCGGCCATGTCCCAGAACGTCAGAACGAAGAAGGTTGATTAGGTGCCTACCGGCAAGGTCAAGTGGTACGACAAGGACAAAGGTTTCGGATTCCTCGCGGGCGAGGACGGACAGGAAGTGTTCCTTCCCAAGTCGGCGCTGCCCGCCGGAGTTACGGAACTGAAGGCCGGCACACGGGTTGAGTTCGGCGTGGCAGACGGACGCAAGGGCGCCCAGGCCCTCGGCCTACGCGTCCTCGAAAAAACGCCGTCCATCGCAAAGGCCAAGCGCCCCAGTGCGAGGGATCTTGCCCCGCTGGTGCAGGACTTGGTGACGGTCCTAGACAACCTCTCCGGCACGCTGTCGTCCGGCAAATACCCGGACAGCAACAAGGGCAAGGCCATTGCCGCCGCCCTGCGTAAGGTTGCCGACGAGCTGGACGCCTAGGCCTCCGATGAACCCGGAACCTGAACAGGCCGAATCCAAGGTGGAACCCAAGGCACCCAAGCGCCGCACCGGTGTCCCGGTGTGGCGAACGGGGAAGCCTGACGCCGTGCTGGCCGCTGCCGTGGACGCGGCCCGGACCGCCATCGAAGGCATCGCGGAGGCATCCGAAATCGGGGACCACCTGGCCGCCCGGACCGAGGGCGACCGCGTGGTGACGCACCTTTTCGAATCACGGCTGCCGGGATACCTCGGCTGGCAGTGGTATGCCGTCCTGACCCGCAACTCCCGCTCCAAGGTGATCACGGTCAACGAGCTTGGCCTGCTCCCGTCCGAAGACTCGATCCTCGCCCCGGAATGGGTGCCGTGGGCCGAGCGCGTACGCCCTGAGGACGCCCAGGATCAGGACGAGCAGGAAGCTCCGGCTGAGGCCTCGACTGGTTCTGAAACAGAGCCCGACGCCGAAACAGGGGCTGACGCTGAAGCAGAGCCCGACACCGAAACAGGGGTTGACGCTGAAACAGAGCCCAGCGGCGAAACACAGCCCGACGCTCAAGAACGCGACTAAACACAACGACGGACGGCGCCGGCCGGACGCAAGCCCGGACGACGCCGTCGAACGCTGACGCTTGAATGAGTTTTTGTACAGGTAATGCGGCTAAAAGGCCATCGAACCGCGATTATCTGTACAAAAACTCAAAGCTGGCTGGCTACTTCTTCAGTTCGCCCACCACGTAGTCGATGCACTCCAGCAGGGCGGAGACATCGGACGGCTCGATGGCCACGAAGGTGGCGATGCGCAACTGGTTGCGTCCCAGCTTCCGGTAGGGCTCGGTGTCCACGATGCCGTTGGCGCGGAGCACCTTGGCAATGGCGGTGGCGTCGATCGAGTCATCGAAGTCGATGGTGGCGATGACGTTGGAACGCTCGGCGGCATTGGCAACGAACGGCGTGGCGAATTCGGAAGCTTCCGCCCACTTGTAGATGCGTCCGGCCGAGTCGGCCGTGCGTCCGGCGGCGAAGTCCAGGCCGCCGTTGGCGTTCAGCCACTGCACTTGGGCATCCAGCGTGACGAGCGTGGACAGCGACGGGGTGTTGTACGTCTGGTTGAGCTTGGAGTTGTCGATGGCAGTCTTCAGGTCCAGGAAGTCCGGAATCCAGCGCCCGCTGGCCTTGACGCGCTCAGCCCGCTCCAGCGCGGCCGGGGAGAAGAGGCCCAGCCACAGCCCGCCGTCGGAGGCGAAGTTCTTCTGCGGTGCGAAGTAGTAGACATCTGTCTGGGCCACGTCGACGTCGAGGCCGCCGGCAGCCGAGGTTGCGTCCACCAGCACCAGCGCGCCCTCGTCGGCGCCGTTCACCCGCTGGACGGGCGCGGCAACACCCGTTGAGGTCTCATTCTGCGGCCAGGCGTACACGTCAACGCCGGCCTCGGCTTTGGGGGCGGGGCAGGTGCCGGGCTCGGACTTGATGATGGAGGACTCCGCAAGGAACGGCGCCTTGTTCGTGGCCGCAGCGAACTTGGACCCGAACTCGCCGAAGGACAGGTGCTGTGCCTTCTCTTCCACGAGGCCGAAGCTGGCGACGTCCCAGAATGCGGTGGAACCGCCGACGCCGAGGACAACCTCGTAGCCTTCGGGGGAACGGAAGAAGGTGCTCAGGCCTTCGCGGACGGATCCCACGAGGTTCTTCACCGGGGCCTGGCGGTGGGACGTGCCCAGGAGCGTCGTGGCGGCCGCGGAGAGCGCCTCGATCTGCTCAGGCCTGACCTTGGAGGGACCGGCGCCGAACCGTCCGTCCTTGGGCAGGAGGTTTGCGGGAATAGTGATGCTCGTGTCGCTCACAATGGCTCCAATTTTCGGCATGGAAGTGCGGTTCGGCTGGGTCGGGGCGGTGGCCGGCAGGCAACCATGGCCGCCACGAAGACCCTCCTTATTCTGCCCGAAGCACGGATACCGCGGGAACACGCCACCGTCATAGTCCAGTCATTGAGACGGCGTCCGCCGCCCGCCATGCGGATTATTTGGACTAATTCAAAATAGGCTAAGCTTGCACTGGACGTACGGGCAGACAGCCGGCGCTGCGCCGCCGTCGAACATGCGACCGCCGCTGCAGCTTGCCGGATCCCGGTGCGGCGGGCCCGCGGTACGGTGGGACGGACGCAATTACTGTGCTCGAGGAGCTGAGCTGAATGACGGATCTGATCGACACCACGGAGATGTACCTTCGCACCATTTTGGAGCTGGAGGAAGAGAACATCGTGGCGCTTCGGGCACGCATTGCCGAACGTCTCCGCCACTCAGGCCCCACCGTTTCGCAGACCATCGGCAGGATGGAGCGGGACGGCCTCGTCGTCGTCTCCGGCGACCGCCACCTTGAACTGACCGAGGTGGGCCGCAAGCGCGCCACCGAGGTCATGCGCAAGCACCGCCTCGCCGAGCGCCTCCTCGCGGACGTGATCGGCCTGGACTGGGCCTACGTCCATGACGAGGCCTGCCGGTGGGAACACGTCATGAGTGAACGGGTGGAGCGCAGGATCTACGAACTGCTCGACCACCCCACGGAGTCCCCCTACGGCAACCCGATTCCCGGCCTGGCCGCACTCGGCGGGCAGCCCGCCCGCCCGTTCTCGGACGGCGTGGTGAACCTGCTCGACGCCATGACCAGCTACGGCCCGGAATCCAAGGTCACCGTCAGCCGCCTCGCGGAACCCATCCAGGTGGAGCCGGAACTGCTCCTCCAGCTCGATGAGGGCGGGATCCGGCCGGGCGCCGCCGTCTCGCTTGAACGTGTGGGGGAGTACATTTCTGTCCGCGTGCCCGGGTTTGAGGGCGCCCTTGAGCTGCCGCCGGAAGTCGCTGCGCACGTGTTCGTGCGCGTGGACTAGCTCCCAAAGGCGCCAGGCCGGATGCCGCCGTCCTGTCTGACATCTGCAGGCAGGATGACCTACCACTTGTGCACAGTGAATATAACGGAATTATTACTGCGCCCCTTAATCATCTATAGTTAAACGGCAACGCCGATGCACAAGCGTTACCTGATCTGGAGCCGAACCTTGCCAGCAGATCAGTAGCACGAGTCACCCACTGGCAGGGGCGGGGGAACCACAACCGGCTGTTCTTACAGCCTTGGGGTGAAGTCCGCAGCAGCAAGTCTCTTCCGCAGAAGGAATCCTCCCGGGATACCCCTGTGCCGGAATGGCTTGTTATGGCGGGCCGGGTCCGAACTCTCTGACCCGAATCCGACAGCTAACTTCGCAGGCTATCCAGAGAGGAAGCAGTACTTGTCCATGCAGAATGCCCGGGGCCGCCGCCGCGCGACCGGTCCCGCTCCTGAGCCGCGCCTCGCGGAGGCCATTGCCGCGGACCGCCCCCGGGACGCCCAGCGTGAAGCGCGCCGCCGCCGTCGGGGTCCGTTCCGGCAGGTTACGGATTTCGCCTCGGCCAGTGGCGTCGGGCAAAAGGCTGGAGTGGCCCTTGCCGCCACCGGCCTGCTGCTGACCGTGACTGTTCCCGCGACCAGCCCCGTCCTGGCTGCCGGAGAGCAGCAGGGAGGGGCATCCGCGTCCGCCGCCTCACCGGCCCAGCCGAAGGTCTCCGCGGAAGCGGCAGCAAAGATCGACTTCAGCCGCACGTCCGTCTCCACCACCGGTGACCCGGACGGAAAGCTCAA
The DNA here is from genome assembly GCF_030815865.1 of Arthrobacter globiformis. Lineage (NCBI taxonomy): Bacteria > Bacillati > Actinomycetota > Actinomycetes > Micrococcales > Micrococcaceae > Arthrobacter > Arthrobacter globiformis. Next base: position 1,211,739 of record NZ_JAUSXI010000001.1, read on the forward strand.
GCAGCTCCTGAGTGCCCAGTCGGCCGGGAGTATCAAGCGTGCGGCTTCGGTGGGCACCCTGGGCGGGCCGCTGACCACGCTGGTCAAGTCCTCTCCGTTCGGTTACCGGGTCAGCCCGATCACCGGCGGCGCCGGCGAGTTCCACCGCGGCCAGGACTTCGCCGCCCAGTGCGGCACGCAAGTGCTTGCTGCTGCCAGCGGCAAGGTCACCTTCTCGGGCTGGCATCCGTACGGGGGAGGCAACCGCGTGGTCATCGACCACGGCAACGGCTTGGAGACCACGTACAACCACCTGTCGTCCTCCAGCGTCGAGGTTGGCCAAAAGGTCACCCGCGGTGAAGCGATCGCCCTCAGCGGGACCACCGGCGCGTCCACCGGCTGCCACCTCCACTTCGAGGTGATGGTCAACGGGGATGTCGTTGATCCCACCGGCTGGCTCTGAGCCCAGTCGAGTGAGCACTCTCATTCCTGTGACACGCCGTGACCTGAATGTGACATTAGCTCCGAACTGCTGTACCGTCTAAACCGCGTCAACTTTTCCGAAGTTGACGCTCTTGAGTGGATTGCCTAGCTCTGCCACCGCTCAAGGTCCGTTCGCATTACATCGTCTGGCAGGGGCGGGGGAACCAATTTTGGTCTTCGCAAGAAGGCCTTGGGGTTAAGTCGCAAAGCTTCTCAGGAAGCGGAGCGGCCGGGTGCACTCCCATCCGAATCCGACAGCTCACCTCGCAGGCATTGGGAGAGGCTACCTTCGTGTCTTCACGCCACAATGCCGCGCGCCACCGCGCGCAAACGGTTCGTATGAACCCCTTGGACTCCGTGTCCAAGGCGGTTAGCGCCAATGCCGGCACAGTTGGTCGCCAGGCAGCTGTTATCGCAGCCGCTTCAGGTCTCATCCTGAGCGTTGGCATGCCTGCCAACGCAGCCGACGCCAACATTGGTGTTTCCGCCTCCTCGGAGACCGGATCCCAGGCCGCGCAGCTTGCTGTGACGGCCGCGCCAACCGCCACTGTCACCTTCGAGCGTCCTGCCGTCACCACGGTGGCCGCCCCGGTCGCCGAAACCATTGCTCCGCAGTCGAGCGATGAGGGCCCGGCGGGCGACGCAGGCCAGGCCAGCGACGAGAGCGCCGGTGCGGCCCAGGCCGTCACCGCCAAGTCCACCGATGGTGCGGCCTCCGCCGCAGCGTCAGGGCTGGCTGCGATCGCGTACACCGGCATCGGCAACCCGTACGTCTGGGGCGGCACAACCCCCAGCGGCTGGGACTGCTCCGGCTTCACCCAGTGGGTTTACGCTCAGGCAGGCATCAGCATTCCCCGTGTCAACGCGTGGAACGCCATGAAGCCCACTTCGACGCCTGCTCCCGGCGACCTGGTCATGCAGAACGGCGGCGCCCATGTGGGCATCTACGTCGGCAACGGCATGATGATCAGCGCGCTGAACCCCTCGGACGGAACGCTCCTGCACGCGGTGTCCGCCACGGGCACGTCCTCCTTCTTCACCCTTCGCTAAAAATCCGATTCGAGACGGGCCGGCTTACCCCCAAGATGCCGGCGCGTCGATAACCCACGCCTGCTACCGCGGTCCGTGGAACACGAAAGAGAGAAATTAATGACTACACGTGCGACCATTGCACGCCACCGCGCCGAGGTCACCAAGACCAACTCGCTGGCTGTCATTGCCAAGGCCGTCGGCGACAACGCCGGTGGCATGGGCCGCCAGGCGGCAGTTATCGCTGCTGCTTCCGGTCTTGTCCTGACCAGCGGCATCGCCGCCAACGCTGCTGAAACCAACGTTCAGCGCGAATCCGCCGCAGCTTCCACCCTGGAAGTCGAGTCCGCTGCACCGGCCGCCATCTCCGCTGCATCCAGCATCGCGATCTCCTACGAGAAGCCTGCTGTCTCCACCGCCCCGGCTCCCGTCGTCGAGGCCCCCAAGCCTGTCGTCAAGGTCCAGGAAGCGGCTCCCGCCGTTGAGGCTGCTCCGGTTGCTGAAGCCGCACCCGCAGTCCAGGCCACGGCCGCCGTCGAAACCGCTGCCCCGGCAGCGCCGAAGACCACTGCCGCCAGCGGCAAGGGCGCTGCAATCGCTGCTGCGGCCTACGCGCAGCTGGGCGTCTCCCAGGACTGCACCGCCCTGGCCACCAACGCACTCGCAGCTGTGGGCATCCACTACCACGGATGGCCGGCAGGCTACCTGTCCCTCGGCCGCACTGTCAGCGCTGCTGAGGCCCGGCCGGGCGACCTCGCCTACTACCAGAACGGCGGCATGGGCCTGGCCCACATCGCTGTGTACGTCGGCAACGGCCAGGCCGTCCACGGTGGCTGGAACGGCGGAACCACCGCACTGTTCAGCGTGAACGTCGGCTCCGGCCCGGTCTTCATCCGCGTCGGCGGCTAAGACACCCCAAGCGTTACGGAAGGACCCCCGCCAGCATGGCGGGGGTCCTTTTTTGTTTGCCCCCGCATGAATTTTTGGTGACACGCCATGGCGATGCTTGTGTTCGATTCGCTCATCTGGCTAGTGAGTGTTTACTCTTATGGTGTCGATCCATAGCCCGGACATGCAGAGGGCAGCCGGCCCTCGCGCCTCTGCCGGGTGCGGCCGTGAAGAGGTATGTGCATGCGCACTCTCGTTCTGAATGCTGGATATGAACCGCTGGCGGTTGTGACATTCCGCCGGGCGCTGGTCCTTGTGCTCACCGGAAAGGCAAGCGTGGTGGCCGAAGGCGACGATCCTGTCGTCGGGCCACAGGACATCATGGGCCGCCCGTCCGTGATTCTCCTCAACCGCTACATCCGCCCCCGGTACAACATGATCACCGCGGTGAGCAGGCGCGGTGTGCTTCGCCGCGACGGCCACCGGTGCGCCTACTGCGGCAAGGCAGCCCACACCATAGACCATGTCCAGCCGAAATCGCGGGGCGGTGCGGACTCCTGGGAGAACCTCGTCGCAGCCTGCCTTCGCTGCAACAACGTCAAGGGCGACCACACGCCCAGCGAAATGGGCTGGAAGCTCCGGTTCGATCCGGCGCCACCGGTGGGCACGATGTGGCAGATCAAGGAGCTGGAGAAGCCCACACCGGCGTGGGATCCGTTCCTGCTTCCGGAAAGAGCAGCCTGACTCCAGCCTGAGCCTTCCAGGCTTACGCTGGGTAGGTGGACTTTGACGCAATAATCCTGGCCGGCGGCCGCTCCTCGCGACTGGGCGGCTCACCCAAGTCTGCCCTGATGTACGACGGCGCTACCCTCCTTGAGCGTTCCCTCGCGGCTGCCGCGGGTGCCCGGCACACTGTTGTGGTGGGACCTGAGGCGGCGGGCCTTCCCGGTGAGGTTCTCACCTCGCGTGAGGACCCGCCTTTTGCGGGTCCTGCGGCGGCAATCGCCGCGGGCCTGGCCGCGCTGCGGGGTGCAGACCCCGCGGACATGGTCCTGGTTCTCGCGTGCGACATGCCGCGTGTGGGCAATGCTGTCCGCGCCCTCCTGGACTCTCTCCCCGGCGCGGGGGCTGACGGCGTCATGGCGGCATCGGCCGACGGGCGGCTGCAGCCGCTGGCGGGTTTTTATGGCACAGCTGCGCTGGAACGCTCCGTGCAGGCTGCCGTGGCACGCAACGCCCTCGTGCACGGGTCAGTCTTCGCCCTCCTTGCTAGTCTTGACGTGCAGGCTGTGGTTGTCCCCGCGGGCTCCACGGACGACGTGGACACCTGGGACGATGCGGCCGCGTTGGGAGTAGCTGTCCGGGAGCAATGACCCGCATTCCGGACCGCCGTGGATTTGGAGGCAGGCATGAAAAGCCAGGACGAGACGCTTGAGGAGTGGTGCCGTCTGCTGCTGCGGGCCTTCGAGCTCGAGGATGTGGACGTGGACATCAACGAGGTGTTGTCCGTCGCGGGGGTTGCCGCGCACTCCGTGGTGCGTCCCGCGGCACCCCTCACCACCTTCATAGCAGGCCTCGCCGCCGGCTTGGGATGTGCTTCGGGCCAGGCTCCGGACGTCCACGCCATGCAGGGCGCCATGGACGTGGCCCGTGCCGTTGCCAAGGCCTACGCCGCCGATGAGGCGCAGGCTGCTGCGGGTGCCCCGGCCGCAGGTACCGCCGGAACTTCGGCGCCCACCGGGACCCCGGGGGAATGACAGCCGCGCCCGAGCACCGCTCTACCGACCCATACTCCTCCGGGGACGCAACCGCTGCCGACGACGCAACTGCTTCCGGCTCCGAAGCCGAGCCTGCGTCGGACGCCAAACCCGGTGCCGACGCCGAACCCGCCGGGGTGGAACCGGACGCACACGTGGAGCCGGACGCACACGTGGAGCCGGACGCACACGTGGAGCCGGACGCACACGTGGAGCCGGACGCACACGTGGAGCCGGACGCCGAGGTGGAGCCGGACGCGCCGGCGAAGCACCTGGCGCACACCTGGGCGGAGGCCCGGCAGGCCGCCTTCGACTGTGCTGCCCCGATACCCGCGGCACCTGTTCCCTTGCGTGACGCCGTGGGCCGGACTCTGGCCGCGGACATCACCGCCCGCCAGGACATGCCGCACTATGCGTCGTCGGCCATGGACGGCTGGGCCGTTAACGGAACAGGTCCATGGATCCTGGCCGAGCCGGGGCAGCGTCTCGCACCGCACCAGGCGAGCGTGATTGTGACGGGCGGACTGATTCCCCCGGGCGGCAAGGCGGTGCTGCGCACCGAGAGCGGTGTGATGTCCACGGACGACGACGGCCTGCCTGTCCTGACGCTGGGAAGCGCCGCCCGACCCGGCGAACCGAGGAACGGCCAGCACATCCGGAAGGCCGCAGAGGAAGCAACCGCCGGGGACGTGCTGGTCAGGACCGGCGCCGTGCTGAATCCCGCCCATGTGGCCCTCGCCGCCCTGGCCGGGTATGACGAGGTGGAGGTGCTCGGCAAACCGGTGGTGAAGCTGGTGCTGACAGGCTCCGAAGTGGTGGAGCAGGGACTGCCCGAGCCCGGGCGGGTGCGTGACACGTTCGGGCCACAGCTGGCCACGGTCGTGGAGATGCTGGGCGGCCTGTGCCGTGAACAGGTCCGCATCGGGGACAGCTACACGGAATGGCTGGAGGGCCTCGAGGATTCAGGCCTCCCTGAGGCACTGAACCTGCCGGCCGACGTCGTCATCACCACCGGTGGCACCGGCCGTTCCGGCAACGATCACTTCAGGCGTGCCGTGGCCGAACTGGGCGGACGGCTGATCATTGACGGCGTGGCAATGCGGCCCGGACACCCCGCCGTCCTCGCGGAACTTCCGGACGGGCGCTTCGTGCTGGGGCTGCCGGGCAACCCGCTGGCGGCCATGATGGCATTGTCCACGGTGGGCGCGCCGCTCCTGGCTTCCCTCGGACATGGCCAGCTGCCGCCGGTCCGGGAAGTCCCCTCCGGCACCATGCTCGAGCCCGACCCCGGCCGCACGCGGCTGATGCCCTTCCGCCTCCTCTACGGCATGGCCTCGCCCGCGCAGCACACCGGCCCGGGCATGATGCGCGGACTGGCGTCGGCCGACGGCGTCCTGGTGGTGCCGCCGCACGGCGTGCAGCTCGGCGAGATGGTGCCGGCTTTCGCCCTGCCCTGGGGCCCGGCCATCCCTGAGCCCAAGACCGCCGAACCCAAACCCAAGAGCCCGGCACGGAAGTCTGCGTCCCGGGCGTCCGCCAAGCAGGGAGCCCAGAACGGGCCGGTGGACTGGAGTGCCCTGCTCGACTGAGGTGCAATGATGGAGGCATGAACAGCCACTCAGCGCGGAGTCTCGCATGGGCCGTGTAACGCAACGACGCAAGGTGCACCGCTACGTCCTGGACGGCTCGGCCGCGGCATTGGAGTTCCCGGTCCGGCACCGCGAGGACGTGCTCGCCGTGGAGGAACCGCTCGAGATCCGGCTGGGCAACCTTTCGTACTCGGTCACTATGCGGACGCCCGGGGACGACTTCGACCTGGTGGCAGGCTTCCTCGTCTCCGAGGGCGTCATCTGGGAAGCCGATCAGCTGATCTCGCTCAGGTTCTGCGCCGGCGAAGACGAAAACGGGATCCAGACATTTAACGTGGTCGAAGCCCAGCTGCGGCCAGATGTGCCACTGCCGGACACCGGGCGGCACGTCTACACGTCCAGCTCGTGCGGGATCTGCGGCACGGACTCCATTGAATCGGTCACCAAGTCCTCGCACTTCAACCCCGCCGCCGACCAGCTCACCGTTCCGGTCGAAACGCTTGCCTCCCTGCCGGACAGGTTGCGGGAGGCGCAGGCCGTCTTCGAAGTCACCGGGGGAGTGCACGCTGCCGGACTGTTCAGGATTGACGACGACGGCGGTGCAGAGTTGCTGTGCCTCCGGGAGGACGTGGGCAGGCACAACGCGGTGGACAAGGTGGTTGGCTGGGCCCTGCGCGAACGGCGGCTACCGCTCACGAACACCGTGCTCCAGGTGTCGGGGCGGGCCTCTTTTGAGCTAGTCCAGAAGGCCGCATTGGCCGGCATCCCGGTGCTCGCCGCGGTCAGCGCTCCATCCAGCCTTGCCGTGGAGCTGGCCGAATCCACCGGCGTCACGCTTGCAGGGTTCAGCCGGGGCACCAGCCTGAACGTCTACACAGGTGCCGGCCGCATCTCCACGCCTTCGCCGGTGCCACAGTAGACGCGTGGCCCCTTGGCGGCCGGACGCCCAGGCAGTAGATTTTATCCATCGAATGGAACCGTTGATCCGCTCATAAGGTAGCTGAACTGCCCGGACCCAAGCTGACCGCGCCGCCCATGCCCCCACGAAAGCCAGCACAGCCCGCTTCAGCTTTCACGTACTAAAGAGGTACACATTGCACGACGACCGCCGGATCACGGAAGTCCGCCTGGACCGCTTTGTCCGCGAACGGATCACCCCTGCCATTTATGGGCGCAGCGTGCCCCTGGAGCTGAGCAGCTGGGACGTTCCGGATGAACCCGTCCCGGTTCTGGAGGCCCTGCGCCAGGAGTTCGGGCCGCAGGAACACGGTGCCGCCTGGGGGCGCCCGTGGAGCACCAAGTGGCTGCGGCTTCAGGGAGAGGTGCCGGACGCCTGGGGAACCGCGCCGGATACCGAGGTGGAGATTGTCGTGGACCTCGGGTTCACCACGGAGATCCCCGGCTTCCAGTGCGAGGGGATCGCGTGGCGCCCGGACGGCAGTGTCATGAAGGCCATCTCGCCCCGCAACCAGCACATCCCGCTGAAGCTGCTGGGTAGCGGGCTCGCTGTGGACTTCTATGTGGAGGCAGCAGCCAATCCTGATGTTGCCCAGGGCTGGAGCTTCGCGCCGACTCCGTACGGGGACAAGGCCACCGCGGGCAACGAACCGCAGTACCGCCTGGGCAGCATCGCCATCGCGGAGCTGAACCGAGCAGTGTGGGAGCTCCAGCAGGACGTGCTGACACTCAGCGGCCTCATGCATGAGCTGCCCACCGAACTGCCGCGGCGGCACGAGATCCTCCGTGCCCTGGAACGCATGATGGACATCATGGACCCGGACGACGTCGCCGGCACAGCGCCCGCCGGGCGGGCAGCGCTGGCGGAGGTGCTGGCCAGGCCTGCCTACGCCTCGGCCCACCAGTTGCTGGCCACCGGGCATGCGCACATCGATTCGGCCTGGCTGTGGCCTGTCCGGGAAACCATGCGCAAGTGCGCCCGGACCTTTTCCAACGTTGTTGCCCTCATGGACGAGGATCCGGACTTTGTCTTCTCCTGCTCCTCCGCGCAGCAGATGGCCTGGATCAAGGAGTTCTACCCCGAACTGTTCGGCCGCATCCGGGAAAAGGTGAAGTCCGGCCAGTTCATTCCCGTGGGCGGCATGTGGGTGGAGTCTGACACCAACATGCCTGGCGGTGAGGCCATGGCCCGGCAGTTCGTCGAAGGCAAGAGCTTCTTCCTCAAGGAATTCGACGTCGAGTGCAGGGAAGCCTGGCTACCGGACTCCTTCGGGTACTCCGCAGCCCTGCCGCAGATCGTCAAGGCCGCGGGCAGCCGCTGGTTCCTGACCCAGAAGATCTCCTGGAACCAGATCAACCGGATGCCGCACCACACCTTCAACTGGGAGGGCATTGACGGCACCCGCGTCTTCACGCACTTCCCGCCGGTGGACACGTACAACTCCGAACTCAGCGGCCGGGATCTGGCGCACGCCGAGCGCAACTACCGGGACCACGGCCACGGCACCATCTCGCTCGTCCCCTTCGGCTACGGCGACGGCGGTGGCGGACCGACGCGGGAGATGGTCGCTGCCGCGCACCGCGCCGCCGACCTGGAAGGCTCGCCGAAAGTCCGGATCGGAACTCCGCGCAGCTTCTTTGAGCAGGCCGAGGCAGAGTACAAAGCGCTGCCGGTCTGGGTGGGGGAGATGTACTTGGAGCTGCACCGCGGCACCTACACCAGCCAGGCCAGGACCAAGCAGGGCAACCGTCGGTCCGAGCACCTCCTCCGCGAGGCGGAGCTGTGGTGCGCCACTGCCGCCGTCCGCTCCGGCGGGGAGTACACGTACCCCGCGGCCGAGCTGAAGCGGCTGTGGCAGCTGGTCCTGCTGCAGCAGTTCCACGACATACTGCCCGGCAGCGCCATCGCCTGGGTGCACCAGGACGCCGAACGCAACTACGCGGCCGTGGCCAAGGGGCTGGAAACCCTCATCAGCGGGGCGGCCGCGGCCCTCCTGGGCGAAGGCACGCAGGAGTTCCTGCTCAACGCCAGCCCGCATGCCCGCCTGGGAGTCCCGGCGCTCGCGGCCGGAGTGCCTGTGGCAACCCTGGACGCTGCGCCAGCCCAGGATGTTGCGCCAACCCAGAATGCAGTGCCGGCCCGGGAGGCAGTTCAGGCCACGCCGCTGTACGGCGGCTTTGTCCTGGACAACGGCGTTATCCGTGCCGTACTGGATGACAACGGGCTCCTGACGTCGCTGCGGGACCACGGGACCGGCCGCGAGGCCGTCGCCCCCGGCCAGTTCGGAAACCACCTGGAACTGCACCGGGACACCCCCAACGAATGGGACGCCTGGGACATCGACGAGTTCTACCGGCGGAACGTCACCAGCCTTACCGACGCCGCGGAGGTGAGGCTGGAGCGGAACGGCGGGGACGCCGTCGTCGTGGTGGAACGGCTCACCGGCTCCTCCCGCATCACCCAGCGCGTCACGCTGGCGGCGGGCAGCCCGTCCCTGGGCATCTCCACCGAGGTTGACTGGCAGGAGCGCGAGAAGCTGCTCAAACTGGGGTTCCCGCTGGACCTGAGGGCGGACCGGTCGGCGGCGGAAACCCAGTTCGGCCACGTCTTCCGGCCGACCCACGTGAACACCTCGTGGGAGGCGGCCAAGTTCGAGATCTGCGCGCACCGCTGGATCCACGTTTCAGAACCTGGGTACGGCGTGGCCATCGCCAACGCCTCCACGTACGGGCACGACGTCGCCCGGTCTGTCCGGGACGACGGCGGGACCACCACCACCGTCCGGCTCTCGCTGCTGCGCGCTGCCAAGTTCCCCGACCCCCAGGCGGACCGCGGCAGGCACGTGCTTGACGTCTGGATTCGTCCGGCAGCGGGAATCGCCGAGGCCGTGGAAGAGGGTTACCGCGCCAACCTCGCGCCGAGGACGGTGCTGGGCGCGCACCCGGCCGGGGCGCTGGTTACGGTGGACAACCCGGCCCTGGTGGTCGAAGCCGTGAAGCTGGCCGAAGACGGCTCGGGAGACGTCATCGTCCGGCTGTACGAATCACTGGGCCAGCGCTCGGCCGGACGCCTGAGCGCCAACTTCCCGGCCACCGGAATCCTGGCCGTGGACCTGCTCGAGCGGCCGGTCGACGCGACAGGCGTGGTGGCCGGGGCGGACTCCGCTGAGCTCACGCTGCGGCCGTTCCAGCTGGTGACCCTGAGGTTTGCTCGCTGAGCTGGGTTTGCCGCTGAGCTAGGTTTGCCGGCAGCGCCCGAGCCATAGGCGGGCGCTGCCGGCATTACCGTGCTTAAAAATCGTCCAGCTGAGAAATCGTGCAGCTCAGAATTCGTGCAGCAGCCGCCGGACGAACTGCCGGGTTCGCTCCTGCCGTGGCGCCCGGAGGACCTCTGCGGCCGGTCCGCGCTCCACCACCACGCCGCCGTCCATGAAGATGACCTCGTCTGCCACCTGGCGGGCGAAGGCAAGCTCGTGGGTGACGATGACCATGGTCCACCCCTCGTCGGCAAGTTCCTGGATGACGCCCAGGACGTCACCCACGAGTTCCGGGTCCAGCGCCGACGTGGGCTCATCGAACAGCAGCAGCTGGGGTTTCAGGGCCAGGGCACGCACTATGCCCACGCGCTGCTGCTGGCCGCCGGAGAGCTCGAACGGGTAGGCGTCGCGCTTGTCCGCCAGCCCCACCCTGGCTAGGAGCTTTTCGGCCGCGGCCACCGCCTCGGCCCGCTTGCGCTTCTGGACCTGGACCGGTCCTTCGATGACGTTCTGCAGGACGGTCATGTGCGGGAACAGGTTGTAGTGCTGGAACACCATGGCGCTGCGGTCCCGCAGGTCCGAAATCTCTTTCTTGGAGACCTTGGCGGAGAAATTTAGCGCGAGCTCGGTTCCGGGACCCGCAAAGGTGACTGTCCCGGCGTCGGGCGTTTCCAGTCCGTTCAGCGATCGCAGCACGGTGGTCTTGCCCGAACCTGACGGCCCGATCAGGGCCACGACGTTGCCGCGGCGGACGTCGAGGTCGATGTCCCGCAGCACCACGTTGCTGCCGAACGCCTTCGCGAGGTTGCGGACCGACAGCACCGGCCTGCCCTGAGATGCGGCGGCCTGGGGTGCGGCGTGTGCTGCTCCGTCAGTGGGCGACATAGCGGTCCAGTCTCCTTTCAAGCACGGACTGCCCGGAGGAGAGCGCCAGGCAAATGATCCAGTAGACCAGGGCAGCCTCGAGATACAGCACCATGAACTCCTGGCTGAAGGCCGCGATCTGCTGGGCGTTGCGGAACAGCTCCGTGACCAGGATGAGCGAGGCCAGCGACGTGTCCTTCACCAGCGAAATGAAGGTGTTGGACAGCGGCGGCACGGACACCCTCGCAGCCTGCGGCAGGATGATGCGGCGCAGCGACTGGCTTCGGGACATGCCGATGGTGTGGCCGGCTTCCCACTGGCCCTTGGGCACCGACAGGATGGCGGCCCTGATGACCTCGGCCGCATAGCCGCCGATGTTCAGCGAAAAGGCGATGATGGCGCTGGGCCATGGATCGAGCTTCACGCCCAGGCTCGGCAGGCCGTAGAAGATTACAAAAAGCTGCACCAGAAGCGGGGTGCCGCGGATCACCGAAACGTAGAACCGCGCCAGACCGGACACCACGGCGTTCCGGCTTAGCCGCATCAGCGCCACCAGCAGCGCCAGCGCGAGGCCGATGGCGAATGAAGCAAGCGTCAGCGGGATGGTGCCGGTGACTGCGCCCGTGACAATAGGGCCGAAGGAGCTCCAGATGAGATCCCAGTTCGACGGCATCTACTTGGTGACGTCCGTGCTGAAGTACTTGTCCGAGACCTTGGCCAGCGTCCCGTCAGCACGGAGGTCGTCCAGCGCCTTGTCTACCGCCTTTGTGAGCTCCGTGGAGCCCTTGCGGAACACGAAGGCGCTTTCGGACTTCTCCTTGGTTTCAGCGGCGATCTTCAGCCCGGCATCCGGATTGGTCTTCGCGTAGTCGAGATAGGTGAGCTTGTCATTGACGATGGCGTCCACGCGTCCCTGCCGGACCAGCGTCACGCCTTGAGCCCAGCCCTCCACGGACTGCACATTGGCGCCCGCGTCCACGGCCAACTTGTAGAAGTTGCTGGTGAGCGACTGCGCTGTGGTCTTGCCCTTGAGGCTCTCAAAGCTGGTAATGCTGCTGTTGTCCGCCTTCGTCACGATCACGCCCGTGGAGACGGTGTACGGCTTGGAGAAGTCGTACTTGGCCTTGCGTTCCGCGTTGATGGAAATCTGGTTGGCGATGGTGTCGAACCGCTTGGCGTCGAGGCCGGCGAATATCCCGTCGAACTGGGTTTCCTGGAAGGTGGCCTTCACTCCGAGCTTGTCAGCCACGGCGCGGGCGATCTCGACGTCGTAGCCGGTCAGGTCGCCGGCTCCCTCCGCGTGGAAGCTAAAGGGCTTGTAGGTGCCCTCGGTGGCGACGACGATCTCGCCCTTGGATTTCACATCGCTGAGTGACGTGTCCGAGTTGCTGGCAGCCGGAGCCTGGGAACCCCCGCCGCCGCAGGCCGTCAGAGCCAGTGCCAGTCCGGCAAGGGTGGCCGCAAGAGCGGAGCGGCGGGAATGGACACGGTTCATGGCGGGTACCCTTCTTCAGGCTGCTGCGGTAGGCATCGCGGCGGCCGGATCCGGCTCCCGCGGTGCCAGTGCCTGCAACGCATTGGCAAAGACCTTTTATTTCGCCATCATACGGGGGCTGGGGGTTCTGAAAGGCGGGCCGTTAAAAAGGCTGAGTGGGGGCGGTCCCCAACGGCCGCCACCACTCATCCCCCCAATGTGCGATCCGGCAGGCGCCACAGCTTGTGAGCCAGGCAGCAACTACTTTCACACATTCATGATTCTCTCACGGTCTAATGATTTTGTGAATCCCGCTCCGCTACCTTTCGGTAGATGACGTTCCGTGACTCCCACGGCTGGCAACCTTGACGCGTGCCAGCCAGACCAGAATAAGGCCGGATATGTAGAAAACCACCGCCCCGTTGTTCACCGCCGGCGCGACGACGAGGAGCTGGGGCGGCGCAAATTCAAGGCAGAGACCGGCCACAGTGGCCACCGCTCCGGCCGCCATCAGGGCCGCCCCGGTCCTGATGAGCGGGGGCAGGCTTTCCTTGACGCTGCGGAGCAGGGCAGGCAGCAGTGCCAGCGAGACGTAAGCCACGTAGCCCCGCGCGGCAGCCCAGTAGTACGGAAGCAGGGCCTCATTCCGGGCGCTGACCGCGCCGGCATCCCTGAAACGCACTGACGAGGGGGCCGGTTCCATCATAAGGAAGACCGTCACGAGGCCAGCTGAGAAAATCGCGAGCATGCCCAGCCCCGGACGCCCGGCGATCATGCGGTGGGCGTCGGGGGCACCAAACCCCTTCGTGACGCGGACTGCGATGAGGAAGATCGTGGCGAAAACAATCAGGCGCAGCAGGACGTGCGCAATGTTGACTCCGCCGAGGGCTCCGTCGATGGCCATGTAGAACTGTTCGATACTCAGGACTGCGGCAGCCGTCGCCAGCAGGAAGATGAAGAACAGGGTTGGGTTCAGTCCGCGCAGTGCGCTCGGAATCCGGGCCAGGGCGGCACCGGCGCACACAACCAGTGTTATCCACGGGAGAATTTCGCTCATACCAGGTTCTCCCAGATTCTTTCGGTCTGTTCCTGGTCCTGCTCCTGCCGCCGGAGGGTCTTGCCCAGCGCCTGGAGGCGTTCGCCGGCCAGGGCGGCCAGGTCGCCGTCGCTGAGCCGGTCCAGGGCCGCCTGCCGTGCGCCCGGCGGCCAGCCGGCTTCCGCTTCGGTCACCAGCCCCGTAGCCACCAGTCCGCCGGCCAGTCCGACGCCGGCAGCCCGGGAGGTGGCGACGGCAAGTTCCGGGGCGAGCCGGTTGGCGGTCAGTTGAGCGGAGTAGTTCTGCGGGGCGACGCCGGTAGCGGCGGAGACGCGGTGCCGGAGTTCGCCGTCGTCGATTGCGTCCACCCAGTTCTTCACGGAAGTGGCATGCGGCGGCGGGCTGAGTTCCGGCTGGCCAGTAGCCGTGCAGCCTGTGCCGGTGGAGCCCATGGGTGCGGTGCGGACAATGACGGCACGCAGCAGGTCGACGGTGGCGATTTGGCTTACCAGTTCCTTGTCGGAAGGAGGGAGGGAGGAACTGGCGAGGTCGCTGTACGTGTCAAAGGTGGCCAGCGCGGCGACCGGATTGATGTTGTAGGCCCGGCTGATGCTCACGACAGTAGTCTCGGCAACCTTTCCCCGCACCAGCTGCTGGGCGAGGGTGGTGCGCTTGACCCCGGAGACCCTGCAGATATCGGCCGTGCTGGTGTCCGGTGCCACGCCATTTAGCCAGCGCTGGAATGCTTTGGCGGGGAGGGGCATGAAACGCTCTCTGGTGAACGAATGGTTGAGTCGATACTAACGGCGTTCGCCGCGCAACGGCCGGTGATTCCGGCCGGCCCGGCTGCTGGCCACCCAGATGAGTGCCAGGCCGACGACGAAACACAGGATGGCCGTGTAGTTAACGACGAAGCGCAGGAACCCCAGCCCCGGCGGGACGACGGGGAACAACAACGAAAGGGGGATCGCGATGCTGCCCACGGCCAGAAGCGCCGCGCTCATCCGGAGCAGCGCGGGCAGCGGGCTCCGGATGGCTCGCAGCATCCCCGGCAGGATCGCGAGACACACGAACGCCGGGTAGGCACGCCCGGCGGCGCCGTAATACTCCACGAGGAGGGCGTTCTGCTGATTCTTGGCCGCCACCTCTACGAGCCCCGCCGACGATCCCGACGTGTCCATCAGGACAAAGCAGACCACCAGCACGGCAGAAATCAGTCCCAGGGCAAGCATGCCGGTGCGGCCCCGCATCAGCTGGATTCCGCGGCTGTCCCCGAACCCGGCAGCAATCCGAAGGGCAAGGAAGAAGATGGCCCCGAAGATGATGAAGCGCAGCAGCAGGTTGGCCACGTTGGCACTGCCGAGCAGGGCATCGATCGCCAGATAGGGACCGTCGATGCTGAGCAGGATGGCCAGTGTCAGTAGCGCCAGAGCGTAGAAGATGGAGCTGTTCTTCCGGCGGATCAGGTTCGGGATTCTGCTCAGCGTGGCCGCGCCGGACGCGATCAGCGTGGTCCACTGCAGGATTTCAATCATCCGAGGTTCTCCCAGATCGTTTCGGTTTGTCGTTGGTCGTGTTCTTGCCGCCGCAAGGTCTTGCCGAGCGCCTGGAGGCGTTCGCCGGCCAGAAAGATCAGTTCGCCGTCGGTCATGCTATCCAGGGCAGCTTGCCGGGCACCGGGCGGCCAGCCGGCTTCGGCTTCGGTCACCAGCCCCGTTGCCACCAGTCCGCCGGCCAGTCCGACGCCGGCGGCCCGGGAGGTGGCGACGGCAAGTTCCGGGGCGAGCCGGTTGGCGGTCAGTTGTGCTGAATAGTTTTGCGGGGCGACGCCGGTGGCGGCGGAGACGCGGTGGCGGAGTTCGCCGTCGTCGATTGCGTCCACCCAGTTTTTCACTGAGGTGGCATGCGGCGGCGGGCTGAGTCCGGGTGGCCCTGTGCCTTTACCTGTGCCGGCGTCCAGCTCGGTGCGGGCGATGATGGCGTGCAGCAGGTCCGCGGTGGCGATCTGGCTGACCAGTTCCTGCAGCGTGGGCGGGATCGGCGGTTTTCCCAGATCCCGGTAAGGCTCAAAGGAGCCCAGCGCTGCCATCGGATTAATATTGAAGGCCCGGCTGATCCCCACCACGGTTACCTCGGCCACCTTCCCGCGGACCAACTGCTGGGCCAGGGTGGTGCGCTTGACCCCTGACGCCCTGGCCACATCAGCAACGCTGGCATCCGGCGCGACGCCGTGCAGCCAGCGCTGGAAAGCCTTGGCGGGTAGGGGCATGGAACGCTCTCTGCTGACGGGCGGGGTGGTGCGAAGTGGCGGCCCGCCGGCCTCGATTTTACGTAGCGCGCCGCTTCAACTATGCTAAGTGGTCGAACCCGCTGGTCCGTACACCCCCCAAGTCCGGACCAGCGGGTTCTTTCATGCCCGCCTGATTTTTCGGGTGAAAACGGGCAGCGGTGAGAGGATGGATTGATGACTGCAACCCTTGTTGCGAAGGACCTTTCGGGCGGTCGTGATCACCGCACCCTCTTCTCCGGGCTGTCCCTAACAGTGGCCCCCGGGGACGTCGTTGGCGTCGTCGGCGCCAACGGTGCGGGCAAGTCCACACTGCTGCGGCTCCTTGCCGGCGTGGACCAGGCGCAGGACGGCACAGTTAGCCTCGCACCTGCCGACGCCTTTGTGGGCTGGCTGCCGCAGGAGCATGAACGGCTCGCCGGCGAAACCGTCGCCGCCTACATCGCCCGCCGCACAGGCTGCGCGAAGGCCACCGCGGAGATGGAATCCACGGCTGAGGCCCTCGGCTCGGGAGCGCCCGGAGCGGACGATGCCTACTCGATGGCCTTTGACCGGTGGATGGCCTCCGGCGCCGCGGACCTGGACGAACGGATAGCCCCCGTCCTGGCGGACCTGGGCCTGGACGTCGGCCCCGACGCCGAAATGACCGGGCTGTCCGGCGGCCAGGCTGCGCGCGTGGCGCTCGCCGCCCTGCTGCTGAGCCGCTTCGACGTCGTGCTCCTCGACGAGCCCACCAACGATCTTGACCTGGACGGCCTAGCCAAGCTGGAGGCCTTCGTGCAGGGGCTTCGCGGCGGCGCGGTGCTGGTATCCCACGACCGCGAGTTCCTGGCCCGCTGCGTGACTTCCATCGTGGAGCTGGACCTGGCCCAGAACTCTGTGGCCGTGTACGACGGCGGCTATGAGGCCTTCCTGGAGGAACGCGCCGTGGCCCGCCGGCACGCCCGCGAACGCTTCGAGGAATTTGCCGCGACCAAAGCGGACCTCGTGTCCCGCGCCCGCACCCAGCGGGAATGGAGCTCCCAGGGCGTCCGGAACGCGATGAAGAAAAACCCGGACAACGACAAGATCCGCCGGGCTGCCAGCTCCGAATCGTCGGAGAAGCAGGCGCAGAAGGTCCGGCAGATGGAATCGCGCATCGCCCGCCTGGACGTGGTGGAAGAACCGCGCAAGGAATGGCAGCTGCAGTTCAGCATCGGCCAGGCGCCCCGCTCCAGCTCTGTGGTGGCAACGCTGCGCGACGCCGTCGCGCGGCAGGGCAG
This sequence comes from Arthrobacter globiformis, assembly GCF_030815865.1. Lineage (NCBI taxonomy): Bacteria > Bacillati > Actinomycetota > Actinomycetes > Micrococcales > Micrococcaceae > Arthrobacter > Arthrobacter globiformis. Next base: position 1,228,601 of record NZ_JAUSXI010000001.1, read on the forward strand.
CTTCACCCTGGGGCCGGTCAACCTGCAGCTCAACGCCGGTGAACGGATCGGCATCACCGGACCCAACGGCGCCGGCAAATCGACGCTGCTCCGGCTGCTTCTCGGAACCCAGGAACCGGACTCCGGCGACGCTTCCCGCGGGGTGTCGGTGGCCGTCGGCGAGATCGACCAGGCCCGCGGGCTGCTGGCCGGTCAGCGGAAACTGGCGGACGCCGTCGAAGCCGTCCTGACCGACTACACACCCGCCGAAGTCCGAACGCTGCTGGCCAAATTCGGCCTCAAGGCGGACCACACCGCGCGCAGCGTGGACTCGCTGTCGCCGGGGGAGCGGACCCGCGCCGCCCTGGCCCTGCTGCAGGCCCGCGGCGTGAACCTGCTGGTCCTGGACGAGCCCACCAAAACCACCTGGACCTGCCCGCCATTGAACAGCTCGAGGAAGCACTCGACAGCTACGACGGCGCACTGCTGCTCGTCACCCACGACCGGCGGCTACTGGAAAACGTCCGTCTTGACGCGCGCTGGAACGTCGAGAACGGCGTCGTCACCGAGCTGCACGCCGATGCCACGAAAGGCAGCACCACATGAGCATGGACCGGGTCGCCTGGAGCTCCCTCTACAACATCACCCGCGCCTCGAGCGGGTCCAAACCGTTCTCGAAGGCGACGCTGAAGCGGGTCTTCAGCTTTGCCCGCCCCCACCGCGGCAAGCTGATCGCCTTCGTGCTGCTGTCCATCGTGATGGCCGTCCTGGCGGTGGCCACCCCGGTCCTCGCCGGGCAGGTGGTCGACGAGATCATCGCCCATGCGGATGCCGGAACCGTGATCGGGCTCGCCGTCCTGATCGCCATCGTGGCCGTGGCGGAAGCCGGGCTAGGCCTGCTGACACGCTGGTTGTCGTCCACGATCGGTGAAGGCGTGATCCTGGATCTGCGGACCAAAGTCTTCGACCACGTCCAGAAGATGCCGATTGCCTTCTTCACCAGGACCCGCACGGGAGCCCTCGTGAGCCGGCTGAACAACGACGTCATCGGAGCGCAGTCAGCCTTCGCAGGCACGCTCTCCGGCGTGGTCAGCAATGCCGTGGCCCTCGCGCTGACCCTGGCGGTCATGCTCAACAAGTCGTGGCTCGTGACAGTGCTCGCCATGGTCCTGCTGCCGATCTTCCTGATCCCGGCCCGAAGGATGGGCTCCAGGCTGGCCGACCTGCGGCGCGAGGCGGCCGAACACAACGCCACCATGGGCACCCAGATGACCGAGCGCTTCTCCGCGCCCGGCGCCACCCTGGTCAAGCTCTTCGGCCGCCCCGATGAGGAGTCCCGCGAGTTCGCACTCCGTGCCGGCCGGGTCCGGGACATCGGCGTCCGCACCGCCATGCTGCAGTTCACCTTCGTCACGGCGCTGACCCTCGTCTCGGCCCTGGCCCTCGCCCTGGTCTACGGTCTGGGCGGCTGGCTCGCGCTCGCAGGGCAGCTGGCCGCGGGCGACGTCGTTGTGCTCGCACTGCTGCTCACCCGCCTCTACGCGCCGCTCACTGCGCTCTCGAACGCCCGCGTGGAAATCATGAGCGCCCTGGTCAGCTTCGAGCGCGTTTTCGAAATCCTGGACCTCAAACCGCTCATCCAGCAGAAGCCCGACGCCGTCGCCTCCCCGAGCGGTCCGCTCTCGGTGGAGTTCGACAACGTCCGCTTCGCTTACCCCTCCGCGGACAAGGTCTCGCTGGCCTCCTTGGAGGACGTGCGGACCCTGGACACCCGCGGCGGCGTAGACGTGCTGCACGGCATCAGCTTCCGGGTTGAACCTGGGCAGACGGTGGCCCTCGTCGGGTCATCCGGAGCCGGGAAATCCACCATCGCGCAACTCCTTTCGCGCCTGTACGACGTCGACTCGGGCGCCGTCCGCTTCGGCGGTACGACGCCCGGCACCGGCGTGGACGTCCGCGACCTCACCTTCGATTCGATGCGGCAGACCCTCGGCATGGTGACGCAGGACGGCCATCTGTTCCATGAGAGCATCGCCTCCAACCTGCGCCTGGCCCGCCCGGAGGCCACCGACGAGCAGATGTGGGACGTGCTGCGCCGGGCCCGGCTGGAGGAGATGATCAGGTCCCTGCCCGATGGCCTGGACACTGTGGTGGGGGAGCGCGGCTACCGGCTTTCCGGCGGCGAACGGCAACGCCTGACGATCGCCCGCCTGCTGATTGCGCAGCCGCGTGTGGTCATCCTCGACGAAGCCACCGCTGCGCTGGACTCCACCAATGAGGCCGCAGTCCAGGCGGCGCTGGGGGCTGCCCTTGAGGGGCGCACCGCCGTCGTTATTGCCCACAGGCTCTCAACGATCCGTGCGGCTGACGCCATCCTGGTGGTGGAGGATGGCCGGATCGTGGAGCGCGGAACCCACACGGAGCTGCTGGCCGCGGACGGCCGCTACGCCGAGCTGTACCGGACCCAGTTCGCCGAGGCCACGGCCGTGGCGGAGGAAGCGGTCCCGGAGTACTAACCTTTCAGGCTTCGGGGCCGGATTCCGCCAACGCCGGCAGGATGTGGTCCGTGAGCAGCGGCGCCAGGTCACCTGGCCATTCCGCAGCGAGGTCCAGCCACCGGATCTCGGCGATCTCCGCGGAGGGGTGGGCTACCCAGGTGCCCGGCGCGGTGAAGACGGTGGCTTCGATTTCCGTGGCTGCCTCGTTGGCGGCATCGGCCAGCCACACGCCCATGAGGGTCAGCTCGCGGGGATCGACAATGATGCCGACTTCCTCCTGAAGCTCCCGGGCGGCGGCCTGCACCGCGGTCTCGCCGGGCTCGGGCTTGCCGCCGGGATGCATGAACTTGTCCGTGCCGCGCTTGCGGACGGTCAGGAGCCGGCCCGCGGCGTCGTAGACACATACTGCGGAAACGATGATGCGCGGATTCACGGTTTCGAGCCTAGCCCGTCCGCTGCCGCCGCCGTTCCGGGCAGCCGCCGCAGCACGGACTCCAGCAGCAGGTCCTTGCGCGGGCCAGTCACATCCCAGACGTAACTGAACTCGTCCTCGCCGTGGAGCAGGTAGGTGACGCGGTAGGTGTCCGGATCGCACCAGTGCCGGTCCTGGCTGGCCTCCGGGCAGAAGCCCATCCGGTGGAACGGCCGGCCGTCGGGAAACAGCATGTCCATGGCATCCGGGGTGTCCGCGGGCCTGAGCAGGTAATCGCGGGTGGCCGGGCCGGAGAAGGTGTCGCCGTCGGCAGCAGGCCAGACCACGGTCCCCTCCTCGTGGAAGCGGAGCCCGCCGTCGCCGTCGGGGGAAAAGATCACGACGCCGGTAAAGGTGCCGCGGGTGCCCGCGGCCCGGTCCAGCATGGTCCGCTCCACGGCCCAGCGGCCCGCGGGCGGAAGGTCGGGGGATGAAGTGTCCGCCGGCGATGTGCCCAGCAGATAGTGGCGGAGCCCTGACGGGTGCTGCAGATTCAAGTGCCCTCGATTGGAATCGAACCAACGACACCGGCTTTAGGAGAGCCGTGCTCTATCCACTGAGCTACGAGGGCGGGTGCCCGCCGCGGCCGGGTTTTGGACCGGCCCGTTCGGGCACGCTTACAAGCATACAAGGTGAGCGCGCGTACTACGCTCTTGGCATGGCCGCCGCAGCTGAAGTCCCCACCGCCCGCGCAACGATCCTGCCGGACACCGCCTCCACACGGCAGTACATTGGGGCGTGGGCGGTGCTCAGCGTCGTCCAGTATTTCATGGCGGAGACCGCCGTCATCGGCGCCTGGGCCGGGCCCGACCCCTACAGCCGGCGGACCGGCCTCATCAGCGACCTGGGTGCCGTCACCTGCGGGCTCTACGGCGGCCGCAGCATCTGTTCGCCGCTGCACGTGCTGATGAACGTCTCCTTCGTGGTTCAGGGGCTGGGGATGCTGCTGGGCGCGCTGCTGCTGAGCTCGGCGCTGCTGCGGGTGGCCGCCCGGGCCGGCGTGCGGGTCACGGCCAGCCACTCCGGGGAAGTGCCGTGGTACTCGGCCGTGGCGGCGCGGATCCTGACCGGGTCCGCAGGCGCCGGCACGATAGTCGTGGGGCTGGTCCCTGAGGACCTAAATTCCGGCTGGCATTACGCGGGCGCCGTCACGTACTTCATCGCCGGCTCCCTGGCGCTGCTGCTGCTGGGCGCCCTGTGGCTCCGGCAAACGCCGCTGGGCTGGTTTATCCTGGCCGCCGGCGGAGTGTCCGCGGCCGCACTCGTCACGGCCGCCGTCACCGGCTTGGACGTTCCCGAGCCCGGAACCCTGGAACGGCTGATGGGCTACCCCATCACGGTTGGCCTCGCTGCCGCCGGCCTGGTCATCGCCCAGCGTGTCCGGCAGGAACGGCAGGTGCGGAGGGCCTTCGCCCGGGCCCGGGCCGCCCGGAGCGCCTAGGCTTCCTGCTGCCGGGCGGCTAGACGGCCGGAGGCCCGGCGTCTTTTTTCGGGGACCGGCGCCCCAGGAACACGGCGGAGCCGCCGGCGAGAAGGCTGGCCACGAACAGTACCCAGCCGGCCACGGTGAGGCTCGACGCCAAGGCGACCTGGCCGGCGTCGAGATTAACCGCCGCGATCATGGAATCAATGGTGACGTTGCCCCACAGCCGTACCACCACGAACAGCAACGGCAGCGCCCAGAGCGCCCAGCGCAGCGCCTTTTTGGCCACGTTGGTGCCGATCAGAAGCAGCCAGGTGAAGGCGAAGATCAGCGGAAACAGGGTGCCCGCCGTCTTGTGGACGTAGTTGAGCTGGCCCCGGGCGTCGGCGTCCAGGGCGCGGCGCAGCTGCTCGGCGTAGCCGGCGTCGAAGCCGCCGATCAGGGAATCGGGCATGGCCAGCCCGCCGGACAGCTGGGTTAGCTGGTTCAGCGTGAGCAGGTGAACGTACCAGAACAGGAACAGGCTGGCCACGACGCCGGCGATCACAATCAGGTTGGCGTTGTTCTGGGCCTTCGCCGGAGAGCGGTCCGTGCCGGGATTGATCACCGGCGGCAGGTGGTGCTGGGGTACTGCGGCCTTCGCGCCGTGCTTCTTGATCCGCTGTGCAGGTGTTTTGGCCATGCGTCCATTATCGCCCGCCGTCCTCCGCCTCTGCTGTGCAGGCATGCCCGGCGCCGATAGGGTGGGAAGCGTGACGGAACTGGGCAGACACAAACTGGGCAAACACAGCGCCACCAACCTGAGCCCCGAGCTCGACGACTATGAGCTGGCGGCCGAGCTGGTCCGCGAGGCCGGGCAGCTGGCGCTGATGATGCGGCAGGGCGGCCTCGACGCCCAGCGCAAGACCTCCATCTCCGACGTCGTCACAGCGGCGGACCACGCGGCCGAAGCTTATGTGCTGGAGCAGCTTCAGCGCTGCCGCCCGGACGACGGCGTCCTGGGCGAGGAAGGCGCCGCGGTGCGCGGCAGCAGCGGGCGGACCTGGGTCATCGACCCGGTGGACGGCACCTACAACTTCCTGCAGGGCTCTACCTACTGGTGCTCAGCCATCGCGCTCAAGGACGAGTCGGATGTGCTGCTCGGAGCCATTTTCCAGCCCGAGGAGGACAAACTCTGGATCGGCGGCAAGCAACGCGCCACCACCCTCAACGGCGATCCCGTTTCTACCTTCAAGGAGGACGGAACCAACCGCAACGCCGCCGACCTCTCCCACCTCGGCGCCGCCACCTACATCCACCCGCGCTGGCTCTCCGACCCGATGTGCGCCATGCCCTGGCACGCCGCCGCGACGTCGGCCGCGACGCTGCGGATGCTCGGGTCCGGCTCGTGCGACCTTGGGCGCGTCGCTGACGGGCAGCTTGGCTGCTGGTTCCAGCACAGCTGCCCCGAATGGGACTGGCTGCCCGGAAAGGCGATCGTGACGGCCGCCGGCGGCGTCGCCGGCAGCGTTCACGTCAACGGCCTGGAATGGTTCATGGCGGGAGGCACGACGGCGGTGCACCAGTTGCGCGCCGCGCTTGAGTCAGGCTCTGTCGACTAGATTTCCGCCGGCTGGATTTCCGCCGCCGGGGTTATCCACAGGGCGGAATCCAGTGTCAGTCCCACCGCCTAGACTTGTAGTCACCATGGATAAGTTGTTTGACCCCTACGCTGACGGTCCGTTCAAGGCTGGTTCCCACGCCGGTGCCATCACCAAGTCGCGCCCCGAAACGGGGCTGATGACGCCCGCGTTCGGCGGCGGCCCGGGCGAATCCGCCGGCCGCCCCGCAGCTGGCCCGGGAACCAGTCAGGCAGATGCAGCCCCGGCAGAGGAGCACGCCCGGCACCACCTCCCGGACGCCGGGGCGCTGCTGGCGGGCCTGAATCCGCAGCAGGAGGAAGCGGTCAAGCACTCCGGCGGCGCACTGCTGATCGTGGCCGGAGCCGGCTCCGGAAAAACCCGCGTCCTCAGTAACCGGATCGCGTACCTGATAGCCACCAAGCGTGCCCACCACGGCGAGATCCTGGCCATCACGTTCACCAACAAAGCCGCCGCGGAAATGCGTGAACGCATCGAGGCCCTCGTGGGCAACAGGGCCAAGGCCATGTGGATCTCCACGTTCCACTCGTCCTGCGTCCGGATCCTGCGGCGCGAGGCCGCCAACATCGGCCTGAACTCCAACTTCTCCATCTACGACTCCGCCGACTCCCTGCGGCTGATTACCCTGGTGGCCAAGAACCTGGACCTGGACCCCAAGAAGTTCCCGCCCAAGGCCATCCAGCACAAAATCTCCGCGCTCAAGAACGAACTGATCGACGCCGACTCCTTCGCGGGCGCCGCCAACCACCGTGAGCCGTTCGAGAGCGCCGTCGCCGATGTCTTCAAGGGCTACACCCAGCGGCTGCGCCAGGCCAACGCCATGGACTTCGATGACCTCATCGCCGAGACCGTCTACATGTTCCGGGCCTTCCCGGCGCTGGCGGATTCCTACCGGCGCCGGTTCCGGCACGTCCTGGTGGACGAATACCAGGACACGAACCACGCGCAGTACGCCCTGGTCCGGGAAATCGTCGGCGAAGGCGCGGGAGCGGCGGAGCTGACCGTCGTCGGCGACTCGGACCAGTCCATCTACGCGTTCCGCGGCGCGGACATCCGGAACATCGTGGAGTTCGAGAAGGACTACCCCGACGCCCGCACCATCAAGCTGGAACAGAACTACCGCTCCACCCAGAACATCCTAAGCGCGGCCAACTCCGTCATCTCCCGCAACCCCAACCGCCCCGAGAAGCGGCTCTGGACCGCGGAGGGCGAAGGCCACAAGATCATCGGCTACGTGGGCGAGAACGAGCACGACGAAGCCCAGTTCATCGCCAAGGAGATCGACCGGCTCCAGGACGAGGACAACCTCCGCCCCGGCGACGTCGCCATCTTCTACCGCACCAACGCCCAGTCCCGTTCCATCGAGGACGTCCTGGTGCGCGTCGGCCTGCCGTACAAGGTGGTGGGCGGCACCAGGTTCTACGAGCGCAAGGAAATCAAGGACGCGCTGGCGTACCTCCGGGTCCTGGTCAACCCGGACGACGACGTCAACCTCCGCCGCGTCCTCAACGAACCAAAGCGCGGCATCGGGGACCGGGCCGAGGGGGCCGTCGCGGCCCTCGCCGAGCGGGAACGCACGTCCTTCATCGCCGCCGCCCGCCGCGCCGACCAGGCCCCCGGCATGGCCACCCGCTCGGTCAACGCGGTGCTTGGCTTCGTGAAGCTCCTGGACGACCTCGCCGAGGTCGCCGCAGGCTCGGGCGCCGCGGCCGCACTCGAGGCGGTGCTGGAACAGACCGGCTACCTCGCCACGCTGCGCTCCAGCAACGATCCGCAGGACGAGTCCCGGGTAGAGAACCTTGCCGAACTTGTCGCCGTCGTCCGTGAATACGAGCGCGATAATCCCGAAGGATCCCTGGGCGCCTTCCTTGAACAGGTGTCCCTGGTGGCCGACGCCGACCAGATCCCGGACGCCCCGGGGGCGGACATCGACGCCGCCGTGGCGGAGGCCAAGCGGCTGGGCGTGGTCACGCTCATGACGCTCCACACGGCTAAGGGCCTCGAATTCCCCGTGGTGTTCCTGACCGGCATGGAGCACGGGCTCTTCCCGCACCAGCGTTCCGCCACGGACCCCAAGGAGCTGGCCGAAGAGCGCCGGCTCGCCTACGTGGGACTGACGCGCGCCCGGAAGCGCCTCTACGTCACGCGTTCCGAGGTCCGCAACATGTGGGGGCAGAGCCAGTACAACCCGGCCAGCCAGTTCCTGGAGGAAATTCCCTCCGAGCTCGTTGAATGGAAGCGTGAGGGTACCAGCCGGCAGGCCGGGGGCTGGGGGAGCGGCGCCGACATCGGGTCGAGCCGGTACGGCGGATCCTTCTGGGGCGCCGGAACGGCCCGCGGCACCCGTGCCGACTCCTCGGCGGGCTTCAACGCCGACGTCCCGGCCGCCGTCGCGAAAAACCGCGTGCAGCCGCAGAAGGAAGTCATTGCGGTCAGCGTGGGGGACAAGGTCAACCACACGAGCTTTGGCAACGGCACCGTGCTCGCCGTCGAAGGCGCCGGGGACAAGACCGTGGCGAAGGTGAAGTTCGACGTCGGCGAGAAGCGGCTGCTTCTGCGGTACGCGCCGCTGACCAAGATCGACGCCTGAGCGTGCCGGTGCGGCGCCTGGGTCGCGTTGCTGCAGGCCTCGCGCTGCTGTTCTCGGCGGCCCTGTTCTCAACTACCCTGGCCGGCTGTTCCGTAACCATCGCGGATCCGGAGTACACCCCTCCGCCACCGCTGCCGGCCCTCGAACAGCTGAAACAGGCTCCGCTTACTGACCCCGCGGGGTTTGCGGCAGGGGAGGACGTGCTGGCGTTCGTCACTGCGGACCGGAACGTGGTGTGCGCGCTGACCTCAGCCCGCGGGCCGCACCTCGACCTGCCGTACGAAACCAACAACTTCAGCGATTCCGACAACCAAAAACTGGCAACCGTGCCCGTGGCACACTGCGAGCTCGCGGTGTATCCCGCGCCGGCAGCACCGGACGTCGGTGACGACTGCTCGGGGACCGGACTCGGCTATCTGGGCGGCGCGGCACTCCTGACGCCCAGCCGGGCCCGGTACGGTGAATGCCGGTCCGGCGTCACGCAGATGGAGGCCGAGTACGGGCCCAAGGGCACGGCCAACGGGCCCGTCTCCAAGCTGCCCGTCCTGCCCGACGGCGGCAACCTCGAACGGAACGGTTTGCGGTGCTCCGCCTACCGCTCGGGGGTGGCCTGCGGAAACGTCTCTGGCGGCGTCGGTTTCTTCATCAGCAGGGATCATTACGAACTCATCTCCGCGAAGGGCAAAAACGTCCAGACGGCGCCCGCCAAGGCCCCAAAAACCCCGTAATCACGGGGTTTTTCTACGGTCCATAGAATAGTGTCCTTACTCACAGAACAGGTAGTCTGGAACGGGCCGGTCCCTCCAAAGGACTAGAGTTCCCCAAGGAGCATTGCGCCGCGTGGCTCGTTTCCGGACCTGCCGCAGGGCGCGTGAATTCCGCAGCCCGGTCCGCACCTTGGGTGCAGTCCGGCTGTACAGAAACTACTTCGACGTAGAAGGACACTAAACCGTGGACCTGTTTGAATATCAGGCGCGCGATATGTTCGAAGCGCACGGTGTACCCGTGCTCGCCGGCATCGTGGCGCACACTCCTGAAGAAGCAAAGGCAGCTGCCGAGAAGATCGGCGGCGTAACTGTCGTCAAGGCACAGGTTAAGGTCGGTGGCCGCGGCAAGGCCGGCGGCGTCAAGGTTGCCAAGTCCGCCGATGAGGCACTTGAGCACTCCACCAACATCCTGGGCATGGACATCAAGGGCCACACCGTCAACAAGGTGATGATCGCCCAGGGTGCTGACATCGCCGAGGAATACTACTTCTCCGTCCTTCTGGACCGGGCCAACCGCAACTACCTGGCCATGTGCTCGGTTGAAGGCGGCATGGAGATCGAGCAGCTCGCCGTTGAGCGGCCCGAGGCCCTGGCAAAGGTAGCCATTGACCCCGCCGTGGGCATCGACCAGGCCAAGGCCGACGAAATCGTCGCTGCTGCAGGCTTCGCTGAAGAACTGCGCGGCAAAGTCGCCGGCGTCATTCTGAAGCTCTGGGACGTCTTCAAGAAGGAAGACGCCACCCTCGTGGAGGTCAACCCGCTGGTCAAGACCGGCGCGGGCGAGATCGTCGCCCTCGACGGCAAGGTCACGCTCGACGAGAACGCCGAATTCCGCCACCCCAAGCACGCCCAGCTTGAGGACAAGGAATCCGCAGACCCGCTCGAGGCCAAGGCCAAGGCGCAGGACCTGAACTACGTCAAGCTGGACGGCGAAGTCGGCATCATCGGTAACGGTGCAGGCCTCGTCATGTCCACCCTGGACGTCGTCGCCTACGCTGGCGAGAACCACGGCAACGTCAAGCCCGCCAACTTCCTGGACATCGGCGGCGGAGCCTCCGCCGAGGTCATGGCCGCAGGCCTCGACGTCATCCTGGGCGACGAGCAGGTCAAGTCCGTATTCGTCAACGTCTTCGGCGGCATTACCGCCTGTGACGCTGTCGCCAAGGGCATCGTAGGCGCACTGGCCGAGCTGGGCCACTCCGCCAACAAGCCGCTGGTCGTCCGCCTCGACGGCAACAACGTCGAAGAAGGCCGCCGCATCCTCGAAGAGGCCAACCACCCGCTGGTTACCCTCGCCGCCACCATGGACGAGGGCGCCGACAAGGCCGCCGAGCTCGCCAACGCCCGCTGATCGAGCCTGTCGAGATCTAGGAAAGAAAACATGTCTATTTATCTGAACAAGGACTCCAAGGTCATCGTCCAGGGCATCACGGGCGGCGAAGGCACCAAGCACACCGCCCTCATGCTCAAGGCCGGCACCAACGTTGTGGGCGGCGTCAACGCCCGCAAGGCCGGCACCACCGTCCTGCACGGCGAAAACGAGATCAACGTTTTCGGCACGGTCAAGGAAGCCATCGCAGAGACCGGCGCTGACGTCTCCATCGTCTTCGTTCCGCCGGCATTCACCAAGAACGCCGTTGTTGAAGCCATCGAGGCCGGCATCGGCCTGGTCGTCGTCATCACCGAAGGCGTGCCGGTTCAGGACTCCGCCGAGTTCTGGGCACTGGCACAGTCCAAGGTCGACGCCGACGGCAACCAGGTCACCCGCATCATCGGACCGAACTGCCCCGGCATCATCACCCCGGGCGAGGCCCTCGTGGGAATCACCCCCGCGAACATCACCGGCAAGGGCCCCATCGGCCTGGTCTCCAAGTCCGGCACGCTGACCTACCAGATGATGTACGAACTGCGCGACCTCGGCTTCTCCACGGCCATCGGCATCGGCGGTGACCCCGTCATCGGCACCACCCACATCGACGCCCTGGCCGCGTTCGAGGCTGACCCGGAGACCAAGGCCATCGTGATGATCGGCGAAATCGGCGGCGACGCCGAAGAGCGTGCCGCCGACTTCATCAAGGCCAACGTCACCAAGCCGGTCGTCGGCTACGTGGCCGGCTTCACCGCCCCGGAAGGCAAGACCATGGGCCACGCAGGCGCCATCGTCTCCGGTTCCGCCGGTACCGCCCAGGCCAAGAAGGAAGCCCTCGAGGCTGCAGGTGTGAAGGTCGGCAAGACGCCGTCCGAGACCGCCAAGCTGCTGCGCGAAGTCTTCGCAACGCTCTAAGGCGCACTTCAGGCAACGCGGGGTCACTCCCAGCCTAATCCACCCCCGGATTGGGCGCAGAGTGACCCCGCGTTTCTTTGTTTAAGCGCGCTCACCCCAAGTAACTGGCAGTAGGTGTCGTTATGGACGCTCAAAACGACCACAACTGCGAGCTGGTTGCACTGCCTCTTGCGCTGAATCTGGCAGGGCGTCTATTGTTGTTAACAATCAATCGGTTGATCAATAGAAACGTTGATTACGGCAGCGAACTGATACACGAGAACGACTCCGGGGCAATGACAATGGACACGGGTAGCGACGACGACCTTCTGAGCGCGGCTTTTTTGGCGCTTTCCGATCCTGTCCGGCGCCGCCTCATCTCCCGGCTCAGCCGGGGGCCCGCCACCGTCAATGAACTGGCTGAACCCTTCGCGATCACTAAACAGGCGGTCTCGAAGCACATCCAGGTCCTCGAGCAGGCACAGCTGGTCACGCGCAGCCGCGATGCCCAGCGCCGGCCCGTCCACCTGAATCCCGCACGGCTCGAAGCGCTCACCGCATGGATCGACCAGTACCGGCTGGTCCGCGAGGGGCAGTTCCGCAGCCTCGATGCCGTACTCCGCTCCAACGCCGCCCCCCGGCGGCAGCAGTGACAAGGACCGATCATGAGCAACGCACTTAAACTCACCATCCCCGACGGCGTCCCGTTCATCGACTTTGAGCGCGAGTTCGATTTCCCGGTCGCGGACGTGTTCCGCGCGCACAAGGAGCCTGAGCTGATCACGCAGTGGCTGGGCCCGCGGGGCACCAACGTCGATATCGAGCACTACGACTTCCGTTCCGGAGGCACCTACCTGTACAACCACACTGGCCCGGACGGGGTGACGTACGCCTTCAGCGGCATCTTCCATACCGTCCGTGAAAACGACTTCGCCATCCAGACCTTCGAGTTCAGCGGCTACCCGGACATTGTCAGCATCGAATTCATGAGCTTCGAGGACCTGGGCGGCAGCAGGTGCCGGCTGCGGGCCCACTCTGTCTATCCCAGCATGGAAGCACGCGACGGGATGGCCCAATCAGGCATGGAAAGCGGCGTGTCCGACGGCTACGAGCGGCTCGAGGAGCTGCTCGCCAAGTAGGGCCCGCACCACTAGATAGTCGTCCGACGGCGGCCGGTGACCTTTACCTCGAAGGTCACCGGCCGCCGTCGGCCATTTAAAGACCCAACTAGGTAGCAGCAGATGGCGTTCTGAGCGCCCAGAACGCCATCTGCTGCTACCTACTTGGGCGGGCGCGGGACAACCTCTTGCGCAACATCGCCAGTTTGATAGTATGTCAGGACAAACTATCAAAGGAGAGCCATGCCGCTCGTACGAATCGACGTCCACTCTGGGCGCGGCCGGGGTGAACTCGACCGCCTCAGCCGAGGTATCCACGACGCCATCCTGGCTGAGTATGGCATCCCGGAGCGTGACTACTTCCACATCGTCACGGAGCACGCCCCGGGCCAAATCGTTGCGCAGGATGCCGGCCTCGGCTTTGAACGCACACGTGACGTCGTCATGATCCAGATCTTCACCCAGGGCGGGCGTAGCCAGGAGGCAAAGCAGAGCCTGTTTGCGGCAGTGGCAGACAAGTTGGGGGCTTTAGGGGTCGCCGGCGAGGACGTTTTCATCGGCTACGTCGAGAACACGGCGGGGGACTGGTCCTTCGGGTTCGGCCGCGCGCAGTACGTCACCGGAGAGCTGGCAGTACCGCAGAAATAGGGACGGGAACGCTGGTCCCGCGTGTCCCCGTCAGCAGCTCCGCGCCCTGCTTTTTGATGCAGTTCTGCTTGTTGTAAGTATGTCAGTACAAACCTTTGACAGGACATAAATTCTAGGGCACAGTAGTTCTTGTGGTCCCGCTCACGGGGCCGCGGAACGCCGGAGCCTTGGCCGTTCGGCTGCTTAGAGGTTGAGATTCAAAAGAAAGGCCCACGATTACCGTGACCCACGAACTGCTCACGATCGGGCGAATCAGCGTTGATATCTACCCGAACGACATCGGGGTAGGGCTGGAGGATGTGACGTCCTTCGGCAAGTACCTCGGCGGCTCGCCATCCAATGTTGCTGTTGCCGCCGCCCGCCACGGCCGCCGGACAGGAGTCATCACCCGCACCGGCGATGACCCGTTCGGTACGTACCTGCACCGCGAACTGGAAAAGTTCGGCGTCGATGATTCCTTCGTCACCCCGGTCCAGGGGCTGCAGACACCGGCCACGTTCTTGTGCCATCCAGCCGCCGCACGATTTCCCGCTGTACTTCTACGGCCGGTTCCCCACCGCACCGGACCTGCAGATCAGGGCCGACGAGCTCGACGTCACCGCCATCCGCGACTCGCAGATCTTCTGGTCCACCGTGACCGGCCTTTGCCAGGAGCCGAGCCGCGAAGCGCATATCACAGCCCACGAAGCACGGCCCCGCACCGGCCTCAAGGATGGCCAGTACACCATCCTGGACCTTGACTACCGCCCCATGTTCTGGGCCTCCGAGGAGGAAGCCCGGGAGCAGGTGGCCCGCATCCTGCCGCACGTCACCGTCGCCATCGGCAACGACCAGGAATGCGCCGTGGCTGTGGGCCCGGGCACCCCGGATGAACAGGCGGACCGCCTGCTGGATGCCGGCGTGGAAATCGCCGTCGTGAAGCTCGGCCCGGAAGGCGTGATGGCCAAGACCCGCAGCGAGCGCGTGGTCTCCGCCCCGGTTCCGGTTGAGACCGTCAATGGCCTGGGTGCCGGCGACTCCTTCGGCGGCGCGTTCGTGCACGGACTGCTCTCCGGCTGGCCGCTGGCACAGGTCCTGGACTACGCGAACGCGGCCGGCGCCATAGTCGCCTCCCGGCTCTCCTGCGCGGATGCCATGCCCACCCCGGCCGAGGTCACCTCCCTGCTCACCGAGCGCGGACGCCTTGTTCCTAGCCAACTCGCCCCCGAAGGAGCGGCCCTGTGAGCCTCAACCCCGGCACCGCGACCCTCGCGGTGGATGACAACCCCCGCCGCTACGAGCACCTGAGCACCATCCGCCTCGAAGATCCGGACGCAGTGGCCCGGGCCGCCAAGGCCCGCCGCCGCCACCCCGGCCTGAAGCACGGCCGGCAGAACTTCATCGTGGCCGCCGACCACCCGGCCCGCGGCGCCCTCTCCGTCGGCAACGACCCGGTGGCCATGGCGGACCGCCGCCAACTCCTGGACCGGCTGCAGGTTGCGCTGGCCAACCCGGCAGTGGACGGCATTCTGGCTTCCCCGGACATCATGGATGACCTGCTGCTGCTGGGCGCTCTCGAGGGCAAGCTCGTGTTTGGTTCGATGAACCGCGGCGGCCTCGCCGGCCTGGTCAACGAGTTCGATGACCGCTTCACCGGGCACACCGCCGCGGCGCTGGAAGCCCTGGGCGCGGACGGCGGCAAGATGCTGACCCGCATCTGCCTCGGTGACCCGGACACCGTCGCCCTGCTCGAGGCCACCGCGAAGGCGATCGATTCGCTCGCCGAACGCAAGCTGATCGCCATGGTGGAGCCCTTCCTGTCCGTCCGGGAGAACGGCCGGGTCCGCAACGACCTGAGCCCGGACGCCGTTATCAAGTCCATCGCCATCGCCGAGGGCCTGGGGTCCACGAGCGCCTACACCTGGATGAAGCTGCCGGTCGTGGCGGAGATGGAACGCGTCATGGCCGCCACCACCATGCCCACTGTGCTGCTCGGCGGGGACCCGGCAGGCACCCAGGACGAGGTGTTCGCCACCTGGGGAGCCGCACTCGCCCTCCCCGGCGTGCAGGGACTCACCGTCGGGCGGACCCTGCTGTACCCGCAGGACGGCGATGTTGCCGGGGCGGTCGCCGCGGCCGCTTCACTGCTCCACCACACCACAGACGAAGTATCGGAGTAAACGATGGGAACTGGAACCCGCCG
The DNA here is from genome assembly GCF_030815865.1 of Arthrobacter globiformis. Classification (NCBI taxonomy): domain Bacteria; kingdom Bacillati; phylum Actinomycetota; class Actinomycetes; order Micrococcales; family Micrococcaceae; genus Arthrobacter; species Arthrobacter globiformis. The sequence goes on from NZ_JAUSXI010000001.1 coordinate 1,244,181, forward strand.
GATGACCGTGGCGCAGGCCGTGGTCGAGTACCTTTCCAAGCAGTACACCGTTGATTCCGTGGGTGGGGTCGATTTCCGCGGACGCCTGATTCCGGGCACGTTCGGCATTTTCGGGCACGGCAACGTGGCCGGTGTGGGCCAGGCCCTCAGGCAGTACCAGCAGCTCGATCCGACGATCATGCCGTACTACCAGGGCCGCAACGAGCAGGCCCAGTCGCACCAGGCCGTGGGCTACGCCCGGCACACCCGCCGTCGGCAGACCTTCGCGATCAGCACCTCCATCGGCCCGGGCTCGTCCAACCTGCTGACCGGTGCTGCGCTGGCCACCACCAACCGGCTGCCGGTCCTGCTGCTGCCGTCCGACACGTTCGCCACGCGTGCTGCGGACCCGGTGCTGCAGCAGCTCGAACAGCCCTACGCCTACGACCTCACGGTCAACGACGCGTTCCGGCCGTTGTCTAAGTTCTTTGACCGGGTCACCCGCCCTGAGCAGCTGTTCTCCGCGTTCCACCACGGCTTGCGCGTCCTCACCGACCCAGCCGAGACCGGCGCGGTGACCATCTCGCTGCCCCAGGACGTCCAGGCCGAGGCTTTCGACGTTCCCGAGGAATTCCTGGCCGAGCGTGAGTGGCGGATCCGCCGCCCGGAAGCGGACGACGACGACATCGCCCGCGCCGCCGAAGCCATCCGGGCCGCGAAGCGGCCGCTGATCATCGCCGGTGGCGGCGTGCTGTACGCGTACGCCAACGAGGAACTGGCCAGGTTCGCCGAACTGACCGGCATCCCGGTGGGCAACACGCAGGCCGGCGTCGGCGTCCTGCCCTGGGACCACAAATTCTCCCTCGGGGCCATCGGCTCCACGGGCACGACGGCGGCCAACGCCCTGGCAGCTGAAGCGGACCTGATCATCGGCATCGGCACCCGCTACGAGGACTTCACCACCGCGTCCCGGACCGCGTTCCAGAACCCGGACCTGAAGTTCATCAACATCAACGTCGCACCGATCGACGCGTACAAGCACGGCACCTCGCTGCCGATCGTGGCCGACGCGCGCAAGGCGCTGGTCAAGCTAAACCAGGCCCTGGGCGGCTACCGCGTGGGCGCCGACCTCGAGCAGCAGATCGCCGCCGAGAAGCAGCGCTGGAACACCACGGTGGATGAAGCGTTCGACACGAGGTTCAGCCCGCTGCCGGCGCAGAACGAGATCATCGGCGCCACCAACCGGGCCATGGACGCCCAGGACGTGGTCATCTGCGCCGCCGGTTCCCTGCCGGGTGACCTGCACAAGATGTGGCGGGTTCGCGACCCGTTCGGCTACCACGTCGAATATGCGTACTCCTGCATGGGCTATGAAATCCCCGGCGGGCTGGGCGTCAAGCGCGCAGCGCTTGCCGAGGCCGCCGCGGGCGGTGCCCAGCGCGACGTCGTCGTGATGGTGGGGGACGGCTCCTACCTGATGATGCACACCGAACTGGTCACCGCCGTCGCCGAACGGATCAAGCTGATCGTGGTCCTGATCCAGAACCACGGCTATGCCTCCATCGGTTCGCTCTCCGAGTCCCTCGGCTCGCAGCGCTTCGGCACCCAGTACCGCGTCCTGGACGAGGAGCAGCACAGCTTCGACGAGGGCGACACCCTCCCGGTGGATCTGGCCCTGAATGCCGAGTCCCTCGGCGTGAAGGTGATCCGGATCGAGCCGGGGGAGAAGGCCATCGCCGAACTCGAACAGGCCATCCGCGACGCCAAGGCAGCCCCGGAGCGCGGCGGCCCGATCGTGATCCACGTCGAATCCGACCCGCTGCTGGACGCCCCGAGCTCCGAATCCTGGTGGGACGTGCCCGTCTCCCAGGTCTCCGACCTCGACTCCACCCAGCAGGCCTACCAGACCTACACCGACCACAAGAACCGCCAGCGCAAACTGCTCGGCTGATCTTTCTCCTCCCCAAGCTACAGACCAAGGAAGTCATCTCTATGTCAACGACGACCGTCACCACCACCATCAACCACTTCATCAACGGTGCCGAGACCGCCGGCGAAGGCGACCGCACCCAGCCCGTGTACAACCCGGCGACCGGCGCCGTGTCCGCTGAGCTGCGCCTGGCCAACCGCGCCGACCTGGACAACACCGTCGCCGCGGCCCGCAAGGCTGCCGATTCCTGGGGTGACATTTCCCTGGCTAAGCGCACCGCGGTCCTGTTCAAGTTCCGCGAACTCGTCGCCGAGCACATCGACGAGCTCGCGGAGCTGATCACCGCCGAGCACGGCAAGGTCCTCTCCGACGCGAAGGGCGAGATCGGCCGCGGCCTGGAAGTCATCGAGTTCGCCTGCGGCATCCCGACCCTGCTCAAGGGCGACTACTCGGACCAGGTCTCCACCGGCATCGACGTCTTCTCCTTCCGCGAGCCCCTGGGCGTTGTTGCCGGCATCACCCCGTTCAACTTCCCCGTCATGGTGCCTTTGTGGATGGCCCCGATGGCGATCGCCACCGGCAACGCCTTCATCCTCAAGCCCTCCGAGCGCGACCCTTCCGCCTCCATGTTGCTGGCCAAGCTCTGGAAGGACGCCGGGCTGCCCGACGGCGTGTTCCAGGTCCTGCACGGCGACAAGGAAACGGTTGACGGGCTGTTGACCCACCCGGACGTGGACGGCATTTCCTTCGTGGGCTCCACCCCGATCGCCAAGTACGTCCACGAGACCGCCACCGCCCACGGCAAGCGCGTCCAGGCTCTCGGCGGGGCGAAGAACCACGCCATCATCCTGCCCGACGCCGATTTGGACAACGCCGCGGACCACCTCGCCGCCGCCGCCTTCGGCTCCGCCGGGTGAGCGCTGCATGGCCATCTCCGTCGCCGTCGCCGTCGGTGACGCCGCGGACCTGCTGGTCAAGAAGGTCGAAGAACGCGCCGCCGCCGTCAAGGTCAACAACGGCACCGTGCCCGGCGCGGAAATGGGCCCGGTCATCACGCCCGCGTCCAAGGAACGTATCGTGAAGATCGTCACCGAGGCCGAAGCCGCGGGAGCTGCGATGGTGGTGGACGGCCGCGACCTCGTCGTCCCCGGCCACGAAGACGGCTTCTGGGTCGGCCCCACCGTCCTGGACCACGTCAAGACCGAAATGACCGCCTACACCGAGGAGATCTTCGGGCCCGTCCTCGTCGTCGTCCGCGTGGATACCCTGGAGGACGGCATCAAGCTGATCAACTCCAACCCGTACGGCAACGGCACCGCAATCTTCACCTCCTCCGGCGCCGCGGCCCGCAAGTTCCAGCGCTCCGTCACCGTCGGAATGATTGGCATCAACGTGCCCCTGCCCGTCCCGGTGGCCTACCACTCCTTCGGCGGCTGGAAGGCCTCGCTCTTCGGCGACAAGAACATTTACGGCCCCGAAGGCGTCTCCTTCTACACCCGCGGCAAAGTCGTCACCTCCCGCTGGCCCGAACCCACCCACGCCTCCGGCGCCTCCTACAACTTCCCCTCCAACTAATCCCCACCCGGTTTCGCTCCCCACCCGCCCCCCTGGCCTCGCAGGCTCTGCCAGGGAACCTTGCGGGCGGGGGCCCAAAGCCAGCAGCAGACATAAGGATTGAGCAATGACTGAGAACAAGCTGATCATCGGCACGGCACCGGACTCCTGGGGGGTGTGGTTCGCGGACGACCCGAAGCAGACCCCGTGGGAGCGCTTCCTCGATGAAGTGGCGGAATCCGGCTACAAGTGGATTGAACTCGGCCCCTACGGCTACCTGCCGAACGACCCCACCCGGCTAGCCGAGGAGCTCAAGCAGCGCGACCTGAAGGTCACCGCCGGAACCGTGTTTACCGCGTTCCACCGCGGCTTGGACCAGTGGGAGACCGCCTGGGAGCCGGCCCGGAAGGTTGCCGAGCTTACGGCTGCCATGGGTGGCGAGCATATCGTGGTGATTCCCGCGATGTGGCGCGACGACGTCACCGGCGAAGCCGTGGAAAGCGGCGAACTCAGCGACAAAGCCTGGAGCGACCTTTTCGCCGGGCACAACCGGCTCGGGAAGACCCTGCTGGAGGACTTCGGCCTGAAGCAGCAGTTCCACTCCCACGCGGACTCGCACGTAGGCGCGCAGGAAGACATTGAAACCCTGCTGGGTGCTACCGACCCGCAGTACCTCAACCTGTGCCTCGACACCGGCCACGCCGAATATTGCGGCGCCTCCAGCCTGGAGCTCATCAAGAACTACCCGGACCGCATTGGCTACCTGCACCTGAAGCAGATCAACCCGGACGTCCTCAGACAAGTCAACGAGGAAAACATGACCTGGGCCGCCGCCAACCTGGCGGGCGTTATGACCGAGCCGCCGAACGGCTTGCCGGACCTGCGCGCCGTCATCGAAGCCGTCGAGGCCCTCAACCGGCCCATCTTCGGCATCGTGGAGCAGGACATGTACCCTGTGGCCTTCGACGTTCCCATGCCGATCGCCAAGCGCACCAGGAACTACCTGCTCTCCTGCGGTTCGCGGACCGCTGTCAACTAATCGGCATCCTGCTCACGCCAACTCCAAAGGAAGAGAACAATGACTGAAACCCTTCGCGTCGCCGTCATCGGCGCCGGCCGCATGGGCGCGGACCACATCCAGCGCCTCAGCAAGCGGATCCACGGCGCTGAAGTCGCCGCCGTCGTCGACGTCGACCTGGCCCGCGCGCAGGCCGCCATTGAAGGCATCCCCGGCGCCGTGGCCCTCGCCGACGCCGAAGAGGCCCTCAACAACGGCGACGTCAATGCCGTGCTGATCGCCACCCCCGGCTTCCTGCACGAGGACATTCTGCTCAAGGCCCTTGAGAAGGACATCCCCATCCTCTGCGAGAAGCCGCTGACCCCTGACGCCGAGACCTCCTGGAAGATCGTCGAGGCGGAGCAGAAGCTCGGCCGCAAGCGCATCCAGGTGGGCTTTATGCGCCGCTTCGACGCCGAGTACGCGGCCCTCGGCCAGGTCATCCGCGACCGTGAACTGGGCGAACTGCTGATGCTGCACCACCAGCACCGCAACCCCACCACGCCGCCGGGATTCACCAACGAGATGCTTATCAACGACTCCGTAGTGCACGAATTTGATGCCATCCGGTTCTTCACGGGAGAGGAAATCACGTCCGTCCAGGTCCGCCTGGGCAAGCCCACGAAGAACGCTCCGGCCGGGCAGCACGATCCCCAGCACGTCCTGATCGAAACTGAGTCCGGAGTCCTGGCCGACGTCGAGATCTACGTCAACGCCAAGTTCGGCTATGAAGTGGCCACGCAGGCCGCCTTCGAGGACGGCATCGTAAGCATCGGCGGCGACAAGGGTCCCTACACCCGCAGCGCCGGCCGCTGGGGCGGCAAGGTCACGCCCGGCTTCGAAGAGCGCTTCGGCGCGGCGTATGACGTCGAAATCCAGGCGTGGGTGGACGCTGCCCTCCGCGGTGAAATTGGCGGCCCCACCGCCTGGGACGGCTACGCCACCGCCGCATGCTGCGAGGCCGGTGTTGAGGCGCAGAAGAACGGCGAGAAGGTGGCCGTGAAGCTGAACGCCAAGCCTGCCCTGTACAGCTAGGCCACGCTTGTACTTGGAGTTTTGTCCAGATAATGCGCCTTAGGGGCCCTCAAGGTTGCATTATCTGGACAAAAACTCGGTTCGTTACCCAACTTTTTCCACAATGGAGTGTTCTTCGTGAAAATCGCCCTTGATCCCACCCCCTTCCACCACAGCCACAGCCTGCTGGAGTTTCCCAAGGTGGTGGCCGACCTCGGCTACAAGTACATGCAGATGACGCCGCACCCGGATCTCATCCCCTTCTACAACCACCCGAAGGCCGACGACGAACTGGTGGGCCAGTTGAAGAAGGCGTGCGCCGGCGCCGGAATTGAAATCGCGTCCATCCTGCCTGTGCTGCGCTGGTCCGGCCCGGACGAGGACGCCCGTGAAGCAGCAGTGCGCTACTGGAAGCGCGCCATCCAGATCGCCGTGGACCTGGGCGTGAGCACCATGAACACCGAGTTCAGCGGCCGGCCTGAGCTGGCCGAGGAATCCGAGCGCGCGTTCTACCGCTCCATGGAGGAACTGCTCCCCATCATCGAGCGCGAAGGCATCGACCTGCTCATCGACCCGCACCCGGACGACTTCGTGGAGGAAGGCCTTGCCGCGATCCGCGTCATCCGCGGCCTGAACTCCAAGAACGTCGGCATGGTCTACGTGGCCTCGCACAGCTTCCACATGAAGAACTCGCCGCTGGACATCATGCGCGCGGCAGGGGACAGGCTCCGCCTGGTCCACGTTGCCGACACCATGGACCACCACGCGTCCCACGGACTGCGCTACATCACCAATCCGCCGGGCAACGCGGTCCGGGTGCACCAACACCTGAAGATCGGCGACGGCGACGTGAACTGGGACGAGTTCTTCGGCGGCCTGAAGGAAATCGGGTTCCTGGACCGGGACGACACCGTGATGGTGTCCAGCGTCTTCGCCGAAGACGACAATGCCGAGGACGTTTCCCGCTACCAGCTGGACACGATGAAGCAGTACGTGCAGAAGGTCAGCGTATGACGGCCGCGCCTTCTGGCAAGGCCGACTTAAAACACCAGCGGGCGCTCCGCACGGTCACCATCATTTCCACCTTCGGCGGCCTGCTCTTCGGCTACGACACAGGCGTCATCAACGGTGCCCTGCCATACATGCAGGAGGACCTGGGCCTGACCCCCCTTGCCGAGGGCATGGTGACGTCGTCGCTCCTGTTCGGCGCCGCCTTCGGTGCACTGTTCGGCGGCCGGCTGGCGGACCGGAACGGCCGCCGCAAGATGATCATGGTCCTTGCCGTCGTCTTCCTGATCGGCACACTCTCCTGCACGCTGGCTCCGAGCACTGAGTTCATGGTGGCGGCCCGGTTCATCCTGGGCCTGGCCGTGGGCGGGGCGTCCGTGACGGTGCCGGTGTACCTCGCTGAGGTGTCGCCCTCGGCCCGCCGCGGGCGGATCGTGACGCAGAACGAACTCATGATCGTCACCGGCCAGCTGCTCGCTTTCATCTTCAACGCCTACCTCGGCAACACCTTCGGCGGGGCCGGGGGCATCTGGCGCTGGATGCTGGTGATTGCCACGCTGCCCGCCATCGCCCTGTGGATCGGCATGGCCTTCATGCCCGAAAGCCCCCGCTGGCTAGCCTCCATGGGCAGCTTCGGCGAGGCGCTCGGCGTGCTTCAGCGCATCCGCTCCAAGGCCGAGGCCACGGCGGAGTTCGACGAGGTCAAGGCCATGGCCGTGGAGGACTACAAGTCCAAGATGGGCTCCTGGAAGGACCTGCAGGTTCCCTGGCTGCGGCGGATCTTCTTCGTCGGCGTCGGCCTTGCGGTGATCCAGCAGATCACCGGCGTGAACTCCATCATGTACTACGGCACGCAGATCCTGGCGGATGCCGGCTTCGGCCGGGAAGCGGCACTGAGCGCCAACATCGCCAACGGTGTCATCTCCGTGCTGGCCACCTTCGTGGGCATCTGGCTCCTCGGCAAGGTGGGGCGCCGCCGGATGCTCATCACCGGGCAGATCGGAACCACCTCGGCGCTGCTGCTGATCGGCTTGTTCTCGCTGATCCTGCCCGAGGGCACCGGGCGTGGCTACGTAATCCTGGCGCTGACCGTCACGTTCCTCGCATTCCAGCAGGGGGCCATTTCACCGGTCACCTGGCTAATGCTCTCGGAGATCTTCCCGTTGAAGCTGCGCGGCCTCGGCATGGGCGCGTCGGCCTTCGTGCTTTGGATCGTGAACTTCCTGATCGGCTTCGGCTTCCCGCAACTGCTCGCCGCAGTTGGCATCTCCAGCACGTTCTTCGTGTTCGCCGTCCTGGGTGTCGGCGCCATTCTGTTCGCTGCCAGGTACATTCCCGAGACCAAGGACAAGAGCCTTGAGGACGTGGAACACTACTTCAAGCACCAGGCAGGCGTCTCCGCCGCAGCTGAAACCGCCGTCGGAACGAACACCCCGGTCCACTAAACAGTCCGGGTCCAAACCCGTCCCGGACCATGACCGCTCCCGAGTTTTGTACAGACAATGCCCTCTCGAAGCCTTCGGGAGGGCATTATCTGTACAAAAACCCCAGCGCCGGAGGCAGTTTTGCGCCCAGGCGTTCGACTGCCGGAAGCGTTCGACGGCGGCTAGCTGGTTGCCGGGGCGGTGCTGCCCGGCGGCTTCCGGACGAACCTAGACGCCGGCGTGGAGGCGGGGGAGGGCATCTACCAGCGGCGCCAGTTCCGGCACCTGCTGCGCTTCGGCCAGGGTCCGCTCCAGTGTGGCGTCGTGGACCGGCCGCGCTTCTGCCAGCAGCTTGCTCCCGCTGCCCGTGAGTTCGGTGTAGATGCCACGGCGGTCGTCCGCGCACAGAATGCGGGTCAGCAGGCCGCGGTCCTCCAGCCGGTTCACCAGGCGGGTGGTCGCGCTGGCACTGAGGGCGGTGGCCCGGGCCAGCTGCTGCATGCGCATGTGCCACCCATCCTGCCGGCTGAGCGCGTCCAGCACCGTGTATTCGACGACGGAGAGCTGTGCCTGCTCCTGCAACGACCGTTCCAGCTCCGCCTCGATCAGCCCGTGCAGGGCCGCCAAGGTGCGCCAACCCTGGGCACGCACCTCCACGGCGTCGTCCTTGATGCCCATGGACTCTCCTCCTTCGGTTCTCCGGCTCTGCCGAAACAGAGCACGGCCGTGAAATAGTTGCTTGCGCGGTATATTTGCTTGTGCAACAATTACTTGCGTTGCAATAAATAGCGCGCCTGCAACTATTAGCTTACGTCGCGCTCCCCATTCAGTACAGTGCCGAAGGAGCACATCCATGCCTGTTGGCCTGATAGCCCTAGCCCTCGGCGGGTTTGGCATCGGACTCACCGAATTCGTCATCATGGGCCTGCTCCCCGAAGTGGCCGCAGACTTCCAGGTGAGCGAAGCCTCCGCCGGCTGGTTCATCTCCGGCTATGCCCTCGCCGTCGTGGTGGGAGCGCTGGGACTCACCGCCGCGGTGTCCCGCTTCCAGCGCAAGCCCGTGCTGGCCGTTCTGCTGGTGCTTTTCGTCGCCGGCAACCTGCTGTCCGCCATAGCGCCTGACTACTGGGCGATGATGGCGGGCCGGGTGGTTGCCGCCCTCGCACACGGCGCCTTCTTCGGCATCGGGGCGGTGGTGGCAGCCGGCATGGTCGCGCCGACCAAGAAGGCCGCCGCCATCGCCATCATGTTCACCGGGCTCACGGCCGCCAATGTCCTCGGAGTTCCACTCGGCACCCTGCTGGGGCAGGCGGCAGGCTGGCGCTCCACCTTCTGGGCCATCACGGGCATCGGCGTGCTGGCACTGGCCGGCATTCTGGCCCTGGTGCCCAAGGCGGGGAACGGTGACGCCGCAAGCGGCGGACTGCGCAGTGAGCTGCGCGCCTTCCGCTCCGGCCAGGTGTGGCTGTCGATCCTGGTGACCATCCTCGGCTACGGCGGAATGTTCGGCGCCTTCACCTACATCGCCTTCACCCTCACCGAGGTTTCCGGATTCGCCCCCTCCACGGTGCCATGGCTGCTGATTGTCTTCGGTGTCGGCCTGTTTATCGGCAACACCCTCGGGGGCAGGGCGGCTGACCGCGACGTCGACCGCACCCTGCTGGCCGTACTCTCGGTCCTCGTCCTCGTGCTGGTGGTTTTCGCCCTGAGCGCGGGCAACCAGGTGCTCACCATCGCCTCGTTGCTGCTCCTGGGTGGTTTCGGGTTCGCCACAGTGCCCGGCCTGCAGATGCGCGTCATGAAGTACGCGGCCAAGGCGCCCACGCTGGCGTCCGGAGCCAACATCGGCGCGTTCAATGTGGGCAACGCCCTTGGCGCCTGGCTTGGCGGCGTGACCATCAGCGCCGGTCTGGGCTACACCTCGCCCATTTGGGCAGGGGCCGGGATTACCCTGCTGGGCCTTCTGGTGATGGCCGGCGCCGCCGCCCGGGCAAAGGCCAGTGCCCGCCGGGCTCCCGTTCGGGGCGAAACAGCCGAGGCAGTTGTCGCGTCCCAAACACGCGTGGAGACGGAAGCGGCCGGTTCAGTCCAGGCTGAACCGGCCGACGTCGGACCCGTTTCCGTCCGTTAGCCCGCGCCGTTGGCCGCGCACTCCGCGCGATGGCCCGAGCCGTTGGCCCCGCGTTATGCCCCGAACGGCAGCCGGGGGTCCAAGTTCTGGCCGTCCCAGGTCTGGCGCACCCAGCCGTGGTGCGGGTCATCGCTGATGAGCCAGTCGCGCACGCGGCCGGGTCCGGCCATGACGTTGAGGTAGTACATGTCGTAACCGGGCGCGGCCATGGCCGGGCCGTGCCAGCCATAGGGGACCAGCACTACGTCGCCGGTGCGGACCTCGGCCGCGACGTCGATGGGCCGGTGGTCGGAGGCGTAGACCCGCTGGTAGCCGATGGCGTCCGCATTCTCGCCCGGGCCGCTTGAACCCGGGACGTCGGCCACCCGCGTCTCGAAGTAGTAGATCTCCTCGAGCCGGGTCTCGCCCTCCTTCTCCTCGTCATGCTTGTGGGGAGGGTACGAGGACCAGTTGCCGGCCGGCGTGAGGACTTCGCACACGATGAAGCGGTCGGCTTCCAGTGCGGCGGGGGTTCCGAAGTTGTGGACCTGCCGGGAGCAGTTTCCGGCCCCGCGCAGTTCCACCGGCGTCTCCGCCGCGGTGATCAGGCGCGTCGGGTACTGGACCTTGGCGGGCGCCGTCGCGATGGCCACCCGGCCGCCGTCGGACGACGAAACCGTCACCGCCTTGTCCGTCCCGGAGTACAGCACATCGGTGGGGCCGCTGAAGACGCTGGCCCGCCCGGCAAGGGGGTAGTCCAGCCCGTCCACGGTCGCCGTGAACGCCCCGCCCAGCGGAATGACAATCCGTTCCTCCGCCGCGGGGGAAAGTTCGACGACGGCGCCCGGCGCCAGCGTGGCCACCTTGAGTCCTGTGTGTTCCCAGCCTTCCACGGCAAGTTTCGAGTCGGACGTACCCAGCGAAACGTCCCAGCAGCCTTCGGCTGCGCTGCCCAGGGGGTATACCCAGTCGGCCATAAGTTCGTGTCCCTTTCGGATGTGTGGTGGTAGGTCCGGCGCGCGTTGGCCCGCTGCCAGGGCAGGCCAGCGCCTGCCCCTACGCTGCAGGCGCCATGTACTGGCCCGCGGTTGAGGTGGCCTAGCGCTGAACCAGTGTCATTTCGAAGCTGTAGGAGTCACCGCGGTAGACGTGGTGTCCGGTCTCCACGTTCCGCCCCGTGTCGTCGACGGCGGTGCGTTCCATGGTGACCAGGGCCGAGCCCGGTTCGGTCTCAAGCAGGGGAGCCTGGTAGTCGTTGGCCACCACGGCGCCGATGCGCTGAGTGGCTAGCCGGAAGTTGACGCCGCCGCTGCGCAGGATGCCGTACAGGCCCTGCGTGTTCAGCAGGTCCTCATCGATGTGCGTAATGTCGTCGCGTACCCAGTTCTCCATGAGGGCCAGCGGTTTGCCGCCCACTTTCCGGAGCCGGGTGAAGTGATAGACCTTGGCCCCGGCGGCGAGGTGCAGGGCCTCCCGGGTGGCGGCGTCGGCCTCGATGTGCGCAAAGGTGAGCACCTCGGTGGTGGGCTTGCTGCCGTTGTTCGTCAGGTCGTCGTACAGGCTGGACAGCTCAAGCGGGCGGCGGACCTGGCTGGACACCACCTGCGTGCCGACACCCCGCTTGCGGACGAGCAGCCCCGAGCGGACCAGTTCGTCCATGGCCTTGCGCATGGTGGGCCGCGAGAGGTTCAACTGGGCGGCGAGATCGATCTCGTTCTCCAACCGGCTCCCGGGTTCCAGCAGACCGGTGTGGATGGCAGCTTCAATGCCCTGGACGACCTGATGATACAGCGGCACCGGCGACGAGCGGTCGATGCTGAGGCGTAGTTGGTTCGCCATTGAATGCTCCCTTTGTGCTGCAGGTCCCCGCGTCCAGGAAGCCTGTATGTCAGTGCATGTCCGTTTGTTAGGACATACTCCGTTTTTGATAATAGCAGGGAGCCGCCGGCAGTCAAGGAGTTAGGCAGTCAGGGAGTGCGGCAGGCCTCCACGAACACGCGGAACGGGGCAAGCCTCTGCTCTTCGGTCAGTTCCGGGGCCTCCGGATGCCACTGCACCGATGCGACCCAGCGCTCGGGGTCCTCCAGCGCCTCTACCGTGCCGTCATCCGCCACGGCGGTCACCAGCAGCCCCGGCGCCACCCGGTCGACAGCCTGATGGTGGCCGGACGCGATCTTGACCTCCATTGCGTGTACGCCGCCCGCGGCTGTTTCACCGGCGGCCGCATCGTCTGCGTCGGCAGAGGCCGTTCCGCCGGCCTCCGGTTTTTCGGCGGCGGCGTACATCTTCGCCACCTTGGATCCCGGGGTAATCGTCACCTCGTGCCAAACCCATGGTCTGTTGGCCGCTGCCGGGATCTGGCGGTGCGGCACGGTACCCGGTGTCATGTCCTGGACCAGTGTTCCGCCGTAGAGGACATTGAGCAGCTGGTGCCCGCGGCAGATTCCCAGCACCGGTGTGCCGGCATCGAGCGCGTGCCGAGCCACCGCGATGTCGAGGCGGTCCTGCTCCGCATTGACGTCATAGAGCGTGGGCCCCGGTTCCTCGCCGTAGAGGCGCGGGTCAACGTCGCCGCCGCCGGGAAGTACGACGCCGTCAAGCGCCTCGGGCGCGTCCGGCGCCTTGTCGCCGTCGGAAGTTCCGCCGTCGGCCGTTCCACTGTTGCGTGCGCCGCTCAGCCCGCCCTCCAGTGACTCAGCAGTGAGCAGCACCGGTTCTCCGCCGACATCGCGGATGAGGCTGACGATGCAGCCGAAGAGGTTGTTGGCCTTTGCCACCCGCGGGTCCGGATCCGAAGAGCTGCTGAGCCGGACCGGGATGCCGATCCGCGGCCGGCGCTCCTCGCGCGGCGCCGCGCTGTGTGCCGCGTCTGCATCCGGCGCCGTGTCCGGGTTCTGCGCTGCGTCCGGGGTCTGCACTGTTCCTGAATTCCGCGTTGAATTCTGCATCCTCAAATTCTGCCCCATATCCGGCCGGTTAGGCTGGCCGAATGAACAACCGCTATCTGGTGTCCAGGGACCGTTTCATCGCTGCGGCGCCGGACGTGGTCTTCGAGGTCCTGGCCACTCCCGCGCTGCACAGCGAAATCGACGGATCGGGCACCGTCAAGGGCGCCCAGCCGCGGGGGCCGTTGCGCCTGGGACCGGGGGCCAAATTCGGCATGGAAATGAAGATCAGGGTTGATTACCGGATCCTCAACACCGTCACTGAGTTCGAGGAGGGCCGGCGGATCGGCTGGCGCCACTTCTACGGGCATGTGTGGCGTTACCTTCTGGACCCGGCCACGGACAGCAGCGGCGTGCGCGGAACGCTCGTGACAGAACAGTGGGATGCGCGCAATGTCCGCGGCAAGTTCCTGCTCCGGCTTGCCGGTTATCTGGGCCGCCATCCGGCGAATATTGACAGGACGCTCGCCAGGCTGGACTCATACGTTACGGGCGCGCAAGCCGCGCGATGACGCACTTCGTGCCGATTTTATTGGGGCTGCGCGGGTTTCGGTAGTGTTGGGAGCAACAGGCAAGGCGAAAGTAGGGCAGTCGATGGGGCGCAGGACACTTGTTGACGACCTGGTCGATGGTCTGCTGGACGACATTCTTGACGGCAGGCTCAAGCCGCATGATGCGCTGCCGCCGGAAGCCGACATTGCCAAGGCCTACGACGTCAGCCGGCTGACCGTCCGCGAAGCACTGAAGGCACTCCGGGCGCAGAACATCCTTTACGTCAAAGCCGGCCGCGGAACATTCGTGAATCCAGCAGACAGCTGGACCGGCCTTGACGCGATCATCAAGGCAGCGTCGCACGGCAACGCGGACGATCAGGTTTCCCGCGGCCTGATCGAGGTGCGACGCATGGTGGAGACTGGAGCCGCCGCGCTCGCCGCCAGGCGCCACACTCCGGAGCACGCGGAGGAGATGCGGGCGTCCATCGCGGACATGAAGCGGTTTCACCAGGCCGGAGACCTTGACGGGTTCGTGGCGGCGGACATCGCCTTCCACGACACCGTTCTGAAGGCCTCCGGCAACCCGTTTGTCCGCGCCCTCCTGGCCCAGCTGGGTCAGTCCCTCTACCGCGCCCGCCGCGAGACCTCGGCCATCGAGGAGATCCAGCGCCACGCCATCGCCTTCCATCAGCGCGTGCTCGAGAGCATCCTCGCCGGCGACTCCGAGCTGGCCCGCAAGGCCATGGACGAGCACATGGACCAGACCTTCGAGGACTACGAGCGCTATGTTCACGGCAACCGCGGTTAGGCTCTGTGTTCCTAGGCGCCGGCGTTCTTGGGCCCTGGCTTTTCTCGTTTCCTACTTTTTTCCGGGTCCAACGTCCTTCTGAGCCCACTTTTTTGCTGGGGCCACGCCTTTCATCTTGACGTAATGCTCGTCACGCTCCTATGCTTTTGGTCATGTTCTTCCGTCAGATGTCTGACATCAGATTTAGCGCAGACATTCCCCTCTGAAGCGGACAGAACCCCATCAGAAAAAGCATCGGATTCCCCCGGCGAAGCCGCCGGCCCGGAAACCGACAGACAGAAGGTCGATGATGACTTCATTCACCACAAAGTCCTCCGGACTGGGCGAGCTTGGAGACCGCACGCTCCGCAAGGTCCGCCGCCGCGTAATGCCCCTGATTGTGCTGCTCTACTTCATCGCGTATCTGGACCGGAACAACGTCGGCTTCGCCAAGCTGACCATGGGCGAGGACATTGGCCTGAGCGCCGCAGCCTACGGTCTGGGCGCCGGCATCTTCTTCCTCGGCTACGCCGTGCTCGAAATCCCCAGCAACGCCGGCATGTACAAGTTTGGCGCCCGCAAGTGGCTGGCCCGCATCCTCATCACCTGGGGCATCTTCGCAGCGGCCATGGCCCTGGTGAACGGCGAATCCACCTACTACATCATCCGCTTCCTGCTGGGCGCGGCCGAGGCCGGCTTCTTCCCCGCCATCCTCTTCTACCTGACGCTGTGGTTCCCGGCCGCACAGCGGGTCACTGTACTGGGCATCTTCATCCTGGCCCAGCCCATCTCCAACGCACTGGGTGCCCCGGTTTCCGGCCTGCTCCTCCAGATGGACGGCATCATGGGCCTGCAAGGCTGGCAGTGGCTCTACATTCTTGAAGGCATTCCCGCCGTCCTGCTGGGCGTGCTGACCCCCTTCCTGATGACGGACCGCCCTCGGGACGCCAAGTGGCTCAACGCCGACGAGCGCGAATGGCTCGCCACCACCATGGACGCCGAACTGGCAGCCAAGTCCAAGGGCAGCAGCCACAACTTCCTGGCCGGTCTCAAGGACAAGCGCACCATCGCCTACTCGGCCCTCTACTTCGGACTGGTCTGCGGCATCTACGGCCTGGGCCTCTGGATGCCCACCATCGTCGCCGCCCTGGGCGAGTTCTCCACCGCCGAGGTCGGATTCATCGTCCTCATCCCGTACGCCATCGCCGCGGTCTTCGTCTACTTCTGGAGCAAGCGCGCTGACAAGACCGGCAAGCGTGCCTGGCACAGCGCCGTCAGCATGGTCCTCGCCGGCTTGGGCCTGCTCGCCGCCGGTTTCCTGCTTCCGGTCAACCCTGTCCTGGCACTCATTGCCCTGACCGCGTCGGCCATGGGCATCTACGGGGCCATTGCCCCGTTCCTGTCGATGCCGTCCGCAGCGCTCACCGGCGCAGCCGCCGCATCCGGGCTGGCCATGGTCAACTCGCTGGGCAATCTGGGCGGATTCGTCGCCCCCTATGCAGTGGGCATCCTGAAGGACGCCACCGGCAACAACCAGAGCGGCCTACTCTTCCTCTCCTTCTGCCTGTGCGTCACGGCCGTGGCCACCTACCTCTATGCCCGCAAGCGCCCCGAAGGCGATGCGGCGCTGGATCCGGCAGTCAAGGCCGCCGCAGACGTTCCGGCCAGCCGCTAAAGACCCATCCGAGAACCACCCGAAGGAATACCCGCAATGATCTCAATTACCCCTTTCCCCGCAGAACGCACCGTTGTGCTGACCGGCGCGGCCTCTGCCCGCGGTATCGGCCGCGCAGCAGCTGACCGCATGGCCAGCGAAGGCTGGTCCATCGCCATCCTGGACATCAACGCCGAGGACGCGAAGGCCGCGGCCGCAGAGATCGGATCCAACCGTGCAGTGAAGGCGATCGGCGTCGGCGCCGACGTCTCCGACGAGGCGTCCGTGGACCGGGCTATCACGGAGATCGAAGAGTCGTTGCCGCCGATCGTGGCCCTTGCCAACCTGGCCGGCATCAGCTCGCCGACCCCCTTCATGGAAACCACGGTTGCCGAGTGGGACAAGGTATTTGCGATCAACATGCGCGGCACCTTCGTGGTGTCACAGCGGGTCCTCAAAGGAATGATCGAACGCGAGCTCGGCCGCATCGTGAGCATTTCCTCCATCTCCGCCCAGCGCGGCGGAGGGACCTACTCCAAGGTGGCTTACAGCGCCTCCAAGGCCGGCATTGTCGGCTTTACCCGTGCCCTGGCCCGCGAGGTCGGCGAGTTCGGCGTGACCGTGAACGCCATCGCCCCCGGCCCGATCGACACCGACATCATGGGCGGCACGTTGAGCGAGGAGCGCAAGGCACAGATGTCCGAGGGCATCATGATGGGCCGCGTGGGTACCCGCGAGGAAGTGGCTGCGCTGATCTCCTTCCTGCTGGGTGCGGACTCGGGCTACATCACGGCCGCGACCTACGACATCAATGGCGGTCTGCAGGTTTCCTGACCCGTTCCTGAATTATCCGAAGTGCCCCGCCGGGATTCCGCCGGGGCACTTCTACTTTCAACTGGGTAGCAGCTCAGGGCGTTCCCAACGCTGGGAACGCCTGCTGAGTCTCATGACTTAATGGACAGTTCTGTCTCATGACTTCGTAGACACTCTGTCTCAGGACCTCGTGGACACTTGGGCTGCGGGTTTGCTGCTGTTCATGAGTAAATCCCAGCCGGACATCAGGATTCGGCATGCTGTTGCGACATGGTCCGAGGATTCGCCCAGGGGTGCGGTGAGCGCATTCTGCAGGAAGCACAATGTTTCCCGGGCCTGGTTCTACCGGGTCCGGGCGGCGGCCGCTGAGGTCGGGCCGGTGAAAGCGCTGGAGAAGAGGCCCACGCTTCCCTCGACGATGCCGACCGCGACTGCACCGGGCATGGTGGATCTGCTGCTCGGTGCCCGGGCGGAGCTCAAGAAACTGGGCTTGGACCACGGCCCGCTCTCTGTCATCGCAAAGCTCTCCAGGCAGGGCTCTAGGCCGCCGTCCCGGGCCACGGTCGCCAGAATCTTTGCCCGGGCCGGGGTCGTGGTGCCGGAGCCGAGAAAGAAGCCGCGAAGCGCTTACAAAAGGTTCGTCTATCCCCCAGCCCAATGCGTGCTGGCAGATCGACTCGACCGAGTGGCAGCTCGCCGACGGGAGGAAGGTGGCGATCTTCCAGCTCATTGATGACCATTCACGTCTGGCACTGGCGTCCCTGGTGGCCACCGGGGAAACCAGTGCCGCCGCGATCGCCGTCGTCACGCTGGCCATCGAATGCCACGGTGCACCGCAGAAATTCCTCTCCGACAACGGCTCGGCCCTGAACCCCACCCGCCGCGGACGCACCGGCGCGCTGGTCGAATTCCTCAAAGCCAGGGGCATCGAGCCGATCACGGGCAAACCCTATAAGCCCACCACCCAGGGCAAGAACGAACGCTTCCATCAGACCCTGCACAGATACCTGCACCGGCAGCCGCCGGCGCCATCAATGCCCGTCCTGCAATTACAGGTCGATGCCTTCGATCTCTACTACAACAACGAACGTGAACATCAGGGCCTGCCTCCCGGCCTGACTCCCCGGGAAGCCTGGGACGCCACCCCGAAGACACCCCCGCCCGCCCCGCCGGAACCGGCCGTGGCCGGACCGGGCCGGCGAAGCGCGCAACGGACAGTGGACCGGAACGGGTGCGCGACGATCCTGGGAACCCATTTCAAACTGGGCAATGAACACATCGGAACGACTGTCCATATCCTCTACGACGATGCCGTCATCATGTTCTTCGGAGCGCAAGGGACCGAAATCATCAGCCACCGCCGGCCGGCCCAAGGCACTCCCTACGTCGGCAACGGCAAACCCTCAGGGGTCGCAGCCAACCCCCGGGGAGCCCGCAAGAAACGGAGCATCTACCCGACGCTCAAAGCCCGCCAGCCAACGCCAGAGAACGAAGTGTCCACATAGCCATGAGACATCAAATGTCTACGAAGTCCTGAGACAGGAAGTGTCCACGAGGTCCTGAGACATGACAAACGCTGGGAACGCCCACAACTGCTACCTAGTTGGGTCCGTTCGGCTCCCCCCGCCCGGGGGGAACGCGGCACTAGGCTGGGCACCATGAACCCCTCCGGCAGCCTGAACCCCAGCCCGCGGACCCTTGAGGTGAACAGCGTTGCCAGCTTCGACCGGCTGGTGAATGCGGGGGCCCGGGCGATGCACGGCTGGCACGCTCAGTCGCTTGACCTCCGCGGACGGGCCACAGCCCTGGCAGCCATGGATGCCGAGGGTGCGATTTTCCTGGGCTGCACCTTCGACCCGGGCGTGGAGGCAACACTTCGCAGCCGGGGCGCACTGATTTTTCCGCGGCTTACCGGCGTTCCTTTCAATCCGTACCGGGCAGGGCTCTACACCCCGCAGGAGCTGTACGCAGGCATTGTTGGTGAGCCGTACGAGAAAACCCCCGACGCTTTGGTCTACCAATGGAGCATGCGGCCGGGCCAGCGGAACCGCCTCGATTCCACACTCGCGGCAGCCCTGCACGATCACGCCGTCGGCGATGCCCTGGAGGAGTTTGTCCGTAGCCTCAACAGCGGGGGCCGTTCCATAGTCGGGGTCATGGGCGGCCACGCCCTGCAGCGGGGGACCGGCGGCTTCGCCGCTGCTGCCACGCTGGGCCGGCTCCTGGCCCGCCGCGGCCACCTGGTGGCCACCGGCGGCGGGCCCGGGGCCATGGAGGCCGCGAACCTGGGCGCCTACTTCAGCGCGGCCAATGACGACGATTTCCAGGACGTGCTCCGCGAACTGGCGGCCGTCCCCGGCTTCCGCCCCTCAGTGTCCGCATGGGCGCGTGCTGCGGCAGCCGCCGTCGAACGCTTTCCGGGCGGAACCGCGTCCCTCGGCATTCCCACGTGGTTCTACGGCCACGAGCCGCCCAACTATTTCGCCACCCACATCGCCAAGTACTTTGCCAACGCCGTCCGCGAGGCCATTCTCCTGGAGGTCTGCAACGGAGGCATCGTGTTCCTGCCCGGTGCCGCGGGCACCGTGCAGGAGATCTTCCAGGATGCCTGCGAGAACTACTACGGCGCCCAGGAGACCATGACCCCCATGGTGCTGGTGGGCAGGGAACATTGGGAGGAACGGTTTCCGGCCTGGCCGATGCTGCAAAGCCTCGCCGCCGGCCGGGCCATGGAGCAGCGCATCTTCCTGGTGGACAGCGTGGACGAGGCGCTCGCGGTCCTCGGCGGGTGAAGGCGCCCCGCTGGAATAAGAGGCAGGCCTACAGGTCCTTGCGGCAGGGTGCCCTGCTCAGTTGATACAGGCCGTTGAGGTCGCCCGCCGCGAGGCCGTCAGGGGCGCCGATCTCCGGATACAGGAGCTGCACGGGGTCGTCGACGTGCTCCAGCCCCATCACGTGGCCCAGTTCGTGAAGGATGACGGCGGTGGCATAGGCGGTGCCGTCGGGGCGTTCCAGTTCCATAGCCATCTGCGGGGCATCGAGTTCCAGGCTGCCCGTGACGTAGCTCTTGGGCCCGTTCCCATAGCTGTAGTGGGTGCTGCCGCCGGTGCCGATGACCTTGCCGCCCAGCTTGGGAGCCGCGTCCGGCGTGGTCCAGCTGATGAGCAGGGGTGCCCAGCGCTCGCCGTAGGCCCCGGGCTGGTAGGGGGCGCGCGGGTCCGAGGGCTGCTCATCGGTGGCCCCGTCGTCGACAAATTGGATGCCGGTGGCGCGGGAGATTTCCTTGATCGCCAGTGGAACCAGGCCCGCCGCACCCTCCGGCGCAAGACGCGCATTCACCACGTAATGCAGCGGACGGCACGGAGAGTAGCCCACGGGGGAGCCGTCGCTGTTCACGGCCAGAAACTTGTAGGAGTCGCTGGGCTCCGGAGGCGGCTCCGGCGCGCCCAGGGGAGTGGCTGCCTCCTCGAGGCCTGACGGCGGTGCGTCCCCGGTACGGCCAAAGCCCCCGGGCGCGCCGGACTCCGCTCCGGCAGACTGTGCCTTCTGCCCGGGTTGCCCCGCCTGCCCGGCCGGATCCTGGCCCGCAGGATCCTGGTCAGAATCGACCCCGCCGGAATCATCCTGCCGGGATGCGGCGGGTGGGTCCCCGGAACCGATGCGGAAGTTCAGCACGCCCGCAAAGCGGGGGTCCCCGTACGCCATTCCGGCCGCAAGGAACGCTGCACAGCCAAGGGCCGCGAGCACGATCAGACGGCGGATAAATCTCGCTGCCGTGGTGGCCGGACCCGAGTGGCGCGGCCGGTGCCTGCGGTGAATGGATCCAGGATCGTGACCCTCCACTGCACCCCTTTCACGGCATTCCTCGGCGGCGCCGCCTCCACAACGGAATCAGGCACCGGGCAAACAAGGCACTAGGCGAACTAGTACCAGGCAACAAGGCACCCAACCAACAAGCACCAGACAAACAGGCCCACTGTACAGTTCCCCTCGCCAGGCCAGGAAACCAGCTGAGCGATCCGGGAAAGTCAGGCAGTCCCCGTGAATCAGGCGATGACAGCGCCGAACGCCATGCCCAGGAGGTAGGTGACGCCGGCCGCTCCCAGCCCGATGGCGAGCTGCCGCAGGCCGCGGGTCAGCGGCGAGGTGCCGGACAGCAGGCCGACGGTGCCGCCGGTGGCCAGCAGCGCAATGCTGACCAGGACTGCCGCCACGATCAGGGCGCCGATCCCGGTCATGCCAAAAAGGAAGGGAATGGTGGGCACGATGGCGCCCGAGGCGAAGAAGCAGAAGCTGGAGAGCGCGGCGCCCCAGGCAGTGCCCACGGCTTCGTGTTCGTCCTCGGTCTCCGGCAGTTCGGGATGGAGCGAGAGACTCGGATCGCAGTCGCACGTGAAGAGGCCCATGCGCTCGGCCACGCGGTGTTCGGCGGCCTCGCGCGACATGCCGCGGGCAAGGTAGACCAGCAGGAGCTCGTTGTGTTCGATGTCCAGCTGGGGTGCCGCCACCAGCGTCACCTGGGTGGGCCGGGTGGCGGCCAGGAGCTCGCGCTGGGAACGGACGGAAACGAACTCGCCAGCGCCCATGGAGAACGCGCCGGCCAGGAGTCCGGAGATGCCGCTGAGCAGGACCACGCCGCTGCCAACACCCGTGGCGGCCATGCCCATGACGAGCGAGAGGTTGCTGACCAGGCCGTCGTTGGCGCCGAAGACGGCGGCGCGGAAGGTGCCGGCCAGCCGGTTCCGGCCGCGCGTGGCCAGGCCGCGGACCACTTCCTCGTGGATCTGTTCGTCCGCCGCCATGGCTGGAGTCGCGGACGGTTCCCTGGTGTAGGGGGAGCGGCCCTCGGCCCGCTGCGCCAGCGCGAGCACAAACACGGACCCGAAATGCCGGGCCAGGAAGCCCAGGAGGCGGCTGCGGAAGGAGGCGTGCCGGGGCTTGCCCGCGTGCTCGCCCAGCAGCTTCAGCCAGTGCGCCTCGTGGCGGCCTTCGGCTTCGGCGAGGGCCAAAAGGATGGCCCGCTCTTCGCCGGAGCGGTTCTGCGCGAGGTCACGGTAGACGGCAGCCTCGGCCCGCTCGTCGGCGAGGTACTGGCGCCAGCGCTTGATGTCCGCAGCGGTGGGCTCTGGACGAGTTGCGGCGGTGCCGTTGGGTGCCGCGCCGTTGCTCGAAGCAGACGGGGCGGACGCGTTGCCGGTGGTATGAGGGTCAGATTTTGCGTGCTGAGACACGGGAACTCCTGGGTAGATGGGACGTGATGCGGCCCCATTGCATCGCCCACTTTACCGCGTAATTCCGCGGTTTTTCGGCCGGTAACCCTTAGTAAAAGGTTTAGGGAAACCTCAATAGCTCCGGCCGCCGGAGGCAAAGCGGCCAGCCGGCATGAACGCCCTTGACCGCCTGCACCCGCAGTGATCTGATGAAAATGTGCCCCGGCGACGCCGGGTACGGAAGTCCAACCACACGGAGGTCTGCCTGATGAACACCAACGGATCGCGCCCCGAGCCGGACACCCGCCACACCATCGAGTCCGATCCCGCCTACGACTTTGCCGAGGACGCGCCTGTGGACGAAGACTGGGACACAGAGGACGAATTCCTCGATTCCGAGGAGCGGGTTGTTCCCGCTAACTCCGAGGCAGTCGATGACGACGAACGGGTAGTTCCGAGCGATGCGGACGACGAGTTCCGTGCGGACGAAGGCTTCGAATCCTAAAGCGTCAGTTCAACTCTGGCGTCCGTTCCAACTACTGACGTCCGTTTCGTCCCTGGACCGTTCCCTCCTGCTTAAGCCCAACTCGTTAAACCACGACGGCGGTGCCTCCTTACGCTGGGAGGCACCGCCGTCGTCGTGCGCTGTTGCTAAACCTGCCGGCAGCAGGTGACCGGGCAGGTTACCGGGCGCTGGCCGTAACCGGCACTTCCTCGGTGTCCCTGCCGGCCACCCGGCGGTACCAGCGGCTCATGACCGCGGGATCCGTGGGCTTGGTCAGCAGCGACACTGCAACGTAGACCACCGCGGAGGCGAGCAGGCCGTAGTAGATCGGCTCGTTGGCGAAGACGCCGTCCAGCGGTGCCTTGGCATTGATCTCCAGGACGATCATGGTGCCGAGCGTCACCACGGAGCCGACCGCCATGGACGCCGCCGCCGCGACGCCGGTGCCGCGCTTCCAGATGAGTCCGCCGAGGATGGCCACGAGGAGACCGCCCACCAGGATGTCGTAGGCGATGGTGAGGGCCGCGACGACGTCCTTGGTGATGATGGCGATGAGGATGGCCACGATGCCCAGCCCGAGGACCCACATGCGGTTGGCCTTGACGTCGTGCTCGGGGTTGTCGGAGTCGTCAGTATTGATGGTCTTGCCGAACCAGCCGGCCACGAACGGCAGCACGTCGGCACGGGCAACGGTGGCGGCGGCGATCAGAGCGCCGGAGGCGGTGGACATCATGGCCGCGACGGCGGCGGCGAGCACCAGGCCGCCGATGCCGATGGGCAGCAGGTTCTGGGCGACCTCGGCGTAGACAACGTCCTTGCCTTCGGTGGCGACGTCGATGGTGGGCAGTGCCACCCTCGCGGCGAGGCCGATCAGTGCGCCGGCCGCGCCGTAGAGGATGCAGTAGATGCCGGCGGTGGCGCCTCCCCAGCGGGCAACCCGGGGCGTCTTGGCGGTGAACACGCGCTGCCAGATGTCCTGTCCGATCAGCAGGCCGAGGGTGTAGACGACGAAGTAAGTGATGATCGTCTGGAGGCCGATGCCGTCGATCTGGAAGAAGCTGGCCTCCACGCGGCTGCGGATGCCGTCAACGCCCCCGGCTGCGTTGAGCGTGAAAGGCAGCATGAGGAAGAAGATGCCTACTGTCTTGATGACGAACTGGACCTGGTCGGCCAGGGTGATGGACCACATGCCGCCGATGGTCGAGTACACCAGCACGATGGCGCCGCCGATGGCGATGGCCAGTGCCCGGTCCCAGCCGAACAGGACCACGAAGATGGTTGCGTACGCGCTCGTGGACGTGGCGCAGAGCATCAGGGTGTAGGCGAGCATGATGATGCCGGATGTCCGGGTGGCCTGGCTGCCGTAGCGCAGGGACAGCATCTGCGAGACGGTGTAGATCTTCAGCTTCTGGATGGTGCCGGCGAAGAGAAGGCTCAGCAGCAGCACACCGGCACCGATCGCCACCACGAGCCACATGCCCGAGATGCCGAATTTGTAGCCCAGGCCGACGCCGCCAACGGTGGAGGCGCCGCCCAGGACGACGGCGGCCATGGTTCCGGTGTAGAGGAACGGCCCCAGGCGGCGGCCGGCCACGAGGAAGTCGCTGTTGTTCTTGGTGCGGGACTTGCCCCACCAGCCGAAGGCCAGCATGGCGGCCAGGTAGACCACCACGATGGCGATATTGACGAAACTTGCGTCCATGATTGGGGATCCTTGGAGCTTTGGCAGCTTGCGGGCGAGCCGGGAAACGGGCTGGCCGGATGGCGTGCACTGAACGGAAATCTGGGGGGAACGCTGGGTTCCTTGCTGCGCGTCTCCTCGTGGGAGTTGTTTCACAAGCAACAGTTGTTGCGTTAGAGCGTAGGCTGTGATTCGAGTAACAGTCAAGACGCAAAGCTCCGCGGCGCGGTTCGCCCCGCGTCACGGAGGGGCCGGGCCGCTAATATGACTCCAATGATGGGGCCGGGCTGCCGGCCGTGAAAGGTTCGTAAATGAAGGCACTACCAGTTGAGCCGAGCAATGTTCCGGTTGCCATCGGTTCAAGAATCCGTGCCGCGCGCCAGTCCCAGCGGCTCACCATCGAGCAGGTGGCCGACGCCACCGGATTGACCAAAGGTTTCCTGAGCCGCGTGGAGCGGGACCTGACCTCGCCGTCCGTGGCGTCCCTCGTTACTCTGTGCCAGGTGCTGTCCATCTCCATTGGCGACCTGTTCGCCGCGCCGGAGACCCATCTAACGAAGCGGGATGCGGGTCCCCGCATCTCCCTCGGCGGTGAGGGGATCGTCGAGCGGCTGCTGACCGCCCGGTCCGAGCGGCGCGTGCAGATCATCCAGGCCGTCATCGATCCGCGGGGACGCGGCGAATCGGAGCTGTATGCCGTTGACTGCGACGTCGACGTCCTGCACGTGATCAAGGGGACCATCAATCTCATTCTCACGAACGAGGAGTACGAGCTGACCTCGGGCGATACCGTCACCTTCCCGGGCCGGGAACCGCATACCTGGGTCAACCCCACCGATGAGCCGGTCGAGGTTCTCTGGGTGCTAGTGCCGGCCGCCAGCCGGTAGCGCTCTTTGCCTTAGGGCCCGGGCCGCCACCTTTGGTGGCCCGGGTCTTTTTCTGCCCCAGCTTCCCAACGCTGGTAAACAGTCGATGCACATTGGGCAACTTCAAGTGTATGATGGCTGTCACAACCCACCGTCGACAATTCATCCTCGAAGGAGAGGCGTTCCTTTGGAAGAGCTGCGCATCGAAGCCAACGGCAACCTTGGCCCCATCGATTCATCCCGTATTCCCCGCTACGCCGGGGCGGCAACCTATGCCCGCCTGCCGCGCCTGGACCAGGTGGCCAAGTCGGACGTCACCGTGGTGGGCGTGCCCTTTGATTCCGGCGTCTCCTACCGCCCGGGTGCACGCTTCGGCGCCAACCACGTCCGCGAGGCGAGCCGGCTGCTCCGCCCGTACAACCCGGCCTGGGACGTCAGCCCGTTCGAGAACTGCCAAGTGGCCGACGCCGGCGACATGGCCGTGAACCCGTTCAACATCAACGAGGCCATCGAGACTATCCAGCAGAACGCCCTCGACCTGACGGCGGCCGGCAGCAAGCTGCTCACCCTGGGTGGCGACCACACCATTGCGCTGCCGCTCCTGCGCGCCGCGGCCGAGCGCGCCGGCGGCCCCATTGCCATGCTGCACTTCGACGCCCACCTGGACACCTGGGACACCTACTTCGGCGCGGAGTACACCCACGGCACGCCGTTCCGCCGTGCTGTGGAGGAGGGCATCCTGGACACGGAGGCCATCAGTCACATAGGCACCCGCGGCCCGCTGTACGGGAAGAAGGATCTCGACGACGACCAGCGGTTCGGGTTTGGCATCGTCACTTCCGCGGACGTCTACTACCAGGGTGTCCTTGAGACTGTGGCCAAAGTGCGGGACCGGATCGGGGACCGTCCCCTGTACATTTCCGTGGATATCGACGTTCTGGATCCCGCCCACGCGCCTGGAACCGGCACGCCGGAAGCCGGCGGCATCACCAGCCGGGAGCTGCTGGAGATCATCCGCGGCTTCCGCGGCATGAACCTCGTTGGCGCCGACGTCGTTGAAGTGGCCCCGGCCTACGACCACGCCGAGATCACCGGCGTGGCCGCCAGCCATGTCGCCTATGAGCTCGTCACCCTCATGGCGGACAACACCGTCGAGGGCGACCGCTTCGGTGCCGAGACCGGCTACGCCGCCCAGGCTCTGGGCCGGGAAGCCCGCCGTCCGGCAGGGTTCGCGGCAGCCTCGCCCGCGCCCGCAGACAATGGCGCTGTCCGTGCCGCTGTGGGGGGGTACTCCCAGTGACCGCCGGGACCGGTGTCCGCAACGGCGGGGACCTCGTCGTCGAGACCCTCGAGGCGCTGGGCGCGAAGACGGTGTTCGGCATCCCCGGCCAGCACGCGCTGGGCCTCTTCGACGCGATGGGCCGGGGCAACCTGAAGTTCGTGTCCTCCCGGGTGGAGAACAATTCTGCGTTTGCGGCGGACGGCTACTCACGTGCCACGGGGGAGGTGGGCGTGCTGTTCCTGTCCACCGGTCCGGGCGCTCTGACGTCGCTCGCCGGGCTGCAGGAAGCGTACGCCACGGGTGTGCCCATGGTGGTGGTTGCCAGCCAGATCCCGCTTGAGGGCCTGGGTGCCCGCCGGAAAGGCATGCTGCACCAGCTGGATGACCAGAAGGCGTCGGCCGCCAACGTCACCAAGAGCCAGCGCCTGATCCAGCACGCGTCGGGCATTCCGTCCGCCATCCAGGATGCCTGGACCGAGGCAATCTCGTCGCCGCAGGGCCCGGTATGGCTGGAAGTCCCGCAGAACGTGCTGCTGGACCCCATCATGGTGCCGCCCGTGGAGGATGCGCTGGCCGAAGCGGCGGACAACCCGCCGCGCGTCGAACTTGTCCGGGAAGCCGTGAAATGGCTGTCGACGGCGGAGCGTCCGGCCATCATTGCAGGCGGCGGAACCCGTCGGGGCCGGGCGGAAAAGTCGCTGCTCTCGATCGCGGAAAAGCTCCGGGCTCCAGTCATATGCACGCCCGGCGGGAACGGGGCCTTCCCGTGGAACCATGAACTGTCGCTGCAGTCGTGGATTGAGGACCGGCATATGACGGACCTTCTGGAGGACGCGGACGTCCTGGTGGTCATAGGCTCCTCCCTCGGCGAAGTCACGTCCAACTACTTCACCTTTGAACCCCGCGGCAGGATCATTCAGATCGACGCCGAACCGCGCGTCCTGGAATCCAACCGGCCCGGCCTGGGAATCCGCGCCGACGCCGGCCAGGCGCTCGCAGCCCTCGACGCTTCGCTGGTGGTGCCCGCCGACGCCCGGCCCGACTGGCACGGAACCACGCCGGAGGACCTCGTGCGGGAGTCGCTGCGGAAGGTGAAGGAACGGCTGGAATCGCAGGACCTGGCCAAGGAACTGAAGTTCATGGCCGACATCCGCGAGGCAGTTCCGGCGGACATGCAGACGTTCTGGGACATGACCATCTCGGCGTACTGGGGCTGGAGCTGCTGGGACGCCCGTGAAGGGCAGTTCCACTCGGCCCAGGGCGCCGGCGGTTTGGGCTACGGGTTCCCTGCGGCGATCGGCGGGGCCGTGGGCCTGGAAACCGTGGGCAGGTCCGCTGCTTCGGCCCGCGTGCTCGCTGTCTCCGGCGACGGCTCGGCCATGTACTCCATCGCCGAACTCGCCACAGCCGCGCAGCACAACGTGCCCGTCACCTGGCTGATCGTGGACGACGGCGGCTACGGCATCCTCCGCGAATACATGGTGGGTGCCTTCGGCAAGGCCACCGCCACCGAACTCGCCCGGCCGGACTTCGTGAAGCTTGCGGAATCCTTCGGTGTGCCTGCCGCCCGGGTCGCACCGGAAAACGTGGGGGACGCGCTCAAGGCAGGCTTCGCCGCGGACGGGCCGAACGTCGTCGTCGTCGAAACACTGCTCAAGATGTTCGCCCCCACCCACCTGGACACCTGACCCGCGCCCTTCCAGCGCTCTTCCAGCGCGAACGGACACTTGAGGCCCCATTTCCATCTCGGATTCGGGGCCTCAAATGCCCGTTCGCGCTGCTGCCTTTTAAACGCACGGGGTGCCTGGCACGGATTGCTTAGTTTCCTAAAGCAACCATTTCTTGCTATAGTTGCCTAAGGCAAGCAATAAGGGGCAATCCATCATGGCAGTTGAGCCAAACACCGCGGCCGAACTCGTGCGTCAGATCTTTGACCTCCAGCGCGCCGTCCGCTGCGCGGCCGTCTCGAACTCGCGCGGTCTGGAGGCGGGAGTCGCGCTGCAGGGCGTCCTTCGCTTCGTGGGGGAGAAGGAGTCCCGCGCCACGCACCTGGCCGCACGGCTGGGCGTCAGCGCTCCGGTCCTCAGCCGGCACATCGCAGAGCTGGAGGAACTCGGACTGGTCCATCGCCGGCCCGATCCCGATGACGGCCGTGCGCAACTGGTCGCCCTCACCGACGCCGGCCGCGCGAAGCTCGTCGAGATCGAGGAACACCGCGTGGCCACGCTGCAGGAATACCTCCAGGACTGGAGCCAGCAGGACGCCGCGGAGACGGCGAAAGTACTCTCCAAACTTGCGGAATCCCTGCGGGAATCCGCCCGGGCAAAGACGGCCGGCCCCATCACAACCACTACCAAACGCAAGGAGCAGTTCATTGGCTAGCCACGCTGCCGTCTCCGGGACGGCCACGTCACGCCCTTCGGCCCACCCGCCCCAGGCCCCCATGACGCACCGGCAGATCATGGAGGCCCTGACCGGGCTCCTGGCGGCCTTCTTCACCGCGATCCTCAGCAGCACCATCGTGGCCAACGCGCTGCCCACCATCATGTCCGAGCTCAAGGGCACGCAGACGGACTTCGCGTGGGTCATCACCGCCGCACTGCTGGCCAACGCGGCCACCACCCCGATCTGGGGCAAACTCGCTGACCTGTTCGACAAGAAGATCCTGGTCCAGCTCAGCATCGTGATCTTCGTGGCGGGATCGGTGATGGCCGGCCTGTCCCAGACCATCCCGCTGCTGCTGACGGCCCGCGTTGTCCAGGGCATCGCCATGGGCGGCCTGACCGCGCTGGCCCAGGCGATCATCGGTTCCATGATCCCGCCGCGGGACCGCGGAAAGTACTCCGGCTACATGGGTGCGGTCATGGCCGTCGGCACGGCCGGCGGACCGCTGCTTGGCGGCTTCATCGTTGACAGCCCGCTCGGCTGGCGCTGGACGTTCTTCGTCTGCGTGCCGCTCGCCGTCGTCGCCCTGATCCTGCTGCAGATTACCCTCAAGATCCAGCACGTCAAGCGGCCTGCCAAGATCGACTGGCTCGGCTCAATCCTCCTGACCACCGGCGTCAGCCTGCTCCTGATCTGGGTGTCGTTCGCCGGCAACCCCGACTACTACGACTGGTGGTCTTGGCAGTCGGCACTGATGGTGGGCGGCGGCGTGGTGCTGCTGTCGCTGCTCGTTGTGGTCGAATCCAAGGTTGAACAGCCCATCATCCCGCTGAAGATCATCTCCGAGCGCACCACCGCCCTGGCGATCTGGGCCTCCGTGGCCGTGGGCGTGGCGATGTTCGGGTCCTCGACCTTCCTGGGCCAGTATTTCCAGGTGGCACGCGGCGCAACGCCCACCGAGGCTGGCCTCCTGACCCTGCCCATGATCGCCGGCAACCTGATCGGCTCCGTGGTTTCAGGGCAGATGATCAGCCGCACCGGCAAGTGGAAGCGCTACCTGGTCGCCGGGTCCGTGCTGCTGATCGGCGGGCTGGGCCTTGCAGGCACCATGGACCACACCACGGAACTGTGGCAGTCCGGCGTCTTCACGGCGATCCTGGGCCTTGGGCTCGGCATGCTCATGCAGAACCTCGTCCTGGCCGTACAGAACACTGTCAGCGCCAGCGACATCGGCACGGCCAGTGCTTCTGTGGCGTTCTTCCGCTCCGTGGGCGGCGCGATCGGCGTGTCCGTGCTGGGGGCAATCATGAGCAACCGGGTCAAGGAACTGGCCACCCAGGGCCTTGCCGACGCCGGGATCAAGGCAGGCTCCGGCTCGTCCGGCGCCAGCCTCGACCTGGCCGACATGCCTGCCCCGATCCGGGACATCATGCGGGCGGCCTACGGCGACGCCACCGCCGAGATCTTCCTGATCGCCGGCGCCATCGCTGTGGTTGCGCTCATCGCCGTGCTCCTGATCAAGGAACAGCCGCTGCGCCGGACCGTTGACATCCGTCCGGAGGCTGCTGACGCGGAACCGGCTTCTGACCAAGAGTCAGGGCTGGGTTCCGGCTTGCCTGCCGCTGAGTATTCCGACGACGACCTCGAGCGGGAGTTCGCCGAAGTGCTGAGCCGGCAGCGGGTCGACGACGCCAAGGCGCCAAGCTACCAGCCCGGCCGGCAGCCGGCGGCGGAACCCGTCCTGCCGATGAACGAACCGCCGGTGCGGGCCCGGACCATGCTGGCCGAGATGCACAACAAGCCTGCCGACCTGGTGCCGCTCATCCAAGAAACGCAGGGCCTCCTCGCGGAGCAGCAGCTTCAGCTGGCCGCGGCCCTGAACGCCGTGGCCCGGCAGGCCGAGCAGCAGCGAGCCATTGCACAGGAGCAGGCACGGGTCGGCGCCGAACTGAAGGCACTGAGCCGGCGGCTCGCCAAGGAGCGGAAGCTCCAGAGCGCCGCCGCGCACTACATCGCCTCGCACGGCAAGCACCGCGGCGAATAGCGCTCGCGGGGACGGAGTTTTTGTACAGATAATGGCCGCAAAGCCCCGGCCTAGGCCAATATCTGTACAAAAACTCCGCTTAAGCGGGCAGGGCGTACGACGACGGGGACCGGCCTGGGGCGCCAAGTGTCCGTTCGCGCTTGGCGGAGTGAGCCGGCGTCGTCCGTTGGGATGATCTTCGCCCGCGACGTTTCGCACGGGCAACAGATTTCGTAGAGTTGGAAGGCTCGGGCTGTCAGACTCGTCTGCTATTACTTCTCTTAACTCATTCGCGCTCTCCCGAAGGATCCGTGAGCATGCTCGTCACCCTCATACGGCGTTACTCCAAACCGTATTTGCCGTACATCCTGGCTGTCATCGCATTCCAGCTGGCATCCACCATTGCGGCGCTCTACCTGCCCAGCCTGAACGCCCAGATCATTGACGAGGGCGTCTCCCGCGGCGACACCGACTTCATCTGGCGCATTGGGGCCGTCATGCTCCTCGTGGCTTTCCTCCAGGTGGGCACCGCCATTGTTGGCGTCTACTTCGGGTCGAAGACCGCCATGGCGATGGGCCGCGATCTTCGCCGAGGGGTTTTCCGCAAGGTGACCAGCTTCTCGGCCAAGGACGTGAATGCGTTTGGCGCGCCCACCCTGATCACCCGCGGCACAAATGATGTCCAGCAGGTCCAGATGCTGGTGCTGATGGGCCTGAACTTCATGGTGTCCACGCCGATCATGTGTGTCGGCGGCATCATCATGGCTTTGCGCGAGGACATCAACCTGTCTTGGCTGGTCTGGGTCTCGGTCCCCATTCTCATTGTGGTGGTGGGCTACATCGTGGTGCGCCTCATGCCACTGTTCCGTTCCATGCAGACGAAGATCGACCGCATCAACGAGGTCCTGCGCGAACAGATCATCGGCATCCGCGTGGTCCGTGCCTTCGTCCGGGAACCCTATGAGACGGAGCGCTTCGGTCAGGCCAACAAGGAACTGACGGACGTGTCGCTCAAGATCGGTGCACTGTTCGTCCTGATGTTCCCTGCCATCGGCATGATCCTGCACCTGTCCACCGCCGCCGTGCTCTGGTTCGGCGGCCAGCGGGTGGATGCCGGCGACATGCAGGTCGGCTCCCTGACTGCGTTCCTGCAGTACCTGCTCCAGATCCTCATGGCGGTCATGATGGGCACCTTCATGGCCATGATGATTCCGCGCGCGTCTGTCTGCGCAGACCGCATCGGCGAGGTGCTCGACGTCGAACCGTCAATCCACGACCCCCAGCAGCCTGTCGCGCCCCGACAGTTGGAGGGCGTGGTGGAGTACCGCAACGTCACGTTCGCCTACCCTGGAGCCGAAGCCCCGGTCCTGAGCAACATCAGCTTCACCGCCCGGCCCGGGGAGACGGTGGCCATCATCGGCTCCACCGGGGCCGGCAAGACCTCCCTGCTGTCACTGCTGCCGCGCCTCTACGACGTGGCCGACGGCGAAGTGCTCCTCGACGGCGTCCCGGTCAGCCAGTTGGACCGGGCGGAGATCACCAAGCGGGTGGCCCTCGTTCCGCAGCGGCCCTACCTGTTCTCCGGAACCATCGAACACAACCTTCGCTTCGGCAAGCCGGAGGCAACCGACGACGAACTCTGGGATGCTCTGCATGTGGCCCAGGGCGACGGTTTCGTGAAGGAAAAGAAGAGCGGGCTTGCGTCGCGCATCGCCCAGGGTGGCACCAACGTGTCCGGCGGCCAGCGCCAGCGCCTGTGCATCGCGCGCGCCCTGGTCACCAAACCCAAGGTGTACCTCTTCGACGACTCGTTCTCAGCACTGGACGTCGCCACCGACGCCCGGCTGCGTGCCGCCCTCAAGCGCACCACCACGGACGCCACGGTCATCATCGTCGCGCAGCGCATCTCCACCATCACGGAAGCGGACCAGATCCTGGTGCTGGACAACGGCAGGATCGTGGACCGTGGTACGCACGAGGAACTCCTCGAAACGTCGCCCACCTACCAGGAAATTGTTGAGTCCCAGCTGAGCGTGGAGGAAGTGGCATGAGCGCCGACAAGAAGGGCACCAGCCAGATCCCAGGCACCAGCCAGGACCCCGGCGCCAGCATGGATGGAGCGAAGCTTCAGAGCCAGGCTGCCACGGAAGCTCCGGTCCTCGAAGACGACGACTTCGTCGAGGAGGAGTACAAGCCGGGCGAGGCCGACGGCGGCATGTTCGGTGCGATGCCGGCCAAGAAGGCGCAGTATTTCTGGCCGTCCGCCAAGCGCCTCATGGGCCTGCTGAAGCCGGAAGCCGCCGGCATCTACGTCGTGGTGGGCATGGTGATCGTTTCGGTGATCCTCAATGTCATTGCTCCCAAGGTGCTGGGCCAGGCCATGGACGTGATCTTTGCCGGTGTGGTGGGCAAACAGCTGCCCGCCGGCGTCAGCAAGGACCAGTTCGTCGAGGGACTGCGGGCACAGGGCCAGGACAACTTCGCGGACATGGTCTCCCGGATGGAGCTCGTGCCCGGAACCGGCATCGACTTCCAGAAGCTGACCGTCCTGATTTCGGCCGTGCTGCTGATGTACTTCGTGGCCAACATCTTCCTGTGGCTCCAGGGCTACGTCCTCAACAGGATCGTCATGAAGGTGATCCGGCAGCTCCGCGACGACACGGAAAAAAAGCTCAACCGGCTGCCGCTGAACTACTTCGACACCCGCCAGCGCGGTGACGTGCTCTCCCGGGTAACGAACGACGTCGACAACGTGCAGCAGGCGCTGCAGCAGGCATTCGCCCAGCTCATTAGCTCAGTGCTGACGGTGGTCGGCATCGTCATCATGATGTTCATCGTCTCTTGGCAGCTTGCCCTAATCGCCCTGATTGCACTGCCGCTGTCCGGCGCAGCGGCCGGCGTGATCGGCGCGCGCAGCCAGAAGCTGTTCGCAGCGCAGTGGAAGAACACCGGTGAGCTGAACGGTCAGATTGAGGAGTCCTTCTCCGGGCATGACCTGGTGCGCGTCTTTGGCCGCGACGCCGACATGCTGGAACGCTTCGAGGAGCGCAACCAGGCCCTGTACAAGGCCAGCTTCGGCGCGCAGTTCGTGTCCGGCATCATCTTCCCCGTGATGCAGTTCGTCTCCTACCTCAGCTACGTCGGCATCGCCGTCGTGGGCGGCCTGCGGGTCGCCTCGGGCAGCATGAGCCTTGGCGACGCCACGGCCTTCATCCAGTACTCGCGCGAGTTCACGCAGCCGCTGGGGCAGATGGCAGGCATGGCCAACATGCTGCAGTCCGGTGTGGCATCCGCCGAGCGCGTGTTCGAGTTCCTGGACGCGGATGAGCAGGACGCCGAGACCGCCACGCGGCACCTGCCGGCCAAGACAGATGGCCACGTGGAGTTCCAAGACGTCACGTTCAGCTACACGCCGGACAAGCCGCTGATCGAAAACCTGTCCTTCACGGCGGAGCCGGGGCACACCGTGGCCATCGTCGGACCCACCGGTGCTGGCAAGACCACCCTCGTTAACCTGGTCATGCGCTTCTATGAGCTCAACGGCGGTTCCATCACGCTCGACGGCGTGGACGTCACCCAGCTGAGCCGGGCCGAGCTGCGCTCCAAGGTGGGCATGGTGCTGCAGGACGCCTGGCTGTTCGGCGGCTCCATCTACGACAACATCCGGTACGGCAAGCTGGACGCCACCGAGGACCAGGTCATGGCAGCGGCCAAGGCCACATTCGTGGACCGCTTCGTCCGGGCGCTGCCCGAGGGATACGACACCGTCATCGACGAGGAGGGCAACAACGTCAGCGCAGGTGAAAAGCAGCTCATCACCATCGCCCGCGCCTTCGTGGCCAACCCGTCGCTGCTCATCCTGGACGAGGCCACCAGCTCCGTGGACACCCGCACCGAACTCCTGGTGCAGAAGGCCATGGCAGCCCTGCGCACGGACCGGACCAGCTTCGTCATCGCGCACCGCCTTTCAACGATCCGCGACGCCGACACCATCCTGGTCATGGAGAACGGCAAGATCGTGGAACAGGGCAACCACCAGACCCTCCTCGCCGCCGAGGGCGCCTACTACCGGCTGTACATGTCGCAGTTCGCCGGCGGGGACGCCGAGGAGACTCCCGTGGACGATTCGACGGCGGTGTACAGCTGACCGCCGCCAACCCCGGAGGCGGCCACCCGGACCCCCGGCGCATTGAGGTACTCGTGCCCATGCGCTGGGGGGACATGGACGCCTACGGGCACATCAACAACGTGCAGATCGTCCGCATGCTGGAGGAGGCGCGCATCGCCGCCTTCGGCCCGCCCGCCGGTGCCGGGCTGCCCGGGATAAATCCCCACGTGTCGCTGTTCAACGAAGTTCCCAAGGGGACCATGGCGCTCGTGGTGGACCACCGGATCCGGTACGTGAAGACCCTCGAGTACCGCAACGTTCCGGCGGCGGTCCAGGTATGGGTCGGGGCCGTCAAGGGCGCGAGTTTCGACATTCACTACCTTGTGCAGGACCCGGTAACTGGCGACGATTGTGTGAAGGCCTCAAGCCACTTGGCCTTTGTCGATGAAGCCACCGGAAGGGTACTGCGGCTGACTCCGGAGCAGAAGCAGCTGCTGGAGCCCTTCATTGAGCGCAAGGAGCATTGACCGTGGAAACGAAGCGCGTGGGAACGTGGAACGTGGGAACGAAAAAAGCGGCACGGAAGAAAAAGTCCTGGAAGGAACTTCCGCCCGCTGCGCGCATCGGCACCATTGGGATTGGAGCCGCGCAGCTCGCCTACTTGGCCGCGGCCCAGCGCGACCTTTCGCGCCGGCCCGCCGAGCAGATCCGCGGCTCCAAGATGTTCTGGCGGCTGGCTACCCTTGTCAACTTCATCGGTCCGGGATGCTATTTCGCCTTCGGCCGGAAGCCGCTGCCGCCTGTTACCGGCAAGTAGCTTCGGGCCGACCATGGTGCTGGTGCTCAGGTTAACCCTGTAAATTTGAACGCATGACCCCCGCCCCAAAGCCTGCCATGCACCGCGCCCTCGGAATCTCCAAAGAGATCGAAGACGCCGCGTGGTTCGTGCTCGGCGCCGGGCTGCAGGGCAGGCCGTCGGCGCTGGACGGCCGCACGCAGACGTGGACGGCGGAGGCCGCCGCGGAACTGCTGGAACGGCTTGAGCGGGGAGTCGCGGACGCCAAGGCGCCCATGATGACCAACCTGCGGCACAACCTGGCGGACGCCTCCCCTTCAGCGAAGCAGCTGGCCGTGGAGCTCCTCTTCCTGCAGTCCCTGCCGCTGGCGCACGAGGTCAAGTCGCTCAAGGTCAAGCGGGCGCGGGTCGCCGAGGCGGCGTCCTGGCTCGAGCCGCCGCTGGAGCTCCCGGAGGAGCTCTACCAGGGCATGACCGACCACGGCGTCATCCGCGACCGGACTGCCGAGTTCAACTGGACCATCTGGGACCACCTGAAATGGCTCTGCCGGTTCGTGCATTACGTCGACCGGCAGTCCACCGCCGTCATCAATAAGGCGCTGAAGGATCCGCTGGCGTTCCACCTGCTGGCGGCCGGCACTCCCGAGGACCAGCCGGCCATCCGGCGCAGCATCGAATACCTCGCCTGGCCCAGCTACTTTGAGCCGGTGGTGGCCGACATCGAACGCCAGGAGATCAGGGACGCCTTCGCCTCCCTCGTCGGCGGGGCCAAGGGGGACAGCGAGGAGGAAATCACCGCCGACATCCACCGCATCCGACTGCACCTGGACGAGCAGGCCGGCCAGCGCATCGACTGGTACGCCCGGCAGCTGGTGAGCCAGTGGCGGAAGGTCGGGGATCCGGGCCGCCGCGCCTGGCTGCTGCGCACCCACCACGACAACGCCGAGCTCCTGGCTGCCTGGCAGGCAGAGGAGAAGGTGACGCTCGACGTCGAACACCTCCGCCTGCTCGACGCCGGCGTTACCGCCGGGCTGGTCCAGCACGCCGTGGACGAGGACTACAAGCACCTCGGCTACGTGGAGCGGGAGGACACCAAAACCGCCGTCTTCGCCTTCCTGACCGTGATGAAGCCCGGCGACTTCGCCCTTTACCAGAACGCCGGAGCCGTCCGGATCGGCGTCGTGCTCGGGGAGCCGGACCACAACGGGGACAACCGGCGGATGCGCCGCAAGGTGCGCTGGTTCGACGAAGCCCACGCCGTGACCGACCTGCCGCGGCACATCCAGCGCCAGCTGGCCACGCCGGGCATCGTCGTCGACGTCACCCGGGTGGTGCAGGCACTGCAGGCGCTGCTGCCCGCCGAGGCGGAAACTGAGCCCGACGCCGATGAGTCACCGGCCACCGTAGCCCTCCCCGTGCTCGGCGGCTTCCGTCCGCTAACGCAGGCCTTCGCGGACTCCCTCCACATGGAGTTGGAACCGCTGCAGGAGATCGCCGATCTGCTGGAGGAGAACCGGCAGCTGGTGCTGTACGGCCCGCCGGGAACCGGCAAAACCTACCTCGCCAAGCACCTCGCCGCCGAACTGGCGCAGGACAGCACCGACGAGCGGGTGAAGCTCGTCCAGTTCCACCCGTCCTACGCCTACGAGGACTTCTTCGAGGGGTATCGGCCGGACAAGACTGACGAGGGTCAGGTTTCGTTCAAGCTTGTGGCCGGGCCGCTGCGCCGGCTCGCGGAGGAGGCGGCGAAACCGGGCAACGAGTCCAAGCCCTACTTCCTGATCATCGACGAGATGAACCGCGCCAACCTGGCCAAGGTGTTCGGCGAGCTGTACTTCCTGCTGGAATACCGGGATGACCGGATCTACCTGCAATACAGCCCCAACGAGCCGTTCACGCTCCCGGACAACCTTTACATCATCGGCACCATGAACACCGCGGACCGCTCCATCGCGATGATGGATGCGGCGATCCGCCGCCGCTTCGCGTTCATCGAACTGCACCCGCAGACCGAGCCGGTGAAGGGGTCCCTCCTGAGGTTCCTGGAGGCCAGGCAGCTGGACACCACGCCGGCGCTCCTGCTCGACGCGCTCAACCAGGCCATCGACGAGTGGGACCGGGACCTCATGATCGGGCCGTCCTACTTCATGAAGAAGGCCGCGCAGACCCCAGCCGGTCTTCGCCGGATCTGGAAGTACGAGCTCATGCCGTTGCTGGAGGAGCACTACCACGGGCAGCTGAACCGGGCCCAACTGGAAGAGCGCTTCGGGCTGGACCAGCTGCTGGGGCGCCTTGCGGTTCGCTAGCCGCGCCGGTTTCGGTGTAACTGCCGGCTCCGCGGCGGCGGCTGCTGCCCAAGCACCGCGGCACATCGTTCTGGACGAACTCTCCGGCGGCACCGTGGAGAAGCTCGACGCCGAAAGCGCCGCCTTCCTGAACTCCAGCGGCCTGGCCAAGGCAACGCCGATGGGCATGGGACTGTTCCGGATCGAGCCCGTCGGCATGGTGGGGTCCGTGCGCACTCCGCGGGTGCAGCTCGATGTGCGGCCCAAGGACCGGCTCGGGCTCAGCCGGCTGCTCTTTCTGCTGAGCTACGCCGGGGACCAGGGCTTCCGCGACGACACCGTGGCGGCGGACGAGGATGCCGAGCTGTGGAGCGCCCTGGCTGCGTCGCTGGTGCAGCTCGCCGAACGTGCCCTGCAGCGGGGCGTCCTGCAGGGGTACGTTACCGTCGACGAGTCGCTCCGCACAGTCAAGGGCCGCATCCGCATCTCGGACCAGATATCCCGCCGACCCGGGATGCTCGTGCCGCTGGAAGTGTCCTACGACGAGTTCACCGAGGACATCCCAGAGAACCGCATCCTGCGTGCCGCTCTCGAGCGCATGTCGCGCGTCCCGGGCGTTCGCCCGGATGTGCTGGGCCGTGTGCGGCAGCTGAAGGGAAAGCTCGACGGCGTCACCCGCCTCCACGCGGGCGCTCCGCTTCCGCCGTGGCGGGCCAGCCGGATGAACCTCCGTTATCACTCGGCGCTGAGGCTCTCCGAGGTGATCCTGCGCAATGCTTCCGCGGAGGCGGGGGAGGGCAAGCAGCAGACGGCGTCCTTCGTCGTCGACATGGGCAAGGTATTCGAGGATTTCGTCGGCGCGGCGCTGCGCCGGGCCATGGCGGCCTTTCCCGGCGAGATGAGGCTGCAGTACAACGCGCTGCTGAACGAGGCGGTCCGGGACTCTGACCGGCTGACCGTGTGCCCGGACGCCGTGCACCTGCTGGGCGGCCGGCCGGTGGTGGTGTACGACGCCCAGTACCGCGCGGGCACCGACCAGGGCGCATCCCTGTCGGCGGACCATTTCCAGATGCTGGCCTACTGCACGGCCTTGCGCGTGCCCACGGCCTGGCTGGTCTACGCGGGGGCGGGTGAGGTGAAGCTGCGGCGGATCCTCAACACCGACATCGACATCGTCGAGTTTCCGCTGGATCTTTCGCTGCCGCCGTCGGAGATCCTGGCAGCGGTCGCCGACCTTGCCGAGCAGTCCTGGGGAGAAGTGGTGCGCCAGGCGAGCCTCGGCCGTTAGTCCTGCGGATCCTCCGGCTCGCGGTGCAGCTCCGAACCGTACAACTCCGAACCTTTCTGGTTCAATCCCGAGCTCTGAACGGGCCAAGGCTGCTGCTGCGAACATTGCACTGATCTGCATGAACAGTACCGCGAGACAGACAGGTCTGTCTCGCATTTTGAGCTAGACTGGTTGTAATGGCAGAGGTACCCAGCTCCGAGCCGTGGAGCGCCGGGAAAATTCCTTCCGGAGGGCTTCAGACTGGACCGCAGCCGGCCGCCACGCCGGGTGTCCCGCTCACATCGGGAGGCCGGACGCATGGCGAGGAGATTGCGGCGTCCGGTGCTGTCAGCATGCATGAACGAATCGTCAACGCGGCCTATGACCTCTTTGCCCGCCGTGGCGTCCGGGACGTCGGCATCAATGAACTAATCAGCAGCTCCGGCGTCGCAAAGGCCACCTTCTACCGCCACTTCGCTTCCAAGGACGAGCTCGTACTGGCGTTCCTCGAGAAACGCGACCAGGTGTGGACCGTCAACGCCATTGTGGGGGAGGCCCGGCGCAGGGCGGACACCCCCGAACAACAGCTGCTTGCCATTTTCGATGTCTTCTCCGACTGGTTCCACCGCACCGACTTTGAAGCCTGTTCCTTCATCAACGTTCTGCTGGAGATGGGCGCCTCGCATCCGCTAGGACGCGCCAGCATCAACTACCTCGCCAAGATCCGCAGTCACGTGAAGCAGCTCGCGGACGAGGCCGGGCTGCAGCGGACCGATGACTTCTCCCGGTCCTGGCACATCCTCATGAAGGGCTCGATCATCTCCGCGGCGGAGGGCGACCTTAACGCCGCCCGGCGCGCCCGCCGGCTGGCCGGCTGGCTAATCGAGGACCACCGGGCGTAACCCGCAGAAGAGGCAGCCACCCGTCAAACGCCGCGGTCAAGAACTCAGTTCTACACCGGCACGGCAAACGTAAATGTGGTGCCTTTCCCGACTTCGCTGTGCAGCGAAACGCTGCCACCGTGGGCTTCCACGATGGCCTTGCTGATGGACAACCCCAGCCCGACGCCGGGAATCGCCGAATTGCGGACGGCTGCGGAGCGGAAGAACTTGGCGAAGACCTCCTCCTGGTCCTGCTGGTTCATCCCCATGCCCGTATCGCTCACGCTGCACATCATGTGGCCGTCGTCAGCGCGCAGCGACACCACCACGTCGCCGCCATCGGGAGAGTATTTGATGGCGTTCGATACGAGGTTGTCCAACACCTGCGAGATACGAGCGGCATCGATGTGGGCCTCCAGCTTCTCCGGGGCATCGGCGCGCAGGTGAATGCCGGATTCCGCGGCGCGCGGCAGGGCGGCGGTGACGCTGGTGCGCACCAGCTCGGCCACGTTCACGGCCTTCGGGGTGACGAGCAGTTGCCCGTTGCGGCTGGAGAGCAGGTCCGAGACCAGCGTGAGCAGCCGCTCCGAGTTCCGCCGAATGATTTCCAGGGGGCCACGCTGGGAGTCGGTGAGGTCGTCGTCGTCGTCCAACAGAAGCTCGACGTAACCAAGAATCGAAGTGAGCGGGGTCCGGAATTCGTGGGAGACGTTGGAGACGAAATCGTCCTTGGCAGCCAGGGCATTCACCAGTTCGGTGACGTCGCTGAAGACAATGACGGAGCCGGCGAAGTTCCCGTCCTGGTCCTTCATGGGCCTCGCGCTAGTGGACACGGCGCGCTGTTCGGCGCCCGCTCCGAGCCACACGAGGTAGTCTGTGAATTCCTCGCCGAGGACCGCGCGCCGGACGGGCCGCTGGTCGACGGGGACCAGGGTGGTCCGGTCGGCGGAGAACACCAGCAGTTGGGATTCGTTGGGATCGCCGATGGTAGGCGGCGAAGCCAGCTGGTGATGCTTGCGCTGCTTGCGGTTCATCAGGATGTCATTGCCCTGCGCATCGACGGCGAGGACACCCAGGTGCACCGTGTCCAGGACTGTATTTAATAGCCGTTCCTGGCGCTTGCTTCCCGATAGCACGCCACGGAGCAGCGAGTCCTTTTCCTCCAGGTCGCGCTGCTGCTCCTCCAGGTCCCGCTGCTGCCGGACCATGCTGAGCGTCATGACGGACACGGTAACGCCGATGCCCAGCATCATCACCGGCAGCAGGAAGGAGCGCGCCAGGTCCTGGCCGGAGACAGCACCGTGGAGAAACAGCGGCACCCAGATGATTCCCAACGGACCGAAGAAGGATAGTGCCACCGCGGCTTTGGGGAACAGCCCGGAGGCGCACAGCCAGATGACCGGAAATACGGCCATGAGGCTCAGTCCCGTCAGGCTGTCCTGGCCACCTTCCCTGCCCAGGCAGATCGACACAAGGTCCAGGAGAGGTATTACCAGGAAAGACGGATACGGCAGCCGGTGCCAGGGCACGGCGTAGCAAAGGATCAGTATTACTGCCTGTGACAGCAGAAAACTGATGAAAAGGGGATGGAGCAGCGTGTCAGGGAAGAACGCCAGAATTAGAAAAGCTGTGATTCCTGCCGTCACGGAAAGCGGCATTTGGCTCAGCATCACCCTGACCCGCAGGGAATACTCGTGGAAGGGCCGGCGGAAGAGCAGGATCCGGCCGGAGGAATCCTTCCAGGCGATACTGCTCATGGGCGCGGGTCCATCCGGACGGGGCGTGAGAAACGCATAGGAGCAGGATATCTGTCGCGAGCTATAATGCAGACGGGATGTAGCGGGCTGAGGGGGCTGCGATGGGTGATACACGCGTGGGACTGGTCATCGAGGATGACCATGACATTCGCGAACTGGTACGCGTTGTTCTGACGCAGGCCGGTTTTGACGTGCGCGCCGCAAGCAGCGGAGCCGAGGGCGTAATTGCCGCAAGGGAACTGGACCCGGCGGTCATCACGCTCGA
This sequence comes from Arthrobacter globiformis, assembly GCF_030815865.1. NCBI lineage: Bacteria > Bacillati > Actinomycetota > Actinomycetes > Micrococcales > Micrococcaceae > Arthrobacter > Arthrobacter globiformis. The sequence continues at coordinate 1,286,261 of NZ_JAUSXI010000001.1, forward strand.
CCTCGGACTGCCGGACATCGACGGCTTTGAAGTCGCCCGGCAGATCCGCCAATTCTCCGACGCCTACATCGTCATGCTCACCGCCCGCGCAGAGGAGCTGGACACCCTGATCGGCCTTGAGTCGGGCGCGGACGACTACCTCACCAAGCCGTTCCGTCCGCGCGAGCTGCGTGCCCGAGTTGCGGCCATGATGCGGCGTCCGCGTTCGACGCCGGATCTCGCCGAAGAGGCAGGCACGCCTTCCGCCGCTGCGAACGAGGGGCGGAAGTACACCCACAACGGCCTGGACCTGAGCTACGAATCCCGGACCGTCGCCGTCGACGGCCAGGAGTTGAGTCTGACCCGCACCGAGTTCGACCTGCTGCATGCCCTGCTCGAGGCGGGCCGCATGGTCCGTACCAAAGCGGATCTGGTGCGCCGCCTGCGGGACGAACCGTACGACGTCGGAAGCTACATCAGCGAGGCGGACGAGCGGTCCGTTGAGGTGCACATGGGCAACCTGCGGAAGAAACTCGGCGACTCCGCACAGAATCCGCGCTGGCTGCAGACCGTCCGCGGCGTGGGCTACCGGCTGGCTCCGGCTGAGAACTGAGCTGAGCCTCGCTTAACTTGGGTCAACCGGCCGCGAGGAACAGCTCCAGCTGTTTCTCGACGGCGGACAGGTCCCTGAGTTCGCACTCCCAGACGGTGAGCACCTCCCAGCCGTCGTTTTCGAGTTGACGGCGCTGGCTGGCGTCACGGTCCCGCGTGCGGGTGCGTTTCGTTTCCCAAAATTCGGCGTTGGCCTTGGGGGCGTGCTGGCCCACTTTGCAGTCGTGGAAGTGCCAGAAGCAGCCGTTGACGAAGATGACCTTGCGCCGGCCGGCGAAAACGAGATCCGGGTTGCCGGGCAGCTTGGTGCCGCGCGAGGCGCCGTGCAGGCGGTAACGGTAGCCCTTGGCGTGCAGGAGGCTGCGCACCAGCAGTTCGGGCTTCGTGTTCTTGCCCCGGATCCGGGACATGTTCCAGCTGCGCTGCTCAGGTGTCAGCCGGTCCGCCATATTTCCAGTCTAGGCCGGCAGCCCTGCTAGAAATCGCGCTCCGGTTGCTCGCCAAGCTTGAAGTGCCAGCCGCTCACGGAGCCGGAATCGATCTCGACGTAGAAGTCCTTCAACGTGGGTACCCAGGATGCGAGCCCCAACTCTTCAGCCTCGGCAATCTCGGCTGACTTGCTCAGGACACGGGCCGTGCCGCGGAGCACCACGGACCACGCCTGGTCCGACATGATGCCGTCCGTCTCGAAAAGGACCCTGTCATTAAAAACGATAGGAGTGTGGACGGATTTTCCCGGTAACCGCCGTTATGCGGCACGGGGCGAGCTGTGGCTTGACGGTCTTGTTGGTTTCTTTACATCGCTGTAATACGTCCGGAACCGTGCCGTCGCACGGCGTGACTAGCGTCGGCGAAGACAAACCGGTGACGAAAGCGGATGCCTCATGACGAATGACCTGAAGGACGACGAACTGTTGGAGAACCCGGGCGGCGGTTCCGCCGTCGGACGTGCCGGCGTCGGGCTGGAGACGAAGCGGCCCCGCGCGGCCGGCAAAATAGCGGCCGGCAGCACGGACGCCATGACCGCCACGAAGGAGAGCCTGGAGGATTACACGCTCCGGTTCGCGCCGCGTTCCTACCGCAAGTGGAGCGCCGGCGTGGTGGCGACGAGTGCGCTGGGAGGAATTGCCTACCTGGCTGATTTCTCGATTGGGGCGAATATCGGGATTGCCTACGGCACGGTAAATGCGATTCTCGGGATTGTCGTGGCCGCCATAATTATCTTTGCCACCGGATTTCCGCTCGCCTATTACGCGGCCCGCTACAACATTGATCTGGATCTGATTACCCGCGGTTCCGGCTTCGGCTATTACGGTTCCGTGGTGACGAACGTGATTTTTGCGACCTTCACGTTTATCTTCTTCGCGCTGGAGGGATCGATCATGGCGCAGGGCCTCGAACTGGGCCTCGGAATTCCGCAATGGCTGGGCTACGCCGCGTCGACGATCATCATCATTCCGCTCGTCATTTACGGGATGAACACTTTGGCCAAACTGCAGGTGTGGACCACCCCGCTGTGGCTGCTCCTCATGGTGGTTCCGGTTGGCTACCTGCTGGTGTCCCACCCCGGCAGTATCGATGACTTCTTCGCTTACACCGGAAGTTCCGGGGCTGCGGGCACCAACCTGGCATCGGTCATGCTCGCGGCCGCGGCGTCTGCCTGTCACTGATGGCGCAGATCGCGGAACAGATCGACTACCTGCGGTTCATGCCGCCCAAGACCGCCGAGAACAAGGGTGCGTGGTGGCGTGCCGTGATCCTCGCCGGGCCTGGCTGGGTTCTCTTCGGTGCGATCAAGCAGATCGTGGGCATGTTCATTGCCGTTTACCTGATCGCCAAGCTGGATCCGGCGGCCTCGGCCACAGCGAATGAGCCGGTGCACCAGTTCCTCGGCGTCTACGAGGAGATGATGCCGGCGTGGCTCGCGATGAGCCTCGCCGTGGTGCTGGTGGTCATTTCCCAGATCAAAATCAACGTCACCAACGCCTACTCCGGCTCGCTGGCGTGGACCAACAGCTTTACCCGCGTGACCAAGACCTACCCCGGGCGCATGGTGTTCGTGGCGGTTAACCTGCTGATTTCGCTGATCCTGATGGAAGCCAACATGTTCGACTTCCTCAATACGATCCTGGGCTTCTATGCCAACTGCGCCATGGCCTGGGTGGTGACGGTGGCCGCGGACATCGCCATCAACAAGTACGTCCTGAAGATCTCACCGAAGACCCCCGAATTCCGGCGCGGCATGCTGCATGCCGTGAATCCGGTGGGATTTGTGTCCATGCTGGTTTCTGCGGGGGTGTCCATCGCAGTGTTCTTCGGTGCCTTTGGTTCCGGCATCCAGCCGTACTCGCCGATTTTCGCGGTGGGGCTGGCGCTGGTCCTGCCGCCGGTTCTGGCGGTCCTGACCAAGGGCAAGTACTACCTGCGCCGTTCGGACGACGGTATTGACCTGCCAATGTTCGACGCCGACGGGAACCCCAGCGACGCCAAACTGCTCTGCCACGTGACCGGGATTGAGTTCGAACGTCCTGACATGGTGCGCTCTGCCCAGGACGGGCCTGACGGCGAACCCCAGTATGTTTCATCGCTCGCCTTGTCCGCGGATAAGACGGGGGAGTTGGTCCTGCCGGCGCAGCCGCGGGGGTAGGGCCACGTAGGGCACCATGATGGTGGCGCCATTACGGGGACAGAAGCGGGTCCGGTGAGAATCTCACCGGACCCGCTTTGTGTGCGCACTGGGGGTTCACGCGGCGCTTATGGGGCTGTGGATAACTTTGAGCCGAAAAGTGTGACCTCAGTTACCCTTTAACCATTGTTCGGACACAGATGTCTTGAAACCTATCCGGGGGGATTAGCGCATGACTTCTCGTACCTGCATTTCTGAACGCCTCCGTCTGCCTTTAATCTCCGCCGTCGCTGTGTCCGTCATTGCAGTCAGTGGCTGTAGCGGCGGTGGGGACCCGCAGGCTGGTCCTACCGCCACGGCCGTGGTGTCGCCAGACCAGTCCGCTTCCGGTTTGGCATCTGCGACGCGTAGTGCCACTCCCACGCCCAAGCCGACGCCGGTGTACAGGCCTGCCGACGCCAAGGGGAGAGCGCAGAACGTCCCCGTTCCGGTCAAGCCAGCCTTGGCGGACAAGAATACGAAAGAGGGGTTGGAGGCGTTTACCCAGTACTGGTTTCAGGCCCTCTCCTACGCCTATGAGACCGGTAACTCTAAGTTGATGGAAGCGGGAAGCGGTCCCAACTGCCGGTTTTGCAATGGGCTCCGGGACAACATCAAAAATGCGTGGCAAGGTAAACAATGGATTGTCGGAGGCAAAATACAAACTCCGTCGGTGAGTGGGCTATACAAAGAAGGGGCAACGTCGCAGCAGGCGACAGTACAAGTCATTCAACAGGAGATCACCATCTACAAAGCGGATGGGACGCCCTTCCCCGACGTGACCAAGCAAACCAATACCGGATCCCAGGCCGTGGCTAAATTCGGTTCGTCGGGTTGGACCGTGATAGACCTCGGTCTAATTCGCTGATCATGGGGCGCGTGAGGCGGACCTGTCTGGCGATGTCGCTGTTACTCGTAGCTTTGACCCTTTACACGAGCGCAGCTCACGCTCACGGAACTCCGATTGTCGGCTTTGAAGACACCGGCATCGACGTCAACGCAACCAACTGGTGGCGCGATGAGGAAACCGGGGAGATTGTTCCGGCACCGCTGGGCCACGTCAATAGCGACCCGAACCAATACAACGCTTTTCCGCAGTGTCAAGTGGACGACGGCAACTTAGCTATTGATTGCTTGGCAAAGCAGCGCGTGTGTCCACCGAGAGCCGATGGCAAGCCCGGCGTTCCGGTGATCTGGAAGGTCGCCCCTAGGTCGGTAGAGAATCCTACTTGGACGGACTGGACAGGGAATGGCGGCGGCCCCACATGTCTCTACGACAGGAACCCCGAAGACCTTCTGCCCCGAATCGCGGCTCGCATTCAGAAGGAATTCGATAGGCTGCCCGTCATCCCGGGAACGTTGACCGCGCAGCCCAGCCCGCATACTCTCCGTGGCGCCGAGACCAACTTCTACGCCAAAGCCACAGAGCAGTTATTCGACATCACCATCCTGGCCCAAAAAATTCACATCATCGCCAAACCTGTCCAGTACCGCTGGAACTACGGTGACGGGACATCGCTAGGCCCCACGACCACCATGGGCGGCCCGCTCCCGCAGGACCGCTGGGGTGAGAAGACCCGGACCAGCCACGCCTATGCAGTGATCGGCGACTTCAACGTCGTCCTCACCACTTACTTCCAGGGAACCTACTCTGTAAACGGCGGGCCGGCTCTTCCCATCCCGAATCAAGGCCTGTTCAGCTCTCCGGCCCAGACGGTGAGCGTTTGGCGCTCGGTAACGCGGAATTACGCGGACGACTGTCTGACCAATCCGCGGGGTGAGGGCTGCCCGGGTTCAGCTGGATGAAAGGCCGGTGACAGCATTGAATTCGCGCCCCTGCTCAACGTGGACACTCTGGCGACCCGTACGACTCGGGCGAGATAGTGATCGCCAACGTCGACGGGCGTCACGCCTGCCGAGTCACCTGATTTCGAGAGCGTCAGCGCCAGAACGCGGTGAGCTGTTCGGCAAGGGCTCTGCCTTGGTTGGAACCCGCTCGAGCAGCGGGCGGACGCAGCGACAGATCCATCGCATTGGCGCCGAACATGTGCTCGGAGTTGCTATCCGGGAAGATCGTTTCGACTCTGCTGCCGCGTGCGCGTAGCTCGTCGACCTGTGTTGCGAGATGCATGCCCCAGCCCACCGGCGTCCGTGTTCTGCCCCCGAATGGCGAGAGCACCAGCACCCGTGCGTATCTGGCTGCGAGATCGGCATTGTCGGCGTTGGATCGGTAGCCGCCGTCGATGTATCTGCTGTCGCCGATCCTGTAGGCGAAGCTACTGGCACAGCTTGCGGCGACTGCGTCCACCAAGTCGACCCCGCTATGGCGGTCGAACACGACCGGTTCACCGGTTAGGGCATCGACGGCCGTGATGAGCATCCGCCGTTCCGGCCAAAGCTGACTGGGAAGCCGGGCGGCGACGGTAGCGCGCCACCGCGTTTGCCCGGAACCGTCCGACGACGCATCCATTTCCAGTGCCGCCGCGCCCACTCTGCGGCGCATGTCGGCCGCATCCTCGGCGGCAGCGATGATTGCGCCCGTTCTCTCCATGTGGTCCGCCGCCGACCTGATCGGAACGCGTCCACCGTCGGATCCGACGGGACCGGTCCGTTGCTGGGGTGCCGCGGCAAGGATGGCGGCAAACAGCTCGCCCGGGGTCGCTCCGGCTATCTGGGCCGCGGCCGTCGATCCGGCCGACGTCCCGATGACCAGATCAGCGTCGGTCACATCGAGCGCGGCCTCGAACAGGCCAGCAATGACGCCAATCAACCACGCGTTGCCTGTCGATCCGCCGCCACCAAGGACCAAAGCTCGCTCGCCCACGGCGCGCACCCGCTTTGTGGCGTCGACCTGCGGCTGATCCTGGTCGGACGTCGGCCGGTCGGAGGCCGTCGTCAAGGTGGTGTTCAGAGTTGAAGAAGGTGTTGTGTTCATGGGAGTCGCCTTTCGCGAATTGCCAGTTAGGCGCTCCCGGTGGCGACTAGCTCAGCCGCGCGATCTTGGACTGCAGGGGAGCACCCGGTGCGGATACTGCGTTCATGGGTCTCACCTCCTGCCGATAGTTCACGATCACGGGAATGATCGCACACCAGTGTCGTGGTGCGCAATGGGCATCAAGCCGGCTGCCGTATCGCTGTCGAACGCGCCACCGTCCGCTGCTTGGGCTGGTGAACTCCGCCACACCCGGAATAGTTGCACACGCTAGGCAGTTACAGCTCGTGAACCTGATGCATTCTGAAAGGACTCCGCATGCTGTTTTCCCCGCTGACTCTCGGCGAGCTCGAACTTCCCAACCGTCTCGTCATGGCACCGTTGACGCGTGTCCGTACCGGCCAAGAGGGCGTCCCCGGACCGCTCGTGGTGGAGCACTACCGCCAGCGTGCATCGCTCGGCCTGATCGTCAGCGAGGGAATCTACCCCAGCCCGGCCGGCCGCTCCTACCCTGGTCAGCCCGGGCTGGCGACCCCCGAGCAGATCGCCGGCTGGAAGAAGGTCACCGACGCAGTCCACGCCGAGGGCGGCCGGATTTTCGCCCAGATCATGCACGGTGGACGCGTCTCGCACGAGGACATCAACGGCGGCCACCGCGTCGTGGCCCCCAGCGCGATTGCCGTCGAAGGTGAGACACGGACCTACAACGGCAAGCAGCCGCACCCGGTGCCGCACGAGCTCTCCGCCGACGAGCTGCCCGTCGTCCGCGAGGAAATCGTCACCGCGTCGCGCAATGCGATTGAGGCAGGGTTCGACGGCGTTGAGCTGCACTCCGCCAACGGATACCTTCTCCACGAGTTCCTGGCGCCGAACACCAACGTCCGCACCGACAGCTACGGCGGCTCGCCCGAAAACCGCGCCCGCTTCGTCATTGAGACAGTGAACGCCGTCGTGGAGGCGCTGGGCGCCAATCGCGTCGGCATCCGGATCTCGCCCGAACACAACGTGCAGGGCATCGAAGAGACCGATGCCGCAGACGTCCGGGCAACCTACGAAGTACTGGTCAACTCCATCGCACCGCTGGACCTGGCCTACCTGAGCATCCTGCACGCCGAGCCGACCGGCGACCTGGTCCAGGACCTGCGGTCACGCTTCAACGGAACGTTCCTGGTCAACACCGGCTTCGGCGTCATCACCACGCGCGAGGAAGCCCTGTCGCTCGTGGCCGACGGCCACGCGGACGCCGTCGTGGTGGGCCGGCCCGCCATCGCCAACCCCGACCTCGCCCGCCGCTGGCGCGAGGGCCTGCCGCTGAACGAGCCGGACCAGTCCACGTTCTACGGCGAGGGCGCCAAGGGCTACACCGACTACCCGGTGTACCAGCCGGCCTAGTCCTGGAGCTGCTCGTCCCCAGTCTCGTTAGTAACCACTGGAACCGCCCGTTCGCCGGGCGGTTCCAGTGGTTTAACCGGCACCCGAACGGTCTCGGCAGTGGTGAGACGCCGCCCGGCGTGTCATTCGCGGGACTACCTTGCCGTCTTCCCTGAAGCGTCCCTATAGGATCTGATCATGCAGAAAGCGTCCAACGGCACCCGCGCCGGCAACCGGCCCGAGGATCAGACCGGGCGCAAGGGAGGCAGGACCGTTAGCCGTCAGGTCCTGGCCGACCACGTCTATGAGGAGCTGCTGGCCTCGCTCATGGACGGCAGGCTGGAACCCGGTGCCGCCGTCAGCATTGACGGAACTGCCCGCGAACTGGACGTTTCCCCGACCCCGGTCCGCGAGGCACTGGCTCGCCTGGAACACACCGGCATGGTCCGCAGGGTGGCGCTCAAGGGTTACCGTGTGGCGCCGGTGTTCACCCGCGAGGACTTCGCGGATCTCATGGAGGCCCGCCTCGCGATCGAGCCGGTCAACGCCCGTCTGGCCTGCATGCGCCTGAACCCGCACCGCCTCGGCGAGCTTGAACAGACAGTCGCCGATCTCAAGTCCGCACCGCGCGGCCCGTCTTTTGCCGAGTACAAGGACTACCTCGAGGCCGACGAGCGCTTCCACCAGCTGATTGCCCAGCAGACTGATAATCAGTTCCTCCTAGGTGCTTACGCTGCGCTAGGTGGACAGATCCAGCGCTTCCGGCTTTTCGGCGGCGTAGGCATCACAGACGCCGAGTACGCCATCGCGGAGCACCAGTCCGTCCTGGACGCATTGTCCAACGGCGATCCTGAGAAGGCTGAAGCCGCCATGGCCGCCCACATTCAGAAGGTCCGCGAACGCGCCATGGCGGACGCCCCGGAGGAGTAGCAGCGGCCGCCGCCGTAGGCGAGGCGGCAACCCGTCAGCACCGTGCACACCCCATGTAGGTAGCAGCAGAGGGCGTTCCCAGCGTTGGGAACGCCCTCTGCTGCTACTCAGTTGGGGGAGGCGTAGCTTGGAAGATGCAACGACTTGATGCCTCGGGCGTGACGCCCTTCACATGCTGGAGGCATCCCTATAGGATCTTCGATGGCTGGGTATCGCGACCTGCGCCGGGGAGTGTGATCTTGACAACTCCTACGAGATAGTAAATCCTATAGGAAACAGGATTCCACAAGGGAGTGAACACCATGGCTTACACCGCCGACAACTGGCCCATCACCGCGGCCCTGCTGCAGTTCCCGGGCGTCGACGCCCAAGGCGCCGACATCAACGACGCCGACGCCTCGGCTTGGGCCGAGGTGCTCACCGAGGTCAAGGAAGCCGGCTTTGCCAACGCCGACCTCACCGACAGCTGGGTCCGTCCCGGCGACCTGAGCAAGGAACGCCTCGCCGAATTCAAGCAGACGGCTGACAACGTCGGTATCGGGATCCCGGTCATCTCCGCCATCCGCCGGAGTGTGATCCAGGAGGGCAAATGGGAAGACAACCTGGCCTACAGCCACCGCACCATCGAGGCCGCCGCTGAGCTCGGCTGCGAAGTTGTCTCCTTCGGCCTGCACCAGGCAATAACCCCGGAACAGCAGAAGCAGCTCTGGTTCTGGACCGTCGAAGGTCACAAGGACCCCGTCGGAAACAAGGAAGCCTGGAACAACGCCGTCACCCGTTTCCAGGAACTTGGCCGGCACGCCGCGGAGGCGGGTGTCCTGCTCTCGCTCGAGATGTACGAGGACACTTACATCGGTACCGCGGACTCCTCCGTGCAGTTCGTCCAGGATATCGGCCTGTCCAACGTGGGCCTCAACCCGGACCTGGGTAACCTGATCCGCCTGCACCGGCCCATCGAGGACTGGCGGGAAATGGTTGCCAAGACCCTGCCGTACTCCAACTACTGGCACATGAAGAACTACATCCGTGACGAGGACGTGGCCCGCGACATGTACGTCGCCATGCCAGCTCCCATGGAAAACGGCCTCATCAACTACCGCGAAGCATTCAAGGTGGCTCTCTCCGTGGGCTTCCAGGGCATCCTATGCACCGAGCACTACGGCGGCGACGGCCTCTCCGTGACGGCCAGCAACCAGGAATACCTGCGCCGGCATGTCCTGCCCAAGAAGGACGGCTACGCCCTCGGCCAAAGCCAGGTGGCGCAGGGACGTCAGCAACCCGCCGTAGTCGCCCACTAGGGACGCCCGGCACCAGAAACCCGCCAAAACTGACCAACCAATCCGGATTCAATGAGGAACCATGACCCAGATCTTCGACAATCCCGCTGATTTCGCAGATGAGGCGCTTGACGGCTTCGTCGCCGCCAACCGCGCGTATGTTGCGCGCGTGGACGGCGGCGTAGTCCGCTCCACCGAGATCCCCGCCGGCCAGGTGGCACTTGTGGTGGGCGGAGGCTCCGGCCACTACCCCGCCTTCGCAGGCCTGGTCGGACCCGGCCTAGCCGCCGGCTCCGCCTGCGGGAACATGTTCGCCTCGCCGGCCGCCGGCCAGGTCTACCGCGTGGCCAAGGCGGCAAACGCGGGCGGCGGCGTGCTGCTGAGCTACGGCAACTACGCCGGCGACGTACTGCACTTCGGCCAGGCGCAGCTCCGTCTCAACGCCGAGGGCATCGAGACGCGCACGGTGCTGGTCACGGACGACATTGCCAGCGCCCCGCTGGACCAGATCGAGAAGCGCCGCGGCATCGCCGGTGACCTGACGGTCTTCAAGATCGCGGGCGCCGCGGCTGAAGCAGGCTTGAGCCTTGACGAGGTGGAGCGCCTCGCCATTAAGACGAACCACCGCACGCGTTCACTGGGCGTGGCCTTCGACGGCTGCACCCTGCCCGGCGCGTCCGAGCCGCTGTTCCACGTTCCGGCCGGGCAGATGTCGCTGGGCCTGGGCATCCACGGCGAACCGGGCATCTCCGAGCACCCCATGCCCACCGCGTCCGAGCTTGCCGAGCTGCTGGTGTCCCGGCTCCTCGAGGACAAGCCGGACGGCGCCGGCGACCGCGTGGTTGCCATCGTCAACGGCCTGGGCACGGTCAAGTACGACGAGCTGTTCCTCCTCTTCGGCAAGATCGAAAAGCTCCTGAACGCCGCCAACCTGACCGTCGTGGAGCCGGAATGCGGCGAGCTCGTCACCAGCCTGGACATGTCCGGGCTCTCGCTCACCCTGCTGTGGCTCGACGACGAACTCGAACAGTTCTGGGGCGCGCCGGCCGACACCCCGGCCTACCGCAAGGGCAACACCGCGCCGCGCGCCCGCCGCGAACTATCCAGTGCCGAAGACACGGCCGCCGAGAACACTGAAAAGGCAACGGCGGCGTCCGCTAACCTGGGCCGGCTGGCAGCCGCCGTCCTCGCCCAGGTGCGGGACGTCGTCGTCGAACACGAAGCGGAACTCGGCGACCTGGACGCGATTGCCGGCGACGGCGACCACGGCATCGGCATGCGCCGCGGCGTTGATGCGGCTGCCGCGGCCGGCGAGCAGAATGCAGCAGCCGGAGCCTCGGCTGAACGCGTGCTCACCGCCGCAGGCGAGGCCTGGAGCGAGCGCGCGGGCGGAACCTCGGGCGCACTGTGGGGGACGGCCGTGATGGCCGCAGGCCTCGCGCTGGGCAACCGCGATTCTTACGCCGCCGGCGATGCGAACGCAGCCGTGTCCGCCTTCAGCAACGCCATCACCGAACTCGGCAAGGCAGAGCCGGGGGACAAGACCATGGTGGACGCCCTCCTGCCGTTCCGGGACGCGTTCCAAGAAGCGTTCGACGGCGGCGCCTCCCTGGGCGATGCGCTCACCACCGCCGCTGCCGCGGCGAACGAAGCGGCCCGCCGGACCGCGGACCTGCGCCCCCTCAAGGGCCGCGCCCGCCCGCTGGCTGAAAAGAGCCTCGGCCACCCGGACCCCGGTGCAGTCTCGTTCGGACTGATTGCCGAGCGCGTGGCCACCTACCTCGCATCTGATGCAGCCGATTCCACACCGGCCGCGTCCCACATGGCCTCGACGGCCGGAAAAGGAGCAACGGAATGAGCAATACAGAAGGCTGGCGCATTGTCATTGGCAACGATGAGGCCGGCGTCGAATACAAGGAAGCACTGAAGGCCCTGCTGGAGGCGGACCCTCGCGTTGCCTCCGTCGAGGACATTGGCGTCGCGGCCAACGACTCCACCGCGTACCCGCACCTCGCCGTCGCTGCCGCCCGCAAGGTGGCCGACGGCGACGCGGACCGCGCACTCCTGATCTGCGGAACCGGCCTCGGCGTGGCCATTGCCGCCAACAAGGTCCCCGGCATCCGCGCCGTCACCGCGCACGACAGCTACTCCGTGGAACGTTCCGTCCTCAGCAACAACGCCCAGGTCCTCACCATGGGCCAGCGCGTCATCGGGCTGGAACTTGCCAAGAAGCTGGTGGGCGAATGGCTGGAGCACCGCTTCGACGAAAACTCCTCCTCCGCCGCCAAGGTGGACGCCATCTGCTCGTACGAACCCGACTACACGAAGGCCGACTGAACATGACCGAAACACCCACCAGCTCACGCAAGTTCGCCGTCGTCGGATCCGGCTACATGGGCGGCGGCATCGCCCAGGTCCTCGCCCTCGGCGGGGCCCGCGTTGCCCTCGCCGACGTATCGGCCGAGGTGGCACAGAAGAACTACGAGCGCCTGCTCACCGAGTCCGACCAGTTCGTGGCCGACGGGCTGTTCCCGGAAGGATCCACCGAGATCCTGAAGCAGAACCTCTGGGCCGCGAAGGACATCGAGGAAGCCGTGGCCGACGCCGACTTCATCGAGGAGGCGGTGCCCGAGGTCATCGGCATCAAGCACCAGACCCTGGCCCGCATCAGCGCCGCCGCCCGGCCGGACGCCATCATCGGCTCCAACACCTCCACCATCTCCATCGCGGAGCTCTCCCAGCCGGTCGCCAACCCGGAGCGCTTCCTCGGCGTGCACTTCTCCAACCCGTCGCCGTTCATCCCCGGTGTGGAAATCATCCCGCACGCAGGCACTTCGGCCGAGACCGTTGGCACCGTTCGCGACCTCGTCCACGCCGCCAACAAGCAGACCGCCGTGGTTAAGGACGTCACCGGATTCGTGCTCAACCGCCTGCAGTACGCGCTCTTCCACGAGGCAGCACAGCTGGTGGAACAGGGCATTGCCACGGCAGAGGACGTGGACACCCTGGTCCGCACCACCTTCGGCTTCCGGCTGCCGTTCTTCGGCCCCTTCGCCATCGCCGACATGGCAGGCCTGGACGTCTACAACTTCTGCTACAAGTCGCTGCAGACCGATTTCCCGGAGCGCTTCGCCACCCCGAAGATCCTCACGGACCTCGTGGAGGCAGGCAAGCTGGGCACCAAGACCGGCGCAGGCTTCCTGAACGTCCCGGCCGAGCGCACCCCCGAGCTAATCGCCTACCGCAACAAGGCCTACGTCGCCATGCAGAAGCTCATCGAGGAACTCGGCCCCGCGCCGATCAACTAAGCACCGATCAGCTAAGCACCACGGCAGGTGGGCGCTGCCTCCGGGCAGCTGCCCTCCTGTTGCGCTGCCCATTTCACCCGTGCCGGGCCGGGGCGGTTCACCGCCGGCAGCAACCGGTCCAGCAAACGACATAGGAGCACATCCATGAGCACTTTTCCGTCCGAGCGCACGGCAATCGTCACCGGAGCCGTCTCGGAACGCGGCATCGGCCGGGCCACCGCCAACTACCTTGCAGAGCAGGGCTGGAACATAGGCATCATCGACCTCGACGACGCCCTCTGCCAGGCCACGGCCAAGGAAATCGCCAGCCAGTACGGCGTGAAGGCCCACGGCGTGGGCGCGAACGTCGCGGACGAGGCATCGGTCCGGGCAGCCATCGATTCCATCGAAGCGGAACTGCCCCAGATCGTGGCCCTCGCGAATGTGGCCGGCGTCAGCTCGCCGGTCCCGTACCTGGAACTCGACGCCGCCGAGTGGGACCGCGTGCTCAACATCAACCTCAACGGCGTCCACTACGCCACGCGCCGCGTCGCCGAATCCATGACGAAGAACCGCATTGGCCGCATCGTGAACATCTCCTCCGTCTCCGCACAGCGCGGCGGCGGAACGTTCTCCAAGACCCCGTACTCCGTGGCGAAGGCCGGCGTGATCGGACTGACCCGCTCCACCGCCCGCGAACTCGGGGAGTACGACATCACGGTCAACGCCGTCTCACCCGGCCCCATCGACACCGACATCATGGGCGGCACCCTCAGCCAGGAACGCAAGGACGAATTGGTCCGGGACCTCGTGGTCAACCGGGTCGGTTCCACTCGGGACATCGCCGCAGCCATCGCCTTCCTCATCAGCGAGGACGCCGGATACATCTCCGGCCAGACGCTGAATGTGGACGGCGGCCTCTACATGCACTAAGAAGGACAGCCATGCTTCGCTCCTGGACCCGGGAACGCAAGATCTACCTGGCAATTGGCGTCCTCGCCAGCCTTGCCGGCGTGCTGCTCATCGCCTTTTCGCTCTGAGTCTTTCGCACCACCAACCTGATTTACCGGGACCAGTTCCTCCCGAACGGACCCATCTGCAGTGCCCTGATTTGCTCGCTTTTGCTCAAAGAGGAGTTTGAATGACTGTCACCAAACCATCCACCACGAAGGAGCTGCTGGACTCGCCGATCCTCAAATCGGCCATCTCCAAGGCGTCCTTCCGGCTCATGCCGATGCTCGTCATCCTTTACGTCGTGGCCTTCCTGGACCGCACCAACGTGGGCTTCGCCGAGGCCGCCCTCGAAGCGGACAAGGGCATTAGCGCAGGTGCCTACGCACTCGGCGCCGGTATTTTCTTCATCGGCTACGCCCTGTTCGAGATCCCCAGCAACCTGCTCCTAACCAGGTTCGGCGCCAAGGTGTGGCTGGCACGCATCGCCGTCACCTGGGGCATCGTCTCCGCCTGCTTCGCCTTCGTGCAGGACGAGACCTCCTTCGTGATCCTGAGGTTCCTGCTGGGCGTGACCGAGGCCGGGCTCTTCCCGGGCGTCATCATGTTCCTCGCCGCCTGGTTCCCGAACAAGGTCCGCGTCAAGATGTTTGCCATCTTCTACCTCGCACAGCCGTTCTCCCAGATGATGGGCGCCCCGCTGTCCGGCTGGCTGATCAACATCGGCGACCAGGTTCCCGGCGTCCAGGGCTGGCAGGTCATGTTCTTCATCGAGGGCATGCTCGCCGTGCTGGCCGGCGTCGCCGCCTTCTTCTTCCTGATCAACAGCCCGCAGGACGCCAAATTCCTGAACAGGGACGAGAAGAAAGCGCTCCTGGACGTCATGGCCCTGGAAGACACCGTCAAGGAAGAGACCGGTCCGCGCGGTGTGCTCGCCGCGATGAAGAACGGCAAGGTCTGGTACTTCACGGTCATCTACTTCTGCCTCCAGATCGCCGTCTACGGCGTCACCTTCTACCTGCCGCAGCAGGTGGCGCAGCTGACCGGGCAGAAGGTAGGCCTCGCCGTCGGACTCATGGCCGCCATCCCGTGGTTCTTCGGCATCTTCGCCTGCTACTTCATCGGCAAGGCCGCCAACACCGTGATCCGCCGCCGGGTCTGGGGCACCGGGCTGTTCATCTCCACCGGCCTGTGCATCTTCGGCTCCGCCTGGGCCGGCGCCAACCATCTCCCCGCGCTGGGCATCGTGTTCATCACCCTCGCGGTGTGCAGCTTCCTCTCCATCGGACCCATCGCCTGGTCATACCCGACGGCGTTCCTCACCGGAACTGCCGCCGCGGCCGGCATCGGTCTCATCAACTCGCTGGGCAACATGGGCGGCTTCGTGGCCCCGATCCTGCGGACCACCGTCAACCAGGTGACCGCCTCGGATACCGGCACCATGGGCGTCTACGCACTCGGCGTGCTGCCGTTCCTCGCCGCGGTCATGATGATCGGCACTCGGAAGTTCAAGAACAAGGCCGACGACCTGCTCGAAACCAGCGCCACCGGAACGGCTGGCACTGCCCAAGATCAGGCACTGCTGGAAAAGTAGTCAGCAGCGCGCACAGGCGCAGCAACACCAGCGCCTAGTAACCCAGTAAAGGCAGGAAATCCCGTGACCCAGCTCGGCCAGGCCATCAAAGACCCCGGCACGATTTTCGTCGGCGTCAGCACCAAGATGTACCTGGGTTACCGGGACAGCCTGCGCTGGCTGGATGAACTGCGCCAGCAGGCGGACGCCCGCCCGGCCCTCGCGGCCGGGCGGGTGGTCCCGTTCGTGATTCCGTCCTTTCCGATGCTTCCGGCGGCAGGGGAGATCATGGCCGGGTCGCCGCTGGTCCTAGGTGCCCAGAATTGCGGCTGGGCAGATGGTCCGTGGACGGGTGAACTCTCGCCGTCGCTGCTCGCCGAGCTGGGCGTGGGACTCGTGGAGATCGGGCACGCCGAGCGGCGGCGGCACTTCGGTGAGGACGACGCCATGATTGCGCTCAAGGTCAGGGCGGCCGACGACGCCGGCCTCAGCCCGCTGCTGTGCGTGGGGGAGGAGTCGCTCGGCCCGGAGGCCACCTTGAATGCCGGAGCGGCCGACGCCGGCGGTACTGCCGGTGCGGAAGGCGCCGCCCGCTTCGTCTTCAGCCAGATCGAATCCGCGGTCGGCGGGGACTGGGACCTGGCCGCCCGGCTGGTCATCGCCTATGAACCCGTCTGGGCCATCGGCGCCGCCGATCCTGCCAGCGCGGAGTACGTGTCCGCCGTCGTACACATTTTGCGGGAACTGCTCGGTGCCCACGGGCTGCAGCACCTCGCCGTCATCTACGGCGGGTCCGCGAAACCCGGCCTGCTGCCCACACTGAATGGTGTGTCCGGGCTGTTCCTCGGCCGGTTCGCACACGACGCCGCGAACTTCGGAAAAGTGCTGGACGAAGCACTGTCGCTGGTGTACGCAGACTAGAGGAATGCCTCGCGGCCCGTCCCTTCGCTGAGCACGAGTTCGCCGTCTTCAATGGACACCAGAAGGCTCCGGGGTCTGCCGTGGAGTTTCATTTCCGCGCTGAGACTGCGGCTGGTGACTTCGACCCCCACCGTTGCGCCTTTGGCCGGCAGTTCAACGGAGACTTCCTCGGCCATGCCCAACAGTTCCCTGGTGGTGACATCGCGGTCGTACCGGGCCTCCTTTCCGTTGACTGTGATGGCAACCTCATCCTCGTTGAAGCCATCCTGAAGAATGATGAGCAGTTCCTGCATGATGCGCCGCCTAAGTCGATGACCCCCGCTGCATAAAGTCACTACACCACTTAAGGGCGGTTGTGGGTAGTGCGGTTTGCTTCGTCCGCTGCCCCTTGATCGCCCCGGATCCGGGCGCGTAGGGCAAAATGTTCTGGTGACCCAACAGCCGCAGCACCCCGCCATGCCCTCGCCCAGCCCCGCCTCCGCCGCCGGGACAAACCCGAAGGACACCCCCGCGTCCGGGCCGGTCGCCGGTCCCGGGGCGGACGATATTGCCGCCCGCATAGCGGAACAGATCGCCGCCGAGCTCGGCGTGAAGGCCTGGCAGGTGAAGGCGGCCGTGGAACTGCTCGACGGCGGGTCCACCGTTCCGTTCATCGCCCGCTACCGCAAGGAAGCCACCGGGACGCTCGACGACGGCCAGCTCCGCGAGCTCG
The DNA here is from genome assembly GCF_030815865.1 of Arthrobacter globiformis. Lineage (NCBI taxonomy): Bacteria > Bacillati > Actinomycetota > Actinomycetes > Micrococcales > Micrococcaceae > Arthrobacter > Arthrobacter globiformis. The sequence goes on from NZ_JAUSXI010000001.1 coordinate 1,303,471, forward strand.
ACGAGCGCCTGCGCTACCTCCGCGAACTGGAGGACCGCCGTCGTGCTGTCCTGGAGGCGATTGCCGCGCAGGGGAAGTTGACCCCGGAACTGCAGGCCGCCGTCGTGGCTGCCGATACGAAGTCCCGGCTCGAAGACATCTACCTGCCCTTCAAGTCAAAGCGCCGCACCAAGGCGCAGATCGCCCGTGAGGCCGGGCTGGAGCCGCTCGCGGACGCGCTGCTCAAACGCCCGGAGCTCGACCCCGAGCGCGAGGCAGCCAAGTACCTGAACACGGAGCACGCCGTCGACGACGCCGCTGCGGCGCTCGCCGGCGCCCGCGCCATCCTCGTGGAGCGCGTGGCCCAGGACGCCGACCTTGCAGAGAACCTGCGCGAGCGGCTGTGGACGCAGGGCCGGATGGTGTCCCGGGTGAAGAAGGGCAGGGAATCCGAGGGGCAGAAGTTCGCGGATTACTTTAACTTTTCGCAGGCGCCGTCGGGAATGCCGTCGCACCGCGTGCTGGCGCTGCTGCGCGGTGAGAAAGACGGCGTGCTCGAGCTGGACCTTGCTGAAGCGGAGCCGGCCGACGGCGACGCCCTGGCCGCTGCGCGCACCCGTTACGAATCCGCCGTTGCCCGGTTCCTCGGGGTAGCCGACCGTGGCCGCCCCGCCGATGCCTGGCTGCTCCAGACCGCGCAGGTGGCGTGGCGCTCCCGGGTGCTTGCGCGGCTGACGGCCGATCTGCGGGGACGCATGTTCGCCGCAGCAGAAGACGAGGCCGTGCGCGTTTTCGCCGCCAACCTGCGGGACGTGCTGCTGGCCGCGCCCGCCGGAAACCGCTCAACCCTGGGCCTGGACCCCGGGCTGCGGACGGGCGTGAAAGTGGCGGTGGTCGACGGAACCGGCAAGGTGGTGGCCACGGACACCGTCTACCCACACGCTCCGGCGCGCAAGTGGGACGAAGCCCTGACGACGCTGACCCGGCTGGCGCGGCAGCACGCCGTCGAACTCGTGGCCATTGGCAACGGAACGGCGTCGCGCGAAACGGACAAGCTCGCGGCCGATCTGATCAAGCGGCTCTCCGCGGGTGCTGGCTCGGGCACTGGTGCGGAATCCGGGACAGGTGGCGCTGCGCCGCAAAAGTTGGTGGTTTCCGAGGCGGGTGCGTCCGTGTATTCGGCGTCCGCCCTTGCCGCCGCCGAACTTCCGGGCATGGATGTGTCGCTGCGCGGCGCCGTGTCCATTGCCCGCAGGCTGCAGGATCCGTTGGCTGAGCTGGTGAAGATCGATCCGAAGTCGATCGGCGTGGGGCAGTACCAGCACGATGTCACTGCCGCGAAGCTGGACCGCAGCCTGGATGCCGTGGTGGAGGACTGCGTGAACGCCGTGGGCGTGGACGTGAACACGGCGTCGCCGGCGCTGCTGAGCCGGGTGGCCGGCGTCGGGCCGCTGCTGAGCGAGAACATCGTGGCGTACCGCAACGAAAACGGGCCGTTCGCGAAGCGCAGCGAGCTGAAGAAGGTGCCGCGGCTGGGCGCGAAGGCGTTCGAACAGTGTGCCGGGTTCCTGCGGATCACCGGGGGAGCGGAGCCGTTGGACGCCTCGAGCGTTCACCCAGAGGCTTACTCGGTGGCTAGGAAAATCCTGGTCGCGGCGGGTGCTGGCCGCAGTTCCGGTGCTTCCGGGCTTGCTCCGCTGGCTGATGCCGGGTGCCTGAACCCTGCTGATTTCGTGGACGGCTCCTTCGGGTTGCCCACGGTGCGGGACATCATCGCCGAACTCGAGAAGCCCGGACGCGACCCGCGTCCGGCGTTCAAGGCGGCAGCTTTCTCCGAGGGCATCGAGAAGATCTCCGACCTGAAGCCCGGCATGGTCCTGGAAGGAACAGTCACCAACGTTGCCGCGTTCGGCGCGTTCGTGGACGTGGGGGTTCATCAGGACGGCCTGGTTCACGTGTCCGCCCTCGCCAACAGGTTCGTCGCCGATCCGCGCGAGGTGGTCAAGTCCGGGCAGGTGGTACGGGTGAAGGTGCTTGAGACCGATCCGGAGCGGAAACGTATCTCCCTCACACTGAAGCTCGATGACGAACCGGCCGCTTCCGGCGGCAGCTCTTCCGCCGGCCGGCCGGCTGGTGAACGCCCGGCTGGTGAACGGCCGACTGGTGAACGCCCGGCTGGTGAACGCGGCGGTCGGGGCCGGGACGGTGGGCGCTCAGCAGGCGGCGACCGCGCAGCCGGCCGCCCGGGAGGTGGCCCCCGCGAAGGCGACCGCAACCGCACGGGCGCTTCTGGCCAAGGCGGCGCAAAACCGGCGGCTCGCGAGGGGAGCGATTCTGGCAGATCTCCAGCAGACCGCAACAGCCCAAAACGACAGCCGAAGCAGACCGGGCAGCGGCCAGCTCAAGCGGATACCGCCATGGCCGAAGCCCTGCGCCGCGCCGGCCTGGGTAAGTAGGCTCCCGCACAGGCAGACCGTGTCGCGGGCGCCGTATCCCGGAACGGACGGAAGCCGGTGACTACAGTAGCCCCTATGAGTTTTACGAGGCCGGAGACTTTTACCACCCGTCCTACGCTGCAGGGCACGTTCGGCATGTCCGCAACGACCCATTGGCTCGCCACCGGCACTGCGCAGGCTGTGCTGGAGCGGGGCGGGAACGCATTCGACGCGGCCACGGCCGCGGCGTTCGTGCTGCACGTGGTGGAACCGCACCTCAACGGGCCCGGCGGTGACATGACCGGCGTGTTCAGCACGGCGGAGAAGCCCGGGAAACCGGTGGTTCTCATGGGCCAAGGCCCGGCTCCGGCCGGCGCGACGGTCCAACACTTCCGCGCGGAAGGCCTGGAACTGGTGCCCGGGTCAGGTGCGCTGGCCGCTGCGGTCCCCGGCGCCGTCGATGCCTGGCTGTTGCTGCTGAGGGATCACGGAACGTGGGAGCTGGCGGAGGTCCTGGACTTCGCCATCCGATACGCACGCGACGGCCACCCGGTGCTGCCACGCGTCTGCAGCACAATCTCGGCAGTCGCGGAGCTGTTCCGGGAGCACTGGCCCACGTCTGCAGACCTGTGGATGCCGGAGGGGCGTATCCCGGAGGAGGGCGAGCTGGTCCGGAATCCGGCGTTTGCCCGCACCCTCCAGAAACTGGTCCAAGCCGGTGCCGGCCTCGGCGAGGCATTCGCCGCGGAACCGGCCCATACCCGCGAGGAACGCATCGAAGCCGCCCGCAGGGAATGGAGCGAGGGCTTCGTGGCCCGCGCTGTGGCGGAAAGTGTGCGCACTCCGCACCGCCACTCGTCCGGGACCGACCACAGCGGCGTCATGACGATGGCCGACATGGCTGGCTTCCGCGCGTCGTTGGAGGACGCTGCGACGTTCGAGTTCCGCGGCCACACCATCGCCAAGACCGGCCCGTGGGGACAGGGGCCGGCCCTGTTGCAGACGCTCGCGATCCTGGCCGGCTTCGATGACGACCACCTCGACCCTTCCACCGAGCTCGGGGCGCACACCATCCTGGAGGCGCAGAAGCTCGCGCTGGCGGACCGCGAGGCGTACTACGGCGACGCTGATGTCCCACTCGATTACCTGCTGTCGGAGGATTACGCTGCGTCGCGCCGGGAGCTCATCACCGAAGATGCGTCGCACGAGCTCCGCCCGGGCTCCGTTCCCGGGCGTGAGCCGTACGTTCCCACGCTCCGGACCGAGTACGCCCCGCCTGCGCCGTCGGATGACGACGGCGGGTCGCCCGCTTTGGGAGGTCGTGCCACTCCCGGCCGCCCAGGATCCGCGGCTGCCACCGCCGGCGTGGGCGAACCCACGATCGGTGAGCCTAGTGTGGCATCCAACGGGGAAACCCGCGGCGACACGTGCCACATCGATGTCGTGGACCGCTGGGGCAATATGGTGTCGGCCACGCCATCGGGCGGTTGGCTGCAATCGTCGCCGGCGATTCCTGAGCTCGGGTTTTGCCTGGGCACGCGGTTGCAGATGACGTGGCTTGAGCCCGGAACGCCGTCGACGTTGACGCCGGGCAAGCGGCCGCGGACCACGCTGACGCCGACGCTGGTGCTGCGCGATGGAGTTGCTGTTTCCGCGCTCGGCTCGCCCGGGGGAGACCAACAGGACCAGTGGCAGTTGCTGTACCTGCTGCGGACCATCGTCGGCGGGTACTCTCCGCAACAGGCCATCGACGCGCCGGCGTTCCACACGACGTCGATGCCCGGATCCTTCTGGCCGCGAACCTGGGAGCCTGGCGGTGCCGTCGTCGAGGACCGGTTGGGAGATGACGTCATCGCCGGGCTCGAACGGCGTGGACACCGGATCACCAGGGCAGGCGACTGGACGCTGGGACGGCTGTCCGCCGTCGTACGCGATCCCCGGACTGGCGTGCTGCAGGCTGCCGCTAACCCCCGGGGTGCGCAGGGATACGCGGCGGGACGGTAGGAGCGGACCTTTTTTTCGCTAGCGTTCCCGGTTGAAGGGGCGGCGAATACTCGTATCCGCCGGCGGCGGGGCGGGTTTCTGGCGTGGGGAATATCTGCAAGGCTGGGGTCATGAACTACTTCCTGGAGTACACGATTCCCGCTGCCCCCGACGACGCCGAATTCGAGTTTCCGCATGACGAGATTCGAGCGGGGACCACTATCCCGCTCTCGGAGACCAATGCCGAGGTAGTCCACACCCCCGAGCTTCCCGCGCGCACCGGAATCATCGGCGCCACCGTGCCCGAGGCGAAGCTCGAAGCCGAGCAGCTCATCACCCACAGCCGCGCGACGGAGGCGTCCCTGTACGAGGACCCCTCGAATTCGCTGCAGGCTGGCGTGGGAACTCTCGTAGCCACCTTCACGGAAGGCACGGGCTGGCAGGACGCATAGCAAAGGCAAATCTCGTTTCACCGGAAGCGCTTGGTCCCGAATTGAGGGGCTGGGCGCTTCTGGCTTTGGTCCGAAGTTAGTGAATCCACCCAGTACCGGCGGGCACGGCGGTGCCCCGTTGACGGGTCCTGCCTGCCCGCCGGGTCTGCCATCGCCTCATGTTGTGGTGGTTTTGTCGGGGTTGTTGGCGGGGGTCGATGTGGGGTGGCGGGATGAACCAGGGGGTCCCGTTTTTGACGTGGATTTTCCACTGTTCCTTGTGGATCAGATGGTGGTGGTGGGTGCAGAGGAGGACGCCGTTGTCGGTGCTGGTGGGTCCGCCCCGGGACCAGTAGGTGATGTGGTGGGCTTCGCACCAGGATGCGGGGATGGTGCAGTTGGGGAAGGCGCAGCCCTGGTCGCGGGCGGTGAGGGCTTTGCGGATGTGGGGCGGGAAGATCCGGGTGGCGCGGCCGATGTCGAGGATGCGTCCTTCGGAGCCGAGGAGGACGGGGATGATGTCGGCGTCGCAGGCGATTTTGCGGATGGTGGAGACGGTGACGGGGCCGGTGTAGGTGAAGGTTCCGCTGCCGGTGGCCGTGCCGGAGAGGGGAGTGCCGGGCCAGTTGATGCCAGGGAGGGCGGTGACGGGCTGCCGGGTGGTCGGGTGGGTGCCCGGCTGGGGTTGGGGTTCGGTCTGCCGGGTGCTGTCTGTGGGCCGAGTGCTGTCTGTGGGCCGGGTGCCGGGGCGGTTTCCGTTCGGGGCGTAGCGGGGGCCTTGGGCGGCGGTGGTTTCGATGCTGTTGAGGAGGTCGTGGTGGTTGATGGTGACCATGACTTGGGGGCGGAGTCCTGCGGTGGCGGGCAGGGTGCCGGCGGCGAGGGCTGCCTTGCAGCCGCCGACGAGGCCGTCGAGGCGTTGTTGGGCGAGGGTGCGGCGGTCCAGGTCAGGTGCCGGGGTGGGGGCGTTGAACACGGCGTCCAGGTCGACAGCGGCGCTGCCACCGTCAGGGCCGGTGCCCTCTGCACTGCTGCTGTGGCTCGCGCAGGCGGTGGTGTCGGGTGTGGTGGTGCGGGGGTTGGTGGCGGTGTTCATGACGGTGGTGAGGACTTCGTATTGGTCGGTGGTGGCGCGGATTTCGAGGTGGTGGAGGCCGCCGCGTTTGTGGTGGAGGAAGACGCCTTGGCGGTGGCGGAGGTTTTCTTCGCTGGGTTCGGTGCCGTCCTGGTCGAGGGCGTCGATCCAGCGGTGGGCGATGCGGGTGAGGAAGTCGTGGTCGTTCTCGATCGCTGTCAGGGTGAGGTTGTGTTCCATCTGGGCGATGGTGTCGGGGTCGGGGATGTGGCGGACTTTGTCCAGGGCGGTGGTGATGATGGTTCCGGCGCGGGAGGCGATGATCCTGGCGGTGAGGGCGGCGGCGGTTTCTTCGTGTGCCGGTGGCATGGGCCGTCCGGTGAGGCCGGTGCGGGGGAGGGTGGCGCCGGCGAGGGCGAGGCGGCGGCGGGCTTCGGTGGAACTGATCCGGAGCCGGGTGCGGAGGAACTCGGCGGTGTTCCGGGCCCCGTCATCGGCCGCGGACCACGTCACCGCACGCGCGGGGACCGCTGGCGTGGCGACAGCGGGTCCGGGTCCGGTGCCCCAGCCGGTGGTCCAGCCTGGCCGTGCGGCTGGCGGTCTCGGCGGCGTTGATGGCCTCGGTCCGCGTCCGGTCCACCGCGTCGGCGGCCTGGAGCTGGAGGTATTCGACCCGGCGGGAGAGTTCCTCGGCGAGCTCTGCGAAATCGGCCGCGTCGAGGAAGTTGGCTCCGGCCAGCTCGTCCGGCGCCGCAGTGGTCGCAGTGTCCAGCAGCGCCAGGGCCGCCTTCAAGTCAGGAGTGGCCGGCGCTGGCGACCCCAGCTCAGTAGCTGCCAGGTCAGGTGATACCGGGCCGGGAGTTCCCGAGCCAAGCGTCGCAGAACCGGCGGCTGGAACGCTGCGAAGCCCCCGGCCGGGCAGCAGAGCAGCGGCACTGAAGCCGGAGACGTCAGTCCCGGTTGAGCTGTTCGCTCCGTGCTCTCCAATGGCTTCCATAGGAAAACTATCTCAACGGGCTCTGACATTTTTAGGGGTGATCAGGGTCACCGTGGACGAATAGTGAAAAGTTTTTGAAAAAACTTTTCGGCCCCCGCATACCGGCCGCATCTCTCCATGGGCGGTGCATTGCATCAGGGGTGGCGCACGCCCACCCCGGCCAGAATGTCACGGTAGCCCTCACGGAAAGTTGGGTACTTGAATGAAAACCCTGTTTCCCGAAGCAACGCATTGCTGCACCGCTTGTTGCCACCACGGGCATCGCCCAGAGAACCTGTGGATGGGACGTCCATCCCCAACTCGGCCGCCAGGAACCGTAGGACGTCGCCCAACTCGGCCGGATCGTTGTCCACGCCCAGATAGACCGGTGATGGCACAGCACTCATGGTGCACAAGCGCACGATGGCACCCGCGGCGTCGTCTCGGTGGATGCGGTTGGTGAAGCGTGGCTGGTCCGGGATGATGGCCGAGCCTGTTCGGACCTGGTCGATGAGCCTGGTGCGGCCGGGACCGTAGATGCCGCCAAGCCTGAGGACGATAGGTGAGGTCCCGGTTCCATCGAGCCGTTTCAGCAGGAGCTCCTCGGCCTCACGCATGATGCGACCAGAGAATCCCGCGGGTTCCGGCGTCGTGTTTTCATCGATCCATCCGCCTCCAGCGTCGCCATGCACGGCCGTGGACGAGACGAAAAGGACGCGTTCGGGCGTCACACGGTCGCGCTCAAGAGCGTCGAGCACATGCGCCACGCCGTCCAGGTACGCGCTTCGGTAGGCCTCTTCCGTAGGCGCATCCGCCGCCACAGCGATGACGACGGCGGTGGTGTCCGCCGGGACAGGCGGCAGTTCGGCGGTGCTTAGGTTGGCAGCGGCGCCCTCGATCTCAGCCGGCAGCTTGTCCGGTGAGCGCCGCCAGCCCACCACCCGCTGCCCGGCTGCGGCGAATCGCAGGCCCGCCTCGGTGCCGAGGTCGCCACAGCCGGCGAGGAGGATAGTCATAGCCGCGGGTCAGAGAGCCGGAACGGGGAAGAAGACGCGCGGGTCCTGCAGCAGCGCCGGGTAGTCGAACTCTGACCGGTCGATGATGTCGGTGACCTGGAAATTGCGGCCGAAGCGCCCGTCGTCGAGCGTGATCGGACGGCCCACGACCATTCCGACGGCGAACTTGCTGCCGCCGTCGAACGGCACGGCCACCGGCGACTTTCCGGGAAGCGTCGAGAAAGCCGATTCTTGCCGCTGCCGTTTCCGCGACGGTTTCTTCACCAGCGGCTTGGCCGCGGCCTTGCGGGCTACCTTGGATGGCCGGCGCGACGTTTCCTCCGCGTAGACGAACTGGTAGTCGTCGCCGGATTCCCCGGCGGCACCGGCAGCGCCGGAACCGTCGCCGGAGGCAGAATCGGGCGCAACAGCGGAAGCCGCCCGCCCCACTGCAGGCAGCCCAACCTTGTCCAGCTGCTCCGGGTCCCCGTGGCCGACGTGCTCGCGAAGGATCCAGAGAACGTCACCCTCTGGATCCTCCGGCAGGAACTCGTGCCTGGGTTCCGGCCAGACGTACTCCAGGCCATGCTCGGTGCCAGGGAAGACCTCTTCGTAGAAGCGTGGGTCCTTGCGGATCAGGTTGGAACGGTGGCTCAGGTGGAACTCGGGGTCGCCGAGCCACGGCGGAAGCAGAATCTTGGCTGCGTAGTCAGGGTGCGCAGCCTGGGGGGCGAACTCGCGGATGTTGTCCCGGGTGTTGTCGGCGAAGCCGCGCTTGGTCCACTCGTCCACCATGGCCAGGCCATACATGGTGAGCGCGGGAACGTGCCCCATCCACATTCGGATGGCGGGGTGTGACTGCCATCCGTATTCCGGGATGACCAGCGCGCGGAGTGTCTGCAGCGCTTCTACGCGCTGTTTGCCCAGCCGGGGTGTGTCCAGCGCGGCTGCGCTTTGCCGGAAATCGGGATAGGGAAGGAAGGTTTGCATCCCTTCAGTCTGCCGTCCCTGGCGCCATGTGCCAATTGAAGTGCCGGAGGGCACAGTCAGTGGCCAAAATGGACAGCCCGGCGTTCACATTGTGGACCTATGCATACGAAAGGTCGATTAATCCACTAAGATATCCGAAACCTTACCAGCGTCTGGAAGCCAACTCATGACTCTTACGTCCCCCGCGCCCCTGCCCTCCGCCCCCGCGGAAGCGAATTCACATGCGTCACAGGAGCCTCAGCTGTTCGTTCCGAAGTACGGCCAAATGCTGGGCGCCGACGCGAACGGGATCCTCGTTCTGGACGAGTTTACGCTTGATCCGGCCGATGCGCGCAAGGACCAGCACCGTTTCCGCACTGCGCTTGCTTCCGTAGCGCTGACCCTGCGCCGGCTCGTGGCCCTGCGCGTTTTCATCGCAGTGGTGGCCGTCGCCAACCTGCCGCTCTTCCTGATGACCACCGGCTGGTGGATCTACGCCGTCTCGCTGGCCCTGGTGATCGGCGTCCACGCAGCCGTCAACTGGCTGAACAAGCACGAGCCGCGCGTCAAGCAGCGCCACGAGCTCGAGCTGCACCTGCACCGCGAACGCAGCAACAACTACCGCAAGGTGCGCGACGCCGTGAAGTTCGTTGTCGACAGCCCTGCCCGCGTCAACGAGCACCTTTACCTTGAGCTGCTGCACGCCAAGCGGGTTGCCCTGCACCTCGCCTCCGGCACCGTCGCCCTCCTGGACACCAGCGACGACGCCGCCTGGAAGGTGCGCATCGTCCGGGAACTCCCCGCCGTGGCCTAAGGCCGCATACTGACGCTTCCAGCCGTCACGCTGTAGGCAACTAATTACGACGCCGGGCGTCCCCCATTTAGGGGGCGCCCGGCGTCGTCGTTGGTGGAGCCCATACATACAAAACGAAGCCGGACGGCCCCTCGAAAGGGACCGCCCGGCGTCGTCGTTGGTGGAGCCCATACATACAAAACGAAGCCGGACGGCCCCTCGAAAGGGACCGCCCGGCGTCGAGCTTTAGTGCAGTGCCGCTAAGCGGCCTGACCAGCCAGATTAGGCAGGCAGCTGCAGGACCTGGCCGACAAACACCAGGTTCGGGTTGCTGATGGTGTCGGTGTTGGCGTCCGCGAGCTGCTGCCACCCGCCCTGGATGCCGAGCTCCTGAGCGATCTTGCTCAGGGTGTCGCCTTCCTGGACCGTGTAGGTCTGGCCGCTCACGGCGACGGCGGCAGCGTGGCGGGCCTCGGTGGGTGCCTGGACCGGAACTTCGGCGGCCACCGGGGCCTGTGCCACGAGAGCCGTCTGAACCGGAGCCTGAACCGGCGCCTGGACAGGTGCGGCCTGGACCGGAGCCTGGGCAGGTGCGGCCTGGACCGGCGCGCTCTGGGGCAGGATCTGCGGTGCAGGAGCGCCACCGCCGCCGTTCAGGCCCAGCTTTGCGGAGCATGCGGGCCATGCGCCCCAGCCCTGACTGGCCTGGACCTTTTCGGCCACAGCGATCTGCTGCGCGCGGGAAGCGCCTTGGGGGGAGCCGGTTCCGCCGAAGGCAGCCCAGGTCTGCGGGGTGAACTGCAGGCCGCCGGAGAAGCCGTTGCCGGTGTTGGTGGACCAGTTGCCGCCACTCTCGCACTGGGCGAGGGCGTCCCACGTGGAGGCGCTGGCGGTAGGCGTGGCTGCGTTGGCGGCCGTGGCGGAGAGCGTCAGAGTTGCTGCGGAAACGGCGGCCAGGGTGACTCCACGGCGCGCGGCAGTGCTAAATGTCGACTTTTTCATTATTGGGATGCTCCTGAGGCCACCCGCGCTCGGTCCGTCCCCGGACGTTGTCGCGCTACTGCCCGCCCCTGACGAACTAGAGGTCATTTCGGTATCCGCCGGCCGGGCAGTAATTGGTGGTGGCGGCACCGGGCATTCATGGGCCCGCGTCGCGCGGGCATGTGTCTCACCCTAAAGGTGTTGGACGCCGTTATCAAATCGAGATCTTTATTGACAGTCAAGCGATTTAAGGGCAGCTCAACCCGGCAGCGGGAGGCCTAGCTGAACAGGAACCGGGAACGGGGAAGCTCTCAGGCTGTTACCTCACGGACGGGAAATTTAGGGCGGAAGCCAGGTACGGCGCCGTCCGGCTGTCCGGTGAACCGGCGACGGCGGCGGGCGTTCCGGCCGCGACGATCTCTCCGCCGGCGTCCCCGCCGGCCGGCCCGAGGTCGACCACCCAGTCTGCTTCCGCCACCACGTCCATTTCGTGCTCCACCACCACCACCGTGTTTCCCGCGTCCACAAGGCGCTGCAGCTGGGCCATGAGGAGCCGGACGTCCGCCGGATGCAGCCCGGTGGTGGGCTCATCCAGCAGGTACAGCGTGTGGCCGCGGCGCGCGCGCTGCAGTTCGGTGGCGAGTTTGATGCGCTGGGCCTCTCCGCCGGACAGTTCGGTGGCGGGCTGCCCGAGCCGCAGGTAGCCCAGTCCGACTTCCCGGAGCGTCTGCAGGCTGCGGGCAGCGGCTGGAACGTCCTGCAGGAATTCCGTGGCCGCGTCCACGGTCATGCCCAGGACGTCGGCCACCGTCTTGCCGCGGTAGGTGATTTCAAGGGTTTCGGGGTTGTAGCGTGAGCCGCCGCATTCCGGGCAGGGGCCGTAGCTGCCGGGCAGGAAGAGCAGTTCGACGGCGACAAATCCCTCGCCCTGGCAGGTCTCGCAGCGCCCGCCTGCCACGTTGAAGGAGAATCGTCCGGCCCCGTATCTGCGCGCCCGGGCTTCGTCCGTGGCGGCGAACTCCTTGCGCACGGCGTCGAAGAGCCCGGTGTAGGTGGCCAGGTTGGACCGGGGCGTTCGGCCGATCGGTTTCTGGTCCACCGTCACCAGCCGGTCCACGTGGTGCAGGCCGGTCACGATACCTACACTCAGCGGGCCTCCGGGACCGCCGTCCACCATGGGCTGGTCTTCGTTGGTGCCCGTTAGCTCGGCGCCCGTAAGCTCGGTGGCAGCGGCGTCTGCACCCTCGCCGTTGCCGTGCAGTTCGGATCCGACCACTTCGGCCAGTACATGGCTGACCAGCGTCGACTTGCCCGAGCCGGACACTCCGGTGACCGCCGTCAGGACCTGCAACGGGAAGGCCGCATCGAGGCCGCGAAGGTTGTGGCGGGAGATGTCCTTCAGTTCCAGCCAAGCACTGGGCTCCCGACGGCGGCCGGTACGGACGCTGCTGTCAGGCTCGCCGGTGCCGGCGGTGCGGTCACCGCCGCCGGTGATACCGCCGTCGTCAGCACCGCCCCTGGAACCGTCCGGAACGAGGAACGGGCGTGTAACGGAAGCCTCGACGGCCGCGAGGCCGGCCACCGGCCCGCTGTACAGAACTTCGCCGCCGCCCTCTCCTGCCCTCGGCCCCACGTCCACGAGCCAGTCGGCGCGGCGCACAATGTCCATGTTGTGCTCCACCACGAACACGGAATTGCCCGAAGACTTCAGCTGCTCCAGCACCGCCAGGAGGGGCTCGGCGTCCGCAGGGTGCAGCCCGGCAGAGGGCTCGTCCAGCACGTACACCACGCCGAACAGCCCCGAGCGGAGCTGCGTGGCGATCCGGAGGCGCTGCATTTCGCCCGGGGAGAGGGTGGGCGTCGAGCGGCCCAGGGCAAGGTAGCCGAGCCCCAGATCCAGCAGGACCGTAATCCGCTGGAGGAGGTCACGCGTGACGGCCACGGCCACCTCGTTGTCTTCGCCGGAGGACAGCTTGCGGGACGCGGTGCCGGCGTCCTTCAGCTCTGTCGTGGGGCGGATGATGTCCGCCAGTTCGGCCATCGGCACTGCGTTGAGCTCGGCGATGGTCCTGCCGGCGAATGTCACGGCCAAGGCCTCCGGCGTGAGTCCGCTGCCGCTGCACCGCTGGCAGGGGCCGGTCTCCATGAAGCGGAGCACCCGTTCGCGCATGGTGTTGCTCTTCGAGTCGGCCAGCGTGTGCAGCACGTGGCTCTTGGCGCTCCAAAACTTGCCCTTGTACGGCTTGGCCACACGGTCGCGCTGAGGCGTGATTTCCACGACCGGCTGCTCGTCAGTGAAAAGGATCCAGTCACGGTCCTTCCTGGGCAGCTCCCGCCAGGGGGTGTCGACGTCGTATCCCAGGTGGGTGAGGATGTCGCGCAGATTCTTGCCCTGCCATGCCGTCGGCCAGGCGGCGACCGCACCCTCCCGGATGCTCAGCGACGGGTCCGGCACCAGGGAGGCTTCGGTGACGGTATGCGCCACACCGAGGCCGTGGCACTCGGGGCACGCCCCGGCGGCCGTGTTGGGCGAGAAGGCGTCCGAGTCCAGCGGGCTGGCGCCAGCCGGATAACTGCCGGCACGGGAGAACAGCATGCGGAGCGAGTTGGACAGCGTGGTCACCGTTCCCACCGTGGAACGGCTGCTGGGAGTGCCGCGGCGCTGTTGCAGCGCGACGGCGGGAGGCAGCCCGGTGATCATTTCCACCTTGGGATTGTGGCCCTGCTGGATGAGGCGGCGGGCGTACGGCGCCACGGACTCGAAGTAGCGGCGCTGGGCTTCCGCGTAGATGGTCCCGAACGCCAGGGAGGACTTGCCCGACCCCGAGACGCCGGTGAAGGCGACGATCGCGTCGCGCGGGACGGCCACGTCCACGTTGCGAAGGTTGTTCTCGCGGGCGCCGCGCACCCGGACAAAGCCGTCAGCAGAATGGTGGGCACCGGTGCCGGTTTCCAGGCTCCAGTCCAGATCGTCCAGGGGGTCAGCATACTCTTCAGTCCGCATCTGTTCGACTCTACGGGCATAGCCCGTCCGGGGACTATTCTGTCGGGGTGAACACTTACGACGCCGCCGCCGAACCGGTCGATCCCGCTGCTCTTTCAGGTCAAACTGCGCCTTCCGATCAAACTGGGTTTTCAGAGCAAACTGCGCTTTCAGCTGAAGAGGAGCTGGTGGCGGCCCCGTCGCCGATGCCTTTGGCGGAGCTCCACCTGCACATCGAGGGGACGCTGGAGCCGGAACTGATCTTTGCGCTCGCTGAGCGGAACGGGATCGAGCTGCCGTACGCGGACCTGGATGAGCTGCGCAGCCGGTACGAGTTCACGGACCTGCAGTCGTTCCTCGACCTGTACTACGCCAACATGGCCGTGCTGCGGACCGAGCAGGACTTCGCGGACATGACCCGGGCCTACCTGGAGCGGGCTGCAGCAGCCGGGGTGCGGCACGCGGAAATCATGATGGATCCGCAGGCGCACCTCTCGCGCGGTGTCGCCCTGGAGACCTGCGTGAACGGCGTAGCCTCGGTGCTCGCCACCTCTGAGGAGGAGTTCGGCATCTCGACGCTGCTGATCGCCGCCTTCCTGCGCGACCTGTCCGAGGACTCGGCGCTCGAGGTCCTGGAGCGGCTTCTTGCGATGAACGCGCCGATCGCCGGCATCGGCCTGGATTCCGCAGAGGTGGGCAATCCGCCGTCGAAATTCACGCGGCTGTTTGCCCGGGCCGGCGAAGCAGGCCTGCGGAAGATTGCGCACGCGGGGGAGGAGGGCCCGCCGTCGTACATCGTGGAAGCGCTGGACGTACTGGGCGTGGAGCGGATCGACCACGGGATCCGGTGCATGGAGGACCCGGACCTCGTGGAGCGGCTGGTCGATGACCATGTGCCGCTGACGGTATGCCCGCTGTCGAACGTCCGGCTCCGCGCCGTGGACATGCTGGCCGCCCACCCGCTGCCGGCCATGCTGGCTGCCGGGCTCAACGTCAGCGTGAACTCGGACGATCCGGCGTACTTCGGCGGTTATGTGGACAGCAACTTCGCCCAGTTGGAGTCAGTCCTGGGCCTGTCCGAATTTGACCGGGTGAGGCTCGCCGCGAACTCGATCAGGTCGTCCTTCGCCAGTGAGGAGCGGAAACACGAGCTGCTGGCCGAGCTGTCGGGCTAGGCTTCGGGCGGGGCACTCGGCGGTGCGGAGTCGGCCGGGCCGCCGGCCGTGGAGCCACGTGGAGTCGGCGCCGGGGCGCCCGTCCGGATAATCCACCAGTCCAGCGCCGCCATGACCAGCCCGATGGGGAGCCCGTAGGGCGGCAGCCCGGCGTTGTAGCCAATGAATCCGGCCACCACGAATGCCACGCCGATCCACACGGGGAACATGCCCGAGCGCCAGCCGGCGATGCCAAAAAACATCCAGCCCAAGGCGAAGAGTATGTAGCTGGATAGTGCGCCGACGGCCAGCATTCCGGACCATCCGGCGAGGATCGCGCCCGGGGCGACGTCGGAAATCCAAGGGCCGGCGAAGCCGTCGAACCACATGTTTCCAGACATGTCGAGAGTCCTGACGTGGATGGGAATAGCCGGTCCTGATTGGGCCACCGGCGCCGTTCGCCCGGCGGCAACCACCCGCCGTCGTTCACATGAGACGCAATCCGAGCGGGAAACGCCGGACGGCGGTGGCCGAGCGCGGTGCTTTGCGCCAGGCCTTGCGGTCCAGCACCACGGTGGCCAGCACCGCGAGCACGACGACGAAGAAGTAGATCAGCTCGGCGCGGCCGGCGGCGGCTGCGGCGAAGCCGAAGGATCCGACGGTGAAGGTGCCCTGGCTGTTGTGGAACAGAAAGGTCAGGAGGACGCTGCCGCCGGTGCGGTTGAAAAGCCACACGTAGAGGAAGGTGATGACGAACGTCGTCGGCAGACCGATCATGCTGAGCCCGCCGAAGAGAACCAGCGGCAGGTGCCACAGCGTCACGAGCACGCCGAGGATCGCCGCGGACAATAGCGGTGGGCGCGATGCCTGGAGAAGAGGGAGGGCGTAGCCGCGGAAACCGGGCTCTTCGCCGAGTGGGCCGTCGAGCGGATTCACCAGCCGGACGGCGAATACGGTCATCAGCCCGCTCCACGTCAGCCGTTCGAGGCCCGGGGCGGCGGCGCCTAGTGCCACGTTGATGAAGCCCGTGACCAGGACGAGGACTACAGGGAGCAGAAGAGCAACGGCGTACCAGATCCAACCGACGCGCCACCGTACCAGCCGCCGCCCCCAGGCGCGGAAGCCAGGGCGCCCCTCCGTCAGGGCTATGACGATGACAGCCCCGGCAAGCGGACCCACCGGCAGGAATTCCATTCGCGTCACAAGCCCGGCCGCGTAGAGAGGCCACGAGGCCCAGGAAATTGCGTAGGCCAGGACAAAGAATGCCAGAAGCCTGTGGTGTTTTAGCCAACCCATTCGTCGGCGCATGTCGGCTCCAAACAGTTCCTGCAGGTGCACCAATTGTCCGCCCCGTCTGCGCTGCCACGCTAGTGGCAGGACCGCCCGGCCCGGCGTCAGGAGACCAAATGCTTGCAGGCATCTTCCATAACTGCTAGTCCTGTGAGGGAGGCAACACCGCGGCGATGATGCCGCGGTCAGCAGTACCGGGACGATGGCGAGTCAAGGAGTGTGCAGCATGCCGCGCAAGAACCCAGACGTGGAAGAGACAGACGAGAAAGACCTCGAAGTAGGCAAGCCGAAGGAGTGGGCGGCCGGCATCCCTGGCGTCCTCCACTCCTTGCAGCCAGCCATCAAACACATGGGCTTGAGCAGGACAGAGAAGACGCTGCTGGCCCTGAACCAGAAGCACGGCTTCGACTGCATGAGCTGCGCCTGGCCGGACCCAGACCACCGCAAGACGTTTGAGTTCTGCGAAAACGGGGCCAAGGCCGTCACTTGGGAAGCCACGCCCGTGGTCATCGAATCGGAGTTCTGGGCGGAGCATCCCGTCAGCGAGCTGCGCCAGAGAACTGAGTACTGGCTCGGGATGCAGGGCCGCCTCACGGAGCCGGTTTACAAGCCGGCGGGGGAGGACCACTACCGGCCTGTGAGCTGGGACGAGGCTTTCGGGATTCTGGGGCGGAAGCTGAACGGCCTGGCAACGCCGGATGAGGCCGCTTTCTACACGAGCGGCCGGACGTCGAACGAGGCCGCCTTCATCTACCAGCTGTTCGTGCGGGCCTTCGGCACCAACAACCTGCCGGACTGTTCCAACATGTGCCACGAATCGTCCGGCTGGGCGATGGGCCAGACCATCGGCATCGGCAAGGCCACCATCACCTACGACGACTTCGCCAAATCGCAGCTCATCATCATCATGGGTCAGAACCCGGGCACCAACCACCCACGCATGCTCACAGCGCTGGAGGAAGCCAAGGAGGCGGGCGCCGAGATTGTGGCCGTCAACCCGCTGCCGGAAGCCGGGCTGCTGCGGTACAAGAACCCGCAAAAGGTCAAGGGCATCATTGGCCACGGCACAGACCTCGCAGACCAGTTCCTGCAGATTCGGGTGGGCGGCGATATGGCATTACTGCAGGCCATCTCGAAGCGGGTCCTTGACGCCGAGGTGAAAAATCCGGGGACCGTGCTTGACCATGAGTTCCTTGAGCAGCACTGCGAGGGCCTGGACGAACTCCGAGCGCATCTCGACGGGCTGGACGACGACGCGGTCCTCGCAGCGACAGGGCTCCGCAGCGACGAGATTGACGAGCTCGCTGCCCGGTATCTGAAGGCGGACCGGGTCATCATCACGTGGGCCATGGGGATCACCCAGCACAAGAAGGCTGTGGCCACCATCAAGGAGATCATCAACCTGCTCCTTCTGCGCGGAAACATCGGCAAGCCCGGCGCCGGCGCCTCGCCGATCCGCGGGCACAGTAACGTTCAGGGGGACCGGACCATGGGCATCTGGGAGCAGATGCCGCCCGCCTTCCTGGACGCCCTCGGCAAGGAGTTCAGCTTTGACCCGCCGCGCGAGCACGGCGCGGACGCCGTGGAAACCATCCGAAGAATGCGCGACGGCGGGATCAAAGTTTTCGTGGCACTGGGAGGGAACCTGGTGGCCGCCATCTCGGACACGCATGCTGCCGAGGCGGCCATGGAGAACACCGACCTCACTGTTCAGATCTCCACGAAGCTCAACCGCTCGCACACGGTGACGGGCAGGGAAGCCCTCATCCTGCCCACCATGGGGCGCACGGAAATCGACCTGCAGGAGTCCGGTCCGCAGTTCATCTCTGTGGAGGACACTGTTTGCGCAGTGCATCCCTCGGCGGGCAGGGTGGACCCTGTTGCGCCGAACCTGTTGTCTGAAGTGGCCATAGTCTGCCGAATCGCGCGCGAGACGGTGGAGGGGAAATCCAGCGCGGACTGGGTAGGGTTCGAGAAAAACTACGACCTCATCCGGGAGCACATTTCCCATGTGGTGGCGGGCTGCGAGGACTACAACAGCAAGATCCGGCAGGAAGGCGGCTTCGTCCTGCCCAACGGCCCGAGGGATTCGCGCACCTTCACCACGCCCACCGGCAAGGCCATGCTGACGGTCAACCATCTGGAGAGCATCGAGCGGCCCGCGGGCACGCTGATCCTGCAGTCCGTCCGTTCGCACGACCAGTTCAACACCACGATCTACGGGCACAACGACCGTTACCGCGGGATCAAGAAGGGCCGGGACGTGGTGTTCGTCAGCCCCGAGGACATCGCCGAGCTTGGCCTCAGTGACGGCCAGTTCGTGGATATCCACGGCGTGTACGAGGACAACGTGGAGCGGGTGATGAGGAAGCTGCGCGTCGTTTCGTATCCCACGGCCAGCGGCTGCGCGGCCACCTACTACCCGGAAGCCAACGTTTTGGTGCCCTTGGAGAGCGTCGCGGAGGGGAGCAACACGCCGGCGTCCAAGGCTGTGCTTGTGCGGCTGGAGCCCAGCGCGGAGACCGGGTGACGCCCAGGGCTTCCTGAGGGGGCGCTCTTCCGGGGTCCGGGGTCACTGGGCGGTGCTTGACCAGCCCTCACTGTCCGGGCCGCCTTCGGTTCCGTGCTCGCACAGCCGCAGGGCGACGTCGGCCGCCGACTGCACCGCGTCCTGCGGCGTCCCGCTGCCGTCCTTCGCCGCGAGCCCGGCGGCGTAGCCGACCAGCAGGGCTGTGATGGGCCCTGCCTGCCCATTCACCGATCGGGAAGACTCATCGGAGAGGCGTGCCACCAGCTGCTGGTCCACCTTGAGATCCAGGATCTGCAGCGCCTGGATGAGCCGTTGGCTCCACTGGGCGAGGTCCTGGTCTGTGGCTCCGGCGCCGCCGGCGCCCTCTGTAATGCCCGTCATTGGACTTCCTTTCTTGCTCGTTTTTGCCTCCGCTCCTAGCGGGCGCGGAGGGGGGATTCTAGGTGTCTATCGAGGCCATGTGCGGGTAGCGCGCCCCTGCGACAGCGCCCGCGGGGGCAAGTTCGTCAAGGCGGGCAAGGTCCTCCGCTGAAAGCTCGACGGCGGCCGCGCCCAGGTTCTCGGCCAGGCGTTCGCGCTTCTTGGTGCCGGGAATGGGAACGATGTGCTCGCCCTGGGCGAGCAGCCAGGCCAGAGCGAGCTGCGCCGGACTGCACTGCTTCTCATCTCTGCGAGTTCCTTCACCCGGTCAACAAGTTGCAGGTTCCGGGTGAAGTTTTCGCCCTGGAAGCGCGGAGAGTGCCGCCGGAAGTCGTCCGCAGCAAAGTCGTCGGGGCTGCGCAACTGGCCGGTGAGGAAGCCCCGGCCCAGGGGACTGTAGGGCACGAAACCGATTCCCAGCTCGGCCAGCACGGGGAATACCTTCGTCTCCGGCTCCCGCTCCCAGAGTGAATACTCGGTCTGCAGCGCAGTTATCGGATGGACGCCGTGTGCCCTGCGGATGGTCTCAGCGCTGGCTTCGGACAGCCCCAGATGCCGGACTTTGCCAGCCTCGACGAGCTCTGCCATCGCTCCGACGGTGTCCTCGATCGGGACGGTCTTGTCCACCCGGTGCTGGTAGTAGAGGTCGATGTGGTCCACTCCGAGCCGCTGCAGGCTGGCGTCGCAGGCGGAGCGGACGTACTCGGGGCGGCCGTTGATGCCCACCCAGGAACCGTCCTCCCGCCGCTCGTTGCCGAACTTCGTTGCCAGGACCACATCGGAGCGCCGGTCCGCGATCGCCCTGCCCACCAGCAACTCGTTGGTGAACGGGCCGTACATGTCCGCGGTGTCCAGCAGGGTACCGCCGGCGTCCAGGAAGGCGTGGATCGTGGCGATTGACTCGCTGTCGTCGCCGGTTCCGTAGAACTCGCTCATGCCCATGCAGCCGAGGCCGAGACTGGAGACGGAAAGTGAACCAAGTGTGCGGGATTCCATGGGGCTCTCCTCAGGTAGGTTGCGGGAGTGGCTCAGGGAGGTGCGGTGTAGTCGCCACTATAAGTCGGCTTGCGGCACTTTTGCTCCACTTTCGTGGCGCCGAAACGCCGCCGGCCCCGGGTCTCCCGCATGCTGACGCGGTTTCCCGGGGGGCTGGCGGCGGTGTTGTTTTCTAAAGTGGTGCAGAAATGCGCTGTCCAGACCCGCAACGGCGCCGGGAACAACGGCTACGGCGTCGGGCTGCCGCCGTTGACGTTCAGGGTCTCGCCGACCACGAAGCTCGACTCCGCCGAGGCCAGGAACACGTAGGCGGGGGCGAGTTCGGCGGGCTGTCCGGCCCGGCCCAGGGGTGTGTCCTTGCCGAACTCGGGCAGGGCTTCCTTGGGCTGGCCGCTGCTGACCTGCAGGGGTGTCCAGATCGGCCCGGGAGCCACGGCGTTCACCCGGATTCCCTTCGGCGCCAACTGCTGTGCAAGTCCCTTGGTGAAGTTGTTGATGCTCGCCTTCGTGGTGGCGTAGTCAAGGAGGGTCGGCGACGGGTTGTAGGCCTGGATCGACGTCGTGTTGATGATTGTGGAGCCGGCGGGAAGGTGGGGTACCGCGGCCCTGGTGAGCCAGAACATGGCGTACACGTTGGTCTTCTGCGTGTGATCGAACTGTTCGTCGCTGATGTCGCCGATGTCCTCCTGCGCCACCTGCTTGCCGGCGTTATTCACGAGGAGGTCCAGTCCGCCCAGTTCCTGCAGCGCGGTGTCCACCAGCTTCTGGCAGGTAGCGGGGTCCTTGAGGTCGCCGGGGACTTTCACGGCCTTGCGGCCGGCCTTCTCAATAAGGTTCGCGATCTTTGCCGCGTCTTCCTCCTCCTCAGGAAGGTAAGACAGTACGACGTCGGCCCCTTCCCGGGCGAAGGCGATCGCCGTCGCTGCGCCGATGCCGGAGTCCGCGCCCGTGACGATTGCCTTCCTGCCATCGAGGCGACCCGTGCCGCGGTACGTGTCCTCGCCCAGGTCGGCCTTGGGTTCAAGCTTGGCGTCCAGGCCGGGCTCGGGCTGGTGCTGCTTGGGCGGCTCGATGTGCTCGTAAGCGGTGACAGGGTTCTTGAAGGTGTACTGGTCGGTCATGGTTCTCCTCCGTGGCGGTGTTGAACGCGGACAGGAACATCAAGGTCCGGGCGGTGCTGGCATCGGGAAAATGCTAAGCATGCTTACCGTCCACCCTAACGAGACTGCGGCGATGCCGCCAGTGGTCAGCTGGGTGGACTGCGCAACGCGGGCTGCTCAGGGCGGCTGCGGTGAAGGGTTGACGGCCACCCCTTCCGCGTACCGCATCGCCTGAATAGGCTGGCAGTCCCAGCCCAGTCAGGCGCGCCGCGATTGCTAGCGGCGCTTCCGCAAAGGCAATCCACGACGCGGTAACGAGGGAGTGTAGGCGATGGACAACCAAGATATTTTGCAGCGCATCCAGGCGCTGGTTGACGAAGAGCATCAGCTCCGCGATCCTGCGGCGTCGGGCCACGCCAGCGGCTCCGGCGGGGGAGGCGCCGGAGAAGATGCTTCCGACGACGATGCGGACGGTCGGGATGAGCGACGTGCCCGCCTGCGGCAGGTGGAAGAAGCGCTGGACCAGTGCTGGGATTTGCTGCGCCAGCGCCGGGCAAAGTGGAAAGCGGGCGAGGACCCCAATGAGGCGGATGCCCGTCCCGTCAATGAGGTGGAAGGCTACGTGCAGTAAGAGGGGGGCCAGTGCAGTAAGAGGGGCCCAGGGCAGTAAGAGGGCGGCGAGAAGTGCGTCTCCACCCGCACGGAAGGGCGGCCGGGTTAGTAGCCGCCCTTCCCCATTGCTGGCGGTTTGTTGCCGCCGTCCGGTAGTACCGGCAGCTACTGTTCCTGGCCGCTGTGCAGTCCGTCGTCGCTGCTGTCTGCGGAAGCCGAGTCGCCGGTGTCGTCGGAGAGGTCCATGTTGCCGCGGGCTTCCTCCATGGTCGGTCCGCCGGACGGGACGCTGTAGCGCTCCGGGCGGATGCCGTGCGACTGTTCCTCGATGAGCGCCTGCTCCTCGCTAAAACGGATGGCGTTGGCGTCATCACCGGCGTCGCCGGGAACGTCATCGCGGAGCTTTGAAGGGTCCGGAACGATAAACCCGTCTGCCTTGCTGCTGTGTTCACTCACTGAACTCATCCCTTCCGTTTGGTGCCTCGGTCTTCATGGTAAGCCTACTTTCTATCGCCGATGCCGGGAAATGAGCCGGAAAATGGGTCGGGAAAGTAGCCCCTGCGGGCCAGCGAAAACCGAGACTTAACGCTCACTTCAGGTGTAATCCTCGTCATAGTCGGTCACGACACACAATGTTTACCGGGCAAAGTCGCCAGATTCGCCCAGCTCTTGGCAAACTACTGTGGGAACAATCGCTCTGTAAGGGGAACCATGCGCAAGACTGCCGCCGAAAACACCAACATCCGCCTTAAGGCCGTGCTGGACGTTCTGGCAGAGGGGGTGTTGTCCGGTGACTCTCAGAACGCCGGCGCCGTGCTGGCTGAAGCGCTCGTTCGGGTGCCGCTGAACGCCTACGAAGCTGAACTCCTCAGCGGCGGCATTCCCCGTGGCCACAAATCACTGACCACTGCCACGGCCAAGCTGGTCAAGGCTGGCTGGCTCGTCAAGGGACGCTCCGGCTGGACCATCACCGAAGACGGGCAGCGCGCAACGGTCGCCTTCCCGGACGCGGCCAGCTTCTCGGCAGCGCTCGACGCCGGTACTCCGGTCCCTGCCGACACGCCCCTTCCGGTGGCCGCACCTGCCAAGCCGGCGGCCGCGGCAGAGGTGGCAGAGGCTGAGAAGGCTCCGTCCAAGGCGGCGAAGATTGTCGACAAGGCGGCCAAGCTGATCGAGGACGCAGTAGCTCCTGTAGCCAATGCTGTGCGCAAGAAGGCAGAGGCCGACGCTGAAGCGCTGGCTCCCGCCGTCGAAGACTCCACGACGACCATCGACCAGCCCGCCGCAGTGGCCGTGGCCGGCGACTTCAACACCCTGCTGGGAGCTCCGGAGAACTGGGCGCCGCAGTACGACGAATCGCAGATGAAGCTGGACGAGCTGGAGCAGCTGTGGAAGCTCTCGGCTGAAATCCCGGCCGGCTACTACAACTTCAAAATCGCACTCAACCGCTCCTGGGATGAGAACTACGGCGCGTTCGGCGCATTCGATGGCGCCAACCACGAACTGCACCACTCCGGCGGCCAGCTCACCATCCGCTACGACCACCGGACGCGGGACATCACCGTCAACTGATCCTGTCCGGCCAAAGCCCCGCTGCAGCACATGCTGCAGCGGGGCTTCGCTGTTCCCGACCCGCCGCTAGAGCCCGTCGAGACCCGTGCCGCTGGTCGAGCTTGCCGAGACCGAGGTGAGCCTGGTCCGCTGGTCGAGCTTGTCGAGACCGAGGTGAGCCTGGTCCGCTGGTCGGGCTTGTCGAGACCGAGGTGAGCCTGGTCCGCTGGTCGGGCTTGTCGAGACCAAGGGGAGCCTCCCGGTCTTCGGTGCCTTCGGAGCCGGTTCGTTATTGACGGCAACACTTTGGACGCGGTGCCCTCCAACGTCTTCCCGAGCCAATGGACAAAAGCCCAAAATGGGGAGCACGTTCGCAACTCAAGGAGGAGCTTTGCGTTATTCAGGGACTTTGTCCGCGGCCGCCGTCTTGGCCGCCGTAGTCGCACTCGCCGGCTGCGGGGCGCCTGCCTCGCCCGGTGGTGGAGGGTCTGCGGCACCAACAACTTCAGTCTTTTCGTCGGATCCGGCCACCGCAACGGGTAGTGGAACTGCAGCGGCAACCGACAGTCCCGCGTCTGCCACTGCCACGCCGTCCGCAACGTTGCCTGAGGACTGGAAGACGTTTACGACGTCGGACGGCAAGTTGGCCTTCGACCTTCCGTCCGTGTGGACCATCAAAGACCCTGCCGGACAGACGCCGCAGGGCGGCGGCGTGTTCGTGGAGGTCCGAAATCCTGCAGGCAAGGCGATGGCCACTCTGCGCACCAACATGGTGGTTGGCGCGGAATGCCTCAAGAAGCAGCCGTACGGCATGTACGACTCCGAACCGCTACCGGCACTGAAGCAGTCCGGCAGCACGCCGAGGTTCACGTTCGAGTCGCGGCAGGACGATACCGCCACCGACCCCGCCAAGATGACGATCCTGGCCTACGGCATCACGTCGGCGCCGGAACCGACCGGGCCCACGGCCTGCCCGATAGCCCATTTCTTCACCTGGCCGCCAAGCGGGGCGATGTTCGGCGGGGTCTACAACCCGTTCGACACCACCCCGGGAAATCCGCCGAACGTGGACACGCCTGAGGCGTACATGGAAACCCCCGAATACAAGAACATCCGCGCCATGATCACCTCGCTCCGTCCGGCGGGGTAGGGCTGGTCGAGCCCGTTCTGGTCGAGCCTGTCGAGACCAAGGTCGCCGGCGCTACATTGGTTTCATGACTGACTCGAACGCAGCCGACCCGGACAGCGTCCGCCTCACCGCACGGGTCACGGGCATGGTCCAGGGCGTCGGATTCCGGTACTGGACCGCGCGCAAGGCCGATGAGCTGGGGCTGACCGGTTCGGTCAGGAACGACGACGACGGTTCGGTCGCCGTCGTTGCCGAGGGCCCGCAGCCGGACATCGTCGAATTCAGGCGCTGGCTCGGATCATCGCACGCGCCGGGGAGGGTGGCGCACGTCGACGAAAAGGTTTCCCCGGCTGAAGGCGGATTCAGGAGCTTTCAGGTTGTCGGCTGAGTCTCCCCGGGCTGAGACCGAGGAAGGCCCCGAGCTCCTCGAGCGCGAACGGTCGTGATGGCATATAGTTCGTGAGCTCAGGGGAGCGCACGACCACCGCCCGCCATTGGCCACGGGACACAGCCACATTGATCCGGTTGCGGTTGAGCAGGAATTCGGCTCCGCGCGGTGCCTCGGCAATGGCCGAACACGCCATGGACACGAGCACCACGGGAGCCTCCTGGCCCTGGAACTTGTCCACCGTGCCCACCCGCACATCGGACAGGCCCTCATGATCCAGGGCATGGCGGATGGCCTGCACCTGGGCGTTGTACGCAGCCACCACCAGGATGTCCTTGGCATCCAGCGGCCGGATTGGCTCGTCCTTGCCCGGCGTCCACTTGAGGCCGATGTGTTCGCGCGCCAGTCCGACGATCGCTGCCGCCTCTTCGGCCGAGCTAGTGCTGTTGCCGGAGTGCTGCACCAGAACGGTTTCCACGCCCGGAGGTACCCCGTCGAGGTGGCGCAGGGATGCCGCAGGCGCGGATTCCAGCCTGCCGTCGTAGCTGAGCACCGACACCTTGCGGCAGAGTTCAGGATGCATCCGCCAGGAATCGGCGAGGAAATAGCCGAGCTCGGCAGGCATCGTGGCGTGCCCGGCTGACAGCCACCCCAGCGCCGACTCATCGACCGGCTCAGGATGCGATCCCTGGGTGACCTGGGGAAGCTGCTGCGGGTCGCCGAGCAGCAGGAGTCGCTTCGCAGAGCGAGCCACAGCCAAGGTGTTGGCCAGCGAATACTGGCCGGCCTCGTCGATGACCAGCAGGTCCAGCGAACCAGCGGGCACGCATTTTCCCGTCATGGTCCAGGCGGTTCCGCCAACCAGACAACCGCCGTCCGCGTTCAGGAGCCGCGCGATGTCCTCGTCAGCGACGCAGGTCCACGGAACGTCGTGCGGTTGAGACAGCTTCTTGGCCACCACGGCGGGATCCACCCCGGCCTTCGCAATGGCCGTGCAGAGCATGTTCTCGACGACGGCATGGGACTGGGCGACGACGCCCACCTTCCAGCCGGCCTGCACAAGTCGGGCGATGACGTGGGAGCCGACGAACGTCTTGCCCGTTCCCGGAGGACCCTGCACCGCGAGGTAGGACCGGTCCAGGTGTTCCAGCGCCTGGGTAATGGCAGACACGTAGTCAGCGTTGCCCTCCGCATCGTTGCCGGCTGCAGGCAGATTCGGGATGCCAGCGAGCCTGGGTGCTGTCCGGCGCAGGATGTCCACGCCGGGGTGCTTGGGAAGTTCTGGCAGCGAGGAGCCGACGAGCTGCGCGAGTTCTGCCAACGCGGCTTCGATGCTGACGGTGGGAATGGGGCGGTCGTCTGTCAGCGCCATGGGCAGCTGGAAGTACGGCGGCACCTTTTCCTTGGATTTCTCCTTGATGGTGATAACGGTCCGACCGTCCTGGTCGGGATGGTCCTCGACGGCTTCCACGAGCGTGCCGAAAATGCCGTCCCGGGAGGGCGGAATGGTGGCTTCGTGGCGTGCTTCAGCAGCGCCTGCCGACGACTCCGCTGCGCCCGTGCCCGCCAACCACGTTGCCGCACCTGCAGGCTGGCCTGCTGCCGTGCGCCGCGGGGTCCGCCCGCCGTCGACCTCCCCGAGCCCGTCAGGCAGGGGGTCCTCGAACATCCTGAACCAGGTGGAACCGGGCTTGAACTCCGAGCCCTCGCTCATAACCCCGGTGAGCCGCAGCGTGCGGGACTCCGTCCGGGCGCGGACAGTGGGCGGCGCCCAATCTGAGATTACCTCGGCCGCTTCGACAATGAACACGTTGCGCTGGTCCCGCCACCTGTCGATCTCGGATTCCAAGCGGTCGAAGTGCTCCCACCAGAACTGCTTGCGCTCCCGTCGGTGATAGCCGGTGGCCGCCGCGACCATGGCCACGGCCTGCTCGTCCGGCGTCAGCTCGCGGTGCTCCGGAACGGCGTCCAGGAAGGCGCGCAGGCTTGCTTCCTCCGGCGAAGGTTCAGCGTCCGGGACTGCATTTGACGGCGTTTGGGATACGGCCGCTGTCCCCGCGCCGGCAGTCGTCCCGACACCGGCAGCCTCGGGAGCACCGGCCCCCGCCAAAGCAGTGTGCGCACCGCCACCGCGCAGCTGCAGCAGCCAGTCCCGAAGGCGAAGGGTGGAAAGGCAGTCGTACTGGTTGTAGTCGGAAATGGAGGCCAGGATGGCGTCCGCATCCGCCCGTGTCTCGGGGCCGGCGTCGCGCGCCTCGCAGTAGGCGGCGTAGGCCACCACCGAAGCGCCGGCGTCCTTGACGTCCCCGGACCGCAGGTTATCTCCCATATACAGGGGCTCGAGCTTCTTGATGGAGTACGAGGCCTCGGAAATCCGGAGTGAATGCCGGACCGTGGCGTATAGGTCCACGAGGAGCCCGTCGCGAAGCCATGAATCCACCACGTCCTCGCCGGCGACGTGGTTCAGCGAGAGGTTGCGCAGGGCCGTTTTTTCGTAGGGCGCGTAGTGGTAGACGTGCATGTCCGGATATTTGGCCCGGCGTTCCTCCACGTAGGCGAGGAAGTCCAGGAACGCCTGCCGCTCATCCGCGCGCGAGTGGGCCCAGAACGGCCGGAACACCGGTTCCTGGCCCGGCGGATCAGTGGGCCGCGGAGCCTCGATCACGCCGAAGAGGTACTCCAGGCCCCATTGGCCCGCGGGATCCTGCCAGAGGGGGTCGCCCTCGAAGTCGAAGAAGATGTCGCCGTCACTCGGGGCAGGAATCCCGGCCAGTGCGTTCTCGGCCAGCACCTTGTAGGTAACGGTGTGCGGCTGGCCCTCCTTCACGAAGGTGCGTGAGCCGTCCTCAACCTCCCGGCCGGTCTGCATCCTGGCCTGGTCCCGCAGCCGCCGCCGCGAACCTGTGGCCAGGTGCGGAGGCAGGTCGGCGAGGGCGTCAATGCTGGTGATGCCGTCCGCAACGAGCTTCTTCCGCTGGACGGAGGTCATGCCTGCCACCATCAGCAGGTCCCGGTGCCGGGCCACCTGCTCGGCGCAGTAGTCGCACCTGCCGCAGTAACTGACGCCGGGCTGCTGCCACGCCACGGGGGCCTCCATGTGGCGGTGCGCAGCGGTGAGCTCACGGAACCGCGCCCGACGCTCGCGGTACACGGGCAGCAGATCGGTCAGCGAGTGCGAGCTGCGCTCCATGTTTCCGAGCACCAGGGTGACACGCGGAGCGGGTTCGAGTCCGAGACTGATCAGTTGGTCGCCATACGCAGCAAGCTGCAGCAGGGCCCCCACCTTGGCGTGCCGAGCCAGCTTGGTGTCCCAGACCGCGTACCGCGGGGCACCGCCGTCGCTACCAGGCAGGTCAGAACCAAGCCGGCCAGGGCCAGGCACGTCAGAACCAGGCGAGTTAGCTTCCTCCCGCACCAGGAAGTCCGCATAGCCAAGAAACTCGCCGTCGAAGAAGGTGGCCTGGAAGACGACGTCGGCGCCGGTGCGGAGGGCGGCGGCGGTTTCCCGGGCTTTGTCCGCCAAGTCGGCTCGGTCAGTGGTTCCGCGGTCAACGCAGTAGACCCCTGTGCCGCGCGACGGATCCCAGGCACCGTGCTCGCCGATGAGGGCGGCCAGCACCTTGTGCTCGTGGAGGTCGCCGAGCTTGCCGGCCCGTGCCTGCATCTCGTCGGCGGGGGAAAACGGCTTTGGGGGAGCGGCCCAGCTTCTCGTCGAGGATCCGCAGCATGCGGTACTCGCACTCGCTCGCGGCCACGAGGTCGCTGGCTGAGAACACCAGATCAGCAGGCGCCCCCGGCGTGGTTGGGTCGAGCAGGAACATGGGGCCTCCCCATTGGCAGCCTCGCTCCGGGACGGTTCCCGGTGCGCTGATTTGAATCTAGCAAGAGGCTATGACAATCAAACCGGGCCGGGAGCTTGCCTACCCAGGAGCTGCGCCAATGGGGGACCCTCCATGCTTGCGCAGATTAGTGGGCGGGCTGCCGACCATTGTGAGAGTAGGTGAGGCAGTCGGCGTTGTCCGGGCCGGGGCCAACGTGGACTTCCGCTGCCTTGCACATGAGGTGGTCATTGTGGACGCATTCCGCCCGCTGACAGGCCCCGACGCCGGCGAGGACTTTCGGCAGGCCGCCGTGCGTGCCGGTGTCGATGAACGTGGCACACGAGGCGTGGTCTGTGCTGCCGCCAACCGTGATGGCCTCGGCGTTACATTCAGAGTGGTCGTTGAAGGAGCAGTTGGTGACGCTGCAATCGGCTACATGCGTGCTCATGGGATTCCTCCAGGTTCCGGACGCCCGGGCGGGCGACGCGCTGTTCCCAACGTAGGCCGGATGGGCCGGAACAAAAAGACCCAATTGTGTTGCGTAATTGCAGGAACTGCGCTCCCGCATCCGAGCCCCATGGACCCTTTGCGGGCACCGTTCTAGACTGGCAGGACCTCCACCTTTCAGGCTTGACGACGCCGTCCCGCCTTCCAAGGGAATGCCCCGGAGGGAGCATCAAATCGCTCATGAATCACCGCCGACCCTTCACGGGGAAGGGTCCGTGACGCCAGGAGGAAAGAGATGGAAGGGAACAAAGCCGTTGCCTACAAGGCACCCGGCAAGGTGGAAGTCATCGATATCGATTACCCCACTTTTGAACTCAAGGACGGGCCGGGGGTCAATCCGGCCAACGTGGGGCGCCAAGTTCCCCACGGTGCAATTCTCAAGACGGTGGCCACCAACATCTGCGGCTCGGACCAGCACATGGTCCGTGGGCGGACCACAGCGCCGCCGGACTTGGTGTTGGGCCACGAAATCACCGGCGAGGTGGTGGAAGTGGGGCCCGGCGTCGAATTCATCAAGGTGGGAGACGTCTGCTCCGTACCGTTCAACATTTCGTGCGGAAGGTGCCGGAACTGCAAGGAGCGCAAGACCGGGATCTGCCTCAACGTGAACCCGGACCGCCCGGGCAGCGCCTATGGTTACGTGGACATGGGCGGCTGGGTCGGCGGCCAGGCCAACTATGTTCTGGTGCCCTATGCGGACTGGAACCTGCTCAAATTCCCGGACAAGGACCAGGCCATGGAGAAGATCCTGGACCTCGCCATGCTCTCGGACATCTTCCCCACCGGCTACCACGGTGCCGTATCGGCAGGAGTCGGCGTCGGCTCCACCGTTTACGTCGCCGGGGCCGGTCCTGTGGGCCTCGCAGCGGCGACCAGTGCGCAACTGCTGGGTGCCGCCGTCGTAATTGTGGGTGACATGAACAGTGACCGTCTGACCCAGGCCCGCAGTTTCGGATGCGAGACAGTGGACCTCACCAAGGGCGGGCCCGCGGAGCAGATCGAACAGATCCTGGGTGTACCGGAGGTGGACTGCGGCGTGGATGCCGTGGGCTTCGAGGCGAAGGGCCACGGCCAGGGCGCGCAGGAGGCGCCGGCAACCGTGCTGAACTCGCTGATGGACATCGCTGCTGCAGGCGGCGCGCTGGGCATTCCGGGCCTGTACGTGACGGGAGATCCGGGCGGCATCGACGAATTTGCCAAGAAAGGCGCGCTGAGCCTGAGCCTGGGCACCGGCTGGGCGAAGTCGCTGAGCTTCACCACGGGCCAGTGCCCGGTGATGAAGTACAACCGGCAGCTGATGATGGCGATCCTCAAGGACCGCGTGAGCATCGCCAAGAACGTTAACGCGAAGCCGATCCTGCTGGAGGACGCACCGAAGGGGTACGCCGAGTTCGACGCCGGCGCCGCCACCAAGTACGTGCTGAACCCGAACGGATACCTCAGCTGACGTAGATGCAGCACGGGGACCGTGTGCGGCCCGGCCCAATGGGTTGGGCCGCACACGGTCCCCATTGCCGTCGTCGGGGAGTAGGGCCAGACTCGTGGAAAGACCAACCCAGATGCAGGAGGAGATATGAACAGCCAGCCTGACGAGACTCCGCTCGAAGTGCCGGAAGCGGATGCGTTTGAGCAGCGCCAGCCGGCAGGCGGTGACTCTGGGGACGAGGAACAGCTGCCGTTGCCCGAGGACGTTCCCGAGGCGGACGCCCTGGAGCAGAGGACTCCGCTGCGGTCCAATGGCCCGGCTGCCGCCCCGGACCTCTCTGCCGAGGAAGCGGCCGAGGCCGACGCCATCGAGCAGGCCGCGGGCACGCCCGGCAGCGATGAGGAAGACTACCCGTTCGCGGGCGAGGTGCCGGAGCAGGGCTGAGCGGCCGCGGGTCCCGACGGCGGTGCGTCCGGTCACTTGCCGCCAGCTACAGTGCCGCCGCACTGGGCCAGGACAGCGGCCATCGCGGTGCGCTCGGCCTGGGTCACCCACAGCTTGTACTTCGCCTTGACCGAAATCTGCCGCGCGACGTACGGGCAGCGGTAGGCCTTGCTGCTCGGCAGCCAGGTGGCGGCGTCGCCATCCGACTTTTGCTGGTTGGCGGGTCCGGATGCGGCCAACAGGTTGAGGGGATCGTTGGCGAAGACGGTCCGCTGTGCCTTGCTAAGGCGCTGGGCACCCTTCTGCCACGCGTCGCTCAGGGCAACCACGTGGTCGATCTGGACCGCGCTGCTGGTTTTGCTGCCCCGGGTGAAGGCGATAGTGGTGGCCGTGTACGGATCCGCCAGGGAGCCGGTCAGGACTATGCAGTTGTTTGTGCCCGGCTTGAGGGTCGTCTTGGTGAGGTCCCGGGCGAGGATGTCGTTGCGGGTGTCACAGCCGTTGTGGTCCGTGTCTTGCCACGCCGGCCCAAACTCTTCCCGGTCGTAGCCCGTTTTGGGTGCCGCGTCCTTTGACCGGGAGGGTGGCGAGGAGGTCGGCTGCTTTGACAGCGTAGCCGGGCGCGTTGCCGGCTGACCCGCCGGGGACAGCGTCCGACGACGGCTGCCGGGTTGCGCTGATGGCTCCGCCGCAGGCGGTGGTAGCCAGGATGACGGCGGCAAGGGCGCCGGCTGCAAACCAGTTCCTTCTGCGGGGCGGTGCTTGGTGCAAGGCGGTGAACTCCCGTGGCGCTGGTTGTCGATTCAACGATCGATGGTACTGGCCGGTCGGGCGGAGCTGGCGGTGCCACGCGGATGACGTACTGAAAAGCAGAGAGCCCCGCACTGCCTGACGGCTTTGCGGGGCTTCTCCTAGCGGCAGGACCACCTCGGATGGGGGATACGCGGTGGGCCTGTTCCTAGGCTAGAGAAGTTTCCTGAAAATTGGCTAGGAATGTGCTGGATTTCTTTGCGGAGCTGTTTGGCTGCGCGCGTGGCCACCGGTGAAGCTACTCGTCCTTGACTTCACCGCCGGGCTAAACCAGTGTTGAAATCGCACTGACCAGCAGGTTTTCCTTTAAAGGAGATGCGTCATGACTCTTCCCGCAGGCCTGACCCCCGGCATCTGGACTCTCGACATGTCCCACAGTGAGATCGGCTTCAGCGTGCGGCACGCCGGGATCAGCAAGGTCCGCGGGCGGTTCCGGGAAGCAACCGGTGAAGCCCACGTGCGCGATTCCCTGGCCGATTCGTCGCTGCATGCCACGGTGAGCACCGCCAGCTTCGATTCCGGTGACGCCAACCGAGACGCCCACGTGCAGGGGGCTGATTTCTTCGACGTCGCAGAGTATCCGGAGATGACTTTCAAGGGCACGCACATTGAGGGCGACGGCGAGGACTACACCCTGACTGGCGACCTCACCATCAAGGGCATCACCAAGCCGGTCGAGCTCGAGGTCGAGTTCACCGGCATCGCCGTCGACCCCTTCGGCGCCACGCGTGCAGGCTTTTCCGCCGAGACCGACATCAGCCGCAAGGAGTTCGGCCTGACCTGGAACGCGGCCCTGGAAGCCGGCGGGCTCCTGGTCAGCGACAAGGTGAAGATCAACCTCGAGGCCGCGCTGGTGAAGCAGGGGTAAGCCGCCGAACCAAGGACGCTGATCGAGCTTGTCGAGATCAAGGTCCGGGTTTCGACAGGCTCAACCAGCGGAAGGCACCCGCTGATCGAGTTTGTCGAGATCAAGGTCCGGGTTTCGACGGGCTCAACCAGCGGAAGGCACCCGCTGATCGAGTTTGTCGAGATCAAGGTCCGGGTTTCGACGGGCTCAACCAGCGGAAGGCACCCGCTGATCGAGTTTGTCGAGATCAAGGTCCGGGTTTCGACGGGCTCAACCAGCGGAAGGCACCCGCTGATCGAGTTTGTCGAGATCAAGGTCCGGGTTTCGACGGGCTCAACCAGCGGAAGGCACCCGCTGATCGAGTTTGTCGAGATCAAGGTCCGGGTTTCGACGGGCTCAACCAGCGGAAGGCACCCGCTGATCGAGTTTGTCGAGATCAAGGTCCGGGTTTCGACGGGCTCAACCAGCGGAAGGCACCCGCTGATCGAGCTTGTCGAGATCAAGGGGCGCCTGGTTTCGACGGGCTCAACCAGCGGACGGCACCCGCTGATCGAGCTTGTCGAGATCAAGGTCCGGGTTTCGACGGGCTCAACCAGCGGAAGACACCCGCTGATCGAGCTTGTCGAGATCAAGGTCCGGGTTTCGACGGGCTCAACCAGCGGAAGGCACCCGCTGATCGAGCTTGTCGAGATCAAGGGGCACCCGGTTTCGACAGGCTCAACAATCGGAACCTCAACCAGCGGACTCAGGAAAGCCGGGCGATGCTTCGCCTTACGGGGCGGGATACTGTGCCGTCCGAGAAGAGCTCGGGCGATGTGGCCTGGATGCGCTTCACGTCCTCGAAGACGCCCCGCAGGTGCACGCGCAGCGAGCTGTCGGCTTCGGTGCGGTTGTTGGCCTCGAGTGCGTCCACCACGGCGGTGTGCTGTTCGATCAGCGTGGACACGGGCCGGGTGTCGATCAGGCTGAGCCGGCGGGCACGGTCCAGGTGGGCCTTGGCCGAGTTGACCGCGGTCCAGGCCGACTCGTGCCCTGCCAGCCGAAGGAGCCCGCGGTGGAAGTCCTCGTCAAGCCGGAAGAACTCCTCGACGTCGCCGGCCGCCGCTGCGTTCCGCTGTGCGCCCAGGATCTCCCGCAGGCCGCCCAGCCCGGAGGCGTCAACCACCGCATCCTTCAGGGAGGCGCATTCAATGGCTTCGCGGACGAACTGGGCCTCCGCTACACGGCCCAAGTCCACAAGCGAGACGAACGAACCGATCTGCGGGAAGACGTGCACCAGCCCCTCTTCGCGCAGCAGGATGAGGCTTTCGCGCACGGGCGTCCGGCTGACACCTAGTTCCTGGGCGAGTTCGTTTTCGGACAGCGGCTCGCCGGGAGGAAGCTGCAGGGAGATGATGCGACGCCGGAGCGTATCCAGTGTCTGGTCCCGCACGGAAAGCCGCGGAGACTGTCCTTTTTCGGGTTTGCCGGTTGCCATGCATCCAGTGTAGCCATCGTTGACAAACTAGAATGGTAGTGCTTGTATGGTAGTCAGCAAACGGCCACAGGACGGCTCTCCTGTCCGACAAACCGGCCACATTTCACAGGCATATCTCTCCACCTCCCCTTCTTCATCGCCTGCAAAGGAGCAACAGATGACCGAGAGCATCGCACCGCCCACCGCCAAGACCGAAAC
The DNA here is from genome assembly GCF_030815865.1 of Arthrobacter globiformis. Lineage (NCBI taxonomy): Bacteria > Bacillati > Actinomycetota > Actinomycetes > Micrococcales > Micrococcaceae > Arthrobacter > Arthrobacter globiformis. Next base: position 1,337,771 of record NZ_JAUSXI010000001.1, read on the forward strand.
AAGGACCACTCGCGACCTTGCGAAGGTTGCGGTCTCCGGCTGGCTGGGAACGGCCATGGAATTCATGGACTTCCAGCTCTACTCGCTGGCTGCGGCCATCGTCTTCAACAAGATCTTCTTCCCCGACGTGAGCCCGGTCATCGGCCTCATCGCCGCGATGGCAACCTACGGTGTGGGCTACGTGGCCCGCCTGGTCGGCGCCGTGTACTTCGGCCGCATGGGCGACAGGATCGGCCGCAAGAAGGTCCTTTTCATCACCATCGCGCTGATGGGTGCGTCAACCACGCTCATCGGTGTCCTGCCCACTTACGCCATGGTCGGCATCTGGGCGCCTATCCTCCTCGTGGCCCTGCGCCTGATCCAGGGCTTCGGTGCTGGCGCGGAAATCGCCGGCGCCACAGTGATGCTGGCGGAATACGCCCCGGCCCGTCGCCGCGGCCTCATTTCCTCCCTCGTCTGCCTCGGCACCAACTCCGGCACCCTCGCCGCCTCCGCGCTTTGGGCCATTCTGGTGGCGGTTCTCTCCGAGGACCAGCTGCTGACCTGGGGCTGGCGCCTGCCGTTCCTGGCCAGCTTCCTGCTGATGATCTTCGCCGTCTGGATCCGCCGCTCCCTCAAGGAGAGCCCCGTTTTCGAACAGCGTGAGGACGTCGTCGACGGTGTCGCACTCGCCAAGCGTGACCTCGCCGCCGAGGCGGGCACCGCATCAAACGATGCAGGCGAGGCCAAGCACACCACCCAGTCCACCAGCACGATCGAAGCCGCGCTGCACCAGCGCAAGGGCAAGTCCTTCCTGATCGCCCTCGGCCTCCGCTTCGGACAGGCCGGCAACTCCGGGCTCATCCAGACCTTCCTCATCGGCTACCTCGCCACGGTCCTGCTCATGAACAAGTCCGTCGGCACCACGGCCATCATGATCGGCTCGATCATCGGCTTCGCCACCATCCCGCTGATCGGCATCCTGGGCGACCGCTTCGGCCGCCGGCCCCTGTACATGATCCTGAGCGCCCTCACCGCCCTGTTCGCGATCCCCATGATGATGATGGTCACCAGCGGCAACCCGACGCTTGTCACCATCGGCGTCGTCGCCGGCCTGAACCTGGGTGTGCTGAGCCTCTTCTCGATGGAAAGCGTCACCATGGCCGAGTTCTTCGGAGCCCGCACCCGCTTCACGCAGCTGGCCCTGGCCAAGGAGATCGGCGGCATCCTCGCCACGGCCATCGGCCCGATCCTCGCCGCCACGCTCACCGCCGTCACCGGGCACTGGTGGCCGCTGGCAGCCATGCTCATCGGCTACTCGCTGATCACCCTCGTGGCCGCCACAGTAGGACCCGAGGTCCGCGGCCGCGACATGGTCCGCCTGGAAGATGCCGCATGAAAGCCGTCGTCGTCCACGGCGCCAACGACCTCCGCATCGACGAACGCCCCGAGCCCGTCGCCGGGCCGGGAGAGGTGGTCCTCGACGTCGAATGGGGCGGGATCTGCGGATCCGACCTTTCCTACTGGCGCCACGGCGCCTCGGGGACCGCGCAGCTGAAGTCCCCGCTCGTCCTGGGCCACGAGGTGGCCGGCCGGATCGCCCAGCTGGGCGACGGCGTCGAACACCTCGACGTCGGCCAGCCGGTCACGGTCCATCCCGCGGAACTCGTGGGGGACGGGACAATGCCGGAGCGGCTCAGCGGCCGCACCAACCTGTACCCGCAGATCCGCTACTTCGGATCGGCAGCCTTCGATCCGCACACCGACGGCGGCTTCAGCGAACGCAAGCTGGTCCGCGCGTCGCAGATCCGTCCGCTTCCCGACGGCGTGGACACCCTCCGCGGGGCACTGGCCGAACCGCTCGCCGTCGCCCTTCACGCGGTGGGGCGTGCGGGTTCGCTCGCCGGCCGCGACGTGCTGGTCAACGGCGCCGGGCCGATCGGCTCCCTGGTGATCGCGGCCGCCAAGTACGCCGGCGCACGGACCGTCATCGCCGCGGACATCAACGACGCCTCGCTAAAGATCGCAAAAGCCATGGGCGCGGACGAGATCCGGAACCTGGCCGACGGCGGAACCCTGCCGGAGGACGTGGAGCTCGTGTTCGAGGCCACCGGCATCCCCGCGGTGCTCGGCGGTATCCTCCGGGCCACTGCCCGCGGCGGCACCATCGTCCAGGTGGGCAACCTGCCCGGCGCCCCGGCCCCGGCCGCACTCGGGGATCTCGTGACCCGCGAGATCACCTGGATTGGCTCCTACCGGTTCGCGGACGAAATCACCGATGCGCTCAAGGCCATGTCCGACGGCCTGGACGTCTCACCCGTCATCACCCACAAGTTCGGCATCGACCAGGCCGCGGAAGCAATGCGGGTCTCCGCGGACCCGGCCGCCGGCAGCAGCAAGGTCATGCTCCGCCTCTCCTGACCCAGGTTTCGGCCGGCTCAACCAGCGGTACCGCTGATCGAGCTTGTCGAGATCAAGGGCTCATGACGCCATCTGCTGCGACCTACTTGCAATACTCGACACACAAAAGGACCCAACCAGTGAAGATCACCGACGCACGAGTAGTGGTTTCGTCGCCAGGACGGAACTACGTCACGCTCGTTATCGAAACCGAGGACGGGATTACCGGCATCGGCGACGCCACCCTCAACGGACGTGAACTGGCCGTGGCATCCTACCTGTCCGATCACCTCTGCCCGCTGCTGATCGGCCGCGACGCCCGCCGCATCGAGGACGCCTGGCAGTACTTCTACAAGGGCGCCTACTGGCGCCGCGGGCCGGTGACCATGACCGCGATCGCCGCGATCGACGTCGCACTTTGGGACATCAAGGGCAAGGCCGCCGGCATGCCGGTGTACGAACTGCTCGGCGGTGCGGCCCGTGACGGCGTCATGGTCTACGGCCACGCCAGCGGCTCCTCGCTGGAGGACCTCAGCGCCGACTTCCAGCACCACCTGGACCTCGGCTACAAGGCGATCCGCGCGCAGGCCGCCGTGCCGGGACTGGAGAAGACCTACGGGATCGCGCCCGTGGATGGCAAGACCTACGAGCCCGCCAGCGGCAACATCCCGCAGGAAGACCTGTGGGAGACCACCGCGTACCTGGACTTCGCGCCGAAGATGATGGCGCACGTGCGCGAAGAATTCGGCTACGGGGTGCACGTCCTGCACGACGTGCACCACCGGCTGACGCCGATCGAGGCCGGCCGGCTGGGCGCCTCCCTGGAGCAGTACCGGCCCTTCTGGATCGAGGATCCGACGCCGGCCGAGGACCAGTCGGCGTTCCGCCTGATCCGCCAGCACACCACGACGCCGATCGCCGTCGGCGAGGTGTTCAACTCGATCTGGGACTGCCAGCAGCTGATCACCGAACGCCTGATCGACTACATCCGCACCTCGGTCTCACACGCCGGCGGCATCACGCACCTGCGCCGGATCTTCTCGCTGGCGGACCTGTACGGCGTCCGTTCCGGCTCGCACGGCGCGGGCGACCTTTCGCCGGTGTCCTTCGCCGCGGCGCTGCACGTGGACATGAGCATCCCCAACTTCGGCGTCCAGGAGTACATGGGCCACCGCGACCCCGCCGGTGAGGTCTTCAAGACCTCCTATAACTTCACGGACGGCTACATGCATCCAGGTGACGCCCCCGGCCTGGGGGTCGAGTTCGACGAGGAGGCGGCCGCCAAGTTCCCGTTCGACCCCAAGTACCTGCCCATCAACCGCCGCCTCGACGGGTCGGTGCATGACTGGTGAGTAACCCCACACAAGCACAGCCGTTCGACGTCGTCGCCATGGGGGAGATCCTCCTCGAGGTGGCCACCGATGTCCCGTTCGGGCACGGCGTTCCGGCGCAGCTGGGCATCTCCGGCGACGCCCTGAACGTCGCGGCGGCTGCCGCTGCCGCCGGTGCCCGCACCGCGCTGCTGGCCGTACTGCCCGACGACGACCTCGGCCAGGCGGTCGCCGCACGGATCGCTGAGCTCGGCATTTCCACCGAACTCCTGAAGTTCCGCCCCGGCCAGCAGGGCGTGTACCTGGTGCACTGCGACCCCGACGGGCAGCGCGAGTTCTCCTACGCGCGCAGCGGCAGCGTCGGCTCCACGCTGGGGCCGGACGACGTCGACCCGGACGTGTTTGCCGCCGCCGGCGCCGTGATCGCCGGCGGCATCGCCTGCGCCATCTCGGCCACGTCCCGCGCCGCCGTCTTCAAGGCCGCCGAGGTGTCCCGCCGCTTTGTCTTTGACCCGAACTATCGGCCGCGGCTCACCTCCGTGGAGGATGCGACGGCGGCCGTCACCGGGCTTTCGCCGAAGGCGTTTCTGGTGACGCCGTCCTTCCCGGGGGAGACGTCGGCGCTGCTGGGCGCGTCCTCGCCTGCCGAGGCGGCCGCCAAACTGCGCGCGCTGGGTACGGCCAATGTGGCAGTGACGTGCGGGGCCGAGGGAATCCAACTGGAGAGCGACAGTGATTCAGCCTGGATCGAAGCCATCCCCGCGCCGGCAGTGGTGGACCAGACCGGCGCGGGCGACGCCTTCGTCGGCACGCTGACCGCGCGGCTGGTGCTCGGCGACAGCCTTCCCGAGGCTGCCCGGTACGGCGCGGCCGCGGCATCGCTCGTGGTGGGCGGCAAGGGTGGCACGGGCTTCATTCCGAGCTTCGAGCAGACCCGCGCCCATGCCCTGGGGCATCAGACTCTGGGGGCGCTGATCGTGGACACACCCGAAGGAGAGCTGTCATCGCACGCCTGAGCAGTGCCACCGTCAGCAGTGCCAACCTGGGCATTAACACAGGAACGGCGGCAGCGTTCCCGGGCGCCGAGTTCCCCGGTGGCGCGCTCCGGGCCAACGGCCTGAAGCCCGGCATCGTGCACCTGGGCCTGGGCGCCTTCGCCCGCGCCCACACGGCCATCTTCACCGAGAACGCCATGCTGGCCGCCGGGGAATCCGGCTGGGGGATCACAGGCGTCACCCAGCGCTCGGACACCGTGGCCCTGCAGCTTGCCCCGCAGGACGGGCTCTTCACTGTGGCCGAACGGGGTGAAGGTGCCGCGCCGCTCCGCGTGGTCTCGAGCATCGTGGACGCCATCTCGGGGCGGGACAACCCGGCCGCCGTGGTGGACCGGATCGCCTCGCCCGATACCCTCGTGGTCACGCTGACTATCACCGAGAAGGGCTACCGGATCCACCCGCAGACCGGATCCCTCAACACCGCGGATGAGGAGGTCCGCGCCGACCTCGGCGGGCGTGCGCCGCTTACGGCCATCGGGCAGATCGCCCGCGGCCTGCAGCAGCGTTCCCGTGCCGGAGCCGGGCCGCTCACCGTGGTCTCGTGCGACAACCTTCCCGGGAACGGCGAACTGACTGAGAAGCTGGTCCACGCCTTCGCCGCGGCCCTTCCGGCTGCTGAGGCCGAACCGCTCACCGCTTGGCTGGACACGAACGTCACGTTCCCCAGCACCATGGTGGACCGGATGGTGCCGGCCACGACGGCGGGTGACCTGGACGCCGTCGAACGTGAACTTGGGCTGCGGGATGAGGCCGCCGTGGTGGCCGAGCCGTTCATGCAGTGGGTCATCGAGGACAACTTCGCCGCCGGCCGCCCGCGGTGGGAGGAGGCCGGAGCCCTGTTCAGCAGCGACGTGGCGGCCTGGGAAGCGGCGAAGCTGCGGCTGCTGAATGCGAGCCACTCACTGCTGGCCTATCTCGGCCTCGCCGCGGGCAAGGTGACCATCAGCGACGCCGTGGCCGAGGAAGCGTTCTTCACAGCTGCGCGGCGCATGATGGCAGAGGATGTCCTGCCCACCATCACACTTCCGGAGGGGCTCGACGCGGACGGATACTGCGCCCAGGTGCTGGCCCGTTTCGCCAACCCGGCGCTCGGCCACACCTCGGCCAAGGTGGGCAGCGACGGTTCGCAGAAGATCGGCCTGCGCCTGCTCAGCACCGTGCGGGGAAACCTCGACGCCGGCCGCGAACCCCGGTGGGCCGCGCTCGCCGTCGCTGCGTGGATGCGGCACGTCGCCGCCACGCCGGCGGAAAAGCTGGACGATCCGCTGGCCGCCGAACTCCATGCCGCGCTGCCGGTTTCGCGCTCCGCGGCCGACGTGGTCCCCGCTCTTCTGGGCTGCCGCAGCATCTTCGACCCCGAACTCGCGGCGCATCCCGGGTTCGCCGACCTCCTCATCCACTGGTACAGCATCATCGACACGCACGGGCTGGACGGCCTGAGAAAAGAGATCAACCATGGCTGACGCCACCAGCGTTCTGAACGTCTCCCCGGTCATCCCCGTGGTGACCATCGAGGACCCGCAGCATGCGGTTCCGGTTGCCCGGGCCCTGGCCGACGGCGGCGTCCGGACTATCGAGCTCACCCTCCGGACGGACACCGCGCTGACCTCGCTGAAGGCCATCGCCAACGAGGTGCCAGACATCCTGGTAGGAGCCGGGACCATCCTCACGCCCGCGCAGGCGGACGCTGCTGTGGCGGCGGGCGCGCAGTTCCTGGTCAGCCCCGGCGTGACGCCGTCGCTGCTGGACCACATGCTCTCCCTCGAGGTGCCGGTGCTTCCGGGTGTGGCAACTGTGGGCGAGGTGATGGCCGTGCTGGAGCGCGGGCTGGACACCATGAAGTTCTTCCCGGCCGGCCCTGCCGGCGGCCCGTCCTACCTGGCAGCCATCGGGGCACCCATCCCGCAGGTGAAGTTCTGCCCGACCGGCGGCATCAGCCTGGTCACGGCACCGGACTACCTCAGGCTGCCCAACGTCAGCTGCGTCGGAGGCAGCTGGCTGACGCCGCGCGCCGCCGTCGAAAGCGGGGACTGGCAGCAGATCACCGAACTGGCACGGGAAGCGGCAGCGCTGGGCTGACTGCGACGGCCGGCGCTGACGAAAGTTGCCTCAGATCTACTTGACCGTAGATCTGCCTCCGGGACGCGCGTAAAGTCGGGAAAGACCGGTCCTAAACCGGTCGCAGCCTGAACAGACGCACAACCTAAGGAGTTCATCATGAACTTGGGCAACATGATCAGGAATGCCGCAGGACGTATTTCCGGACGAACCACCAACGGAACCACCGGAGGATACACACGGGGCTACACGCGGGGCGCCAGGCCGAACACCACGGGACGGACCTCTTCCATGGGCCGCGGCCGCACCGCCGGGGGTATCGGAGACAAGATCCGCCACATGCTCCACCGGCACTGACGCTGAGACACACAAGTCCAGTCCCTGAGGTCCATGGCAACCCGGGACTGGCACAACAATTACAAGAAGCGTTTGGCCGCAGCCACCCGGTGTTTGCCGCGGCCACCGTATGCGCAGGGGAGGTTGCCGTGGCGAGCCGCGGCGCCTCCCTTGCTGCTGACTTCGAGATTGGGTCGGTCTCCAAGGGGATTACCGGGCTGCTGTATGCCGAAGCCCTGAGCCGGGGCGAGCTGGGTCCCGACACCACGCTGGGGGAGCGGCTGCCGCTCGCCGACTGCCCCGCGGCCGGCGTGACACTGGTTTCACTAGGCCGGCATTCTTCGGGCCTGCCGCGGCTGCCTAGCCAACCCGGTACATTGCGCCGAACGCTCGCCCTGACGCTGCACGGCACCAACCCCTACGGCGAAACCCTGGCGGAGCTGCTGGACCAGGCCCGCACAGTGCGACTTCCCGCTGGGCTTCCCGTCCCGCGGCCGCGCTATTCCAACTTCGGCTTCGAGCTCCTGGGCCATGCCGTCGCCGCCGGTGCAGGCTTGAGCTTCCAGGGCCTGCTCCGCGAGCGGCTCGCAGTTCCGCTCGGGCTAAGTTCTGTTTACGCGCCAGCTGCCGCCGCTGAGGTGCGGCCGACGGCGGTCACCGGCCGGAGCCGCTCGGGCAGGATGATGCAGCCGTGGACAGGAGAAGCGCTTGCTCCGGCTGGCGGGATCCGTGCCTCGATCAGCGACATGGCCCGGCTGGTGCAGGCCCTGCTGGACGGTTCGGCGCCGGGGCTGGCCGCGCTGGATCCCGTGGCGAACTTCACCGGACCCGCCGCGCGGATCGGTGCCGGCTGGATGACCCTGGAGGTGAAGGGCCGCAGGGTCACCTGGCACAACGGCGGCACCGGCGGTTTTCGCTCCTCGGTGGGACTGGACCGGAAGGCGGGGGGCGCCGTCGTACTTCTGACCGCGACAGCGGCGCCCGTGGACCGCCACGGCTTCCGGCTTCTGCAGGAACTAGCCGCCCGAAGCTGGCGGCAATAGCAACTACTTCTCGCCGGCGCGCTCCAGTGCCTGGTCGTGCTCGGCGTGGGCCCGGTGGATCAGGTCCATGAACTGGGTCTCGTTCCGGATGAGCCGCTTGTACTTCTCCGGGAGCTTCTTTAGTTCCTGCTCTTCGCGAACCATCTTGCCGAAGATGCGTTCACGTTCGGCCATGTCCGTTTCGAAGTTGAGGTCCACGTACTCGGTGGCGTGCCGCTTGGCGCCGGACACCATGGTTCTGGCCTTGCCCTTGGGGCTGAGGACCGAGCCCAGGATGGTGATAGTCAGCATGCCGAGGATCACGATGAGTGAGATGGCGGTGCTGATTTCCACGACGTTCACCGGGTTACCGTCGTTGATGAACGGCAGGGTGTTCTCGTGCAGGGCGTGCAGGACCAGCTTCACACCGATGAAAGCGAGGATAGCTGCGAGTCCGTAGGAGAGGTAGATGAGCCGGTCCAGGAGCTCGTCGATCAGGAAGAACAGCTGCCGCAGGCCCATGAGGGAGAACGCCGTGGCGGTAAAGACGATAAAGACGTTCTGGGTCAGGCCGAAGATGGCCGGGATGGAGTCCAAGGCGAAGAGGATGTCCGTGCCGCCGAGGGCAACCATCACCAGAAGAATGGGCGTGAGGACCTTCTTGCCGTCCACGTGGGTGAAAAGCTTGTCGCCGTCGTAATGCTCGGAGGCGGGCAGGAACTTCTTGGCAAGCCGGACCACCAGGGTTTCGTGGTCGTCGTCGTGGTTGTCCGGCTTGAGCAGGTTCCCGGCGGTGACCAGCAGGATCAGCCCGAAGATGTAGAACACCCACGCAAAGCTATTGATGAGGGCGGCGCCGAGGAAAATGAAACCGGTCCGGGCCAGCAGGGAGAAGGCAATGCCGAACAGGAGCACCTTCTGCTGGTGTTTCCGGGGCACCTTGAAGCTGGACAGGATGATCAGGAAGACGAACAGGTTGTCCACGGACAGTGCCTCTTCCGTCACGTAGCCGGCGAAGTACTCGGTGCCCATCTTGGAGCCGCCGAAGAACCAGACGCCCAAGCCGAACGCCAGGGCCAGGCCCACGTAGATGGCGGACCAAGTGGCCGATTCCTTCAGGGTGGGGGTGTGGGCCTTGCGGACGTGGAAGAAGAAGTCGAAGGCTAGAAGCGCGAGGATTCCGGTAACCGTGAGGATCCAGACGATAGGGGGAACTTCCATGCTGCCTCTTTCCAGAGCGCTTCGGGCGGGGCGTGCAAGACAACCCTACCCAGTGCGCTCTGCCCGCCCGCAACAGCAGGTGCCCCCCAACTGACTCGCAGTTGTTGTCGTTATGAGGGCTCAAAACGGCAACAACTGCGAGTCAGTTGGCCTAGAGGCTGCTCAGCCGTACATCAGGGAGCCCGGCGTCGTCAGCTGCTCCCCGGTCTCGAGCCAGGTCTTCAGGCCGGAGAGGATCATCGGCCAGCCGCCGTAGAGCTGTTCGTTGGCGCCTTCGCGGAGCTGGTCGTGCGTGACGGTGAGGTGGCATGAGTCGTCGCCGACCGGCTCGATTTCCCACGTGACGCGGGAGGTGCCTTCGGCCTTGACGTCCTCGCCCCAAAGCGCGCGCATGGTCTGCACCAGCCGGCGCAGGGGATCGACCTCGAGGTTCTCGCCCTCGCCCAGGAGCGCCCCGGCTTTGGGGTTGGCCATCTCGAAACGGGAGCCCGGCGTCCAGTCCGACTTCAGCGTGTTTCCGAACTGGTACTTGCTGCGGATGTCGCTGTCCGTTATGGCTTCCCAGAGCCGTTCCGGAGTGGTCTTGATGTAGATTTCGAAGATCTTTTCCATGGGATTTTCCAATCGGGATTTGAGGTCGCTGAGCGCAGCGGCCCATGGTTCTGCGTATTTGCTCACCCAGCGGTCGTGGACGAGCCTGATGGGCACCGGGTTGAGGAAGTGCAGTTTCTCGCGGCCGCGGCGCCTGGTCACCACGAGGCCCGCCTCTTCCAGGATTTTCAGGTGCTTCATGACGCCGAATCGGGTGATCTCGAACCGCGACTCCAGTGCGCTGAGGGTCTGGCCGTCCTCCCTGAAGAGCGCGTCCAGCAGGTCCCTGCGGATGGGGTCGGCCAGGGCCTTGAATACGGCGTCCACACGGCCAGAATAGGTGACCATTTGGTCACATGTCAATGGTTCGCCGGGTCCCTTATTCCCCAAGTAGGTAGCAGGTCAGGGCGTTCCCAGCCCTGGGAACGCCCTGATCTGCGACTCAGTTGCGTGTGAGAGCTCGGGGAGGGAGGCGTGCGGGCGGCAAGGGCAAAACGGACCGCAGCGCGACGGCGTCAGTCCGCCAGCGTCAGGAGCTTCCCCTCCGTGACGGCCTGCCGGGAGAGCGTTTTGTAGCCCTCCTGCTCGAAGAGCACGGTGATCACGTCCTCCTCGTGCCGCATGACGATGCCCGCGCCCCACTCCTTGTGCACCACGGATGCCTGGAGCGGGAAGGCTTCCCCACCAGCGGCGGCCGCGGCGCCGTCGTCGTAATCCTCCTCGTAAGCCGAACCGTCGGCGCAGTTGTCGCAGTTGCCGCAGGGTTCGGGGAGATCCTCGCCGAAGTAGCCGAGCAGGAACTGGCGCCGGCAGGCGTCCGTCTCCGCGTAGCCGCGCGCCATCTCGATGCGCGAGCGGTCCACGCGCTGGCGTGCTTCTGCGAGTTCGACGGCGTGTTCCACCACCTTGGGCAGCTTGGCGTCAGTATCCAGCCGGATGCCCCGCTTGAGGGCCTTCACGGAGCGGGTCTCCTGCAGCTCGTTGAGCAGGCCGGTGAGCCGGCGGGTGGGGATGCCGGTCTGCTCGGCGAGCGCCTTCTGGGTGACCGGGCCGTCGGCGGCGCGCAGGGCGGTGAGGACACCGAGCAGAGCGTCCTCGTCCGGCTTATGGGTGCCGAAGAACTTGCGCAGGCCAAGATCCTCGGGCCGGTAGTGCAGAACGGCGGAGGCGGGGTCTCCATCCCGGCCGGAGCGGCCGATCTCCTGGTAGTAGGCGTCGAGGGACTCGGGAATGTCGGCGTGGATCACGAAGCGGACGTTTGGCTTGTCAATTCCCATGCCGAACGCGGTGGTCGCCACCACGACGTCGAGTTCGTCGTCGAGGAACTTTTCGTGGACCTGGTCGCGCTCGCTCTGCTTCCGGCCGGCGTGGTAGGCCTCGGCGCGCAGCCCGCGCTCGGTGAGCTCCGCCGCGTAGGTCTCGGTGTCCTTGCGCGTGGCGGCGTACAGCAGACCGGGGCCCCTCAGCTCGGCCACCTGCTCCACGACGGCGCGCCGCTTGTCCCGGTCCTCAAGGTGCCGGACGACGTCGAGCCGGATGTTGGGCCGGTCGAAGCCGCGGACCAGCACCAACGGGTCGTTCATGCGCAGGCGCTGCTGAATCTCGTCACGGACCGGGGGAGAGGCGGTGGCGGTAAGCGCGGCGACGGGCGGGTTGCCGAGCTGCGCGCGGACCTCGCCGAGGCGTAGGTAGTCGGGGCGGAAATCGTGCCCCCAGGAGGAGACGCAGTGGGCCTCGTCCACCACGAACAGGGAGACGTCCATGGCGGCGAGCCGCTCCACCGTCTCGGACTTGGCCAGTTGCTCCGGCGCGAGAAAGAGGAATGCCGCCTCGCCCCGCTCGGCCGCCTCCCACGCGTCCTCCACCTCCGAATCCTTCCGGCCGGAGTTAATGGCGACGGCGGACGCCCCGCCCAGGTCCTCCAGCAGGCCGTCCAGCTGGTCCTCCTGCAGCGCAATCAACGGCGAAACGACGACGGCGGGACCGCGCCTTGCGCTGTTGGCCGCGGAGGCGTCGGGGTGCTTGGCGGGCTGGCCGCCGTCGATCGCCGCGCCGTCTGCGTGACCACCGTGGATGAACAGCGCGGACACCTGGTAAATGGCGGACTTGCCATATCCCGTGGGCATGACGGCGAGGACGTCACGGCCCTGGACGAGGGCGTGCATGCCGGCGAGCTGGCCGTCCCTAAGGCGGGGGAGTCCGAAAGTGCCGGCGGCGAGCTGGCGGAGGCCGGCGTCGGGGTCTGTGCTGATGTCAGCGATGGACGCGGCATCTGCGTCGGCTGCGGGGGTGGTGGCTGTGGGGGCGAGGGCTTCGGTCATGGTGGCGGCTCCGTACGGGCGTTCCAAGGCCGGGTGTCTTCAGCCGTGGAACCCACCCTAGTGCGAGGCAGGGCCAGACGTCATGTCCCCTGTAGTGCAGGGGCACCTGCGGACCAGTCCCGTCACGCGACAGACCCGGCCACGCCGCGGGGTCAGCCATTCACCCCGCCAGCCGGTCAGCCCGTCAGAGGGAGCGGACCCTTCGGACCCCAGCCCCTCGGTCCGCGGCCGGGAATCGCGTGTGGGAGTGGATTCTCACGCTTGCGTGGGCGGCCCTCGACTTGGGGATGATGAGCTCCCCGTGGCCGCCGCGGCTCATGTCGCGGATGAGGCCAGTGCCGGCGATTTCCCTGATCCAGGAGATTCCCGCCACGGCAGCCGCTTTGGTGGGGTACTGCACTGAGACGGCCACCAGGCCCCCTGTTCCGTCCAGAAGCCTGACGCGGAAACCGCCGTCCGGAGCATCGACGATTTCAAAGTAGCCGGCCATGACAAACCCCTTCGTTCGTGCACCTTCTCGGCATGTCCCCTAACCCTATTTTGGACCTTTCCTGCCCGGAAGGACCGCCCGGTTGAGCGCGGGAATTCGGAAAACAATTGACCCGTTGTTGCGCCGAGCCGTGAGTGGGAAAATCTAGCTGCCGATTGGAACCATTAAGGAGCCGGAGATGGCTGGCGGACAAGGACTGATCAAGCGGTTTTACGATGAGGTACTGACAGGCGGTAACTTGTCGCTCCTCGACGAGATGGTGATGGACGACGTCGTCGATCACGAGGAGGGCATTCCCGGCCAGCCGCCCGGGAAAGAGGGGATGCGGTTCTATGTGAACGCCGTCAGGGCCGCTTTTCCCGATCTGGCGGTCAAGACCTCCGAACCGGCGCTCGCCGACGGGAACTTGGAGGCCGCGCAGACCGTCCTTACGGGAACGCACCAGGGCGACTTCGCGGGCGTGCCGGCCACGGGCAAGTCGGTGGAATTCTCAGGCATTGACATCATCCGTGTACAGGACGGCAAGGTGGCAGAGCACTGGGGATCGACGGACACAATGAGCCTGATGCAGCAGATTGGAGCCGTGCCAAAGTAGGGCCGAATTAGGGACCCGTAAAAACCAAGAAGTACGACGACGGCCGGCGACGCGCGCCGTCGTCGTGCGTCTTCACGGCGCGTCTTCCGGGACGCGCCGTGGCGTCCCCGTGCCCCCTCCCAAAGCCCTGTATCATCCCTTCAGGGGGCGGTGACGCCAAAGCGTCAAACCGGGGGACAGCAGCAGATGTGCAAGCCATAAAGCCTTAAGCAAACGGGCTTCCTGAAGCCATGTGCCGCTGTCCGGCGACGTGTCATTCACCACAGAATTTCCGCTCACGAGGCGGTCGTTCTGTAGTGGATCAACCGCTCGACCCAGTCTTCCGCACCCCCCTCCGCACTGCCCACCCTCTTCCTCACTCCGCCACCTCGGCGACCCCTGCCGTCGCCTGCCCTGAAAGGACCGCAATGAGCCACCCTGGCCCAACCCCGCCACCGCCGCCTTCCGACTACACCACCTACGGCGCGCCTCAGTATGCGAACGGGCAGTTGTTGGACGGGCAGAACGCGGGGCAGGCGTATCCGGGGCAGTACGGGGCTTTCACGGGGCAGTACGGGGTGGAACCACAGAAGTCCTTCCTGGTCACTTGGCTGTTTGCGCTGCTCCTTGGCGGTCTTGGCGCGGACCGCTTCTACCTCGGCAAGACCGGCACCGGCATTGCCAAGCTGCTGACGCTGGGCGGACTGGGCTGGTGGGCGCTCGTGGACCTGGTCATCACGCTGGCCGGGAAGCAGACGGACAAGCAGGGGCGACCGCTGGCAGGGTACGCGCAGCATAAGAAGGTGGCTGTTGTGGTCACTCTTGTCGTTTTGGTGGTCAACCTGGTGATTGGCGTGTTCAGTGGGATTGCTGCCGCCGCTGTTGTCGGGCAGGCCTCCACCCCGCCGATCGTCACCGCCGCTCCTGTGACGTCGGAGAGCGCCGCCTCGGATCCCTCGGCGGATCCGGCGAGCAGCGGGGAAACTGCAGGGGAGGACCGGCCGCACCTGGCGGCGCAGACGCTGACGGGTACCGGCGACGACGTCAAGAAGGTGGACCTCAAGGGCGTCCCCGCCGTGGTGACGTTCACGTGCAAGGCCTGCAGCGGCAACACGGTCCTGGAAACCAACGGACATGAGATGCTCCTGGTTAACGCCGTTGGCGCGTACGCAGGCTCGCACCTCGTGGACACCAGCACCGCTGCCACCACCGAGTTCGCCATCAGCGCTGACTCCGCTTGGACGCTGAAGATCGAGGACATCGACAGCGTTCCCACCTCAACAGACAAGGCGAGCGGCCACGGCGACATGGTTCTCTACTGGGATGCGTTTAGCGACAAGGCTGCGGTCACCAACAAGGGCGAAGGCAACTTCGTGGTGCAGGGCTTCGGCAGCGAGGTTCCCGAGCTCGCCGTCAACAAAATCGGCGACTACAGCGGCACCGTGAAGCTCACCCCCGGCTTCGTCCAGGTCAACTCCGACGGCGACTGGACCATCGCCGCGAAGTAGCACTCCGCCTCGCAACCAGAAGGCCCCGCGGGACTTGGCACTTGTGCCTGGGTCCGGCGGGCCTTTTGCATCCGCTGGTTGAGCCTGTTTCGAACCGCCTGCCGCCGGTTGAGCGTGTTTCCAACCGTTGCCGCTGGTTGAGCCTGTCGAAACCTGTGGCGGCCTTTTCCTAGCACTTACTGTCACACCTCGGCGCCGTTAGCTGTTAGCTGATAGCTCCGTGTTGGGCGCGGTGGGACTCCTGATCCAGGAGGAGAGGATGCGGAATTTCTCGTGGGTCGCGGATCCGGGTTCCGCGGACCAGACAATCAATGTCTGATCGGGAAAACCGACCCGCTGAAACGCGTCCCAGTCGATGGTGAAGTCGCCATGTTCAGGGTGGCGGATCGTTTTGGTCCCGAACTCCTGCCTGGCGACATTGCGGGCTGCCCACCACCTGCGAAATTGGGGGCTGGAAAGTGAGAGTTCTCCAACGATGGCCGCGAGCCTGGGATCGGTCGGGTTATCAACGGCCTGCATCCGCAGGAGGGCCACATTCATGCGGGCCATTGATTCCCAGTCCTCGTAGTAGTCCTTCATCCGCGGATCAGTGAATGTCATGCGGATGAAGTTGCGTTCGTGCGGTGGCAATTTGTCGATGTCCAAGAGCACTGCGGCGGCCAAGGGGTTCCAGGCGAGGATGTCGAAGTATTTGCCGACGACGAACGCTGGACTGTCTGTCAACTGATCCAGGAGCCGCTGGACCTTGTGCCGACTCAAGCAACTGGCAACATGCCCGCCCGGATCGTGAGGCAGGCACATTGGATCTTTCGTATCTGCGGTTAGTGGCCTGGTTGGATTACCTTAGCCGCGGCAGGCTCCGAAATCGGCTGCCTCTAGGCTCGATCAGCGGCCCAGCCATGGTGTGACATGCACCCCCAGTTATCCCGTGATAGGCGTGGTAGTTCGACCGGAAACGGGCAAAGACCAAACGGACACACTGGGGGTCTGATGGAAATGCATGTGCGAAGAACAACGGTCGCGGCGCTGAGCGTGCCGCTTCTGCTAATGACAACGACTGGTGTCGCGGGAGCGCAGGAAACAAAACCACCGGAGCCCACGACGACCATCAAGTGCGAGGAAGCGGCGACTGGCGGGACGGCACCTCTGTACGACGGCACGTCCGCGTCGTACATGTACGACGCGCGCTTCAAGCCATGCCGGATCTGAGCAACAAGGAACTCAGCGACCACACGCCGCAGGGTGTCGCCTGGTGGAAGAACTGGGACGGCAAGGGCAACAATCTGCTGCTCGTCTCAACCTACGGCAAGGGCAAGGCGCATATCGTCGGCCTCGATCCGAATGCCGGGGACAAGACCGTGGCGACCGTCGACATCGAGCCGAGGGACGACGACAAGCACCAGACTCACGCCGGTGCCATCGCGCTGAACGGCCAATGGGTATTCGTGGACGGCCCGAAGAAGGATGGCTGGCACACGATCCGCAAGTACAGCCTGTCCAGTCTCAGGGCGGCGATGATGGCGAAAGCCGGATCCGTCAGTACGGGTGGCGAGGACCGCAAGGTCTACGGCGCGTCATTCATCACCATCGACGGCCGCCATCTGTACGCGGGCAAGTTCAGCGACAAGCACCGTGACTGGATGTACAGCTACACGATCGCTGACGACGGATCCCTGACCTTGGACAGGAAAGCAGACGGAAACGGCTTGCGCTGGGAGGTGCCCCAGTGGACGCAGGGCGTGGCAGTCGCGGATGGACGCTTCCTCTTCAGCACTTCAAGCGGGCGCAAGTTCCGCAGCAACATCTACGTATCTAACAAGGGCGAAACGAATCTCGACAGGGCGTCCGTGCGTTGCTTCCGCGCGCCCAGCATGGCTGAAGGAATCACCGCCACACCGGAGGGCGAGGCGTACCTGCTGTTCGAATCCGGTTCGTACAAGTACAACGGTGTCAGCGGAAACCGTGCGATCAATGTGATCAACGGCGTGCACAGGGCCAAACTCAGCACGCTGACGTCCCTGCCAGGTGGCAAGATCCATCTCGGAACTCTGCACTGCGTTGAGCAGGAGGACTTCGTCGGCGATGATGAGATCCGGATCAGGGTCGAGGATCAGAACCTGGGGAAGTCCGTGCAGATCAGCGAGGGCGACAAAAAGGAGATCGACAGAACAGTCCAGTTCACCGGCAACGTTTCGGTGAAGCTCTATGAAAACGACGTCGAGGGCGACGACTACCTCGGTCAGCAGGTCCTCGAACCCGGCGGCAAGGACGGGATCATGGAGTTCACGAAAGACGGCGCCAAGTACCGGTTGAGCCACAGCGTTTCCTGAATCGCCCGCGGCGGTGCGTTCAACCCGCGGTGTTAGCCAGCGCGCCAGCCAGGTCCCGCAGCGACGCCACCGTGTAGTCCGGTTCAGCGAAGTACGCCGGGTAGGGCGCGCCCGAGCGGTTGATCCACGCGGTCCTGAGCCCGGCCCGCGCGGCGCCGTGGATGTCCCAGGGGTGGACCGCTACCAGGAGCATCTGCTCGGGATCAGTTCCGCAGGCCGAGGCGGCATAGTCGTAAGCGGCACGGGCCGGTTTCCACGCGGGGGCGTCCTCGACGGACAGCAGACGGTCGAAACTGTCCCCGATTCCGGCGGCGGTGAAGAGCTTTTCGGCGACGCTGGTGGAACCGTTGGTCAGCGTCACCAGCCGGTACCCGGCAGCCTTCAGGGCGGACACTCCTTCCGGCACGTCCGATTGGAGTCCCAGGCCGGCCATGCCTTGCATGATGTGGTCGACGGCGGCATCCGTCCCCATGTTCAGGTCCAAGCCGCCGAGCAGCCCGCGAAGCGCCTCGGCCCCGATTTCGGCGAAGGCCTTATTGTCGCCGGCCGCGGTCAGCGCGAAGCCGTCGCGCAACAGCGTGGCGAACCACAGCTTGGCGAGCGACCCCGGTGCGCCGGTTTCGGCGAATTTGGCGGCCAGCGGAGACATGTCGGACAGGGTTTCGTTGACGTCGAAGACCACGACGGAGGGTTGGGTCGGCACGGAGCGGCTCCTTCTGCGGCGGCTGGTCATGCCCAGTCTTTCGCTCCGGAAGTCTCGGTGCTAGTGGCCCATGGACTTTGGTTTGGAAAGTGAACAGCGGGCCGCCCCGAAAGGGACGGCCCGGCGTCGTGCTTCTGGTGGTCGAGCCTGTCGAAACCCTTGATCTCGACAGGCTCGATCAGCGGCTTCCCGGCAGACTCGATCAGCGGTTTCTGGACAGGCTCGATTAGCGGCTTCCGTAAGCCTTCGGCAGCTTCAGTCCGCGCTGGTCCATGAGGGTGCGCAGGCGGGTGGGGTAATCGGTGATGATGCCGTCCACGCCGAGGTCCATCAGGCGGGCCATGTCGGCGGTGGTGTTCACGGTCCAGGGGATGACGGGCAGGCCGAAGTCGTGGGCCTCGGCGATCATCTGCGGGGTGACGGAACGGAACGTGGGGGAGATGACGTCGTAGCCCAGGGCCTCGGCGGCCTTGGCCAGGGAGCCGTCGTAGTCGTCGATGTCGATGCCGCCCAGCTCGGGTGCGGCGCCGGGCCTGCCCACCTGCAGCCAGGCGTCGCCGCTGGAGAGTGCCGCGACGGGTAGCTGCGGGGCGATCTTCCTGGTGTAGTTCAGCGTGGACCAGTCGAACGACTGCACCGTGGTGCGGCCGGACATGCCGGCCATGTAGATCTCCGTGACCACGGCCTTGGTGAGCGCCAACGAGCCCTCGCCGCCGGCCTGGCCGTCCTCCACCTTGGTCTCCACGTTGAAGCGGACCTTCTTGGCGCCGTAATCGCGGACCAGCTGGAACACGTCCCTGAGCTCGGCGATGCGGTTGCCCTCGATCACCTGCTGCTCCGGGTAGCCGGCCAGCTGGGTGTAGCCGCAGTTGAGCGTCTTGATCTGGGCCAGCGACAGCTCCGCCACCCGGTCGCCCGCGTACGGGAACTCGGGGTCGTTTGGCTTGGCCGGCGCGGTGTCCGCGCATTTGTTGGCCTGCATCGTGTCGTCGTGCCAGACGATGACCTTCCCGTCCTCGGTCAGGTGCGTGTCCAGTTCGAGCGTGCTCACGCCCAGCTTCAGCGAGTTCGCGAACGCGGCCAGCGATTCCTCGGTCCACTCGCCCCGGCCGCCGCGGTGCGACTGCAGGTCGAAGGAGCCGTTGCGCTCGTTCGTCGTCATGGCAGAGGCGGCGCTGCCGGCAGTGTTCGACGACGGCTTGCCGGCGTCCGCCGCCGGGGCGGCGACGGCGGGTCCCGCCGTCGAGCCAATGGCTGCGGTAAAAAGTGCGACGGCGGCCGTTGCGGTCAGGACTTTGCGCATGGTTTTGGTTCCTCCCGGATGACGGTAGCCGGCGCTGAGCCGCCGACCCGTTCACCCTAGGGAGGCCAGATGGCGCGCGGCCTGCGGGGAGTTGGCGGGCAGGTTAACAAGTTGGCTGACTGATGCGCCGGAAGCCCGAACAGCACGTCCTTGTCAGATGCTGTCCAGGGCAAAGCCTCTCGGCGGGAAGTCGTGGCTCGGTCTTTGCACCTGCAGCGGCTGGCCTATCACCAGCTTCCAGCTCATGGGGGTTCCGTTCGCTGGGGGCATGATGCTCCCCTCGGTGATGAAGTGCTGGGTTGCCTCGTCATTGAGGGGTGCCCACCAGCCGTTCGCCGGGCAGTGATCGCCGGTCCGCGGTCTAGGTGTCCGGCCGTTGCTGCTCGACCCGGTGTGCTGTAACTGGATGCGCTTCTTCATGATTCGTTCCTTGGGAGGCTTTCTGTTTGGCGGATGAGGTGAATGCCGGGGTGGCTTGGGCCGCGACCAGGTTGTGCCGGTCGATTGCAGGGGGCAGGTCGTGGGCTTCGGAGACGGAGTGGTGCGCCACGTGGCCTGCCTGTCCTTGAGGCTTGTGCATCTAACTCGATGACTAATGAGCCGGGCTAATCACTTTTGAAACCGGAGCGCAACAACATTCTTACATTCGGATTGTTGACAATGATACAGCGGCCTCCTAGATTTATGTAACCCGCATCACAGGATGATCAGTTCCTGCTTAGGTGCCCGGCTGGTCCGGGCGGATGGAGTTCATATGACAGTCAACATTTCACGGCGGAACCTTCTGCGGGGCGCGGGGGTGGCGGCACTCGGCGCCACTGTTGCGGGCTGGGCCACGGGCTGCTCCAGCGTGCCAGTGGGCGGCCCGGCGACAGGGGCTTCGAGCAACCTGTTGGAGACGGCGAAGTCCCAGGGTTTCATCCGGGTGGGCATCGCGAACGAGCCGCCGTACACCCAGGTCAGCGCGGATGGAAAAGTCACCGGCTGCGAGCCGGACGTGCTGCGCGCCGTGTGCAAACGCCTCGGCATCAATGATGTCCAAGGGGTCATTACGCCCTACGAATCCATGATTCCCGGCCTAAATGCCAACCGCTGGGACGTCATTGCGGCCGGCCTCTTCATGAAGGAGTCCCGGTGCGGACAGGTTCTCTACTCGGAGCCCGTCATCGTGTCCACCGAGTCCTTCGCTACACCGAAGGGCAACCCGAAAGGGATCTTGACCGTGGCCGACATCCTGGCCGACAAATCGCTGAAAGTAGCTGTCCTGCCGGGCGG
Organism: Arthrobacter globiformis; assembly: GCF_030815865.1. Taxonomy (NCBI): domain Bacteria; kingdom Bacillati; phylum Actinomycetota; class Actinomycetes; order Micrococcales; family Micrococcaceae; genus Arthrobacter; species Arthrobacter globiformis. The sequence goes on from NZ_JAUSXI010000001.1 coordinate 1,358,268, forward strand.
TTTTGAGGAAGGTGTACTCAAGACGGCCAACGTACCTACCTCCCAGCAGGTCAAAATCAATGATGGGCGCAGCGGGCTCGAAGCGCTTAAAGCAAACCGCGCCGATGCCTTCATGCTTCCCACGCTGTCTCTGACGGCCTTGGCCAAGGACGACGCGAGCTTCGACGTCACCAAGCCGGTGGACGACGCGCCGCGGACAGGCTCCGGGGCTGCCTTCCGCAAGTCCGATACCGCCTTCCATGAGGCTTACAACGAGGAACTCGCCGCCTTCAAGAAGACGCCTGAGTTTGCAGCCATCCTGACCAAATGGGGATTCGACGCGACGGTCGTGGAGGGCGTCACTGCCCAGGAGCTATGCCAGACCGCCGGCTGATGCGCCTCGCGCTGAAGAGGAGTCGCGTATGTCCGCTGTAATCGACTATGCACCGCTGCTGTGGCAGGGCCTCCTGACCACCATCCTGGTCACGGTGCTCAGCGGTGCTCTTTGTGTGGTGGTCGCCTTCGCGGTAGGGCTGGCACGCCTGTCCCGGCACCGGTTCCTGAGCTGGCCCGCCGGCATCTTCATCGAGGTGTTCCGCGGTACATCCCTGTTGGTGCAGATGTTCTGGCTCTTCTTTGCATTGCCGTTCTTCGGGATCCAGCTTCATCCGGTGACTGCCGCGGTCCTTGCTCTTGGGCTAAACGAGGGCGCGTATGCTGCCGAAGTGGTGCGGGGCGCCATTGCGAGCCGAGCCAAGGGCCAGACCGAGGCGTGCATCGCCCTCGGAATGGAGCCGGCGCTCAGGCTGCGCAGGATCATCATCCCGCAGTCAATTCCCGCCATGCTGCCTCCTTTTGGCAACGTCATGGTTGACCTGCTCAAGAACACCTCCCTGGTTTCGCTGGTCACCGTGGCAGATCTGACCTTCAGCGCCCAGATGATCCGCAGCACCACAGGGCAGACGACGGCGATATTCCTCACCATTTTGGTGGTGTACTTCGTACTGTCCTACCTGCTGACGCTCCTGACGGGATGGTTGGAACGGCGCTTCGCACTGGACCGCAAGGCCGTGGCCGCCCAGCGTAAGGAAAGCCGTCTCATGAAGGTAGGTGCAGCATGATCTGGGATAGCAACTTCGCTATTTCAGTCTTTCCCCTGCTCCTGGAAGGACTTGGCGTCACCGTTCAAATCACGCTGCTGGGCACGTTGCTCGCCGCCGTCCTTGGGTTGGTCTTCGCTGTCCTTCGAAGGCTTGCCATTCCGGTCCTCTCGCCGGTGGTTTCCTTCCTTGTGGTTTTTGTACGCGGGACGCCGCTGCTGGTTCAGGCCTATTGCGCCTTTTTCGTACTGCCGGCCTACGGAGTCAGCTTCGACGCTTTGACCACCGGCGTGGTGGTCATCGGCATCAACTACAGCGCGTACATGGCTGAGGTCTACCGCAGCGGAATCCAGGGTGTTCCCAAGGGCCAATGGGAGGCGGCAACGGCGCTCAGCCTTCCCGGTGCGCGTACTTGGGGGCGGATAATCCTTCCGCAGGCGATCCGCACCGTGGTGCCCATGCTCGGCAACTATCTCATCCAGATGTTCAAGGACTCGGCCGTCCTGTCCGCCATCACCGTCGTGGAGCTCATGGCTACGGCACAGGCCATCGGCAGCTCAAACTTCCGCTACCTGGAACCGCTCACCATGGCCGCCCTGCTGTTCCTGGCAGTCAGCTACCCGGCTTCCCGGCTCGTAAACAGATTGGAGAGGCGCTATGCGCCCCAGCACTGAACCCCAACCCCGGAGCGTGGGCACTGCCCTGGCTCCGGAACCGATTATCCGCTTCGAGAATGTCAGCAAGAACTGGGGATCAAACCACGTCCTCCAGTCGCTGAACTTCGAGGTTGCTCCTGGTGAGAAAGTCTCCATCATTGGCCCTTCCGGATCTGGCAAGACCACCATTTTGCGCATTCTCATGACGCTTGAGACCCCCAGTGAAGGGCTGGTAAAGGTCGACGGCGATGTGCTGTGGAATGTCACGGCAGGGCAGAGGGTCCGCGAAACCCGGCAGCTGCGCGAGACGCGGAGGAAGATCGGGATGGTTTTCCAGCAGTTCAATCTCTTCCCGCACATGACCGCGATGGAAAACATCATCGAGGCACCGATCCACGTTCTGGGAATGAACAAGGCCGAAGCGCGGGAGCGGGCCGCAGACCTGCTCAATCTCGTAGGGCTTGGGAAGCACATGAACCACACCCCGCCCCAGATGTCCGGCGGTCAGCAGCAGCGCGTGGCTATTGCCAGGGCACTGGCCATGCGGCCGAAGGTGCTGCTGTTCGACGAGCCCACCTCGGCCCTGGACCCCGAACTGATCGGTGAGGTGCTGAACGTGATCCGGAACCTGGCCCACACCACCGACATGACCATGCTGATGGTGACGCACGAAATGCGGTTCGCCGAGGAGATTTCAGACCGCGTGGTGATGTTCGATAACGGTGCCGCCGTGGAGAGCGGACCGCCTGCTCAGATTTTCAAGGACCCGAAGCAGGAGCGGACCCGGACCTTCCTCCGGGCTGTGCTGCAGCACTGATAGGGTCCTGACACTTCGCGGGCGCTGGCCCGGGCTGCTCGGTGACGCCGATGCTGCCCGGGCCAGCGCTTGATTTTTATGCGCTGCGGATGGTGGCCAGTAGGGATATTTCAACCGGTGCGCCGTCGGGCAGACTGGAAACCCCGACGGCGGCACGCACCGGCCGCCCCCGGTCACCAAAGTATGAAACCAGCACTTCGGACGCGCCGTCCATCACCCGCGGATGCTCCGTGAAGTCGCTGCCGGCGCAGACATAGCCGGTCATAGAGACAATCTCCTCGATGCGGTCCAAGCCGCCGGCATGTGCAGCCAAGGACGCCAAGCAGTTCAGCACGGCCGTGGCCGCGGCCGACCGTCCTTCCTCCACTGTCAGGTCCTGGCCCACGCGGCCGCGGTGTTCCAGCATTCCCTGCACGGCAGACGTGTGCCCGGCTGTATAGAGGACGCCGTGTGCTTCCCGGACGGGTACGTAGTTCCCGGCGGGCTGGGGGGTGGGGGGAAGCGCGCGGACCGAAGTTTTATTTTCATTCATAACGAGTCATTGTAGACAATCGAACAAATATGAGAAAGTGACGTATGACACTTATACCTAACCCCGCTCTGGCACCCGCGACGGATCCGCAGGGTCCGCAACCCTGGCAGGATATCGGCGTCGTCTGCCCCTTCGATATGGCCCTTGACCACGAGTTGTGGCGCTGGATGCCCGACGGGGTGAACCTCGTTTTTACCCGGACTCCCTATTACGACCAGCCCGTAGGCCTGGACATGGCCGAGGAGATCAGCGACCACGGGGAAATCCAGGACGCCGTCCGCAGCCTCGTGGCCATCCGGCCGGCAGTGGTGACATATGCCTGCACGTCCGGCAGCTTCGTGCACGGCGTCGAGGGGGCCAGGAAACTTTCGGCGGCGATGGTCCAAGCGGGAGCGCCAGCAGCAGTGACCACCTCGGAGGGTCTGTTGATGGCTTTGGACGCCCTGGGTGTCAGCAGGGTTGCGGTCGCCACACCCTATCTCGCAGAGCTTACAAACAGGCTGGCGTCATTCTTGGAGCAGGGGGGGAAGTCGGTGGTCTCGCACGAGGGGCTAGGGCTGGACCGGGACATCTGGACGGTCCCGTACGCCACCACCTGCGAGCTGATCCGCCAGGCGGACCGCCCGGAGGCCGAGGCCGTCTTCGTAAGCTGCACCAATCTGCCCACCTATGACCTCATTGCCCACATGGAACGGGAATTGGGGAAGCCGGTGATCACGGCCAACCAGGTCACGGCATGGAGTGGGTTGCGGCTGATGGGCCGCGAGGCTGTAGGTCCAGACCAACTCTTGCTCCAGGCCGGGGTCAAGTAGCCAGATCTCCGCTTCTTCCTGAGCGCGCCAGACAAGTAAAGACCTCCTGGCCGGCGGATACCGCTGGCCAGGAGGTCTTTTTAGTTCGCTGTGGTGGCCTGTATTAGGCGGCGGTCTTCTGCAGAGGGCGGAACAGCGTGCCCAGCTGGTCGGAGTGCACAGTCCGGCCGGCGAGCTGCAGTCCATACCAGGCGGTCACCTGATTCGCAGTGAGCACTGTCTTTCCGAGTACTGATTCCAGTTCGTTGATCCAGCGGACCGTGTGCAGGGCGGTGTCCGGAATCAGGACGGCCTCAGCCTCGGGAGCGTTGGCGCTGAGTGCCAGCTCAATCACGCTGTCGTGGTCAAGTTCGCCGGCGTCCTCTCCGGAGGCGATGTCATGGGAAGCCATATCAAGGACTTCGATGCCCTGGTGGCCAAGCAGTTCCACAAAGTGGCGGGAGACATCGTCGGGGTAGGTCGCGGAGATGGAAACCTTTGTGATGCCCAGGTGGCGCAGTGCTGCGGCGAAGGCCAGCGAGGTGGAAGACGTAGGAACGTTGATTGCGTCCTGGATCTCCCGCGCCTGCTGGTGTGCGCCGTCCCAGCCGAATACAAAGCTGCCTGAGGTGCACGCCCACATGACGGCGTCCGCTGCATGCTCGCGGGCAATCTCGCTGGCGCCCGAGAGCAGCCGCTCGGGCTTGCCCAGATCCAGGAGTGCCTCCACCTCGTGGGTAGTAATCTCATCAGGATCGCCGACTGAGGTATGCACCACCGGGAGACGGATGTCATCTCCCAGGACTGACTCGAGGTAGGGGTATTCGTCCTCGGCGCTGTGGCCGGGATAAAGCATTCCGACAGTTGTCATTTCGCTCCTTTGCGACGGGCCGCGTGGTACGGCATGGGGCTGTTCAGTGTCATGGAAATAGCATACAGTTGGATTGTCGACAATCGAAAGGCTCTGAGGGGCGGAATGCTGGCAGTTCTTCTGAGTCTGGTTCGAGGGTGCCCTAATGGAATCCGTGGCTCGGATGAAGAGCGTCTTTGTTGAAGAGTAAAATGCCTATTGTCAACCATGAGACATAGGCTGTCCGCAGGGCGGCCTTAAACTTGAACCAGTCGCCAGGAGTCGATTTCCTGGAAGCAAGAACGGAAACAGCATGAAAAGGGGAGCCTTAGACCCGGTTGTGCAGGAGTCCACTCCGGCCATCATCGCCAGGAAAATCCGCGATGCCATTGCCCGCGGTGACTTCGCCCCCGGCGTCCAGCTGGGTGAAGCGGAACTCGCAAAAGAGCTGGGCGTTAGCCGCGGGCCCCTGCGGGAAGCCATGCAGAGGCTCACGCAGGAGGGTTTGCTCGTGAGTTACCGGAACCGGGGCCTCTTTGTGGTGTCGATGGATCAGGACGACTTCCGTGACATCTACTTGGCCCGATCGGCGGTCGAGGTTGCAGCCATCAATCGGGTGGCCGGCACGGACCCGGAGGGCGGTGCCGCCAAGCTTATGGAGGCCGTCCGCGCGATGGAGGCTGCTGCCGCAACGCCAGACGGCCAGGCAATCACCGAGGCTGATATGCGTTTTCATGCACTCCTGGTTGAGCTGGCCGGCAGTCCGCGGCTTAAGAAGATGCATGACACGCTTCTGACGGAGACGCAGATGTGCCTTAATGCGCTCAAAAGCACCTACGACACGGCGGACAAGCGCATCTCCGAGCACAAGGGAATTGCAGAGGCGATCTCGCGGGGGGACTCAGATCTCGCGGAGAAGCTGCTGGCTGAACACATGGATGACGCGCTGATGCGGCTTATCCCGTAGCGTGCCCGTTCATCCATAGCTGGGTCCGTTGAGGGCCGTCAGACCCAATGGTCTGGCGGCCTTTTCGCATTCCCTGCCCTTTGCCTGACTTAGGCGGCGAGTGCAATGCTTTCCCCCCATTGTCAACAATGAGACAGTCCGGTAGTGTGATGAGCGATACATTTCCCACCAATCGAGGATTGACATGTCAGAAACACAACCGCTTGGAGCTGGCTCCGGCGCAGGGTTCGTGACTCCGGAGGAAAACTCACCAGCAGGCAAGAAGGTTCTGCGCCGCGCCATCGCTGCCTCAGCAATGGGCAACGCCACTGAGTGGTTCGATTACGGCGTTTACGCCGTGGCCGCCACCTACATCGCAGCGAACTTCTTCCCGGGCCAAGGAGCAATGGGAACCGTCTGGACGCTGGCCACTTTTGCGCTGTCCTTCCTCGTGCGACCTCTCGGCGGGCTGTTTTGGGGCCCTCTCGGTGACAGGGTTGGGCGCAAGAGGGTACTCGCGCTGACCATCATCCTGATGGCGGCCTCCACCTTCGCCATCGGCCTGCTGCCGACCCAGTCTGTGGCCGGCTGGATAGCCCCGGCCCTGCTGATCCTGCTGCGCATGGTCCAGGGGTTCTCAACTGGAGGCGAGTACGGCGGCGCAGCGACCTTCATGGCCGAATACGCGCCGGATAAGAGGCGCGGCTTCTGTGGAAGTTTCCTGGAGTTCGGTACCCTGGGCGGGTTTGCGCTCGGTTCGCTCGTCGTTCTGCTCTGCAGCCTGCTGCTCGGCGACGGGGCCATGACCGAGTGGGGCTGGCGGTTGCCGTTCCTTATCGCCGGGCCTCTCGGTATCGTCGGCATGTACCTGCGTAACCGGCTGGAAGACACTCCGGTCTTTCGTGAGCTTGAGGCCAGCGGAGAGCTGGAACCGGCCACCAGCACTGCCCTCCGCGACCTTCTCCGCCATTACTGGCGGCCCATGTTGGTGGTGGCCGGCCTGGTCATTCCGCTTAACGTCGTCAATTACACGCTGCTCAGTTACATGCCCACCTACTTGGAAGGGACCGTGGGCATGGGCGCCAACACGGTGCTGACGCTGATGTTTGTGGGCCAGCTTGTCATGATGCTGATGATTCCGTTGGCCGGGGCCCGCTCGGACAAGCTTGGACGAAAGCCGATGTGGTTCATCTCGCTTATTGGCCTTTTTGTCATGGCCGTCCCCATGTATATGGTCATGGCCAATGGCTTCTGGTTCGCGATGCTCGGATTCGCTGTCCTGGGCCTGCTGTACCTCCCGCAGCTGGCCACAATCTCCGCTACTTTCCCGGCCATGTTTCCCACGCAGGTGCGGTTCGCCGGCTTCGCAATCACCTACAACGTGAGCACCGCAATCTTCGGCGGGACCGCTCCCATGATGAACGAGCTTCTCGTCAGTTCCACGGGTAACGTTCTGATGCCGGCTTTCTACATGATGGGCGCCTGCCTCGTGGGTCTGGTCGCCGTGTGGAAAATGCCGGAGACCGCCGGAGCCTCACTGCGGAACATGAAGATTCCGGGCATCAAGAAGCTCCCCATCCCGCGCGGGTTGGAACGATAAATCCAGCAAGGCCGGTTTTAGCCCGCGGCGGGCGCCTGAAGCAATTGTTCAGGCGCCCGCGGCGGGCTTTTTGGCGTGCCCAGCATCGGCTCACGGGTGCTGGTGACCACTGTCGATCCGGGCATGCCCGGGATGGGAGGGCCCGACGGCGGCCGGCTACCCAGGCGGTCAGCTCCCGGCGGCGGCCGGCTACCCGGGCGGGTCAGCTCCCGATGGCGGGTCAGTCCAGGATGGTGATGGACGGCGACGGCGATGGGCCGGAGACCGGCAGAAGCGTGCCAGGTAGGACTTAAGAACCGTCAGACTAGGCCTTAAACGGAAAAAGCAGGGGCGCCATATGCAAAATGGCGCCTCTGCTTTCCTGTTTCCCCGTTCGTGAACTTCGCGGAGGGGACGTTGTGCGGCTACCTGTGGTGGGCGGCGAGGCGTGCAGGCCGTTCCGTACCCCAGGCTGCCGCCTTTTCGTACGTCTGTGCAGCCCGAAGCACCTTGCGGTCGGCGTGCCGAGGGCCGATGATCTGCAGGCCCGCCGGGAGGCCGGCCGCGGTGAAGCCGCAGGGAACGCTGATCGCCGGCTGCTGTGTCATGTTGAACGGGTAGGTGTACGGAGTCCAGCTGGTCCAGTTGGGGGAATGCCAGCCTTCAGGCGCATCCAGATCCCGGGGGAAAGCGGGGATGGGGAGGGTGGGCGTCAGGAGCAGGTCGTAGGTTTCATGGAACAGCCCCATTTTCACCCCAAGGTCCATACGCACAGCGGTGGCACCAAGGAAGTCAGAGGCGCTGATCTCGCCCTGCTCCTGGATGGAACGGCGCAGCCCGGGATCCACCTTGTTGATGGCGTCGGGGCCATAGGCCTCAAGCACCTTGGCAGCACCCGCGAACCACAGAATGTGGAATGCCTCCACAGGATCCTCGATGCCGGGATCCACTTCCTCGATGACGGCGCCGGCGTCCGTCAGCACATCCACTGCGGCCCGCACCAGCCGCTCGATCTCCGGGTCGTTGATGCCGAAACCCAGCGTGGGGGAGAAGGCGACACGCATCCCCTTGACGCCGTCGTCCAGTCCGTCCAGGAAGGACCCTGCCGGCGTCGGGAGGGCGGACCAATCGCGCGAATCGAAGCCCGTGATCACATCCAGCAGCAGGGCGGTGTCTTCCACGGTCCGGGTCATGGGCCCGGCATGGGCAAGGGTTCCGAACGGGCTGGCAGGGAACATGGGAACCAGTCCGTAAGTGGGCTTGATGGCCACCGTTCCGGTGAATGCGGCCGGGATGCGCACCGAGCCGCCGCCATCCGTACCCACAGACCAGGGGCCCATTCCGAGTCCCACGGCCGTGGCGCTGCCGCCGCTTGACCCGCCCGACGTCAGACCCTGGGCCCGGGGATTGCCGGTGGAGCCGTGGCGAAGGGAGTCGGTCACTCCCTTCCAGGCGAATTCCGGCGTGGTGGTCTTTCCAATCAGTACGGCGCCTGTTTCCCGCAGCCTCGCCACGCAAGGCGCGTCCTGATCCCAAGGCGCATCGGCATTGATCAGGTTGGTGCCGCGCAGCGTGGGCCGGCCCCGCGTGTAAAAGATGTCCTTGATGGAGGTGGGGACGCCATCACCAGGGCCCAGGGGTTCGCCCTGTCGCCACCGGGCTTCGGATTCGCTGGCCTCCTGCAAAGCACTCTCTGCCTCGACGGAGACGAACGCGTTCACGTCGCCGTTTCCCGCCTCAATGGCGTCCAGGGCAGCCTGGGTGGCCTCCACAGGGGAGACTGTGCCGTTCCGGTATCCCGCCAACAGCTCCACTGCTGTCAGATCGGTAAGATCACTCATTCTTGTTCCTCCTACTGGTTCCGCTGGGGTTCCAGGGTTGCTCGTGGTTAAGTGCGCCGGGGGCTTGCAGCATCAAGAAGGGCACACCTGCTCGTAGGATTGTTGACATCAACTATAGGGAGAAAACGACTCCGGGAACAGGCGGCGGCCTGTTCCCGGAGGAAGACGTCTTTACTGCGGCGGTGCCGCCGCCCTAGAGGCGGGGGAGGGCCATGTACTTGATCTCCAGGAACTCATCCAGGCCAACGCGGCCGCCTTCACGGCCGAGACCGGAGGCCTTGATGCCGCCGAAGGGAGCGGCGGGGTTGGAGACAATGCCGGTGTTCAGGCCCACCATGCCCACCTCCAGCTCCTCGCCCACGCGGAAGGCGCGGTCCAGGTCCTGGGTGAACAGGTAGCTGGCCAGGCCCCAGGGGGTGTCGTTGGCCAGCCGGACAACTTCCTCTTCAGTGTCGAAGGGAATCACGGGGGCCACCGGGCCGAAGATCTCCTCGCTCATCAGCGCCGCGTCCGGGCTGACGTCCGAAAGAACCGTGGGGGAGTAGAAGTAGCCGCTGCCCTCGGGGCGGGAACCGCCGCAGACCACGGTGGCACCCTTGGCAACGGCGTCGTCCACCAGTTCCTGGACCTTGTTCAGCGCCTTCGCTTCCACCAAGGGCCCGACGTCGGTACCCTCCTCCGCGCCGTCGCCCACCTTGAGTGCGCCAAGACGCTTGGCGAGCCGGGCCGAGAACTCGGCGGCGACCGAGCGCTGGACGAAAATGCGGTTGGCGGCGGTGCAGGCCTCGCCCATGTTCCGCATCTTCGCTGCGAAGGCGCCTTCGACGGCGCGGTCCAGGTCGGCATCCTCAAACACGATCAGGGGCGCGTTTCCGCCGAGTTCCATCGAGGAACGCATGACGTTCTTTGCCGCCTGTTCCAGGAGCCGGACACCCACTCCCGTGGATCCGGTAAAGCTGACCTTGCGGGCGATGCCGCTCTCCATCCAGGGGGTGACCACTTCGGATGCCTTGGTGGTGGTGACCACATTCAGCACACCCTTGGGCAGTCCGGCCTCGACCAGGATGTCCACCAGCGCCAGGGAGGACAGAGGCGTGAGGTTGGCGGGCTTGAAGACCATGGTGCAGCCGGCCGCGATGGCAGGGCCGATCTTGCGGGTGCCCATGGCCAGCGGGAAGTTCCACGGCGTCACCAGCACGCAGGGGCCCACCGGCTCCTTCGAGACGAGAATGCGGTTCTTGCCGTCACCGGTGGTGGTCAGGTCGCCGCCGATGCGCACGGCCTCCTCGGAGAACCAGCGAAAGAATTCTGCCGCATACGCCACCTCGCCCTTGGCTTCGGCGAACGGCTTGCCCATTTCGGTGGTCATGATGAGCGCCAGCTCGTCCTGCCGGGCCATGATCAGGTCGAAGGCGCGCCGCAGAATTTCGCTGCGCTCGCGGGGCGGGGTCTTGGCCCACTGCTTCTGCACGCGGCCGGCGGTTTCGATAGCCCGGCGGGCGTCCTCCGGGCCGCCGTCGGCCACGGTGGCGATGACTTCCTCGGTGGCCGGGTTGACGACGTCAAACCGGGCGCCGGAAGCGGCCTCGGACCATTCGCCGTCGATGAACAGGTTGGTGCTCACCTTGGCGACGGCGTCCAGAGCCTTCTGCGAGGTCCGGGAGTTGGTGGTTGCCTGGATGGTCATGAGTGATCCTTTTCTGCTGTGGAAGGGAGTGGCTGGCGGCTGGCAAAGTCTGCCTGTTCGCCGGGGTCGAGGAGTTGGGCCAGATGGCGGCCCGGTCTGGAACTGTCGAGTTGCTGCACCTGCATGGCACAGGAGAACCCGTCAGTGAGGACCACGGAATCCGTATCCGTCTGCCGCAGGGCGGGGGCCAGGGACTGTTCGGCCACCTGCATGCTCACGTCGAAATGCTCCTTTTCGAAGCCGAAGTTCCCCGCGACGCCGCAGCAGCCGGTGGCATCCACGACGTCGGCGACGCCCACGGCGCCGAGCGCCGAGCGCTGGGTGCCGGCGCCGAAGACGGAGTATTCATGGCAGTGCGTCTGCAGCACCACCCGGTCCGGCAGCGGCTGCGCGGGAGCCGGTGTCCATCCTGACTCGGTAAGCTCTTCGATGTGGGATGCGAAGCTGCGCACCCTGGCTGCGACCCTGCGGGCCTGGTCCGTATGGACCAGCTCGGGAAGGTCCTTGCGCAGCGCGGCGGCGCAGCTGGGTTCGACCACCACGATCGGACGGTCCGTCCCGTCGTCGAGCGCGACGGCGGCGTTGCCCAGCAGCTTCCTGGCCGTATCCAGCTGTCCGGTGGAAATCCATGTCAGGCCGCAGCAGGCGTCCGCGGAGCATTCGGTGGCGGAACCCGTGCTAGCCAGAACCCGTGCCGCTGCTCCTGCCACCTCCGGCCGGAAGCCGCGGGTGAAGGTGTCCACGAACAGGACCACGCCGTCCCCGCTTGGTGGGTTGCCGCCGTCACCGGGCTTGCGGACAGGCCCGACGCCGGCCGCGGCCACCTCTCGGCGCCACTCGCTTGCTCCCGCGAAGCGGGGCAGTGCCCGCTTGGTGGTGAGACCGCCCAATGCGGACGCTGCCTTAGCCATGGGCGTGGACATTACGGCATTGACCAGCGGCGCCATCCGCCCGGTGACCTTGAGCCAGCGTGGCAGCCAGCCCAGGGAGTAGTGCGAAAGCGGGCGCCGCTTGCCGTCGTAGTAGTGGGAAAAGAACTCGGATTTGTAGGTGGCCATGTCGACGCCGGTGGGGCAGTCGCTGGAACAGGCCTTGCAGGAAAGACAGAGGTCAAGTGCCTCGCGGACCTCCTCGGACTTCCAGCCTTCCTCCACCGTGCGGGCCCCGCGGACCATGTCCTGCAGCACGCGCGAGCGGCCGCGGGTTGAGTCCTTTTCGTCCTTGGTGGCGCGGTAGCTCGGGCACATTACACCGCCGGCATCCGTGCGGCAGCGGCCGACGCCGATGCAGCTCTGGACGGCATGGACCCAGGGGTCCGCGCCGCTGCCAGCAGAAGTATCGGGGGAGTCGGTCTCGGCCAGCGAGCCGCCGCCGGCGCCGAGCGGGCGGAGATCGAAGCTGGTCCGCCACTGCCGCTGCGGAACACCGTCGAGGGCAAGGTTGGCGTCCATCGCGTCCGCCTCGGTCAGCGATCCCGGATTCAGGATTCCTGCAGGGTCCCAGATGCGGCGGTAGTCGCCGAAAGCCGCCAGCATGCCCGGCGAGTACATCATCGGCAGGAGTTCCGAGCGGGCCCGGCCGTCGCCGTGCTCGCCGGAGAGCGAGCCGCCGTGCCGAACCACCAGTTCGGCGGCTTCGCGCGTGAACTTCCGGAAAACGTCCCGGCCTGCCTCGGTGCGCAGGTCGTACGTGATGCGGATGTGCATGCAGCCGGCACCGAAGTGGCCGTACATGACACCCTTGAGGTCGTGGCGTGCGAGGAGTTCGCGGAAGTCGAAGAGGTAGTCGGCCAACCTTTCGGGTGCCACGGCGGAGTCCTCCCAGCCGGGCCAGGATTCACCTCCGGTGGAGAGCCGTGCAGAGAGCCCGGCGCCGTCCTCCCGCACACGCCACAGGGATGCGCGCTCGATGCTGTCAGGAACTGTTCGGCCGTCCACCAGCCGACCGTTTTCCTTCAGGCGGGCAAGCAGGCGGTCCGCTTCGGCCTGAACCTCGCCGGGGTTGTCGCCGTCGAGGTCGACATAGAGCCAGGCCTTGCCCTCGGGCAAGCCAAGCACGGAGCGGTCCCCGCGGCGGAAGCGCATGGTGTCCACGATCGCCTCGTCGATGCCTTCCACGGCAGCGGGGGAGAACTCCAGGATGGTCCCGATGTCTTTGGCTGCATCCACCACATCCGCATAGCCCAGGCAGACCAGCAGGGCGCTGGCAGGTTTGGGGACCAGCTTCATCCGTGCGCCCACGATGACGGCGCAGGTCCCTTCAGACCCGGCCAGGGCGCGGGCCACGTTGAAGCCCTTTTCCGGCAACAGGTTGGCCAGATGGTAGCCGGAGACCTGGCGCTGGATGCGTTCGAGCTCGGTGCGGAACCCGGCCAGGTTGTTGTGGGCCAGTTCCTTGAGCTGCACCGTGAGGACAGCAGCGCGCTGTTCGGAGTCCGCGTCCGCGGGATCGGTTGCGCGCAGTCCGGTGGCCGTCGCGGTGAGCCGGGCTCCGTCGGAGGTGACGACGTCGATCTCTGCCACGTGATCAGAGGTCCGGCCGTAGCGGACGGAGTGATTGCCGCAGGCGTCATTCCCTAGTGACCCGCCGACGGAAGCACGGTTCTTGGAGGACGGGTCCGGGGCAAATGTGTAGCGGTGGCCCGTTGCCTTCTCGACTTCACGGGAGAGGACGGCGAGGACGACTCCCGGGTCCACGGCCACCGTGCCGGCGGCCTCATCGATGCGGTGGATGCGGTTCATGTGCCGGGAAAAGTCCAGGACGACGCCGGGACCCATGGCATTCCCGGCCATGGAGGTTCCGCCACCGCGGCCGATGAGCGGCGTTGCCGTTTCGCGGCAGGCGGCAACAATGGCGATGACGTCTTCGACGGTGTGCGGGAAGACCACGGCCAGCGGTGCCACCCGGTAGTTGGAGGCGTCGTAGGAGTACTCGGCGAGGCGGCGCGGCGAACTGTCCGCTGCCACGCCGGCCGACGCCAGGCGTGCCAGGACCGCAGGCTGCGTGGTGTCCTCACCTTGCTTGCCGGCGTCCGTTGCCGGGGTCGCTGGGGGATGTGCGGCGTCAATCATGGAGTGCTCAGGCTCCTGTGGTGGCGGGGATGGCTCCGGTGACGGCGCCGACGGCGGTTTCGAAGCGTTCCAGGCCGAGGGTGATTTCCTCGGCGGTGACGACCAGGGCGGGGATGAGGCGTACGACGTTGCCGGCCGGGCCGCAGGTCAGGGTCAGCAGGCCCTGGGTGGTGGTGGCCTGCTGGACCGCGGCGGCGGTTGTGGCGTCGGGGGTGCCGTCCTCGGTGGTGAATTCGATGCCCTGCATCAGCCCGCGCCCGCGGACGTCGCCGATGACGGGGAAGCGGGCCTGGATTTCCTTGAGGCCGGCCTGCAGCTGCTCGCCGCGGATCCGGGAGTTCTCCACCAGCCCTTCTTCCTGGACCACTTCCAGGGTCGCGACGCCGGCCGCGGCGGAGACGGCGTTCCCGCCGTAGGTGCCGCCCTGGGATCCGGGCCAGGCCTTGGACATGGTCTCGGTGGACGCCGCGATCGCCGAGATCGGGAAGCCCGAGGCGATGCCCTTGGCCGTGATGATGATGTCCGGGGTGGCGGTGGAGTACTGGTGGCCCCAGAACCTGCCCGTGCGCCCGACCCCGGCCTGGACCTCGTCGAAGATCAGCTGGATGCCGTACTTATCTGCACGTTCGCGCAGTCCTTCCATGAACGCCGGCGGGGTAGGCAGGTAGCCGCCGTCGCCCAGGGCCGGTTCGATCAGGAACGCGGCGGTGTCATTGGGGGCGGTGCGGGTCTGGAACAGGTAATCCAGTTCCTGCAGCGCGAACGCCACCGCGGCCGCCTCGTCCCAGCCGTAGCGGTAGGCGTAGGGGAACGCGGACATGTGCACCCCGGACATCAGCGGCGAGAACCCGGCCGAAAACTTCGTGCCCGCCGTGGTCAGGGACGCCGCGGCGACCGTGCGGCCGTGGAAGCCGCCCTGGAACACCACAATGTTCGGCCGGCCCGTGGCCATCCGCGCCAGGCGGATCGCAGCCTCCACAGCCTCAGACCCGGAGTTGGCATAGAACACCGAATCCAGCCCGGCCGGCAGGACCTCGCCCAGCTTCTGGGTCAGCGCCAGCAGCGGCTGGTGCATCACAGTGGTGTACTGCGCGTGGATGATCTTGCCCACCTGCTCCCGCGCCGCCTCCACCACCTTCGGATGGCAGTGACCGGTGCTGGTCACACCAATACCGGTCGTGAAATCCAGATACGCCTGACCATCGGTGCCGTAAATCCAGGAACCAAGGGCATGATCAACGACAACAGGCGTTGCTTGCTTCAGTGCAGGGCTAAGAGAAGTCATGCAGATAATTCTCCCTCAAATTGCCCGATTGTCAACAATAGTCACCACTTCCTGGTCCCTAAAGGTGCTTCCCATCACCTTGAAGAGCATGGTCGCGGTCACTCAAGGTGCTGCTATTACCGTAGGTAGGATTGTTGACAATCGTGATTCCCGCCACATAGCCTGAGAGCACGGAACAGCAAAACGCACTGTTATCAACTCCAACCAGGAAGTAACCAAACATGGCGCGGTACATCAACATCACCCTCGAGAAGCGGGGAGTCACCTGCAAGGCACTCCTTCACGACGACGTCGCCCCCCGCACCAGCAAGGCGGTCTGGGACGCCCTGCCGCTCAGCGGCCAGGTGTTCCACGGTAAGTACGCCCGCAACGAGATCTATAACCTCGTCCCGGCCTTCGCCCCGCAGGAACCGGGGGCCGAGAACACCACTGTCACTCCCATCCCCGGAGACGTCTGCTACTTCACGTTCACGTCCAACGACCTGAAGACGCCCTCTCACGGTTACGAGCAGGATTCCGACACCGACGCCGTCCAGACCATCGTGGACCTGGCTGTGTTCTACGGACGCAACAACCTGCTGCTGAACGGCGACACCGGCTGGGTTCCCGGGAATGTGTTCGCCACCATCGTTGAGGGCCTCGACGAGATGGCGGCAGCCTGCCAGGACATCTGGATGGGCGGCGCCCGCGACGAGACGCTGACGTACTCCCGTGCGGTTGACTCCACTCCCTAGGGACGCACCCACGATTACCCGCAGCCGGGCCGCTTCCAGCGGCCCGGCTGCATTGTTTTCCGGCGGAAGCGCCAACAAGCCAGCGGAAGCAGAAGTACGGCCGGCTGCACGAAAGGTGCAGCCGGCCGTTCTGGATTTGCCGTTCTTCATTGTCAGGCTAGGGCCTACGGACGCGGTTTGAAGGAAGCTGTCAGCTCCGGCCGTGCCGCAGGCACATCAGGGCGTAGGCGCGGGCTGCCGCAACGAGCTCTGCGATGCTCACGGACTCGTTCACCTGGTGCGCCTGGTCGTTGAGTCCGCCGGGGCCCATGACAACAGCCGGGACGCCGAGGTCGCGGACAATGAAGCCGCCATCGCAGGCAGCTGTCCAGCCGGTGACCGCGCTGTCCACGCCGGCGTCGGCCAGCGCGGAGACGGAGTTCGCCACCAGCGGATGGTCCGCCGGCGTACGGAAGCCGGGCATCTCCATGGTGACCTCCGCCGTCACGGAGATGCCGTCGGTATCGATGCCGGCTTCGCTGATCCGCGCCCGGAGCCTGTCCAAAATCAGGTGCGCGTCGTCGTCGGGCATGAGCCGCCGGTCCAAGGACACGGTGCATTCGGCCGCCACCATGGAGGTGCCGGTGCCGCCACTGATGAGCCCGATGTTCCAGCTGCCTGCGCCGAGCAGCGGGTCCTGCCCGGCCTGCAGCCGGGCGTGATCGTCGCGGACCAGATCCAGGATCTTCGCGGCTGCATCAATCGCGTTCCGGCCGTCCGCCGGCCGGCCGGAGTGGGCTGACTTGCCGGTCACTTTCAGTTCAATGTAGCTGTCCCCGCGGCAGCCGATCACCGTCTCGAGGTCGGTGGGCTCGGCCACCACGCACGCCGAGTAGGAAAAGAGCGGGTCGGCCAGTGCGACGGCGGTGTATGCCCGGATGCCGATACCCAGGTCCTCCTCGTCCACCGTGCATGCCAGCGCAGCGTTGAAGGGCAGGTCTGCGCCTGCCTCCTTGAGTGCCTTCAGCGCGATGACGACGGCGGCCAGGCCGCCTTTCATGTCGGTTGACCCTCGGCCGAAGAGCCGGCCGTCCCGGACATAGGGTTCGAGCGGCGGCCGCTCCCAGCCGTCCCCGGCGGGCACGACGTCGGAGTGTCCCAGGAACAGCAGGCCGGGCGCCCGGCCGCCGGGCAAGACGGCCGTGAAGTTCGGCCGTCCCGGGGCGACGGTTTCCGTGGATACGTCCAGTCCGGCGGCGCGGCAGAAGTCTTCCAGGACCGTTACTGTTGCCGCTTCCGTCCCGCCGGGGTTTTCGCCCCCGGCGGCCACGAGAACCTTGGTAAGGGCAACAAGATCAGGCTCGCTGATCAGGTTCAGGACCCTGTGTTCCAGCAGTTCCCCGTCCCGCAGGTTGTTCCCGAGCACGTGCGTGTCAGGGACGGAACTCATACCGGAGCCCCGGCCTTCAGTGCCGCCAGCTCCCGGTCCATGGCGTTGCGGAGGCGGATGATGCCCTCCTCGGCCCGTTCGGGAGTGGTGGATGCGAAACAGAGCCGCAGGGCGTCGTCGAACTTTCCGCTGGCGGAAAGGGCCGGTCCGGGGATGAAGGCGACGCCTTCTGCCAGGGCCGTCTCGAAGAGCTTCCGCGTGGAGATCCGGGCGTCCTCACCCTGGAGGGTGAGCCACAGGAAGAAGCCGCCTTCAGGATCGGTGGTGGTGACCCTGTCGCCGAGGTTCCGGCGCAGGCTCTCCTGCATCGAGTCTTTGCGGCGCTTGTACTCTGTGCGCAGCCCTGCGAGGTGGTTGTCCAGTCCACCGCGGCGAATGAACTCGGCAACGATGTGCTGCGCAGGAACGTTGGTGCACGTGTCCATCGCCTGCTTGGCGTTGATCACCAGCTGCCGCAGCGCCGGGTCCGTGTCCACCCAGCCTACGCGCAGGCCTGGGGCCAGGATTTTGGAGAACGTGCGGACGGAGAACAGCAGGGGATCGCCCGGGCTGAGGGCCTGCAGGGATGGCAGGTCCTCACCCTGGAAGCGGAGCAGACCGTAAGGATCGTCGTCGATGATGACGGAGTTCCAGTCGTGGGCGAGTTCCAGCAGCTGGTGGCGGCGCGGCAGGGAGAGGGTGACGCCGGCCGGGTTCTGGAAGTTGGGAATGGTGTAGATGGCCTTAGGTGTTCGGCCAGCAGCGGCAATCAGGTCCGGGAGGGCCTCGACGATGAGGCCGTTCTCGTCAGTGGGTGCTTCGAGCAGTTCGGCCCCGTAACTGAGGGCGGTGGCGCTGCCGTTGGTGTACGTGGGGCTTTCCACGATCACCAGGTCGCCGGGGTTGATGAAGAGCTTGCAGGCAATGTCCAGCCCCTGCATGCCGCCGGCGGTGATGGTGACGCGTTCCTCGGAAGTGGGGTCCGAGGTTTCCGCCAGGTAGTCCACCAGGGCCTTGAGGAGCACGGGTTCACCCTCGGTGGCGCCGTAGGTCATGGAGCTGTGATCCAGGACCTGGTGGGCGATGTCGCGGAATTCCTCCAGCGGCACCGCCTCATCGGCCGGGGAGCCCATGGCGAAGCGGACAATGTCGTGGGTCTGTGAGGCCAGCAGGGAAGTGCTGGAATCGATGACGGAACCGACGAGGTCGGCGGCACGGTCGGCGAGGGGAAGCACTGCGCGGGAGCGGGTGGCGATGTGGTCAACGGTCATGACCTAGCCGCCTTTCTGGATGAGTTCGCGGGGGAAGCTGGTGAAGGTTTCCACGCCGTCGGCTGTGACGCGGATTGATTCGGAGAGTTCGTAGCCGTAGTTGTCCATCCACATGCCGCCGATGACGTGGAAGGTCATGTTCTCCGCGAGGATGGACTCATCCTCGGAGCGGATGGAAATGGTGCGCTCGCCCCAGTCGGGGGGATAGCCGACGCCGATCGAGTAACCGATGCGGGACGGCTTTTCCAGGCCGTACTTGGCCAGCGTCCAGTTCCAGGCGCGGGCCAGTTCGCGGACAGGAACGCCGGGCTGCACTTCGGTGAGTACGGCGTTGAGGCCGTCCGCGACGGCGTCTGCCAACTTGGCCAGGCGCTCCGGCTTTTTGCCGAGGGTCAGCGTCCGGGCCAGGGGTGTGTGGTAGCGCTGGTGGGCGCCGGCGAGTTCGATTACCACCGCCTGTCCCGCTTCGAAGCGGTTCTCGCTCCACGTCAGGTGCGGGGTGTCCGCAGCTTCACCGGTGGGCAGCATCGGCACAATGGCCGGATAGTCACCGCCGATGCCGCCGGCACCCTTGATCTGCGCCTGGCTGATGGCTGCTGCGGCGTCGCACTGGCGCACGCCGACGTCGATGGTCTCCACGGCGGCCTGCATAGCCGCCATGCAGACCTGCGCTGCGCCGCGCATCAGCTGGATCTCGGCCGGGGACTTGATGGAACGGACCCAGTTGACCAGCTCGAAGCTGTCCACGAGCGTCCATTCGGGAATGGCGTTGACCAGGGACCGGTAGGCCTTGGGGGAGAAGAAGTGCGAGTCCATTTCCAGGCCCACGCATCCCTTGGCGGCCGGGGCAATGAGGTAGCGCTCACGAAGGGCGAAGGCCACCCAGTCGAAGGGATGCACGTGCGGGCGGTGGACGTACTGTTCGGGGTAACCCACGATGCATTCCTCGGGCAGCCAGGTGGTGCGGGACGCGCCGCCGGCGTCCATGGCCCGGGTAAAGAGGAGCATGGGTCCGTCGGCGGGCACGAAAACCAGCTGCGGGGTGTAGAAGGACCAGGCGTTGTAGCCGGTCAGGTAGTAGATGTTGGCCGGGTCGGTGACCAGCAGGGCGGAGAGACCCTGCTTGGCCATGCGCACACGAACACCGGCGAGCCTGGCGTCGTACTCCTCTTGGCTGAACAGCAAAAAGACACCTCCGATAGAAATAGTAGATTGTTCACAAAGTAGCCTTTGTGGTGTGAATCACAAAACTGCGGACGTTTGTGGTGAGCGCTGTCAGACCGTTCTGACGTAGCCGCGCTCCTTGTCCACCACGTTGGCCAGCTCCTGGCCCGAGGACCGGCGCTGAAGGTTGGCCAGGAACTGGTCGGCCAGGGCATCGCGCCAGCCGAGAACGTCGCCGCACATGTGCGCGGACATGTGCACGTTGTCCATCTTCCAAAAGGGGTGGTCTGCGGGGACCGGCTCTTCGGTGAATACGTCCAGCGAGGCCGCGGCGATCTGCCGCTCTTGGAGGGCCTTGATCAGAGCTTCTTCATCCACAAGTGCCCCGCGGCCCACATTGACCAAATGTGCTGTCGGTTTCATGGCGGCCAAGACATCGGTGTTCACCATGTTCCGCGTCTGCTCCGTAAGCGGCGCGATGAGCACCACGTGGTCTGCCCAGGCTGCATTCTCGGCCAGCTCGGAGCTGGCATGGATGGCGCCGAAGTCGGGATCGTCCCCGCGGGGCGTGCGTCCGATGCCCTGAACCTCGAGTCCCACTGCACGGAGCAGCCTGGCGGTGGCGCGGCCGATTCCTCCGGTGCCCACCACCAGGGCGTGCGAGCCCTCGGTGCGGGTGAGTTCCCGGTGCCGCCAGACGGCCTGCTGCTGCAGGGCCTTGCTGAGGTGGAGCTGTTTGTCGTGGGCGAGGATGGATGCCAGCACGAACTCGGCGATGGGCCGGTCAAAAGTTCCATGCGCATTGGTGACCACCACGTCGGAGCGGCGCAGCTCGTCAAACATCATGGCGTCCACGCCGGCGGCGGCCACATGGACCCACTGGAGGGAATCTGCGTTCGGCCAGGCCTCCTTGAGGGCTGACGAGAAAAAGTCCCAAAGGAACAGGATGTCCGCACCCCGGGAGGCTTCCGCGAGGCCGGCGGCATCGGTCAGGACGACGTCGGCGCTGGATCTTATGGCGGCGAGGTTATAGGGGCTGGGCTGGCCTTCCGCGACGAGTATGACAACACGGGGGATTCGCTTATTAGTGTTACTCACGCCACAACTATATCCGGATCGCATGATTGTTGACAATAAGCGGATCGGCTGTGCACCATGGAGCGCATGACTTCTCTTAGCCCTGCACTGAAGCAAGCAACGCCTGTTGTCGTGGATCATGCCCTTGGTTCCTGGATTTACGGCACCGATGGTCAGGCGTATCTGGATTTCACGACCGGTATTGGTGTGACCAGCACCGGTCACTGCCATCCGAAGGTGGTGGAGGCGGCGCGGGAGCAGGTGGGCAAGATCATCCACGCGCAGTACACCACTGTGATGCACCAGCCGCTGCTGGCGCTGACCCAGAAGCTGGGCGAGGTCCTGCCGGCCGGGCTGGATTCGGTGTTCTATGCCAACTCCGGGTCTGAGGCTGTGGAGGCTGCGATCCGCCTGGCGCGGATGGCCACGGGCCGGCCGAACATTGTGGTGTTCCAGGGCGGCTTCCACGGCCGCACGGTCGCCGCGGCGTCCCTGACCACGGCGGGCACGAAGTTTTCGGCCGGGTTCTCGCCGCTGATGTCCGGGGTGCACATGTCCGCGTTCCCCTACGCCTACCGCTACGGGTGGGACGAGGCGGCCGGGGTGGCGTTCGCGCTGCAGGAACTGGACTACCTGTTCCAGACCCGCACCGCCCCCAATGACACCGCCGCGTTCCTGATCGAACCGGCCCTGGGCGACGGCGGGTACCTGCCTACCCCGCCGGCGTTCATGGAAGGACTGCGCGAACGTGCAGATAAGTACGGCATCCAGCTGATCTTCGACGAGGTCCAGGCCGGGGTCGGGCGCACGGGCAGGTTCTGGGGCCACCAGTACTCCACCGCCACCCCGGACATCATCATCACGGCCAAGGGCATCGCCTCGGGCTTCCCGATCTCGGCGATCGCGGCGTCCACCGAGACCATGTCCAAGGCCTGGCCCGGATCCCAGGGCGGCACCTACGGCGGGAACGCCGTCTCCGCCGCGGCCGGCGTCGCGACCCTGGAAGTGGTCCAGGAAGAAGGGCTGGTGGAGAACTCCCGGATCCGCGGCGAGCAGCTGCAGGCCGGCCTCAAGGAAATCCAGGCCCGCTTCCCCGTCATCGGCGACGTCCGCGGGCGCGGGCTGATGCAGGGCATCGAATTCACCGCCGAGGACGGCACCCCCGACGCCACAACCGCCGCCGCGGTCCAGCAGGCCACCACCACCCAGGGCCTGCTGACCCTGACCTGCGGCCCGGCCGGCAACGTCGTACGCCTCATCCCCGCCCTGGTCGTCACCGCCGAGGAAATCACCCTCGGCCTGGAACGCTTCGAAACCGCCGTCGGCGCCGTCACCGGAGCCATCCCCGCCACCACAGGAGCCTAGGAACGCAACGGCTGTGCCCTGCGCGGGCCTCCATGACTGGAGGTGCGTGCAGGGCACAGCCGCGTCCTCAAGCCAGCATTATGAAGCTGTTTCACGGCAGCCAAGCTGTCACGAGGCCGCCCCGGGACTGGGCTGGCGCCGGCTGTTGCTCCGGTTCTGTGCGCTCCGGTCCATACTCGCCCGGACCGGTCCCGCCTGGTCCTGCCCCGGCGTCCGCGTCCAGTGACAGGACCCGGCCGTACGTCGCACACAGCTCCTCAACCGTGTGCCCGCTGCAGCGCCAGCCTGCTGGTTCGAGCAGCTCCACCGGGTCCGGCGGGTCGGCCCGCGCCAGCAGTTCGCTCATGGGCAGGCCTGTCTGCTCACTGAACTCGCGCAGTTTGGCTTCGATGTCGTCCGTGCTCGGCAGGGGCACGGCGCGCTCTATCACCGCCCGCGATCCCGGCGCCGACAACGCCGCCACTTCCTCCAGCACGGCACGCTGGGAAGCGGCATCCAGGTAGGGCAGCAGGCCTTCGAGGACCCACGTGGTGGGCTCCCCACGGTCAAAGCCTGCGGCGAGGAGTTGCTCGCGCCACGGCAGGGACAGGTCCGCGGGCACGGAAATCAGTGCACACCTAGGCTCCGTAGCAAGCCGGCTCAGCACGTGCGCCTTGAACTTCAGGACGGTGGCGCTGTCGATTTCGATGACCCTGGCACCGTCCGGCCAGTCCAGCCGGAACGCCCGGGTGTCGAGGCCCGCCCCGAGAACCACGGTCTGTACGGTGGGCGTATCGGACTGCAGGAAATCGTCGATGAACCGCGTCCGCATGCCGATGTAGATGGACGCCAGCAGAAGAGGCTGCTGCAGGGGAGGGGCCTCCGCCGGTTCCGCCGGCCACACTGTCGGCAGGTCCAGATGGGAGCGCGCGGCCACCACCAATGCAGCAGCGAATCGATCCGTCACAAGCGCGTCGGCCCGTGACGTCTCAACGGCACGGCCCGCGGCCACGGCAAGGGCCGTCCATGGCAGCCCTTGGTCCTCGAGTTCGGTACTGCCTGTAGGTTCAGTCATGCCTGGCCTCCCCGCCGTCGTGGATCCCTGTTGGCGAGCCTACCCCGTGGTGGCTACGACGGTTCGCAAACGGCTTTCCGGCGCAGACCGGGCGGGGCTCCGGTTCAACGGCCGGCGATCCCCATGCCTGTCATGCCTGCGCGGGGTTGTCCCACCAGCCTTCCCAGGCGGAGGACGTGAGCTGGCCCTGGGGAAAATCGGTGTTCGATCCGGCCTCGCCGAATGCGGAGTTCCCATCATTGGGTGAGGAATTGAAAAACAGGTTCAAGGTATTCCAAAGCATGGCTATTTCCTTTCAATTGACCTGCGGATGACACTCTCTCAGGTATGAATTAGCGTAGCCATGGCATGTTTCATGGCGTCGCCTCCACGTTTCGTTTTTGTATCCGTATGCTCACATGGCATCGCAGCACCGAATCCCGGAACTGTCAGGCCAGGAGCATGCGGACCGTGTTGCGCATCGTGGAGGCAACCAGCGAGGCGTCGTACCCCGCCGCCTTGGCAACCGCGATGTCTCGCGCGGTTGTCCCGCGGAATGCCGCCGTTGAATTCATTGAAATCTTCATATTGCCCCTCCAGAAATGTACGACGGCGTACTCCTCGGCCGCCCGTGCCCTCACCGGCCGTCGCGCTCGCCGCAAGAGAGCTAGCCTCTACTCCCGGCGAGGTTTTGTCGGTTTGTCATTACTATTGGAAATCGACGAAGGAGCAGTAAGCAGGTGGGAGGCCGGAAAAGAGCCCAGAGTTTGATCAGCGGTCCGGCCTACGCCAGAAGCTTGGCCACCAACTCCCCGCGGCTGCCCACGCCCACCTTCTCGAACAGTGCCTTCAGGTGGTCGTGCACGGTGTAAGGGGAGATGAACAGGTGGCTGGCCATCTCCGCCGTCGTCGAGCCGGAGATGACCTCCAGGCACACCTCGCGCTCGCGGGAGGTGGCGCCGTACGCCGCCAACAACAGGCTCACCAGGTCGCGGGTGGTGACCGGCTCCACCGTGACCACCATCTGCCCGGGGTCGTCCCCGGTGATGAGGCGGCTCCCCTGGAGCACCACCCAGTTGCCGCCGGCGTCGCGCATCCTCGCGCGGGCAGTGCCTGACATAGCGGCTCGGGCCCCTGCCACCACGCCATACAGGACCATGTTGAAGCGGCCGGGCGCCACGTCCTCCAGTTCGGCCAGCCAGGACGCCGCGGCTGCCGTGCCCGCGCGCAGCTCTCCGTGTGGGCCCACCAGGACGATCACCGGTCCGTCGGTACTTCGCTGTGCCCGGTGCCCGGCCCGCACCGCGACGCGGGTGGCCGCGGCCAGGGTGGCGGTGATTGCGCCAAGGAATTCCACTTCGCGGTCGCTGAAGTCCTGGCTCTCCCGGAAAAGGCTGCCTACTCCCCAGCAGACATCCTCCAGCCGGAAGGCCGCCCGGAGTTCATGCTCCAGTCCCTGCGGATGCAGGAGGTCGTTGAGGCGGACGCTGCGGACGACGTCGCGGTGCGGGGCATCGGAGATCCGGGCGACCGGGCGAGGCCGAAGCACCAGCTGGGTGAACGTGTTCGGCTCGGAACCCGCGTACTCGGATTCTGCGAAGCGCAGGCCGAACTCCTCGGGTACGGGCCACTCATGCCAGTTGGTGACCGACGTCATCGCCAACGTGCCGGGGTCGACGCCGGCCCAGCAGGCTTGCTCGAAGGGCACGGCCTGGCGCACCGCGGCCTGCGCCGAGGCATGCAGCTCCGCCACGCCCAGACCGCTGGCGGCCAGCGCCGCGATTTCGCGCCGAACACGCTCCGCGCGTTCCTCCCACATACGTCCAGTATCCGGCCGGTCCTCTCGGGCGCAATCCCCTTTGGAGGGGATATCGGGGAGTGGCCCCAAACCCCGACGCCGGGGATGGGAGCTGCCGGACCGCCGTCGTACTGTTCGATCAGGGGCACGAATTCATCTAAGGCGCTGTTCCACCAAAGGCGCCCGTCCGCACAAACCGGGAGACGGCCATCATGCTCTACCTGCACAGCAACCGCGGCGCGGTAAGGGGCCGGCGATGAACGCGGCGGCCCAGTTCTTTGCGTTGCTCGCGGCGCTGATCTACGTCCTGGTGTTCCCGCTGGAGAGCTTCCTCATGCACTATCCGGCCGTGCAGAAGTTCCTGAGCACGCCGGAGAGGAACGTTCCGGCCGTCATGATGTGGGCAATCCCCACCGGGTTCCGCAACCTGCTGATCGGTCTGGGCGTCATTGCCGGTGTGGTGGCGGTGAACACCGGATACATGGTGGTCGGCTACACGCTGGTGATCTATTGCTGCGCGAACATGGTGCTCAGCGGTGCCACCATGGGCCTGGCCGACTGGCTGGGGCACTACCCGAAGAAGGGGGACAGCGTGCCGGGAACCCTCGCCTCGACGGTGCCGGCGCTGGTTGCCCTGATTGCGCTAGCGTTCTGACCGGCGCCCCGGTGACCTCGGTCCCCAGGAGCTGAGGAGGGCAAGGCCCGCGGCTACCGCGGCGCTGAGCACCACCGCCCCCAGCCAGAGCGAGACCGGCCAGCGGATGGCGTCCGTCACCGCGAAAGCCACGAGTTGGCCCGTCCACAGCAGCGCCGCGATTCCTGCCGTGACCGCCGGCAGGCGGCTGCCCAGCCACACGTCCGGCACACGGGTCAGCAGCAGGTCGACGACGACGGCGGCCACCGTCGCCCCCGCGGCTCCGGCGATCGAGTAGGGACGCAGGCCGATCATCACCACGGGCAGCCAGGCCGCCGCCACCACCAGCAGGGTGACGATTCCGCGGGCGGGGCGCCGGGCGGCGGAGAGCGTGAAGAGGAAGGGTGCGATGATCAGCGCGGTGGTCAGCAGGTAGCTCATCAGGCTGATGATCACCGGCATCTCCGCCTGGATGCGGCCGGGCGTGCCCACCGGCAGCGGGGTGAACACGGCCGTCGGCCCCGGCCGGACGAAGATGGAAGCGTAGACGAGGAAGAACGCTCCGAGCCCGGTCATGAGTACGACGGCGAACATCGCCGCCGGGGTCCACGTCAAGTCCCCGGGGTGGCCGGCTGCCCGGGCGCTCCGCACGGCGGTGCCCAGGATGAGGAAGAGGCTGAAGCCGAGCAGCAGGTGGGTGGGGCTGACCAGGGCATCCAGCGAGACCTCGATGCCCAGCAGCTCGTGCCACAGCAGGTCCAGGCCGCCGGCCAGGCCGAAGAGGACCACGCCCACCGCGGTCCCGCGATAACCGGGCGGAGCAGCCTGCAGCAGAGGCTGCCCGGGCGTCCGGTTCCGCCAGATCACGACGGCGGTCCACACCGCCGTCGCCAGCATGCCGGAGTAGAGGGCCGCGTGCCATGGCGTGAAGAACGTCTCGAGGCTGGGCAGGTTAATGTGCGCCCAGCCATCCAGGAAGATAGCCAGCAGCAGCCATAGGCCCAGGAGTTCCGTGACCAGGTCGCGGCGGCTGTCGGTGCCTGTGTTGCGCGCAGTCTCGAGCATCGTTTCCCACCTCCACGGAGTCTCATCTGATAGGGAGCCATCAGGTGAGGGGATGGTACTGCTGCGCCGGTGGGGTCACAAGGGAAGGACCGCGGCGGGCCTGGTGGAAGAACGTCTCCAGCCGCTAGGGGGCGGTGACGGCGTCGTATGCGTCCACCCGGCCATGTGCCCAGTAGGTGCCCGTGCCAAAGACATCGTCGTCGGCGCTTGATTCCACGATTGACCGGACTGACGCATTTGTGGCGCCGGGGTGGGAGCTCCAGGCAAGTGCGGCAGTTGCAGCGACGATGGGTGAGGACATCGAGGTCCCGTTGCCCACGTCGTAACCGAAGGAGCGCTTGTTCTGCGTCCCGATGACAAATTTGTGGTTCGGGAACGTTGAGTAGACGTTGACTCCGGGTGCCGCGATGTCCACCCAGCTGGCTCCATAGGTTGAGAAGTCTGCTTTGGCGTCCTTGTTGTCCGTTGCGGCAACGGCGATGACGTTGGGGTAAGCGCCCGGGTAGATCTTGGTCTGGTTACCGCCGTTGCCTGCTGCGGCAACCAGCACCACACCCTTGCTCCAGGCGTTGTTAACGGCGGTTTCGAGGGTGCGTGACGCCCGTACTCCGATGCTCATGTTGATCACCTTCGCACCGTTGCTGACGGCCCAGTTGATGCCGTTCGCAAGGCCTGAGCTGGATCCGACCCCGCTGTCGTTGAGGACCTTGCCGGCCAAAATGGTGCATCCCGGGCAGACTCCGGCCACACCGGCGGTGTTGTGGGTGGCGGCGACAATACCGGCCACGTGGGTCCCGTGGCCATAGTTGTCTTCATTGCTCGTTGCACCGCTGAAGTTGGCCCTCAGGACGACCTTCGGGTTGATGTCGGTGTTGTCGGTTGCGACCCCCGAATCGAGGACAGCCACTTTAATGCCGTTTCCAGTGGTGACGCTCCATGCTTCGACGGCGTCCACATCGGCGTCCGGTTCGCCGGCGGGCACAGAGATGGTGCCATCGGTGTTGGTAAACGATTGGCCCGTGTTCTGCAGGGCGTACTGGCGGGGGAAATACTGGTCCGCTGTTGTGGCAGTTACCTGCTCGTCCGGCTCGGCGTACTCGACTGCCGGGTTCCGGTTCAAGGCGTCGATGAGCTGGGATTCCTTGCCCGCCGGCACCTTGATCAGGTGAGCGCCCGTGCTCCCGATGTCAGATCCCTCGCTGAGGCCCTGCTGGCGCAGCAGGCCGGCCGCCGCGCCGTTGTAGCGGAACTTAACGATGATTTGCCCCGTGATGTTGGATGGCTCGGGGGGTGCGGCGTTGCCCGTGGCTGCCACGTTGATGGCGCCAAAGCCCATAACTGCCGCTGTAATGCCGGCGATCATCATTTTTTTCATGGGGTAATTTTGCGTCAGCCTGGACCGGCTGGATAGACCTGTCCACAAATGAACACGGGGCCTCAGGTGTTTGTGAGCACTGCGATTACGCCGGTACCCCGGCCCGGACCGCCGGCTCTTCCTCTGGTACCTTTGGCCTGGCAAGCCAAAAGGCAGGGCGGCTGAGCCGCCCTGCCTGTGGTGCGTACGGGTTCATTCCTGCGCCCGGCTTTCGGGCTACCTGTTGCGATGGAGTGCAGGGCCGTTCCGTCCGCTTGCCGGATGTGAATCCGGCAATCCTGCCTGCCGGCGGTCACCGGCGGGCAGCAACCCTTGCGTGTTCCATCCGGGGTTGGGTCACATGATGCCGGTGGGTACCAGCAGGGCCCAGGCCAGTGCCGGAGCCGCCAGGACCACGCCGCCGGCGTACATCATGAGCTGCCTGTAGACGCGCTGGCGGTCATTGTCCCGTGCGTTGGCGACGACGAGGGCGCCGTCGGTGGAGAAGGGGGAGACGTCCACCACGGTGGCCGCGATGGCGAGTGCTGCGACAGTTCCGGAGGCGCTCAGCGAACTGGTGGCCAGCAGCGGACCGGCCAGGGGGATGAATGCGGTCAGCAGCGCGGTGGAGGAGGCGAAGGCGGATCCAACACCGATGACGTAGCAGAGGACGAGGGCGATCAGGAGCGGGGCGCCCAGGGCGAGGGCCTGCTCGGCGAGGGTATCGATGACGCCGACGTGCTGGAGCAGGGAGACGTAGGTGATCATGCCTGCCACCAGCAGGACGGTGGACCAGGAAATGCCGCCGATGAAGGTCTTGTGTTCCTTGATGTTCACGAAGGCCAGGAGGAGGCCGGCGGAGAGGGCGACGAAGCCGATGGGCATGTGGAAGCCCAGGGTGCAGACGAGGATCACAGCGATCAGTGCCAGCGTGAAGATCTGCTGGCCGCGCGGACGGCTGTTGCGGGGTGTGTCGAGGCCTGCGTATTCGTTGGCGTGCTTGTCGCGCAGCTTGCCGAGGAGGGTGAACAGCACGATGGTCAGGGCCGAAAGGATGAGGTTGAGTGCAAAGCTGGCCGTGAACAGTGCGCCCTGGGAGATGGGGAAGCCGTTTTTCACGGAGATGTCGTGCACCAGCACACCGGCGACGGACAGCGGGGAGAAGCCGCCGGCGTGGGCTCCGTTGATGACGAAGGCGCCCATGAGGACCGGGTGGATGCGTGACTCGTAGGCAAGTCCGAGGGCTGCCGGTGCCAGCAGTGCGACGGCGGCCGGGGAGAAGGTGCCCAGAGCGGTCAACGCGGCAGCCAGGAGGAAGAACACCCACGGCAGGAGCATCGTCTTGCCCCTGACGAGGCGGACGCAGGTCTGGACGATGATGTCGATGGTCCCGTTTCTTTGGGCCATGCTAAAGAAGTAGGTGACGCCGATGATGGTCAGGACGATGCTGGCCGGGAAGTCCTCAAGGATTTCCTTGTCGCTCATTCCGAGCATGAAGTAGCCGACGCCGAAGGAGGCAACCAGCCCCATGATGCCGATGTTCAGCGGCCATTTGGTGGCGACGACGAACATCACGACGAGGATGACGAGCGGGATGATCTGGGTGGCTGTCATGGTCGGCTCCGATTCCGAGGCGGCCGCGGGGTTGAACATGACACCCCCGAACAGGAGGGCGGCCAGACCCAGAATAGCGGTGGCGACTACCGTCATCAGCAGGATACGGCGGCGACGGTTGGGACGCTGGGAGCGGTCCTCGCTGGTGTCGGTGTCCAGGAGTGCTGTTTGTTCTTCAGTCTTAGTCATGATGCTGTCTCCTCGTTGAGTGGCGCTGGTCAGTTGGTGGCGCTGGCGAAGGAGGCGTCGACGGCGCTGCCGAGGGCCTCGGGGAGGTGGATGGTGGTGGTCGCGATGGTGCGGGCGGTCCGGTCGACGCCGACGAGCAGCGATCCGTCCCGTTCCTCGCTCCAGGTTTCGATCACGCCGGCCGGTGTCCGCAGCCGGAGGGTCGGGCGAACGGTGCTGCCGGTGATGTCGTTGAGTACGGTGCCCGGGGTGCGGGCAGCGAGGGTCAGCGCAATGCTGCCGGTAATGGCGAGCGCCGGGTGGGGCCTACCCATCGAGAGCATCATGACGCTGACGTCGCTTTCCGCATCTGCCTGGGCCGGTGAAGCTGCGATCGCCACCTTGGGGACGGCGCGGGGCGGCTTCGGCGGTGGTGGCTGCGAGCCCCATCCGCACTGCCGCCTGGCGACGGATGTGCTCCAGCGTCTCCAGCTGCAGCTCTACCCCGGCGGACCAGGTGTCATAGCGCTCCGGGTCAAGGCCCAGGTCCTCAGCCCGGAGAATCACTACAGGCGCTCCGGCGTCGACCATGGAGACGGTCCAGCGGGTTCCGCCGGCCGTGATGGTGTCCGAGGCTGAACCCGTGGGAAGCAGCTGGCCGGTGGTTTTGCCGGCAGGATCCTGGAAGCCGAGCCCCACCCGGTACCCGGGGAACGGGACGCCGGGCATCTGGGCCTGCGGGACGATCGGCAGGGCACCGGACGGTGTGGACACGCGCTGGATGATGATCTGGCCGGTGTTGGTGTTGCGGGTAACAATCCGTGTTACGTCGCCGGTGGGCACCACCCAGCCCTTTTCGATGGCGTAGAGCCCAACCACTGCCGAGCAGTTGCCGCAGTTGCTGCCCCAGTCAACAGAGGCCTCTTCGATGCCCACCTGGGCAAAGGTGAACTCGACATCAACGTCATCGTCTGCGGGGCGGTGAAGGATCATCGCTTTGCTGGTGGTGGAGGTGGCCCCGCCAACGCCGTCGATCTGCCGGTGGTCCGGGCTGCCGAACAGCCGGGGAAGCAGCACATCCGGGCTGGTTCCCGTCTCGTCCAGCTGTCCGGTTTCGAAGACCCAGCACTTGCTGGTGCCTCCGCGCATCCACTCCGCTTCGATCTTCATGATCCCGTTCCTTGCTTCTCTACCGGCCCGAGATGTTCGGAGCCTTAGTTCGAGATTGAGTCAGATCACAAATGAAGACAATGTTGGAGTTCTGTTGGTCTATGTAGCGTTACTTCATTCATGGAGTTTCAAAGGCTCAAGGCCTAGTGAAAACGCCCTTGGGTGTCCGGACTAAGCCGCCACTTCCCGTGGATGAAGTGCCGACTGCATAGAATGAACCATCGGAGGAGAAGGGTGAAGAAGTGGTTAACGGTGAAGCCCAAGATTTATTCGATATCCGGCGGCTGGCGCTGCTGGTGGAGGTCGTCGAACAGGGATCGATCACTGCCGCGGCCGAGCTGATGCTGTACACGCCCTCGGCGGTCTCCCAGCAACTGCGGAAGCTGGAGCAGGAAGTCGGGCAGCCTCTCCTCAACCGCCGTTCCCGCGGGGTCGTCCCCACGGAGGCTGGCCAGGTGCTCGCCGGCCACGCCCGCAAGATCGTCGGGCAGATGCGGGCTGCGCAGTCCGACCTGGACCAAATCGCCGGACTCAAACGCGGTTCCCTGACCGTGGGGACGTTTCCGACTCTCGCCGGGTCATTCATGCCGGTTGTCATCCGGGCCTTCAAAAAGAGGTACCCGGCAATTGGCCTTTCCCTGCGAAGTGCGCGCTTCGAGGAGCTTGTTGCTGACCTGCAGTCGGGAGTCACCGGGCTGTGCCTGCTCTGGGACTACCCCTGGAACCGCTTTCATGACGATTCCATCCGGATCACCGAGGTCTTCCAGGAAAGCACCGTCCTTCTGGTGTCCCGTGGGCACCCGCTTGCGGACCGCGACGAGATCCGAATGGAAGAGCTCCGGAAGGAATCGTGGATCGTGCGGGCCGAGGCCCACCCCGTGGTGGAAGTGCTGCAGCGCTCCGCCCATACGGCCGGGTTCGAGCCCACCATTGGCTTCCTGGCCAACGACTACCAGGAAGCCCAGGCGATGGTGAGCGTCGGGATGGGCGTGGCCATGGTGCCGAAGACTGCTGTGGCCCTGCAACACCCTGACGTCCGGGTCATTAGCCTCGGCTCCGCAGCACCCTTGCGGCGGGTGCTGCTGGCCCAGCGCCAGGACAAGGTCTACGCCCCGGCCGAGGTGGCTTTCCATTCCACTCTGCTCGAGATCGCGCGCGAACATGCCGGAGACTATCTGTAGCGGCGGCGGGGGTCAGCTCAGCTGCCGTTTGAGTTGCTCAAGCTCATCCCTAAGCTGGTCCACCGTGGCGGTGTATCTCTCGAACTCAGCCTTCCGGCGCCTGGCCGTGGCGCAACTGATGCCGGCGGCGAGAACGGCGAGCGGGAACGCCACCAGCAGCGCCCACCCGGATGTGGCAAGGAAGTCCAGCGCTACGGGAAGTGCCTGCTTGAAGGCGAGGAAGTCGTTGACCCCGCCGACCACTCCGTTTAGGGCGGAATCCAGCGGGCCCAGAAACTGGCCCACGATGGGTGTCCCGGAGAAGGACGGAGCGGTGAGCGGCGGCTGGCCCCCGGTGGACCAGCGCGGATCAGAGAAGTGATTGAGGACGTAGCTCCCGAAACCCGCATTGATGGTTGCGAAGAGCAGGACGGAACCAAGCGCAGTCCAGTGAAGACGGCGCGGACGCCAGAGGCCGGCTACAAGCGCGAAGATGCCGGCGGCAACCCAGGAAAAGATGCGGAGGTCGTCGCGGCTCTTGCTGCCCAGTAGATCCAAGGGAATCGCCGCCTCTTATAGTTGGGCCATGCTCGTTCAGGTCGCAAGCGAGCCTATCTCAACCTCCGGCATGCCGCGGTGCCGCCGTTGATGCCCACACAGAAAAAGAGGAGACCGCCCCCAAGGGCAGATTTCCTGCCTAAGGGGACGGCCGCCGTCGTTGGTTTTATGAACCCTGAGTGGCGCTACGGAGTGGCGCTTCGCCTCGTAGTCCTATCCATCACATCCCGGCCGAGCCACAGGCCCAGGCCGATCATGGCGACGCCGAGGATCAGGTGCAGCCAGTTATCGGCGGTGTTGAACGGGACAAAGTTTGCTGCCCCTTCCATGTCGATGACCAGGCCGTAGATCCACAGCAGCACGTACACGATGCCCCCGCCAAGCAGGAAGTTCCGGGCCATCCGGTCCGACCGGGCCATTGCAATACCGGCCACACCGAACAGCAGATGGACGATGTTGTGCAACACCGACACCTGGAACACGCCAAGCAGCATGGCACCGGAGTCATGCCCGGCAAAACTCATGGCGCCGTAGTTGGTGGTGATGCCCGGGATGAACCCGAGGACACCAACAAGCAGAAATACCGCACCCAGAGCCATGGCGGTGTTGTGAAGGGACAACCCCATAGCGTGGTGGTGGGTGGGGTGTGAAGCGGTAGTCATTAGTCTCCCTTTCACGCTGGGTACCGGCTTCTTCAGGTGGAGAACCGGCCTCGCGGCAGGAGTCGCAGGAAACCTGCCGACGTCCACAGCCTACTCCCGAAAACCGCGCAAAGGCAGGTTTCCCTCACCCTCATCCTTGGGGTGCGCCACGCACGTACTTCAAGGTTTTTCCAAGGGCGCATTGGAAGAATCCCTTATCTCCCGGTGGCCCCGCGGTCATCGCACTACTTGAACTGTGGCGGTGCCTTGTTCTCCGCCAGGTGCATTCGCATCCGTCTGCACCTCATGCGACTCTCGCGCCATCCTCGCCGCCACCCTGGTTTGTTGACCGCGCGGCACGGTTCCACACCACACCGTCGTCGCCGCCGGAATGCGGCAACAAGAAAATTGGGGCCAGACATGACACTCAAATCGAGGTTTGCTGCCGTGCTGACGGCGGCCGGACTGCTTGCCGGGCTACTTGTGGGGCTCGCCGCTCCGGTGGCGAATGCGGCGGTAGTGCCGGTGAGCGCAACGGTCGAGACTGCTCCGGTGCACGGGTCAGGGGATGCCGCGGATGACCCCGCCATCTGGATCCACCCCACTGACCCGTCGAGGAGCACCATCATCGGTACGGACAAGAGCACGGACGGGCGCGGTCTTGTTGTCTACGACCTGTCGGGACGGGAGTTGTTCTACTATCCGGATGGCCGGATGAACAACGTTGATGTCCGGTACAACTTCCCCCTCGGCAGCAGCCGCGTCGGACTGGTGGGCGTCACAAATCGAGTCCGGAGCCTGGACTTTTACAGGGTCAACGAGGCGGACCGCTCGCTGACGAAGGTCGGCAGCTTCGCGCCTACTGCCAACATCGCCACGCCCCGCGGGTTCTCGTTCTACCACTCCCCGGACA
Source organism: Arthrobacter globiformis (assembly GCF_030815865.1). NCBI lineage: Bacteria > Bacillati > Actinomycetota > Actinomycetes > Micrococcales > Micrococcaceae > Arthrobacter > Arthrobacter globiformis. Next base: position 1,392,529 of record NZ_JAUSXI010000001.1, read on the forward strand.
CCGGCAAGTACTTCGCATACGTCACCGACATCGGCAAGGTCGAACAGTGGGAACTTGACGGCTCCACCGGATCAGTGACCGGCCGGCTCGTACGCAGTTGGACGGTGAGCGGCCCGGCCCACACCGAGGGCCTGGTGGCCGACGACGAGATGAAGCGGATCTACATTGCGCAGGAGGATATCGGCGGAATCTGGCGCTACGGCGCCGAGCCTGGGGACTCGACCGTCGGGACGAAAGTCGTCAGCACAACCGAGGTTGGCGGCGACATCGTCCAGGACATCAAGGGCATCAGCATCTACTACGGCAGCGGGGGCGCCGGTTACTTGCTGGCCGCAAGCCAGGGCTCCAACCGCTTCCACGTCTATACGCGCGACGACAACCGGCCGCTGGGAGCTTTCAACATCCCGGCCGGGAACGGGATCGATGCTGTCACCGGCATGGACGGGATAGATGTGACCAACTTCGGCGTCGGCGGGCCCTTCCCCCAAGGCTTCTTCGTCACCCAGGACACCGCCAACGACACCGGGAGGCAAAATTTCAAGGCGGTGCCGTGGCAGTCCATCGCTGCCGCCTACGCACCGGCTTTGCTCGTCGATGCGGCCTATGACCCGCGCAAGATCGGGGCCGGGCCCGGCACCCCCGCTCCGCCTGACACCACGATCACGAGCCAGCCGGCCAACCCGACGACCTCCACATCGGCGCAGTTCAGCTTTACCTCGACATCCGCCAGCGCCACCTTCGCGTGCTCGCTCGACTCGGCAGCATTCGTCAGCTGTACCAGTCCGGCGTCGTACACGGGACTGTCCACCGGCGCGCACACCTTCCAGGTTCGTGCCTCCGACCAGAACGGCGTTGACCCGACCCCCGCCAGCTTCACATGGACCGTGGACACGACGCCCCCGGGCGGGGACACCACGCCTCCGGACACGACCATCACGTCGGGACCGGCTGCGACGACGACGTCGACCACAGCCTCGTTCGCATTCACCTCAAACGAAGCCAATTCGACGTTCCAGTGCAGCCTGGACGGTGCGGCGCGCGCCGCCTGCACCTCGCCCCAGACCTACAGCGGGCTGGCGGCCGGATCCCACACATTTTCCGTCTGGGCCACCGACGCGGCCGGCAACACGGATGCGACAGCGGCGACGCGGACCTGGAGTATCAGCACCGGCGGCACGGGCAGCACCATCGTCCGGGAGTCGGTGAGCCAAGCCACGAACACGACGGCGGGCACCACGCTCACGATCCCCAAGCCGGCCAATGTGGTCCAAGGCGACCTGCTGGTCAGCTGCGTTGCCCTGAACGGCGGCACCGTCGGCACGACAGGTGCCCCGGCCGGTTGGACGCGGCTGGCGGCAGTGACTACCACCGCAAACCCGAAAGTCTACGGCTACTACAAGGTGGCCACCGCGTCCGAACCGGCGAGCTATGCCTGGACGACAACCTCGACGACGAGCGGAGGCGGCATCGGCAGGTACTCCGGAGCTTCGGGGCTGGACACCGCCGCCACATCCGCGACGGGCGCGGCAGCCTCCGCGGGTACCGTACCCGCGGTGACCACCACCACCGCGAACGCGATGCTCGTCGGCTGCATGAGCGTCAACTCCAGCTCGGTCACCCTCACTTCGCCGGCCGGGATGGCGCAGGCAGTCGAGACCGGCGCACGCCGCTTCGAGCTTGCCGACGGCATCCAGGCGGCCGCGGGACCAAGCGGGACGAAGAGGTGGACCTTCAGCTCCGCCCGGGAGTGGGCCGGCTGGCTGGTTGCGCTTCGGCCGAAGACCCCGTAAGCCGGCAGGATCAGCCGGCGGCAGCGCCGCTGTCGGCCAGGCCCATGAACATGGTCCGGTGCAGGATGTCCACATGCTTGCGTGAGATCTCGACGGCGGCCGCAACGTCCCCGGCGCGCAGCGCCGCCACCAGATCGATGTGGTCGCAGTTGGATTTGTGCAGCAGCTCGATGGGGTAGGGGATGAAGTAGGCGTACAGCTCGGCCAGCGTCTCGTGATAAACGTCGACGGCGGTGCCCAGCCCTGACGCGGAGCCCACCAGCTGGTGGAACTGCTCGTCAGCTTGGTGGTAGCCGGACCAGTCCGTGGAGTCAGCCATGTCCCGGGTCAGCCGCTCGAGTTCGTCCAGCTGTTCGGCCGTTGCGTTGACGGCCGCGTAGTGCGTCACCGCGCATTCGAAGAGCAGCCGCCGGTCCACTAGCCGGTTCACTGCGTGGGACTCGGCCGGCGAAGCCGTCAGTTCGGCCAGCACCTGACGCGGAGGCTCGTCCGCCACGAATGTCCCGCCTGCCCGGCCGCGGCGGCGCACCACCACGCCCTGGTCCGCGAGGCTCGCCAGTGCACGGCGAGCCGTGATGGGACTGACGGACAGACCCAGCGCCACGTCCTCCTGGTCGGGCAGGCGCTCGCCGGGTTTCAGCAGCCCCAGCGAAATCGCCATGCCGATGCGCAGCCGCACGGCGTCGATGGCGCTCCGGCGGTCGATGCCGGCCAGCGCCCCGGCGCCGATGCGGGAAGCATCGGTGCGCGAGGCGCCACTGGGAGACGCGGGGGAGGCGCTGGCAGCGTCCTCCAACTGACGGGTCATATCCGCTACTTTACGGCCCATCCGCAGCCCCTTCCCATTATTGGATCATTCTGATCTAATATAGTGCAGATCACACCCCAACGCGGAGACAAACCCATGCAACGAATCCTTCCTCTCATTGCTGCCCAGGCCCGGCCACGGCTTATCGGCGAGGCCGTCTCGGCCTTCGCGGACGAGGTCACTGCAGCCTTGAAAACCAAGCCGGACAGCAAACTCGTGGTCTTCCCGGAGCTTCACCTCTTCGGCGACGGCAGTCCGGACCGGCAGCGCACCGAAGCCCTGCAGGATTCCGCCGAGCCGCTCGACGGACCCCGCGTCAAGGAACTGCAGCAGCTCGCCGAGGACCTGGGCATCTGGCTGGTCCCCGGCAGCGTCTGCGAGCGCGGCCCGGAGGGCCAGCTGTTCAACACCCAGCTGGTGCTGTCCCCGGAGGGGGAGCTGGCCGGCTACTACCGGAAGATCTTCCCGTGGCGCCCGTTCGAGCCCTATGATCCCGGCGACCGGTTCACCACCGTGGACCTGGCCGGCATCGGCAGGGTGGGTCTGAACATCTGCTACGACGCCTGGTATCCGGAGGTGTCCCGCCAGCTCGCGTGGATGGGCGCCGAGGTGATCCTCAACGTCGTCAAGACCACCACCCCGGACCGCCGGCAGGAGCTGGTGCTGGCCAAGGCGAACGCCATCGTGAACCAGGTGTTCGTGGTCAGCGTCAACTGCGCGGGCCCCACCGGCCAGGGCAAGAGCATCATCGTCGACCCCGAGGGCAACACCATCGCGGAAGCCGGGGACGACGCGCCGGTGCTGCTGACAGCGGACCTGGACCTGGCCGCCGTCGGGCACGTCCGCACGCACGGGACGGAGAACCTCAACCGGCCGTGGTCCCAGTTCCGGGACGGCGAGGCCGCCGTCGAACTGCCCGTCTACCAGGGCCGGATCAATCCGCTGACCTGGACGCCCCCGTCCTTCAATGCCTAAGGAAAACCACGTGACAACACCAACCCTGACCCGCACGCTGAAGCTGCCCTCGCTGGTGCTGTTCGGCCTGGCGTACCTGACCCCGCTGATTGTCCTGGCCATCTTCGGCCTCATCGCCGAGACCACGGGCGGGGCGGCGCCGTCGGCCTACCTCGTGGCGATGGTGGCCATGCTGTTCACGGCGCACAGCTACGGCCGGATGGCGGTCGCGTACCCGGTGGCCGGTTCCGCCTACACGTACGTGCGCCGGTCCATCGATCCGCGGGTGGGCTTCCTGGTGGGCTGGGCCATCCTGCTGGACTACCTCTTCCTGCCCATGGTGATCTGGCTGATCGGCGCCTCCTACCTGAGCGCGCAGTTCCCGGGCGTGCCCATGTGGCTCTGGATTGTCGGCTTCATCCTCATCACCACGGTCCTGAACATCCTGGGCATCAAGGTGGCGGACAAGGCGAACTATGTGCTGATGGCGTTCCAGCTGCTGGTGATCGTGTTCTTCGTGGTGCTGGCCGTCGGCAACGTTGTGTCCGCCTCCGGCGCCGGCGGCCTGGCCGGCACGGAGCCGTTCTTCAACAGCACGTCCAGCTTCGCCACCATCTCCGCCGGCGCGGCCATCGCGGCGTACTCGTTCCTGGGGTTCGACGCCGTCACCACGCTCACGGAGGAAACCGTGGACCCGCGCCGAAACGTGCCGCGCGCCATCATGCTCATCGCGCTGATCGGTGGCGGCATCTTTGTGGCCGTCTCCTATGTCACGCAGCTGGTGCACCCGGGCGGTGTGTTCGAGGACTCGGCCTCCGCGGCCAGCGCCATCGCGCTGCAGATCGGCGGGCAGGTCTTCGGGGCGGTGTTTCTTGCCGGGCTGGTGGTGGCGCAGTTCGCCTCCGGCCTGGCCGCGCAGGCCAGCGCCTCCCGCCTGATCTACGCGATGGGCCGCGACTCGGTCCTGCCCAGGGCGGTCTTCGGCCGGCTCAGCGCGAAGTTCCACACCCCGGTGGTGAACCTCGTGGTCACCGGCATCGTCGGCCTGATCGCGATCTTCCTGGACGTGGCGACGTCGACGTCGTTCATCAACTTCGGTGCCTTCACCGCCTTCACGCTGGTCAACGCCTCCGTGGTGTTCCACTACGTGCGCCGCCGGCGTGCGGGGGAGCAGCTGAACGCCGTCTCCTACGTGGCGGTCCCCGCCGTGGGCGCCATCGTCTGCGCCTACCTGCTCTCCCAGCTGGACAGCAACGCCATTACGCTGGGACTGTCGTGGCTAGCGCTCGGCATCGTGGTCCTGGCGCTGATCACCCGGGGCTTCCGGGCAGCACCGCCGGAGATGACGACGACGGAGAAGGCCACCGTGGAGGCCGCCGCCTAGCGTCGGGGGTGCTTTGGGGACTCGTATCTAACTGGCCGCTCATAGGAGGGAACTGGCGTGAGGATAGCCCTTGGGCAGCTGGAGTCCGGCACTGACATCGCCGCGAACCTGGCCGCGATCGACCGCCTCGCGGCGTCGGCCGCCGGTGACGGCGCCACGCTGGTCGCCTTCCCGGAGTACGCCACGTACGAGAAGAAGACCGTGGACGCCTCGTTCCCGGCGGTGGCCGAGCCGCTGGACGGGCCGGTCTGCCGGGAGCTCGCCGCCACTGCGGCCCGCCACAGCATCACGCTTGTGGCGGGTGTGGTGGAGGAATCCGATGAGGAGGACCGGGCCTACAACACCCTGGTGGCCTTCGGACCGGACGGTGCCCGGCTGGCCGTGTACCGGAAGATCCACCTGTTCGACGCGCAGGGCTTCGGGGAGTCGCGGTTCATCAAGCCGGGCCTGTCCACCGACCCCGTGGTGTTCGAGGCCGGGGGAGCGAGGTTCGGCCTCATGACCTGCTACGACCTGCGGTTCCCGGAGCTGGCCCGCTCCCTGGCCGACGCCGGCGCGCAGGTGCTGCTGGTCTGCTCGTCCTGGGTGCCGGGCACGCACAAGACGGAGCAGTGGCTAGCGCTCAACGCCGCCCGCGCCATCGAGAACAGCGTGTACGTCGCCGGCGTCTGCCAGGCCCCGCCGGTGTCGGTGGGCCGCAGCCTGCTGGTGGATCCGATGGGGTACGTTGAGGCCGACCTTGGGATCGAGCCTGGGGTGCGGGTGGTTGAGGTTTCGCTGGGGACGGTCGCGCGGGTGAAGGAGCAGTTCCCTATGTTCAGGCAGCGGCGGCTGGAGTAGGACGATCGAGGCTGCTGAACGGGTGGCGCCCTCACAGCCTCTTCAAAGGCCTTTTTATCGCTGCCTTCATGTTCGTGAGCAATGATCAATCAATGAGGCTTTGGAGCAGGGCCTTTGTGCCCGGAATAGCAGCTTTGGCAGTCATTTTCCTGAGCGGGGCCAGCGCGGCCGGCATTGACCAGATGGCAAACGCCAAAATTCACGGTCCGACATCGGCAACTATGTCCGCTGTCATGGTTGACGGTCAAACCTCGCTGCATCACTTGGTCCTGCGCGGTCTTGCCAAGGGGGCGCTTCCCGGTGGCTTTCCTTACGATGAACCCCGGGATGAAAGGTTCGACGAGAGCTATCAGGAGACCCTGCACTGGCACCGGTCATCGGTGAGCCCTGCACGGTAAGAAAGTGTTTGGTTGAAGCCGACTTCCATACCGCTGCGCATCCTCACTAATGCAAAATGGCGCTAATCTCGGCTTTGACCAGCCGCTCGGCCAGCTGGCCAAGGTCCAGGTTCAGGACGGCTTTGAGGGCGCGCGCCATGTTCGGGGCCGCGGCAAGGAATTCAGCCAGGTCTGGGTCGGATTCCAACTCCCGCCCGAGCTTCTCTTTAACCTCATCAGCAGTCCAATGGCTGTCGGTATGCTGACTGGTGAGTACCGTCCTAGCATTCATGGCCCTGTCCTTTCCTGCGCGCCCTGAGCCTTGGCTTTGATATGAGCGACTATGCCGGGCAGGGCTCAAGAACCGGTCAAGCAACGGGCCAGATTTGTGCAGGATTTGTTGAGGTTTTCGCGGGGGTCGGCAGTTCGGAGGCCGAAGTGTCCTGAGCTGGCTCCAGACGCACCGTGTGTGCGGAAGCTACCGCCGCGGAGAACTGGGGCCGCGTGGTGTGGGTGATGCTGGCGCTGAGCGCGGTGACGTTCGTGGTTTCGCTGCTGTGGCGGGAGCGGTAAGCGAAGTAGGCAATGTCGGGTGGTCTCACATACTGCCGTTCGTCGGTTTCCTGCTGGTGGCCTAGCGAGTCCCATGAAGCCAAGCCAAAACCCCTCGCATTTGCGTGCCGGTTGGGTCAGGTTCGTTGGGAGGTTTCTGGTTGGGAGAGGTGGGCGGCGAGGCCCGAGAGGAGGATGCTGATGCCCTGGTCGAGTTCGGCTGCGCCGTCGTAGTCGGCGAGGACGGGGGCAAGGGCGCGCAGCCGCGGAAACTCTTTCGCCGGCAGCCGGTGCAGGCCGAGCCGCAGCAGGGCTTCGTTTTCGTCCGCATCCACGACGTACTCCTGCAGTTCATTCAGGATGTGCCCGTAGAGGAATCCGTAGTAGGCCCGATAGACGTGGAGCGCGTCTTCGGGCCTGAACCCGGCGTCGATGAGCAGGGACAGGATCTGCTCGAGCGGCCGCAGGGTGCCTAATGGCCGCAGGCCAAGGGGCGTGGACAGCGGGCGGGTGACCAGCAACGGCACGACATTGGGGTGACGGAGTGCCAGGAGGCGCAGGTCGTGGGCGATGCGGCGCAGCTGTGTCTGCCAGTCCTTGTCGTCAGGGGAGATCGCCAGTTCGTTCAGGACAAGCTCAGTCACCCCGTCCAGCAGCGCCGCACGATTGGCCGCGTAGCGGTAGAGGCTCATCGGGTCCCGGCCCAGTTGCTGCCCGAGCCGCCGCATGGTCAGGGCTTCTAGTCCTTCGGAATCCACGAGCTCCAACGCGGCGGACAGCACCAGTTCACGGCTTAACGGCTGTTTGCCGCCGGGTGATCGGCCGTTCCGGGGAGTCTTAAAAGGGGACATGGATTCCATCCTGGTGGGAGAACAAGCAGCGCCGTTCCGGAAGAAGGTAAGCCAGCTTGCTTATTCCGTAGTCTACGCCTAAAGTCTACAGTGTAGAGAAGTTGTTATCACCGGTTTCAGCAGCGAAGACCCTGGTTGCACGGCCACACCGGCCCCTCACGCCATCCCAGGAGTAAACAATGACTGCACACAACACCCAGCCCACCCATAACGACGCCGCACGGAACACGAACGACATGAAGGTCTCGACAAGGACCCTCGAATTCGCCGTGTACGTGGCCGCGGTGCTCGCCACGATCATCACCTCCGCAGTCGTCGGAGACAATGCGAGCGAGAACGGCGTCGATGTCTTCAACGCCAGTACCGCCATGCAGTACATCACGTGGCTGACCGTGGGCTTCATGGTGGCCCGCGGCCTGGCCAAGGCCGGTAACCGGAACCACAACCGGGCATAAGCTCGCGCACGCTGCGCAGGCTCTATCGCCTGCAGCGCGCTAGTGATCCTGGTGAAGCCTCCGAAGAGCAGGGCCTCACCAGGATTTGCCCGTTCATCCTTCCCATTGCCCCTGACGCGGGACCGCGTTGGGGGAGTGCGTCGCCTCGGCGCCCGGTGCACAACGCTGAGGTGATAGCTGCTGCTGCCGAATGGCGGCACTTTGTGCACCGAGCCGGAAAGAGCCCTCATGGCGACTCCGCATGTCGCTACGAGCGAGTTCCCGACGGGATCGGGCCGAGCGTGGCGCCCATCAGACTTGGAGTGGACAGTTGAATCCTGTACGAACTTTCGAATCGATAGTCATCATCTTCAACCCCAACAGCACCGGAGACGCGCCAAAACTTGCGGAAAAGCTCCGGGATCGCCTGGCTGAACTCCTCACCTACTCGCCCGAGATCAGGCTTCAGCCGACCAGTCACGCCGGGCACGCCGTGGAGATGGCCCGTGAGGCCTGCATCAGCAGGAGGAACGTGCTGGTTGTCTCTGTCAGCGGGGACGGGGGCTACAACGAAGTAGTCAACGGTGTGATGCAAGCCGGTAATCCCGAGGCCGTGTGTGCTGTCATGGCCGCAGGCAACGCCAACGACCACCGGCGGACCATAGGCACCAAACCGCTCGAAGAAGCCATCGCCGAGGGCCACGTACGGCACATCGACCTGCTGCGCATCCATAACCGCCAGGGACCCGGCACGGCGGCTGAATACGCCCACTCCTACATCGGCTTCGGGCTGACACCGGTGGTGGCGATCGACCTTGAAAAAGGAAGCAAGGGCGCCCTGAAGGAAATGTTCTCCGTGGTGCGCACATTTTCGAAGTTCAAGCCCTTCGAAATACGCCAGACGGATGGAAAGCGCCGAAAGTTCGACAGCCTCGTCTTCGCCAACATCGCCGAAATGGCCAAATACGCCACACTCAGCGAAGCAGATGACAAAGCTTCAGACGGAAAATTCGAAGTGATCATTTTCCCGCACATGTCCAAGTGGAGGGTGCTGCTGACAGCGCTGCGGGCCACTACCCAGGGTCTGGGGGACCAGCCCAGTGTCAGCAGCTACGAATTCACCACGCTCAAACCGCTTCCGTACCAGATCGACGGGGAAGTGAAGTCCGTGGCGGCAAGGACCGCCGTTAAGTTAGAGAGCGCTCCGTCCGCCCTGCCAATACTCGGGTAGCCGGTCACGTCTTGAACCCTGACGGTCCGTGGGACGTCATAACCCGGGCCGCGCCGGGCCGGATGAATGACGCCCAGCCGCTGACTGGCCGTTGCCGTAAGGTGAAACCACGGATCGCAAGGGTGCCCGCCTTCTACTAGCGGAAAGCCCGGAATGAAAGGAAGCCTTGGGATGAGTGTTCCGACGGAGATGAGGGCCAAGGTGATCACCGCCGGCTCGCTTTCCTCCCACGTGTATTCACTGGCCGGACCCCACACTAGATCCGCAGGCCCGGTCTTCGTACTGCTTCACGGCATCGGGATGTCCCACCGCTACTACCGCAGGCTTCAGACTCTGCTGGCCGGGCACGGAGACACCCACTCCATTGATCTGCCTGGGTTCGGCGCAGCAGCAAAGCCCGACCGGCAGATATCGGTCGCGGAATACGCGGCGGTCATCGCCGGCACGCTCGAGACCCTCGGAACCGGGCCGGTCGTCGTGGTTGGGCACTCGATGGGTACCCAGTTCGCCACGGAATTAGCCGTCCTGCACCCGGACCTGGTCTCACACGTCGTGCTGATTGGGCCTGTCGTGGACTCAGCACGCCGCAGCGTCCTGCGACAATCCCTGCGGCTGGGCCTGGATTCACTCATGGAAAGCCCCTCAGGCAATGCGATCGTCTTCACCGACTACGTTCGCTCCGGCCTGCGCTGGTACCTGACTGAACTCCCGGTGATGATGTCCTATGACCTCGAGGAACGTCTCAGCCAGGTCCTCCAGCCTGTCCTGGTGGCCCGCGGTTCACGCGACCCGGTCGCGCCGAGGTCCTGGTGCCGAAAACTTTCCGCTATTGCCCGGCACGGGCGGTTTGTCGAGATACCGGGCGAACCGCACATCGTTCAGCACGGGGCAGCGGCCCGGATGGCCGCAGACATACTCGCCCTCATCCACACCTAGGACCACGCGCTGACGGGATGGAGTATTGGCCCGCTCGGCGATCTTCCTGGCGTGGCCACGTCGACGTCGTTCATCAACTTCGGTGCCTTCACCGCCTTCACGCTGGTCAACGCCTCCGTGGTGTTCCGCTACGTGCGCCGGCGCCGTGCGGGGGAGCAGCTGAATGCCGTTTTCTACATAGCGGTCCCGGCGGTGGGCGCCATCGTCTGCGCCTACCTGCTCTCCCAGCTGGACAGCAACGCCATTACGCTGGGACTGTCGTGGCTGGCGCTTGGCATCGTGGTGCTGGCGCTGATCACGCGGGGCTTCCGTGCCGCGCCGCCGGAGATGACGACGACGGAGAAGGCCACCGTCGAGCGCGCCGCCTACGGCGGAGGTGCTTTAGGTTCTGTACTGGATGCTCAAGGGATGGAAAGAACGGGCGTGAGGATAGCCCTCGGGCAGCTGGAGTCCGGCACGGACGCCGGGGCCAACCTGGCCGCCATCGACCGGTTCGCGGCGACGGCGCCGCGCTGGTGGCCTTCCCGGAGTACGCCACGTACGGGAAGAAGACCGTGGACGCCTCGTTCCCTGCGGTGGCCGAGCCGCTGGACGGCACCGGTCTGCCGGCAACTCTCCGCCACCGCCGCCCGCCACGGCATCACGCTGGTGGCGGGCGTGGTGGAAACGGCCGAGGAGGAGGCCCGGGCCTACAACACGCTGGTGGCCTTCGGACCTGACGGCTCCCGGCTGGCCGTGTACCGGAAGATCCACCTGTTCGACGCCCAGGGTTTCGGGGAGTCGCGGTTCATCAAGCCAGGTCTGTCCACCGAGCCTGTGGTGTTCGAGGCCGGGGGAGCGCGGTTCGGCCTGATGACCTGTTACGACCTGCGGTTCCCGGAACTGGCCCGCTCCCTGGCCGACGCCGGCGCGCAGGTGCTGCTGGTCTGTTCGTCGTGGGTGCCGGGCACGCACAAGACGGAGCAGTGGCTGGCTTTGAATGCCGCCCGGGCGATTGATAACAGCGTGTATGTGGCGGGCGTTTGCCAGGCCCCGCCGGTGTCGGTTGGACGAAGCCTGCTGGTGGACCCGATGGGGTACGTTGAAGCCGACCTCGGGCTGGAGCCCGGAGTGTGGTCGGTGGAGGTTTCGCTGGGGACGGTGGCGCGGGTGAAGGAGCAGTTCCCGATGTTCCGGCAGCGGCGGCTGCTGTAGGGCGGAGCATGATTCCTCAGGGGAACCGGCACGTAGAAACCGGCCTTGAGTTTCGCTACAAAACCCAGGGTGCAACAAAATGTGCGACTTTAGCTCCCATTGGCGGGTTTTCCCGCGCCGCCGACTGACGGGTGGGGGTCTATCTGCTGGGAGGTCATGCCGCTTTGATGGGCGTCTTGTCGCTGGAGGCTGCCGCGGCCAGGTTTTCGCGGGCAAGGAACGCCGAGAGTTCACCGATGGTGCTCATCAGCGGGGCGGGGAAGACGACTGTGGTGTTCTTGTCGACGCCGATTTCGACCAGGGACTGCAGGTTCCTTAGCTGCAGGGCCAGCGGGTGGGCCATCATGGTGTCGGAGGCGTCTCCGAGGGCCGCTGCGGCGATGGCTTCGCCTTCGGCAGCGATGATCTTCGCCCTTTTTTCGCGTTCGGCTTCAGCCTGGCGGGCCATGGCGCGCTTCATGCTTTCGGGCAGCTGGATGTCCTTGAGCTCCACCAAGGTGACTTCTACGCCCCATTCGACGGTGAGCACGTCGAGGATTTCACGGATGTCGACGTTGATCCGTCCGGTCTCGGACAAGGTCTGGTCAAGGGTGTGTTGGCCGACGACTTTCCGCAGGGTTGTCTGGGCAATCTGGTCGATGGCAGCGGCCACGTTTTCGATTGCGACGACGGACTTCACAGCGTCGACCACCCGGTAGTATGCAACCGCTGAGACGTCGACGCTCACGTTGTCCTGGGTGATGATGCCCTGGGACTGGATGGGCATGGTCACGATCCGCAGGCTCACCAGCGGCAGCCGGTCGATGACAGGGATGATCAGCCGCAGGCCTGGATCCCTGACTCCGGCGACCCTGCCGAGGCGGAAGAGCACGCCCTTCTCATATTGGCGCACGATCCGGATCGACATTTTCGCAACGATGAGCAGCAGTACGACGAGGACGATGACAACGACAATGGTGGTGGGGTCCATCAGGATCCCCTCCTGGTCTTTTAAGCGGGACGTGCCGGTGCCGGGTCCGGCGCCGTGACAATTGTCCTTGCTCTATTTTCCCATGCAAAGGGTGTAAACGAGGCTCTTGGAGTGCTCTCACAGCCTCTTCTAGGGGCTTTCTGTCGCTGCCCTCATGTTCGTGAACAATGATCAATCAATGGGGCTTTGGAGAAGGGTTTTTGTGCCTGGAATAGCGGCTTTGGCAGTCATTTTTCTGGGCGGGACCAGCGCGGCCAGCATTGACCAGATGGCAAACGCCAAAATTCGCAGTCCGACATCGGGCACGGTGTCCGTCGTCGTGGCTGACGGTCATACCTCGCTGCCTCACTTGGTCCTGCGCAGTCTTGCCAAAGGGTCGCTTCCGGGTGGCTATCCTTACGATGAACCCCGGGATGAAAGGTCCGACGAGGACTATCAGGAAACCCTGCACCAGCAACGATCATCGGTGAGCCCTACGGATTAGGAAATGTCCGGTGGAAGCAGGCATCTCCGCCGCTCCACATCCGCACTAATGCAAGATGGCGCTGATCTCTGCCCTGACCAGCCGCTCGGCCAGTTGGCCGAGGTCTAGGTTCAGGACGGCTTTGAGGGCGCGCGCCACGTCGGGGGCTGCGGCAAGGAATTCGGCCAGGCCCGGATCGGATTCCAACTCCCGCCCGAGCTTCTCTTTAACCTCATCAGCAGTCCAATGGCTGTCGGTATGCTGACTGGCGTCCTAGCATTCATGGCCCTGTCCTTTCCTGCGCGCCCTGAGCCTTGGCTTTGATGTGAGCGACTATGCCGGGCAGGGCTCAAGAACCGGTCAAGCAACGAGATTTGTGCAGGATTTGTTCAGGTTGTCGCCGGGATCGCCGTACGGTGAAGCGACTTTGAATAAGGCGCCTGAAGCAGGCGCCCGATGAGGACAAAGGGGTGGTTTGGTAAGCGCACCAAACCCCCCCTTTGCGCACTTCGACCGACACGTTTTTTAGTGTGATGTCGTTTGAATCTCCCACAACTTCACCGCAGGCAGGACAGGCAATTTATGTGATGAGTTTCGCATAGACAACATAGTTGTCGTCGAATAGACCCGTCGCGGGATCGTAACCGTCACATGTGATGAGCCGAAGCTCCGGACCTTCAGTGTTCCCGTAAACGGTCTGTGTCGGGAACGCGTCCTTGGAGTACTGGTTAGCGTGATCAAACGCGAAAACACTTGTGATTCCATCCTGACGGGCAACCCTGATGAGGTCGCCCTCTCTAAGGTCGCGCAGGTTTGCGAAGACACCGGGACCTCCGCCAGTCGCATTGACGTGTCCAAGAAGGACGGCCGGACCGCGTTCACCAGGTGTGGGAGACCCGTTGTACCAGCCAGCCGGGGCGCCGGGACCGTCCGGGGGCACTTCCAGCGAACCGTCATCCTTGAGGCCGAGACTTAGCAGTTCCGACTCGATGCCAGCGGAATCAACGCTGACGGAAACTGGGTCCGATGCTGGCAAGGCCTCCTGTGACGCAGGGGTAGGCCGTGCAGATGACACCGCGGCCCCGGTGGCAGCCGCAGCCTCGACGGGAGATGCGGACTCCACAGGAGACGCAGGCGTAACAGTGGCTGCCGCCGGCATTGCGGCCGTCTGTGCAGAAGTGCTCGTTGCGCAGCCAGTTAGTAGTAGCAAAGCGACCGTCGCAGACGCCAGGTGGCATCTGCGACGGGCGCTGGTCGAGCTAGTCATACGACGCTTCGTTTCCGATTCCGAAGCGTTATGCCTGGACGGACGCGCGGCGGCGCAGGATCATCGATCCGGCCACGGCGGCGACGGCAAGGCCACCCAGCGCGAGGAAGTCCGTGCCATTGTGCGGTTCCTGAGCAACGCCGGTGGCGGCGCCGCCGACCGGCATCTGTGCCACCTGAGCGGGAACCTGGTTACCGACAGCTGGGGCCGGAGCGACATTCGTGGTTCCGCTGCCGGCGCCGGGAGTTTCACACGCGATGCCGTCTTTGTCCCGGTCGAGGCGCGGCGCATACCCCGGTGCCCCCACCGGGATGTTGAAGGCGCCAGCGGCTGCTGCCGCGTCGCAGTTCGGGAAGCCACCGGTTGTTGCGTTGGCCGGGGTAGCTGTCATCGCTGACAGTCCGACCACTGCGGCTACTGCCAGGACAGATACGCTCTTTTTCATCTTGATCCCCATTCTTTGGTGCGCGCCAAGCAGAGCGAGTGCAGGACCATTCAGTGAAGGGGGAAGTCTGCAGCTAGCCCTGCGGGCGAGTGATATTGGCATTTGCCCTGCAAGTTATATCAGCCAAAATGGTTGAACAGTCAATGTGACGCGCACCGCATAATGGGGTCGGCGTTACGGTGCTACGCTGGGTCGTTTACCGCCGAAGTTGGGGACTTGGGCCGGCTGTACGGAAGACTGTTGCCGTGAGCAACACTCCCCGCACTGGCAACCAAACCGGCCACCGCACCGGACTCGCCGTGGCAGGCCTTAGCCTTGGCACGTCGCTGAACCCGCTGAACTCGTCGATGATCGCCGTCGCCCTGGTGGTGCTGCGCGAGGATTTCAGGCTCGACGTCGCCACGGTCACCTGGGTGATCACCGCCTTCTACATCACCTCCGCCGCGGGCCAGCCGCTGATGGGAAGGCTGGCTGATCGGTTCGGGCCCCGGAAGCTGTTCATGCTCGGCATGGCGCTGGTGGCTCTGACCTGCGCGCTGGCGCCGTTCTCGCCCAACTTCGTTTGGGTCTGCGTCGCCCGCGCGCTCATGGCGCTTGGAACGGCGACGGCGTACCCGAGCGCCGTCGTCATGGTCGGCACGCTGGCCAGGCTGGCCGACACGACTTCAACAAGGCCGCTGGGTCGCATACAGATGGCCAACACCTCTGGTGCTGCGGTGGGTCCGGTGGTCGGCGGCCTGTTGGTTAGCCTGGTCGGCTGGGAGGCGCTGTTCCTGATCAACGTGCCGTTGGCTCTGGCCGCCCTGCTTATCGTGCGGAAGGCCGCGCCGCCGGACAAAGCACGGGAACAGGGCAGCATCGCCAGCCTCCTGCGCGACTCGGACATCCCGGGCATCCTCGCGTTCGTCGGCGGCATGGTGTTGCTGCTCATGGGCCTGCTGAACGCGCTTCCTGGATACCGCTGGTGGCTGCTCGTCGGGGGCGATGGTGCTCGCCGTGCTGTTCGCCTGGCGCGAGCTGAGCTTCAACCGCCCGTTCCTGGACCTGCGGCTGCTCGGCAGGAACCGGCCTCTGCTGTTGGTGTACCTAGGCTTCACGGTGTTCAGCGGCGTCTACTACTTCGCGTTTTTCGGCCTGCCGCAGCTGCTGCAGGAGGCCGCCGGCTACAACCCCGGCCTGGTGGGCGTTCTGATGCTGCCGCTGGCGGCCATGTCCGTCGTCGTCACCCCGCTCGCCGTCCGCGCGATCGACCGGTTCGGCGTCCGGCGGGTGCTGATTGCCGGCGTCGTACTCCTGACAGTGGCGGCAGCGGCGCTGTGGCTGCTGACGGCATCGTTCGCCGTCCTGCTGGTGCTGGTGCTGACCGCCCTGATGGGCGTGCCGTACGGGTCGGTCAGCATCGCCTCCAACCAGGGGCTGTACCTCTCCGCCGCGCCGGAGGACAGGGGAGTGGCCGCCGGGATCTTCCAGACCTGCCGGTACGTCGGCGCCATCAGCGCCACCGTGATGATCGGCATCTTCTACAGCACCGGGGTCAATCAGGAGAACTGGGGCCGCGTGGTGCTGGTCATGCTGGCACTGAGCGCGGTGACGTTGGTGGTCTCGCTGCTGTGGCGCGAGCGGAAGGCGGCGTAGACGAACGACGGCGGCAGTTGCCGTGAGTGCGGAACTGGGCTGAGGGCGTGTTCGGCTATGGGCCCAGTGCCAGTTCCGTCCAGGCGGCCATGCATCCAGTTCGACGCCGTGCTGGCCTGCTCTGGCCGACCGCCCGCCCGCCAACTGGCGGACGGCCACAATGACCAGGCGTGCATCGCGTTTGAACTTCAGGTCAACAAGTCCACATCTACACACCACTTCCAGGTCCTGTGCGAGGGGGCCTTCAGCAGCATCACCGGGGGGACGTCGATACTGAAACACCCTGCGCGTCCACGACCTCAACCAGCGGTTGCTGGGGCTGCTCCGTGAAGCCATCGATGGCGGCGGAGCCCTACCGGCTCGACTGCAGCGCGGTGAAGTCATGAAGGCGTAACGCGTTCGCCGTGGTGGTGCTTCCCGCTCACAGGCTATCCGCTCCCCTGTTCAAACTGTGAAGCACTGCAATCCGATTGCGACGAGAACTCTCAAGATTGGCTCAAGACTGAGTCAACGTTGTCTCAAGATCAACGCAGTTTTTAATTTTCCCGGGCGCGGGTGAAATAAGCTTCGTACGAGAAACAAAATCGGCTTAGAAAAGGGCCCGGCTACTTGCCGGGCCTTTTTAGCGGGGAAAACGACGTCGAGCAATGCAAAGGCGTGGCGTCGTTCCGCCGCCTTCCCCAACTCTCCGCCCTCACTGGATCAGCAGAAACAACCATCCGGTAACAACAATGACGCATCGTCGTGAGTCGATGCACGCACTAATACTTGCATCTGAAAGGCAATACACACCATGAAGTGGACGAAGTCCCTCCCATCCCTCGCCCTTATCGGCGCTGCACTCTCCCTGTCCGCTTGTGGCTCCAGCGCACCGGCGACATCCGGACCCGCGTCGGCCGATCCCGTAGAGAAGCAGGTCGAGACGAAGAAAGCAGATCCGGCCAAGTCGTCGCGTGGCAACTTCATCTCCAAAGTAGGCGCAACGGCATCATTCAGCGATTCGCTCTCCGACAAGGAGACGGCGAAGGTGACGGTCACCAAGATCGCCAAGGGCGCCTGCACCGAGCCCTACGCGCAGCCTGCCGAGAACGGCAACTTCGTGTTCGTTACTGTGGCCATCCAGACCACGCCGGCACTGGCCGATGCCAGCTACCCGAAGTTCGATTTGAATGCCGGCAACTTCAAGTTCATCGCAAAGAATGGCACCACCTTCAACGGAATGCTCAGCACCGGGCCGTCGTTCGGTTGCCTGGCGCAGGACAAGACGCTCCCGATGGCGGGTATGGGTCCGGACGAGAAGGTGACTGGCGTCATCGTCCTGGACGTGCCGCAGCCCACCGGAACGCTCATCATGAACAATGCACTCAGCGGCGGCAACAGCGGCTTTGAGTTCGCCTTCTAATTTCTCAAGGGGAACATAATTAGCATCGTAAATGACGCACCAGGCACCTACCAGATGGGTCCAGTAGCGCCACAGCCGGCACCGGAGCAGCCCAAACGGAAGCGAAAGTCGAAGTGGTTCCTGCCGGCTGGCCTGGCTGTCGCCGGCCTGGTCCTTGGATTTGGAGCTGGCGTTGGCGCCAAGCCCGAGCCTGTGACCGTCGAGAAGGTTGTCGAGAAGGAGGTTCCGGTGGTCAAGGAGGTCACGCCGCCGTCCTGCATCGAAGCGCTGGACAAGGCCGCGGATCTCATCTCCACTATCTCGCAGCTGGGACCGATTGGCGGTGAGGCAATCGGGGCAGCGGGTGACCGGGATCCCGTGGCGCTCAATGCGGCCACTCAGAAGATGAAGGATCTGAAGGATGAGCTGGACGCGCAGAAGCAGCCGCTGGGCACCGTCGTCTCGGAGTGCCGAGCGCTGGCTGAGTAGGTAACGAGCTTGGGCGGGATATTCCCGCCCAAGCCGAAAAGGCGATGGGGCCAGCCGGTGACGCTGCTGATTGTTGGCCTACTGGTGGGTGCCGTCGCCGTATCGGTGGGGACGATGGAGCAGAAGGTCTGCTCGGCGGCGGCTGCGAACCAGCCGAAAGATTGTCGAAACCGTGCCGGCCACCTGTATCAAAGCACTTACCTGACTGATGATGGGCTCACCGCGACGGGGGAAGTGGTGGGAACCACCACGGATGTCCTGAAGTGGGCAGTGAGCACATGACGTTGGATGAGGCGGCTGAGAAGACTACGGACCTGATACCCGACTACAAGGCCGCACGCGACTCCTGGCGAGAGTCGGCAGGAGTAACTAGACCGCAAGGACGTGGCCGTTTCGTTGAGGAGTAGCCGCGCTTCTGCGACAGGCGCAACCGGAGGCGGCGGCCCCCGTTCCGGCCGCCGGACACGTACATCCAGTAAGACGGGGAAGCCAGTGATGTGCACCTCCGGTTTGGATGGAAGGATGCGCTGGTAGGGCGCATAGAACCAATAAGCCCAAGCTCATCCAGTAAGAGTTGGACAGTAAGCCGCTGTGGCGTCGAAGGGCGGCCCAGCCCCCCACAGCAGAGGATCAAACATGCCTTATCGAAAATCATTGGCGGCGACAGCACTGCTGCTAAGCGCCGCAGTCCTCACAGGGTGCGGGGCAGGGCCTTCTTCGGCCCCCTCTGAAACACCCACGCCGACGAAGACGGTGCCCCCGAACGGAGAGCACTACAGTTCCGTGGAGGCACTGAAGGATGCGTTCCTTGAAGTAGGCGGCCAGTGCTCAACATATAACGAAGGTAACGCCGTTACTCTCGCCGCAGAGTCGGCAACATGCGGGGAGGACGCCGTCCTTTCCATCTATTCCTCGTCGTCTGACAAGGACCAGGTGGTTGCTAACATGAAGCAATTCTCCGATGTGATCGGAATGAAAATCCTGGTCGGAGAAAACTGGATAGTAAACAACGAGGACGTTGCCACCCTTCAGCCTAAGCTGGGTGGCACGCTCGTGACGCGCGAAGCAAAGACGTAGCAAGGGGGTCTTCCAGACCTGCCACTACGTCGGCGCCATCATCGCCACCGTGTTGATCGGCATCTTCTACCGCACGGGCGTTAACCAGGAGAACTGGGGCCGCGTCGTGCTGGTCATGCTCGGGCTGAGTGCCGTCACGTTCGTGGTCTCGCTGCTCTGGCCGGAGCGGAAGACGGCGTAATCGCTACGGCCGGCGACATGAAGAGCGCGGTGGGGTCCGGTGTTCACGTCCTCGTAATGGTTTCGTCAGCGGCCTGCGCGGCCGCTTCGTCGTGGACTTCCTGTCGGCGCGGTGCGGACGGCAATGACCAAGGTGAAGGCTGTTGCGATGCCGAGCACCGTCCAGGCGTAAATTTCCCGGCCGGGGAGGGCCGTTGTTGCAAGCCAGCGGATGGAATAGTTCGCGGTGGCACCGACAGGAAAGGTGAATACCCAGAACATCTGGGTAAAGGGAAGCTTGCGGTACTCGGGGAGGAGCATGACCTGCATCAGCGCCATGATCACCAGCACGCCTGTGAGACCGAGCTGCACTGCCCCCACGGGTCCTGGATGTGACACCATCCAGGCGATGTTGGCCGTTGCAGGCGCAGCCAAATACGCGGACAGTCCGGTCCTAGCGGCTGGCGGCACCTCGCCGCCGGTCATCAGCCGGACGGTGACGACGGTTCCTATGACCAGCCAGAAGAACGCGCCAATCCCAAACGCTGCCATGGCCGCATCAGGGGCATGGATGCTTGTGAATCCAATGCTGGCCACGAAAAATCCCGGCACGACGGGCAGCAAGTAGCCGGGATGGATGGATTGCATGGACACCCCGCCGGTGACCCAGTGGGCGAGGAGCTGGGCAGCGACAATGGCAAGGGCGGCAATGAAAGCCACGCACAGCCAGGCGCCCCAGCGCGGCAGATACTGGCTGTAGTGCGCCGAAAGCAGGATCCCCACCAACGGGATGAAGGACGCAAACGGTCCCGCCAGTTCATGTCTCAGGTCGGCCCTGAATGCTCCTTTTCGGCGAAGGCCCCGGAACACGTAGAGGGCGGTCAGGACCAGCCACAGAGAGCTGGCTGCTCCGTACAGGATTTCCTCCGGCCACACGGGGGATCCGAGAGAGCTCCTCGCAGCGGACCAGCCGCCGCCGAGACCGGCAAGCCCCAAGGGAATCCCGAAGCGGCTCAAGGCCGGCATTCCCGAAGGGGTGGCCCTGGGCAAGGCGGGCTCCTGAACGGCCGGCGTCAGCGCCGCGATGGTGCCGGTATCGGTCATTTCGTCAGTCCGCCCGGTTGGTGGTTGAAGATGAGCAGCGTGCTCGTGGCGGTGGCGAGGAGTTCACCTCTGGCGGTGCTGAGGCGGCCTTCGGTGAATATCACCCGTGAGCCGGATTTCACCACTGACCCCTCTGCGCGAAGAGCACCTTTGTGAAGCGTGATGGGTCGCAGGTACTTGACCGCCAGGTCGATGGAGGTGTACCCGATCCCTGCTTCCAGGGTGCTGTGTGCTGCGCAGCCGAGTACCGTGTCGAGGAGCGTGCATGCCAGGCCGCCGTGCACCATTCCGAGGGGGTTGTAGTGCGCTTCTCCCGGCTCGCACTGGAACTCGACGTGTCCGTACTTCGCCTCGACGAGATCGAAATTCATGAGGGAAGCGATCGGCGGCGGCGCAATGCTGCCGTCGCGGAGGCCGGAAAAGTAGTCCAGGCCCGACAGCCGTGGCAGCTGTTCGAGCGCGATTGCCGGATCCATCCAGGTGAAGGTTTCCGAGCGTTCCGCCGAGGTGTTGGTTGACATGGGGATTTCCTCTTCAGGTTCTCTGCAGGTCTTCAGGTTGGGTCGCCGTCATACCGGGGCATTGGCAGCCAGGGCAGGGTACAGATCCGAGATCGGACCAGACAGGCCGAGCTTCACTCCGGCGCTGATTTCGTCCACGATGACCTCGTAATCACCCTGCTCGAGCCCGTCGAACGACTTCCGCGCGACTTCCCCGGGGGAGGTCTTCGGGCCCTCCACGCCCTTGGCCATGGCAGTGTCGATGTAGCCGACGTGCACACCCGTGACCTGCGTGCCTTGGGGCGCCAGCTCCACCCGGAAGGAGTTGGTCGCCGACCACAGCGCCGCCTTTGACGCGCTGTAGGCGCCGGCGAGCGCGATCCAGCTGAGCACCGAGTGGATGTTGAGGACCGCTGATGTCCCGCTGGCGGCGAGCACCGGAGCGAACGCCCTGGTCAGGGCGACCGGTCCGAAGAAGTTGGTTTCCATGACTTCACGGATCTGCTCGTCGGGGAGTGCCAACAGGGCGTCCGACTCGACGCTCATGCCGGCGTTGTTGATCAGGACCGTCACGTCCTGCGCCTGGGCAACGGCGGCCCGGATTGAGTCGGGATCGGTGATGTCCAGAGCGAGGGCGACGACCCGGGAATCGTTCCACTCTTGCGGACGGCGGGCGGTTGCGTACACCTTTGCAG
Source organism: Arthrobacter globiformis (assembly GCF_030815865.1). Lineage (NCBI taxonomy): Bacteria > Bacillati > Actinomycetota > Actinomycetes > Micrococcales > Micrococcaceae > Arthrobacter > Arthrobacter globiformis. Next base: position 1,414,065 of record NZ_JAUSXI010000001.1, read on the forward strand.
CACCCCGGGTGAGGGCCTGTTCCACGAGCTCGCGGCCCAAGCCCCCGTTCGCGCCGGTGACAAGGACGACGGCGCCAGATAGCAGTGGCATGAATTCTCCTGATGTCGGATTTGGCGGCGACGCAGGTTGTCGCGGCCTCGGAGTTTCAGGCTACCGGAGTCAGTTGGATTTTCCAACTGACCTGTATACTTGTGGGAGAGCACTGAAAGCAGGTGAACGGTGAATCAGCCGACCGATACGTCAGTTAGCGCGCCGAGGGCGTGTTTCATCGCGGCAGGCCTCGACGTGTTGGGGGAGCGATGGGCGCTGCTGGCGCTTCGTGAGATGTCGCTGGGCGTTCATCGCTTCGATCAGATCGCACGCAATACCGGCGCGTCCCGCGACATCCTGACGGGCCGGCTCCGCACACTTGAAAGCCGTGGCGTGATCGAACGCGTCCAGTACTCCGAGCGCCCCGCGCGCTACGAATACCACCTCACAACTTCCGGGGTCGAAGTCGCGCCCATTCTCATTTCACTCGCGGCCTGGAGCAGTACGTGGATGCGCGACGAGACGCCCCGTGCCTCCTACCGGCACAGTTGCGGGGCCGACCTGAAACCGTTGGTGTTGTGTGCGGAATGCGGCGAGGAGTTTACGCCAGGAAGTTTGATGTTCGGACCGCTGGTGTCAACGGCAGGTACGAACTCCGACCAGTAACCACAAAACCAGACAGGGGACGGCGGCAGTACTTCCCGCCGTCGTCCTCGCGCGGCTACTCGGCCGAGCGCCGGTTGCGTGCCTGGCGTGCCAGCCGGCTGAAGGCAAAGATGAAGACTGCCTCAATCAGCACCATCAGTCCGAGCAGCAGCCACCGCCCCTGGCTCATGAACGCAACCGCGCCGGTGAGGACCAGCACCGTTCCTAGGCACAGGGCGTACACGGCAAATCCCAGGGCCACCCGTGCACTGCGAACGCCGGTGCGGAAGCCAAAGCCCTGCGGCTGTCCTCCGGGCAGCCCGTGGACGCGGTCGGGCCCTGCGGCTGGGAGCCGGTCGAACTCCTGCCACAGATCCTCGTCGTGATCCCGATCGGTCATGCTTCCATTATCCCGCGCACCGGGGCGCCTGCTCCCTGGGCCAGCCCCTATTGAGGCCCTTCGCCACCTACATCAACCCCTGTGCGCCAGTCTGGGGCACATCGGTGACCTCGTCCCCCGGAGGGAGTGCCGTGCCGACGGAATTCCCTGTCGAAATCTGCCGCTTGACCTCCTCAAGCTCATCTTTGAGCAGGTCAACGGTGGCACGGTACTTTTCGAAGTCCGCCATTCGGCGCCTATCCATGACGTAACTGATGACGGTGGCGAGAATGCCAAGCGGGAACGACAGCAGCAGTGCCCAGCCGGACGCGGCAAGGAAGTTCAGCGCTACGGGAAGTGCCTGCTTGAATGCCAGGAACTGGTTCACCCCGCCGACCACTTCGTTTAGGGCGGAGTCCAAGGCTCCCAGAAACTGCCCCACCATGGGCGTCCCGGAAAGCGACGGAGCACTCAGCGGTTCCCCTGGCGACCAGCGCGGGTCACCGACATGGTTCAGGATGTAGATCCCGGCACCGGCGTTGAGTGCCGCGAAGAGCAGGACGGCACCAAGCACGGTCCAATGAAGCCTGCGAGGACGCCAAACACCGACCGCAAGCGCGAAGACGGTGGCCACAACCCAAGAAAGGGTGCTGAGTTCATCTCGGCTCATGCCGCCCAGTAGATCCAAGGAATTCCCGCCCGTTACCGTTGGTGTCGATGCCTGTTCGGGCCGCAAGCGAGCCTATCCCAGTCGCCGCTGTACGCACGACCGCGGAGGCCAGGGTCCTGTGAGTAAGCTGCGGTTTTTCATTGTTGTGCCAGTAGGGCAGTGGGAAGATGGTCGGAGAGTTGGGCCTCCACCGAACGGGGATGCCGGCAAACTGACGGCACGCGCCCAGCCTGAAAACAGGCGGTGACCGATCCATGAGAGAGCACAATCTGCAGCCGCGGCGGCTGCGCGTCTCCGACATCAACGTCGTCGAGCACCGGACCCTGCGGAAGGCGCTCGGCGGCACCATCGTAGGCAACACGATGGAATGGTACGACGTCGGCGTGTTCGGCTATCTGATTACCACCATGGGCCCCGTGTTCCTGCCCGAGGCGGACAGGGCCGTGCAGAACCTGTTCCTGCTGGGAACCTTCGGTGCCACGTTCATCGCCCGGCCGCTGGGTGGTGTCTTCTTCGGGTGGCTGGGCGACAAGATCGGCCGGCAAAAGGTCCTGGCCATGACCCTGATGCTGATGGCCGGGGCGACGTTCGTCGTCGGCCTGCTTCCCGGGTACGCGGTGCTGGGCATCTGGGCCGCCGTGCTGCTGGTGGTCACCAAGCTGATCCAAGGCTTTTCCACCGGCGGTGAGTACTCCGGGGCCACCACGTTTGTGTGCGAGCATTCGCCGGACCACCGCCGGGGATTCTTCGTCAGCTTCCTGGACATGGGCAGCTATCTCGGCTTCGCCCTGGGGGCGGGACTGGTATCGGTGCTCCAACTCGTTCTGGGGCAGCCCCAGATGGAGGCCTGGGGCTGGCGCATCCCATTCCTGATCGCCGGCCCGCTGGGCATCGTGGCCATCTACTTCCGCCTGAAGATCGAGGAGTCGCCCGCCTTCAAGGCCACGCAGGAGGCGGAAGCCGTGGCCGCCGCACATCACGAGACCGACGACGAGCTCCGCCCCGTCGGCCCGGTGGCGATCTTTAAGGACCACTGGCGCCGCATCGTGCTGGCCATGATCCTCGTGGCCGCCGGCAACACCGTGGGCTATGCCCTCACGTCCTACATGCCCACGTACCTGACCACCAACAAGGGCTACGACGAGATCCACGGGACGCTGCTGACCGTTCCGGTGCTGGTGGTCATGTCCCTGTGCATCCCGCTGACGGGACGCCTCTCAGACAGGATCGGCCGCCGGCCCGTGCTCTGGATCGGGGCCATCAGCACGGTGGTGCTGTCGCTCCCCGCGTTCCTTCTGATCTCGGTCGGCACCGTTCCCGCCACGCTCGCCGGCCTGGCACTCGTCGCGTTTCCCGTGGCGTTTTTCGTTGCCATTCTCGCGTCCGCGCTCCCGGCGCTGTTCCCCACGGCCCACCGCTACTCTGCCATGGGCATCGCCTACAACTTCGCCGTGGCCATCTTCGGCGGGACTACCCCATTCATCATTGCCGCGCTCATCCAGCTGACCGGCAACGACCTGATGCCGGCGTTCTACCTCATGGCGACGTCCGCCATCGCCGCGGTCGCCATCTACTTCCTGCCCGAATCCGCCCGGCGGCACCTGCCCGGCTCCATGCCCAGCGTGGATTCGGAAGAAGCCGCCCGCGAGCTGGTGGCGACGCAGGACCACAACCCCTTGCTGGAGATGGACTCGCTGCCGTTCGACAGCAGCTACGAGGAAGCACGGGCGGCGCATGGGGGACGCCCTGACAGGCCGACGGTGATGTGAGCGATCGTCGGTAAGCGGGGACGTCGAACACAGCTCCCGGACGATGCAGTCCGGCGGTGGCGGACTCGCGTCCGCGGAGTTAGCAGACAGCCGTTGTTAGCGCGCCGAAGTAGGCCTACGCTGTGCGCACGGCCCCACTCCGGGACCGCTCCAGGACCCACCGCCACGGGTGTCAGGCACGCCCTGGGGCGCCCGTGTCCTGGGACCATAACGGAACAGGAAAGACCATGACCAAGTATCTGTTTGAAGGGAACTACGTGGGTGAAGGAATCAAGGGGCTGATGCGGGAAGGCGGCTCCAAGCGGCGGGACGCGGTGGTGGACGCCCTCAAATCCGTTGGAGGATCGCTGGAGAGCTTCTACTTCGCTTTCGGGGACACCGACGTCCTGGGCGTCCTGGATATCCCGGATCAGGCCAACGCCGCGGCACTTTCGCTGACGATCAATTCGACGGGCGCCGTGAATCTGCGCCTGAAGCCGCTCATGACGCCGGAAGACATCGACGAGGCGGCCAAGAAGACACCGTCATACCGCGCCCCGGGGCAGTAGGGCGTGGGAGAGCACCGCCATCCACCAGAGAACAATGCAGAAAGGAAATCATCATGCTCACGGATTTGGACATCATGGCTGTTCTGCCCGCGAAGGACATCAACCGGGCCAAGGATTTCTATCGGGACAAGCTGGGGCTGGAACCTGCCGAGTCCCCGGAGGAAGGCAGCCTTTTTTACCGCGGCGGCCACGGAACGGGACTCCTCATTTACCAGACAGACAATGCAGGGACGGCGAAGAACACCCAGATGGGCTGGGCCACGGACAACCTGGAACGCGAAGTGGAGGAGCTGCGGGCCCGCGGCGTCGTCTTTGAAGAGTACGACATGCCCGGGTTGAAGACGGAGAACGGCATTGCCACGAGCGACTGGGGGAAGGCCGCTTGGTTCCTGGACAGCGAAGGGAACATTCTCAACCTCTCCCAGCGCGCGTAACGGCTAACTCCCAAGCGGGGCAACTCGGCCCCGCTAACCTCCGCTTCGTCCTGCGGAGCCCGCGTGGCGGCCAGCTGCTTCGCCAGGTACCTGGCGCGCAGGACAGGAACCCGCTGCTGGAGATGGACACCCTGCCGTTCGACAGCAGCTATGAGGAAGCGCGGGCCTCGCACGGGGGACCGCCTGAGCGTCCCACCAACACCGGTCCGCTGCACATGGGAGACAAGGAAATTCCGGCCACGGGCAAGTCGGTGACTGCGACCGGAGCGTACTTCGCCTCCGTCAGGGACGGAAAGATCGTCTCCTTCCGTGCCCATCCGGATGTCGCCACAATGATGGGGCAGCTCGGGCTGATGCCCGGGATGTGAGCCGGATGGCCCGGATCTGAACAAAAGGAGGCCGGCAAGTCGGCCTCCTTTTCAGTGCCGGAGCGCAGGCTCCGCGGCTTCCGGCTCCCTGACCGCGGCATTGGACCAGCCGCGCTCTCTGCGGCCCGGCGGGTAGGCGTGCCGCCGGCCCGCCAGCGTGATGACGAACGCGACGACGACCGGCACCGCCGCTGCGACGGGCACCATGAGCGGGCCGGCCAGCACCAGGGCGGCGGAGCCATAGAGCGCGCCGATGGTGATGCCCAGCTGGATGGTCAGGACGGTGAGGCCGTTGGCGGCGTCCCGGTCCTCGCGCCCGGCGCGGAGGATGGCGGCCTGGTTGTAGATGCCGATTGCGCCGAGGCCTGCGCCCCACACGGTCATGAGGACCATGGCGCCGGGAATCGTTCCGCCGCCGAGCGGGAGGAGGAGCATCGCGGCGGCGATGGCCGCCGTCGTGATTATGAGCGAACGGCGCGGCCGCGAATCCACGGTGACGCCCGCGATCCAGATGCCGATCAGGCCGGACGTGCCGAGGACGGTGAGGGAGAGGCTGGTGGCGTAGTCGGGCAGGCCGGCTTCGCGGATGAACGGCGCGATGTAGGTGAAGAGCGCGAAGTGGGCCAGGACCAGCAGCGGCCAGGCGATGGCCACGGATTTCACGCCGGGCTGAGCGATGGCCTTGCGCATCGAGGGGCGGACGGCGTCGGGGACCCGGCGGACCTGCGGCAGCAGCCAGACGGCCAGGCCGGTCAGGAGCAGGCTGAAGCCGGCCAGGAAGAGGAAGGACGCGCGCCAGCCGAGGAGCGCGCCGAGCGCGGTGCCCACGGGAGCGCCGATGGCCATGCCCAGGCTGTTGCCGCTGAAGACGATGGCCAGGGCTTTGCCCACTTTGTCGGCCGGGACCACGCGGGAGACGAACGGCGCGACGGTGGTCCAGAGCAGGCCGTGCGCCAGGCCGCCGACAAGCCGCGCGCCCATGGCCGCTGCGAAGTTGGGTGCGAGGCCGACGAGGACGTTGCTGAGCGCGAAGGTGAGGACGAGTGAGATGAGCAGGGTCTTCCGCGGGATCCTGGCCAGCAGCCGGGCGGCCGGGATCACCGTGACCACGATGACGGCGGCATACGCTGCGGCGAGGTAGCCGGCCACCGGGTCGCCATCGCCTATGTCGTCAGCAACACAATCTGACTCCTAATAATCCCGATGCAGCCGTCGGTCATGATCCGAACTCGAAGGAGTCAACGACTGCGCCAGCTCCGGCTCCCCCAAGATAGTCCATGAGGCTGTGCTGCTCGAGCACGGCCGTCACCTCGATCGCGACGTTTCCTTTTTCCCAGTCGAGCAGGAAGAGGCGCATTTCCACGGGGGCGCCGATCACGTGATGCAAGGCAGAGACTCCGCCGCCGATGATGACCGGAACCGCGTGGATGACGCCGTCGAGCGGGCATGGGCTCCTCCACCCGTCACTCACCCGGAGATCAAGCGCGACACCGGACAAGCCGCCCACCGTCACGGGAGCGGCCCGCACGATCTCGAGACCCGGTATCGTGCGGTACCACGCGGCGAGTTCCGCGGCGCTCGTACCTACCCCGGGCTGCGCTTCTTCACCGCAGAGCGCGGGTGCGCGGACATTCTGGTAGACGCCGATGTAGCTGCCGCCCCAGGCGCCCTCTTCTGGATCGTCGTTCCGCTTCAGCAGTACATTCCCGGGCAGATCCTCGCCGTTGGCCCAGCCTGGGGGGACCGTGTACGACAATTTCGGTTCAAAGGACGTGGTCGAGTAGGTACCCGCATTAAGGGAACCGAGACAGATACCGCCATGCGGATTCTGGCAGACAATCGGCGCCGACTGCTCTGGTCGATCGAGCGGGGCACCGTCCGGTGCCGCGACGCGCGCAGCAGCGGCCACCTCATCAGCATTGAGGGCCCGCGCCCAGGTTCGCACGTCGGCAAGGGTGCCTTTGAAGAAGTCAGCCGGTTGTGAGCGCGCCTGGCCGCGACCGAACAGCAGCGGGCCTTTCGCTTCGTACAAGGGGTCGGTGGCGACCCCTTGTTCGCTGACCGGGTAGCCGTTGAGAAAGAATCGGGCCCGCCCGTCAGCGGAATCATAGACTCCCGCGAGATGTACCCAGGCGTCCGGTTTCACCTCGACCCGTGTCGCTCGGTCGCGGTTAGTCACGAAGGCGTCCCCGTTGCCATCCTCAGGTTTGACCGAGAACGACCAAAACCCTTCGGCGACGCCCAGGAAAAATGGCCCGGCGACGTCCCCCGCCTGGCTAAGGACCGTGACGTACTCCCCGGGCTGCCCCGTCGGGCGTACCCATGCGCTCACCGTGAAGCTCGAGTTGGTGGCGATAGGGCCACGCGCCGAGGTGCTGGCGTAGTCGGCGCCGTTCACCTGCAAGCCCTCGCCCGTCCACCGGGCTCCGCCTTCGACTGAAAGGGCCACGCCACCCACCGCAGCTTCCGGACCCGTAAGGGGCCATACGTTCGCGGCGTCTGGCTCGTTAGAAGACTCGTTAGAAGAGCTGCAAGCCGCGAGCGTTCCAAGCAGAACGCCGGCGAGCATTACGGCGATGGTTCGCGACCGGCGGTGACGAGATGACGGTTGTGAGGTCGTATTCACGCCCCCCGCCTTGGTGATCTCCCTGATTCCCATGATGGCCTCTCGTCTTCCTGAAGAATAAGATCCGGAATACCGGGGCCATCTTAGAAGGATGGTCACAGGCCCTAAAGATACGCTCGGGACGGAATCAAGGGAAGGTTCCCGAGGCACCAGCACTCAGATCCAGGCCGCAGCCGAAGAACAGTCAATATTCGGCCGGGCCAGGATTCCCCTCACCGGTTCCGCGACGCAGGACTAGCAAACGTCTTATCTGGCACAGGCTAAGCAGGTCGGCCCGCCCTGCCACGGCTGGCCAAGTTTCACTGACGCTCACGTGCCATCGATCCAACTGCGCGGTGCCAAATGGCGGTGCATAAACAGCGTCACTTACCGCGGCGATGTACAGCCATGAATCGTCGGTTTGGCCCGGTATTTTGAGTCGCTGCGATCCAGGAAGGAAGGCGCCTGGGGGATGGCTTCGCTGCCTTCGTGTTCGATGGCGTGACGGATCAGCTCCGCCGGTGACTTCATGTCCGACTGGTCCCGGATCAGCGACCGCGGGCATCCGCCCTTCGTCCAGTACCTGGGGACATCCGTGTAGGGGATGCTGACAAGATAGGCGAAGCGGCCGCTGAGGCGGAAACCGAGGCAGGTCTCCAGCCAGTTCTTGAAAGCATGCGAAGAGCCTTGGGACTGTGCCACGGGGCTCTTGATGCCGCGCTTGCCGGCCCTGTCCGACTGGTGCCACGGCCCGTTTTCGACGCCGACCTTGTTGCCTTTGACTTAGATGCCGGCCGTGCCGGCGCCGGGCAACAGCACCAGCAGGTCGGTCTCATGCTCGCATCGTCCTTCCCGCACCTGTACGCAATGGGCCAGCCCAGAGTCATCAGCAGGCTGTTCGGCAGCACGTCTCAAGCCGCATTCGGCCGACTGGCCGTCACCGGACTCCGGCTGCTCCGGAACGCTAACTGCTGCCCCATCGTGGTGCCCGGACTCCGGGCTCCACGATGCGTCTTATCCCGTGGCGCCCGCCTCCCGTGCAGCGTGAGGAACCTGCCGCTCGTAGCTAATTTCGCACCGTTCGGCGCAAAACCGCCGCGCAGGCATGTAATGTGCACCATGATTACCGGAGGCAACAGCGGCGCACAACGCGCCGTTCGCCGAACCCGCTGGGACCTGCGCTTACCCGCTGGGACCTGCGCTGGAAACAGCAGGGACATCGACGTCGTGACGAGGAGCAATCATGAGCTGCCTGGACCGAGAACGAACCATTGCCCCGCCCGGGTTCAACCGCTGGCTCGTGCCGCCGGCGGCGCTCGCGGTCCACCTCTGCATCGGCTAGGCCTACGCGACCAGCGTCTACACGACGGCCCTGGTCAGGCATTTCGGTGCCAGCCTGACCGAAATCGGCGTGATCTTCTCCATCGCCATCGTGATGTTGGGCCTCTCGGCCGCGGTCATGGGCACGTGGGTGGACAGGAACGGCCCGCGGAAGGCGATGTTTACCTCGGCCGTGTTCTGGTCCGTATGCTTTCGTTCGCGGGCTGTAATCCTGCTGCTAGGGCTGGAGCGCTGACTCCTTAGTTTCAGGTTCCTTGAGTTCCGGATCCGTCCAGCCGCGCTCTCTGCGGCCCGGCGGGTAGGCGTGCTGCCTGCCGGCCATTGTGATGACAAGGGCGACGACGACGGGCAGGGCCGCCGCGACGGGAACCATGAGCGGGCCGGCCAGGACCAGGGCGGCGGAGCCGTAGAGGGCTCCGATGGTGATGCCGAGTTGGATGGTCAGGACGGTGAGGCCGTTGGCCGCGTCCCGGTCCTCGCGCCCGGCGCGGAGGATGGCGGCCTGGTTGTAAATGCCGATTGCGCCGAGGCCTGCGCCCCACACGGTCATGAGAATCATGGCGCCGGGGATGGTTCCGCCCCCGAGCGGGAGGAGGAGCATCGCGACGGCGATGGCCGCCGTCGTGATTATGAGCGAACGGCGGGGCCGGGAGTCCACGGTGATGCCCGCGATCCAGATGCCGATCAGGCCGGAGGCACCGAGGACGGTGAGCGAGAGGCTCGTGGCGTAGTCGGGCAGGCCGGCTTCACGGATGAACGGCGCGATGTAGGTGAAGAGCGCGAAGTGGGCCAGGACCAGCAGCGGCCAGGCGATGGCCACGGACTTCACGCCGGGCTGGGCGATGGCCTTGCGCATCGAGGGGCGGACGGCGTCGGGGACCCGGCGCACCTGCGGAAGCAGCCAGACCGCCAGGCCGGTCAGGAGCAGGCTGAAGCCGGCCAGGAAGAGGAAGGACGCGCGCCAGCCGAGGAGCGCGCCGAGCGCGGTGCCGACGGGAGCGCCGATGGCCATGCCGAGGCTGTTGCCGCTGAAGACGATGGCTAGGGCTTTGCCCACTTTGTCGGCCGGGACCACGCGGGAGACGAATGGCGCCACGGTGGTCCAGAGCAGGCCGTGCGCCAGGCCGCCGACAAGCCGTGCGCCCATGGCCGCTGCGAAGTTGGGTGCGAGGCCCACGAGGACGTTGCTGAGCGCGAAGGTGAGGACGAGGGAGATGAGGAGGGTCTTCCGCGGGATCCTGGCCAGCAACCGGGCCGCCGGAATTACGGTGACCACGATGACGGCGGCATACGCTGCGGCCAGATAGCCGGCCACCGGCTCGGAGACGTTCAGGCCTTCGCTGATCTGCGGCAGCAGGCCCGACGGCATGAGTTCGGTGGTGATGGCCGTGAACGTGATGGTGGCAAGGACCAGCATCGCGGCGAGCGGGAACCGTTTGGGCGCAGGCAGGGGCAGGGCGGAGGACATGGGGGAGCGGATCCATTCGAAGGGGGAGGAGCGGAAGGGGGGACGTCGCTGGCCCGGAAGTTCCAACCACAAAGTTACTGGATTTATTCTGTGTGAGGCAGTCCCCTGCCAGACCCTGTTTGAGGATCCCGTTCAGGGCAATGCAGTCACAAAAATTGCATAGAGCTAAGACGCGGAAGCCTGTTGGGGCATGACGGTGGCCTCGACGTCGGTGCGTCAGAGAGCAGAAGGCGCGGAACGCGCCGCCGCCGGAGTTCGACGTCGTACAGCCGACGGCGGCCGGCGACGATTCCCTTCAGGTCCCACCGCTAAGGCCCACTGCCCGGTCGGTCCAGGGGGAGACCCAGCAGCGCCGGACGTCCACGATGACGGCGTCGGCTCTAACCACGTCCATGAAGGAGTCCTGCTGCCCGGCGAAGCTGGCAAACGGCAGGTCTTCGGCGGTTGCAGAAGAACGCACCGCCACTGGCCGGTTGTCCGTTGCGGCATACGCACTGCGAACGGCGGGCTCGACGTCGGCGGTACGGGCCATGCCGCCATCATCTCGCGGTCACAGTGCGCGAGCCCGGCCCGTTCTTCATCCTTGAGTCCGCGATCGCCTTCGGGCGGCTCCGCCCCGCCCCGTCCAGGCGGGCGGCGATGACGTCCATTTCCGTGGGCGCGGCCTTCCGGTAGCCGGCTGTGGGCAGGCAGAAAGAGGCGGACCGGAAAGTCAGCAGCGGCAAGCCGGCCGGGTTTGAGGGCCTTGCCGCCTACTGTGGCTGCTGATGCCAGCTGGCTGAGATCAACAACCACCCTCGTACCCGCTTCCGCCCCGCTCCGGAACGGGACTTTCAGCAGCCGATGTCCTGCTCCTAGCCGTTGTCCGCGCCGTCTCCGGCGTCCTCCCACATGACATCCAGATTGTGGAAGATGACGGGTCCATCGCACAGTTCCGCCATCTCGACGTTTCCAAGTGCGGCGGAACGTGGCCGGAGTGCTCCCCTCGGTTCTTGAGGGACGGCCCAGTTCTTCGATCTCCTTGATGCGGGATGTCTTGAATTCGATGATCTGCACAAACCCCGCCATGACGGCCTCTCGACGGCGGTGGACGTTGATGCGGATCAGACTAGTCCCGGCGTCGGGCGGCTAACAGGGGAGAAATGCCCGAGGGGGCGGCTATGTGATGCTGGCGCCGTGTAGGGGATGACGTAGTCATCCCTCGGTGCCTGGCGTATAACGTGAGTCTTCCCACGTTATTTTGAGTAGCTCGCGATAAGCCGTAGAGTTAGGTACAGGCCACCGTAGCCCTTGAGTACCGCACCGGTGAACATACCAGGGCCAGCGGGGCAAGCGATACAACGCGCAACCGCCCTCCTGCTTGAGCGGCACAAGAACCTGTATGGCCCTCATCCCGAAACCCCACGGAGAACCCATGACTTTGCTGACCGAACACCCCGCAACCTCCTCATCCACCACCGAAACCACCCTCAAGAACGCTACCGGGATCACTGTCGCTGACACCGCAGTGCGCGGCGGCAGCTACGTGACTCTCCCCGCCGGCAGCGTCCCGGTCGGCGCCGAGGGCAGCTATGTCACCGTCGCTGGCGGCCGAAACCTGCCCCCCGTCACCCGTGGCAGCTATGTCACAGTAGACGGCACTCCCGTTGTTGCCGCCAGCGTCATCGAGGGCAGCTACGTAACGCTTCCAACGGCGGCCTAGAGCCCCAGCGCCCTGGGTGGGATAGCACCACCGCGGGCTTAAAGGGAGGCCGACGGCGACACTGGGTGTCGTCATCGGCCTCCTTTTTTCGTGCCATCGAGGAGAGCGCCGGCGCGCGGCTTAGTGCGCTCCCTCAGGATTCCGGGTTTCGCGCGGGTCCTGCCAGTCGGCCTCGTTGTGGCCCGGGGGGTGCGCCGCCCCCTGGTCGGGGTCGACAAGGCGCTGGGTGCTTCAACGATTCGAGCTCAACGCCATCGTGAACCAGGTCTTCGTGGTCAGCGTCAACTGCGCCGCCCCACCGGCAAGGGCCTGAGCATCATCGTGGATCCGGAGGGCAACACCCTGGGCGAGGCCGACGACGACGCCCCGGTGCTGCTCACGGCGGAACTGGACCTTGCCGCCGTCGAGCACGTCCGCACGCATGGAACCGAAAACCTCAACCGCGCCTGGTCCCAGTTCCGCGACGGCGAAGATGCCGTCGAACTGCCCGTCTACCAGGGCCGGATCAGCCCACGTCCGCCGGTCCATCCACCCGCGGGTCGGGTTCCTGGTGGGCTGGGCCATCCTGCTGACTACCTCTTCCTGCCCATGGTCATCTGGCTCATCGGCGGCTCCTACCTGACTGCGCAGTTCCCCGGGATCCCCATCGGGGTCTGGATCGTAGGCTTCATCCTCATCACCACACTGCTGAACATCCTGGGCATCAAGGTGGCGGACAAAGCCAACTACGTGCTGATGGCGTTCCAGCTGCTGGTTATCGTGTTCTTCGTGGCGCTGTCCGTCGGCAACGTGGTGTCCGCCGCCGGCGCCGGCGGCCTGGCCAGCACGCAGCCGTTCTTCAACGACACCTCCAGCTTTGCCACCATCTCCGCCGGTGCCGCCATCGCCGCGTACTCGTTCCTCGGATTCGACGCCGTCACCACCCTCACCGAGGAGACCATCGAGCCGCGCAAGAACATGCCCCGCGCCATCATGCTGATCGCCCTGATCGGCGGCGGCATCTTCGTGGCCGTCTCCTATGTCACGCAGCTGGTGCACCCGGGCGGCGTGTTCGAGGACTCGGCCTCCGCGGCCAGCTCCATCGCGCTGCAGATCGGCGGGCAGCTGTTCGGCGCGGTCTTCCTCGCGGGCCTGGTGGTGGCGCAGTTTGCTTCCGGCCTTGCGGCGCAGGCCAGCGCCTCGCGCCTGCTGTACGCCATGGGCAGGGACTCCGTCCTGCCGAAGGCGGTCTTCGGCCGGCTCAGTGCGAAGTTCCACACCCCGGTGGTGAATCTGGTCGTCACGGGCATCATCGGGCTGATCGCGATCTTCCTGGACGTGGCCACCTCCACCTCGTTCATCAACTTCGGCGCCTTCACCGCCTTCACCGCCTTCACCGCCTTCACCTTGGTGAACGCCTCGGTGGTGTTCCACCACCTGCGGCGGCGCCGTGCGGAGGAGCAGCTGAATCCTGTGTCCTACGTGGTGGTGCCGGTGATCGGAGCGGTCATCTGTGCCTACCTGCTCTCACAGCTGGACAGCAACGCGATTTCGCTGGGAGTGTCCTGGCTGGTGCTGGGCGTGGTGGTCCTGGCCTTGATCACGCGCGGCTTCAAGGCGGCGCCGCCCGAAATGACGGCCACGGAAAAGGCGACGGTTGAGGCAGCCGCCTGGATTGGGCGCCTGGGCCGAAGGGAAAGAACCACCGTGAGGATAGCGCTCGGACAGCTGGAGTCGGGCACCGACATCCATGACGCGACGTTGAGGAATGGCTCACCGTTGGCCCGGCCGAGGTCGATGTCCACCACCTTCCCTTCAGCGACGGTAGCGCACGCCTCGGCCAGATTGTTCGGTATCTCCAGCGTGCGGGCGAAGTCATTGGCGGTGCCCAGCGGAAGAACGCCGAGCGCAACGTCGATGCCGGCAACCCGACCGGCGGCGGCGGTCACGGTCCCGTCGCCGCCACCCACAACGATCAGGTCGTGCCCGTCCTCCACCACCCGGTCAAGGGTCGCGGCCAGCTCGCCCCCGGACAGCACGTGGTGCATGGAGGAGATTGGCACGCCTGCCTTTCGCATCGTGTCCACGGCAAGTTCGTGTGCCGCTCCTCGGCGTGATCCGGCATTGATCACCACGGCGGCAGAGCGGGCGTCCCGGGCAGCCTTCATGTGGGACATGGTAGGCCGCGGACCTGTGAATTCCCGCAGGGGACTGGGTGGGATCTAGGACTCGCACGGGCCCGGCGGTTAGACATGGCGAAGCAAGCCGGCGAACAAACCAGCTCGGCGGGGTCGCCGCCCACCTCCAAACCGGGCCGGTCCGCCACAGGGGTGAGCCACTTCGGCGCCTTGTCGATGACGCTGGAACCGCCGACGGCGGCCACGGCACACCTGTATCCTGACAATGCAGGTTGAATGGCTATAGCAGCCATCAACCAAGCTCGGTTCGCGCGGCCGGATGACGGGTCCGGAATCCTGGGCCGTCGCCTTCCACGTCGTGGATCAGCGCCGCTATCGTCAGTCTCCGATCAGCCCCCGGGCTCTTGGAATGGATCCTTATCACTACCGACTCGCCAGCTCCCGTAGGAATCCCGACACCGGTCCAACCCCTCGCGCACAGCTGCGGTGGATGAGCCCGCCGTCGTGACTTGGGTCGAGGCCGGTGTCAGCATGACCGCGCGGTGGCGTTCGGCGAACGGCACGCCGGCGCCGACGCACGTCGAAGTGGTCGCCGACTCCCTCACCGCCGATGATGCGAACCGGATGGCGTCACAGGGGATCGCGATGCTCTGGCACGGTGACTTCCACAATGCGCGGCAGATCCTCAAAGCCATGGATCGGCGGGTAAGCGCCGGAAAGAAGAAATTCGAAGGATCTCCGGCCGACGGGTTTTATCGGCATCGCCAGTTCGCCTCGCATCGTGCACGCATTCTCGGCCTTCTGCTGATTCCTCTTGATCCGGGCGCAGTGGTGCCGCTGCGCCGCGCACCGGATATCCGGGAGGCCGCCGCTGAAGCGTACGGCGATATCGGCGAACCTTCCGTTGTGTCCCTGCATGAGCTTGTCGGGGCAATTGGCGCCCACGAGTGGCGACGGAATGGCGTCTACGTCGATGCCCTGCAGGGCCGCATCCACCCGCACTATGGCACGTTCTTCCCCACACGGAGTGAGTACGTGGATCTCGTGGCCGCCGCGCCGCTGCCCTCTGACACGCTGGCGTTCGACGTCGGAACCGGCACCGGGGTGCTCGCCGCAGTCCTCGCGCGCCGCGGCGTCCACCGCGTGGTAGCGACGGACAACGAACCGCGTGCCATCGCCTGCGCCACCGAGAATTTCCGGAACCTAGGTGTCCAGGACCGTGCTGAGGCCGTCCTGACCGACATGTTCCCGCCCGGGCGGGCACCACTCATCGTGTGCAACCCGCCCTGGATCCCGGCCACGCCGCATTCCACCCTGGACAACGCCGTCTACGACCCCGGGAGCAGGATGCTGTTCCGCTTCCTGAAAGGACTCTCCGACCATCTGGAGCCGGGCGGTGAGGCCTGGCTTGTCCTCTCCGACCTGGCCGAGCACCTTGGCCTGCGGACGCGTGACGATCTGCTGAACGCCATCACGGCGGCCGGGCTGAAGGTGGTGGAACGGCTGGACACCAAGCCAACGCATCCGAAGGCATCGGACCGCGACGATCCCCTGTTCGAGGCGCGCACGGTCGAGGTCACGTCGCTGTGGCGGCTTGTTCGCCGATAGTCCGGTGCGATAGGGCGTAGCCGGCGGGTCACCTGGCCAGCGGCCGCCGTCGGGGAGTACGACGGCGGCGCGTGGGCTGGGTGCCGCCCAGCCCAACGGCTCCGCAAGTCAGCCCGCCACCGCCGCCTTCGCGGCCTGCGAGGCCGCCATCCACTCGCTCAGCCACGGCGCCCGGACGCTCGACGTGATGCGGCAGCCGGCCACGAAGGTCCCCTTGGCGCCGGCGTCGATCCACTCCTGGAGCGCGGAAAGGTCCGCCAGTGAGCGGATGATCGCCGACTCCGCACCGAGCGCGCGGGCGATGCCGCTGAAGTCCACTTCGGGGATCAGCATCGGCTTTTCGGTCAGGCCCTGGGAGCCGTACTGGTGGATCTAGGCTCCATAGGCGGCATCGTTGTAGATCACGACGACGGCGCTCCTGGCCGCCCCAATCAGCGATTCGAGGTCGGACAGCCCCATCAGGAAACCGCCGTCGCCGGAGGCCAGCACCAGGGTGCGGCCGTCCTCCACCGCGCGGGCCGCGCTGACGGCGCTGGCAAGGCCGAGCCCGATGGTCTGGAAGGCCGTGCCCACCATGACCAGGTCCTGCGGTCGCGGGATGTGCCAGTACATGGGGACCCAGCCGAGGAAGTGCCCGCCGTCCTGGACCACGGTGCGGCGCTCCGGCAGGCCGGCGTCCAACGCGATGGCAAGGGAACGAGGGTCCAGCCGGCCGTCAGCGGTTTCCGTGGTACCTGCGTGGTGGGCCGGTCCTTCGGCCAGACGCTTGCGGGCTTCCGCCCGCCACGCTTCTGCTGAAGCCTCGCCTTCCAGCAGTTGAAGGATGCGTCCGGCGGCAGACTTCGCATCCGCGCTGACTAACACGTCCACCGAGGGTGCGTCGGCTGCAGGGCGGCGTCGATCTGGATAACGGTGCTGTCGGGCCGAGCAGGTTGCCCGAACCGCATGGTGAAGGGGCTCAGGCTTGCCCCGGCCACGAGGACTACATCGGCCTCACCCATGAGCCCCGCTGCGGTGTCCGTGCCGAACGACGAGATTACTGGGTTGCTCAGAGGAAACTGAAGGCTGCCGGACGGGAACGCACTCGGCTGATCGGAATTTTCGGTGAGTCAAAGGGCGAAGAGGGACCTGGGAGCCGCTCCAGCTGTCGCGGGCTCTTTGGCGAAGTCCCAGAAACTGGGAGACGTAAGCCCGAGATTAACCTGATAGGAGTTCCAGCCAGCAACTGAATACCACCTAACACTGGGCTGCTAACGGAAGTTCTTGGGTTACAAAAAACGCATAGCGGCTAAGAAATTTTTGTAACCCTGGAAATGTCAGGTGCCGGCTAAGTTCCATACATGACTGAGGAGAGAAAGACTAAAAAAGCTGCGACAAGGAGATGCCCGGTATGCGGGCACGAATCTTGGCGGATCATCTACGGAATGGTTATGCCCGACGTCATCGAGCGATATCCGAAAGCGGAATTTGCCGGCTGCGTCATTGTGCCCGAAGAGCGCATTTATTTTGCTACCGGCAAAGTGGAAAGTGGCATAGCCAAGTGGGCTTGCCAAAATAACGAGTGCCGCCACCGATGGTGGTAGACGGCACTCGTCACTTTACGACTCGGCCTCTGCTTTCGTGTGCCGTGCCTGACGGCGAATTTCAGCATCCCCGGTTCGGCAAAAGATCAAGACTAGTTCATTTACTTTTTGACCGGTGATGCGCTCCACCATTCCCGCGTAGGTCGACAGCTGGCGCCAGTAAGCCGCCAAGGTCTCCTGCGTGACGCTGATGTCAGTCTTGAAATCGGCGATAACCAGCGTTCCGTCATCTTCGCGGTACATCAGATCGATGATGCCCTCAAGAGTCATTCCGCTGGTCGAAGTGACAACAGGAAGCTCAAGCCAGTGGTCCCGGTCAGCGGCGCGCTGCACGGGGACGCTCCGCAGCGCAGATCGGGCCCGTTCTGCAAGGCCAGCAGGATCAGCCAGTCCGGAAGCGCTGACAATCCTTTCGGCGAGCTTTTCAAGGTTCTCGTTCTCCCTGAGGTCACTCAGCTCGAGCAGCCGGTGCAGTGCGGTACCGAACTCCTTGCCATGTTCCCTGCCTGTCGCTGACACAGACGGCAGCAAGCCGTCCTCATCAATGCTCACAAAATATGGGGTCTTGTCGGTTCCAAAACCGGCCAAGTCCCCACCTCCTTTGGCAATCGCCGTGACGGAGGTGGACGATACGAGGGCCGAGTTCTTCTGCCAGACATCGCGTTGCTGCTGCCACTCTTCAAGCGCTGGTACCGGCTGCACTTCGTGATCAGTTCTCGCCTGAAGGGGCATGTCTTCTGGGACATGGAGATCTACCGCCGGAACCGCATCAGCTGCGTCTTTCAGGACTTGGCCCAGGCTATTCTTGGCGTTCACATAGTGGGAGACGACAAGGTGGCTTTCCGCGCGTGTGCAGGCCACGTACAGGAGACGGCGCCTCTCAGCGTCGTCGAATTGCTTCTCGATGGCTTCGGCACTTCCGTATCCCGCGGACCGTATGTCGCTAATGAAGTGCACCTGTACTTGTGAGCTCTGATCCCACAGGGCAGCAGCCTTTTGATTGTTGGGTCCGGAGCCCGTGCCGGCGAGAATCACCATCGGGAATTCCAGCCCTTTAGAAGCATGGATGGTCATGATCCTGACGGCCTGAACGTCCGTTTCCGGCACTACAGCTTCTTTGACCCGCGAATTTTCCTCCTGCTGCACGGCTGCCCAGACCAGGTAATCACGTAGGCCGCCGTGAGTGGCCTCAGTCCAGGCCCGTGCTTGGTCGATGACAAAGCGTAGCCGTCGCCAGACGTCCCGGTAGCGCGGCGCATCAACGGCTGCCTCGAGCATGCGTCGGTCAGCGGCGAGGTGCTCCATGATCTCGGCCGGTGTCAGTACCTCTATCTCCCGGCACAGGGCAGCAAGATAAGCGATGGCTTGTGCAACGCTGGAATCTTTGAGCGCGTCGGGCGCGTCCGCAAAGAGGTTCCAGTACCCCCCGGCCCGCTTCCACTCGAAAAGTGCATCATCACCGCACCCGAACATCGCCGACCGCAGGGACAGCACAAGCGCCGCTTCATCCGCAGTATTAGAGATCGCCCGCAGCGCGAGCAGCAGATCGGTCACTTCCTGGGTGGAATAAACCAACGACGATGCCTCGGCCCGGTACTCAATACCGGCGTCGTCCAGCGCGTCTTCCAAGGCGGCGAGGGAAGTCCGGGTGGGGATCAGGACGCAAATGTCCTTCAACTCAACCGGTGCACATTCAAAGCCCTCGGACCGCTTGCTTTGCTTCTGCCACGCCGGTGGCCCTGCCGTGCCCGTTGCGATTCTGATTGCCCCGGCAACATCGGCGGCTTCCTGCCGGCGCATGGCATCTGCCGAGACCTTTCCCGATTTATCGGCTTGCGCACCGCCGCTGCCAATAACGGAAATGGCCGGGCCGTGCTCATCGCTCCATTCGGGACGCTGGGGGTCGGGAACCAAGGCGTGGTACTCCGGCTGAACCGTGCCGTTCGCCGTGATGAGCTCGCCGAACGTGCCGTTGATCCACTCAAGCAGTTTTCCCGTGGACCGGAAGTTGGTCTGGAGCGAAGCGGTCCTGGAATTCGCGTCGTCTGAAAAACGCTGCTGTGCCGCGAGGTAGGTGGCGATATCGGCCCTGCGGAAGCGGTAGATGGACTGCTTCGGATCCCCGACAGTAAAGAGCCGGCCTGGCGGTACCCTAAGCTGTTCCCAGCCGTCGGGCCCGCAGACGTCGCTGGCGGCAATCCGCGTGGCAAGTTCAGCCTGAATGGGGTCCGTGTCCTGGAATTCGTCCAGCATGATGCAGCGGTAGCGATCGTGCAGGGCTGCATGGACGTCCCGTTTGTCGTCACCGACAAGGAGGTCCCGGGCGTGAATGAGGAGGTCGTGATACTCGAGCTCGCCGCTGCGCTGGCGTTCACGGGCCGCTTGGAGAAGGACCTCGGCCATGGCGGCGGTAACGGTTTCAACGGCTGGCTGGACAAAGCTGTTGCGCAGGGCTATCGCCTGCTGGGCCAGATCTTTGCAGGAGCTCCGCACATCGGCGACGTTGACTGACCAGTTGCCTTTTCGCCCGCCACGAAGGTCGGGTTGCGGCACAGCATGCAGCAGCTCAAGGACGAGTCCCAGCTCGCCCGTCGCCGCCTCCGCGAGGCGGCCGTGCCAGCTCTTAATGAGTTCGAAGGCGGCCAACAGCTTATCCGCAGGGTCAGTGCAATGGTCGGCGTGTGCGAGAACGTCGGATGTCTGGCGGAGGAGCGGGCCTAGATTGACCGCGGGGATAGGGCGCTTCTGGGGAGGGTGGCTCTCCAACCGGTCCCAGTTCGCGTCCAGGTCAGCCGCAACGTTCTGCAGGTGGTCCAGCGAAACTCCCACGGCGAGCAGGATGCGGAGGGCGTCGTCCAGGGACCGGTCAGCGAACAGCTCTTGGCGGGCCGCTTCCCATCGCCGGCTAAAGGCAATCTGGGACCGTAGCTCATCCACGACGGTGATCAGGGGCGGGACTCCAGCCTCAATGGGGTGTTCGCTGATGATGCGCGCCGCAAAGGAGTGGATGGTGCCGATGGGAGCCGTGTCCAGCTGGTCGAGCGCCCGTTGGCGCAGCTCTGTAGGGCAAGCGTCCGTTAGCTGCCGACGGATCCGTTCCCGGAGCTCACCCGCAGCCTTTTCGGTGAAGGTGATGGCTGCCACGCCCTTAAGTTCAATCCCGTCGTCGACCATCGCGCAGATGCGCTCGACGAGTTCATGCGTCTTGCCGCTTCCTGCACCGGCTTCGACGAAGATGTTCGCTTCGAGCTCTTGCTCGATCAGTGTTCGGTCGCTCTGGTCTGTGAGTTCCAGGAGTTCGGGTTTCATTTCTCCGCCTTCAGGAGCTGGGCATAGGGCTCAAGTTCGGGGGCGTTTTGAAGCTTCAGCCACCGCTGGCCAAGCTCCTGGGCGCCCATCATGGTAGTGAAGTTGACGTAGCGGTCGGACTCGGGCCGGGGCGGGAAGATTCCGTTCCGCAACGCCGAAATGATGAGACCCACATCCGCGCGCAGTTGCTCCACAACCTCGTCAGTTACGGAGTAACCGATTTTCGCGAAACCGCCTGCTTTCGAGATGAACCAGTACTCCGCCGAGACGTTGGCCGAAGAGTCCGCGAGGGTCCGGGCGAACAGGCCGTAGACCGGCAGCTGGTATCGGCTGCCCTCCGCGGTGGGATGCTCCTTGAGCGACTTGTACTTGTCGGCTTTGCCAGTCTTGTAATCGATCACCCGGACACTGCCGTCGGACTGCTGGTCAATCCGGTCCACCTTCCCCCGGAACCGGACCACAGTGCCGTCCTCGAGGGTCAGCTCGACCGGAGGGTGGCTGTCTGTATCCTCCGGACCGAAGCTTGCCTCTTCTGCAAGGTATTTCCAGCCATCGTCAAACCTGTCTTGGTCGTCCGCCAGCACTCGTTTTAGGTCTTGGCGGAGCATGGCCTGATTGCGCTCCCAGACGTGGCTAAGCCATGCCGGATTTGCGACTTCCTCGAAGGCGCCATCTGCCAACTCCATAAGGCGGTCGGACGACGGCGGAAGACCGTCTTTCGTGATGCTGCGGACGTAGTCTTCCAGCACCTGGTGCACCAGGATGCCCCGCTGCTGCGGCGAAATCTGCACCTCAAGTGCCACGTCCTCCAGAATGCTCACCTTCAAGACATTCTTTAACAAGTAGCTGAAAGGACTGATGACCCAGTCCTCAAGCCGGGTGGGCGACAACGGCTTTTCCGGGTCCACGATGGTCCCGGCATACGCACCGAGGTTCCCATTGAACCTGGAGAAGATGCCGTCTCGTCTGTCACGGGTGGCAGCCAGCGCATTCTGGAGCGCAGTATCCTCTTGCAGCGCTGCCGTGCGTTCCTCGGCGGTGAGAATATGCCGCAGCCGCCATTCCTGCGAGGTTGGGGGAAGTGCGTCGGCGGTGGGTGCACTGTTTTCGATGCCGTGGGCGAAGGATTGCAGCTGGTCCTGCGGCTTAGGCCTGACGTTGATCCATCGTGAGACCTGGTAGCTGCCGGAGCCGCGCAGATCGCCTCGGGGGCTGGTGA
The DNA here is from genome assembly GCF_030815865.1 of Arthrobacter globiformis. Lineage (NCBI taxonomy): Bacteria > Bacillati > Actinomycetota > Actinomycetes > Micrococcales > Micrococcaceae > Arthrobacter > Arthrobacter globiformis. Next base: position 1,435,861 of record NZ_JAUSXI010000001.1, read on the forward strand.
TGAACCGCTCCGATGCGGCAGCGAGGGCAGCGAAGAACTGCTCCTTGCTGGCCTCGGCGCGCTGCTCCACAGTGGGGAGACCGCTGGCCAGCAGGGCCCGGACGCTGTCCGGAAGAAGTGGGTTCTCCCTGATCCTTGCCGGCGCAAGCCCTTCCGCAACCCCAATAAGGAAAATGACATCAAGGTCTCTGGCGACCGCGTCCGCATAGCTGCCGATGACGACGCCGGTGCCGCTTTTCCCGGTCCAGCCGCCTTTTGAGGCGATTGCGTCCTCCATTGCACTCTGAATGAGCGAGGGGCGGGGCAACGGGCCGACGAGGTCCAAGTGCCGAAGATCGGAGGCGGCTTGAACCAGGGCGTCTCGGGCAGCGCTCTTCTCGGGCCGTTCGCCAGATCCTCGGGGACCCATGAAGTCCTCAAGAAGCGAGACCAGGGAGGCGGAGGCGTCGCTCCACGTTGCAGCTGTTTGGACTTGGTTTATCCGCGCGGCAAGGGCTCGGATGAAGGATTGGAATATCCCGAACTTCTCAAGGTACTCGGCGGCCTTAGTGGAGTCTGCTCCTGCAGAATCGTCTTCGGCCGGTGGATTCGCGTAGAGCCTTTCACAGACGGCACTGCTGGGCAGCTTCTGTTCATGCCAGGAAAAGGTACTTTCCGCATGGATGTTCAGTATGGCGCGCGCGTCGGGGTCCTGCGGGTCGAGTTTCAACAAGTGAAGCAGGCCGCGGGCGAGTGGCGAGTCCTTGAGCCGATGGGCTGCCGGGCCGACGAAAGTGACCCCCGCCTGGCTAAGGCGCTGGGTGAGCAATGCTGCATAAGGCTCGGAGGCAGAGTGGAATATTCCGATGCGGTGGCCTGGAGTGCCGGTTGCAAGCCTTTCGACGACAAGGCGCACGACGGCGCGGACTTCATCGTCGGCGTCGGATGCTGTCAGCAGTCTTGCGTCCGTCTCTGCGGAACCGGCTGCTCTGAGGAGTTGCATCCCGGCCGCTTCGAGGCTTTGTTTGAAGATTGCCTCGGCGGGACGGTTCTCAGTGCCCAGCATGAAGCCGATGATGGTGCCCAGCCGCTGCCTCATGGTCCTGGTCCCGACCTTGTTGCTGGCAAGGGTAAAAGCCTCATGATCCGTGTACCACTGCTGGCCCAGAGCCTCCTTTGAGGCGCCGTGAAGCCGAAGCACTTCCTGCGTGAGGTCCGGGAGGTCCGGGGCGGAGGGATCCGGAACCGCGTCGAGAAGCTCGGCCGTCCTGGCTATGGCACGGGCTGTTGCGGGCTGGTCGGCGACATCCTTGAAGAGCCCTGGTTCGTCTAGCAGGACCCGGCTCACAGCTCCAAGCCGGAGGACGGGCAGAAGGGGGCGACGCCCGTCCACAGCGTCGTCGTCGGCGATGAGTTCGGTTGCGAGGTCCTTGAGCGTGAACGCCCTGACCCCTACACTTCCAGCGCCCCCGTTGAGGGTCCTGCCCAGGTAACGGGTCACGTCCAGGCCGGCGGCATGGGAAGGGACCAAGATGGTGACTGGAGCCAGCCGATCGGCGGCCTGGGCCTGGGTGATCAATGCTTCCAGCTCGGCCAGAGCGAGACTCACCGAAGGGAAAATCGTGCAGGTCATGCAACACCACCATAGTTGTACTCGCGAAGGGACTGGGATCGTTCTGGTTCTCTAAGCAGCGCCATGGTCTTCGACTCGATCTGGCGGATGCGCTCGCGGGTCACACCGTAAACCTTGCCGATGGCATCGAGGGTCTTTTCCTCGCCGTCGTCTATACCGAAGCGCATAGCGATTACTCCGGCTTCCCGTTCTGTCAGCGTATCCAGGACCGCATGGACTTGGTCCTTCAGCTGTTCCTTGGCGATCGCGTCGAGGACATCTTCATGCCATGGACCGATGAGCTGGTCCGCGAGCGGCTCCACGCCACCCTTGCCGTCCGGTACGAGATAGTCCAGCGAAAGCATGGGCTTGTCGAGTGACAGAAGATGCTCCACCTTGCCGGCCGACTGCTCCGTGTGTTTGCCGAGCTCGGCAATGGTGTACTCAACGCCCTTGCGGAATGCTTCGCGCTGGACGGACTTCACCTTATTGATTTGCTCGACCATGTGGACCGGGAGCCGGATGACCCTCGCCTGGTCGGCGAGTGCCCGCGTGACGGCCTGCCGGATCCACCAGGTGGCATACGTGGAAAACTTGTTACCCAAGGTGTAGTCGAACTTGCAAACTGCCCGGTGAAGGCCGATGTTCCCCTCTTGGATGAGGTCCAGCAGGTCCATGCCGTGGAACACGTACTTCTTCGCGATGGACACCACCAGCCGGAGGTTCGCCTCAAGCAACGCGTCCGCGGCCCGCTCACCCAACTGTGCGATCATCCGGAGTTCCCGGGTTTCGCGGCGCCCACGAGCGGGCCCCTCCGCCAGCAGGTGCGCTGCGTAAAGCCCGGCCTCGATGTCCTTGGCCAGTTCCACTTCCTGTTCGGCTGTCAGCAGATCCGCGCGGCCTGCTCGCTGCAGGTAGTCCGAGACTCCGTCCTCGCTGAACCCCTCGAGTCCCTGCAGCTCCTCCAGCCAGCCGGATTCCTCCAGATCAAACGAGGTCGGCGCGCTTTCCCCGTCATTCTCCACTGAAGGTTCCACCACCGGCTCGAGCCCGCTGCCGCTGTCCGGTCCGGCGCCGTGACCGGGCGTACCTTCCGTCGGCTCGCCAGGCTCGGGCACTGGAATCTCCTCGGGCTCCGCCTGACGGAGGAACTCCTGCAACCCGTCCAAATCCGTCTTGATGTCGAAGAACTCAACGTTGCGTGCGAACGGCAATACCTTGCCCAGGAATTCCTCACCCTGGACGTCCGGGTCCTCCACCGTGCCCTTGGAGTAGAGGACAACCAGCCGACCCGGCCGTCCATCGGCCTTCTTGCGGATGACACGCCCCAGCCTCTGAACCATCTGACGCTGGCTGCGGTTGGCGGCAACGATGATCCCGAGGTCAGCTTCAGGGACGTCGATGCCTTCGTCGAGGAGCCGCGGAGCCGCCAGTACCTGGGATGCGCCGGTGCGGAAATCCTCCATCCCCTGCCGGCGGTCATCCTTGGGCATGCCACTGAACACCGCCGAGGCCTTCGACCCCAAGGACGTGTACAACTCCTGCGCCCGGCGGGCGGACTCCTGGGTCTGGGTGAACACCAGCGTTCCGCGGGACTGGTCGACGGTCTCCTTCAGGGCTGCCAGCGCCAAGTATTTCGTCTTGGCCTCAGCCAGCAGGGTGAGACGCGAGGACATGGCACGCATGTACTTCCGGGCAATGGTTGCTTCCCGGCTGGGTGAATCAGAGGCGGCGAGAGCAGCCACAGCAGCAATGAACTGCGGGAACGGCCGCCTCGGGATGGCAGCGTAGGACTCAAGATTCCGTGCCGCCTCCACCATCACAGCAGAAAACTCGTCGTAGTTCGCCTGCTCCGAAGGCACCAGGTCAACGCCAACAAGGGCGATGTCGAAAGGCGCAATGACCTGGTCCTTCAGTGCCCGGTCATACCAGAGGTTGTAGATGACGCCGCCGAAGTACGGCGTCAGGAGGTTTTCGTGCTCGCCGTCCGCCCTCTCGAACGTGGCTGTCAGCCCAAGGCGCCAGGCATACCCTTCCTGCAGGGCGCCGGTTAAACATCGGAGCAGCGTAGCGGTGGCACTCATCGGCAATGATCAGACCGGCCTTGTGCGAACGAAGCGTTTTCCGGTTGGACGCCGAATGAACGATGGCCACCAGAATGTCGACGTCGTCAAGGGAATCCGACCGTCCATCCCCAAGTGCACCGCGACGAGCAGCGGGCAGGTCGCGGCGCAGGGACACCAGCCATTGGCGCTGAAGCTCCGCTGTTGGTACCAAGATCAGGACCTTGATGCCCTGCCGGACTGCCTCGAAAGCCGCGGCAATCCCCACTCGAGTCTTACCGGAACCGGTGACGGCTTCCACGACGCCGCGGCGGGCGTTCGAGTGCCACGCCTTCAGCGCTTCCTGCTGCCAGGGATACAGAAAGGCATAGTCGTAGGAGGCAGGCACTGGCGCGGGCGCAGCCGGGACGGGCACCTGCGGCAGCGTCGCGACCGGGTGGGACCCGGCGTCGGCTAGTTCTGGCATTTCATCCCCATTGGACGGTTCTGGTCTGGTGCCTGAAGACTAAGAGGAGGCACTGACAATTTAGGTGAGCAGCGCCACTATCCGCCGGCAAGCACCGGTTTCCACGCCTGCGTGCGCGCCAGCGCGAGCTTCAGCTCGCGCCCGCCTGCCTCCTCCAGCAGCCCGGAATCACCCACAACCACCAGCAGGCTGCGCGCGCGGGACAGCCCCACGTAAAGCTGTTCCGGCGCCCGTCCCATGTCTTTGAAACCGTTGACGCAAAGAACCACAACAGACCGCTCCAAGCCCTTGAAGCCGAGCACGTGGCCATAGAACTCAGCTTCGTTGGCATGGAACTCCCGCCAGTACTCCTCGGTGGCATCCCGCTCGAAATAGTCCAGGTGGATGGGGTGGCGGTCCTTGGTGGTGAGGAGCGCGATCTGGTTGTTGGCCCAGCCTTCCTCGATCAGCGCCTCGACACAGTCGCCAGCGACGTCGAGCGCGTCCTCCGTCGGGCAGTCCACGAAACGCACAGGCAGCCCGGTGCTGCCGCGTGGGGTAAAGTGCTCACCGGCGAAGGGCCGGAAGGACTCGGCGATCTTGCGGGTGTTGCGGAGGTTGTCGTCGACGTGGATGGGCACCAACGTGGCCATCGGGCCATTGGTGAGGTCCGCCGTCGCGCCTCCCCAGCGCTGGTAGACGTCCTGCCGGTCATCCATGAAGGCGTACACCTCGCCCGCAGAGGGATTGGTGGTGCAGGCGAGCAGCGCTTCCCACCAAAGAGGCGCGAAGTCCTGTGCCTCGTCGACCACCACGGCGTCCAGCCGCTCCTGCGGGTCCATCTCAGCCGCGAGTTCCTTGAGGAGGCGTGGCATCTCGACGTCGAAGTAGTCCTGCCCCTTGCCGTCGGGGACGCCCAGCCCGCGCACGTACTCGTGGAACTCGCCCGTGAACACCGGCTTCGCCTGCCGCCACGTCGCCACCCGGTCCTGAAGGTACTGCCCCAGGCCCTTGTTGTAGCAGAACAGACCCACGCGCTTGCCCTGCTTGCTGAGCAAGCGGGCCTTTTCGACGGCGAGCCACGTCTTTCCGCTGCCCGCACCGCCGGTGAAGCGGATCCGGGGGAGTGAGCGGGTTGCCTGCAGCAGTACGGACTGGCGTTCCGTGAGGTGGTCCTGGGCAGCTTCGTCTTCCTGGAATGTGGTGGAAGGCGCGACGGCGGTGTCCAGGTTTCCGCCCAGCTTGCGGACGATGCGATCCAGGAAGGCCGGGGCCAGTGGGGCGGCGCCGCCGCCTTCGTTTTCGATGGCCTGGCGTACGAGCTCGGCGGGCGATTTGCTGTCCGTCTGGTCGAGGATAAGGGACCGGGGGCAGCCGGCCATGGTCCAGTCCCTCGGTACATCGGTGTAGGGCAGGCTCACCATGTAGACGCAGCGGCTGCTGACGCGGGAACCAAGCTGGTCCTCAAGCCAGTTCTTGAGCGCGTGAAGCGAACTCTGGGACTGCGCCACCGGACTCTGGATCTTACGCTTCTGGTTCCGGTCCGACTGGTACCACTGGCCGTCATTGATGCTGACCTGGCCGCCTTTGACCTCGATCGCCGCCATCCCCACATTGGGCCAAAGGACCAGGATGTCTATTTCGTGCTCGCTCCGCCCATCACGGACCTGGACCGAGTGGGCCAAGACTACGTCATCGGGCAGGCTGTTCCGGAGAGCAGTCCAGAGGGCTTTTTCCGCCAGTTGTCCATCGCCGAACTCCGGTTCCTCCGGAATGCACCTCATCGTGCCTCGACTCTCGTGTCCTGGAAGGGGGCCAGCCCGAACTGGGCACGAATGTCAGCCAGATCCCGCGTGTTCCGGTCGATCTGCTTAATTTGGTCTTTTTCGATAATCGAGGAAAGGATGCGATTTGCGATGGCGAGACCCACCAGCACAAAGGACGCCCACCCCGCGGCGACTATGAAGTCCGGCATGGTGAGGAACGCGTTCTTCAGTGCGATGACGTTGTTAACGCTGCCCGTCAGACCATCCAGGATGTCATTCAGCGTGTCGGTGATCGGTTGGAAGAAGGGGCCCGCAGACACTTCGGGGCTCTCCACCCTTGCATCCCTCCCGACAGACCAGCGCGGATCCATGAGGTGGGCGAGGATGTAGAAGACCACCGCAAGGTTGGCTGCCGCAAAAGCCGCCGTGCCTGCCATCAGGGCGGTAACCACCCTCGCTGCGATTTTCAGCGGGGCGGAAACGCGGCTTCCAACGAGGAACAGCAGGCCGATCACCACAGCGATGATCCAAACAAGATTCTTGAACGTGCCTACGCTGGCTCCGCTGAGCAATTCCATCACGGGGCATCAATCTTTCCACTGCTGCGCATTTGCACGCGCACGGTTCCTAAGCTCCGGACACCGCAGCGTGGTATCGCTCCGCGCTGAGTTCAGAAGTTGTTTCAGATCATATTTGTATCAGCACGGACCGACATTATTCGATTGCTTGGTTCACGGCTTCAAAAGTGTCTTGAATTGTACTTCCCCGGAGGCCCGAAGCACATCCCGGAATAACGGATCCGACGTCGACTTGAACGTTTCTGGTTGCCTGGCGCGCGCTCGGCGGGCGACTTGCTGTCTGTCTGGTGGAGGATGAGCGACCGCGGGCACGCGCCATGTTCCAGTCCCTCGGTACATAGGTGTAAGGCAGGCTCACCATGTAGACGCAGCGGCTGCTGATCCGGGAATAGGGATTGATCTCCAGCCAGCTCTTGAGGGGATGAAGCGAGCTCAGGGAATGAACTTGGCTACTCGGACCACCAAGGTGTGTCTGTGAAATCTTCACCTTGTGCGGCCTCGAGCACGGCAGCGTGTAGTTCCAGCCATGCCGTTTCCCCGTTTGCAAGGCGACTGACAGTGTCCACACCGATACTCCTGTAGCCGAGGCGTTGCAGAGCGCTGCGCTTGACGACGTAGAACGACCACTGCTTTACGTCGAGCGGATTATAGTCCTCGTGCCGCTTTGCCGTGTGAACGCAGAACACATACACGTTCGCGTTTAGTTGTTTTCCTGCCGGGTCATAACCGTGTCGGGGGTGGTACCGAGTCCCCTGCAGCCCGCCGAAGGTGATCCGGCTGGGCCGGGGCTGCTCCCACGCCTGCAGGTACGCCGACGACTTCACCTCGATCCGAATCCCGTCCAGCAACAGGTCGTAGGCATCCCATTCGATGCGGTGAACACTGTCTAGTCCTAGCGCCTTCGCCACGAGGAATTCAGCGAGGTAACCCCGGGCATTATTCATCCGCAGGTCGCTTAACGCGAATTTCCAGAAGTCAGCGACGGTGGCATCCGTACCGATGAACCGATCGGAACCATCAATATCGCTGGCACTCGGGGGAACGATCCAGGCCTCCTCGTCCATGCGAGAACAGTACGGCTCTCGAACGTTTCCGGAAATCCCTGAGCTCTACCAGGAGGACGCAGCCGGCTGTTAGCTGGACGGGGCCGATTTACTGTCGCGGCTTGAAAGCCCGGTGGATCTGGATGCAGTCAGGCCATCAAAGGAAAGCGGCGGCGCTTTTCCCGGGCGACGTAGGACAGCACCTTGTGAAGCTCCACGTCATACAGCTCCGTAACCGGCGTGACGCGTCGGCCGCATGCTTTCAAAAGCACCATTCGTGCCTCCTCGGCACCACTCAAATGGAGCGAACGGAGCCCGACCATGACTTGTTCGACTTGCTCTGCATTCAGCCGTTGGTGTTGGAAAACCAGTTTGTGTGCCCCGTATCAAAGACTTCATACCCATCCGACATTTTGGCTCTCCGAAAGTATTCGAGGCATCTTTGCGAGGCCTTGGGAGCATTATGAATAACCAGTCTGACAATCGATGTAAGTCAGTGTCGGTTCGTGGCAATACACTTTCATCCAGCCCTTACCCACGATCGGAGCCCTGCCCATGAATGACCGCCCTATAATGCTTGGGATGCTGCCTGACGGCGGTCGTCTCCACCTAGGTGATGCGGATGGACGCTGGCCGGCAGGCGGAGGTGTTCTGCTGATCCGGGGTGATGGGCCGGTCTCGAGGGGAATGACTTACCTCGACGAGATCATCAGTCAATTCTGCCGTACGAGCGCGACGCACGTCATAGACCTCGTGGAAGGCGACTACAGCTGGATGCTGGAAGGAATGAGATCACTCTCCAGATCCATGGGGGAAGCCTGCATGAAGGTTGGTGAAATTCGTGCAGGGTTGCACGAGGATCCGCGCGGCACCACTGTCGTAGTCAACGGCGCCGAGTTCCTCTGTGCTGATGCCCATGAGTACTCAAGCGTGCTTGCCGGTAAGCTCAATGAGCTCGTGGCTTCCCAGGCCGGCGGAGGGGTGTCCTTGGTGCTGGCCGGTCGCGACTTTGATGTTTCCAAGCTTCTTGTAGCGGACTTGGACGGTGCCCACCGGATCCAATTCGCCAGCTGCGACCAGCCGGACTCTGCTCATTATCTGCTGGGTGATCTGCACGGTGCTGTCGTTCCCGCCGGTGCGGCCATATATGAGGGCCCCCGCGGGGCTCAGTCGGTCTTCTTTAACCCTGTTGTAGGCCCCGACGGCGGGTCCGCCGGGCTCGGCTTTCTGGATGTACCGATAGGAATTGGAGGGGCCAGCTTCTCGACCGTATGGGCACAAAACCTAGTGATATGCGGCGGTTCACTTTCCGGGAGGTCGAGATTGGTTGCCGCGATGGCAACGGCTGCTCAGGAAGCCGGAGCGCTGACTTGGGTCGCCGCGTCAACCCCGGATTCCGCCTTCAGTGCCCATTGGCGTAACCATCGGGGGACCATGTCCACGGGAATCGTGCAGGCCAGGGAACTCCTGCAGCTCGTTTGCGATCGGGTTTTTCCGCGCATTGATGCCTGCCGGAGGGTAAGAGCCACCGATGTAAGAGATTCACGGATCCCTGCCGACTTGGCACGGCCTATCGCAATTTTCGTTGATGACATCGCTGCTTTGACCAAGAAAAGTGCACAGCATTCCGAAGTTGGAGAGGCGGCTGAAGCCGTGGAAACCTTGGTTAGTTTCCTTGCCCAAACCGCTAGGCGAACTAACGTCACACTGGTTGTGGGCGTTTCTGGACGTGGACCGGAGGAAGCCGCTTGCTCCGACACGCTTTGGGACGGCGCCGCGCAACTACGGCTGGCCCCGCCCCCTCAAGCTGACCTCCCGGATGAGGCACCGCTGTACTTTGCTGCACCAGGCCTTCCCGCAGTCACACTGGACCGGGCCGGGGTGAGTCCACTCGGCAGCCGGTAGCGCGGCAGTGCCTTTTAGCTCAGCTGGCATTCCGCAACGTTTGAACTTCACCTTCCAAGGCTCGCTCTATCGTGACGCCGCCATCCGGGCCCGGCCCCGCCGGAAACTCGCCTGTACACCAACGCAGGTTGGTAGCATCCTTGCAACCCCGCCCGTGCCTCAGCCCGCGCACAATCTCCTGGCCGGCGTTGGACAAAGGCACCCTTGTTTTCAACCAGTTAGGAACTTCTTCATCGGGTGCCGCCCAACCATTGTCCGCAAGGTAGCGCGTGTTGACGGGCCATTCAGCCGCGGGCAGGTATTGCTCGGAAACGATCTCGCACCATACACCGTCAGCGCTCGGCGTCGCCTGCGCATAGGGCCGAGTTGTGATCTCCTCATTGCCGTCGTATTCGACGCGCAGAAAGCTGCTCCACGGCATCTTTGCCAAGAGTTGACCGATGAGTTCGCCTGCTTGGTGCCACTCCTCAGCCTCACGTTGGGATTTCGCTTCATTGATGGCCAGGCTTTCATCCTCAAATCCAAATGGAAAGCCCCAGTAAAACTCGTGGGTGTCCGGCTCTTCGTCGACTTCTTCCTCTTTGGGGAGTATGACTTCGATGGCGGCTTCCCAGCTACCGTAGCGACGGATGAGCTCTACGGCTGAAGGATGTTCTTCTCTTACGGCGGCGGCCGCAATGATCCACTGGTCGTAAAACTCTATGTCCATGGGATTCCCGAATTGCATGCACTCCTCGGTGGAACGGTCGAGGACGTCCAAGTAGTCCAGCTCCGTGAAGCGGTGGTCACCGGACAGAAGTCGCATACCCACCGAGTTCAGCAAACTTTCCCAGGACCCGTGACCGTAGCGTGCACGCAAGGTTCGTCCCGGAACGGGCCAGGGATCATCCGGGTCGTTCGCAATTGAACCGAGGCGCCTCGACACTGCCTGCATGGCGCTCTCGTAGTCCTCGTGAGAAATGGTCGTGATTGTTCTAGCTCGGATGGCAAGAGCTGTGGTTTCGATGACGGCTAGAATCTCTGCCATGCGCCGATATGGCAATCGTGAATTTAGAATGCCCCGGAGCTCCGACACCGCGGTGAGGGACATCTTTCCCAAGGCCAATTGGTAGTCCGGTTCTATTTTATGGTGGACTCCCGCGACATACAGCAGGCTTAGCTTGTCACCGATCCGCCGTGTCGGGATGTCCTCCACCGTTTGACCCCCGGGAATACCCGGGATGTGCAGCAGCTCCGCGGCGGTCGGGATGTCGATTGAAATACCCAGTGCTTTTAAAACTTTGGGTATTTCATCGCGATCAATTTCCGAGGCGTGGAGCCGCTCAACCATTTCCTCATTGGCGAGCAGCACCTCGTTGGTTGCCGATGCGCGCCGCCGAACCGCGCGTGAGCGCTCCAACTCATCGCTTGGGCTGCTTTCCGCCATGATCAGGAGGCAGACCTCTTCAAGGTCGCGCTCCATCGCCCTGGCAATCGCACGGAGCGGATCACCCTTCCTGTACGAGTCCATAAAGTCAGACTCGATCATCCAGTCTGACGGCACACGAATGCCCACATGGTGCTGTTCCTTGCCGACAAATTCCCCCAATGCTTCTCGCCTACCCCTTCACCGAACGCAGGGCGTCCGCCCAAGTGCGGTAGATGTTTCTTACCGATGCGCCGGAGGGCCGGGACCGGCCAGCTGCTAGTTCCTGCTTCACCCAGTCGTCGTAGGCTGCGTACGTCGCATTCGTTTCGGCAGCCGTCGCATGGAAGCAGAAATCGCTCACCGCGTCGTCATACTCTTCGCGGGTGAACTTCAGCAGTCCCTTTGATCGGCCCTGCCTTGTGGTCCCGATTCCCATGGCTTCCAGGGCCTCGTTCCAGCCGCCAAATCGCTTCATAACAGTTTGCCGGGTAGGCGGCCAAGGGAACGCTCCCTGCCGGGACACCAGGCCAAAGGCCACAACGAGTTCGTCGCGGAGTTCTTGGTAACGGGCGCCGGTGATGCTGGCGGCAGGGTCCTCCGACACGTGCTTCTGTGCGGCGCCAATGACACCTAGGATGGTAGCCACGTCATCGGGCGTCGCTTCTGCCGATTGCAGGGCGGTCCGCAGCTCGCTTATGAGGGACAGGTCCAGGTTCACTGCCGCCCACTCACGGTCAGGAGCGAGACTGCGGTCGGATCCCAGGAGGAACCAGATCGCTGCAGCCAGCGCCTCCTTCGAGAAGATATCGTCCGCCTGCGCCTTAGAAAAGACAATGTTAGACCCCTTCAGGGCTTCCTCGGCGAGATCGACGTCGATCCCCGGGTACAGAGCCTGCAGCTTGAGCACCGCATCGGGCCGGGTCACTCCACGCTTCGCCATGTGCCGGGCCATATCCCCGTACTCTGTCAGGAAGGCTTCATGAGCGGCCCGTGTAGCCGCTTCTCGTGCCGCAATCCGCTTCTTGCGGGATTCCTCGGCGTTCGTGCCGCCCACTTTGGCGATGATCTGCCGGACCCGTTCACGGGTGATGCCGAAGCTCTGGCCGATGGTGTCCAGCGTCTCACCGTCGGCGTAGCGCTCAACCATTGCAGCCTCGCGCTGCTCCCGGCTGAGGTCAGGAGTTGTTGTCATAGTCATATTCCTATCAGCAGCCTCGGACATTATTGGGCACCTGCGCCCGTGGCACCGGCAGCCGCTGGACAGGTGCTGGTTTCGTCGTCTGCAAGCACCTGCATGAAGAGAGGATTTGGCCGCGCATTGGGCAGTACACGACGCACAACCTCCAGCGCCTCCAACGGAGACACCCCGGCCACCTGCGCCCCGTACAGTGCGGCCACAGTGGGGGTCCGTGATTCTGCCCGGACACAGTGCAGCAGTACTGTTTTGCCCTCCGCCCGGTAGCGTTCGACGGCGTCGGCCGCGTCCCGAAGCACAAAGGCAGCATGTGCGTTGTCGTCCTCAACAGGCGAGTCGACGACCCAAAACGACGCGTGGTCTTCAGGAGCCACGCCCGGCACATCCTGCGTGCCCAGCCGGCAGAGCGACACCACGGCATCAATCCCCAGCTCGGCCACACGCTGAAGTGAGCCGACCCCGCCCAGCCACACGCCGTCGTCGTGCGGGTGGAGGACCAGCGCATCGGTGCGGCCCCACATGCTGTAGTCCTGACGCTCAACACGCGGCCAGGAAGCGGTCCGGCTGCCCTCGCCGCGGCCAAGCTCCATGCCCAGCATCATCAAATTGCGGGCACGCAGACCCGGCCAGCCGTGCAGGTGCTGCCGCCATTCGAAGGGCACAGCGGTATAGCCGTACGCTGCGCCGAGCAGGCCCCCGGCGATGGCCGCAACAGTATCGGTGTCCCGGCCGCCACGCACCGCTTCCTCAAGGGAAGTCCGGAGGCGGGCAGGGCCTGACGCCGCCCGGCGGGCATAGTGGATCGCACTCCATGCACCCTGGAACGCCTCCACCACCCACCCGTTGCGGACGAAGTCGCGGGGTCGTGACCGCTCCGCCGCCTCGATCCGCTCCAGCCACAACGCCGCCCGTTCGGAGGAAAGCAGCGGCAGGCCGGCCCGCACATCGAGCTGCCCGGTGAGAACGGCGTGACGGACCGCAACGCACCACAGCCCGCAGGCCTCCTGTGCATCCGGATCCGCATGGGTCAGGGCGCTGAGGGTCCCGGCAGCCGCCATAAGCTCGGCGGGATCCCGGCGGAGATAGGCCAAGGCCAGTGGCGCCGTCCGCATCAGGGAACCGTTCCCGGCACTCCTGCCGGTGCGGGTGTGGAATTCGGCTGCGGCAGCGTTGAAGTCTGCAGCAGTCACCTCACGGCCGGCAGCGGAAGCAAGCCGCCGCGCGGCCGCGGTGACGCTGCTGGTCTGCGCGCCCACGTCCTTTGCTTCGGCGGCCCATGCGGACCAAGACTGGACGATCATGGTGAGGGCTGTGGGGGAGGAGGCCCCGCCGTCGGACGCATGCTCCAGCAGAGCCTCGGCGATGGGGAAGGCCATGGAGGTGTCGTCCGTCCACTCGGCCGGCGCGAACCCGAAGGGCCCGCCGCCTTTCATGCTGACTTCGGTGCCGTCCGGGAGCGGGGCGCCGAATTCGTAGCCTGCGCCGAGGGCGTCGCCGGCAGCCAGGGCGACCAGGACGCCGGCGGCGCGGTCGTTCTGCAGGGGGTTCGGTTTCATGCGATCTCCATCAGGGGGTGTTGCGTGTTCCAGCCGGTGAGGTGCGCCAGTTGCGGGCGGCGCTGGGGGAGCGCGATGGCGATTCCGGCGGCGGTTATCCGTCCCTCGGCGCGGGTGACGTTGCGGCTGCGGAGGGAGCCGTGGTCCCGGACCTCCAAAGCTGCCGGGCCGTCGTCGAACCCTCCTTGTCGTCCTTGAACCAGTCCAGGTGCTGAAGCAGCGAGCTGGTGGCGGAGGCACCCCGGGCATTGTCGAAGCGGTTGACCCGTTCCCAGATGCGGCCCTGCCGGTTGCTTCCGCGCTCGCTGCTGACACCGGTCAGCTCGGCTCGAACGTTGAGCGGGGCACGGCGTGCCTGGCGGCGGTGGCTGCTCTGGCCTTCTTCCCAGCGACCGGCCTCGACGCAGAAGGTGTCGATATCGCGTGTCTCACCCGGTCCCAGGACGACGTCGCGGACGCAAGTCCGGTGCTGCTGCCCGCCTTCGAGCAGCTCGCCTTCCAGCAGCAGTGCCGGGTTTGGGCCGTTGTTGGTGACGGTGAGGCGGGATACCTGGGCACCACTGGCCATTTCGGTGACGGCCACGTCGGCGTGGGGTGCCGGTGCTGATGCCGAGGCTTCCGGGGGCTGAGGTCCAGACGGGGAAGATGTTGAGCGGCCCGAGCTGGTGCCGGCGCCGACGTGAAGCTGGGGAACTTTCATGGTGACCTCCAGGGGATTTATCGCGTTTCTGCGCTAATTGACTCCAGTATGCACGTGTTGCTTCTTTAGCGCAATACTGCGATAAATGGTGGTGTGAAGGATTCCAAGAACGGCCCAGACACGTCCCTGCTCGACTATCCGCGCCCGTCGGTGGCGGTGGATACCGCGCTGCTGACTGTTTCCGAGGGGAGTGTGTGCGTACTGCTGGTGCGCCGCGCCGAGGACCACCAGCACGGAAAGTGGGCACTGCCGGGAACGTTCCTGCGGGAGCGCGAGACCCTGGCGGACGCAGTTCTACGGTGCCTGCGGGAGAAGGCGGGGATCTCAGGCCGAGTGCCGCGGCAGCTGCAGGTATTCGACGAGCCGGGCCGCGATGACCGCGGCTGGGTCCTGTCGGTGGCACATGTGGACGTGGTCCCGCTGGCGGCATTGCAGGAGGCGTTGAAGTCCGACGGCGTCCGGCTGGCTTCTGTGGACGGGGAACCGGAGCTGATCGCTGGGCTTCCTTATGGTCACGCGGACATTGTGGCGAAGGCGGTGGAGTGGCTACGGGCTGCCTATGTGGAGGCGCCGGATCCTGGGGAGCTGCTGGATGAACCGTTCACGCTGAAGGAGCTGCGGGAGCTGCACGAGGTGGTGGCTGGTGCTTTGCTGATGCGCGACACGTTCCGGCGCTTCATGGAGCCGAAGCTCACCGGGACGGGACAGATGTCGGACGGGACGAGGGGGCGGCCGTCGCGATTGTGGGTGCGGGGGAGATAGCTCTGTGGATCCTCTGGATTTCCGTATATCTGCTAGTGGCCCATTGCCACGTCTCTACCGTGCTGCCAGAGGGGACCGACTCTATCTTCCGGTGGTATAGCTAACTGCTAGCTGTTGACCCGTCCCAGCCGAAGTCCCTCAGCACCCGGTGAATGACCGAAGCGGTGCTGCTGGCCGGTTCGCGAGAAGAAACCCGGGCGACTTCAAACAGCGCATTTCTGAGGGCCAACTCTTCGTCCGTGAGGCCGTCCCCGTAATGGGGAGCCAAAAGGAAGGAACGGCTGTCCGAAGCGTGGGCAATCAAGGCATCCAAAAAGATCTCAAGCCGTCTCGCTTGGGCGGCGGTACCGGATTCAGAGGAACCAGCGTCCTCCATATCGATGAGGTTCAGATGCTTGCCCCAAAGCTTTTCCTGCATCGCGTCGTGCTTCAGCATGAGCGCTGACCCGAATCGCCCGCCTGCTTCTTGCGCAGGCAAAGCCCGGCGGACGTCATGGATTATTTCGTGAAAATGATCATCGGCGAGCCCAAAGCCGACAAATAACAGATGGTGTGTGATGAGATGTGCTTTCACGAGCGCTGAAAGTGCCTCCCTCGTAGCGCTGTAACCTAAATAGTCGTCTCGCGTAAGGACGATGGTTTCTGGCTTATCAACTGACCCATGGAGTTTCAGCAGCCATCTGTGGGTCGCGGTTGTAGCGTCATCAGGTTTCTCCCCAGGTATGACCGTGCGGGGGCTGCCGGCGTCTTTGGATGCCTTCTCAAAGAGAGTGTCGTAGTTGAGGGTGATGGCGCCGCTGGAAGGCAGAGAGGCGAGCAAACTGGGAGCAAGTCCATAATGCTTCATGTTGACGGCTTCGCTCACGGCCCGACCGAATCTGATGTCGCCGGCGTCGGGAAACTTCTCCTCAAAGAAGGACCGAAGAACCGCAGCTTGGTCTAGGTTGCTGAGTTTCTCCAGCGCTTTCTTTTCCGGCTCTGAGAGACCTGCGGCTCCTGCCATTCGGCCTAGGAGCTGGCTCCAAGTGGGAGCGCCGGCGCTGATACTGATTCCAGCGCCCATGAATGGGACCAACCTGCCGGACCGGGCGATCTCACCCAGCCCTTTGGCCTTGGTCAGAAGGGACGGCGTCAAAGCGGCCCACGCAGTGTCCCCTTCCCTGCGCTGTTGTTGTGCGAGAGCGAAGGCTGCCGGATCTTGAAACACAAATACGATATCGACGCCCGCCTCCCCGGCATGCCGGTGAGCCTCCTTAAGAAGGACTTTTAGAAGGGCGCCCCGATATATGTTTCCACCTCCATGGCCGGTCCCGAAGAAGGGCGTGGCCAGCACCGGAGGGCTCGCCCGGTCTGCGGACGTCACCCGGCGTTCGTTTACAGCAGCGGTGGCTACTTCCAGAAATGCACGAAATCGCGGCAACAACTCATCCGCATCCGTCAGGCCCGCCATCGGTACCGCTGTTAGGACCGGAATGGATGAACCAGCGGGCCAAGCATGAAGCGCATGTGCGAAAGTGGATTCATTTTGAAAGGACCAGAGGTCTTCTGCATCTATTGCATCCGCAAGCTCTGGCATTGCCCTCGTCCATCGAGCCCCTGGAGAAGCCCTTCGGTCGACAGGCAGCAACCAAGCATCCGACTTGAGATTCAGCAGATCACCCATGGTGACGAAAACGTGGCCTTTGGTCATTGAGCTGGTATATCAGCTGCCATCCGCCGAGGCAAAAGGTTTGCTGTTCCCACGGACTGCTGGGTACAAACCGTTGCAGTCTAAGTGCAACTAATTGGATAAGGCCGCCTCGCTCTCCATCTGCCACCACTGCATTCCAGGCGGCAATGTTTAGGATCGAAGAGGAGTATCTATGCCTCCTTTGTGTTACATCGTTAGTGTTAGCGGCAGCGTACTAGCCATCGAGCTTCTGCTTTGTGCCCTTTCCCGAGAGATTGGCAAATCCCGATATGACTGAAAGCACTGGACCAAACCGCCGCAAACGCATCAGGGCGGTTCTGGAGATCCTGTCGGAACACTCGGAGGGCGTCCGCAACTCGAAGGATCCGGATGGTGTGTTTCAACTCGCCGTTGATCGCGTGCCTCTGAGCCCGGCTGAAGCCACCACCAATGCAAGCGGTCTCGTGCGCGGGAACGCAAACTTGTCTTTCGACTCCATCGGCCTGGTAGTGGCAGGCTGGATAACGAAGACGGACGGAATCTGGCGAATAACGCCGGAGGGCCTGAAGGTTCTAGACCTCTACCCAAGCGCTGATGAACTTTTCGGCCAGATGGCAAAGCTTTCAGCTGCCCAGACCGCACGGCGAAAAGCTAACCGCGCAGAGCAACTCCGAACGGTACTCGTCTCACGGAACGCGAAAGAGGATGTTTTCCGCGCCACGACGGGTCTTTTCGTGGAGAGGGGCCTCCGGGAAGGGTCTTCAGTATTTGATCCGGACCGTGATGTTTGGACCGTTGCTGCGATCACCGAACTAAGGACCAGATTTATCGAAGCTCCGGACGCAGGAGGCGGCACCTTTGTCGAAAAGATAAGGATGCAGCTGGCAGAGGCCTCTGATGAAGCGCGACTCTTGATGGCCGAGCTTGTGACGTGGCAGGTTCTGCCCATTTTTGAGGGTGCAATCGGCTTCGGCAAGAAAAATGAACGAATCTCGGCAATTCTCCAGACCATGGACGAGCCAGCAGTAATTCCAGACGAGGTCCTCAAAGGACTAAAGAACGGGGTCGTCCACCCCGGCCAGGCGATGAACAGCAACACATTTCAGGCGATGGTCCTTGTGCTCTCCGTCGTAGAGAACTACCTGCAGTCCTCGATTGAGGTGCAGCAGGAAGTCTTATCGGACCCGTGGGCTTGGAAGTCTTTCGTCTTCAGCGTCAAGGGACGCAGCTTCCCTACCCAGAGAAACGCACTGTTGTACATGGTCCATCCGGAAACCTTCACCGATATCTTTTCTGACGAGGACAAGGGCTTGGTCCGAAACGCTTTCATCAGCAGCGATGCTGATTCGACTGGGGACGTGGACCGCGACTTATTCAACATCGGTCTCCGAATGCAACAGGAGACCATGGCTCCCGTGGACTTCTACGATGAACAGCACAAACCCCTTTGGAAAAAGGGTGTTACTCGTCCTACCCCACAACCGGAACCCGTGAACGACGTCACGCCGACGAACGGCGAACAGATGACTCCAGAGCTCGAACGCGAACCCTTTCCTGTTGCAGACGCGGCTCTGAGTGGTCGGGTCTACATCGAGGAAAAGTGGTTGCAGGAGTCGTTGGACCTCCTCGAGAACAAGCGGCAATTGATCTTCTTCGGTCCGCCGGGGACGGGTAAGACGTTTATTGCCCTGGCCTTGGCCGAACACGTTGCCCGTGACGAGGCAGAGCTTGTGCAGTTCCACCCGAGTTATTCCTATGAAGACTTTTTCCAGGGGTACCGGCCCATTACTGTCAACGGGGCCCTGAGCTACGAACTCAAAGATGGACCGTTGCGGCGGATTGTAGACAAAGCGAACAAAGCCAAGCACCGAAACTTCGTACTGGTCATCGACGAAATCAACCGGGGCAATCTTGCGAAGATCTTCGGAGAGCTCTACTTCCTGCTCGAATACCGGCACCGGAAGATCAGCCTTCAGTACAGCGAGGAAACGTTCGAGCTGCCAGACAACCTCTTCATCATCGGAACCATGAACACGTCTGACCGGTCCATCGCTCTGATGGACGCGGCCATGCGCCGTCGCTTCGCCTTCCGCGAACTGCATCCAGCGCAAAGTCCTGTATCCGAGGTGCTCCACGGATGGCTTCTTGCGCACAAGAGCAATGATCTCGGTTCGGAACCCGCACTGCTCCTTCGACAGCTCAACAGGAAGATTATTGATCCATCATTCAGCATCGGGCCGTCATATCTCATGCCCAAGGTTGGAGGGATCACGCAGGATGTCCTCACGAGGATTTGGGAGTCGGAAATCCTGCCGCTCCTGGAAGAGCACCACTACGGCGAAGGGAAGGATGTACTAAAGCAGTACCGTCTGGACACATTGAGGACGGAGCTCGCGGAGCGCAATCCAGTTTCGCTCGAGGACTTGGACGGTCACGGTCCCGCAGCCACTGGGAGCGAATAGATAGTGCCGGCGTTCGAAATCCGTGAAGCCGCAGCCACCCTGACTTTGGCATTACCGGACAGCCTTGGTTGGGCCCTAAATAGTCTGGGAATTGCTACTGCTTTGCCACAAGGTGAAGGACTGTGGTCAGTGTCTTCCGTGTCAAAAGTTGGCGTGGTCGCCGTTGGTGAGCACGAGCTATACATCAAGCCCAAGCTTCCGATCCCACGTTTGTTCTTCCTCATGGGCTACTCGCGTTCGCCGAATTACTGGCGAAATGACGATGTGTCACTCTCAGCAGATGAGCACCTAGTCAGCAGCATCGTGGGCTCCTTCATCCGCCAGGTCAAGCAGGCCACCGTCCAAGGCCTTCTTCAGGACTACAAGACGGTGCATGAGTCTGAACCCATGGTCCGAGGCAAACTTAACATTCCAGCACAGATTGGGCGCCGAGCTGGACTCCCATTGCCGGCGGAGGTGACATACGACGACTACACCGTCGACATCGCGGAGAACCGCATGCTGCTGGCAGCAACACGCAAGCTGCTCACCGTCCCCCGACTGGCCGAAACTGACAGACAGTCCTTGCGCAAGCTGGAACTGAAGTTCGAAGGAGTGGGTCTGGCCTGGCCTACGGTTTTTCCACCCATCCGGTCTACCCGGCTCAACGCCCACTACGCTCCCGCCGTCCTGTTGGCGGAGATCATTCTCAAGGGTGGCTCTCTGGAACAGCAAGTTGGGACCGTTACTGCCAGTTCATTCCTCTTCGACATGTGGGAGGTTTTCGAGGACTTCGTATCCGTAGCACTCCGTGAAGCTATGGCGTCCCACGGTGGAAGTGTGGATCTGCAGTACCGAGGAAAACATTTGGACGTTGGCGGAGTGGTGCCACTCCGGCCTGACATCGTGTGGCGACGCGACCAAGACGTTCTGGCTGTTCTCGATGCGAAATACAAGGCTGAGAAGAACGGTCGCTTTCCTAATGCAGACCTCTATCAGATGCTCGCATATTGCACGAGGTTCAAGATGCAGGCGGGCCACCTTGTCTACGCCAAGGGTGAATGCGACGAGACGATTTATGAGATACATGGGACGGACGTTCGTATTTTCACTCATTCATTGGATCTGGAAGCACAACCGCTCGAGCTACTGGGCCAAATCGGACGCCTGGCCGCGAAGGTTGTGAAACACTCCAACATCAAAGCCGAGTGATTGTGCCTGCCCCCAGGTTCAGGTATGACCGTGACCGGTCAGGGTCACCTATCTGGACGAAAGTCGCAGCCGGTGCAGGCCCCGTCCCAGATGAATTTTCAGATGAGATCTGCCTTCACTCTCCCCTTCCTGACGACGACGGGGGCGATGGTATGTCACCGGATCAATGATGGCTGCCTCAATCCTCGATAAAGACTCTGATTCCATCAACGCGCATCCAAATGGTGTTATTCGGCGCCTCAATTGAACTCATGATTGTCCTTCCCAGTCCGATGGTTCCAGAACGGGACCCGTTCACTCGCCAGCGTGCCTTAAAAATCCGGTCTTGATAGCTCACCTCGAGATATCCATCTGCACGCGGCAGCGCAAACTTCGATCGGGCAGGGATACGTAGGTTAGAATGGCACGGTCTTTGTCGGTGATGATCTGAGATTCAGTTCGAGTCCCCCTACCGGAACCAGCCGTGCCTGCGGACGCCGGCCTTGCAGGAGCACGGTTACTGTCAGGCGCAGCTGAGAACGCGGCGCCGGCGGCAGGTATCGGCGGAGTCGCTGCGTTCGCACGCTCTTTCTTATAACCGGCCATGCCGTGCCGCTTCCGCATTCCCGCCTGCACCTCGATGTTTGCAAAGGGTGCGATTCTCTCAGGATCGTGAAGGGCACGGCGCACGGGAGGTGGAATGGCAGCTGCGAAGGAATTAAGGAGTCGAGCTTCCGCCGATTTCGGTGACTCTGCGGCCGCATAGTGCACGTACAGTGCCTCAAGATCGGCAAGGGTCTTCAGCCACCATCCACCGGCATGGGGGGAGCGGTTACCAATAGGAGTGCTGTAGTACTGGTTGACCCGCTTCCGCACAGAAGTGCCGGCAAGACCGATGTAAAGGACGGCAGATTCAGGAATCCAAAAGGCTCCGATTCGTTCGGCGAGCTTCTCGTTCGTTGCCGGTGCGCCATCCACGGTCACCGAGGGGCAACGGGATCTAAGCGTGTCGAATGCACTGGTGTCAGGCCGATAAGTGCCGATGCGGCCTACTCGGTCGCTGAAGTCCGGGGTGGACGCCACTATGTAGACACCGGGAAGATCTAGTTCAGCCTGCTCGCCCCACTGCACGACACCAGCTGGCAGCAATTCGGACTTTTCGAAGAGTTCCCCCACTGAGATGGTCATTGGCCCATGCTAAATGACGCCGCGGACAGGACGAGTTATTGGTTTTCATCTGCTCCACCCAATAGCCTGGCGAAGTGAATATTTCTGATGGGGGAGCGGCGATTGAGGAATTGCCTGAAGGTCTCTATGAACTGATAAAGACCGACGCACTTATGACGACACTGTCAAAGCTTCCCCTGTTGGAACCGCGTTTCGAATCAGTAGGAGACGAAGACACTCCTGATATCCTCTCCCGTCATGTCGCCGCCGCCGTTCGCGACGCTCTCGCTGAGGCACGCCCTGCGGACAGAGTTGCCCTGGCCAACCGGTTGCTCGAAGCGTTGCAGCAGAATGACCGCATCGCAGACGGTCCCACGGTGCTCCACTCCCTCCACCGCCCGGATACACTCAAGCGCCGCCAACTCCGACGCCCCACAACAAGACTCAGCGACTCCGCGCTCCTGACCAACAGCAACGAGGACCCCAACCTGGCCGCAGAACTGCGCGCAGAAATCGAGTCAGCGGACACAGTCGACCTCCTCTGCGCCTTTGTCCGCTGGACCGGCATCAGACTCCTCGAGCCGGCACTCGAGCAGCTCAGAGACCGCGGTGTGAGACTCCGCGTCATTACCACCACTTACATGGGCGCTACGGAACGCCGGGCCATCGACGAACTCGTCAACGGGTACGGGGCCGAGGTCAAGATCAGCTACGAAACCCACTCCACCCGGCTTCATGCGAAGGCGTGGCTGTTCCGCCGCAACTCAGGCTTCCACACCGCCTACGTGGGCAGTTCGAACTTGAGCAGCGCGGCCCTCCTCGACGGACTGGAATGGAACGTCCGGCTCAGCTCGGTAGCCACGCCCGCGCTCCTGCAGAAATTCGAGGTTACGTTCGACAGCTACTGGGAGCAGCGGACCTTCCAGCCCTACGACCCGGAAACGGACGGGGACAAGTTGGACGCGGCCCTGGCCCGCAATGGTGGCAGGACCACCGGCGCGCCGGAGACAAACACCGGCCTGGAAGTCCAGCCCTTCCTCCACCAAATTGAGATGCTTGAAGATCTCGAGGCGGAGCGCGCAAAAGGCCATCACAGCAACTTGCTCGTCGCTGCCACGGGCACGGGCAAGACGGTCATCGCGGCCCTGGACTACAAGCGGCTTAGTGAAGCCGCCGGCCGGGACCTCAAACTGCTGTTCGTTGCCCATCGGCAGGAAATCCTGAAACAATCGCTGCAGACTTACCGACGGGTACTGCAGAAAGGCTCCTTCGGCGAATTGTTCGTCGGGGAACACAAACCGAAGGACTGGCAGCACGTCTTTGCCAGCGTCCAGTCCCTGGCCTCACTCGGACTGGACAAGATCGCGCCGGACGACTTCGACGTCGTTGTCATCGACGAGTTCCACCACGCCGAAGCAACCACCTATCGCATGATCATCGACCACCTGCGCCCCCAGGAGCTCCTCGGCCTGACCGCCACCCCCGAACGCGGTGACGGCGTCGACGTCGCCAAGCAGTTCTTTGACGGCCGCCGGGCCAGCGAGCTGCGCCTCTGGGACGCGCTGGACGCGGATCTCCTGGTGCCGTTCCATTACTTCGGGGTTTCAGACGACGTCGACCTCAGCCGTCTGGAGTGGAAGCGCGGCAGTTATGACGTCGGCCAACTCGACGCCCTCTACACCGGCAACGAGGCCCGCGCCGGCAAGGTGATCCGGGAGCTCCGGGACAAGGTCACCAGCACAGCCGACATGCGGGCCATCGGCTTCTGCGTCTCCGTGCAGCACGCCGTCTACATGGCTGAGGTCTTCAACCGGGCCGGGATGGCGTCCGTTGCTGTTTCGGGCCAGACGGACGACGCCGAACGCGCCCTCGCACTGCAACGGCTGCGGTCCCGCGAGATCAACTGCATCTTCGCCGTCGATCTGTTCAACGAGGGGCTGGATCTGCCCGAGGTGGACACCATCCTGCTGCTCCGGCCCACCCAAAGCGCCACGATCTTCCTCCAGCAGCTGGGCCGGGGGCTGCGCAGGGCTGCGGACAAGTCCGTACTCACGGTTCTGGACTTCATCGGCCAGCAGCGCCGGGAGTTCCGTTTTGACCTGAGGTACCGCGCCCTGACCGGCTATGGCCGCAAGGAGCTGGAGAAAGCAGTGGAGGACGAATTTTCCTTTCCTTCCGTCCGGCTCGCAGATCGTGCTGGACCGGGTGGCGCAGAACGTGGTGCTGGACAACATCAAGGCGCAACTGAAGGTCAACCGAGCCCAGCTGGTGCGGGACATCGCCTCGTACGGGGAAACCGAGCTGGAAGCGTACCTGGAGCAGTCCGGCAGCGAGCTGAAGTCCATCTACCGTTCCACGAAGGACTCCTGGACCGGCTACCTCCGCCAGGCCGGCCTGATCGAAGGCTTCTCGCCGCTCGAGGCAGTTCTCCGCGGAAAAATCCATGACCTATCGGACGACGCCGAGAAAAGGCTGCTTGCGCGCATGGTGCGGCTGATTCACGTCGACGACCCAGAGCGCGCGGATGCTTACTCCATGCTGGTCAGCCCCGACGCACCCCGCTACGCGGAGCTCGGTCCACGCGAGCAGACCTTCGCCCGGATGCTGTTTTACACCTTGTGGGACGAGGGCGGCGGTTTTCAGACATACGACGCCGGCCTGGACTATGTGCGCGGGTACGAGTTTGTCTGCAGCGAGATCCGCCAGCTGGTGAAACTCGGAGTGGCAAAATCCAAGCACGCCGCGAAGAGCCTGGGCGCTGGCTTGCAACACATCCCGCTGCTCACCCACGCCACATACCGGCGGGAGGAGGTACTAGCCGCACTTCAGTACGGTTCGCTGGAGCTGGGCAAAAACGTGCAGCACCGCGAAGGTGTGGCCTGGTGCCCGGCAACGGCCACGGATGCGTTCTTCGTGACCCTGAACAAGGACGACAAAAACCATTCCCCCTCCACGATGTACAAGGACTATGCCATCAGCCCCGAGCTATTCCACTGGGAGTCACAAAATGCAACCTCGCCCAAGAGCCCGACGGGTAGGCGGTATCTGGACAGGTTGCAACACGAGTCGCACATCCTGCTTTTCACCCGCGACACCGCCGAGGACGAGACCGGGCTGACCGTTCCGTACACGTGTTTGGGTGGAGTGGACTATGTTCAGCATTCGGGGAGAGAAGCCGATCGCCATCACTTGGAAGCTGCAGCGGCCGATGCCGGGGGATGTTTATTCTTCAGCAGCAGCGTTGGCACAGTGAGATAGCAAAAGGCGACGCTTGTTCGGTAAAAATTGCCGCCCATTGAGCTTTGCACGACACCCGGAGCTTGGGCTACCAACTCGCCCCTCTCGCAATCAGGAGACCCCCCAGTCATCAGAAGTGAGCGCAGCCGGGTAGTTCTGTAAGTAATGGCTGGCCCCACGTCCGCTGCATTTCCGGCTCTTCACGGTTCGTGGGGAAATGAATCCCCCGAGATGAGTGTCATGCCGCCGTCCGGACGGCACTTCTCAAGAGAATAACCGATCTGTAGTTGGCTGGGTTGCGGTAGCCGCGGGCGGTGCGCTTGATGTTCTTAATGGCGGTGTTGTTGGCCTCGACCTTGCCTGTCGTGGCGCCGGTAATGATCAGCACCTCGATCTCTTTCCACCACCGGCAGACGGTGCGATAGAGCCTGTTTGTCTCCGGCCGGTCCGCCGCCTTCACCAGCTCCTTGAGCTTTGTTTTCGCTACTGCGGCATCCTCCAAAGAGCCGGTGCGCAGCAGGGCCCTGAGCTGTTCCTTGACCTTCCAAACGGCTTGGAGGGTCCCGGTCGGATCGTCGACGGCGAACACTTCGTCCAGCCGAATGGCCGCCCTGCAGCTGAGCGTGTCGCCGCCGCGCAGGAGCAGCATGCGGTGCGCCCACGCCTTGTCGATAGCCCTACCTCGGCGGCCCTTGACCTGCTGGGAGAGGTTCTGCCGGGTCTCGGTCATCGCCTGGTTGGCCAGCGAGATCAGATGGAAGTGATCAACTGCGACCGCGGTGCGCGGAAGCCACATCCGCAGCGCTTTCCGGAACGCAGCAGACGGATCGATGGCCACGACCTGCACAGCCAGCCGCCAGTGCAGGGGCCGGGCGAAGAGCCAGTCCCCGACACCCTGATGGTCCCGGCCGTCAACCACGCCAAGGACCTGGCCGGTATCGAGGTCCACAATGGTTGTCATCCATGGCTCGAACCGCGTCCACGTCTTTGACTCCGGATCATGGAAGTAGCGCACGGATCGGAACCGGTGTTCATCGATGCCCAGCATCCGCGGGTTGAGCGCATCCACGTCTGGCAGCTTCAGCAGGCACGCTTCATTCAGTGCCGCCCGGACCATCCACCAGGACACGGCGAAGCCGGCAGCTGTCTCGGACACCGCCCGGCCCGAACGGATGACCGCGTCAACGAGTTGGTCCCGGAGCCGGCCGGTGGAGCGGGCACGGCGAGGGACCTGCGGCGTCGATTCAAAGAACGACAACCTGTCACAGGCCGGTTCCCCGCAATACCAGCGGTATTTGGACCAGAGCACCTCCAGGGCACCCGGCGACAGGGATATCGCGGATCCGCTGGAAGCGGCGTTCTTTCCGGCGTGACGCCACCACGCCGCAGCTCGGGCAGCCTGGTGGCTGCTCACTTTCGATAATGACCTGGCGCTGGCCATCGGCAACCACGGTGGTGGAGATGACTCGGTAGTCGGGCAGGTTAAAGAGGATGGTGGCAGCGTCGGCTGCGACCCCGGTAGGCTCAGTCAAGGCTCGTGGTCCTGTTCCTGGTTGAATGCTAGACACACTCATCCCAGCAGGGCCACGGGCCCCTTTTTCAGCTACGACACGGAATCAATTCCCCACCAACCACGAAGAGCCGCATTTCCATTTTGAGCCGACTTGTTCTCATCATCGTGGCGCGGATGGATGGTGTCATCTTCATGTGTAAACGTGTCGGTTCATGTTTGAATACGTGTCCGTCCTCGGACAGAAAGCTGATGGATAATAATGGAAGAAAATGCTGTGAACGCCTCCGCTTGGGAACAAGCGGCGTCGTATCTAGGCGACAACCTAGTCAGCTACATGCTCGCTTCCGAGTCCGTGCCAAAGGCTGAAGCTTTGTCTGCTGAGCAGATGACGGCAGCCCGGACCATTCTCGCCGCTCTTGCGGACTCCGACTTAAACGAGTGGGATCCACACCGCAGAATGGATGACCTTGCTCGAAAGTTCTGCGCCTATATCCCGAAGCTTAGGGACAGTCTCGCGACCGCGCTCCACTTCGCCTGCGGTGGAAGGCGGCCGGAAATGAATTCCACCGACCCATTAGAACAGCTACTAATTGAGCTCGCCCTTGATGCATACCCAGCTTTCTTGATTGGAAGTGCTCAGGGTGCCTCAGCAGGACTTCCCAGTGTCGTGTGGAATCACCCGGCAAGGGCAGAAGCCGAGGAAGCCATTTTCCAGAGTGGTGAGCCGCTCATGAAGCTCTTTCCTCAAGCCGACTTCGGTGAAGCACCAGCTCCCGGGAGTGGCCGCGACTGGCAGCTGAGGAGTCAGTTTCTTTGGAGCGACGGCAGTGTTCAGACTTTGCAGTTGATACAAATACCGATAACTATTTTGAATAAGTCCAATGGCGCTCTTGAGCATGGGAAGTCGGGTTTGGAAGCATATGTTGGTTCTGTGCGCAGCACCCTGACAACTGCGCGTGCGCTAGCTGGGGGTGAACCAGCCCAGGTACCTGTACTTGCTGGCTGCTACAGTGCGGCCCTGGCACAGGACGATGTCCAACTCCGGCTGTCACAGGGTCGATTTCGTGGCAAGACGAAGATGGACTCCGCCCTCGTTGCGGGCAGCGAGACGGTAGTCTTCGAGATGCCCACCGAGCTGTCTTTGCTCAAGCGCTACGACGAGGAATCGTGGCCAATACTGACGGAAGACCAAAGGGCATCCGCCAAGAAGTTCACTGAGGACCTACACGAAGGCATCAGCAGAGCGCGCATGGCCGTCCTGCTGGCCTCCAAGGATCGTGAGGTGCTGGCAGTGGGTCAATCGTTCTTAACAGTGGTGAATCCCCTAGCGTCAGGGCACTCATACACCAACAGCCCTCTGGCGTGGCCGCTTGCCCAATTCCAGTCACGTCCCTTGACAACAAATGATGAGAAATCTATCCAGGAATGGGACGCTCTTCTTGGCCTGATGCCCAAGGGGCTACGAACCGGACGGGACCGTCTTTTGGCGGCAGTGAGTGAACGATACAGTCCTCACGACGGATTTATAGACGCCGTCATCACATGGGAAAACTTGTTTGGCGCTGCGGGGGAAACTGGGCTAAGGGTGTGTGGCTCCATAGCGCGGCTCCTTCACCCTGCAAACGCTGAGTCTCGAACTAGCCTCTACAAGAAGACCAAGGCCATGTATGACAAGCGGAGCAAGCTTGTCCACGGAGGAAACGTTCAGCTCACCACAGAAGAGGCGGCGCTGCTTAGAGATGATGCCGTCCACATTGCCATTCAAGCCTGGCGGCTTGTTCTCGGAACGGAGTCACTTAGAAGTGTCAATGATTCCGCTGTCCGCAGCAATCTCGTTCTACTCGGCGCCTAGATTGAGGTCTCCGCTGAGGCTGGAGGCGGTCAGGACCACACGTTCCGGTACGACGGTGCGCTGGCGAGGATGACTCCGGTGATGTCGTCGGCGACCTTACGTCAATAACACAAATTAGCTCAGAGCAGCCATGTAGCAGACAGAAACCGCACGGTTGCACCTTCGTGCTATCTATCGTATGACCGGCAACTTCTTGGCCGCGCGGGCCAAGGCAGCAGGGAGCGGCTTGTCGTGCACAACTACGAGTTCCAAGTTTGCCCGGGTCAGCGAGGTGTAGAGCCTGCCGTTGGTGCCTGAACTCGCTCGGAATGCGGCGGGTTCCATGACAACGACTGCATCAAACTCAAGCCCACGGGCTTCTTCCGGGGCGAGTAAGTGAAAACGTCGGCCCTCGGCGTTTACAAACGCATGCCGACCGTCTGGTTTCCATCCGGACAGCCGAGCCGCAGAAGCCACGTCATCCAGATGAGGCGTGATGACGGCCACCGTTCCCTCGTCATAGGTGATCGCGAGCCGAAGGCACTCTTCAACTGTCAGGGACTCCATTGTCCGCCTGCGTTCTGCAACGCTGATCACGGCGGGCGGCTTGCCTTCACCGAGCGGCGAGGCACCACGACGACGCTGAGTGATAGGCAACAGGGATGCAGCGAAATCAGAAATTGATTTCGTCGTGCGGAACCCGCTGTTGATCACGTGCTCCACCCATCGGGAACTGGGAAGGTCCTTGTACAGATCCTTCCACTTTTTGAACGTCCTCGGAGAGTGTCGCTGGTTCATGTCCCCTACGAGTGTCCACGCGCCCGCGTTCAAATGAATCAGGACCTGCCATTCAAGCGGTGAGAGATCCTGGGCCTCATCGACGATGATGTGGGAGTTCTTGCGGGGCGGGTCGACCAGCACCTTGATATACGCAAGGAAGGGCCAAAGTGCTGGCCTGGATCGGGCGGTTTCGAAGGTTCGCGGCAGGGCTTCACGCCAGGCATAGAATTCCCGCGATCGCGCGGGAGCCCTGTTGGTCTCGAGTGCCAGTACCGTGTCGTAGGCCGCGCGAATGCTACGGCCACGACGTGAAGTCGACTTATATTCGGCAACCAGGTCCGCAATTGTGAGGGCTGCACCCTTTGGAAGCGCAACGGAATCTACAGCTTGGGCGGTGGCTGGTTCAGCCCGATCCAGTTCCAGAATATTCATGAGAACGCGTTGAATCGAAGAGATCGTGACCCTTCCATCTCCCGTGTGGAGATCGGCCACGGCCAAAGAAATGTGTTCCTCCCATGCTTCCGTCGGTCCAACGAGTAGCACCTCCTGGAGTGCAGTGCCCCTGGCAGCATCGACGAGCCAGGCTGCACGATGGGTGGCGATAATCGTCTTTCCCGTGCCAGCGTGCCCCTGAACGATCAGGGAACCAATCGGTTCCGCCGTGACCAGGCTGTATTGCTCGGGCTGAAGCGTGGAGAGAACCGCTTCAAGGCCACCTGTTCTTGGTGCCGCCAGAGTGGCCCGTAGCAGATCCTCAGTCGTGGAGGGCGCCAAGTCTGCGGCGGTGCTGAGATCTGAGAAGAGATCACTGCCCACAGAAGGCGCACGGGCGGGCAAATCAGGTATCACAGGTGCTGGAGCAGGCTTGGGATTCGACGTCTTGCCCGTGCGTGCCTTTGACAGCCAAGAACTGCCGCCGGGCGGCGCAGATGGTGGTGCTTGCTTCGGCCGGCTCTGCGCGACTTTGAACGGGTCACCGTCAGGGCGCACCACCCAGTCGTCCGCATAATCAGTCAGACGCTCGACACGCTTGGAGAAGCGACGCCGAGCCCTGATCTTTTGGTTGTTCCAGCGTTTATTGCGCTCAAAGAACATCGCGGCCGCGGGTGCCGCCCAGCTGATGACGAAGAGGCCATCAGTTTCCATGTGGCGGGGGCCAATGTAGTAATCCTCGATGGTGCCCTTGATTTCGCCCTCAACGGATACGCGTCCCGACAGTGGCGCTACCTCGCGCCTGGACTTCGAGCCGCCCGCGACGCGGTACTCCACCTTTGACTCGGCGCTCTTCAGATACCGGCTGTTAACCGCATTTTCGTAAGCGAGTACCTGTGACTTCTTGTCCATGGTCATACCACCTCAAACTGGGCGATGGCCAGTTCCTGCAAGGGAAGGCTCGTCTGACGGCTTGTGCTGATGCGTGCCATTTGATCGTTGAAGCGGTTTTCGCCGCGGGTCAGTTGGCCTTGAAATGCATTCCTCATGCTCGGGGCCTGGCTCATCCGATTTAGGACAGACAGCTTGTGATTTTTGAACACTTGTTTTGCCCGCATTTCCCGTTCGAGCACTAAGGCCTCGTTTTCCTTCTGGCGTGCGGTTTCAGCTTCATGACGTCGTTGCCTTAGGGTTTCCATTGCTGCTGTGGCCAGGATGTCTGCCTCCGGGTGCAGCTGCTTTGCTCCCGAGCGAAGGCTTCCTTTGGCTAACGCGGAGAACAACAGGGCGCCAACTGAATCGTCCATTTGTTCACCCGTATCGAGGTTGATCGCTGCAGTCCATAGCTCACTCGTCGGCCGTAGTCCGCGCCATTCTGCTGCGGCAAATGCGACTAGATAAATGCCAGGAGGGCAATCGTCGGTAGCATCAGCCTGGAGCATGGAAAATCGCGCCATGTGGTGGTCTTCGTAGTCTTTGGCGGCCATCTGAACCAGGGGGTGGTGACCGTTCAGCAGTGCCCCGCCTTCGCGCCGAGCGGTCTCGGGGTTAAGGGACAAAACGATGGGGCGCTTGGCTCGCGCTGCACTCTCCACGCGCGTGATCTCAGAGGAAGTCTGCCCATTGTCCCGACGCCAGGTGACCATGCGGTGCAGCATCTCGTCACTAAGGGATACTCTTAGCTCCGCAGCGTCGCGATTGATGTCTGCCTTGCCGCCTCTAATCCGAGCCCAATCGGCAACCATGGTGGCTAACTCATTCTGGCCGAGGTACCGGCCTCGAGCCACCCGCTTCTCAACAGCCTCTATGCCGAATTGTTCTTCGGCTTGAAGCTTTGATGCGGCCGAGTCCAGTTCACGCGAGTCGGACTGGTTCTGCTCCACGGCGGCAAGGGCCTTGTTGAGTTTGGCTTGCTGTTCGCTCGCACTCAACGTGAAGTCCAATACGATGTCCTGGATCTCGTCGAAGCTTTCAGCCAAGATCGGCTCAAGTTCTCCAATTGAATGCTCGAATACGCCGAGTCGTTCATAGAGGCGCTCGAGAATCCTCGTTTCGATAGTTTCTGGTGTGGAGAAGTTCAGGATCAGAACTTTTTCCGAGGATTGCCCGATTCGGTCGATACGCCCGATGCGCTGTTCGACTTCCATTGGATTCCAGGGGAGATCGTAGTTGATCACGAGTGAGCAGAACTCGAAGTCCAGACCTTCGCTTGCTACCCGCGTGGCGATCACTAAGTCGAATTTTCCAGCGCGGAACTGACGCATAAGCGTCTCCCTGTCTTCGACGGAGACACCACCATGAAGTTCCGCAATCCT
This sequence comes from Arthrobacter globiformis, assembly GCF_030815865.1. Classification (NCBI taxonomy): domain Bacteria; kingdom Bacillati; phylum Actinomycetota; class Actinomycetes; order Micrococcales; family Micrococcaceae; genus Arthrobacter; species Arthrobacter globiformis. The sequence goes on from NZ_JAUSXI010000001.1 coordinate 1,467,449, forward strand.
CATCAAGGGAGACAGACGCTTCCGGAGATAGGCCAGCGTATCCCGTGAAAATGTGAAGAGGAGGGCTTGGCGGCCTCTCATCTCTTCGGAATTCAGAGCCTCGATGAGCGCATCAAACTTGGAGTCTCTGGAACCCACTCTGCGTGCCAGCTCGATAACTTCAAGTGGCGGAGTTTCCTGCTGCAGGATCGAGGTTTTCTTAACTGCGATGCCAGTGTCGTCGCCGTCTGATTCATCAAGCCCGCGGCGAAGAACACTCCGTGCTGCCTCCGGCAAGCAGCTTCCGGCGAGCCTGAGAGGCATCTGGAGTGCAAATCCTGTGGGTAGCTGACGTTGGATGGAGACTTGACGAAGCCACTCGTAATACAACTCATAGAAATCTCGCTCCTCGTCCGTCCAAAGGACCGGTGCATTCGTGGCATGACGGACTGTCGTCGACTCTCTAACCTCAGACTTCTTTGTGCGCGTGATGACTGCTGAGAGCCCATGGAGCTGAGAGCAGGCTTCACGGAGTGCCGGTACCTGATCGGTGCTGAAATTGTCGGTCTCGAGAAGCTCCTCAAGCTTGCTGAATGCAGCGCGTTGGCGCAGCGCCGCACCCATGCTGGAGCTGGCGATTCGACCCAGCCACAGGCGACGCTGCACATTTGTCACTGAAGGATCGGTTGCGCTCCGACGAAGCATTTGAAGCGGTTCATGATGGTCAAGCCTGGCCTCAAGATCCTGAACCGTCTCTACCTCACCTGGCATCAGCAGCTGCATGAGGGAAAGGAGATCAGAATTACCCAGGTTCAGAGGGGTGGCGCTGAGTAAGATCATCGATGCCGACACATCGCGAAGCAATAGTCCGAGCTTGTGGCTCGACGTTATCGAATTCCGCATTTGGTGGGCTTCGTCGACGATACACAAATCGAGACCAAAATTCAGACCGTCCAGCTCGTCAAGGTCTTTAAAGCTGCGGAACGTCTGAAGCGAGACTACATACGCAAAGCGGCTGGGTAGTGTTCCGTTTCGTAACCTTTCAACGATGTTGGAAAGATCCGCGGAAGTGCACCTCTGCAACTCAAAGCCAAAGCGGGCTTGCATTTCTGCCCGCCACTTTTCGACGAGAACTGATGGACACACAACCATGACCCGGTCCGCCTGGCCTCTTGCAGCCATCTCGGTCCAGAGAAGTCCGGCCTCAATCGTTTTACCCAAGCCAACTTCGTCGGCGATCAGCATCCGTTCCGTGGCGGAATCGAGGTATTTGAGCACGGGCTTGAACTGATACGGCAATATATTCGTCTTGGACACTCCATAGGAGAACAAAGCGTCCGTAACTCCCCGGTTCAGTTTGGCGCGGGTGAGCATGGCGGAAAAACTCGACGCAGATGAGGGCTCGCTCGATATCCAATCTGCTTCACCAACGAGGTCTGGAACTGGCTCAAGGTCACTTTCCGACACCCACTGGTGTTTGCCATCCGTCCGCACGTAGTACGTCCAGACGGTGCGGTCCAGCCGGCGCTTCATGATTGTGGCATCCCGCCCCGTCGAGCGGGCTACCGCCAAGTCCTTAAGAGAGAAGGACGGAGACGGAACGTATTGACCTTGCGGCCACCAGTGCTCAAGCCAGGTCAGCCCGGCAGGACCAAGATCATCCTCCGATGCTTCAGCCAGCGTAGTTTGCTCCGCAGGACAAGGTAGCGCGCTCAAGTCGTTGCTGCCATGTAGAACGAGGGCGTCCGTGACTCCGTCAATCCTCGCCCAGTAAATTCCCGGCGGGAGCTGCGGATCCTCGTCCGGTCGGGTCAGCACTCGCGTGTCCACGTCAAGGGTCAGGTCCTGTGGCGACTCGCCCACTTGAAGTACACGACCCCAAGTAACACCAAGCTGGACAAGGTCCGAAATCTGCGGATGATAACCGCACATGTCCTGGCTGATAACTTCCCCCAGTTGTAGCAAAAGACGTCCTGAGACAACTTTGACTCAGAGGTCTGACAATCCGTTAGCTGAATCCTAGATGAGTGCCCAGTCACATCGGAAACTTGAAGCCTAAACGAGTGCGAGGGACGCCATGGCGGCCGGTTTATTACGTCCTATGGCCGCAGGTTCAGCGGCCTGATCTCGGCCCCATCCTTGATCAGTCCCAACAGGTCGTCCTGCCGAGCTTGCCCCAAAGTGAGCCGGTACTTCGCCAGACCAGCAAGCATGTGCTTGGTCCTGGGCACATCGCGGCTCAGCGTGTGATCCAACAGGCGTCGCTCAATCTTGTGCGCTCCCGGGTGAATCCAGTGCGGGGCAAACTCGGTACTAGGGTCTTCCGGCCGTGCAGCGATCTCAGAGGCGGCAACCGCGAACAGTGTCTCCCATGGATCGCTCACGTCAGGCTTCAGCACGGCAGCACCGTGGGCTTCAGCTACATTCTTCCGCACGGCATGCCCCAGATACCTGTGCACGCGGCCCTCCCGCTGCTCAAAGTCCACGGGGTTGCCAGGAACATTCCAATGGATGACGGAGTGCGCCCACCAGTGGAAGTCGATGCCTTCCTGCCCCACGGACGTCGAGGCCAAAACGAACGGCCAGAAGGGGCTGTTAAAGGCTCGACGGACATCCGGCATGCGGTTGCTGTCGCCGTCGTCCGTTTTGGCGTTGCTGTACCGGACGGCGAAGCGGACACCCATCCGGAGATCCTCGTGGGAGTCGTCCGGATACTTGGCCAGCATCTGCGCGGGCTTGAGGGACAGCGACCGCCGCATGTCGTCTGCCAATGCCCACAGCTGCTCCGTGGTGATGACTCCTGGTGCCTGCTGGCTGCGGAGCTGAAAAACGTACTCGTCCAGCACTGCCTGGAGGTTTCCGGCCTCGCAGTAACGAAGGACCTTCTGCCAGTAGTCGCCCTCGGGATAAAGCTTGTCCAGAAGCTCAGTGGCGTCGAGGCGATTGAACAGCGTTCGCAATCCTGCTGTGGCAAAAAGTGCGGCCTTCCACAGCTCGGCACCGTCGAAGTCTTCGGGAATGATGCGGTTGAAGGCGCGGTATACGCAGTTCGCCGGGGAATTGACGGCCAAGTCCTCGACGCCGTCCTCCCATCCAGTCGGACTACCGGTTGCTGCGCCCAACATCCTGTCCACGTGGGTGAGGTAGAGCCCCGCTTCGGAGCTTGCACCTTCCTCCGGTGCGGCATCGTCCGAGCCGGACGCTTTGCCGAGCTGCTGAATGTACTCGTCCACCCCTCGCAGCTCCTTTGCTGCAAGCCGGGCATCGTTCCTCCACTCGGACGGCAACGTCCCGGGCACCGAGAAGTAGGAAGCCCAAGTTCCGAGTCGGCTGGCATCATCGACGACGGCGCCACTCACCATCGACTTGCCCGCCGAGGCAGCGGACTCCCGCACGGACGCTCCCGGCGCGGCGCACCCCCTCATAGAGGCAGCCACCAGCGGATCTCCTTCGAGCGCCAGCGCAGCATGAGGAACGAAAAGAGCGAGCGTTGACATGGCCAACGGCTCCCCATCACGGACGCGATACCGCAGCCTTCCACGGAACTTCTTACGCGCCTCTGCCGTGTTTTCACCGTGCAGCGGCGACCCTTCCAGAATCTGCCGCTCGGCCTCGTAGGAGAGCATTGTAGTGATCGCCGTCGGGGCAGCGTTCCACGCCGAGAAGACCAGCTGCTTGGTAACATCAGGCCCCATTTCGGCAAAAGCTCCGGCAGGCTCAACGTAGGGGAGCGCCGGCGGCATCCACAGCAGCTTCCACCAGCCCTGGCCGACAGTGTGGTCGCGCACCGCCCTGAACTTGGCGTTGTCGGTCTCCACGGCGCCATAGCGGCGATAGGCGACGGGATCGATCGTGGCCAGGGCCGGCAGTACCGGGCCAACGGACTCGCGGTCACAGTGGATCCGGCCATCCAGCATCCTGCCGACCTTGTAGTCGGTAAGGAAGTGCGCGAACATCGGCACGGATTTCCAATACTCCATAGGGTTGCCGGTGCGCGTGGCTCGGAACAGGGCGGACAGGGATATGTAGCTGGTGAGGTCCCCGGCCCGGACATCCGTGGGTGCCATCTCGATCACGGACAACATGTCGTCCTTGCCGAGCTGGGGCCGCTCCGTCCGGCTCATGAACAGCTTCAGGCGGCCCTCGATGCGGCGCGTCAGCCCGTCGTCGGGAACCTGTTTCAGCAGCTGGGTCCGGCGGCCGCCCAGATCAGCTTCGAGACCTTCCATGTACCCGGGACGCTCGCTGCTGAGGAAACGCAGCAGCTGCCGGAAGTCTGCGGCGTGGTCGTCGCCGTCGGCTTCGTTTGCTCCCGTGTGCGCCTTGTACGGCGTAGCCGAAAGCAGGATGAGCTTGGCGCCCTTGTAGTTCAGGAACTGCCGGGCGAGCTCTGCCGCCGGATCCTCGTCGTCGGGCGCTGTGCCGGGGGAGTAGAGCAGGTCGCGGAAGCGCTGGAACTCGTCCAGGATGATCAGATCAGGTTCCAGGCAATCCAGCCCTGCCTGCGCGAGGTCTCCCCGGAGCCCGCCGATGATGGCGCTCATGCGTGGCCGGACATCGTCAGTCCCGTCGGTCAACGCGTCGCTCATCGCAGTTTCGAAGGCAGAAAGATTTCCGCTCTTCCTGGCGAGCTGTCTGAATTTGTCACACACCGAGGTGACGAACCCTTCGGGATGCAGTTCGGTGAGCCGTTTGACTTCCCAACTGAACCCGGGAACGCCAGCGCCCGACCGTAAGAGCTCGACGGCGTGATCCCGACGTTCGGACTTTATGGCTCCGAGCTGTTCAAGGATCCGAAATAGCACGGCTCGCTCTCTGGCCTGGCCAGGAGCTTTGCTGACATTGAACGACGTTCCCGGTGTGAGCGATATGAAGTTGACGCGCTTCAGCGTCCCCTCTGCCGGGGAAGCGTTGAGCTTCGCCAGCTCGGTGGGCAGCAGTGTCAGGCGTCCGGACTCGATGATGTCCTTCTGTCCGGTGACGTTCAGCCGGCCGAGGTTCTGCTTGGCCAGGTCGGCATTGGAGCAGACGTAGACCACGTCGATTCTGTCCACGCCGGAGTCCCGCCGGTCGAGTCGCTCAATCGCTTTCGCAATGACGCCGCGGGCCACCATGCTCTTGCCCAGTCCGGTCTCGTCGGCGACGAGGAAGCGGTCGGCCGGCTGGTCATCCAGATACAGGCGTTTGAAGACGTGTTCCACGGTCCGGCGCTGAAAGCCGCGTAGGCCGTCCAGCGCAGGCGTTGCGTCAAACCCCATGAAGTTCCCCCATGTCTAGTGCCTCGGTGGCTGCCGTCCACAGCGCGTGGAGCTGCTGAATCTCCGGATCATCGCCGCGAAGGGCGAGCAGCCGGTCCATCACTACCTTCAGGTCCGGGAAGACCGAGCGGGCGTCCGGCCCGGCCATGGCGCCCACCATAGCTTCAAACAGTCCTGCGGCGGACCCGTCTCCGAACCCGGACCCGGCGAACCAGCCGGTGCCGGTTCCGGACCCCGGCAGCGCATCTTCCGGGGTGAGGAACAACAGGAGGAACTGACGGAGCTTCTGCGGGTCGTCCAGCTGACGGGCGATGATCTCGTCCAGCCGGCCCGCAGGGTCGGTGCGCAGACTGCCCTGGATCACAGTGCTCTTGGACAGCCCGGCTTCCGGGTCCTCCAGCGTCAGCACCAGATATGGGGTCACATCTGCGAGCAGTATGGCATGGAAGGAATGCTCGTGCTGACCGCCGGAACGTTCGACGACGGCGCTCGGCTGGGGGAGCGAGAGGAGTCGCAGCTTCGCGGTGAACTCGGGCTTCGGTGACCAGTCATGCGAGATGGTCACCGTGAACGTGTTCTTGACTCCGTCATCTGGGACGGCGTCGAGGAGGAACCGCTGTGCTGCAGCGTCCCGCAGGGCGTTCTCCAGCCGGAAGGCAGCCTCATCCTCTTTGGTTCGGTCTTGGCCGCCGGTGCCGTCATAGACCGCGAAGGGCACGTCCTTGAGGCTCTCCCTAATGCGCTGCACCCCGAGGCGCTTCTTGGCGCCCCGCATTTCCAGCAGGAACTCCACGTTCTTGGTGAATCCTGCTTCCGTGGCGTTGGCGGATCCCAGGAGGGCGTAGGTGAAGTGGTCGTAGTCGCAGAAGTAGGCCTTGGCATGCAGGCCGGTCAGGTCGTCGGCAACGCGCTGGAGGCCAGATTCGTCCGTCTCACTCAAACCGGAGTCCGCCGACTCGGGGATGCCGAGCTCGTCAAAGGCCTTGAAGGACGTACGGGTGTCGGCCACGGTCTTCTCGTCGAGGAGGTCCAGCTGGTCACCGCGGGAGTAAATGTAAAGGTTCTTTGCCCAAGGATCCTGCAGCCGGCCGATCAGCTTGTCATCCAGGAAGGGCGAAATGACCAGCTTGTCGTAGCCCAGAAAGGCGTCGTCCCCGGTCTTGTTGTTGAGCGCCATGAACTTCTCCGGATCGCGGAGGTGAGCCACGATCGAGCCTTGTGCAAATTCGTCGCCCATGCCCATCGGCCGGAACGCAAGGCGGTGGATGTCCTCGGGCAGCTCCCAGCGGACGTCCGCCAGTCGCGAGGCGAGGCCGCGCACCCTGGCCAGCCTCTCGGCGTCGGGCTTTACGGTGCAGAGGTCCGGGAGCCCAGCGATAAACCGCGCCAGGGGTCCGCTGTCCGGGCCGGCGTCTTCGGTATCCTGCACGGGTTCGCCGTCCAGCCGGACGAGGAGGTCCCAGCTGGCGTCAGTGGTGAGGTTACGGCTGCTGCACAGGAAGCGGTAGCGGCGCTCGGTGTCGTTCTCGAATTCAAGGAGCCAGACCTTGGGGTGGAACAGCCCGCGCTTGACGCTGACCTGATGGACCATCGGCTCCAGCAGCGCGAGCAGGTCCGAGGCGTCCGACGGTGCCTTGATGTGGCCTGCCTGGCAGAAGATGTCCACGCGGTCGGAGACCTTGCGCAATGCGCTGAGGACCGCCACCGGGTTGGTGAATTCTTCTCCGGAACCGGCGACGAAGCTCAGCGGTACCGACAGCGCGCTGGTCAGGTCCAGAGTGAAGGTGGTGCCCACGGCATGGGCGAGCCGGAATCCGGCCGGCGGGCGCAGTTGTTGGGTGAGTGCCTGCCTGTTTGCTGGATTAAGCATTTGCCTGTCCTTCCCGTGCCAGCCCGGCGTGGATATCCAGTACGTTTCGGCGGACTTGGGTCCAGCGGAAGGTCAGCGACGCAACTTGGGTCGGGGGTTGCCATGCTCGGAGCCGGCGTTCGTTGCGGAAGCGTGAGTTCGCCTTCTTCATCAGCTTCTCCCGGGTTTCGACGGCGGCGCGGAAGTCCGCGTTGTCGGTCAGCTTCCTGAGGCTGACGGCGGCCGTGAGCATTGCCCTCGCGAAATCGGCAGTGTTGCTATTGATTCCCCTGTTGAGGGCCTTGGCGCGGCTGAGGTAATCGTCTATGTCCCACGTGGCGAGAAGGTCCCGCTTGCTCTCGCGGCGTTCCTCCCAGGATTCCAGGAGATGCCGTGTCGGCTCCATCGTGTCGGCCTCATTGGAGAAAGTCTTCCATGACAGCTCCGCAACAAGGTGCTGATAGAGGATGGTGGCGCCGTTCTGAATGAAAGAGAATGCTTCAGCATCTTTGAGCCACTGCGCCGGTTCGCCCTCCGCACTGCGGCACGCAGGGTCAACCCAAGGTGCCCACGACCGTGGTTCGGGACTGGTCGCGGAGCCAACGACGTGAGCCAGCATTGTGCCCGTGCAGGTGGTGAGGATCCGCTCCTGGAGCCAGCGGGCTTCATCGTGGGAAAGCGTCAGCCCATGTTCGTCTGTCTGGGGGAAGCCAGCTGGTGGCTTTGGAAGAGTCTCGTTCCAGACGGAGTAGCGGCCTTCGTCCTCTTCAGGGGCAGGGGTGTCAGCGCACATGAGCAGTGCAACGGCGGAGCGGTCTGTTTCCGGACGGACGATCCCGTAGCGGCGAAGGGCCGACCAGTAGGCGGCCGATGGAAGCTGCTGCACGTTTCTGCCGGCGTCGCGGCCGATAAAGCTCTCCACTTTGCGTTCCCGGAATCGGTCAATTAGCTTCCGCTCGGATTCCTCGGCCCGTTTCCGCAGCTCGTCCGGTTTTTTGGTGACGTCGTGCGCATTGAGATAGGCCCAGGGGACCAAAAGCATGTATCGGGCACCCATGTGCAGGACTGACGTGCCCGGGAACAGGCTGTTGCTGATCGCGTCCCGGAGCTGGCCCATGCCAAGGTCATCGGTGGTTTCCGGAGTGCCGAAAAGCTTGACGAGCTCGCGCATCTTCGAGTTTTCTTCGGTGGAAGCGTCGAGCCATGAGATGAGGGAAGGCATTGGTTGAGGACTCGCTTCTGCGCAGGTGCCGAACAATTGCTGTGGTGGCACTTCGCAGCTACGAAAAATCCCCCGAAAGCACCATATGTCACCTCGGTCCCGCGACAAATCATGATGCGGCAATACTGCGCAGATTCTTTGTTTTGGTGACCGCCAGGTGGTTGTCGGGGCCAACGATCCCTCGCTTTGGCAGCCTGATCAGCAGCCGGTACCCCGTGAGGCAACGGATTCAGCTCCCATCCGTGCACAATTGACAGGTATATATGCATCTCAGGGGGCGCGCGTGACCACGGACTACCATGCCAAATATTGGGCGAACCTGCTCAAGGCACAAACATCAACTAGCAGCGACATCATGGCTGCCGTGTCATCGGCGCGGGTGGACCTCAACCCCCATCAGGTGGAAGCGGCGTCCTTCGCGCTGCGCTCGCCACTGAGCAACGGCGTCGTCCTGGCCGACGAAGTAGGCCTTGGCAAGACCATCGAGGCAGGGCTAGTGCTGCTGCAGCTATGGGCCCGGCGCAAACGGCGCCTGCTAATCATTGCCCCCGCAACGCTTCGCCGCCAGTGGGCATCGGAACTTTCCGAAAAGTTCGGACTACCCGCCCGTGTACTTGACGCTGACTCCTATGGGGGCAAGGGAAATCCGTTCGACGACGACCGGTCGGTTTTGATTTGCTCCTACCACTTTGCGGCTCGTCATCAGGGTGACGTCCAGATGGTCGCCTGGGACCGCGTCGTCTTCGACGAGGCACACCAGCTGCGGAACGTTTGGAAGTCCCAGAACCAGCGGGCCAAGGCGCTCGCGAGGGCAACCCGCCACGCCCCCAAACTGCTGCTGACGGCCACGCCCCTACAGAACTCGCTGATGGAACTTTACGGTCTCGTCCAGATCATCGATGAACACGTCTTCGGTGACCAGAAGACATTCCGCAGCGCCTATTCCAGTGCTGCCACGGATGCACCCACCATGCTGGAGTTGAAGGCGCGCCTGCAGCCCCTGGTTAAAAGGACCCTGCGTCGCCAGGTTCGGGAGTATGTGAAGTTCACCAGCCGTATCCCCATCACCCAGGACTTCACGCCCAGCGATGACGAGCAGGCGCTCTATGACCTCGTGTCTGAGTATCTGCAGCAGGAGGACTCCTATGCGCTGCCTAAGGCGCAGCGTACCCTGATGACACTGATTCTGCGCAAGATCCTGGCGTCCTCGTCGGTGGCAATCGCAGCGACTTTGGAGAATATGGCAGCCAAGCTGGAGGGCCAGGTGCGCCACCTTTCCGGGGAAAAGTCCGACGGCGGGACTCGCCACTCCGAGGCGGAGGACCTGGCTGAGGAGCTGGAGATCGATGAGGATTACGACGGCGAGCTGGAGGAATCCCGCGGGGTCGAGTTTGTCGATTCAGAGCTTGCGGGGGACTTCGCCGGCCGGCGGTCGGAAGCATCCCAGCTGCGGCAGTTTGCCGACCTGGCGCATTCGATCCAGCTCGACGCGAAGGCGAAGTCGTTGATCGAGATCCTGCCCAAGGCCCTTGCCATGGCCCAGGAACGGGGAGCCCAGGAGAAGGCGGTCATTTTCACAGAGTCGCGCCGGACCCAGCATCATCTGGTGGAGCTCCTCGAAGCAACCGGCTACGCGGGCAAAGTCATCACCATCAACGGGCAGAACATCGAGGCGCAGGTCCAGACGGTCTACAGCGACTGGCGGGCTAAGCGGCTGGAAGCCGGGCTGGCCGTGGCCAACCGGGTATCGGACACAAAGTCCGCGATCGTGGACGCTTTTCGGGACGATTACCCGATCCTAGTGGCGACAGAAGCGGCGGCAGAAGGCCTTAACCTCCAGTTCTGTTCCCTCGTGGTCAACTTCGATCTGCCGTGGAATCCCCAGCGCATCGAACAGCGTATTGGACGTTGCCACCGCTATGGTCAGAAGCACGATGTCGTCGTGGTGAACTTCCTGAACACGTCCAACGAGGCGGATAAGCGCGTCTTCGAACTCCTGGATGAAAAATTCAAGCTGTTCAGCGGGGTCTTCGGCGCCAGCGATGAGGTGCTGGGAGCGCTGGCATCGGGTTTCGACCTCGAGAAGCGGATCGGTGCGGTTTACCAGACCTGCCGCACGGCGCAGGAAATCGAGGAGCAGTTCGACAAGCTCCGCAGTGAACTTGAGACGGAGATTGAATCCAAGATGGATTCCACGAAGGCCACGCTGTTAGAGGACTTTGATGACGAGGTAATCGAGCGACTGGACGTACAGCTTGGCGAGAGCAAACGATCGCTCGGACTCCAGCAGGCGGCGCTCTGGTTTCTGACGCAGCACGAACTGCAGCAGGCGGCCGGAGCAGCTGCGGTGTTCGAACGGGACCAATTGCTGTTCGAACTGGATGGCGACGAACACCCAGGGCGCTATGTCATGGACTGGGCAAGAGCCGATGAGCTCAGGGCGACCTTCTACCATCACCTCTCACCGCTCGCGGAGTTGCTGAGCGCAAGGGCGGCGGCCCGGCAGCTGCCCGAGTCCGAGGTGGTCTTCGACTATTCGTCCCACGGCAGCACTGTGGGTGCGCTGGAGCCGCTTCGAGGAGAGTCAGGGCTCATGGCGGCCCAACTGGTCACCGTTGAATCGGCAGACAGCGTACTCGAGCTGATCCTGACCGGTGTCACCGATGGCGGCGAAGTGCTCGACGGCGAGCAGCTGGCCAGGATGTTCAGTTTGCAGGCCGCCGAGCTTGGCAAGGCGTTGGCGCCCGGTGAGGTCCGCTCCGTCCTGGCCAAGCAGGTCAACGGCGACGTCAAAGCCTTCGAAACGGCGCAGCGTGAACGGCTGGACGTGTTGCTCTCCGAGGAATCGGAAAAGCTGGACCGTTGGGCGGATGACCTCCGGCAGGGGCTGGAACTTGAGCTGAAAGACATCGAGAAGACGCTCAAGGAAGCCGGCCGGGAAGCCCGCCAGTCCGCCGGCATGGGTATCCAGGAGAAGCTTCTTGCTCAGCGGAAAAAGCAGGAGTTGGAGCGCAAGCGGAACCAGAAGCGCAGGGAACTATACGAGGAGCAGGACAGGATCGACGCCCGCAGGGATGAATTATTGTCCGAGGTGGAGGCTAAACTCGCGGCCAAGGTGATGGTCGAAGAGCTGTTTGCCATCCGTTGGACGCTCGCCTGAGATTCCCTGCCGTGGCGGGGCGTTACTGATCGGGTGAGCTGTTGGTGATGACCACATCGATCAGTTCCTTGGGATCGATCCGGTAGACGCGCGCCAGCTCCAGGAGGGTGGCCATGGTGGGGTTCGACGGCCACCGGTCGCCGTAGTCCGCGTGTCCCAGTTCCAAGGTGCGGTCGTGGCCTCGGGAGATTCCGGCGAGGCCCGCCCCCTCCTCCTGTGTCCAGCCGAAGTCCACCCGCAGATTCTGCAGCCGAAGCCCAAGAGCCTTGGCGGCTTCCGGTTTGAGCTTGGCGTGCGACACGACCTCTAGCTCAGTGCAATCCGGCTAAGTTAATGACATATTTATATGTCATTGTTTGCGAGCTCGGTCACGTTGAGACCCTCGCTTTCGTCTTTGCTGAACATGGGGTGCAATTCTGATGTCCGACGGCGCATGGAAGATTCAGGAACTGGCGTCGGAAGGCTTGCCGGACCGGGCCGCCGAACTGGGGCAGCTGTTCCCGGAGGCAATGACTGACGGCAAGGTGGACATCGGGCAGCTGAAGTTGCTCCTCGGTGAGGCCGTCGAGGAGTCTCCAGAGCGGTACGGGCTTACCTGGCCCGGGAAGCGCGATGCCGTCCGCCTGGCACAGAAGCAGTCGACCGCCACACTTAAGCCGATGCTTGGCGAGTCTGTGGATCCTGGCACCACTAAGAACGTGATCATCGAAGGTGACAACCTCGAAGTTCTGAAGCTCCTGCAGAAGAGCTACTTCGGCAACGTCAAGGTGATTTACATCGACCCGCCGTACAACACTGGTAACGACTTCGTGTATAAAGACGATTTTGCCCAGCCCATGGCCGAGTACTTGCGGGTTTCAGGGCAGACTGACGAAGGTGGGCGCCAAACTTCTGTAAATAAGGAAACCTCGGGGCGATTTCACTCGGACTGGCTTAACATGATGTATCCGCGTCTAGCTGCGGCCCGGAGCCTGCTCGATGAGCAGGGTTTGATCTTCATAAGCATCGATGAAGTTGAAATCTCGCGACTAAGACTTGCTTGCGACGAAGTGTTTGGTGAGGAAAACCACGTCGCTGACTTTGTGTGGCATAACAAGCGAGGCGGCGGAAATGACGCTAAGCACGTGGCTGTAGAACACGAGTATGTTGTCGCGTACGCGCGGGACAAAGTCCGTCTTGCGCACTTGTTTGTTCCATATGATCCGGCCTATCTCACGCGCTATCGTGAGGAAGACTCCATCGGACGCTTTTTCTGGGACACTTTCAAACGAAAGTCGGGAAAACAGTACTATCCGATCATTTGCCCTGATGGCACGGTCCTAGAATTCGACGAGAGGGGCAACCCGCTGAGTTGGCTTCGTTCTGAGGCGCGATTTCTGCAAGACCAGAAAGATGGCGAAGTCCGATTCGTTCGCTATGGAGATAGATGGTCGGTCCAATTTAAGCAGCGCCTGCCGGAAGGCAAGAAACCGCGGACGGTCTTCCTCGAGGAATCTATCCTGGGAAGCCAGGGAACCACCAGTGACGGAAGCACCGCTATGTTGGATCTTTTCGGCTCTAACATCTTCGACAATCCGAAACCTGTACCCCTGCTCAAACACCTGCTTTCGTTTCAGGGCGATCAAGACAGCATCATTCTCGACTTCTTCGCGGGGTCTGGAACCACAGCCAATGCAGTCATGAATATGAATGCCGAAGACGGTGGGAACCGGCGCTTCATCCTTGTCCAGCTTCCCGAAGAAACTGACAACCCGGAGTACCCGAGGATCTCGGACATCACACGCGAGCGTGTCCGCCGTGCCGGGAAGAAGATTAAGGAAGAAGCGGGCGACAAGGCCGCGAATCTGGATGTGGGTTTCCGGGCCTTCAGGCTCGCCGAGTCGAACTTCAGAAATTGGGATTCAGATACGGACACGTTCCTGAGCGAAGAGCTCGATTTCTACGTGGACAACATCAACTCCGGTGCCTCCGATGATGATGTCGTCCACGAGATTTTGCTCAAGGCTGGAGTGCCGCTGGACGTTGACCTGCAAAAAATGCAGGTTGCTGGCGAAGACGTTTACGTGGCAATGGAGGGCCTCTTTGTCACGAGTGCCGCACGAAAGATCAGCCAGGAACTGATTGACGGGCTCCTCGCGTTGGAGCCATGGCCTGTCCAGGTGGTGCTGCTGGACGCCGGGTTCGGGGACAACGATTCCCTCAAGCTCAACGCCCGGCATCAGTTTGCCAGCCGCCGTCCGGAATCGGATCCGGATAAAGACAACGCCCTCCGCACGGTCTGAGGCACCCCACATGAAACTTCAGTTTGACGCCACCCAGCCGTACCAGCGCGCGGCCGTTGACGCCGTCGTCGACCTTTTTGCCGGGCAGCCGCTGGCACAGAGTGCCTTCGAAACGTCGTTCGTGGAGGAAGGTGCGCTGCTGACAGAAACGGGCATCGGCAACCGGCTCGCCATCAGCGACGACCAGATTCTCCAGAACCTCCGGCTGGTGCAAGGCCGGGAAGAAAACTTCGTCCCCCAGGACGCCCGGGACCGGCAGCTGATTTCCAACAACTTCACGGTCGAAATGGAAACAGGCACAGGCAAAACCTACGTTTACCTGCGGACCATCCGGCGGCTGCACGAGCTTTACGGCTGGCGGAAGTTCATCATCGTGGTGCCGTCCGTTGCAATCCGTGAAGGCGTCAAGCAGAGCATCGAGGGTATGGCGGAACACTTTGCCGAGGTCTTCGAACGGCAATCCATGGACGCCTGGGTCTACGACTCCAAGGACATCAACAAGGTTCGCAGCTTCAACCGGGACAGCGACCTCAAGGTCATGATCATGACCCTGGCGTCGTTCAATAAAGCCGGCAACGTCCTGTTCAAGGACATCGAAGGCCTTGGCCAGGGCATAGACCTGATTGCAGGCACGCGCCCCATCGTCATCCTGGACGAGCCGCAAAAAATGGAGAGTAAAAAGAGCAAGGACGCCCTTGCCCAGCTCAACCCGCTGTTCACGCTGCGCTACTCCGCCACCCACAAGGAGCACTACCACCAGATCTACAAGCTGGACCCAGTCCGCGCCTACGACCTCGGGCTGGTCAAGCAGATCATGGTCCGCTCCGTAGTCCAGGAACAAAACCTGAACGCCACCAGCATCAAGGTGAAAAAGATCCTTGCCACGAAGACCAAGGTGACTGCCGACGTAGAAATCTTCGCGATCACGAACGGTAAAATTGGCAAGAAGACCGTGAAGCTTGACCGTACCGGGCAAAGCCTTTATGAACTTTCGGGCGGACTGAGCCAGTATGCCTCGTGGGTCATGGAGGATATCAAGCCGGATATAGGGGAAGTCATCTTCGCCAACGACAAAATCGTCCGCGAAGGCGAGGACCTCGGCGTGGACCGCGACGCGCTGATGCAAGCACAAGTCCATGCAACTGTGGAGAAGCACCTGCAGCACGAGGAGTACCTGCGGAAAAAACTCAACGCTCCCGGGGAACGGGTCAAGGTGCTTTCCGTCATCTTCATCGACAAGGTGGCCCACTATGCCGGCCCGGACTCCTCCCAGCCCAAAATCCGCCGCTGGTTCGAACAGGCTTACGCCGAATTGAGTGTTCAAGAACGCTTTGCAAAGCTGAACCTTCCGGATGTCGACGCTGTCCACAGTGGCTATTTCGCCAAAGACCGCTCGAGCGTAGCGAAAGACACCTCTGGAACGACGGCCGACGACCAAGCGATCTACGACGAGATCATGCGGGACAAGACGCTGCTCCTCAACCTAGACAACCCGCGCCGCTTCATCTTCAGCCACTCTGCGCTCCGGGAAGGCTGGGACAACCCAAACGTTTTCCAGATCTGCACCTTGAATGAATCGGTCTCCGCCGATCGCAAACGCCAGGAAATTGGCCGGGGGCTGCGCCTGCCCGTGAACGAATCGGGCGTGCGCTGCTTCGACAAGGCTGTGAACAAGGTGACCGTCATTGCCAACGAGCACTATGACGACTTCGCTGCGGCACTGCAATCCGAAATCGAGGAAGAGACTGGAGTGAAGTTCGACGGCGGCCGGATCCGGAACGAGCGCGACCAGGTTTCCGTCACGTTGGACCCGGGCTTCCGCCACAACCAGTACTTCAAGGAATTGTGGGACAGGATCAAGCCCCGGACCCGCTATGAGGTGACCATTGACAGCGACAAGCTGCTGGCCGACGTCGTTCAACGCCTTACGGAGGCGGCTGACATCGCCGCCCCGAAGTTCGTGATCGCTGACGCCTCCCTGGCCATCAAACGTGGAACGGAACAGGCTGCCGGTGGCGTGAAGGCACAACTGGCAGGAGCCCTGCACGAGGTGGATACCGTCCAGGCCAAAGTCCGCATTCCGGACGTTTTAGGCTACCTTCAGCGAGAGACCGGGCTGACCCGGGGAACGCTGGCCAAGATCGTCAAGGCCTCTGGGCGCACAGCCCAGTTGGGCATCAATCCGCAGGGTGTCCTGGACCTTTTGGCCCGAACCATCAACGAGTCCAAGCGTGCGCTGATGGTGGAGGGAATCGTTTACCACCGCATCGAGGACCATGATGATTCTGAATGGCAGCTGGACATCGTCACGGACGCCGAAGGCCCGGTCGACCGCAAATACCTCGTGGAAGTGGACGGTTCCATCTTCAGCCACGTCCGATTCGACTCCGCGGTGGAGGAGCAGTTCGCCCGGGATCTGGCCGGGCGTCTTGCCGACGGCGACACGGACGGGGACATTCGAATGTTCATGAAGCTGCCGCCGAGGTTCAAGGTCCCTACCCCGTTGGGTGGTTACAACCCGGACTGGGCCATCCTCAAGATCGACGTTCAGGATGGCCGCGAAACCGATGTAACGATGGTGGTCGAGACTAAGTCGACGCATGAGATCGAGAAGCTGCGGGACGAGGAGAAGAGGAAGATCGCTTGCGGCCGCGCTCACTTCGGCGCGATCGAGGTGCTGTACGAAGGACCAGTGGTCTCAGCCTCCGAAATCTAGCCGGATACCTACTTGGAGCGCTTATCAGTACCGCCTTCCTCTGCATCCCTCCGCTTTCGTGGAGCCTTGGCGCTCAATGGGACGAAACGTTCGGACAAGGGCAGAGATTCGTAAATACGCTCCGCCCTTTCGGCTGCCGACTGACTGGGTGCCTTGGCATAGGAAGATGCGATGTCAGAGGGGATCCACCCGAGGCTCACCATGTGGCGTAAGACCTTGGTTGTTATGGCCTTTACGTCCGGAACACGGTCTTGTTCAACCGATATGTCGTGCTGAGGATTCACGAGCGCCAACGGCTCCTCTCGTATGCGCACGACTTTGTACCCGGCGTCGCGAAGTTTCTTCGTTTTCAACACGTCACGCTGTTCGTGTTCTTTGCCCTTGTGGGAGTACGATCCGTCGAACTCGACGGCAATCCCCAAGGATTTGATGAGGATGTCCACGGTGTGCGGTCTATTGTGACCCAGATCGAGACGTTCTTGTCGCAGGGGGTCGACGTCCCCCGGAAACGCGAGTTCAAACTCGCACGCTAGTGCAACGTCGAGCTTGGATCGAATGGCCGGTGCGCACCATTTGCACCCGTCGCCGTCGTGAGCGCGTGCGCGAACTGAAGTAGACCACACGTGGGCGGAATCCTCAGGGCAGACCCACCAGACACTGCGGTTGCTGCCTGTTGTCACGTCAGCAGGAGTCAGCCTTCCGTTCTTTACGGGGTGCCACTGGTTAGCCAAGGTTGGCTGATTCAGGTCGAGCCGGTTACTGTCCGTGGGCCGTTTGCCGTTGCAGAAGGGACACCCGGCCCCGTTGGACGGACGGGAGCCAACCACGGCGGTCCACCTGTGTGTTTCATCCTTCCGGCATATCCAGGCCGCTTTATAGTCGCTACCGCGGGAAACCGCATCTGATCGTTTCGTGTTGGCTGGGTCCCACTCGGAGGCCAGAATCGGACTCGTTACCGCGACGCTATTGGACTCGTTGACCAGCTTTCCAGCGCAGTAGGGACATCCTCTGCCACGGGAACGGGTGGCAGGGGAGGCTTCATATTCGTGGCTGGGGTCGTTCGGGCAGTTCCACCAAACTTTCTTATTCGACTGCGGCAACACATCAGTCGGATTTACGCCAGTGTTGCGCCGGTGGTGCCAGGTCGCCAGCAGGCCAGGTCTCTCGGTAGCGAGGTTTTTGCCAGGGGTCGCTTTCATGCCCCTGCAAGCGGCGCAGCCATGGCCTTTAGTTCGGACGTCCGGGGCAGCACGCCAGGAATGTCCTTCTTCACACACCCACCAAATTTGGCGGTTGCTCCTGGGGCGAACGTGGGACGGCGGGAATTCATTCTTGGCGTGATCCCATTGGGCTGCAATGTCCGGGAACAGGTGCGCGAGCGACCGGATGCGCTCATCGCGGACCGGCTGTGGCCGCTTGCGACGGCCGCTGCCCGGTACTGCGACTTCTGCCCCTTCAGTGTTCGGGGCCATCTGGTCTGCGGGGAAAGTGGTGAGGCCGGTACCGGGGGTCACTGGCATTCACAGGCTTGTTGATACACATGGAAAAGCCTAGCGGGGTCCGCTCAGTATCGGCACAAAAACGGCCAAGGCCCCACCAATGCAGTCAAACGGGGCTGGCTCATCAATGGCAGCGGTGAAGCAAGCGATGCCAAGAAAACGGGGGGACGGTACGGGAGCCGAGCCGAGCCGAGCCGCGATCAGCTGATCGGCTCCCGTTCCCCAACGGCGATGGCGCTTTCGGCCGTAAATATTCCCGCCGTCGTCGTTCTATCCGACGCTGGTGGCCGGGAGACGGGACCCTGGCACCCTGGGCACGGTTGCATTTGGAGCAGGCCGCAACGAAGTTCTGCAAACTGGTGGATCCGCCCTTGGACCATGGGTAGAAATGGTCACCATGCTCAGCTGGCTTGGCACACCGGCGTCGAAGGCCGGCCTCCATCTCACACTGGCTGCCAGCCCTGGCCATGCCCCTCGCGGCGATGCTGGCGCGCGAAGCGCCGCACCGGGTCCCGGCGTCGGACGTCGCGGGCGTGGATGACGACTGCAACGATGACCAGGCCGACGAGGAATACGCCTGGCGGGGCAGCCGCGGCCAGAGCGCCGTCGACCATCCCGCCTAGGATTTCTCTGACCGATGTATTCTCGCCACTGTCTTGATTGGTTGTGTTCGGCATGAGCGCCAAGACAAATGAGAGGCTCAACCACAAAATGACAGCCGAATATGCCAGGCGCAAAGTTTGACGGCTCCAGTAGATGCGGTTCAGTTCCACAATAGGGACGTTCCCCAATTCGTTCTTCAGCTTCAAAAATCGCACTCCCAAACGGCAGCGGACCCACACGAACGGAGACGGGCTGGGCGGGCGCGTTGTCGCGGATTGTCGGCGGCGGCCGAAAAGAACGCAAGCGGGCTGTTGCTATGCCGAAATCTGAAGTTGTCAGAGCTAAGTGCAATAGTTGCCGCAGCGGCGGACGAAAATGTTCGCCTCCTTAAGCGTAGTAATTCTATTTGGGGACAAGACCATGAACGCAGGATTCGCCGTCATCGACGTGGAGACCACAGGACTCTTTCCGGGGAGCCATCGCATTGCCGAGATCGCTGTGGTGCACGTAGAACCGGACGGGACAGTCAGTAACCGCTGGGAAACGCTGGTAAATCCACAGCGCGACCTGGGACCACAGCATATACACGGCATTCGGGCAGCCGACATCCTGAACGCACCGGTCTTCGGTGACATCGCACATGATGTGATGGAGCTGATGGCTGGTCGTGTGCTGGTCGCACATAACGTGCACTTCGATTACCGCTTCGTCTCACATGAAATGGGCCGCGCCGGATTGGAATTGCCCTTCGAAGTCCACGAGTGCATGTGCACGATGAAGCTTGCCCGCCAATACTTGCCTGGCGCGGGGCGCTCCTTGAAAGATTGCTGCGACAGCTTCGGGCTGGATTTGAAAAACGCGCACTCAGCAGGTGACGACGCAGAGGCAGCTGCACACGTCCTTAGTAACTACATCCGTATGGATAGGGAGAGCCCACACTGGATTTCGGCCTTGGACCGGGCGTACTTTGCATCGTGGCCGGCTGTGAACCCAACACGTTTGCCGCAGGCGTTCCGCAGTTCCGGAAGCGAGCCCCGAGCCCACTTCCTAGAGCGGCTTGTGAACCGCCTGCCGGAGGTCGTGGGCCCGGATGAGCACAGCGCCTATCTTGCAACGCTTGACCGGGCACTCTTGGACCGGCAAATTTCGGCGTCCGAGGCGGACGGGCTAGTGAACCTTGCCGATTCGTTGGGCATAAGCCGAGGCATGGCTGAACAGCTGCACGTCAAGTACATGATTGCCATGCTGGCGGCAGCATGGGACGACGGAGTCATTACTGACGAGGAGGCAGCTGACCTTCGAATTGTTGGCGATCTCCTCGACATCAGCCAAGAGTCCGTTACTCAGGGACTCGCTGCGCCCGTCGTCGGGCAGGACGAACAAACGGGTGCGGCTGCGCAATCTTTCGCCCTGGCCGCGGGCGACAAGGTGGTACTCACGGGCGAGATGTCTCGGGATCGTGATGACATCGCGGCTGACCTGCGTGCTGCTGGGTTTGTCCCCCATCCGGCGATCACCAAAGCGGTCAAGCTGTTGGTAGCGGCAGATCCGGACAGCTTGTCCGGCAAGGCGAAGAAGGCACGCAGCTACGGGATTCCGGTAGTGGGCGAGGGCTACCTGCCACAACTGCTGGGGAATAGGGAGGCCCGTTCTTAGCGATGTCCGTGACGATGCTCGGGACGTACTTCTTCCCGACTTCCCCCGGCTACAACGGAGTGCATTCCCTATGCCGAGGGCTGTCGGGGTCCTCGCGCGGAGCGTCGTCGGTGAGCACCAGCAGGTGCCGGCCGGAACTGGAATCGTCGGCCAGCAGGTCCTGCAGTGCGGGCATCACTTGGTGCAGCCGGTGCTCGCGCCGCAGCTCCAGCACCTCCAACGGGTCGTGCAGGTGCCGCGGGCTGTGCTGGTCCGGGCTGATGCCCAGCGCCATGGACCGGCGCCACGACTCCGCCAGCGGCATGGGGATCTCCAGGCGCAGGGCAGGCGCGTACTTCGCCGGGTCCGAAAACCTCAGGCCGTAGTCCACCGTCTCCTCCGCACTGCCGGCGTCCTTGCCGGCAGTGCGGCGACTTCGTCTCAGCTTTGACGCAGCATTGGATCAAGACCGCCTTCGCGCGTGAAATCGCGTGAAAGGATTCATGCAACTTACGCTTCACGACAATATGGGGGTCTCAACAATGAACATGCTTGTCGGCTTGAACTGGCAAATGTCACAACAGCTAGAAACACGCATCGAACTCGAGGGACACTGATGACCTTCGACTTCCACTCGGATACTCCGGCCGGCAAGGACCCTGACTCCTTCAGCCCTGCCCTGCGGAAGTTCCACCAGTTGCTGTGGAGCAAGGAGTTGCCCACCGGCGCACACTTCGACCTGACAATGGAACCCGGCGCGTACCTCTTGCACCGGTCCTCGTCCGGTGTCTTCTTCCTCGCCAGCGACGCGATCACGACCAGGCTGCGGAAAAAGGCGTGGAACGTCATACGCGGGATCCCGGAAGACGACCTGCCCCAGTACCTCGGCTACACGGCCGGAAGCACGCTCGTGTTCCCCGGCAACAAAATCGGCGGAAAACCGACGATCAATGGTGCACGCGGGCTCCATCCCAGGATCGCCGATCGCTTCGATCTGACTCTTGAGTGCATCCGCCGCCACTATCT
This sequence comes from Arthrobacter globiformis, assembly GCF_030815865.1. NCBI lineage: Bacteria > Bacillati > Actinomycetota > Actinomycetes > Micrococcales > Micrococcaceae > Arthrobacter > Arthrobacter globiformis. The sequence continues at coordinate 1,488,678 of NZ_JAUSXI010000001.1, forward strand.
TGGCGAGCCGAGCCCCCTCGCAAATGTCCTGCTCAGATATGCGGAATTCTTCGCCCTGTTCGGGGATTTCGCCGGGTACGTCAAATTCTTCCTACTGGAAGACCTCGTGGAGGATGACGGCCAGACCATCCGGTTCTTCCACCCGTTCGTCGACTTCAGCACGCCGGCCGTCCCGAAGGACCGTGACGAATACCTCGAGTATTTACGGCTCAGCAACGCTTTCATCTCCGCACGCAATCGAAGGATCGACGAAGAACTTCAAGGGCGGATCGCACGGGAAGCCTGAAGTCCACTTGGTCGCAGCCCACCGGCCCTACGGAACGGCGGTATCCGCGGTCAAAGCTCGCTGCCTCGGCCGGACGGCTCTTTCTCCGTGTCCGTAGCCTCGGGAGGGCCGAAAGGGCCTCAAACGACGGGTTCAATTGGTCCGGGCCGTAACTTACCGGTTTTCCGGACCGCTGAGCGGCGCCAGAACCAGCAGACACGCAGGATTGTCAGCGCCGGATGCCATGATTGGTTGCATTGATTGAATGAAGGTACTGATGCCGGTGCCGTAGATGGGGGAATTTGATGAGTCTGTCCAACCGCGAGTATGTGGGCCGGGCCCTTGAGGCCTTGGCGGTTGGCCTTGAGCCCTACATCGCATCAGTGCTCTCTGAGGTAGCCCCCGGGGTGGCCTGGACCAAGATCATCCAGCACAAGGACGAGAACGCCGGCCGCGCTGCGCAATCCTACGCACCCACGGATCTCAGCGTGCAGCTGCGCATCATGACTGAATCCATGGGCTCACTCGGCTACCCCTTCAACCTCCCGCATGACGCACGCAGCCACACCTCCGAGCTGCGCCAGGCACGGAACCGCTGGGCCCACAATGAGACCTTCGACGACGCCGATACCTTCCGTGCCCTGGACACCGCAGGTCGGCTGGCCAAAGCGATCGGGCTGGACCAAACTCAGAGCGAGTTGGTTGCGCTTCTCACCGAGTACCAGAACCGGTCCTCTCCGAACCGGGAACAACCGGAAGAAGACCAGCAGGCCCTGCCGGCCGCCGTCGTGCAGCCGGACCTGCAAGCGGCAAACTCTGCAGGTGAACCTGTGGCCCATGAACCGGCGGCATCCGCTGCTCATGTTGTGGTCGAGGTGACCACGGCAGATGCACTGAGCTACGCGATGGCGCACAACGGCTTCCGCTTCGTCAGACAGGTCAGGATCACCAACGTTGGCGCGGAAATCCGCGGCGCCGTTGTTCATGTCGAGGCGTCCGCGCTGTCGGGCCGGATCTCGGGCGACTTCCAGCAGTACGTGGACCTGGCCGCAGGCCAGACCATCACGCTGGATGACCTCAACGTCCCGGTGGAGGCTGCCACCATGTATGACCTGGTTGACCGGCAGCTGGGAAAGGTACTGGTGACCGTGCAATCGGCGGGCGTCGATGCCGCCGTAAGGGAGCTGGGCCGCGCAGAGGCGGACCTGACGCTCCTGCCCGCCCAGCTGTGGATCGCCGGCCGGGGACTCGTCTCCTACGAGTTCCTGGCCGCCTACGTGCAACCGCACCATCCCAGCATTGCCAAGCTCATGTCCGAAGCCGCCGACATCCTCATGCAAACAACCGGCAGCGGCAGCTTCGACGGGTACCTGGAAGACGGGGACCGGGTTGACCAGATCGTATTCGCCATCGCCCAGGCCATGAGCGCCCGCGACATCCGCTACAGCATGCCACCTGCCAGCGGGGGACTGGAGGGCCAGCAGGTCCGCACGCCCGCGCAGGTCCTCGACGACCGTCTGGGCACGTGCCTCGACACCACGCTGGTCCTCGCCGCCGCCCTGGAATCCTGCGGCATCCGGCCTCTGATCTGGCTGGTGGAGGGCCACGCCTTCCTCGGCTACTGGCGGGAAGAAGGCAGCCTCAGCACTGCGGCCTCCGACGACGTGCCCGAGCTGGTCAGCCTTGTACAGCGCGGCTTCATCGGCCTCGTGGAAACCACGCTCCTCACCGGCAGTCAGCCGATCTCGGCGGCCGCACTCCGCAGCAGCCCCCTGAACCGCTATGTGGAAAGCGGCAATGACGAGATCAACGCAGTCACCGACGTCCGGCGCGCCCGCCTCGATGGCATCTACCCGCTGCCCGCCCGCACCATGTCCGACGCCGGAACCTACACGGTGGTCAACTACGTCCCGGAAACCAAGACTGCGCCGGCGCTGCCGAAGAAAGCAGCCTCAAACGGGGGACCGGCCAGGACCACATCCGATGTTCCACCCCGGGTGGTCCAATGGAAGAACGCCCTGCTGGACCTGAGCTTGCGAAACAGGCTCATCAACTTCACTGACACCGCCCGGTTCCCACTCGCAGTGCCCACCGCATGGATGGGCGCCTTCGAAGACCTCATCAGCAAGGGCACGTCCGTCAGCCTGCTTCCGTCCAACCAGATCAGTGCCATCCACCAGGAGCGCGGCGTCCGCTTCGGCAAAGACCTTCCCCAGGACGAACTCGCGGAGCTGCTCGATTCTAAAAAGTCCGTGTTCGCCGAGGTCACCGAAGACGGCTACAACGCCAAGATGCGCGGGCTCGCCTACAAGGCGAAGACCCAGCTCGAGGAAACGGGAGCCAACAACCTCTACCTGGCCATCGGCAGTCTGATGTGGGAGCTGGACGGCCGGGCGCTCAGGTCCCCGCTGGTTCTGGTCCCGGTCAAACTGACCTCTGCAGGGAAAAATGGCCTGTACCGGGTCACACTTGATGAGACGGGCCAGTCCACGCCGAACTATTGCCTCCTCGAGAAGCTGGCGCAGTCTCATGACCTGCGCATCCCGGGCCTGGCCGAGCCGGAGGAAGACGGATCCGGTATCGATCTGGACGCCGCCTTCGCGGCAGTCCGGGCCGCCGTTTCGGCCAAGGGCCTGGCCTTCCGGGTGGAAAACACCGTGGACCTGTCCATGTTGCAGTTCGCCAAGTTCCGGCTGTGGAAGGACCTTGACGAGAACTGGAAGGAATTCACGGCCAACAGCCTGGTCAACCACCTGGTCAGCACCCCCACGGAACTCTATTCAGACGGCGTTCCCGTCACGTCCGACGTCGACCTGGACGCCCTTGCGGCGCAGTGTCCCATACCAGCGGACTCGTCGCAGCTGGAGGCAGTCGCGTCTGCCGTCGCCGGCCAGACGTTTGTCCTGGAAGGCCCTCCGGGCACCGGAAAGTCTCAGACCATCACCAACCTCCTGACCCGTGCCATCGTTGACGGCAAACGGGTTTTGTTCGTTGCGGAGAAGCGGGCAGCACTCGACGTTGTCCAGAGGCGGCTCGACGACGTCGGGATGGGGCCGTTCTCCCTTGACCTGCATGACAAGGGCAGCAAGCCGGCGGTAGTCAGGGCACAGATCAAACACGCCTTGGAGCTGAGCCAGTCTGCAAATAAGCAGCAGCTTGAGACTGCCTCCACCGATCTTGCCGCAGCCCGGCGTGGGCTGGTCCGCTATACCAACAACGTCCATGAAGAGAACGGCGCGCAGCTTTCCCTCTACAGCGCGCGGACCAAGGCTCTGACCTATGAACCTGACCACGCGACGGTTCCGCTCAGCCCGGAACTGACAGCGTCCTTGAATGACTCCACCCTGACCTCCATCCGGCAGGTGTTCCGGGAACTTCCGGAGTTCACCGACCCTGTCCGTCCTGGGCCGGATCATCCGTGGCGGTTTGCCTCCGTTGCCGGCCGTGAGCAGCAGGAGAAGCAGCTGCTGGCTCTGGGACGGCGCCTCAATGAGGCGCTGAACGCCTTGCGGCCAACCCCCGGGCTTCCGGCGGTTCTGGACGCAGCGCAGACGCCGGCCGACCTCGAAACTCTCGCTACTCTGCTGCAGGACCGGAACGTCCCGTTGAAGACCCTGGATGTGGTCCGCTCCGGCGACTGGTCGGTGAACGCTGAACAGCTGGAGAAGCTGGTTACGGCCTTTGCATCCGTCCAGCATCCAGGCCTTGAGCAGGTCGCTCCGGGGGCCATGGACCTTCCCCTGCCGGAAATCCTCGGCCGTGCGCAGCAGGCCGCGGCCTCCGGATTCTGGGGACGCAAGAAGCGGCTGCTGGCAGTGGCCGCCGAACTGTACCCCGTGCTGGTTTCCGGAGCTGAAGTCCGCCACAAGGAGCTGGTGCCGCTGCTGGAGAAACTGGTGGCCGTCCAGCAGGAGGTCTCCGGCCTGCGGGCAACGCGGGGCGCTTTGCCTGGGCTTCCTGCGGATCAGCAATGGAACCCGCTGACGCCGGACGCCCAAGCCGACCTGCGCCACCGCATTTCCTGGCTGCGCTGGGCCGCGCAGGCGGTGCACCCATCTCCGGAGCCCGCCGTCGTGAGCTTCCAGAGCGAGCTCCGTACGTTCCTGAGGGACGCTCCGGACGTCCACCAGAACGTTGTCGGCTGGCTGCGGGAACTTTCCCAGGCCTGGGAAGAATTCCTGCAGATCCAGGGTGTGGTTACTGCTGACCTGCGAACGTGGACCGGTGGGCGGGGCTTCCTGGCCCGCTGGTGGGAAACGTCCGTGGCGCGGCGGCTGGATACGGCGGGGTCAGTGCCGCTGACGCGGTGGCTCGAGCTGGTCCGTCATGTCGAGCCGCTGCGTGCTGCGGGGCTGGTGGACGCCCGTAGTGCCATCCTCGACGGCGAGCTGGAGGCCGATAACGCAGCGGCAGCCTTTGAACGCGGTTTGGCTGAAGGGTCGCTGGCCGAACGGCAAATTGCTACCGGGTTGAGCGACTTTGATGCGATGGTGCACGAGCGCACCATCGAGCGGTTCACCAGCCGAGCGGAAACGGTGCGCGAGCTGCTCAAAAGCAACCTTGCCGCCGGGGTCCTGCGCTCCCGGACGGTCTCGTCGTCGTCGACCTCCGGTCGCATGGGCGAGCTGCAACGGCAACTGAACAGGCAGCGGGGTGGGATGTCCGTCCGCAAGCTGATGGAACACTACTCGGACCTCATCACGGGGATCATGCCCTGCACACTGGTCAGCCCGGATTCGGTGGCCCGGTTCTTCCCTGCCAAGGCCGGTCTGTTCGACATCGTGGTGTTCGATGAAGCCTCACAGATCCGGGTCGCCGACGCGGTGGGTGCTATGGGCCGCGGCGCGTCAGTGGTGGTCGTGGGTGACAGCAAGCAGATGCCGCCGACGTCGTTCGCGGAGATTTCCTCCGACGCCGGCAGCGACGGGGACGCCGAGATCTCCGTGGTGGAGGATATGGAGTCGATCCTTTCCGAATGCGTGGAAGCGCGGGTGCCGCGGCAGTGGCTGTCCTGGCACTACCGTAGCCAGGACGAATCGCTGATCGCGTTCAGCAACCAGCAGTACTACGACAGCAAGCTTTCCTCGTTCCCGGGCCCGTCCCACGGCGCTGCGAATGCCGGTGTCCGCGGACACGGCGTGAACTTTGTCCGGGTCGACGGCCAGTTCCACCGTTCGGGACCATCCAAGGTCCTTCGTACCAATCCTGAGGAGGCTGCGGCGGTGGTGGCCGAGATCCGCCGCAGGTTTGATGCTGATCCCGCGGGGACTCCCTCCATCGGTGTGGTCACGTTCAACCTGCAGCAGCGCGCACTGATCGAAGGTCTGCTGCGCGACACGGATGAGCCGCGCATTGTCGCCGCTCTTGACGAGGATTCAGAAGGCCTGTTCGTCAAAAACCTTGAGAATGTGCAGGGCGATGAGCGGGACGTCATCCTGTTCTCCACCGGGTTCAGCAAGAATGACAAGGGATATCTGCCGCTGAACTTTGGTCCCCTGAACCGGTCCGGTGGTGAACGGCGCCTGAACGTTGCCGTCACCCGTGCACGCCGGCAGGTTGTTGTCTTCTCCAGCTTCAACCCCGCCGACCTGCGTTCCGAGGAAACCAGCTCCGTCGGCATCAAGCACCTGCGGTCTTACCTTGATCTGGCAGAGCAGGGCACCGCTGCGCTGCCTTATGACGGGCGCCGCGCTCCTAACATTGACCTGCACCGGGAAGAGATAGCCGACGCGCTGCGGGATCGCGGCTTTGTTGTTTCGTCGAATGTGGGATTGTCCGATTTCAAGGTAGACCTGAGCGTTGCGTCGGCCGAAGACTCTTCCCGCCAGCTGATGGCCATTTTGCTGGACGGTCCGGCTTGGGCCGCACGCCGGACCGCGGGCGACCGGGACGGGCTGCCCCGGGATGTCCTCACGCGGATGATGCGGTGGCCTTCAGTAGAGCGGGTATGGTTGCCGGCGTGGCTTGCGGACAGTGAAGCCGTACTCGATCGGCTGGAACTGTCCTTGCGGGAAGCTGCCGATGACGTTTCGGGAGAAGCTGTCGCTAAGCCAGCTCCACGCGACACTAGCGTTCCCGGATCCGCTGGCGATGGGGGTCACGCAGAACCGCATAGGAGTGTCACTGACCCGCTCGGGACCCTGCCGCTGTTTGAGGAGATTCGGAAGCCTGCGGGACCGCCGTCGCCTGTGCCTGTTGTCTCCGAAGTTGCTACCTACCAGCCGTGGACAGTGAAAGCGTTCGGAACCACAGACGTTTTGGACAACCTGCACTCACGACGTTCGATCGCTGCCGTCCGAGATGCTATTGGTGTTGTTGTCGCGGCAGAGGGGCCAATACATCAGGACCGATTGGCAAGGCTGGTCTGTGCTGCATTTGGACTCAACAAGGTCAACGGTTCCCGTGCAAACTCCGTGCTTCGTCTGGTCGATCCGTCGGCTCACGTTATCGACGACGATGGGTTCGTTTGGGATGCCAGGGTGGATAGGCGCACTTGGAGCGTCTTCCGGTCTAATGACGCTGACATCGTTCGCAAACCGGAGCACATCAGCGTAGTGGAGCTACGGAATGCCATGATGGATATCGTGAGTGCGACAGGCGGCATCGGAGTGAGCGAGCTGCATCGGGAAACGATTCAGACGTTCGGCGGGAAGCGCCGGACTGCTGGCATCACGGCCCGCCTGAATGAGGGGCTGCAGCACGGAGTGGACACCGGACATCTTGAACTGCGCGGCGACACTGTGCGGCTGGCCACATCGTTTCAACCCTAGATGAGGCTCTGACTTCTTTCCTTCCGCACTACGCCTCGCAGTAACGGCGGCGACTGGCCCGACCGCAAAGCATACAAGCTCGTCATTGGCCAGCCCGGCGAATTACTGGACGAGGCACGGGCGGAGGAAGTCGTGGAGTGGCTCGTGATTTCGGAGCACACGATCGCGCGGGTCTTGTCGAAGCCTATAAAACACGGGTAATTCGCGGGATCGGCGGGATCAACGCCGTCTTGGTGACCTGGCGGGAATCCAGCCCTCGGCTATTTCTTCCGCATCTTGTTTTTTACTTCCGCTGCCTTGCGGTAGGCCTCTTTGGCTTCGGGGCTTGTTGCTGCACGATACATCTTCTTGCCGTCCTCAAGCAGTTTCCCTGCCTTGGCCTGCGTCTCCGGGTCTTTCGCGAGAGCGTAAAGCTTTGCGGCGGCATCTTTGGCCTTCTGCCCGCCGTCCTTCATAACAGCAACGGCTTTGTCTGCTTTTCCGGCCATGGTCTGCTCCCTATCGTGGGTGGTTTGTCTAGCGGGGCGAGCAAGCGCCAGGTCCAGTGATCGCTTTGCCCCAGCAGGTAATCAGGCAGCGACTGCAGGGAAAACTACAAGCGATCCGTCGCTGTTTCGTTCGATCTCGATTGCAACGTCATCCTGGTGGCCCCTGAGATGCAGACCGTCGCCCAGAGCACGCAATCGGTAGGCGGCTTGTAGCAGTTGGTCCACTTCGCCGGCCGTGAACGCAGGAAGGCGGAAACCGCCGTCGCGCTTCACCTCGAGCGCAGAAAGTCGAAGGAGAACCTGATTGATACCTGACTCCAACTCGTCGGTGCTGCGCCCGTCGTCGTGAAGCGCCCCGATGAAATTCTTGAAGGAATTGCCGGTGTCCTGCTGGGCGTGCTCGACTGCCTGAAGCACGAGCACCCGGCGTTTAAGAGCAATGGCCAGCCGTGCAATCTCTAGGTGCGCCCTGAACGTGCCGCCGTCCTCTGTGATGCCGGGGAACGCCTTTTTCAGATCGCTTACTTCGACTGCGCCGCCGGACAGCGCATCCAGCGCCGCTTCCCACTTCTTCAGCCGCCGCCGGGCGGCAGCGATAGCGGTATTGATGCCGTGCACGGATGAATCCAGACCGAGTGAAAAGCCGATCCGGCCCTGGTCCAGAAGGATCGAGGTAGCCTTGTCGATCGCTTCACGGCAACCGTCAAGCTCGTTGCGTTCCTTATCGAGACTGCCCTCGTGCAACTGCTCCAAAAGGTCAGTGATCCGCTCAATTGCTTCCTGACGCTGGTGCTCGGCATACGCGCTGACGCTGACGGCTACGGCCATCAGCACCAGTGGCGCCGCCACCGTCAAAGCTCCAGCGCTGGCAACCGCAACGCCTGCCGTAGCTGCCGAACCGGTTGCAGCACCCGCAGTGCCTGCAGCCGCGGCTTTACCAGCAACAGGCACAAAAGTGGCAGCACCGACGATGCCGGAGGAATCAACTAAGGCACCATGGATACCTCCCGCAACTCCTTTGGCCGCCATGGGCCGAACAAGTCCTTTGCCGACCTGCGCGGCAACCTTGGCGGGGACCACCATCCGGTAAAGAACCTCCCCCGCATCAGCAACATTCAGCTGCGGGGGAGCGGATGTCGCTGTCTTGCCTACGAGCTCCGCTAACTGCTTTGCGAGCGGGCTCGCTGCGTCAAGCGGAATCCCGCCCTTGCGCTCTCGAGTCGGGGGCATGGAATGCATTTCGAGTGTTGCTATGGGGGAATCCGCAAGTGCTGCCAGTACCGTTCTCAGTTCTGCGAGACGAGCCGGCGTGAGGCCGTCGGTGCCCAGCACGTCAGACACGCTTACAGCCTCTGTAGCTAGTGTCCATACCGGCACGAGTGCCTTGTTGTCAGTAGTAGTCACTCTTGGCCCCTCATGAAAGTGAATTCCGCCTTGGGCGGTGGTAGCGACGCTGCTTGGGGACCCGAGAACGTGGTCCTTGCTCAATTGTCACCGGTCGTTATCGTCCCACATTGAAATCAGTTTTTATGAAAGTGTCGCCACCGTAACCGTCGGGCGAGTCCCGCTACACTGATCCTGAATCAGCCAGACAGCAATTTCTGGAAGGCAACCAACAGGAACGGAACCCAAGCCGTTTCGAGGCAAAAGGGGACCAGTGTCCGAAGCGAAGTCATTCAAGCCCGTCGCGTTCATTGCATCTGCGGTGGCGGTGCTACTGGCTGCACTGCTTGTAGCAACCATGCTTGGGGTCGGCCCGTTTTCGAGCAAGAGCGAGCGGAGCCAAACCGTTCTGCTGAAGTCCGTCAAGGACGTGAGCCAGTATCACGCCGCCGTCGGCAATTTTGAACAGGTAGTGGACACTGGAGATGACGACGCGGCTATGCCCGATTTTATCGCGGGACGACGGACGCTGTTTGTCGCGGTTGGCACCGTCAATGCGCACGTCGACCTCGCAGGCTTGGCCGAGAACGATCTGAGGTTGTCTCCGGACGGCAAGACCGTGGAGCTGCGGCTTCCCGAGCCGCAGCTCGACAAGCCCAACATCGACCATGACCGGTCCCGTGTGTACAGCCAGGATCGTGGCTTGGCAGACCGGATCGTAGATGCATTCGAGGCACCGCAGCAGGCAGAGCTCTATAAGCTCGCCGAAAGCAACATGGCTGCCGCCGCGGAGGAATCCGAACTACGTGAGCGTGCTGCCGAGAATACCAAGGCCATGCTAACTGGCCTGTTCGGCTCGCTCGGGTACAAGGTGACCTTCCGCGACGCCGAGTCCCGTTAGACCATGTCAATCAAGTGGTTGTGACCCAGGCCCTCACAGCGACGAATTCGACAGACTGGTTTCGACAGGCTTAACGACAGAGGACTACAGCTCCAGCCGGAACACCCACAGCAGCACGTCCTCGCCCGGCACATACCAGTCACGCTCGGGCGCGCGACGGAAGCCCAGAGGCGTCGAGCGTGATGCGCCGGACCTCCGGAAAGTCAGGCGAGGCCGCCCGCCGGAACGCGAAGCTCACCGTGCGTCCGCGGCAGAAGCCGTCCGCTCGACGTAACGGCCCAGCTGTTCCAGGGCTGGCTGGGAGGACGGATCACCCACAGCGTCCGCGCCCACCGCATTAGCCACCGCAAGCGCCCGCTCGTAAGAAAGCCCGTCCCGTAGTGCCAGAACCAACGCAGCGCAGAAAGCATCACCAGCCCCGATCGTGTTCGCTACAACGGTTGCCACGGCTGGCGCCTCAGCCACCTTCCGGCCGTGCTCGAACATCGCCGAGCCGTCCTTCCCGTACGTCACCGCAACCAGCTTGGCCGTAGCCAGCGCCGGGATCAGCTCGTACTCCGTCTCGTTGACGATCACCAGGTCGCACCGCTCCAGCAGCTCGGCCGGCAGGTCCATCGCGGGGGCCGCGTTCAGGACGAAGAACCCGGAGGACTTTCGAGCTGCCTCCAGCACCACAGGCAGGCCCACCTCGAGCTGGCACAGCACCGCCTCGTCCGGAGCGAACGAAACGCGCTCCAACGAGAACTGCGAGTTAGCCCCCGGGCACACCACGATCTGGTTTTCGCCGTCGCGGTCCACCACGATCAGCGCGGTACCGGTCGCGTCACCGTCGAGCACCGCCACGTCGTCAGTGTCCACGCCGGCGGCGGAAAGCGACTCCAGCATCAGGCGTCCCTGGGCGTCGTCGCCCACCGCGCCAATCATCCGGGCGCTCCTGCCAAGGCGCGCGGCGGCCACGGCCTGGTTGGCCCCCTTGCCGCCGGGCTGCTGTTGCAGGACACCGCCGCCGATGGTCTCGCCGGCGGTGGGGAGCCGGTCCGTGGTGGCGATGATGTCCAGGTTGATGCTGCCGACGACGGTGACGGCAGGAAGTCGAGTGCTCATGGAGAAGTCCTATCAGGTCGAGCCAGGGCGGCTGAATTAGGAAACAGTGTACGCCACGGTTGTACTTGTTCGTTATACATGGTTGTATAACAACTCACATCCCACGGCAGAACCAGCCTGCAGAACAAAGGAGTTTGATGTGAACACACCAGCCAGCGGCACCGCCTCGCCGCCAGCCGCCGTCGACAATGAAGACGTGCACCAGACCAAACTCAGCGGCCGCCCCGCTGCCCTGCTCATTTCCACCCTGCTGCTCGGCGTGCTGTCCTTCCAGCTCAATGCCAGCATGGTCACCCCGGCGCTGCCGCAGATCGCCGCCAGCTTCGGCCTGGCCCCCGACGCGGCCGCCCCCGTGCAGTCCATGTTCTTCCTCGCCGGCGCCATCGCCGGTCCGGTGATCGGCAGGTGGAGCGACTTCGTCGGCCGCCGCGCCGCGCTCCTGCTGGTGCTGGCCATCATGGGCGCCGGCACCGTCCTCTGCATCGCCGCGCCCACCCTGCCGCTGCTCATCGCCGGGCGCTTCCTGCAGGGCGTGTCCAGTGCCGTCTTCGCTCTCTCCTACATCGTGCTCAGCGAGAACCTGCAGCCGCGCGTCTTCGGCACCTCCGTGGGCATCATCGCCGCGATCAACGGCGGCATCGGGGGAGTGGACGGCTACGTCGGCGGCCTGATGTCCGAGACGCTCGGCTTCCGGTCCATCTTCGCCGTCGTGCTGGTGCTCACCGCCGTCGCCGCCGGCTGCATCCTCAAGACCGTCCCGAAGGGGCGGCCGCACGGCGTGCGCGGGGCCATGGACTGGTGGGGCGCCGGCTCGCTCTCAGTGTTCCTGGTGTTCATCACCTACTTCGTCTCCGGCGGTTCGGCCGCCGGCTGGACCGCCCCCGGCACCCTGGCCCTGCTGGCCGGAACCGTCGTGTCCTTCGCCGCCTTCTGGATGATCGAGAAACGGCGCAGCCACCCGCTCATCGCCGTCCACCACCTGCGCTCCCGCCAGGTGTGGCCCGTCATCGCCACCACCGTCCTCACCCTCGCCGGCATCTTCGCCGTCATGAACTTCACCGTGGTGCTGCTCAGCCAGGATCACGACGCCGGGTTCGGGCTCAGTGCCTCCCTCTCCGCACTTCTGTTCCTCACCCCGGCCGCGCTCATCGGCGTCTTCGCCGCCCCCTTGGCCGGGTGGCTCGCGGGCCGCCGCGGCTGGATCAAGACCCTCCGCACCGGCACCGCGCTGAGCCTCGTCTGTGCCATCGCTGCCGCGGCGTTGTCCGGCAACCAGGTGGCGGTGATGATCGCCGTCGCGGCCCTCGGCATCTTCTACAACGGCCTCTTCCTCACTGCCATCAACGGACTCTCCGTCCTGCTCTCGCCCAAGGAAGCCCCGGCGTCCCTGCCCGGCATCAACGGTGCCTCCTTCGGGATCGGGGCGAGCCTCGGCGTCGTGATTGTTGCGCCGTTCGCCGCGCAGGCGACGCCGGCCGGCTACGCCACCGCCCTCTGGATCTCGGTGGCCATCACCGCGGCCGCGTTCATCGTCAGCCTCTTCGTCGCCGCCCCCAAGGGCGAGACCCTCTAACCCTTCCTCAACTGAAAGAAGAACCACCTCCATGACCAGCCACCCGTTCTACCTCGACTGCGACACCGGCATCGACGACGCCCTCGCCCTGGCCTACCTGCTCGCCTCCCCGCAGGCGGACGTGCGGGGGATCGGCGCCGTCAGCGGCAACGTGAGTGCCGCCGTCGGCGCACGCAACACCCTGGACCTGCTCGAGCTCGCCGGGCACGCGCACATCCCCGTTGCTCTGGGTTCGCATGACCCGCTTGTTGGTTCTTTTGGCGGGGGAGCGCCCTGGGTGCACGGCTCCAACGGCATCGGCGAGGTGTCGCTTTCTGAGTCCTCTGTTTCCCTTGCGCCGGAGACCGCGGCGGAGATGCTGGTGCGGCTAGCCCACGAGCACCCCGGCACACTGCGGGTCCTGGCCATCGGCCCGCTCACCAACATCGCCGAGGCGCTGCGGCTGGAGCCCGAGCTGCCGCGGCTGGTGGAGGAGATCACGATCATGGGCGGCGCGGCCCTGGCCCCGGGGAACCTCACGCCCGTGGCGGAGGCGAACATCGCCAACGACCCCGAGGCCGCCGCCCTGGTGCTGTCGGCTGGCTGGGACGTGACCCTGGTGCCGCTGGACGTGACCATGACCAACGTGCTGGAGGAGAACCACCGGCAGGAGTTGCTGGCCTCGTCCGGTCCCGTGCCGCGGGCGCTGGGGGAGATGCTGGGATACTACTTCCGGTTCTACGAGGGCATCTTCGGCCGGGCCTGCTCCGCCATGCACGATCCTCTCGCCGCGGCGCTCGCGGTGGGGGCCGTTACCGCTGCGGTAGCGCCGGTGGTGCACGTGGACGTCGACACCACGTCCGGGCCCAGCCGCGGGCAGACGGTCTGCGACCTGCGCGGACTGTACATGGACTACCCGGAGCAGCCCGGCGCCCGCTGCAGGGTGGTGCTGTCGCTGGAGGGTGAGTTTGCGCCGCACCTGGTGGAGACGCTGCTGGCGTTCAATCCGGAAGGTTCGACGGCGGGAGTCACCTTGGGTGCGGCGGTCGCCTGAGCGTTTCATCCGGCGGGCCGGTCAGGACCGCAGCCACTCCATCATCGGGAGGTGCCCGGCGCGGTCCACGATGAGGCACTGACTACGTAGACAGGCCGGTCCGCGCGCCTGACGACCGTGGCGGAACAGGGCCGATTCCCGGAGTCACCAGCCAGCCACGAGTTCGACGCCGAGGCCGGGGCGACGAACGGGAGGCGGGCTGCGCCGCCCTCAGGAGGCGCAGCGCCGTGGTGCCCCGGACGTCGGAGACCAACCGGCCGGCTGAGCGGCGGCGAGAACGTGACAAGACGACCCCAGGTCAGTGCTGCGTGCCAAGGACCGAATGGGCGATCAGCATATCCAGCCGCCGCACGTCCGCCTTTTTGCCCACCTTGATCTTGATGTGGCCCGCCCGCGTCCATAGCTCAAGCTCAGCGTCCACGTCGAATGTTCCGGCATTCTCCGAGGACCACATGTTGATTGCAGAATAGGGCAGAGAATACACCTCCACCTTCCTGCCAGTGAGTCCCTGGGCGTCGCGAACGATCAATCGCTTGGTCGTAAAAATGGCGCTATCGCGAAATGTCTTATACGCGGCCACCGGCTGCTCACCAGGGACCATTAGTTCCACAACGTCCTTCGGGATCGGACATTCGGCGACGAACATCCATGTGGTTACTGCTGCTGCCTCCAAGGCTGCTCCTTTTGATTGGTACGGGTCCAGCCATCAGTGTCTCAGGACGTCTGAGTCTCTCCGCGCTTTCGCCGTTGGCGTGTGTCGTGGCGGAGGCGACCGGATGGAGATCAGCATCGAGGAGCTGGGCCGCCAGGAGCAGAAGCTGAGCAGTTACCCAAAAAATGACGGCAGCCTGAGTGCCGCCCGCTACTTCCGGGCCTCCGCTTTGGTGAGGGCCGCGGGCAAGGTGGCACCGCCGTCGTCCGTTTTTCACGCGCGGCGGCGCCGTAGCACTGGCCCAACCCCCGAGTTTTTGTACAGATAATCCGCCTTTGGCCCCATTCAAGCCGCGAGAGCTGGACAAAAACTCGGGGTAATCTTCCGGCAGACGCTAGGTGGCCGGGCCTGATTGAAGCAAGATTCTCGGTATGAAAAAAGTCGTTACAGCCAGCCTCGCCGCAGTAGCCGTAGGTTTTGGCGCACTCACCATAGCTGTCCCGAGCAATGCGGCAACGGAGCCGCAACAGATCTCAGGCCAGATCATCGTCAAGTTCCGCGACAACGGCGCCGCACTTGGCCTGCTACGTCAGAACGGTCTCAGCGCCGGCGCTGGCATCGGCAGCACCGGCGCGCACCTCATCAAAGTACCGGCCGGCAAAGAGTCCCAGCTCATCGAATCCCTGAGCCGGAACCCTGCCGTTGAGTACGCCGAGCCGGACCAGGTCGTTACAGCCGCCACCGACGACCCGTATTTCGGCCGCCAATACGCACTGCAGAACCTGGGCCAGTCATTTACCAACACCGGCGACACGCAAACCATAGCCAAGGGCACAGACGACGCTGACGTGGACGCCGTCGAAGCGTGGAGCACCACGACCGGCAAGGGCATCACGGTTGCCATCGTCGATACAGGTGTCGCAATCGACCACGAGGACATATCGCAAAAGGTGGTGGCACGCGAGAACTTCAGTGATTCGAAAATCGTCAATCCCGAGGACTATGACAAGTACGGCCACGGCACGCACGTTGCGGGCATCGTTGCCGCCGCCCATAACTCCACAGGTGTTGCAGGGGTGTGTCCGGACTGCTCCATCCTGGATGCCAAGGTGCTTAACGACAGCGGGTCCGGCTCCAGCTCAGCCATCGCCAACGGCATCAACTGGGCAGTCGAAAACGGTGCCAAGGTCATCAACATGAGTCTCGGGCAGCGCGTCTCTTCACGCGTGCTCGAAACTGCGGTTAATAACGCGTGGAACAAGGGCGTGGTGCTGGTGGCTGCAGCCGGCAATGCCGGTACCCAGGCCAAGATCTACCCCGGTGCCTACCCCAATGTCATTTCCGTGGCTGCAACTGACAACAATGACAAGAAGGCATCCTTCTCGACCTACGGCAAGTGGGTGGATGTCGCGGCTCCGGGTGTCGACGTTTACTCGACCTTCCCGAACCATCCCTTCGCTCTGGGCACGCAGGGCGGACGGTCCATGGGTTATGACATTGCCAGCGGCACCTCAATGGCCTCACCTGTTGTCGCTGGCGTCGCGGCGCTTGTCTGGAGCACTCCTGCCGGTACCGCCAACAACCTGGTCCGTGAGAAAGTGCAATTAACCGCTGACGCCAAGGTTTTCGGGACCGGCACCTACTGGAAATACGGCCGGGTGAACGCGTGCAGGGCTGTCGGTGGGGATTGCGACCAGCCCTGAGGTTCAGGACTGGAGCGACTGCATCACGGAGAGGTGTCCGGCGCGGTCGGCGATGAGGCACTTAGCCAGATAGAAGGGCCGGTTCGCATGCCGGACGTACTGGGTTAGGACCAGGACCGGGTCCGAGGCGCGCAGGTCCAGCAGCTTGGCACGGCTCGGGCCCACCTGGCTCAGGCCAATCTGGCACTCGCCAGGTCCAAGTCCCCGGCCAGCCGCTTTGTTGAGGGCCGTGAGCAAGGTGGTGCCGCCGTCGTCCTTGATTTCCAGCGGCGCGGCGGTACCGCCGGCGAAGCTGACCGGCTGGGCGGAGATGTTTTCCTGCAGGTGCGCGATGGGTTCGCCGTCGCGTAGCAGGACGGATTCCCAGAGCCAGACGTCGCTGCCGGGTTCGACGCCCACGCCGGGGGCGACGAATTCGGAGGCCGGCTGCCGTTCCACCTGGATGCGTTTGATCTGGATCTGGTGTCCGGGGCCGCCGAGGACCTCCTCGAAGGGGCGGATGCGTTCGATGCCGATGCGGGGGAGGGTGTCTGAGACGAAGCGGCCGACGCCTCGCCGGGCACGGATGAGGCCGTCCTCCTCGAGCAGCATGAGGGCCTCACGCACTACGGTGCGGCTGACCTTCATGTCGGTCCCGAGTTCGGTCTCGGTGGGGAGCATGGAGCCGGGCTGCAGCAGGTTGTTGCGGATGGCTTCGGCGATCCGTGAGTAGACGGCAACCCGGAGCGGTGAGCCGGGCTGGGCCTCCACCGGCTGGGACAGGAACCGGACGGCGTCCTCGTGCACGTTATGCCTCGCTTGCGTTTGTTCTGGGGAATCCAGCCTAGCAAGTGGTACGCGCTTGTTGGACAACGGCTATTTCGATACGACGGCAGGCGGTGACGGCGCCCCTGGCTGACGTCGGAGCACGCACAGGGCTGCTGTTCACGCCCCGATCCCGCGGCCAGTTCCGTGATGCTTGACGCCGAAAGGTCAAGCGTTGATTGCGTAGTAGTTTATCCGGGTCCTGTGTCGGGTGGCTCAGGTCGTTGGATTCAGCCTATGCGACCGCCCCGACATCTATCCGCTCCCGTCAGGACGGGCTTCTGACCTGCCGAACCTCGAGGAGTAACGCTTTTCACTTTTTCGTTGCGGTAATGATGTGCCCCTGCAGCGGCGCGGCTACGGAGCCGTCAGCAGAAGTGAACGGGCGGAGGACTTCCTCGGCGTCTTCCCGGATGCTGGCATACTGCCGGGGAGTAATCCGATCAATGAGCGGTGAACCCTCCACCTCGGTTCGAACGAATGCCTCAACCGAGGCATGCCGGGCTGTTCCCATGTGGCTGCTGGCAGACACCACGTCCAGGCCGGCGGCGTGGAAGAGCCACTGCAGCTCGCCGATGTCCCCGCATGACCAATACGTGTTCAGTAAGGCCAGTGCCTGGTCACCGGCATGCCGGGCCGCGACGTCCATGAAAGGCCCGTACGCCGGTTGGTCCGCGAGGCGGCCGGGGACGACGGCGGCGACTGTTCCTCCATCGCGCGCCACCCTGGCCATTTCCCGCAGTGCACCGACCCTGTCAGGGAAAAACATTAGGGCCATTTGGCACAGGACGGCATCGAACTCCCGTGCCGGGAAGGGCAGTGCACCGGCGTCGCCCTTCCTCCAGTCAATGTCCGGACGTATCCTCCGGGCTACTGCCAGCATGGCGTCGTTAAGATCCACTCCCACAACTACCCCGGTTCCGGCGAGACGGTTAGCGGCATGCCTGGCCACGATCCCGGTGCCGCAGCCCACGTCAAGAACCGACTGACCAGGCGAGATGCCTGCGGCCTGGATCAGGAGTGGGGCCCACTCCGCAAAAATTGCTGGCACGAATTTCTGCTCATAGAACTCCGCTGCGGTTATCTGGAGCTGAAACGTCTCCGTAGCCGTCATCGTGATCATCCTCCTGTTCGACTCGTTCTGCTACTCCGAGTATGAAAGTGAAGCGCGTGCCATACATGGGTGCCGGCACCTAACTGCGGGGTGAGGGGCCATGTGCGGCCCCTCAGGTCAGGCCATAAAATAAGGAATGGCTTCCAATGCCGAGATGCTGCTCCGCGAGGGCCACTCAGCGCTTGACCAAGGAGACTGGCGTGCCGCCCGGTCGCGCTTTGCTGAGGCCCTGGAAGAAGAACCCGGCCCTGATGCGCTGTACGGCCTGGCCCGGGCATCTGAGTGGTCCGGCGACTACGAGGCCGCAATCAGCTTTTACGAGGGCGCTTTTGCCGGGTTCCGCTCGCGCGGTGAATCGAGGCTTCCGGCGCTCATCGCCGGCCGTGAATTGAGCTTTCTTTACACGGCCGTCTACGGAAATTCTGCCGCGGCTAATGGCTGGATGGCACGGGCAGTACGGCTCTCCAGGGAGGCCGGTGATTGCGTCGAGCGAGGCTGGGTGGAGCTGGCGGAGTGCCTCATGGCGGAAGACCCAAATGCCGGGGACAACCACGCACGCGCTGCCATGAAGATCGCCAGACGCTTTGGCGACGTCGACCTGCTATTCTGCGCCATGAGCTACGAAGGGCTCGTCCTAGTCCTGAAGGGCAGGATCGCAGAGGGTATGCGCCGCATCGATGAGGCCGCTGCAGCAGCGTCAGGAGGGGAGGTCCACGACTATCTGGCCGTGGGCGAGATCTACTGCAAAATGCTCGCCTGCTGCGAGCTGACGCTGGACGTCCGTAGGGCCGAGCAATGGATGGCTGCAGCGGAATTCTTTGGCCACCGTGCGAACTCGCCGTGGATCCCGGCCATTTGCGCCATGCACTATGGCGGAATCCTCACCGCAGCCGGGCGTTGGCCCGAAGCGGAGACCCAGCTCTGCGAGTCGATGCGGAAATACGACGGCGGCTACCGGGCAATGCGTGGAGGCGCCGTGGCGCGCTTGGCTGACCTGCGCATACTGCAGGGCCGGCTCGGTGAGGCTGCAGAACTCCTTCAGGCGGCTTCAACCGATGGATACTCGGTCCGCCCCCGGGCGCGGTTGCATCTTGTCAGAGGTGAAGCGGAAATCGCCGTCTCCATTCTGCGTAGGCATCTTGCTGCTGCAGGCACCTCTCGCCTGATAGGACCGGAACTGGCGCTGCTGGCCGAAGCCCAGGGGGCAGCGGGACGGGCAGGGGAGGCGTTGGCCATTAGCAGCCGGCTTGAGTCCCTGGCAGCGGACACTGGACTGGTACGGGACGTGGCCTTCGCCGAAGTAACTGCCGGACGGGCCGGCTGGGCGGAGGGTTCTCCCGATGCACTGGCACACCTGGAAGCGGCCCTTGGCGCGTTCACAGCCGCGGGCCTGCCGTGGGACGAGGCCCGGACACGGCTGCTGATTGCCAGGGCAGTGAAGGATTCCAATGTTGAGGTGGCGACGGCGGAAGCACGGGCGGCCCTGATGGCCTTCCGCAAGCTGGGGGCGGCACCTGATGCAGACGCCGCTGGCGCCCTGCTCCGCAGCCTGGGCAGCCCAGGGCGGCCTGCCCCCCGGATAGGAGGGCCCCTCACCGCCCGGGAAGCCGAAGTCTTGCGACTCCTCGCAGAGGGGGACTCCAACGATCAGATCGCGGGGCGGCTCGTTATCAGCAAACGCACTGTGGAGCACCACGTTGGAAGCATACTGGCCAAACTCGGCCTGTCCACCAGGGCCCAAGCCCAGGCCTATGCCGTGCGCCGCGGCTAGGACAGGCAACAGATAGAGCTGAGTCCAGGGCTTCAATTTGTTCCTGCCACAATTGGGTGAGACCAGAACGGGATCCGAAGCATGAAGGTCAAGCAACCTGGCGCGGCTGGGACCAACCTGGCTGAGGCTCATCTGGCACTCGCCCGGCCCGGGAACCCGGCCCAGCTGTTTGGTGAGGGCGGCAAGCAGGGTGGCAGGCTGCTGGAGCCGCCCTTGGACCACGGATAGAAGTGATCGCCGTGTTCGGCGGATCGGTTGCAACCAGCGCCCGAACCCCACCTCGAGCTCGCACTGGCCGCTCGCCCTTGCGATCCCGACCAACAAAGCCCCCGTGCGCGGAGTCTGAACTGCTTGCACGCAAAACTGCTCCCCGGGAGTCGGAACTGAATTTCTCAGTCCTACTTCCGGGGAGCAGTTCAGTCTCTCTCCGTTGCCGGGGGCTTTGCTGTTTCCGGGCGCTGGGTCGGGCGCCGGGGAGTCCTAGGCCCGTGCCTTGTGGCGCTTGGTGAGAACCAGTGCGAGGGCTACCATCCCTACCCCCAGGAGAAGGTGCAGGATGTTGTCGAAGCCGTTCAGCGGCACGAAGTTGCCGGCGGAATCCTGGGGGATCACCAGCCCGTAGACGAAGAGCACCAGGTAGATGATGCCTCCGTAGAGGAGGAAGGAACGGGATCCGGCGGCGGTCTTCGACAGGGCGAGTCCAGCTGCTCCGAACAACAGGTGGACGATGTTGTGCAGGGCGGAAACCTGGAAGAGGCCCAGCAACATGGCCTCGGAATGGTGGCCAGCGAAGGCCAGCTCGCCGTAGTTACCGGTGATGCCCGGGACGAAGCCCAAGACGCCGACCAGCAGGAATACGGCACCAACAACCATCGATGCCTTCTGGATGTTCGTGCGGGCCGCTGTCCCGGTGTGGGTGTGTGTTGCCATGGAGGTCTCCTGATGCGATATGTGTTCATGGACCGGCGGGCTCCCACCTGCCAATCCAACGGGCTATGCAAGCTATTCGCGCTGTACCGCATTGAGGATGGGTTTTTCCGAAACTTCAGGAGAAAAAGTGGCGGCCACCACCGGCGGTGCCACTACAGGCTTGCTGACAACAGTTCTCGGTGGATCAGTTCACACGCCGTACTGGTCCTCGTCGCCGATGTCCCCCTCGAGCAGCGCCGCGGCGGTGAGCTGTTCGGCGGCGGTCAGCATCCCGCCGTCGTCCGCCAGCGGAGTCTCGGTGGCAGGCAGAAAGTCTTGCCGAACACGAATCAAACGGCTTACCGGGCTACGGGGTCTTTGGACTCCAGTAGCCCGAGTTCGCCCCGGCGTGGCATGCCTTCCCAGTCACCCGGTACTTGGCAGGCGAAGGCTCCGGTGCGCACGGCCGTCTTCAGGCGTTGTTCCAGGTTCTCACCGGCCAGGAACTCGGCGATGTAGCCGGCAACGAAAGCATCCCCGGCTCCGACCGTGTCCACTGCGTTGACCGGCACGGCTACCTGGACGAGCTCAGCATTGTCGGCGACTGCCACGGCCCCCAGTGGTCCGAGTTTCACGACGGCATGCCGCGGGCCCAAGGCTGTCAGCTGGTGCGCCAGTTCCAGCGGCGGGGGCGGTTGCGATTGGTCCAGTCCCAAAGCGATCATCGCTTCGTCATCGCCGGCGAAGACCAGATCCACCTGCGGGAGCAGTTTCCGGTACAGCTCGCCGGCCTCTTCCGGGGACCAGAGGGCGGCACGGTAGTTGAGGTCCAGTGACACCAGGGTTCCTGCATCGCGCGCTACGGCTATGGCATGGTCAACGGCCGCCGCCGCTGAGGCCGACAGGGCAGGGGTGATGCCGGTCAGGTGCAGGAGCCGGGCTTCGCGGATCTGCCTCGCGGGGACGTCCTGCGGTTCAAGGCGGGAGCCAGCGCTTCCGGACCGGTAGTACCACACCTTGAGCTGTTCGGAGGTGCGGCGTTCTTTGATCATCAGCCCGGTGGGGGCCTCGGGGTCCACGATGCCGTGGACGTCGATGCCCTCGGCACGCAGTTCGCGGAGCACCAGCTCGCCCATGCTGTCGCCGCCGACCCGGCCGGCCCAGGTCACTGCCATGCCCAGCCGGGACAGGGCGATGGCAAAGTTGCTCTCTGCGCCGCCCATTCCGATGCTTAGGGAGCGTGTGTGTGCCAATGGCCCGGGCGTGTCGGCCTTCATCAGCCCCATCGTTTCTCCCATGGTGACCACCTCGCTCATGCGTTGACCATCCTGTTCTGGGCGAGGGCGACGAGGCGGGTGACCTCGGTGGCGCGCTCGGTGAGCGCGGTGAGATCGCCGCCCTTGAAGGCGTCTCCCAGGAGGGGCCCGCCCAGGCTCACGGCCAGGGCCCCGGCCTCGATCCATTTCGGCGCGTCCTGGATGGACACTCCTCCGGAGGGGATGATCGGCAGATCGGGGAAAGGCCCGCGCAGCTGCCCGATGTACCCCGGCCCCACCCCAGAGGCGGGGAACAGCTTGACGGCTGTGGCTCCCAGGGACCATGCCGTGTGCATCTCCGTGGGCGAGTACGCGCCGGGGAAGACGGGGACGCCGCGGTCGACGGCGGCACTGATCACCTCCGGCACTGTCACCGGGGTAACGAGGTAGTCAGCGCCGGCGTCGAGCGCCTGCCGGGCCTCGTGAAGGTCGACGACGGTGCCCACTCCGATTTCTGCGGAACCGGCGAACCGGGCCCTGAGTCCGGCGATCTCCTCGAAAACGCCCTCGGTGGTGAGGGTCAGTTCGATGGACCGGACGCCTCCGGCGATCAGCGCCTCGATAACCGGGGCGTACTCACGGGCGTGGGAGGTCCTCAGGACAGCGACCACAGGGTGTGCCAGCAGCATTGCGGAGGGCTGTGAGCGGGGGACTGTCATCATGGTTTCTCCTGGGTGGTGGGGTTCGATTCGGTGCCGTCCTGGGGGCTCCGTTCCAAGGGGGCCGGAGTCCCTTCCCGTGCATGCGTCTCGAGGACAAGCTCTTCCACCTTCTTGTCCGTCAGGGGATAAAGCATGGCGAGCACAATAGCGGCCGCGGCCAACGCCAGGCAGGGATAGAGGGTCTGCAGGCCCTTCATTCCGGCCAGTACCTCCGGGCCCTGCGGCACGTTGGGCATGTAGCCGATCGCGCTCAGTCCGAACCCGGCCAGGCCGCCGGCAACAGACTGGGCGATCTTGCGGGAGAAGTTGAACATGGAGTAGGTGATGCCTTCGCGGCGTACTCCGGTGCGCCAGTGGCCGAAGTCAATGACGTCGCAGACCAGCGCCCAGGTGATGCCGTTGGGCAGGGCCACCCCGATGAAGGAGAGGCTGAACAGGACGGTGAAGAGCACGGGGTTGGTCGGCAGCACGAAGTTCAGTCCGTCCGCGACGATGGCGAGCAGGAAGCCGCACAGGGCCGTACGCTTCTTGCCGATCA
Organism: Arthrobacter globiformis; assembly: GCF_030815865.1. NCBI lineage: Bacteria > Bacillati > Actinomycetota > Actinomycetes > Micrococcales > Micrococcaceae > Arthrobacter > Arthrobacter globiformis. The sequence continues at coordinate 1,511,664 of NZ_JAUSXI010000001.1, forward strand.
GGCGTGTCAGAACAGGGATGAGCAGGATACCGATGATCGAGGAGCCGATGCTGATCACGTTCACGTACGGCAGCAGCCGCACATCGCCCAGGTAGTACTGCGTGAAGTAGACGATCATCGACGTCTTCACGTTGTAAGCCGAGATCGAAAAGATCGTCATGACGACCAGGACCAGCAGGGGCCGGTTGGTGACGATGGTGGTAACGAAGTTCCGGACAGTCAGCTTCTCGCGGGTACGGACCACGGGGACGGCCTCCCGGGTGTACCTGAACGTGGCGAAGAAGCAGAGGACGCCCACCACCGCCATGGTGCCGGCGGGTGGCATGAACGCGACGCCGGTGACCAGCAGCGCAGTGACAGAACCGGCCTGGCGGAAGGAGGCGAGCTTGGCCCGCTCGATGGGTTCCTGGGTCATCACCGAGGCCAGCGAGCCGTAGGGGATGTTGGTGAACGAGTACAACACGCCCCACGCCATGTAGGAGACGTACGCGTAGACCAGGTTCACACCCTCGGACTGGCCGGGGGTGAGGAAGGTAAAGACCGTCAGCACGGCCAGCGCAATGGACGAGTAGAACATGACGCCCCGGAAGCGGCCGAAGCGGCCCACATTGCGCCGCCCGTCGATCACGGTGCCGGCGAGCGGGTCCATGAACGCGTCGAAGAGCTTCGTGATGACGAAGACGGAGGCGGCGGCTGCGGGTGGCAATCCCGCCACATCTGTGTAGAACTTCAGCAGGTAGGCCTGCCCGAGGTCGAACATGAAGCCGTTGCCCAGATCGCCCATGCCGTAGGCGATCTTCTCTTTCAGTGACACCATGCCACTTGTTTTCTTCGCCCGGGAACTGGTGGGCGTGGTGATTTTGTTGGCCATCGGGGTGCTCCTTTGCATCCAGGCAGATTAGGGGTCAGCCAAATTGAGGGTCAGGCGGAACGCCGGGAGTAGGCGGTTTTCGGGAGGTTGTAGGCGAGGTCGACGGCGGTTTCGACGGCCTCGTCCTGGCTGAGCCGGTGCTCAAGGACCAGCCGGGCCAGGAAGCCGGCGTCGATGCGGCGGGAGAGGTCGTGGCGGGCGGGGATCGAGGCGAAGGCGCGAGTGTCGTCGACGAAACCGGAGGTGTTGTAGAAACCAGCCGTCTCGGTCGCGGACTCGCGGAAACGCCGCATGCCCTCCGGGGAGTCGAGGAACCACCAGGGAGCACCCAGCCGGAGCGACGGATAGGCGCCGGCGAGGGGGGCGAGTTCGCGGCTGTAAAGAGTCTCGTCGACAGTGAAGAGGATGGCGCGGAACCTGGGGTCGTGGCCGTAGCGCTCCAGCAGCGGCTGCAGTGAACGGGTGAACTCGGTGGCCACCGGGATATCGAAGCCCTTGTCCTGGCCGTGGCGCTCGAAGACTCCCTTGTGGTGATCGCGCAGAACACCGGGATGAATTTGCATTACCAGCCCGTCGTCGCAGGCCATGCCCGCGGTGACGAAAAGCATGTGTGCGGCGAAGGCCTGCGCCTCCGCGGGGCTGACCGGTCCGCCCAGGGCGCGGGAGTACAGCTCTGCGGCGGCGGACTCCGCCATGGGTGTGGTGTCGGCGCTCAGGTGGCCATGGTCGGTAGCCAGCCCACCAGCGGCAACGAAGGCGCGGCGGCGCTCTCGCAGCCCGTCGAGGAACCCGGAATAGGTGGAGGTGTCCACAGCCGAGACCTCTGCCAGTTTGGCGACCTCAGCCCGCCACCCCTGACGGTCAAGATGGAACACGGCATCCGGGCGGAATGTCGGTATGATCCGCTCTCCCAGGCCCTGCTTGGCCAGCTGTGTGTGGTGGCGCAGGTCGCTGGTTGCAGGGTCGGTCGTGGAAATCAGCTCGATCGAAAACCGGTCCAGCAGTTGCCGGGGCCGGAAGTCCGGCTCCGCAATGCGAGCGGCTATCTGATCGTAGATCGCATCGGCAGTCTCGGCGCTGGGCATGAGGTCGACCCCGAAGACCTCGGCAAGCTCATGCTCCATCCAGTAGCGCGACGGGGTGCCGCGGAACAGCTTCCAGTTCTGGCAGAACGTCCGCCAGATGGCCCGCGAGTCAGTCTCGACCGGACCGCCGTCAATCCGCGGCACGCCCAGGGACTCGGGGGCTATCCCTTGGGAGACCATCATGCGGGTCACGTAGTGGTCGGGGACCACCAGGAGCTGGGCCGGATCGGCGAACGGCTCGTTGGCGGCGAAAACGTCCGCCTCAACGTGACCGTGCATGCAGATGAGCGGCAACTGCGCCGTCTGCTCGTAGATCTCGCGTGCCACGGCGCGCTGACGCTCATCCGCTGGAAGCGCACGGTCGGGATGCAGTTCCAGACGTCGTTCGACGGCTGGCAGTGCGGGGTCAAGATTCAGGAGGGTGGGTGCAGACATCAATGTCTCTCTCAATTTGAAGGGGGTTTGGGGGCCAGTTCCGAGGGGGTGGGGAGCTGGCTATGAAAACGTTATTATCAATGTAGCGCGGAGACAAGCTGAGACCAAGCTCATATCTTCAGAAACTTTGACGGGACGGGAACTTCATGGGTCCGGGGATAAAATCCGTAACAAAGCCACCGGGAGGTGAACCCATGTCCGTACCCGTGACGATCCGGGACGTTGCCAAAGCTGCCGACGTCTCTCCTGCCACGGTCTCGCGGACTTTCGTGCGCCCGGAGAAGGTTGATGCGGTGACCCGGGAGCGGGTGCTAAGCGCCGCCGCCCGGCTGGACTACCGCCCTAACCGCGCGGCGCAGTCCCTCATCACGGGCCTGACCGGCAACATCGGGATCGTGGTTCCGGACCTCACCAACCCTTTCTTCCCCAGCGTCGTGAGGGGCATTCAGAACCGGGCCGAGGAACTGGGCTACCCCGTGCTGCTGGTCGACAGCGGCGAGGATCCGGTTCGCGAATCAGAGCTTGTCACAAGGCTGGGCCGCCAGGTGGACGGGCTTGTCCTGTGCGCGGCGCGCATGACGGACGAGGACCTGCTTTCCCACCGGCAGCGGCGGCCGATGGTCCTAATCAACCGCGAGGTCCCGGGCGTCCCGGCCGTCACCTTCGACAACGCTGCTGGTATCGCGCAGGAGGTGATGCACCTGAAAGCCTTGGGGCACATGCGGATCGGGTACGTCGCCGGCCCCGGAACGAGCTACTCCAGCCGGGTGCGGCAAGGCGCAGTCACGACGCATTTGGCCGCTGCGGGTCTGACGGAGGTTGCCGTGGGCAGTTTCGCCCCCTCCTTTGAAGGCGGCCGCAGCGCGGCGGAAAAGGTTCTGCTCGCCAATGTCACAGCGGTCATGGTTTACAACGACGTCATGGCCCTGGGCCTGATCAACCAGCTCGCCCAGTACGGCGTCTCGGTTCCAAACGACCTGACCGTCGTCGGATTCGACGACATCGAATTCGCCGCCATGGCCAACCCGGCGCTGACCACCGTCCGGGTCCCGCGGGAGGAGGCCGGCGCCCTGGCCATGTCCTACCTCAACGCACTGATGACGGCGACAGGCCCCGCTCCGGAGCCGCCGGCTCAACTGAAGACGGAATTCATCTTCCGCGGCACGTCGGTCCGCGCTCCGCTGACGCAAGCACTGGCTGAGTAAGCGCAGCTGCCGGCTGCCCTCTTCCCCGTGGAAAGAGGGCGCCGGCTCGCCCTGATGGATCATCATCGGTGCTTTGCCTCAGCCGCCGATGGTGGGGCTTCGGGCGCACCCCAGCCATCACCCGTCCACTCATCCCTTGATGAAAACGTTTTCGTCGCTCTACAATGAAAACGATTTCATTCCCGTCGTTCCCTCACTGAAGAAGGATTTGGCCATGACGAGCATTCCCACCACCCTCCGTGACCTGAATGAGGTTGCGTTGGTACTGCGGCCCGAGGACGATGTCGCAGTCGCCACCCAAGACCTGCCCCCCGGTGCTGAGCTGACCGATCGGGGGCACCGGCTTCGCGTGCGGCAAAGCGTCCCCCGCGGTCACAAGCTCGCCCTACGGCCGCTCGCTGCGGGCCAACGGGTCCACAAGTACGGCCAGTCGATCGGCCGGGCCACGCGGGACATTGCGGCCGGAGACCACGTCCATACCCACAACCTCGGCATGGACAACGCCGATCGTGTGCATGAGTTCGGTACCGCCCGCGTGCAGCCAGCGGCACCAGGCGGGCCGGCGCGGACGTTCCAGGGGTATCACCGCGGCGACGGGCGCGTGGGGACCCGCAACTACATCGGCATACTGACCGCAGTGAACTGCTCGGCGTCGACGGGCCGAATGATCGCCGCGCAATTCACGGCTGCAGCCCTGCAGGGCTACGATAACGTCGACGGGGTCATAGCCCTAACGCATGATTCCGGTTGCGGTCTCGTCGCTGGCAGTGAAGGCGCCCGGCTGACGCGGCGCACGCTGCGGAGCTATGCCAACCATCCCAACATCGCCGGATTGTTGGTGCTGGGTCTGGGATGCGAGATGCTGCCAGCGACATCATTGCTGGACGGGCTGGACCTTCCGAGCGAGAAGCTGGTGCGGACTTTGGTCATCCAGGACAGCGGCGGGATCCGTGCAACGGTCCGTGCCGGGGTGGAGGCCATCAACGAGATGGTTCCGCACGTGAATGCACTGCGCCGCGAACCCGCTCCCATCTCGGAACTTGTGCTGGGGATGAACTGCGGCGGCTCCGACGGGTACTCGGGGATCACCGCGAACCCGGCCCTGGGCGTGGCCTCCGACCTGCTGGTTGCCCACGGGGCCACGACGATCCTTGCCGAGACGCCGGAAATTTTCGGAGCCGAACATTTGCTGACGCGGCGTGCGGTGTCCGAGGAAGTGGGCCTTAAGCTCCTGCAGCGCATCGAGTGGTGGAAGGACTACGCGACCTCCGGTGGCGGCTCCCTGGACAACAATCCCTCTCCCGGCAACAAGGCGGGCGGGCTGACGACCATATTGGAGAAGTCGCTCGGCGCAATCGCCAAGGGCGGCACCGCGGAATTGTCTGCCGTGTACGAGTACGCCGAGCCGGTCACCACGCGCGGGTTCGCCTTCATGGACACCCCTGGCTATGACCCCGTGTCCGTGACCGGCATCATCGCGGGTGGCTCCACGGTGGTGGTGTTCACCACCGGCCGCGGCTCTGTCCTGGGGGGCAAGCCCACGCCGTCGATCAAGGTTGCCACCAACACCCCGACGTTCGAACGCATGCGTGAGGACATGGATATCAACGCCGGACGCATAGTGGACGGAACCGCGTCGATCAACAGTGTGGGCGAGGAGATCTTCGAAAAGATCATTGCCGTCGCCTCGGGGGAGCAGTCCGTTTCTGAGCAGCTGGACCTCGGCCAGGACGAGTTCATTCCGTGGCAGTTGGGCGCAGTGACGTGACCGGCGCTGCCAGGACCTACGACGAAACTGCAGAGCAACGAGGACTTACCATGAAGAAACTGGACGCGACGACGACCGCACGGCCCGAGCTTCCGATCACTATCATGCAGTTTGGGGCCGGGAATTTCCTGCGTGCCTTTGTCGACTGGATGATCACGAGGGCGAACCAATCCGGCGTGACCCGCGACGGCGTGGCCGTCATACAGGCCACGGACCGCCCCTCGCAGGCCCTGCGCCAGCTTGCGGAACAGGACGGCCTCTTCCACGTCTACCTTGAGGGCATTAAGGACCGCCGCCCCGTCAAGGAGGTTGACCTCGTCACCTGTGTGCGCTCCGTGCTCAGCGCCCACAATCAGTTCGAGGAATACGATCGGCTGGTCATCAGCCCCGACCTCCGGGTCATCGTCTCGAACACGACCGAGGCCGGCATCGAGTTCGTGTCCGGCGACGACCTCAGCGCACGGCCCCCGCGGTCCTTCCCCGCCAAGGTCACGGCACTCCTGTACCGGCGGTTCGAGCATTTCCGGGGTGATCCGGAAGCAGGACTATCCTTCCTGTGCTGTGAGCTCATCGAGGACAACGGGTCGACTTTGCGAGAGCATGTGCTGCACCACGCAGCCGATAACGACCTCGGGGCGGAATTCGACGCATGGGTGCGGACCGCCTGTCACTTCTACGACACCCTCGTGGACCGCATCGTTCCCGGATTTCCCCAGGGGGAGATCGAGGCTGTGCAGGCGGAGATTGGATTCGCCGACGAACTCGTTGTCAAGGCCGAGCACTTCTACGTCTGGGCGATCGGGGGCAGCCCGGCGATTCGCGAGGTGTTGCCGTTAGACAGGGCAGGGCTGAATGTGCTGTTCATGGACGACATCCGTCCCTTCCGGGCGAAGAAAGTGCGGATACTCAACGGCGCCCACACAGCGATGTCAGCCATCGCGCTCCAGCTCGGATGCGAGACAGTGCGGGACGCTTTCGCCGTTCCGCTGGTGGAGGCTCTGATCAACCGCCTGGTTGCCGACGAGGTTTTGCCCACCATCGAAGGGGATCGCCAGGCGCTGGAGGCCTTTGCCCAGCAGATTCTTGAACGTTTCTACAACCCCTCCCTGCGGCATCAACTCGAGGATATCGCCCTGAACGCCCTCTCGAAGTGGGCGACGCGCAACCTTCCCGTCGTCCTGGATCGGTGGGCGGTCGATGCTCAGGCGCCGCTGACGGTCCTGTCGCTGGCCGCCCTCCTCGTTCTTTACAGCGGCCGGTCGGAAAATTCCCAGTTGGAGCCCCGCGACGACGCGAGGATCGTGCAGTTGCTGCGAAGCACCTTTGACCGCGAGGATCTTCCGGGGTGGATCGCAGGTGTGATCAATTGCCTTCCGTTGCCCGCCACGATGGACGCGGCAGCGATCTCACGGCTTTCAACAGAAACTTCCCGTGCCGCCGAACTCATTCTCGAGCGGGGGATGGCTGGGGCACTGCAAGAACTGCTTGCCTGACCGGCTGGCCGCTGGTGGGGCATCCAGGGGCTGCAACTCACACCCCGTAGAGGCTCTTACGCACCTCGGCATAGCGTTCCCGGACGCCGAAGCCCCAGTCTCCTTCGGGTTCGTAGGCGGCTTCGATGCTGCGTTTCCAGTCGGGAAGTTCTCCAGTGGCCGCCCATGCGGCCTGTTTGGCTGCGCCGAGGGCGACGTACTCCCTGGTTGTCGGAATCTCGACCGGCAGATTGAAAATAGTTGCTGCTGCCTGTCGCAGCGCCTGCGATTTGGAGCCTCCGCCAATCAGGAGAACTTTGTCCGGGGCGCCACCGGACTGCCTCAGGACGTCGATGCCGTCGGCCAGTGAGTTCAGCACGCCCAGCACGGAGGCGCGGGCGAGGTTCTCGGGGCTCATGTTGCTCCTGGTGAGACCGGCCAGGCTGCCTGTTGCGTGGGAAAGATTGGGGCTGCGCTCGCCGTCCAGGTAAGGAAGGAATGTCAGTCCGCCGGCGTCGCTGCCGGCGGCCTGTGCCAGGGAATCCAGTGTCGCAAGGTCGACGCCGAGCATGGTAGCGGTCGCTGCCATGACGCGGGCAGAGTTGAGCATGGCCAGCAGCGGCAAATGTCCGCCGGCGGCGTCCGCGAATCCGGCGATAGCACCGGTATGGTCCGGCATCGCGGAAGGTGTGGTGGTGAAGACGGTTCCGGAGGTGCCGATGGAGACGACCACCTCGCCCGGGCGCAGACCGAGCCCCAATGCGGCTGCGGCATTGTCCCCGGCGCCGGCGGCGAGGACGGCGCCGTCGATGCCCCAGCCGTTCTGCACGGTGCCGGCCTGCTCGTTCGACGCCACCACGCGCGGTAGGCGCGGGACCCGTCCGAAGAAGCGTTCCAGCAGGTCTGTCCGGTAGCTGTTGGTGACGGGGGAGAAGTAGCCGGTGCCGGAGGCGTCGCTCCGGTCCGTGATGAACTCCCCGCCCATGGCACCGTTGAGCCAGTCGTGGGGGAGGACCACCTGCTCGACTCGGCTAGCGGCATCCGGTTCGTTCTGCGCCAGCCACGCCAGCTTGGAGATGGTGAACGAAGCGACCGGGACAAGGTTGACGGCGTCCACCCACTGTTCGGGCCCAAGTTCGTCCCGCAGCCTCGCCGCGTCCGGCGCGCTGCGGGTGTCGTTCCACAGCAGGGCATCGTGCACGGGCGTCCCGGAACTGTCGAGGGCCACCATCCCGTGCTGTTGGGCGGCGATGCCGGCAGCGGAGACGGAACTGCCCAGCCGGTCAGCGCCGGCAGAATGCCATGCTTCCCGCAGCGCGGAGGTCCACACGGACGGGTCCACGGCGGTGAGATCAGGATGGGCCGCCGCACCAGACGTGATCACGTCACCGGTTTCGGCGTCCACGGCAAGGACCTTGCAGGACTGGGTGGAGGAATCCACCCCGACAACAATGCTCATTAACTCTTCTCCTCGTCGATCAGGTCAGTCAGGGCTTGGGCCAGCGGCGTATCAATGATCAGCGTGGTGACAAAGTCCGCCTTGGCCACGGCCAGCAGGGCTTCAGCCCGTGCTTCCCCCTGGGCCACGGCAATCACCTTCGGGGTCCGCTGCAGCTGCTTGATGGTGACGGCGATAATCTGTTCGTCCAGCCCCGATTCCACCGCAACGCCTGTGGCGTTTAGGAGCCGGCCGGAGCATTCCCCGACGGCGCCGGCCTCCACTGCCGCCTGCCTCACCTCGGCGTCGGCCCTGTCCCAGACGGTGGACGTGCCCGGCTTCCAGGCGCCGATTGCGACGACGGCCAGGTCGAGTGAATCCGCCTTTGCCAGGGCCTCGGCGATCTCTGGCTGGCGGCGCAAGCCGGCCGCCGTCGTCGGATCCTCCACCACCAGAGGTGCCCACAGCGGCCAAGTGAGCCCCCCACTCACATGTCCCAGCCGCTGGATCAGCTCCAGGGGATTGCTCTCGCCTTCTGTGGGAAGGGCTCCGGCAAGCTGGACAATGTCGCACCGGGGAAGCTCCCGGACCAGCCGCGAGGCCACGTCCAGGGTGCGGGACCAGGAGATGCCGATGGTCCCGCCGGCGGGTGCCTGCCGGGAGATTTCGACGGCGGCCGCTTTGGCCAGGATGGCGCGCGCCTGGATCACGTCCCCGGTGGTCTCCGCGACGATTACCTCCCTAATCCCCAGTGCGGACTCGATGCGCCGGATATCAGCAGCGGAGACGCGGGAGGGGAAATGCACCTTGATTTCCAGGATGCCCTTCTCGCGGGCCTCTGCGAGCAGGCGGGCAACCTGGAACCGCGAAATTTCATAGCTAGCGCCGATCTCCACCTTGGAGCGGTTTTCCAGGTAGTACTCGCTGCTGACGCGCGCCAGAAGCTCTTCATGGGAATGCTCCGCCATTCTGGTCACCTCTCGCAGATCTGATCATTTGAGTATCGCCTCTTGCTCAAATGACTATATATGACTAGAGTCACATGGCAGATGAGCAGTTGATCTTGCTCATATGAGCAACTCAACCGAGAACCGGCCGGGACCGGAGTGGCCCTTTCATCCGGGTCCCCGACTTCAGCCCGGGCTCGTGTCCCGACTTTTGAGCACAAAGGAGTTCTTATGCGTCCCAGCATGCGCGCAGCCTCGATGGCTGCCGGTGCCCTGTGCATCGCACTTTCCGCCTCAGGCTGCGCCGGCGCCGGCGGAGGCAATTCCGCCGGCGACCCGAACAGCATCAGCGTCCTGATGGTGAACAACCCGCAGATGGAGGATCTGCAGCGGCTCACCGCGGAAAATTTCACCAAGGAAACCGGCGTGAAGGTCAACTACACGATCCTGCCGGAGAACGATGTCCGGGCGAAGATCAGCCAGGAGTTCTCCAGCCAGGCCGGCCAGTACGACGTCGCCTCGCTGTCCAACTACGAGATCCCCTTCTTCGCCGCCAACGGTTGGCTCGCGCCGCTGGACAGCGTGGCCAAGGATCCCAACTTCAACCAGGCGGACATCCTGCCGGCCTACACGGCGTCGCTGACCGGCACGGACGGCAGGCTCTACGGTGAGCCGTTCTACGGTGAGTCCTCGTTCCTGATGTACCGGAAGGACATCCTGGAGGCCAAGGGCCTGGCGATGCCGGAGAAGCCGACCTGGGATCAGGTGGCTGAGATCGCGGCGAAGGTGGACGGCGCAGCTCCCGGCACGAAGGGCATCTGCCTGCGCGGCCAGCCCGGCTGGGGCCAGGTCTTCGCGCCGCTGACCACGGTGGTGAACACCTTCGGCGGGACCTGGTTCGACAAGGACTGGAACGCACAGGTCAACGCCCCCGAATTCACCGCAGCCACCGAGTTCTACACCAAACTGGTCCGCGAGCACGGCGAGGCGGGCGCCGCCCAGGCCGGGTTCACCGAGTGCCTGAACAACCTGAGCCAGAGCAAGGTCGCCATGTGGTACGACGCCACCTCCGCCGCCGGCGCGCTGGAAGCGGATGCGTCACCGGTGAAGGGCAAGATCGGCTACGCCCAGGCACCAGTGAAGAACACGAAGTCCTCCGGCTGGCTGTGGACCTGGTCCTGGGCCATGCAGGCCGCCTCGAAGAAGCAGGATGCCGCCGGGAAGTTCATCGCCTGGGCCAGCTCAAAAAAGTACGAGGAACTGGTGGCCTCCAAGCTCGGCTGGGCGAAGGTCCCCTCCGGCAAGCGCATCTCCACCTACGAGAACTCCGAGTTCCAGCAGGCTGCACCGTTCTTCAAGGCCGAACGCTTCGCGATCGAGAATGCGGACCCGAAGAACCCCGGCGCCCAGGAACGTCCCGCCGTCGGAATCCAATTTGTGGGCATTCCCGAGTTCGCCGCCCTGGGCACCAACGTCTCCCAAGGCGTCAGCTCCGCCATCGCAGGCCAGGGTTCCGTGGCCGAGGCGCTTGCCAAGGGACAGGCAGCCGCCCAAAAAGTCGCCGACAAGTACAAGTGACCTTAACCGAACTGCAGGAGAACATCATGACTACCGCAACGGCGCGCATCTCCCGTCCGGGACACAGCGCAGCCAAACCAACCAGGAACGCCAAGTCACGGGAACGCGCCCTGGCCTGGGCACGGCGCGCACCGCTGCTTCCGGCCCTGATCTTCCTCATCATCGTCACCCAGCTCCCGTTTGTGGTGACCCTGATCATCTCGTTCCTGAACTGGAACAGCCTGAGCCCGGACAAGACTGCATTTGCCGGCCTGGAGAATTACGTTACGGTCCTCACCGACCCTGACCTCCGCCAGGCGATCTTCACCACCATCCTCCTCACCGTCTCCGTGGTCCTGTTCAGCCTGCTCATTGGCCTGGGCCTGGCACTGCTGCTGGACAAGAAGTTCATCGGCCGAGGACTGGCACGCACCCTCCTGATCGCGCCATTCCTGGTGGTGCCCGTGGCCGCCGCCCTCATCTGGAAGCACGCCCTGCTCAACCCCACGTACGGGCTGATCAACGGCATCCTGACGTGGATCTGGTCCCTCTTCGGCAGTGTCACCCCGCCCCAGCTGGACCTGCTATCCCAGGCACCCCTGATGGCCGTCATCGTGTCGCTGGTGTGGCAGTGGACGCCGTTCATGATGCTCATCCTGCTGGCGGGTCTGCAGTCCCGCCCCATGGACACCGTGGAAGCCGCCCAGATGGACGGCGCCAGCCCGTGGGCGATCTTCCGGCACCTCACGCTGCCGCACCTGCGCCAGTACCTCGAACTCGGCGGCCTGCTTGGCGCGATCTACATCGTGCAGAACTTTGACTCCGTCTTCACCCTCACCGCAGGCGGACTGGGCACGGCCAACCTGCCCTACGCCATTTACCAGACGTTCTACTTCGCCAACGAATACGGCCTGGCGTCCGCGGCCGGCGTCGTGGTGGTCATCGGCACCATCATCGTGGCCACGTTCGCACTCCGCACCGTCTTTTCACTCTTCAAGAAGGAGGCAGCACGATGAGCACCCTCACCCCCGCCGCACCGCAGAGCACACCCTCCGGCCCGACGGCGGCCCTGAACACCGGCGCCCCCCGCGGTTTCGGGAAGTTCGGGGCCAAGTCCCGGATGGACCCCACCCGGAACAACACCGCCGCCGGCATCGCCGCCTGGCTCCTGGCACTGCTCTTCGCCACACCGGTGCTGTGGATGATCCTGACCTCCTTCCACTCCGAAACCGACGCCGCCACCAACCCGCCCTCCATCGCCGCGAACCTGACCCTGGACGCCTACAAGGAGTTCTTCGGCGCCAGCTCCGGGGTCAGCCCGTGGCCGCCAATGATCAACTCCGCCACCGCCTCGATCCTCTCCACCGTCCTCGTCCTCGCCCTGGCCATCCCCGCCGCCTACGCCCTCTCCATCCGGCCGGTGAAGAAGTGGACCGACGTGATGTTTTTCTTCCTCTCCACCAAGATGATGCCCGTGGTCGCTGCGATCCTGCCGCTCTACCTCTTCGCCCGGACCGTCGGGGCACTGGACAACATCTGGTTCCTGATCCTGATGTACACGTCCATGAACCTGCCCATCGCCGTCTGGATGATGCGCTCCTTCCTCGCCGAAGTCCCCGAAGAAATGCTCGAAGCAGCACAAATCGACGGCGCCAACCTCCTCCTCACCCTCCGCAAGATCATCGCCCCCGTGGCAATGCCCGGCATCGCCGCCACCGCCCTGATCTGCTTCATCTTCAGCTGGAACGAACTCCTCCTCGCCCGGGTCCTCACCGGCGTCGTCGCCGGCACAGCCCCCGTGTTCCTCACCGGCTTCGTCTCAGGCCAGGGACTCTTCCTCGCCAAAGTCTGCGCGGCCGCCGTCGTGATCTCACTGCCCGTGCTGTTCGCCGGCTTCGCCGCCCAGGACAAACTCGTCCAAGGCCTCTCGCTCGGCGCCGTGAAATAGCGCTTTTCCACTCCCGATTTTTCAAGGAACAGTTCGATGGCCACATCAACCGCAACGTCCCGCACCAATAGGCAGCCAGCAAGGCCGGCCACCATCCGCGCCGCCGTCCTGCCGCGCCATTGGCCGCTGGCCATCCAGCTCATCGCCGCCGGCAGGGTAAACCTGGACATCCTCGTCACCCGCAAGTTCACCCTCGCACAATCCGAAGAAGCGCCCAAAGCCGGCAAACAGCCCGGCCAGCTCAAAGCCGTCGTCTACCCGGGCCGCTGACAGCTCGCTTTGAAAGGAACAATCACATGCTCACAAATTCAGCGCTGACAGAACTCCCGGTCAACCTGGGCAGGCCGTCCTATGACCGCTCCGCCCTGACGGCGGGAATCGTTCACTTCGGCGTCGGCGGCTTCCACCGGGCTCACCAGGCTACGTATCTGGACCAGCTGATGAATGACGGCCTCGCCCACGACTGGGCCATCTGCGGAGTGGGCGTCCTGCCCGGCGATGCCCGCATGAAGCAGGTCATGGACAAGCAGGAGTGCCTGTACACGCTGGTGGTGAAGAACCCCGACGGCACCCGCGAAGGACGGGTCATCGGCTCGGTCATCGAGTACCTTTTCGCCCCCGACGACCCGGAGGCCGTCATCGAAAAAATGGCGTCCGACGCCGTCCGGATCGTTTCGCTGACCGTCACGGAGGGCGGGTACAACTTCCACCACGTCACCGGCGACTTCGACGCCGAAAACCCCGACGTGATCCACGATCTCCAGCCGGGAGCCGCGCCGCGGACGACCTTCGGACTGGTCACCGAAGCCCTGCGCCGCCGTCGGGAACGCGGCCTGGAACCTTTCACCGTGATGTCCTGCGACAACATCCAGGGCAACGGTGAGGTGGCCCGGAAGATGTTCACGGCCTTTGCTTCGCTTGTGGACCCCACCCTTGGCGCCTGGGTCGGCGAGAATGTGCCCTTTCCCAATAGCATGGTGGACCGGATCACCCCCGTCACCACCGACGACGACCGCAAGGCCATCGCGGAGGAATTCGGCGTGGATGACGGATGGCCGGTGGTCTGCGAGCCCTTTGAACAATGGGTACTGGAAGACCACTTCAGCCTGGGCCGCCCGCCCTTCGAAAAGGCCGGCGTGCAGCTCGTGGATGACGTGGAACCCTACGAGCTGATGAAGCTGAGGCTGCTCAATGCCAGCCATCAGGGCATGTGCTACTTAGGCCACCTCGCCGGCTACCGTTACGCCCATGAGGTGGCGCAGGATCCGCTGTTCGCCCGGTTCCTGCTGGACTACATGGACAAGGAAGCGACCCCCACCCTGCAGCCCGTACCCGGCATTGACCTCGACACCTACAAGCGCACGCTCATCGAACGCTTTTCGAACGAATACGTGCGCGACACCCTGGCCCGCCTCTGCGCGGAGAGCTCGGACCGGATCCCGAAATGGCTCCTGCCCGTGGTCCGCATCAACCTCGAGAACGGCGGAGAGGTCAGGCGGTCCGCGGCCATCGTGGCGAGCTGGGCCCGGTATGCCGAGGGCACGGACGAGCAGGGCACGCCCATTGAAGTCGTGGACCGGCTCAAAGACACCCTCATGGCCGCCGCCGCCCGCCAGCGGCAAGACCCGCTGTCCTTCATCTCAAACCGGGAGGTCTTCGGGGACCTGAGCGACAATGAAAGCTTTGTCGCTGCGTACTCCGAAGCCCTGGCCAGCCTGCACCAGCGCGGGGCCAGGGAAACGCTGAGGAACCTGGAGGCCTGAGCCGCCCAAGTCCCTCTGTTAGACCCTGCAGCAGGCGGACGACCCCGTCCGGAAAGTTCCGGGCGGGGTCTTTCGCTTCCTCCACAGCAAGCGAAGATCCGCAGCCGCCTTACTGTCCCTAGCTTGGGCGTTACGGCGCTTTGTCTGGCGACAGGGCATGCAGCCCTGCTTCTGTCGTCGCGGTGACCAGTTCCAGGTCATACGCAACCAGTACGTCCGACTGCAACCGGATAGCGGTGGCCAAATGAACGGCGTCGGCGCTGCGCAGCTTTCCCGGCATCGCGGCGGCGTACATCAGGTCCGAACGCGCAAGATCCACCAGGTTGATTCCGCCCAACACTGTGGTTATGAGTTCGGCCGGCAGCCCGCGGCGTTTTCCGGCGCAATGGAGCTCCGTGTACAGGAGCATCGAGGCCACCAGATGGTGCCCTCGGTGCACAGCAGCTGACAGATACTCGGCCACAGCGGTTGACTCAGCTTCCTCGACGACGAGTTTGAGGGCAGCTGAGGTGTCTACGTAAATGATCAACGGTCGCCGCGTAGGTCGGACAGCATTTCGGCGGTGCCTGCGCCGGATGTAACGCGGCGTAGGACCTGGAAATCGACGGGACCTGACGCTGGACGGACACTGCCGGATAGCAACAACCGTTCGAAGGGAGAAGCTGAGGGGGGAATGAGGGTAGCTGCGACCTCGCCGTTGTTGGTGACGTCGATCGTTTCGCCATTCTTCACGCGCTCCAGAATCTTACTGCTCTGATTCCGGAG
The DNA here is from genome assembly GCF_030815865.1 of Arthrobacter globiformis. Classification (NCBI taxonomy): domain Bacteria; kingdom Bacillati; phylum Actinomycetota; class Actinomycetes; order Micrococcales; family Micrococcaceae; genus Arthrobacter; species Arthrobacter globiformis. The sequence goes on from NZ_JAUSXI010000001.1 coordinate 1,526,918, forward strand.
CTCGCGGTGCGGGATAGTTGTCATGACTGCCTCCGTAGCAATCGTAGCAAGCCTGATGGCGGTTTGGCGGTTGCCGGCTCGAAGCGTGCAGGCGATGACCAGGATTTCGTTGAACAGATCTAGGAAGACTGGCCGGAGTGAATCGCGGTGAGCTGTGGATGGTCTCGGGCGGAACGTACGCGCAGGGCCACCCACTCCGTTGGCCTTCTCATCCTGCAGCAGGCAATGATCAGCATGGGACAGCCAGCTGATGCACTCACCAACGAGGAATCCCTTCCCCTGTTCGGCTCGATACCGCACCATTCTCGGCCTCGCTCAACAAGCGAGCGCCGCGGAGTTCGACGTCGATGAAGCCCTCGCATCTCTTCTATCGGCGGTGAGAAGCGCGTAGCTGCACCGCACAGGAGCTGATGGCCTGGATGGTGTATCGGAAGCATGATCCAGGCCGTCTGGCGCACGATCACCCTGCAGCCGAAGGTCCGGCTGGCTCGCGCTGTCCTCGTGCCCGGAAGCGGGCTGGGGTCGCGACGACGGTGCCCGGATACCTGGCCCGATGAAAGTGCCCGTGGGGCGCCTCATCTGCGACGCGGTGGGTGTCTCATATCCCTAGGGATACGAGGCACTTCGGTTACGAGACACGAGCGCTCGGCGTTGATTGGCCGTGACGCACTCGGAGTGCTTGATCCTTCACGGCCTGAAGAGGAACGGCGGATCGGGGGTCATCACAACAGGATGTCCGCGATCACTTTAATCGGTGCTTGGAACTCTAGTCGTTTGCGCGGTCTGTTATTCAGTTCCGCGGCGACGGTGCCGAGCAGGCCGTTTGTCAGCGGCCATGAAAAACTGCCCGTAGACGGCCACGGAAATGCCCAGCGGGCACACTAACTGGCCGCTAGTGGGCAGAAACTAATGGCCATTGACAGCCGTTCGTGTTTTCGTTGATGCCGCATTCCCAGGGTGACCTCGGGTCGCAAAGAAGATCTCAACGTCTGGGCAATGCGCATCGAGGATCTTGTCGATCTCAATTGCGTCAGACACCCGACCATTTTGAAACCTCGCGCCACCGGTTCCCAACCACACACGCGCCGGGGGGTGAAGTGACTCACAGGCTCGGATTCACCCCCTCTTCCGGGCCGTTATCCGGTCTCCGGCTGTGAGCGACAACCCTCCCGTCGACCGCTCGGAAGGTTCCCCACTGCCACCAGTAGTCGACGGTTCGTCCACCTTCAGAGGCTCGAATCATGGCCTTCTGGCAGGGATCACACGGGTCATACTGTCCCGAGATCCATAGTGTGTCGCCGGCGTTGAGCGGCGCCTCCGCTATCGCCTTGATCTCGGTGTGCGTCGACTCTTGTGCCTTGGGATATCCAAGCTTTTTCTGTTCAGAGGTCATCTCGCCGCTTCGGAACGGCTTGGGGTGCCAGGTCACCTTTCCCTGGCTGTCCGTCACCTTTACCGTCGCCTCGTGGGGGATGGGCCGCTCGTCACCCTTCTTGCCGACGTAGGCGGCCAACTTCGTGTTTTCGGGAAGACGGTTCTCCCAGACCTGCTTTGCGATCTGATCACCATTCGCCATCGCCCTTCGGAGCCTGCTCAGCCCTTTACGCGTGGTGCTCCATCCCTCGTAACGGATGGCGAGCGCCTCGGCCGCCATCTTGTCCTTCTTTTTGACCAGGGATTTCAACTTCCTGACTGACGTCACCGCGTACGAATCTGGCTGCTTCGGTCCCGGCACCGCGACGACCGGCAGGCTCCCCAGTGCTGGCGGCCCATGACTCGGAGGGGCAAGGTGAGACGTTGTTTGCGGCGCTGTTTCCGCAGGTTTGCCCGGAACAGGCTCCCGCGCCATCGGCGTGACGAGATCTGACGACCCCGGGACAGGCGGGGGCGCGCTCCGGGGTCCGTCGACGTGCACAGCCGAATGGTTGGCTTCCCATAACTTCCTGAAGGGTTCGCCGTAGCGGCCATCGATCGTCAGCGCAGCGGTGGAAACGATCTCGGCGAGCAGTTCCGCCTTCCGCTGGCTACGCTCAGCGGGCGAGGTGCTGGCCGGGTCTTGGTCGACGGCCTGGTAGGCGGCGACCAGGATGACTCCTTGGCCAGCACCAAGGACGATGCCCAGCTTTTCGCAGACATCCTTCACGGCGCTGTTGGTCGCATTCATGCTGCCAGCCATCTCTGCTGCGTTGGCGACCACACCCACCACCTTTGCCCAGACGTCGGGCCGCCCGGCGATCTCGCTCCAAGCAAGCGGAGGTGGCCCCCGGCGCAGCGTCCTCAACGCGACAGCGAGGTCATCGACACCCTTCGCTGTCTGCACAGTCGCCATGCCGACCTGGACCGAGACGCTCGCTCCCGTTAAGGCACCGGCTGTCGTCAGCGCGCCGATCACCTTTCCGCCGATGTCGCCTACTGCGAACGAACTCTGGCCGAGGACTGCCTCCTCGCCGACATCCACCCCCATTGCATCTGCCGCAGCGCCACCCATTTCGTCCCAGCCCTTGGCAACCTCCCCGGCCAGACCGCCGCCGGAGACGTCAACCCCCAATGCCCAGGCACCGAGGTCGACAAGTCCTGCAGCGGACGTGCTAAGCCCCTTCACCATCCCCATCGCACCCAGAGCCTCCCGCTTGCTGACGAAGGACAGAGCACTCTCCGGACGTTCGGATGTGCGGCCGCTAGTGGCTTGCCTCCGGCTAAGGGCCACGAGCCGCTTGAACTCGGACAGTCGTGCACCGCCCAACTCGTCGTGGTAAAGGTCGAAGACATTCATCATCTGCTCGACCCCCGCAGTCCGGACTCCGCTGACGGAGACGATCCGCGTCTTTAGGAGCAAGAGGAACTTGTCCAAGTAGTCAGTGCCGTCATAACCGGTACGTGAGCGATGGCTCTCGTCCCGCGCAGCCCACTTCTCCACCCGACGGAGTGCCTTGGTCTCGTCCTCGTCGCTGACCCACTTGCCGGTGAGTGCATCGCGAGCCTCGTCGACGTCCTCCTGCATCATGGCGAGAACATGCCTGTTCAGATCAGGCCGAGTCGGAGCCGCGGGCGGGGAGGCAACGGGCCCCCGCTGGATGGCTCTCACGACCGCTCGGTTGCCTGCCCTCTGCTGCGCCGCCCGAAACCACTCAGCGGCCGCTACCCCCGAGATACCCGGAATCGGCAGCACCAACGGTGGGGGCTGACGTTTAGACACAGTTGGTACGCCCTGCACACGTGCAGCGCCTGGCGCGCTGGCAACGCGCCGATTCATGTCCCGCTCAAAGGCCGAACCCACGACTAACAGCATAGGACTCGCCCAAGCCGTCGCAGGCATCAAGAGAGGCAGACAAAGGGGCAGACACCATGGTCGGGCAGGAGTGCCGACGGCGGACGGTGCGTGCTTAGGGTTCCTTGGAATTTCGCGGCTCGAGGGCCGCGCTTCCGACGTCGACGATTAGCCATATATCTCTGTGGGGCCACCCGTGGGTTTCTTCCGTGTGGCAAACGATCGCCTATGCCCGGTCCGGGCTAAGGGCGTGGTGGATTTCTTCGAGTTTGCTTACCCTCAGGCTTTTCGAGCTGGTATGGGGCTCCTCCCCGGCGGTTTTTTTCATTGCGGGTTTCTCGATTCCGGCACGACGAAGAACTTCCCGGTCATGGATGACATGGTGGGCCGTCTCATAACTCTTGGGTTTCAACACAAAGAGGATTCGGGACACGCTCGGCGGGTGAGACGTCGCTTTTCCTACATGCTTTTACAGCACAGAGCTTCTCTCCACCAAGCCGGGCTATCCGGTACTTCAACGGGGCATCGTCAGGCGTCACGGGACCCGTGCGTCGTTGGCAAATCGGACACCATCGCATCCACCAGAAACTGCGCCACGAAAGGCGAGCAGCGGGCCTGATTTGGCCCTTCAGCGTTGCTCGGTTGAAGGGCCGCAGAACTGCCGGCCTGGGCCCAAGGAGGATTTCGGTGGGCTGCTCCTGGCCGAGGTAGCTCCTGCCTATAGCGATGGCACAGCACTTGATCCTACGCAAGAGACTGTTTGGCTTTCGCATCTAGTCCGAACTGCAACCTTCAGATCCTTGACCACTTGAAGGTGTTTTCCCTGTGTGTCAGGCTGTTGTGTGACAGGGTCACTGTCGCTTCGGCCTGGCACTTAGGCCGGGGAAAGGTCCGTCATGGATTTTCTTGTCCCTTCCCGACGCTCGAAGCGGAGCCACTTCACTCTCGCGCAGAAGCACGAGATTCTTGATGAGTACGACAAGTGCCTCGAGCGTGGGTCCCGGATCGCCTTCTGTAGAGCGGTGGGCATCGCCGAAGGCACCTTGCGGCTTTGGGTTCAGCAGCGCGAAGCCGGGGAGTTGAGATCCAGTATCAAGCAAGGGAACGAGGACCAGCGATTGCGGGAAAGCGATAAGAGGCTGCTCGAGCAGGTCCTGAAGGAGAACGAGGTCCTCAAGGCCAAGCTGGCCCGGTCCGAGGCCGCGGTGGACATTCTGGGAAAAGCTTCCGCGCTCTTGGACGCCATGGCCAAGAGCGCGGCGGCAACGGATCCCGAACTGAAGGAACCGGAGCCGCAGCGCCCGGACTGGTTGGTGCCAAAGTCTGGAAAGACATCGCCCTGACCTTCGCGGGGAAACTGGTGACTGCCGGCTGGTCAGCGGTCACAGCCTGTGCCCTGGTGGGCCTGCACCGCACCACCTGGTACCGGCACCTGAAACCTGCCGCGCCGGCCGGAATCGCTGTGCCGCAGGCCGACCGGGCCTACCCGAACCGCATCACCACGGCCGAAGCCGAGGAGTTCATGGAGTTGCTCAACTCCGAGGACTACGGGAACCTCTCGGTCACCCAGGCCTACTACCGGATGCTCGACGCGGGTCGTTGCTCGTTTTCGATCGCGGCAGCCCACAGGATCGTGACCGCGCACGGCCAGAACGGGGACCGCCGGGCACAACGCGGTGGCACCGGTTCCAAACGGGCCAAACCCGTCCTGGAAGCCACGGCCCCGAACCAGCTCTGGAGCTGGGACATCACGATGCTGCATGGCCCGGGCAAACACATCTATCGGCTGTACACAATCATGGACGTGTTCTCGCGCAAGGTCGTCGGGCACCGCGTCGAATACACCGAAACCGCCGCCCTTGCCTCAGCTCTGATCCAGGACGCCGTGGCCGGAAACAGCCAGAGTCCCGCCGTGCTCCACGCCGATAACGGTGCGCCCATGCGGGCAGGCACCACCTTGGACCTCGCACGTGCCTTGGGCATCAGCCTGTCCTACTCCCGGCCCCGGGTCTCTGATGACAACCCATATTCGGAATCCCTGTTCAAGACCGTCAAGTACGATCTGGACTTCCCCGGACGCTTCCAGGACCTGCACCACGCCCGCGGCTACATGGCGGCATTCTTCACGAACTACAACGCCAATCACCGGCACAGCGGACTGAACTACTACACGCCCGACACCGTCCATCACGGACTGATCGAGCAGGCGCGCAGGCAGCGACAACAAACCCTCGATGCCTGCTACGCCCGCAACCCGCACAGATACCGCCGCAAGCCCACTGCACCGGGAATCCCTCCCGTCGCAGGAATCAACCACAAAGAAACCACCCGGCTGTCACAAACAGCTTGATATATACCGTTTTGGCCACCATTTAGGTACAGCCCGCTTATGACGATAAGAGTAGTTCCATCGCGCTGGCTCAGGACCGCATTGGGCATCTTTGCCACTACCTCGCATATTGGTTGATCTGCAGCACCAGGATCGAGTCATGACCCAACAGCCCGGAGGCTTGGTAGGAGTTGGGCGTAATCGCTCTCAGTCAAAGAAAGCTGGATGAAGCCGAAGCTGCATTTGCAGCCGCACGCACACTGAACCCAAATCACGTCAATTCGGTGTATCGGTTAGGAGAAGTGGCTCAAGCCCGCGGTCGGATGGGCCAAGTTCGTAGTCTGTTTTTGTGTGCCATTGCCTCGACCGAATTTCGATTGCAACCAGCGATTCTCGTAACTATGTTCATAACCCTCTGGCTTAATCGGCGTGGTCATCGTTAGTTACGAGACACATGAGGGATGACCATGACTGAGCTAATGAGCTATGTACGCGTTTTGACGCGGCAGCGGTCAACTGGCCGGCAGCACGCGGACCTTCTGGCCGCGGGCGTTCGACGCGGTGGCCTCTATGTGGCTGCAAGCGATGCCTGAGCCGGCAAACTCGGCGAGCAACTAGCGATCCGCTGGGGTTTTCAGCCCGTCGGAGTCCGCCGGACAACCGTCCGAAGAATTTTTGATTCACCCTGAGTAGCTACCCGCTTGCTGGTCCCAGAGAAACGCTTAGGCCCTTTCGGGCGCAAGCGGCAGAATGTGATCCAGCGGTCTTACCTTTGGTCTGCTTCGGCGAAGTCGAACAGAGGGTCAAGAAGGCCCGTTGCGACGCCTTTCGTGACGTCCCAGATTAAGGAACACAAATTTGCAGATCAACGAACAGATGCTGAAAGATGACGGGTTCGCTGGATTCAGACCATTTGAGGAGCTGGATATCAACCGGGTTCCACGGGCCCCCGGAATCTACGTAGTGCTCAAACCCGAGGGCTTCGAGCGGGTGTTCCTTGCGAAGAGCTTGGGAGCCCGCTTCAAGAAGCGGGATCCATCAATGCTCCAACCCGCTTTGGAGGCGGAATGGATCGAGAACGCGGATGTCCTGTACATCGGAAAGGCCAGCCCAGGAAGCACGGGCAACCGCGGACTGCGAAAGCATATTCAAGAGTTCACTGACTTCGGCCGCGGGAAGCCTGTCGGCCATTGGGACGGGCGGCTCATTTGGCAACTCGCCAACTCCCAATCGCTGGTTATCGCGTGGAAGGAGTTGGCAGCAGATGAGGTGAATCATGCCGAAGCCGCCTTCCACGCGGAGTTCGTCAGGATTTACGGAAAGCTGCCCTTCGCCAACTTGGTCCAAGCCAGGACGAAGGGAGTTTAGGCGTTGAAGGCGCCGGCGACTTCTCCTTTCCCCACGCCTCACGGTGCGCGAGCAGCGTTTCCTCGTCCATGAGCACGCTCTCCACATGCGGGTGCACCGCGCTGAACCGATCCGTTTGAAGTTTTCTGTCGCGGGTTAAGACCACGGCCCACCAATGCGGAGGTGCTATCCGGGGGCGGTGGGTGCATACTGGCGGCAGCGCCAGAAGGCGTGGTCCCGCGGGAGTGGTGAGGCTGATGGTTGATTCAGACTTTGATGGCGTGGTCGAGCGTCTGCGTGCCGCGCTGGCCGAAATCCTGAAGGGGGATCCTGCGCCCTGTCAGGCGCTGTTCGCCAAGAACGACGAGGTGACGCTGGCCAATCCTTTCGGCGGCGTTTCCCGAGGGCGGGACAACGTCGCGGCCAGCATCGCCAAGGCGGCGGCGATCTACCGTGACGGTGAGGTCGTGTCCATGGAAAACCAGGCCACCGCCGTCGTCGGGGACCTTGCCTACGTGGTGCTGATCGAGCGGTTCAGGGTTCGGGTTGCGGGACGGGCCGATCTAGACGACGTGGCCCTGCGCACGACGAACATCTATCGTCGGGAGGGCAACGAATGGCTACTTGTCCACCGCCAGGCCGATCCCCGGGTCGATGCACAGGCGCCCGAGTCGGTAGTCCAGTAATTTGGTCTCCACAGTTTGTTTTATTTGTGGGTTCTGCTTCGGGGCGGACTGCACTACCTTTCTTCTATGGCCATGGGCAACGTTGCCCTGACCCCTTATAGGAATTTCTACTCAGTGAGGAGTGGGAAAGGTCATGCCCTTACGGACCAAAATTTTTCTTGGTGTCCTCGTCTTGTTGCTGGTTGTCGGCGGGGGAGTGTTTTTGTACAACGACAACATAAAAAGGAGCCGAGCCGGGGAGTACAACCCCGAGATAAGTCCTGCAGATTTCACCACCAACATAACCAATAAGTACTTCGCACTCCCTGTCGGCAAGAAAATGACTTATGAGACGACCGACCAAGGAGGAGTCACCGAACGGATCGAGATTGAGATCCTGCCGGAGAAGATGCAGATAGAGGGCTTTGAGACAGTCGTCTATCTGGACAAGGAATACAAGAATGGGCAGCTGGTGGAGGAGACCAGGGACTACCTCGCGCAACACAAGAACGGCGACGTGTGGTACTTCGGGGAAGATGTGAATAACTACTGGAATGGGCTGCTACTGCACCACTCGGGCAGCTTCCTCCACGGAAAAGATGGAGCAAAAGCCGGGATTTGGATGAAGGCCGACCAGCGCGTTGGTGATTCCTATCGGCAGGAATTCTACATTGGCAGCGCGGAGGACATGAGGGATACCGTCGCCACCGGCCAGACCGTTTCCACGAAAACCGGCAAATACACCGACTGCGTCAAGGTCTACGACTGGACGCCGCTTGAGAAGAACTCACGGGAGCACAAATATTACTGCCCCCAGGTCAAGTCGTTGGTCCTGACCGAGGACCTGCAGACGGGCAGCCGGTCAGAACTCGTAAATGTTGTCCAGCCCTAGGCGCAACGGGAAGGCAACGCGGGCTTGGTACCTTCGCTACGTCGGGGGAGTGCCGCCGTCGTCCGCTTCAAATCGCGCTGCCCGGGGTCCCTGCCTGAGCCCTCCGGGAAGTACCACTCCCACCGTCCGTCAGTTTTTGTCCAGATAATGGCCGCTAAGAGGCCTTCTGGAGCCATTATCTGGACAAAAACTCCCCCCAATATTGCCGCTGGGAGACGGGCCTCAGCTGGCGACCGTCTCCTTTGCAGCCGTCTCCTTCGCCTTCATCCATTCGCTCAGCCACGGGGCGCGGACGCTCGAGGTGATGCGGCAGTCGGCCACGAAGGTGCCCTTGGCACCGGCGTCGATCCAATCCGTGAGCGCGGAAAGGTCCGCGAGGGTGCGGATGATCGCGGATTCCGCCCCGATCGCGCGGGCAATCCCGCTGAAGTCCACCTCGGGGATCAGCATAGGCTTTTCGGTCAGGCCCTGCGAGCCGTACTGATGGATCTCGGCCCCGTAAGCGGCGTCGTTGTAGATCACGACGACGGCGCTGCTCGCCGCGCCCACCAGCGACTCCAGGTCGGACAGGCCCATCAGGAATCCGCCGTCACCCGCGGCCAGCACCAGGGTGTTGCCGTCGTCCACGGCCCGGGAGGCCCCCACGGCGCTGGCCAAGCCGAGCCCGATCGACTGGTAGGCAGTTCCCACCATGACCAGGTCCTGAGGACGCGGGATGCGCCAGTACATGGGTGCCCAGCCGAGGAAGTGCCCGCCGTCCTGGACCACGGTGCGGCGTTCCGGCAGGACCGCATCCAGCGCCGTGGCAAGCGCGCGGGGGTCAAGGCGGCCGTCCGGGGTCGCCGCGGTGCCGGGGTGGTGGCAGGGCCCTTCGGCCAGCCGCTTGAGGGCTTCCGCACGCCAGGCCTTCGATGCATTGGCCTCGGACGGGGCGGCGTTATCCAGCAGCTCGAGGATCCGGCCTGCGGCGGCCTTGGCGTCCGCACTGACGAACATGTCCACCCGCGGGTTCGTCGGCTCCAAGGCGGCATCGATCTGGATCACGGTGGCGTCCGGGCCGATCAGGTGGCCGAAGCGCATGGTGAAGGGGCTCAGGCTTGCCCCCGCCACGAGTACCACGTCCGCCTCCTCCATGAGCCCGGCGGCAGTATCCGTGCCGAAGCCGCCCGCAACGCCGAGGTATCCCTCGCCCTGCAGCAGGTTCAGCGCCAGAGCCGTCCCGGCCGTGAGCGCGCCGAGACGGTCGGCGAGTTCCCGGAGTTCGGGGCCGGCTCCGGCGAGGTGCGCACCGCGGCCGGCAAGGATGAGCGGCCGCTTCGCGCCGGCCAGCAATTCGGCCGCCCGTCCCAGCCCGCCGTCGACGGCGTCCGCAACCGTAGCTGCCGGCGGCACGGGAAGCTCTTCCTCCGCCGCCTCAAGGGCCGCCAGGTCGTACGGAATGGCGATGACGACGGCGGTCCGCCGGGCAAGTGCATACTCCACCGCTTCCTGGGTGATGGAGCCCGTGGCTTCACGGGTGACCGTGAAGGTCGCCGCACCCAGCCCGGCGGCGATTGCCGCCTGGTCCACGTCCCAGGGGCGGGCGCCGCTGCTCGGGGCGTCCCCGGTGACGAGCACGACGGGGATCTGCGCCTGGACCGCTTCCGCGAGGGCCGTCAGGGCGTTGGTGTAACCGGGGCCGTAGGTGGTGGTCCCCGCAGCGAGGCGCCCGGATGCCCGGTAGTAGGCGTCCGCCGCCGCGATGGCGGCGCCTTCATGGCGCACGGCGGTGAAGCGGAGCCCCTCCTTCTCCGCGGCGTCCAGGAAGTAGACGTTTCCGTTGCCCATCACACCGAACACGTCGCTGAGATAGCTGCTGAGAACCTGCGCCACGCGGCCGGACACTGTAAGTGAAGTCATGCAGGAATCGTCAGCTCTGGATGCTCGATAGGCAAGAGAGCGTATATCTACTGGGATATTTGGCAGCCCAAGCATGGGACTAGTGAAAATATGCCCAAAGTGATCTGGGCCACGGCTTTTCTAGCCCGGCGTGCGGCTCTCCTGCTGCGACAGCCGGTTCAGCAGGCCGTCGAAGCGGGGCGGCATGAGTTCCAGGACTGAAATGGCCGTGCTGGTCCGCTGGATCCCGTCGATTTCCAGGATCTGGTTGGTGATGCGGTAGAGATCGGCCGTGTCCCGGGCCACTACCTTGGCCATGAGATCCGCGTCCCCCGTGGTGGCGTGCACCTCGATGACCTCCGGAATCGCTTCGAGCCCGTTTTCCACCGCGCCCGCGCGGGTCTGGCTGATGGCCAGGGAAAGGAAAGCCATCAGGCCGTAGCCGAAGGCCGCCGGGTCCAGCCTCCGGCTGAAAGACCTGAGGGCGCCGCCGCGCTCGAGCTTCGCCAGGCGCGCATGCACGGTGTTCCGTGCGACGCCGAGTGTCCGGGAAAGTGCCAGGGCGCTGGCCTCCGGGTCCTCGTCGAGGGCGAGGATGATCCTGGCGTCCAGGGAATCGAAGGTGCGGGAATTCGGGATAGTCATATTTTCACCACAGACACTAGAAGTTGAGCAGAAATCCCAAGGGATCCAGAGTATCTTGCAATGTGGTCCGGGTCACTTCCATGATCAAGTCTCATGACCACAGATCAGATCCGGACGGTTGCCGAAACCGCGCTCCCCATCCTGCGTGCGGCGGTTACCGGCCTCCCGTCCTATGTCCCCGGCCGGCGCAGCGCCGGCGAGGACATCGCAGCACTCGCCAGTAACGAAAGCCACCACGAACCCCTGCCCGCGGCCGCCGCCGCGGTGGCCGAAGCGGCCGGCAGGATGAACCGCTACCCGGACATGGCCGCCGTCGAGCTCCGCGAACGGATCGCCGGGCACCTCGGCGTCAGCGCCGGGGAAGTCGCAGTGGGACCCGGCAGCGTCGGCGTCCTACAGCAGATCACCACCGGGCTTTGCGACGCCGGGGATGAAGTGATCTTCGCGTGGCGGAGCTTTGAGGCCTACCCAATCCTGGTGGAGCTGGCAGGTGCCCGGCCCGTCCGCATCCCGCTGGACGACGCCGAGGGCCACGACCTCGACGCCATGGCCGCAGCCGTCACCGAACGGACCAAGGTGATCCTGGTGTGCACCCCCAACAACCCGACGGGCGTCCCGATCAGCCATGAACACATGGAGGCGTTCCTCCGTTCCGTCCGCTCTGACGTCCTCGTGGTGATCGACGAGGCCTACGTGGAATACGCCGAGGCGGGCAGTGGGCCCGACTCCCTGGCGCTCTACCGTGAGTACCCGAACGTCTGCATCCTTCGCACCTTCTCGAAGGCCTACGGACTGGCCGGCCTGCGCGTGGGATACGCCGTGGCGGCTCCGGACATCGCGGAGGGGCTGCGCCGGACCGCCATTCCCTTTGCGGTGACCGCCCTGGCCCAGAAGGCTGCCGTCGCTTCGCTGGACGCGGCCGACGAGATGGAGGCGAGGGTCGCCGTCGTCAGGGAAGAGCGCTCGCGGTTGGCTGCGCGGCTGGAAGCACAGGGCTGGAAACTGCAGCCAAGCCAAGGCAACTTCCTTTGGATCCGGGCAGACAGCGACCTCACGGCGAGGCTCGTGGCCGCCTTTGACGGAGCGGACATCCTGGTCCGCGCCTACCAGGGCGACGGCATCCGGATCACCGTTGCCGACCCCGCTTCCAACGATCGTGTGCTCCAGGTTTTGGAAGCCGTCCTGGCAGCCCACGCGGCCTGAAACCCCCATCCGCTCCACCCTTACCCGTTCCACCTTTACCCGTTCGACAGACAACCCAGAGGACTCCCCATGGAACAACAGACAATGACGTCTGCCCCGGCGCTTGGCGCCGCCCTGAAACCCCGGCAGCTCACAATGATGGGACTCGGAAGCGCCATCGGCGCGGGTCTCTTCATCGGTTCGGGCGCCGGCATTCAGGCCGCCGGCCCGGCGGTGCTGATTTCTTACCTGGTCGCCGGCACCCTCATCATCCTCGTGATGTGGGCCCTTGGTGAGATGGCTGCCGCCAACCCGGACAGCGGTGCCTTCTCCGTCTATACCGCCCGGGCCTTCGGACCAGTGGCCGGCGCCACCGTGGGCTGGCTCTGGTGGCTGCAGCTGGTGGTGGTCATCGCGGCTGAAGCGCTGGGTGCGGCAGGTCTGCTTTCCACGATCTTCCCCGCCCTGCCGGTATGGCTGATGGCCTTCGTGTTCATCGCGGTGCTTACCGCCGTGAACCTCACCCGGGTGAAGAACTTCGGTGAATTCGAGTTCTGGTTCGCGCTGCTCAAGGTGGCAGCAATCGTCGGGTTCCTCCTCATCGGCGTTGCCCTCCTTTTCGGCTGGCTGCCGGGCGTCCAGTCACCGGGCGTGGCCAACTTCACTGGGGGCGATTTCGCCCCGCACGGTTTCGCGGGGATCGCCACGGCGCTCTTCGTGGTGGCTTTCGCATTCGGCGGCACCGAGATTGTCTCCGTGGCCGCAGCCGAGACCCAGGATCCTGCCCGCAGCGTCGGAATGGCCGTCCGCACCGTCCTCTGGCGCATCCTCATCTTCTACATCGGTGCGATCTTCATCATCGCGGCTGTGGTGCCCGTGGGGTCGGCGGGCCTGAAGAGCCCGTTCGCTGCCGTACTGGAGGCTGCGGGCATGCCCGGCGCAGCCACCGCCATCACCCTGGTTGCCGTCGCGGCGCTTCTCTCTGCCCTCAACGCCAACCTCTACGGCGCTTCCCGGATGGCGTTCTCGCTCGCCGAGCGGGGTGAAGCGCCGCGGTCGCTCGCTTTCTTGTCCAAGGCCCGGGTACCGGTTGTCGCAGTCCTGGCCAGCGTCTCCTTCGGCGTCGTCACGGCCGTGCTCGAGGTGGCCTTCCCGGAGAAGGTTCTTCCCCTCCTGCTGAACATCGTCGGCTCGACATCCCTGCTGGTGTGGACTTCCGCCCTGGTCGCCCAACTTGCATTGCGTCTCCGCGCGGACCGTGAGGGAACCTTCCTTCCGTTGCGGATGGCGGGCTTCCCCTGGCTGACGGGTCTTGGCCTGCTCATTCTGGCGGCCATCTTCACGGTCGGCTTCATCGGCGAGGATTCCCGTCCCCAGCTCCTGAGCACGTTCGCCCTCGTGGCGGTCCTGGCGGCGGCGAACTGGCTGCACCACCGTTCCATGAAGCGCTCCGCCAAGATTCCGGCGCGCGTGGAGTCTTCGGAGCGCGCCGAGCCTCCGGTGCTCATCGACTGAACCCCGGCTTGGGGATTCCGCGCAAAGTGGAGGGCGCGTCCGGCCTGGCCGGGCGCGCCCTCCTGCACTGTTCTGGCTCTTGAGCTATGAGGCGGCCGCATTGAAGCCGGGGTCGGTGGTCGCAGTCTCCAGGAGCCGGTCGAAGCTGCTGATTCCGTAATCCGGTGGCGCAGCCGCGATGACGATCCGCGTCGTGGTGACCACCTCGGTCTTCGGCTTGTCATTCTGCTTCGGCTTCGGTGAGCGCTGCGGGATGACCTTCAGGTGCAGGCCTGACACCCCGTTCACAGACAGGGGCAGGCTCCCGCCGTCGACGAGAAGCGAGCGGAGCTCATCCGGCGAGAGTTGCTTGGTCCGGTCCGCCGTCAATTCGAGAATCACTTCGTTCACTGTGGCAGTTAGACGCTGCAGGAACGCCCGCTCACTCGCACTCTTGGCCCGGATGCCCAGCGCCGTGAAGGCGGTGGCGAAGAGCGCGACAAACAGCATTGTGGCGCCGACGTCCCGAAGGCCGGGCACGAAGAGCATCAGGATCAGGCACACGACGAATCCGACGACGGAAAACCCGCCGAACATGGCGCCCGCTTCTTCGCCCGGCCTGCCGGTCCATTGCTTGGAGGTGAAGCTGCAGACTTCCCGGGACTCGGTCCGTGGAGTTGGCATGATCAGTTCCCTTTCACTTCCAGTAAGGCCTCGGCCAGGATGATTGCCTCCCGTGCTTCCCGGAGACTTTCCCGAAGGCCCGGATCCGGGAAACCGAGGCTGGTGCCCTCCGGGGAGACAGCAAGATCATCGGCGACCTTCCGCAGATTGTCCCGCTCCAGCGCGAGCATCCGCGACGATGTCAGCTTGACTCTGCTCTTCTCCAGCTCAAACAGCGATGTGTCGATCTGGTCCCGGCGCGCACGGATCGCGCGGCACACCCCCTGCACGCGCTGCGTGCGGCTGGTGAACATCCGCTCCATCTTGGCTGCAACGTCATGAAGTTCCCTCAGGGTGCTGTATCTGCGCGCTTCATGCGTTCCGCTGTGCCGGGCCAGGAGCTGACTGATGAGCGAGAGACGCTGACGCCATAGCTCGAGCCCTGTCTGGTTCTGGGTGACGAGCAGTTCCGCAGCGCTCAGGGCCGTGGCAAGGGCGTCCCGCCGCGGAGTCAGCTTGCCGGCCGCTGCGTCCAGCCGCGCGATGAACTCTCCGTAGTTGTCGAGCGCGGGTGCTTCCTCCCAGCTCGCCACCGCCATGGTGGGGCGGGCAGGCGGCCCGTTGGACGCCGTCGAACTTTCCTTTGGTGTTCCGATACGCGGGGGTGTTGGCGGCTTTCGCGGCGGAACAGCGCGGGGTTCTGATCCGGAGTCAGGTGCGCCGTCACTCATGATCGATCGTCCCCATTCATGATCCGTTCAAGGCAGCCTCACACCGCCACGAACGAAGCAGGAGCGCCTGCGCACCTGCCTGTGAAAGCTCATTGTAGAGCGAGGGACCGACGTTGTCTGCGGGCTTGGTTTCGGCAGGCTCAACCAGGGGGGCGGTTTCGACAGGCTCAACCAGCGGCAGTTGCTCGACCATACCTCCTCGTCACGTTCCTGCCGGAAACAGCGGCCGGTACACCGGCGGGAAAGCGTTCGCGGGCAGGGTGTCACGCTTGGGCGGGTCAGCGGTGATGGGGTCATTGATCCGCGAATTACCCACTGCGTACTGAACCATCATGTCGTGGTCCTCGTGCACCAGGTTGTGGCAGTGGATCATGTACCGCCCTCCCTCCTGCGGGCTGGCGTCGAACTGCATCAGCGTGGTGATGGACTCGTTCTCGCCGGCGTAGAAGACGTCCTTGGGACCGAGCTCCCAGGCGAATGGTTTGCCGCCGTTGGTATTGCGGGCGATGATTTTCGCGTCTACCAGGTGGATGTGTACCGGGTGGAACCATCCTCCGGATTGGTTGATGATGGTCCACTGCTCGACGGCGAACGGCTGCGGGTTGCCGAACAACTTGGTGAACCCCGACCTTTCCACGTCGTCCCACAGGACCCCGTTGATGCTCCATTGGCCGTGTTGGCGCTCGAACCTGAGCTGCCTCCTCACCGTGGCCATCTGCGGGGTCAGGCTCATCGTGTCGATGCCGCCCAGGGACGCCCTGGGCGACCCTCCAGCGTCCAGCCTCGACGGGATAGCGGAGATGGACCCTGCCCTGGACCCCGAATCGGCGACCACCTGGAATCGCATGATCTTGTCCGTGTTGGCAAAGTCAATGTTGTTCTTGTTGCTGAGGTTGCGCAGGTCAACGGTCTGCCCGGTCCTGTACCTGCGGAAGTCGATCAGGATTTCGGTGCGCTCCGCAGCGCCCATTCGCCATGACGAAACGGCCTGGACCACCGGTGTCATGCCGGCATCGGTGGCAACGATGTGAACGGGTTCACCATTGGAGAGGGTAGGCCGGTAGGAGCGTGCGATCGATGCGTCGAGCACGCGGAAACGATAAATGCGTGGCTTGACCTTCATGGTGGGCCACGGCACCCCGTTGACCATGATCACGTCACCCCATAGCCCCTTTTCGCCGTTGTCGTTAAACGCGAGCGAGCCGTCCGCCTTGAACAGTGCGTCAGTAATCATCAACGGCACGTCGAACTCCCCCTGAGGCAGCTGCGCCCGCTCAAAACGGTCCGTCAGCGGGTAGAACCCGGCCAGTCCCGAATACACATTCTGGGCAGTGATGTGGTGCTTGTGGTCGTGGTACCAAAGCGTCCGCGCTGCCTGCCTGTTGGGGTAGTGGTAATTCTTGAAGAAGCCGGAACCGGTGATGTCATTGGCGTAGCCGTCGTACTGGGGCAGGGATGCCGAGCCGTGCAGGTGTGTGGCAGTGCTGAACGCCCCCGGTTGGACCAGCCCGCGAGCCGGGAACGCGTTGCGGATCCGTACCTCGATCCGGGTGCCCTGCTTGGCCCGGATAGTGGGACCCGGGAAGATTCCGTTGAACCCGGCGACGGTGGTGGTGAGGCCCGGCAGCATGCGGGCCTGTCCGAGTTTCTGGGTGAGGGCGTAGCGCTCGAAAGGTCTTCGCGGGTCCCCGTCATCGAAGCCCCGCTGAAACGGCACGAGCTCCGGGGGCCTCCGAAAGACACCCCTGTAAGGGACTGGCGTGTTCTGCGGTGCGAGCTGACTCCGACTTATTGCCTCAGCGGGCGCCGCCGCCTCAGCGCTGCTGCCGACCAACACCCCGGTCAAGGCAGCGCCGACCGCACCCAGTTTCAGTACTTCCCTGCGAGACGTCATTGTCTCCTCCAGCCATTGGGATCCTATGGGTTGACATACAGCGGACCCGCGACCGACAGCCGCGAGTCCGTTCTCCCCCTTGGAGATGCAAAGACCTGAGGTATAACGGCCCTTAGTGTCCGCCGGACGCACTGGGAAAATCTTGCAGGCTCTGCCAGCCTGGACTGCGCTTCCACCCAAATGGGGCGTTGGCCGGCCCAGGGCGGTGCACCAAGGTCAGTTTCCTGGCCGGTTTTCCTATGGCGCGGTTCTGGTGCACGGTCGTGTCACTTATGACTGGCCTTCCGAATGAATGTTCTGGCTTCTAGGTGGAGATTGGCCCGATACGGCGTTCTGCGACTGAGTGCCGTGGATAGGGTGGCAGGCATGGAACCAGTTATGAAGTTTGCGCGGCGTTGGGGCGCCCCGGCGGCGGCCGTCATTTTCTTCTCCCTGTGGTGCGTCGCCGAAGCCGGCCGGATGGCACCGATCGGAGATTTCGGAGGGGGCGGATTGCTTACGTGGCCCGGCACCTGGCCGCTCGTGCTGACCACGTTGGCGATTGCGGTCGCTGCCTGGCGGCCGGTGGCGTCCCTGGCGCTCGTTGCCCTGCTGCTCGCCGGACAGTTGGCGCACCTGATCCCGCCTATGTACGACAACAATTGGGCGATTTACATCGGCTCCTTTGTGGCACTGATCTTCATGGCATGGATGCACCAGGGACGCATGCGGCTGATCGCGGCCGGGGCCAATGTGCTCTTCGCAGCTGCCATGGTGTTCCTCCTCCTTTCGTGGAGGTACGGCGCCGGCGTCGGTTGGTTCTTCCACTACGGCGGCGATTTGGCGATGCTTCGTCGCAATGGCTGGCAGCTCTTTGCCCTTCTCGTCTTGATCGCCGCGGCATGCTTCGCCCTTGGACTCCTGCTGGCGCTCTACCAGGAGCGCGGAACTCTGTTCCGTGCGCGGGAACTTGCGCAAAGCACGCTCGAAGCGGCCGAGGTCGACTTGATCGTGGAACAGGAACGGACGCGCATCGCCCGGGACCTCCACGACGTCCTCGCCCATTCCCTCGCGGTCATAGCAGCGCAGGCCGACGGAACCCGGTACCTGAGCAGCGACCAGCCGAAAGCTGTCCTCAGCGCGTTGGAAAACATTGCGGGATCCGCCCGGACAGCGCTAATGGACGCCCAGCGTGTGATCGAAGGGGTGCGCGACGACGGCATGGCCGTCCCGCAGCCGCGGCTTAGTGACATTGAGACGTTGATTGAGGGTATGCAACGGGGCAGCCTCGAGATCGAATCCAGCGAATCCGGAACCCGCGTGGATCTTTCAGGCGGACAGCAGGTGGCGGTCTTCCGCATCGTGCAGGAATGCCTGACCAACGCCCTGAAACACGGCGGGAGGGGGACAGCTGTCCGTCTTCACTTCGATTGGAGCGGTCCGGGCCTGACCTTGCACGTGGCATCGGCAACTGTGGCTGCCAAACATGGACAAAGTGCGGAGCCCGTGCCGCAGCGGTCAGGCCGTGGTCTTCCCGGCATGCGGGAACGTGCGCACATGGCTGGCGGCTGGTTGACGGCCGGACCGGACGGCGAACAGTTCCGGGTGACGGTGTTCATTCCTTATACGGCAGGAAACCTCACCACCACGGAAGAAGGCGGCGCCGGTACCCGGCCCAGCCAGCAGCCCGCTCTCGTTGCGGTATCTGCCACGGCGGTGGAAGCCGACAATCGTGGCTGAGGCGGGATCGCGCATCAAGGTGGCCTTGGTGGATGACCAGCCGCTGTTCCGGGCGGGTATCCGCATGCTCATCGAAAGTCAGAGGGACATGGAGTTCTCGGGAGAAGCGGCCGACGGGGAACAGGCAGTATGGTTGGCGGCCGAGCGCCGTCCGGATGTGATGCTGATGGACTTGCGCATGCCCGTCCTGGACGGAGTCACCGCAACCAGCCGGATCATCAAACAGGCCGACGCCGGCAATACGGACAAGCCAAAGATCATCGCGCTGACCACCTTCAACCGGGACCAGGCCGTTGTGGAAGCCGTTCAAGCAGGGGCCAGCGGCTACCTGCTCAAGAGCGCCGAGCCGGAGTTTTTGCTGGCCGCCATCCGGACCGTCCACTCTGGATATTCCGTCATCGCGCCGGGATCAGTGCACTCCCTGTTCGAACACGCAGCGAGACGGACGCCCGTTGCAGGGCCGGATCTCTCCGTCCTGGATGTTCTCTCGGTCCGCGAGCGGGATGTGTTTCTCCTCGCCGCCAAGGGACTGACCAACGGGGAAATGGCCGAGGGTTTGTTCGTCTCCGAGGCCACCATCAAGACGCACCTGCGCAGCGTGCTGGACAAGCTGGAGCTGCGAACGCGCTTGCAGCTGATTGCCTTTGCCCACGAACGCCGGCTTCTCGGCAACTGAAACTGCGCGACCTGTTCAGTTTCGACGGGCTCAACCAGCGGGGTGGTTTCGACAGGCTCAACCAGCGGGGTCCGCCTCGGTTTCGATGGGCTCAACCGGCGGGGTCGGTCTCCGTTTCGACAGGCTCAACCAGCGTGGTGGTTTCGACAGGCTCAACCAGCGGGGTCGGCCTCTGTTTCGACAGGCTCAACCAGCGGGGTGGTTTCGACGGGCTCAACCAGCGGGGTGGTTTCGACGGGCTCAACCAGCGGGGTGGTTTCGACAGGCTCAACCAGCGCGGTCGGCCTCGGTTTCGACGGGCTCAACCAGCGGGGTGGTTTCGACAGGCTCAACCAGCGCGGTCGGCCTCGGTTTCGACGGGCTCAACCAGCGGGGTGGTTTCGACAGGCTCAACCAGCGGGGTGGTTTCGACCGGCTCAACCAGCAGAGCGTCGCGGAGGGCCAGCGCTGCCTGGACCAGCGCCGCGTGTGTCAGTGCCTGCGGATAGTTGCCGAGCAGGGCCCCTGTGCCGGGATCGATCTCCTCGCTGAACAGGCCCAGCGGACTTGCGTGCCCAAGAACCGCCCCGAACAATGCAGCGGCCTCCGCTGACCTTCCCGTGAGGGCGAGGGCCTGGGCGAGCCAGAAGGAGCAGGGGAGGAAAGCCCCCTCATCGCCCGGCAGCCCGTCCTGGCCCGGCGGGTAGCGGTAAAGGAAGGGGTAGCCGGCCGAAAGCTCCGACCACACCGCATCCACCGTGCCCCGAAGCCGCGGGGAGTCCGGTGACTCGAAGCCGGTTACCGGCAGGATCAGCAGGGCAGAATCAAGATCCATCGAGCCGTAGGAGCGGGTGTACGTGTTCCTCTCGGCGTCGAATCCATGGGTCCGGATGTCGGCGGCGATAGCGTCCCGGGCGCCTTCCCACCGGCGCCGCCGCCGGGCACTGAGGCGATGGCTCCGGGCAATGCCCAGCGCCCGGTCCAGGGCCAGCCAGCCCATGATCTTGGAATGCACATGCTGCGCCGCGTCAGCCCTGATTTCCCATATACCGGCATCGGGCTCCGGCCAGCGCCGCGCCACGAGGTCGGTAAAGCCGCGCATCGCCCGCCACGTCTCCGAGTTGAGCCGGTGCCCCTGCCGGACAAGGTTCCACGCGGCGTCGAGGACCCAGCCATAGCCGTCGAGCTGGTGCTGGTGGGCGGCGCCATTGCCCACCCGCACCGGAGCGCTGCCCGCGTAGCCCGGCCAGCTCGCCAGGGTGCGTTCGCGGGGGACATGCCCTCCGGTCATGGTCAGCAGAGCCGGCAGCCGGGGCCGCTGCAGCCTGCTCGCGTGCAGGAGCCAGTTCAGGAAGTTCAGGGCCTCGCCGTCTTTGCCCAGGCCGAGGAAGGCGGCGATGCCGATGCTGGCGTCCCGCGGCCAGGCGTACCTGTAATCCCAGTTCCGGATGCCGCCCGGGTCCTCGGGCAGTGACGTGGTGGGGGCCGCGACCGGCGCGCCCGAGGGGGAGTAGGTCAGCAGCTTCAGCGTCAGCAGGCTCCGCAGGACTGCTTCGCGGAACGGGATGTCCTCGCTGATGCCTGACGCCCACTCCCGCCAGCGGGCTTCGTCGGCCTCCACCAGATCCCATGCCGTTTCGGGATCGATCCAGACCAGGGGTTCCGTGTACGCCAGGGCGAGCACCATCACAACGGGACGCCCGGGCTCAACGGTGATTGCCGTCGTCGTACCCGGCTCCACCCGCATCCCGCCGCTGACGCCGAGCGACATGGCCAGGGCGCCCCATTCGCAGACCAGGTGCTGGTCCTGCCGGACGCGGGGCCGCGCGTGGCGCTCGCCGAAGCGGGGGTTAAATTCGACGGCGGCCTCCGCCGGAGCGCCGTCGGCCTCCAGCCGCCGGATGAGGAGGGTGGTGGGCAGCAGGCGGCCGGATACTTCCGCCACCATCGCCTCGGCGAGTGTCAGCGTGCCGCCGTCGGTGGCCCAGACCGTCTCAAGCGTGGCGGTGTGCGGCCGGTAACGGCGCACGATGCGCTCGCCGGGCAGGGCGGGACCGGCGCGGAAGGTGCCCGCGTCCGGGCCGCCGAGCAGTGCACCGAAGACGGGATCGCCGTCGAAGGTGGGCGCGCAGAGCCAGTCGATGCCGCCGTCGGCCGAGACCAGGGCGGCCGTGCGTGTATCCCCCAGCAGGCCGTAATCCGCAAGGGCGGGGGAATGCCTGGCTTCCATGGTGCGTCCACCTTCTCTCGCTGGGGGTCAGCTGGCCGTGAGCAGCAGCCCGAGCAGTGAGCCGTAAACCAGATGGGCCGCCACGGCCACCGCCGGAGTCTGAATTCCGTAGTTCAGGCCCAGCAGGCCCGGAGGTTCGAGTGCAGCCCGGCTGGCCGGACCCGCCCTGGTGCTGGCCATTCTGGGATGGATGCCGGGCAACAGCGGCAGGATGACGGTCAGCGCCACCGCGACGTGCAGGAGTCCCAGCAGCGCGCCGATCCACCACGTTGCCTGGCCCAGCAGCGCAAACACCGCCGCGTAACCGAGGGCGAAGACCTGCCCTGCCGCGAGGTGGATGAAGAAGCCGGCGATACGCGCCTTGTCTGGATCCGGGGTAACCAGGCTGCCCAGGACCAGGGGCAGGTCGAGCCGGGTCCAGCCGGCCATCTGGAAGGCAATCATCACCGCGGTCAAGGCCGTGGTGGCGAGCAGCCCGAACAGCGCCCAGCCTTGCCAGTCCACCTCAACCGCCGTCCCGCTGCTCGCGGGCGAGCCGCGCTTGTGCCAATTCCATGACGCACCTTCTAAAACTAGGTAATTCAATTTTAGAACCTCGGATGAGCGGCAATCAAGGTGCCAGCGTTGGGTCCTCCGATACCCATCTATCCGTCGCGGTCAGGAAGGCTTCCGTTTGGTGGAACTGCTGGATCAAGCGCCCGATGGCCACTGTCGTCGCGCCTCTGTGCAAGGTCTGCCCCCAGCGAGAGAGGAAAAAATCCGAGCCCCAGCCCAACCCCCACGAGGACCGGGAAGTACACGGCGTAGTACCGCCGAACGGCACCGCTGATCCCCAGGTCAGTCAAACCATCCGCCCGCGCCGCTGCCTTGGCCCATCGGGCACGGGCTCCCGCATCGGGGTCAGTCATCCTCACGACCTCCTTCCATCCGCCCGGCGGGCCACGGCTTGGTTTCGACAGGCTTAACCAGCGCGGTTCACCGCCACGCGATCTGGCCCGCCACGTATTCCGCGTCCAGCCCCACCGCCCCCACCGTGGAGGACGCGTGCCTCGTGAGCCAGGGGAGCCCGACAGCATAAAGCCCCGGAACCTCCGTGACCCCCCGCAAATGCCGCGGGTAGTTCCACTCGTCGAGCACTGGGATGTCCAGGAAGCCGAAGTCCAGCCCGTAGCCGGTGCTCCAGATGACGGAGGTGATGCCTTCGGCGCCGAGGTCCAGGCGCGAGCCGGAGGAAGAAGGCTGCCAGTCGACCGCCGGCACAGGTTCCGCAAGGGGCGCCTCGATCCCCGCCGCCGCTATGTACGTGTCAAGCATCACCTGCATCCGCTGCCCGAACGACGCCTCCACCAGCGCCATGCGGGCGGCGAGGTCGTCGCTGAAGACGAGTACGTCGTCGTCCGTCCCTTCAAAGTGGCCGTGCAGGCGGACGCCCCGGCGGCCGAGATCCCGCAGGCGGATGCTGTGCCCGCCGTCATTGCCGGAGATCAGCGGATTGCACGTGAAACGCGCGGCGGGCGAGGGGAGCTGCTCCGCCTGCAGGCCGTTGATGCCGTAGTCCGGTCCGTGCAGGTTTACCTGCAGGAGCCAGTAGAACGTGTCCTGGCCGCGGTAGCGCCGTGGCGCCTCGGGGCAGGCCGAGACAGACAGGTGCACGTCCCGGCCGGCGGCGAGCAGGTCCTCCGTGATCTGGCCGCCCGACTGCCCGGTCCCCACCACCAGCACCGCGCCGTCGGGCAGCTGCTGCGGGTTGCGGTAGTCATGGCTGTGCAGCTGGGTAATGTGCTCGGGGAGTTTGGCGGCCGACGCCGGAACCCGTGGCCGCTGATAGGCCCCGTTCGCCAGGACGATGTTCCGGGCCAGCCAGCTTGCCTGGTTCGTGTCGACGGCGAAGCCGCCGCCCGGTGTCGCCCCACCACGCCCTGTGCCGCCCGCGGCGCAGCCGTCCGCGCGTGCAACCCGGGTGACTTCCGTCCCCAGCTGCACGGGAGCTGCTATCCGCCGCGCGTAGTGCCGGAACAGCTCGATGACCTCGTCGCGGGGCAGGAACGCGTCCGGCTCCGGACCGTCGTACGTCATCCCCGGCAGCAGGAACGCGAAGTTCGGCGTGTTGAGGTAGAACGAGTCCCAGCGGTCCTGCCACGCGCCGCCCAGTTCCGGGCGCTGCTCCAGCAGCTGGTGTTCGACGCCGGCCCGGCTGAGCCAGCAGCTCGTGGCCAGGCCGGCCTGCCCCGCCCCGATCACCAGGGTGTCGACTTCACGCGCGGTGGCCGGAGAGAAAGACATGGCTACTTCTTGGCGGCCTTCGGCTTGGGTTCCTTCGCGGCCTTGGGCGGCAGGCTGGCGACGTACGCGAACGCCTTCTCCGTCCAGGCCCGGGCCCGCGCTTCGTCGCCGTCGCCCTCTTCGTTCCAGATCTCGGGCAGACCGGTGTACCCGCCCATTGGACGCTCCGGCGGCCCGAAGGGAACGGTGCGCTCCCCGGACTCGAGCGCCTCCCGGTCCTCCGCGGAGAGCTTGATGCCGATGGTCGGCCCGAACAGCCCGGCGAACATATTGCCGTTGACGAACGCCCCCAGGTTCCCGAACATCGGCTTGATGACCACCTCGGGATGGTCAGGCACCACGGCCCGGAAGTGTTCCTTGTCAGCCTCGGTCGCTTTGGGCATTTCCATTGGTGCACCTCCAGGTAGCAGGGCTCGGGCAGAAGGAGTGGGAATGGCCGTGCGCCATCCCATGCCCCGGATCATACGCCCGGCCGTCGGGCCCGGCCACCGTCACGGCCCGGCCCAACTGCCAGACAGCCCCGCCAACTTCACCATCCGGCGCTCTGCTGTTTGCCTGCCCGCAGTGCTATACCTAGCTCAAGGCAACTAAATGTGCGGCTGTTTGCAGTGCGGAGATTCGGACGATCCGGGCCTGCCCGGAGGCTGGAGGAAAGGTGCTGAGCAGGCCAGCCGGAGCGCGGACGGGCCGACGGGCACTCCTCGCCGTTGCCTGCCTCGGGGCGCTCGCCGTCCTCACCTCCTGCTCAGGCGCCGTCACGGACACCGTGTCCACCGCCGCCGAGGACAGCGCCTCCGCCATCGCCACCGCCCGGCTCGCCATCCGGCAGGACGCAGACGGCAAGCTCACCCGCGCCGCCACTTCCACCGCGCTCGATGACGCCCTCAAGGAAGTGCAGACCAGCCGCGACACCGTCCTACGGCTCTCACCCGCCTCCCCGGAGGACCGGCAGATGCGGGAGGACGCTCTGAAGGTGCTGGACAGTTCGGCCGCCGGCCTCACCACCGCGCGGAACGCTGTGTCGTCCGACGACGGCGGGCCGCCCCTTTCCGAGGGGGCGCGGGCGCTCGCAGCGGCAGAGGAAGCCCTGAACGGGCTGAAGTCGAAGGTGGGCGGGAAATGAAGCGCCTGCTGGGCGTGGCGCTCGGCATCCTGACCGCCATCGGCGGCTTTGTGGACATCGGCGACCTGGTGACGAACGCCGTCGTCGGATCCCGGTTCGGGCTGTCCCTAATTTGGGTGGTGTTGGTCGGCGTAGTCGGCATCTGCGTGTTCGCCAACATGTCGGGCCGGGTGGCGGCAGCCTCCGGTCGCGCCACCTTCGAGGTCATCCGTGAACGGCTGGGGCCGCGCGCCGGGCTGGCGAACCTGTCCGCGTCCTTCCTCATCAACCTGATGACGGTGACGGCCGAAATTGGAGGCGTCGCCCTGGCCCTGCAGTTGGCCAGCAGCGTCAACTACCTGCTGTGGATTCCGCTGGCCGCGGTGGCAGTGTGGCTGGTGATCTGGCGGGTCAAGTTCTCCATCATGGAAAACGTCACCGGGCTCCTGGGCCTGACCCTGATCGTCTTCGCCGTGGCACTGTTCCTGCTCAAGCCGGACTGGGGCAACCTGGCCAGCCAGGCCATCCCCGCCGTCCCGGCCGAGGAAACCGGCGCCACCTACTGGTACTTCGCCATCGCCCTGTTCGGCGCTGCCATGACACCGTACGAGGTGTTCTTCTTTTCCTCCGGCGCTGTGGAGGAAGGGTGGAAGATCAAGGACCTGATCCAGTCGCGGATCAACGTCCTGGTGGGGTTCCCGCTCGGCGGGCTGCTGTCCGTCGCGATCGCCGGGTGCGCCGCCGTCGTGCTTCTCCCGGCCGGAATCGCCGTCACGTCCCTCTCCCAGGTGATCCTCCCGGTGGCGGAGGGCGCCGGGAAACTGGGGCTCGCCGTCGTCCTTCTGGGCATTGTGGCCGCGACGTTCGGCGCCGCGCTGGAGACGACGCTGTCCAGCGGCTACACGCTGGCGCAGTTCTTCGGCTGGTCCTGGGGCAAGTTCCGTGCGCCGGCGCAGGCGGCACGGTTCCATCTGGCCATGATCATCTGTCTGCTGGTGGGCATCGGGGTGCTGGCCACCGGCGTGGACCCCGTGCTGGTCACCGAATACTCCGTGGTGTTCTCCGCCGTGGCGCTGCCGCTCACGTACCTGCCCATCCTGATCGTGGCCAACGACCCCCAATACATGGGCCACCACGTCAACGGCCGTGGCGTGAACGTGGTGGCGATGATTTACCTCGTGGTGATCCTCGTGGCCTCCCTGGCGGCCATACCCCTGATGATCGTGACAGGAGCCGGCGCATGAAAACATCCCGCCCGTTGGGCTCTGTTCCCCTTGTCCCGGTTCCGCCTGTCGCCGGGCAGACCCTGGACGCCCAGTTGCACCTGCTGGACCGGCAGGTTCTGGACAGCGACGGCGTCCCCGTCACCACTGTCGACGACCTCGAACTCGGCGCCCCCGAGGGCGAACCGGAGCTTCCTATAGGGACGGTGATCCCTGCAGGAACGCCGGCCCCGGTGCTCACCGCACTGCTGACCGGTCCCGTGCTGGGGACGCGCATCTTCGGCGGCAGGCCGCCGTCGTCCCGGCTGATCCGGATCCCGTGGACGGACGTTGCCGACGTCGGCGTGGTGGTCCGGCTCGGCGTCAGCGGACAGGGCCTCGACGCCGACTGGGTGGAGCGCTGGATCCGCGACAAGATCATCGCGCGGATTCCAGGAGGCCGCCGTGATCCTCGGTGACCTTTTGGGCACTGCCGTGCACGACGACGACGGCGTGCGGCTGGGGCGCGTGGCCGACGCCCGGTTTGTGGTGGACGGCGCACCGCACCGGCTGATGGCTGACGCCCGCCTGCTGGGCCTGGTGGTCAGCCCGCACAGCTGGTCGTCATTCCTGGGCTACGAGCGGAACAGCCTCACGCAGCCGTGGCCACTGCCGGGGCTGCTGCGGTGGCGGCACCGCGGATCCTTTTTTGTCATGTGGGAGGACATCGCGGTGCTCGGCGACCGGTCCGTCCGGCTGCGGCCCGGGTACACGGCGTACAGTCCGGCGCTGGACGGAAGCGGGCAGGAGTAGGTTTTTCGTTACGCTGAGCTGCCTGGAAAGGTTGTTCCCTCAACTTTGTCGCCTAGCCGCGAAATTGTCCTGTACAGTTGATCTCGTTGTTGTGTTTGCATTGTGTAGTTCAGGCAGTACGCGCGGTCGAAAGTCCGCGTCTTTCTGAAGTAGCGGTTTTGAACACCCCACACCGGAGGACCCGAAAGTCGGGACAGTTCCTCCACCTTCACGAAGGACAAAAATAATGGCTACTGGTACCGTCAAATGGTTTAACGCTGAAAAGGGCTTCGGCTTCATTTCCCCCGATGACTCCTCGCAGGACGTGTTCGCGCACTACTCCGCGATCAACTCCGGCGGCTTCCGCTCCCTCGAAGAGAACCAGAAGGTTTCCTTCGAAACCGAGCAGGGCCCCAAGGGTCCCCAGGCCGTCAACATCCAGGCTCTCTAATTTTCTAGAGAACCGGGACCGTTAGGTTTCGAGCAGGGCCCGTCTTCGTGACGGGCCCTGCTTTTGTTAACCAGGTTGTGCTGGAACGCTGCTGATTGAGCCTGTCGCTGCTGATCGAGCTTGTCGCCGCTGATTGAGCTTGTCGACCGCTGATTGAGCTTGTCGAAATCAAGGCGCGCGTGGTTTCGACAAGCTCAACCAGGGTGGACAACCGCGGATCGAGCTTGTCGAGATCAAGGCGGGGCCGGTTTCGACAGGCTCAACCAGCGGGGCGAACCGCGGATCGAGCTTGTCGAGATCAAGGCGGGGCCGGTTTCGACAGGCTCAACCAGCGGGGCGAACCGCGGATCGAGCTTGTCGAGATCAAGGCGGGCTCGGTTTCGACAGGCTCAACCAGCGGGGCGAACCGCGGATCGAGCTTGTCGAGATCAAGGCGGGGCCGGTTTCGACAGGCTCAACCAGCGGGGACAACCGCGGATCGAGCTTGTCGAGATCAAGGCGGGGCCGGTTTCGACAGGCTCAACCAGCGGGGCGAACCGCGGATCGAGCTTGTCGAGATCAAGGCGGGCGTGGTTTCGACAGGCTCAACCAGCGGGGCGAACCGCGGATCGAGCTTGTCGAGATCAAGGCGGGCGTGGTTTCGACAGGCTCAACCAGCGGGGGCGAACCGCGGATCGAGCTTGTCGAGATCAAGGAGGCTCGGTTTCGACAGGCTCAACCAGCGGGGCGAACCGCGGATCGAGCTTGTCGAGATCAAGGCGGGCGTGGTTTCGACAAGCTCAACCAGCGGGGCGAACCGCGGATCGAGCTTGTCGAGATCAAGGCGGGCGTGGTTTCGACAAGCTCAACCAGCGGGGCGAACCGCTGATCGAGCTTGTCGAGATCAAGGCGGGGCCGGTTTCGGCAGGCTCAACCAGCGGGTCGCCCGGTTTCGACAGGCTCAACCAGCGGGTCGCCCGGTTTCGACAGGCTCAACCAGCGGGGCCTGGTTTCGACAGGCTCAACCAGCGGGGCCTGGTGTCGACAAGCTCAACCAGCGGCTCTTAGAGCTGGCCGCGGGCTGCCAGGAACGCGGTCAGTGCGGGGTTTTCGATTTCCTTCGCCAGCCAGGGGATGGCCTGGGCTGCGGTGTCGTTACCGAGCACGGCGCGGTGGGACTGTGCCCGCACCACGAACTCGCGCATCCCGCTGCGGCTAGCAAGCGCACCGAGACTCTCGACGACTTCTCCAGCGTGCTCGGACCTTGCCGCGATGGCCACCTCCGCCGCAACGTCCAGCAGCCGGGCCGAATACCAGAGGTACCAGGGCTTGGGCTCCAGCCCCCTGTCGACCCAGTGCTGTGCCGCAGCAAGGTCGCCGTGCGCGAGGAACAGCCGAGCTTCCGCCCCAGCCGCGAGGGCCATGTAACAGTGGTCCCCGGCCAGGTCCGCCATCACCCACGACCGGTCGATCATTTCCGCGGCAGCCTCAAGATCGCCGGCCGCCAGGTACGTTTCGCCGCGCACTCCGGCCACAAAGGGTTCGAAGGCCGTCCAGTGCTCAGCAGCAATCCATTCGAGTGCCTGGTCCAAGGAAGCAGCCGCCGATTCCAGGTCCCCGCGCAGCAGCCACACACGGCCAAGGAGCGCGCTGCTGAACGCCAGTTGCCGGCGGTTCCGCACCTCCCTGGCCAGCCTGACGGACGCGGTCAACGCCTCCACCGCGTCGCCATAGCGTGCGGTATCCGACGCCAGCATCCCCTGGATCGCCAGGACCCGCGCCTGCTCGTCGCGGAACCCGGCGGCCGCCGCACTGGCCCGCTCAAGCCAGCCGGCCGCGCGGTCCGGAACGCCCCGCTGGACGGACAGGTACCCCAGCTCGCGGTAAGCGGCCGCCGTAGTGGGGGACGCGCCGTCATACTTTTCCGACGGCGCCTCCGCCGCCGGGGCTTCGGCGCTCAGCGCCCGGTGCAGGAAATCCGCCACCTCCGCGCCACGGCCGCCCGCCTGGTGGATCATTGCTCCGGCCAGCGTGACCAGCGACTCGGCGAGGATATGCCGGCTGGGGGTGCGCTGGGCCAGAACGACGGCGAGACGCAGCTGGTCCAGCCCCCGGTCCACGGCTCCGGCCGAGAGTGAGGCGCCGCCGGCGTCGAGATAGGACCGAACGGTCGCCACGGTGGCGGGAATTCCCGGGTCGGTCTCCGGTTCCGTGCCGGACAGGGCCGCGCGGATTTCCGGCGGCAGCGGCAGGCCCAGCTCGTCGCGATAGAGGTTGGCGCACTTGGCCACATGCTCCCGGGCACGTCGGTGCTCACCGATCGCTACGAGCGCCCGGACCAGCACGGCGTTGCAGTCGGTGTGGAACGGGTCCCGCTGCAGCGCACGGGAGGCCAGCTCCGCAGCCTCGCGGGGATCGCCCGAGGCCAGCGCGGACACTGAGGACTCATACAGCAGGGACTGCGCGCAGTTCTCCAGCCGGTAGCGCTGGTCCGCCAGCCAGGAATCGAAAACCGGGCAATCGCCGAAGGACAGTCCCTCCAGCAGCTGGCCATTCAGGCTGTGCGGGTCGGGGCGGGGGATGGCACCCGCCCCGACGAGTTCGACGGCGTCGCAGCGCCAGGGCGGCTGGAGCACCAGCCGCAGTGGGTCACCGTCGAATGTCACGCCGGCGAGCGTCCGCCGGAGCTCGGAGAGGTTCCAGCGTAGGGCGCCGAGCGGATCAGCCGCATCCGGAAACAGCAGCGTTGCCAGCCGCGACCGTCCGGTGCCGTCCGGCTGAAGCGCAAGGTAGGACAGCACGGCCCATGCCTTGCGGCCCCTGGGCTGCTGCGGGGGAGAGGTGCCAGTGGACTCGATCGCCGGCGGACCGAGGAGCCGAATGGTGCTTTCGGCCATACGCGCCATTCTAGCCCCGGCCATCCGCGGAGTCAGCGGGCGTTCACACGCTTGCTCACACGCCGTTCGCGGACACTGAAATCACCCCATCCGCAATACACAAACCGAGGCGCAAACATCATGGTACTGCTCGTTATCCTGCTTCTTACCGGACTCTGGGTTGTCACCGCCACCGTCCGCTCCGTCCTGACCGACGGCCGGGGACACCACCCCAGTGTCCGCTCCACCGAGCCATGGAGAGCGGGAGACCTTCCCAGCGTCCCCTACTCCAGCGCACGGCTCTGGTAGGACCGGATTCGAGCGGTTCGGTTTCGACAGGCTCGGTTTCGACAGGCTCAACCAGCGGGGGACGAGCTTGTTGAACGCTGATTGAGCTTGACGGAATCAAGGAGACCCGGGTTTAGACAGGCTCAACCACCGGAATACGACGGCGGGAGGCCGGCAGAACTGCCGGCCTCCCGCCATCTCGGGCTACTTAGGGCATTTGAGGTCCGGGTTGTAGGCCGCGAACATGCCGTCGGGATTATCCCGCCAGACCCACGCGTGCCGGGCGAAAGTCCCGGGGAACGGCCCATTCTCAAATTTCAGGCCTGCGATCTCCGGCCTCTTCTTGGCCGTGGAGAGGAATTCGACGGCTACCAGCTTGTACTGGCCCTGTTTGTTGGGCATGTACACCAGCACTTCGGGTTTGCGGGCATCGGTCTTGGCGTCCACCAACGAGTTCTTGACGTAGTGGAATCCCATCGCGCCAACACCCGGTTTGTCGACGCAGTCAGACCCCTTTTTGTAACCGTCCTCCATCGCTTCATCCAGCGAACGGTATTCCTCAGTGATGTCCCTCAGCGTGTGAACCAGTTTGCGCTGCTGGGACGTCAACTTGGAGTCATGATCATCGTCATCGTGCGTGGAGCTCCCGTAGGCGGCGGCGCCGGGCATAAGTCCTGCGGCCAGTCCAGCAGCCGCG
The DNA here is from genome assembly GCF_030815865.1 of Arthrobacter globiformis. Classification (NCBI taxonomy): domain Bacteria; kingdom Bacillati; phylum Actinomycetota; class Actinomycetes; order Micrococcales; family Micrococcaceae; genus Arthrobacter; species Arthrobacter globiformis. The sequence goes on from NZ_JAUSXI010000001.1 coordinate 1,558,180, forward strand.
ACCATGGAGATCAATCCTGTTTTGCTGCGATACAACATTTTCTTCCAACCCTCTGAGACCGGTGTTTCCAATTCGGTAAGGGTGCGAAGCAGTGGACCGACCCCGCCCACCTTCGCCAGGATGCCGGTAGCCCCGATAGGCCAGCCGGTGGATTACCGCTCGCGTGCACTGCACGTAAAAGTTTTTGAGCGGCGTTAAGATTATGCGCCTGGCGCCAGGGTTTAGACAGACTTGGTTTCGACAGGCTCAACCAGCGGGTTTCGACAGGCTCAACCAGCGGGGTTTCGACAGGCTCAACCAGCGGGGCCACAGGCTCAACCAGCGGGGTTTCGACAGGCTCAACCAGCGGGGGGACTAGTGCAGGCCCATAGCTTCGCGCACTTCATCCAGGATGTGGTGCACGGCGCTCTCCGCTGCCGTCGCGTCCCCGGCGGCTACGGCGGCGGCCGCTTCCTCATGGGCGTCGAGGGCCTCGGGCCGCGGCTTGAATGGCATGAGTCCCTGGTGGGTGCGGCTGGTGAGCACCTCTGCCACCATCCCTTCTAGGGACGAGAACATCTCGTTGCCGCAGCTCTTCAGCAGCAGCCGGTGGTATGCGATGTCGACCGCCAGGAATCCCTCGAGGTCGCCGGCTTCACCCAGTCGGCGCAAGTCAGCGGCCAAGGCCACCAGCTGGCTGCGTTCCGCCGCGCTGGCCCGGCGTGCAGCGCCCGCCGCTGCAATGGGTTCGACGGCGATGCGGAGTTCCGTGAGGCTGGCGTATTGCTCGGCGCGGCGCTCGGACGCCAGACGCCACCGCACCAGCTTGGGGTCGTAGACGTTCCACAGATCCGGGCTCTGCACCACGATCCCTACCCGCCGGCGTGAGTAGACCAGGTTCATCGATTCGAGGACCTTCATGGTGTCCCGCGCCACCGTCCGGGACACGCCGTACTCCTGCTGCAGGCTGTCAAGGGTCAGGCGGCTTCCGGGCGCCAGGGCGCCGGACGCGATAGCCACGCCCAGGGCGTCAAGGACGCGTTCGTGCATGGCGGGTGAAAACCCGCCGTCGTACGCGTTATCCGCGCCGTCTTCTGTCGCCGTCGACATGATCCTGCCTTTCCTCTGCGCCGAGGCGCTCCCTCCAGAGTACCGGAAGGTGAAGTCAAAGGTATGACCTGTGACACTCAAAGATAGTATCTTTGAGAGGAATTGGTGATACCTTATCTCCAGCGCAGTTCGAGTCGGGCTGCAGATTGAGCTTCTTCCACAAGCCAAAGACGTCTTCTTCGGAGGTAAATATGCAGTATCCAGCCACGCATCTGGTGGTGATGGGCGTTGCCGGTTCGGGCAAGTCCACGATAGCCGCGGCCCTGTCCAAGCACCTCGGCTGGGCATCCGCAGAGGCGGACGAGTTCCACCCGCAGTCCAACATCGACAAGATGAGCCAGGGCATCCCGCTGCAGGACGAGGACCGCTGGCCCTGGCTGCAGCAGATCCAGAACTGGATGACTGAGCAGGCGCGTGCCGGCCAAAGCACCGTGCTCACCTGCTCTGCGCTCAAGCAGAGCTACCGCAAGCTGCTGGCCGAAGCCGAAGGCCGCGTCCTCTTCCTCCACCTGCACGGCGAGGCCGACCTGCTCAGCCGGCGCATGCAGGGACGCGAGGGGCACTTCATGCCGCCCACGCTCCTGCCCAGCCAGCTGGCCACCCTGGAACCGCTGACCGCCGAAGAGCTTGAGGCCGGAAGCCTTCGCCTGGACATCACCCGCTCCCCGGAGGAACTCCTGACGGAGATTCTGGCTGCCCTCAAGCTCCCGTCCAACCAGGAGCCCAGCGCCCAATAGGCGCTCCAAACTCTTTCACCTCCCCAACCAAAATCTGTTTCAAAGGAGAACCATGACCATCGAAGGATGGACACAAACGCTGGGCGCAGGACCGCTGCTGCTCATCGCGGCCGCGGCGATCGGCGTCCTGCTGTTCCTGATCATCAGGCTGCGCATGCACGCGTTGCTTGCGCTGATCGTGGTCAGCCTCGCCACCGCTTTCGCCACCGGCATCCCCGCCAACCAGGTGGTGCCCGTCCTCATCAACGGTTTCGGGACGACCCTCGGAACCGTGGCGCTCCTCGTCGGCCTGGGCGCCATGCTGGGCCGCATCGTCGAAACCAGCGGCGGCGCGAAGGTGCTGGCCGACTACCTGATCGGCATCTTCGGTGAAAAGCGGGCCCCGTTCGCACTGGGCCTCGCCTCCCTGATCTTCGGCTTCCCGATCTTCTTCGACGCCGGCCTCGTTGTCATGCTTCCCGTGGTCTTCGCCGTGGCCCACCGCCTGGGCGGGGGAGTGCTGCGCTATGGCCTCCCGGCTGCCGGGGCGTTCTCCGTGATGCACATCTTCCTGCCGCCGCACCCGGGCCCCGTCTCGGCGTCGGCCTTCTTCGAAGCGAACGTCGGCCTGGTGACCATTGCCGGTCTCCTCACCGCCATCCCCACCTGGTACGTCACCGCCTACCTTTACGGCCTGTGGACCGGCAAGAAACTGCAACTTCCGGTTCCGGAGCTCCTCGGCCACGCCACCGCAGAAGCCGAATCCCACCCGCCGCGCTTCCGCACCATCATCGGGCTGCTGCTCCTGCCGCTCGTCCTGATCTTCATCAACACGGGCCTGAACACCTTCTCCGCCTCCGGCGTGCTGCCGGCGGACGTCAAGGACGCACAGTGGTTCCAGCTGCTGCGCGCGCTCGGCGAAACCCCGGTGGCGCTGCTCATCTCCGTCCTCGTGGCGATGTTCGTCCTCGGCGCCAAACGCGGCGTCCACAACGGCGCCCTGGAGAAGCTGCTCGAGACCTCGCTGGGCCCGGTCTGCTCCGTCATCCTCATCACCGGCGCCGGCGGCATGTTCGGCGGCGTGCTGCGCACCTCCGGCATTGGCGACGCCCTGGCAGACGTGCTGGGCAGCATCGGCATCCCGCTCATCTTCGCGGGCTTCCTGATCGCCGCCATCCTGCGCATCGCCCAGGGCTCCGCTACCGTGGCCCTCACCACCACGGCCGGCCTCATTGCTCCGGGTGTTGCCACGGCCGGACTGAACGGCATGCAGATCGCCGCGCTCGTCATCGCCGTGGCCGCCGGTTCAGTGGTGGTCTCCCACGTCAACGACTCCGGCTTCTGGCTGGTGGGCCGCTTCTTCGGCATGGACGTCAAGACCACACTGAAGACCTGGACCGTCATGGAAACCCTGATCGGTGTCATGGGCTTCGCCATCGCTGCCACCATCTTCGGCGTCGCCGGGCTGGCGGGCTAGCGTCATTTACCGCTGATCGAGCCTGTCGAGATCAAGGACCGCAGTTTCGACAGGCTCAACCAGCAGCGGGAGGCCGGCAGATCTGCCGGCCTCCCGCCGTCGTACTTGTTAGGCCTTTCGGCGCTGTCCTGCTTTTTTCGTACTTCCACGGCGGAGAACGGCGGTGCGTTTGGTGGCATTAAGACTTGCCAGGTTGCAAGGATTCTTAAACCCCTAAAACTGAAGCCGGTTCAAGAAAGTCCCAAGCTTCTTACAAGTTGCTCAGGCGAACATGTTCCAAGGGGGAGTGCGCGCAAGGCATCAGGACCGCAGCAGCAGGCGCTTCGGTTTCTCGTATCCAGCCGGGAAGGTTTCTCGGGACTGGCATAGGCAAACAACTTCGATGAGTGGTGAGGCTAGTGACCATCCCTATACAGGCCGACGTTCAACTCCGGGAAGCAACGTTGCTGGACTATACATTTTTTAGACGTGGGTCGCGGAATCGGGGCCTCAGTGCACTGCTGACAGCGCTGTTGCTTGCGCTGGGTGCTCTGGTGGTGCCGGTTACGGCGTCGGCTGCTGAGGGTGATGTTGGGGTTGAGGATTTCTCGCATTCGGGGACGGGGACGCCAACAGGTACAAAGCGGCAGACCAATGCGTTGTGGTTTAACGACGGGGTCTGGTGGGGGAACCTGTGGGACACTGCCAGCTCGGATTTCCATATCTTCCGGTTCAATGCGGCGACGAGCTCGTGGGTCAATACGGGTGTGGCGACGGAGACGCGGGCGAACACTCATCATGACGTGTTGTGGGACGGGAAGACGTTGTTTGTGGCGAGCTATCGGTTCGTTAATGACGGCCTGCCGTTTGAGCCGAACTTCCCGTCGACAATGCGGCGTTACAGCTACGACTCGGGTACGAAGACGTACACGCTGCTGACTTCTGAACGAATCCACAACAACAAGGTGGAGACCATGTCCATCGACAAGGACTCGACCGGTCGTGTGTGGGCCACCTGGCAGCAGGGGAACCGGATCTTTCTGAACGTCACTGGCACCGATGGCATAACGTGGGGGACGCCGTTCGCGCATCCTGCGTCGTTGGGCAACGTGTCGGTGGACGACACGTCGGCTGTGATCGCGTTCGGCGGAGCCGGCAACGGCAAGATGGGTGTGATGTGGAGCCGGCAGGTCGGTGACGCCACCGACGGCATGTACTGGAGCTTCCACGTCGATACGGACGCCTCTACCACCACCTGGACCTCTCCTGTGGCGGCGGTGAAGGGGCTGCGCAGCGGTGATGACCACATGAACCTGAAGTGGCTGGACTCCACGGGTGGCCAGGTCTTCGCCGCAACTAAGACCTCAAACACGTCGGCGTCCCTGCCGCTGATCCAGCTGTTGGTATTGAATGCCACGACATCAACATGGTCGGCGCACACGATCGCGACCGTGTCGGAGTGCCCGAACCGGGTGATTGTCATGATTGATGAGGCTGCGCAGAAGCTGCGCACCTTCGCCACTTATCCGAAGCCGAGCGGCACGACGAACGCCGGTGTCTGCACCAGCTCGGGTGGTGCGGTTTACGAGAAGTCCACGCCGCTGAGCGACATCAGCTTCAGCACCACGAAGACGGCCCGTATCGTGGACGCCGACCAGTATGTCCACAACGTGACGTCGACGAAGCAGAACCTCAACAGTAATGCTTCGGGCACGGCCAACAGCGGCCTGCTGGTGCTCGCCGATGTGAACGCCACAAGCCGGTACTGGCACTACTACGACTCCACCGGCGGCGGTGGCGGTACTGACACCACGGCTCCGACGGTGACAGGTACGTCCCCGGCTGCTGGTGCACCTGGTGTCGCGGTGACGGCCAATGTAACGGGAACGTTCTCCGAGGCGATGACTTCATCGACGGTCACGCCGTCCACGTTCACGTTGACGTCGGGAGCGACGACGGTGGGGGCCGCTGTGACGCACAGCGGCGGGGTTGCGACGTTGAACCCCACTGCCGATTTGGCGGCGGGGACCACCTACACGGCGACCATCAAGGGCGGTGCCAGCGGGGTGAAGGATGCTGCCGGTAACGCGATGGCGGCGGACAAGACCTGGACCTTCACCACAGGCGGAGTCACCACCGTTTCGCGGGACTTCAACGGCGACGGGCGTGCTGACCTGATTGCCCGGGATTCCAGTGGTGTGCTGTGGGACTACCGCGGCAATGGCACCGGCACCTTCCCGACGAGGATCCGGGTTGGTGCAGGATGGAACATTATGACCGCGATCAGTGCCGCCGGTGACCTCACCGGAGACGGACGCGCAGACCTGGTAGCCCGGGATTCCAGTGGTGTGATGTGGGCCTACCGCGGCAATGGCACCGGCACTTTCCCGACGAGGATCCGGGTTGGTGCAGGATGGAACATTATGACCGCGATCAGTGCCGCCGGTGACCTCACCGGAGACGGACGCGCAGACCTGGTAGCCCGGGATTCCAGTGGTGTGCTGTGGGCCTACCGCGGCAATGGCACCGGCACTTTCCCGACGAGGATCCGGGTTGGTGCAGGATGGAACATTATGACCGCGATCAGTGCCGCCGGTGACCTCACCGGAGACGGACGCGCAGACCTGGTAGCCCGGGATTCCAGTGGTGTGCTGTGGGCCTACCGCGGCAACGGCACCGGCACTTTCCCGACGAGGATCCGGGTTGGTGCAGGATGGAACATTATGACCGCGATCAGTGCCGCCGGTGACCTCACCGGAGACGGACGTGCAGACCTGGTAGCCCGGGATTCCAGTGGTGTGCTGTGGGCCTACCGCGGCAACGGCACCGGCACTTTCCCGACGAGAATCCGGGTTGGTGCAGGATGGAACATCATGAATGCACTGAGCTCATGACCCGGCTCAGCGACGGCCGTCTCGCCCGTTACCCCTTCAGCAGGGGCATCTGGGCCGCGCGGACCATCGTTTGGGCGGGCTGGAACGCCTACAACGTCCTGCGGTAGGACCGGCCAGGGGGGGCACAAACCGAACCCGCGGCATTCGTCCAGTTCGGTTTGTGTTGCACCTCCCTCGTCCTCGAACGCGAGCTGCTCACCGCCAGCGAACTCGAGGAGATCCTCCGCCCCGAGCACTTGGCGACGCCTACGACCGCGTTTTGGCCAGTAATGTGCGGTACCGCTTTGTGATCGAAGCCGGCACGTCCTAAAAAGTGCGGCAGACTGGAACCCCCAACCCGAAGGCGGACCACATTGATCAATCTGCAGCAGGATGCCGAAGGCTTCATCCGAATGAACCGGCATTTCCCGGAGAGCATCCTCGTCTCCATCACCTTTTCCGACGGCAGGGTGGAGGAGGTGTCCGGCGCGCGGCTCAACCAGTCATACGACGAAGCCCTCGCCGAATACCGCGCACAAAACCATCTGGACGCGAAGGGTTTCTCGCGTTACCCGAAGAGCCGGACCAACCCCGGAAACAAGGTTGACTTCGTGCGGGTCCAGCCCGGCATGGGGACTGCGGTTTCGACAGGCTCAACCAGCGGCGACCGCTGATCCGCTGATCGAGCTTGTCGAGATCCGAGGCGCTTGGTTTCGACAGGCTCAACCAGCGGCGACCGCTGCTCAACCGGCGGTTGTTTCGCCTGCCAATTCGGTGTCTTCGACGAGGGCCTTGATAACCTCCTTGGCCACGTCCTCGCTGGACTGCGGGTTCTGGCCGCTGATTAGGTTGCCCTCGCGCACCACGTGGCTTGCCCAGTCCGGGCCGGTTTCCACGTTGGCGCCCTTGTCCCGCAGCGCCGTTTCAACGAACCACGGCGTGTTCTCTCCCGTGCCGCCGCCCAGTTCCTCCGAGTTGGCGAACACTGTCAGCTTGCGGCCCGCGAAGGCGAACGCGCCGTCGTCGGCCGTGGCACTGAGCAGGCCCGCCGGGCCGTGGCAGAAGGGGGCGATGATCTTGCCTACGCCGTTGGCTTCCACGAGGATCCGGCCCAGATCCTTGTCCTGGAAGAGGTCCGCCATGGGGCCGTGGCCGCCCGGCAGGACCACTGCGTCGTACCCGGACATGTCGACGTCGGCCAGCACTAGCGGTGCGAAGAGGTCGACGTCGATCATCTCCAGATAGGTGCGGAAGTCTTCCGCCCTTTCCTCACTGCCAACGGCGTCTGCCTGCAGGCTGATCTTGTCCACGGTGGGCTTGACACCGCCGGGAGTGGCGAAGTCCACGTTGTGCCCGGCCTGCTGCAGGGTCCGGTGTGCCACCACCAGCTCCTCCGCCCAGAATCCGGTGGGGTGCTGGCTGTTATCCTTCATGGTCAGCGAATCGGCCGCCGAGACGACCATCAGAATGTTAGCCATTGTCCTTGCTCCTTATGTGGTTTCTTGGTTTCGACAGTGGTCGCTGATCGAGCTTGTCGAGATCTCGCGTGACCGGGGTTTCTGGTTGCGACAGGCTCAACCAGCAGTCCATTCCCTCAGCCGCAGCGGAGGTTCCTGGCCGCCCGGCTTCTGCACCAGCACCTGGTTCACGCCGGTCAGGCCGCCTTCGAAGCCGAGTGCGCTGGATGCCATGTATAGGCGCCAGATGCGGGCGCGGCCGTCAGTTGTGAGCCGCACGGCCTCGTCCCAGTTCTCCTCCAGGTTCTTGACCCATGCGCGGAGCGTCAGGGCGTAGTGCCGGCGGAGGGCTTCGACGTCGAGCACCTCGAAGCCGCCGCCCTCCAGCGCCGTCATCAGTTCCGAGAGGCTGAGCATCTGGCCGTCGGGGAAGACGTAGCGGGGGATGAAGGAATCGGGGTCGTCCTCCGTGGGCCCGGCGTTCCAGGAGATGGCGTGGTTGAGCAGCCGCCCGCCGGGCCGCAACAGACCGTGCAGCTGCGAGACGTAGCGGTCCAGCTGTTCGCGGCCCACATGCTCTGACATGCCGATGGAGCTGATCGCGTCGTACGGCCCGTCGTCGATGTCGCGGTAGTCCTGGACGCGGATGTCCACTCGGTCCGTCAGTCCGGCCTCGGCGACCCGCTTGCGGACCAGCTCGGCCTGTTCCGTGGAAATCGTGATTCCGACAACGTGCACGCCGTACCGCTCGGCGGCGTGCAGGGCAAAGCTGCCCCAGCCGCAGCCAACGTCCAGCAGGCGCTGCCCCGGCTGCAGGCCCAGCTTGCGGCAGACCAGATCGAGCTTCTCCTCCTGGGCTTCTTCCAGGCTTCGGCTTTCATCGGACCAGACTGCGCAGGAATACACCATCGACGGGCCGAGGACCAGCCGGTAGAAGTCGTTGCCGACGTCGTAGTGGTGTGAGATCGCGGCGGCGTCCCGCTTCTTGGAGTGCCTGCGGCCGTGCTTTTCCACCTTCGCTTCCTCCGGCGGGGGAGCGGGGTGGGGGCCCAGCGCGCCGAGACGGATGCCGGTTTTCAGCAGCGTCCAGAGTTCCCGCGGCGTCGGCGGGCTGAATGGGCCTGGTTCGGCGAACTTGCCGGCGGAGCTCAGGGCGGCGAAGGCCTCGAAGATGTCGCCGTGTGCGGTGATTTCACCGGCGACGTACGCCCGGCTCAGGCCCAGCTGCCCTGGCGACCAGAGGATCCGCCGCAATGCCCGTCGGGATGTGAACTCGATCAGCGGCGCATCAGGGGGGCCCGCTTCGGAGCCGTCCCATGCCCGCAGCCGGACGGGGATTTCCTCGGTACCCAGGACGATGCCCAACGCCGTGGCTAGTCTTGGTGCCGCTCCGGTCGTCTTTGCCATCCTCGTTGCCTCTCGTCGGGTGCCCCAGTTCGACGGTCTGCGCCATTACAGTCCCGTGGCAATAACGTACACAAGCCTGCCTGCACCGGACAGTGAGACAAACTTGTCTCGTTGTGTCCGCCCGGTGTGGCTGGGGCTAGATTCCGTCCCGCTCCACGAATTCGCCGGAACCCTGCCCGGTACGCCGGAAGTTTCCGGCGCCCTCGATACGTTTCGGCGAACTCGGCCCAACCTGAGAGGTCCCCGGCGGCGCTGGCCCGAATTTCTCCACTCTGGACCGGCAATCCGGGCGGTGGGATGCTGATCGCACATACCGTCGGAGAGGGAGGCTGATATCGCCATGGACGACTCGCCGGAGACGCGCCAACGGCTGTCCGACCGCATCGAAGAGAAGCAGTCAGCACTCCGCTCCTACCTGGAACGGCTGCGGCCGCGCCGGCACAAGCTGACGGAATTCAGCGTCGCCGGGAGCGTGCTGGCCGCCATGCTCACAGCTGGTCCGGCGTTCGGAGGCACAGGATTCACCGCATCGGTCCAGGGCATATTCTCCCTGGACGACGCTTCCGTGGTGTGGCGGGTCCTTTGCTTGGGAGCGGTGATTCTGTCCGTCGGGGCCGGGCTCGCCACGAACTTTGCCAATTCCCAGGCTTTGGCCGAAAAGGTCACAGCAGCGGAGACAGCAATCGCGCAACTGGAGGGGCTGCAGCTGTCCCTGGGCTTCGGCCACATAGCGATTGACGAAGCAATGATGCTGTACAAACAGTTTGTCTCCCACGTTCCGTTCGTGGCGGAGGTGCCGTCCCGCTGAGCTGTCCTTTTAAGGAACGCACGACGGCGGGTGGCTGGCAGGAATGCCAGCCACCGCCATCCGCCGGCTAAGCAAAGCAGCGGCTGCCCGTCATCGCGCTGCTTCACTCAGTTCACCCCGCCGTCGCTAGCCCGTAACCCGGGCCGTCAAACATGGGCCCCATGACTGCTCTCTCCCGCCGTAACGTCCTCAAAGGTGCCATCGCCGCTGCCGGTGCCGCCGCCGTCGCCCCTTCACTGGTTGTCCCAGCGCACGCGGCCGGCCCCGCCGCGGTTCCCCTGGTCCGCAACCGCCTGACCCTCCCGTCCGGCATATCCACAGGCGACGTCACCACCAACTCCGGCGTCCTGTGGTCGCGTGCGTCAGGCGCGGGCCGGATGGTGGCTAACCTGCTGGCGGTGGACGAGGACGGGTCCCCGCTCCGCGGCAGCCGCGCCTTCCGGCGGGTCCTGCGCGGCACCACCGCCAGCGACGCCACCGACTTCACCTCGAAGATCCACGCGCGCGACCTCCCCTCGGGAACCCAGTTCGCGCTCACCATGCACTTCGAGGACCCGGACGGCAACGCCGGCGACGCCGCCCGCGGCTCATTCAGCACCGCCCCCGGTTCGAAGGCCAACAGCCGCTGGTCCCGCAGCGGCGGGACCGAGCGCGGCCAGAGCTTCGTCTGGACCGGGGACACTGCAGGCCAGGGGTGGGGCATCAATGAGGACATCGGCGGCATGCGCGGGTACGCGGCCATGCTTGCCATCAAGCCGGACTTCTTCATTCACTCGGGCGACACCATCTACGCTGACGGCCCCATCGCCGCCCAGGTCATCGAGCCCGACGGTCAGATCTGGCGCAACCTGGTCACCGAGGAGGTCTCCAAGGTGGCCGAAACCCTTGAGGAGTACCGCGGCCGGCACCGCTACAACCTCATGGACAAGAACATCCGCGCCCTCTACGCCGAGGTCCCGGTCATTGCCCAGTGGGACGACCACGAAACCACCAACAACTGGTACCCCGGCGAAATCCTCACCGACTCCCGCTACACCGAGCGCCGCGTGGACGTCCTCGCCGCCCGCGGCCGCCAGGCCTGGCAGGAATACCAGCCCATCGCCCAGCTCAGCGACGGCAGCACCGGATTCGAACCGGCCCGCATTTACCGCAAGATTTCCCGCGGCCCGCAACTGGACGTCTTCTGCCTGGACATGCGCACCTTCAAGGACCCCAGCACCGACGGCAAGGAAACGCGCCTCACCCACATCCTCGGCCAAGAGCAGGCCGACTGGCTCATCCGTGAGGTCAGCAAGTCCAGAGCCACCTGGAAGGTGATCTCCGCCGACCTCCCGCTCGGCATCATCGTCCCGGACGGGCCGGCAGCCCAGGAATCCCTCGCCAACCACGACGCCGGTGCCCCGTTGGGCAAGGAGCTCGAGATCGCGCGCGTGCTGTCCGCGTTCAAGCGCAACCGGGTTAAAAACGTGGTGTGGCTCACCGCGGATGTGCACTACTGCGCCGCCCACCACTACTCGCCCGAGCGTGCCGCCTTCCAGGACTTCGACCCCTTCTGGGAGTTCGTCGGTGGCCCCATCAACGCCGGAAGCTTCGGTCCCAACCAGATGGACGGCACGTTCGGTCCGGAAGTGGTCTTCTCCCGGGCCGGCGCCTACGCGGGCGAGTCCCCGCGCAGCGGCGAAAGCCAGTACTTCGGCCACGTGGACCTTGGCGAGGACGACGTCTTCTCCGTCACCCTCCGCAACGCCAACGGCATGGTGATCTTCCGCAAGGACCTGAACCCGGAGCGCTGAGCGCGCTCCACCGGCGGCGCCCGGCTCAGTCGACGGTAACATCGGGCTGCTCTACGGTGCCGGGAGGCTGGTACTTGATCTGCGCGGCCTGCCGCATTGCGTCCATCGTTTCCTCGACCGTCAGGAGCACCGTGGTTTCAAATGAGCCCAGCGCTCCGCCTCCGCTGATTGCCAGTGCTACCGCCGCCATGGACACGTTATCCGGAGCCTCCCAGAGGTTGTAGCCGTCGTGGGTCCCGAAGGCGTACCAAAATCCGTGGAGCTTCCCGCCGACCGATTCGATGTAGGCCTGTGCGGCCTTTCGACGGTCTTCCGGGTTGCTGATCAGCCTTGCCCACGTTTCCCGGGTGTAGCTGAACCTAGACAGATAGAGGGGCATGGTCGCGCCTTTCGTTCGCCGTCGGAAGCGGGATTCACCCAGAATGGCAGGCTGCGCTGCGGCCAGCAACGGCCAAATTTCTCGCCAGCGGGGGTGCGGTTCAGACGGGTAGTCACCCGGCCCGTCCGGTGGGAGGATTCCAATATGAGCGAGTTCCTTCCGGACCATGGCCCGCACCTGCACGCACACGCGGCACCCACGACCCAGCAAATGCGCACCGTTGGCCAGCGCCGCCGGGATGCCGAAGAGAAACTGGAACAGCATCTTCAGGAAGCCCGCCACAAGGACCATCCACAAAACGATGAGCCGCTCACACAGGCTGGCGGTCCGACGGCGGACGGCCAGGGCGTTGCAGGTGCCCAGGAGGGCGGCGGACTGCCCGCCGGAGAAGGTGTGGATCCGAACCCGGGGCGGTAGGTTTCCCTCCCCACCGGCGCCCTAACCTCGCAAGCTCGGCCAGGGGACCCAGCCGGCGTGGGTCCAAGCTCAACCACCGGGGCGGGCTGTCAACGGTCTTTTCGTGGGCAGAATGATGCGTGTCACATTTCGGTCGAGGACGTAATCCGGCATCTCCTCTGCAAAAATGGCGATGTCATGTGCGGGAGGTCACAAGCAACGGCGCTTGAGGCCTCCCGCGCAATGCCCTGGGGAGGCAAGGATGTCAGGAATCAGTTTTACGGCCATCGACTTCGAAACGGCCAACAGCCACCGCGGCTCGGCATGCGCCGTCGGCCTGGTGAAGGTCCGGGACGGGCACATCGTGGACACGGCGTCGTGGCTCATCAAGCCGCCGCCCGGCGTCGACGACTTTGATCCCATCAACGTGGAGCTCCACGGCATCGCCGAACCGGACGTCCAGAACGCCGCCGACTGGGAGATGTCCCTCGAGGGCATTCTGCAGTTCGTCTCCGAGGATCCGATCGTGGCTTTCGATGCCGCCTACGACGCCTCCGTAATGCGCAAAGCCACCGAGCACCAGCATCTGGACCTGCCAGCCAAGGACTTCTACTGCGCGCTGCACCTCGCGGAAGACCACCTGACCCTCCCGCGGCACCGCCTCAGCGACGTGCTGGCCGCGCTGGATCTTCCGCCCGTTGAGCGCCACGAACCGCGGTCCCACGCACTGGCCTGCGCCCAGATAGTGCTCGCCATCGCTGCCACACGCGGACTCACCACTCTGGCCGAGATCTGGGAAGGGCCGACGACGGCGGTCGGCAAGCGCCGCCGTGGCCGGCGCGTCCGCACCGACGCCGACCCTGAGGCTGAATCACCCAGCGCCACACCTGGGGGACCGGATGCCGCTGAGGGGCGTGATGAGCACGGGGGACCGGGCGAGCCCGACGCCAACCTCGCTGTGGTGGTGCCAGACGCCGTTCCGCACCTGATTGCCGACGGCGGCGGCACCGCTGAGGCCGGCACCGCTGAGGCCGGCAGGGTTGAGGCCGGGACCGCTGAGGCCGGCAGCGCTGACCTGCTGCAGCTGAGCCGGACCGAGGTTGAGCGCCCCGACTTTGAGCGCTCTGACATTGACCGCATTGAACCGGACGCGACTGCCAAACCGAGAGCCGCGAAGCGCGCCTTCAGCACCGCAGCGGGACTGGTGCTGTTCGCGCTGGGTGTGGCGGCCGCCGTCGGGCTCGCCTACCTCACGGGACTCACCATCCGGTACTTCGCCGCCGGCCAGGCCGTCACAGCGGCACTCACACTCGCCGCAGCCGCGGCCACCATGTGGGCGATCTGGGCAAGCATCACCCGCGGCTGGCACCGGCTCCGCCCCGGCAACTGACCTGCCGCGTCTCCGGCCTGCCGCCGCGGGTTCATTCTTCCCGTCTGCGAGAATGCTCGTGACCGGGGACGGGCGCGGTATCGGCTCCGCCCCCAGCTCATCGAGGCCTCGCGGCCGGGGAAGGCGGACACTCATGCCCATGTGGGCCCAGGCACTGTTTTGGGGAACTCTGGCCGGCGGAGCGCTGGTTCTCGGCTCGGGACTGTCCTGGAAATGGAACATCCCCGCCAAGCTTGTCTCCTCGATCATGGCGTTCGGCGCCGGCGTGCTCATCTCCGCGCTGGCGTTCGAACTCGTGGACGAGGCTGTGCAGGGCGGGGGACTCTGGCCCACGGTCCTCGGCTTCCTTGCCGGCGCGGTAGTCTACGTTGGCGCCAACGCGTTGCTGGCCCGCTCCGGAGCCAGACACCGGAAGCGCTCCAAGGACCAGCAGCCCTCCGAAAAGGACGAGCCGGGCAGCGGCACGGCCATCGCCGTCGGGGCACTCCTGGACGGCATCCCTGAATCGGTGGTCCTCGGCCTGGGCCTCGTCACTGCAGGAACGGTGAGCCCGGCCATGCTCGCCGCCGTCTTCATCTCGAACGTCCCGGAAGGGCTGTCCAGCACGGCAGGCATGAAGAAGGCCGGGCGCGGCGCCAAATACGTCTTCGGCGTTTGGGGCGGCATCGCCCTGCTCTGCGGGCTCGCGTCGCTGATCGGCTACACGGCGCTGGAAACCGCGCCCGACAGCGTGGTCGCCTTCATCACCGCCGTCGCCGCCGGCGGTATCCTCGCCATGCTCGCGGACACGATGATCCCCGAGGCCTTCGAGGAGCACCACAACCTCACCGGCCTGGTGGCCGCCGTGGGCTTCCTCTCCGCCTTCACCATCCACCACGTTGGCGGCTAGCTGGTGACCCCGACGACGGGTGGCCGGCGACGCTGGCGTCCACCCGCCGTCGAGCTTTAACGGCCGGTCCGAACGGACCGGTCAGACAGCCGTGACCGTGACAGTCCTGGTGGCGAGAACCTTCGACGTGATCCAGTGCAGGAACTGGACGCTGATAATGTACTTGCCGGGAGCCGGAGGGCGCAGCAGAAAGTCGAACTTTTCCGCGGCACCGGATTTGATGGTGTTGGTCAGGAGCGGCTGGCCCGCGATCGACGGCTGCACCGCGGGGCCCGTGGGCCTGGGGGTGGTCCAGAAGGGCCGTCCGTCGTGAGCGACCAGCTCGGCGATCCTGGCTGGCCTGCCCGCCGCGTCCGTGATCGTGGTCAGTGTGGGGAAGTAATCGACGTTCACCATGCGGATCAGCGTCGGATACTTGCCGTTCCGAACAACGTTGGCCCGCATCTGGGAGACGGCCCAGACTCTGTCGTCGCCTCTTGGCCGGCTGGGGATGTTGCCGCCGAGGAGGAAGAAGTGCTTGGGCTCGAAGCGGTTCAGCCCGGCATCCTCACCGTTGAGCCCCGCCGCATGGTTCAGTTCATGCCACCGCGGATCGAGGGAGTAGGGCGCAAGCAGGGTTTCCGTGGCGATGTCATAGAGCGGACCTTCAAAGGTGTGGCGGCGTGTCCCTGCCGGTGCGGGCATAACTGGATTGGCCGGAGGGTCGACGACGATCGCGCCGAACATGCCCATCTGGACGTGGAGCGGGGTGTTGACGTGGCAGTGGTAGAAGTAGGTTCCCGCCGAGCCGCGGTTGGGGTTGCCGCGTTCGGCAACGTCCGCCCTCCACTGGTACGTGTAGTGCCCCGTGACCTCGAAGGACGTATGTCCCACGCCGTCGTTCCGCGGGTCCGGTTCGATGCCATGCCAGTGGATGGTGTGCACCCTCTGGCTGGGCTTGATGGTCGCCTGGAACAGTTGCCCCTCCTGCATCCGCACCGTGGTCCCGGGGATCTGGCGGCCCAATTTGTTGCCCTCGAAGCTCCACATCTCATGCTCGGAGCCGTCAGGGAACGTGAACTTTCTGTTGAAGAAGTCCATCTCGACGAACACGTCAGGCTTCAGGGCAAACTCGGTTTCCGGGCTGCCCTCATGGGGCTGGTCCGACGAGAAGTCCACCTGGCTCCTGAAGGTGTGGTGTGAATCTTCGGCCGTAGGCGGCGTCCCTTGCGCCGGGGCGGGCTGAGCGGCCAGCACCCAGTCCGCCACCATCCCACCGGGGTATAGCCCGCCGCGCGCGGTCTGGGACGGCTCTGCATGGCAGTGCATGGGGTAGGTCCAGTCCTCTGTCCTCGCGTTCCATACCTGATCGATCACCTCCGGCGGCCGCCTGACCGGAAGTATGGCCTCCTTGCGTTCCAGCGGCTGCAGCTGGACGGTGTCCTCCCACTGCTGGAGTTGCACTTCGCCCTGGGCAGATACCCGGCCGTTGGACCTTGGAAAGTCGATGCCGTTCGCGCGGACGGTCCACACATGGTTGCCGTGGTAGTGGAGCTGGTGGTCCGCGATGCCGGCATTGAGCATCCGCATGAGGTGCCCGGTGCGGATGGCCCCGGCTGACGGGGAGGCGCTGAAGTTGCGCACATCCGTCTCGCGGGGGTGGCCTGAAGGAAGCGTGTCCTGATGCCGCCGCTCGTTGAACTCCAGATCATCGGTGACGGCCAGCGACTGGAACCCGGCGAACCCGTTGAGTGTGAAATAGTTCGGAACCGCCGGAACGGCCAGCGGATCCACCGTCTGCCCTCTCGAGGCGATGCGGGCCCAGTTGGAGTCCACGTCATGGCACAGCCACAGCCACTGGCGTTCGAACTCCGCGGCGCCCGGGGCCAGCCGCCAGGCATTGCGCGGGTCGATCACCACCAGGGCCCCGTACAGGCCAAGTGTTCTTTCCACGGGCTGGTTGCCCGGGTCGGTGTAGACGTAGGTCCCGGGCAGGGGCGCCGGAAACCGCAGCAGCTTCGATTTTCCCGGCGCGACCGGTCCAGAGCCGACGTCGGCCCCGCCCGGTCCGGCACTATGGAACCGCATCTCGTGCGGCTGCGCGAGGTTGTTATGCACCATGATTTCGATGGTGCTCCCGGTCTCCGCTATCAACGTCCGGGGCGGAAAGAAGCTGGCCCAATACCCCCGCCGGGCAAGGATCTGCCGGGGGAATGCCGGGTCCGGCCGCAACGGCGCGGGCCTCCCATGCGGCGGCACAGGAGCGCCCAGCGGGTACGTCCTGCTGGCAACCACCCGTCCGTTGGCGGTGATGACCCTCGGGCTCATGGCCACCGCCGGGTTCGGATCGTTTAATGCCGTGCGGCGTTCCCCGAAGCCACGGTGGTAGACCAGTGATCCGTCCACCATAGGAACGAATCCGTCGTTGATGTGGATGTCCAGAATAGCCACGCCCGACCTCCCAGTGTGCTGGGGACCGGAGCTAAATTGAAATGCAAGTCCACGTTCGCCCCCAATTGCGCTTTCAGACTGCCCCCATGGTTATGGCTGGAGCCTAGGGAAAGCTTGGGACCGCCGCCGACAAGGCTCATGTCCTTACATGGGCCGCACCGGCGGCGCTGTTCACGCCCCTAAGTTACGACGCCGGTATCCAGCGGTGCGGTCCGCCCGGCGGCTGCCTCAAGCCGCAGGTCGAGGTCAGTCATGACCACTGCGGCCAGGTCCCGCAGGTTTGCACTGTCCTCGCCGGTCATGGTGCGGGGTTGGAAGTCCAGGATGCAGAGGGTGCCCAGGTTGTAGCCGTTCCGGGTCTTGAGGGGAGCGCCGGCGTAGAATTTAAGGCCGAACTCGCCAGCGACCAGCGGATTGAGCAGCGTCCGCGGGTCCTCCGGCGCGTTCTCCACCACCCAAAGGTCGTCCTGCAGGATTGCCGACGCGCAGAGCCCCGGATCCCTGCTGATCTGCTCCACGTCCAGTCCGTGGTGGGACTTGAACCAGATCCGGTCATGATCGACGATCGACACAATGGCCACCGGCACCGAGAACAGCCTGGCAGTCAGGGCAGTGATCCTGTCGAAGGCGCCGTCCGGGGGAGTGTCGAGGATGCCGTAGCTGTGCACGGCCTCCATCCGGGCTTCCTCGTCGGCGGGAACGACGGTGGCGTCAACCTTGTGCTTTCCGCGGCTGCTCAGCGAGAGCTCATACAGGGCCTGGCTCACCTCGGTGGTCGACGGCCTGTCCTCCGGGTTCCGTGCTGTCATGGCGGCCAGGAGGAGCCGCCACTCAGGCTCGACGTCGTCAGGGATGTGGGGGTCGTCCATCAGGCGGGCGAGGGCGCTCTGCAGGGGGTCGCCCGGGAAGGCCTGCTGTCCGGTCAGGGACTCGAGCAGCACCAGCCCCAGGGAGTACACGTCACTTGGTGGTCCCAAGGGCTCGGCCTTCGCCTGCTCCGGGCTGAGGTAGCCCGCGGTGCCAAGGAAGCCGCCGTCGTGCAGGTCCTGGGCGTCAGCCATGAGCGCGATGCCGAAATCCGTCAGTTTTGCGTGCATCCGGGCGGTGTCGTGCTGGTAGTCGAAGACCAGGATATTGCCCGGTTTCACGTCCCGGTGAACCACGCCACTTTTATGGATGTAGGCCAAGGCATCCGCCACGTCGTAGCCGATCTCGGCAGTATGGCGGGAGGACAACGGGCCTTCGGCGAGGCGGCGCTTGAGATCCGGGCCTTCCACCAGCTCCATCACCAGGTAAATGCGGGTGCGGCCGGGCTCTCCCCGGTCCACGCCGGCGTCAAGGAGGGTGATCAGGCTGTGATGGTTCAGGGCCGCCAGGACTTTGACTTCGGCGTCATCGTCCCGTGCTGTTTCGTGAGCCGCGTTGCTTCTGTTGATGACTTTGAGGGCCACCTCGCGCTCGAGGGACTCGTCGACCGCCCGGTACACGTTGGCCATGGCGCCGGAACCGATCTGTTCCACCACCCGGTACCTTCCGCCGATGACTGCGCCTTGTGCAATGCCGGGTTGTACGGCCATGAGGTACCTTTGATTTCCCGCCGGGCCCCCGGGGCCGGCGATATTCGTGCGTTGAAGCGGTGCGACAGCAGTGTGTGCCAGATGCAGAGTTTTGAGTACACCGAAAGAGCCGACTTGCATCGGCTCTTTCGGTGGTTTGGCCTAGATGAGGCTGGGGGCGCTGGCCAGGATGTAGTCGGCGGCTGCCGGGCCGGTCATGGCCAGCTCGCAGTTCTCCGGATCGATGCCGCGCTCCCTAACGGCTGTGAACAAGGAGTCGGGGGCGGCTGGCTGCAACTCATGAATCAGGCACCAGCTGGTGTAGAGGCCATAGAGCTCGTCGGGGCCGAGGACCGTGTCGGTTTCCCGCTCGGTAGTCAGGGCTTCGGCGATAAATGAGTGAAACTGGGTGGCATCCATTTTGGCTCCTCTGAGGCATGCACATTGATCCGCCGTTTCTGCTTCAGCGATAACGGATCTCTGCCCATAGCGGCCAGCGATCTACCTGAAATTTATGCGAGACAGACTGTTCTGTCTAGTTGAGCCGGTCACACGCAGACCATTGTCCGGGACTTCGCTACCGGAGGGTACGCCAGGGCTCTGTCGGGTGCATCTGGTGGTGCCTGAAACTGACTGGGCTCGTTGCGATCCCGCCCTGGGCTAGCAGGGAAGGCTGCACCTCGGGGGCCCGATTTGCGCGGGCCTCGGGGGCCGTGTAGAGTCTTTCGAGTCGCCGCCGCTGAAGCGGAAAGATAGCGACCGACCCCCTTTCTAACAGCCTGAAAATGGCGCACTGAACTGTGTGCCGCGGACGGGCCGGGGACCTTCCTGCAAGCGGAAATCGCGGAAACGCTGGTTTGCAAAGCTTCGCCGGACCGGGTAAGTTTGAAAAGTTGCTCCGGAGCGATCCTGAACGGAAGTTTGGGTGGTGCCGGGTGTGTCTGT
This sequence comes from Arthrobacter globiformis, assembly GCF_030815865.1. Lineage (NCBI taxonomy): Bacteria > Bacillati > Actinomycetota > Actinomycetes > Micrococcales > Micrococcaceae > Arthrobacter > Arthrobacter globiformis. The sequence continues at coordinate 1,577,764 of NZ_JAUSXI010000001.1, forward strand.
TGTTTGAGAACTCAATAGTGTGCCAAGTTTGTTGATACCGATTTTTTATTAAATTGGTTGAATTTGCCGGGCCTGCCACCTCCGTGGTGTGGTCTGGTGTTTTTGGCTGGTTTCAAATTTTGTGCAGCCTGGTTCCGCGTTATTTCCGTGGTGCCTGGTTGTGTCTGTTTTACTTCAACGGAGAGTTTGATCCTGGCTCAGGATGAACGCTGGCGGCGTGCTTAACACATGCAAGTCGAACGATGATCCGGTGCTTGCACCGGGGATTAGTGGCGAACGGGTGAGTAACACGTGAGTAACCTGCCCTTGACTCTGGGATAAGCCTGGGAAACTGGGTCTAATACCGGATATGACTCCTCATCGCATGGTGGGGGGTGGAAAGCTTTTGCGGTTTTGGATGGACTCGCGGCCTATCAGCTTGTTGGTGAGGTAATGGCTCACCAAGGCGACGACGGGTAGCCGGCCTGAGAGGGTGACCGGCCACACTGGGACTGAGACACGGCCCAGACTCCTACGGGAGGCAGCAGTGGGGAATATTGCACAATGGGCGAAAGCCTGATGCAGCGACGCCGCGTGAGGGATGACGGCCTTCGGGTTGTAAACCTCTTTCAGTAGGGAAGAAGCGAAAGTGACGGTACCTGCAGAAGAAGCGCCGGCTAACTACGTGCCAGCAGCCGCGGTAATACGTAGGGCGCAAGCGTTATCCGGAATTATTGGGCGTAAAGAGCTCGTAGGCGGTTTGTCGCGTCTGCCGTGAAAGTCCGGGGCTCAACTCCGGATCTGCGGTGGGTACGGGCAGACTAGAGTGATGTAGGGGAGACTGGAATTCCTGGTGTAGCGGTGAAATGCGCAGATATCAGGAGGAACACCGATGGCGAAGGCAGGTCTCTGGGCATTAACTGACGCTGAGGAGCGAAAGCATGGGGAGCGAACAGGATTAGATACCCTGGTAGTCCATGCCGTAAACGTTGGGCACTAGGTGTGGGGGACATTCCACGTTTTCCGCGCCGTAGCTAACGCATTAAGTGCCCCGCCTGGGGAGTACGGCCGCAAGGCTAAAACTCAAAGGAATTGACGGGGGCCCGCACAAGCGGCGGAGCATGCGGATTAATTCGATGCAACGCGAAGAACCTTACCAAGGCTTGACATGGACCGGATCGCCGCAGAAATGTGGTTTCTCCTTTGGGGCCGGTTCACAGGTGGTGCATGGTTGTCGTCAGCTCGTGTCGTGAGATGTTGGGTTAAGTCCCGCAACGAGCGCAACCCTCGTTCCATGTTGCCAGCACGTAGTGGTGGGGACTCATGGGAGACTGCCGGGGTCAACTCGGAGGAAGGTGGGGACGACGTCAAATCATCATGCCCCTTATGTCTTGGGCTTCACGCATGCTACAATGGCCGGTACAAAGGGTTGCGATACTGTGAGGTGGAGCTAATCCCAAAAAGCCGGTCTCAGTTCGGATTGGGGTCTGCAACTCGACCCCATGAAGTCGGAGTCGCTAGTAATCGCAGATCAGCAACGCTGCGGTGAATACGTTCCCGGGCCTTGTACACACCGCCCGTCAAGTCACGAAAGTTGGTAACACCCGAAGCCGGTGGCCTAACCCCTTGTGGGAGGGAGCCGTCGAAGGTGGGACTGGCGATTGGGACTAAGTCGTAACAAGGTAGCCGTACCGGAAGGTGCGGCTGGATCACCTCCTTTCTAAGGAGCACCTACAGGCCCATGCTTTTTCCGTGTATGCGGGGTGTGTGGTTTGTCAGGAGTAAAGGCCCGCTGCGCAGGCGATCGTTCTGCGGCGGGTGCTCATGGGTGGAATATCAACGAATAGCGGCCGCGTGGTTTTGTCCTGTGTCTAGTACGGACGGGTTCCCTTTCGGGGGTGGCTGTCCTGGAACGGTGCGGGGCGGGGTGATGCGGTTTAGTGTTTGGCACACTGTTGGGTCCTGAGGCAACAGGGCCGGGGGCGGGGTTTTTTCCCTTGTGTCCGGGTTTTGTTTGTTTCTGGTTTCCTGGCTGCACCGATCGCATGGTTTGCCCCCTTTTTTTGGGGGGTGTGTGTGGGGTGTGTGGTACGGGGTTGTTGTTTGAGAACTACATAGTGGACGCGAGCATCTTTTATAAGAAGCAATTTCCAAGAATATGAACCTGGATCTGTCCGGGCTGGTCTCGCCTTTCGGGGTGTGGCGGGCCTGGGTGGTTTTCATGGTTCTCTCGAAAATTACTCCTTGATCTTTTGTGGTCAAGTTTTTAAGAGCACACGGTGGATGCCTTGGCATTAGGAGCCGAAGAAGGACGTAGGAATCTGCGATAAGCCTGGGGGAGTCGATAACCGGACTGTGATCCCAGGGTGTCCGAATGGGGAAACCCCGCCAGACGCGCGAGTGATCTGGTGACCCGCATCTGAACACATAGGGTGCGTGGAGGGAACGCGGGGAAGTGAAACATCTCAGTACCCGCAGGAAGAGAAAACAACAGTGATTCCGTTAGTAGTGGCGAGCGAACGCGGATCAGGCTAAACCGACCCATGTGTGATAGCCGGCGGGCGTTGCATGGGCGGGGTTGTGGGACTTGTTGTCCTGGTTCTGCCGGACCGGGGAGGTGTGAGTGCTGGTATAGGTGAACGGTCTTGAAAGGCCGGCCGTAGAGGGTGTGAGCCCCGTAACCGTAATGCTGTGCACCGCCTTTGATGAGTATCCCAAGTAGCACGGGGCCCGAGAAATCCCGTGTGAATCTGTCAGGACCACCTGATAAGCCTAAATACTCCCTAATGACCGATAGCGGACCAGTACCGTGAGGGAAAGGTGAAAAGTACCCCGGGAGGGGAGTGAAACAGTACCTGAAACCGTGTGCTTACAATCCGTCGGAGCCAGTCTGATTCTGGTGACGGCGTGCCTTTTGAAGAATGAGCCTGCGAGTTAGTGTTACGTCGCGAGGTTAACCCGTGTGGGGAAGCCGTAGCGAAAGCGAGTCTGAACAGGGCGTTGCAGTGGCGTGATCTAGACCCGAAGCGAAGTGATCTACCCATGGCCAGGTTGAAGCGACGGTAAGACGTCGTGGAGGACCGAACCCACTTCAGTTGAAAATGGAGGGGATGAGCTGTGGGTAGGGGTGAAAGGCCAATCAAACTTCGTGATAGCTGGTTCTCCCCGAAATGCATTTAGGTGCAGCGTTGCGTGTTTCTTACCGGAGGTAGAGCTACTGGATGGCTAATGGGCCCTACAAGGTTACTGACGTCAGCCAAACTCCGAATGCCGGTAAGTGAGAGCGCAGCAGTGAGACTGTGGGGGATAAGCTTCATAGTCGAGAGGGAAACAGCCCAGACCACCAACTAAGGCCCCTAAGCGTGTGCTAAGTGGGAAAGGATGTGGAGTTGCGAAGACAACCAGGAGGTTGGCTTAGAAGCAGCCATCCTTAAAAGAGTGCGTAATAGCTCACTGGTCAAGTGATTCCGCGCCGACAATGTAGCGGGGCTCAAGTACACCGCCGAAGTTGTGGCATTCACATATTTTCCAAGCCTTCGTGGTTCAGGAGTGTGGATGGGTAGGGGAGCGTCGTGTGGGCGGTGAAGTCGCGGTGTAAACCAGCGGTGGAGCCTACACGAGTGAGAATGCAGGCATGAGTAGCGAAAGACGGGTGAGAAACCCGTCCGCCGGATGATCAAGGGTTCCAGGGTCAAGCTAATCTGCCCTGGGTAAGTCGGGACCTAAGGCGAGGCCGACAGGCGTAGTCGATGGACAACGGGTTGATATTCCCGTACCGGCGAAAAACCGCCCATGTTGAACAGGGGATACTAACCGCCCGAGACCTGCCCGACCGTCCTTTGGATGGAAGGGTTTTGGTGGAGCGCGGGACCTGATCCTGGGAGGCAAGCGTATTAACAGGTGTGACGCAGGAAGGTAGCCGAGCCGGGCGATGGTTGTCCCGGTCCAAGGATGTAGGGCGAACGGTAGGCAAATCCGCTGTTCATGTGCCTGAGATCTGACGGGACTCCCGTAAAGGGGGGATTCGGTGATCCTATGCTGCCTAGAAAAGCATCGGCGCGAGGTTTTAGCCGCCCGTACCCCAAACCGACACAGGTGATCAGGTAGAGAATACTAAGGCGATCGAGAGAATTATGGTTAAGGAACTCGGCAAAATGCCCCCGTAACTTCGGGAGAAGGGGGGCCCCAACCTTGAACACCACTTGCTGGTGGGAGGGGATCGGGGCCGCAGAGACCAGGGGGAAGCGACTGTTTACTAAAAACACAGGTCCGTGCGAAGTCGCAAGACGATGTATACGGACTGACTCCTGCCCGGTGCTGGAAGGTTAAGAGGACCGGTTAGCCGCAAGGCGAAGCTGAGAATTTAAGCCCCAGTAAACGGCGGTGGTAACTATAACCATCCTAAGGTAGCGAAATTCCTTGTCGGGTAAGTTCCGACCTGCACGAATGGAGTAACGACTTCCCCGCTGTCTCAACCATAAACTCGGCGAAATTGCAGTACGAGTAAAGATGCTCGTTACGCGCAGCAGGACGGAAAGACCCCGAGACCTTTACTATAGTTTGGTATTGGTGTTCGGAGTGGCTTGTGTAGGATAGGTGGGAGACGTTGAAGCCCGGACGCCAGTTCGGGTGGAGTCATCGTTGAAATACCACTCTGGTCACTTTGGACATCTAACTTCGGCCCGTAATCCGGGTCAGGGACAGTGCCTGATGGGTAGTTTAACTGGGGCGGTTGCCTCCTAAAAAGTAACGGAGGCGCCCAAAGGTTCCCTCAGCCTGGTTGGCAATCAGGTGTCGAGTGTAAGTGCACAAGGGAGCTTGACTGTGAGAGAGACATCTCGAGCAGGGACGAAAGTCGGGACTAGTGATCCGGCGGTACATTGTGGAATGGCCGTCGCTCAACGGATAAAAGGTACCTCGGGGATAACAGGCTGATCTTGCCCAAGAGTCCATATCGACGGCATGGTTTGGCACCTCGATGTCGGCTCGTCGCATCCTGGGGCTGGAGTAGGTCCCAAGGGTTGGGCTGTTCGCCCATTAAAGCGGTACGCGAGCTGGGTTTAGAACGTCGTGAGACAGTTCGGTCCCTATCCGCTGCGCGCGCAGGAAATTTGAGAAGGGCTGTCCTTAGTACGAGAGGACCGGGACGGACGAACCTCTGGTGTGTCAGTTGTACTGCCAAGTGCACCGCTGATTAGCTACGTTCGGATGGGATAACCGCTGAAAGCATCTAAGCGGGAAGCTCGCTTCGAGATGAGATTTCCATACACCTTGTGTGTGAGAGGCCCCCAGCCAGACCACTGGGTTGATAGGCCGGATGTGGAAGCGAGGACTAACGACTCGTGAAGCTGACCGGTACTAATAGGCCGATAACTTACACCACACACTCTTCTTCGTGAACGGATTCAAAAGACGTTCACACCAGGGGGAGAGTAAAAAGAAACAAGACTGCTTGCGTCCACTATGTGGTTCCCAACCAACAAACCCGCCACCGGGTTTCACGGTCCAGGAAACCAACAACTCAATAACAACACCACAGCTGCAACAACCTGCAGCAACGTGTGTAACCACAAGTTTTCCCACCCCGGCACACACCGGGGCACGGGACACAGGGTTACGGCGGTCATAGCGTGGGGGAAACGCCCGGTCCCATTCCGAACCCGGAAGCTAAGACCCACAGCGCCGATGGTACTGCACCCGGGAGGGTGTGGGAGAGTAGGTCACCGCCGGACAACCATTAGAAAAACGGTCGAGAGCCCCAACCAGTCATGGTTGGGGCTCTCCCGCATTTAACCCGCCAGGCGATCCCGCCCCAGGCGCCGGGTTTCGACAGGCTCAACCAACGGACCTTCCCCCAACCCTCCCGAGTTCGGCTTGAAGGTGATGGAGCGCCCCGTCCCGGTATTCGGCCCGCTAGGGGAACATGTCCAGGCCGGGCACCGTTGTATGTGGGGAACCGTGTCATGGATCAGCGGGTCAACCCCAACAAAGGACACCTTATGCCCCAGCGCACCATCGTCATCACCGGCGCCAGCGACGGCGTCGGGGCAGCAGCCGCGCGGAACCTGGCCCGGGCAGGTGAGCGGATCGTCGTCGTCGGGCGTTCCCCGGAGAAGACTGCAGCGGTGGGTTCGGAACTGGGCGTTGACTATTTCGTCTGTGACTTCGCGGAGCTGGCGCAGGTGCGCGACCTAGCCTTGGCGCTGCGGGCGAGGTACCCGCTAATTGATGTTTTGGTGAACAACGCCGGCGGGATCATGCGCGGCCACGAGCTGACGGCGGACGGCCATGAGAAGACTTTCCAGGTCAACCACCTGGCGCCGTTCCTGCTCACGACCGAGCTGCTGGACATTCTCACTGCCAGCCGTGCCACCGTCATCAATACCTCGAGTGCTGCCAACGGATTCGGGCGCCTGGATCTGACGGATCTCAACTCAGAGCGGAGCTACTCGACAAACCGCGCTTATGGCACCGCGAAACTCGCGAACATCCTGTTTACCGCCGAACTGCAGAACCGCTACGGGAAGGACGGCATTGCGGTGGCCGCCTTCCACCCCGGCGTCGTGGCGACCAACTTCGCCGCGGAGTCCACGAGCTGGTTCCGCCATGCCTACAAGACTGTCCTAAACCGGTTCCTGTTCTCGGCCGAGCAGGGCGCCGACACGCTCGTCTGGCTCGCTACTTCCACGCCCGGACGGGACTGGTTGTCTGGCGCCTTTTACGTCAAGCGTGCGCTGGCGAAGGCCAACAGGCAGGCCTACGACGCCGGGCTGGCGAGGGACTTCTGGGACCGCAGCCTGGAGCTTGTCAGTGCAGGCGAGCCGGCGGCCACGTCCGAACTCGACAACGCCTGAGATGCGCTGGTCCCATAGGGACGGGATTCAGCCCTCGCAGCCTACGCCGTCACTGTTGCTGTCCAGGCGGTAAATGTCCGAACCAGTGACGGTCACGGGCCCTTGAAGTCAACGCAAGTGTGCTGGGTGACGGAGTAGCTGAGGCCGCGGCGGCTTTGGCCGCAATCACACTGCCGCTGGCCGCCTGGCCATTTCCGCACCCTGTGACTACCAGCAACAGAAGACTGAGTACAGCAAGCCCCCGGCCGCGGCGCCGCTTGATTGAAGCAGCGAGAATCGCCTCATTGCGCCCCATCGACTGGTTCGTAGTCATATTTCCCCTAGGTCCAAGTACAGGTCTCCTGCCTAATGAGGGCACAGCAAAAAGTTCCCCTCAGGAAGGGCCCTGCGGGAGGGTCTGGGTGCAAGCGGCGAAAGGTGAGGGAAGGTTTGGGTTTAGGCAGCGAAAGGTGAGGGAGGGTTTCGGTTTTAGGCGGCGAAAGGTGAGGGACCGTTTGAAATCAGCGGCGGAGGCGAAGTCCCTCAAGCGCCTGAAGCGCCTCGGCTGAGCGGCTGATGGCCTGATCGAGGGCGGCCTCGGATTCAGGTACCGAGAACAGATAGCCCTGCAGCGCGTCGCACTGCAGGTCCGTCAGGTAGGCGGCCTGCTCGGCAGTTTCGATGCCCTCCGCGGTGACGCTGAGCCCGAGGCTGTGGGCCATATTGATCATGGAGCTGAGGATGGGCAGCTTCTCCGCCCCGGTGCGGACCATGGAGACAAAGGACTGGTCGATCTTCACCGCGTCCACGGGCAGGTCCTGAAGCCGGCCCAGGGACGAGTAGCCGGTGCCGAAATCATCGAGCGCAACCCGCACCCCGGCGCTGCGCAGGCTCGCGAGCTGGCTGATCACGTGGTCGTCGGCGTCGAAAAAGACGCTCTCCGTCACCTCCAGCACCAGCTGCCTGGGATCCATGCCGTGGGATTCGGCCATGGCCAGCACATTGCCGGCGAAATCGCGGTCCCGCAGCTGCACGCCGGACACGTTGACCGCCAATGAACGATCAGCGCCGCCGGTAAGCCAGGGCCCCAGCTGGATGAAACTTTCCCGCATCATTTGCAGGCCGATCACCGAGATCAGACCGCTGCGCTCCGCCGTCGGAATGAACTGCGACGGCGGGACATTCCTGCCGTCGCGCTCCCACCGGGCCAGGGCCTCGAACTGGATCACCTCTCCCAGCCGCGGCGAAACAACCGGCTGGTAACTCACACGGATCTCGTCGTTATCGACGGCGAGCCGCAGCCCCGCCTCCATGTCCGTCCGCTGCACCAGGGCCGTCATCATCTCCGGCCTGAACCGCATGTACCGGTTCTTGCCGGCGGCTTTGGCCGCGTACATCGCCACATCCGCGCGACGCAGTAGCTCCGACGCAGCCACCGCGTCCGCGCATAGCGACGCGATCCCCAGGCTCAGGCTGGGCCGCAGCATGGTCCCTTCGATCCACACCGGAACATTGAGCGACTGCACGATGCGCTCCGCGACGGACTCGGCATCCACAGATCCGGTCAGGAGCACGACGAACTCGTCACCGCCCAGCCGGGCCACAGTGTCATCCGGCCGGACGCAGGCCCTCAGCCGGCGGGCCACCTCCACCAGCATCTGGTCTCCGGCGGCGTGGCCCAGAATGTCGTTGACCTCCTTGAAGTCGTCCAGGTCGAGGAGGAGAACGTCGACGGCGGTACTACTGCGGCCGTGCAGCGCTTCGGACAGTTGGTCATGGAACAGCTTGCGGTTTGCCAGCCCGGTGAGCGGATCCTGAAACGCCATGGCTTTCAGCTGCTCTGCCTGTTCGGCCAGATCCGCCATCGCTTGCCGGGCCTGTTCCTGGGCCCGGCGCCGCGGCGTGACATCCCGGAAGCTCCAGACCCTGCCCACCACCAAGTTGCCCACCCGCTGTGGCCGTGAGTAGCGTTCGAACGTGCGGCCGTCGAGGAACTCCAACGTGTCGTGGCTTTCGGCGGTCGGGTGCGCGTACAGTTCGTTGACCTTGTCCAGGAAGCTCTCGGGGTGCGCAAGGAGGCCCACCACGAAATCAATCACGGCCGCGTCGTCGCCCGCGGCCATAAGCTCACGGGGGATGCCCCACATCTTCGTGAACTGCTCGTTGATGCCGGCGATCTTTCCGTCGACACCGACCACCAGGATCCCGTCAGCCGTCGACTCCAGGGTGGCGCTGAGCAGCGACATCGCCTCCCGCAGCTCGGCGTCGGCCTCCTGCCGGTGAAACGTGGCCCGGACTGATGCGACCAGGGATGCGCCGCCGTCGGAATCCAGCAGCGAGCAGGCCACCTCGCCGTGGAACTCGGTGCCGTCGCTGCGCAGGCCGTAGGACTCGAAGGGGGTCTGCGGGGCCGAGCTGTCTCCGGACTCCCGATCGCTGCGCAGGCTGGCGAAGAGGCGGTCGAATCCGCTGCGGTAGCCCTCGGCGAGGAGCATGCGGTGATCCTGGCCCACCAGGTGAAGCCTGCCGTAGCCGAAGAGCCGTTCGGCGGCGGCGTTGACCTGTGCGATCACGCCGTCGCTGCCGACCACCAGAACCGCGTCCGGCAGGGAATCGAACAGGGCGGCGTAGCTGCCGGCTGGAATCCCCTCAGGGCGTGGGGAAGCCGCCGTCATGCGACCGTTGCGTGAGACCGCGAAAAACTCATTGAGCGTCCACCCCCTCAGCAAGATCGTACCGCTGATCGAGCTTGTTGAGATCAAGGTCCGGCGGAGACCCGCTGATCGAGCTTGTCGAGATCGAAGGTTCAACCGGCGGACACCCCGCTGATCGAGCTTGTCGAGATCGAAGGCTCAACCAGCGGACACCCGCTGATCGAGCTTGTCGAGATCAAGATCCGGCGGAGGTCCTTGGTTTCGGCAGGCTCAACCAGCGGAGCCGGCTCAACCGGCGGACACCCCGCTGATCGAGCTTGTCGAGATCGAAGGCTCAACCAGCGGACACCCGCTGATCGAGCTTGTCGAGATCAAGATCCGGCGGAGGTCCTTGGTTTCGGCAGGCTCAACCAGCGGAGCCGGCTCAACCGGCGGACACCCCGCTGATCGAGCTTGTCGAGATCAAGATCCGGCGGAGGTCCTTGGTTTCGGCAGGCTCAACCAGCGGACCCAGGCTCAACCAGCGAACCCAACTCAACCAGCGGAGACGTGCCCAACCACCGGCGCCGTCTGGGTGCCGAGGCCGCGCACCGTCCAGCCTTCGGCCTGCCACGCCGCAGCGTCCAGTACGTTCCGTGCGTCCAGCACTGTCCGGCGTCGTACCAGCTGCCCGATGGCGGCCGGAGACAGTTCGCGGTACTCAGCCCACTCGGTCAGCAGCAGTACCAGCTCGGCACCCTCAAGTGCCCTCGTGGCAGAGGCCTCAAACCGCAGCTGCGGGTAGCGCATCCATGAATTGTTGATGGCCTTCGGGTCCGTCACCGTGACGTGCGCCCCGGCAGAGGCGAGCCGGAGCGCGACGTCGAGGGCGGGGGAGTTGCGGGTGTCGTCCGTGTCCGGCTTGAACGCCGCGCCCAGCACGGTGACCGTCCGGCCGGCGATCATGCCGCCGCAGAGTTCCCGGGCAATCTCCGCGGTCCGCGCCCGCTGGCCGACGTTGATGGAGTCCACCACACCCATCCAGCCGTCCACGGACCGGACCTCCAGCGCCTGGGCCTGGGCCCGGAAACTGCGGATGTCCTTGGGTAGGCAGCCCCCGCCGAACCCCAGCCCGGCGTGCAGGTAGCGGTTGCCGATGCGCGGATCCATGCCCATCGCCTCGCTCAGTTCGGTGACGTCGGCTCCGGCGGCGTCGCACAGTTCCGACATCGCGTTGATGAAGCTGACCTTCGTGGCCAGGTAGGCGTTCGACGCCGACTTAATCAGTTCCGCCGTCGCGAAATTGCACACGAGCCGCGGGATGCCGGCGCGCAGCAGCGGCTCGTACACCGCGTCCAGCACAGCGGTCACACCGCGGGCAGCTCCCTGTGTCCCGTCGCTACGGCGCCCGAACGCGCCCTCCTTGCCGCCGGGCACCCCGTACACCAGCCGGTCCGGCACCAGCGTGTCCTTCACCGCGGTGCCCTGCCGCAGGAACTCGGGATTCCAGCCCAGCAGCACGTCCGGCCGCGCGGCGAGCATGCGCCCCAGCCGGTCAACGGTGCCCACGGGCACGGTTGATTTACCGACGACGGCGGCACCCCGGCTCAGGTGCGGAAGGAGACTTTTGGTGGCGGAGACCAGGTAGCTGAGGTCGGCGCCGTCGGAGGTCTTGGACTGCGGCGTGCCCACGCATAGGAAGTGCATCTGCGCCCCGGCGGCGTCGGCAAAGCCCGTGGAGAAGCTGAGGCGGCCGGTGGCGCGGCCGTCGCGCAGGAGCTCGTCGAGCCCCGGTTCGAAGAAGGGGGCCCGGCCGGCTGCTAGTTGCTCGACGCGTGCGGGGTCGACGTCGATCCCCACCACGGTGTGGCCCATGGAGGCGAGGGTGGCAGCATGGACGGCACCGAGGTAGCCGCAGCCGATCACGGAAATTTTCACAGGGTGGCTCCTTGGGTGCGGGTGGCCGTGCTTTTGGCGGTCCGGGTTTCGACCGGCTCAACCAGCGGTTCCGCTGATCGGGCTTGTCGAGATTGGGGTCTGGTTTCGGCGGGATCAGCCAGCGGGATGCCGGCAATAGCCTCCTTGTACTGCCGCACCAGCTCCGCGCACAGGGCCGGCCACGTCCGGCCCTGGACCGAGGCGTAAGCGGCCGCCGCGAACGCGCGGCGCTTGGCGTCGTCGCCCATCAGGTCCATCACATGTCGGCGCAAGCCGGCCAGGTCACCGGGCTCATAGAGCCAGCCGGTGCGGGAATTTTCCACCAGATCCAGCGGGCCCCCGCGGCCAGTGGCCACCACCGGCACGCCGGATGCCATCGCCTCCTGGATGGTCTGGCAGAAGGTCTCGAACTCGCCCGGGTGGACGAACAGATCGAACGACGCCATGGCCCGGGCCAGCTCCTCGCCGCCGAGGAAGCCGGTGAACACCGCGGTGGGAAGGGCCTCCTCCAGCGCCGCCCGCTGCGGACCGTCGCCCACGATCACCAGGCGGGTGCCCGGAACGTCTGCCAGCGCGGCAAGATCCTCCACCTGCTTCTCCACTGCCAGCCGGCCGACGTAGCCGATGATCCGCTCGCCGGCAGGCGCCACGGAATCCCGCCAGCCGTCGTCGCGCTTTCCCGGCGCAAAACGCGCGGTATCCACACCGCGCCGCCACATGCCCACCCGAAGAATTCCGCGGCCGCGCAACTGGTTCAGCGCGAACGTGGACGGCACCAGCGTCCGGGACGCCAGGAGATGAATGTTTTCCACCCGGTTCCAGGCCCAGTTCTCCAGGAACGGCACCCCGTACCGGGCGGCGTAGCTGGGAACCTCGGTCTGGTAGATGGCCACCGTGGGGATCCCCAGCTGATGCGCGGCCTGCGCCGCCCGCCAGCCGAGCACGAACGGCGACGCCAGGTGGACCACGTCCGGTGCGTAGTCGGCAAGGATTCTCTTGACCCGGTACACACCTCCCAGCGCCACGCGCACGTTCGTGTAACCGGCCAGCGGAACGGAGGGCAGCCGGTGCACGAATGCGCCGTGCACAACGTCCAGAACATCAGCGTCCGACGTCGACGGCGCAATCACCAGCACCTCATCGCCCCGCTCCTGCAGATGCTCAAGCACCCGCAGGATGGAGTGCGTGACTCCGTTCATCAGCGGCAGGAATGATTCGGCAACGATAGCGATCCTCACACCTCAACGGTGTTCCCGCCGTCTAACGGTGCGGGGGAGCATGCGTGACCGGGAAGGGAAGGTTGGATTAACAGGCGGGGCTACCGTCCCTCGTGGCGAAGGACGTCCGGCAACTCATCCACGAAGACGGTCTGCGGCGGTTCGAAGTAGATGACCAGTACCTCGTCTCCCACCGTGAAGACACTGACCTTGTCGAACGGGTAGGCATGGAAAGCGCTGGTGCCGCCGCGGTAGGCGAGCATGACCTCGCCCACGGTTCCGGGGCCAACCTGTCCGCTCACCCTGCCGATCTTCCCGGTCAGGCTCCGGTCAACATTTCTGTGCACTGTGTCGCTCGGCTTCCCTCGGCTTCCTTCGGCACTGTTCTTAGGCGCCGGGCTGCTTCGGCGGCTGCTTGGCGTGGTTCTGCCCGTTTTTCAGAGCACCTGACAGTCGCGGCAGGAATGAGCCCGCCTGGGTGAGGATTCCGCCAACCATGCTGTTTAGGCCGTCCGCGCCGTTCAGGACGGTGAGCTGGTCCACGTGTCCAAACGGCTCGGCCGCCGCCGCCACAATGGCCGGCATGTTCTCCGCCAGCTGCTGGGCAATGACGGCATCCTGGTTGCTCTCCAGCGCCTCGCCGCGGGCCTTGATCCCCTCCGCCTCTGCCAGCGCCTTGGCCTGGATGGCGGACGCCGCGGCATCGCCGCGCGCCTTGGTGGCCGCCGCCTCGGCTTCGCCTGTCACGCGGGTGGCTCCGGCCATGGCCGCGGCTGCGCTCGCGCTGGCCTGCGCCTCCACTTCCACCCGGCGGGCATTGGCCTGGGCCTCGAGCTCCGTCCGCTTGGCACGGGCTTCGGCTGCGCTGATGTCCGCGGCCTTCTGCGCCTCCGCCTCGGTGCGCTGTGCGTACGCCTTGGCGTCGGCGGGCTTGCGGATGGTGGTCTGCAGCTTCTGTTCCTCGCGGTCTGCCTCGAGCTTGGCCACCTCGGTTTCCTGCACCACCACCTGCTGGCGGGCGGTGGCGTCTGCCAGCGGGCCGGCCTGTGCCGCATTGGCCCTTGCCCGTTCCGCGTTGGCCTGCGCCGCCGACTGTCTGATGGCGGACAGGCTCTGCGCGTCGGCGACCTGTGCGGCAGCCTCGGCTTCCCGCTCCGCGGCCTCGCGGTTGCGGGTGGCCTCCGCGATGCGGGCCTCCATCTTGACCTGGGCGATGTGCGGCTTGGCGATGTTCTGGATGTAGCCCGTCGGGTCCTGGAGGTCCTTAATCTGCAGGGAATCAACTACGAGTCCCAGCTTTTCCATTTCCACACCGCTCGCGCCGCGGACCTGGGACGCCAACTTGTCGCGCTCGCGGATAATTTCCTCCATGGTCATGCTGCCGATAATGGAACGCAGATGGCCCTCGAAGACGTTGTACACCTGGCTTTCCATTTTCGGCTGCTGGCCAAGAAACCTTCGGGCGGCATTGGCAATGAACGCCGGGGCGTCCCCGATTTTGTAAATGACGACGCCTTCAACGATCACCTGGATACCCTGGGACGTGACGCAGGAGACCTTCAGCTCCGTCTCGTTCAGCGTGAGGGACAGCGTCCGGACGGTCTGCAGGCCCGGAACCACCAGTGCGCCCTTGCCGGTGACGATCTTGAAGTCCATCCCGTCGGTGCTTTCCAGGGTCCCGCGCGTCAGTCCGGAAATGATGAGGGCCTCGTTCGGTTCGGCCACCTTCCACATCAGTCTGACGGCCAGCCAAATAACCAGAATGCCCAGAAGCACCGAGACAACAGTGATAATCAGCGGAAGGATGGCTGCCAGGTTCTCCATGGCGGTGTCCTCTCAGTGCGAAGGCCGAATGAGGTTGGGCCCTACTCAGCCGGAAAATCCCGGCGGGTAGGGCGCGGACTTGCGGAACCGGCAACCCCACAAATGCGGCATGACCAGCTGTAATAGACAGTCTGGTGGTGCGCCGGGGCATAGTCCAGCGATTCCGGCGGCGGTAGGAGCGCGAGCTCTCAGGCGCATCCGATCGGCACCGGCTCTGGCCGGTCACTGCCACCGGCTGTAGTGTCGGTCCTGATGGTCGACGCCGGTCCCAACGTTCCAGATCCAGCTCGCCAGTTCCAGCTCGCCAGATCCTGATCCACCAGATCCTGATCCACCAGATCTCGAACCCCGATCCCGACTCGAGGAGCACGTGTGGCACTGACCAAGGGCACCGAAGTGGAGTGGAACACTCCGCAGGGAAAGACCCACGGCAGGATTGTGGAAAAGAAAACAAGCGACTTCGAACTCGACGGCCACACCCACCGGGCCAGCGACGACGAACCCCAGTATGTTGTGGAGTCCGCAAAGTCGGGGGCAAGAGCCGTGCACAAGGCGGGCGCCCTGACGGAAAAGAAGGGCTAGTTCTGATGGCACCGGAATCAGGTCCTCCGCGTTCCAGCACACCGCCCGTTCCGCCGTCGCTCGGGAACCGTGCCGAGGCCGCCGGGACCTCCGGGCCCGCCAGCAACGGACGACGACGGTACAACGTGCTGGTGGTCGGCGGCGGGAACGCCGGGATATCGCTGGCTGCGCGGCTGCGGCGCTACGGTGTCCGCGACGTGGCGGTGGTGGAACCCAGCGGCAGGCACCTCTTTCAGCCGCTGTTCTCGCACATCGGCGGCGGTACCGCCGAGGCCGCCGAAGCCGTGCGCCCGCAGGAGTCCGTCATGCCGAAGGGCGTGACCTGGATTCCGGACAGCGCCGTGGACATCAAACCGTGCCGGGACTGGCCGAGGCCATGGAGTCGCCCCATGCCTCCTCTAATTATGTGTATGAGCTGGCCCCGAAGACCTGGGCCCTGCTCAGCGGGCTGACGGGCGGAACGGCCGTATTCACCATGCCCTCGGGACCGGTCAAATGCGGCGGCGCCTCGCAGAAGCCCATGTATCTTGCCTGCGACTACTGGCGCCAGCAGGGAGTGCTGCCCAACATCCGGGTGGTGATGGTGGTGCCGACCCCCACCGTCTACGGGGTGGCCGGCGTGGACGAGGAATTGAACCGCAAGATCGCCGAGTACGGCATCGAGCTGCGCTGCAACAGCGAGGTGACCGCCGTAGACGCAGCTGCCCGCGGCCTGCAAATCCGCAACTCCGTCAGCGGCTCCAGCGAGAGCCTCGGTTACGACGTCCTGCACGCGGTGCCGCCGCAGTCGGCGCCTGACTGGCTCAAGTCCACGGAATTGCCGGCAGCCGGTGACGACGGCGGCTTCGTGGAAGTGGATCCCGAGACGCTCCGTCACCCCAGGTACCCGAACGTCTGGTCCCTTGGCGACGCCGCTGGCACCAAAAACTCGAAGGCTGGCGCCGCCCTGCGGAAACAGACCACCGTGCTGGCCAAGAACCTTAAAGCGGTCATAAGAGGTGAGGAGCCTAAGTCCAAGTACAACGGCTACTCCGCTTGCCCCTTCACCGTGTCTCGGTCAACGGTCGTGTTCGCCGAGTTCGACGACGAGTACAAGCCGATGCCCTCGATCCCCAAAGTCGGCGTGGCGAAGGAGCGGCATTCCACCTGGATCCTCGAGCGCGACCTTTTTCCTGGAATCTATTGGAACCTGATCCTGAAGGGCCGGGCCTGAGCCCGCGCTACTGCCTGACCCCCGCCACCTCACCACAAACGAACGGCCGGCTCGCGTAAAGCGGGCCGGCCGTCGTCGTACTTGGACTCTTTAGAGCGTTATCGCCGTTACGTGTTTTGGACGTGGTCCCTGGCGTCTGTGGCGGTGGTTTTGACGTCGGAGGCGGCGGTTTGGCCTTCTTCCTTGACGTGCTGGGCGGCGTCGGTGGCGGTGGCCTTGACGTTTTCCATGGCGTCCTGGGCGGGTTCTTTCCAGCCTTCGGCCATGTCCTTGGCGGCTTCGGTCAGCTGGCTGGTCATCGGTTCGGCCGCGGTCTTGAGGGCGTCGGCGGCTTCGCGTTCCTTCTGGCTGGGCGGGATCAGCGAGGAGGCCAGCAGCCCGGCGCCGAAGGCGATCAGCCCGGCGGCGAGGGGGTTGCCCTGGGTTTTGGCGGCGACCTGGTGGGGTGCGTCGGCGATTGCTTCGCCGGCGGTGCTGATGGCGTTCCCGGCGGCGTCGGTGGCCTGGTGGACCCCGCCGCTGGTGCTGTGTGCGGCGTGGTGGAGGCTGCGGGAGGTGCTGTGGGTGGCGTGTTCGGCGGTGCCCATGACTTTTTCCTTTACTCCGAAGACGGCGTCCTTCACCTTGTCCGTTTGGCGGTGGACGATGTTGGAGGGGGTGACCTTGTCGGCGACGGCGTCCACGTTGGTGCCGAGGCGGGTGCGGGTTGCTTCGATGTCGGCGCGGATGGCGTCCGGGTTCTCACTCATCGGTGGTCTCCGTTTGGTTTGAGGGTGGGCGGGATTTCCTTGGCTGTCTCCATGGTCTGGGGCATGCCTTTGATGGCTTTGAGTTCCTTGCGTCCGATGGAGGCGAGGATCGCGGCGATGATGCCCCAGATGACGGCGACGACGACGGCGGACCAGCCCAGGCCCATCAGCTCGCCGAGGGCGTACCAGAGGGCGATGGAGAGGAACAGGAGCACGAAGTGCCCGGCGACGCCGGCGCCGGCGAGCATGCCGCCGCCCTTGCCCGCACGGGTGCCGGACTGTTTGAGTTCGGCCTTGGCGAGTTCGATTTCCTGCCGGATCAGGGTGGACAGGTCCCGGGTGACCTCACCGAGGAGGTCACCGAGGGAGGTGGTGTCGGCCTTGGCGTGGGCTTGGGTGGGAGGTGTATCGGGTATCTGGCTGCTCACAGGGGACGACCCCCACCCTCGGTATCATCAGTATCCCGGCGCCTCGGCTCGCCGTACCCTGGTTCGCCATAACCCGGCTCACCAATGGCCGGCTCTCCGACGCCCGGTTCGCCGTAGGTTGGTTCGCCGTAGGCGGGCTGACCAGTGGCGGGTTCCCCGTAGGCTGGTTCGCCGTAGGCGGGCTGTCCGGTCGTCTGTTCCCCATAAGTCGGCTCGCCGTAGGCCGGCTGGGTGTAGGCGGGTTCTCCCAATTCGGCCTGGTCATAGAGCGGTGTGCCGACCCCGGCGTCAAGGCTGCTTTCGGTGACCGGTGGCTGGACGGGGTAGGGCGGAACTGTGCCCGCGTATCCTGCGCCGGTTCCCGTTTCGGGGGCGCCGGCCTGCAGGCTGCGGCCCAGGCGTCCGGCAAGCATGCCCGCGCCTGCTGCGAGGAGCAGGAAGGTGCCGGGACGCTGGCGGGCAAAGGACTTCACTTCGTCCAGCAGCGAGCCGGGGTCCCGGTTGTCCAGCCAGGAGGCGACCGACTCGGAGCGGTCGGCGGCCTGCCGGATCAGGTCCGAGGCAACGCCCTGCTGGTCCGGCGCGTCGGCCATGGTGCGCAGCTGCGAGGAGATGGTGCGGATGCCTTCGGCGGCCTTGGTTTGCTGGGTGCCGGCCTGGTTGGTGAGGTCTGATTTTGCCTGGTGCAGCAGGTCCTTGGCGCTGTTCTTGGCCTCGTACGCGACGTTCTTCGCCTCGGACGCGGCCGTCCCGGCCACGTTCTGGGCAGCGACTTTAGTCTCGCCGGCGACGTTAGTAGCCTCTTCCTTCGCTACGTCCTTCTTCGAGGACGCATCGTCCTGGTAGCCCGGGCTGCCGGTGTAGCCGCTGGTGCCCGCTCCAGTTGCGCCATATCCGGTGGAGCCGGCGCCGTAACCCGAAGTCTGTGTGGCCGGGGGAGCGGTGAGGTCTTCATCCTGCGGCCATTGGTTCTCAGTCATCTTCGCTCTCTCTTTCCGAAAGGGTCAGTTGCTGTACAGGAACCAGCGTTGCTGGCATGCAATGGTAAGCATGTTTACTAATAAATAGTAAGCACCCTTGGCATTTTTTCCCACCTTTACTTCCGCCGACCTGGCATGAAGAGGGGTGGGGTCGCGTGACGGCGCGGAATTGCGGGTGCATCCGGGGCTGAGCGTCAAGAAAAAAGCTAAGTAGGCTTGCCAATAGGATAGTAAGCATGCTTAGGGTATAGATGCGAGGTCGGATTATCTGCCTCGGCGCGACGGCGGATGCCCGCCCCGGACGGCAGGTGCCGCTCTTTGGCGGCGATAGCGCGCCGTGTGGCGTCGCATCGCCGTCGCCGGTTAACCGTGAACAGCCAAAAGTGGACAAGAAGTCAACATTCAAGGAGACAGAATGCTCGCCAAGGAACACATCGACGACCTGCTGAACAAGAACGGAAACATCCTTTCGGCAGACGGAGGCAAGATAGGTTCCGTCGGACAGGTGTATGCGGACGATGACAACGGGCACCCTACATGGGTCACCGCACGGACGGGTCTTTTCGGTACCTCCGAATCCTTCATCCCCCTCGAAGGCGCCCGGGTTGATGGAGCCGACCTCGTCGTCCCGTACACCAAGGACCAGGTCAAGGATGCCCCGCGCGTGGAAGCGGAGGGACACCTCGATCCGGCCGAAGAGGACCGGCTTTACGAGCATTACCAGCTGAACGGAACGCTAACTTACTCCGAAGCTCGGAACGGGCACACCGCCGACTCCGGCCGGACGACCGACCGGTCCGCGCCCGGCCTTTCCGCCACTGAGCGGGATGCGGGATTCGCTGCCGCAGGCGGCGGGGGAACGTACAGCGCGGCGGATGAAAGGGCCCGTCGTGACACGTCCAGCCTTGCCGACGGCAACGCCATGACCCGCTCGGAGGAACGCGTGAACGTTGGCACGGAAAGGCAGGCTGCCAGCCGGGCGCGTCTGCGCAAATACGTGGTGACCGAAAACGTGACCCAGACCGTTCCCGTGCAGCGCGAGGAAGTGCGGCTGGAACGCGAACCGATCACCGAAGCAAACAGGGGCGAGGCGCTGGGCGGTCCGGACATCAGCGAGGCAGAACACGAAGTGGTGCTTCACGAGGAACGTCCGGTGGTGGAGAAGGAAACCGTGCCCGTTGAGCGGGTCAGGCTGGACGCGCAAACCGTCACGGACGAGGTGACCGTGGATGAACAAGTCCGAAAGGAGCGCATTGAGGCCGACGGCGTAGAGGACACCCGCCGCTAACTTGCCCCATGCGGGGCCGGGCTGCCGGCCCCGTATTGTCGGCATTGTGGGCTGGCCATGCCGCCAGCCCGGGCTCAAAGGGGAAAGAAGGTTCAAACCGATGGTCCCGAATCCTGACGCGGAGAAGTGGGGGCCTCACCAGCTGCTGTCCATGGCCGCCAGGCTCGTCCAGCGCAGGCAGGACCAGGCGCTGGCCGAACTCGGCCTCACCCACGCCGCAGTCATCGCGCTGCAGGGCCTCCTAGCCGGGCCACTGAACCAGGAACAGTTGGCCTCTGACATCAAGGTCCGCAGTCAGTCCATTGGCAGGGTCCTGTCGCGGCTCGAGGAGGCAGGGCTGGTGGCTCGTGCGTCCAGTTCTCTGGACAGGCGGCACAACGAGGTTTCCATAACGGAAGCAGGCCGCCAGGCACTGGAGGCGGCCAGGAAAGCTGAGCAGGATGCGCTGCCCCCCGACGTCGTCGAGGGTACCGTCCTGGGCCGGGAGCTGGCGCGGGTCATCAGCTACTTTCCCGGCCGCGCCAAGCCCGGCTCGGCCAAGAATCAGAATTCGGCCGCAGCCGTCGGCGACCCAACAGCGGAGGACGCCCCGGAAACGGGTTCTCCCGTAGCCGGAGCACCCACAGAAGGTACGGCGATAGAAGGCGGGATGCCCGCAGCCAGTGCGTCCACAGAAGGTGTGCCCGCAAGTGGGCAGCAGCCTTCGAGCGCAGATACTGCTGCAGAACCTGCCTTACAGGAACCCGCTTCCAGAGATGAGGTTGCCGCGCAGGACGCTGCGCCGGCGCCGCAGGACCGCGCCGGAACAAGGCAGACGCCGGACGGCGTCGGCGACTCCGGCCCTGAGTAGGCGGACTGATCATTGAGGAAGGAAAGTGTCGCCGCGCCACGCGCGGCGACACTTTCCTGGTTGGCGTACACGGTCCGGGCTCAATGCCCGACCGTGCTCTGGCTTCGCTGGGACACCTCTAGCGTCCCTGTCGCATCGGGTCCGGCCAGTTGCCGATGAGGCCGGACATGGGGTCGGGCCAGTTGCCGATCCGGCCGGACATGGGGTCGGGCCAGTTGCCGATCCGGCCGGACATGGGGTCGGGCCAGTTGCCGATCCGGCCGCTAAGGGGTCCGGACTGCGGACGGGACGGGCGAGGGGCAGTAGACAGCGGGGCGTGGGTAGACATGACATGTTCTCCTGACTGAACAGATGGTCCTTGCGCAGGTTGCGCAGGTGGTCTTTTCTGCCCGGAATGCGGACAGGGCTGACCTGTTCAGTCGGGGGAACACCCCGGATCGACGGCTGGGCTGGTGGGAAGGTGCTGGGCAGCATCGAACACGCGGACGCCGGCTAACAGGGGAGTCCGGTCCCAATCTCCTGCCACTTCGGCGGCCTGGGCGCCAGAGCCTTCGGAACTTGAGGAGGAGTTCCCTGGCGTTCCCTCGCTTGCGGCAAACGTCTGAAGATAGCCGTAGCCGGGCCGTGCATTGAGGTGCGGTTTGTGGGCAGCGAGCCTGGCGCCCGCCAGTTCACGAACCGGGGGCGTAATCATGTGAAGCTCGGCCAGCGAGAGGCCCGTGCCGGCGAGCGGCAGTCCGGCGCCGGTAGCCGGCAGGAACTGGACTGTTTCCGCGAATGTGGCCGGCCCCGCACTGTCTCCTGCCGTGGGAGCTGTCGTCCTCGGCCCAACTGCCGAGGGCGAAGCGGCATGTGGCGGCGCAGCAAGATCTGGCGCGTTCCCCCCGGCGTCGGGAACCGGCGTCGGCGTGACTCCCCGTACGGAAGCCGCGGGCAGTTCCGGCACGTGCACTGAAGGAATGTGCACTGAAGGAACGTGCATTGAAGGAACGTGCACTGAAGGAATAGGCAGCGAAGGGACCGGCACTAACGGGACACGCACTGAAGGGAGCGGTAGCGGAGGAACGGCGGGCACAGCAGGCGTTGCAGGCAGCTGAGGCGGCGACGCAACGACGTCTTCTGCGGCTGTTATTAGACTGTCCGCCTTGTCGAGCACGGGCGCAGTCGCTGTGGTCACGGGGGCGATCGCCGTCGATGCCCCGCTGACGACGGCGCCCGCCGTGTCCGCTACTGTGCTAACGACACTCGGCACAGGCTTGGTGGCTGCGGCCGGGAGGCTGGGTGCCGCCGGCAGTGCAGGTACTACCGGCAACAGCTTGCGGGCCGGGGCAACCTGGGAGACGGGGGAAGCCAGCGGAGCCGACACTGCCGACTGCGCGATGGCAGCGACGGGAGCTGTGGCGAGTGAACCAGTGTGGCGGGAACCGGAATCCAGGGAACCGGAACTGAGGGAACCAGAATTGGGGGAAACAGAGCCAAACGAATCGTTGTCCCCGGATGCCGCGTCGGCGGATGCCGCGCCCCAAATAATCCACGCTAAGGCGAGGAGAACGGGCAGCAGGAGGGCACGGACGAGCGCAGCCGTGTGAAGGCGCAAGCCGTTGCCCATTCGAATCAACCCCCCAGCGCAATGGGAGACCAGAATATGCCCAGCGCCCGGTTCCGTCTAGAGGAAAAAACATTTACGCATGATCTGGCCCGCTGAACCGCAATAAGATTGAAGCAGAAGGTGCTAATAGGATGTCTGGATCCATCGTCGTCGTCCTTGTGCTGCTGGCCGCAATTTCCGTCGTTGCCATTGCGGCAACAGTGCTGGCCGTCCTGCGCGACGGGCGCGGCGAAGTCCGAAGCGAACCAACTGAGGAGCCGTGGACTGCCGGAAACCTGCCCAGCGAGCCCTACGCCCTGATTCGCTTTAAATAGCCGTCACCGCCGGGACGTTCCCGGCACCTGACCCCGATCCTATACTGACGGTGTGGGAACCTCCCTGCTGTTCGGCGTGGTGGCCTCAAGCGCCCTTGTTCTGGGTGCGCTTATTGGTGTCCGCTTTGAGCTGCCAAAACGGCTCCTCGCGATTTTGCTCTCGTTTGCTGCCGGCGCACTCATCACGGCCCTGACCTTCGAGCTGTTTGAGGACGCTTACCAGCGCGGCGGCATTGTGCGGGCAGCATTCGGCCTGCTGGTTGGCGCGGTGGTTTTCACCGCCCTGAGCGCACTGCTTGACCGGTGGGCGCAACCGGGGTCCAAATCAGTGCCTGCGGATGAATTCCGCGGCAGCGCGAAGCTGGACACCGATGCGGCCGCTGAGGAGACGGCCCCCGCGTCCACGTCCACCCGGGGCGCCGCCGGAATGGCCCTGCTGGCCGCCGTGACACTGGATGGTGTGCCGGAGAACATCGCCCTGGGCGTCTCGCTGGGGGAGGGGACAGGGGGCCTGGCGCTCCTGGCCGCGATCTTCGTGTCCAATTTGCCGGAGGCGCTAGTGGGCGCGGCGTCCATGCGCAGCCAAGGCCGCACCGGCGGAGCGATCATGGCACTGTGGACCATCTGCGCCGTGCTGCTCGTGGCAGCCGTAGTCCTTGGTGCGGGCCCGCTGTCCGGGGCGGACCCGGAAACCATCTCGCTGCCCTTGGCCTTTGCAGCCGGCGCCGTCATTGCTTCCCTCGCGGACACGCTGATGCCGGAAGCTTTCGAACACGGCGGTCCCGCGGTGGCACTCAGCACAGCGGCGGGGTTTGTGCTCTCCTTCGTGCTGTCACTTGCCTGACTCCCGGACGCCTGACTCCCCCGGCCGGCATAGCCCTCGGCTGGGATGCACACGCCCTGTCGGACACAAAGTTGGTGCAGCCGCCCACGACTTTGCGAGGCCGCCTGCACCAACCGGTAGTACGAATACTCAGATTAGATATCTACTCATTCGCGGCTCCTAGTTCCCGGCGTTCGCGGTCCGGGCTATCTCCTGTCCTCGACCGAATGCCGTGAAAACATCCAGCCACAGGCAATCATCAGCACGCCAAGCACCATGTGCGTCCAGTTGTCCAGCATATTCAGCGACAGGAAGTTGGCCGCCGAATCTACTCCGACACTGAGCCCGTAGATGCTGAGGACGATGTACAGTGCACCGGCGCCCATGAGGAACCTGCGCGCGCCCATTTCGCTCCGGGACATGGCCCAGCCGGTTGCGCCGATAACCAGCTGCACGATGTTGAGCAGCATGGATACCTGGAACAAGCCGAGGAACATGGCGTGCGAATCAGGCCCAAGGAACATCAGTTCGCCATACCGTGCGGTGATGCCCGGGATAAACCCCAGCACACCGACCACCATCAAGACAATACCTACACCCATGCCAGCGTTCTGGACGTCAGTCCTGCCAAAGTGAACGCCGTGTGCATGTGGGGATGCGGTAGTCATTTTTCTGCCTCCAACCACTGAATGCGGACAAGCTAATTTTACGTCCGGCCTCCTGAAAAAGCGCTCGCGGTTGAGCTTGCCCCTACTGGCGCCAGCGTAGTCTCGTCCGACTTCTCGCGCTGATGAGCCTGTCGAAAACAGGTGGGCCGGGCCTCGCATGGCACGATGGGAGGCGATGAAACTGCGCGCAGACCAGACCGGAGACCGGGGCCTCCCCATGCCCCTGTGGCTGCAGGGCGGGCTTGAGTCCGCGCAGGCGGCCATGATTTCCGCACTCTTGGTCATCGCACCCATTGTTGCGGTGTGGGCCACCTCGGGTTTCGGAAGCAGCGGCCTCGATGCCCTGGCGCGGCTCGCCGGCCAGGTTTGGCTGGTCATCCACGGGGTGCCCCTCTACCTCACCGCGGTGGGGGAGGGTGCTGCCGCCAGGCCGGAGACCGGCACCCTGTCGCTGCTTCCGCTGGGCCTGACCCTCATCCCGTTCCTGCTGGCCTGGCGGGCGGGCAGGCGCCTGGCCCGGGCGTCGTACACGGACCAGCTGTGGCAGGCTCTATTCGGCTCGTGGCTGGCCTACGCGGGTTTTGGCATCGCCACCGGGTTCATCTGCCGGACCGAGGACGTTGGGGTCTTCCTTTGGTGGGCCGGGCTCCTGCCGCTGGTTCCGTTCGGCCTCGGCATGGTGATCGGCGCCCGGCGGGAGGCCGGTTCATGGAGCCGCCTGATCGGCGTCAACGCCGTGGACTGGATCGCCCGCACCAGCCAGCATTCGCGGTGGGCGGGTTCGTACCTGGCTTCCGTCGCCAAAGCAGGCTTCGTGGCTATTATCGCGGCGCTCGCCATTTCCTCGTCGCTGCTGGCAGTGGATCTTCTCATCCACTGGAACCTTGTGGTGGCGGTTTATGAAGCGCTCGACGCCGGACCCGTCGGAGGCGCGGCCCTCACCATTGCGCAGCTCGGCTTCTTGCCCAACCTGGCTGTGTTCGCACTCGCGTGGCTGAGCGGTTCCGGTTTCGCGCTGGGAGCCGGATCGCAGGTGGGTCCGCTGGGGACCGCCGTCGGACCGCTGCCCACCATCCCGGTTTTAGCTGCGATCCCTTCCGGCCCGCTCGATTTCGGACCGGTGGCGCTGGTGGTTCCCGTGCTCGCCGGGGTCCTGGCCGGCTGGTGGTTCCTGCGCGAGGGTGAAAATCACTTCGACGAATGGTTGTCCATCAAGCTCCACGTCCGCTGGCTGACCGCCGCGGCGTCCACGCTGTTCCTGGCCCTCATCGTTGGGGCTGCTGCCGGCGTTCTGGCCGCGGCTCTCGCCTGGCTTGCTCGCGGCTCCGCCGGCATCGGCCGCCTCACAGACATCGGTCCGGACCCGCTGTGGACGGCAGTCTGGCTGACGGCGGAAGTCGGCATCGGCGTCGTAATTGGGTATGCGGCGGGACCGTGGCTGGAACGCCGGCAACTGCGGGACGCCGAGCTGAGGACTGCGCCGAACAGCAAATAGCCTCCAGGGCGGACCGGCCGGCCCGGTGGCTCGCGGGGCTCTAGCGAACGGGCTGCTGAAGCGGTCCGGGCAGCGAGTTCTCCAACTGGACCCGGCACTCGGTGCTTGCCTTGCTGGTCAGCGCTTGGCGGGAGCACTGCTGGAAGTCGCGGACCTGGTTGAAGAACAGTGCCGAGGTCAGGACCAGGAGAACCATGACGGCGGAAACCACCAAACCGGAGATAGTGCCGAACAGCACCAACTTGGATTCCTTGAACCGGATGGCCCGGATGACCACGATGATCCCCAGCGCGATGCCCGCCGCCGTCAGAAGGGCCGTGAGCCAGAGGTAGGCGATGTCCAGCTGGAACACGAAGAAGGCGCCCAGCACGGCCACAATGAACATGCGGAACAGTGTGTGCGTCTTCTGGAGCGAGGCTTTGGCTTCCTCGCTGAGCGGACGCGCGGTCCGCTGTGGCCCTTGGGGGCCCGGAGTGGGGTTCATGTTTTCCAGCCTACGCGAGCAGCCGCTTAAGCTTGAGCAATGCGCATAGTAGTCCTCGTCTCCGGAACCGGTTCCAACCTCCAGGCCGTCATCGACGCCCTTCAAGCCGGGGACCTGGATGTTGAGATCGCCGCGGTGGGCGCGGACCGCCCGGGAACCTACGGCGTGGAGCGCTCTGCTGCTGCCGGGATCGACACGTTCGTGGTGGACTTCAAGGCCTACCCGGACCGCGCGGAGTGGAACGCCGCGCTGACGGAAGCCGTAGCCGCGTACCAGCCTGATGTGGTGGTTTCCTCAGGCTTCATGCGGATCGTGAGCCCCGAGTTCATCGACGCGTTCGAAGGGAAATACCTCAACACGCACCCCGCGCTGCTGCCGTCCTTCCCGGGCGCCCACGGGGTCCGCGATGCCATGGCCTACGGGGTCAAGGTCACCGGCTGCACCGTGCACTGGGCCGATGCCGGCGTGGACACCGGCCCCATCATCGCGCAGGAGGCGGTGGCCATCGAGGACGCCGACACCGAGGAGACCCTGCATGAACGGATCAAGGTGGTGGAGCGGCGGCTCCTGGTCTCCACCCTCGCGTCGCTGGCTGCGGAGTACGCGGCCGCGCGCACACCCAACTAGCTCGCATTTAATGTCGTTTTGAGCCGTCAAAACGACAACAACTGCCAGCCAGTTGGGATTGCGGCACATTGACCTGTGGATAACCCTCGGACGTGGCTCTACTTTTGCGACCATGGTGCCGTGAAGACCCCTCGTCCTCTTCCCGGGCCACTGGCCTTGGCACCTTTCACGTGCCAGGAAGCCGCCGACGCCGGTGTCAGCCTGAGGAGGCTGCGGCACGGAGCGCTGTACTCACCCAGCCGCGGCATCCGGGTGCCCAATTACGGCCCCACCCTTGGGCCTACGGAGCTGTGCACATCGGGGACAATCCGGCCGTTCACCAGGGTGACAGAGTTTTCAGCGGCTTCCCACGCCACTGCCTTCACCTTCTGGCAGTTCCCGGGGTTCCTACCCGGTCAACAGGATCCGCGTGTCCATATCTCCCGCCCGGACACGATGGCCATTCCCCGCCGCACGGGCGTCGTCGGCCATGTGGGACAGTTCTTCGACGACGAAATCGTGTGCGTTGACGGACTGCTGGTGACGAGCAGACTCCGAACATGGCTGGACATCGCACGGAAGATGAGTGTCGAGGAGTTGACCGTGGTGGCAGACCATCTCCTGCGCTTTCCCAGGCCCGAGTTTGAAGCCAGGGATGAGCCGCACTCCACCCTCGAGCAGCTGGCCGACATGCTGGACAGACACAAAGGTACGCCGGGCATCCGAAAGGCCAGGCTAGCCCTCGACTTGGCGCGGGTAGGTGCGGATTCTGCGCCGGAAACGCGGCTAAGACTGTCGTTAGAGCAGGCTGGCCTACCGGAACCGCAACTGAACGTGCGCACCGAACTCGGTTCCGGCGTCGTACGCCAACCAGACATTGGCTATCCCGAACAGCGGGTTGCAGTGGAATACGAGGGTGAGGGCCACTCGGAAGCTGAGCAGATTGTCCGGGATATCGCCCGCGAGGAGGACTACGGCCGTGGAGGCTGGCTGCTCGTGAGGATCTCCAAGCGGCACATGCAGAACGGAGCCCGGTCCGCCGTCGCGAAAGTCCGCGGCGCGCTAGTCAGCAGGGGCTGGGCACCCAAGTGACTCGCAGTTGTTGTCGTTTTGAGGCTTCAAAACGACAACAACTGCGGGTTAGTTGGGGGCGGGGAAAACCGGGAGGAACCTACTCGAGGCGGCGCTGCCTGGTTTCCGGGGAGAAGAACGCCATCCACAGCACCGACAGGACCACCAGCCCGCCGGCGAGGGCGAACGATGTGGCCAGCCCCAGCTCCGGCCAGAAGTAGTTCGCGAAAATGAGCGGTCCGAAGCCTGCGCCCAGCCGCGAGAACGTCGAAGCCCAACCGAAGCCGCTGCCCCTAAGCTCCGTGGGGTACAGCTCGGAAACGTAGGCGTAGAGCACCGGGATAGCCACCTGCACCACGAACCCGAACACCAGCAGCCAGAACACGGCAGCCGTGGGCACATCCACCACGAACGCCACCACCACCAGGATCAGCGCGGACAGAGGCCCGGTAATAGCCAGCAGCCACTTGCGGCCTACGCGCTCCACGAGCAGCGCTGCCGCGATCACGCCCAAGAGCCCGACGGCGGCCATCCCCGCCGTCGTCAGGAACGCCTTGTACTCGGCGAACCCGGCGCCGATCAGGATTCGCGGCATCCAGGTCAGGGACAGGTAATAGACCAGCAGGATGCTCATGAACAGGGCCCAGGCAGCGGTGGTGATCTTCCAGTTGAACTGCCAGACCCCGCGCAGTTGCTGCCACGCGCTCCCGGCGGAAAACCGCAGTACAGCCTGCGGCTCCGGCAGGCTGTAGGCCCGGGGCTCGGCTCCGGTGGCCTCGACCAGGCCGTCAATCACCCGGGCCGCTTCGTCTCGGCGTCCCTTGCGGATAAGGAACAGCGGCGACTCGGGAACGCTGCGCCGCACCCAGAACACCAGCAGGGCAGGCAGCACCATGACGAGCATTGTCAGGCGCCAGTCGGCAAAAGCGGCGACGAGCCAGGCGGACACGAAGCCGCAGAGCGCAGCACCCACTGGCCACCAGCCGTCCATCGCGGTGAGGACCCTGCCGCGCTGCCTTCGGGGCGTGAATTCGCCCACCAGCGCGTAGTCCACGGGAATGCAGCCGCCCAGGCCGAATCCGGCCATGAAGCGGAACACACAGAACCAGAGGAAATCGGGGGAGAAGGCGCCGAGCACCGTGAAGAGCGAGAAGATCAGCAGGGTGGCCGTGAAGGCCTTCCTGCGCCCGATGGTGTCAGCAATGGTGCCCCAGATGAAGGCGCCCAGGGCCATCCCGATCAGGTTGGCCGTGCCGATCCAGCCGGCCTCGCCGGGGGTGAGGCTCCAGTGGGTGGACAGCAGCGGAATGAGAATGCCATTGAGGGTGACGTCCCAGGCGTCGAACATGAATCCCAGGCCGCCGATCACGAAGATCCGGCCCTGCACTTTCCAGCGCCACGGCAGTTCCTGGACTACCTGCTCGCCGCTGGGCACAGCGGTGTAAATATTCATCTCGGCCTCCTGCTTAAACCTTACGTTGCGGAACGCCCCGGGGCGCTGGGTGTTGAACCGGCACCAGCCCCTTACGCCGGGGAGCGCCGGGCCGGCACGCGCGGAAGCGCCGGGCGCCGGGGCCGCCAGCAGGAGGGGGTCCGCCGACACGATAAACTGGGCCGTATCCCCACCAACCGCGGCACATCAACCGCGAGATAAAGACGGAGACTTTTGTGAGCTTGACGCAGCTTGACCGTGTTCCCATTCGCCGGGCCCTGATCTCGGTATACGACAAGACCGGTCTGGAGGAGCTCGCCACTGGCCTGCACGCAGCAGGGGTCAAAATTGTTTCCACCGGCTCGACCGCCAAGAAGATCGCCGCGGCCGGCATCCCAGTCCAGGAAGTCGAAGAGGTCACCGGTTCCCCCGAGATGCTCGACGGCCGGGTCAAGACCCTGCACCCGCGGGTCCACGGCGGCATCCTCGCAGACCGCCGCGTCCCTGCCCACATGGAGACCCTCGCCAAGATGGAGATCGAGGCCTTCGACCTCGTCGTGGTGAACCTCTACCCGTTCGTGGAGACGGTCAAGTCCGGCGCCGAACAGGACGACGTCGTGGAGCAGATCGACATCGGAGGCCCCGCGATGGTGCGCTCCGCCGCGAAGAACCACGCCGCCGTCGCCATTGTGGTGGACCCGACGTTCTACGGCGACGTGGTCCGCGCCGCCGGCGAGGGCGGGTTCGACCTCAAGACCCGCCGCCGGCTCGCCGCCAAGGCGTTCGCGCACACCGCCACCTACGACACCGCTGTGGCCACCTGGACCGCCAGCCAGTTCCTCGACGAGGACGGCGACGGCGTCATCGACTGGCCCGCCTACTCCGGCCTGGCACTGGAACGCTCCGAGGTGCTGCGCTACGGCGAGAACCCGCACCAGCAGGCTGCGCTCTACGTGGACAAGGCGGCCCCCGCGGGCATCGCCCAGGCCGACCAGATCCACGGCAAAGCCATGAGCTACAACAACTTCGTGGACGCCGACGCAGCACTCCGCGCCGCCTACGACTTCGCCGAGCCCGCCGTGGCCATCATCAAGCACGCCAACCCCTGCGGTGTGGCCGTGGCCTCCGCCGACGCGGCCGACCCGATCGCCGACGCCCACGCCAAGGCCCACGCCTGCGACCCCGTCTCCGCGTTCGGCGGCGTCATCGCGGCCAACCGCACGGTCACCGCCGGCATGGCCCAGACCGTGGCCGGCATCTTCACCGAGGTGGTCATCGCCCCCGGCTTCGAGCCCGAGGCCGTGGAGATCCTCTCCAAGAAGAAGAACATCCGCCTGCTGTCCCTCCCGGAGGGCTACGGCCGCTACCCGGCGGAAATCCGCCAGGTCTCCGGCGGCGTCCTGGTGCAGGTCACCGACAAGGTGGACGCCGACGGCGACAACCCCGCCAACTGGACGCTTGCCGCCGGCGAAGCAGCCGACGACGCCACGCTGGCCGACCTCGCCTTTGCCTGGACCGCCTGCCGCGCGGCCAAGTCCAACGCGATCCTGCTCGCCTCCAACGGCGCTGCAGTGGGCATCGGCATGGGCCAGGTCAACCGCCTGGACTCCTGCAAGCTCGCCGTCGAGCGGGCCAACACGCTGGGCGTCAGCGTGGAGTCCGACGTCGACGGTGCCGGCGGCGCCTCCAACGCCGACGCGAGCGGCGCTCCCGCCCGTGCCCGCGGCGCGGTGGCTGCCTCCGATGCGTTCTTCCCGTTCGCCGACGGCCTGCAGATCCTGATCGACGCCGGCGTGCGGGCTGTAGTGCAGCCCGGCGGCTCGGTCCGTGACGAGGAAGTCGTCGCTGCAGCCAACGCTGCGGGCATCACCATGTACTTCACCGGCGCTCGCCACTTCTTCCACTAGTCCCCACCGCCTCCCTAACCTCGCTGCGCTCGGCCAGGGAACCCGGGCGGCGTGGGCCCAACCGCCTCCCTAACCTCGCTGCGCTCGGCCAGGGAACCCGGGCGGCGTGGGCCCAACCGCCTCCCTAACCTCGCTGCGCTCGGCCAGGGAACCCGGGCGGCGTGGGCCCAAGCAAAGCCCGACGGCGGCTGCCCCCTTAGGGGGACGGCCGCCGTCGGGCTTTAACTTGCTTTAGTTTTCTTCCGTTTCCTCCTGATCCGGCAACCGGATGTCCCGGGGGAGCGCTTCGGCCATCCGTTCCGTGGTCCAGTAGGCCAGGATCTCCTCGGGCGCCTGGTTGACGTTATGGCTTACCTCAGCGTCGTCAGGGCTCCCCGCGTCATCCTTATTTCCGCTGTGCACTGTCGTAGACCTTCATGATGGTCGAGCCCCAGAACGGCCCGAACATCGTGGTGGAACTCGTCCCGTACCCGTAGCTGTTGACCGAGTTCTGGAAGCCGTTGGCTGAGCTTGCAGCGTCCGTGTCTCCCCGGGCAAACCAGGGGCCGCCCGAGGAACCGCCCGTCATGTCACAGGAAATGCCCTGGGAGTTGAACTGGGGGTTGATCGTGTCGTTCTTGGCCGTGCCTGTGCAGCTGACCAGGGTCTGGCCGGTGAACGGGGCCACGGCCGGGTAGCCATAGGACTTGTATGTCAGGCCCCGGGGCTGGCTGAACTCCACACCGGAGGCACCCACCTTGTCGGCCAGGGCCTTGCCCCCCACCCGGGCCACCACGGCGAAGCCGGTGTCGTACCGGATATCGCCGCCGGAGGTCCAGTTCCGTGCCGCGTGCAGCGACCGGGCCGGCCATTGACCATACGGGGACTGGCCATTCACGTAGCCGGGAACAAACACCCAGTTGGTGGCGAAGGCGCCAGGCCCCTCATTGACACAGTGGCCGGCGGTGGCCACGAGGCTCTTGTTCTGGGCAGCGACTGAGTTGCCGGAGCAGACGTAGTTGATTCCGGCGAGGGTGAAGAAGACCTTGCCGATGTGCGGCACCGGCGTTTCGTTTGCGTGCAGGGCTGTGGTTACCGTGGTCTGCGGGGCGGTACCGGCGATTCTCGCTGGCGCTCCCGTCTCCACGGCAGCCGAAGGCGAGGATCCTTTGTTTTCATGCCTTGCCACGGCCTTGACGGCCAGCACATCGCCGGGATGGGCGGCGCGCATGCGCTCGGGCGTCCAGTAGCCCTGCGGGCTGGACACTGGGGTGCTTGCGACCTGCAGCTGGGTTGAGTCCTGCGACGTTGCAGAAGAGGCTGTTGCGCCGCCAATGGCGCCCACAGCCAGCAGCAAACCTGTGGAAAGGCTCAGAAGGCTGCCAGCCAGAGTCTTTTTGCTCGTCATTGCGGTCCTACCTATCAGGTGGGGCGGGCCTGGAGGCACGCCGGGTGACTGATTGACCTACCCGGGGAGGACGAGCTCGGTTAGTAACGATTCAAGTCTTCTTGCCAGATAGGGTGATCTGCCCCTGCCGCAAGGGGTTCCAACTCAGTTCAGCCGCCGAAGCGGTGTTCCTTTATGAGAGAAAGATTAGAGCCCCACCGCGCCGGGCACAATGGATAGTGTGAGCGAAGACACGGGAACGGGGTAATCCAAGGGGATCCGGCAGCCCGGGTAAGGTTCATCCGGTTCACCTCGGGTAAGTTAAAGGTTGGTGAAATAGCCGGAATACCAGATACAAGCCGACCTTCAGGGAGACGCCCGAGCATGGCCAAAATTATCTATACCCACACCGACGAAGCGCCGATGCTGGCCACATATTCGTTCCTGCCGATCATCGAGGCGTTCGCGTCCACGGCAGGTGTGCAGGTGGAGACCCGCGACATTTCGCTGGCCGGCCGCATCATCGCCGTCTTCGGCGACTACCTCACTGAAGAGCAGCGGATCGGCGACGCCCTGGCTGAACTCGGTGAACTGGCGAAGAAGCCGGAAGCCAACATCATCAAGCTCCCCAACATCAGCGCATCCGTCCCGCAGCTGAAGGCCGCCATCGCCGAGCTTCAGTCCCAGGGCTACAAGCTGCCGGACTACCCGGACAACCCCACGTCCGACGAAGAGACCGCGATCCGGTCCCGCTACGACAAGATCAAGGGCTCCGCCGTGAACCCGGTCCTGCGTGAAGGCAACTCGGACCGCCGCGCACCGCTGTCGGTCAAGAACTACGCCCGCCAGAACCCGCACTCCATGGGTGCCTGGACCCCGGAATCCAAGACCAACGTGGCACACATGGACGCCAACGACTTCCGCGCCAACGAGAAGTCCGTGGTGGTCCCCCGCCGACGGCACCATCGAAATCCAGCTGGTCCGCGAGGACGGCACGGTCAAGGTCCTGAAGAAGGCCTTCCCGGTCCTCGCCGGCGAAGTCATCGACGGCACCGTGATGCGCGCCGCCGCCCTGGACGAATTCCTGGCAGCACAGGTAGCCCGCGCCAAGGAAGAGGGCGTGCTCTTCTCCGCACACTTGAAGGCCACCATGATGAAGGTCTCCGACCCCATCATCTTCGGCCACGTGGTCAAGGCTTACTTCTCCGAGCTGTTCGACACCTACGGCAAGCAGCTCGCCGCGGCCGGACTCAGCCCCAACAACGGCCTTGCCTCCATCCTCAACGGACTGGACGAGCTGCCCGAGGACGTCCGCGAGGGCGTCCAGGCAGCCGTCAAGAAGGGCCTCGAAGAAGGCCCCGCGATCGCCATGGTCGACTCCGACAAGGGCATCACCAACCTGCACGTCCCCAGCGACGTTATCGTGGACGCTTCCATGCCCGCCATGATCCGCAGCTCAGGCCACATGTGGGGCCCGGACGGCCAGGAAGCCGACACTCTGGCAGTCCTCCCGGACAGCTCCTACGCCGGCATCTACCAGGTCGTCCTCGACGACTGCCGCGCCAACGGCGCCTTCGACCCCACTACCATGGGCACGGTTCCGAACGTGGGCCTCATGGCCCAGGCTGCAGAAGAGTACGGCAGCCACGACAAGACCTTCGAGGCCCAGGTCCCCGGCAAGATCCAGGTGGTCGACGGCTCCGGTACCGTCCTGATCGAACACGAAGTTGCCCCGGGCGACATCTGGCGCGCCTGCCAGACCAAGGACCTCCCCATCCGCGACTGGGTGAAGCTGGCCGTAAACCGCGCCCGCGCGTCCCAGACCCCCGCTGTGTTCTGGCTCGACGAGACCCGTGCGCACGACGCCAAGCTCATCGAGAAGGTCCGCGAATACCTGCAGGAGCACGACACCGAGGGCCTGCAGATCGAAATCCTGTCCCCGGTGAAGGCCACCGCTTTCACACTGGAGCGCATCCGTAAGGGCGAGGACACCATCTCCGTCACCGGCAACGTGCTCCGCGACTACCTCACGGACCTTTTCCCGATCCTGGAGCTGGGCACCAGCGCCAAGATGCTGTCCATCGTTCCGCTGATCAACGGCGGCGGCCTCTTCGAGACCGGGGCCGGCGGCTCCGCTCCGAAGCACGTCCAGCAGCTGCTGAAGGAAAACCACCTGCGCTGGGACAGCTTGGGTGAATTCCTGGCCCTGGCCGTCAGCTTCGAACACTTGGCCAACACCACGGACAACGCCCGCGCGCAGGTCTTGGCTGACACCCTGGACCGCGCCACCGGCACGTTCCTGCTCGAGAACAAGTCTCCGAGCCGCAGGGCGGGCGAACTCGACAATCGGGGCAGCCACTACTACCTGGCGCAGTACTGGGCACAGGAGCTCGCCAAGCAGACCGAGGACGCCGAACTGGCAGACTCCTTCGCATCGGTCGCCGACGCGCTGACCTCCAACGAGGAGGCCATCGTTTCCGAGCTCCTGGGCGTCCAGGGCCAGCCCGTGGACATCGGCGGCTACTACCGCCCGGACGCCGAGAAGGCTGCCGCCGTGATGCGGCCGTCCGCGACGCTCAACAAGATCGTTGCCAGCCTGAGCTGATTCGCCTGGGCCAACTCTCCGGCCCGCGGCTGAACTGTCGAGCCAAAGGAGCGCCCCGCCACTCGTTTGAGTAGCGGGGCGCTTCTTTGCTTGCCGGGACTGCCGGCCTGCAGATTGACCTACCGGTCGGGAATGTCGTCGCGGCGGGTGTCCGCGTGCCGGGTTTCGGTCCGCGGCTCACCGGTGTCGTCGTCCCCGTACGGGGCATCGACCGCCATGTCAGGGTCCGTGCTGACGGGCCGCTCGGTTGCCGAGGCGTCGTAGGCGTCGCCTGACTCGTAGCTGCGGCCCGGCACCGCGTCCATGCCGGCCCCCTCGGAGTAGCCGGTGCTCGCGCCCGGGTCGCCGTTGCCGCCGGCTGCTGTAGTCCCCATGCCGACGCCGGCCGCTCCGGCTCCTGCGCCGGCTCCTGCGCCTGCTCCCGTTGTCCCGGCTCCCGTCGTCCCGACACCCGTTGTCCCGGCACCCGTGGTCCCGGCTCCCGTCGTCCCAACTCCCGTCGTCCCGACTCCCGTTGTCCCGTCAACGGTGCCAGCCCCCAGGCCGGTTCCCATGCCGCCGCCGCCCGTGCCGGCCGCCGTCGGACCCGTATCACCTTCCACCTCGCCACCGCTCACGCTTTCACGCCAGGCGCCAGTTTCCGTGTCGCGTTCCTCGATGAATTTCTTGAACTTTCTCAGGTCCGAGGCGACCTGCCGGGAATCGAGTCCGGTGGCCGCACCGAGCTTCTCCACCGCGGATTCGGGCTCCCACGTCAGCTCGACGTTCACCTTGGTTTCGTTGGCGCCGAGGGACTCGAACCATACAGTGCCGGCATTGCGTGGCTCATTCAGGCTCTCCCATGTGACCCGTTGGTCCGGCTCCTGGACGGTGATCTGGGCGTCATACTCGCGCTTCACACCGGCGATGCTGGTTTCGAAATGAACAGTGGTGTCGTCGAGCTGACGGACGGCGTCGACGCCGCTCATAAAATTGGGGAAATCCTCAAACTGGGTCCATTGGTTGTAGGCCTGGCGTACGGGGACATCGACGGTGATCGATTCCTGGACAGTTGCCATGCTAGGTTCACTCCTTCGGCGTACGGGCGGACAGCCCGTGGTTCTGATTGCCCTCGTTCGGATGGAACACCTCCAACGTAGCGGGAAGCAGTCGGCATTTGAAGAGTGAAACTAAGTCTGCTGACTATGAAGCTCAGGCAGGCCAAATGACGGCCCGCGGTTGTGGGCGGCCACTCGGTTTCGTAGGGTACTAAGCAGGCTTATCTTTCGGCCAGGTGCCCAGCGCCGAGGCCGAGCCCGGCTAGGCCGCCGTTTCGGAAAGGATCGTCTCTGTGCCTGAAGAACCAGCTATCCACATCCCGGGAGCGCCGGCAGGCGAGCAGCCCGCCGTCGTCGAACCCACCACCCCGCGGGAACCGCTGCCGCCCAAGCCGGACCAGCAGGGGCCGGAAGCGGTGTCTCCGACCGGCAGCCCCACGGGTGCGCCGGAACACTCCCGGGCGCAGTCCGGCCAGTACCTGACCACCGCACAGGGGCTCCGACTGGCGGACACAGACCACTCGCTGAAGGCGGGGCCTCGGGGACCGATCCTGCTCCAGGACCACCACCTCCGGGAGAAGATCACCCACTTCGACCACGAGAGGATTCCGGAGCGCGTGGTGCACGCTCGGGGCGCCGGTGCCCACGGCGTCTTCCGTTCGTACGGCACGGCCGCCAACATCACCCGCGCAGGCTTTCTCGCCAAGGATGTGGAAACGCCGGTGTTCGTCAGGTTCTCCACGGTCCTGGGCTCACGCGGGTCCGCTGACACCGTCCGCGACACGCGGGGATTTTCCACCAAGTTCTACACCGACGAGGGAACCTATGACCTCGTGGGCAACAACATTCCTGTGTTCTTCATCCAGGACGGAATCAAGTTCCCGGACATCGTGCACGCCGCAAAGCCGCATCCGGACCGCGAGATCCCGCAGGCCCAGAGTGCCCACGACACGTTCTGGGACTTCGTGTCCCTTCACACCGAGGCGCAGGCGCACACCATGTGGAACATGTCCGACCGCGGGATTCCGCGCTCCTACCGAACCATGGAAGGCTTCGGCGTCCACACCTTCCGCCTGGTTGACGCCGCCGGCGCCACGACGCTCGTCAAGTTCCACTGGAAGCCGAAGCAGGGCGTG
This sequence comes from Arthrobacter globiformis, assembly GCF_030815865.1. NCBI lineage: Bacteria > Bacillati > Actinomycetota > Actinomycetes > Micrococcales > Micrococcaceae > Arthrobacter > Arthrobacter globiformis. The sequence goes on from NZ_JAUSXI010000001.1 coordinate 1,614,831, forward strand.
CATTCCCTGGTCTGGGAGGAGGCCCAGATCATTAACGGCATGGATCCGGACTTCCACCGGCGCGACCTGGCCGATGCGATCGAGGGCGGCGCTTACCCGGAGTGGGAGCTGGGCATCCAGACCTTCCCCGACACCGATACCCAGATGTTCGAGGGGATCGACCTGCTTGACCCCACAAAGTTTGTGCCTGAGGAACTCGCCCCGGTGCAGCCGATCGGCCTGATGACGCTCAACGCCAACCCGGTCAACTACTTCGCGGAAACAGAGCAGGTGGCCTTCCATCCGGGGCACCTCGTCCCGGGCATTGACGTCACCAACGACCCGCTGCTGCAGGTCAGGTTGTTCTCATACCTGGACACCCAGATTTCGCGGCTTGGCGGGCCGAACTTCGCGCAGATCCCCATCAACCGACCGCAGGCTCCGGTCAACGACATGCTGCGCGACGGCATGCACCAGACCGCCGTCCACGCCGGGGTGGCGCCCTACCGGCCCAATTCCCTCGATGGTGGCTGCCCGTTCAAGGCCGGGGCAGACCTCGGGGCGTTCGTGGATGTCCCGGAAGCGGTAGCCGAGGCCATCAAGCAGCGGAAGAATCCCGCTTCCTTCGACGACCACTACAGCCAGCCCCGGCTGTTCTTCCGGAGCCTCACGCCGGTGGAACAGGACCACGTGATCCACGCCTACACGTTCGAACTGGGCAAGTGCTACGAGAAGCCGGTCCGTGAGCGCCAGCTGCTCGCGCTGGCCAACATCGATACCTCGCTGTGCGCCGCCGTGGCCCGCGGGCTCGGTATGCCCGCCCCTGAGGCCACCGAGGACGTGCCGGACGCCCAGCTTAGCCCCGCCGTGTCCCAGCTGGGGAAGACCTGGCCGGTGGCCGGCCGCGTCGTCGGAATTGTGGCGGACGAGTCCAGTGATCTGGAGGCCGTCCGGGATGCCCGCAAGGCGCTCGACGACGCCGGCATCGTGCCGCTGGTGATCGCACCTTCCGGCGGGACGCTCGGGGGAGAGTCCGACGGCGGGATCCCGGTTCAGCGGACCTACCTCACCGCCCGCTCCACCGAGTTCGACGCGGTCATCGTGGCAGGATCCGGGGCGCCGGCGGACGATGCCGAACAGGGGCTCGACGCGAAGGCCGGAGATCCCGGTGCTTCGCTTGATCCCCGCATCGTGTTGCTGCTGTCAGAGGCCTTCCGCCACGCCAAGGCCATCGGGGCGTGGGGATCCGGCTCCGCAGGGGTGGATGCGGCCAGCATCCCGGACGATGCGGCAGGCGTGGTGCTGGGGGACAGCGCCGGGCAGGTGGTTCCGCAGATCCAAGAGCTGCTGGCCGCCCACCGGGCGTGGGAGCGGTTCCCGGCAGCTGCTTCCTGACGGGGTAAGAAGCTTCGGATCGAGTAAGAACAAGGGCTGGTCCCCGGGGGACTAGTCCTTGTTCTTGCCCGAACCCTTGTCCTTGCTCCCCTCCGAGCTGCCCTTGCCGGAGTTGTCCTGCCGTCCGCTGTTCGCGGGAGCCGGCACGGGGGCAGGGGCGGGAGTCGGGGCCACCACTGCGGGCGCAGTCGTCGGTGAGGGTTTCGGGGCTGCCGTGGGCTTCGCGGCGGCAGCCTGGGCAGCAGCTTCCGCAGCCGCCTTTTTGGCTGCCTGCGCTGCCGTGAGGTCGGCCCGCACGGAGTTGATGGCCGCCGTTATGCTCCGGTGGCGTTTGAAGGAAACCTGCCCGGCAGCCGCCGCAGCATCCAGATCAGAGGACAGACGGTCCAGGGACTTCAGGGCGGCGGCAGGGTTGCTTCCCGCAGCAGACCTGGTGACCTCCAGGACCAGCTGCTGAAACTTTGCAGCCGCGTTCGTCTCGAGCTCCGGGGCGGCGCCGGCGCAGCCTGCCAGTCCGGCTGCCAATATGCACCCGGTGAGGACTGTCATCGCCCGGCGCCACACGGCCGGTGCCCGGCTTGGGCTCATGGTTCAACGCTCCTTTGGAGCTCCACGAGATGGTCGCCCAAGGTGCCGCTCACGCTGGGGTAAGGAACGACGTCGGGCGTTACAGCTGAATTGGCGGCGACGGTCACGGCGGCGGCTCCGCCCAGCAGGACTGCCGCAGCAAGGGCGGCGCCAATGCGAAAGCGCCGGCTCCGGCGTTTCGTGCCTGCCGCGCGGCTGCTCCGGCCGGAAGTAGCTGACCTGGCCGGTGTCTTGGCTGTTGTTTTGGCGGTGGTCTGCGTCGCAGAAAGCCCGACCGGAAGAATCGACGGCGGCCGCGACGGGAGTGCGGGGAGAACGCGGGTGTGCTCCTCGGCCAGGTCTCCGGGAACGGAATCCGGTGAAACGAGGGCGTGCCGAAGAGCCACTTCCAGATCAGCGGCGGAAGGCCGCTCCAGCGGGTCGAGGGCGGTCATGGAGGCCAGCAGGTGCTGCCATTGTGTGGGCAGGTCGGCAGGGATTTCAGGGGCCCGATGCAACCGGGCCACCGCCGATTCCACCGCGCCGCCCGGATACTCCATCGTGCCCTTGATGCATTCAAGCAGCACGAGGCCGAGCGAATAGATGTCTGACGCGGGCGAAAGTGGGGAGCCCATCGCCTGCTCAGGGCTCAGGTACGCTGCTGTGCCCACCATGGTGCCGGTGGCCGTGAGGCGGGTCCCGTCCACGATCCGCGCAATGCCGAAGTCCGTCAGTTTGGGCCGCACCGGCTCGCCGGGACGAACCTGGATGAGGAGAATGTTGGCGGGTTTGATGTCGCGGTGGATGATGCCCAGCCCATGAACGTAGGCTAGGGCATCCGCGATCCCGGCGCCGATGACGGACAGTTCCTCGAGCGGAACCCGGCTGTGCCGGAGGCGGCTGCGCAGGTCCTGCCCATCCACGAGTTCCATGGTGAGGAAGGGCCTGGGCTGGTCCGGGACGCGGGTATCCACGCCGGCGTCGAAAAGCGTGACAAGGCTGGGATGGTTCAGCGTCGCCAGGAGCCGGATCTCGGCTTCCTGGCGTTTGAGTTCATCGGCATCTGCGGCTTGGGGGGCGAAAAGCTTCAGGGCCACGTCCCTGCCGAGGTTCTGGTCCCTGGCAGTATAGACCGACGACATCCCGCCGCGTCCGATCACCCCACCCAGCAGGTAGCGCCCGCCCAGTACCTCCGTTGTCACCCCGCTGTGCGTTTCTTTCAACACGTTGCCGTCCTTCTCAGTTCTGGCTCGGTGTTAAGAGTAATACGTCTACTTACTAATTGAGGTCGCTGGTTGATTTCCTGGGAGTGGCCCGGTTCCCGAACGCCCGGTTCCCGAACGCCCGGTTCCCGAACGCCCGGTTCCCGGCGGGCGGGGGCGCGGCTTGCGGGCGCGAGGCTTCGCCGGCGGCCCGGCACCCGGTAGTCCAGAGGACTGCCGCGATGCGGACCGCCGACGAAGGGCGGTTATTCCTGTCCGGACAGGATCCGGACCGTTAGGCCTTCTTCCTGCGGATCACCAGCAGCGCGCCGATGGCGAGCAGGACCAGGGCGACTGGCAGCAGTCCAGCGTCGGCTCCGGTGTTGGCGAGCATCTGCTGTGCAGTGGCCATGTTGCCCGTGGCCACGTTTGCCGTGTTTGCGGTGTTTGCGGTGTTGGCCGATGCAGAGGCGCCTGTTGTCAGGGAGCCGGCGGGCAGGATGGCAGCACCCGAAGTCGTGGTCACAGTGCCATTGTCCGTGCCAGTTGCGGTGTCGGTGCCAGTTGCGGCTCCACCGGTGGTGTCCGTGCCGGTGCCACTACCGTCGGTGCCGGTCGTCGCGGTTCCGTCTGTGGCGTCGGTGCCGTCGGTTCCGGTTCCGTCTGTGGCGGTTCCATCAGTGCCCGTGCCGTCGGTTCCGGTTCCGTCTGTGGCGGTTCCATCAGTGCCCGTGCCGTCGGTTCCGGTTCCGGCTCCATCGGTACCGGTTCCATCCGTTCCGTCACCCGGATCGGAGCCGTTGCCGGTTCCATCACCGGGATCAGCGGCAGGCGGCGTTGTCACAGTTCCTGCGCCAAGTCCGATGCCCAAGTCGACACCCAGGTCCACGGATGCATCAGTCACCGTGCCGAGCCCGAGGTCAACGGTGCCTTCAGCACCACTTCCCAAAGAACCCGTGTTGCCGAGGTTGACGTCGAGTGCGGCTGCCACGTCTGCGGCCGGAGTCGTGCTACCAGTTCCCGTGGTGTTTCCGAGGTTCACGTCGACCAGGGCTGCGACGTCGGCGGTGGGAACAGTGGTGTCGGTTCCCGTGCCGGTGGTGTTGCCGAGGTTGACGTCGACCAGGGCTGCGACGTCGGCGGTGGGAACAGTGGTGTCGGTTCCCGTCACTGTGGTGTTGCCGAGGTTGACGTCGAGTGCGGCTGCTACGTCTGCGGCGGGAACAGTGGTGTCGGTTCCCGTCACCGCGGTGTTGCCGAGGTTGACGTCGAGTGCGGCTGCCACGTTGGCGGTGGGAACAGTGGTGTCGGTTCCCGTCACTGTGGTGTTGCCGAGGTTGACGTCGACCAGGGCTGCCACGTTGGCGGCGGGAACAGTGGTGTCGGTTCCCGTCACTGTGGTGTTGCCGAGGTTGACGTCGACCAGGGCTGCCACGTCTGCGGCGGGAACAGTGGTGTCGGTTCCCGTCACTGTGGTGTTGCCGAGGTTGACGTCTGCGGCGGCTGCCACGTTGGCGGCGGGAACAGTGGTGTCCGTTCCCGTCACTGCGGTGTTGCCGAGGTTGACGTCGACCACGGCGGCGCCGTCGGCTACGGGAGCAGCCGGGGTGGTACCCGTCGTCGTGTTGCCGAGGTGTACGTCGACCACGGCGGTGGCGTCAGACGCAGGAGCAGTCGTCCCAGTTCCCGTTCCCGTGCCACCGAGATTGACGTCGACCAGGGCGGTGGCGGCCGGTGCCACGGCGGCAGTGCTGCCGTTCGAGGTACCCGTGTTGAGGTCGGCATTGACGTTGACCGCGGAAGAATTCGACGGCGCTGGGCCACCCAGCAGACCCAGCGACGTCGAAGCATTTAGGTCCGCTGAAGCGGTTTCAGACGCGATGTTGACCGCGCCCGTGGCAGTGGTATCCGCGCTCGCCGCGGTTGCGCCGAGGGCAAGTAGCCCGCCGGCAAAGAGGGTGCCTAATAGGCCCCTGCGAACTGTCTGGTGCATTGTGATGTCTCCTGAAAAGTTGTTGTCAGGTGCTCATGGCAACCTGATTGGCCGTGTGTCTGCCGCAGGGAGGCAGAAGGGGCCCAACTAGTCAGGAGAGGAGCCGGGGTCGATGGCCACCGGCGAAGGAACATGCTGAAGGGGTCCGCTGACAGGGACAAAGCCCATGAGCGGCAGGTATTCAAAGGGGCTGTTCAGCCAGGCGGCCGAAGCGGAAGGGCCACCGGATGACGTGCCGCTTCCCGAGCCCGAGGCCGGAGCCGGAAGCAACGCCTCCGGTGATGGCGTGCGGTCTTCACCGGATGGCGAGTCTCCGCCGGCGGGAACCTCAGGGGCGGATCCCGTGGGGTTGGCAGCTTTCGGCGCAACAGGGTGGCTGAAATGAGCAGGTGATCCGACGGCCGGGTGGACAGGCAGCGCGGACGCCACAGAGGGCCCGGCGACGATGCCAAGCGAGGCCTCTGGACTTGTGGAAATTTGCCTCGTTTCGGCGAGGTCGACTGCGGGTAGCCATTCTGGAACCGCGACAGCACCCGCCACGACGTCCCTGACGGGCACGGTGATCGGTGCCGTGAGAGGAGGTGCCTGGCTGGGCACGTCAGTGACCGTCTCGACGGGAAGCTCGACAGTATCAGTCGCCGGGCTCACGACGTCGGTTACTGGTTCCACGACCTCGGCTACTGGCTTAACGGCCTCAGCCACAGGCTTCACGATAGTTTCGGCCGTGTCCGTCAGCGCTCCATCAGCAACGGAGGCTACGGGGCCGGTAACTCCAGCCACGGTGTCATCAGGAAGCGCCTCGCCCATAGGCTGTCCGCCGAGAGCGGCGTCAGCGGGCTCCACAATGTCCGCCACAACCGGAGAAACGACGGCGACAGGTGGCGCGGGCATGGAAGGAACGGGAGTCACAGGTGGCGTCGCAACCACCGTAGCCTGTTCGGCCGGCGCCGGCGCAACCGTAGCCGGAAATGATGCCGGGAGGGCAGCCGGATCGACGGCCGGAAGCGGCAGGGGAGCTACAGCCGGCGTGGGCTGAGCAACGACGCCGGCTTCATGTGCTTTCGGGGAGACCAGCGCGCCAACGCTCCCCGCCACGCTGTCCGTACTGCCTTTGACGGACGAGACGGCCGAGGAAATGCTGCCGGCCAGCACATCAGTTCCGTGTGAATTATCGGCGTCGGCCGCCGGGGCGGATACCGCCAGCCAGGCCGCAGCAGCCGCGCCGGCCAAAAGAACCGGGCGCAAAGGGCGCAGCGCAGACCACGACAAAGCCGCAATGGTCATGCTTACCACCCCCAAAGCCCATCGAGTGAACCGACGATCGACTACAGCCTAAGCCTGCCCCAAAGTGAGAGTCCAGACCCGGGAGAATAATTCTTCCGATTCGATGAAAGGCCGGAAGGCTCCTCAGTGGGCATCGTTCGGATACGCGACACCGAGCTGGGCGCGCACGCCGTCGAACAGCCGCATCGTGTTGAGTGAGTCCTCCAGTGGCATGACCGGGCTCTCGGTGAGGCCCTGCTGGACGCACCGGGTCACCTCACGAAGCTCGTACGTATAACCCCGCCCCGTCACCTCGAAGTGTTCCGTCCGGGGTGTCTCCTGCCCGATCCCCACCACCAGCTTTTTGGGGTTGTTGATCGAGCCGAGTGTCTGCAGGTACCCCAGGCTGCCGGCAACAGTTGCGGCGCGGGGGCCGTGGGCGAGCAGGGACGAGGTGAGCTGTGCCTGCGCACCGTCGTGGTACCCCAGCGTAAGCGCATTCTGGGCGTCCACGCCGTCGTCGTTCAAAGTGCCCATGGCACTGACCGTCTGCGGGAAACCCAAGGTCCCGAGGGCCCACAGCAGCGGGTAGACGGTGATGTCCAGAAGCGCGCCGCCGCCGTCCTGGACGGCCCAGAGCCTGGCGGTGGGAGAGTAGGGCGCCGGGAAGCCTAGGTCCGCAGTGACCCACTGGACGGTGCCGAGTTCGCCGGAATGCGCGATCTCGAAGGCCCTCTGCATGCTGGGCAGGAAGCGGCTCCACACGGCTTCCATCAGGAACAGCTTCTTTTCGCGGGCCACGTCGATAAGCTCGGCAGCCTCACGGGCGTTGATGGTGAACGCCTTTTCGCAGAGCACATGCTTGCCTGCCCGAAGCGCAGCCAGCACCACCCGGTGGTGCTGGGCGTGCGGCGTGGCCACGTAGACCACGTCCACAGAGTCGTCGGCGAGGAGCCGTTCATAGCCGTGCTGTCCGCCGTCGTCCCCGTACCCCACGGCAAAGCCGAACTCGCCTGCAAACGCGTCCGCGGTGTTCTGGGCACGGGAGCTGACGGCGTACAGTTCCGCGTCCTCCAGAAGCGCCAAGTCCCGCGACACCAGGGAAGCGATCCGGCCGGTGGCAATGACACCCCAGCGCAGCCGGCGGCCTGTGGCGGCAAGGGGATCCTGGTTGGACTGGCTGAAGAGCCACGGCTTGGCGATCGGTGACGTCATGACGCCATCCTCTCACCCGCGTGCGGGAGCGTTCGGTCAAAACCGGCAGGAAGTGAGGAAGGATCGGGTAAAAACCTGCGAAAGGTGAGGAAGGATCGAGTTGGAACGTGCGAAAGGTGAGGGAGGGTGTTCGGCCCGCCCCCACCTTTCCGTGCAAACCCGACTGCCGGCTACTTAGAGCGTCGACGGCGACCTAGACTGCCGCCGGCTCCGCAGCGCGGCCCCGGACGGGTTCCTCCGTCAGCCTGCCCTGCTGCAGCCGGAACCGGCGGTCCGTCTTGTTGGCGAGCGTGCGGTCGTGCGTGACCACGAGGATGGTGGTGTTGTGGTCGTGGCTGAGGGAGCTGAGCAGTTCGATGATGTGCTCGCCCGTCTGTTCATCGAGGTTGCCCGTGGGCTCGTCGGCGAGGATCAGCTTGGGTTCGTTGGCGAGGGCCCGGGCGATGGCCACGCGCTGCTGCTCGCCGCCGGAGAGCCGGTTGATGCGGCGGCCGTGCTTGTCCGGATCGAGCTGCACCTGCTCCAGCAGTGCCCGTGCCCGCTCTGCCCGAGTCGCCTTCCGCACCCCGGCGAACTCCATGGGCAGCATGACGTTATCCAGCGCGGACAAGTTGGGCACCAGGTTGAACTGCTGGAACACGAAGCCGATGTCCCGGCGCCGGTACTGAGTCAGCTTGCCGTCCGGCATGCCCGCCAAACTCACGCCGTTGACGACGACGTCTCCGCTGGTGGGCTTGTCCAGCGCGCCCAGGAGGGACAAGAGAGTACTCTTGCCGCTGCCGCTCTTGCCCACGATGGACGCCAGCGTGCCCTGCTCCAGCTCGAAGCTGACGCCGTTGACCGGCTTGATGGTGCGGTCGCCGGACTTGAACGTGCGGACCAGATCCTTGACTTCAATCATGGCTATTCTCCTCGGAGGACTTCGATGGGGCGGATGCGGGCGGTGAGCAGGGCCGGAACCAGCGCGCCGATGATGGCGACGCCGAACACTGCCGCGATGCCGGCGGCAAGGATGCCGGGGGACACGCTGGCGGTGACGGAGGTGAGCAGCTGGGAGGCGCCGCCAAACGGTCCGCCCTGGCCGCCGGGGAATCCGCCGGACGCGCCGGCGAGTCCGCCGCCGCGCTGCCCGGTGGGGGCCGCCGTCGTGCTGGTGCTGGAGCTGACCAGCGCGGAGGCGATGCTGCCGCTGGCGAAGGAGGCGATGACGGCGCCCACCACGCTGCCGAGCGCCACCAGGACCAGGGCCTCGAGCACGAACTGCAGGCCGATGGTGCGGTTGGGTGCGCCGATGGCCTTCAGAACGCCGATTTCGCGGCGGCGCTCGCGGACCAGCATGATCATGATCAGCAGGATGATGAGCCCAGCGGTACCCAGTGCCGCGATGAACGCCACCATGGAGATGCTCTTGACGCTGTCCAGCGAGGTGACGGCGGTCTCGAGGTTGCGCTGGCCCTGCGTGACGTCTGCCTTGTCGGTGCCGAGAGCGTTCTGCAGTGCCGTCTTGGCGGCGTCGACGTTCTCCATGCTGTCCACCGTGACGGTCATCGTGGACAGTTCGCCCGGCAGCTCGGCCAGGGTCTGGGCGGTGGGGAGCGTGACGTATAGGGCGTTGTTGCCGAACGTGGTGCCGGCGTCGAACAGGCCGGCGACGGTGAAGGTCTTGCTGTTGATCGTGAAGGTGGAGCCGACCTTGAGGTTGTTCTTTTCAGCAAGGGTGGTGCCCAGCAGCGCCTTGCTGGACTCGGCCGTGTAGTCACCCAGCCCGGTGCCTGAGGTCAGTTCAAGTGCCTTGCCGGTGCTGTCCACCTCTGCGCCGGTGCCGGTGGCCGTGATGGGAAGGGACCGCGCCGGCTGGGTAGTTGCGGTGGTCCCGGTACTTCCCGTGGTTCCGGTTGTTCCGGAGCTGTCCTGGTTGCGCGCGCCCAGCGTTCCGGCGTCGACTGCCGCGGTGAGGCTGGTGGTCAGCGTGGTGGTGGTCTGACCGCCGGGGCCGCCCTGCCCGCCGCCCGGGCCGGTCTGGGTGCCGGCTGCCGTCTGTGCTGCGGCCTCGGTCGCGTTGCGCAGCCTGAGCGCCTTGGTTCCGACGACGGCGGTCACGTTCGGGACGTCCGCCGCCGTGGCTGCCTGCTCAGCGGTGAGCGGCTCGCCGCCGCCTTCGAAGCCCTGGCCGCCGGCCGGGTTCACCGTCAGCACGGTCCCCACCGAGGCGTTCAGCTCCTGGACTTTGGCGCCCACGGCCTGGTTGGCCACCAGCATGGCCAAAGCCAGGCCAATGGCGACCGCCAATACGGCCACAACCGCCGCTGTTCGGACCTTGTTTCTAAACGCATTGCCTACACTTCGGGCGAGGACGCTCACTGCACTCCTTGGGATCACATGCCGGGAATTGGCCGGCTTCGGATCCCACACTGGTACCCGCTGCTGTGCGCGAAACGGGCCGAACCTATGTTTGCGCTGTGAAGAGACACCCGGGCGCGGCAAAGGAAGAGCCCCGGCCCTCCCTGGTGAACTGGTCACTTGCGGGGGAGCCGGGGCTCTGTGGAGACAGCGCCTGCGGTGTTACTTGGTGATCGGGCCGAGGACCGGATCGTCCACGTAGGCCGTCTTGACGTTTTCCTTGGTCACGATGACCGGCTCCAGCAGGTAGGCCGGAACGGTCTTGACCTTGTTGTTGTAAGACTTGTCGTCGTTGATCTCAGGCGTCTTGCCGGCCTGGATGTCCTTCACCATGGTGATCGCGTGCTCAACGAGCTTGCGGGTGTCCTTGTTGATGGTGGAGTACTGCTCGCCGGCCATGATGGACTTGACGGACTGAACCTCGGAGTCCTGCCCGGTGATGACCGGAACAGGTTTGCCGTCGGCCTTGACAGACGTCAGCACGGCGCGGGCCAGAAGATCATTCGGGGACAGTACGCCGTCCAGGGGAGCGCTACTGTAGGAGCCGCTCAGGAGGGTATCGGCGCGCCTCTGGGCGTTTTCACTCTTCCAAGCCTGGGTTACGGCCTGTTCGAAGGATGTCTGGCCGGAAAGCACCTTGAGGGTGCCGTCGTCGATCTTCGGCTTCAGGACGCTCATGGCGCCGTCGAAGAAGACCCTCGCGTTGGCGTCGTCAGGGGAGCCGGCGAAGAGCTCGATGTTGTAGGGGCCGGAAGGCTTCTTGGCCTTCAAGCCGTCCAGCAGCGCCTGGCCCTGGAGCTCACCGACCTTGAAGTTGTCGTAGGCCACGTAGTAGTCCACGTTCTCGGTGTTCAGCAGCAGGCGGTCGTAAGCGATGATGGTGGCGCCGGCGTCCTTGGCCTGCTTCAGCTGGGTGCCGAGCTGGGCGCCGTCGATTGCGCCGACGATGATGACCTTGGCGCCCTTGGTGATCATGGCGCTGATCTGGTTCTGCTGCTCGGATACGCCGGCGTTGGCGAACTGTACATCCGGCTTGAAGCCTGCCTGGCTGAGGCCGTCGTTGAACAGCTTCTCTGCCAGGACCCAGTTCTCACTGGTCTTCTGGGGGAGTGCGACGCCGATCGAGGAGCCCTTGGGGAAGGCCTCGCCGCCGGCGGTTCCGCCGCCCGTTGTGCCGGTATCGGAACGGCCGCAGGCTGTCAGCGCCAGTGCCGCAATGGCAGCGATCGCTGCCGCCTTTCCTGCTTTACCAATCATTCGCATTGCTTGGTTCACTTTCTTTAGGGGTGGGACATGCTTCCGGGGAGCGGCAGGGCTCAGGCTTCCCGGGAGATGGTTTCTTTCGTGGAAGTAACTTCGTCAGGCTGGAGCGGGGTGCCGCCGCTGGGGCGGTTGAAGCTCTGCGTCAGCATGCCGATGATGGAGCGCTTGCCCTGGCTCTTGTTGTAGACGTCGAACGCGACGGCGATCAGCAGGACCAGGCCCTTAATGATCTGGGTCAGGTCGGCGCCGACGCCGAGGAGCTGCAGGCCGTTGTTCAGCACGGCCATGACCAGGCCACCGACGATCGAGCCGATCACGGTACCCACGCCGCCGGTCACCGCTGCACCGCCAATGAACACAGCTGCGATGGCGTCCAGTTCCCAGCCCACGCCGTCGAACGGTCCGGAGGCCGTGGAACGGCCCACGAAGATCATGCCGGCGAGGCCAGCGAGGATGGCCATGTTCATCATGACCAGGAAGTTGACCTTCTTGGACTGGACGCCGGAGAGCTCGGCCGCGTGGCGGTTGCCGCCAACCGCGTAGATGTGGCGGCCGACGACGGTTTTGGAGGCGACAAAACCGTAGATCAGAACCAGGACGGCAAGGATGAGGCCGGGGATCGGGAACGAGGTTCCCGGCCGGCCCGTGGCGAACAGGTACGTGGCGTACAGGATGGCGCCGCAGACCAGCACGAGCTTGGTGACGACGACCCAGCCCTCGGGGACCTCGGCGCCGAGGGCCTTGGCGGTGCGGCGGGCGCGGAGTTCACTGAAGATCACGAACGCGACGCCCAGCAGGCCGAGCAGCAGGGTGAGGTTGTTGAACCCGGTGTTCGGGCCGACCTCGGGAAGGTAGCCGGAACCGATGTACTGGAAATCGGCGGGGACGGGGATGGTGTTGGACTTTCCGACGAACTGGTTGAAGCCGCGGAACAGCAGCATGCCGGCCAGCGTCACGATGAAGGCTGGAATCCCCACATAGGCCGTCCAGAACCCTTGCCAGGCGCCGATCAGGGCTCCCAGCGCGAGTCCGAGCAGAATGCCCAGATACCAGGGGATGCCCCAGTCCCTGATGGCCAGGGCCACTGTGACGCCGACAAATGCCGCCACGGAGCCGACCGACAGGTCGATGTGGCCAGCGATGATCACCAGCACCATGCCGATGGCCAGGATCAGGATGTAGGAGTTGCCATTGAAGAGGTTGATGACGTTGCCCGGGGTGAGCGTGCGGCCTTCGGTGGCGATTTGGAAGAAAACGATCAGTGCAACCAGGGCGAAGATCATGCCGAATTGACGGGTGTTGCCGCCAAAGAGCTTCTTGAGCGCGTTCATTGTGTCAGTCCTTGTTCTGGAAGGTTCTGGAGGATTCCAGAGGTTCAGGCGGTTTTTCTGGCGGAAGTCATGAGTTTCATGAGGCTTTCCTGGCTGGCGTCGTCCCTGTCCAGGACGCCGGTGATGGCGCCTTCGAAAATGGTGTAGATGCGGTCGGAGAGGCCCAGCAGTTCAGGCAATTCGGAGGAGATGACAATGACTCCCTTGCCCTGGTTGGCCAGTTGCTGGATGATCCCGTAGATCTCGTACTTGGCCCCGACGTCGATGCCGCGGGTGGGCTCGTCCAGGATCAGCAGGTCAGGATCGGTGAACATCCACTTGGCCAGGACCACCTTCTGCTGGTTGCCGCCGGAGAGCTTGGCCACACCTTCCTCCACGGACGGCGTCTTGGTGCGCAGCGACTTGCGGTACTGCTCAGCCACGGTGAATTCCTTGTTGGCATCCACTACGAAGTGCTTGCTGATCTTGTGCAGCGCGGCCGAGACGGTGGTGGTCTTGATGTCGTCCAGCAGGTTCAGGCCCAGCGACTTCCGGTCTTCCGTGACGTAGCCCAGACCGGCGTCGATGGCCTGCTTGACGCTCTTGAGGTGAAGTTCCTTGCCGTTCTTGTAGATCCGGCCGCTGATGAAGCGGCCGTAGGAACGGCCGAACACGGACCGTGCCAGTTCGGTGCGGCCGGCGCCCATCAGCCCGGCGAAGCCGACGATCTCGCCGCGGCGGACGAAGAAGTTCGAACCCTTGCAGACCAGGCGGTCCTGCACCTGCGGGTGCCCCACAGTCCAGTCCTTGACCTCGAACAGCTTGTCCCCGATCTTGGGTTCGTGGTCCGGGAAGCGCGATTCCAGGGTGCGCCCCACCATGCCTTTGATGATGCGGTCCTCGTCGACGCCGTCGGCCTTCACGTTGAGCGTCTCAATGGACTTGCCGTCACGGATGATCGTGATGGAGTCCGCGATCTGCTCGATCTCGTTGAGCTTGTGGGAAATGATGATGGACGTGATGCCGCGGCCCTTCAGGCCCAGGATCAGGTCCAGCAGGTGCTGGGAGTCCGATTCGTTCAGCGCAGCTGTGGGCTCGTCCAGGATGAGGAGCTTCACGGACTTGTTCAGCGCCTTGGCGATCTCCACCAGCTGCTGCTTGCCGACGCCGATTTCCTTGATCGGGGTGTCCGGGTCCTCGCGCAGGCCCACCCTTGCGAGCAGTTCGCGGGAACGGGTGCGGGCTTCGGCCCAGTCGATCACCCCGCGCTTGACCGGTTCGTTGCCCAGGAAGATGTTCTCCGTGATGGAGAGCTCCGGAATGAGCGCCAGCTCCTGGTGGATGATCACGATGCCGGCGTGCTCGCTGGCCCGGATGTCCTTGAACTGCTGCACCTCGTTTTGGTACACGATGTCGCCGTCGTAGCTGCCGTAGGGGTACACGCCGGAGAGGACCTTCATCAGCGTCGACTTTCCGGCACCGTTCTCCCCGCAGATCGCGTGGATTTCGCCGGCCTTTACCGTCAGGCTCACATCGGACAAGGCTTTAACGCCAGGGAATTCCTTGGTGATGGAGCGCATCTCCAGAAGAACCGGCTCGCTCTGCGTGTTGAGGGACGTCATGTGCCCTTACGCCTCCAATGCATTGACTTCGTTGTCTTCCCTGCAATCCGCAGGGCCGTCTGATGAAAAAAGTAGATGGAGCATGCCCTTGTCGTCAAGTCTTTAACGCAACGGCGGGATAACGAAACGCTACGTGCGCCGGATTCCGGCGTGCTGGAAGACCAGAGACGCGGCCCCCAGGGCCTCGGCCCGGTCATTCAGCGAGGACATGGTCAGGGTGGTGGTTTCGCCGATGACCGGCACGGCGTGCCGCACCAAACCTCGCCGGATGGGGTCCAGCAGGATGTCGCCCAGCCCCGCCAGTGGGCCGCCCACCACAATGACCTCCGGGTTGATCAGGTTGGCTACATTCCCGAGCGCCCGGCCCACCGCGAGGCCGGCATCGTCCACCACGCGCAGGGTGGCGGCATCCCTCGCAAGGGCTTTGCGAACGATGTCCCCGGGGGTCAGCGGGCGCTCCTCGCCGCGGCTGAGCAGCTCGATCATGGTGGTGGTGGAGGCGATGGTCTCCAGGCACCCCCTGTTGCCGCAGCGGCAGATCAGCCCGTGTTCGTGGATGGTCGCATGGCCGATCTCGCCGGTGATCCCGACGTTGCCGTAGTACGGGTTGCCGTTGAGGATCAGGCCCGCGCCAATGCCGGATCCAATTTTCATGAACAGCAGGTTGCTGATGCCGCTGTGCGGTCCCCAGGTGACCTCGGACAGTGCACCGAGATTCGAGTCATTGTCAACGAATATGGGAAACTGGAACGCCTCTTCGAGTCGCTCCAGGATGTCGATGCCCACCCACTCGGGCAGGATCGCCCCCTGTGCCACGGTGCTGGTCCGGCGGTCAATCGGGCCGGGGATTCCGACGCCGGCACCCACCACGGCGCTGCGCTCCACGCCGCTGTCCGCCAGCAGTTTTTCGAGCAGGGCGACGGCGGCCTGGATGCCCTGCTCTGCCTGGTGTCCGAGGGGCAGGAGCACCGATTCCTCGGCGATGATGTGGTAGCTGAGCGAGGCGAGAACCACCCGCAGGTGCCGCCGGCCGAAGTCGATGCCCACCGCCACGGCGCCGTTGCTGTTGAGCCGGACGTTGAGTGCGCGCCGCCCGGAACTGGTGGTCGGCTCGGTGGAGGCAAGACCGGAGTCCTGCATGATCTTGACGATGTTGGACACTGTTGCGGTGGACAGTCCCGTCTGCCGCGCGAGCTCCGCCTGGGTCGAAGGGCCGTTTAGCAGGCATTCGATGATCCGCTGCTGGTTCAGGTGCCTGAGTGCGGATTGCGACCCGGGGTTCTTGGTTCGGCTCCTCGTTGAGCTCGATGGTGAGGGCATGGAATGAACATTGCACCATCGGCGACCTTGTAGTCAAGAAGTTAACGCAACGACGCGGCATGTGGAAGGAAGCAGGTGCCGGGCAATCCGTCCCGAAGGTGGTTCAGGGCGGTGCAAATGGACCGCATCGGCAGCCGCCGCCCGCGGATACGCTGAAGGGAACGGCGTCCGGTGTTGGGCGGGCGTTCACGAAGACTTGAGGTGATCACGGTGAAGCTGGCGCTGATGCAGGCGAACTCCAGTGTTTTGGACATCGAACGGAACTGCGGAGCCATTGAGCGCGCGGCGCGGGCGGCTGCGGAGGCGGGTGCCGCGGTGCTCCTGACCCCCGAGCTTTTCCCCGTGGGCTACGCCCCGCTGCGAGTCAGGGCGGAGCTGGATCCCGACGTCCTGCCCGGCATCCGGCAGACCCTTGCCGGCATCGCTGCCACACATCGCATCGCGCTGGTCTACAGCCTGCCGGCCGTCACGGCCGACGGGCAGTGGCGGATCACCGCTACGGTCCTGGACAACCGCGGGAACGAATTGCTCAGCTATGCCAAGGTCCACCTTTTTGGTCCGGAGGAGGCCAGGGCGTTCAGCCCTGCGGAAGCACCCCCCGCCGTCGTCGATCTGGGCGGCATCAAAGCCTCGCTGGCCATCTGCTACGACGTGGAGTTCCCGGAGACGGTGCGGGCGGCCGCCGCGGCCGGCGCCGACCTGCTCCTGGTTCCCACTGCCCTGGCCCACGGCTTCGAGTCCGTTCCACAGGTGCTGCTGCGTGCCCGGGCGCTGGAGAGCCAGCTGACAGTCGCCTATGCCAACCACTCCGGGGAGGAGGACGGCTGCGTCTTCCTGGGCGGAAGCGTCATTGCCGGGCCCGACGGCGAACTGCTCGCCGCCGCGGGCCCCGGCCCGGAACTGCTGTACGCGGAGGTCAGCGCCGAAGCGGCCCGCAAGGCTCGCGAGGACGTGCCCTACCTGCGCGAACGCCGCCCTGATGTTTACCGCGCCTGGGAGGAGAACGGCGGCGGCATTAATCAGGGCTAGGTGGCAGCCCGTCCACGTACTGCAGCGCAATCCAGAGTTCGGCCCGGACCTGCGCCTGGTTCAGGTCGGTGTCCAATAGCTCGGCCACCGCGTTGATCTGCCGCCGGACGCTGTTCCGGTGCAGGCCCAGCGCCTTGGCGCTGGCATCCCAGTTCCCGTTCTCGCCGAGCCACGCCCTCAGTACGGACAGGTGGGCGGTCCGGCGGTCGCTATCCTGGCTGAGCACCGGCTCCAGCAGCCGCTCGGCCAGCATGGTTCCGGCTTCCTGCCCCAGCAGTCCGGCGACCGTCCACGTCACTTCACCCACCCGGGCGCTCTGGCCGGTGCTCTGGACGCGCTGCCGCAGCGCCGTCACCTGCTGGTAGGCGCTGCCCAGATCCGTGAGCTCGGTGGTGTCCCCGATAACCAACCGCCACCCGAGCTTCTCGACCTCGGCAAGCAGTGCGTCGTCCACCCTTAGCCGGGTGATGGCGGCGAAGCCGTAGTCTGTGATTTCCACGAGCTTGGTGTCGAACAGGCGGCGCCACTGCAGCAGCTCCCGGACCGGGCCCTCCGCGGTGCGTCCGGCGGCCTGCCCCGCCCTGGTGGCCGGCTCCGCCCTGATGCCCTGCACAACGCGCAACGGACCGGAGCGCGTGGAGGAAGTGCTCTGGGCCAGCAGGTCCCTGAGCCCGTTGATGTGCCGCGCCCCGCCGGCGGTCAGGCTGTCGGGGTGCAGCAGCAGCGACGTCGCCAACTGGCTCGGTGCCAGTGACCCGCTGGTCCGTTGCCGGACCAATAGCTCAAGGAGCCCGACGGCGGAGGAGACCACGCTGTTCTGCGCGGGCGTCAGCGGCGAGTCAGTACCCAGCACCAGCGCGCCAAGGTTCGCGTCGCGGGTGCTGCGCAGCGGGTGCCCGAACACGAGCGAAGATCCGGGGACGTCGAAGGAATCCATCTCCACCCTCGGCCCGCTGCCGCCCAGGAGCCGGTCGAGCAGCGGCTGCAGGGTGGCGACCTCGACGCCTGAGCCCGCCCGGGCGCGCACCCGCCCGTCCGCGCCGACCAACATGGCCCATACGGGAACCCGCTGCACCAGCGCAGCCAGGAGCTCATGTTCGGGCCGGGCGGACAGGACGGCGCGCATCAGTTGCCTGTTCGTGTCCGCGAGGTGGCGGAACACCTTCGCGTTGTCCGACTCCAGTAGCTGGGAGAACTCGAGCCCGATGGCCGCGAATGGGACCGTGCTGGGCACCTTCACCAGGGTCAGGTTGTGCCGGACGCAGGCGTCCACCACAGTGTCCGGGACAGCACTGAAGTACGGCTCCAGGCCGAAGCCCAGTGCCCCGACCCCGGCCTTCACCAGGCGCCCGACGTAGGCGTCAACCCGGGCAGCGTCACCCGCGTCGCCAACGAACGGCAAACCTGCCGTGAGGAGGAATTCGCCGTCGAGCAGGTATGGCGTGGGGTCCTCCAGTTCACTCGGCTCAACCCACCGCAGCAGCCCGGAAGCGTTGCCGCCGTCGTGCAGTACCGTGAGCTCGGGCGGCAGTTTCGCCAGGAACTGTTCCAGGGTGACGACACTCAGCCGCTCCGCCGCCGCACTGGCTACCGGGGCGATTCGCGTTCCTGCCTCAGGCGACATGCGGTGCCCCGTCCCCGGGCTCCTCGTAATCCGGGCACTCGTGCGCCTGCGGGAGGCTGTAGGCCCTGGGCAGCCGCGGCGCGATCCTGTTGATGATCTCGTCGCCGTGGCTTCCAATGGCGGCGCCCCATTCATCGGCGCTCGCGGCCCCGTCCCGGGGGTCGCCAAACAGGACGGCCGTATCACCAACATTGATTCCGCCGGGCTCGGGGCCCAGGTCCACCATGAACTGATCCATGCACACCTTGCCGATCACCGGAACCCTCCTGCCGCCCAGCTGCACCACGCTCCGGCCGGAAATGCCCTTCGGAATGCCGTCCGCGTAGCCCAGCGGGATCAGTCCCAGGAACCTCGGCTCGTGGGTGATGGCCTGGTGCTCGTAGCTCACACCGGTGCCGGCCGGAACCTTCTTCACCAGCACCACGGGAGCGGTAACTGCCAGGGCAGGCCGGAGGCCGTAGTCGGCGGGGTCAAGGTGGTCCGCCGGAGCCAGGCCGTAGATGGCCAGCCCCGCCCGCACCATGTCGAACGAAAATTCCGGCCGGTCCAGGATGTTCGCCGAACTGGAGACGTGCCGCAGTTCCGGATCCAGCCCTGCCTCGCGGGCTTGCCTGACGGCTTCCTCGAAGGCGTCCACCGCACCGGCATTCCCGGGGTGGGCGGGAACGTCCGCCCAGGCCAGGTGGGTCCAAATGCCCCTCACATGGAGATTCCCAGCCAGTTCCGCCCTCCGTGCAGCGGCCACCAGGTCAGGCCAGTCCTCGGCACGGGCGCCGCCGCGGCTCAGGCCGCTGTCCAGCTCAAGGTGGACGGCGGCGGCCTGTCCCAGCGAGCGCGCTATGCCGGCGACGGCGTCGAGTTGGGCGATGCTGCCCAGGGACATGTCGACGTCGTGGCTGACTGCCTCACGGATGGTTTCGCTCGACCCGGAGGCGAGGTACAGCCACGACAGAACCGGTGCCGTGATGCCCGCCTGGCGCAGGGCCAGGGCCTCGGTGAGCTGCGCCGTGCCCAGCCAGTCCGCGCCGGCGGCGAGGGCTGCGCGGGCCACGTCGATCAGGCCATGGCCGTAGCCGTTCCCTTTCACCACGGCCATGAAATGGGGTGCAGGAGTGAGGGCCCGGAGGGCACGCACGTTGTCTGAAATGGCGGACAGGTCCACGCTGACCTGCCCGGAAAGCACCGCCTCGGGCGCGTTTGTTTGTTGTGCATTACGTCTCATGCCAGAACACTATAGGTCATTTTGCACACCCGTGAGACACGGCTCACACACCTAGGCTGGAGACACGGAAAGCCCCCAACTACCCACGAACGGACGTCAACGATGACTGTGCCCACCCAAGCAGGACAACGGCCTCCCGTGCAGGCCGTCCGCCCCGGACTGGCAGCCCAGCTGCTCCGCCGCAAGCCGATCGGGCAGATGGTCCAGGAAGCCGAGACAGGCCAGGGCGGAACGCGCCTCGTCCGCAGCTTCGGAGTCATGCAGCTGACGATGATCAGCGTGGGCGCCACCCTCGGCACCGGCATCCTGGTGATCCTGGGCGAGTCCGTGCCGCTGGCCGGGCCGGCCATCTGGATCTCGTTCGCCATCGCCGGCCTGGCCGCGCTGCTGTCCGCGGTGTCCTACGCCGAAATGGCCGGTCTGGTGCCGGCTGCGGGCTCCAGCTACTCCTACACGTACGCCACGATGGGCGAGGGCATGGCCTGGATCTGCGGCTGGTGCCTCGTGCTCGAATACGCCGTTTCCGTGGCTGCCGTGGCAGTGGGCGCCGGCCAGTACGTCAACGAATCGCTGGCGGTCTTCGGGCTGGCCCTGCCGGATGCGGTGTCGCAGCCGCCGGGCGGCGGCGGCTTAGTCAACATCCCGGCCATGGTGATTGTGGTGCTGGCCATGGTTCTGCTGGTCCGCGGCGCCAAGGAAAGCGCGTGGATCAACACCGCGATCGTGCTGGTCAAGGTGGGGATCCTGGTCTTCTTCTGCGCGGTGGCCTTCACCGCGTTCAACGGCGGGCACTTCGAGCCGCTGCTGCCGATGGGGGCCGCCGGCGTCTCCGCCGCCGCCTCCCGGGTCTTCTTTTCCTACATCGGCTTCGACGCCGCCTCCACCGCGGGCGAGGAAGCCCGCAACCCTAAGCGCGACCTGCCCCGGGCAATCATGCTCTCGATGCTGATCGTCACCACCATCTACGTGCTGGTTGCCGTTGCCGCCATCGGCGCCCGCCCGTGGGGCTGGTTCGACGGCACGGAAGCCGCACTGGTGAAGATCCTGGAGGAAATCACCGGCCAGCCGTGGATCGCGCTGATGTTCGCCGTCGGCGCTGTGCTCGCAATTGCCAGCATCGTGCTGACTGTCCTCTACGGACAGACCCGCATCCTTCTTTCCATGTCCCGCGACGGGTTGGTTCCCCGCATCTTTGGCCGCGTCTCCCACCGCACCGGCACGCCCGTTGCCGGAACCCTTATCGTGGGAACCGCCGTCGCCCTCACCGCCGGGCTGGTCCCGCTCGGGGCGCTCGCAGACGCCACCAGCATCGGCACCCTGTTCGCCTTCGCCCTGGTGAACGTGGCCGTCATCCACCTCCGCCGCACCCGGCCGGAGCTTCCGCGGACCTTTCGGGTTCCGCTGTTCCCGCTGACACCGATCCTGGGCGCGCTGATGTGCGTCTACCTGATGGCCAACCTGGGCGCCGAGACGTGGGTGACCTTCGGGATCTGGATGCTCGTGGGACTGGCCGCCTACTTCGGCTATGGCAGGCGGCACTCGCGGGTGGCCGCGCTGGGGCAGGAGGAATACCGTGAACTATCCGCCCGTGATTCTTCCCCAGCTCCCGCACCTGCTGAACAGACAACTTCGCACCAGTAAGACAACACACGAGACCACGGAGACAGACCTTCCATGACAACCGCTACCGAACTGCCGGCATCCGACCCGTCCAGCGCCACCACGGCGTCGGGCCTGCCCGGAGCACCAGGCCAGGCCCCGGTGACCATGCTGAACCCGGACTTCCCGTTCAGCTACGACCACTATCTCTCCCACCCTGACGGACTGGGTTCGGTGCCGCCGGAACTGTACGGCACCGAAGTCGCCGTGGTGGGTGCCGGACTGTCCGGGCTGGTGACAGCGTACGAGCTGATGAGGCTTGGGCTGCGTCCGGTGCTTTACGAGGCGGACCAGCTTGGCGGACGCCTGCGCACGGCCAGCTTCCCGTCTGCCCCGGATGTGGTGGCAGACCTGGGCGGCATGCGGTTCCCGGTGTCCGGCAAGGCGTTCTACCACTATGTGGACCTGCTGGGACTGGAGACGCGGGACTTCCCCAACCCGCTGGCCCCGGTAACCTCCAGCACCGTGATTGAGCTGGCGGGGCAGAAGCATTACGCCACCACCTCGGCAGACCTGCCGCCGTTCTTCCGCGAAGTGGCCGACGCCTGGAAGGCCGCCGTGAACGACGGCGCGCAGTTCACGCAGATGCAGGAAGCCATCCGGGCGAGGGACACGGCCCGGATCAAGGAGCTGTGGAACGAGCTTCTTCCGGAGCTGGACGAGGAGACCTTTTACGGCTTCATCGCCGGCAGCCAGGCGTTCCGGAAGGCGGGCTTCGCGCACCGCGAGGCATTCGGCCAGGTCGGCTTCGGCACCGGCGGCTGGGACACCGACTTCCCCAACTCCATCCTGGAAATCCTCCGCGTCGTCTACACCGACGCCGACGACCAGCACCGCCTCATCGCCGGGGGAGCGCAAAGGCTCCCCGAGACACTCTGGCGCCACGCGCCGTCGGGCATGGTGCACTGGCCGGCAGGGACGTCCCTGGCGTCCCTGCACTCAGGCTCCCCGCGCGGAGCCGTGGAACGGATCAGCCGTGAGGCGGACGGCAACCTCCGCATCCGGGAGCGCTGGGGGAGGGAAGCCTCCTACCCGGCGGTGGTCACCACCTGCCAGTCGTGGCTGCTGTCCACCCGGATCCACACCGAGGAGGCGCTGTTCCCGGCTGAGCTGTGGACGGCGATCGAGCGCTCGCACTACATGCAGTCGTCCAAGACGTTCGTGATGGTGGACCGGCCGTTCTGGAAGGACATCGACCCGGAAACCGGCAGGGAGGTCCTGTCCATGACGCTGACGGACCGGCTGAACCGGGCCACCTACCTGCTGGACAACGGCCCGGACCAGCCCGCCGTGATCCTGCTGTCCTACACGTGGAACGACGACGCGCTCAAGTGGCTGGCGCTCGACGCCGACGAACGCGTGGAGCTGATGCTGCACTCGCTCGAGCAGATCTACCCCGGCGTGGACATCGCCAGCCACATCGTGGGCCAGCCCATCACCGTCTCCTGGGAGGCCGACCCCAACTTCATGGGCGCGTTCAAGGCCAACCTGCCCGGCCACTACCGCTACCAGCAGCGGCTTTTCACCCACTTCAAGCAGGACCAGCTGCCGGAATCCCAGCGCGGCATCTTCCTCGCCGGCGACGACGTGTCCTTCACGGCAGGCTGGGCCGAGGGTGCGGTGACCACGGGACTAAACGCGGTGTGGGGCGTGGTGAACCACCTCGGCGGCTCATCGGCACCCGGCAACCCCGGCCCAGGCGACCTGCTGGACGAGCTGGGCCCGATCAGCCTGGACTAGTTCCCGGTGGGGAGCGAAACCAAGCCCGCTGGTTGAGCCTGTCGAAACCAAGCCCGCTGGTTGAGCCTGTCGAAACCAAGCCCGCTGGTTGAGCCTGTCGAAACCAAGCCCGCTGGTTGAGCCTGTCGAAACCAAGCCCGCTGGTTGAGCCTGTCGAAACCAAGCCCGCTGGTTGAGCCTGTCGAAACCAAGCCCGCTGGTTCAGCCTGTCGAAACCAAGCCCGCTGGTTGAGCCTGTCGAAACCAAGCCCGCTAACCTTGATCTCGACAAGCTCGATCAGCGGTTGCCCAGCTCGATCAGCGGTTGCCCAGCTCGGTCAGCGGTTGCCAAGCTCGATCAGCGGTTGCCCAGCTCGGTCAGCGGCCGTCTGCGTGGAGTTCGCGATGCGCCTTGGCGAGCTCGCGGTAGTGCGCCGCGTTGCGCTGGACGCCGTCGAACTCCTCGGCGGTGAGCTCGCGGCGCACCTTGGCCGGGACCCCGGCCACCAGCGAACGGGGCGGGACTACCGTCCCTTCCAGCACGACGGCGCCGGCCGCCACGAGCGAGCCGGCGCCGATCACCGCGCCGTTGAGGATGGTGGCGCTCATGCCGATGAGGCAGTCGTCTTCCACGGTGCAGCCATGGACGACGGCGCCGTGCCCGACGCTGACCCGCGCCCCCACGCTGCAGGGGAAGCCGGGGTCGGCGTGCAGCACCACGTTGTCCTGCAGGTTGCTGCCGGTGCCCACGGTGATGGCGGCGGTGTCCGCGCGCACCGAAACGCCGTAGAACGCGCTGGCGTCCTCGGCGAGCGTGGCACGGCCGATGACTGACGCCGTCGGCGCCAGGAAAACGGAGGGGTGGATGTCCGGCGTGTCACCGGCGAAGGGGTAAATGGGAGCCATGCCCCCAAGCCTAGGACACCGGCTTGGTTCGCCGGGGTGGGCCGGAACCGTCAGTGGGCTCCGCCGACGTTCAGGACGACGACGCCGGCGACCACCAGCCCGATCCCGAGGATCTTCGTCAGGTTCAGTTCCTCGCCGAGGAAGACGGCACCGATCGCCACAATGGCAACCGTTCCGAGGCCTGACCACAAGGCATAGGCGACGCCGACGGGCACACTCTTGACCACCTGCGACAGCAGGGCGAAGGCAACCCCGTAGGACGCCAGGCACCAGACGCTGGGCCAGAGCCGGCTAAATCCTTCTGTCGACTTCAGCAGGCTGGTGCCCAGGACCTCCGTGGCGATCGCCAGTGCCAGATAGACGTAGCCCAAGAAGATGTGTCCTTTCCCAATGCTGGGGCCTAACCGGCGTGCTGCCGGCGTTGCGCACCCAGGGTCCCATCCTAGGCGCGCGCGGAACGGCGGAGTCACCCGAGGGTCCGCGAAAGCTCCTGGCCGAGAATCCGGGTGCCCTCGGGGAAGGCGCCCGGGTTGGGGCCCGCGTAGTTGAGCCGGATGAAAGGCCCCGCGGGTTCGGCGGGGAACCACTCCGTTCCGGCCGCAATGATGACGCCGGCGGTTTCGCAGTACCTGGCGAGCTGTTCGACGTCGGTCCCGTCGGGAAGCCGTGCCCAGAGATTCAGTCCACCTTTGGGGACGTTCTCGACGTGCGCCTGCGGTGCGTGCTGAAGCAGGCTCGTGAGCAGGAGATCGCGGCGGGACTGGAGCTGGTGCCGGAGGCTTTTCAGATGGGTCTGCCAGCCCGGCTGCGTGACGACCTCGAGTGCCGCCGCCTGGAGCAGGCCACTGACATACATCGACTCGGCTGCCCGGTCGGCAAGGATGCGTTCGCGCGCAGGCCCGCGGGCGATGACGGCGGCCACACGGACGGCAGGGGAGACGCTTTTGGTCAGTGACCGGAGATACACAACGTGGCCGGAGTCGTCGCGGGCCGCCACAGGCTGGGCTGTGGTGGTGATGCCGAAGTCGTGTGCCCAGTCGTCTTCGAGGAGGAAGGCGCCGTTTTTCCGCACGACGTCCAGCACCTGTTCGCAGCGCCGGCCGTCCCACTGCGCGCCGGTGGGGTTCGCGTAGTTCGGCTGGGCATAGAACATCCGTGCCCCCGTCTCCGCGAAGGCGCGGGCCAGTTCCTCCGGGTCGGGTCCGCCGGCGCCGCTGGGCACGGGGATGACCCGGACGCCGGCCTGCGCCGCGGCCAGGATGGCCCCCCAGTAGGTCGGGGACTCGACGAGGAGCGGCTGCCCGTAGCCGACGAGCGCCCTGAAGATGGAGCTGAGGCCGCTTTGGCTGCCCGGAAGCACGACGACGTCGCTCGGGGTTGGCGGGGAAATGCCGGCTGGGGTGGAGCTTCCGAGCTCGTGGGCGAACCAGGATTGCAGCTCGGGCAGCCCTGCAGCCGGGGGACGCGATAACGCCGCCTCGCCGCGGGCCGCCCGTGTTAGCGCTGCGCGCACCAGCCGCTCGGGGAGGAGTTCGCGGTCCGGATAGCCGGAATGGAACGCAATGACATCGTTCGGTGCGGTGCGCATCGCGGCGGAGGCCGGCCGCAGCGGCGCCTGTGGTGATCGCAGGGCGGCCGTCTGCCAGCCGTAATCCGACGGCCGCGCTGTCCGGACGGCCCGCACGAATGTCCCCACGCCTGGGCGGCTCTCGATGACACCTTCCCTCGTGAGGGCCTGCAGCGCCTTCTGGACGGTGACGGGGCTGGCCTGATACTCCGCGACGAGCGACCGGGTTGACGGCAGTCTCGACCCCGGTGCCGCGCCGGCAACCCATTCCCTCAGCCGCAACGCGATCCGGGAACTGCTATCGTTGTTCATGAGAGACAATAGTAGCGCTACTGTTCCGGATCGCCCAGTGATATCGCCGCCCAGCGGCTCGTCATCCACCCGGCCCGTACCCACTGGATCGTCCCGCGCCGGAATATGGTGGGGCCTCTTGGGAGTAGCGGCTTTCTCGTTCACTGTTCCTTTCACCCGCCTGGCAGTAGAGGGGCTGTCGCCGTTGTTCATTGGCTCAGCCCGGGCAGTGGTGGCGGCTGTCCTTGCCGCCGCGGCACTGGTGCTGGCGCGGCAGCGCCTGCCCCGCGGCGTGCAGTGGCTTCGCCTGGCGGTGGTCGCCGCAGGGGTGGTCGTCGGCTTCCCCATGCTCACGTCCTTCGCACTCACTGCCGCGCCGGCCAGTCATGGGGCCGTGGTTATCGCCCTGCTTCCTGCTGCAACGGCGACGCTGGCGGTGCTCCGCGGCCGCGAGCGCCCACGAGCAGCCTTTTGGGTCGCGACCGGAGCGGGGGCCATAGCTGCTGTCGGCTTCGCCGTCGCGCAGCCCGGTGGCTTTGGCCAGCTGCGTTGGACGGACCTGCTGTTCTTCGGCGCCGTGCTGGCCGCTGCCGTGGGGTACGCCGAGGGTGGACTGCTGGCCCGCGAGCTTGGCCCGTGGCAGACCATATCCTGGGCCCTCGTCCTGGCCTCGCCCCTGATGGTGGGTCTTGTGGCTTTCTCCGTGTCCCGGCAGCCGCCCTCGGGCACTCCGGTGCAGTGGGCCGCCTTTGCTTACCTCGGCGTCGTCAGCATGTTCCTGGGCTTCTTTGCCTGGTACCACGGCCTCGCCATCGGACCCATGGCCCAGGTGAGCCAGGTCCAGCTCGCCCAGCCGGTGATGAGTATCTGCTGGGCTGCGCTTCTGCTCGGCGAGCAGCTGACGTGGGCGACCATGGTCGGCGGACTCGCCGTCATACTCTGCGCCGGCGCCGCGGTCCGGGTAAGGCTCAACCGGTCGCCAGCGCCCCAGAGCCGCCCACTGCCCGTCCCGGTGGACCGGAGATAGCAGTGGGGATTCAGTTCGAGCGGGAGTCAGCTCCGGCGGTGGTCAAGGGAGGACGACGGCGATCGGCGCACCCGCTTCTGCCACCCGCTCAAGCTCCCGCACGACGTCGTCCGCCTGGTCTGCCGTGAGGCCCTCCAGCGACTGGACAGCCCAGACTGCCGGGAACGTATTTGCGGCGAACGGCAGGCGCGTGGGCTCCGCCACCGACACGCTCAGGCGGCGGGCCATGGCGTACCTCACGTTGCCGTCGAAGGGATCAACGCCCGTGTAGTGGATGCCGGCCTGAACGAACCGGAGACCGTCGTCGCCCGGGCCGCAGCACACGTCCAGCACTGCGTGCCTGCCCTGTGCCTTGAGCAGTGCGATGAAGGGTTCCAGCGAAGTTTCTGTCAGCAGAGTCATTGTGTTAACCAGTCTTGGTTAAAACCCGCCGGGTGTGAACCGCTGCGCGCCCACGGGAACCCGGAACCGCCGCCGCGGGCATGCTGTCCGCGGGCGGCGTGTGCTCGGTTGAAGCGGGATCAGTTAAAGACGACCGTCCGGTTGCCGTCCAAGAGCACGCGGTGTTCGGCGTGCCACTGCACGGCCTGGGCGAGGGTGCGTCCTTCCACGTCCCGGCCCATCTGCACGAACTGCTCCGGCGTGCGCGCGTGGTCCACCCGGATGACTTCCTGCTCGATGATCGGGCCCTCGTCCAATGCGGCGGTGACGTAGTGCGCAGTGGCACCGATCAGCTTGACGCCGCGGGCATGGGCCTGGTGGTACGGCTTGGCGCCCTTGAAGGACGGCAGGAAGGAGTGGTGGATGTTGATGGCCTTGCCGGTCAGCTCGGTGCACATGTCGTCGGAGATGATCTGCATGTAACGGGCCAGGACGGTCAGTTCGACGCCCTCTTCGGCGATGATCTTGCGCAGCTGGTCCTCGGCCTGTTCCTTCGTGTCGGCCGTCACCGGGATGTAGTGGAACGGGATGCCGTAGAACTCGGCCAGCCCGGCCAGGTCGCGGTGGTTGGAGACAATCGCCGGAATCTCGATGGGGAGGGTGCCGGAGCGCTGCAGGAACAGGAGGTCGTTCAGGCAGTGGGCGGACTTGCTGGCCATCAGCAAGGTACGCACTTTGCGGCCCACGGGGTTCAGGCTCCACTGCATGCCAAAGGCCTCGGCCACCGGCTCCAGGGCGGCGACCACCTCAGTGTGGGGTGCGGTGGTGGTGGCTTCCACGCGCATGAAGAAGGTGCCGGTGGATTCGCTGCCGTACTGCTGGGAGTCCGTAATATTGCAGCCCGCCACGAGCAGGGCGCCGGCCACGGCGTGGACGATTCCCGGGCGGTCGGGGCAGGACAGGGTTACTACGTACGATTTGGCGAGCTGGTCTTCATTCACGAAGAACAGCCTACCCGCGCGTCGGTCCCGCATTTGATAGTGTGGTGGCGTCGCAACTGGCGTTTGGGTGGCTAACCACCAGGGAGCGGCATTCACGAAGACCACGGATCGTACGCCTGGGCCGAGGGTCATGTTTTGCCGGTAGCGCTGCGCTTCTCGAAGAGCGGCCACCCCATTGCGCTGCGGCGCCCTCATAGACCTGCGCCCGGAACGCTTTCCGGATGGTGGTCTTCGACGGGCGGAGCAACGTTCCAGCCGGTAGCCTGACCTTTAGCAGTGCCCATCCCTAGCCAGGAGTTCTTCGTGACCACTTCACCGACTTCCGTTAGCACCTCCTTCGTCAGCAACCAGCCGCTGGCTGAGCTCGATCCCGAGATCGCCGCAGTACTGGACCAGGAACTCGGCCGCCAGCGCGGCACCCTGGAAATGATCGCCTCCGAAAACTTCGCCCCCCGCGCGGTCATGGAAGCCCAGGGCTCCGTTCTGACCAACAAGTACGCCGAGGGCTACCCGGGCCGCCGCTACTACGGCGGCTGCGAGTACGTGGACGTCGCCGAGCAGCTGGCGATTGACCGGGTCAAGGACCTGTTCGGCGCCGAATACGCCAACGTCCAGCCGCACTCCGGCGCGCAGGCCAACGCCGCCGCGCTCTCCGCCATGATCACCCCCGGTGACAAGATCCTGGGCCTGTCCCTGGCCCATGGCGGACACCTCACGCACGGCATGAAGCTGAACTTCTCCGGCAAGCTCTACAACGTGGCCGCCTACCAGGTGGAGCAGGACAACTTCCGCGTCGACATGGACAAGCTCCGCGAGCAGGCCATCGCCGAAAAGCCGCAGGTGATCATCGCCGGCTGGTCCGCGTACCCGCGCCACCTCGACTTCGCCGCGTTCCGCTCCATCGCCGATGAAGTGGGCGCCCTGCTCTGGACGGACATGGCACACTTCGCCGGCCTCGTGGCAGCAGGCCTGCACCCGAGCCCGGTGCCGCACTCCGACGTCGTCACCTCCACCGTGCACAAGACCCTCGCCGGCCCCCGCTCCGGTGTGATCCTGGCCAAGCAGGAGTGGGCCAAGAAGCTCAACTCCAACGTCTTCCCGGGCCAGCAGGGCGGACCGCTCATGCACGTCATCGCCGCCAAGGCAGTGGCCTTCAAGATCGCCGGCACCGCCGAATTCAAGGAGCGCCAGGAGCGCGTCCTGGAAGGCGCCAAGATCATCGCCGACCGCCTCAACCAGTCGGATGTTGCCGAGGCCGGCGTCTCCGTCCTCACCGGCGGCACCGACGTTCACCTGGTGCTCGTCGACCTGCGCAACTCGCAGCTGGACGGCCAGCAGGCCGAGGACCTCCTGCACTCCGTGGGCATCACCGTCAACCGCAACGCCGTGCCGTTCGACCCGCGCCCGCCGATGGTCACCTCCGGCCTGCGCATCGGCACCCCGGCCCTGGCCACCCGCGGCTTCGGCGCCACCGAATTCACGGAGGTTGCCGAGATCATCGCCACCGCCCTGAAGGCCGGCTCCGCCACGGACGTCGAGGCCCTGCAGGCCCGCGTGGACAAGCTCGCCGCTGACTTCCCGCTGTACCCGCAGCACGAGCAGTGGTAAACCCGTCTATGGCGCAGACCGCCAAGGTTCTTGACGGCAAGGCAGCCTCGGCCGCCATCAAGTCCGAGCTGGCTGAGCGTGTCGCGGCCCTGAAGGCCCGCGGCGTCACTCCGGGCATTGCCACCGTGCTCGTGGGCGCGGACCCCGCCTCTCAGCTGTACGTGTCCATGAAGCACAAGCAGTCTGTGAAGATCGGGATGAACTCGATCCAGCGCGAGCTTCCGGCGGACGCCACCCAGGCCCAGGTTGAGGCCCTCATTGACGATCTCAATGCGGACCCCGCCTGCCACGGCTATATTGTGCAGTTGCCGCTGCCCAAGCACCTGGACACGCACGCCATCCTCGAGCGGATCGACCCCGCCAAGGATGCCGACGGCCTGCACCCGACCAACCTTGGCCGGCTGGTGCTCAACGTCAACGACGAGATCACCTCGCCGCTGCCGTGCACGCCCCGTGGCGTCATCGAGCTCCTGGAGCGCAACGGCTACAGCCTCGCGGGCAAGCACGTCGTGGTGGTCGGCCGCGGCGTCACGATCGGCCGCTCGATCGGCCTGCTGCTTACCCGGCGGGCCGTGAACGCCACCGTGACGCTGACGCATACCGGAACCAAGAACCTTTCGGAGCTGCTGCGGCAGGCGGACGTTATTGTGGGCGCGGCGGGTGCCAAGCACATCGTCAAGGCTGCCGACGTAAAGCCGGGCGCGGCGGTGATCGACGTCGGTGTCACCCGTGAAACCGACCCCGAGACGGGCAAGAGCAAGGTCCACGGCGACATCGATCCCGCCGCTGCCGAGGTAGCTGGCTGGATTTCGCCGAACCCCGGCGGCGTCGGTCCCATGACAGTGGCTCTGCTCATGACCAACGTGGTCGAAGCCGCGGAACGCCAGGCGGGCATCAGCTGAACTGTTGCTCGAGCTGAACTGTTGCTCGAGCTGAACCGCTGATCGAGCTGAACCGCTGATCGAGCTGAAGCGCTGATCGAGCTTGTCGAGATCCAGGGTTTCGTCCCCACCCGCCCCTGGCCTCGCAAGCTCGGCCAGGGAACGGCGTAGGGCGCCTACTCCTTCGGGAGTAGGCGCCCTACGCCGTTAAGCCGACGACGGTCCGGGCCTACCCGGCTAGGCTCGGACGTATGCAGCGCCGTTTCCGGGGACCGCCCACAGCAGCCATTGTGGTTGCCGTGGCCGTCTTCGAGGTGGTGGGCACCGTCTTCGCCTCCGCCCGGCAGCCGGACCACCGGCCGCTGGATGCCCTCGCGTTCGTCCTGCTGCTCGCGGGACCGGCCTCCCTGTCGCTGCGGCGCCGCGCTCCGCTGGTGATGCTTCCGGCCGCGGCGGCGTCCGTCGCGGCGTATCTGGCGCTCGGCTACGCGTGGGGTCCGGTGTTCCTGTCGCTGGCGCTGGCGATCGTGCTCTCCACCGCGGCCGGGAAGCGCTGGCAGACCTGGACCGTGGCCGGCGCATGTGCAGCCGTCCTGGTGGCGGGCGCGGCAGTCAGCGGCGACGAGTTCGCCCTGATCCGGGTATTCGCCGGCACCTCGTGGCTGGCCATTCTTGTGCTGCTGGGGGAGGGCGCGCGGCTGCGCACCGAGCGGGTGGCGGAACGGCGCCGCCAGCACGAGGCCCGCGAACAGGCCGCCCGCGACGAGTACCGGCTGGCGCTCGCCCGGGACATCCATGACGTCGTTGCCCACTCCCTGTCGCTCATCAACGTCCGCGCCTCGGTGGCGCTCCACCTGGGGGAGAAGGACCCTGCCCAGTTCCGCCCCGCGCTGGAAGCCATCAAGGCGGCGAGCAAGGACTCGCTCGCGGAGGTCCGCCAGCTCCTGGGCGTGCTCCGCGAGGACGCCCCGCTGAGTCCCGCGCCGCCGCCGCGGCTGGATCGGATTCCCGGGCTAGCCGACGACGCCCGCCGCGCGGGGCTTGAGGTCAGCCTCACCCAGCCGGAGGCCGCCGTTGTGCAGCAGCTTCCGGACGCCGTACAGGAAGCGGCGTACCGGATCGTCCAGGAGGCCCTGACCAACGTGGTGCGGCATTCCGGAGCCCGGAAGGCCGCCGTCGTCCTTGCCCTGGAGGGCACGACGCCGGTGGAGAGCCCCGGAAAGCAGCTCACCGTTACCGTTGACGACGACGGCGCCGGGGCCACCGGAGTGCCGGAAGGCAACGGAGTGACGGGGATGCGGGAGAGGGCGGCCGCCGTGGGCGGTTCGCTGCACGTGGCGCCGCTGAACCTTGCGCCGCTGCATCCGGGCTGGCGGGTCCGCGCGGTGATACCGGTAG
Source organism: Arthrobacter globiformis (assembly GCF_030815865.1). Lineage (NCBI taxonomy): Bacteria > Bacillati > Actinomycetota > Actinomycetes > Micrococcales > Micrococcaceae > Arthrobacter > Arthrobacter globiformis. The sequence goes on from NZ_JAUSXI010000001.1 coordinate 1,646,673, forward strand.
CGGGACCGCTGGCCGGCCCCTTGCCAGCTCCCGAACGGGAGGCGCGGTGATCCGCATCCTGCTGGCCGACGACCAGAATCTCATCCGCGCCGGCTTCCGCGCCCTCCTGAACGCCGAACCGGACATGGAGGTGGTGGCCGAGTGCGGCACCGGCCGCGACGCCGTCCGGCTGGCTGCCCGGGAGCGTCCCGACGTGGTGCTTATGGACATCCGGATGCCCGAGACGGACGGGCTGGAGGCCACCAGGAAGATTATGGCGGACCAGGGCCTTGCCGGCACGCGCATCATCATCCTCACCACCTTCGAGCTGGACGAATACATCGCGGAGGCGGTGCGGGCCGGGGCGGCAGGGTTCCTGGTGAAGGACACCGAACCCGAGGAGTTGCTCCGGGCCGTGCGCGTGGTCCACGACGGAGACGCGCTGCTCTCGCCGTCGGTCACCCGGCGCATCATGGCCCAGCTGGCGCTGCAGTCCCGGGCGGCTGCGGCTCCGGTGTCGCTGGCGAACATCACCGAGCGTGAGCGTGAAGTCCTGCGGCTCGTGGGCGAGGGCCTGAACAACGCCGAGATCGCAGAGCGGCTGGTGATCACGCCGCTCACCGCCAAAACGCACGTCTCGCGCATCATGACCAAGCTGCTGGTCCGGGACCGGGCGCAGCTGGTGGTGCTGGCCTACGAATCGGGGCTCGTCCGGCCCGGCTGGGCCGGCTGAGGTAGCGGGCGCGTGACTCCCGGCGGAGTACGCCGGGCACCCAAGGTGACTCCCGGTGGCAGACGACCCGCCGCCGTCGGACGGCCAGACTCGAACCAGAGCCGAAAGACGGCCCTTACCGAGATTTTGGGAGCACGACATGACTTCATCCCTAGCCACCACTTTCGCGGTCCAGTCCGCGCAGCTGCTGGCCGATCCCGTCGCCCACGGCCCGTGGGGCACAGGATTCTCGCCATGGTTCCTGCTGTTCCCGCTGTTCTGGATCCTGGTGATCGGACTGTTCATCTTCTTCGCCCGGCGCACCTGGCGCAGGAACCACGAGTGGGCCACCGCCCGCGGCGGCGAAAGCGTCCTTCGCGAGCGCTACGCACGCGGCGAAATTGACGAGACCGAATACCACCAGCGGCTTGAGGTCCTGCGGGGGGAGCCGCGGGGGAACCGCAGGTAACGCCACCCGCAACGCGGGGTCGGATATCGCCCGATTATGCGTCCCCCTTGGGCGACATCTGACCCTCCCCACCCGCCCCTTCCCTCGCAAGTCCGATCCGGCTCCCTGCCCTCGCAAGCTCGGGCCGGGGCCCTCGCCGGAGCGGCTCCACGGCCAGGGAACCCGGCGGACGTGGGCCCACGTTGCTGTTCGGTTTTTGAGATTTAGCTATTCCTTTGGCCTCCGCCGCGTACTAGCGTGATGGGGTGCCCGAACTCCATTCCGCCCAAGGAACCTCCAACAAGCCTGTGCCCGCCAACGAAAGAGGTCCCAAGAGTGATAACGAGCCCGCCGCCCCGCGGTACGTGATTACCGCAGAGAACCTGACCAAGACCTACGGCGACGTCACCGCCGTCGACGGCATTTCCTTGAGCGTTCCAGCGGGGGAGGCCTTCGGGCTGCTCGGGCCGAACGGCGCGGGCAAGTCCACCACCATGAAAATGATCGGCGGAGTGTCCCAGCGGACGTCCGGGAACCTGACCATCATGGGGCTGGATCCCGAGCAGAACGGGCCCGAGGTCCGCGCGCACCTGGGCGTGGTGCCGCAGCAGGACAACCTGGACGAAGAACTCAAGGTCCGGGACAACCTGCTGGTCTACGGCCGCTACTTCGGCCTGCCCATGAGCTACCTCAAGCCCAAGGCCGATGAACTGCTCGAATTCGCGCAGCTGACGGACAAGGCCAAGTCCAAGGTGGACGCCCTGTCCGGCGGCATGAAGCGCCGCCTCACCATCGCGCGCTCGCTGATCAATGAGCCCCGCATCCTGCTGCTCGACGAGCCCACCACCGGCCTGGACCCGCAGGCGAGGCACATCCTGTGGGACCGGCTGTTCCGCCTGAAGGAGCAGGGCGTCACGCTGATCCTCACCACGCACTACATGGATGAGGCGGAGCAGCTTTGCGACCGGCTGATCGTGGTGGACAAGGGCCGGATCATGGCGGAGGGCTCGCCGGCTGCGCTCATCCGGGACTACTCCACCCGCGAGGTCCTGGAGCTGAGGTTCGGGTCGGAACGCAACGCCAGCATCGGGGCCGAGCTCGAGGGCATCGGCGAACGCCTGGAAACGCTCCCGGACCGGGTGCTCATCTACACACACGACGGCGAGGCCGCGCTGGAGGAAGTCTCGGCGCGAGGGCTGCGCCCGCTGACGTCGCTGGTGCGCAGGTCCTCGCTGGAGGACGTGTTCCTCCGGCTCACCGGCAGGAGCCTCGTTGACTGAGCCGTCCACTGCCGGGCGCGCTGCCGGACCCGCGAGCGGGCCCGGCAGCGCCAGTTCGTCGGAAAGCCCGACGGCGGGAGGCACCTTGCGCGCCCACCCTCCAGAGGTGTCGGCCGCCAAGGCGCGGCGCTGGGGCGCCTTCTACTACGCCGAGCAGGTCCTGCGCGTCATGAAGGGGTACGGCTGGTCCATCTTCCTGTACAGCGTGGGCCAGCCCGCCGCGTACCTCTTCGCGATGGGCGTCGGCCTGGCCACGCTGGTGGACACCAACGCTGTCTCCGCGTTCGGCGGCGTCAGCTACATCGCCTTCATCGCCCCGGCACTGCTCGTCTCTGCCGCGGTCATGACGGCGGCCACCGAATTCACGTTCCCGGTGATGGACGGCTTCAAATGGCGCCGCGTCTACTACGGGCCGCACGCCTCCCCGCTGACCCCGGAGCAGATCGCGGCGGGGCAGATCATCGCGGTGACCCTGCGGTTCCTGCTGCAGTCCGTCATCTACTTCGTCATCGTCGCCCTGTTTGGCGCGTCACCCAGTGGCTGGGGCTGGGGCTCCGTGCTGGTGGCAACCCTGGCCGGGCTCTCGTTCGGCCTGCCGCTCATGGCCTACGCCACATCCATCAAGGAGGACAAGGGCCAGTTCGCCATGGTGATGCGGTTCATCGTCATGCCGCTGTTCCTGTTCTCCGGCACGTTCTTCCCGCTGGACACCCTGCCAGTGCTGGTCCGCTGGATCGGCTGGATCTCGCCCATCTGGCACGGCACGGAGCTGGGCCGGGTGATGACTTTCGGCTACGAGGAATCCCCGGTGCTGACCGTCATCCATGTCCTGTTCCTGCTGGGCCTGGCCTGGTTCGGCTGGGTCCTCACCAAGCGCCAATTCATCAGGAGGATGGGGCAGTGACACTCCTGACCCACGGGCACGCCGTCACCGAGGAAGCCCGGAACCGGCGCTTCGGCCCGCTGTATTCACGCAATGCCCGGGCGGTGATCGGGCGCGGGCTGATGGCCACCAAGAGCAGCAACTGGATGGTCATGCTGTCCGGGTTCTTCGAGCCGGTACTGTTCCTGATTTCCATGGGCGTCGGGTTGGGTGCCGTGGTGGGATCCGTCGCCGGTCCGGGCGGCCAGGAGATCAGCTATGCGGCGTACATCGCGCCGGCGCTCCTGGCGGTCTCGGCCATGAACGGGGCGGTGTATGACTCCACTTGGAACGTCTTCTTCAAAATGAACTTCGCCAAGCTCTACCAAGGGATGCTGTACACCTCGCTCGGGCCCCTGGACGTGGCCATCGGCGAGATCTTCCTGGCCCTGCTGCGCGGTCTGCTGTATGCCACCGGGTTCACGGCGGTCATGGGGCTGATGGGCCTGATCACCACCCCGTGGGCGCTTCTGATGATTCCGGCCTCGGTGCTGATCGCGTTCGGGTTCGCCAGCTTCGGCATGGGCATCACGAGCTTCATGAAGACCTTCCAGCAGATGGACTGGGTGAACTTCATCATGCTGCCAATGTTCCTGTTCAGTGCCACCTTCTATCCGCTGAGCGTCTACCCCGAGTACATCCAGTGGCTGATACAGGCCATGCCGCTGTGGCACGGCGTGGAGCTGCTGCGGCAGATCAGCGCGGCCTCCTTCACGCCGGCGACGGCCATCCACGTGGGCTACTACCTGGTGATGATCGTATTGGGCCTCATGCTCACCACCGGCCGGCTGCGGAGCCTGTTCCTGAAGTAGGGCTGCTTTCCGGGAGGTGTCCGCCGGCTGCACGCCTGCAAGGTGTTCGCCGCCGGTGGAAGCGTCCTGGAGCCGCCCGGCGATTTGAGAGAATAGCTTCATGCAATCTCTGGGCAGCTCCAAGTCTTCATCCACCCCGGGCCGGGGCGGATTTTCCATGTTCCGCATCAGCGGTCCGGGCCTGCTGGTCCTGATCACCGCCTTCCTCGTGGCAGTGATCTTCGCCGCCAACCAGAACGACGTCGTCGGCTGGGTTGTTGCGGTCATCGCGCTGTTCTGGCTGGCGCTGGCGTCCTTCGTGGTCTTCAGCATCCAGCGGGCGGCCAAGAAGGCCGGGGCGAAGATCAACGAGGCGCACAACGCGTTCAACGCCGCCACGGGCCGCGCCCCTTCCACCGTTTCGGCCGACCACGGCGGAACCCGCCTGGTCCGCGAACGCGGCGAGGTGGAGGAGCTCCGGGACATGAAGCTCGACCACTCCTTCAAGATCGTGCAGGTGCAGGTGCGCGTGGTGGAGCAGGAGCGGGCCAAGGGCGCAGCCGCCGACCAGGACACCATCCGCCGCGCCCTGGAGACCATCGAAATCACCGCCACCAACGCACGTGACATGATCAAGTCGTCCGGCGGCTCCGGCGAGCCCGTGACCGGAACCATCATCGACTAGAGTGGAACGGGTGAGCTCGGCATTGAAGAAGGACCACCTTCGCATCGCAACAGTCAACGTCAACGGCCTCCGTGCTGCCTACAAAAAGGGCATGTCGGAATGGCTCGCGACCCGCGAAGTGGACATCCTGACGCTGCAGGAGGTCCGGGCCCCTGACGCAATCGTCCGCCAGCTCATCGGCGAAGGGTGGCACATCCTGCACGCGGAAGCCGAGGCCAAGGGCCGCGCCGGCGTCGCCATCGCCTCCCGCGAGGAGCCTCTCGTCACCCGCGACCACATCGGCGATGACTACTTCGCCACGGCCGGCCGCTGGGTGGAGGCGGACTTCCGGGTCCGCGACGCCGAAGGCAACGCGTCCCAGCTGACCGTCGTGAGCGCCTACGTGCACTCCGGCGAGGCCGGCACCCCCAAGCAGGAGGACAAGTACCGCTTCCTGGATATCATGAGCACGCGCCTGCCAGAGCTCACCAAGCACAGCGACCACGCCCTGGTCACCGGTGACCTGAACGTCGGCCACACCGAGCTGGACATCAAGAACTGGAAGGGCAACGTCAAACGTGCCGGCTTCCTGCCCGAGGAGCGCGCCTACTTTGACCGCTTCTTCGGTGAGGAGATCGGCTGGAAGGATGTTCACAGGGGCCTGGCGGGTAACGTCAACGGCCCCTACACCTGGTGGTCGCAGCGCGGCCAGGCCTTCGACAACGACACCGGCTGGCGCATCGACTACCACCTGGCCACCCCCGCCCTCGCGGCCGCAGCAGTTTCGGCTGTCGTGGACCGGGCACCCTCGTGGGACACCCGCTTCTCTGACCATGCCCCGCTGGTAGTGGACTACCGGCTCTAGTTCCAGAAGGTTTCCGACGAATGACCTCCACTTCCACCGTGACCGACGCCGCAGCTGCGCAGCCCGAAGCAGCAAACGGAGCCCAGCCGGCTGCCGGGATCCGGCACCGCATCCTCTCCGGCATGCAGCCCTCCGCGGACTCGCTGCACCTTGGCAACTACCTCGGCGCCCTCGTGAACTGGGTGCGGATGCAGGACGAGTACGACGCCATCTTCTTCATCCCGGACCTGCACGCCATCACAGTTCCCCAGGACCCCGCCGAGCTGGCACGCCGGACGCGGGTCACGGCGGCGCAGTACATCGCCGGCGGCGTGGACGTGGACAAGTGCACCCTGTTCGTCCAGTCCCAGGTTCCCGAACACGCCCAGCTGGCCTGGGTCCTGAACTGCATCACGGGCTTCGGCGAAGCGTCCCGCATGACACAGTTCAAGGACAAGGCGCAGAAGCAGGGCTCGGACCAGGCCAGCGTGGGCTTGTTCACCTACCCCATCCTGCAGGCCGCGGACATCCTGCTGTACCAGCCCCACGGCGTTCCGGTGGGAGAGGACCAGCGCCAGCACGTCGAGCTCAGCCGCGACCTCGCCACCCGGTTCAACTCCCGCTTCGGCGAAACCTTCACCGTGCCCAAGCCCTTCATTCAGCTGGAATCCGCGAAGATCTACGATCTGCAGAACCCCACCGCCAAGATGTCCAAGTCGGCAGAATCCCCGACCGGGCTGATCAACTTGCTGGATGATCCGAAGGTCATCGCAAAGCGGATCAAGTCGGCGGTCACGGACACGGAGACGGAAATCCGGTTCGAGCGGGAAACCAAGCCTGGGGTCTCGAACCTGCTGACCATTTACTCGGCCATCACGGGCCGGTCGGTGGATGCACTCGTTGGCGACTATCAGGGCAAGATGTACGGCCACCTCAAGGTGGACCTTGCCGAGGTTGTGACGGAGCGCCTGACCCCGATCCGCGACCGCGCGAACGAGCTGCTGGCCGACCCGGCCGAGTTGGACCGCCTGCTGGCCCACGGCGCCGACAAGGCCCGCGCAATCGCCTCAGCCACCCTCGCGGACGTTTATGCCAAGACCGGCTTCCTGCCATATGCCGGAGCCCGCTAGCGAGATGCCGGCCCCCATGCCCGCCAACAGCGGAGTCAGCAACGGAATGAGCCTAGGGGTCATTCTGGGCTTCCCGCCTGAAATCGCCGAGGAACTGCAGCGGTGGCGGGCTTCCTTCGGGGACCCCATGGCCACCGTCATCCCGGCGCACATCACGCTGGTCACCACCACGCCCACCGATGACTGGGAAGCGGCCCGTGACCACGTGCGGCAGGTGGCCCGGACGCAGGCGCCTTTCATGGTGACCATCAGCGGAACGGGGTCCTTCCGGCCCGTCTCCCCGGTGGTCTTCATCAACGTGGAGGACGGCTTCCAGGAATGCGTCGACCTGCACGAAAAGCTCCAGACCGGGCCGCTCGAACGTGCGCTGCCTTTCGCCTACCATCCCCATGTGACCATTGCCCACGACGTCGCACCCGAGAGCCTCGATGAGGCCGAAACGGTGCTGAAAGACTACAGGGCCACCTTCCCGGTGGTTAGCATGGGACTTTACGAGCACGACACCGACGGTATTTGGCAGCTACGGGAAGAGCTTGACTTTGGTACCGAACCAGACGACGAACGGGACGCACTCCGGGCAACAAACGCCGACGGAGCCACCGCTACCCACTGAACGTGCGCAGCTGCTGCTGGAGGTCATCCGCAAGCAGGTGGAGTGGGGCAAGGCCCGCAGGTCCGGCCAGGGAGCGTTTCCCCAGCTCATGGCCCTGGTCCAGTGGCTGCAGGCCCGGCTGAACGCCTTCCGCCCGATGCGGGCCTGGCAGCACTACACACGGCAGCACGGCCCGCTGATGAGCGCGGGCACCGGCTTCAACATGTTCTTCTCCATCACCGGCCTGCTAGCCATAGGCTTCTCCGTCGCGGGGCTGGCGCTCCGCGGCCAGCCCGCGCTCCTGGACCGGATCATCGCCAGCGTGGCCGAAAGCGCCCCCGGGCTGCTGAAGGTCGACGGCGGCGACGGGTTGGTGGACCCCAAGGACCTCCTGAACCCGGACGGTCTCGGCTGGACGGCAGTGATCGCCGCCGTCGTCACCATCATTACGTCCCTGGGCTGGATCGCCGGCCTCCGGGAGGGGCTCCGCGGCGTGATGATGCTGGGACCGCTCAAACTCAATCCGGTGGTCCTGAAACTACACGACGCCGGTACGTTGCTTCTGCTCGGCGTCGCCCTGATTATCAGCTCGGGTGCGTCCCTCGTGTTCGGCACCGCGGCGGGCTGGGCGATGGAGCAGCTCCGCCTGGACCCGGCCGCGGCCGGTCCGCTGGCGGCGCTGATCAAGATCGCCGTGCCGCTGGTCCTGAGCTGGATCACGGCGTTGATCATGTTCCGCCTGGCCGGCGGCCTGAAGCTGTCCCGGCGGGCGCTGCTGGAAGGAACGATCCTCGCGGGCGTGGGCACCACTGTGCTGCAGGTCTTCAGCACCGAACTGCTGGCCGGTGCCGGACGCAACCCCATCCTGGCGCCGTTCGCGATCATTATCGGGCTGCTGATCTGGTTCAACCTGGTCAGCCAGGTTTACCTTGTCGCCGCGTCCTGGTCAGCCATCCGTGAGGAGGACCTGAAGGCCTCGCCTGCAGCCAAGACCACCGGCTGGGGGTCACGGCAGGTGCAGCCCGGAAAGACGCCTGTGGAAGGGCGCCACCCGGCCGAGCACCCGCGCCCCGTGGGCGTCAGTGTCCGGCGTCGAGGTACTGGTCGGCCCACGCCGCGATAATCTTCGCGGCCCGCGCCGCCTGCCCCTTGCCGGTCAGCAGGTGGTCGCTGCCCTCCAGCGAGACGAAGTTCCGCGGATGGCGGGCGGTCTGGAAGATCGTGCTGGCGTTCTCGATGCCCACGGTGTTGTCCGTGGGGGAGTGCAGGACCATCAGTGGCTTGTGCAGCCGCTTGATGCAGTCCGTGAGGTCGGCGTTCTCGAGGTCCTCCACGAAATGCCGGCGGATCTCCACGCGCTTGCCGCCCAGGTCCACCTCGGCGCTGCCTTCGCTGAGGATCCTGTCGAGCGCCGCGTCGAACACGTGGGCCACATGCTTGGGGGAGAAGGGCGCCCCGACAGTGGCGACCGCATCGAGTTCCGGGATCTGGGACGCGGCCGCGAGGACGGCGGCGCCGCCGAAGGAATGCCCCACCAGCAGTGAGATGGCCCGGCCCTCGGCCCGCATGTACTCCGCAGCCCGGACGGTGTCCGCCACCTTGTGGCTGAACGACCCGGCGGACCACTGGCCCCCTGAGCCGCCGAGGCCCACGTTGTCGAACCGGAGCATGCCGATCCCGTTGTCCGCCAGCGCCTTGCACATCCGGGACGCCGCGGGGCTGTCCTTGCCCAGCGTGAAGCCGTGCGAAAAGACGCCCCAGCCCTTCACCGGGCCGTCCGGCACATCGAGAATGCCGGAGAGCAGTTCGCCGGTGGTGCCTTTGAACGAGACTTTTTCCGAGCGGTGCATCTGTGTCCTCCCTGGTGGTTGAGCTGGGCCCACGTCCGCCGGGTTCCCTGGCCGAGCTTGCGAGGTCAGGGGGCGGGTGGGGAGAAACCGGGATCTCGACGGGCTCGATCACCAATATCTGAAACGACGACGGCGCCGCTCACCGTACGTTTACCGTACGTGGTGAGCGACGCCGTCGTCCGCGTTGAAACCTTAGATCTTGCGGGCCAGGATGGCCTGCTTGACCTCTGCGATGGCCTGCGTGACCTGGATGCCGCGGGGGCACGCCTCTGAGCAGTTGAAGGTGGTGCGGCAGCGCCACACGCCTTCCTTGTCGTTGAGGATCTCCAGGCGCATGTCGCCGGCGTCGTCACGGGAGTCGAAGATGAACCGGTGGGCGTTCACGATTGCTGCCGGGCCGAAGTACTGGCCATCGGTCCAGAACACGGGGCAGGAGGACGTGCACGCAGCGCACAGGATGCACTTGGTGGTGTCATCGAAGCGCTCACGGTCCTCGGCGGACTGCAGGCGTTCCTTCGTGGGCGCGTGGCCCTTGTTGATGAGGAACGGCATAACCTCGCGGAAGGACTGGAAGAACGGCTCCATGTCCACGATCAGGTCCTTCTCCACCGGCAGGCCCTTGATGGGCTCAACAGTGATGGGCTTGGACGTGTCCAGGTCCTTCAGCAGGGTCTTGCAGGCAAGGCGGTTGCGGCCGTTGATGCGCATGGCGTCGGAACCGCAGACGCCGTGGGCGCAGGAACGGCGGAAGGAGACGCTGCCGTCCACTTCCCACTTGATCTTGTGCAGGGCGTCCAGCACGCGGTCCGTGCCGTACATGGTCAGCTTGAAGTCGTCCCAGCGGGCTTCCGCGGAAACCTCGGGATCGTAGCGGCGGACGCGCAGGGTGATGTCGAACGTCGGGATTTCCCCGCCGCCGCCAACACCGGCGGGAAGTTCGATCTTGGAGGCTGGCTCAGCAAGTTCAGCGGACATATTAGTACTTCCTCACCATCGGCTCGTAGCGCGTAAAGACAACCGGCTTGGTGGCAAGCCGGACACCGGCGATTGCCTCCTCCGCGGAACCGTCGGCCGGTGCGTGGTCTTCTTTGTACGCCATGGAGTGCTTCATGAATTTTTCGTCGTTGCGGTCCGGGAAGTCCTCGCGGAAGTGGCCGCCGCGGGATTCCTCACGGTGCAGGGCAGCAACCGTCATGACCCTGGCCAGCTCCAGCAGGAACCCGAGCTCAACAGCCTCCAGCAGGTCAAGGTTGAAGCGCTTTCCCTTGTCCTGGACGTTGATGCGCTGGTACCGCTCCTCGAAGGACTCGATGTCCCTGAGGACCTGGTTGAGCGTGTCTGCCGTGCGGAACACCTGCATGTTGGCGTCCATGGTGTCCTGCAGTTCCTTGCGGATCGCGGAAACCTTCTCGGTGCCGTTAGCGTTGCGGGCCACATCGAGCAGGCGGATGGTGAAGTCTTCCGGGTTCTCCGGCAGCTCCACGAAGTCGGCCGTCTTGGCGTATTCGGCGGCCGCAATGCCGGCGCGCTTGCCGAACACGTTGATGTCCAGCAGGGAGTTGGTGCCCAGGCGGTTGGAGCCGTGCACGGAAACGCAGGCCACCTCGCCGGCAGCGTACAGGCCCGGAACCACGGTGTCGTTGTCCTGCAGGACCTCGGTGGTGATGTTCGTCGGGATGCCGCCCATGGCGTAGTGCGCCGTCGGGAAGACGGGAACCGGCTCCGTGTAGGGCTCCACGCCGAGGTAGGTGCGGGCGAACTCGGTGATGTCCGGCAGCTTGGCGTCGATGTGGGCGGGCTCAAGGTGCGTCAGGTCAAGGAGCACGTAGTCCTTGTTCGGGCCGCAGCCGCGGCCTTCGCGGACCTCGTTGGCCATGGAGCGGGCCACGATGTCACGCGGGGCGAGGTCCTTGATGGTGGGGGCATAGCGCTCCATGAAGCGTTCACCCTCGGAGTTGCGCAGGATGGCACCTTCGCCGCGGGCCGCCTCGGACAGGAGGATGCCGAGGCCGGCGAGGCCGGTCGGGTGGAACTGGAAGAACTCCATGTCCTCCAAAGGGATGCCGCGGCGGAACGCGATCCCCATGCCGTCACCGGTCAGGGTGTGGGCGTTGGAGGTCGTCTTGAAGACCTTTCCGGCGCCGCCGGAGGCGAACACCACGGACTTGGCCTGGAAGACGTGCAGCTCGCCGGAGGCGAGGTCGTAGGACACGACGCCGGCCACGCGCTTCTGCTTGAACGGCGTGCCGTCTTCGCGCACGGCGTCTTCCTCGACGGTCAGGAGGTCCAGGACGTAGTACTCGTTGTAGAACTCAACGTTGTGCTTGACGCAGTTTTGGTACAGGGTCTGGAGGATCATGTGGCCCGTACGGTCGGCGGCGTAGCACGCGCGGCGCACCGGAGCCTTGCCGTGGTCACGGGTGTGGCCGCCGAAGCGGCGCTGGTCGATGCGGCCCTCGGGCGTGCGGTTGAACGGCAGGCCCATCTTCTCGAGGTCCAGCACCGCGTCGATGGCTTCCTTGGCCATGACCTCGGCGGCGTCCTGGTCAACCAGGTAGTCGCCGCCCTTAATGGTGTCGAAGGTGTGCCATTCCCAGTTGTCTTCCTCGACATTGGCCAGGGCTGCACACATGCCGCCCTGCGCCGCACCCGTGTGGGAGCGGGTGGGGTACAGCTTGGTCAGTACTGCTGTTCGCGCACGCTGACCGGACTCGATCGCGGCGCGCATCCCGGCGCCACCGGCACCGACGATGACGACGTCGTACTTATGGACCTGCATACCAGACGCTCTTTCTCTCAAAATTCGCAATAAAACAGCGGGCGGTCTGAGCCGTCTCCGCACAGAACTGCGGCCCGCCAATGGATGGCGGGCCGCCACGGGATGCTACGCGGGGCAGAAGCCGCCGGGCAGCTGGACGCCGTCCACCACCGGGCACGGGTTGAAGGTGAAGATCACCAGGGTGCCGAGGATGATGATGACGGCAGAGGCTGCGTAGAGGACCATCTTGAGCCAAAAGCGGGTGGAGTCCTTCTCGGCGTAGTCGTTGATGATGGTGCGCACGCCGTTGGTGCCGTGCAGCATGGCGAGCCACAGCATGGCCAGGTCCCAGAACTGCCAGAACGGATCTGCCCACTTGCCGGCTACGAAGCCGAAGTCGATGGCATGGATGCCTTCGCCCACCAGGAGGTTCACGATGAGGTGGCCGAAGATCAGCACTACCAGCACCACGCCGGAGAGGCGCATGAACAGCCAGGCCAGCATTTCGAAGTTGCCGCGCGAGTTGCCGTTGCGGCGGTATTTCGGGGCGATCTTGCCGGACTCGGGCTTGCCGGCGATCTGTCCGCTGCGCGGGGACTGGATCTCAGTTGCAGACATGGCTTAGTGACCTCCGAGCGCGAGGGACAGGTGGCGGATGGCGAAGGCGACCATGGTGACGACCCACAGGCCCAGCACCACCCAAAGCATCTGACGCTGGTACTTGGCGCCCTTCTTCCAGAAGTCGACAGCGATGATGCGCAGGCCGTTGAAGGCGTGGAACACGATCGCTGCGACGAGGCCCGTTTCACCCAGGGCCATCAGCGGGTTCTTGTAAGCACCGATTACTGCGGTGTAGGCCTCAGGCGACACCCTCACCAGGGAGGTGTCCAGCACATGGACCAACAAGAAGAAAAAGATCACTACACCAGTAATGCGGTGTCCAACCCAAGACCACATGCCCTCACGGCCGCGGTACAAGGTGCCAGCTGGTTTCGTCGGCACTGAATAAACCTCCCTGCAAAACAGTGGCGCTGGCGTGGGATCCACGCGGGGGGAACGCCTACTGCGAGAGCACTCGTAGCTCAGGCCTAAATCTAGGCTTCGCTCACAGCTTATTCAATTCAGGCGTTCCTTGCCCGCCACGTACTGTGCGGATTTTCGGCTATTTTGAGACGAAGACCACATCTATTTCCACTGTATCCACATGCTGGCCGGCCGCGAAAGACGGCCTTGAGGTGCGTCGGCTAAAGTAGGGCCTGATGAGTAACGACAAAGTGACAAGCCAGGATTCACCTCTCAGCCGTTTTATCGCTGTGATTCCTGCAGGCGGTGTGGGGACCCGCCTCTGGCCTCTGTCACGTGCAGCAGCTCCCAAATTCCTTCATGACCTCACAGGTTCGGGCAGCACGCTCCTGCGTGCCACGTACGACCGTCTTGAACCGCTGGCCGGTAACCGCGTCCTCGTGGTCACTGGCGTGGCGCACCGGAACGCCGTGTGCAGCCAGCTGCCCGAGGTTCAGGACGGCGACCTCGTGCTCGAGAGTGAACCCAAGGACTCCGGCGCCGCCATCGGCCTGGCCGCAGCCATCCTGCACCAGCGGGACCCGGACATCATCATGGGTTCCTTCGCTGCAGACCACGTAATCAGCCCCGACGGTCTCTTCCAGGAGGCCGTCCGCGAAGCCATCCACACCGCCGCAGCCGGCAAAATCGTGACCATCGGCATCAAGCCGACGCACCCGTCTACGGGCTTCGGCTACATCCGGTCCGGAAACTCGCTGAACATCCCCGGCGCGCCCAGTGCCCAAGCGGTGGTGGAGTTCGTGGAGAAGCCGGACGAGGACGTCGCCCAGCAGTACGTGGACAGCGGCGAGTACGTCTGGAACGCCGGCATGTTCGTAGCGCCCGTTTCCCTCATGCTCAAGCACCTGGAAGCGAACCAGCCCGAGCTGTTCAACGGCCTCCAGGAAATCGCACAGGCCTGGGACACCCCGCAGCGGGACGAAGTCACGGCCCGGATCTGGCCCACCCTGCCCAAGATCGCCATTGACTACGCGGTCGCCGAGCCCGCAGCGCTGGCCGGGGACGTCGCGGTCGTACCCGGCTCCTTCCGCTGGGACGACGTCGGTGACTTCGCCTCCGTGGGCCGGCTCAACAGCGCCAAGGAAGTGGACGAGGTGACCGTCCTCGGCGAGGGCGCCCGCGTCTTCACCGAAAACGCGAGCGGCGTGGTGGTCTCGGACACGAAACGCGTCATCGCACTGATCGGTATCAAGGATGTCGTCATTGTGGACACCCCGGATGCGCTGCTGGTCACCACCAAGCAGCACTCCCAGCGGGTGAAGCAGGCAGTGGACGCGCTGAAGGCCAGCGGCGACACCGACGTTCTATAGCGGGCCGACCATATTGGAGGGTGCCCAAGCAATCCGGCGCCCTCCAGCCATAGGTAATGCCATCCAGCACCACCTAAAGCCGAGACGGCGAACACGTAACGCGGAGAAGGCGATGCCGCTAATTTTCCCGGCCTCGCTACAGTTGAGGTGTGCGCAATTACACTACTGAAGCTGAGCCCACCGCCCTGGTGGGGCCGTGGCTAGAGCCCCTGTTGCCGGAACTGATCGATTTTCGCCGTGACCTGCATGCGCACCCCGAACTGTCCTTCAGGGAATTTCGGACCACCGACAAGCTGGCGGAGCGGCTCGAGGCTGCAGGCCTCGAGCCCCGCCGGCTGGAGGGCACCGGCCTGACCGTGGACATCGGCGAGGGTCCGATCGCCACGGCGCTGCGCGGCGACATCGATGCGCTCCCGATCATCGAGGAAACCGGACTGCCCTTCGCCTCGAAGAACCACGGCGTCACGCACGCTTGCGGCCACGACGTGCACACCACCACCATGCTGGGCATCGCGCTGGTGTTGCACCGGATGCACCAGGAGTCCCCGCTGGGCGGTACCGTTCGCATCATCTTCCAGCCTGCCGAGGAAACCATGCCCGGCGGGGCGCACTCCTGCATCGAGCAGGGCGTCCTAAAAGGCGTGCCCCGCATTCTGGCACTGCACTGCGACCCGCGCATCGAAGTCGGCAAGATTGGCACGCGCATCGGCGCCATCACCTCGGCGTCGGACACCATCAGGATTGAACTGTCCGGCCGCGGCGGGCACACCTCGCGCCCGCACCTGACCGAGGACCTCGTTTTCGTGCTGGCGCAGATTGCCGTGAACGTGCCGGCCGTCCTGTCCCGCCGGGTGGATGTCCGCAGCGGCGTCTCCGTGGTGTGGGGACACATCTCCGCGGGCTCGGCGCCCAACGCGATCCCCGGCACCGGATACATGGCAGGGACCATGCGGTGCCTGGACCGCGACGCTTGGCACAGCGCCGGTGAACTGCTGGATGAAGTGGTGCACCAGGTGGCCGCGCCCTACGGCGTCGACGTGCGGCTGGAGCACACCCGGGGCGTTCCTCCGGTGGTCAACTCCGAGCATGAGACGGCACTGATCGAGGCCTCGGCGCGCGCCGAGATCGGCGAGGGCGCAGTGGTGCTGACCCCGCAGTCCATGGGCGGGGAGGACTTCGCCTGGTTCCTTGCCGAGCTGCCGGGAGCCATGATGCGCCTCGGCACCAAAACTCCCGGCGGCGAGGAGTACGACCTTCACCGCGGCGACTACATCCTGGACGAGCGTGCCCTCGGCTACGGTATCCAGGTCCTAACCGCCGCAGCGCTCCGCACCATCCGCGACCTTTAGGCCGGCGCAACCCCACCGCTCCCAGCGCGAACGCACACTTAAGCCCCCGGCTTCGAGCGCGAACGGACACACTTAAGCCCCCAGTCCGGGCCGCAAGTGTCCGTTCGCGCATTCCTTTGCCCGGGTAAGTTGTGCGCAATTGAATTGCCCGCTACCGTTGTGGGTATGCCCGATGCTCCGCGTCTTGACCGCCAAGTGTGCTTTGCCCTCTACTCCGCGTCGCGGGCTGCCACCGCCGTTTACCGCCCGCTCCTGGAGGAGCTGGGCCTGACGTACCCGCAGTACCTTGTCATGCTCGTGCTCTGGGAAAACGAGCCGCGCGGCGTGCGGGAACTGGGGGAGGAGCTTGGGCTCGACTCGGGAACCCTCTCGCCCCTTCTGAAGCGGCTCGAAGCGCTGGGACTCGTTGAGCGGCGGCGCTCGGCGGCGGATGAACGCCGCGTCGCCGTGCACCTGACCGACGCCGGCAAGGCCCTGAGCGGCAAAGCCTCCGGCGTGCCCCAGCACCTCGCGGCCGCAGCGGGCCTGAGCCCCGGCGACCTTGACCAGCTGCGCGAAACCCTCGGCAAGCTCACAGCAGCCCTGCACGATTCGCTCTAACGCAGCGCCCAAAACACCAAACCACCAAGCCTCCCCACCAGAAGGAAACACAGTGAAGACTCTCTACACAGCCGAGGCCTTGGCGTCCGGCGAAGGCCGCGACGGTTCCGCGCGAACCAAGGACGGCAAACTCGACGTCAACCTCGCCAGCCCGGTGGAGCTGGGCGGCAGCGGCCAGGGCACTAACCCGGAGCAGTTATTCGCCGCCGGCTATGCGGCATGCTTCCACTCCGCGCTCCGCGTGGTCGGCCGGCAGGCCCGGGCAGACCTCACGGACTCCGCTGTCGCCGCCAAGATCCACTTTGGCGCCCTCGAGGACCGCGACGGCTACGGCCTGGCCGCCGAGCTGGAAGTCGCACTCCCCGCACTGGACCGCGGCACTGCCGAGGGCCTCATGGCCAAGGCGCACAGCATTTGCCCGTATTCCAACGTGACCCGCGGCAACATGGACGTCGCACTCACGCTCGTGGAGTTCGCAGCGTGAGCGCGGGCGCAGCAACAGCGTTCCCGGTGACCACCCGGGAGATCCAGCTGGCCTCCCGGCCGGAAGGGCGGCCGGTCCCGGAGAACTTCAGGCTGGCCGAGACGGCAGTCCCGGCCCTCAAGGAGGGCCAGGTCCTGGTCCGGAACCTGTTCATCTCGGTGGACCCGTACATGCGCGGCCGCATGAACGACGCCAAATCCTATTCAGCGCCGTTTGCGCTGGACAAAGCGCTCGACGGCGGTGCGGTGGGTGAGGTGATCGCGTCCCGGTCCGATGAGCGCAGGGTGGGGGACGTCGTCGTACATCAACTCGGCTGGCGGGAGCATGCGGTGGTGGATGCGGAGCGGACAGCTCCCGCGGACACGGACCTCGCCCCGGCCTCAGCCTTCCTGGGTGCGTTGGGCATGACCGGACTCACCGCGTACGCGGGCCTGCTGAAGGTTGCGGAGTTCAAGCCCGGCGATGCCGTGTTCGTCTCGGGCGCCGCCGGCGCGGTGGGCTCGCTCGTGGGGCAGATCGCCAAGGCGAGGGGGGCCTCAAAGGTGATTGGCAGCGCGGGCACGCCGGAGAAAGTGACCCGGCTGCTGGACCTGGGCTTCGACGCGGCGTTCAACTACCGCGATGCCTCGGTCCTGGAGCAGCTGAAGGCCGCCGCCGGCAGTGATGGCATAGACGTGTACTTCGACAACGTCGGCGGTGACCATCTTGAAGCGGCGCTGTCCGTCCTGAACGTGGGCGGCCGTGTGGCCATGTGCGGAGCCATCGCCCAGTACAACTCGACGGAGCCGCCGGCCGCGCCGCGCAACCTCGCCGTGGCTATCGGGAAACAGCTCACGCTGCGCGGGTTCCTGGTGGGCGGCCAGCGCCAGCACTCCGCCGAGTTCGCCGGGCAGATGGCCGGCTGGCTGGCCGACGGCACCGTCCGGTACGACGAGACGGTGGTTGACGGCCTGGAGAACGCGCCGCAGGCCTTCATGGACATGCTCGACGGCGGGAACACCGGGAAGATGCTCGTCCGGATCTAACCAGTGCAACTGCCGTCACTCCCGAGCGCGAACGGACACTTATGCCCCTGCTGAGGGGCCGCAAGTGTCCGTTCGCGCTCGGCGCGTTACCCGGACAGGGAGCAGGACACTAAAGTGGGCTCATGAGTGCGCTGCGGCGCACCAGGGTGCCGGCCAGCGGCATCCCGTACGCCAAGGGGTGACGGCCGTGCAGAACGACGCCAACGAAATGGGCGCCAGCATCGACTGGCCGGCCCTGGAGGCCGCTGCGCTCGACGCCATGAAGGCCGCCTACGCGCCCTATTCGAACTTTCCGGTGGGTGCCGCGGCCGTCACGGCGGACGGCCGGATCGTGAGCGGCTGCAACGTGGAGAATGCCAGCTACGGCCTGACGCTGTGCGCCGAGTGCGTCCTCGTGGGAAACCTGCAGATGACCGGCGGCGGCCTGCTGCGGGCCTTCTGCTGCGTGGACGGCGGCGGCAACGTGCTCATGCCCTGCGGACGCTGCCGGCAGCTGCTGTACGAGTTCCGGGCGCCCGGTATGGAGCTCATGACGACGCGTGGGATCAAGACCATTGACCAGGTGCTGCCCGACGCATTTGGACCCGAACACCTGGAGGGAACCCGGTGACCCAGAGGACCGAGGCGTTCGACGCCGTCGACATCATCCGGACCAAGCGCGACAAGGGCGCACTGAGCCCCGAACAGATCGACTGGACCATCGACGCGTATACCCGTGGCGTCATCGCGGAGGAGCAGATGGCCGCCCTGAACATGGCCATCCTGCTCAACGGCATGGACCGTGCCGAGATCGCGCAGTGGACCGCGGCAATGATCGCCTCGGGCGAACGGATGGACTTTTCCGGTCTCCGGCGGCCCGACGGCGGCGTGAAGGTAACCACCGACAAACACTCCACGGGCGGGGTTGGGGACAAGATCACTTTGCCGCTCGCGCCGCTCGTGGCCGTCTTCGGCGTGGCTGTGCCGCAGCTGTCCGGGCGCGGACTGGGCCACACCGGCGGCACGCTGGACAAACTGGAATCCATTCCGGGCTGGCGCGCGGCCCTGAGCAACGACGAGATGATGGCCCAGCTCCAGGATGTGGGCGCCGTCATCTGCGCCGCCGGCGCCGGGCTCGCTCCCGCCGATAAGAAGCTCTACGCGCTCCGCGACGTCACCGGCACGGTGGAAGCGATCCCACTGCTTGCCTCCTCGATCATGAGCAAGAAGATAGCAGAGGGCACGGGCTCGCTGGTGCTCGACGTCAAGGTGGGCAGCGGGGCCTTCATGAAGGACGAGGCCGGCGCGCGCGAACTGGCCGAGACCATGGTGGCGCTGGGCAAGGCCGCCGGGGTGGAAACCGTGGCCCTGCTGACCAACATGGGCACCCCGCTCGGGCTGACCGCGGGCAACGCCATCGAGGTGGAGGAATCCGTAGAGGTCCTCGCCGGCGGCGGCCCGGCCGACGTGGTCGAACTGACGGTGAGGCTCGCGGAGGAGATGCTGCGGTGCGCCGGTGTTCCCGACGCCGATCCGGCCGCGGCACTCAAAGACGGCAGGGCCATGGACGTCTGGAACCGGATGATCGAGGCCCAGGGCGGGGACCCGCGGGCGAAGCTGCCGGTGGCTCGGGAATCTGAAACCATCTACGCGCCCGCCGACGGAGTCCTCGTGGAGCTCGACGCGTTCGCCGTGGGTGTGTCGGCCTGGCGGCTCGGTGCCGGGAGGGCCAGGAAGGAAGACGCCGTGCAGGCCGCCGCGGGCGTCCGCCTGCACGCCAAGCCTGGCGCAACTGTGCGTGCCGGCGAACCGCTGATGACCCTATTGACGGACACGCCGGAGAAGTTTGCCCGGGCCAAGGAGGCGCTTGAACACGCCGTCACCATCGCACCGGTTGGCTCCAGGCCTGCCCAGCAGCTCATCATCGACCGCATCGCCTGACCGTGCAGGCCATCAATGACTTCATCCTGGCTGCGGCCGGGCAGCCCTGGGTGCTTTTCATAGTCCTGGCCTGTTGCGTCATCGACGGCTTCTTCCCGCCCATTCCCAGTGAATCGGTGGTGGTGGGGCTGGCAGCCGTCGCCGCGACGGCGGACGTCCCCAACCCGTGGCTGCTCGCCGCCGTAGCAGGACTGGGCGCCTTCACCGGCGACAACGCCGCCTACCTCATCGGCCGGGGTGTGGGCACACAGCGCTGGGCCTGGATGCGCGGGCCGCGCATGCAGCGCGCGTTCCGGTGGGCCGGGCGGGAGCTGCGCAAACGGCCGGCGTCGCTGATCCTCGTTGCGCGGTTCGTCCCCATCGGCCGGGTGGCAGTCAACCTGACCGCGGGTGCCACCCACTATTCGCATCCGCGCTTCATCGGGCTGACTGTGGTTTCCGCCACCCTCTGGGCCTCGTATTCCGTCGCCATCGGGCTGTTCTTCGGCCAGTGGTTCGAGGAGAACCACCTGCTGGGGGCCGTGATCGCCATTGTTTGCGCCATTGTGCTGGGCATCCTGGTGGACCTCGGCATTAACCGGCTGCGGGGCCGCATACAGGATCCGCTCCAGGAAAGTTGACTTTCCAATCAAGGCGTAGCGGACTATCCTCCGGCCGTGCGACACTAAAGAGCGATTTGCGTCACTTCCTGTCCTGTTATATTGCCGAGGAGCAACACCCGCGTGGAGTTTATTAATGAGGCCGTGCTCCATGCAGCGGGTCAGTGGTGGATTTATCCCGTTCTCCTCATGTTCTTCTTCGTTGACGGGTTCGCGATGGTGGTCCCCAGCGAGACGCTCATCGTGGCGCTGGCGGCCTTTTCCCGGCACAGCGGGGAGCCCAACCTGTGGATCCTCGGCCTGACTGCCCTGACCGGCGCCATGGCGGGCGACAACATGGCCTACATGCTGGGCCGGAAGATCGGCCTGGAGCGCTGGAAGTGGATGCGCAGGCCCAGGGTGCAGAAAGTCTTCGGCTGGGCGCGCTACGAACTGGAGAAGCGCGGCGCTGTGCTGATCTTCACGGCGCGCTACATCCCGTGGGGACGCGTGGCGGTGAACTACGTCGCCGGCACCACCGGATACCCGCACCGCCGGTTCTTCCTGCTGGACGCCTTGGCCTGCTTCACGTGGGTGGGTTATTCGATCGGGATCGGCCTCGTCGCCAGCTCTTTTCCGTGGCTCCACAGCAACCCGCTGCTGGGCGCCGGCATCGCCGTCGTGTTTGCCATCCTGCTGGGCATCGTCATCGACCACGCCCTGCGCTGGTGGCACAAGCGACTCGGCCGCAATGATGCCGCGGTTCCGGAAGAGAGCCCGGCGGCGGATCAGGGCAACGTCACGGAACAGAGCAGCCGCGTGGCTTAGGGCCGGTGCTTGGCAGCACGGCTGAGCGGCCATCCGGGCCGCCCGTCGCCATGCAGCGCGCCCGTTGGCATTGCCGCCGGTGCAACCCTAGAGTTGGTACGTGACTGAGCCAATCGTTGACGCCGCCCCTGCCCTTGACTTCGACCTGAAGAGCCTGCCCAAGGTATCCCTTCACGACCACCTGGACGGCGGCCTGCGCCCTGCCACCATCATCGAGCTGGCGGAGGCCGTGGGGCACGCCCTCCCGTCGACAGACCCGACCGCGCTGGGCGAATGGTTCCGCGAATCCGCCGACTCCGGCTCGCTGGTCCGCTACCTTGAGACGTTCGACCACACGGTCGCCGTCATGCAGACCAAGGAAGGCCTGGTCCGTGTCGCCAAGGAGTTCGTGGAGGATCTGGCGGACGACGGCGTGGTGTACGGCGAAGTGCGCTGGGCGCCGGAGCAGCACCTCCAGAACGGACTGACGCTGGACGAGGTTGTCGAAGCCGTCCAGGAGGGCCTCGACGCCGGCGTGGAGGCCGTGGCCGAGACCGGCCGCGAGATCCAGGTGGGCCAGCTGATCACGGCCATGCGGCACGCCGACCGCGGCCAGGAAATCGCCGAGCTCGCCGTTCGGCACCGCGACAAGGGCGCTGTAGGGTTCGACATTGCCGGAGCCGAAGACGGCTTCCTGCCGTCGCGTTTCCGGGACGCCTTCACCTACCTGGCCGAACACAACTTCCCGGCCACGGTGCACGCCGGCGAAGCCGCCGGACTGGACAGCATCCAGTCCGCCCTGGTTGACGGCCGCGCGCTGCGCCTGGGCCACGGTGTGCGCATCGCCGAGGACATCATGGTGGAGTTCGACGAGGACGACGCCGACGACGAGGACAGCGACAACATCGGCGTGGTCACCCTCGGCAACCTGTCCAGCTGGATCCGCGACCGCGGCATCGCCCTGGAAATCTGCCCGTCCTCCAACCTGCAGACCGGTGCCATTGCCGGCTTCGGTGAGGGCATCGAAAGCCACCCGCTGGACATGCTTTACCAGCTGGGCTTCAACGTAACCATCAACACGGACAACCGCCTCATGAGCGGCGTGACACTCACCGACGAGTTCGAGCTCCTAGTGGAGACCTTCGACTACGACCTCGACGACCTGCTGGAACTCACGCTCAACGCAGCCGAAGCATCCTTCCTTCCCTTGGAGGAAAAGGAAGCCCTCGTGGAGTACATCAACGACGCGTACGGCGACCTTGGCTGAAATTCCTGAACCCGCCAGTGAAACGGCGGAGCTGCTGAGGGTGATCGCCGCCCTCCGCGAGCACTGCCCCTGGATGGGTGCACTGACTCACGAGTCGCTCGTGGAGTATCTGCTGGAGGAGGCCTATGAAGTGGCCGAGACCATCGAGACGGGTGCGGATGAAGCTGAACTGAAAGGCGAGCTGGGCGATGTGCTGCTCCAGGTGGTGCTGCACGCCCGGCTCGCCGAGGAGCGAGGCGTGTTCGGCTTCGGTGACGTCGCCCGCGGCCTCACCCATAAGATGATCCGCCGCAATCCCCACGTGTTTCGTCCGGACGGAACCCTCCAGGACTCCTTTCCCGCCACGGTGGCGGAGATCGTGCTCAAGTGGGACGCCGTGAAAAAGGCCGAAAGCCCGCAGCGCAGCACGCCGTTCGAAGGCATCCCGGTGGCTCTGCCCGCGTTGGCCCGGGCCCAGAAAACCCTTGACCGGGCCGAGCGGGCCGGGCTGCAAGCCCCGGTGGTAGAACGAACCCCGTTGGTTGAACGAACCCCGTTGGTTGAACGAACCCCGTTGGTTGAACGAACCCCGTTGGTTGAACGAACCCCGTTGGTTGAACGAACCCCGTTGGTTGAACGAACCCCGTTGGTTGAACGAACCCCGTTGGTTGAACGAACCCCGTTGGTTGAACGAACCCCGTTGGTTGAGCTTGTCGAAACCGCTCTGGCCGAAACGATAAAAACCGAAGCCGAACTCGGCGAGCTGCTGCTCGCCGTCGTCCATTCGGCCCGGAACAGGGGGTTCGACGCCGAACGCGCCCTCCGCGGGGCCGTGCGGCGATACCAGAACCGCCATCCGGAGACTTCCGCGCCCGGATCATGACGTCCGGGTTCTGGATAGGTTTCCGTAACGTGCACCACTCTCGACTACGCTAGTCACTGACGAGGACGTCGAGATTTTTTCCCCTAAAGTCCCCAGTAAATCGCCCACAAGGAGCACATCCATGGCGCTTATCGATGCCATCCACGCCCGCGAGATCCTCGATTCCCGTGGCAACCCCACCGTCGAAGTTGAAGTTCTCCTCTCCGACGGCCAGATCGGCCGCGCTGCCGTTCCGTCCGGTGCGTCCACCGGCGAGCATGAAGCCGTTGAACTGCGCGACGGCGACAAGGGCCGCTACCTCGGCAAGGGTGTCCAGAAGGCCGTTGACGCCGTCATCGACCAGATCGCCCCGGCCCTGACCGGCTTTGACGCCACCGACCAGCGCAGCATCGACCAGGCCATGATCGACCTGGACGGCACCGCCAACAAGGCCAAGCTGGGCGCCAACGCCATCCTCGGTGTCTCCCTGGCCGTTGCCAACGCCGCGGCAGCTTCCGCCGACCTGCCGCTGTACAAGTACCTGGGCGGCCCGAACGCCCACGTCCTGCCCGTTCCGCTGATGAACATCCTCAACGGCGGCTCGCACGCGGATTCCGACGTCGACATCCAGGAATTCATGATCGCCCCCATCGGCGCCGAGACCTTCTCCGAGGGCCTGCGCTGGGGCGTCGAGGTTTACCACAACCTCAAGTCCGTGCTGCAGCAGAAGGGTCTCTCCACCGGCCTTGGCGACGAGGGCGGCTTCGCCCCGAACCTGCCGTCCAACCGCGCTGCCCTTGACCTGATCCAGGAAGCCATCAAGAACGCCGGCTACACCCCGGGCACCGACATCGCCCTGGCCCTGGACGTCGCCTCCTCCGAGTTCTTCAAGGACGGTGCCTACCAGTTCGAAGGCAAGGCCCTGAGCGCCGCCGAGATGAGTGCCTACTACGCCGAACTCGTTGCCGATTACCCGCTGGTTTCCATCGAGGACCCGCTGGACGAGAACGACTGGGAAGGCTGGAAGATCCTCACCGACACCATCGGTGACAAGGTCCAGCTGGTGGGCGACGACCTGTTCGTCACCAACCCCGAGCGCCTGCAGCAGGGCATCGACGCCGCCACGGCCAACTCCCTGCTGGTCAAGGTCAACCAGATCGGCTCATTGACCGAAACCCTGGACGCCGTTTCCCTGGCCCAGCGCTCCGGTTACACCACCATCACCTCGCACCGCTCCGGCGAAACCGAGGACACCACGATCGCCGACATCGCCGTTGCCACCAACGCCGGCCAGATCAAGACCGGTGCCCCGGCCCGCTCCGAGCGCGTTGCCAAGTACAACCAGCTGCTGCGCATCGAAGAGGAACTCGACGACGCCGCACGCTACGCAGGCCGCAGCGCGTTCCCGCGTTTCAAGGCCTAGTAGCCAAAGAAACAGCTGACCGGTGGCTATGGTGGAAAGACCATAGCCACCGGTTTTGTTTTAGGCGCCCACACGTTACAGGAGTGTCATGGCTACCCGCCGTCCCAAAGTTCCCAGGGTGACCCCACCAGCACAGCAGCCCTCCGCCGGCTCTGCCGGGGGAGACGTTATCCAGGCGGACTTCCGCGGCCCCCGCTCGGCGCAAGCCACCCACGAAGCCGGAACGGGAACGGCACACGAGACCAAGGCAGCGGGCAGGGCCAACGGCGCTGGTATCCAATCTGGCGTTGCTGCGAAGACTGGCACGGGTTCCAGGGGCGCCACGGGCGCGAGTACCACAGGCGCCGGTGCGAAGGGCTCAGGTACGAGGGGCACCGGTTCAGAGGCTGGCGCTGCCCCAAAAGCTGGCGCGGGCACCCAGGCTAGCGCCGGAAAGACAGGCAGCAGCCGCGGAAAGTCCGGATCATCCGCCGTCACCGCCGGGGAAGACAACCTCGACCCTGTTCCTGCCAAGGCGTTCTCCGGCCG
The DNA here is from genome assembly GCF_030815865.1 of Arthrobacter globiformis. Taxonomy (NCBI): domain Bacteria; kingdom Bacillati; phylum Actinomycetota; class Actinomycetes; order Micrococcales; family Micrococcaceae; genus Arthrobacter; species Arthrobacter globiformis. The sequence continues at coordinate 1,671,858 of NZ_JAUSXI010000001.1, forward strand.
CATGCTGGCGCTGGCCGTGGTGATGGTTGCCATCACCATCATGCTGGCCCCCACCGTGAAGATCTTCATCGACAAGCGGGCAGAAATCGCGGCCCTGGAGTCGGACATCTCGGACAGCAAGGCGGACCAGGACAACCTCAAACGGCAGGTCTCGCGCTGGCAGGACCCCAACTATGTCAAGCAGCAGGCACGCGATCGCATTAACATGGTTATGCCGGGTGAGACCGGCTACTGGGTTTTCGGCAGCGACCTGCCGGCCGGCGCATCAGGCAGCCAGCCCAGTGCTGCAGAAACACAAGACCCCGCCGACGTGCCCTGGGTGGATTCCCTCTGGGAGTCCATCAGGCGCTCGGCAACAGACTAGGAGCGGCGCCCGCCGCGGGACTGCCTACCGGAATTTCGGGGCAGCCAGATCCGGGCAGGAAGGACGGCCACGCCAGTGGACGACAACACGGCAACCGCCCCCGGTGACGCCAGGCAGCCATCAGCACAGGACCTCGACGTGCTCAGCCGCCAGCTTGGGAGGCCGGTGCGCGACGTTGTGGAAATCCCGGCGCGCTGCGTCTGCGGGAACCCGCTTGTGGCCGCGACATCCCCGCGCCTCAGCAACGGAACTCCCTTCCCCACCACGTTCTACCTGACGCACCCCGTCATCACGTCAGCGGTCTCCCGGCTTGAGGCCGGCGGCCTCATGAACGACATGAATGACCGGCTTGCCGCCGACGAGTCCCTGGCAGCCTCCTACCAAGCGGCGCATGAGGCATACCTGGCTGCCCGTGCCGCCATCGGGGCACGGTCGGGGATCGGCGACGTCCCGGAGATCGACGGCGTCTCGGCGGGCGGCATGCCCACCCGAGTCAAGTGCCTGCACGTCCTGGTGGGACACTCGCTGGCCGCCGGTGCGGGCGTGAATCCGCTGGGCGACGAAGCCATCGCAGCCATCAGCGAATGGTGGACCGCCGACCGCTGCCACTGCGAGGGTGCATGGGACACGGCCGGCGAGGCGCCGTCCAGGGACCTCAGCCGCCACGGGCCGCAGGGACTGCCGGATATCGTCGGCCGGCCGGCGCCCGTCCGCAAATCCAAGACGGACGCAGCGGAGGCAGGCGCATGACCCGGGTGGCCGCCATCGACTGCGGAACCAACTCCATCCGCCTGCTCATCGCCGACATCGACCGCAGCAACGGCACCACGAAGCTCACCGACGTCGTGCGTGAAATGCGGGTGGTGCGGCTCGGCCAGGGCGTGGACGCCACCGGGGAGCTGGCGCCCGAAGCGCTGGAACGAACCTTCGCAGCCACGGCCGACTACGCGGCGCTCATCCGCGAGTACCAGGCCCAGAAAGTCCGGTTCGTGGCCACCTCGGCCAGCCGAGACGCCCGGAACCGCCAGGCGTTCGTGGACGGCATCCAGAACCTCATTGGGGTGGAGCCCGAGGTGATCACCGGCCACGAGGAAGCCGCGCTTTCCTTCGCCGGCGCCAGCAGCGTGCTCCCCATTTCGGCAGAGGACAAGGTGCTGGTGGTGGACCTGGGCGGCGGCAGCACGGAGTTCGTGCTCGGCGACGCCAGCGGCGTGATCGCCGCAAGGTCCGTGGACATCGGCTGCGTCAGGCTCACCGAACGCCACCTCACATCGGACCCCGCCCACGACGGAGCAGATCGCCGCCGCGGAGGCCGACGTCGACGCCGCCATCGCCGAAGCGCGACTGGACGTTCCGCTCGAACGCAGCACCGCCGTCGTCGGGGTTGCCGGCTCTATCACCACCATCACTGCGCACGCCCTCAGGCTGCCCGAATACCTGCCGGGGGCCATCCACGGCGCAGAACTGTCCATCTCCGCTGTCCAGGCCGCGGCCACCGATCTGCTGCAGATGACGCGGGCGCAGCGGGCGGAACTGCCGTACATGCACCCCGGCCGGGTGGACGTCATCGGCGCCGGCGCGCTGGTCTGGCGGCGCATCCTCACCCGCATGGGCGAGCTCAGCGGCGGCCGCATAATTACGGCCACCGCCAGTGAGCACGATATTCTGGACGGAATTGCCCTGAGTGCCGAGGCACCGAGTTAACCGAAAATTGGATTCTGAATGACCAGAGCAACAGCCCGGCTTCGCCGGACGGTCTCGGCCCTTCTGTCCGCGGTGCTTGCCGGTGGCATCGCCGCGTCCGCCGTCGCCACCGCACCGGCCGCGCAGGCCGATTCCTGGCGGGACAAGGAGTACTGGCTCAAGGAAGCCGGCATCACCAAGGCCTGGGAAGTCTCCAAAGGCGCCAACGTGAAGGTCGCTGTGATCGACAGCGGCGTGGACGGAAGCCATCCTGACCTCAAGGGCGTGCTGGCCGGCGGCCATGACGTTTCCGGTGCCGGCGCCCCCGACGGCGAGAAGAGCATCGGTGCCAAGCCCGAGCACGGCACACTCGTGGCCACCATGCTTGCGGGCCGCGGGCACCAGGCGCCGAAGAAGACGTCGGCCAGCTCCAAGCCCTCCCAGAACGCCACCGCGACGGCATCCAAAGCCATGCCGGACGGCATTATCGGCGTGGCGCCCGAGGCGCAGATCCTCTCCGTATCCACTTGGCTGGGATCGGCCAACCCTGGCGGCAAGAGCGACCAGGACCAGATCCCGGAGGCTGTGCGCTGGGCGGTGGACAGTGGCGCAAAGGTCATCAACATTTCGCTGGGCAGCACGTCGCCGGAGTGGCCGCAAAGCTGGGACGCCGCCTTTCTGTACGCCGAGCAGAAGGACGTGGTCATCGTGGCCGCGGCCGGTAACCGCGTCGGCGGCAACGTGCAGGTGGGGGCTCCGGCCACCATCCCCGGCGTGCTGACCGTTGCCGGCGTGGACCGGACCGGACAGGCGAGCACCGATTCCTCCTCCCAGGGCATCAGCATCGGCGTGGCCGCGCCGGCGGAGAAGCTCGCCGGCGGACTGCCCGGCGGCAGCTACGCGGAATGGGCCGGCACGTCCGGTGCCACCCCCATCGTCTCCGGCGTTGCGGCGCTGATCCGCTCCAAGTGGCCGGAGATGAGTGCCAAGCAGGTCATCAACAGGATCGTCTCCACCGCCAAGGACGAGGGCGCGCCGGGCAAGGACCCGCTGTACGGCTTCGGGGTCCTCAATGCGGAGGCTGCGCTCAAGGACGATGTGGCCGAAACGAAGGCCAACCCGCTGGGTTCCATCGCGGAGTGGATCCGTGTCCACCGGCGCGGGAACTTTGCCACTCCCGCGCCCGAGCCGACGGCAGGGGTGCCCACCCCGCAGGCTACGCTGCCCAAGGCGACGGTGCCGGTCGCCGTGCCGCCGTCACAGCTGGACAGTGCGTTGCCGGCGGCAGTGGTCATCGGGTTCGGCGCGCTCTTCATAGCCATTATTGCGGCGGGTGCTGTCCAGTTGAGGCGGGCCTATCGTGCGTCGGGCGGGGGAGTGGACGAGCCGGAGACTGGCGCGGTCACGAGGGTGGATCCGGCAGACCGGCCAAGTTAGTGAAGATTTTCACAAAGTACTGTATTCTGGAGTTATGGCAACCACCCCACAGCTCCAGGATCGTCCGCGTGTGCTCGTCGTCGGCGGCGGGTACGTCGGCCTCTACGTAGCCCTCAAACTGCAGAAGAAGATCGCGAACGCAGGCGGCATCGTCACTGTCGTTGATCCGCTGCCCTACATGACTTACCAGCCCTTCCTGCCGGAAGTTGCGGGCGGAAACATCGAGGCCCGCCACGCAGTGGTCTCGCACCGCCAGCACCTCAAGCAGAGCGAGCTCATCCAGGGCCGCGTCGTCTCCATTGACCACGCCAACCGCACGGCCGTGGTTGCCCCTGCTGACGGCGGCGACAACTTCGAGATGCCGTACTTCGACGTCGTGCTTTCCGCTGGCGCCATCACCCGCACGTTCCCCATCAAGGGCCTGGCGGACAAGGGCATCGGCCTGAAGACCATCGAGGAAGCCGTTGCGCTGCGCAACAAGGTCCTTGACCGCATCGAGGTCGGTTCCACCATGACCGACCCCGCCGAACGCGCCCGCGCCCTGACCTTCGTGGTGGTGGGTGGCGGCTTCGCCGGCATCGAGTGCATCACCGAAATGGAAGACCTCGCCCGCGCTGCGGTGAAGAACAACCCGCGCGTCAAGCAGGAGGAAATCCGCTTCGTCCTCGTAGAGGCCATGGGCCGCATCATGCCCGAGGTCACCGCGAAGCAGGCCGAATGGGTTGTGGAGCACCTCCGCAGCCGCGGAATCGAGGTCCTGCTGAACACGTCGCTGGACAACGCCGAGGGCGCCCTCAAGCTCATCAACCTGCCGGACAAGACGCTGGCCCAGGAATTCGAGTCCGACACCCTCGTGTGGACCGCCGGGGTCCAGGCCAACCCGATGGTCCGCTCCACCGATTTCCCGCTGGAACCCCGCGGCCGCGTCCGCGTCCTGCCGGACCTGCGCATCTCGGGCGACGAAGGCATCATCGACAACGCCTGGGCTGCCGGTGACATCGCCGCGGTTCCCGACCTGACGGGCGCTGGCCTGCCGGACGGCACCTGTGTTCCCAACGCCCAGCACGCGCTGCGCCAGGCCAAGCGCCTGGCCAAGAACCTGTGGGCTTCCCGCTGGGACAAGCCGCTCGTCGACTACAAGCACAAGAACCTCGGTGCTGTGGCCGGCTTCGGCGAGTGGAAGGGTGTTGCCAACATCAACCTCCTCGGCCGCATCGGGCTCAAGGGCCCCCTCGCCTGGCTGGCCCACCGCGGTTACCACGGCATGGCCATGCCGACGTTCGAGCGCAAGTTCCGCGTGATCTTCAACTGGATCCTGAGCTTCTTCGCGGGCCGCGACACCACCCAGCTGCTGGACCTGGACAACCCGCGCGGCGCCTTCGTGGCCGCAGCTACCCCGGCGCCCAAGCCTGCTGCCGCGGCTCCTGCCGCACCGGCGCCGGCTGAGAAGGCTCCGGCCGACAAGCCTGCGGACCCGGCCCAGGGCGGCGCCAAGGATCCTGTCAAGGCTGAAGCCAAGTAACCCTTAGGCAAAAATAACGACGGCGGCCGTTCCCTTTCGGGGGGAACGGCCGCTTTCGCGTTTCCCTGGGCCGTTCCCCGGTGGGGGAGCCCCTCCCCGACACGGGCAGGGTGCACACATAGACTGGCTCCATGACGGGTGAAAAGAACCTCCAAACGCTCCTCGCATCGATGCATCCCGTGCTCCGGGCCGGGGAGTACGTCTACGTTCTGTGGCCGCACGGCAAACCGTTGGCGGGGCACATCGAAGCCGCCGTCCGGGAAGCCGAGGGGCTCACGGTGGTCCTGCCCCGGGCCGAAGCGGAGGCGCTGGAGCTGCCCTACGATTTCGTCGCGGCCTGGATCACCCTGGAGGTCCACTCTGCCTTGGAGGCCGTAGGCCTGACCGCGGCCGTCAGCAGGGCCCTGACCCAGGCCCGGATCAGCTGCAACGTGCTGGCCGGCTTCCACCACGACCACCTCTTGGTGCCGGTAACCGACTCGGCGCGGGCGCTGGAGGTCCTTTCCGAGCTCGCGGCCGCCAACGCCCCCGAGCCCGAACCGGTGCGGGAAGTGGTGCTCCGCAGCGAGCAGCCCCGGGACCGCGACGCCGTCCTTGCCTTGACCGCCGAAGCCTTTGCCGTTTCACCGGTCACCCGACTGCCCGTGGACGGGGAGCCTGTTGAGGTCAAGGTGCTCCGCGAGCTGTTCGTCGCCGAGGAGTACCTGCCGGAGTTCAGCATCGTCGCTGAACTGGACGGCGAAATCGTCGGGCATGTAATCAGCACCCGCGCGTGGGTGCAGGACCTCGAGCTGCTGGGGCTCGGGCCCATCGGCGTGACGCCCCGGCTGCAGCGCCACGGTATCGGCTCGGCGTTGATGCGCGAAACTGTCGTCCGTGCCAACGCTGCGGGGGAGAAGGGCATCGCGCTGCTGGGAAGCACCGACTATTACCCCCGGTTCGGCTTCGTCCCGGCGTCGTCCCTGGGCATCGAGGCGCCGGACAGAAAGTGGGGCGACCACTTCCAGCTGCTGCCACTCGCTCTGTGGCCCGGCGGGGTGCACGGCACATTCCGGTACGCAGGGCCCTTGTCCGCCGTCTGAGGCGATACGATTGACCGGGCGCCCCAGTAGCCCAATTGGCAGAGGCAGCGGACTTAAAATCCGCGTGTTGTGGGTTCGAGTCCCACCTGGGGTACAACTTCTCTCCTCCGCGACGCCGGTGTTCCAATATGCAACGACTGTTATGAGGATGTGACCTTAGTCACTTATTTTCACGCTCGAATTGCATTAGCTTGAACTTAACTCAGGAACCCCTGACCAAAATCGCATCAAAGGCCGTTCGCACCTTTCGATCGAGGAGACTCTAAATGATTTCACTCCCCCAGACGGCGCCACGGGTCGCTAAGATCACTGTGCTTAGCATCGGCGTCGCCCTTCTGGCCACGGCTTGTGGTGGCGGTTCCACCCCGAGCGCGACAGAATCCTCCGCAGCGGCCGGCGGCATCGCGTGCCCTGCACCCAGTGCCACGGCCGGGGCGACCAGCACCGCCAGTGAAACCGGCGGCGTACCGGCAGCAACTACCACCACTCCCACTGCGCTGAAACTTGGGTCGCTCCTGCCGACGACGGGGTCGCTGGCGTTCCTCGGCCCGCCAGAAATCGCCGGCGTGAACCTCGGCATCAAGGAGGTCAACGACGCCGGCGGCGTGCTCGGCAAGCCGGTGCAGGTGGTCCATCGCGACTCCGGCGACACCAAGACCGACATCGCCACGCAGTCCACCACGGCACTTCTCGGCCAGGGTGTCAGCGCCGTCATCGGTGCTGCCTCCTCGGGTGTGTCAAAGACCGTGATCAACCAGATCACCGGCGCGGGCGTGGTCCAGTTCTCGCCGGCAAACACCTCGCCGGACTTCACCACCTGGGATGACAAGGGCCTGTACTGGCGTACGGCTCCGTCCGACGTCCTGCAGGGCAAGGTGCTGGGCAACTACATGGCCACCTGCGGCGCCCAGACTGTAGGCATGATCGTCCTGAACGACGCCTACGGCACGGGCCTGCAGAAGAACATCAAGGCCGCCTTTGAGGCAGCCGGCGGCCAGGTCGTGGCCGAGCAACTCTTCAACGAGGGTGACTCGCAGTTCAGCAGCCAGGTGGACAAGATCATCGCCGCCAAGCCGGACGCCATTGCCCTGATCACCTTTGACCAGGCCAAGAGCATTGTTCCGCTGCTGACCGGCAAGGGCATCAAGCCCTCGCAGCTGTTCATGGTGGACGGCAACACGTCCGACTACAGCAAGGACTTCCAGGCAGGCACGCTGAAGGGCGCCCAGGGAACCATCCCCGGCACCTTCGCCAAGGATGACTTCAAAAAGAAGCTCCTCGCCATCGACCCGGCACTGAAGGACTACAGCTATGCCGGTGAGTCCTACGACGCGGTCAACCTGATTTCGCTGGCGTCCGAGGCCGCCAAGAGCACCAAGGGTACGGAGATCGCCAAGCAACTCAAGGCAGTCTCCGAAGGCGGCGAGAAGTGCACGGACTTCGCGTCCTGTGTCACGCTGCTCCGCAACGGCAAGGACATCGACTACGACGGCCAGTCCGGTCCGGTGACCTTCTCCGACGCCGGTGACCCAACGGAAGCCTTCATCGGCATCTACGAGTACCAGGACGACAACAAGTACACGCCGGCCAGGGAAGAGTTCGGCAAGCTGTAAGCCGTTTTCCCTTCGCACGCAGAGGCCCCCGTCCAGCCGGACGGGGGCCTCTGCGTGCTACGGTATTTAGTCCTCGTCGGCCAGCGTTCCGAGATACAGCTGGATGACCTTCGGGTCCTTCATGAGTTCACGGCCGGTGCCCGTGTACGCGTCCCTGCCCTGGTCCAGGACGTAGCCGCGGTCGCAGATCTGCAGGCAGCGGCGCGCATTCTGCTCCACCATGATCACGGACACGCCCGCTCGGTTAATCTCGTGCACCCGCAGGAAGGTCTCATCCTGCTTGACGGGGGAGAGGCCGGCCGAGGGTTCGTCCAGCAGCAGCACTGCCGGCTCCATCATCAGGGCCCGTCCCATCGCCACCATCTGCCGCTCGCCGCCGGACAGGGAGCCCGCACGCTGCGCCCTGCGTTTCCCGAGTTCCGGGAAGAGGCTGGTGACGAAGTCGAATCGCTCTGCGAAGTCCTTGGGCCGCTGGAACATGCCCATCTGCATGTTTTCCTCGATGGTGAGCGTGGCGAAGACGTTGTTGGTCTGCGGCACGAAACCCACGCCCTGGGTCACCAGCTTGTTGGCCTTCAGCCCCGTGATGTCACGGCCTCTTACCACCACAGAGCCGGAGTGCACCTTCACCAGGCCGAACATGGCCTTCAGCAAAGTGGACTTGCCGGCCCCGTTCGGGCCGATTATGCCAATCAGTTCGCCCTTCCTGGCCTCGATGCTGCACCCGTTGAGGATGTTGACGCCCGGGAGGTATCCGGCCACCAGATCGGAGACCTTAACGACGACGCCGTCCTCGGCTGCGCTGCTTGCGGCCGGGGCCGCGCTCGTGGCACTCATTCCTTGTCCTTATCTGTATCGATGGCCGATGAACCCCGGGGCTTGAGGTCGGGCACCACGGCGTCCACGGCGATGATGCCCGCGTCCTCGGTGCCGACGATGGATTCCTCGTCCGCCGCGAGTTCCTGCTCCAGCGCCTTGATGCCCTCAGTGGCGCCGAGGTCGACGTCGTGGTGGGCGCCCAGGTAGGCGTCGATGACGGCGGGGTTCTTCATGACCTCGCCCGGCGGCCCTTCGGCCACGATTTTTCCCTCGGCCATGACCACCACCCAGTCCGCGATGTGCCGGACCATGTGCATGTCGTGCTCCACGAAGAGGACTGTCATGCCCTCGGACTTGAGGTTCTTTACGTGGTCCAGCAGCGACTGCGTCAGCGCCGGATTGACCCCTGCCATGGGTTCATCCAGCATGACCAGCTTGGGCCTGACCATCAGGGAGCGGGCCATTTCCAGCAGCTTGCGCTGGCCGCCGGACAGTGACGCCGCGTAGTCATCCTTTTTGGTATCGAGCTTGAACTTCTCCAGTAGGACGTTGGCGTGCTCGGTGATTTCCTTCTCGCGGCCGCCCCAGATGTTCTTGAACAGGGCCTTGGACAGCCGCTCGCCCGGCTGATTGGAAGCGCCCAGACGCATGTTTTCCATGACCGTCAGCTTGCCCATGACCTTGGTGAGCTGGAACGTGCGGACCATGCCCATCCTGGCCACCTTGTAGGAGGACACCCCGGCGATGCTCTGGCCCTCAAACTGCCACTTGCCGGAGTTCGGTGTGTCGAATCCGGTGAGCAGATTGAACAGGGTGGTCTTGCCGGCCCCGTTGGGGCCGATCAACGCGGTGATTTTGTGCCGCGGGATCTCCAGGTAGTCGACGTCGACGGCGTTGATGCCGCCGAAGCTGCGCGTGACGTTTTCGGCGACGACGATGGGGTCCCGCTTCTTGCAGCCGGGGGTGTTGTCCCCGAGGGCAATCGGCCGGGCGTCCGTCATGTAGTCGACGCCCTCTTCCATTGATTCTTCGCTGTGCTTGCTCATGCGAACGCGAGCTCCTTCTTGTTGCCAAAGACACCCTGCGGCCTGAAGATCATCAGCAGCATCAGAGCGATGCCCACCAGGATGTACCGCAGCTGGCCGGCCTGGACCGTGGTCAGCCAGGTCACCGCGCCGGATTCGATGAGACCGTAAAGGACGCCCTGCGTGAGGGACAGGACCACCCAGAAGATCATGGCGCCGATTACCGGCCCCAGGACCGTGGCCATGCCGCCCAGCAGCAGGCTTGTCCAGAGGAAGAAGGTCAGTTCGGTGCCGTAGTTGGCGGGCTGCACGGCACCGCGGGGGAGCGTGAAGATCATCCCCGCCAGCGCGCCGAAGATGCCGCCGATTACCAGCGCCTGCATCTTGTGCGCATATACGTTCTTTCCGAGTGAGCGCACCGCGTTCTCGTCCTCGCGGATGCCCTTCAGCACGCGCCCCCAGGGGCTGCGCATCAGGAGCCAGACAAGAACGCAGCCGACGGCCACGAGTCCCCAGCCCACCACCCGGATGAAGAAGTCACGGTTGTTCATGCCGAAGTAGGAGCCCTCGGGGAACGGGTTCATCGAATAGAACCCGCCCTCAAAGGCGGCGAGGCCGTTGGCTGAACCGGTGACGGACGTGAGCTGGTTGGTGGTGACGACGTAGCGGACGATTTCCGCTGCCGCGATGGTGACGATGGCCAGGTAGTCCGCCCGGAGCCGGAGGGTGGGAATGCCCAGCACCAGCGCAAAGAGCACTGAGCAGACGACGGCGATCAGCAGGCTCACGAAGAAGGGCGTCCGGAGGGTGAGCGTCGAGATGGCGAAGCCGTAGGCCCCCACTGCCATGAAGCCGGCCTGCCCGAAGTTGAGCAGGCCCGAGTAGCCGAAGTGCACGGCGAGGCCGAGCGCGGCGAGGGCGTAGGCCGCCGTCGTGGGGCTAAAAAGCTCGCCCGCGGCGCTGGAAAGGATGAATCCGAAGTCCATGGCTGTCTCCTAACCCACGCGCTCGCGACGGCCCAGGATGCCCTGGGGCCGGAACAAGAGGACAACGATCATGATGAAGAGTGCTCCCACGTATTTGAGGTCGGCCGCAAGGCCGAAGACGGTGGTCAATTCGACGAAGATGCCGACGATGATGGATCCGACGAGGGCGCCGAAGACGGTGCCAAGGCCGCCGAGGGTCACGCCTGCGAAGATGAGCAGCAGGATCTGGGAACCCATGTCGAAGGTGACGCCCGGGCGGTAGTAGGCCCAGAGGATGCCCCCGAGTGAGGCCAGCATTCCGCCCGTGATCCAGACGATCCGGATGACGGAGTCGACGTCGATGCCGGAGGCGGCGGCCAGGGCTGGGTTGTCGGCCACCGCCCGGGTTGCCTTGCCCAGCCGCGTTTTCAGCAGCACAATGCCGATGAGGGCGATCACGATGGCGCTGATGATCAGGGACCACAGGTTGTTGGGGGAGATGGAGACCGGGCCAATCTGAATTTCCGCACTCTGCGCGAACGGCAGTTGCTGGGTGGCCCCGCCGAAGTAGAACTGGATGATGTAGCGGACTGCCAAGGCGAGGCCGATGCTGACGATCATCATGGGCACCAGGCCGGTGCCGCGGCGGCGCAGGGGCCGCCAGAGCCCGGCGTCCTGCGCGTAGCCAAAGAGTCCGCCGCCGAGCAGGGCCAGGATGATGGCCAGCCAGAAGGGCAGGTTCATGGCGCTGAATCCGAAGACGAGCACGGCGCCGAGGGTCACCATCTCGCCGTGCGCGAAGTTGGTGAGCCCGGTGGTGCCGAAGATCAAGGACAGGCCCACAGAGGCCAGTGCCAGCAGCAGGCCGAAGCTAAGGCCGGCCACGAGCCTGTTGAGGAGGTTCTGGCCAAAGTCCTGCTGCTGCACCACGATGCCCTTGCCGAAGGTGAAGATGACTGAGAGGTTTGATGTCTGGCTGAAGGCGACGGTACGGGGATTCGACTGGCCTTCGGCGAGCTTGATTCCCTCCGGAAGCGTGGATTCGTCCAGTTGGATCACGTAGCTGCCCTGGGTGGGAACGCCTATCCGCCAGGAACCGTTGGCGCTCGAGGTTGCCTCGCCGGTGAAGTCACCGCTCTTGGCGGTGATCTTGACGCCCTCGAGGGGGCGCCGTGCGTCGTCGCGGAGGAAGCCGCTGATGCTGTTCTGAAACTGCTGGTTCGACGGGGGTGGCGTCGGAGCTGGAGTCCCAGCCTGCGCTGCCGGCGCTGCGGCCAGCAGAAGTGCCACGACGGCGGAGGCAATGGCCCCCCATACCTTCAGCAGCCCGGCCGGCCGCCGGATAGGCAGGCCTCTCGGTGTGCGTCTCAAATTGAAAACCTCCACGTGGGGGTGGTTGCGTCTGCGTCGTTGCAGCCGCTGCGAACGGAGGGTGGCGGATATCGGTGCTGGTGGAGCGGGTCTTGACTAGCTGTGATATCCGTCACCCTGACCCGCTTATCGTACAGCGCAAGCAGTACAAACCGCGTGGGCGGAGCTGGCCATCAGATAGCGATCCGGTAACAACTCAAAAGCCCGCTGCCCGGGCGGAACTTTCCCTGCCGCTGGCGCGTAGGAATTGATAGCGTGAGCTTTAGGACCATCACTCAACCCCATATATGGAGGACACCCGCAATGGCACTTGGCGGAAACCCGATCTTCAACGGAAAGAATTTCCGTGGAGCCACCCAGGCACCGCCTGTCCCGCAGGCGTACGGCCAGAACAACTACGGCCAGGGCCGCGTTCCCGGCCAGGTCATGGACGCCCAGTCCGGCTGGATGTCGCAGCAGCAGAACATGAGCCAAGACCAGCTGCAGCAGATGTACAACCGGCCTGCCGCCGGCCCGGCCGAAACCGGGCGGATGACCTTCGACGACGTCATCGTCAAGACCGCCATCTGCCTCGCGGCAGTGGTGGCCGGTGCCGCCGTCACGCTGGTCGTGGGCCAGTCCCTCGCCAGCCTGCTCATGATCGTCGGCGCGCTGGGCGGCTTTGTGCTGGCTCTCGTCAACACGTTCAAGAAGCAGCCATCGCCTGCCCTCATCCTGGCCTACGCCGCCCTCGAGGGCCTGTTCCTCGGCGGCCTGACCCGCATCCTTGACGGGCTGTACCCGGGCGTCGGCCTGCAGGCGGTCATCGGCACGCTGTCCGTCTTCGCCGTGACGCTGGTGCTCTTCAAGAGCGGCAAGGTCCGCGCCACGCCCAAGGCGATGCGCTTCTTCATGATCGCCACCATCGGCTACGCGGTCTTCGCCCTGATCAACATGATCATGATGTGGACCGGTGCCGTGGATTCCCCCTTCGGCCTGCGCACGAGCTTCCAGATCTTCGGCATTCCGCTGGGTGTCTTCATCGGCCTGCTCGCGATCGGCCTCGCCGCGTTCTCGCTGATCATGGACTTCACTAGCATTGAGGCGGGCGTCCGCAGCGGAGCGCCGGAGCGCTTCTCCTGGACCGCCGCCTTCGGCCTGACCGTGACGCTCGTGTGGCTGTACGTGGAAATCATCCGCCTGCTGGCCATCCTCCGCGGCGACGATTAGCCGGCATCCCGCCGTCGTCATTCAATAGCACCAGCAACTCAATAGCACCAACAGCGAGTGGGTCCCGCAAACCGGCGGGGCCCACTCTCGCGTCAAGGCTGGAGTTTTTGTCCACTTATTTGGACTTGAGGGGCCATTTGGAGCCATTATCTGTACAAAAAACTCCAACGGGAGGCTAGGTGAGGCGCTCCAGCACCACGGCCATGCCCTGCCCGCCGCCAACGCACAAAGTGGCGAGGCCCAGCGTTCCGTCCGTCTCGCGGAGGCCGTTGAGCAGCGTGGTGGTCATTCGTGCACCGGTCATGCCGAACGGATGACCGAGCGCGATGGCGCCGCCGTGCACGTTGAGCTTCGCGGGGTCGATTTTCAGTTCGCGGGCGCTGGCCACCACCTGGACGGCGAAGGCCTCGTTGAGCTCCACCAGATCGATGTCGTCGATGTCCAGGCGGGCGCGGGCGAGCGCCTGCCGGGAGGCTTCCACCGGCCCCATCCCCATCAGCTCGGGGGACAGGGCGGTGGCAGCGGTGGAGACGATTTTTGCCAGTGGCTCGAGCCCCAGGTCCCGGGCCAGGTCGTAGCTCATGACGACCAGGGCGGCGGCGCCGTCATTGAGCGGGCACGCGTTGCCTGCGGTGACAGTGCCCTCCCGCCGGAAGACCGGCTGCAAGGCGCTGACGGCTTCCAGGGTGACGCCTGGCCGCGGCGAATCGTCCCGGTCCACCAGCGTGCCGTCGCGCCGCTCGTACGGCGTGATTTCGCGGGAATAGAAGCCGGAGTCGATCGCGGCCTCGGCACGGTTCTGGCTCAGCACGGCCCATTCGTCCTGGTCCGCGCGGCTGATCCCGTAGGAGGTGGCCACGTTCTCGGCTGTCTGGCCCATGGCGATATAGATATCCGGCATCCGGCCGCCCAGCCGGGGATCCGTCCAGGGCGTGTTGGACTCGGCGCGAGCGGCCGTCCGGTGGCGGGCCGGTTCGAACAGCGGGTTGTGGTTCCCGGCTCCGGTTTCGCCCGCCCCGGCCCAGTCCTGGTAGCGCGATACGGCTTCGACGCCGGCCGCCACGAACGCCTGGCCCTCGCCCGCCCGGATGGCATGGAAGGCCATCCGGAGCGTCTGCAGGCTGGAGGCGCAGAACCTGTTGACCGTGGCGGCGGGCACGTTGTCCAGGCCGGCGAGGATGGTGACGACGCGGGCCATGTTGGAGCCCGCCTCGCCGCTCGGTTCGGCGCAGCCGAGGTACAGGTCGTCCAGGCCGGGCCCGCTGTCCCCCGTGGGGTCGAATGCCGGCAGCTTGGCCAGCGCCGCCCTGACCATGGCCGCGGCCATATCGTCCGGCCGCTCGTCCTTCAGTGAGCCCTTGAAGGCGCGGCCGATCGGGCTCCTGGCGGTTGAAACAATGACTGCTTCAGGCATGCGACCAGCCTACGCCCGTACTCCCGCTTGAACAGCTACGCCAGCCGCGTGGCCCCGGCCGCCGGGGTGACCGTGAAGATGTCCGGCGCGGTGTACCCCGCTTCCGCAAAGGCCCTTACGACGGCGGTACGCACCTGCTGCTCCTCGCTCACCGGAGTCAGGGCGAGGGCGGCCCCGCCGAAACCTCCGCCGGTCATCCGGGCGCCGATGGCGCCGTTTGCCCGGGAGGCCTCGACGGCGAGATCGAGTTCAGCGCAGGAAATTTCGAAGTCGTCGCGCATGGATGCATGGCTGGCGTCGAGCAGGGCGCCGATTGCCGATGGGCCTTGCTGCCCCAGGAGTTCCACGGTCTGCAGCACGCGGTCGTTCTCGGTGACGACGTGCCGGACGCGGCGGAAGGTGACCTCGTCCAGCAGCCCGCTGGCCTCTTCCAGGTCGCCCGGCGTGACATCGCGCAGAGCCTTGACGCCCAGCACCTCGGCACCCAGTTCACAGGAGGCACGGCGGGAGGCGTAGCCGCCGTCGGCATGGGAATGCGAAACCTTGGTGTCGATGACCAGCAGGACGAGGCCGGCAGCCTCGGCCTCGAAGGGAACCAGTTGGACGCTCTGGTCGCGGCAGTCCAGGAACACAGCGTGGCCCTTCGAACCGCGCAGGGAGGCGGACTGATCCATGATGCCCGTGGGTGCACCGACGAAGTCGTTCTCGGCGCGCTGGGTGGCCAGCACCATGTCCTCCGGTCCCAGGCCTGCGCCGGTGAGGTCATTGAGTGCCGAAATCACCGCGCATTCAATGGCGTGCGAGGAGGACAGGCCGGCGCCGAGGGGCACGTCGGAATCCAGCAGCAGGTCGAGGCCCGGCACGTCGATGCCGCGCTGCTGCAGGGACCAGATGACGCCCAGCGGGTACTTGGTCCAGCCCTTGGCCGCCGGGCCCGCCAGCGAAGCGGTGTCCGCCGTCGTGAGCCCCTGGCCGCCGTAGGTCGAGAGCAGTCGGATGGTGGAGTCGGGGCGGACCCCTACGGCCACGCGGGCGGTCCTGTCGATCGCGAAGGGCAGCACGAAGCCCTCGTTGTAGTCAGTGTGTTCGCCGATCAGATTGACCCTGCCGGGAGCTTGCCACACGCCGTCGGGCTGGCGGCCGAACGTCGAGTGGAATTGGGCAGCGAGGCCGGTGGTGGCGGGGGCGGTCATGCGTGGGCTCCTTCGATGAGGCCGGGGGCGGCCGGAGCGAGCGCCTCGGCCGGGGATGCCGGAACGGTGGCCGAGCGGAGTAGTTCCGCCACCTGTTCGGGAGTGGTGTCGTTGATGAAGGCGCCCATGGCCGCCTCGGAGCCGGCAAGGAACTTGAGCTTGTCGGCTGCGCGGCGCGGGGAGGTCAACTGCAGGTGCAGGTAGCCGGCAGGGCGCAGCACCTCATCCACCGGGGCCTGATGCCAGGCCGAAATGTAGGGCGTCGGGGTGGGGTAGAGGGCGTCGAGGCGCTTGAGCAGGTCCAGGTAGACGTGCGCCAGCTCGTCCTTCTCCTCCCCGGTTAGCCCGGCCATGTCGGGGACCTGGCGGTGCGGAACGAGGTGGATCTCCAGCGGCCACCGGGCCGCGAACGGAACGTACGCGCTGAAGCTGTCGCTTTCCAGCACCATCCGGCTGCCGTCCTCCCGTTCAGAGCGCAGCAGCGAGCCGGTCAGCGTCTGCCGTCCGCCGGCGTCGTCATAAAACCTACGCGCAGCGGCGCCCATGACGGAGGCGCGCGGCGTGACATAGGGGTAGGCGTAGATCTGGCCGTGCGGGTGGTGCAGGGTGACGCCGATGTCTGCGCCCCGGTTCTCGAACGGAAAAACCTGCTTGATCCCGGGCAGTGCGCTGAGGGCTGCCGTCCGATGCGCCCACGCCTCCACCACGGTGCGGGCGCGGGTTTCGCTCAGGCCGCTGAAGGATCCTGTGTGCTCCGGGGTGAAGGTGACAACCTCGCACCGTCCGAAGGCGGGGCCCGTGGTGCCCCAGCCAGGGCTGGCGGGGACCGGGCCCAGGGCCGGGCCGAGGGAGGGAAAGCGGTTCTCGAACACCACGACGTCGTAGTCCGGGGCAGGGATCTCCGACGGGTTGGCGCCCGTGGTGGGGCAGATAGGGCACTGGTCAGCGGGCGGCAGGTGAGTGCGCGTCTGCCGGTGGGCGGCCACGGCCACCCACTCGCCGGTCAGTGCGTCGTACCGGACTTCGCCGGGCTCCCCACGGGGCGGGAGGTCCCTGCGGTCCTGCGTGGCCTCGACGGAGCGCGGGCGGGGTGTACCGGCGTCGTCGAAATAGAGCAATTCGCGGCCGTCGGCGAGCTGGGTACTGGTGATGTGGGTCATGCATCATTTCCTTTGAACGCGATAGCCGACGGCGTCTGGCCGTCCGGGAGGCGGGGAGTGGAGGGGGCGGGTGTTAAGGGGTCTGGCGTTGCGGGAGCGGGGATCCCGGCGGCAGCAGTTATACGTGCCAGCCGCAGCTCGCCGACGGACTGCCGGAGCAGTTCCTCGGCGGCCGGGCCGGCGGAGCCTGTGCTGATCCGGTCGTCGGTGATGAGGATGCCGACAGCTGACAGCGGGGCGATCCCGGCGAGCCCCACGCTCCCGTACTTCGTGGCGTCTGCGAGCACCGCCACCTTGTCCGACGCCGCGATCATGGTGGCGTTGACCTCGGACTCGAGGAGGTTCGGTGAGGTGATGCCGGCCTTCGGGTCGAAGCCGTGCACGCCCATGAAGCACAGGTCGGCGTGCAGAGTGTCCAGGGCGTGCACCGTTACCGGGCCCACAAGCGCCTCTGAGGGTGTGCGCTGGCCGCCCAGGACCACGGTGCGGATGCCGCCGTCGCCTGCCGACGCCAGGGCGCTAGCCACCATGAGGGAGTTGGTGGCCACCGTGAGCCCGAGGTCCCGGGGGAGTAGCCGCGCGAGCTCATGGGTGGTGGTGCCGCCGGAAACCAGCAGGGTCATGCCGGGGCGGAGCAGCGTGAGGGCCTCCGCGGCGATGGCCCGTTTCGCCTCCGTTTCCCGGGCCGCCTTGGCGCCGAAGCCCGGTTCGAGTGCACTGAACGCGGCAGCGCGTGTGGCGCCGCCGTGAACCCGCAGCAACTGGCCTTCGGCGTCGAGCGCGTCGATGTCGCGCCGAACGGTCATTTCGGACACGCGGAGCAGGTCCGCGAGTGCCGCCACCCGGACGGTGCCTTCGGCGTCGAGTTCCTGGAGGATGAGGTGCTGCCGCTGGGTTGCGAGCACGTTGCTCCTCCTTTCCTTGCGGGCTCAGCTGCCTGTGCGCCCGGTCACTGTTTGTGGCTGTTCCCATTGTGGCACAATCGATCAAAAACAAATACTTTCTCACAAAAGATAACAGGAGCTGCTCCTTCCAGGCGGTGCATGCGTTGTGGGGCGTGCGTTGTACGGTAGGTCCATGACTCCCGGCGCGACTTCTGAAACCAGCGATTCCCCGACGGCCAGTGATGCCCCGACGGCGCGGCAGCGCTACGCCACGGGCAGGCAGTACGAGCTCAGGCGGGGCGATGCGCTCGCCGTGGTCACCGAGCTGGCTGCCGGGCTGCGGTGGTACAGCCGCGGAGATGTCCAGCTGACGGAGTCCTACGGGGACTCCGACATTCCGCCCGGCGCCACGGGCATCACCCTGGCACCGTGGGCCAACCGGATAGAGGACGGCCTCTGGCACCTGGACGGCAAGAAGCAGCAGCTGGACATCACCGAGGTTTCCAAAAACAACGCCAGCCACGGGCTTCTGCGCAACGCGTCGTACTCGCTGGTCGACGAATCCGAGTTCGCCGTGACCCTCGAGGCGACCGTCTTCCCGCAGCACGGCTACCCCTTCCTGCTGCGGCACCGCGTAGAGTACTCCCTGGCCGAGGACCTGGGCCTGGAGGTGCGGCAAACGCTGGTCAATGATGCCGAGGCCGAGGCGCCGTTCGTGCTGGGCGCGCACCCGTACCTCCGGCTCGGTGATGTCCCTTCCGAGGACCTCACCCTGACGGTGGACGCCGCAACGCGGCTGGTGGCGGATGAGCGGCTCATCCCGCGCAGCTCGGAACCCGTTTCGGCGGACAGCGACCTGCGGCAGGGGAGGACGGTGGGGGACGTGGATCTCGACGCCGCCCTTACGGGCCTGGCGTTCGACGGCGGGATCGCCAGCCACACGCTGACCGCGCCGGACGGCCGCAGCGTCAGCCTGTGGCAGGACGAGACCTGCCCGTTCGTCCACGTGTTTGTCAGCCGCATCTACCCGGGCCGGTCCGCGGCCGTGGCTGTGGAACCGATGACGGGTCCGGCCAATGCCTTCAACTCCGGGGACAGCCTCCGCTGGCTGACGCCGGGGGACTCGTTCACCATCACCTGGGGTATCCGCGCTGACCTGGCTGGTGCCTAAGCCGAGGAGGGCCCGCCCTGGGCAGTGACCGACCTGCGCGGTGACTGACCCGCGCGGTGACCGGACCCGCGCAGTGACCGGACTCGCGCGGTGACCGGACCCGCACGGTGACCGACCCTGGCAGTGCACAGTCGGGCCGTGGCGCGTTTCCCATAGCCGGGCGGCTAGGGAAGTATTGGGCTATGACGCCACCAAAGGACGCCACACCAGACGATGCAGCCAACACGACAGGCAGTGGAAGTGCCACGGGCGGGGCGAGCACGCCAGGCGCTGCCCGGCCCTTCGGGCGCCTGGAGCCGCGGCGCATCAGGACTGACCGTGACCTTGAGCAGGACATTCCTTACGGCGTGCGCATTGCGGCGGCATGGGCCTGGCGGCTGGGGCTGATCCTGCTGATTACCGGTGCCCTGGTCTGGCTGCTGGCCAAGGTCAGCTTCCTCATCATTCCCGTCATGGTGGCGGCACTGCTTGCCGGCCTGTTGAGCCCCGTGGTGCGGAGGCTGCGGGAGTCGCGTCTCCCCAACGGGGCCGCCGTCGCCATCACGGTTCTGGGCTTCATCGGGCTTATCGCCGGTTCCCTTGCCCTGGTGGGCCGGCAGCTGGCCCTCGGTTTTCGCGAGCTCTGGAATCAGGCGCTGACCGGGATCCAGCAGATTCAGGACTGGCTGGCCGAGGGGCCGCTGCACCTGAGTGCGGCGCAGATCGACCAGTACATCAAGGAGGCCACGGCGGCGCTGCAGAACAACAGCAGCAGCATCCTCAGCGGGGCGCTCTCCTTCGGCAGCACGGCCGGGCACTTCGCTGCCGGTATGGTGCTGGCGCTGTTCATCATGATCTTCTTCCTCCTCGAAGGCAGCCGCATTTGGGCGTTCCTGGTCCGGCTGCTGCCCCGTCGGGCCCGCGTCGCCGCTGACGGCGCCGGGCGGCGCGGCTGGGCGTCCATGGTCAGCTATGCCCGGATCCAGATGTTCGTGGCCTTCGTGGACGCCGTCGGCATCGGTGCGGGCGCGGCGATCATCGGGGTGCCGCTGGCACTGCCCCTGGCCGTGTTGGTCTTCATCGGCTCCTTCATCCCCATCGTCGGTGCGCTCGTGACGGGTGCCATCGCGGTGCTGCTGGCCCTCGTGGCCAACGGCCCGGTCAACGCACTGATCATGCTGGGCATCGTGCTGCTGGTGCAGCAGCTGGAAAGCCACATCCTGCAGCCACTGGTCATGGGCAAGGCCGTCGCCCTGCATCCGGTGGCCGTGATCCTGTCCGTTGCCGCCGGTTCCTACCTCGCCGGCATCCCCGGGGCGCTGTTCTCGGTCCCCATCCTGGCCGTAGCAAATTCGGCGATTCGGTATATTGCTGGCAGAACGTGGGAACATGAACTTGTGCCGGCTGCCGCGGGTACCGCAGGCCTGACCCCAGCCGACGAGGACAACACCTTCAAGGATGTCCGGCTGCCGGGCTCGCAGTCCGGCCACGGCAACGCTGCCGGCACTGCACACGGCACCCCGGGCGGCAAGGCCGCTCCCGGTGCCGACGTCGAATCACCCAAAGGAGAATAGTTCGTGAACACCCCCGAAAGCCTTCCCGTCACGTTGGACGATGTCCTTGAGGCGCAGAAGCTGCTGGACGGGATTATTGCGCGGACCCCGGTGGAGTCTTCCCGGGCCCTGGGCGCCATGGTGGGCGGCGAGGTTTACTTCAAGTGCGAGAACCTGCAGCGCGCCGGCTCCTTCAAGGTGCGCGGCGCCTACGTGCGGATGGCGCGCCTCTCCGAATCGGACAAGAAGCGCGGCGTGGTGGCGGCTTCCGCCGGCAACCACGCGCAGGGCGTGGCCGTCGCCGCCAAGAGCCTGGGCATCAAAGCCCGCATCTACATGCCGCTCGGTGTTGCACTGCCCAAACTCGCCGCGACACGCAGCCACGGCGCCGAGGTGGTCCTGCACGGACACAACGTGGATGAGGCCCTGGCAGAGGCCCAGCGTTATGCCGACGATACCGGCGCAGTCTTCGTCCACCCCTTCGACAACGTGGACGTCGTGGCCGGCCAGGGCACCCTCGGGCTGGAGATCCTCGAGCAGGTGCCCAACGTCGACACCATCCTGATGGGCGTCGGCGGCGGTGGCCTGCTGGCCGGCGTCGCGGTGGCCGTCAAGGCCCGCGCCAAGGAACTCGGCCGCGACATCCGCATCATCGGCGTCCAGGCAGAAAACGCGGCCGCGTACCCGCCGTCGCTGGCAGCGGACGCCCTGGTGCCGCTCAAGAAGGTTTCCACCATGGCCGACGGCATCGCCGTGGGCCGTCCCGGGCAGCTGCCGTTCAGCATCATCCGCGAACTGGTGGACGATGTGGTCACCGTCAGCGAAGACTCCCTGGCCCGGGCCCTGATCTTCCTGCTGGAACGCGCCAAGATGGTCGTCGAGCCCGCCGGTGCGGTGGGCGTGGCGGCCCTGATGGACGGCAAGATCGAGAACCCCGGAACAACAGCCGTCGTCCTGTCCGGCGGCAACATCGACCCCATGCTGATGCTCAAGGTGATCCAGCGCGGGCTCTCTGCCGCCGGCCGGTACATGACCGTGCGGATGATGCTTGATGACCGCCCGGGCTCGCTGGCCACCATTGCCCGCATCATCGCCGAGAACGACGCCAACGTTACCGGCCTCGACCACACCCGCGTGGGTGGCTCCATCAGCATGGGCGACGTCTCCATCACCGTGAACCTCGAGACCAAGGGCCACGAGCACGGCGAACAGGTCCTCGGCGCCCTGCGCGCCGAGGGCTTCCAGCCAATCGTGGTGCACTAGGAGCCACCATGCTGGACAGCCCGCGAGAGGCATCCGCCACCAGGGAAACGGCTGCCGCCCGTGCCAAGGGCGGGCTGCTGGTGGTGGGATCGTTCGTGGCGCTCCTGTTCGCCATCGAGCTGCTCAACACGGTGCTGCTGCACTCGCTGAACGGCGTCTTCGGGCTCAGGCCCAGAAGCGCCGACGGCATCCTGGACGTGTTCACCTTCCCGCTGCTGCACGCCAACCTCAATCACGTGCTGTCCAATGCGCTGCCGCTGATCATCTTCGGGTTCCTGGTGTTTCTGTCCGGGATCCGGGTCTTCCTCACGGCCGTTGCCTGCAGCTGGCTGGGCTCCGGGCTGGCCGTTTGGCTAATTGGCGCCGGCGGAGTCACCGTGGGCTCGTCCGGCCTGGTCTTCGGCCTGTTCGCGTTTCTCTTGGTGCGCGGATTCTTCAACCGCAGCTGGTGGCAGATCCTTCTCTCGGTGGTGCTGTTCCTGGCCTACGGCAGCATCCTTTTCGGGATCATTCCGAACATTGCAGGATACGTGTCCTGGCAGGCCCACCTCGGCGGCGCCGCAGGCGGCGTCCTGGCCGCCGTCGTGCTGCGGGCGCGGGCATCCCGGCGCTGAATGCCTTTAGCGCGTCTTAAAGCACGACGCCGGCCGTCCCCGAAAACGGGGAGGCCGGCGTCGTGCGTTTGCTGCGACCGCGGATGGATGCGGTGTCAGCCCGAGTAGGGCTTGGCGGAGATGATCTCCACCGGGATGTCCTTGCCGTTGGGGGCGGTGTAGCTGAGCTTGTCGCCCTCCTTGTGACCCATGATCGCGGCACCGAGCGGGGACTTATCACTGAAGACGTCCAGGTCGGAGTCGCCGGCGATTTCGCGGGAGCCGAGCAGGAAGGTCTCCTCGTCACCGGCGATGCGGGCGACCACGATCATGCCGGGCTCAACGATTCCGTCGTCGGCCGGTGACTCGCCGACGTGGGCGTCGCGGAGCAGGACGGTCAGCTGGCGGATGCGGGCCTCGATCTTGCCCTGCTCTTCCTTCGCAGCGTGGTAGCCGCCGTTCTCCTTGAGGTCACCCTCCTGGCGCGCGGCGTCGATCTTTTGGACGATTTCCGCACGGCCGGGGCCGGAAAGGTGGTCCAGCTCTGCCTTCAGGCGGTCAAAAGCTTCCTGGGTAAGCCAAGCTGCAGGCGCGCTGTTAGTGGTAGACACGGACTTCTCCTCTAGTGGGTGTACAAGCGGTCATACAAACAAACACCCCGCCACGGTGGCCACCTGTGGAACTCAGTAACCATCTCAGCGGGGTAAAGGTATTGATCCATTGTAGTCAATCCCGTGGAGTAAACCCAACAACCAAGCGGCGTGGGTCACAACCTTCTTCTGCTGCCCGTTTTCCTGCGGGCTCCAGGCGGGCCCTAGGAGGCCGAGGGCTTCGGAATCCAGCAGCTGTCCACGACGCCCGAGACGGCCTGCGATTCGGTGCGCAGGACAACCCGCCGGGCGAGGGTGCGCCCGCCGTCGGCACTCTGCCCCTGCGCGTCCTGCTCAACCGGCGGAATGTCGACCACTTTCCAGCCGACAACGGCGAACTTGGAATCGAGCGCCTTAACGGCGCACTTGACCGCAGTGCCGGGTTCCCTCGTCACCTGGAAGTCCACCTCGGCCTGGGTGGCATCCGTGGTCCGGTACCCGATGTCCTTGTAGCTCACCGACGTCGTGGCATTGGACGTGGACACCCAGGCCAGAAAACCCATCCCGATGGCCAAGGCCGTGATAACCGCCCAGCGCTTGGCCTTTCGGGACAGCCTGCGCTTTGGACGGCCATAGCGATTGGCTAGGCTAATGTCTGCAGGCTGGGCAGTGCCCGACTTGTCCTCGGTAGTCACCCTTCCAGTTTAGTGGCGATTCCCCCGGGGAAATATCCGGCGTCAGCATTGCAGCCAGTTCCAGGAGAAAGAGGAGCAGTCCCCCATGACAGCGTCCACCAGTCAGTCGCCGAAGCTTCGCCTGCTGTCAGTCCACGCCCACCCGGATGACGAGTCCAGCAAGGGCGCAGCCACCATGGCCATGTACGCCGCGGCCGGTGTGGACGTTATGGTCGCCACCTGCACGGACGGCTCACGCGGTGGCATCCAGAACCCGGCCATGGAGGGCGAGCCCCATCCCAAGCGCGACATGGCCGGTGCCCGCCGCCTCGAAATGAACGAGGCCGCCCGGATCCTGGGCATCCGGCAGCGCTGGCTGGGCTTCGTGGACTCGGGGCTGCCCGAAGGCGATCCGCTCCCGCCCCTGCCGGCCGGTTGCTTCGCGCTGCAGTCCCTGGAACGGGCCGCGGGCCCCCTCGTCAGGCTGGTCCGGGACTTCAAGCCGCACGTCATCGTCAGCTATGACGAAAACGGCGGCTACCCGCATCCGGACCACATCATGGCGCACCGGGTTGCGGTGGAGGCCTTCGAGGCCGCAGGGGACCCCGCCAGGTATCCCGGCACCGGTGATGCGTGGGAGCCGAGCAAGCTCTACTACGACCGCGCCTTCAGCCCGGAACGCTTCCGTGCCCTGCACTTTGCCCTGGAGGAGGCCGGGCTCCAGTCGCCCTACGCCCAGCGCCTTGCCGCCTGGCTTGAGGCGGACGCTGAAGGGCACACGCCGCCGCCGCCCGCGCATGAAACAACCACCCAGGTGGACTGCGGCGGCTTCTTTGCAACCCGCGACGACGCCCTCCGGGCCCACCGGACGCAGGTGGACCCGCTCGGCTTCTTCTTCGCCGTGTCTGCGGAGATGCAGGCGCGCGCCTGGCCCTGGGAGGACTACACGCTGATCCAATCGAAGGTGGCCACGAAGCTGCCGGAGAAGGACCTCTTCGCGGGGCTAAGATAGAGACAAGAGACATTTTCTATCCCGCGTAGAAGACAGCGTGGCGGCCGAAGCGGCCGCGGCTGCGCGCGTACCAACGGGCCAGGCGTTAGCCCACGCGGCGGACGGCGGCCCCAGCCTTGAGAAGGTTTGAACAGTGCACCATTTGCTCATTGCCCTGGCATCGTCCCCGGCCCCCTCGCCGTCGCTGCGCCCCGGCCTGTCCCAGGACCAGGTCACGCCCGGCCTGCTGGGATTCCTGCTGACCGCTTTCATCGTGGTGCTCACCGCGCTGCTGATCGTGGACATGGTGCGCCGCATCCGCCGGGTGCGGTACCGCGCCCAGGTAGAGGAGGAACGGATGGCTGCCGCCGAGGCCGCGGACATCTCCCGCGACGATGCCGCCAACGGCAATGCAGGCCGCGCCGACACCTGAGCCCGGATCAGGGCAGCCCGGATCGCGGGAGTCCAAGCCGGGGGAGCGCAATGCCCTCGGCACGGAACCCTCTGCCTACCTGCGCCAGCACGCCGGCAACCCGGTGCACTGGCAGCCCTTCGGGGACGCCGCCTTTGCGAGTGCCGCGTCCCGGGACGTCCCCGTGTTCCTGTCCATCGGCTACGCCGCCTGCCATTGGTGCCACGTCATGGCCCGGGAATCCTTCGAGGATCAGGCCACCGCTGACTACCTGAACGGCCATTTCGTGGCAGTCAAGGTGGACCGTGAGGAGCGTCCGGACGTCGACGCCGTCTACATGGCCGCCACGCAAGCCATCAGCGGCGAGGGCGGCTGGCCCATGTCCATCTTCCTGACCCCAGAGGGCCGGGCCTTCCACGCCGGCACCTACTTCCCGCCGCGGCCTATGCCCGGGCGGCCCTCCTTCCGCCAGGTCCTCGAGGCCGTGCATGAGGCCTGGACGGAGCGCCGCGGCGCCGTGGAGGAGAACGCCCGCTCCCTCGCGCAGAACATGGGCCAGGTGCAGCTCGCGGCGGCGGTGGACGTCTCCCGCCCGCCGGAACTGCTCGACGCCGGACTGTTGCCCGCCGCCGTGCGCTCCCTGTCCGGGTCCGAAGACCCCGACGACGGCGGGTTCGGCACCGCCCCCAAGTTCCCGCCGTCGGCCGTTCTGGAGTTCCTGGTCCGGCACGCGGCGGTGCCCTCTGACACCGCCGAAGAGGCCAGGGAGATGGCCGGGCGCACCCTCGCGGCCATGGCCCGCTCGGCGCTCTTCGACCAGCTCGACGGCGGCTTCGCGCGCTATTCGGTGACACGGGACTGGTCCGTTCCGCACTTCGAGAAGATGCTGTACGACAACGCCCAGCTGCTGCGCGTCTACGTGCACTGGGTCAGGCTCGGCGGAACGGCCGGGTTTCCGGCCGTCGAGGCCGCCGACGTTGCGGCGCGCACCGCCGACTGGATGCTCACGGCGCTGGGGCTGCCGGAAGGAGGCCTGGCATCCTCGCTGGATGCCGACTCCGTAGTGGACGGCGAGCACCACGAAGGGGCCAGCTACCTCTGGACCCCCGGAGATCTTGAACGGCTTCTCGGCGCCGAGGATGCCGCGGCCGTCGCCTGGATGATGAACGTCGGCGTCCGCGGCACCGTCTCGGAGCTCGGCTCGCCGCTGCACCCGGGCCGGGCGCTGGACGGTGACGAGGCACGGCTCTGGCTGGACGTGATGCCCAGGCTCCGGGAAGCCCGGGCGCGCCGGCCGCAGCCCGAGCGGGACGAGAAGGTGGTGGCGGGCTGGAACGGGCTCGCTGTGGCTGCGCTAGCAGAGGCCGGGGTAGTCCTGGACCGGCCGGACCTCGTGGCGGCAGCCGGCCGGATCGCCGGATATCTGGAACGGGTCCACTGGCGGCCGGCACCGGAGGAGTCGGCAGCAGGGGTGCGGGCAACAGGGAAGCTGGTCCGGGTTTCGCATAGCGGCGCGGCCCGGGGGATCGGCGGCCTGCTGGAGGACTATGCGTTCTGCGCGGACGGCTTCCTGGCTTTGTATTCGGCCACGGGCTCGGCGCGCTGGTACACGCTGGCCGAGACGGTGATCCAGGCGGCGTGCACCCGGTTCGTGGACGGCGGGCGGCTCGCCGACTCGGCCGGGGAATCGGCGCAGGTGGTCAGCGCCCAAGGTGGGAAGCCCGGCCTGGGCTTCTTTGACGACGCCACGCCCAGCGGGGCTGCGGCCTTTGCCGGGGCCCTGCTTAGCTATGCTGCCCTGTCCGGTTCCGCGGAACACCGGACAATGGCGGGGAGCATCCTCGTCCTGGTGCCCCCGCTCGCCACGCGGGCACCGCGGGTGGCGGGCTGGCTGCTGGCCACAGCGCAGGCCGCGCTGGCGGGGCCGCTGGAGGCCGCCGTCGTCGGACCTGCCGGCCCCGAGCGGGATGCCCTCCACCGCGCGCTGCTGCTGTCCCCGAGTCCGGGGCTGGTGGTGGCGGTAGGGGAGGCTGAGGCGGACGACGGCGGGAAGCCGGCCGAAGTGCCGCTGCTGCGGCAGAGGCCGGCCGGGCCCGGCGGTGCGCCGCTCGTCTACGTCTGCCGCGACATGGTCTGCGACCGGCCCGTGGCGACCGTCGAGGCGGCGTTGGAACGCGTCAGCTCAGCACTGCAATGAGGATGGCTGCGAAGTGCGCGGCAAAGGCCAGCACCGTGAAAGCGTGGAACAGTTCGTGGAAGCCGAAGTGCCAGTAGCTGAAGTTGGGTTTCTTAAGGGCGTAGAACACGGCCCCGGCAATGTACAGGGCCCCGCCGACACAGATCAGCAGCGCCGCCGGGACGCTCGCCGCGAAAAAGGCGGGCAGGTAGAAGAGGGACCCGCAGCCGAGGCCGATGTAGATGGGCACGTACAGCCACCGGGGTGCGTCGGTCCAGAGCAGCCGGAACAGCACGCCAAGGATTGCGGCGGACCAGATCAGCCAGAGCAGGAACTCCGCCGTCGTCCTGTCCAGGAGGCTCCACGCGAGCGGAGTGTAGCTGCCGGCGATCACCAGCATGATGTTGGTGTGGTCCAGCCGTTTGAGGACGCGTTTGACGCCGGGGGACCAGTTGCCGCGGTGGTACACAGCGCTGATGCCGAACAGAAGGACACCGGTGAGGGCATAGATGGCGGACGTGATCTTGCGGTCCGCGGTTGGCGCCACCACAACCAGGACGATACCTGCAGCCAGGGCCAACGGCGCGGTGACCGTGTGGATCCATCCCCGCCACTTGGGCTTGATCGTCAGCAGTTCCGCGATGCGTGCCGCGGCGTCGTCCACGGCGGTGGGTTCTGCCTTCGACGGCTCCGGGGTGCGAGGCTTGGGGGCTCGCGGTCCGCCGTCCGGGGCGTTGCTTTCCATGCCTTCCAGAATAACCTACGTTTCAGTAAGTTACCTTCCGGTAACGTCTCCTTGCCGGGTCCTTGCGGCTCGTTGGTGGGGCTTCGGGCGGCAGCTTGCAAGCTACCGCCGCCTCCGGGCGGTAGCCTAGGACTTGCACAAAAGTCGGACAGCAGGAAGTCAGGTGATTCTCCGGATGGAATGGCCCGGGTTTCTCTATGGCTTCTATGAGCGGAAGCTTCTGCGCTCCCTGGAGCCGGGGCGGATCCCAAGGCACATCGGCGTAATGGTGGACGGCAACCGGCGCTGGGCCCGGCAGTTCAATGCCCCCACCAGCCAGGGCCACCAGGCCGGCGCGGACAAGATCCATGAGTTCCTCGGCTGGTGCCAGGAGCTGGGCGTCAGGGTGGTCACCCTGTACATGCTCTCCACGGACAACATGAACCGTTCCGGCGAAGAGCTTGACCTGTTGATGGGAATCATCGCTAACACGCTGGACCGGCTCGACGAAGACGCCGACATTTCGGTCCACGCCATGGGCGCCCCGGAGCTGCTCCCGGACTACCTGGCGGACCGACTGACCACGCTCACGGCCCGGACGCCGGTGCGGGAAAAGCTGCACGTAAACGTGGCCGTCGGCTACGGCGGCCGGCGCGAGATCGTGGACGCGGTGCGCGAGCTGCTGCACGACGCCGTGGCGCACAAGGCGGACATCAGTGAACTTGCCGACTCCCTGAGCGTGGAGGACATCTCGCGCTTCCTCTATACGCGCGGCCAGCCTGATCCGGACCTGGTCATCCGGACCTCCGGCGAGCAGCGCCTCTCCGGCTTCCTGATGTGGCAGAGCGCCTACAGCGAGTTTTACTTCTGCGAGGCACTTTGGCCGGCCTTCCGGAAGGTGGATTTCCTTCGCGCCCTGCGGGACTACGCCGGCAGGCAGCGGCGCTTCGGTGCGTAGCGTTGTTGGCGTCTGTTGGCATTCCGCCTGGGCCGCCGCCGTTCAGCCGCCGCCGTTCAGCCGCCGCCGTTCAGCCGCCGCCGTTCAGCCGCCGCCGTTCACGCCAAATTCACACGCCGGCAACAGGAATCGCCGGAAGAAGACGTTGGAAATTAGTTCGGGGCGAATTACGTTGAATCCATCAGCAGGCAAACCGCCGGCTGATCGGGGAGGCCAGTACATGGAGCGATTCTTCGCACCGGTTGTATGGGAGGCCGGATCCGGCCTCGTGGCCGAGCCGCCTCACCAATAACAATTCCGGGCAGCGCCCCGGGGCTGGAGTCGATGTGGCTATTTCTGAACAACTGCCCGACGTCATCACGGACAAGGGTGAGAAGGCTACCTCTCGCGCCAAGCGAGCCAATTCAAAGACCGGTGCGGACACGAAAGACGCCGCAGCCGGTCTTGCTGTTTCCGGCCCACAGACTGAATCCCAGCCATCAGTCTCCACTTTCGTCATCGACACCTCGGTGCTGCTCTCCGACCCCCGCGCCCTGCTGCGGTTCGCGGAGCACGAAGTTATTGTGCCGATCGTGGTGATCACCGAACTTGAAGGGAAGCGGCATGACCCCGAACTCGGCTACTTCGCACGGAAGGCGCTCCGGCTCCTTGATGACCTTCGCATCCAGCACGGCGGGCTGAACCGGCCCATCCCGCTGGGCGACGCCGGCGGTACGCTCATGATCGAGATGAACCACATCTCGGCCGAAGTCCTGCCGGCCGGGTTCCGCGGCGGGGACAACGACAGCCGCATCCTCGCCGTCGCGAAGAACCTCTCCAACGAGGGGCGCAACGTCACCGTGGTGTCCAAGGATCTCCCCATGCGGGTCAAGGCCTCGGCCATGGGCCTGCTGGCCGACGAATACCGCAACGAGCTCGTTAAGGATTCCGGCTGGACCGGCGTCGCCGAGATCGATGCGAGCGACGAGGAGATCTCCACGCTCTACGGACACGAACCGGTCTTCATCCCGGCGGCTGCAGAGATGCCGGTCAACACCGGCCTTGTGGTGCTCTCCAGCCGCGGCTCGGCTCTCGGCCGTGTTGGTGCCGACAAGCAGGTCCGCCTGGTCAAGGGGGACCGCGACATTTTCGGCCTCCACGGGCGCTCCGCGGAGCAGCGGCTCGCCATCGATCTGCTGATGGACCCCGCGGTGGGCATCGTGTCCCTGGGCGGGCGCGCGGGCACCGGTAAGTCGGCCCTTGCCCTGTGTGCCGGCCTGGAGGCGGTGCTGGAACGCCGCGAGCACCGTAAGGTGATCGTCTTCCGCCCGCTCTTCGCGGTAGGCGGCCAGGAGCTCGGCTACCTGCCGGGCTCGGAGCAGGAAAAGATGAACCCCTGGGCACAGGCGGTTTTCGACACCCTGGGCGCGCTCGTGAGCCAGGAGGTCGTGGAGGAGGTCATGGACCGGGGCATGCTGGAGGTCATGCCGCTGACCCACATCCGTGGACGCTCACTGCACGACGCCTTCGTGATCGTGGACGAGGCCCAGTCGCTCGAAAAGAACGTCCTGCTGACCGTCATGAGCCGGATCGGGCAGAACTCGAAGATCGTCCTCACCCACGACGTCGCCCAGCGCGACAACCTCCGGGTCGGACGGCACGACGGCGTCGCAGCCGTCGTAGAAACCCTGAAGGGCCACCCGCTCTTCGGCCACATCACCCTCACCCGCTCCGAACGCTCGCCCATCGCGGCACTCGTCACGGACCTGCTCGAAGGGGCGTAACTCACGGCGGGGTGCCGGGGCTGCGTTCCGCGGCAACGGCGCCCCGCCGTCGCTGGTTAAGCTTGCCGGAACCAGCGAGACTGCCGATTGACGTCGGTTCGCCAAATGTGGCCGCGCCGGCCCGCTGCGCCACTGCCGCTGGTTGAGCTGGTCGAAACCGGTTCCCCTCGGCTTCGATAAGCTCAACCAGCGGCGACCCCCAGGAGGAACCTTGCCGTGGGTTCGTGGCCTTCCACCTTTAGGTGCCAGTCAGGGCGGCGGAAGCCTTCCGGGGTGAGGCGCACCCGCTGAACCGTCTCCTGCTTGCCGCCCCGGGACATGCGGGTGACGCCGTTCAGTTCGTAGCCGAGCGACCGGGAGACGCCCAGGGAGGCGGCGTTCCAGTCGGCGGCGTCAGATTCGCAGACTTCTGCGCCGAGCCAGTCAAAGGCGTAAAGCGCCACCGCCGCCCGCATCTCCTTGCCGAAGCCGCGGCCCTGCGCGCTCTTCCGCAGCCATGACCCGCTCGCGACTGTGCGGAGGGCCGTAAAGTCCCTCGCCGCGATGTCCTGGCAGCCGAGGAAGGTGTCCTCGTGCCAGACGCCCAGCGTCAGCGTCCATGACTCGGGGGTGGAGGCGGCACGGCATTGCCAATACCAGCGGGCCATGTTGGCTCCCAGGTCGCCGGCTGGGACAGCGGTCCAGGGTGTGCTGAACGGGTTGCGGCCCTGTTCGTGGATACCACTGGCCGCCGCTTCAACCGCGGCAGGGATGTGGTCGTCGCGCAGTGGCCGCAGCGTGAGCCGGGGAGTGGCCAAGGTGAGCGCGAATGGAGGCCACACGGAGATCAGCTCGGTCATGCCGGAAGCCTAGCCGATGCAGGCCCCGCCTATGCCGCTGCGGCACCGCCGTCAGCTGGTGTGGTGCGACAGGCCGAGGGACAGCCGGGTATTGCCGGGCCCCTCCAGCACCAGGGCAATCGCCTGGTTGGGAAGCTCAAAGACCATGGTGGCGTCCGCGGTATCTCCCTGCCGGAGCTGCGCTTTCGCCGGTGACGTCCAGAGCGGATGAATGCTGTTGGCGCCCAGCCCCGTCACCGAGAACTGCGACGTGTCCAGCGTGATGCCTGCACCTTCGAGAGCCGTGAACTGAACCAGAATCCTCACCCGGTGGGTCCCCGCGGACGGGCCCTCGTCCAGGACCTGGACTCGTTCCGGCGGAAGCCAGCCGTCCTTTTCCAGCGGGATGATGCCATTGACCCGCGCCGTTCCGCCGGGGATCACCGCGCTCGCGCCCAGCGGGGTGCTGGCCTCCGGCTTGGCCGTAAGGAAGAGATATCCCAGCACGAGCCCCAGGGCGCAAAGCAGGGAGAGTGGGATCACCAGCAGCTTCCGACGGCGCGGGGTACCGGTCCTGCCGGTGGCGGCCGTGTCAGGTGTCGATACGTCTGGAGCCATGGTTGACATGGCATGAGTTTGCGGCCGGCAGGTTGGAAAAAACCTGCGCGGCACCCCGCATTCCGGGTGGCCCGACAGGCGGGGTTCGACAGGCTGGGTTCGTCAGGCGGGGTTGGGACGCAGCGGCCACTGGATGTGCTCGCGCACATCAGTGAGGTTCATCGGTTCCGCCACGAAAAGATCGTCCAGCATGTACTCATCCACGGCCAGGATCCGGATGCAGTGCCCGGGAATCTGCCCCTCGCCGTCGAGCGGTCCGGCGGAGACGCACACTCCGGTCCCGGCATCAATGCGGATTCTGGTCCGGCCCGGTCCGCACAGGGGTGCTGCCGGATCCAGCGGACGGTACCCGGCATTCGGTGAGACCACGGTTTCCAGCGCCGCGCGGCCTTCGTGCGTCACCTCCTGAACGGGCTCCAACAGTTCGACGGCGTTGGCATTCGGGAACTCCAGCGGCACCGGGGCATTTCCCGCCAGCTCCACCGGATCCAGTGCAGCAGCGAACCGGCCGTTTCCGAATGAGGGTTCGCCGTACGCGGCCTCCGGGCGGCGCCGCACCAGCCCGCCGTCGTCGTAGACCGGCGTCACCAGATGCGCGGGAAGAAGCCACGACTTCCGGGTGGCGCTGATGTACAGGCCGTCACGGGAATCGTTGATGCCCGTGGTGCTGCCGAGCAGCGTGCCGTTGTCGGACTCCAGGCGCAGCGCGCCGGGGCGGCGCAGCCAGGCGCGGACGGTACCGCTGCCGGGAGTTTCGGTGTATTCGAAGCGCAGGGACTGCCATTTCCACGGGGACGAGCGGCACAGGTTGCGAAAGGAGGCGGCCGACGTGGGCGTCGCACCGCCGCCGTGTTCCTGCCGGTGTTTGGCGTCCCAGGTCCCCATATCCACAGTTTACGCGCGGCCCCGGGCGGCCGGCGGGCCAATCCAGTAGCATCCGAGAGTGATCCAACGACTTGACGGACTATGGGAAGCGGCACCACTCGCGTTCTGGCTGCTGCTGGCCGCGTGCGCCTACTTCGCCGTGATGGCGGTGCGGCTCACGGTCATCGACGTGCGGCACCATCTCCTGCCGAACCGGATTGTCTTTCCCTCCTATGGCATTGCCGGTGTGCTGCTGCTGGGGGCGGTGCTCACCCTCGCGACGGTGGAACCGTCCGGACTGCCCGACGGCGCGGCCCGCCTTTTCGGGGTGCCCGCGCTGAGGATTGCGGCCGGGGGAGCGGTACTGTGGCTCTTCTACTTCGTGCTGCGGCTGGTGTATCCGCCCGGCATGGGCTTCGGGGACGTGAAACTCGCCGGCGTCCTGGGGCTGTACCTGGGCTACCTCGGCTGGCCGCATGTCTTTGCCGGGACGTTCGCAGCGTTCCTGCTCGGCGGCCTTTGGAGCATCGGCCTGCTGGTACTGCGGCGCGGGACGCTCAAATCGGCCATTCCGTTCGGGCCGTTCATGCTGGCGGGGGCCGCGGCGGCGATGGTCCTGCTGCCCGCGGGTTAGCTGCGGGCAGGGGCATTGGACGCGGTGCGGCGCGGGCACCGGTCCGGCTAGGCTAAACCTATGCCGGCACCCGAATTTGTCCTGAAGCTCCGGGAAAAAATCGGCCACGACCCGCTGTGGGTTCCTGCTGTGCGGGGTGTGGTGTTTAACGACGACGGCCACATCCTGCTGGGCCAGAGGTCCGACAACGGCAGGTGGACCTTGATTACAGGGATGCTGGAGCCCGGTGAGCATCCCGCGCCCGGACTGCTGCGGGAGATCTTCGAAGAGACCGCCGTCGTGGCCGAAACGGAGCGGATGGTGTCCGTCGGTGTAGTAGGGCCGGTGACGTTCCCTAACGGCGACGTCTGCGATTTCCTGGACATCGTGTTCCGCTGCCGCCACGTCTCCGGTGAGGCGCGGGTGAACGACGACGAGTCCCTGGCCGTGGGCTGGTTTGCGTTGGACGGGTTACCGGATCTGCAGCCTGGAGACCGGGAATGCATCCGCCGTGCACTGCTGCCGGGGGACTCAGTCCACTACGAGCCCTGAGTTCCCCGGCAGCTCTTCTAAACCGTGGCGGATTGCCGCTGTGCCTCGAGAAGCTCGGCCTCCTCGCCGCCCACCGCCTCGCCGCGGGCCACCATGCCGGCGGTGTCCGAGAGCGGGATCTGCTTCAGCGTGATGGCCAGGAGCAGTGCAACGGCGATGAACGGGACGAGGTACCAGAACACCGGTGCCAGGGAATCGGCGTAGGCGTTGACGATCGCGTCGCGGAGCTGCCCGGGAAGCTGGCCCAGGGTCTGCGGATCCAGCGTCTTGGTTGACTGGGAGGCCTGGCCGGCCGACGCTCCGGCGCCAGTGAAGGCGTTCGTCAGGGACTCCGCCAGCCGGTTGGTGAAGATCGAGCCGAACACCGCCACGCCCAGGGCAGCCCCCACTTCGCGGAAGTAGTTGTTGGTGCTGGTGGCCGTGCCGATCTGGTCCGCCGGAACGGAGTTCTGCACCACGAGGACGATGACCTGCATGATCAGGCCGAGGCCGGACCCGAACAGGAACAGCTGGACGCAGATGATCCAGATGGGCGTCTCGGCCGACAATCTGGTGAACCACAGCATGGCGGCGATGGTCAGGCTGGCGCCAAAAATCGGGAACATCTTGTACTTGCCGGTCTTGGAGATGCGTACACCGGAGTAGATGGACGTTCCCATCAGGCCGGCCATCATCGGGAGCATGAGGAGCCCGGACTGCGCGGCGGAGGTGCCCGACGACATCTGCAGGAACGTGGGCACGAAGGCAATGGCGGCGAACATGCCCAGGCCCAAGGTGAAGCCGATGGCCGTGGAGTTCACGAAGATTCGGTTCCGGAACAGGCTCAGCGGGATGATCGGATCTTCCGCGCGGCGTTCGACGGCGACGAAGGCCGCTGCGGCGAGGACCAGACCGGCGCCGAAGGCCCAAGTCAGGGGCGAATCCCAGCCCTCGTCCTTCTTGCCCCCGAAGTCCGTGAAGAAGATCAGGCAGGTGGTGGCAACAGAGAGGAACAGGACGCCCAGGAAGTCGATCCGCTTTTCGGCTTTCTTGTTGGGAAGCGTCAGGGTGAACCAGGCGATGGTGAAGGCGGCGATGCCGATGGGAATGTTGATGTAGAAAGCCCACTCCCAGGTGAGGTGGTCAACGAAGAAGCCGCCCAGCAGCGGTCCGGCCACGGCCGAGAGGCCAAAGATGGCGCCCAGCGGTCCCATGTACTTGCCGCGCTCCTTGGCGGGAACGATGTCCGCGATGATGGCCTGCGAGAGGATCATCAGGCCGCCGCCGCCCAGGCCTTGGATACCCCGGAAGACGACAAAGCCCCAGAAATCCGTGGCGAAGGCACAGCCTACGGACGCAAGCGTGAACAGTGCGATGGCGACGAGGAAGAGGTTCCTGCGGCCGAGGATGTCGCCGAACTTGCCGTAGACCGGCATGACGATGGTGGTGGCGAGGAGGTACGCGGTGGTGATCCAGGCCTGGTGCTCGACGCCGCCGAGCTTGCCGACAATGGTGGGCATGGCCGTGGAGACGATGGTCTGGTCGAGGCTGGAGAGGAGCATGCCGGCGATCAGCGCGGAGAAGATGATCCAGATGCGTTTCTGGGTCAGCAGCAGCGGTCCGGCTGCGGCTTTGGAACTGACGGCGGTGCTCATGGCTGTCCTTCTGCGGAAGATGATTCAGGGAATTTGAGGGGCTGTGAGAAGAGCAGGCACGCGGAGGAGATGTTTTCCTTCAGCAGGTCCTTGTAGGAGCGGGTGTTGCCTTCGGAGAAATAGGCCATGCTGGTGTGCCGGGCAATGCTGCCCATGGCGACAACGGCCATGCGGACGACCGGGTGGTCCGGGGACACGCCTTCGCGGGCGGCGAGCACGCGGCCAAAGTGGGCTTCGCGTTCTTCGGTGGCGCCGATGATCTTGAGCATCAGCTGTGGTTCTTTTTTGATGACGCCGATCAGCTGGCGGGTTTCCTCTTCGGAAGAACTCATCCGTTCCGACATCCTCAGCGCCAGCGTCACCAGGTCCTGCAGCAAGGTGTTGGAGATCCCGCCGGGCGTGGAGGTGGATCCGGCGCCGCCGCGGATGAAATCGGTGAAGATTTCCTCGGGCATCTCGTCGTCCACGTGCCCCAGGATGGCGTCTTCCTTGGTGGGGAAGTAGTTGAAGAAGGTTCGCCGGGAGATGCCCGCCTGTTCACAGACATCCTCCACGGTGTAGCCGCTGAGGCCGCGCTCGGACGTCA
Organism: Arthrobacter globiformis; assembly: GCF_030815865.1. Lineage (NCBI taxonomy): Bacteria > Bacillati > Actinomycetota > Actinomycetes > Micrococcales > Micrococcaceae > Arthrobacter > Arthrobacter globiformis. Next base: position 1,708,131 of record NZ_JAUSXI010000001.1, read on the forward strand.
GGGAACGGGCGACGGCGGTAATCGCTGCCCGCGTTGCGGCCCGCTTGCGCTCGCGGAGTCCCACGCCAATAATTGCACTGTCATTCACATAGTGAAGTTTTGCACTAATACTGGTTTAGTGCAATTTGGTCGACGGGTTCTCCCGCCGACGCAGTCGCAGCCATTCCCTAGGGGATGAGTTTTTGTCCACATATCGCGACTTCGGGAGCCTCTAAGTGGCGATATCTGGACAAAAACTCCAAGCAGAACGACGACGGCCGCCCGCCTTCGCTGGAAGGTGGGCGGCCGCCGTCGTACCTAAGGGAGGCGGTGGGGACTTATGCCTTGTGGGCCGGAGCCGTCATCGTGGTGACATCCAGTGCCTTGTCCAGGTCGGCTTCGGAAACCTTGCCTTCGCCTTCACCGACGAAGCCGAGCTTCTCGGTGGCCTGTCGGACGGTCAGGCCCTCCTTGACAGCGGTCTTGGCGATCTTGGCGGCGTTTTCGTATCCGATGAACTTGTTCAGCGGGGTAACGATCGACGGCGAAGCCTCGGCGAGGAAGCGGGCACGCTCGACGTTGGCGGTGATGCCGTCGATCATCTTGTCTGCCATGACGCGGCTGGTGTTGGCCAGCAGGCGGACGGACTCGAGCAGGTTCGCGGCCATGACCGGGATGCCGACGTTCAGTTCGAAGGCGCCGTTGGTGCCGGACCAGGCGATGGCGGTGTCGTTCCCGATGACCTGGGCGCAGACCATGATGGAGGCTTCGCAGATGACCGGGTTGACCTTGCCCGGCATGATCGACGAGCCCGGCTGCAGGTCCGGGATGGCGATTTCGCCGAGGCCCGTGTTGGGGCCAGAGCCCATCCAGCGCAGATCATTGTTGATCTTCATGAAGGAGATGGCAATGTTGCGCAGCTGGCTGGAGGCTTCGATGAGGCCGTCGCGGTTGGCCTGTGCCTCGAAGTGGTCGCGGGCCTCGGTCAGCGGCAGGCCGGTGTCGGTGGCGAGCAGCTCGATGACGCGCTCCGGGAAGCCGGCCGGGGTGTTGATGCCGGTGCCCACGGCGGTGCCGCCCAGCGGCACTTCGGCCACGCGGGGGAGCGCGGCGTTGATGCGTTCGATGCCGTAGCGGACCTGCGCTGCGTAGCCGCCGAATTCCTGGCCCAGGGTGACCGGGGTGGCGTCCATGAGGTGGGTGCGGCCGGACTTGACGACGTCCTTGAACTCAACGGCCTTGCGCTCCAGCGATTCGGCGAGGTAGCCGAGGGCCGGAATGAGGTCGTTGATCAGGGCCGAAGTGGCTGCAACGTGGACGGAGGTGGGGAACACGTCGTTCGAGGACTGCGAGGCGTTGACATGGTCGTTGGGGTGGACCACCTTGTCGCTGCCGGCTGCCTTCAGGGCGCGCGTAGCCAGTTCAGCGAGGACCTCGTTGGTGTTCATGTTCGAGGACGTGCCGGAGCCGGTCTGGAAAACGTCGATGGGGAAGTCGCCGTCGTACTTGCCCGTAGCCACCTCGTCGGCAGCTTCCGCGATCGCCTTGGCCAGCTCGCCGTCGAGCACACCCAGTTCAGCGTTGGCCTGGGCAGCGGCCTTCTTGACCCGGGCCAGCGCCTCAATGTGCGCACGTTCCAAGGTTTTTCCGGAGATCGGGAAGTTCTCGACTGCACGTTGCGTCTGCGCGCGGTACAGGGCGTTCACGGGGACGCGGACTTCGCCCATCGTGTCATGTTCAATGCGGAACTCTTCAGTGGAAGTCATGGGGCTAGCTTAGGACGCCCGGGCGCCGCACCGAAAACCGTGAACGGCTTGCTACAGGCGGCCCGCCCGGGCGCTTTGCGGAAGCTTTTAGAGGTCTCCGATTCCGGAAACAAGCTCCGCGCGGCCGTCGGCGAGGCTGTAGGACAGGCCGATCACCGCTGCCCGGCCCGACTCGATTGCGTCCGAAATCACACGCGAGCTGTCCACGAGGCGCTGTGAGGTCTGCTTGACGTGCTCCACCACCATCTCATTGACCTCAGTTTGGTCGTTCCGCAGGGAGGTGAGGACCGACGGTGTGATGCGCTCGACGAGGTCCCGGATAAAGCCCGTCGGCATCTGGCCGGTCTCGACGGCGGACTTCGTAGCGGTGACCGCGCCGCAGCTGTCATGGCCGAGCACCACGATCAGCGGCACGCCCAGCACGCCGATGCTGTACTCGAGCGAGCCGAGGACGGCGTCGTCAATGACCTGGCCCGCGGTCCGGACGACGAAGACGTCGCCGAGTCCGACGTCGAAAATGATCTCGGCGGCGAGCCGCGAGTCGGAGCAGCCGAAGATCACCGCGAAGGGATGCTGGGTCTCCACCAGGGATGAGCGCCGGGAAGCGTCCTGGTTCGGGTGCGAGGATTCACTGTTAACGAAGCGTTCGTTGCCTTCGCGCAGACGGCGCCAGGCCAGGGCAGGGGTCAGGTAAGTGGTCACGGCCCCACTTTACGGCGCGAGGCTCGCCGAGGGGGAAACGGTGACAGCGGGGTTACTTTCCAGGGATTTGACGACTGCGGCAGCCAGGACTGCGAATTCCTCCAGGTTAGCGTCGCCGGCCAGGACCACGGTGGTTCCGCGGTAGGCGAGCACCATGCTCTTCTCGCCCTTGCCCGTGTCATGGAGTTCCCACTCCCTGCCGCCGGCGTCGCGCGTGCCGGTGACCGGGGCGTTCTTGGTCTGCTGCACGAGCCAGCTGGGGTTGGCCTTGCTGGTCTGGGTCAGGCCGATGAATTTTTCCTTCGGGGTCACGTATCCGACCTCCCAGGCCGCAACGCCCGTGCCGCCGGCCGCCGCCCAGCGGGCGTAATTCGGGTGGAATGTGTCGCCCGCCGCGGGGGCCACCGGTGTGAATCCCGCCACACCCGCGGCGTTCTGGGCCACGGCGCTGACGTCGATGTTGGGGCGGAAGCCGTCCGACTTCGGGGACGGATTCATCAGGACGATGGGCAGGAACGCCGCGATGCTCACCAGCAGGGCGATGATCATTCCGATCACCGAGGCATTGGCCCGTTTCGCGGCTGCCGCGGGGATTACGGGCTTGATGGGCTGGCCGGCCGGCGAGGGGGAGGGGGCGGAAGCCTGCACGCGGCTCGAGGGGGCGGACTGGTCCTGCGTATCACTCACCCTTCTATAGTCGCCCATGCGGGGCCCGAACTCACATTCGAGCCGACGGCGGTGAGGCCCGCCGTCCGTTACGCGGCGTGGTCATCCCACCCCCGGGCCCCGCGGTGGCGACTATGATCAGTTACAGGGAATCACCGCGATGGTCGGCTCAGGCCTCGCGGGTCCAATGATCGCCACTCGAAGAAGAGGTTCACGTGTCACCAGCGTCCATGACCCAGAAGTACTCAACGCTTTCCCCGTCGCTCGCCGTCGGAATAGACGAGCCGGACCGCAACCTCGCCCTTGAACTTGTCCGCGTGACCGAAGCCGCGGCGATCGCCGGCGGCCACTGGGTTGGATTCGGCGACAAGAACAAGGCCGACGGCGCCGCCGTCGATGCCATGCGCTCCTTCCTCCAGACCGTCCACTTCAACGGCGTCGTGGTCATCGGTGAAGGCGAAAAGGACGAAGCCCCAATGCTGTTCAACGGCGAACAGGTTGGTGACGGCACCGGTCCTGAGTGCGACGTCGCCGTCGACCCCATCGACGGAACCCGCCTGACCGCGCTGGGCATCAACAACGCCCTGGCCGTCCTGGCCGTCGCCGAACGCGGCTCCATGTTTGACCCCTCCGCCGTGTTCTACATGGAGAAGCTGGTCACCGGACCTGAAGCCGCCGACATGGTTGATCTGCGTTTACCCGTCAAGCAGAACCTGCACCTGATCGCCAAGGCCAAGGGCGTGAAGGTCAACCAGCTCAACGTCATGATCCTGGACCGTGACCGCCACCGCCCGCTGGTCGAGGAGATCCGCGATGCTGGCGCGCGCACCAAATTCATCATGGACGGCGACGTTGCAGGTGCCATCGCGGCTGCCCGCTCCGGCACCGGCGTGGACGCCCTCATGGGCATCGGCGGAACCCCGGAGGGCATCGTGGCGGCCTGCGCCATCAAGTCCCTCGGCGGCGTGATCCAGGGTCGGCTGTGGCCGACCAGCGACGACGAGAAGCAGAAGGCGATCGACGCCGGCCACGACCTCGAGCGGGTCCTGTCCACCAACGACCTCGTCACCAGCGACAACTGCTACTTCGCCGCCACCGGCATCACCGACGGCGACCTCCTCAAGGGCGTGCGCTACTCCAAGGACAAGGTCCTGACGCAGTCGATCGTCATGCGCTCCAAGTCTGGCACCATCCGTTTTGTGGACGGCGAGCACCAGGCCAGCAAGTGGGAAGGCTACGCCCGCAAGAGCTAGCCTTTAGGGCTTTCCCAGCGCCTTTTAGCGCGAACGTACACTTGTGGCCCCGAATCCGACTGGATCCGGGGCCACAACTGTCCGTTCGCACAGGTCTTCAACGGATGGGGTTTGGGTTCCCGATGCCTGGCGCCGCAGCCGCACCTGCAACGTTGCCCTGACCTTCTCGAGAACGAAGGGCTTCTCGCCGTCAAGATCGTCCTTGAATATTCTGAGCTCCGTCCAGCCGAGGCGCTCCGTGGCTTCCTTGCGCTTCCTGTCACGTACGGCCTGGACCGGATCCGAATGGTGCCCGCCGTCGTATTGCAGCGCGAGGCGGTGTTCCGGATAGGCGGCGTCCGGCCACACCGCCGGTTGCCCGAACGCCCGCAGGCGGCAGCGTCCGAAGAAGTGAACGATCCTGCTACGGGATCCTGGGGCAGGGGTTTGAGAACCATGCTCCAGGGTTCGGGCTTAAGGATCCGTTCGCGCTCAGCGGGCGGGGCGCTTAATGAGGGCCTTGATGCCGTCGCGGAGTTTGCGCGCCACCTGGTAGGCCGCGTAGCGGGGCCGGTTGACGGGCAAGTCCCAGGTGCCGGGGTAGGCGATTTCGCGCCCGCCGAACGACTTCTTGAACGCGGTGAACCCTGCCCACTTGTGGTCGGGCTCCTCGGCCGGGGCCACGCCCCACAGGTCCACGTGCTTCAGGCCCTTCTCCTGGGCATCGGCCATGAGCGTCACCAGGAGGGGGATGCCTGCGCTGAGCTTGCGGTGGGTGTCATCCATGGCGGCGTGGGCGTACGTCCGGGTGTCCGCCGAATCGTAGGCCAGCGCTGCCGCCACCGGGCCGCCGTGCAGGTCGGCGATGAACAGCGTCGCCGCGCCCGCGGGCATGAGGGACGCGGCCACCTGCGTCAGGTACTCGTCGCTTTGCGGTTTGAAGCCGTTCCGGCGCGCCGTCATATGGAGGAAGTTCAGGAGCACGCGGATGTCTTCGGGGTCCTGCGTGGCGCGGAACGTAACGCCCTTCTTGTGGATGTTCCGATACAGGTTGCGATTGACCGGCTTCATCTCCGCCAGGACCTCTTTGAAGTCCCGGTCCAGGTCCACGATCCAGCTGAGTTCGGGCTGCTGGTTGACCGGGGCAGGCCGCAGGCCACGGCGCCGCAGAGCGTCCGCCGCCGAATCCGCATCCAGGCCGGCAGTGACCGGCTCGATCCGGATGAAGACGGCGCCGCAGGACGCCGCCAGGCCCCGGAGAGCCGTCAGCGCGGCGTCGAACGCCTCGACTGATTCCGCCACCGGGCCGTAGGGCGCATACAGGACCTTGCCCGCAGGATTCTTTTCCTCGATGGCCAGGAAGCTCCAGCCGGGTCCGGATTGCCGGTGCACGCGGCGTCCCAGCGACTTCTGGAAATCCTCCCAGGCCTTCGTTTGCAGGAAGTACTCCACAGGGATCAGGCCTTCATCGAGGTGGTCACGGCGAAGGCCACGGCGTTCTCCAGGGCCCCGGACATGGGATGGACGTTGACGGGCGCGTCGGCGGCCGGCAGGAAGGCACTCGCGCCGCGGTCCAGCTGCAGGTCGCCCTTCGGCGAGTCAAGGATCACGGACCCGGCCACGACAATAACCACCGCGGCGCCAGACTGTGCCAGCGGAACGGGTTCGCCGTCCGGCAGCAGTTCGATCCGCTGGAGCTGGAACTCGCGGAACGGCGGGCAGTACAGTTCCTGCCCGAGTCCGGAGGTCTCCGCCCGGAGCATGGGCACCGCCACCGATTCGAAGGCGATGGTGTTCAGCAGCTCGGGAATATCGATGAACTTGGGCGTCAGTCCGCCGCGGAGCACGTTGTCCGAGGACGCCATCACCTCGACGCCGAGGCCGTGCAGGTATGCGTGCACGTTTCCGGCGGGCAGGTACACCGCTTCGCCCGGCTCCAGTGACAGCCGGTTCAGCAGCAGGGAGATCAGGACGCCCGGGTCGCCGGGGTACTCGCCGTGAAGGCTCAGCACCGTGGAAAGCTCCTGCTGGTAGGGCGCCATGGGCGCACCCGAGGACAGCACATCCACCACCCGGGACGTAGCTTCCTGGATTGCCCGGCCCCCGGCGATCAGCCGTTCGAACGCCGACCTCAGCGCCGTGGCCTCCTCGGGTTGTGAGAGGTCCTCGATGACGTCCTTCAAGAGCTGCGGCACACCGTTGCCCGGGAGCTCCAGACAGCCTGCCAGGTGGAGGAAGATGTCGCGGGACTTCTCCGGTGCACGGAAACCGCACAGTGCATCGAACGGGGTCAACGCGAAGATCATCTCCGGTTTGTGGTTGTCGTCACGGTAATTGCGGTGCGCAGCGTCGGCCGGCACGCCGTCGGCATTCTCGCGCGCGAAACCGGCTTTCGCCTGGTCAAGGCTCGGGTGCACTTGAAGCGACAGCGGCTTGGCCGCGGCGAGGATCTTGGCCAGGAACGGCAGGCGCGGTCCGAATTCGGCCACCGACTCAGATCCCAGGAAATGTTCCGGGTCTTCGCCGATGAGTACGTTCAGCGGTGCCGTCGTGCCGTCCGGCCGGCTGGCCACCGACGGCGAGTCAGGGTGCGCGCCGATCCACAGCTCAGCTTCCGGTCCGCCTGACGCCGGCCGGCCAAGCAGGCCGGCGATCGCCGTCGTCGATCCCCAGGCATACGGCCGGAGGACGTTGTCGATTTCGTACAAAGCCAGGTGTCCTTCTCTCTTGCAGCAGGTGGGGCTTAAGGCTTAAAGGGCAGCGCACTGGCCGTTGGTGGCCACGAGGTCGCGGATGGCCTGCTCGTTGCCCTCGCGCTTGAACTGGTTCAGCATCTCCTCCGTGATCGGTTCCCCCTCAGGGGTGGTGGTCACCGGGGTGAAGTCCGACGACGACGATGGTGCCGGTGAGGGGGTGGTGGCCGGAAGGCCCGCCAGGGGACCTGCTGCCCGACCCGCCGCGGAGAGACCGCTGCCAGGCACGGAATTGGGCTGCAGCACAGTGTCCTGGAGCCCGGTGTCGTTCGCCGAGGCGGACGGCGACGTTTCGGAGCTGGCTGAAGCGAGCAGCTTCTTGACGCGGTCATGGATCTGGTTGAAGTCGGGCACCGTGGAGAAGGACGCATCGAAGTCCGGCGGCCCGATGGTGAGCCTCTTGACTTCCGTGCCCTTGGCCTTCATGGCCAAGTCGACGAAACTACCGAGCTGGCTGGAGGAGATGTTGGAATCAACCACCTTGGTGCCGGCGTTGGCGATGTCCTCGAACTTTGCCAGCAGGGTTGCCGGGTCCAGCTGTTTCAGCATGGCCTGCTGAACGCATTGCTGCCGCGCGATCCGGGCGTAATCGTCCACGAACTCGCGGGACCGGCCGTACCAGAGGGCGTGATATCCGTCCAGCTTCTGGTCGCCGGCCGGAATCCAGCCCAGGGGCATGCCGTGGATGCCATTGGCCTCGTCGATCATGTCGCCGCTGATGGGTACCCAGCCGCCGGCCTTGATCCGGATGCCGCCCATCGCGTCGATCAGCTTCGCGAAGCCGTCCATGTCCACCAGCACATAGGCCTGCACCGTGATGCCGAGGGTGCCGGACACCGCTTCCAGGGTTGCCTGCGCTCCGGGGTCGGCAACGCCGGGGTAGAGGTCCTTGTGCTCGTTGGTGACCTCTGTGTTGATGGCGTTGATGAGGCATTCGTCGCCGCAGTTGTAGCCTTCGGGATAGATCTGCCGCATGGGCGAACCTTCGCTGAACTGGGCGTTCTGCAGGTTTCGCGGCACCGAGATGATGGCGGTCTGGCCGGACTTGGCATCGACGCTGAGCACGGACAGGCTGTCCGGGCGGCGTCCGGTGCGGTCTGCACCCGCATCGCCGCCCATCATGAGGAAGTTGTAGCGGCCGTCGACGGGCTCAATGGCCGGTCCGGCGTTGAAGATGCTTCCGATCGCATTCCGGCTGACATTGAGCAGGTAGGCGGCGTAGCCCAGTGATCCGCTGCTCACCACCATGGCCAGAACAAGCGCAATCACGACGGCGGGCCGCATCCGGGCGGGCAGCAGCACCGGCCGGATGAGACGCAGGGTGTTGACGAACAGCACCAGCCAGCCCACCGCCAGCGCGGCAAGGATCAGGACGATGAGCAGCGAGGCCACCGGATTGGTGATGATGTTGATCAGCAGGGTCCGGTTGGTGAACAGCAGTACCAGGGCAATGACCGCGAGCAGCCAGGCGCCCAGCGTCACGCGCAGGGCGATCCGGCCGATCTTGCGGTCCCCGGCCACGATCTGCGCGCTGCCGGGCACCAGCAGCGTGAGCAGGATCAGCAGGAACGCGCGCTTGGTCCGCACAGGTTCGGCGGCACTCGACGGGTTACGGACGGGATCCGTCAGGAGGCCTTGGGACGGCAGTTCGGTATTGGACATGGCAGATCCCTATCGGCTGCTCCGGAGAGCCACGTTTGCCTCGGAGAAGACTTCGTTGACTTTCTGGCGGAGGTTGGCACCTTTCCGGCTCGCGACGTCGTTGAGTTCCTGGGCGAAGTCCAGGAGTTCGGTGCGGAGACGGGCGGAGAGGTCGTCGGTGCCGGAAGCCAGCATGCGGACGGCGAGCAGGCCTGCGTTCCGGGCCCCGGCGATGGAGACGGTGGCCACCGGAACCCCGGCGGGCATCTGCACGATGGAGAGCAGGGAATCCATGCCGTCCAGCGTCTTTAGGGGGACCGGAACACCGATCACGGGCAGGGGAGTGACGGAAGCCAGCATGCCCGGCAGGTGCGCGGCACCGCCTGCGCCGGCAATGATCACGCGGAGGCCGCGCTCGTGCGCCGTCTGTCCGTAGCGGATCATCTCGGTGGGCATGCGGTGGGCGGAGACAACATCCGCCTCGAACGGAATGCCGAACTCGGCCAGGGCATCAGCCGCCGCCTCCATGATGGGCCAGTCTGAATCCGAGCCCATGACGAGGCCTACCAGGGGAGAGGGGGCGCCGGTTTCCGGTGCTGCAGCGGATTCGGGGCTCATGGGGTCTCCTCGGTGGTGCCTGCCGCGGCCGGCAGTCTGCCGTCACGGATGATGTTTGCCACGGTGGTGGCGCGCTGCCGGAGGGAGTCGACGTCCGCGGCAGACGCGCTCACCAGGTTAACGTGGCCGATTTTCCGGCCGGGACGCACGGACTTGCCGTAGCAGTGGACCTTGGCGGCCGGTTCCGCCGCCAGCGCGACGGGGAACGCGGAGAAGAGGTCCTGGTTGTCGCCACCCAGGAAGTTCTTCATCACGGCAACCTGGCCCAGGACGTCAGTAGCGCCGAGCGGCAAGTTCAGGACAGCCCGCAAGTGCTGTTCGAACTGGCTGGTGACGGAACCGTCCTGTGTCCAGTGTCCGGTGTTGTGGGGGCGCATCGCCAATTCATTGATCAGGAAGCCGGCGCCGGTGCCGGGCGTCTCGAACATCTCCACGGCCATGACGCCGGTAACGCCGAGTTCATTGGCGATCCGGAGGGCAGCCTCTTCGGCGGCTGCAGCCACCTCAATGGAAATGTTCTGTGCCGGTGCGATCACTTCGTCGCAGACGCCGTCCACCTGGATGGTGTGGACCACCGGCCAGGCACGGGATGCCCCGTCCGGGGTACGGGCCACGAGCGCAGAGAGCTCGCGGCTGAACTCCACCTTGGCCTCGGCGAGGAGCGGGCTCATGGCCTCGAACCAGTCGGCGGTTTCCGCGGCTTCCTCCGGCGAGCCGACGATGCGGACGCCCTTTCCGTCGTAGCCGCCCCGCGGGGTCTTGAGCACCACGGGCCAGCCGATCCGGTCCCCGAAGCTGATCAGGCCGGCGACGTCGTCCACTGCGGCCCACTCGGGGTTGGGCAGTTCGAGGCGGTCGATGGCCGCGCGCATGACCAGCTTGTCCTGGGCGTTGACCAGCGCGTCGGGGCCGGGCTGGACGTTCACTCCGGCTTCGATCAGGGCATAGAGGTGATCGCCCGGAACGTGCTCGTGGTCAAAGGTCATCACGTCCAGGCCCTTGGAGAATTCCATCAGGGCCGCGAGATCCTTGTAGTCGCCCACGGGGGCGTTAGGGACAGCGGAGACCGCGGATACGTCTTCGCCCTCAGCCAAAACACGGAGTTCAAAGCCCAGGGCAGTGGCGGCAGGGGCCATCATGCGCGCAAGCTGGCCGCCGCCAACCACGCCGATTACTGGAAAAGTCACATCTTCCAGCCTACAGAAAAGGAGCGCGGTTGCCGTCTTTCATGGCTGGGAAGGTCCAGGAGTCGCCCAAATTTGGTGGCACGTCTGCTGATAGGACCGTCCGGTGCAGGGTCGCTTTGAGGTTACTCCCGGCAAACGGGGCTAAAATGGGAGCTTGGCCCATCGGCCCCCACTATTCAGACGGCCACGGAGGGTCATGATTTACACACTTGCAGAGCGCATCCGGGGACTCGCCTCGCTTTTCTGGCGCGAGGTGGCGAAGTTCGGTGCCGTGGGCGGTGTGGCGTTTATCATTGACAACGGGCTGACTTACTACCTGATGCACGGGCCCATGACGGACAGCGAGGCCAAGGCCCGCTTTGTGGGTGCCACCGTCGCCACCGTATTTTCCTGGATTGCCAACCGTCTCTGGACGTTCCGGCACCGCCGCCAGGCCAACGTCGTGCGTGAATTCCTGATGTTCATCCTCATCAACGGCATCGGCATCGGCATCTCCACCGGGTTTACGGCCCTGGCGAAGTATTCGCTGGGCGTCACGGACAAGAACATGCTCTTCGCTGCGGGCGTGGTGGGCATTCTGGTCGCAACGGTGGTCCGCTTCTTTGCCTACCGGTTCCTCGTGTTCAACCAGGAACTGGACCAGGAGCCGGAGTTCTCGCACGACCACGAGATCATCGAGGTCCACCACCACTCCGCCCAGCCGGCGGAGCGCGTCCTGGAACCGGACGTGGACGACCCCGAGCGGCCCGTCCGGCCAAACTAGTCCCGGCAGCCCGACCCAGGGCGCCCAGGCGTCACTCAGTCGCCGTGGATCCGCTCGGCAGTCAGAAGCTTCTCCGTCAGCTCCACGTCGCCATGGACCAGGACCACTGAGCCGTCGCTCTTCCACGCGCCCAGCGCGTTGGCCAGCGCCGCCTCGAGGCCGTCGGCGGCGCGCACCAGGAGCCGCGCGCTCGGCTCGTGTCCCGCGGCAAACTCGGACAGGAGGGCTTCGTGCCGGACTGCACCGTCCGAGTTCCGAACCGCGGGAGCCCCCGGATCGGGGTCGTTGTGGGCCATGAACACGTCACCGTGTGACCTGACCTCCGCGGCATAGTCGAGAACTCCGGCGGGCAAGTCGCCGGGCCACCGCATCGCCAAGGCCGGCAGCGGAACGGCGATGACGGCGTCGAATCCGCCCTCTGCGGTGTCCGGCTCGGACGTGGCGAGCAGGTCCGCCTCACCGGATCCGAGGACCACCTCCATGCCCAGCTGCCAGGCGGCGAGGGCCCAGATCATGGATTTCCAGTGCGCGGGCAGGTCCAGCCGCAGCCGCATGCCCGGTTCGGCGTCGAGCTCGTCCTGGAGCAAGTTGCTGGTCTTTGCGACCCAGTTGTCCAGTACGCGGCCGGAGAGTTCCACGCGCTCCGCGTCGGGGCCGTACCAGGTCAAGCGCGGTGAGGTGGAGTGGCCCGAGCGCAGGGCAGTCAACAGGTCAGTGGCCGGGATGTTCATGGCTTCATCTTGCCACGCCTTCTTGCGTGATCTCCGGCACAAGAGTTTATAACATCGTTTGCCTTGACGCCCCGGCTGACGGCAGAATTGCCGGAATTGCGCGCGCGCCCGGCAGGATACTAAGGTTGCTGTCAATTTCCGGGCGAGCGCCGGGCGGCGCGGGCAAAAAATTCCCGGGCGTGGCGCGCCTGCTGATTGGCCCGGACATTGATTATTATTCCGTCCCGGCTTGACTCCCCACTACTTACACGCGTGTAATTAGATATCGAAAAGCCGCGGCGAACTCTAAGGGACACCACGTAGTGTCCCTGAACGTCGGGCCGGGGGCCGCACTACTCAGGAGGGGACGCCATGGGGCAAGCGGAGCGTATGCATGATGATGCTCATGTGGCCGGCCAGGCCACAGCAAAGTACAGGTCTCGGGGGGTACCCAGTGACTGGTACGTAGATCCGGCTGATCCGGACGCCGCAGAGCGGTACAACCTGGACACGTCTGCCTCTTTGCAGGACCAGGCCACAGCCTTCCTGGCCCAGCATGACGCCCTCCAGAATGAATCCCTGCTGGCCGGGCAGCCGGGGCAGGACGAAGACGATCTCGATCCCCCCATGGAAATCCGGAACCCGGCATCCTCCACGTTGGCCCAGCCGGTGTGGATCGGCTTGCCGCTGCAGCAGGATTTCGACGACGAAGGCGAGCTCGGGTGGCAGACTGATGCCCTCTGCGCCCAGACCGATCCGGAGGCTTTTTTCCCGGAAAAGGGCGGTTCCACACGGGACGCCAAGAAAGTCTGCGGAGCGTGCAGCGTGCGGTCGCAGTGCCTGGAGTACGCCCTGGCCAATGATGAACGGTTCGGGATTTGGGGTGGCCTCTCCGAGCGTGAGCGCCGACGGCTGAGGAAGCGAGCAGTCTAATTCTTCAGGAAGTACACGTCACTGCCGTTGTGGTAGCCCACAACGGCAGTGACTATCTGCCCAGGACACTTTCAGCGCTGGCCGCACAGACCCGGCCTGCGGACACCGTGATCGGGGTGGATACCGGCTCACAGGACAATTCGGCTGCCCTCCTGCAGCGCGCCGTCGGCGATGCCAATGTCATCACCGTCAATGGCGGCAAGGCAGGGATGGGTGCTGCAGTGCGGGCCGGACTCGCCGCCTTGGCTCCATGGAGCCGGCAGGGCAGACGAGACCGGTCCGAATGGATCTGGCTGCTGCACGACGATGCGGCACCTGCCCCGGAAGCGCTGGCCGAACTGCTGTATGCAGTGGAGCGCGCCCCGTCCGTTACTGTCGCGGGCTGCAAGCAGCTGGACTGGAACGCCAGGCGGCGCCTGATCGACGTCGGGCTTTCCACCAGCCGCTGGGCTGAGCGGCTCACGCTCATCGAGGCGGACGAACTCGACCAGGGCCAATACGACGGACGTTCCGACACCTTCGCGGTCAACTCCGCCGGCATGCTGGTCCGGCGCGACATTTGGGAGCACCTCAAAGGGTTTGACCCGGCTCTCCCCGGCACGGGCGACGACGTCGACTTCTGCTGGCGGAACCGGCTGGCCGGACACCGGGTGGTGGTGGTTCCCAGCGCGAGGATGTTCCATGTGTCCCACCGGCCGCATGCCCTTGGCACGGCCTCGGCCGCGCGCAGGGCGCAGGTGCACCTGCGGCTCAAGCACGCCCCGCTGTGGGCGCTGCCGCTGCACGCTGTCGGCGCCCTCTTCGGGAGCCTCCTCCGGCTGATTTTCAGCATCGCCGTGAAGGATCCCGGATACGGCTTCTCGCAACTCCTGGCAACAGCCGCAGCCCTCGCCAGGCCCGCCGCCCTCGCCCGGGGGCGGCGCAACGCTGCCCGCACCCGCCGTGTCCGCCGTTCCGTGGTCAAAGCGCTGCAGACCGAACGGCGCGAAGTGTGGGGCCACCGGCGCTCTCTGATGGAGGCCTTGGGCGCAGACGACGCCGGGGCCTCCGAGGACAGCAATGATCCGCTGGAGGAACAGCCCAGCGGCGACTCGACAGACGACTTCGCGGCTCTGTCGACGAACGAGCGGGGCTGGGTGGGCAACGGTGCCGTCGCCGCGGTGATTCTCGCCACCGTGGCGTCCTTCGCCGGCCTTGCCGCGCTTTTCCAGGCCGACGCTGCCGCCGGAGGCGCACTCCTGCCCGTCTCAGCCCGGCTGGAGGACATCTGGCACCGCGCCTCCAGCTGGTGGATCGGACTGGGCGCCGGACTTCCGGGGCACGGCGACCCCTTCGGCTATGTCCTCTGGATCCTCGGCCTGCTGGGCGGAGGCAACGCGAACGGCGCCGTTATCTGGCTGCTTCTGCTGGCCATGCCGCTCTCCGGCCTGGCTGCCTGGTTCGCCTCCGGCGCCCTGACTTCCTACCGCCGGTTCCGGCTGGCGGGTGCGCTGGTCTGGGCAGCAGCGCCAGCCCTGCAGGTGGCTGTCAACCAAGGGCGCCTCGGAGCCCTGCTGGCGCACGTCATGATGCCGCTGCTGGTCCTGGCGCTGCTGCGGGCCACCGGTTCCGCTCTCGGACGCGGCCGCTTCGCCCCCGTTCCGGCCGGCAGCCCCGCGGACCAGCCGCCGGCCAAGCCTGGAGTCAATGGCACGCCGTCGTGGACGGCAGCCGCAGCTGCCGGGCTGGCGCTGGCGGTCATCACCGCCGCAGCCCCGTCGCTCCTGCTGCCGGCCGCCGTCGTGATCATTGTCCTGAGCCTGCTGCTGGGCAAGCGCGGACGCACGCTCTGGTGGGCACTGCTGCCGAGCGCTGCCCTGTTTGTACCGTTTGCGCTGTCTACCCTCGACCGGCCCAGGGCCCTGCTTGCCGACCCCGGACTGCCGCTGCCCTTCGAGGCCGCTGCGGTGTGGCAGCAGATCCTGGGCCAGCCGCTCGGTTTCGACCCGGCCGGCGGTCTCTCCGGGCTGCCGCTCTTTTCCGGCGGCTCCGTCCCCTGGGCGTTGCTGCTGGCCCTCCTGATCGGAGCCCCGCTCCTGGCGCTGGCTGTAGCCGCGCTCTTCGTTCCGCTCCGGATCCACCCGGACCGCCGCGGCCGTGTCGCCAGGGCCCTCTGGGCCGCGGCGCTGGTGGTGCTGGCCGGCGGATGGCTGGCAGCCCACGTCGCCACCGGGGCCGGCCCACAGGCCCTCGTGACGCCTTTCACCGGTCCTGCAGTCTCGGCCGCCGTGTTCGGGCTGCTTGGAGCGGCCATCATCGGCGGCGACGGCCTCCTGGCGCTTGCCGGTTCCGGAACAGACAACGGGTCCCGCGGCGGCAGAGTGCGGCACGCCGCCGTGGCCCGCGGTGCCGCGGCGCTGGCGCTGGTGCTCCTGCTCGCCGGACCGCTGGCCGGGCTGGCCGTCTGGACGGTGCAGAATGTCGTTCAGCCGGCCGACGCCGCGGTGCACACTGAAACTGCCGACCTCGGGGCGCCCCGGCTCGTGGGTCCCACGGACCCGCGTATGCTGCCCGCCACCGCTGTGGACCGCGGTGAGGGACCGGAGCAGACCCGGACGCTGCTGATCAGCACCGGCGAGGACGGAACGTACAGCGCCACCCTTATGCGCGGCGGCGGCACGACGCTCGACAGCCTCTCAACCATCGCGGCCGCCCGGGACATCCTGGGCAACCCCGGGCAGGAATCGGTCCGCGACGACGACGAGGTCACCGCGGCGCTGCGCACCAGCGTGGCAACCCTGGTGGCTGCCCGCGGGGTGGACCCGCGGCCCGAACTGGAGCGGCTCGGCGTCGGATTCGTCGTCCTGCGCGCCGCTGATACTGCGGCCCAGCTGACCGCCAGCCGGATGGACGCGGTCCCCGGGCTGACAGCCGTGGGGCCCACTGACTCGGGCTGGCTCTGGCGCGTGACACCGCTGAACGACGCCGTCCTGCAGCCTGCCGACGTCGCCCACCGTGTGCGCATTGTGGACAGCAAGGGTGCCACGATCGGGTTGGTCCGATCGGACCTGACCGGAGCCCAGGCTTCGGTGCCCAAGGGGCCTGAGGGCCGGCTGCTGGTGCTCGCCGAGCGGGCAGATCCCGGCTGGACTGCCTGGCTCGACGGCCGCAAACTGACCTCCACCACCTCCGGCTGGTCCCAGGCCTTCACCCTGCCTCCGCAGGCCGGCCAGGTGACAGTCCGGTATGAAAGCCCCTGGGCGCTCTGGTCCGGCATCCTCCAGGCCGCCGTCATTGGCCTGACGGTCCTGCTGGCGCTCCCGATGCCGGCACGGCGCCCCAACACCGGCCTGTCCAGGGACGAAGGCTCCCTGCGTAAGGAATACCAGAATGCATGAGGAAGAGAACGACGGCGGGACGCCGGCGAAGCGGGGCAGCGGACCGGTAGTCCCGGCTACTGGAAGCAACGCTTCCGGAACCAGCGCTGCCGGAACCCGCGCCCCCGGAACCCGTGCCCCCGGAACCAGGTCCAGCGGTGCCAGCCGCATCGCCGGCCGCCGCGGCATCGTGGCCGGAGTGCTCTCCGGTCTGGCCATCCTCGCCGCCGGCGGAGGCCTTGCTGGCGCAACCGCCCTCGCGCCGCAGCCGTCGGCAGCCAGGCCGCTCGACGCTGCGGAAGCGGCTGTGCCGGCCGGAAGCGTGCAGGACGTCTGCCCTGCTCCGGCGCGGCTCCTCGAAGGAACGCCGGTCGGGACCGACCCGCAGTTCAGCCCCGAATCCGCTACGGCAAAGAGCACCGTGTCCGCAGCGGTGGTCAGCTCGGCGGGCGGCAGCCTTCCCGGCAGCGCGCTCTCCGCCCTGAAGGGGCCCGAGCTGAGGCGGATCGCCAAGGCGCCCGGCTCGGCGACGGCTCCCGGACGCTCCGCCGGAGTACTTGCCGGGGTTGTAGAAGGGGAAGCCGTGGACGGCGTCAGCGTGCTGTCCGCGGACGCGCTGGCCAACCGGCAGCCGGCGGCGGCAGCCCTCATGGCCTACACGGCAACCGACGGGGACCTGCAGGGTTCGGCGGCAGCCGCCTGCCAGGCGCCCTCGAACGACCTCTGGCTCGGCGGCGCCAACACTGCGGTGGGCCGCAGCAGCGTCCTCAACCTCACCAATGCCTCCACCACCCCTGCAACGGTGAACCTCGAGCTTTACGGGAAGACCGGCCAGGTCAAGGCCTCCGGCAGCCGCGGCCTGCTGGTGGGACCGAAGTCGACGCGCTCCATCATCCTGGCCGGTCTCGCTCCCGGGGAAGAACGGCTGAGTGTGCACGTCCGGAGTACGGGCGGACCCGTCAGCGCCTTCATCCAGCAGAGCGTGCTGCGCGGGCTGACCTCCGGCGGCGTAGATTTCATCGCACCGGGGGTTTCGGCGGCTCCCTCCCAGGTGATGACTGGCATCGACGTCCAGGACGCCGGGGACGTGAAGTCACTGACCGGCCAATCCGGTTTTGACGACGCCGGCCCGTCGCTGCAGATCACTGTTCCCGGGCCGTCGGACGCCGTCGTGGAGGTGAAGCTGTTTGGCCGCGCCGGCCAGCAGGCCCTCCCGGGAGGAGGCGTTGTCACGGCCAAGGCCGGCACCGTCACCGAGGTTGCCCTCTCCGGCGTTCCCGCCGGCCAGTACACCGTTTCGGCCACGTCGGACGTCAGCATCGTGGCCGCCGCGCGCGTGAGCCGGGGGCTCAAAGCCAGCCAAAGCCTGGACTTCGCATGGTCGCCCGCCACGGCCCAGCTGGGCAGCCAGCACGTGGTCCCCCTTCCCCAAGGCGGGGAGCGGCTGCTGGTCTTCGGAGCCTTGGGTGACAGGGCCACCATTTCCTATGCCCCGGTTACAGCCGACGGGAAACTCCGCACGGCAGCTACCGCGGACATCGCCGCCGGCACCACCACCACCCTCAAGGCAGCCGACCGGATCGGGGACTCCGCCGTCGTCGGCTATCTGGTGTCCGCCTCCGGCGGAGCCGCCTACGGCAGTGTGCTGCTGGAACGGGAAGGCCGGAACGATGTCTCCACCGTGGCCATCGCCCCGGGCGCAGAGGGACAGGAAAAAGTGCCGGTGACGCTGGGCTACTAGCCGCGGATTACGCCGTGGGCTGGAACCGATGGTGCCCGGCCTAGTAGCGCCGGCGGTAGACGGGGTCCAGCGTTTCCGGGGCCACACCCAGCATCTCGGCGGTGTGCTCCACCACCACATCATGCACCAGATCCTGCAGTTCCTCCTTGACGGGGCAGGCCTGTTCAACCACGCGGCGGTACAGCGTGATCGTGGGGCCCTCGTCCTCGGTGGCGGGGGTGTAGCAGCCCAGGGGAGCGGGCGAGCCGTCGGCCAGCAGCTGTTCCAGGTTCGGCGGGATCTCATCAACGGCGAACCGGACGCCGTCGAGCGGCTTGCCCCAGATGTCATGGAGCCGCTGGGCGGAGTCCATGACGAGTTCATCAAACCTGTCCGACCGGCTCCGGTAGCCGGGGAGGGTGGGCAACAGCAGTTCACCCCGCAGGCCGCGGCCGTGCCGGTTGCGGCGGCGTTGAGCGAAGCTCCGGCCAGCGGGAGCGTCGGCAGCGTCCCGGGGCGCACCCGGGTCAGCCAACCGGACCGTGAAACCCGACGAATGGTGCGATGACTGCATATACAGACTCTAAACCCGCCGAATGATTTGCGCGACATAACCCGACCGGAGCCCCGCTGCCGCGGCGCGGGCCGCCGTCAATGTCGGGAAAACGGCCGGAAGCGGAGTATTCTGTGTCTTCGTGGGTGCAATACGTCAGTGTTCCAGATCAGCCTGCCGCCAGTCAGCGGTGGCCACTTTGACGTACGTCTACGCGGACTCTACGGCCGTCCTCGGCCCGCTGGCCACCTACGCGGAGCCGCACTGCTACGACCTTTGCGAGCAGCACGCCGGTTCGCTGACCGTCCCGCGTGGCTGGGAAGTGCTCCGCCTCGCCATGCCCTCGCAGCCGCCCCAGCCCGGTCCCGACGATCTCCTCGCCCTGGCCGACGCCGTCCGTGAGGCCGCGTCCCGCCCGGCGTCCCCGGCCCCGGGGCAGCGCGCCGCCCACTCGGCGCTGGAAGCGCCCGCCGCAACCGAAGGCACCCGCCGCGGCCACCTGCGCGTCCTGCGCGAACCGTCCTGACGCCGAACTGGCGGTAGGCTGGAAGCTGAAATCCGTCAGCCACAGCGCTTGTGCCCAGCAGGGAGCATCCACCATGCCAAAGATCAGTCCTGAACTGTTGTCCGTTCTGCGTTGCCCGGTCACCGGATCGTCTCTGACCCAGGAGGGCGAGGAACTCGTTTCGACGTCGGCGGCGGAGAGCGGTGAACGGCTGCGGTACGTCATCGAAGACGGCATTCCGCTGCTGCTTCCCCCGGAGCTCCGCGCCGCAGCCACGGCCGCCCGGTCTGACCAGCACGACGCCGGCCCCGCAGCGGCCGCCCCCACCGCCTAACACCCAGCCAGCACCACAGAAGGCTAGTCGCCGGATACAGCAAAGGATTCCCATGACGTTCGATTACAAGGTTGCCGACATCTCCCTGGCCGAAGCCGGGCGCCACCAGATCCGCCTCGCCGAGCACGAGATGCCGGGGCTCATGTCGCTGCGCCGGGAATTCGGACCCACCCAGCCCCTCAAGGGCGCCCGGATCGCCGGGTCGCTGCACATGACCGTGCAGACCGCAGTGCTCATCGAGACCCTCACGGCACTCGGCGCCGCGATCCGCTGGGCCTCCTGCAACATCTTCTCCACCCAGGATGAGGCCGCAGCCGCCGTCGTTGTGGGCACCGGCACCGTGGAGGACCCGCAGGGCGTTCCCGTGTTTGCCTGGAAGGGCGAAACGCTGGAGGAGTACTGGTGGACCGCTGAGCAGATCCTCACCTGGCCCGGTGCTGACACGAACCCTGAGCTGGGCCCGAACATGATTCTCGACGACGGCGGCGACGCCACGCTGCTGCTGCACCGTGGCGTGGAGTTTGAGGCGGCGGGCGCCGTTCCGGCAGCCGCCGCCAACGACCCCGAAGAATACGGGATTGTCCTTGACGTCCTGCGCCGGACGCTGGCCGAGGACCCGAAGAAGTGGACCCGGCTCGCCGCCGGCATCCACGGCGTCAGCGAGGAAACCACCACGGGCGTGCACCGCCTCTACCAGCTGGCGGAACAGGGCAAGCTGCTTTTCCCGGCCATCAACGTCAACGACTCCGTGACGAAGAGCAAGTTCGACAACAAGTACGGCATCCGGCACTCGCTGCCGGACGGCCTCAACCGCGCCACCGATGTCCTCATGGGCGGCAAGGTCGCCGTCGTCTGCGGTTACGGCGACGTCGGCAAGGGTGCCGCCGAGGCGCTCCGCGGCCAGGGAGCCCGCGTGATCGTCACCGAAATCGATCCCATCTGCGCACTGCAGGCCGCCATGGACGGCTACCAGGTGGCCAAGCTGGAGAGTGTGCTGGACCAGGGCGACATCTTCATCACCACCACGGGCAACAAGGACGTCATCATGGCCGAGCACATGGCCGGCATGAAGAACAAGGCCATCGTGGGCAACATCGGCCACTTCGACAACGAAATCGACATGGCGGGCCTCGCCCGGATCCCCGGTATCCGGAAGGTTGAGATCAAGCCCCAGGTCCACGAATGGGTCTTCGGTGGAGACCAAGCCGACGACACCCGGTCCATCATCGTCCTGTCCGAAGGGCGCCTGCTGAACCTGGGCAACGCCACCGGCCACCCGTCGTTCGTCATGAGCAACTCCTTCGCCAACCAGACCATCGCCCAGATAGAACTGTTCACCAAAAAGGACCAGCCCGAAGGTGAGCGGGAATACGAAAACCAGGTCTACGTGCTGCCCAAGATCCTGGACGAGAAAGTGGCGCGGCTGCACCTCGGCGCCCTGGGTGTTGAACTGACCGAGCTGTCCAAGGACCAGGCCGAGTACCTGGACGTGGACGTGGCCGGCCCCTTCAAGCCGGAGCACTACCGCTACTAAAAGTGGCCTGCCACGGCGCACCGCAGTGCGCCGTGGCCGCTGCTGAGCTTCATGGCAACCCGGCGCGCCGTGGGTCTCCGCGTCAGGGGCAGCACCGCCATGCGATAAAATTGACTGGTCAGCGTTGCCGCTGGGCACACGGACGGGTGCCGATCGGCAGCCCGGTGGGACACGGAGAAACCAGTCATGACGGAAAAGAACAACCGGAAAACCGGCAAGATCATCGCCGTCGTTGCTATTTGCGCTGCGGTTGCCGCCGGCGGAATCGGCGTCGCCACCGCTCCTGGCTGGGCCAACCCCGCGCCCCAATCCGAGGCCTCCAGCCCCGTGCGCAACGAGCCGGGCCTGGCCACCCCCGTGGTCAAGGCCGTGGAACTGGGTGTGACACCGCTCGATGGCGCCAAAGGCGTAAACCCCGCGGTGGCCCCCTCCGTCAAGGCGGTCAACGGCCGCGTCCAGGACGTTGTGCTGGTGCCGACCGCCGGGGGAGAGGCCGTCAAGGGCACTGTCAGCGCCGACGGCAGCACATGGACAGCCGTGGACCCGCTGCTCTTCAACACCCCATATAACTACGGCTACACCATCGTGGATGAGGCGGGCCGGGAAACCAAGAAGGCCCAGACCTTCACCACCGTGGAGGCCGCCAATGAGGCGGATGCCGCCGTGTACCCGGAGAACGGCTCCACGGTCGGCGCAGGGCAGCCCATCGACATCGTGTTCAGCGAACCGGTCACCAACAAGGCAGCGGTTGAAAAGGCCGTCAAGATCACCGTCTCCTCCAAGCAGCCCGTCGCCTGGCACTGGTACTCGGACCAGAAGGTGCGCATCCGCCCCGAGAAGTTCTGGGCCTCCAACAGCCAGGTCACCGTGGACATGAAGCTGTTCGGAGTGGACTTCGGCAACGGCATGATCGGCAACTTCGACGCAAAGGTGCAGTTCAAGGTGGGCCAGCAGCGCCTGGCAGTGGTGGACGACAACACCAAAACCATGCAGGTCTACTTCGACGGCAAGCTGGTCAGGACCGCACCCGTCACCCTGGGCGGTTCCGACTGGCTCTCCCCGTCCGGCTACGCCGTGATCATGGAGCAGGAACGGAATTCCAAGTTCAACGCCGGGAGCATCGGCCTGAAGCCCGGCGACAAGGGGTACTACCCGCCGCTGACCGTGGAGTATGCCAACAGGCTCACGTCCTCCGGCGTCTATGTCCATCAGGCGCTCGAGTCGGCATGGGGCTACGTGGGCGTATCCAACGTCTCCCACGGCTGTGTCGGGCTGTTGCCCGTGGACGCTGCCTGGTTCTTCAACAACATGAAGTCCGGCGACGTCGTCCAGGTCCTGAACACGGGCGCCGCGCCGGTGGAGCCGCTCGAGGGCTACGGCGACTGGAACATTCCCTGGGCCCAGTACGCCAAACGCTAGGCCCAGTCCGCCAAACGCTAAGCGCAGCACGCCAAGCGCTAGCTGTCGCGCGACGCCGTGAACGGCAGCCGGTGCAGCCGTTCCCCGATCCTGTTGCTTTGTGTGCGTGCCGCGCCGAGACGGCGGAGTTCGCGGATGCGGCGTTCGGCCAGGACCGCCGCCAGGTAGTCGTCGGGAGTGGTTCCTGGCGGCGGTGACGGTGCCACATACGCGGACATTTCGGTGGCGAGGGCTGCAGCCATGCCGCTGCGTGACAGTGGCGACATCCGTGGCGCCTGGCGCATGAATTGAGCGGCACGCCGTCCCAGGGCGTCCGGAATGCGGCCGATGTCCGCGGCTTCAGCCCAGGCGGCCAGGTGCCGCGGGGTGACGGGGACGATTGAGGGTTCCACCGGAACCCGGCGCCGCAGCGAATAGGTGCCCGCCACAATGTCGCCCAGCCGGCGGGACCTGCCGTCGAAGAGGGCGACGCTGATTGCAACACCGCCGAAGGTCAGGTAGATCTCCAGGAAGCCGATCAGCGCCCGGATGACCGCGTGGCGGAAACGGATGGCCCCGCCGTCGTCACGCACTATCCTCAGCCCGGCCGCCAGTTTCCCGAGCGACAGGCCCCGGGTCAGGGTCTCCACCGTCGCCGGGACAATGACGAAGCACAGAACCACGCTGACCAGGGTGAGTGCCCCGGCTGCCGCCTCGTCCAGTTCATCCCGGGCGGCGCCCATTGCCATGAGTACCGCTATCAGCAGCGCGGAATGCACCACGACGTCGAGCAACAGGCCGAGGGAGCGGGCAGCGAAGGACGCAGGACGGAGTTCAAGGACGACTGCCTCGCCTGTGATGAGTGGACCCAATTCCTGCCCCGTACGTCGTTCCGGCCACCGGTCGCCTAAAGTCTAGTTCGCCGCAGGCTAGGGTAGGAGCGTGGACATGGACGCCTTCTCCGCCGTCAACTCTGACACATGGTCGCGGCTGCACCACCTAGCGCACCAGCGGCGCCTGAGCGGTGCCGACGCCGATGAACTGCTGCGCCTGTACCTGGTGACCTCCGCCCACCTCTCCCTGCTCCGTTCCACCGGGCCGGAAAGCGGCTTGTCCGCATCCCTCTCTGCCACTTTGGCGCAGGCGCGCACCCGCTTCACCGGGGCACGGTCGAACTTCATGGAGGACATGGCGCAGTTCTTCGTGCTGGCGCTCCCGGCCGCGCTTTACCGGATCCGCTGGCTGACGGTCGCCTGTGGCGCCGCATTCTGCCTCGTCGGCTGCGCCTTCGCCCTATGGATTGGCACTTCGCCCGAGGCCCTGCGTGCCGTTGCCACGGAATCGGAAGTCCAGCGGTACGTGGAGCAGGACTTTATTGACTACTACTCGGAGAACCCGGCGGCGTCGTTTGCCGGCGCCGTCTGGACCAACAACGCGTGGATCAGTGCCCAGGCCGTTGCCTTGGGCATCACCGGTTTCTGGGTGCCCATGATCCTGTTCGCCAACGCCCAGGGCGTGGGGGGTGGCCGCCGGGATGTTCGCCGCGGTGGGAAAGACGGACGTGTTCTTCAGTTACATCCTGCCGCACGGGCTCATGGAGCTGACGGCAGTATTCGTGGCCTGCGCGGCAGGGCTGAGAATCTTTTGGGCGATGGTGTCGCCGGGCACCCGGACCCGGTCCCGCGCCGTCGCAGCAGAGGGCCGGTCCATGATCACGGTGGCGCTTGGCCTCGTCCTGGTGCTCTTTGTCTCAGGCCTCGTGGAGGGTTTCGTTACGCCCAGCACTTTGCCGGTGTGGGCGAAGATCAGTATCGGCGCGGCGGTGCTGGCGGCATACTGGTTGTATGTGCTGGTCTGCGGGGGACGGGCCTACCGCGCCGGCGCCCGCGGCGACCTGGGCAGTCAGGACGCCGGCTATACAGAACTTGCAGCCTGATTATTACCGCCAGCTGATTATTCCTGCCGTGGCGGGGTGGCACATCGCGGTGCCGGAGCGGCTGACGGTAGGCTCTTGGGGAGATACAAAGCGCTGCCCGGCCCCGGTAATCCCGGTGGCCACGGAGCGTGGACGCCTACGGAAGTGAAGCTGCAGTGAAAGACAATACTCCGACCCCGTCCGGACGCCTTGATCCGCGGCTCGATCCGGCGGCGCGCCCCGCTCTGGATCCCGCGGAGGACCCCGACGAGCCGGCGTTTGATTGGATGCAGCCCGCGCCTGCAGCACGCGCCGCTGAGGGGGAGGGCGCCGCCGGTTCTGCAGCGGCCCAGCCCGAAAGCCGTGCCGACCGCAAGGCGGCGGAGGCGGCCGCCACCGAGGGTGCCGGGACAGACCGTAACGCGGAGGCGGGCCAGGACGCTGCGACAGATCGGAAGATGGCGTCACGCCAGCCGTCTGCGGCCGGTTCCTCCACCATGGGCACCCACTACAGCGAGCCGCTCCCCACCTCTGCCCTGCAAGTACGCCCTCCGCAGGAGGAAGTGGAACGGCGCAACGCCGAGCGCGAGCAGGCAGCCAGGGCCAAGCCGGTGCTGCCCCGGTTCCTCCAGGTCCTGCTGGCCATTTTCTATCCCGTCATCCTCCTGGTCCTGGCCGTGCGCGCCGTGACCAGCCCGCTCTTCCTCTGGGTGGAGTACCACCGCCCCGGTTTCCCCGGGGACGGCTACGGCTTCAACGCGGACGACCGCATGACCTACGGCTCCTACGCCGTGGACTACCTGAGCAACTGGTCCGGTCCGCGCTACCTGGGCGAACTGGTTAACCGCAGCGGTGAAAAACTGTTCAAGGACGGCGAGGTCGCTCACATGGCCGACGTGAAGCTCGTCTTCCTGTCCGCGTTCGGAGCCGGGGCACTGCTGATCCTGATCAGCATCATCGCCATCATCTACCTGCGGCGGCGCACGCCCGGCGGAGTGCGCCGGGGGCTGTTCGCCGGCTCCATTGTGACGCTGGTGCTCATCATCGGTTTGGGCACCCTCGCCGCCCTCGGGTGGCAGCAGTTCTTCACCGAGTTCCACCGCATCTTCTTCGCTGCCGGCTCCTGGACGTTTGCGCTTGAGGATACGCTGATCCGGCTCTTCCCCGGGCAGTTCTGGGTCGACGCGGGCTTGGTCATCGCCGCGCTTGTCCTGATCACAGCGGTGGTGACGCTGATCCTGACCTGGCCCACCCGCAGGCGCCGCGGGCTGGCCCCGGCCAGGAAGGGCCGCAAGGGCGCCGATGTTGAGGGCGATGCAGAGGGCACCGACATGAAGGACGACGCCGGCGCCGACGAGGCTCCGCAGACAGGCAACGTCCGTCCCGTGAACCTGTAGCGGCCTTTCGGCAGGGACGACTGTTCAGCCGTACAGCTCCTCGATTTCCGCTTTATAGTCTTTGACGACGGCGGCCCTCTTGAGTTTGAGGGACGGTGTCAGGTGCCCGGACTCCACGGTGAAGGCTGCATCCAGGACCCGGAACTTGCGGATGGATTCGGCCTTGGACACGAGGCTGTTGGCCTGGTCCACCGCTTCCTGGATGGCACTGCGCACCGCTGGGTCCGTGCGGGCTTGCGCGGGGCTGAGCAGGGGAAGGCTGCGCGCCGTGCACCAGTGCTCGAGGCCCTCGGGGTCGAGGGTGACCAGGGCAGAAATGAAGGGCTTCCCGTCACCCACCACCACGGCGTGGCCTACGAGCTGGTGTTCGCGGATCTTCTCCTCGAGCGGGCCCGGCGCGACGTTCTTACCGGCGGCCGTGACCAGCAGGTCCTTTTTGCGGCCCGTGATGGTGAGGAACCCGTCGGCGTCCAGGGAGCCCAGGTCCCCTGTGCGGAAGAAGCCGTCGGCGAAGGCCTCGGCGTTGGCCGCCTCGTTGGCGTGGTAGCCCTTGAACACGCCGATGCCCCTGACCAAAACCTCACCGTCCTCGGCGATGCGGATGGTGGTGCCGGGCGCTGGGATTCCGACCGTGCCCACTCGGGTGAGGCCGGCAGTGTTCACGGTGCACGGCGCTGTGGTCTCCGTCAGGCCGTAGCCTTCGAGCACGGCTATCCCCGCACCCCTGAAGAAGTGCGTATCGCGGGCGTTCAGCGGGCTCGCGCCGGAAACGGCGTACTCCATGTTCCCGCCGAACACCTGGCGCAGCCGGGGATACACGAGGCGGTCGAACAGTGCGTGCTGCGCCCGCAGCATGGCGCCCGGCCCGCTGCCCTTCCCGTGCCGGGCGGCATCCAGTGCCTCCGAGTAGCGGACCGCCACCCCTGCGGCTGCGCTGAAGAGCCGCGACTTCCCGGCATTCCTCGCCTTCTGCTCCGCTCCGGCGTGGACCTTCTCGAAGATGTGGGGGACAGCCAGCAGGAAGGTCGGCTTGAAGGTTCCCAGATCATCAAGCAGCTGGCTGGCTCCGGAGGTGTGGCCGAGAGTCACGCCGGCCGTGAGGCACACCACCTGGACGGCCCGGGCCAGCACGTGGGCCAGCGGCAGGAACATCAGTGTCCTGGCGTCCTCCCGCTGCAGCAGTTCGGGGAGGACGGCCACGATGTTCCTGGCAACCAGGGCAAAGTTTCCATGCGTGATCTCGCAGCCCTTGGGCCTGCCGGTGGTGCCGGAGGTATAGACGAGGGACGCCACGTCCTGCAGCGCGGCTGCCGAGCGGTGCCGCTCCAGCTCGGCGTCCGTCACCCCGGCCCCCGCGGCGGCGAGGCTGGCAAGGTTGGGGGCTTCGCCGTCGTAATCCATCCGGACCACCGGCACCAGGCGGCCGGCCAGGACGCTGGAGGCGGACAGGACCTGCTCCAGCAGCGACGCCTTCTGGCGGTCTTCGACGAAGACCCGCCCGGCGCCGGAGTCGGACAGGATCCACTCAACCTGGCTCGCCGAGGAGGTTTCGTAGACGGGCACGGTCACACCGCCGGCAAACCAGATGGCGAAATCCACCAGCGTCCATTCGTAGCGGGTGGCAGAAAGGACGGCGACGGTGTCCCCGGGGGCCAGGCCGCCGGCAATGAGGCCTTTGGCCAGGGCTGTGACCTGGTCAAGGAAGTGCCCGGCGGTGATGTTCTGCCAGCCGCTGGCGTCCCGGCGGGCGTAGACGGCGTGCGAAGGATTGTCCCGGTAGCAGTCAAGGAGCAGGTCGGTGACGTTGCTGCTGGCCTCCAGTGCAACCATCAGTTCCGTGCTTGCTTCCCTCACAGGCGGGTCTCCATTTCGTTGATGATCACGTCCGGGCTCCACCTGCAATCGTGCCTCAGATCCAGGAAGGCATCCACATTCTGAGCCGCCAGTCCTGGTACGTGATCATTTCGGCGGTCCAGACCGGGTAGAAGAAGGAGGAGATCAGGACCGCAGCCACAAGGAACAGGGCGACGCCGTACAGCCCCGAGCGCCGGCGCCACGGCGGGTCGGTGGTTTTCCCCAGTACCAGGCCCAGGCAGTACACGAGCGCCAGGACCAGGAAGGGTTCGAAGGACACCGCGTAGAAGAAGAACATGGTGCGTTCCGGGTACATGAACCACGGCAGATAGCCGGAGCCGACGGCGGCCAGTACGGCCCCTGCCCGCCAGTCGCGCCTGCCCGCCCACCAGAACAGCAGGATGACGAGTGCAATGGCGGCGCTCCACCAGATCAGCGGGTTGCCGACGGACAGGATGGCCGAGGTGCAGCCAGCGAAATCGCAGCCGGGGGTGCCCTGCTTGGGGGACTCGTAGAAGAACGAGGTGGGCCTGCCCATCACCAGCCAGCTCCAGGCGCTCGCCTCATAGGGGTGCTCCGAGCTGAGCCCCTGGTGGAACTTGTAGGCCTCCAGGTGGTAGTGCGCCAGGGACCGCACGGAGTCCGGCAGCCAGCCCCATTCCGCGCTGGGATTCGTCTCCGCCCACCGCCGGTAGTAGGCATCCGTGGACCTGAACCATCCCGTCCAGCTGGCGGCGTACGTCACGGCGGCCACGGGCACGATGCTGACGAATGCCAGGAGCCCGTCCTTGATGATTCCGGCGCTGATCCAGCCGCGGACGCCGGCGGTCCGTCGGGCGCTCAGGTCCCAGAACACCGTCAGGAGCCCGAAACCGGCCACGAAGAACAGCGCCGACCACTTGGTGCCGACTGCCAGGCCTAGGCAGATGCCTGCCACAATCCGCCACCAGCGGACGCCCAGCCACGGGCCGGACAGCAGCTGGAGCGGGGATGGCCTGCCGGTGGGGGAGGCGGCCGCCTGCCTGCCGAACCTGGCTGCCAGCCGGCGCCGGCCGTCGTCGCGGTCCAGCAACAGCGCGCCGAACGCCGCCAGGACCCAGAACATCAGGAAGATGTCCAGCAACGACGTGCGGGACATGACCAGGTGGTGCCCGTCGACGGCGAGCAGCAGCCCGGCTGCGCCGCCAAGGATCAGGGAGCCGAAAAGCTTCTGGGCTATCAGCGCGAGGAGGGCCACGGACAGGGTGCCCGTCAGCGCCGCGGCGAACCGCCAGCCGAAGGGGTTGTCGGCCCCGAAGAGCCACATGCCTGCGGCGATCATCCACTTGCCCACGGGCGGGTGCACCACGTATTCGGGCGTGTTCAGCAGCACGTTGGGGTTGCCGGCCACGAACGCGTCGTTGGCCTTGTCCGGCCAGCTCCGCTCGTAGCCGCTCACCAGCAGCGAGTAGCCGGCCTTGACGTAGTACGTCTCGTCAAACACGAGGCTGCGGGGCACATCCAGCCGGACGAACCTCAGGACGCCGCCCACGGCGGCCGTCAGGGCGGGAACCAGCCAGAACCAGAGCCGCAGCGACGGCGGGTAGTCCCGCCAGGTGCGCATGCCGCCGATCAGGCGCCGGGTGAGGGCGTCTGCCGTGAATGCCTCCGAGGGGCGGCTGATCCAGCGCTTCCCGTGCGGGCCACGGTCTTCTGTGGCGGGTGCGGAAGCCGGGGTAATTGCTGGTTCGGCCCCGTCAGGCCGCACGAAGGTCTGCGTCACGAGCCCATGCTACCGTTTGCGGCTTGGAGAACGCCGGACGGCAGTAGGCTGGATCCGTGGACCATGAAGCGAGCACCGCCCCTGACAGCAGTTCCGACCCCGCCAGCAATTCAGAGGCTGCCGACACCGCCGGCAGAAGGGAGCAGGACCTCCGCAGCGGCGGTCCGGGACGGATTGTCCTGGCGGCAACACCCATCGGCAACGTAGGCGACGCTTCCGCCCGGCTCGTGGAGCTGCTGGCGACGGCGGACATCGTGGCTGCCGAGGACACCCGGCGCCTGCACCGCCTGGTGCAGAGCCTGGACGTCAGCGTGAGCGGGCGGATCATCAGCTACCACGAGCACAACGAGGCCACGAGGACCGCGGAACTCCTGGAGCAGGTCCGCTCCGGAAAGACCCTCGTCATGGTCACCGACGCGGGCATGCCCGCAGTCTCTGACCCCGGCTTCCGGCTGGTCGAAGGCGCGGTGGCGGCGGGCCTCACCGTCACGGCCGTCCCCGGGCCGTCGGCCGTGCTCACCGCCCTGGCACTGTCCGGCCTGCCCACCGACAGGTTCTGTTTCGAAGGGTTCCTGCCCCGGAAGGCCGGCGAACGCGCCGGCCGCCTGGCGGATCTCGACGCCGAACGCCGCACCATGGTCTTCTTCGAGGCGCCCCACCGGCTTGAGGCCATGCTACGGGCGCTGCACGAGCGCTTCGGCCCGGACCGGCGCGCGGCGGTGTGCCGGGAACTCACCAAGACTTACGAGGAGGTCCTTCGCGGCTCGCTCCGCGAGATGCTGCAGTGGGCGGAGGCCAATGAGGTGCGCGGCGAGATCGCCGTGGTGGTGGCAGGTGCGCCGGAGCGTGCGCCTGGCTCGCCGGAGGACGGCGTCGCCGCCGTCAATGAGCTCGTGGCCAAAGGTGTCCGGCTCAAGGAAGCCGTCGCTGCTGTCGCCGAAGAAACCCGCGTGAGCAAGCGGGAACTGTACTCCGCCGTCCTCGCGGCGCGGTGACATACCCGCTCTGGTGAGCCCGCCGCAGCGGTCCTGATGGGCCAGCTGCAGCCGAACGGCGGTGCGCTCCCAGCGGCCTGCACCACGCTCCCAACCGCCCGGCGAGACGGGCGGAGCCGCCGCCACCCGGGCTGTGCAGCTGCACAACGAACCGCGGGACGGGCAGTGCGCCGATGCGTAGACACTGCCGAGACACGGGCAGTACCGTGGCTTTTAATCCAGCCAAGCAAGCAGCGGGCGGCAGGCGGCGGCACGCCGTATGCAGGAGCTGCACATAACCGGCAATCCGATTGCTGACGAGGGAGTCACCGTGTCTGTTACTACACAGTCCACTGCTACCGCAGAACGCGAAAGCGAATTGCTCGCGTCTGTTCCCACCGGCCTGCTCATCAACGGCGAGTGGCGTCCAGCCGCGTCCGGCAAGACGTTCGACGTCGAGGACCCGGCCACCGGGAAGACGCTGCTGAGCATCGCCGACGCCTCGGCCGAGGACGGCGCCGCTGCCCTGGACGCGGCCGCCGCCGCGCAGGAGTCCTGGGCCAAGGTGCCGCCGCGGGAGCGCGGCGAGATCCTGCGCCGGGCCTTTGAACTTGTCATCGAGCGGGCCGAGGACTTCGCGCTGCTGATGACCCTGGAGATGGGCAAGCCGCTCGCCGAAGCCCGCGGCGAGGTCACCTATGGTGCCGAATTCCTGCGCTGGTTCTCCGAGGAAGCCGTCCGTGCCTTCGGCCGTTACTCGGTCTCCCCGGACGGCAAGTCGCGCCTGCTGGTGACAAAGAAGCCGGTGGGCCCGTGCCTGCTGATCACGCCGTGGAACTTCCCGCTGGCCATGGCCACCCGCAAGATCGCCCCGGCCGTCGCTGCCGGGTGCACGATGGTGCTGAAGTCCGCGAACCTCACCCCGCTGACCTCCCAGCTGTTTGCCGCCGTCATGATGGAAGCCGGCCTGCCCGCAGGCGTCCTGAACGTCATCCCCACGTCCACTGCCGGTGCCACCACCGGCCCGCTGATCAAGGATTCCCGGCTGCGGAAGCTCTCCTTCACCGGCTCCACCGAGGTTGGCCGGCGCCTCCTGTCCGACGCCTCGGAGACGGTCCTGCGGACCTCGATGGAGCTCGGCGGCAACGCCCCGTTCGTGGTGTTCGAGGACGCCGACGTCGATGCCGCCGTCGCGGGCGCCATGCTGGCGAAGCTGCGGAACATGGGCGAGGCCTGCACCGCGGCCAACCGCTTCATCGTGCACGAGTCAGTCGCGGACGAGTTCGCGGAGAAGTTCGCCGCGAAAATGAAGGAGATGACCACCGCCCGCGGGACCGAACCCGAGTCCAAGGTAGGCCCGCTGATCGACGCCAAGAGCCGGGACAAGGTCCACGAGCTCGTCACCGATGCCGTTGCCTCCGGCGCGAAGGCTGTCTTGGGCGGCGCGCCGGTGGAAGGACCGGGTTACTTCTACCAGCCCACCATCCTCAAGGGTGTCACCGAGGGCACCCGGATCCTGTCCGAGGAGATCTTCGGCCCGGTGGCCCCGATCATCACGTTCTCCTCCGAGGACGAGGCCGTGCGCCTGGCGAACAACACCGAATACGGGCTGGTGGCCTACGTCTTCACAAGGGACCTGAACCGCGGGATTCGGATGGGCGAACGGCTCGAGACCGGCATGCTGGGCCTGAACGCCGGCGTCATCTCCAACGCCGCCGCACCGTTCGGCGGCGTCAAGCAGTCCGGCCTGGGCCGTGAAGGCGGCCTCGAGGGCATCGAGGAATACCTCTACACCCAGTACATCGGCATCGCCGACCCCTACGCCGGCTAACAAGGCAGGCGCCGCATACACCGGACACACCGAGCGCAACACCACAACGCACTGGCCCGCAGGAATCCTGCGGGCCAGTGCGTTTCTTACAACGGGTAGTTGTCGCGGCGTTTAGCGGGCCGCGGCCCGGACGCTTGCGTACTCCTCGCGGGAGACCGGAGTGGCGTCCGGTGATCCCAGCTCGTTGAGCGGAATCCGGTGCGTCTCCCTGGCCGACCAGGCCGCAATTGCCCCGATAACTGTGATGCCGAAGCAGATGGACCCGACGGTGAGGGGAACGTTTGCCGAACCCGGGGGAGCGACCACCGCGAAGAGGCTCGGCAGGAAGGACGTGATCAGGAGCCCGATGTTCTGCGAGATGGCGAACCCGGTAACCCGAGTCCGGGAGGGGAAGAGCTCCTGGAAGAAGCTGGCGAAGGTGGCGTTCCAGACCTGGTACAGCGTGCCCCACATCAGGATGGCCAGGACGATGGTCAGCGGCACATTGTTTTGGCTGACCGCATACAGGTACCCGTAGGCCAGCGCACCGGAGCCCAGCGAGCCGACGATCATCAGCGGCCGCCGTCCGAAGCGGTCCGACAGGTCCCCGAACCAGGGGATAAGGGCCAGCGCGACGACGTTGGCAAGCACCGGGATCCAGAGGTAAACAGTGGTGCTCATGCCGATGCCGTAACCCGGCTGCGTGGCGTAGGCTGCGCCGAAGACGGCCACGGTGACGCCCACGACGTTGACCAGCGTCATGCAGACCGCCCGCACGACGTTCAGCCCACTTTCCCGCAGCACCTGGACCACCGGCATCTTGGGAACGTCCCGGTGCGCCTTCTCCTCCACAAAGACGGGCGTCTCCTCGACCCGGCGGCGGATGATGTAACCGGCGAACACCACCAGGGCGCTGAGGAGGAACGGGATGCGCCAGCCCCAGGCGTGGAAGTCCTCAGCGGACAGCACGGCTGAGAGCGGAAGGAAGACGGCGGCGGCGATGATCTGTCCGGCCTGGGTGCCCTGGAGGGCGAAGCTTGCATAGAAGCCGCGGCGGCCAAACGGTGCATGTTCCACAATCATGGCGCTGGCCCCGCTCAGCTCCCCGGCCACGGCGAATCCCTGGATGAGGCGAAGGACCAGCAGCAGGGCCGGGGCCAGGATGCCAACCTGCTCGTAGGTAGGTAGCAGGGCGACCGCGAAGGTTGAGACGCCCATCAGCAGCATGGCCAGGACCAGGACGTTCTTGCGGCCGTGCTTGTCGCCCCACTGGCCGAGGACGAATGCTCCGATCGGGCGGGCGATGTATCCCACTGCGTAGGTGCCGAGCGAGGCGATCAGCGCGACGGTCGGGTTTCCGGCGGGGAAGAAGATGGTGGGAAACACCAGGGCGGCGGCCTGGGCGTAGATGAACCAGTCGTAGTACTCAAGGGCGCTGCCCACCCAGCCGCTGGCGGCAGCCTTCCTGGTGCTGCTCGACCGGCGCGAGCCGGACTGTTGCGGTTCAGCCGAAGTCCGCAGCTTGTGTGTGTCGCTCTTCATGTCGTCCTCCTTTGGACAATGGTGTGCTCCGCCGTATCAACCCCGTCGCTGGGTGTCGG
Organism: Arthrobacter globiformis; assembly: GCF_030815865.1. Classification (NCBI taxonomy): domain Bacteria; kingdom Bacillati; phylum Actinomycetota; class Actinomycetes; order Micrococcales; family Micrococcaceae; genus Arthrobacter; species Arthrobacter globiformis. Next base: position 1,741,794 of record NZ_JAUSXI010000001.1, read on the forward strand.
ATCAGGCGGGAAGGTCGCGCTCGCGTCGCCAAAGCCGCTGCGGTGCGCAGGCATTTTTGTATGGGCGCCACACCGTGGAAACGGCTTGGAATGCGCTTTCCCGTCTCTCAAAGATAAGGTGGTGCCGGTCACATGTCAAACGTCGTCGGCGTGGTGGCAGGCGGGGCGTCCGCGGGGAATGGCCTGAACCTAACTGGCGTTCGCAGGCGATGAGCCTTTGCGCGGGCGGCTATCCTGCCCGGAGGCGGCGGAGGCCGCTGCGGGTCCTGCGCCACAGCACCGATGCGGCGTGTCCCACCCAGGACGCCGCCCGGCCCATGACGCCGAAAGGCCATCTGGCCACGGATCCCCAGCGGAAGAGGACCGACGGCGGCAGCCAGTCGGCGCGGAGCCGGCCGACTATACCGGCATTGCGGCGCAGCGCCTGCCGCACTTGGCCGATGTGTTCGACCGCGGCTTCCTCCGGAAGGCCGTGGCGCGTTCCGTCCTGGCCCACGGGCCGGCCGTACTGGTGCCGTTCGTAGGCATCCGTCAGGACCGTCACGGCATGGACAGTCTGGGCATGGAAAGTTCGGGCGTCGTGCCCTGGTCCGCTGCCGGTATCTGGTGCGCCGCCGGGGTTTGATTCGGTCCGGAGACCCATGGCCGGGGAGCCGCGCAGCCGGGCCGAGAATGTCCGCGGAGTCTCGCTAGGCACAGAACGCACGCCGTAGTCAGTGGCCAGGTCCTTGAGCTCCGACCAGACGAGCGGCGGCTCGGCCAGCCGGTTCCTGCCGGTGCCCGTTCCCCTCAGGCGCCTTGCCCGGATGCCACCGCGCACCATGCGGGGTGAGGCGGCCAGGAGGACCAGCAGCAGAACCCCGGCGGCGGTGTAGAGAGCGGGCGCCAACTGGTTCCCGGCGTCGGCGGTTCCGCTCCCCGGAAGGGGGAGGGGGGCCGGTGCCGGCGCCGACGACGGTGCTGTGGCGCCATTGCTCGGCACTAGGCCGTCATTATTCTGTTCGTTGGTGCTGCCTCCGCCGGACGTCGAGGAGTCCTGCGCATAGGGCGGCACTACGCCCCGTGAGGGAGTGGGCTCGAACGGAACCCAGCCGAGGCCCTGGAAGTACAGCTCGGGCCAGGCATGGGCGTCGCGGGCGTCGACTTCGTACTCCGGGAGCGCTCCCTGGCCGGCGACGGACACCGTGGCGCCGGTCTGCCTGCCCGGCGCGTAGCCGACTGCGATCCTGCTCGGGATGCCTTCAAGCCGGGCCATCACAGCCATGGCGGAGGCGAAGTGGATGCAATAGCCGCTCTTCTGGGTCAGGAAATCCGCCAGGACCGACAACCCGTTTCCGTCATACCCGCCCTGGACGGGTGACTCCAGGGAATAGGTGAAGTCCGGGCCGCGCAGGAACCTCTGGATCGCCATCGCCTTGGCATAGGCTGAGCGGCTGTCCGCGGTGACGGACTCGGCGGTGGTCCGGACGATGTCCGGAACATTCGACGGCGGCCGGATGAACTCCTCCGGCACGCCCTGGACGGGAGCGGAGGACGCATCCAGCAGCTCCGTGGTCAGCTTCGGCACCGAGGACTGCACCACATACTGCTGGTCCCGGGAGTTGGTGTCGGTGCCTTTGATGCTCAGGGTCGCAGGGTCCCAGCTCCACCGCCCGGTCAGCCCGTTGACGGATTCGGGGGCGTACGGGGCGGGAAGGTAAGGGCTGGTGAAATCCCCCGTGTTGACCACCGTCACCTGCCGGGTCTGTTCGGGTGCCAGGATCTCGTGTCCCGCGTCCATCCGTCCGGTGCCTGCCCGGCGGTTCGCGTTGCGGTCGTCCGGGGACCAGGACTCGCCGTCGAAGCGGTCCACCGTGACGGAGCGCAAGTAGAGCGGTGTAGTGGAGTTGGTGGCGTAGGTGATCCTGCCCTCGCCCGTCGGGGTGCGCAGGCTGTTGCCGAGGCTGATCATGGGGTTCAGTCCTGTGGCTGTGCCCCAGGGGTTCAGCCGGGAGCCCTGGGGGAACGTGCCCTGGTCGAAGCCGGGAACCACAAGCTGCAGCACCAGTGTGACCACCAGCGCCACGCCGCCGGTCAGGGCTGCGCGCCTGACCTGGCCAGGGTTGCGGGCCGTGTCCGCCTGCGTCCGGGCATCGGGGGCAAACCACTGGCTGCACGCGAGGATCACCAGGTAGCCGGCCGCCGTCGTCACGAATCCCAGCCATCCGACGCTCTGCGGTTTGATCATGGCCGGAACAACCAGCACCGCCAGCAGGCCAAGTCCGCTCGTGGCCGGCATGCCCAAGGGGAGGGCAAGCGCATCCACGAGGATGACGACGAGTCCGAGCGCGGCGCATGTCACCAGGACGATGCCGGCATTGGGTGCTACCGGCGAGCTCTCCGCGAGCACTGTTTCGCTGGCCCGGCGGAGGTGCCTGCCCAGCGCGTCGAAGGTGGCCTGCGAAGGTAGGAAGCCCGCTATGCTGTCGCGCCGGAAGAACGTGAACGTCAGGATGAGGGCCAGGGAGGCAAGGCCGCCCGCGGCCACCAGCAAGGGCTGGGCCCGGAACGTGCGGAGCAGGGCCATAGTCAGCGAGACCACCACCACCGTGGTCAGGACAGGCAGGAACCATGCCCAGCCCCTCAGGACCCCGTTGAGGGACAGTGACGCGCCGCAGACGGACAACGCCACTGCGCCGGACATGACCCAAGGAAAACCACCGGCCCCGAACCTTCCGCTGCCGGGGGAGTCCGGAACGGGCTGCGGCTGGACTTCGGCCTCCGCCTGCCGTTGTGGCGTCAGCGTCATCGCCCCACCTCCGCCCCGCGGCGGACGTCCGCCGCAGCCGTCCACATGGCGGCGTCGCCCTCGTCGAAATACATCCAGGCGGCCGGCAGCGAGGTGGAGGCCTCGACGGCAACAGCGCGCCAGCCGCCCGCTCGCAGGGCCTCGAGCACGTCGTGGCACTCAGCGGGTTTGTCCGTAATCACCACGGCAAACGCGTTGGCGGCGTAGCCGGCTGCGGGGGCGAGGGCCCGCGCCTCCGCGAGTGAAATCTTCCCCAGCAGCGCCAGGAGCGGGCCGCGCATCCGGTGGGCGGCGAGTTTGTCCATGAGCCGGTCATCAAAGACGGACTGGGCCGGATCGGCACTTCCTGCATGTTCGCGGCGGGCGGTGTCGTGTTCCCTGCGCGGGTGGTGCGGGCCGGTCAGCTGGATCGCCGCCAGGCTTTCGGCGATGGACTGGAGGCCGGCCGCGCCGCTGTACTCTTCGTTGTCAGGCTCAGGGGCCGACGACGAACGGTGGAAGGCAGGCTCGCCCGCCGCGTCCAAGAACCGCAAGGAGTAATTGAGTTCGGCAAGGTGGGCGCCCACGGACATGGCCGCCGTGACAGCCCACTCAAAGGTGTCGCTGGTGACGAGGTCGCTTCCGTCGTCGCCTTGGCTGCCGAACACGGAGCCGTAGCCCGAGGAGTGGCCCACGAACCGGTGGTCCAGGATGACCGTGGCCTCGGGGGTGGTGACCGATTCCTCCTGCCGGACCATCAGGGCGCCGTGCCGGGCGGTGGCCGGCCAGTGCACCCGGCGCATCGGATCGCCGTGCCGGTACTCGCGTGTCATGACGTCGTCGTCGCTGGGATTGGCCCTGGTCCGGGTGGCCGTGATGCCGTCGTTGCCGCGCGCGCCGGCAAGGCCCGTGGACGGGAGTTCGACGGCGGCCGGCGTCACGGTGAGGGTGTCGCCGTCGTCGATCGAATGCCGGTGCAGTGACAGCCCGAACGGATCCGTAAACTCGGCGGTGACGGGGCCGATGGTGAACTGTCCGCGCTTTCCCGACCGCAGGTGGTACTCATAGCGGCTGGTGCCGCCCGAGGCGGACCTGGCGGGGAAGCGGAAGGCCGGGGATTCACCGAACCGTGGCGGCAACCGCTCCTCCATGATGACCCGGCCTGTGCCCAGCCCGGTCCGGGCGACGGCAAGCCGGACCGTGGTGACCGAGTCTGTCTCGACCGTGGAAGGGCTGAACTCCCGGTACACCCGGAACCGCGGTTTGACGACCCTGATGCCGGCCAGTGAAACGAGCGGCAGGACAAGCAGCAGGACGCCGAGGGCAAGAAGGTCGCGGCGGCCCATGACTTGGGCGCCGAGCAGCGAGACGGCGCCGGCCGCCAGGAGTCCCCAGCCCCGGGAGCTGAAGAGATGTCGTGGGAGGCTGTCCAGCAGTGCCACGGTGATGGTCCTGACTAACGGCTAGGGCGGAGTTCGGGTGCGGTCCGCCCGGAGTTTGCCGTGTCCGTCATCTCCTGGCTGACGGGGATCCGGGCAAGCACGCCGCGGATCACGCCCTGCGGGGTCTCGCCAGTGCTGGCGGCTTTGCGGTCCAGGATGATCCGGTGCGCCAGCACCGCCTCGGCAACGGCGACGACGTCATCCGGCAGCACGAAATCCCGGCCATCCAGCGCCGCCGTCGCCTTCGCTGCCCGGAGCAGCTGCAGCAGGGAGCGCGGGCTCGCGCCCAGGCGCAGCATGGCGCTGTCCCTCGTCGCCCGGCCGACGGCCACGGTGTACTCCTTAACGGCTTCGGAGACGAACACCTGTTGGACTGTGGCGATCATTGCAGCCACATCCGCTGCCGTGACGACCGCCTTCACCCGGGCAAGCGGCGACGTGGCCTGGTGGGTCTCGAGCATCTCGATCTCAGAGTCCTTGTCCGGGTATCCCATGGAAATCCGGGCCATGAAGCGGTCCCGCTGGGCCTCAGGGAGCGGATACGTCCCCTCCATCTCGATGGGGTTCTGGGTGGCCACCACCATGAACGGCTCGCCGAGCTTGTAGGAGTGTCCGTCCACCGTGACCTGGTGCTCCTCCATGCATTCGAGCAGGGCAGACTGCGTCTTGGCGGAGGCCCGGTTGATCTCGTCGCCAATGACGATGTTCGCGAACACGGCGCCAGGGCGGAATTCGAACTGGCGCGAGGACTGATTGTAAATGGAGACGCCGGTGACATCCGAGGGGAGCAGGTCGGGTGTGAACTGGATCCGGCTGACGGAACAGTCGATGGTGCGGGCCAGGGTCTTGGCCAGCAGCGTCTTGCCCACCCCGGGGACATCCTCCAGCAGCAGGTGGCCCTGGGCGAGCAGGACCGTCAGCGCCAGCTTTGCAGCCTCGGCCTTGCCGTCGATGACCGTATTGATGGCCGAGAGGATGCGTTCGCTCGCGGCGCGGAAGGCCGGAGCTTCCAGGGGAACAGACTTGTGGCCGTTATAGGGGTTGACGCCGCGCGCAGTACTTCCACTGAAGCCCTGTCCGCCGGGAAGTGCTTCGTCGATTGTGATGCGTCGGTGCGGTTCCATCGGCAACCTTTCAGCCCAGAGTGAAGCGGAACGAAGCGGCGGAGGCCTGCCGTTGCCCTCGTTGGGCGCTCACATCCGTCAATACCAGCGTACTAACACAACTGCCGTGGCTAACAGAGAGTTCCCTGTAAATCTCCCGGTAATCCCAAGCGTAATCTCCGGGTGGTGCCAGGCGGAAAGAGGCAGGGTGATGCCAGGCGGGAAAGGCGCAACCGGGCGGTGGGAAAGGCGCACCGGGCGGTGGGAAAGGCGCAATCGGCTGGCCGCTAGGCTGGAGGAATGCGGCATTCCCTAACTCCCCGGCCCTACCGGGCGCCCGGCAGCGACGGTTCCGGCAAGCGCGGGTTCCCACCGGCACCCGAACCGTTGCCCGTTCCCGTGATGGACAACCACACGCACCTGGACTTCCCGACTGATGATGTCCGGGTGGACATCGCGGCAGCCCTCGATGCAGCCGAAGCGGTGGGTGTCTGTGGCGCCGTGCAGGTGGGCTGCGACCTCGAATCCTCAAGGTTTACCCTGCGCGCCGTTGACCTGGATCCGCGCCTTTTGGGGGCCGTGGCCCTCCATCCGAATGACGCGCCGGGCTATGCGGTTCGCGGTGAGCTTGAGGACGCCCTGGCGGAGATCGAGGAGCTCGCCGGCCACCCCCGGGTACGCGCCATTGGCGAAACCGGCCTGGATTTCTTCCGCACGGAAGGGGAGGGGCTGGCGCATCAGCGTTACTCCTTCCGCCGGCACATCGACATCGCGAAGCGGCTGGACCGGACCCTGCAGATCCATGACCGCGACGCGCACCAGGACGTGGTCCAGGTCCTGCGCGAGGAAGGCACCCCCGAACGGGTGGTTTTCCACTGCTTTTCCGGGGACGGGGAGCTCGCCCGGATCTGCAACGACGAAGGATGGTTCATGTCCTTCGCGGGGACACTCACCTTCAAGAACGCCACCAACCTCAGGGCTGCGCTCGCCGTGGCGGATCCGGAGCTGGTGCTGGTTGAAACCGACTCGCCGTTCCTTACTCCGCACCCACACCGCGGCCGCCCCAACGCGAGTTACATGGTGCCGTACACCGTGCGGGCGATGGCGGAATTGACAGAAACGGACCTGGCCGAGCTGTGCGGCCAAGTGAGTGCAAATACGGTGCGGGCGTACGGATCCTGGGAGTGAACCACGGCGGGAACTGAGCCGTAATATGCATACCTGGTAGGCATGTATTTTGGAGGGTTTATAACGCTTCGGTTACAGTGAAAAACTATTAGCCGGGGTCGGGGAAGGCCTCCGGATGATGTAACTCACTTTCGTGACCGGCAGGGCGCCCTTGGATGCCCTGCCATGTGAGTGTGGCGACGCACAAGCCTGCGGCGTGCTCCGGCCTGTCCGGAGCCCACCATCTCGGTGACAGCCGCGGATCCCCCTGTGCGTTTTTCCCCGTGCCCGGATGGCTCAAAAGTTACGGGCAATCGTGGTCAACTTCTTCTCGTCAGACGGCAAGTTCAGTTTTATCAAGGTCGGCACGCAACTGGTGGTGCTCTCGGCCCTCGTACTGGGGCTCGTTGCCTTTGTGGGCAGCAACAAGACAGTCACCCTGAACGTCGACGGGAAAGTTAGCTCCGTCCAGACCTTCGGCGGCACCGTCGGACAGGTGGTGAAGAGCGCGAATGTGGAGCTGCACCCGGCCGACCGCGTGTCTCCCGCGTTGGACTCCAGTGTTGCGAACGGCTCCGTCATCAACGTGAACATGGCGAAGGCCGTGAAGGTCAGCCTGGACGGTGCAGAAAAGACGGTTAGCACCACGGCGCAGGACGTGGCGGGGCTCGTGACCCAGCTCGGCGTTGCCAGTGCCTCTGAGCTCTCCGTGCCGAAGGACGCGCAGCTGGCCGTGGACGGTTCGTTCGTGGCCATCTCGACGCCGAAGACCCTCAGCATCATTGCCGACGGCAAGGCCAAGAAAACGACCACCACAGCCGCCAACGTCGGTGAGGTCCTCAAGGATGCCGGAATCCGGCTCGCCGCCGCGGACCGGACGTCGCAGCCGGCACACGCCCCTGTGGTCAACAACATGGTGATCAAGGTGTCCCGCGTTGCCGGCAAGACCACTACCGTCACCGAAAAGGTCGCGTTCGAGACGCTCACCGCGGACAGCGCCACCCTCCCCAAGGGTGAGGAGAAGGTCACCCAGGCCGGCGTGCCCGGTGAGACCACCCTCACCTATAAACTCGTCTTGGTCGATGGCCGTGAAGCCTCCCGGACGCTCGTCTCCAAGACCACCACCCGCGAGCCGGTAACCGAAAAGATCACGGTCGGCACCAAGGAAGAGCCCAAGCCGGCAGCCGCCGCCGCCGAGGCCGAAAGCGGGAACACCGGGGCAGCGGCCCCCGCAATGATGAACGTGGCCATGTGGGACAAGATTGCGCAGTGTGAATCGGGCGGCAACTGGTCCATCAACAGCGGCAACGGATACTACGGCGGCCTGCAGTTCGACGTCCAGACCTGGATTGGCTCCGGCGGGGGCGCCTACGCTCCGAACGCCAGCCAGGCTACCAAGGCACAGCAGATCGACATCGCCAACCGTGTCTATGCCGACCGCGGCCTTCAGCCGTGGGGCTGCGGCTGGGCAGCCAGCAGCTAGCGGCCGGCAGCAACCGCTGGCGCAAGTAAAGCCTCGCCGCTGCGGCAGCTGACCACAGCCGCGGCGGCCGCGAAGGCCGGGTCCGGAACCTCGGGCCCGGCCTTCGCCGTCCCCGTGCACATATGGCCCCTTGCCATATGCGGCGCCGGGATAGGATACCTAGGTGACTGACCCGACCCCCTCCGCCTCCGGCACTGCGCCCGCTCCACTGTTCGGTGCCTCCGATATCCGCAGGCTGGCCGGGGAGGTCGGCGTCCGCCCCACCAAGACGCTCGGCCAGAACTTCGTCATCGACGGCAACACCATCCGCAGGATCGTGGCCACCGCCGGCATCGGACCCGACGAGACGGTCCTCGAAATCGGACCCGGGCTGGGGTCGCTGACGCTGGGGCTCCTTGACGCCGCCAAGGCGGTGGTCGCCGTCGAAATTGACCCCGTCCTGGCTGCGAAGCTCCCGGAGACCATCCGGCAGTGGCGGCCCGACTCCGCCGATGATTTCCACCTGGTCCTCGCCGACGCCATGAAGGTGACCGAGCTGCCGGCCGAGCCCGCAGCGCTCGTCGCCAACCTGCCGTACAACGTCGCGGTGCCGGTGGTGCTTCACCTGCTGCAGCACTTCCCGTCGATCCGCCACGGACTCGTCATGGTTCAGGACGAAGTCGCTGACCGGCTGGCTGCTGGACCCGGAAGCAAAATTTACGGCGTGCCCTCGGTCAAGGCCGCCTGGTACAGCAGCATGCGCAAGGCCGGCGTCATCGGCATGAACGTCTTCTGGCCCGCGCCCAAAATCCAGTCCGGGCTCGTGGCGTTCACCCGGCGTGAACCCCCGGCCACCACCGCCCGCCGCGAGGAGGTCTTTGCCGTCATTGATGCTGCGTTTGCGCAGCGCCGCAAGACGCTCCGTGCAGCCCTGGCCGGGTGGGCCGGCAGCGCCGCCGAAGCGGAACGCTGCCTGGTAGCGGCCGGCGTCGACCCCACCGCGCGGGGCGAAGTGATCGACATCGCCGCGTTCGCGAGGATCGCCGAAGCCCGCGCGGCCGCGGACGCCTGATGGCGCTCCAGGGCGTGCGGGGGCGCTTCGCGGCACGGACCGTCCGGGTCAAGGCTCCGGGAAAAGTGAACGTCTCGCTGGATGTCGGGCCGCTGCGGCCGGACGGCTACCACTCCGTGGCCAGCGTCTACCTTGCTGTGTCGCTGTACGAGGAAGTTGCGGCCACCAGCACAACATCCGAGGGCATCACGGTCAGCATCAGCCCGGACAGCACGCTGGACCTCGACGGGGTGGACATCCCGCTCGACGAACGGAACCTCGCCTACAAGGCAGCCGCCATCATGGCCGATGTGTCGGAACACTCCACCGGGGTACATCTTGAAATCACCAAGCGGGTGCCCGTGGCAGGCGGTATGGGCGGCGGTTCCGCGGATGCTGCCGCCACACTCCTGGCCTGCGACGCGCTGTGGAACAGCGGCCTGTCCCGGGACGAACTCGCCCAGCTCGCCGCCGAGCTCGGAGCGGACGTTCCGTTCGCCCTGCTGGGCGGCACGGCCGTGGGGCTGGGCGTGGGTGATGAGCTGTCGCCCGCGCTGGCAAAGGCCCAGACGGACTGGGTGCTGGTGACGGCCGAGTTCGGGCTTTCCACGCCGGAGGTGTTCCGCACCCTGGACCGGCTCCGCGATGCCGAGGGCGTGGACGGCGACGAGCCCACGGCTGTGGACCCCAAGATCCTGCAGGCCCTGCGCAGTGGCGACGCCGATGCCCTGAGCCGGGTTCTGCTCAACGACCTCCAGCGGGCGTCCATCGAACTCGCCCCCGGGCTCCGGGACACACTGGGCCTGGGCGAGTCCTGCGGAGCCATTGCCGGGATCGTTTCCGGCTCCGGGCCCACCGTGGCCCTGCTGGCGCACAATCCAGAAGCGGCGGAGAACCTCGCCGGGGAGCTGCAGCACAAGGGGCTCAACGCACTGGCCGTCCACGGCCCCGTGCCCGGCGCGCGCATCATCTCCGATACGCTCCTTTAATACCTTCCAACCAATACATCAGAAAGCAGTTCCCCGTGGCACACCTGCTCGGCGGCGAGAACCTCACAGTCTCGTACGCAACCCGCACCGTTCTTGACGGCATCACCCTTGGACTCGAAGAGGGTGACCGGATCGGGATGGTCGGCAGGAACGGCGACGGCAAGTCAACGCTGATGCGGCTGCTGGCGCTGCGGTCCACCCCTGATTCGGGCCGCGTGACCAAGCGCAGCGAGGTCAACATCGGATACCTGGACCAGAGTGATGTACTCGACGGCGACCTGACGGTTGGTGCCGCCATCGTCGGCGACCAGGCTGACTACGAGTGGGCGCGCAATCCGCAGATCCGCGAGGTCATGGGCGGACTGGTGTCCGACGTTGACTGGCACGCCAATGTGCACGCACTCTCCGGTGGCCAGAAACGGCGCGTGGCCCTGGCAAAGCTGCTGATCGAAGACCATGACGTGATCATGCTCGACGAGCCCACGAACCACCTCGATGTCGAAGGCGTCGCCTGGCTGTCCCGGCACCTGAAGACCCGGTGGCGGGCCAACCAGGGCGCGTTCCTCGTGGTTACCCACGACCGCTGGTTCCTCGACGAAGTCTGCAACAAGACCTGGGAAATCCACGACGGCATCATGGACCCGTTCGAAGGCGGCTACGCGGCCTACGTCCTGGCCCGGGCCGAACGCGACCGCGCCGCGTCGGTGATGGAAGGCAAGCGCCAGCAGCTCGTCAAGAAGGAACTCGCCTGGCTGCGCCGAGGCGCCCCCGCCCGCACTGCAAAGCCCAAGTTCCGGATCGAGGCAGCCAATGCCCTGATCGCCGACGTCCCGGAGCCGCGCGACTCGATGGCGCTGAGCAAGATGGCCACGGCACGCCAGGGCAAGGATGTGCTCGACCTCGAGCACGTTTCCCTGGACTTCCTGGGTGGCGACGCAGGGCAGAAGCTTTTCGACAACATCACCCTTCGCCTCGCACCGGGCGAGCGGCTGGGGCTGGTCGGTGTCAACGGCGCCGGCAAGACCACGCTCCTGAAACTCCTCAACGGCGAAATCCAGCCCACCTCCGGCAAGGTCAAGCGCGGCAAGACGGTTGTCACCGCCGTACTGACCCAGGAGGTCAAGGAGCTCGACGACGTCCAGGACCTCCGCGTCATCGAAGTGATCGAACGCGAAAAGCGGTCCTTCAATGTTGGCGGCAAGGAATTCAGCGCCGGTCAGCTCGTGGAACAGCTGGGCTTCACCAACGAGAAGCAGTGGACCCCGGTCAAGGACCTCTCAGGTGGCGAACGCCGACGGCTCCAGCTGCTGCGCCTCCTGGTGGGTGAGCCGAACGTGCTCATGCTCGACGAACCCACCAACGACCTCGACACGGACACCCTGGCCGCCGTCGAAGACGTCCTGGACGGCTGGCCGGGCACGCTGGTTGTGGTCAGCCACGACCGCTACCTGCTGGAGCGCGTCACGGACCACCAGATGGCTTTGCTGGGTGACGGCAAGATCCGCGCCCTGCCCCGCGGCGTGGACCAGTACCTCGAACTGCGCGAAGGCACCCTGGCCGGCTCCACCATCACCGGCGGCGGCAACCCCGTCACCGGTGCCAGCGGCAGTTCGGCGCCGGCCGCCACCTCCGGCGCGTCCGAAGCCGAGAAGCGCGACGCCCGCAAGGCCAAAAACCGCATCGACCGCCAGCTGGGCAAGCTGACGCAGCAGGAAGACAAGATCCACGCCCAGATGGTCAAGAGCACAGCCGACAACGACTTCGACGCCATGGCCGAGCTGAACAAGAAGCTGAAGGCCCTGGCCGAAGACCGCGAAGCCCTGGAACTCGAGTGGCTCGAGGCCCTGGAAGTCCTCGGCGAGTAGGCGGTTCCGAGTTTTTGTACAGATATTGGGCGCTAAGGGGCTCGGAAGTCCCATTATCTGTACAAAAACTCCACCAGGTGCGGAGCAGGGCGGAACCCAGACGACGGTCTGCCGGACTATGCCTCGCTGCGGAGTTCCGGGTCCTTTTTGAGGCCGGTCAGGCCGTTCCAGGCCAGGTTGACGAGGTGTGCGGCGACGGCCCGTTTGTCGGGCTGGCGGGCGTCCTGCCACCACTGACCCGTCATCGCCACCATGCCCACGAGCATCTGCGCGTACATGGCGCCGTCGGCTGCGCTGAACCCGCGGCGGGCGAATTCATCGGACAGGATGTATTCAACGCGCGCGGTCACGTGTGAAAGCAGCGTGGAGAAGGCGCCTTCGGGCTGGGACGGGGGAGCGTCGCGCATGAGGATGCGGAAGCCGTCGGTGCGTTCCTCGATGTAGGTGAGCAGGGCCAGGGCAGCGCGCTCCACGAGGACCCTCGGCTTGGCCTCCTGGGTGAGTGCGTCATTGATGGCGGCGAGCAGGATCCTGAACTCGTACTCGACGACCTGCGTGTACAGGCCTTCCTTCGAGCCGAAGTGCTCGTAGATCACGGGCTTGGAAACGCCGGCAGCGGCCGCAATCTCCTCGATGGTGGTGCCGTCCAGCCCCCGCATCGCGAAAAGGGCCCGCCCTACTTCGACGAGCTGGGACCGCCGCTGGGGTCCGGTCATCCGCGACCGGGGGATGCGGCCAGCGGCTGCGTCGGGCCTAGCTGGCAGGTTCCCCGGACCGTCAGTTGTCCCTGTGCTGTTGCTCACGGTCCAATCATGCCTTATGTCAAGCGGCGGGCAGGGGCGGCGGCGGGTCCCGGCGCGGTGCCCCGACCGTCGCCGGCGCACCGGATGAGCCGCGGTCGCACGAGCGTCAACGTTCGTGGCAGAATTGGTTCTCGTGCCCGGGCTTAGCTCCGGGCATGGTCCGCCCTGGTGTAATGGCAGCACCCCGGCCTTTGGAGCCGTGGAGTATAGGTTCGAATCCTATGGGCGGAACAGCTGCATCAGAGGCGTCCAGTAGGATGAACCCTGTTGCCGGTTCCGGGCACGGGCCCGGACACCGCCGCGCGGGCAGCCGCGGATGCAGCACAGCGCAACCGAGCAAGGAGAGCCCGTACGTGAGCCCCGAGAAGTCCGGCCCAGCCGCCGTTATCGTCCTAGCTGCAGGTGCCGGTACCCGGATGAAATCCCGTACCCCGAAAATCCTCCACGAAATCGGCGGCCGCTCCATGGTGGGCCACGCCCTGCTCGCCGCCCGCAGCATCAGCCCCGAGCGCCTGGCCCTCGTGGTCCGGCATGAGCGGGACCGCGTTGCAGCCCACCTCAGGGAACTTGATCCCGACGCCGTGATCGTGGACCAGGACGAGGTCCCCGGCACCGGACGCGCCGTCGAAGTTGCCCTCGAAGCCCTGGACGCCAAGGAGCCTGTGGCTGGAACCGTCGTAGTCACCTACGGCGATGTCCCGCTGCTGACCGGCGAAATGCTCGCCGAACTCGTGTCCACGCACGAGCGCGAGGGCAACGCGGTCACGGTGCTCACCGCGATCCTGGACGACGCCACCGGCTACGGCCGCATTCTCCGGGGCGAAGACGGCACGGTCACGGGCATCCGCGAACACAAGGACGCCACCGACGCCGAGCGTGCGATCCGCGAGATCAACTCCGGCATCTACGCCTTTGACGCCGTTGTCCTCCGGGACGCCCTCGGCCACGTCACCACCGACAACTCGCAGGGTGAAAAGTACCTGACCGATGTCCTCGGGCTGGCCCGCGAGGCAGGCGGCCGCGTGGCCGCCGTCGTCACGGCCGACCGCTGGCAGGTGGAAGGCGCCAACGACCGCGTCCAGCTGGCCGCCCTCGGCGCGGAGCACAACCGCCGGATCGTGGAAGCATGGATGCGCGCCGGTGTTACCGTCGTTGACCCCGCCACCACCTGGATCGACTCCACGGTGACCTTGGCGGAGGACGTCCGGATCCTGCCCAACACCCAGCTGCACGGCGCCACCACGGTGGCGCGGGACGCCGTCGTCGGCCCCGACTCCACACTGACGGATGTCAGTATCGGTGAGGGCGCCAAGGTAACCCGGACCCACGGATCCGGCGCGGAGATCGGCGCGGGCGCCAGCGTTGGCCCCTTCACCTACCTGCGCCCGGGAACGGTCCTGGGCGAGACAGGCAAGATCGGCGCCTTCTACGAAACCAAGAACGTCAGGATCGGCCGCGGCTCCAAGCTGTCCCACCTGGGCTACGCCGGGGACGCAGAGATTGGCGAGGACACGAACATCGGCTGCGGCAACATCACCGCGAACTACGACGGCGAGAAGAAGCACCGCACGGTGATCGGCTCGGGCGTGCGCACCGGCTCCAACACAGTATTCGTCGCTCCGGTCACGGTGGGGGACGGTGCCTACAGCGGCGCCGGAGCCGTGATCCGCAAGGACGTGCCCGCAGGTGCCCTGGCGCTGTCCATGGCAGCACAGCGCAACGCCGAGGGCTGGGTCGCGGCCAACCGCCCCGGCTCGCTGTCTGCGGAACTGGCAGAAGCCGCCGCGGCCCGCGAAGGCCGCAATGAGACCTCAAATTCCCCCGCATCTACAGAAGAGGGCTAGCAACCATGACCGAAATTACGGCTCACGGCGAGAAGAAACTGGTGCTCGCCGCAGGGCGTGCACACCCGGAGCTTGCCCGGGAGATCGCCAAGGAGCTGGGCACGGAACTGCTGCCTGTGGACGCCTACGACTTCGCCAACGGCGAGATCTACGTCCGCGCCGGGGAGAGCGTCCGCGGAACCGATGCCTTCGTCATCCAGGCGCACCCCGCGCCGCTGAACAACTGGCTCATGGAACAGCTGATCATGATCGATTCGCTGAAGCGTGCCTCCGCCAAGCGGATCACCGTTGTTTCGCCGTTTTACCCGTACTCGCGCCAGGACAAGAAGGGCCGCGGCCGCGAGCCGATCTCCGCCCGTCTTGTGGCCGACATGTACAAGACGGCCGGCGCCGACCGCATCATGAGCGTGGACCTGCACACCTCGCAGATCCAGGGCTTTTTCGACGGTCCGGTGGACCACCTCATGGCCATCCCGCTGCTGGCGGACTACATCCGTACCCGGGTCAGCGCCGACAACATCACCGTGGTCTCACCCGACACCGGCCGCGTGCGTGTGGCCGAGCAGTGGGCCGAGCGCCTCGGTGGCGCTCCGCTGGCATTCGTCCACAAGAGCCGCGACCTGACCGTGCCCAACCAGGCCGTGTCCAAGACCGTGGTAGGCCAGATCGAGGGCCGCACCTGCGTGCTGATCGACGACATGATCGACACCGGCGGAACCATCTCCGGCGCCGTGCAGGTGCTCAAGAACGCCGGCGCTAAGGATGTCATCATCGCCGCCACGCACGCGGTGTTCTCCGACCCCGCCGGCAGGCGCCTCTCCGAGTCCGGAGCCCGCGAAGTAGTTGTCACCAACACGCTGCCCATCCCCGCTGACAAGCGCTTCCCCGAGCTCACCGTCCTGTCCATCGCGCCGCTCATCGCCCGGGCCATCCGTGAAGTGTTCGACGACGGTTCGGTCACCAGCCTGTTCGACGGCAACGCGTAAGGCCGCTGTTTGAGCTGGGCCCACGCTCAGTGGGCTTGTGGGGACCAACCCCGGTTTCGACAAGCTCAACCACCGGGGCCCGGCCCGTTTTCAGTAAACAGGCCGGGCGCTGGTAAGCTTTGTCCCGATACCTTGGCGAGGGAGAGCACCGGAAATCCGTATGCGCGGAACACCGGATTGCTGGTCTCCGTTATCGACTGGGTCTGAATCACCCTTCTGGTGGGGCCGCCTTCGGGCCGCCCAGCGTTGAAGGTCACTCCAGACCTCCGCCCTTGCTGAAACAATAATTGCTACCAGGAGATTCATATGTCTGAGCAGAAGCTCGCAGCAGAAGCCCGCACCGAATTCGGCAAGGGCTTCGCCCGCCGCGCCCGCATGGCCGGTCAGATCCCCGCCGTGATCTACGGCCACGGCGCAGAGCCCATCCACATCACCCTCCCCGCCAAGGCCACCACCCTGGCCGTGCGCACCGCGAACGCCCTGCTGTCCCTCGACCTCAACGGCGAGGGCCACCTGGCCCTGGTCAAGGACATCCAGCGCGACCCGATCAAGCAGATCATCGAGCACATCGACCTCCTGACCGTCCGCCAGGGCGAGACGGTGACCGTGGACGTTCCCGTTCACCTCGTCGGCGAGCTGGCTCCGGGCAACGCCTACAACCAGGAAATGACCGTCATCTCCCTCGAAGCTGAGGCAACCCACCTGCCCACAGCCATCGAAGTCGACATCGAAGGCCGTTCCGCCGGCCAGCACATCCACGCCTCCGACCTCGTGCTGCCCAAGGGCTCGGTCCTGCTGGCCGACGCAGAGGCGTTGGTCGTCAACATCTCCGAGGCCACAGCAACGGCCGCAGAGGGCGAAGCCGAGGAGGGCGCCGCGGCAGCGGCTCCGGCCGAAGCAGCTGCTGCCGAGTAATTCGGCACAAGACCTTCCCGCGCCACACAGGGCGTGGACCGGTGGCCGGGTCCTTTTCGGGCCCGGCCACTGCCGTCCCTGCCTGCCCCGCATGCATGCAAAACCCCCGCCTTAGGATTGATTCATGACTGACACTTGGCTGATCGTAGGCCTTGGCAACCCCGGACCCGAGTACAGCGGCAACCGGCACAACGTCGGCCAGATGGTGCTGGACGGACTGGCCGGGCGCATCGGTGGGAAGTTCAAGGCGCACAAGGCCAGGGCCCTGGTCCTGGAAGGCCGGCTGGGTATTGGCGGTCCCCGGGTGGTACTGGCGAAGCCGGGCACGTACATGAACGTCTCCGGCGGCCCGGTGTCGGCTCTGGCCAGGTTTTACGACGTCGAGCCGTCCCGCGTGGTGGCCGTCCATGACGAGATCGACATTCCCTTCAATACTGTGAAGCTGAAGATCGGCGGCGGCGAGGGAGGGCACAACGGTCTCCGGGACATCTCCAAGGCCCTCGCCACCAAGGACTACCTCCGCGTCCGGGTGGGAGTCGGACGGCCGCCGGGCCGGATGGACACCGCCGACTACGTGCTCCGGGATTTCGGCACTGCGGAAAAGAAGGAACTGCCCTTCCTGCTCGATGACGCCGCAGATGCCGTCGAGCTCCTGGTCAGGGAGGGCCTGACGGCCGCGCAGCAGCAGTTCCACACCGCCAAGGTCTAGCGCCCTCCGCCTCGGTGTTTCCTCCCCACCGCACGAACCCTCAAGGTCGCATCAAGGTCTGCGAAATGTGAACGCAGTGCCCTGTATCCCTGCAAAGTAACGGGGTAGTCTACTTTCTAAGCGGGGGAGGCGATGGAGCCTTTATCCTGCCGGGCGGGATGTAAGGAAAAAGTTCATGTCAATTGAGCCACTGAGCTGGGGACGTGGGTCTACGGCGGGCGTGCTTGCGGGACCGGCGGGCGTCGCGGGCGGAACGGACCTCCAACGATGGTCGGTTCCGGCGCGCAGCGCAGACCTTGAAGCCATCCGCACTGCCCTGACAGATCCCGAGTCCCTGGGCGTAGTTATCACAGGTGCCCGCGGTGTGGGGAAATCCTCGCTGGCGCGCACCGCCGTGGCTGAGCTGGGTCCCGACACCTGGGCGCTTCAGCTGCGCAGCCCCCTGACCGGCTCACAAACCTCGTACGGCTGCCTCGCCTTCCTCCTGGCCAGGCTTCCGCAGTCGGCGCTGGCTTCCCCGACCGCTATCCTCCAGGGCATCACCTCCCTGATCCGGTCTGACGCCGCCGGCCGGGATTGCGTCATCACCCTGGATACAACAGGCCAGATCGATGACATGAGTGCCGGCGTCATCCTGAACATCATGCTGACGCACACCGCCCGCGTCATCGCCATCGCCCCCAGCACCAGCGACCTTCCGGCGGACTTCCACTGGCTGCTCACCGACCGGCGGCTGACGGAAGTCCGGCTGGACAACCTCAACGAACTCCAGACCCGGCAGGTGCTGCTGACGCTGCTGGGCCACCGGGTCTCGGCCTCGCTCGTGAGCACCTACCACGCCATCGTGGGCGGCAATCCGCTCCTGCTCAAGGCGCTCGTCACCGAGCAGCGGCAGTCGGGAAACCTCGTCCTGTCGGATTCTGTCTGGACCCTGCGGGACAGGGTGGTGCTCGACGGCGCCACCGGTCTGGATGACATTGTCCGGTCCCGCTGGTCCCGGGAAGAACCGGAAACCCGCGAGGTCATCGAAATGCTTGCCTGTGCGCGGCGTGTCCCTCTGGCAAGGCTGACCGAAGTTTACGGCACCGACACCGTGGCCGACATGGAGGACGCCGGGCTGCTCACGGTCGGCGTCACAGGGGACCGCTGGGTCTCCCTGCGGGAGCAGTACCTTGGGGACGTGGTGCGGTCCTGGCTGAGCATCTCCCGCCGTCGTGAACTCCGGACCCTGTTGCTGGGCGGCCACGAACCCGAGTTGTCCGTGCTGAGCATGGAGGAGCGCATAGAGTTCGCCGCCTGGACCAGGGAATGCCAGGCCGAACTGAGCCCCGCGATGGCGGTGGCGGCCGCTGAGGCGGCGGTGCAGCTCTTTGACCCGCGGTTCGCGATCTCCTGCGTTGAAGGCATCAA
Source organism: Arthrobacter globiformis (assembly GCF_030815865.1). Classification (NCBI taxonomy): domain Bacteria; kingdom Bacillati; phylum Actinomycetota; class Actinomycetes; order Micrococcales; family Micrococcaceae; genus Arthrobacter; species Arthrobacter globiformis. Next base: position 1,760,307 of record NZ_JAUSXI010000001.1, read on the forward strand.
GAAAACGGATGACGTCTGGGTCGAAGCACAGCTGCACAAGGCAACCGCCTACCTGCTGCTCGACCTGCCGGTGCAGGCCATGGCCGCGCTGGAGGATATTTCCCGGGTACAGCTGGACGCGCTCGAGCAGGAGGCCTTCGCCCGGGTCGTGGCAGCCAAGACCCGGGTCATGGTCTGGCTGCCGGAGCTGTGCGACAACGTGCCGGACGAGCTGGCAGCTGCCCGCAAGCGGCTGGACGTTGCCACCGCAGTGGCATCCAGCTGGCCCGATCCGTTTGGCACGGCCGCCAACGTCATCACGCTGGCCGAATTCGAATACAAATCGTTCATCGGCGACTACGCCTCCATGGTCGGAAAGCTGGAGGAAGCCATCGACCCCGAGGTCAACAAGGACCCCGGCTTCAGGATCCAGGCGGCGCTGATCCTGATGCACGCCTTGTCGGCGGTCGGCCGGGAAATGGACGCCCTCCAGCTGATGCGCCGCGTGGGAGGACAGCTTTCGGACGCAGAGCCGCTGACCGGACTGCGGGAGCGGTTCGCCATGACGGCGTTCAACGTGCTGCTGCAGGCCGGCCAGTGGAAGCGGTGCCTGGAACTCGTCGGCCCGCCCAAGGGACAGGAGGAGCGCCGGCTGGCCTACCGGACGTCTGCCACGGAACTGGCCGCCGGCATCGCCTACCTTTTTTCCGGCCGCGGCGCGGTGGCCCTGGATTCACTGCTCTCCGCTGTCGCCCAGCTTGAGCTCCGCCCTGTACTGAACATGCTGCAGGCCGCCTACGCCGCCACCGCCTTCGCCTACGCCCAGATCGGCAACGCCGGGCAGGCGCACAAGTATCTCGACAAGCTCCGCGGGGTGCGCGGGCACTGCAACTTCGGCACCATGTTCATCACCGAGTTCTGCGCGGACATGGCCGGACGTTGGCTGGGCGACACCGACGCCGTGAAACGTCTGCTCAAGGCAGCACACCGCGACATCGATGCGGGCCGGTACACGCTGGCGGGCATCAGCCTGCTCGGAGCGACCGTGAACGGGACGGATGAGGACTTCCGCCTGATGGAGGAGGTGGCGGGCCACCGCCAGGGGACCCTCTCCGAGATCTCACGCCTCATCGCCGTAGGCACCCGCACCAAGGACGCCAAGGTTCTTTTGGAAGGCGCGCACCTGTGCGCGGAACTGGAACTCGACGCCGTGGAGGCCCGGTGCGTTGCGCTGGCCGTCGACTTTGCCCGCCACTCCGGCGATTCCGCCTCCGCCCGTGTTGCCCAGGCCCGTCTGGACAGCCTCACCGCCACGGTGCCCAGCCTTCCGATCGTTCCCAGCAGCGGAAGCCCGCTCCTTACCGCCCGGGAACGCCAGATCTCCCGGCTGGCCGGAAGGGGCGTCTCCAACCGGGACATCGCCCTGGAGATGGGCGTATCAGTCCGAACGGTGGAGGGCCACCTCTACCAGGTCTTCACCAAGCTTGGCGTGACATCCAGAGGTGATCTGCCTGGCCTCGTCTAACAGCTCCCCAGCACACAGCGCTTCGTTCAACACTTCGTCCCACGACGTCGCGTCCAATGGCCGGGGCGCTAAACCGGAATCCGAACTCCGGCAGCTAACCGGCCGCCGTGAGGTGATAGAGCATGTCTGCACCGTCATCCGCAGCCGTGCCAGCCAGGCGGTCTACCTGATGGCAGGCCACGGTATCGGAAAGACATCCGTGACTGACGCCGTGCGGGAGAAATTGGCGGCAGAGATGACCGTGCTCCGCATCCACGGCAGCTCCTCGCTGGCGAAGGTCCCCTACGGTGTGCTGGCGCCCTACACCTCCGGGCTCGCCCCCGAGGAAGCCGACTCCCCGGTGGCGGTGCTACGGGCCGTCTGGGCCCACTTCCAGGAGCTGAAGGGAATCAGCGACCTCAACGGCCGCACCGACGCCCCCGTGCTCCTGGTGGTGGACGACGCCCACCACCTCGATGACGCCACGGCCAGCATGGTGGTGGACATGACCTCGGCCGGCTGGGCGACCGTGCTGGCAGCCGGGCGGCCGCGGCCGGGGCTGCCCCAGGCCCTGAACCAGCTCTGGTATGACGGCCTCGCCGAACGCATCGATCTCCGACCGCTCAGCGGCGAGCAGGTCAGGGAGGTAGTGGAACACACCCTCCAGGGGACGGTTCCCGTCAGCACCGTCCAGTCGCTGTGGTCTGCTTCGGGCGGCAACCCGCTGCTCCTCGATTGCCTGCTGAGTGATGCAACAGCCGCCGGAACCCTGGTCCAGCGGAACGGAATCTGGGTGCTGCTCGGACCGTTGCCGGCTGACGGACCCAGGCTTTCGGATCTCGTGGTGAAGGATCTCCTCCGGAGAACGCCGGAGGAGCAGGATGCGCTCAAGGTGATCGCTTTGGCCGAGCCGGTGCCCAGGCGCCTGATCGAGGACGTCTGTGGCGCCGGCGTCGTGCGTTCCCTGCTGGATAACCAGGTGGTGAGCGAATCCGCCGCAACGCATACCGAGCTGCGGCTCACCCATGCCATCCTGGGCGAATCAACGCGGCGCCAGGTGTCCGTCTCGCGGAGCCTGCAGTTGCGGCAGAAGCTTGATGCCCATCTGGATCCCGCCGCCGCAAGTGCCGAAGGCAGGCTGCGGCTGGTCGAATGGTCGCTGGAATGCGGCATGGAGGTGCCCGACCGGGAGCTGCTGGACGCGGGGCTGCTGGCCGCGACGACGTTCAACAACGCCGGCGCCCGGCTCATGGCCGGTCATGTGCGGACACCGGAGCTGCAGGCCCATGCGCTCTCAATCACCGCGCGGGCCAACTTCAATGAGGGGAAGTACCGCGAGGCCGCCGAACTCCTTGACGACTGCTGGCTCGATCTGGCGGGGGATGCGGAAGCTCCGCAGGTCCTCATGCTGAGGGCGTCATCCCACATGGCGCTGGGCAAGTCCGTGCCGTCGCTCAGGGCTGAATCACGCCACCAGCTGGCGGAGGCCGGGATCGCCCCGGACGATGCCTGGCAGGACAGGATCCACGGGCTGCTGGAGATGGCGGCCACCGGGGATCACGAAGGCATTAACGCTGTCATCACGGCGCTGGGGACCACGGACCCGGACACTGCGTCGGGCGTCGAGGCGACACAGCACGCCGTGGCGCAGGCCCTACTTGCCCAGACGCTGGTCGCCGCCGGCAGGTCACACCAGGCCCACGCCGCCGCGGCGGCCGCCGGCCCTTTCCTGCCCGCGCTCAGCGGCGGCCTGTACTTCTTCAACGAGTTTGTCCTGACGCGGCTGGCCATCAGCACCCTCGCTGCCGGCAACTGGGAGTCGGCCGAACATGAGCTGTCCGGTTATCCGGCGGAGCGCACCGAGGGTGCTTCGACCTTCGGCGGCGGGATCCAGGCATTGCGCGGCCTGGGACTGCTGCGGCAGGGGCAGCTGGAGCGCGCCTACCAGGTCCTCCTTCCTGCCGTTGAGGCACTCCGGGTCAATGACCCGCTGCAGGAGTTCAGGTTCGGCTCGTCGCTTGCCTTCTACGCCGCAGCACGCCTGGGCGACACCGCCCAGGCGAAGCGGCTCGAACAGGACTTCATCTCAGCCAGGCACGCCAGCGGACCCGGCTGCGACGCCGTCGCGGAGGCCTATGCGGCCGCCGCGGCGGAATACCTCGACCGGAAGGGCAGCGGCCTGGACAGGCTCCGTGAGCTCGCGGGGTCCGAGGCCGTTACGGACCATCCCGGAACCAAGATGGAGTGCCTCATCCTTTGCTCGGATCTTGGCGAGCGGTCGCTGGTGCAGGAGCTCGCCGCGCTCGCCACCACCGTCGAGGGCCGGTGGGCAGCCGGCTGGCGGCAGCTGGCCCAGGCCTGGGCCTCGGAGGACGCCGACGTCCTCATGGACACAGCCGCCGCCCTGGAGGAAGCGGGCCTGCTGAACCTGGCACGCGAGGCATACGCCCGGGCCGGCGCGCTGCTGGATGCCGCAGGGGAGCGGCGACGCGCCCGCCAGGCCATCGCGCACCGGGAGAAATGCGACCAGGAGCTCGGCGAGCGGTTCCGGGAAAGCCCGTTTGTCGCCTCCGTCCCCAGCGTCCATCTGACGCGCCGCGAGCGGGACATCGTGGAGCTGGCGGTGCAGGGCCTCTCCGACCGCGAGATCGCCCAGCACCTGATGGTGTCCGTGCGGACCGTCGAGGGCCATCTGTACCGCAGCTACGTCAAGCTCGGCGTCCGCCGGCGCGACGAGCTCGCGCTCGCCCTGCCGAAGAAGTAGCGCCTCCCAAACTGATTTTTTCTGGCCCCCTCAGGGCAAGATCCGCGCGGTTGCGCGCCGGACATCACTACCTGCGGGAACCAGTAGTTGAGTACTCAGAAAAACGAGTACCTGATACTGGTGCCGCGGGCGCCAGTACGCGATTAACTAATAGTGGCAGCGGAAGCCGGGCTGATCTCCCCTCCGAAGCTGCCACCAGATTTTCCAGGTCTCGCACCAGATTTCCGGCCCCAAAGGCCGGGTAAGGCGGGGCCGGCGACGTCAGAGCCTTCTGAGACCGAGGCTCTCCCCCCAGCCGTCGCCGGTCCTTTGAAGTAGTAAGTCCGCAACAAGCGAATATCTGACGGCATGATAAGGGCGGCCCGCAGCGACGAGGGCCGCCCTTCGCATGCGCCCCGATCAGGCGGGCTCCGCTCCTGCCATGCTGCGGCCAAAGGTGCTGTGGGACAATTGAGATGTACCTCAAGGCACCCAAGGAGTCCCATTGGCCGTAGTATCAACGCCAACCACGCTGACGCGTGCCCTTTCTGCGATGGACAATGCTGAGGTCCTGCGGATCCGCAACGACTTTCCGGTGCTGAACCAGACGGTCAACGGCCGCCCGCTCATCTACCTGGATTCCGGCGCCACCTCGCAGAATCCGCTGAGCGTCATCGAGGCCGAGCAGGAATTCTACGAGCAGCGGAACGCTGCCGTGCACCGCGGTGCCCACCACCTTGCCGTGGAGGCCACCGAGGTGTTCGAGGACGCCCGGCAGACCGTGGCCGACTTTGTCGGGGCGTCCTACGAGGAGATCGTCTGGACCTCCAACGCCACCGAAGGCCTGAACGTCATCAGCTATGCGCTGTCGAACGCCGCCCTGTGGGCAGCCCAGGGACGCGGCGGCTCCCGGCTGCGGGACTTGGCTCTGGGACCCGGCGATGAAATCGTGGTCACCGAAATGGAGCACCACGCAAACCTGATTCCCTGGCAGGAACTGGCCTACCGGACAGGTGCCACGCTGCGTCACATCCCGCTGGACGACGCCGGGGTGCTGCGGATGGATGAGGCAGCGGAAATCGTGGGGGAGCGTACCAGGCTGCTGGCGTTCACCCACGCCTCGAATGTGCTGGGCACCATCAACCCGGTCAGCGATCTTGTGGCCCTCGCCCGGCGGGCAGGCGCCCTGGTGGTGCTGGATGCGTGCCAGTCGGCACCGCACCTCGCCCTGGACGTCAAGCAGTTGGATGTCGACTTCGCTGTTTTTTCCGGCCACAAGATGCTGGGGCCAACCGGCGTCGGCGTGCTTTACGGCAAGCAGGAGCTCTTGGACGTGCTCCCACCGGTCCTGACCGGCGGTTCCATGATCACCACCGTGACCATGGAACGCGCGGAGTACCTCCCCGCACCGCAGCGGTTTGAAGCCGGCACCCAGAAAATTTCGCAGGCGGTGGCCCTTGCCGCCGCGGTCAACTATCTGACGGAAACCGGCATCGACCGGGTGCATCGCTGGGAGTCCGAGCTCGGCCAGCGGATGGTGGCGGGCCTGGAAGCCATCGACGGCGTCCGCGTGCTGGGTCCGGCCGCCGGCCAGGACCGCATAGGGCTGGCGGCCTTTGACGTTGCCGGTGTCCACGCGCACGACGTCGGCCAGTTCCTTGACGCGCGGGGCATAGCGGTCCGCGTGGGCCACCATTGCGCGCAGCCGCTGCACCGGCGCCTGGGCCTGACGGCCACCACCCGGGCCAGCGCCTACTTGTACAACACCACCGACGACGTGGACGAATTCCTGGACGCAGTGTCCGGAGTCCGCGCCTACTTCCGGGCCTAGCCCGGATCCCCGACGACAGGTACCTGAGCATGAGCCTCGACCAGCTTTACCAGCAGATCATCCTGGACCACTCCAAGGCCCGGCACGGCAGCGGATTGGCCGCCACGGCTGCCCCGGACGGCGCGTCCACCGGCCAATCACACCAGCTCAATCCCGTGTGCGGCGACGAGGTCACCCTGCGCGTGGCCGTGGACCACGGCACGGTGACTCAGCTGGCGTGGGACGGGGCCGGCTGCTCGATCTCCATGGCCTCCGCTTCCGTGCTGAGCGAGCTGGCCGAGGGCATGACCGTGGACGAACTCCGCTCGGTGATCGGGAACTTCCGCGATGTCCTGCGGTCCCGGGGAAAGATCTCTGCCGACCCGGAAATCCTCGGCGACGCAGCTGCCTTTGAAGGCGTGGCCCGCTACGCCGCGAGGGTGAAATGCGCCATGATCTCCTGGGTTGCGGCCGAGGATGCCCTGAACCAGGCGGCCTGAGGGCCGGTTTTCACAGGTCCCGTTCCGACCGTTCGAAGACATCCGGCACGCCGTCGCCGTCGTCGTCCCTTGCCTCCTCCGCTTCAAGGCGGCGGTAGTGCCTGTTGCGGGCCTTAAGCACGACGGCGGCCAACGCTGCGGCAGTCAGCGAACCGGCCAGGATGGCAACCTTTGCGTGATCGTCCTTGGTCGAGCCCGATCCGAAACTCAGTTCGGCGATCAGCAGGGAGACCGTGAAGCCCACGCCCGCCAGGAGGGAAAGCCCCGCGACGTCGACCCACTTCAGTCCGTCGTCGAGCTGCGCGCGGGTGGTTTTCGTGACGAGGAATGTTGTCCCCAACACGCCGATGGCTTTGCCAACGATCAGCGCTGTCACGATGCCCACCGCCACCGGGTCGGACAGGGCAGACATGAGTCCCGTAGTTCCGCCGAGCGCAACGCCCGCCGAGAAGAATGCGAAGACAGGAACCGCGAAGCCTGCAGACAATGGACGTAGCCGGTGTTCCAGGCGTGCAGCCATGCCGGTGGCGCCGTCGTCAATGGTGCTGACGTCGGTGGCGCCTGAGTGGCTGTACCGCCGCGAGGCCGCCACCGGAACGGTGAAGCCGAGCAGGACGCCAGCCACCGTGGCGTGGATGCCGGAAACATGCACGAGTGCCCACGTGGCCGCCGCCAGCGGCAGGAGCAGGTACCAGTGGCTCACCCGCTTCTGCACCAGCCACGCGAACAGAGCCAGCGGGACAAGGGCGGCGAGCAGCAGGGCCGGCTGGAGCCCGGAGGAGTAGAAGAACGCGATGATGCCGATGGCGATCAGGTCATCCACCACGGCGAGGGTCAGCAGGAACGTCCTCAGAGCGGCGGGCAGGTGGGTGTTGATGACAGCCAGCACTGCCAGCGCGAACGCAATGTCGGTGGCGGTGGGGATGGCCCAGCCCCTGAGCGCCTCGGCGCCCGCATTCCAGGTAATGAAGGAGTAGATGATGGCCGGGACAGCCACCCCGCCCGCTGCCGCCGTCACCGGAACGACCGCGCGGGACGGCCTGCGCAGATCGCCGGAGACAAACTCGCGTTTCAGTTCCAGGCCGGCAATGAAGAAGAACAGTGCCAGCAGTCCGTCGGACGCCCAGTGCCCCAGGGTCAGTTGCAGGTGCCAGGGCTCGTAGCCCAGCTTGAAGTCACGCAATCCAAAGTAGGCGTCGGCGGCGGGGGAGTTGGCCCAGATCAGCGCTGCGGCTGTAGCGGCGAGGAGGAGTGCGCCGCCTACGGTCTCCGTCCGGAGGATGGCGGCAATGCGCAGATACTCCGAATACGTGGAACGGCTGAAAACCCGGAACTTTCGGGCTGGGACAGGTGGCTTGGGCATTGGAGCTCCTCGCGAAGGGTCGACAAAAATCTTGCCGACCAGACTTCCCGGCGCACCTTTTGGACTAGCTTATCTGACTGGCGAAGATCCCTGGTTGAGCTTGTCGAAACCCGGGTTCCGACAAGCTCAACCAGCGGACCCAGCCGGTGCCAGTGAGCCCGCGCCGTCAGCTGACGAGCGCCGCGATTCCGATGGCGGCCGTGGCGGCCCCCAGCACCATGGATACCGTCACCAGGACAATATGGACGGTGAGGAACTTCGTGGCCTTGCCGGCGGCGTCCCGTGCCCGCGGGTCCTTCATGACGCGGCGCAGGAACTGCGGCCACACCGCCAGGGACCACACGCCCGAAACGATCAGGACCAGGGCAAGGAAGGCAGGGACGTCCACGGGGCTAGTGGCTTTCGAGCCAGGCCTGGGCCTGCTGCGACTGGATGTTCAGCGCCTTGCCCACCATGGGCTCGGCGGCGTCGGCAATCTTGCCGCCCAGGAACGGCACGGAGGAGGTGACGTTGCCAACAAGCTCAACCCGCGTGCTGCCGCCGTCCGCCACGAGACGCTGGACAGCGGACACGTCGATCGGCGCGCCGGCGATCTTCAGGGAGATGGTGCTCTGGCGCGAACCGTCGGCTGCCGGGGCGTCCCAGTTTTCCACCTGGGTCACCTTCAGGCTATCGCCGACGAACTTGCGGGCGATTTCCGGCAGGCGCGTCGTGGGGAGGGTGCGCACCGACGTGGTGCTGAATTCCCCGGCGATGTCGCCCGCCACGGTGAAGGACTCGAGGCTGCCGCCGACGTATTCGCTGGTGTGGCGCTGGAAGTCCTCGTTCGCGAAGACTGCGATGACGCTGTCGACGCCGTGGGGAAGGGTGGTGGATGCACTCAGTGCCATAGATCCTCCGTCGTTGTGGGGTCAGAACGCTTTTTGCTCCCCACATCCTACGGGGTTGGCCGCCCCTCCCCGGCACCCGGACGTCGGGCATCGGACTCTGCGACGCGGGATTTCTCCCCGGCGGACAGCCTCCGGGCCGCCGCGGTGATGTTGCGGGACATGGCCGGGAAGATGATGCTGTGGAACGGAAAAACGGCCAGCCAGTAGAGCCGGCCGCTGAGTCCTCTGGGGAAGAAAATCGCCCGCTGGCGGTAAAGGCAACCGGAGCCGTCTGGCTCCACGCAGAGCTCCAGCCAGGCGCGTCCCGGTGCACGCATTTCTGCCCGCAGCCGGAGCAGGCGGCCGCGCTCCATCCGTTCCACGCGCCACCAGTCCACAACCTCACCGGCCACCAGATGGCGCGGATGCCGCCGGCCGCGGAGCAGGCCCGCTCCGCCCGAGAGCTTGTCCAGCCAGCCGCGGACGCTCCACGCCAGTGGGAGCGAGTACCAGCCGTTGCGGCCGCCGATCCCCTCGATGATCGTCCACACGTGTGCCCGGTCCACATCGCTGGCAAAGGTCCGTTCGTCGACATAGACCCTGTGCCCGGCCCAACCCGGATCGCTCGGCAGCGGGTCGGCATCCGCGCCGGAGTTGGCCCAGGTGGTTTCCACCTGGCCGTCGCGTTCCTTGCCGAGCGCCAGGGCCACGGCCCTGCGGTAGCCGGTAAGACCGCCGTCGGGCTGCTTGATGTAGTTGTCGATGTCGTGTTCTGCCGAGACGGCATCGTGCTGCAGGGACTGGACCAGCGGGACGGACATGGACAGCGGAATCGGAGTCACCAGGGCAACCCATAATCCGGCCAGCCTGGGTGCCGGCACTGGAAGTGCCAGGACCGGCCGCGGCGGCAGGCCTGCCTCGGCCGCGTACACCTTCATCATGCCGGCGTACGTCAGAACATCCCGGGAGCCGATGTCGAAGGTGCGGTTGAGGGGTTCCGCCAGTGCGGCGGCTCCGACGAGGTAGTAGAGCACGTCCCGTACGGCGATGGCTTCGATCCGGTTGCGGACCCAGCTGGGCGCCGGCATAAGGGGCAGGGTTTCGGCGAGGTGGCGGATCATTTCGAACGACGCCGAGCCGGAGCCGATGACCACCCCGGCCTGGAACACGATGGCGTCCACCGGGCCGGAGAGGAATACCTCGCCCACCGCCTCGCGGGAGCGCATGTGCGTTGACAGTGCCGTGTTGCGCGGGTGCAGGCCGCCCAAATAAACGATTCGCCGGACCGAGGCAGCCGAGGCGGCACCGGCCACAAGCTCGGCCATGGCCTTTTCCTTGGCCTCGAAACCGGAGCCCGCCGCCATGGAATGGACCAGGTAAAACAGTACGTCCACGCCCTGCAGGGCTTCCTCCAGTGCCGCGGAGTCGTCGAGGCTGCTGCGGACCACTTCCACGTCGTCGAACCACGGCACGTCGGCAATTTTCTCCGGGGACCGGACCAGCACCTTGACGCGGTGGCCGGCGTCCAGCAGCCGGGGGACCAGCCGCCCGCCGATGTACCCCGTGGCGCCGGTGACAAGCACTGTCCGGGCCTCGAGGTTGGCGCCGGCCCGCGCCGTGCCGCTGTCATTTCCGCTGCTGTCATTTCCGGTTTGGTCGCTCACTGGCGTCTCCTTGGGGCGGCGGCATGGCTGTGCGAACTTCAAGATGTGCTGTACCTCACCTGCTCAGCAAGCTTAGCAATGCGGCACCCGGGGCCTGGATGCCGCGTGCGTGCCCGCAGGGGTAGGCTGGAAGCCCCGGCATTCGCAAGAATCTCGGCTTTTCGTGTTGCCTGCGTTCGAATGAGATTCCAGGAGATCCTGCCCATGAGCTCCAAAGGCCAGAGCCCCACCGGCCAGCCCTCTAACGGCCTGCCCCTCAACGGCCTGCGCGGCGCCCTTCATGCGGACAGGACGTTCGCCCGGGTGCAGGCCGAGGCGGCGCGGAGCTTCAGCGTCCGCAGCGAGGACTACCAGATCAGCGCCCCGGCAGGTTTGCGGCCCGTGCTCCTGGCGGAGATGGCGGACGGCCTGCTGAACGCAGCGGAAAATGACGGCCCCGCCGCGGATCACGCCGCGCCGGGGGTGGTCCTGGCCGTCACCGCCACGGGACGCGAGGCCGAGGATCTTGCCGCCGCGCTCCGCGCCTACCTGCCGGCCAACGCCGTGGCCGAGTTCCCCAGCTGGGAAACCCTCCCGCACGAGCGACTGTCCCCGCGTTCGGACACGGTGGGCCGCCGCCTGTCGGTCCTGCGGCGCCTGGCGCATCCTGAAGACCCAGCCCACAGTGATAGCGCAAGGCACCCTGATGGCGCAGCCCACCCGGAAAACGCAGCCCACAGTGATAGCGCAAGGCACCCTGATGGCGCAGCCCACCCGGAAAACGCAGCCGGCCCCCTCCGCGTGGTGGTGGCCCCGGTCCGGGCCGTGGTCCAGCCGATCGTGGCCGGCCTGGGGGAACTGGTTCCGGTGACGCTGAAGGTCGGCCAGGAGGTCCCGTTCAATGACGTGATCCGTAACCTCGCGGCCGCCGCTTACTCCCGGGTGGACATGGTCACGCACCGCGGCGAATTTGCCGTCCGCGGCGGCATCCTTGACGTGTTCCCACCCACCGAGGACCACCCCATCCGGGTGGAGTTCTTCGGCGACGAGGTGGACCAGATGCGCTGGTTCGCCGTCGCTGACCAGCGCTCGCTGTCCGCCCCCGGCGTGCATCACCCCACCGAACTCCACGCCCCGCCCTGCCGGGAAATTCTCATTACCCCCTCGGTCATGTCCCGGGCTGCCACGCTGAAGTCCCAGCTTCCCCCGGCTGCGGACATGCTGGAGAAGATCGCCGGCGGCATTGCCGTGGAGGGCATGGAATCCCTGGCGCCTGTGCTGGTGGACGCGATGGTCCCGTTCATGGAGCAGCTGCCCGCAGGGTCCATCTCGGTGGTCATCGAACCTGAGAAGGTCCGCACCCGCGCCCACGACCTCGCGGCCACGAACGAGGAGTTCCTGGAAGCAGCGTGGTCCACGGCCTCCGACGGCGGGACCGCGCCGCTGGACCTGAGTTCGCAGGCCTCAGCCGCCCTGCATTCCGCCAGCTTCCGGTCGCTGGCCGAGACCCGCTCTGCGGCGCTGGGGCATGAGGTGTCCTGGTGGTCCATCACGTCGCTGGCCACGGACGAGGAACTGACGCCGGACATCGACGTGCTCAATCTTCACGCCCGCGAACCGCGCGGCTACCAGGGCGACGTGGCAGAAATGATGGACTTTATCGGTTCGCACGTGCGGGACCAGTGGCGGATCGTGGTGGCCACCGAAGGCCCGGGCCCGGCGCAGCGCCTGGCCGAACTGTTCCACGACGCCGACATTCCCTGCGCCCGGGTGGACACACTGGACCACGAACCCCAGGCGGGGATCATCGAGGTGACCACTGCCGCCGTCGGACGCGGTTTTGTCCTGGACGGACTGAAACTCGGTCTCCTGACCGAGGCCGACCTGCTGGGCCGCACCTCCGCAGGCTCCACGAAGGACATGCGCCGCATGCCGTCCAAACGGCGGAACGCCGTGGATCCGCTGCAGCTGGTGGCCGGCGACCATGTGGTGCACGAACAGCACGGCATCGGCCGGTTCGTGGAACTGATCCAGCGTAAGGTGGCCGGGGGCGGTGACGGCGTCCGCGAGTACCTCGTGCTGGAGTACGCGGCATCGAAGCGCGGTGCGCCGGGGGACAGGCTGTTCGTGCCCACCGACCAGCTGGACCAGGTGACCCGCTACGTCGGCGGCGACACGCCCGCGCTCAGCAAAATGGGCGGCGCGGACTGGGCCAGCACCAAGTCCAAGGCGCGCCGGGCGGTCAAGGAAATCGCCGGTGAGCTCATCCGGCTCTACTCGGCCCGGATGGCCTCTCGCGGCCATGCCTTCGCGCCGGACACGCCGTGGCAGCGCGAGCTGGAGGAGGCCTTCCCCTACGTGGAGACCCCGGACCAGCTCACCACCATCAACGAGGTCAAGGCCGACATGGAGCGGGAGATCCCCATGGACCGGCTGGTCTCCGGCGACGTCGGCTACGGCAAGACCGAGATCGCCGTCCGCGCGGCCTTCAAAGCGGTGCAGGACGGCAAGCAGGTGGCGGTACTGGTGCCCACCACGCTGCTGGCCCAGCAGCACTATGAAACGTTCACTGAGCGGTTCTCCGGCTTCCCGCTGCGCGTCAAGCCGCTGTCCCGGTTCCAGGCGTCCAAGGAAGCCAAGGAAACGGCCGAGGGCGTGAAGAACGGCTCCGTGGACGTAGTGATCGGCACGCACCGGCTGCTGTCCAAGGACTTTGAATTCAAGGACCTGGGCCTGGTGATCGTGGACGAGGAGCAGCGCTTCGGCGTCGAGCACAAGGAAGCGCTGAAGAAGATGCGCACCAATGTCGACGTCCTGGCCATGAGTGCTACCCCGATTCCGCGGACCCTGGAGATGTCCCTGACCGGCATCCGCGAAACGTCCACACTGGCCACCCCGCCGGAGGAGCGCCACCCCGTGCTCACCTATGTGGGCCCGTACACCGACAAGCAGACGTCCGCTGCCATCCGCCGCGAACTGATGCGCGAGGGCCAGGTGTTCCTCGTCCACAACCGCGTGTCCACGATTGAAAAGACCGCAGCCAAAATCCGCGAACTCGTCCCCGAAGCCAGGGTCGAGGTGGCACACGGCAAGATGTCCGAGAGCCGCCTGGAGCAGATGATCGTGGACTTTTGGGAGAAGCGCTTCGACGTCCTCGTGTGCACCACCATCATCGAAACGGGCCTGGACATCTCCAACGCCAACACCCTGATTGTGGACGGCGCGGACAAGTACGGCCTGTCGCAACTCCACCAGTTGCGCGGACGCGTCGGCCGCGGACGCGAACGCGCCTACGCCTACTTCCTCTACCCCTCCGAGAAGCCCCTGGGCGAGGTGGCGCTGGAACGGCTGAAGGCCGTGGCCACCCACAACGAACTCGGCGCGGGCATGCAGCTAGCCATGAAGGACCTGGAAATCCGCGGCGCCGGCAACCTGCTGGGCGGTGAACAGTCCGGCCACATCCAGGGCGTCGGCTTCGACCTCTACATCCGGCTGGTGGGCGAGGCCGTGGCCGAGTACCGCGGTGAAGCCGAGGAGAAGGCCGCCGAGATGAAGATCGAGCTGCCCGTGAACGCGCACCTGCCGCACGACTACGTGCCGGGGGAGCGGCTGCGGCTGGAGGCCTACCGGAAGCTGGCGTCGGCACTCACCAACGAAGACATCGACGAAGTCCTCGCCGAGCTCGTGGACCGCTACGGCGAGCCGCCACTGCCCGCACAGAACCTCGTCGCCGTGGCACGCTTCAGGGTGGGTGCCCGCGAAGCCGGGCTCTCCGACGTCGCCCTGCAGGGGAACTTCATCAAGTTCTCCCCGGCGCAGCTGCCCGAATCGAAGACCATGCGGCTCAACCGCATGTACCCGGGCGCGCAGTCCAAGCCCGCCCTCGACGCCGTTCTGATCCCCAAGCCAAAGACGGCAAAGATCGGCGGCCGTGACCTGCAGGACGCCGAAATCCTGGCTTGGGCCGACGGCGTCATCCGCAACATCTTCTCGGACGCCCCTGTCCCCGCCGAAGCCACGAAGGGCTAGCTGTGATGGGAGGACATCACGCCGCGTCAGGGGCCGCGGCGTGGGTGGCGATTGCCTCGACGGGGCCATACACCCTGGGCTGGTATCCGCTGGACGCCACCGGAGTGCTGATCGGCGGCATGGCGACGGCGGGCACCGCCCTCGTGTGCGACTGGGACCACCGCTCCAGCACAGTGGCGCATTCGCTGCCGCCGCTGTCCAACGTGATCGCGGTCGGCATCGAGAATGCCAGCGGCGGCCACCGACAGGGTACGCATTCGGTGCTGGGGGCGGCCATGTTCGTGCTGCTCGCCGCAGTTGCGGCGCAGATTCAGGTGGACACGCCGTGGGGCGTGCTGTCCGTCGGCGCCGGGCTGCTGTGCATGTTCATGATCAACATCGCCGCCAAGGCCCTGAAGCTGTTTCCGAAGTCCGGCTGGATCACCAACTGGGTCTTCGCCCTGGTCATGGCCGGCCTGGTGACTTGGTTTGCGCCCGACCAGTGGACGTGGCTGCCCATGTCCATGCTGATCGGCGTCGTGGTCCACATTGTGGGGGACATGGTGACCACGGGGGGTGTTCCGCTTCTCTGGCCGCTGATGATCAAACCGCCAAGGTTCCTGCGCCGGTTGTGGGTGTTGAGGAACTTCTGGCGGCCCAACGGCGCCTTCTCCATCCCGCTGCTGGGCCGGGCCGGGTCGCGGCGGGAGTGGCTGGTGCTGATTCCGGTGAGCGGCTACGCCATGGTGGGAATGTGCCTGGCGGCCTGGTCGCTGGCCGACACGCATTTTCCTGCGGCGCTGGCACTGGCCGGCCGGCTGGCCAGCAGCCTGCTCGGACTAACCTGAGACCCGGACTTTCCGTGGTTCACGGTCGGCGTCAGGTGCTCGCCGTGGAGTCCTTAGTTCCAGCCTTTGCCCCCACATGGTGCCGGCCAGCACCAGCACCACACCACAAATGCCGGTAGGGCCCAAAACATCGCCGGCCAGTGTCACGCCGATGACCGCTGCCCATACCGGCTCGGTTCCGAGCAGGAGGCTCACCCTGGTGGGGGAAGTCTTGCGTACCGCCCACATCTGAATGAAGAACGGAAACACAGTGCATACGGTTACGAGGTAGGCCATCTGGAGTACCGAGGACCAGTTCATGCTTCCGGCATAAGTCGTGATTGGCGTGCCCCAGAGACTGGACATAATGAGAAACACCAGCCCGCAGGTGGCCATCTGCACGAAGGTCAGGTTCAGCGAGTCGATGCTGCGGCGTGCAGAGAGCCGATGCATCCCGGTCACGTGTACCGCACGTGCAATGGCGGCCAGCAGGATCAGCAGATCGCCGAATCCGAAGGATGCGGCGGCGCCGCCCGTGGCAAGGAAGTACACGCCGGCAATCGCAACCACCGCGGCCAAGTAGAACAACCGACTCAGCTTTCGCTTACCGACGACGGTTTCCAGGACCGGCGTCATCACGATGGTCAGGCTGATGATGAGCCCGGCGTTGGTCGCGCTGGTCGCGGCGATGCCGAAGGTTTCGAAAGTGAAGACGGTGGAAAGCAGCAGGCCAAGAATGCCACCGACCACCGCCTCGGTCTTCTTCAAGCGTTTCCGCATCATGACGAGAATCAGGCCAAGCGCGGCGGCGGTCAGCAACATGCGGACAGTGAGAACTGCCAGCACCGTGTCCTGGGTGACCAATTCCTTTGCTACCCAGTACGTCGAGCCCCAGGCCACGGCGACGGTGAGCAGCAGTGCGTCCACAACGGATGCCCGCCTTGCTGTGGTCCGGGTGGGGCCGCGATCAGCCACAGCTCAACCCGCCCAAGATGAGTTCCTCAGAACGCACGGCATAGCCTTCCTTTTCTGTTAAAAAGCTGAAGCCCCGGAACATTCCGGGGCTTCGGCTTCAAAGTCTGCGCGGCGTTTAGTACTCGCCAGCGCTGTCCGAGCGGCCGGTGATGGTCTGCGGGATCCAGAAGGCTAGGGCGAACAGGCCAAGGCACACGGCCATCGGCCACGGGTTCTCCAGGGACAGGAAGGACAGCGAGTAGATGGCGCCCAGGAACAGAGCCATGATCACCACGAAGAGAACGATGCTGCCAGCCAGGGGGTTCTCGTTCTGGGGCGTCTTTACTTGCTGGTCAATCTTGCTGGACATTCATTCCTCCTCGGCCCCGCGGGGCTCAAACTGTGGCTGCCGCCGGTCAGTACGCAGACGAACCCTGTTCGCCTTTGACGATTGCAATACCGGAGCTGGCGCCAATACGTGTTGCACCTGCAGCAATCATAGCCTGTGCGTCCTCGAGGGAACGCACGCCTCCGGAGGCCTTGACCCCCAAATCCGGGCCCACTGTGCTCCGCATGAGGGCCACATCCTCGACGGTGGCGCCTCCGCCGTTGAAGCCCGTTGAGGTCTTGACGAAGTCGGCGCCGGCCTCTACGGCCGCTTCGCAGGCCAGAACCTTCTGGTCATCGCTGAGCAGGGCAGTCTCGATGATGACCTTGAGGATCGCCTCGCCCTGGTGGACGGCCTCGGCGACGGCCCTGATGTCGTCCACCAGGGCGCCCTTGTCCGAAGCCCTGGCCGCAGCGATGTTGATGACCATGTCCACTTCGTCGGCGCCGTCCAGCACGGCCCCGCGGGCCTCGAACGCCTTGACGTCGCCGGGCGTGGCGCCCAGCGGGAAACCCACCACGGAACACGTGAGCACACCGGTGCCCTTGAGCGCTGTCTTCACCGTCTTGACCCACACCGGGTTCACGCACACCGACTTGAATTTGTACTCGGCGGCCTCGGCACACACCTTGAGGATTTCCGCCTCGCTGGCCTCCGGCTTCAGCAGCGTGTGGTCAATGAAGGAAGCGATGCCCGACGCGTCGCTACCCTCCCCGGGAGTTCCTGCGGGGCTGGTCGCGGTGCCCGTCCGGGCGCTTGTCTCGTTGCTCATGCTGGTCCTTTCCGCCGGGGCCCCGTGTGTCGCGGCGTCCTTGCGAACCATCCTGCCACAGCAGGAAAGCTATGCAGCCGTGGCCAGTTGCCCCACGGAAAGCTCCGCCATGAGCTCGGCGGCGCAGGCGCCGGCAGCGGACCCGGACGCCACCAGCAGACCCAGCCGCACGCCGTCGAACGCTGCCGCATCCCCGATGGCCCAGATGCCCGGCACGGAGGAGCGGAAGTCACGGCCGACGACGATCCCGCCGGACGCCGCAGTCTCTACGCCGGCGGCGGCTGCGAGGCCGTCCCGGGGCGTGCGGTCCTCGGCGAGGACCACGAGGTCGCCGTTCATGCGGCTGCCGTCCTCGAACACGACGCCGGCGGCCGGCAGCATGGAGCCGGCAAGCGTTGGTACCACGGCGGCGGGCCGGGCGGTGGTGCGGACCGGCCGGACGCCGCGGGCGCGGAGCACCGCTTCGGCCTGCCCGGCGGCGGGGCCGGTGCCTACCAGGATGCCCAGCGGCCTGCGGCCCAGGACCCGGGTGACTTCCTTGACGGCATGGCCGATCGTGGCTGCATCGTCGATGGTGGAGTAGCTGAGGCAGCGGTCCGCGCCGTCGACCGGTGAGTCCACCGGGGCAGAGCCGGTGGCGATGACCAGCTGGTCGTAGCCAAACTCCATGCCGTCGGCGGTGGTGACCACCTTGGCGGTGGCGTCGATGTGGCTGGCCGGCTGGCCGAAGCGTACGGAGACGAACGGCAGGGCGGCCAGTTCCAGCAGGTCCTCGGTGGCGTCGTCGCGGCTGCTCAGCACTGTGACGGTTCCGGAGAACTGCGCTGCGGCCAGCTGGGCCACGAGAGCCTGGGCGGCCGGGCCTGCACCGGCGATGACGATCTTCGAAGCGGCGTCGCGGGCCGGATCAGAGTATGAACCGGTGGAGGGGGCGGTGGCGGTGGACGGAAACTGTGCCGGAGCGGACATGTGCGGGCCCTTTCGAATGCTGCACCAGGCGGGCCGATCTGGGGCCCTGTTGTGCTGATGGGACCCAGCCTAGGGGGAGCATTTTTCGCGGGTGTTTCCCGGCCGTTGCGGAATTGTCCCCGGCCGTTCACTGCTTTTTACCGCCCGGTAACAAAAGGGAGCTTTTGTACAGATATCACGCCCAAAACCACGTTTTTGGGGCCAGTATCTGTACAAAAACTCCCTCTGTTATTCGCATCACACGGGTAGTCGCATGACACCGTGTTCTCCGGCCGCTAGACGCGGATGCGGTACCCGCGCTTCACCACTGTTTCCACGAGCTTGCCGTCGGGCAGGGAGGACCGGAGCCGGCTGACCGTCATGTCCAGCGCGTGCACCGAGCCGCGGAGTTCCAGGAGCTCGGAGAGGGACTCCCGGGAAAGGACCGCACCGCCGGCGCCCAGGAGCGCGCGGAGCAGCAGCAGCGGCGCCGGGGCGATCTCCACCGGCTCGCCGTCAATGCGCAGCGACCGGCCGCGCAGTTCCACGTTTCCGGAGCGTGTGTCCAGCCGGCGGACATGGTTCAGCGCGAGGTGCTCGCACACCAGCCTGATCAGCGCGCCCATCCGGAACCGCTCCGGCACCAGCGGAGTGATGCCGGCATCGAGCAGCGGCTGCGCGGTTACCGGACCGACGACGGCGGTCGTCACGGTGGTCTTGAGGCTCTCCACGAGCTGCTTGTACAGCCCCATCTCGTGGGCCGTGCTCCACATGGCGTCCACGGCGGGGGCACTCGTGAAGGTGAGGACGTCCAGGTTGCCGCTGCAGGCGGCCTCGATCAGGCGGGGGAGCCGGTCGGCGCCGTCGGGCTTGACCCAGCGGTACGGTGTCACGGTCAGTACCGTGGCGCCGGACATCCGCAGCCGTTCCAGCTGGCGGACATCCGTGTAGCCGTGCAGCTGCACCGCCACGGTCTTGCCGCGCACGCCTTCGGCCAGCAGCATGTCCACCAGCGTTGCGGTGGTCTCGTCGCTGCTGATTCCGACGTCGGCCAGGCCGGCGGCGCGCACGGCGCCGCGGGCCTTGGGTCCGCGGACGAACATCCGGCAGGCGCCCAGGGTTTCCAGCAGCTCCTCACCGATCCCCGAAGCGTCTGCCGCCTCGCACCAGCGGCGCATGCCGTAGGCGGTGGTGGCGATGCAGAGGTCGGGCTTGGCCGCGATGATCGCCTTGGTGTCCTCGATGAGGCTGATGTCCTCGTTCACGGGGGCGATCTTCAGTGCCGGGGCGTGCAGGACCTCGGCGCCGCGGCGTTCCAGGGCCTCGATGAGGTCCCGCGAACGGCGGTGGGACGTGACGCCGATCCGGAAACCCTCCAGCGGGGCTTCGGCGGCCGCCTCCGGCGCTGTTTCGCTGAGGGCGGTTTCGGCGGGTGCTGTTTCAGTGGGGGCTAGTACATTCATTGCGTTCATGCCTATCACGAACCCAGCAGCGAGGCCGCCAGACGGTCGAGTTCCGCCTCGGCCTCGGCGTGCCCGCGGTTGGCCTCAGCCACCCGCACCACCTCGCCGATCACCAGGACGGCGGGGTTGCTGCAGCCGGCGGCGGCAGTTGCGATGGTGCCCAGTTCGGCGATGGTGGTCTTCTGGCCCGGCCGGTAGCCGCGCTCCACCACGGCCATGGGCATGTCGGCGCGCATCCCCGCGCGACGCAGGCCGGCGGCGAGGTGGTGCAGCGTGCCGATGCCCATCAGCACCACGATGGTTCCGCCCAAGCCGGCCAGGTGCGTCAGTTCCTTCTCCGTGAGCGGCGCGTGGCCGGACACGACGGTGAACATGTGGCTGACCTCGCGGTGCGTCACGGGGATGCCGGCGGCAGCCGGCACGGAGATGGCGCTCGTTACGCCGGAAATCACCCGTACAGGGACGCCGGCGGCGACGCAGGAGGCAACTTCCTCACCGCCGCGGCCGAAGACGTACGGGTCACCGCCCTTGAGGCGCACCACGTTGTTACCTTCCAAAGCGGAAGCGACCATGAGCTTCTCGATGTCGCACTGGCTCACCTTGTGGTGTCCCGGGCGCTTTCCGACGTCGACCAGCTCGGCAGAGGTGAGGGACGCCAGCTCCTGGTACGGGGCCAGCCGGTCGTAGAACACGACGTCGGCATCCCGCAGGGCTTTGACGGCCGCCACGGTCAGCAGCTCGCCGGTGCCCGGGCCGCCGCCAACCAGCGTGACGTGGCCGGCCCGGCCGGCGGCCGGCTCGGCCGCCACCGGAATGCCGGCGGCGCGGCAGCGGTCCAGCAGCGGCTCCCAGCCGGTCTGGCCGTCGTCGACCGCCGCGACGAGGAACGGGCGCTCGGGCAGCGGACCGTCGTGCCCGGCACCCTGCGGGGTGCTGAGGCGGGAGACGACGGCGCCGGCTGCTTCGTAGCGGCGCACGGCCTGGCGGGCGGCGAAATCCGAGCCGGTGACCAGGACGTCGCGTCCGGTGAGATCAATGCTGAGCTGCATGCCTATACCTCGTTCTCATCGCGGGGCCGCATGGGGATGGATGCCCCGATCAGCACCTTGCCTTTTTCCTCAGCCGTGGCAGGACGCATCTGGCCGCGCTCGTCCGGGACGAACGTGATGGAATCGTCCTTCTGGTCGGGGGCGTTGACGAAGGAGCGGAACCGGCGCAGGCGCTCGGGGTCCTTCAGGGTGTCTGCCCACTCGTCAATGTAGGTGTCCACGTGCTTCGCCATCGCGGCCTCGAGATCCTCGGCGATGCCCAGGGTGTCCTTGACCACTACGTCCTCGACGTGCTTGATGCCGCCGTCGAGCTCTTCCTGCCAGCGGGCAGTGCGCTGCAGGCGGTCGGCGGTGCGGATGTAGTACATGAAGTAGCGGTCGATGTACTTGATCAGAGTTTCGTCATCGAGGTCCTTGGCCAGCAGCTGGGCGTGTGCCGGGGTGGCACCGCCGTTGCCGCCGACGTACAGGTTCCAGCCGTCCGCGGTGGCGATCACGCCGACGTCCTTGCCGCGGGCCTCGGCACACTCGCGGGCGCAGCCGGAGACGCCCATCTTGAGCTTGTGCGGGCTGCGGAGGCCGCGGTAGCGGAGCTCCAGCTGGATGGCCATGGCCACCGAGTCCTGGACGCCGAAGCGGCACCAGGTGGAACCGACGCAGGACTTCACCGTGCGAAGGCTCTTGCCGTAGGCCTGGCCTGACTCGAAGCCGGCGTCCACCAGTTCCTTCCAGATCTCCGGGAGCTCCTCCAGCCGGGCGCCGAACATGTCGATGCGCTGGCCACCGGTGATCTTGGTGTAGAGGTTGTACTTCTCGGCGACGGCGGCGATGACGCCGAGCTTCTTCGGGGTGATCTCACCGCCGGCGATGCGCGGGACCACCGAGTAGGTGCCGTCCTTCTGCATGTTGGCGAGGGCGCGGTCGTTGGTGTCCTGCAGGGTGCCGCGGCCGGCGTCCAGCACGTAGGCGCTGTTCTGGCTGGCCAGGATGTTTGCGATGGTCGGCTTGCAGATGTCGCAGCCGGCACCGGTGCCGTACTTGGCCATGACCTCTTCGAAGGACGTCAGTTCCAGGACGCGGATAGTCTCGAAGAGTTCCTGGCGGGACAGTTCGATGTGCTCGCAGAGGGCCTTGGAGACTTCGACGCCGGACTTGGTCAGTTCGGTTTCCAACAGCTTCTTGAGCATCGGCACGCAGGAACCGCACTGGGTGCCTGCGCGGGTGCAGCCCTTGAGCTCGCCGAGTTCCTGGACGGGGGCGTTGCCGTCGCAGGCGCCGCAACCGTTGATGGCGTCGCGGATGGTTCCGGCGGTGACGTTGTTGCAGGAACAAAGGGTGGCGTCGTCCGGCAGCTCGGTCTCGGGGGCTTCCCCGCCGCCGGCGGCGGTCAGGTAGGCGCCGGGCTCTGCCGGGAGCTCGCGGCCCAGGAGCGGGCGGAGGCTGGTGTAGGGGGCTGCGTCGCCCACGAAGATGCCGCCCAGCAGGGTCTTGGCGTCGTCCGTGGTGACAATCTTTTGGTAGACGCCGCGGGCGGGGTCCGCGTACACGATTTCGAGGGCGTGCTCGGTCCGGGCGAACGCGTCGCCGAAGCTGGCTACGTCCACGCCGGAAAGCTTGAGCTTCGTGGCGGTGTCGAAGCCGGGGAACGTTGCCTCGCCGCCGTGCAGGCGGTCGGCCACGATTTCGGCCATGGTGTTGGCCGGAGCCACGAGTCCCAGGCACATGCCCTCGAAGTTTGCTACCTCACCGATGGCCCAGATGCCCGGCACCTGGGTGGCGCAGTAGTCGTTAATGACCACGCCGCCGCGGGGGCCAAGGTCAAACAGCGGTTCCTCGCCTTCGGCGGCGCGGAAGAGTTCGTCGCGGGGCTTGACGCCAATGGCAACGATGACGAGGTCTGCCGGGATGGTGCGGCCGTCGGCCATCAGTACACCGGTGACCTGGCCGTCGTCGTCCGCGAGGATTTCGGAGGGGAACACCCCGCCGTGGACCTCGAAGCCCTTCGCCTCGATGAGGCGGCCCAGGGCCTGCCCGGCGCCTTCGTCGAGCTGGGTGTTCATGAGCCAGGGGGCGCCGTTGATGACGACGGGTGTGGCGCCGAGCTGTTCGGTGCCGGCCGCGGATTCGAGGCCGAGGAGGCCGCCGCCGATGGTGACGGCGTTGACCTTGCGGCCGAGCTTTTCGCTGAGTTCGGTGATGGACTTGTTGATGGCCCAGACATCTTCGAGGGTGCGGTAGACGTGCACTCGCTCGGCGCCGGGCAGCGGGAGCCGGGCGGCGTCCGAACCGGTGGCGACCACGAGTTCGTCGTATTCATAGGTGTTGCCGGCTGCGGTTTCAACGGACTTGCCCGCGGTGTCGATCTTCACCACGCGCTCGCCCGTCTGCAGGGTCAGCGACTCGTGGTCCCACATGGAAGCAGTACCCAGCGTCAGGTCAACGGTGCTGTCCGTGAGGGCCTTGCTGAGGGCAACGCGGTCATAGGGCAGGTGGGCTTCTTCGGTCAGAACAGTTACCTGCCAGCCTTCGAGGCCACGGGCATGCATTGCGTCCGCAAAACGGTGGGCCGCCGGGCCGCCGCCGGCGACGACGATGCGGCGCGGAGTCTCTGTGCTTGAAGTCTGTTCGGTCACTGTGGGCCTTTCGCATGGGCCGCAGACGGTGCTCTGCAGCTTGTCCATCCAGACTAGGCAGCCGCAGTTTCGCTTCAGTTTCCCAATTGTTTCGTGAACTTAACTTCTGCATCACGGGATTGTTTCGGGCCATGTGAGGTGTCTTTTACGTACCCGACACATTGACTGCACCCCTTCGAAACACCGTCACCCTAGCTTTGGAATACGGCCGCAGCGACGGCAACAGCAGGCGCACTACACGCCTTGCAGGACCGGCAAGCGGCCGGAAAGCACGCAAAAAGGGAGAGGAGCCGGACATGACGGCAACACTGGAACTTGAGGATCTCGCCACCGGATATGCAGCAGGCTGGCACCGCGTCTGCGCGGTGGAGGACCTGGAACTGGCCTGGGGCGAAGCGGCACTCGTGGCCGGCCGGCAGGTGGCCCTGTTCCGCACGGGCCCCGGTGAGGTTTTCGCCGTAGCGCAGGAGGATCCGGCCACGGGCGCTTTCGTTATGGCGCGCGGCATCCTCGGATCACGCGGCACGCGCCCCACCATCGCCTCGCCGCTGCACAAGGAGGTCTACGACCTCGAGACGGGCGAGTGCTTTGGAAACCCGGAGCTGCGCCTGGCGGCGTTCGGCACGCGCATCGTGGACGGCTTTATCGAGGTTGAGCTCTAAAACCCCAGGGCACTAACAAGGCCCAGGGCAAGTTACAGCCCCAGGGCCTCGCGCACGTCAGTGAGTACCAGGTCCAGCGCGGCCCTCGCCGCCAGCCGGGCCTCGGGCAGTTCAGCGGCCGAGCCGACGCTCTGGATGACCTCCAGGTAGCACTTGAGTTTCGGCTCCGTGCCGCTCGGCCGGATGATCACGCGGCTCAGGTCGCGGGTCACGTAAAGCAGTCCGTCGGTCGGAGGCAGCTGTTCGCTGCCTTCGGCCAGATCCACGAATGACTCCACGGCCGACCCGCCAAACGATTCGGGCGGGTTCACGCGCAGCCGGTTCATCATGGCATCCAGCAGGCCGAGGTCACCCACGCGGATGCTCAGCTGGTCACTCGCGTGGAGCCCGTGCACCAGATACAGCTCGTCCAGGGTGTCGAAGATCGTCTTGCCCTCAGCCTTGGCTGCGGCCGCCAATTCCGCGATCAGCACCGCGGCGGACAGTCCGTCCTTGTCACGGACCAGATCCGGCGCAACGCAGTAACCCAGCGCCTCCTCATAGCCGTAGACGAGGCCCGGCACCCGGGAAATCCACTTGAACCCGGTCAGCGTTTCCTCATGCGCATACCCGGCTGCGGCGGCGATGCGCGAAAGCAGCCGCGACGAAACAATCGAATTGGCGAACACGCCGCCGCCCGCCTCCACTCCGGAAGCGTCCGCTCCGGAAACGTCGGCTCCGGTTGAGGCCGCTTTGGAGGCGGCCAGGCGCGCTACGACGTGCGCTCCCAGGAGGGCGCCCACCTCATCGCCCCGCAGCATCCGCCACGCACCCGTGTCCGGGTCCTTCGCGGCCACCGCGGCACGGTCGGCGTCCGGGTCGTTGGCCAGCACGATGTCTGCGTCCGCCTGCATCGCCTCACCTAGGGCCAGATCCAGGGCGCCCGGTTCCTCAGGGTTGGGAAAACTGACGGTGGGGAAGTCCGGGTCCGGCTCCGCCTGTTCGCTGACCAGCGTCACGTCGGTGAATCCGGCTGCCCGGAGGACGGAGACAGCCGTCGCTCCACCGACGCCGTGCAACGGTGTCAGGACGATCTTCAGGTCCCGGGCCGGGAAGAGCCCGCGGTCGGCCAGCCCTGCCGTGGCGGCCCCGTAGTCCTGGACGATCCCGTCGTCCAGGACCGTCCAGCCGTCCCGGACCAGGGGGATCGAGGCGAGGTCGCCCACCTTGCTGATTTCGGTGGCGATCAGGGCGTCGTACGGCGCCACGATCTGCGCGCCCCGGCCGCTTTCCTCCACCGCATGCCGGCCGAGGTAGACCTTGTAGCCGTTGTCCTGTGGGGGGTTGTGGCTGGCTGTGACCATCACACCGCCGTCGCAGTCCAGCGCCCGGACCGCATACGCCAGCAGCGGCGTCGGCAGGGGAGCCGGCATCAGGAACGTCTCGATGCCCGCCGCAGTGAACACCGCCGCTGTCTCCGTCGCGAAAATGTCGGAGTTGTAGCGGGCGTCATAGCCGACGACGGCGCGCGGCCGTGTTCCGGGCGCAGCCTCCGACACCGCGCGGACCAGGAAATTGGCGAAGCCCGCCGCTGCGCGGCGGACCACGACGCGGTTCATCCGGTTGGGCCCCGGGCCCAGGGCGGCACGCAGGCCGGCCGTTCCGAACTGCAGCGTTCCCCGGAAGCTGTCTTCAAGGTCCTGCCGGGCGGCGGGCGTGCCGGCCTCGGTGAGCTTCACGAGTTCGGTCAGCGTTGCCGCGGTCCGGGGATCCGGATCCTGGGCGGCCCAGGCACGGGCGTCGTTGAGCAGCTGCAGATCGGCTTCGGAGGACGTCATGGAAACCAAACTATCGTCAAAGTGCGGCGGAGCGGTGCCGGACGGGGCTGCGGACCGGTCACAACCTCACCGGTTCATGGCGGCCGGAGCGCTCCTTGACAAGAGATTCTGGACACGTACTGTCTTGGATGTGAAGTTGAACCAGGGGGTGGAGTGGGCCCTCCACTGCTGCGTCAATATGGCATGGGCGCCCGCCGGGGAAGCGATCAGCTGCGGCCGGCTGGCCGGGCTGTATAAGCTGCCACCGGCGTACCTGAACAAACAGCTTCAGTGCCTGGTGCGGGCAGGCGTCCTGCAGTCCGTGTCCGGCCCCAGGGGAGGGTTCCAGCTGGCGCGGCGGCCTGACCGGATCTCGGTGCTGGACGTCGTGCTGGCCATCGAAGGCCGGGACCTGGCGTTCCGCTGCGACGGCATCCTGGCGAACTGTCCCGGCGGTGATGCGGACCAGGACTACTTCCGCAACTGCATCATCTCGCAGTCCATGCGCCAGGCGGAGCTGTCCTGGCGGACCGAACTCGCACGGCAGACCGTGGCAGGCATTGCGCAGTCCCTCGAACGGCGGTTCCCCGAGGCTCGGGCCAGCTCGCTCGCACAACTCCTCGCCACAAACGGCACGCGGGGCTAGAGGGGGACTAAAGCCGGCCGATGATTTCCGCCAGGAGCTTGGAGATGCGCGGCCCCGCAGCGTGTCCGGCTTCGAGCACTTCCTCATGGCTCAGCGGCGTCGGGCTGATGCCGGCGGCGAGATTGGTGACCAGCGAAATGCCGAAGACCTCCATGCCGGCGTGCCGGGCAGCGATGGCCTCCAGCGCCGTGGACATGCCCACCAGATCGGCACCGATACGCTTGGCGTACTGCACCTCGGCCGGCGTCTCGTAGTGCGGGCCGGTGAACTGGGCGTAGACACCTTCGTCCAGGGACGGGTCCACCTCGCGGGCCAGGTCCCGGATCCGCGGCGAGTACAGATCGGTCAGGTCCACGAAGGTGGCGCCCTCGAGCGGGGACGCCGCGGTGAGGTTGATGTGATCTTTGATGAGCACGGGGGTGCCGGGTGCCCAGTCTTCGTTGAGCCCGCCGCAGCCGTTGGTGATCACCAGGGTCCGGCAGCCCGCGGCGGCCGCGGTGCGCACGCCATGGGCCACGGCCCGGACTCCCTTGCCCTCGTAGTAGTGCGTGCGGGCGCCGAGGACCAGGGCGCGCTTGCCTTCACGCGTCAGCACCGACCGGATGGTGCCCACGTGTCCCTCCACGGCGGGAGCCGAAAAGCCGGGCACCTCCGACGCCGCCAGCGTGGCAGTGGTCTCGCCGATGAGATCGGCAGCCTCGGCCCAGCCCGAGCCCAGGACCAAGGCGATGTCGTGCGCTTCGACGCCGGTCTCTGACGCGATGTAGTCCGCGGCCGTGCGTGCCGCCTCGAAGGGGTCCGTGTCCAGGAATTCTGTTGTGCTCACCCGGTCCAAGCTACCGTGCCGCAACCGGTGCGGGCAGCAGAAACGCGCCCACTCCGGGCTGCCCGGCCGGCACCGGACGGTTGGTGGTCCGGCGCAGGATGCGGGACAATGGTCGTTTGTGACTATGCATCCTGATTTCAGCGCCCCCCGAATCGCAATTCTCGGCGGAGGTCCGGGTGGCTATGAAGCCGCCATGGTGGCCGCCTCGCTGGGAGCCGTAGTCACCATCATCGAGCGGGCCGGCCTTGGCGGCTCCGCGGTGCTGACCGACGTCGTGCCGTCCAAGACGCTGATAGCGACGGCGGACCTGATGACCCGCGTCAGCGGCGCGGGGGAGCTGGGGGTCAAGTTCGACGTCGACGGCGGGGACTTCGTTCCGGTCATGCGCGCCGACCTCAAGCACATCAATGACCGCCTGCTCGGCCTCGCCCGCCAGCAGTCCCTCGACATCCAGACCGGCTTGGAGCACCAGAACGTCCGCATCCTGAACGGCTCCGGCAAGCTGGTGGACAACCACACCATCGAGGTCCTGACGGCCGACGGAACCGAAACGGTTGAGGCCGATGCCATCCTGCTGACCGTTGGGGCGCACCCGCGGGAGCTGCCCACGGCACGGCCGGACGGCGAGCGGATCCTGAACTGGGCCCAGATCTACAACCTGGACGAGCTGCCGGAGGAACTGATCGTGGTGGGTTCCGGCGTGACCGGTGCCGAGTTCGCCTCCGCCTACAACGGCCTGGGCTCGAAGGTCACCCTGATCTCCAGCCGCGACCGCGTGCTTCCGGGTTCCGACACGGACGCCGCCGAGGTGCTGGAAGAGGTTTTCGAACGCCGCGGTGTGAAGGTGCTGTCCCGTTCGCGGGCTGAGACGGTGGAACGGACCGACGACGGCGTGGTGGTCACCCTCGGTGACGGCTCCCAGGTCGCGGGCAGCCACTGCCTGGTCTGCGTGGGCTCAATTCCCAACACGGCCGGCATCGGCCTGGAGGAAGCCGGCGTCGCACTGACCGAAAGCGGCCACATTAAGGTCGACGGCGTATCCCGCACCACCGCCCCGAACATCTACGCCGCCGGTGACTGCACCGGCGTCCTGGCCCTCGCCTCCGTCGCGGCCATGCAGGGCAGGATCGCGATTGCGCATTTCCTAGGCGACCAGGTGACCCCCATCAAGCTGCACCAGGTGGCGTCCAACATCTTCACGTCCCCCGAGATCGCGTCGGTGGGCGTGTCCGAGGCAGAGATCGAGTCCGGCAAGTACCAGGGCGACATCATCAAGCTGTCCCTGAAGAGCAACGCCCGCGCCAAGATGCGCAACGTCAAGGACGGCTTCGTCAAGATCTTCGCCCGCAAGGGATCCGGGACAGTGATCGGCGGCGTGGTGGTGGGCGCCAACGCGTCCGAGCTGATCTTCGCCATCTCCATCGCGGTGAAGCAGAAACTGCACGTCGACGACGTCGCCAGCACCTTCACGGTGTACCCGTCGCTTAGCGGTTCCATCTCTGAGGCTGCACGCCGGCTGCACGTGCACATCTAAGCGGCGCCGGCTGGTCGCCTGTTCGGCTGGTCGGCCCTGTCCCGCTGGACGCCGCACATCCTGTGAATGGCGGCTTGCTCCTAGTCGCCACCGGCAGAGCTGAGTAAAATTCAGACTGTCGATCCCCGGGGTTGGCGGCACCGGGCTGCGACAGACCGATCACGTGCGGTCAGCCAAGCGGAGGTACTTCCGGACGGTCGGACCGCGGAAGCCAGGAGCATGCCATGATCACTGTTCAAAAAGCCGCAATCAACACCGCCCTCGTCGCGGCCCTCGTGGGCGGCGGTGCCTACCTCGCCATGGGCTATCCCGTCATCGCCTCGTCGACCGGAAGCCAGTCCAGCACGGACTCCGCCAAAGGTGGCCACCAGGCAAACGGGATCACCGAGCAGCTGCTGACGGGGACCACCGCCACCAGGGTGAAGAATGCGGTGCTCGCGGCCAACCCCGGCGCGACAGTCCACCGGGTTGAGACCGACGCCGAGGGCGCGGTCTACGAAGCACACATCACGAAGGCTGACGGCTCGCGGGCCACAGTGAAGCTGGACGGTTCCTTCAACATCACCGCCACGGAAGCCGGGCACGGACGCAGGTAAGTGCCGGGGCTCAGGAACAGGCGTAAGGAGGAACGGCGTCGCCGGGCGCGAAGGGCTCGAACCAGTGCCGGATATCCAGCTTGCCAGTACCCTGTTCGTCGGCGCCGTCCGCGTGGAGTGCGCCGTCCGCGTACAGGGTTCCTGAGTCGGCGTCTTCCAGCAGGACCTCCTCAACGATGGCCCGCCACTCCTCCGGGAGGTCCAGTTCGTAAATGTCCTCGGTGATCCGGGCCTGGTCGAGCAGGCAACGGACAGCGAGTTCGCCTGCGAGGCAGCCGGGGGCAGCCCAGCCGCGGGCAAAGGACGCGGTGACGTCCGCTGCCACCACAATGAACCGCTGCGTGAACTTCGCGTCATAGTTGGAAGCGAACTGCGGGGGCAGCGAGGACAGCACGGACGTTCCGGCGATGGCCTCAGGTGTGACAGTGTCCAGTTCATGCAGCGTGCCGAGGTCGCGGAACAGCTGGTCGATGAGGATGCTGGACGAATTCCACAGCAGGCCTGCCAGCAGCCGCGTCTGGCGCGCGGACCGCTCCCGGTCGTCGGAGCCGGCGGAGGCCATCTCCGCCAGGTCCTCGGGGTCGAACTGGAGCCGCTGTTCGGCGGTCATGTCGTCGGGATGCGGGTCCAGCCCCAGGAGCTCAAGGCTCAGCCCGGTCAGCTTTTCGGAATCGGCCAGCAGTTCTTCGGTGATGTCGTCGTCTTCGTCGGCATTCATGCCACCGATGCTACCGGCCAGCCGCGGTCAGCCCGATTTGTGTGACGCGGCAGCTCAAAGGTACGTGCAAGGTCCGGTCACCCGGCAGCGGCCTTAGGCGGCAGCTCCCTGAAAGTGCTTCTCGATCAATCCCTTGATGTCCTCGTGGCAGCCGCCGCAGCCGGTGCCGGCCCGGGTGGAAGCGGAAACCTCTGCCACGGTGGAGCAGCCGCCGGCCACCGCGTCGGCGATTTTGCCTCCGCTGACGCCGGCGCAGCGGCACACCGTGCTCTCGGGGTCGTTGGAGGCACCGGCCGAGGCCAGCTGGTCGGGTCCGTCGAGGCGCAGGAGCAGGGACCTGTCCGCAGGCAGTTCGGCGCCGCGTTCGAAGAGCTGCACCAGCTCTCCCGCGGTGCGCGGCATGCCCACGCTGACCAGGCCCTCCAGCACTCCGCCACGGGTGGTCATCTTGACGTAGCGCCCGTGCTCGGGGTCGGCCCACTGGGCGATCTGCAGGCGCGGCCTGCCGTTGACGGCTCCGGCTGTCAGGACTTCCTCATCCCAGGGTTCGACGGAGTTTTCGCCGGCCACCGCCATGTTCATGCCGCGGGCCTTCAGCACGATTACACCGGGCTTTTCCTGGGGGAGCGGGGGCAGTGAATCGGCGTCCTCCGCGGCACCCTCGGACTGGAGCAGGAGGTACTCGGCGAGCCATTCGGCCTGCCGCCAGCCGGGACCTACCAGGCCGGACGGTCCGCGCGCGGTGCGGCACTCGATGCAGGCAGGATCCGGGCAGCTGACCTCGGCGCAGTCGCCGATGGCGAAGATGTGCGGCTCGTGGTGGGCACGCAGCCGGTGATCCACCAGGATGCCTGTCCCGGTGGAGAGCCCGCAGCCCTCGGCGAGTTCAATGCGCGGGCGGACGCCGCAGGACAGGACCAGCAGGTCGCCGTCGATCGCCGACCCGTCGTCCAGCAGCAGAGCGGAGAACCCGCCGTCGGGGGCGTTGTGCTCAACGCCCGTGGAACGGGCATTGCCGGCCACCCGGACGCCGCAGTTGCGCAGGCTGGCGGCCAGAACGGCACCGCCGCCGCGGTCGATGTTCCGGCCCAGCGGGTGGGGCCCGTTGTGCACCACCGTGACCGTGGCGCCCTCTTCTGCGGCCGCCAAGGCTGTCTCAAGCCCCAGCACGCCGCCGCCCAGCACCACCACGCGCTTGCGGCCAGCCACCGCCTGGCGCAGCACCTCGGCGTCGCGGAGGTCGCGGAGCGCGGTGACACCCGGCGGGAGGACCGGAGCTGCGGGGTCTGGGTTCAGCCCTGTGAGGTTCGGGATCACGGGCCGGGAACCGGTGGCGAAGACCAGTCGGTCGTAGTGGGCCGAGCTGCCGTCCGAAAGGATGACTCTTTGCCGTGCACGGTCCACCCGCCGAACCTTCACGCCCAGCCGGACATCCACGCCGTCGGCCACCAGGGCTGCGGCGTCGGCCAGGGCCAGCGCCTCAGCGGTGGTGCGGCCGACCCCAAGGTCGGCCACCAGCACCCGGTTGTAGGCTGCCTCGGCCTCCTGGCCGATGACCGTCAGCCCCACCTGCCCGGCGCGCAGTGCCGGCAGCAGTTCGTCGACCAGCCGCGCGGCCACCGGACCGAATCCGACAATTACAATCTGCTCGCTCATGAGGCCTCCGATGTCTGAAGAACACTGGTTATCGGGGTGGCCGCTGCCAGCCGGACCCAGACTTTGTTGAACTTGAATTCGGGCATTCCCGAGATGGGATCCGTGGCCGCTTCCGTGAGCCGGTTCGCGCTTTCCAGCTCGGGGAAGTGGAACGGCAGGAAGACGGTCTCGGGGCGGATGGCGGTGCTGAGTTCGGCGCGGCAGACCACTTCACCGCGCTCGTTCGCCACCGAGACCTCCGCACCGTCCGTGATGCCCATGGCCGCGGCGGCTGCCGGATGGATTTGCATCCTGGCCTCGGGCTGGGATGCCAGGAGCTCTGCCACCCGCCGGGTCTGCGCGCCCGACTGGTAGTGCTCCAGCAGGCGGCCGGTGATGAGGGTCATGGGTTTGGCGGCCGGGTCTGGATTCGCCATTGGAGTACGACGGCGGCGGGGAGCCACCGCCGTCATGACCGCCTTGCCGTCCGGATGGGCAAACGCGTCCAGGAACATGCGTGGCGTTCCGGTGCTGCCGGCGGGGTAGGGCCAGTACGCTGCTGCGCCGCTGTCCAGCATGGCGTAGTCGATGCCGGAATAGTCGGCCGCCCCGCCAGCGGATGCCAGGCGCAGTTCTTCGAAGACGGTCTCCGGATCGTCGCTGTAGGTGGACGGTGCGTCGAGTGCCTCGGCCAGCCGGGCCATGATCCACAGCTCGCTGCGCGCACCGGCGGGTGGCTGGATCGCCTGGCGGCGGCGGAGGACGCGGCCTTCGAGGTTGGTCAGGGTGCCTTCCTCCTCGGCCCACTGCAGCACCGGCAGGACGAGGTCGGCCTCGGCTGCGGTCTCTGACATGAAGAAGTCGCAGACCACCAGGAAATCCAGGCTGCGGAGCCCTCGGATGACGGCGTTGGCGTCCGGCGAGGCGACGGCGATGTTGGAGGCATGCACGAAAAGGCAGCGGACGCCGTCGGGCTGTCCCAGTGACTTGAGCAGCTGGACGGCCGGCAGGCCGGGGCCCGGGATGAGGGACTCGGGGACGTTCCAGACCTTCGCCATGTGTGCCCGGGCGGCGGGGTCGGTGATCTTGCGGTAGCCGGGCAGCTGATCGGCCTTCTGGCCGTGCTCGCGGCCGCCCTGGCCGTTGCCCTGGCCCGTGAGCGTGCCGTAGCCGCTGCGGGTGCTGCCGGGAAGGCCCAGCAGGAGGCTGAGGTTAATGGCCGCCGTGGCGGTGTCGGTGCCGTCCACGTGCTGCTCCACGCCACGCCCGGTCAGGATGTAGCTGCCGCCCCGGCGGGCGCCGGCGGCCAGCCGCCGGGCCGTCTCGCGGATGAG
Source organism: Arthrobacter globiformis (assembly GCF_030815865.1). NCBI lineage: Bacteria > Bacillati > Actinomycetota > Actinomycetes > Micrococcales > Micrococcaceae > Arthrobacter > Arthrobacter globiformis. The sequence goes on from NZ_JAUSXI010000001.1 coordinate 1,793,507, forward strand.
CTCGGCGGGTACGCCGGTGATGGATTGGACCCGCTCCGGCCAGTAGGCGTTGACGGACCGGACCACGGCGTCGAAGCCGGTGGTGCGCGCCTGGATGTAGTCGGCGTCGAGGAGGCCCTCGTGGATCACCACGTGGGAGAGGCCCAGCAGCAGGGAGAGGTCGGTGCCCGGAAGGGGCTGCAGGTGCAGCCCGCCGCCATCGGAGGTGAATGCGGCGGTGGCGGAACGCCGAGGGTCCACCACGATGAGGCCGCCGGCGTCGCGGACACCCTGCAGGTGCTGGACGAAGGGCGGCATGGTCTCGGCCACGTTCGAGCCGAGCATCAGGATGGTGCTGGCGGTGTCCAGCGCCTCAAGCGGGAAGGGCAGCCCGCGGTCCAGGCCGAAGGCCCGCATGCCCGCGGCAGCCGCCGACGACATGCAGAACCGGCCGTTGTAGTCGATCCGCGAAGTGCCCAGCGCGAGACGGGCGAACTTGCCCAGCTGGTACGCCTTTTCGTTGGTGAGGCCGCCGCCGCCGAACACACCGACGGAGTCCACACCGTACCTGGCACGGGCGTCCTTGACGGCGGCGGTGACGCGGCCCAGGGCCTCGTCCCAGGAGATGGGGCGGAAGACGCCGTCGGGCCCCTTGAACATGGGCTCCGTGACGCGTCCGGGATGCTGCAGGAGCGATGCAGACGTCCACCCCTTGCGGCAGAGGCCGCCGCGGTTGGTGGGGAAGTCGCGGCCGCTCACTTCAAGGGCCGGCACGGCCGGCACGGGGTCTGACCCCGGCTGCACAGCCGGGGTCAGCCCTGTTGCGGCCGGGGCCGCAGGGGACTTGAGCGTCATGGCGCACTGCAAAGCGCAGTAAGGGCAGTGCGTGTCGGCGCTTTTGGTCATGTTAGACGTGTCCCATCGCGTTTCGGTTGGCGTTGCGGATGTAGCAGAACCAGCAGACGGTGAGCATCAGGGCGTACGCTCCGACGAATCCGTAGAAGGCCGGGGTGTAGGAGCCGCTGGCCGTGTTGGAGGCGTTCAGCACCTGCGGGATGACGAACCCGCCGTAGGCGCCGATGGCGGAGATCAAACCGAGCGCCGAGGAGGCCAGTCGCTGGGTCTGCACCGAGCTGGCTCCGGAGCGGGCCGCGCGGCTGGACGTCGCGAAGATCACCGGGATCATTCGGTAAGTGGCGCCGTTTCCGAAGCCGCTGGCGGTGAACAGCATCAGGAACAGGACCAGGAAGAGCCAGAAGTTCTTCAGCGGCAGCGTCCAGATCATCGTCAGCGTGATGACGGCCATGGCGGCGAAGGCTGACACGGTCATCCGGGCCCCTCCCATGCGGTCAGCCATGCGGCCGCCGTAGGGGCGGGCCAGCGAGCCGACCAGCGGTCCGAGGAAGGCCAGGGAAAGGGCCACAGCGCCGACCGAGATGGAGGAGAAGGCCGGGAAGTAGTCCTTGATGAGCTTGGGGAAGACGCCGGCGAATCCGATGAAGGAGCCGAACGTTCCAATGTAGAGCAGTGCCATGACCCACAGGTGGGGTTCCTTGATCGCTGCGAGGGATCCGGCCACGTCGCCCTTGGCGCTCGTGAGGTTGTTCATGTACTTGTAGGCGCCGAAGGCTGCGAGCAGGATCAGCGGGATCCACATGAGGCCGGCGACGGGGAGGTTGACGCTGCCGGCGGCCAGCACCGTGATGGCGATCGGGACAGCAAGCTGTGCCACAGCTGCGCCGAGGTTGCCGCCGGCGGCGTTCAGGCCCAGGGCCCAGCCCTTTTCACGGGCCGGGTAGAAGAAGGTGATGTTGGCCATCGAGCTGGCGAAGTTGCCGCCGCCGAAGCCTGCAAGGGCCGCTACGAACAGCATGACGCCGAACGGTGTTTCCGGGTTGGAGACGCACAGGGCGAGCCCTGTGGAGGGGATCAGCAGCAGCAGGGCGGAGACGATCGTCCAGTTCCGGCCGCCGAAGCGCGGAACCATGAACGTGTAGGGGATCCGGAGCGTGGCGCCGACGAGGCTGGGCATGGAGATCAGCCAGAAGATTTCGGACGTGCTGAACGTGAATCCTGCGGCGGGGAGCTGGACCACCACGATGGACCACAGCTGCCAGACGACGAAGCCAAGGAACTCGGCGAAGATGGACCAGTTGAGGTTGCGGCGCGCTATGGAGCGGCCCTGGGATTCCCACTGGTGCTTGTTCTCGGCGTCCCAGTTGGCGATCCAGCGTCCGGGACGCTCTTCAAGGGCGGGTGCCTCGGTGGTGGTGGCGGCGGCAAGATCGAGGGAATTGTGGGTCCCGACGTCTGCGGTGCGGTCAGCAGTCACGGTATACCTCCTTGGGGAATGTTGTCCTTCCAAGGTAGGGACAGCGCGTTTCGCAGACGGTCGCGGTTTGTTAACGTGCTGTGACATTTGCCTATCAGGCCGCATTGGGCGGCGTTAGGCTTGTCGGACGACCTCATGTTGAGACAACCAGGAAAGTCCGTATTCTGGACCGCTTGTCCGTTGCGTGGACGGCGGGAACTAAGATTGAACTCTGTTTTATCCCTATGTTTGGAGGGGCTTCCGAGCGAGGTCCGTCCAGTTCTCATGAAAGCGTCCCCACATGTCATCGCCTGCAACGTCAACGGAACATGGCACCGCCAAACCGGTGAACTCCAAGGGCAAAGTGATCTTTGCCAGCCTCATCGGAACGACGATCGAGTTCTATGACTTCTACATCTACGCAACCGCGTCGGTGCTGGTCTTCCCCAAGCTGTTCTTCCCCCAGGCAACGGAGATCAACGCCCTCCTGAGCTCTTTCGCAATTTTCGGCGTCGCGTTCGTCGCCCGGCCCATCGGCTCGGTCCTGTTCGGACACTTCGGCGACAAGTTCGGCCGCAAGGGCACCCTGGTGGCCTCCCTCCTCACCATGGGCCTGGCCACCTTCTTCATCGGGCTGCTGCCCACCGCCTCCGTGGCCGGCTGGGCCGTCCTCGCGCCGCTGATGCTGGTGCTGCTTCGCTTTGCCCAGGGGCTTGCGCTCGGCGGTGAGTGGTCCGGCGCGGCACTGCTGGCCACGGAGAACGCCCCCGAAGGCAAGCGGGCCATCTACGGAACGTTCCCGCAGCTCGGTGCCCCCATTGGCTTCATCCTGGCCAACCTGCTCTTCATCTGGTTCAACGCCGCCCTCAGCCCGGAGGAATTTGCGGCCTGGGGCTGGCGAGTTCCGTTCTTGCTCAGCGCCGTCCTGGTGATCGTGGGCCTGTATGTGCGACTCAAGCTGGTGGAAAGTGTCTCGTTCCAGAAGGTCCTGAAAGAAGACAAAGTGGTAAAGGTTCCGTTCGCGGCAACCTTCAAGAACCACTGGCGCCCGGTGCTGGCCGGAACCTTCATCATGCTGGCTACCTACGTGCTGTTCTACATCATGACCTCCTTCACCCTGACCTACGGCACCAAGCCCGCCTCCGTTGAGGCCGCCCAGGCCGCCGCGGAGAAGGCCGGCAAGCCGATGTCCGCTGCCGAAATCGCCAGCTTCGTTCCCGGCCTGGGTGTTTCCCGCGGTGACTTCCTCTGGATGCTGATCCTCGGCGTCGTCTTCTTCGGTATCTTCACCCTCGTGTCCGGCCCGCTGGCCGAGAAGTGGGGCCGCCGCAAGTTCCTCATGGGCGTCACCGCAGGCATCTTTGTGTTCGGCGCACTCTGGTTCACCATGTTCGGACCCGGCCCCGGAGCAGCAATCGTCGGCCTCATCGTGGGCTTCACGCTGATGGGCCTGACCTTCGGCCCGATGGCGGCGATCCTGCCGGAGCTGTTCCCGTCCAATGTGCGGTACACCGGCTCGGCCGTGGCGTACAACCTCTCCAGCGTCATCGGCGCCGCTCCGGCGTCGTTCATTGCCATTGCCCTGTGGCAGGCGACCGGCGGCAGCACCTGGCTCGTCGGCGTCTACATGGCAGCCGCTGCCGTGCTGACGTTCATCGCGCTGTGGATCACCCGCGAAACCAAGAACACGGACTACGAGAACAACGTGGCCTGATTCCCAGGTTTAGATGCATAAACGAAAATGCCCGGTGTGGATCACACCGGGCATTTTCATGAGCTGTTTCAGTTTTCGATCGACTGAGTCTTCAGTCGCCTTAGTCTTCGATGGTCGCGATCACGGCACCTGCTGCCACCGTCTGGCCGGCCGCGGCGGACAGACCGGTGATGGTGCCCGCGCGGTGAGCCGTGAGCGGCTGCTCCATCTTCATCGCCTCTAGTACGACGACGAGTTCACCTTCGGCGACGACGTCACCGTCGGCCACGGCCACCTTAACAATGGTTCCCTGCATTGGGGAGGTCAGGGCGTTGCCGCCCGCGACGGCGGTGGCGCCGCCGGTGCGGCTGCGCTTCTTGGACTTGGCCGGCTTCGCGCCGGCAGCTGCGGCCCCGCCGAAGCCGAGGCTGGCAGGCAGTGCCACCTCGAGGCGCTTGCCGCCCACTTCCACCACCACGGTGCGGCGCTCAGCGGCTTCCTCACCCTCCGGGGCGGCACCGTTTGGCGTCCACGCGGGAAGATCGTTGACGAACTCGGTTTCAATCCAGCGCGTATGGACGCTAAACGGACCCTCGGCGGGCGCGAACGCAGGGTTGCTGACCACGGCCAGGTCGAAGGGGATGACGGTGGGAATGCCTTCCACCACCATCTCCTCAAGGGCGCGGCGGGCCCGCTGCAGGGCCTGCGGGCGGTTCGCTCCGGTGACGATCAGCTTGGACAGCATGGAGTCGAAGTTGCCGCTGATGACGTCGCCCTCTTCGATGCCGGAGTCAATGCGGATGCCGGGCCCGGTGGGGTTCTTCAGGGTAGTCACGGTGCCCGGTGCGGGCATGAAGTTGCGGCCCGGATCCTCGCCAGTGATGCGGAACTCCAAGGAGTGGCCGCGCACCTCGGGGTCGCCGTAGCCAAGCTCCTCGCCGCAGGCCAGACGGAACTGCTCGCGGACCAGGTCGATGCCGGTCACTTCCTCTGAGACGCAGTGCTCCACCTGCAGGCGGGTGTTGACCTCGAGGAAGGAGATGGTGCCGTCCTGGCCGACAAGGAACTCGCAGGTTCCGGCGCCGAGGTAGCCGGCTTCCTTCAGGATGGCCTTGGACGATTCGTAGAGGCGCCGGTTCTGCTCCTCCGTCAGGAAGGGGGCCGGGGCCTCCTCCACGAGCTTCTGGTTGCGGCGCTGGAGTGAGCAGTCGCGGGTGGAGACCACCACCACGTTGCCGTGGGCGTCGGCGAGGCACTGTGTCTCTACGTGGCGGGGGGCGTCGAGGAACCGCTCAATGAAGCACTCACCGCGGCCGAAGGCGGCCGTGGCCTCGCGGACGGCGGAATCGAAGAGTTCGGGGATTTCCTCGCGGGTGCGGGCCACCTTGATGCCGCGCCCGCCGCCGCCGAAGGCAGCCTTGATGGCCACAGGCAGGCCGAACTTGTCCGCGAATTCCAGGATTTCCTCGGCGGACTCAACGGGGTCGGCGGTGCCGGGGACCTGCGGGGCGCCCACCTTCTCGGCGATGTGGCGGGCCCGGACCTTGTCGCCCAGGGCGGAAATGGCCTCCGGTGACGGGCCGATCCAGGTGATGCCGGCGTCGATGACCTTGGCTGCGAACTGGGCGTTCTCGGACAGGAAGCCGTAGCCGGGGTGGATGGCGTCAGCGCCGGACTGGCGGGCTATCTCGATCAGCTTGTCCATCACAAGGTAGGACTCAGCTGCCGTGTTACCGCCCAGGGCATATGCTTCGTCGGCGAGCCGGACGTGGAGGGCGTCCCGGTCAGGATCGGCGTAGACGGCGACGGAGGCGATGCCCTCGTCCCGGGCTGCGCGGATAACGCGGACTGCGATCTCACCGCGGTTCGCGATCAGAACCTTGGTGAGTTTTGAATGCACTGGACCTGCGGACTGCTCCGGCTTTACTGACAAGGCGTCTCCTTCTTTCCTTCAGGGAGCCTAGCCTGATTTTGAGGATTCCGCCGATATTACTGGCGGAATCCGCGGGTAAGAGGCCCGGTCTTTGTAGGGAAGCTACAACTCCCCGGGAATTGCCGAGTCCGGCAGGTCCTGCCAGAACTCGGTGATGCTCACGTTCGCCTGGGCCAGCAGGGAGCGCAGGGTGGAAACCGACAATCCGACGACGGCGTGCGGGTCGCCGTCCACTTTCCGGATGAAGGCGCCGCCAAGGCCGTCGATGGTAAAGGAGCCGGCACAGTGCAGCGGCTCGCCGGTGGCAATGTAGGCGTCGATCTCCGCGAGCTCCATCTCCATGAAGTGCACCTCCGCGGAGGCGACGCTGCCCAGCGTGGCGCCGGAGCCGCCGTCGTCGTCCGTGTCGCGGCAGTCCACCAACCAGTGGCCGGTGTGCAGGACCCCGCTGCTGCCGCTCATCCGGAGCATCCGCTGCCGGGCAACGTCCACGGTGTACGGCTTGCCGTGTGACTCGCCGTCGAACTCGAACACGGAATCGCAGCCGAGCACCAGGGCGCCCTCGGCCTCCGGCAGCGACGCGACGGCCTCCGCCTTGGCACGGGCCAGAAGCAGGGCGGTGTCCTGCGGATCGGTGACGCCGTAGCGTTCCTGCACGGCGTCCTCGTCGACGTCGGAGACGAGGACCTCGTGTTCGATGCCGGCCTCAGTCAGGAGTTTGGTGCGGGCGGGGGACTGGGAGGCAAGGATGAGGCGGGTCACGGCTCCAGCCTAATTCATCCCAGCAAAGCAACGCGGGGGTCACACAGCGCCCATTCCTAGGGCTTTTGTGGGCGCTAAGTGACCCCGCGTTGCTTTGGCGAGCGGCGACCTTAGCGCGCGGTGACCTCCGCGGGCTCGGCATCTGGCTCGGCATCTGGCTCGGCTTCCGGCTCGGCCGCCTTGGCGGCTGGTGCGTGCTTGCGAAGCTTTGCCCCTTCAACGTCCACGTCCGGCAGGATGCGGTCCAGCCAGCGCGGCAGCCACCACGCCTTCTCGCCGAGGAGGTACATGACTGCCGGAACGATCGTCATCCGCACCACGAAGGCGTCAACCAGCACGCCGAATGCCATCGCGAAGCCGAGCGGCCGGACCATGAACAGGCTCGAGAAGATGAAGCCCGCGAAGACGCTGACCATGATGATGGCGGCGGCGGTGACCACCGCGGATGCGTGGCTGAAACCGGAGCGGACGGCGTGCTTCGCGGACTCGCCGTGCATGAAGGACTCACGCATGCCCGAGGCGATGAACACCTGGTAGTCCATTGCCAGCCCGAACAGCACGCCGATCAGGATGATCGGCAGGAAGCTCAACACGGCGCCGGGGTTGTCGATGCCGAACACCGCACCCAGCCAGCCCCACTGGTAGACCGCAACCACGGCGCCGAATGCGGCCGCAAGCGAGAGCAGGAAGCCGCCGGTCGCCAGCAGCGGCACCACGATCGAGCGGAACACCAGCAGCAGCAGGATCAGCGAGAGCCCCACCACGATGGCCAGGTATGACGGCAAGGCGTCGCCCAGCTTCGTGGAAACGTCAATATTGCCTGCCGTCTGGCCGGTCAGACCGATGCGGACTCCGGTGGAGTCCTCGATCCCGGCCTTTTCGGCGCGGATGTCGGACACCACGTTCACGGTGCTGGCGCTCGCCGGCCCTTCCTTCGGGATGACCTGAAACACCGCCGTCCCGCGGTCCTTACTCAGTGCCACCGGAATGACGGCGGTCACGTTCCCCGTCTTGCGCAGGATGTCCGCAACGTCCAACTGCTTGGCCTGTGCCTCGGTTACACTCAGGCCTTTCGGGAAATCACCCACCACGATGATCGGTCCCGTCATGCCTTCGCCGAAGCTGCGCTTGGTGGCGTCATATGCCTTGAAGGCCTGGGAATCGGCAGGTTCCGAGCCGCCGTCGGGCAGCGCGAGCCGCAGCTGGGCAGCGGGCAGCGCCACAATGCCCAGCGCCAGGACCCCGGCCAGCATGGCCAGAACAGGGTGTCTGGTGACAAGTCCGCCCCAGCCGTGGCTGCTGCGGTGTTCCTCCTTGGCGCGGTCCTCAGCTTCACGGTTGGGGTCGGCGTTGTGCTTCTCAGCCTTGGCCCAGGCCCGCCTGGAGATCAGCCTCCTGCCCACGAGGGAGAGGCTCGCCGGGGTCAGCGTCAGGGCAACGAGGACGGCTACCGCAACGGTCCCGGCCGCGGACACGCCCATGACCCCCAGGAACGGAAGCCCCGGAACGACCAGTGCCGCGAGGGCGATGATGACCGTCAGGCCGGCAAAGAGCACGGCATTGCCGGAGGTTCCCGTGGCACGCGCCACTGACTCTTCCGCGTCCATGCCTGCCAGCAGCTGCCCGCGGTGGCGGTTGACGATGAACAGCGAGTAGTCGATGCCGACGGCGAGGCCCAGCATGAGCGCGAGCATCGGGGAAATGGAACTCATGTCAATGAGGCCGCTCAGTGCCATGGTGGCGCCGACGCCCACCGCCACGCCGATCACGGCCATCAGCAGCGGCAGCCCGGCGGCGACCAGTGTGCCGAGCATGATGATCAGGACCAGTGCCGCCACGCCGATGCCGATGATCTCAGCCACGCCGAAGATTTCGGAGACGTCCTCGCTGATTTCCTTGCTGGGCAGCGCGGTAACGCCGGCCGAGGAGACCTCCTGCACGATGTCCTGGACTTCCTGGCGCACGTTGGGGTCCAGTCCGTTGATGGAGGTCTTGAACTGGACCTGTGCAATAGCCGCCTTGCCGTCCTCCGAGACGAAACGCAACCCCTGAGAGGCTTCGACCTGGCGTTTGGCCAGCTCCAGCCTGGCGGCGCCGTCCTGCGCTTCCTTTGTGCCGGCGTCGAGCTTTTCCTGACCGGCGGCCAGGGCGGCCTTCTGCTGGCCCAGGTGGGCCTCGATGGCGGACGCCGGGAGTCCGGCAGCGGTCATCTGCGCCTCGGCCGCGGCCAGCTGTTCCTTGCCGGCGGCGAGTTCGGCCGCGGCCTTGTCCAGTGCGGCCTTGCCCGCGGCTGCCTGGGCTTCGCCGCTGGCGAGATCCGCGGCGGCTTTGTCCAGCTGGGCCTGCGTGGCGAACGGGTCGACGGTTTCCCGGACGTCCGGGAGGGCCTCGAGCTTGGTCAGGGCAGCGGACACCGCGTCCTTGCCTGCCTGGCTGAACTGGGCGTCATGTGCCTGGAAGACAACCCCGGCCGAGCCGCCGGATGACGCCGGCAGCTCCTTTTGGAGCTTGTCGGCCATCTGCTGGGTTTCCGTGCCCGGAATCTGGAAGTTGTTGGACAGTGCGCCGTGAAAGGCTGCCGCTGCGCCGCCGACTGCCAGCAGGATTGCCAGCCAGAGCGAGACGACGAGCCATCTGTGACGGTAGGAAAACTTGCCGAGGCGGTACAGGAGAAGTGCCATGTCAGGACCGTTCTGCGTTGCGGGTGGAAGGTTTGGTGGAAGATTCATTCGTCGGAGGAACCGCTGCCGGCCCGGCGAAACCGGATCCGAGCAGGCCCATCGAATCGATGAGCAGCTGGCGGAGGATCGCCAGTGATTCGGGGGAAAGGTCGGGGCCGCACCGGCGGAACCACACGTCCATGGCAGCCTTGCCGCAGGAGACGACCGAACCTGCGAGGGCCCGGACGTAGAGCTCGTCCTGTTCAGTCTCGGTGCCCTGCTCCGCGTCGGTGCCCTGTTCAGGCCGGGGGCCCTGCGGGGAGCGCTCGCGGGCCGCAGCAACAATCTGCTCGGTGCAGTGGTCCCAGGCCTCAAGCTCGGAACGCGCCATGAGCGGATTGCCCTGGGTCAGGCCGAACAGCTCGGCCAGCGGCGCCACCGTCATGGGATCCGCCAGTTCCACCAAAGCGGCGCGGGCGGATTCGAGGATGGGTTCGTCAGCGGGCCGCCGGCGGAGCTGTTCGAGGGCGCTGTCCAGGAAACCGTTGGTCACCGACGCAATGGCGGCTTCGGTGCTGCTGAAGTAGTTGAAGAAGGTCCGGCGTGAGATGCCCGCCGCTTCTGCGATGTCCTCCACCGTGAAGTTGCCGGGGCCGTTCTTACGTAGAAGGGCAAGCGTGGAGTCGGTGATGGCCTGCCGGGTGGCGGCCTTGTTCAGCTCGCGCCGGGAAACAGGGCCGGCGGCGTCCGCCGGCGCGGACGCCGCTGACTGCTTCGAGGAAGAAGTGGAAGTGGACACCCATTTACACTACGTGCATCTTTGCACTATGTGCAACGCGATGGCCGGTGATTCACAGCCTGGCGGAAATATTCACAGCCTCCTCACAGCCAGCCAAAAGCAGTTCTTGAGGACCAGGGTGCATCCTGTTGTCGTGGCCGGCACGGGGGGGCAATGGTGCCTCAAGGCCGGCGGAGCGAGGAGCGGACCATGGAGCGTTCAAAGAAAGTGGCTCTCGGCCTGGGTGCGACTGCCTTGGCGCTGGGTGCCGGATTCGGTGTCACCGGGATGGCGACCGCAACAACAGCCACTCCCACGCCCACGCCAACATCAAGCAGCCCATTCAGCGGTCCCAATGACGGACCGCGTTTTGACGGCGACGGGCACGGGCGTGGACATGGGGGCGGCCACGGTGCCGTAAAAGCGGGCGCAGCGGCGCTCGCCGCCAAGCTGGGCGTTGACCAGGCGAAGGTGGAGGATGCCCTGAGGGCATTCCGCGAGGCCAACCGTCCGCCCGGCCGCCGCGCCGACGGCACCAGGCCGGACAAGGCAGCCAAGGAAGCGGCACTGGCAGCCTCGCTGGCCAAATCACTGGGGATCGATGAGGCCAAGGTCAAGGCCGCACTTGAGGACCTCCGCACCCAGGCGCAGGCGGACCGGGCGGCTGCCCTGAAAAGCCGGCTGGACCAGGCGGTGAAGGACGGCACGCTCACCCAGGCCGAAGCCGACGCGGTCGCGAAGGCCGTGGAAAAGGGAGTGATCGGCGGCCACTAGCCGCCTTACTCACGGCCGCGGCGCCCGCAGGTGCCGCTTGTCAGGCTGTGCGCTCGACGGCGGCGAGGATTGCCGCTCCGAGCTCCGCGGGCTTGGTGAACTGGGGGCCAGTGCCCCGTGGGAAGGTCCACGAGTTCGACGTCGCGGATGCGGGCCAGCTCTTCGACGTAAGGGTGCCCGGCATCCATCCACTCCGTTAACAGGGAGGAGGGGAATTCGCAGGCGATCACCGTGGCAGGGACGTCGTACCGGCGCACGTCCTGAAGGTGCTGCTTGTCGCAGGCAACGCCCTTGGGTTGCGGAATGGCGCGCTCGCGGAACGCGGCCCGCAGCCCGTCGTCAAGGTCGGTGAGGTCGGCGTCGTCGAAGACGTCCCACGAGGGCAGGGGGATCTCATCGCCTTCGGCAGGCAGCTCATCATTGATGACGCCGCCTTCCCCGAGCGGGCCGCTGTCCACGTAGACCGCCCGGACTACGCGGTCCGGGCGCTCGTCCACAGCGCCATGGATGATGGCGCCTCCGCCGGAGTGGCCGACGAGGACCAACGGGCCCTCAATGCCGTCAATGGCTTCCACAACGGCGTTGATATGGTCGCGAAGCCCGATGCCAGTCCGCTTGGCGTCCTTCGCCTCGAGCCCCGGGAGGGTCAGCGCATGGATCTGGTGGCCGGCCTCCACCAGCGGGGGAGTGACGCCGGACCAGGATGAACCATCGAGCCAGAAGCCCGGAACGAGAATGATGTCCATGCCGGTACCCTACCCTTGCTGCCTGCCGCCGGGGCCGATTGGGGCGGCCGGTCTTAAATGAGTGTGCCCCGGGAAACCCCAGGGGCACACTCGTTCTGCGAAGGTCAGGCCTTCGACTCAGCCAGCTCACGCTCGACGGCGGCGGGTGTCTCTTCCTCGCGGAAGGCCTCCCCGGTGCGCGGTGCGTTGTAGAGGGTTTCATCGAGGATCCCCTGGCGCTTGGCAACGATGGTGGGCACGAGTGCCTGGCCGGCCACGTTGACCGCCGTGCGGCCCATGTCCAGGATGGGGTCGATGGCCAGCAGGAGTCCGACGCCGGCCAGCGGCAGTCCCAGGGTGGAGAGGGTCAGTGTCAGCATGACGACGGCACCGGTGGTTCCAGCCGTCGCTGCGGACCCGAGGACGGAGACCAATGCGATCAGCAGGTACTGGCTGAAGTCGAGCTGGATTCCGAAGAACTGGGCCACGAAGATTGCCGAGACGGCGGGGTATATTGCGGCGCAGCCGTCCATCTTGGTGGTGGCGCCCAGCGGAACGGCGAAGGAGGCGTAGCCCCGTGGAACACCGAGGTTGCGCTCGGTGACGCGCTGGGTCAGTGGCAGCGTACCGATGGAGGAGCGGGAAACGAAGGCCAGCTGGATGGCCGGCCACGCGCCGGAGAAGTACTGCTTGACCGACAGGCCGTGGGAGCGCACCAGGACCGGGTAGACGCCGAACAGCACCAGGGCGAGTCCGATGTAAATGGCAACAGTGAACTTGCCCAGCGAGCCGATGGTGTCCCAGCCGTAGACGGCCACCGCATTGCCGATCAGGCCCACGGTGCCCAGCGGTGCGATGCGGATGATCCACCACAGCACCTTCTGGATGACGGCCAGCGCAGAGGCGTTGAGGGCCAGGAACGGCTCGGCCTGCTTGCCCACCTTGAGGGCGGCAACGCCGACGGCGATGGCGATCACCAGGATCTGCAGGACGTTGAAGCTGACGGACGTGGTCACGGCGCCTGAGCCGGTGACCGTGGAGCTGGCACCAAGGCCCAGGAAGTTCTTGGGGAACAGTCCGATGAGGAATGCCCACCAGTCGCCCTGCTTGCCGTCGTACTCCGCGTCGCCGGAGATGCCCGTGTTAGCGCCCGGCTGCAGGAACACGCCCAGGCCGATGCCGATCAACACGGAGACCAGCGACGTGATGGCGAACCACAGCAGAGTGTTCCAGGCAAGCCGCGCCGCGTTGGAGACTTCACGCAGGTTGGAAATGGAGCTCACCACGGCGGTGAAGATCAGCGGCACGACGGCGGTCTGCAGCAGCGACACATAGCTGGAGCCGATGGTCTGCAGCGTGGCGCCCAGACCGTTGGGACTGGTCTTGGTGCTGCCCGTGTACTTGGCCAGCAGGCCGAGGCCCAGTCCGACGATCAGGGCGGCGATGATCTGGAAGCCGAAGGAGCCTGCCCACCGGGGCAGCTGGAAGCCGGAACGCCCGGCCGTCGATGAAGTGGTTTGATTGCTCACCACAACAAGGTATGGCGCGCAAAATACAGCTTCCAGCAGACATTGAGAAATATTACGACCGCGAGGGCGCAAACCGTCGCCGCAATGCCCGGAAAATCGGCACCAGGTCAGTCTTTTGTGAAGTTATTCCCCCCGCACATGTGGCAAACATCTCCCAGCGCGCCGGGATTCCGACAGGCTCAATCAGCGGACAGTCGAGTCCGGCTCGATGGGGGATGTGCCTAGTCGAGCATGGCGCGTTTGAGGGTGTCGAGGCCTACGGAGCCGATGTTGAGAGCCTTGGTGTGGAAGGCCTTGAGGTCGAAACCCGGCCGGGCTTCGAGTTCCGCGCGGATCTCCTCCCACAGGCGCTGGCCCACCTTGTAGGACGGGGCCTGGCCCGGCCAGCCGAGGTAGCGTGCGAACTCGAACTGCAGGTTGCCCTCGCTGATGTCCAGGTTGGCCTTGAGGAAGTCGAAGCCCTTCTCCGGCGTCCAGGTGCCCGTTCCCCAGCGTGCGGGCACGTCAAGTTCCAGGTGCACCCCGATGTCGAAGACCACCCGGGCGGCCCGCATGCGCTGCATGTCCAGCATGCCCATGTGGTCGCCCGGATCCTTCAGGTAGCCGAGTTCCTCCATGAGCTTCTCGGCATACAGGGCCCAGCCCTCGCCGTGCCCCGAGGTCCAGCAGACGTTGCGCCGCCAGCTGTTGAGCAGTTCGCGCCGGAGAACGGCAGTGGCGATCTGCAGATGGTGGCCGGGCACGCCCTCATGGAACACCGTGGTGGTTTCTGCCCAGGTGGTGAACGTGTCCTCGCCCGCGGGCACGGACCACCACATGCGCCCGGGCCGGCTGAAGTCGTCCGACGGCCCCGTGTAATAGATGCCGCCCTCGTCGGTCGGCGCGATCCGGCATTCAAGTGTCTTCATGACGTCGGGAATCTCGAAGTGGATGCCGGCAAGGTCGGATACGGCACGGTCGGACAGCTCCTGCATCCACGCCGTCAGGGCTTCCGTTCCCACAAGCCGGCGGGCTGGATCGCTGTTGAGGATCTCCTTGGCCTCCGCTATGGAGGCGCCCGGCTTGATCTGCCCAGCCACCTGTTCCTGCGCGGCAATGATTCGCTCGAGCTCCTCAACGCCCCAGGCGTAGGTTTCTTCGAGGTCGACGGCGGCGCCGAGGAACACCCGCGAGGCGAGGGCGTAGCGCTCCCGGCCCACGGCGTCCTGCTCCGGGGCGACGGGCAGCAGCTCGTCCTGCAGGAATGCGGCCAGTCCGGCGTACGCCGCCCGGGCGGCGGCAGCACCGGCGTCGAGCTTCTCCTGCAGTTCCGCCGGGAGCGGGCCGTCCGCCGTTTTGGCGTCGGCGGCGAGCTTCGCGAAGAAGCCGTCCGCCGCGGCGTATTTGTTGGTTTGCTCGATCACGATCGACACCTGACGCCGGGCCGAGACCTTGCCGCTGTCCCTGGCCGTACGCAGGGACTCGATGTAGCCGGTGACAGCCGCCGGCACACTGTGCGTGCGGCCCGCGATGTTCGCCCAGTGCTCCTCGATGTCCGTGGGCATGAGATCGAAGATCGACCGGATGTTCTGCGCCGGGGAGTCGATGTTGTTCAGTTCGGCGAGGCTCCAGCCCGAGTCGTGGATCTCAAGCTGGAGTCCGAGGCGTTCGCGCAGGGCATCGAGGGTGACGGCGTCGACGTCGTCAACGGGTTCCAGCCCATCGAGGGCCTCCAGGGTCTTTCGTTCCGCCGCGGCGAACCTGCTAAGTCCGGCAGGGGAAAAGTCCTGGAACTCAGTGTCGTGCCCGGGGATGCCGAGCGTGGTGGCCAGGCTCGGATCCAGGGCGAGAAGCGTTTCGGTGTGGGCGTCGGCGACGGCGTCGATGGCGGTCCGGGGGCGCGCTGGGGCGGCAGATTCAGTAGTCACCCCACGAGACTAACCGCGGGGTTCCGGTTATGAAAGACTTACTGAATTTTAGTCAGCCCCGGCTTCGCTTCCAGGCGCCCGGACCCGGCGTCGGCGCCAGCCGCAGCTGCTGGCGCCGCACCCAGTGGCGCGTGCTGGGCTTCTCCGGGCCGGCTGTTTCGCCCGGCTCCAGGGAAAGTACGACGGCGGTAAGCGCCGCCAGCTCCTCGGGCGTCGGTTCGCCCTTGGTGACGGAGAACAGGGCCGCGGCCGGCCCAACGGACTGGGCGGGGTCAACCGCCGGATTCTGGGCGCTCACAGCGGGATGTTTCCGTGCTTCTTCGTGGGCAGGCTGGCACGCTTGTCGCGCAGCGCCCGCAGTCCCTTGATGATCTGCAGCCGCGTGTCCGATGGCGCGATGACGGCGTCAACATAGCCCAGCTCCGCGGCCTGGTACGGGTTGAGCAGCTCTTCCTCATACTGCCGGATCACGTCGGCGCGCTTGGCCTCGACGTCGCCCCCGGACTCGGCAACGGCGGCGAGATCGCGCCGGTAGAGGATGTTGACGGCTCCCTGCGCGCCCATCACGCCGATCTGGGCCGTGGGCCATGCGAGGTTCAGGTCGGCCCCGAGCTTCTTGGATCCCATCACGATGTACGCGCCGCCGTAGGCCTTCCGGGTGATCACGGTCAGCTTGGGCACGGTGGCTTCGGCATAGGCGTAGAGAAGCTTGGCGCCGCGGCGGATGATGCCCTGGAACTCCTGGTCCTTGCCGGGCAGGAAGCCCGGGACATCGACGAGGGTGATGATCGGAATGTTGAACGCGTCGCAGTGGCGGACGAAGCGGGCCGCCTTTTCGGAGGCCGAGATGTCCAGCGTGCCGGCGAACTGCAGCGGCTGGTTGGCCACGATGCCGACCGTGTGGCCTTCGACCCGGCCGTAGCCGATCATCACGTTCGGTGCGTACAGCGACTGCATTTCAAGGAAGTGCGCGTCGTCGACGATTTGCTCGATGACCTTGCGCATGTCGTAGGGCTGGTTCGCGGAGTCCGGGACCAGCGTGTCGAGGGTGAGGTCGTCGTCGTCGAGCTCGAGCTCCTGCTGGTGCTCCTGCACCGGCGCCTCGGAAAGGTTGTTGGAGGGCAGGAAGTCCAGCAGTTCCCGGACGAACTCGATGGCGTCGGCCTCGTCGGAGGCCAGATAGGTGGAGGTGCCGGTGGTGGCGTTGTGCTGCCGGGCGCCGCCGAGGGTCTCCATGTCCACGTCCTCGCCGGTGACGGTCTTGATGACATCAGGGCCGGTGATGAACATGTGGGAGGTCTTGTCCACCATGACCACGTAGTCGGTCAGGGCGGGGGAGTAGGCTGCGCCGCCGGCGCACGGGCCCATGATGAGGGAGATCTGGGGCACCACGCCGGAGGCGTGCACGTTGTTGCGGAAGATGTCCGCAAACATGGCCAGCGAGGCGACACCCTCCTGGATCCGGGCTCCGCCGCCGTCGTTGATGCCCACCATCGGGCAGCCGTTGCGCAGCGCAAACTCCTGGACCTTCACGATCTTTTCGCCGTTGACCTGGCTCAGGGAGCCGCCGTAGACGCTGAAGTCCTGGCTGTAGAGGGCCACGAGCCGGCCGTCCACGGTTCCGTAACCCGACACGACGCCGTCGCCGAGCGGCTTCTTCTTCTCCATGCCGAAGGCGGTGGAGCGGTGGACCGCCAGGGCGTCGAACTCCACGAAGGAGCCTTCGTCCACGAGCAGGTCGATGCGCTCGCGGGCGGTGTTCTTGCCGCGCGCATGCTGCTTCTCGATGGCTTCAGGGCCGGACGGCTGCTCAGCACGGGCCTGGCGGTCGCGGAAATCGGCAATCTTTCCCGCCGTCGTGGTCAGATCGTGGCTCATGAAGTGTCTCCGGCTCTGTAGCTGTTGTGCTGTGGCTGTTCTGCTGCGGCAGCGTGACGCGGGCCCTGGTTGCCGGTTTAAGTAGCATCCGTACAAATCCAAAGCCCTGATGGCTAGTCTAGTGACGCCAATTTCCGGGACCGCTGTAGGGTTCCTACAATTTTCGTCCGTGGCGCCGACGGAAACGCCGATGTTACTCGCGGGTAACAAAGTGCGGCTAGAGTGTCCCTATGACTTCGAGCAGCGACGCTTACCCTGTTCCGTCCACGCCTTACAGGGCCACCGGCAGCCTTCAGGGCCGGACCATCCTGATGTCCGGAGGAAGCCGCGGCATCGGCTTGGCCATCGCCCGGCGGGCAGCGCGCGACGGTGCCAACGTGGTGCTGCTCGCCAAGACCGGAGAGCCCCATGCGAAGCTCGAGGGCACTGTCTACAGCGCCGCCGAAGAACTGGAGGCCGCCGGCGGCAGTGCCCTGCCTCTGGTGGGGGACGTCCGGAACGACGACGACGTCGCGCGCGCCGTGGACGCCGCCGTCGGCCGTTTCGGGGGAATCGACGTCGTCATCAACAACGCCTCCGCGATCGATCTTTCGCCGACGGACACGGTGGACATGAAGCGCTACGACCTCATGCAGGACGTCAACGTCCGCGGCACCTTCCTGCTTTCCAAGCTGGCGCTCCCCGCACTGCGCAAATCCTCCGGCGGCCACATCCTCACGCTCTCGCCGCCCCTGAATCTCGACCCTAAGTGGGCTGGCCGGCACCTGGCATACACCATCGCCAAGTACGGCATGAGCCTGACCACCCTGGGCCTTGCCGAGGAGCTCAGGAACGACGGCATCTGCGTCAACTCGCTGTGGCCGCGGACGCTGATCGATACGGCCGCCATCCGGAACATGGCCGGCGGTGAGTTGATGGTCCGGGCTGCCCGCGGACCAGAAATCATGGCCGACGCAGCCCATGCCGTGCTCACCGGTACTGCGGACCGTACCGGCAACATCACTGCCGGCACCATCAACACGGGCAACTTCTATACGGACGAGCAGGTCCTGGCCGCCGCCGGCGTCACGGATTTCAGGCACTACAGCCTGGGGGCCGCCGAAGCGGACCTGGTCCCTGACATCTTCCTATGAGCCGGCATCTTCCTATGCGCCGGCTTCTGACCACGGGCCTTCCCGGCCGTGCGGCCCGGCGAGTCGCTAGGATTCAACTATGGATGCCGCACGCCCTGACGATAGCCGTGGACCGCAGGAAAACCTGACCGGAGCGAGGGGCCTGCCCGAGCGGCCCGCCCTGGACCGGGAAGCCCTGTCCGACGCCAACTTCCTCGCCGCCACCGGCATCGCGCAGCTGACGGTTGTGGAGACAACCGGGTCCACCAACACCGACCTTTTGCAGGCCGTGACCGCGGATCCCAAGGCCTGCCCCGATCTGGCAGTCCTGACGGCGGAGCATCAAACTGCGGCCCGTGGCCGGCTGGACCGCGCCTGGGAAGCGCCCGCCCGCAGCTCCGTCCTGGTCTCGCTGGTGCTGCGGCCCGTTAATGCTGACGGCCGCCCCCTGCCCACCCAGACCTACTCATGGCTGTCGCTCCTGGCCGCCGTCGCGCTGCGCGATGCACTGGACGAGACGGCGGGAATTCCGGCTGAGCTGAAATGGCCGAATGATGTCCTGGTGCGCGGCGGAAAAATCGCCGGCATCCTCGCCCAGCTCGGCCCCCTGGGCGACGGATCGGTGCCGCCCGTCATTCTGGGCACCGGGCTGAACGTCACGCTCACCGAGGACGAGCTGCCGGTGCCCACTGCCACGTCCGTCCAGCTGCAGGGTGCCGGAACAGTGGACCGCACGGCGCTCCTGAAAAGCTATCTCTCCCGTTTTTGCACGCTTTACCGCAGCTTCTGCAACGCCGACGGCGATGCCACGGCCGGCTTGGCCGGCGGCCCGTCGCTGCACAAGCGCGTCGAAACGGCGATGGTCACCCTCGGCCAGCAGGTCCGCGCCCAGCTTCCCGGCGACCACGAAATCATCGGCCACGCCTCCCGGCTTGATGACTCAGGCTCCCTGCTGGTGGTGGATGCCTCTTCCCACGAGCATGTAGTAACTGCGGGGGATGTGGTCCACCTGCGGCCGTGGTCCCCGCAGGGCCCTGAGAAGCATGGGGCTGCCAAGCGCAGCTCTGAGAAGCACAGCTCTTACCAGCAGGGGTCCGGCGAAAGCGGTTATGCGTAAAGAACTCCTCCCGGGCGAGCAGGTCATCGTGGTGACCCGCCCGCAGCCCAGGGTGCTGTTCCTTCCGGCGGTGGTTTTCGTTGTGGTGCCCGCCCTGGCGGCATTCGCAAGCGCGTGGATTATCCGCGGCGGCCTGTCCGCGCTTGCCCCGGCCATCACCGGGGAATGGACGTTCTGGGCGGTGGCCGGCTGTGTGCTGGCCGGCCTGTGGATCCTCCTGGGGTACTGCCTGCCCCGGCTGCTGCGGTGGCAGGCGACCAGGTATTTCCTGACCAGCCAGCGGGTCCTGGCGCGGTACGGCATGCTCCGGCGCCGGAACCGGCAGGTTTTCCTGGCCTCGGTGCGTAATGTCACAATCAGCCAGTCGATGCTCCAGCGGATGTTGCGTTCGGGGAATATATCCTTGGATGCCGGGCACCATTTCGGCAACGTGCTGAAGGATGTGCCGGAAGTTGCCACCTTCCACAGGTTCTTGCTGGACGCCCTTGATGAGCTTCCGGACGACGAACCATTTGGATTTGGTCAGGCGCCGGATGAGCCCGGCGCCCGGTTTCCGCGGGATGTGAGAGAAGGTGGAAGAGATGAACGATGAGGATCAGCGCGGCGCCCAGGAGACAGGCACCCACGAGGCCGGCACAGACGGGTTTGGCACAGACGGGTCTGGCACAGACGAGTCAGGCGCGCAGGACACCGGTCACCGGGAGGTGACGGACGCCGTCGTCGAAAATCCGGCCACCGGTACCCTGTCCGCGGAGCGCATAGCGGCAAAGAGTCTCGAATCAAGGCTTCTCGGCGGGGAACGCAAGCTGCGCCGCCGCGAGGTGGCGGGCGGTGTGGGCCTGTCGCTGCTCTCGGCGCGCAAACTGTGGCGGGCACTGGGCTTCCCGAACTTCGGTGACGACGACGTCGCCTTTACGGAACGCGACCAGGCGGCCCTGTCCACGGCTGTGGGCATGGTCCGGAACGGAAAGCTCACCGAGGAGGCAGCCATCTCGGTCACCCGTGCCATCGGGCAGATGACGGACCGCATGGTGGTGTGGCAGATCGAGGCCCTGGTTGAGGACATGGTCCACGAACAGGGGCTTACCGACGCCCAGGCCCGCAAGCGGCTGGTCCACGAACTGCCTGCCTTGGTGGATCCCCTCGAGGAGATGCTTGTCTACTCTTGGCGGCGTCAGCTTAACGCCGGTGTGCAGCGGCTGGCTGTCCGGGCGGAAGCCGGCCTGCAGGCCAGCGAGGAGGGCCGCGAAGGCGACGAGGACGATGCGCCGCTTCCGCTGGCGCGCGCCGTTGGCTTCGCCGACCTGGTGTCCTACACGAGCCTTTCAAGGCGGATGAACGAGAAGACGCTCGCCAAGCTGGTGCAGCGGTTCGAGAACAAGTGCGCGGAGATCATCTCGGTGGGCGGTGGCCGGCTGGTGAAGACCGTGGGCGATGAAGTCCTCTACATCGCCGAGACACCGGCTGCGGGCGCCGAAATATCGCTTGCCCTGGCCGAAGCCTTCACCCGGGACGAGATCCTGCCCGAGGCACGGGTTGCCATGGTCTGGGGGCGGATCCTTTCCCGTCTGGGCGACATTTACGGGCCCACCGTCAACCTTGCTGCCCGCCTCACCACGCTGGCCGATCCGGGGACCGTGCTGGTCGACTCGATGACGGCGGCGGCACTGGACCAGGACGAGCGGTTCGTGCTTATTCCCCAGGACGTGGAGAACGTCCGGGGATTCGGGGAGATCCAGCCGGTCACCCTGGCGCGGGGACAGGGCAAGGGCCTGGTCCTGGACTAAGGCAGCGTGGGGAGTCCTCCCCATCGCCGGGACAGGACTGCGCGGGTAGGCTGGCAGGGTAACGGACGGCCCCGGCGGCTGTTCTTGGACAAGCCGCCGCGCCCATGTAATAGTCGAGGCTCAGAATTGTTCCGGCGTCTCTACGGGGGAGTGGCGGAATGTCACCGGCCCGTGATGAACATCAGGGGCTAGCAAGCCGCGCTCAGGCGGCTGTGATTTCAGGGGAATAATAACGCTGTGTCAACTTTGTTCGGCAAGCTGGGGCTGAGGAACCGCCGCAACAAGATCGTCACCGGAACCGTCTTTTCCGCTGCTGCTGCGGCGCTGGTGGCCGGTGCCGTGATCTACCCGGGGTTCAAGACAACCGAGGTTGACCTTAACGACGGCGGCGTCTGGGTGGTCAGCAAGGCCCGGAACGCCGTCGGGCGCCTCAACTACCCCTCGCGGGTCCTTGACGGTGCGGTGACCCCGGCCAGCACCACGTTCGATGTCCTGCAGAACGCCGGAAAGGTATTCGTCGACGACGAATCCGGTTCCACCCTGAACCAGGTGTCCGCCGCCAACTTGAGGCTCGGCGGAGACAAACAGCTTCCCGGCTCAGCCCAGGTGAGCTTCGGCGCCGACACCATCTCGGTCACCGACCCTGCCGCCGGGAAGATGTGGGCGATGTCCCCGTCGACGGTCAACGCCTTCGATGAGGAGTCCAGTGAGCCCGCCGTGGCGGGTTCCCAAGGGCTGGTGTCCGCCGTCGGCTCCAATGACCGGATCTATTCGGCGGATCCGAAGACGGGGCAGGTGACAGTGACCACCGTGGACGCCGCCGGGGCAGCCACCGACACCGAGTCCAGCACGTGGGACGGGATGAAGGGCGCCGGGGACCTCCAGATCGCCGTCGTGGGGGACCAGGCTGTGGTCCTGGATGCAGCCGCCGGAAAACTCTTCCTGCCCGGCGGACGCGAGGTGCCGCTGGCTGACGCGCGGGAGGCGAAGCTCCAGCAGTCGGGCCCGGCGTCCGACTCCGTAGCCGTGGCCACCGGCAAGGCACTCCTCAGGCAGCCGCTGAACGGTGCCGCCGCGAAGGCCGTGACCTTCGGCGGCCAGGGGGTACCCGCGGCGCCGGTGCAGCTGGGCGGCTGCGTTCACGCCGCATGGTCCGGAGCCAACAAGTATGTCCGGGACTGCGCGAATAGCGCGGACAACAAGAACGTGGCCGTGCCCAAAGCCAGCGCCTCGCCCAGCTACGTTTTCCGGGTCAACCGGGACCTCGTGGTCCTGAACGACGTGAACTCGGGAAACGTGTGGCTGGTCAACCAGAACATGCAGCTGGTCAACAACTGGGACGACGTTGTCCCGCCCAAGAATCAGGCTGACGACCCTGACGAGGAGTCGGCAGACGACAACACCGTCAACGTCCTGCCCGACCGCACCAAGCCGAACCGTCCCCCCGAAACGAAACCCGACGTCGTCGGCGTCCGGCCCGGCCGCACCACTGTCCTCAGCGTCCTCGACAACGACTCCGACCCCGACGGCGACGTCCTGACCGCCTCGCTCGGCGCAGAAGGGCCGCGGGCCGGCAGCATCGAAAGCATCTATGGCGGGTCCGCCTTCCAGATCACGGTGCCGGCCGATGCCGCGCCCGGAACCGAGACCTTCGACTACACCGCGGCGGACGGCCGCGGGCTCTCGGCCGGCGGCAAGGTCAACCTGAGCGTCGTGGGCCCGGACGAGAACAGGCCCCCGGCCTTCAAACGCGGAGACCCCACCACACTCCTCGTGGAGCAGGGCAAGACCGTCAGCCAGAACATCCTCACCGACTGGGCCGATCCCGACGGCGACGACCTCGTCCTGATGTCAGCCACCGCCGACAATGAGCGGGACCAGGTCAAGGTCCGCCGCGACGGCCTGCTCACCTTCCAGGACTCCGGCGCCTCGGCCGGCAGGAAAAGCGTCACCGTGTCCGTCTGGGACGGCCGCGCCACCACCACAGGCAAGGTGGTGGTCAACGTCCAGCCGCCGGGCGCACTCGCTCCCGTGGTCAACGCCGACCACGTCACCGCGGTGGTGGGCCAGGACCTGGTCATCGCGCCGCTAAAGAACGACGTCGACCCCAACGGCGGAGCGCTGCGCCTCGCCCAGGTGGAAGCCAGCGGAGCCGCAGAGCTGGGCCCGGTCACCGACGGCGGCACCTTCACCTTCCGAAGCCGCACGCCGGGGCCGGTGTACCTGACATACCTGGCCAGCAACGGACCGCAAAGCAGCCAGGGCCTCATTCGGGTTGATGTGGAATCCGGCAAGGACTCAGGAAATCCCGTCGCCGTCCACGACGTGGCTCTCCTTCCGGTGGGCGGCAGCGTCCTGCTGGACCCGCTGGCCAACGACTCGGACCCGTCCGGGGGCGTCCTGGTACTGCAGTCCGTTGCGGTGCCGGAGAACGCCACGGCGTCGGTAAGCGTGATCGACCACAGCGTCCTGCGGATCACCGACGTCGCTGGCACCAAGGACCCCTTCCTGTTCCGCTACACGATGTCCAACGGCAAATCCTCCGCCACGGGAAGCGTCTCGGTGGTGCCCGTTCCCGCCCCGGCTGTGGTGGAGGCGCCGCAGCCCAAGCCTGACGAAGTCAACGTCCGCGTCAACGACGTAGTGACCATCCCCGTCCTGGACAACGACACGCACCCGCAGGGCGAAAAGCTGACGGTTGATTCGGTCCTGCCGCAGGCCGTCCCGGCGGAGGACGGCAAGAGCTTCGTCTCCGAGAACACACTCCGGTTTATCGCCGGCAGCCAGCCCAAGACCGTGCGCGCCATCTACAACGCCGTTGACCCGCAGGGCCAGAAGAGCGCCGCCGCCGTCACCATCCACATCCTGCCGCTGGAGGGTGCCGAAAACTCCCGGCCGCAGCCCAAGAACCTGACCGCCCGGGTGGTGGCTGGCGGAACGGTGCGCATTCCGGTGCCGCTGGACGGCATTGACCCCGACGGCGACTCCGTCCAACTGACGGGCATCGACAGCACGCCCGGCATGGGCAGCGCGACGGCGGGCAGCAGCTTCATCGACTTCGTCGCGGCCGGCAACGGTGCCGGGACCGATACGTTCCGCTACAAGGTAGTCGACCGGCAGGGAGCCGTGAACACCGGCACCGTCACCGTCGGCATCGCGCCGCGCAGCGACACCAACCAGAAGCCCACGCCGGTCGACGACCAGGTCAAGGTCCGGCCCGGGCGGCAGATCGCCGTCGATGCAGCCGGCAACGACACCGATCCGGACGGGGACCTGATCAGGATCGTCAGCGACGGCATCGAAGCCGATGCCGCGCTGAAGGCCACTGTCAGCAAGCAAAGCGGCCGCATCCTGCTGCTGGCACCGGCCGCCGAAGGCACCGTCAACGTCCGCTACACAGTGGCCGACGAACGCGGCGCCTCCGCACAGGCGGCCATCCGGATGGTGGTGGACAGCAACGTCCCGCTCCAGGCACCGGTCGCCCGGGATGACCGCGTGACCTCCGCGCAGACGCTTGGCAAGACCGCCGTGGACGTCCCCGTCCTCAAGAACGACGAGGACCCTGACGGCGTCGGCGAGAACCTGAAGATCAGCAGCGCCGCCGAGACCGCCCGCCCAGGGCCGGAGGGCAACATGATCGTCGAACTGACCGGCCAGCCGCAGCTGGTGCCCTACACGGTTGAGGACGTCGACGGCCAGAAGTCGACGGCGATCATCTGGGTGCCGGGCCTGGGCCAGCAGGTTCCCACCCTTGCCAAGGACGAGGTCCTCGAGGTGGTCGCGGGCCAGTCCGTGACTGCGAACCTCGCCGAATGGGTCAAGGTGCGGGACGGGCGTTCGCCCCGGCTGACCCAGACCGACCGGATCAAGCTCATCGGTGCGGACGGCAGCAACCCGGTGGCCGGCAACGGCACAGCCGTCAGGTACACCGCGGACAAGGACTACGTGGGCCCCGGGTCCATCACCTTCGAGGTGACGGACGGTTCCGGCCCGGACGACCCCGCCGGACTCAAATCCACGCTGAGCATTCGCACCAGGGTGTTGCCCGACCCCAACCGGAACAACCCGCCGGTGCTGCTCGGCGGTGCGGTGGATGTTCCGCTGGATGACCCCGCCGCCGCAGACCTGGCCAGACTGACCACCGACCCGGATGGCGACGACGCCGCCAACATGAAGTACGAGATCGCCGGTGCGGTTCCCCAGGGCTTCAACGTGGCCATCGACGGAGCGTCCCTGAACGTCTCCGCGAAGGACGGGCTGCGGCCTGGCGACGGGGGCGCCGTGCAGGTGAAGGCGAAGGACCCGCGCGGCCTTGACTCCACCGCCACGTTCCGGCTCGCCGTTACGGCGACCAACCGGGCCAAGCCGGTGGCCAATGACGACGTGCAGGCAAACGCCGCGGCGGGCAAGCCGGTGACTGTGAACGTACTGGCAAATGATGCCAACCCGTTCCCGGATACCCCGCTGAAGATCATCGGCGTCGCCACGGAAACGGGCCAGGGCACGGCCGCCATCCACGGCGACTCGGTGACGGTCACGCCGTCGGCCGGGTTCTCCGGCACCCTGATTGTGTCCTACACCGTCGGGGACAAGACCGAGGACTCGTCCCGGTACGCCACCGCCCGCATCCGGCTAACGGTCAAGGACAAGCCGCTCGCACCCACCACGCCGCAGGCCCAGAGCGTCGCCGACCGCACCGCGCTGCTGAACTGGACGGCCCCCGCGGACCGGGGCTCGCCAATCACCAAGTACACCGTGTACGGCGAAGGCGGATACAAGCAGGACTGTCCCGCCAACTCATGCACCCTGAACAACCTGGTGAACAACACGAAATACCACTTCCAGGTGACGGCGACGAACGAGTTTGGTGAGTCCGAACGCTCACCGGCGTCGGCTGAGGTCCGGCCGGACGTCAAGCCCGAGATGCCGCTGGCGCCGTCGCTGAAGTTCGGCGACAAGCAGCTCTCCATTGCCTGGAAGGCACCGGCCAGCAAGGGCTCGCCGATCAAGTCCTACGATCTGGAAATCTCACCGGCACCCAGCGGCCAGAACGCCCAGATCCAAAACCTGACGTCCACCAGTTACGTCTGGAAGGGACTCACCAACGGCGTGGCCTACAAGGTACGCGTCCTCGCCCGGAACGACGCGAAGGACCCCTCGGAGTGGAGCACCTACTCCGCGGCCGAGGTGCCGGCCGGCGTGCCGGTGACGCCGGCAGCCCCGAGCGTCTCGGACGTCGCGCCGGTCGGGGACCAGAGCCAGCTGCAGGTGAACTGGACTGCTCCGAACAACAACGGGGATGCCGTTTCCGCCTACACACTCACCACGCTGCACGGAGGGGCAGTGGTTAAGAGCCAGCAGGTGGCCTCCGGCACCTCCCTGAACGTCACCGTGAACAACTCCGAGGCCGACTATGCGTTCACGGTTTCCGCCACGAACAAGGCCGGCACGTCCGGAACCAGCGCCCAGTCCGATCCCATCCGGGCCGCGGGAAAACCCGGTTCGGTTAGCAGCGGTACTGTTCACGCCCCGGGAAACACCGGCCAGCTGAAAGTCACCTTCACCCCGCTGACCCAGGCCCAGCGAAATGGATCGCAGGCATCGGAGATTGGCTACCGCTGGTCCACTGCCTACGGCTCCGGCCCCATCAATGCACCCGGCGGCACCATCTACGGGCAGCCGAACGGCAAGGACATCACGGTGAACATCATTGCCTTCTCCACCAAGAACAACGTTTCAGGTGATGCCAAGGCCATTGGCTCTGCAGTTCCCTACGGTGCGCCCGCAACTCCTGCGGTTACCGGCGAGACGTCAGCCAAGGGGGACCCGCGGGTTCACTGGACCTGGAACGAGCCATACGACAACGGCCGGGTCATCAACCGCTACGAGGTCAGCTTTGACGGCGGCGGGTTTACGTCGGTGGGGCTGAACCGCCAGTACAACCGTGACGGCGGAGGCTGGAACCAAAACCATAGACTTCAGGTCCGTGCCTGCAACGGCACCGACGGCGACAAGGACTGCGGACAGCCGGGCTCTGCCGGTGCCACGTCAGGTGCTGATCCGACCCCGCCCCTGACCCAGGTCCGGGTCAAGCGGTCCGACAACAACAGCTGCCCCGGTAAACCCGGCGTCCCGGACCGGTACAACGCCGCCACGCGCAGCTGCGGCGGCAGCGACCCCAACTGGGTGTCCTATTCCGACGGCTGGATTCCCACCACCTGCTGGTCCGACATCTACAACAACGGAAGCCGCTGGTATCTGATGGACGGCGGGCCGCACAGCGGCTGGTACGTCAAGGGCGTCACGGTGGACATCCGGGGACCGGGCGTGGGGCAGTGCTGACCATTCCGCCCCCACCGCTTTTTTCACGCCGCCGCCTGCTGAAAACGAATATGCCTGCAATGACACAGAAGAGGAACAAACATGACAATGACTAGCGAGCAGGCCGCATGGTTTGCAGGGACGTTCGAGAAGCTCGTCGCCAATGTGGGCCAGGCCGTCCTGGGCAAGGCGCACGTCATCCGCCTGACCTTCACCGCGATGCTTGCCGAGGGCCATGTCCTCTTTGAAGATGCACCCGGTACCGGCAAGACCTCGCTCGCCCGGGCCCTCGCCGCCACTGTCCAGGGGTCCAACAGCCGCATCCAGTTCACTCCGGACCTCCTGCCCTCCGACGTCACCGGCGTGACCATTTACGACCAGAAGACCCAGAAGTTCGAATTCCACAAGGGACCGATCTTCAGCAACATCGTGCTCGCCGACGAAATCAACCGCGCCTCGCCCAAAACGCAGTCGGCTCTGCTGGAAGTCATGGAGGAGTCCCGGGTCACTGTGGACGGCACCACCTACGAAGCCGGGCGGCCGTTCATGGTGCTGGCCACCCAGAACCCGATCGAGCAGGCCGGCACTTACCGGCTGCCCGAGGCCCAGCTGGACCGCTTCCTCCTTAAGACCTCCATCGGCTATCCGGACCACGCCTCCACCGTCCAGCTCCTGGGCGGATCCAACCTCAAGGACCGGTCCCGGGACCTGCAGCCCCTCATCACCACGCAGGCCGTGGCTGACATGGCGGACCTTGCCGCCACCACGCACGTTGATACCGCGGTGCTGGAGTACATCTCCCGGCTGTGCGAGGAAACCCGCAACGCTCCGGAGAGCCGCCTGGGTGTGTCGGTCCGTGGCGCCCTCGCCATGGTCCGGGCGGCCAAGGTCTGGGCCGCGAGCCAGGGGCGCAACTTCGTCCTGCCGGACGACATCAAGGACCTCGCCGCCGTCGTTTGGACCCACCGTTTCGTGATGGACCCAGAGGCAGAGTTCTCCGGAGCCACGGCGGAAGCCGTTCTGGGACGTGTCCTGGCTGATGTCGCAGCGCCGCAGCAGCGCGCCTCCGTCTAGCGTGCAGCGCTTTAGGGTGCGGCTGTCTGGCGTGCGGCGGCCCGGGCTGCAGCTGCCCAAGGTGCAGCACCAAATCCGCCCGGCCAGGGTGTGGTCCGAGGTCAGCAGCATCGCGCGGCTCGCGCTGGGCCCCGCCTGGCGGATGGCCGACGGCGTGTGGGCCCGCCGCGTCCGGCCTGTCCTGTCCGTGGTCAGCGTCCTGGGCTGGTCCGTGCTGGCCGGTGCAATTCTCCTGTGGGCGGCCGGGAACGCCTACGGCTGGCAGGAGGCCAAGGCTGCCGCCATTGCGGCGATGGTTCTCTTCGTCATCGCCGGTGGCTTCATCCTGGGCAGGTCCTCCTATGGGGTCCTGCTTGACCTCGCGCGGACCAGGGTGGCGGTGGGGGACAGCGCCGTGGGAAGCATTGCGGTGTCCAACACGTCCGCCCGGCCGCTCCTGCCGGCTGACCTCGAACTGCCCGTCGGGGCAGCCACCGCCGTCTTCCACCTCCCGCGGATGAAGCCGCAACAGGTGCACGAGGATCTTTTCACCATCCCGACGGCGCGCAGGGCCGTCATCGTGGTGGGCCCTGTGCGTTCGGTCCGTGCGGATCCGCTGCACCTGCTCCGCCGGCAGGTGCTCTGGACGGAACCGCAGGACTTGTACGTGCATCCCCGGACCGTGGCTCTGGCCGGTTCCGCCGCGGGGTTCATCCGCGACCTGGAAGGCATGCCCACCACGGAGTTGTCCAGCGCTGATGTTTCCTTCCACGCCCTGCGCGACTACGTCCCGGGGGACGACCGGCGGCACATCCACTGGAAAACCACGGCCCGGACCAACAAGCTCATGGTCCGCCAGTTCGAGGAAACCCGCCGCGCCCACCTGGCCATTTCGCTGTCCATCAATACCGACGAATACGCCTCGGAAGAGGAGTTCGAGCTGGCTATCTCGGCAGCCGCGTCGATCGGACGCCAGGCCATCCGCGAGCAGCGCGAGCTGGACGTCCTGACCCAGACGGGTCCGCTGCGCTGCGAGACCGGCCGCAACATGCTGGACGACATGACCCGGGTCGTCGGCACCCCGCTGCGGAAGACCGCCGTCGACCTAGCCCGCACGCTTGCCGACACGGTACCCAACGCCTCCGTGGTTTTCTTCGTGGTGGGCAGCCAGGTGACGCCCACCCAGCTGCGCTCGGCCGCCGCCTCGGTGCCCCCCGGCGTCCGAAGCCTCGCTGTGCTCGTCGACCTGGGCGCCGACCCTGCCCGCGCCAACATCGGCGACCTCACAGTCCTCACCGTGGGTGACCTCTCCGACCTTCCCTCCGTCCTGCGAAAGGCTGCAGCATGAGTGAGGCCACAGGTCTCCGCCCCCGCCGTTCAAACCGGACCGGCCTCCCGGTCACGCCGGCCGTTCAGTCCGCCTTCGCCGACGGCCGGCCGCTGTGGCATTTTGTGCTCGACTGCGCTGCCCTCACCGTTCTGCTCGGGCTGGGTGTCCTCGGGTTCAGCCTCAGCTTCGGCGGCGACCCGTATTATCTGATTGCCGGTTTTGGCGGGACTATCCTGGGCCTGGCCATCGCTGCCTGCAACGCCCATTTCCGGCTGGGGCTGGTGATCACCACGGCTGCGGCCTTTGGCGGTTACCTAGTGCTGGGGACAGTCCTCGCCGTTCCTGATGCCGCGCTGGCGGGATTCCTCCCCAGCCTGGAATCCCTGCGGACGCTGTTGCTCGGCGTCGTCTTCTCGTGGAAGGACATGCTGACCGTCGGAGTGCCCGTGGGCACCGCTGGCGGGGTGCTGATCGTTCCGTTCCTGAGCTCACTCATCACGGCCGTGGCGGCCGGTGTCCTGACCTGGCGGATCCGGAGCCCTTACTGGCCGCTGCTGCCGGTCCTCGTCCTGTTTGTCACGGGCATCGCCTTCAGCACCAACGCCGGGTTCCTGACCGTGCAAAGGGGCATCGCGCTGACGGTGGTGGGTATCGCCTGGGCTACTTTCCGGCGGGAAGCCCTGCGCCAGCGCGACACCCGCAAGGTCTCGGTGAACCCTCCCCAGTACGACGCCGGCACCGCCGGGAAGGCACGCATGCGCCGCCTGGCGGCTGGAGCCGCGGTCCTGGCGGCAACGGTGGGAATTACCGCGGCCGTGTCGCCGCTCATCGCCGCCGGTGACGAGCGGCGCGTCCTCCGCAACGTCGTCGTTCCACCCTTTGATCCCAAGGACTACGTTACGCCGCTGGCGAGCTTCCGAAACTTCGTCAAGGACAAGAAGGACGACGCCCTGTTCACGGTCAAGGGACTGCCGAAGGACGCCCGGGTCCGGCTCGGGGCACTCGATTCCTTCAACGGCACCAACTACACGATGGATCCGAACGGCTCCGGCAGCTTCAGCAAGGTCGGTGATGCGAAATCGATCAACACGCTTGCCGACTCCACGGACACGGTCCCGACGAATGACTACAGCCTGGCCATCACCATAGATGACTACCAGGGCTACTTCGTTCCTGGCGGTCGGAAGACCACCGGACTCAGCTTCGGCCAGGGCTCGTCCGGCGCTGCTTCAGGGCTGTACTTCAACTCCGGAACCGACACCGCGGTGACCACCCAGGGCCTGTCCCAGGGTGACTCCTACACTGTCCAGGTGTCGGACCCGGTGAAGCTGGAGCACGGGCAGCTGACGCAATACGATTTCGCCAGGATCAGCCTGCCTGACACCAGCGACGTGCCGCCGGTGGTGGGCGCCCAGGCCATCGACCTGGCCGCAGACGCCCCCACCGCTGTGGACCAGGTCCGGCAGATCGAGGCCCATTTCCAGAAGAAGGGGGCCTTCAGCAACGGGCTCATTGCCGACGGGCAGCTTCCCAGCGTCTCCGGGCACGGTGCGGGGCGCATCCGCGACCTGCTGA
This sequence comes from Arthrobacter globiformis, assembly GCF_030815865.1. NCBI lineage: Bacteria > Bacillati > Actinomycetota > Actinomycetes > Micrococcales > Micrococcaceae > Arthrobacter > Arthrobacter globiformis. Next base: position 1,824,731 of record NZ_JAUSXI010000001.1, read on the forward strand.
CCGCCAAGCAGATGCTGGGCGACGATGAGCAGTATGCCGTGGCGATGTCCCTGATGCTGCGGCACCTGGGCATTCCCTCGCGCGTGGTCATGGGGTTCTACCCCGATCCTAAGAGCCCGGAGAACGGAGCCGGCGAAATCAAGATCATGGGCAAGGACGTCCACGCCTGGGTGGAGGTGGCGTTCGACCGGGTGGGCTGGGTGGCCTTCGACCCCACACCGCCCAAGGACAACATTCCCATCCCGCCCGACCCGGAAAACAAGTCCAAGCCAAAGCCCCAGGTCCTGCAGCCGCCGCCACCGCCGCAGGAACCCGCCGACCTGCCGCCGGACTCCTCTCCCGACGCGCTCGACGCCGACGAGAAGAAGAACAATCCCTGGCTTCTGTGGGGTCCCATCCTCACGGCCATCGGCATCGCCATGATTCCCATAGGCATCCTCGCCCTGCCGCTGCTGCTCATCGCCCTGCTGAAGTCCCGGCGCCGGAAGGCCCGCTTTACCGGCGGCAATCCGGCCCAGCGCGTCGGCGGCGGCTGGAACGAGGTCCTCAGCCTGGCAACGGACATGGGCGCCGCCGTGGACAGCCGTGCAACCAGGCGGGAAACCGCGGCGGTAGTTGCCGAGGCGTTCCCCGCCACCGGCGCCACCACCACCGTGCTGGCGCACCGGGCTGACGCCTCCATTTTCGGGGCGGGCCAGCCGAGTGAGGATGAGGTCCGGGAGTATTGGAACGTGGTGGATGGCTCGCTCAAGGAGATGACCGGGACGGTCGGCTTCTGGCGGCGCCAGCGGGCGCGGTTCTCGCCCCGGTCGCTGCTGGCCGAGGCCCGCACCGCCCTGGCCGCGCGGGGGTTCCGGCGGTGAACGGTTCGCCTGTCATCGGTGGGGGACCTGCGGCTGCCGGGGGACCTGTAGCCGCCGGGGGAAGCGGGCCGTGCCCGCGCTGCGGGCAGCCTGTCCGCGCCGGGGCTAGCTTTTGCGGTGCGTGCGGGACGCCCCTGCCTAACCGGGGACCCCGGCTCGATCGGGGAGCCACGCGCAATCCGGGAGTCCCGCCCGACCTGGGCGGGAGGCAAGCGGCTCGGATTCCCGGTAGCATCCCGGTAGGGCTGGGGGAAGGAACGGATATGTCAGGCACGCTCACGCTGGTTCCAGCGGCGCCGGGCAAGCGTCTCGGCGCCGCCGTCCTCGACTGGCTGGCCCCGGTGGCCATCCTGACGGTCCTGCTGTCCTTTGGGTTCGCTGGCATCACCAGCACGCGGAGCGCCGGGCTCATCATCTACGACACAAGCCTGCTGGCCATCCTGGCGGGCGTCGGCGCCGGACTGGCGCTGGTCTACGCGTTCGCCGTCGCAAGTGTCGAGGGCCGTTCCGGCAACACCATCGGCAACCAGTTCATGGGCATCCGCAGTGCTGACAAGGACGGTTACGCCCCTGGCCTCGGTGCTGTGTTCCTGCGGGGCATCGTGACCGGAGCCGGCATCCTGCTGGCCGTCCTTGCCGCAGTTCTGGTGGCTGTCTTCAGGTGGTTCGACGCCGCCCTGCTCATCCTGGGGCCGTTGCTGCTCCTTGGGACGGCGTGGGCTGTGGTGGTGGTGCTCTCCAGCGCCTGGGACCGGAATGGCAGGCTCCGCGGATGGCATGACCGCGCGGCCAAAACCCTCGTGTTCGACGTCGTTCGGGGCCGCAACCCCGTGGCTACCGGCGGCATTGAAGGCCCGTACAGTTTCGCGCCCCTGGACCTGCCCCCGGTGCAGCAGGTGGCCTCCCCGGTTGCCTCCCGCACCCCGGTTGCTTCCAACACCACCGTCGAGCCGGCACCGCTTGCAGCCCCGGACGCCACCGGTCATCCAGTCAACGCCGTTCACCCGGATGACGCCATGGACCGCACCCAGGTGCGCGCCGGGGCGCGCCAGGACGCCCCCGAGGCGGTGCTGAGAATAAGGCTCGACGACGGCCGCGACTTCCGCCTGGAGCGGACCGTCCTGATCGGCCGGAACCCTGCCCCCGCTGCTGGAGAATCGCAGGCCCAGTTGTTGCCGGTCCCGGACCCGGGCAGGACCATTTCCAAGACCCACCTCCACCTGCTCACGGACGGCGCCGGCGTCTGGATAACCGACCGCCACTCGACCAACGGCAGCGCCGTCACCACACCCGACGGCATGCGCACGGCGTTGCAGCCGGGCGTACCCGCATTTGTCAGCCCCGGAACCACAGTTCACTTCGGGGACCGCACCTTCAACGTAGGACACGCATGAATTCACAGCAGGCGGCCGGAACCTCAGGGACCGGCAGCGAGCCCGGCCTCAAGCTGAGCTATGGCTACGGAACGGACCGTGGCCTTCGCCGCGAGCTCAATGAGGACTCCTACATTGCCTCCGATCCTGTGTTCGCCGTCGCAGACGGCATGGGCGGCCATGAAGCCGGCGAGGTGGCCAGCGGCATGTGCGTGCGGGCACTGGCACAGCTGCCACAGCTGGCCACGGGGGAACGGACAGCCACCGCGGGAGTGGTGCAGCAGTACCTGGCCATTGCCGACGAATCGATCCGTTCCGCCACCGGCTCGCGGGCAGGAACCACGCTCAGCGGTGTGGTGGTGGTGGAACAGATGGGTGTTCCCTACTGGCTGGTCATGAACATCGGGGATTCCCGGACATACCGGCTGAACCAGGGCCGGCTCAGCCAAGTCAGTGTGGACCACTCCGAGGTCCAGGAGCTCGTCGAGAGCGGCGAGATCACCGCCGAGGAGGCTGCAGTGCATCCCCGCCGGCACGTCGTGACGCGCGCGCTGGGCGCGGGTGCCGAGACCGAGGCCGACTACTGGCTCCTGCCCATAGAGGAAGGCGACCGGGTGATGGTGTGCTCCGACGGGCTCAACGGGGAACTGACGGACGGACAGATGCTGGACGTCCTCAGCACCGTCGAGGACCCGCAGGAGGCGGTGGACGCCTTGATCCAGGCAGCATTGCGGCGCGGAGGCCGGGACAACATCACGGTGATCGTCGTCGATGCCAGGAACGTGCTCAACGATGCCGGTGTGGCCACGACCGCACCCCGGACTGCCGCCGACGCGGAAGAGGAGGACACGCTGCCGCGTGCCGGAAGCGAGGACGCTGTCAATGGCCGCAGCTAGCTATGTCCCCGGCGGATGGGTAGGCCTCATCCGCTCGAGAACTGCGGTGATCCTCGACCCCGCCACTCCGGCCCCGCTGGTCAGCACCGTGTGGGATTTGCTGGAAAAAAGCCCGGATGCAGCCGAGGTTTTGCACGCCGTGACGGGAGGGTTCGGTGCACCGCTGTCCGCCAGCCCGTGGTTCGGGATCATCGGTTTCAGCGACTCGCTGCGGGTATTCCTGCGCGGCGACATCGACCTGACGGTCCAGCTTCCGTCGGGTCCCGTGAACCTCGACGGCCGGAACGTCACCACCTGGACCGAGCGGTGGCTGGACGCCCCCGAGTGGTTCAGCGTTTCGGCGCCGGCAGGGGCGGCATCCCGGCTGTCAGAGCTGCCTGTAGTGGAAGGGGCCGTCCTCCTGCAGTCACTGCGGGTCAGTCTTGCCGGATCATTCGGTGCCCTGCCGGACGGTGCCCTGCCTGCCGGCACCCATACTGCCGGCACGCAGACTGCCGCCGCCCTTTCCGCCGAGCCGGAGGCTGAGGCCGCCTACTCTGAAGTGTCGGCTGAGACCATGGTGGGCCTCACCGAGGATGCTTCCGTCGAGGCGGAGGAACCGGAGGCTGCCGTGCCTGCGAACGAGGCGCCGGCCCAAGGGGGATGAGCACGAGCCCGCCGAGCTCACCGGTTCTGCCTCCGAATTCACCAGCTCGTACGACCATCTTTGGGACAAGACCGTGGTGCGTAGCATTGAGGACGCTGCCGTGCGGACCGGCGAGGAGGACGACGGCGGCACTCCGTCCACCGGGGAGACGGCGGTTCCGGACATGGCAGTTCCGGAGACGGTGGACCAGGAGACAGCAGATCAGGAAACAGGGGCTCAGCAGGCGCCAGTTCCGGAGACGGTGGACCAGGAGACAGCAGACCAGGAAACAAAGGATCAGGACGCCGAATCTCCGGAAGCCCGCCAGCCAGTCATTGCCCGTGCAGCAGCGGCCCCGGCGCCCCCGTCAGCCCCTTCACAGGCAGGACTGATCGACTCGGTGCCGTGGGCGACCAGAGGAGATCGTGCCCCGGGACCGGAGGCGCCGCCGCCGTTCTCAGCACCGGAGGTCCCGCCGTCGTTCTCAGCACCGGAGGTCCCGCCGTCGTTCGCCGGGCCCCAGGTCCCGCCCTCATTCTCAGCGTCCGACGTCCCGTCGTCGCCGTTCGCCGGCCCCCAGGTCCCGCCGTCGTTCATCTCCATGCCCGCCTCCCGTGAGGCGGCGGAAGGGGACCACGACGGTCAGACCATCCTCAAGAGCGATCTCCCCGCCTCCGGAGCGCAGCAGGCAGGACAGGGACCGGAAGCTGGCCAGGGCACAGAACCCGGGCAGAGCGGGGTGGCAGGCAACGGCCCACTCGTGCTCGCCCGGGTGTGCCCCGGCGGCCATGCGAACCCTCCCACGAGCGGCCAATGCTTCACCTGCGGGATGCAGTTGCCGGACGTGGCCGTGCAGGTGCCGCGCCCAAGGCTCGGCCGCCTGCGGCTGTCCACGGGAGAGCTGATCGACCTGGACGAATCCATTGTGATCGGGCGGCAGCCGTCCGTGTCGCGGGTTCAGGGCGGCACCATGCCCCGGCTGGTCCAGGTGGCCAGCCCCGGCGGCGACATTTCGAGGTCGCACGTGGAGGTCCGGCTGGAGGGCTGGCACGTGATGCTGTGTGACCTGAAAGCTACCAACGGCACCGTGCTGGCCCGTGAAGGGCAGCCGCCGCGGCGCCTTGCCCAGAATGAAATGGCCATTGTCTTGGACGGCGACATCGCAGAACTCGGTGATGATGTTTCCTTGCGCTTTGAGGAGATCCTGTGAGTTCCAAGCGGCCGGCGGCCCCACCGCCCCGCATCCCCGGTTTCAGCTATGTGAGCCTGCTCGGCTCGGGTGGCTTCTCTGACGTCTACCTCTACGAGCAGGACCGGCCGCGCCGCAAGGTTGCGGTTAAAGTGCTGCTGTCCGGCCTCAAGACGGAGGGCGCGCGGCGCCGGTTTGAGTCCGAGGCCAACCTGATGGCCCAGCTGTCCTCGCACCCCTTCATCGTCACCATCTTCGAGGCCGAGGTGACTGGGGACGGGCATTCGTACCTCGCCATGGAGTACTGCTCGCGGCCCAGCCTGGACGTCCGGTACCGCCGGCAGCGCTTCAGCGTCGACGAGGTCCTGGCCGTCGGCATCCAGGTGGCCTCCGCCGTCGAGACAGCGCACCGGGCCGGCATTGCCCACCGGGACATCAAGCCTGCCAACATCCTGGTCACGGACTACAACCGCCCGGCACTCACCGACTTCGGCATCTCCGGCACGCTGGCCGGCGACGTTGATGAGGATGCGGGGATGTCCATCCCGTGGTCCCCGCCGGAACAGTTCCGCGACGGCAACGTCGACGGCGTGATGGTGGACGTATGGGCCCTCGGCGCCACGCTGTACACACTGCTTGCCGGACGGTCGCCCTTCGTGCTGCCAGGGGCCGACAACTCCCAGCGCGAGCTCATTTCGCGCATCACCAGCATGCCCGTCCCGCGACTGGGCCGCGCCGACGTGCCGGAATCCCTTGAACTGGCCCTGGCCACGGCAATGGCCAAGTCGCCGGCCTCACGCTATTCGTCGGCTCACGCTTTCGCCCTTGCGCTGCAGCGGATCCAGGCCGAGCTCAACCTGTCCGTTACGCCGTTCGAGGTGCTCGAGGAACGCCATCAGGAGGACGTGGACCTGGACGACGGCGTCGAGGAGACGCGCGTCCGCAATGTCGCCTCCATCGACCCGGACCGGACCGGAAGCGCCCCGACGTTCCCGGCCCGCACCAAGCCGCTGGACGGGGGAGGTGCTGCCCCGGGCACCCCGCCGGGGCCTGCTGCACCAACGCCTGGGCCGGTCCGCTTGGCGCCCCAAGCCACCTTTTCGACGGCGGGTACCGCGCCGGCCCGGGAGCCTTCGGGGGTGGTTACGCCTGCGGACGACTGGGCAGGTGCCACGGTCCTGCGAAGGAACCAGCCCAAGGCTGCGGAGGACGATGCAGCCGGCCAGGCGGGGGACCAGCCGGCCGATCATGGGAAGCGCAACCTGTGGCTCGCCATCTCCGGCGGAACGCTCCTGGTGCTGGCGGTCATCGTGGGCATTGTGGTGGCATCGGCTGCGCCGCAGCCGCAGGCCCGGCCCACCGAAACGGTCAGCAAGCCGCCCGCCGACGCCATCGACGACGGGTCCGTGCCCGACGTCGCCAAGCTGGCGGGCAGCGCAGGCGCCCAGGGAAAGGTCCGCTTCACCTGGACCAACCCGCGGCCGAAGCCGGGGGACATCTACAAATGGCGGATCAAAACGGTCAAAGGCGGCGGAAGCTATCTGTCGACGTCGGCAACCCGGGTGGAGGTCACCGCGAATCCGGCGGAACCCACCTGCCTCCAGGTGATCCTTGTCCGCAGCGACGGAACCGCATCACCGGCGGGCGAGGATTCCATCGCCTGCCTGTAGCCCGGCAGCTTTAACACCCGGCAGCGGGAGACGCGTAAGGCGTCAACAGCTCCCCAGCAACAAACAGCACCGACGACAAGACAGGGAAACATGGGAGATCTGGCCATAGATTTCTGCGGCGAGTGGTACGAGCCGACCGATGAGGACATCTTCAGCATCGGCCGCGAGGGCGACCTGGAAGTGGACGACAACCCTTACCTGCACCGACGCTTCCTACAGATCGCCAGGTATGACGGCATCTGGTGGCTCAGCAATGTGGGCAGCCGCCTCTCCGCCACGGTGGCCGACGGATCCGGCGGCATGCAGGCCTGGCTCTCGCCCGGCGCCCGGCTGCCGCTCGTCTTCAGCCACACCAGCATCATCTTCACGGCCGGACCCACTACCTATGAATTCGCCGTCCACCTGAAAACGCCGTCGTTCCGGCAAGAAACCAGCAGCGAAACCAGCGGCGGTGACACCACCATCGGCCCGGTGGTCTTCACGGACTCGCAGAAAGCCCTCATCGTGGCGCTTGCCGAACCCATGCTCCGGCGCGAAGGCACCGGATTCAGCGCCATTCCCTCCTCCGCGGAGGCGGCCCGGACCCTGGGCTGGGCCCTCACCCGGTTCAACCGGAAGCTCGACAACGTGTGCGACAAACTGGACCGTGCCGGAGTGGGGGGCCTCCGGGGAGGCGGCGGGAAGCTGGCCACCAACCGCCGGGCACGCCTCGTCGAGCATGCAGTCACCTCGCACCTGGTCACCGCCAGTGACCTTCACCTCCTGGAAAAGATGCGCGGGGACAGCGAAGCATGAGGATCCGACTGACCCTGCGCCGGGACCCCGCCGAGGCCAAGGACCTGGCCGTCACCGTGGACGGCCGCGCCACCGTCGCGGACATCGCCACCGAGCTGTGGACGGCCGACCCCGCCCGACGCCAGCAGCCTGCTCCGCCGAACCTCTCGCTCCGGATCGACGAGGCATTCGTTGCCGGCGGCATGCGCGGCATCGTCCTGGACCGGGCGGACAACCTCCTCGAGTCGGGGCTGCGGCCCGGGTCGGTCGTTTCGCTCACCCAGGTCAGCGACCAGTTCGGGAACCCGAACGACGCCGGCCCGGCCGCAGACCGCGGCCCCGCCGCGGCGACGCTGCGCATAGTCTCCGGGCCCGACGTCGGACGGGAATTTTCCCTGCCCTCCGGCACCAGCTACATCGGACGGGACCGGGGCGTGGACGTCCGGCTCACCGACCCCCTGACGTCGAAGCGGCACGCCCGCATCACAGTGGGGGAGAGCATCGAAATCGTCGACACGAACTCCGCCAACGGCCTCCAGATGGACGGACTGCCGGTCACCCGTGCCACGCTGAACTCCTCGGACACCGTGACGCTGGGAGACACCGAGCTCACCGTGGTGCCGCTGGCGCGCAGCGGCGCGGCAGCTCCGACGTCGCCCCTGGTGGACTTCAACCGCTCCCCGCGGGTGATCCCCCGGTTCGCCCCGGCCAAGCGCGTGCCCCCGGCCGGACCCAAGCGGCAGGACCACCATCCCTTCCCCTACATCATGCTGATCGCCCCGCTGATGATGGGCGCGGTGCTGTTCGCGGTGACCCAGAGCCTGGTGTCAATACTGTTCATGCTGATGATGCCGCTGTTCATTGTGGGCCACTACGTGGACCAGAAGCTGCAAAGCCAGCGCGAGCGCAAGGAACAGCTGAAGCAGTTCCGGGCGGCCATGGCCGCCTTCCGGCAGGACACCACCGAGCTGCAGCGCGTTGAGCGGGCCGTCCGGCTCCAGGAGGCGCCGTCCGTCAGTGACACCGTCGGCTCCATCTACAAACTGGGTCCGCTGCTCTGGACCCACCGGCCGGAGCACTCCGGGTTCCTGACGCTCCGGTTCGGGCTCGGCACAGTGCCGTCCAGGATTCCGTTCGAAGAGCCGAATTCCGCGGAAACCGAGACAGAGTACCGGCGCGAAATTGAGGGCTGCCTGGACCAGTTCCGGCTGATCGAGGGCGTGCCGGTGGTTTCACAGCTGCGGACCGCCGGCTCGTTCGGCCTCGCCGGGCCGCGCGGACTCGTGGATGACGTGGCGCGGGGAGTGGTGCTCCAGCTCGTGGGCCTGCATTCCCCGGCGGAAGTAGCGGTTGCCGCCATCACCTCGGCCCGGTCCCGGGAACGCTGGAACTGGCTGCAGTGGCTGCCGCACGTCGGCTCGAGCCACAGCCCGGTCAGCGGCGACCACCTTGCTGCCGGCTCGGCAGGCGGCACCAGCCTGCTGTCCCGGCTCGAGGACCTCGTGGAACTCCGGGAGGCCGCCCTGCGGTCGCAGGGTCCCGCGCACCGGCCGGGCATCCCCGATGAAACCGCGGATGTTCCGCCGCCGGTGCTGCCGTCCGTGCTGGTAATCGTCGAGGACGACGCGCCGGTGGACCGCGGCCGGCTGACCCGGCTCGTGGAGCGCGGACCCGACACCGGTGTCCACGTCCTGTGGGTGGCTGCCGGAGTTGAATCCCTTCCGGCCGCCTGCCGTGACTTCATGGCCGTGGACGGCGAGCACGGCAACACCACCGGCCAGGTCCGGCTGGGACGCCACACCTACCCCGTGAGCTGTGAAAGCCTCGACGCCGAACTGGCAGGCCAGCTGGCCCGCATGCTCTCGCCCGTGGTCGACGCCGGTAAACCGGTGGAGGACGACTCGAACCTGCCCCGCGCCGTGTCTTATGCGACTCTTATCGGCAAGGACTTCCTGGAAAATCCGCAGGCCGTGGCCGAACGCTGGCAGGAGAACAACTCCGTCCGCTCCACCGCCGTCGCCAACCGCAAGGACAACGGCTCGCTGCGTGCCCTTGTGGGTTCCAAGGGCGTGGAACCTCTCCACCTCGACCTCAAGAACGAGGGGCCGCACGCGCTGGTGGGCGGCACCACCGGCGCCGGCAAGTCCGAGTTCCTGCAGTCGTGGGTGATGGGCATGGCTACTGCGTACAGCCCGGACCGCGTCAGCTTCCTGTTCGTGGACTACAAGGGCGGCGCCGCGTTTGCTGACTGCGTCCACCTGCCGCACACCGTGGGCCTGGTCACCGACCTCTCGCCGCACCTGGTGCGCCGCGCCCTGACGTCCCTGCGGGCTGAGCTCCACTACAGGGAACACCTGCTCAACAGGAAAAAGGCCAAGGACTTGCTCTCGCTCCAGCGCGAGGCGGATCCCGAGGCCCCGCCCTACCTGGTGATCGTGGTGGACGAATTCGCTGCCCTGGCCACCGAGGTGCCCGAGTTCGTGGACGGCGTCGTCGACGTCGCCGCCCGCGGCCGGTCCCTCGGGCTGCACCTGATCCTCGCCACCCAGCGCCCCGCCGGCGTCATCAAGGAAAGCCTGCGCGCCAACACGAACCTTCGGGTGGCGCTGCGGATGGCCGACGAGGACGACGCCACGGACATCCTGGGCGTGCCGGACGCCGCGTACTTCGACCCCTCCATCCCGGGCCGCGCCGCGGCGAAGACCGGTCCGGGCCGCATCCAGGGTTTCCAGACCGGCTACGCCGGCGGCTGGACCACCGAACGCCCGCAGGGTCCGCAGATCGACATCGTGGAAATGGCCTTCGGGTCCGGTCCTGCCTGGGAAACGCCGGCCCCCGACACTGCGGTGCAGGACGAACCGGCCGGGCCCAACGACATCGCAAGGATGACCGCCAACGTCATCGCCGCGGCGGACCTGCTGGCCATCGAACCGCCGCGGAAGCCGTGGCTGAACGAACTGGCCACCACCTACGACTTCTCGCTGCTGCCCAACCCACGCACCGATGAACGGCTCCTGCTGGGCGTTGCGGACGACCCCGCCCGCCAGGACCAGCCCACCGTCTTCTACGAACCGGACAGAGACGGCAACATGGCCATCTACGGCACGGGCGGCTCAGGCAAGTCCGCGGCCCTGCGGGGCATCGCCATCGCCGCTGCCGTCACCCCGCGCGGGGGCCCCGTCCACGTCTATGGAATCGACTGCGGCTCCGCCGGGCTCAAAATGCTCGAAGAACTTCCGCACGTGGGCGGGATCATCAACGGCGACGACGTGGAACGCGTGGGCAGGCTGCTGCGCTGGCTCAGCGACCTCGCCGAGGACCGGGCAGCCCGTTTCGCCGAGGTCCGCGCCTCCACCATCGGGGAGTACCGCAAGCTTGCCGGCCTGCCGGATGAAAAGCGCATCTTCGTGCTGGTCGACGGCATGTCGGCCTTCCGTGAGGCCTATGAGTACAGCAAGCTCTCCGGCCTCTGGGACCTCTTCCTGCAGCTGGCGACCGACGGCCGTCCCCTGGGCATCCACCTCGTTGTTACCGGCGACCGCCCCAACTCCGTCCCGGCGTCGTTGCTTGCCTCCATCCAGCGAAGGCTGGTACTCCGGCTGTCCGCCGAGGACGACTACCTGACCATGGACGTGCCAAAGGACGTCCTGGGCCAGGCCTCGCCTCCGGGCCGGGGGCTGCTGGGCGGCCACGAGGTGCAGCTCGCCGTCCTGGGCGGCAACTCCAACTTGGCGCTGCAGGCGCGCGAAGTCCACAAGCTCAGCGAGGCTATGCTCCGCCAGGGTGTGGAAAGGGCTCCGCGCATCGAGCGGCTGCCCGAGCAGATCGACCTGGACATCCTGCCTGCCGGGCTGCCGGATCTGCCCGTGGTCGGCGTGGACGACGAAACGCTGCAGCCCGCCACACTCATGGCCAAGGGCCCGCTGCTGCTCGCCGGCCCACCCGGCTCCGGCCGGACCGTGGCCCTGGTGACCATGGCCTACGCGCTGCGCCGGTCCAACCCCGGCACCGAACTGGTTTACCTTGCCGCCAGGAAGTCCGCCGTGGCGTCCCTGCCGGTCTGGGATCGCTCGCTGGTGGGAGCCGACGACGTCGAGGAGGCGGTGGAAGCGCTCACGGACCACGCCTCGGCCAATCCGGGCAAGGTGGCCATCTTCATCGAGGGGCTCACGGAGTTTACGGACACCCTGGCCGAGTCCGGCATCGGAAGGCTCGTGGCGGCGTCCATCAAGGCCGACCAGTGGGTGGTCGGGGAATCCGAAACGTCCACCTGGTCATCGGCCTGGTCGCTCGCGCAGCCGTTCAAGTCGGGCAGGAGGGGGCTGCTGATCAACCCGGGCGACATCGACGGCGACAACCTCCTCAATACGTCACTCGGACGGGTCGGCGCCGGCTTCATTCCGGGCCGCGGCTACATCGTCGGGCGGGGCAAGGTGCGCAAGCTCCAGATCGCGCTGCCGCCGGAAAACCGACAGTAGTCAATTTGGCGCGCCGGGCGGGACTGTAGGAAGATACCCGGGACAAGACTCGGCGCGGGAGGGTCCCGCGCGGCTGCAAAGGTACTCCATGATCCGTCTTCCTCTTCTGCGCGGCGCGCTCGTGCCCGGAACTGCCGCTGCCATGCTGGCCTTCACGGTTGTGACCGGCGCCGCCGGAGCTGCGCAGGCGGCCTGCCTGCCGGAGGGGCCGTGTTCGGAGTCACCCACGCCTGTCGCTCCGCCGTCGTCCGGTTCCCCGGCGCCGCCCACGACGCCAACCGCCTCCGCGCCGGCGCCGCCGCCGGCCCAGAAAGCGCCGGCACCTTCGCCGGCTCCGGCTCCTGCACAGCCGGTGCGACCAGTAGCGCCTGCGGCGCCTGCGGCGCCGGTGCGGCCGGTGGCGCCCGAGACCCGCATGGCTCCTGCACCGGTCATACCGGCCGCCGCTCCCGCCGTCGTTCCGGCAGCGAATAACGGGATTGTGGCCGCGGTCCCCGCTGCAACACGGCCGGTGACCACCGCCTCCGCCAGCCCGGACCCGTCGTCGTCCGTGTTTTCTGCCGAGTCCAGCTGGACCAAACCGATCGCCACCCCCGCCGCCAGCCAAGCCGCCGCCGTCGTAGTTGCGGACAAGGAGTCCGGCCTCGGCATTTTCGGCCTGTTCGCCGTCATGGGCGGCGTCCTCCTGGTGGGTCTGGGCGGGCTGGCCTTCGCCCTGTGGAGCCGGAACCGCCCCGGTCACTGGTAGGGGCATTCGCCGGCGGCGGTTCTGACCGGCACCCGACATTCCCGTGATCCCCGGGATCGCCCGGCATCCCCGGTACGGGAGGCCTGCCGCCTCGGCAAAATGTCCGGGCTGTAAGGCAAGATAGGTCTGTGAGCACACCATCAGGCCCCACAGACAGCGCAGCCACCGGAACTGACCAGCTTGAGCCGGAGGCCATTCCCTCTGAGTCGGTACGGGATGAGTACGAGAACCTGGCGGACCTCGTCCGGAAGTACCGGTTCGCGTACTACCAGGAGGACGAGCCGCTCGTTTCCGATGCCGAGTTCGACACGCTCTTTCGCCGGCTGGAGGAACTCGAGGCGCTGCATCCGGAGCTCGTTTCCAACGATTCGCCCACCCAGGAGGTCGGCGGGGAAGTGTCCGCGGCGTTTGCCGCCGTCGAACACCTCCAGCGCATGTACAGCCTTGAGGACGTGTTCTCCCTCGAGGAACTGCAGGCCTGGATCGCCAAGGCGGAGGCAGGGGTCGCCAAGTCCGGGAACCCGGAGGCCGCCTGGCTGACCGAGCTGAAAATCGACGGCCTCGCCGTGAACCTGCTCTACCGGGACGGCAAGCTGGTCCGGGCCGCCACCCGCGGCGACGGCACCACCGGCGAGGACATCACCCACAACGTGCTCACCATCAAGGAGATCCCGCAGCAGCTCAGCGGCAGCGGTTTTCCTGCAGAAGTGGAAATCCGCGGTGAGGTGTTTATTCCGTCCAAGGCGTTTGCCGAATTCAATGAGGCGCTGATTGAGGCGGGCAAGGCTCCGCTGGCCAACCCGCGAAATGCCGCGGCCGGATCGCTCCGCCAGAAAGACCCGGCAGAGACTGCCAAGCGCCCGCTCCAGATGTTCGTGCACGGGATCGGCGCCCGCGAGGGCCTCCAGGCCGCCAGCCAGTCGGAGACCTACCGGCTCCTGGCAGAGTGGGGACTGCCGGTCAGCCCGTACTTCGAGGTCCTCGGCAGCCCGGCGGAGGTGCTGGATTTCATCGAGAAATACGGGGACAAGCGGCACAGCCTGCTCCACGAGATCGACGGCATCGTGGTTAAGATTGACGACTTCGCCACCCAGCGTGCCCTGGGCTACACCACGCGGGTTCCGCGCTGGGCCGTCGCCTACAAGTACCCGCCCGAGGAAGTGCACACCAAGCTCCTGGACATCGCCGTGAACGTCGGGCGCACCGGCCGGGTCACGCCCTTCGGGATCATGGAACCGGTCAAGGTGGCGGGCTCCACCGTGGGAATGGCGACGCTGCACAACCAGGACGTAGTCAAGGCCAAGGGCGTCAAGATCGGCGACATTGTGGTGCTCCGGAAGGCCGGGGACGTCATCCCGGAGATCGTTGGCCCGGTCCTGGCGCTCCGGGACCAGCAGGACCCGCCGGTGCGTGACTTCGTCATGCCCACGGAATGCCCGTCCTGCGGCACGCCGCTGGCTCCCGGGAAGGAAGGCGACGTGGACATCCGCTGCCCCAACGCCAAGTCCTGCCCGTCGCAGCTGCGTGAGCGCGTGTTCCACGTTGCAAGCAGGGGAGCGTTCGACATCGAAGCCCTCGGCTGGGAGGCTGCGATCGCGCTGACCCAGCCGACGGAGCCTGAGGTCCCGCCGCTGGTCAGCGAAGCGGCCCTTTTTGACCTGACACCGGAGGACCTTGAACCGGTGAAGATCCGGCGCGAGAAGCGGTCCAAAGGCGTTTCCACCGGCGAGTTCGAGCTGGTGCCCTACTTCTACAGCAAGGGCACGGCCAAGACGCCGTCCAAGCCGACGGCCACCACCGGAAAGCTCTTCAGCGAACTCGAAAAGGCCAAGACGCAGCCGCTGTGGCGCGTCCTGGTGGCGCTCTCCATCCGGCACGTCGGCCCCCGGGCGTCGCGCGCCCTGGCCAACCACTTCGGCACCATGGACGCCATCCGGCAGGCATCCGAGGAGGAGCTCGCGAGTGTGGACGGCGTTGGCCCCACCATCGCCGCCGCGCTCAAGGAGTGGTTTGCCGAGGACTGGCATGTCGAAATCATCGACCGCTGGGCGGCAGCCGGAGTCCGGATGAAGGACGAACGGGACGAGTCCACTCCGCGCACGCTCGAGGGGCTGACCGTTGTGGTCACCGGAACCCTGGAAGGCTTCAGCCGCGACGAGGCCAAGGAAGCCATCCTGGTCCGCGGCGGCAAGGCGGCAGGGTCGGTGTCGAAGAAGACCAGCTACCTGGTGGCCGGGGACAACGCCGGCACCAAGCGGGACAAGGCCGAGCAACTGGGCGTGCCTGTGCTGGACGAGGACGGGTTCCGGGAGTTGCTGGCCAACGGGCCCGCCAGGGCTGACGAGGATGGCGCTGGAGCTGAAACCTCGGCTGAGCATACTGAGGCAACGCGACTCCCCGCCGACGGGGAGGATTCCGAGTGACACCGGATACCGCAAACACCTTGAACGTGACCGGGCTCCTCGCCGTGGCCAAGGCCGCCGCGGCTGCTGGTGCCGGTGTCCTTGGCGAACGCAGCAACGGCGCCCTGGACTCGGGGACTGTGACCAACAAGGGCGAAGCCGGCGACTGGGTTACCGCCTTCGATGTGGCCGCCGAAGAAGCCGTGCGCACCGCCATCCGCAGTGCGCGGCCGGACGACGTGATCACCGGCGAGGAGCACGGGACAACACGCCCCGAGAAACCGACCGGGCTGCGGTGGTCCATTGATCCGCTCGACGGGACCACCAACTTCATCCGCAATATCGTCTACTACGCCACCTCAGTGGCTGTTGCCGATTCCGACGGCGTGTGGCTGGCCGGCGTCGTGCACGCCCCCGCGCTGGGGCGCGTGTACTACGCATCGAGGGGCCACGGCGCGTGGCTGGAGCAGGACGGGAAGCGGGTGCAGCTCACCGGTCCGGTCCCGGGACGGGCCGGCCAGATCCTGGCCACCGGATTCAGCTACGACCCCGAGGTGCGTGCCGAGCAGGCGGCGGCACTGGGCGGCTTCATGGACGGCTTTGCCGACGTGCGCCGGCTCGGTTCGGCCGCCCTGGACCTCTGCATGGTTGCCGACGGAACGCATGATGCCTTCGGCGAGCGGGGCCTGAACGAGCACGACTTCGCCGCTGGCGCCCTGGTGGCCGAGGAAGCCGGCTGCTGGGTGCGGCGCCCCCGGCTCACCAGCCCGCTTGAAGGAGGGCCCTCCGCCGAGGAACGGCTGTCAGCCTGGACATGCGCGGGCACGCTCGAGATATCCGGCAAGTTCCCGCTGTAGGTCACACGCGCTTCACATACGCGGTTGTGACAAAGCAGAGGCATCCCGCATCTGTCACGCATACCTGATAGATCAGTCACGGAAACAGCTGTTTCGCGGGGCGCATCGGTCTGCCGGCACTACCATTGACGGGTGCAGCCGCAGATCACCGTCCGTCCCGCAACCCCAGCCGACTATGCGGCCATCGCCCGCATCACCAGGGACGCCTATCTGGCGGCGGGATACTTCGAGAACGCGGACCACCCGTACATGAAGCAGATCCAGGACGTGGCTACCCGCGCAGGCCGTGCCACCATCTGGGTGGCAGAGCGCGCCGGCGCGATCGTCGGTTCGGTGACGCTGGCGCTGGCCGGCGAGAAGTATGCCGATATCGCGCTGGACGACGAGCTTGAGTTCCGCATGCTGGTGGTGGATCCGGCCGTGCAGCGCAGCGGCGCCGGCCAGGCCATGGTGGAAGCGATTATTGCGCACGCCAAATCGCTGGACGGGATACGTGCCGTCGCACTGACCACCGGCGGGAACTGGGAGAGCGCCCACGGGCTGTACCGGAAAACAGGCTTCCGACGGGTACCGGAGCGCGACTGGTATGTGCCCGGCACCGACATAAAGCTGCTGGTTTTCAGGCTCGACGTCCACCCCGCCTAGAGTGGAGCCGAGTTTTTAAACCCCTAGTGAAAGGCGCAGCATGCGCAAGACGTTCGGCACCGGCTCGGTCTGGGAACAGAAGCTCGGCTACTCCCGCGCGGTCCAGGTGGACAACACGCTCTACATCTCGGCCACCTCGGCCAGCGGCGAGAACGGCATCGTCGGCAGTGACTTCTATGAGCAGACCCAGTTCATCCTGCAGAAGCTGGAGACCGTCCTGGCCGACGCCGGATTCGCGCTCGCCGACGTCGTGCAGTCGAAGCTGTACCTGACGGACATCAGCAAGTGGGAGGACGCCGGCCGTGCGCACGGCGAGGTTTTCGGCGAGATCCGTCCCACGCTGTCGCTGGTCCACGTGCTGCCGTTCCTGGACCCTGAAATGCTCGTGGAGATCGAGCTCGTCGCACAGAAGAGTGCCAGCTAGAACGTCCCCACCCAAGCGTGAATTGGCAGCTGACGCCCCGCATCCACGAGGTTTGCGGGCATTAGCTGCCAATTCGGTTTTAAGCCTGATTTCCCGCAGGCCAGCGCCCGTTTAATTGTCAGTGGCCCGTGAAAGGCTGCGGGTATGGAAAGCAGTGCAGCTGTCGAGACGATGGCGGCGATCGACGCCTCCACTCCGGTGCTGGCTGCTTTTGTCCGCCGCGGGACGGGCGGCCTTGCGTTCCAAGGATCAGATAGCCCGGCGTCGGACGGGGGTGATCTGTTGCGGGAGCAGGCGGATGCGTGCCTGGACGCGCTGGCTGAGCTGGCCCGGATGGAGGCCCGGATGGCGGCTTTGAAGGTGCAGCTCGTCGCCGGGTATGCCGGTGCTGAGGAGGCCATGGCGTCGCCGGCCGAGTCCCCGCAGGACCGCACCGTCAGGGGGATGGCCGTGACCTCGGAGATCGCGTGCGTGCTGACCATCAGCGAACGCGCCGCCGGCGCCCTGCTGTTCGACGCCCTTGAACTGACCAGCGCCCGGCCGCTGACGCTGTCCGCGCTACAGGCAGGGGCCATGTCGTGGCAGCACGCCCGGATCATGGTCGACGAAAGCGCGAACCTCGATCCGGCCGGTGCCGCGGCGTTGGAGGCGCATTTCCTGGATCCGGACGCGCCGGACCCTGCGCGGGGTTGCCCGGCCGGGGAGCTCGTCCCGTGCCGGTTCCGTGCGAAGGTCCGGACCTGGCGGGAACGGCACCATCCGGTCGGCATCGAAACCCGCCACGCCCGCTCCGCGGCGGACCGGCGGGTGGAATACGCCCCGGACCGGGACGGGATGGCCTGGCTCTCGGCCTATCTGCCCGCGGCCCAGGCCGCCGGGATCTGGGAGCGCACCACCGCCGCCGCCCGGGCCATGCAAGGACCGGCCGAATCCAGGACCCTCACCCAGCTCCGCGCCGACGTCGCCTCGACCTGGCTCCTCACCGCAGGCCTTGAACAGTCACCGGCCGCCACCACTGACGGGACATCGCAGACCGAAATAACCGACGGGGTAGCGCAGGGCCCGGAGGGCGCCGGCGGCGTACCCTCACCCGTGGCGCAGGTCCTGGTCACGGTTCCGGCTCTTTCACTGCTCGGGCTGACCGAGGAACCGGCCATGCTTGACGGCTACGGGCCGATCCCGCCCTCCATGGCCCGTGCACTCGTCGCCGATGGGGCCCAGTCGTTCCGCAGGGTGCTCATCGACCCCCACGACGGCGCACCGTTGGAGATCGGACGGACCAGCTACCGCATCCCGAAGCCGATGCGCCAATGGCTGCGGCTCAGGGACGCCAGATGCACGTTCCCGGCTTGCAACAACCACTCCCTGGACAACGAGGCCGACCACCTCCTTGCATGGGCCCGCGGCGGGCCCACCGGGATCAGCAATCTCGGCCAACCATGTCCTAAACATCACCGGCTCAAACACAACTCGGCCTGGACACCCACTGCCGCCAGCGCCAACGACCCACCGGGGTGGACCTCACCCGCCGGACGCCATTACCCCAGCGAACAACCCGCTTGGGAACCACCACACTGGCCACCTCAGATCCAAGCCATACTCGATGACCGGACCATGCCCACTGGCCTTGACCCCGGCACGCCCGAACAGCCTGAAGCGGCTTAAGCACGTGGGCTACGGGTTGAGCGACCGACGATCAGTGACTGTCTCTTGGTGGTTCACTGGGAGTCGGCGGTTGTCCGCCTCAGCCGTGGCCGATTGAGGCTAGACCGGCACAGCGATAGCAGCAGAGCGCGAACGTACAGTTGAGGCCCGCGAACCCGCCGGGTCAGGGGCCTCAACTGTACGTTCGCTCTATGAAGCCGTGAGGCCGTAACGGTGTTCGGGCCGGCCGGTTGTGCCGTAGCGGAGCTGGATCTCGACGGCCCCGTCGTCCGCGAGCGAGGACAGGTACCGCTGCGCGGTGGCCCGGGACACGCCCACCCGCTGGGCGACGTCGGCCGCCGAGTACTGCTCGCCGGGCACCAGCGATTCGAGCACCGCCGCCTCCGTCGCGGATCTCGGCTTGGCCGACGGCGAGACGTCACCCGGAATGAGCGCCCGCTTCGCCCGCTCCACGGTGTCCTGGTCCAGGGAACCGGGCTGGCCGAGGATCCGCCGGTACCGGGCATAGGAGCGGAGTTGCTGCGACAGGGATTCGGCCGTGAAGGGCTTGAGCAAGTACCCGAGGGCGCCGCGCCGGAACGCCGTCCGCAGCGATGCGGCGTCCGACGCCGCACTGAGAATCATCGTGTCCACGTCCAGCTGATGCAGGAGGTCAAGGCCCGAGGCGTCCGGCAGGTACACGTCCAGCAGCACCAGGTCCGGGCGCAGGCTATGGATGGACTGCAGCGCCAGCGACGCCGAACCCGCCGGGGGCAGCGCCAGGAACCCCGCCACCGAATCAACATAGGCGGCGTGGAGCTTGGCGACGTGGAAGTCGTCATCCACGATCAGCACCCTGAAATCCTCAGACATCCTCGTCCTCCCGTACGGTATCCATAGTCTTTGCGCGCAATCAGTCTTTCCGCGCCGTGGTGGTGCCCGGCAGCGTGGCCATGAACACGGCGCCGGGTCCGCCGGCGTTGCCGGGTTCAAGCACCGTGACGTCGCCCCCGCGCCGCCGCGCCAGCTGCCGCGCCAACGCCAGGCCCAGACCCTGGCCGCCGGCGCGGGCCTGTCCCCCGCCGGCGCGGCCCTGTCCCTGGAGAACACTGCCGCCCGCCGTCGTAAACCCCTCGGCGAACACCGCCTCGGGGTTGCCGCCGTCCGGCAGCCCGTCGCCGGAATCGGCGACGACGACGTGCAGGGTGCCGCCGCCGTCGCCCTCCTCATCCAGCAGCTCAAGCTCCACCCAGCGCTCGGCGGCCGTGCCGGCCACCGCCGCGTTGACCGCGTTGTCGATCAGGTTTCCGAGCACCGTGGTGACGTCCTGCGGCTCCGTTACCTGGCCCCGCACCAGGGTTTCCGGCCCGATCCGCAAGGATACCCCCCGCTCTTCGGCCTCCACGCCCTTGGCCCCGATGAAGGCCTGCAAGTAGGGGTCCTGCAGCAGTTCGGCCTGGTCCACGGGGAACTTCAGCGGGCCTGTGGCGGCGATCCGCTCAAGGTAATTGCGCGCCTGCTGGTGCTGGCCGATGCTCATGAACCCCGCGATCGTGTGCAGCTGGTTGGCGAACTCGTGCCGCTGCGCCCGGAGGGCGGTGGACATGGTTCCGACGGCGTCGAGCTGCCGGGTCAGGTGCTGGAGTTCGGTGCGGTCACGGAGCATGACCACCCAGCCCAGATCTTCGCGGCGGTGCAGTGCCTTCCGGGCGCTGGCCACGAGGACCCGTTCCCCGGCCACCAGTTCCACGGCCTCGCCCTCACGGGCGTCGGGCAGAGTGAGGGCCTTGAGCCGGGCCGGTACCGGGGCGTCCTGCCAGAGCTGGCCGGAAAGGTCGGGCTGGCCAAGGAGACGTTGGGCCGCGGCGTTGAACACACTGATCCGGCCGTCGGCGGAGATGCCCACCACCCCCTCGTCTACCCCTTCCAGGACCGCCACCTGGTCGTGCACCAGCGCGCCGATTTCCTCCGGTTCCAAGCCGAGCGTGAGCCGCTGCAGCCGGCGCCGGAGCAGGAATGACGCGAGGACCCCGGCGGCCAGTGAGCCGGCCGCTGTCAGCACGATCGGCACGATGTCCCGGGCCAGGCTCTGCCCGATGGACTCGGTGGAATAGCCGACGCTCACCTCGCCCACCACGGTCCGGGAACCCGAACCCGGTGCGAATACAGGAACCTTCGCGCCGGCCGACGGGCCCAGCGTGCCGGTGTTGCGGGTGGTCACCTCGCGGCCCGCCAGCGCTTCGGACGGGTCCGTACTTACGCGCTCGCCCAGCCGGTCGGCGTCGGGATGGGCCAGCCGCAGCCCCGTTTCGTCCGTGATCACCACGAACAGGGCGCCGGTGCTGGCCCGGGCGCCCTCGGCCACCGCCATGAGCGGCCCGGCCTTCAGTTCCGCGGGCGGGGGAGTGCCCGCCTGCCGGCTGATGGCCTGCACGTTGGCGCGGACCGAGGGGTCCGAGGCCACGGTTCGGGCCAGGGTCAGGGCCTGGTTTTCAGCCTCGCGGCCCAGCCGTTCGAACGTTAGCCACGCATGCACCGCGCCGCTGAGGAGCACGACGAGGAGCACGACGCCCAGCTGCAGGAGCAACGTCTGGGTGGAGAACCTGAGCGGAAGCCTCCCGGCGGGGCTCATCATGGCACTCCTTCGTGGGTCGGGCGGGCTGCAGGGCGGTTTGGGCTGGCAGCGGGCGCTTGAGCAAAATGAGCAAAATGCTCCCAATAAGCAGTATGCCAATCAATTGAGCCAAAGGCACTGCCGTGATCGGGGCCACTCTAACGTCTGTAGTACGCATCACACCGGGGTGGTGCTGTTCACTTAGAAGGAGCCGGCTGTGCTGGTATTACTTGGATTCGCCATGATCGCGGTTTTCATGGTGCTGATCATGACGAAGAAGTTGACGCCAGTGCTGGCGCTGATCATCGTCCCCACCATTTTCGGTCTGTTCGCAGGTGCCGGACTCGGCATCGGCGACATGGTTATGGACTCGATGAAGTCCATGACCTCCACCGCCGCGTTGCTGATGTTTGCCATCATCTACTTCGGCCTGATGATCGACGTCGGACTCTTCGATCCGCTGGTCCGGTTCATTCTCCGCAAGCTCGGCAATGACCCCGCCAAGGTGGTCCTGGGCACCGCGCTCCTGGCTGCTGCCGTGTCGCTCGACGGCGACGGCTCCACCACCTTCATCCTCACCACCGCCGCCATGCTGCCGATCTACCTCCGCCTGAAGATGAGCCCTGTGGTCCTCACCTGTGTGGCCGGCTTGGCCAACGGCACCATGAACATCGTGCCCTGGGGCGGCCCCACCGCCCGCGCCGCCAGCGCCCTGAAGATCGACGTCAATGACGTCTTCGTCCCGATGATCCCGTCGCTGATCGCCGGCCTCGCCGTCGTCCTGGTCTTCGCCTGGGTGCTGGGCCTGCAGGAGCGCAACCGCCTCCGCACCACGCAGCCGGAAATCTGGAGCGTGCCGGAAACCGCTGAAGGGTTCGACGGCGGAGCTCCCGCCGGCGGCGGCCGCACCGGTTCCGGCCGCGGTGGTTCGGGCCGGGGAACCGCACCTGTTCCCGCAACCAACGGCCCCGCCGTCGGCGGTTCCTCCGGCGGTTCGTCGGTGGCAGTCCTGGAACGCACCGAGCTCCTGGTCGACGACAGCGACACCGCCATGGCGGACACCGCCCTGGACCCCAACCGCAAGACCCTGCGCCCCAAGCTGCAGTGGTTCAACCTGGCCCTCACCGTCGCCGTCATGGGCATGCTCATCGCCGACCTCGTGCCGCTGCCGTACGTCTTCATGGTTGGCTCCGCCATCGCCCTGCTTGTGAACTTCCCGCACGTCAAGGACCAGGGCGCTCAGCTCGTGGCCCACGCACCGTCGATCGTCGCCGTCGTCAGCATGGTCATGGCCGCCGCAGTCCTCACCGGCGTCCTGACCGGAACCGGCATGGTCGAGGCAATGTCCGCCTGGCTGGTCCAGATCATCCCGTCCAGCATGGGTCCGCTCATGGCAGTCATCACCGGCGTCCTCAGCATCCCCATGACGTTCTTTATGAGCAACGATGCCTTCTACTTCGGCGTACTGCCCGTCCTGAGTGAGACGGCCGCCCACTACGGCATCAGCGCCGCCGAGATGGCCCGTGCCTCCATCACCGGCCAGCCGTTCCACATGCAGAGCCCGCTGGTTCCCGCCATCCTGCTCCTGGTCTCCCTGGCGAAGGTGGACCTGGGCGACCACCACAAGAAGGTCCTCTGGAGGAGCGCAGTAGTAGCCCTCGTCATGCTGGCAGTAGCAGTCCTGACCGGAGCCATCGGCATCGGCTAGAGACGCAGGAACGCCACTAGTACCAAAACAAAAGGAAGCAGAGTGCGGAAGATTTCCGCACTCTGCTTCCTTACTGTCTGTAACCGTCACGAACGGGAAAAGGGGCACGACGGCCTCGGGACGGGCATCCGGAAGCGTGCGTCTAAGCGAGTGCCCCGCCGTCGGGGTTCCCTGCCCGAGCTTGCGAGGGAAGGGGGACGGCGGGGTGTGCGAGCGAGCACGCGGAGGATCGTCCGGCCCGGGGCCGGAAGGTGACCAGAACTGCCGCCAGGAGTGCGGAGACACAACAGCAAGCCACGTAGACTAGTCCGGAAACCCATTCCGAACTTGCAGGGAGATCCATGGCTGCGATCAACCGTGACGACGTCGCGCACCTAGCGCGGCTCGCGCACATTGAGATGAGTGCTGAAGAGCTGGACAGGATGGCCGGCGAACTTGCCGTCATCGTAGACGCGGTGAAATCCGTGAGTGAGGCCGCAGGTGACGGTGTTCCCGCAACTTCGCACCCGATTCCGCTGAGCAACGTGTTCCGCGAGGACGAGGTGGGCCACACCTTCACCGCCGAGCAGGCACTCTCCGGCGCTCCGGACTCGGACGCAGACCGTTTCAAGGTCCCGGCAATCCTGGATGAGGACTAGAACATGACTGAAACCAACAGCACGGAACTCATCCGTCTTTCCGCTGCCCAGCTGGCCGCGAAGCTCGCCGCCCGCGAGGTAACCGCCGTCGAGGTCACCCAGGCGCACCTGGACCGCATCGCCGCCGTCGACGGGGGAGAACGCGGCGTCAACGCGTTCCTGCACGTCAACACGGAGGAAGCACTCGCCGTCGCCGCCGAGGTGGACGCTATCCGCGCCGCGGGCGGGCAGGCCGCAGAGGAACTGCACGAGCTCGCCGGCGTTCCGATCGCCGTCAAGGACCTCATCGTCACCATCGGCCAGCCCACCACGGCCGGCTCCAAGATCCTCGAAGGCTGGTACAGCCCGTACGACGCCACCGTCGTCAAGAAGCTGCGCGCCGCGAAGATGCCGATCCTAGGCAAGACCAACCTGGACGAGTTCGCCATGGGCTCCTCCACCGAGCACTCGGCCTTCGGCCCCACCCGCAACCCGTGGGACCTGGACCGCATCCCCGGCGGTTCGGGCGGCGGCTCGGCAGCCGCCGTCGCAGCCTTTGAAGCGCCGCTGGCCCTGGGCACGGACACCGGCGGATCCATCCGCCAGCCCGGCGCCGTCACCGGCACCGTGGGCGTCAAGCCCACCTATGGCGGCGTCTCCCGCTACGGGGCCATCGCCATGGCGTCCTCCCTGGACCAGATCGGCCCGGTGTCACGCACCGTCCTGGACTCGGCTTTGCTGCAGCAGGTCATCGGCGGCCACGACCCGCACGACTCCACCTCCCTGCCGGACCCGCTGGGCGACCTTGTGGCGGCTGCGCGTCTCGGCAACGTGGACGGCATGAAGATCGGCATCATCAAGGAACTCCACGGCGAGGGCTACCAGGCCGGCGTCGAAAACCGCTTTAACGAATCGCTTGAGCTGCTCAAAGAGGCGGGTGCGGAGATCGTTGAGGTGTCCTGCCCCAACTTCCAGTACGCGCTGGGCGCCTACTACCTGATCATGCCCTCCGAGGCCTCCTCCAACCTGGCCAAGTTCGACGGCGTCCGCTACGGCCTGCGCGTGCTCCCCGAGGAGCCGCCGCTGACCATCGAGCGTGTCATGGGCGCCACCCGCGCCGCCGGGTTCGGCGACGAGGTCAAGCGCCGGATCATCCTGGGCACGTACGCGCTGTCCGCCGGCTACTACGACGCCTACTACGGCTCCGCCCAGAAGGTCCGCACGCTCATCCAGCGCGACTTCGAGGCTGCCTTCGCCAAGGCCGACGTCCTGATTTCCCCCACGGCGCCCACCACGGCCTTCAAGCTGGGCGAGAAGCTGGATGACCCGCTGGCGATGTACCTCAACGACGTCGCCACCATCCCCGCCAACATGGCCGGCGTCCCCGGCCTGTCCCTGCCCGGCGGCCTGGCCGACGAGGACGGGCTGCCTGTCGGCATCCAGCTGCTGGCACCTGCCCGCGAGGACGCCCGCCTCTACCGGGTTGGTGCTGTCCTGGAATCCCTGCTGGAAGCGAAATGGGGCGGTCCGCTGCTGGACAAGGCCCCGTCGTTGGCTGAGCTTGTCGAAACCCAGGAGGCAAAATAATGAGCACTGACGCAACCCTGAGCTTCGAAGAAGCCATGGAGAAGTACGACCCCGTACTGGGGTTCGAGGTCCACGTTGAACTCAACACGAAGACCAAGATGTTCTCCTCCGCGCCCAACGTTTTCGGCGACGAGCCCAACACGAACGTCAACGAGGTGGACCTGGGCATGCCCGGCGTCCTGCCGGTGGTGAACAAGACCGCTGTGGAGTCCTCCATCAAGATCGGCCTCGCGCTGAACTGCAAGATCGCAGAATCCTGCCGCTTCGCCCGCAAGAACTACTTCTACCCGGACACCCCCAAGAACTTCCAGACGTCCCAGTACGACGAGCCGATCGCATACGACGGCTACCTGGACATCGAGCTCGAGGACGGCACCGTGTTCCGCGTCGAGATCGAGCGTGCCCACATGGAGGAGGACGCCGGCAAGCTGACCCACCTGGGCGGGTCGGCCGGACGCATCCAGGGCGCCGAATACTCGCTGGTGGACTACAACCGTGCCGGTGTTCCGCTCGTGGAGATCGTCACCAAGCCGATCGAAGGCGCCGGTTCCCGCGCCCCCGAGCTCGCCAAGGCCTACGTAGCCGCCGTGCGGGAAATCGTCAAGAACCTCGGCGTCTCGGACGCCAAGATGGAGCGCGGCAACGTCCGCTGCGACGCCAACGTCTCCCTGCGCCCCCACGGCCGGGAACGCTTCGGCATCCGCTCCGAGACGAAGAACGTGAACTCGCTGCGCGCCGTCGAACACGCCGTCCGTTACGAGATCCAGCGCCACGCCGCTGTCCTGGACTCCGGTGAGCCGGTAATCCAGGAAACGCGCCACTGGCACGAGGACACGCGCACGACGACGTCGGGCCGGGCAAAGTCCGACGCCGACGACTACCGCTACTTCCCGGAGCCGGACCTGGTTCCCGTGGTTCCCTCCCGGGAATGGGTGGAGGAGATCCGCCAGACGCTGCCCGAGCCGCCGGCCGAGCGCCGCAAGCGGCTGAAGCAGGACTGGGGCTACTCGGACCTTGAGTTCCGTGACGTCGTCAACGCCGGCGTGCTGGACGAGATCGAGGAAACCATCACCGCCGGCGCCAGCGCTTCCGTGGCCCGCAAGTGGTGGATGGGCGAGATCGTTGGCCGCGCCAAGAACGCCGACGTCGACCCCGGCCAGCTGGGCGTCACGCCAGCCACCATCGTCGAGCTGAGCCGCATGGTGGAAGCGGGCAAGATCAACAACAAGATGGCCTCCTCGGTGCTGGACGGCGTCCTCGCCGGCGAAGGCACCCCCGCCGAGGTCGTCGAGAAGCGCGGCCTCGCCGTGGTGTCCGACGACGGCCCGCTCCTGGAAGCGATCGACGCAGCCCTGGCCGCGCAGCCCGACGTCGCGGAGAAGATCCGCGGCGGCAAGGTGCAGGCCATCGGCGCCATCGTCGGCGGCGTTATGAAGGCCACCCGCGGCCAGGCCGACGCCGGCCGCGTGCGCGAGCTGATCCTGGAGAAGCTCGGCGTCACCGTTTAACCGTTGGCCAACCCAACTGGGTCGCAGTTGCGGGGGTTTTGAGCGCTCAGACCCCCCTGTGCTGCGACCCAGTTGGGTTTAAACCAGGTGAACTCAAGCGTGGCTGAGCCGGGCCATGATGTCCTGCAGCGCCTCGCACACCACCCGGACCGACGCGCGCTTCAGGTTTTCTGGGCGCGCCAAAATATCGATGCGGCGCCGGGTGCTGATCCCGTGCAGCGGCCGCAGCACAATGTCGGGATTCAGCACAGGGCGCGCCGTATGCCGCGGCAGCAGGCCGATCACGCTTCCGGAGGCCACCAGCGCCGCCACCGTGGAGTAGTCGTTGATCCGGTGCACGATGTTCAGCTCCCGGCTGGACACGGCGGCGACGGCGGACAGCACGTCCGCGGGGGAGTAGCCGGCGCGGCTGGTCACCCAGGGTTCGCCGACGACGTCGGACACGGTCAGCGCCGCCTGGCCGGCCAGGCGGTGGCCGGCCGGCAGCGCCACGTCCAGCGGCTCATGCGCCAGCGGTATCACCGCCACCCTTTCCTCCGGCCACTTGGGGCTGTGGTCCATCCGGTGCGCCAGCACGAGGTCGTACCGCGCCGTCAGCGCGGGAAAATCCTGCTGGGCCACGTCCTCGTCGGAGAGCAGCACTCTCGGCTTGTCCGGCCCGTCCAGCAACCCTGCCAGCGGCGCAAACAGCGCCTGCCCCGCACTGTGGAAACCGCTCACCGTTACCGGAGCCACCGTGGAGCTGTGGTACGCGCCGATCGCCATCCGCGCGTCGGCCATCGCGCTGACGACGGCGGCACCGGCGTCCGCGAGCACCTGGCCGGCCTCTGTCAGGACCAGGTTCCGGCCCTCCTTGCGGGTCAGCGGCACCTCGACGCTTTTCTGCAGCTGGGCGAGCTGCTGGGACACGGCGGACGGCGTGACGAGCAGGGTATCGGCGACGGCCTTGACGCTTCCGAGCGCGCCCAGCTCCCGCAGCATTTCGAGCTGGTGGATCTCCATGCGCTCCATCCTATTCCTTAGCAATTACTTAATCGTCGATTGAGAAAATTCCCCTTGTGCTAATGGGTCGAAGGTGGCTCTAATGAAGGGAGAATTCCCCGCATGCCACCGCATGCCGAACGTAAGGAAGCCAATGAAGGCCCTCTACAAGGCCGGCGCACATGCCGGGTTTGAACTGACCGACCGCCCGGAACCCGAGGCGGGACCCGGCGAGGTCAAGATCCGGGTGCTGACCACCGGCATCTGCGGCACGGACCTGCACATCCAGTCGTGGGACGCCTGGGCTCAGGGCATCATCGAGGCCCCGCTGATCGCCGGCCACGAGTTCTTCGGCGAGGTGGTGGCCACCGGCGAGGACGTGCGCTACGTCAAATTGGGAGACCGCGTTTCGGGCGAAGGCCACATCGTCTGCGGGATCTGCCGCAACTGCCGGGCCGGCCGCCGGCAGATGTGCATCCACACGGTCAGCGTTGGCGTGCAGCGGGACGGGGCGTTCGCCGAATACGTCGTCATCCCGGAGACCAACGTCTGGGTGCACCAGGATCCGTCCGTCACCCCGGAACTCGGTGCCATCTTCGACCCCTTCGGCAACGCCGTGCACACCGCCCTGAGTTTCCCGCTGGTGGGGGAGGACGTGCTGATCACCGGAGCCGGGCCGATCGGCCTCATGGCTATCGCCGTGGCCCGCCATGCCGGCGCCCGCAAGATCGCCATCACCGACGTCTCGGCCCCGCGCCTTGAGCTGGCCCGCCAGCTCGGCGTGGACCTGGCCATCGACGTCTCCAGGACGCGGGTCCGGGAGGCGCAGCGCGAGCTGGGCATGCGCGAGGGCTTCGACATCGGACTGGAAATGTCCGGCCATCCCACGGCGTTGCCGGAGATGATCGACAACATGAACCACGGCGGACGCATCGCCATGCTCGGCCTGCCCAGCCAGTCCATTGATATCGACTGGGCCAAGGTGGTCACGCACATGCTGACCCTGAAGGGCATCTACGGCCGCGAAATGTTCGAGACCTGGTACGCCATGAGTGCGATGCTCTCCTCCAACCCGGCGGTGCACGCCAGCATCTCCGCCGTGGTCACGGACGTGCTGCCGGCCACCCAGTGGGAGAAGGGCTTCGAAATCGCGAAGGCCGGCGTCGGCGGCAAGGTGGTGCTCGACTGGTCGGAAATCTGACCTGAAATCCGGCCCCCTGCCATCCACACCTTTCTGACAGTTTCCCAGCCGAGGAGAACCCGCCATGTACTCAGCCATCAAGAACCAGCTCCGCGCCGAGCTGGACGACATCCGCACCGCAGGCCTCTACAAGACCGAGCGCCACATCGACTCCGCCCAGGCCAGCCACATCACCGCCGGGCAGATCGGTGAAACCGGCTCGCCCGTCCTGAACTTTTGCGCCAACAACTACCTGGGCCTGGCCGACCACCCCGAGATCATCGCCGCGGCCAAGTCCGCCATGGACGATCGTGGATTCGGCATGGCCAGTGTCCGGTTCATCTGCGGCACCCAGGACCTCCACCTCGAACTCGAAGCCAGGGTCTCAAAGTTCCTGGGCACGGAGGACACCATCCTGTTCTCCAGCTGCTTCGACGCGAACGGCGGCGTTTTCGAATCGCTCTTCGGCCCCGAGGACGCCATCATCTCCGACGCCCTGAACCACGCGTCCATCATCGACGGCATCCGGCTCTGCAAGGCGCAGCGTTTCCGGTACGCCAACCAGGACATGGCTGACCTGGAGGCCAAGCTCGTCGAGGCGAAGGATGCCCGGCGGAAGATCATCGTCACCGACGGCGTCTTCTCCATGGACGGCTACCTTGCCCCGCTGGAGGCCATCTGCGACCTGGCCGAGAAGCACGACGCCCTGGTGATGGTGGACGACTCCCACGCCGTCGGGTTCATGGGAGCCACCGGAGCCGGGACTCCCGAGCACGCCGGCGTCTCCCACCGTGTGGACATCTTCACGGGCACCTTCGGGAAGGCGCTGGGCGGCGCCTCGGGCGGCTACGTGTCCGGCCGCAGCGAAGTGGTGGCGATGCTGCGGCAGAAGGCCCGCCCCTACCTCTTCTCGAACTCCCTCGCGCCGGCCATCGTGGCGGCGACCATTAAGGCCCTGGAGCTCGTGCAGACCTCTGGCGAGCTGCGGGACACGCTGTTCCGCAATGCGGAGCTGTTCCGCCGCCGGATGACGGAGGAAGGCTTCGAACTGCTCGACGGCGAACACGCCATTGTGCCGGTCATGTTCGGCGACGCTGTGCTGGCAGCGAAGGTGGCCGACCAGATGCTCCAGCACGGGGTCTACGTGACCGCCTTCAGCTTCCCCGTGGTGCCGCGCGGTGCCGCCCGGATCCGCGTCCAGCTGTCAGCCGCGCACAGCGCTGACGACGTCGAAACCTGCGTCCAGGCGTTCGTCAAGAGCCGGGACGCCGTGGCTGCGTAGGCTCCGGTCACCTGTAACGTCCGGCCATCTGTAAAGATTGAGCCCATGGCATCAACGTATGACGTAGTCATTGTGGGCGGCGGGGTTGCCGGGCTGTCCCTGGCCTCCGCGCTGGCCGGCAAATGCACCGTGGCCCTCGTGGAGGCGGAGCAGCAGTTGGCGTACCACACGTCGTCGCGCTCGGCCCGGCAGCTCATCCCCAGCTACGGTCCGCCCGTAGTGCAGGAACTTACCGTCCGCACCCTCGAACTGATTGCGGCCGAGGATGCCCAACGTCCTGAGCCCGTGCTCTCCCCGCGGAGCTTTCTGCTGATCGGGGACGAAGAATCCGTCCGGGCCGAGGCCAGCGGGCAAATGCGCCGGGTCAGCCACGGTGAAGCGCTTGGACTCTGCCCGGCCCTGAAACCGGAGTCCTTCTCCGCCGCCGGCCTGGACACCGGGTCCTTCGGCTGCAATGCCCCGGTGCTTCTGGAAGGACACAGGGCGCGTGCCGAGGCTGCCGGCGTGGACATCATCACCGGCGCCCGCGTCCACTCAGCGCAGCGGCTGGGATCCGGCTGGGAGATCGGCGCCGGGCAGGAAGGCTTCTCCGCCGGCGTTCTGGTCAACGCGGCCGGCGCCTGGGCGGACGAGCTGGCGGTGCTGAGCGGTGTCGAGAAGATCGGCCTGCAGCCGTACCGGCGCACGGCGGCGATTGTCGGCGTCGACCATCCGCTGCCGGAAGGCAGCCCCATGGTGGCCGCCGCCGACGACTCCTTCTACTTCCGCAAGGAAGGCAGCGACGTGCTGATCTCGCCGTCGGAACACGTGGCCAGCCCGGCGGAGGACGCACGTCCCCGTCCCGGGGACGTGGAGCGGCTTATCTCCCGGCTCAATACCCTGACGACGCTGGGGATCGGACCCGTCCGGACGGCGTGGACCGGCCTGCGCACTGAGGCGGCCGACGGCGTTCCGGTCGTGGGGTTCGACGCCGAGGCCCGCGGGTTCTTCTGGCTCGCCGGCCAGGGCGGCTACGGGTTCCAGACGTCGTCCGGAATCGCGGAACTGGCCGCTGCCCAGATCCTGGCGGGGCAGGACGCCGGTGCCGGGCAGGGCGCCGGCGTTGGTCCGGTATCCCGGACGGAGGATGCGCTGGCTGCGACGCGCTGGTCCATCCGGCGCTGAAGAATGGAACCATGAGCACCCTGATCACCAATATCGCCGAACTGATGACCCAGGACGCGGAACACCGTGTCCTCAAGGATGCGGCAGTGGTGATCGAGGCTGAACGCATCTCCTGGATTGGCCAGGCGTCCGCCGCCCCGGCTGCCGACGACGCCGTGGACGCGGGCGGGCGCGCCGTGCTGCCCGGCTGGGTAGACTCACACACGCACCTCATTTTCGCGGGCGACCGTACGGCGGAGTTCGAGGCCCGGATGGCAGGGGAGGAGTACAGCGCCGGCGGCATCGCCGTCACCACTGAAGCCACCCGGAACACCGGGGACTACGACCTCACGCGGCTGGCCCAGGGCCGCGCCGCCGAAGCAGTATCGCAGGGCACCACGTACCTGGAGACGAAAACCGGCTACGGCCTGGACGTCGAGCAGGAGGCCAGGAGTGCGCGGATCGCCTCGACAGTAGCGGACGAGGTCACCTATCTGGGCGCCCACCTGGTGCCGGCCGGGATTGATGCGGATGAGTACACGAAACTTGTCTGCGGTCCGATGCTGGACGCGGCCCGCCCCTATGTAACGTGGGCCGACGTGTTCTGCGAACGGGGCGCCTTTTCGGCGGAGCAGTCCCGTGCCGTGCTGCAGGCCTGCCGCGACGCCGGCCTGGGGCTGCGGGTGCACGGCAACCAGCTGGGGCACGGCCCCGGTGTCCGCCTCGCGGTGGAGTTCGGCGCGGCGAGCGTGGACCACGTCAACTATCTTTCGGAGCCGGACATCGCAGATCTCGCCGCCGGCTGGTCGGGCTGGGATGCCGCCGCAGGAACGGGCGGGCGGGGAACGGTGGCCACCTGCCTGCCGGCCTGCGACCTCTCCACCCGCCAGCCGCTGGCGCCCGGCCGGAAGCTCCTGGACGCCGGCGTGCCCGTGGCGCTCGCGTCCAACTGCAACCCCGGCACGTCCTACACGAGTTCCATGGCGTTCTGCGTCACCACCGCGGTCCTGCAGATGGGACTGAGTGTCCATGAGGCCGTCCGGGCGGCGACGTACGGCGGCGCCCTGGCGCTCCAGCGCGAGTCCGGTAACGACGTCGACGGCGAACGCGCGGTGGGCTCCATCGCCGTCGGACACCGGGCAGACCTGCACGTCCTCAACGCCCCGTCCGCCACCCACCTCGCCTACCGCCCCGGCATGCCGCTGACCCACGCGGTTTGGCGTGCAGGGGTGCGGGCGCGGTAATGTCAGGCGGTGCCGTTACTCGCCGGTGATGACGCAAGATGATCGTTAGGGGTCTGATATAATCAAGAAACGTCATTTTCGTGACGTTTTGGATCTTGAAAGGCCCTGCATGACCCGCACCGACCGACTGACGGCCATCCTTGATCTCCTTGCCGGGACCGGCCAGGTGGAAGTCGAGGAGATCGTCACCCGGCTCGGCGTGTCACCGGCAACCGCCCGGCGTGACCTGGACAGCCTGGCCAAGCGGCGGCTGCTGACGCGGACCCGCGGCGGCGCCACCACCGGCGCCCTGGCCTATGACCTTCCCGGCAGGTACAACCGGGACGACCACGCCGTGGCCAAGCAGGAGATCGCCCTGGCCGCCTCGGCGCTCATCGCCCCGGGCATGGTCATCGGCCTGTGCGGCGGCACCACGAGCACCGCCCTGGCGCAGATCCTGGCCACCCGCGAGGACCTCAACTCGCCGTCGAACCAGCCCACCCTGACCGTGGTCACCAACGCCATCAACATCGCCTCGCAGCTTGCCGTCCGGCCCAACATCAAGGTGATGGTGACCGGCGGCATCCTCAACACGCGGTCCTATGAACTCGTGGGGCCGTACACTGACATCATCATGCAGAAGGTGGTGCTGGACATCGCCTTCATCGGGGTCAACGGCGTCGACGCCGAGGTAGGGCCCACCAACACCGGCGAGGCGGAGGCAACGGTCAACGCCTTGCTGGCCAGCCGCGCCAGTGAGTCCTATGTCATCGCGGACTCCTCGAAGGTGGGCCGCCGGGCGTTCGCCACCATGGACGGCTACAAGTTCACCCGGCTCATCACCGACTCGGGCATCTCCGCGGCGGACAAGGCCGCGTTCGAAGCCCGCGGCACCGAAGTGCTGGTGGCCGGCGCCTAGAAGATCACCGGGGGGGCGTCCAGCACCGTTTCGTCCACCCTCCGGTCCACCCACTGCGTGAACGGTGTGTCGAGTTCGTACTTGCCCAAACCGTTGCGCACCAGCATGCGGACCTCGGCGTTTTCGGGGTTGTTCAGCGACTCGAAGTATTCCACGGACCAGTGGAACCAGCGCATGCAGAACAGGCGCATGGTCAGCCCGTGCGTGACCAGCAGGGCGTTGGGGGAGTAGTCCGGCTTGGACCAGTGCCGGTACAGGGTCTCCATGAACGAGGAGATCCGGTCGTAGACGTCGGAGCCGGACTCGCCCTCCCGGAAGCGGTAAAAGAAGTGGCCGTAGGCGTTGCGGAGTTCCTTTTGGTCCTCGATGTCGCCGGAGATCTGGAAGTTGGCCCAGTCCTGTTCGCGCAGCCGCGGCTCCTCGATCACCCGCTCCGTCAGGGGGCCTAGATTCAGCGCCTCGAGGGTCTGGTGGGCGCGCAGGTACGGTGAGACGTAGACGCTTACCTGCCGCCCGTCCAGCTCGCGCCGGATGCGTTCCCCGGCGGCCTTCGCCTGCTCCAGTCCAAGCTCCGTCAGCGGAATCCGGTAGTCGGGCACCCTGTTGTAGATGGAGGTATCCGCGTTGGCCGCCGACTGGCCGTGCCGGATCATGATGATTTTCCCGGGAGCGCTCATAGTTTCCCAGCATAGGGTCAGCCCGCGATCGGACAGGAATCGACTGGCTGACAGGAAAGTACCAGCAGGTGCAGGCAAGATAGGAACATGTTGGTTCCCTCCCGCCGTCGGCTGCGGTTCGAAGTCTGGATTGTCCTTGGTCTCTCGCTCGGCCAGTCCGCCGTCTACTCCGTGGTGCAGCTGCTGGACAAAATGAGCCGGGCACCGCTGGCACAGGGGACCTCCACGCTGAACAGGTCGCAAAGCACCCGCGAGTACTTCGACCTGACCTACCAGCTGCTGGACATCATCTTTGCCCTGGTGCCGGTCCTGCTGGTGATCTTCTTCCTGACCGACCAGCGCCAGGCGAAACCGGGGTCAGGGCACGACGCCGGTTCCGCGTTCCGGAAGCTGGGATTCAACTTTGCCCGGCCGGGCAAGGACCTGCTGCAGGGGCTCGGGCTGGCCGCCCTGATCGGGATCCCCTCGCTCGGCCTCTACGCCGCCGGACGTGCCCTGGGCATCACGACCGCGATCATCCCCAGCGGTCTGGACGCCTACTGGTGGACGGTGCCAGTGCTGATACTGTCCGCCCTGCGCCACGCGATCGTGGAGGAAGTCATTGTGGTGGGCTACCTTCTAGACCGGTTCGGCAAATTCGGCTGGTCCGTGCCCCTGGCGATCTTTGTGTCCTCAATGCTCCGTGGCAGCTACCACCTGTACCAGGGCTTCGGACCCTTCATCGGAAACGCCATCATGGGCGTGGTCTTCGCCTGGATCTACACCAGGACCCGCCGGGTGATGCCGCTCGTCATTGCGCACGCCCTGCTGGACATCGTCGCGTTCGTCGGGTTCAGCCTGTTCGGCAAAGCGGTCGGCCTGGGGTAGTCGGCCTGGGGTAGGGATCAGCCATTCGGCAAGGCCGATGTGCCGGGCCAGCGCCGGCCCTTAAAAGTGATTCGGCCGCCATCGGCGGGTGACGTCATTGGCACCCGCTGATGGCGGCCGAAGTGAAGGGCAGAAAGTGCGTCAGATGGTGACGGCGCCCGCTGCGGTTTCGAACGTGACCGAGAGGATGCCCGGGGTTCCGTGCGGGGCGACCCAGTTCACGGCGACGTCCTCCAGCGGCCTTTCGACGGGCTCGCCGAGCCACTCGGTCACGCGCTCGGCAGAGCCCGCGATCGTGAGGCTGGACATCTTCACATTGCTGTCATAGGCGTTGGACGGGTGCAGTTCCGCATCACCCTCCCACTTCAGCATGTAGGGGACCTGCGGGTCCGCGATCAGGCCCAGGATGCCGATCTGCTTCCAGACAAGCTCCCGGCCGTCGGGGAACTTGCGGTTGCCGTTGACTGCGGAGCGGCCCAGGCGTTCCTCGAAGGGGGCTAGGTCATCAACTTCGACGCACCAGCCCATCCAGCCGCCGCCCGCCGCGGACCGGGCCCGGACGGCCTGGCCAAACGGCGCCTTGTCCGACGCCGGGTGGTCCAGGACCTCAACGACCTCAAGGTATTTGTGTCCGGCCAAGGGAATAATCATGTTCCGGGTCCCAAACCGGGGGTGCACTCCGCCCTTTACGGCTTCGACGCCGAGGGCAGAGGAGATACGTTCGGTGGTGGCCGCGAGGCCATCGTGTTCACAGGCGTAAGAGACGTGATCCATGCGCATGCCCTCATCTTGGCACTTTGTGACGGGGCTCTCAGCTAAGGGTTGCCTAACCTCGCGAAAAGCCCATACTTTGAAGAAGTTCGTCACAAAGCTGTGCGCGTAACAGTCCCATTCCTGCGCTGATCGCAGGTCATGAGTGCCAACGAACAAAGCCCCGGCTCGCTGGCCGCAACCCTTCAACCGCGGTGGGGTGCCCCGGGTGAAGAAACGCACGCCATCACACATTGGCGACGTCCGCTCCCTGGTCATCCACCCGGCGTCGACCACGCACAGCCAGCTCACGCCGGAGCAGCCGGACGTGGCCGGGTTTGCCCCGGCCACGTCCGGCTGTCTGTGGGCCCGGAGCACATCAATGACATCCTGGCCGACCACGACGCCGGCTCCCGCGCGGCAAAAGGCGCATGACTTTCCCGCGCTACCGGTGTGACTCCCGTCCCGTGAGGGGGCCGGGAGTCACACAGCCGTCACATTCTTCGCGCAGCCGTCCGACTATTTCGTAAACTTGCAACAGGTCATGAGTGCCAGCGACAGCCCCGGCTTGCTGGCCGGCAACCCTCCTTCCGCGGTGGGGTGCCCCGGGTGAGGACCTGGCCTGCCGGACAGCTGCCGGCGGGCAAGCGCGTAGAAGAGGTTTACCTATGACGATTTCTGTCAGCACCGACGTTCCGGCCAGCAAGGCTCCGCAAGGCACGGCTGCGGGCGGCACCGTTTCGGACGGCACTGTTCCCGACGGCCGTATCCCCGATGGCCGAGTTCCCGACGGCTCTGTCCAGCACCTCAACATCGGCAGCCTGGAACTTGAGGCCGGGGGATTCCTGCCGGACGTGACCCTGGCCTACGAAACCTGGGGAACGCTCAACGAGGACGGCTCCAACGCCATCCTCGTTCAGCATGCCCTCACCGGGGACACGCACGTGACCCGGGGCGGCGCGGGGACTGAAGAAGGCTGGTGGGAACAGCTCGCCGGGCCGGGTGCGCCGGCGGACACCGACAGGTTCTTCGTCATCTCCATCAACATCCTGGGCGGCTGCTACGGGTCCACCGGGCCGTCGTCGGCCGCTCCGGACGGCAAGCCCTGGGGTTCACGCTTTCCGCTGGTGACGCTGAGGGACTCCACCGTGGCCGAGGCGCGGCTGGCTGACCGGGTCGGCATCAGCAGCTGGCACGCCGTGGTGGGCGGCTCCATGGGCGGGGCACGCGCCCTCGAATGGGCAGTCACTTTCCCGGAGCGGGTGCGCCGCTGCGGTGTCATCTCCGTCGGCGCCAGGAGCACGGCCGAACAAATCGCCTTCGCCCAGGCGCAGACGCTTGCCATCCGGCAGGACCGCCACTTCAACGGCGGTGACTACTACGGCGGACCGGAGCCCGCGGATGGCCTGGCGCTCGCACGGCGGATTGCACACATCACCTACAGGTCTGCCTATGAACTCGATTTCCGTTTCGGCAGGAACGCCCAGGCCGCTGAAGAGCCGCTGCAGGCTGATGCCCTGGCGGGCCGCGGCCGCTACCAGGTGGAGAGCTACCTCGACCACCAGGGCAACAAGCTGGTCCGGCGCTTCGACGCCAACAGCTACATCGCCCTGACGGAAGCACTCATGAGCCATGACGTCACCCGCGGGCGGGGGACGCTCAAGGAGACCCTCGCCCGGACCACCGCCGACTTCTTCGTTGCCGCAGTGGAGTCGGACCGGCTGTACTTTCCGGCCCAGTCGCTGGAGCTGGCCGAATCCCTGCCCGGAAACGTGGATGTCCACATGATCGATTCGCCGATCGGCCACGACGGCTTCCTCACGGAGATCGGCCAGCTGAACGCCCAGCTCAGGGCACACCTCCTCAGCTGACTTTAGGCCCGGTCCAGGCGCTGGAGCCGGCCGTATCGTGGCAACTCCCAGGCCGTATATGTGCATAAATGCAGATGCGCCCTGCACTATTTGGCGTTGAGCTTGCCTCATCGGCAGACCATACTCGTTGAATCCGGCGTTAGTGGTGCGCATCACACACCCTTCGCCATCGACCGGTCCCCGTGGCGTCGAGGAAGACGCCGAAGGAGTTTGCAATGAGTACGGAAAGCTCCGCCGCCAGGCGTGTAGAGGAAACCGACGTCAAGGCCTCAGGCCTCAAGAAAGTTGTCACGGCATCCATGGCCGGCACCGTCGTGGAGTGGTACGAGTTCTTCCTCTACGCTTCGGCTGCCACCCTGGTCTTCGGCAAGACCTTCTTCCCCAACGCCGGCACCGAACTGGACGGCATCATCGCCGCCTTCCTCACGTACGCCGTCGGATTCGTTGCCCGCCCGATCGGCGGCATCGTCTTCGGTCACTTCGGCGACAAATTCGGCCGCAAGCAGCTGCTGCAGCTGAGCATCATCCTGGTTGGCGTCTCCACCTTCCTGATGGGCTGCCTGCCGACGTTCCAGCAGATCGGCTACTGGGCGCCCGCGCTCCTGGTGTTCCTGCGGTTCGCGCAGGGCTTCGCCGTCGGCGGTGAATGGGGCGGCGCGGTTCTCCTCGTTGCAGAGCACAGCCCCAGCAAGTCCCGCGGATTCTGGGCCAGCTGGCCCCAGTCGGCCGTGCCGATGGGCAACCTGCTCGCAACGGCCGTGCTGTTCATCCTGTCCTCGACGCTGACCCAGGAAGCCTTCCTCGGCTGGGGCTGGCGCGTGGCGTTCTGGCTGTCCGCAGTGATCGTCGTGATCGGCTACTACATCCGCACCAAGGTCAACGACGCCCCGATCTTCCTCGAAGCCCGCAAAGAGGTTGAGGCCGGGCACAAGGGCTACGGCGTTGCCGAGGTCTTCAAGCGCTACCCGCGCGGCGTCTTCACCGCCATGGGCCTTCGCTTTGCAGAAAACATCCTCTACTACCTCGTGGTGACGTTCTCCATCACCTACCTCAAGACCGTGGTCCAGGCCGACACGACTCGGATCCTGCTACTGCTGCTGGTGGCCCACGCCGTGCACTTCGTGGCCGTTCCACTGGTGGGCAAGCTTTCGGACCGCTTCGGCCGCAAGCCCGTCTACATGGCCGGCGCAATCCTGGGCGCCACCTGGGGTTTCTTCGCCTTCCCGATGATGGACACCAAGAACGACCTGATCATCCTGGCTTCCATCATGATCGGACTGCTGTTCCACGCGCTCATGTACGCCGGCCAGCCTGCGATCATGGCGGAAATGTTCCCCACCCGGATGCGCTACTCCGGCGTCTCCCTGGGTTACCAGGTGACCTCCATCGTCGCCGGCTCACTCGCCCCGATCATCGCCGCCTCGCTCCTTTCCACCTACAAGTCCTCCGTTCCGGTGGCCATCTACCTGCTCATCGCCTGCGTCATCACCGCCGTGGCGGTGTTCTTCCTGAAGGAGACCCGCGGCGTCTCGCTCCACGACGTGGACGCGGCCGACGCCCAGGGCACCGCGGACCTGCTCGCGGCCGGCAAGAAGTAAACCGGCCCCCTAGCCCCGACGACTGCGAGCATTCAGCAGCTGCCCGGACCGCCATGCACGCGGGCCGGGCAGTTGCCCGTTCGCCGACACCAAGGATTCCCATGAAAGCAGCTGTCCTCTACTCGACCGTCCCCAGGGCCGGTACTGCACCGCAGAAGCCCAGCTACAAGGACGCCCGGCCCCTGGTGGTGCAGGAGCTGGAAAGGCCGGAACCGCGCGCCGGTGAGCTGGGCGTTGCCATCACGTACTC
Organism: Arthrobacter globiformis; assembly: GCF_030815865.1. Lineage (NCBI taxonomy): Bacteria > Bacillati > Actinomycetota > Actinomycetes > Micrococcales > Micrococcaceae > Arthrobacter > Arthrobacter globiformis. Next base: position 1,864,094 of record NZ_JAUSXI010000001.1, read on the forward strand.
CAGCCTGTGCCACTCCGATCTTTCCGTGGTGGACGGGTCGCGGGTCCGGCCCCTTCCCATGGCGCTGGGCCACGAGGCGGTGGGGCGCGTCGTGTCCGTCGGCGCCGGCGTCTCCGACGTGTCGGTTGGCGACCATGTGGTGCTGGTCTTCGTCCCGAGCTGCGGGGACTGCCGCGCGTGCCGCTCCGGCCGTCCTGCGCTCTGCCACCGGGCGGCGGAGGTCAACGGCTCCGGCGACCTGCTGCACGGCAAGGCCCTGCTGCGGACGCCCTCGGGGGAGCGGATCAACCACCACCTGGGTGTCTCGGCCTTCGCCGACTACGCCGTGGTGGCCCGGGAATCGGTGGTGGTGATTGACGACGACGTCCCGGACACCGTGGCGGCGATGTTCGGTTGCGCTGTGCTCACCGGAATGGGAGCGGTGCTGAATACGGCCGCTGTCAGGGCCGGCCAGTCGGTGGCCGTCTTCGGGCTCGGGGCGGTGGGCCTTTCCGCTGTCATGGCCGCCTCGCTCGCAGGGGCCGGCAGCGTGATCGCCATCGATCCCAATCCTGGCAAGCACCACCTCGCCCTCGATTGCGGTGCCACAGCCGTAGGGACGCCTGACGACGCGGCCAGACTCATCAAGGAAGCCGCCGGCGACGGCGTCGATGTCGCCATCGAAGCCGTTGGCTCGGCCGGCGTGATCGCCGCGTGCCTCGGGCACGTGACGCGGGGTGGCGCCGTGGTTTCCGTCGGCCTGCCCCATCCGTCGGCCGAGCTGACGGTGCCGGCGCTGCAGTTCGCCGGAGCCGGCAAACGGCTCCTCGGGTCGTACATGGGCGACGCCGTTCCCGGGCGCGACATCCCGCTCTACCTGAGCTACTGGCGCGAGGGCAGGCTGCCGGTGGAGCTGCTGCACACCGACACCAGGCCTCTCACCGAGATCAACGAGGGGCTGGACGCACTGGCATCAGGGCAGGTGGTACGGCGCCTGTTCCAGGCCTGACAGGGGCAAAGCCTGGCGGGGGCACGGCCGAACTGGGCCAAAGCCTGAGGGCTGGGTGCCGGTCTGCGCCCGCTTCAGCCCGCCAGTACCCCTGCCCGGGCCTTCACTTCCTCCTTGAGTGACGCTACGACGGCCTGCACCGCCGCCGAGCGGAGGGATTCCGGCCGTGCCACCGCCCAGATGGGGAGCTGGCGCTCGAAGTCGTCGGCGAGCACGGGAACGAAGTCCGGTTGCCCCGCCACCATGAAATTCGGCAGCAGCCCTATGCCTGCGCCCTGCCGCACCGCCTCCATCTGGGCGAACACACTCGTGGCCTGGAAGCTGGAGCTGGGCATGGGCAGCTGCGAGGACCAGCGGTGCCCCAGCTCCGCCACCTGGAGCGCAGACTCAACGTAAGAGACAAAGCCGTGCTGCCCGACGTCGTCGAGCGTTTCCGGCAGACCGTGCTCCGCGGCGTAGCCGGTGCTGGCGTAGAGGCGCAGGTAGTAGTTGCTTAGGAAGATGGTCTGGGCGTTGCTGACGTCGGTCCGGCCCACCACGATCTCCAGGTCCACACCGGATCTGTTCTGGCTGACCTTCCGCGTGGCGCTCAGCATCTCGATGTTTAGCTGCGGGTTCTGCTGCTGCAGCCGGACCAGCGCGGGCGTGACGAACACGGCTCCGACACCGTCCGTCGTCGCCACGCGCACCAGCCCGGACAGGGCGCTCTGGTCCTGGCTGATCAGGCCGGAGAGCGATCCGAGGGTGCTCTCGATGGCCTCCGCCGCCTCCACGGCGGAGGCGCCGAGCTGGGTCAGTTCCCAGCCGTGCGGGCTGCGCTCGAGGGTGCGCCCGCCGAGTTGCTTGTCCAGGGCGAGGATCCGGCGGGAGATAGTGGTGTGGGTGGTGCCCAACGTTTCCGCCACCGCGTTGAACCTGCCCAGGCGCGCAACCGTCAGCAGGATCAACAGGTCGTCCGGGCTGGGAAGCCGCCTCTGGTCCACGGCAAGCCTTTCGTCCATGTGCATCAGTGCACATACCGTCTGTAATTTTTCCCCTTGATTGCACTCTAGCAGGGTGTGATGGTGGACACAGACCTTCCGGCCCGACGCGGCCGGATCCGAAGCAAAGGAGCTTGCGAAATGGCAATAATCGGCTGGATCGGCCTCGGCAACATGGGCGGTTTTATGTCCGCCAACCTGGCGAAGGCCGGGCACGATGTCCGCGGCTTCGACCTCAACCCCGCGGCGCTTGCCGCCGCCGAGGAGGCCGGCGTCAAGCCGGTCGGCAGCATTGCCGAGACCGTCGACGGCGCTGACGTGGTGTTCACCATGCTGCCCAAGGGTGAGCACGCCCGTGCCGTGTACCTGGGCCAGGACGGCGTGCTGGCGCACGCTGACACCCGCACGCTGCTCGTGGACTCTTCCACCATCGATATTGCGTCCGCCCAGGAACTGCACGACGCCGCTGCTGCCGCCGGCTTCCGCTTTGTGGACGCCCCGGTATCCGGCGGCATGAGCGGGGCGAAGGCCGGGACGCTGACCTTCATGGTGGGCGGCGAGGAGGGCGCCGTCGCAGACGCCACCGGCTACATCGGCCCGATGGCGGCCAACATCATCCCTACCGGCGGCGCCACCACCGGGCAAGCGGCCAAAATCTGCAACAACCTGATGCTGTTCATCAACCTGGCGTCCACCGCCGAGGGGGCCGTCCTGGCAGACCGGCTGGGCCTGGACAAGCAGGTCTTCTGGGACATCGCGTCCGTTTCCTCTGGTGACTCCTGGGCGCTGCGGACCTGGTACCCGGTGCCCGGCGTGGTCCCCACTGCCGCCTCCAACAACGACTTTGCGCCCACCTTCACCACGGAACTGGCAAACAAGGACATCGGCCTTGCCATCAGCGCCGCCGAGGACACCGGCACGCCGCTCGAGATCGGCAAGCACGTCCAGCAGCTGTTCCAGCAGCTCATCGACGCCGGCGAAGCGGGCAAGGACTGCTCAATGATCATCAAGCTCGCCGACGGCTCGCTGGACTCCGCCAAGTAGCCCCTGTCACCGAATCTTCCCCAACTCTGAAACACGAAAAGAGACTTCCCTTGGAAACCATTCCGCATTTCATCAACGGCGCCCGCGTCACCGACGCCGCACGCTTTGGCCCCGTCTTCAACCCCGCCACCGGCGAGCAGGAGAAGCAGGTTGCCCTCGCCTCGGCGTCGCGGACCGAGGAGGCCATCGCAGCCGCCCGCGCGGCGCTGCCCGCGTGGCGGGCCACCAGCCTGGCCAAGCGCACCAACATCTTCTTCCGGGTCCGCGAGATCCTGAACCAGCGCAAGCCCGAGCTCGCGGCGATTCTCACCAGCGAGCACGGCAAGGTCCTCTCCGACGCTGCGGGTGAAATTTCCCGCGGCCTTGAAAACATCGAGTTCGCCACCGGCCTGTCCCACATGCTCAAGGGGGAGCGCTCCGAGCAGGTCTCCAGCGGCGTCGACGTCCACTCCGTGCGCCAGCCTGTGGGCGTCGTGGCCTGCATCACCCCCTTCAACTTCCCGGCCATGGTGCCGCTGTGGATGATCGGCAGTGCGCTGGCCTGCGGCAACACCGTGCTGCTGAAGCCAAGCGAGAAGGATCCGTCGGCCGCCATCTTCATCGCCGAGGCCTTTGCCGAAGCGGGGCTGCCCGCCGGCGTGCTGAACGTGGTCCAGGGGGACAAAGAAGCCGTTGACGTCCTGCTCGAGCACCCCGACGTCAAAGCCGTGAGCTTTGTCGGCTCCACGCCCATCGCGCAGTCGATCTACAAGCGGGCGGCCGACCACGGCAAGCGGGTCCAGGCCCTGGGCGGCGCGAAGAACCACATGGTGGTGCTGCCCGACGCCGACCTGGACATGGCGGCCGACGCTGCGGTTTCCGCGGCCTACGGTTCGGCGGGCGAGCGCTGCATGGCCGTCAGCGTCCTGGTGGCGGTGGGCAACATCGCCGACGACCTGGTGCAGGCGATTTCCAGCCGCATGGCGGGCCTCAAGATCGGCCCGGGAACCGACCCGGCCTCCCAGATGGGTCCGCTAATTACCGCGGAGCACCGGGACCGCGTGGCCTCCTACGTTGCGGGAGCGGAAAACGAAGGTGCCACCGTCGTCGTCGACGGGCGCTCGCAGCAGTTCGAATCGAACGGCTTCTTCATCGGCGTCAGCCTGGTGGACCACGTAAAGCCGGGCATGAAGGTCTACGACGACGAGATCTTCGGCCCGGTCCTGTCAGTCGTCCGCGTCGACACGTACAGCGACGCCGTCCGGCTGGTGAACGAAAACGAGTTCGGCAACGGCACAGCCATCTTCACCCGCGACGGCGGCGCCGCACGGCAGTTCGAGTTCGACGTCGACGCCGGCATGGTGGGCGTCAATGTGCCCATCCCGGTCCCGGTGGGCACCTTCTCCTTCGGCGGCTGGAAGAACTCCCTGTTCGGCGACACCCACATGTACGGCCCGGACAGCATCCGGTTCTACACCCGCGGCAAGGTGGTCACCACGCGCTGGCCGGACCCGTCCACCTCGGTCATTGACCTCGGGTTCCCGCAGATCGACTAAACTCGAAACTCGGTTCCCGGGCCGGTCAAAGACCGTCCTGGGCCTCAGCCCGCGTCCCGCAGCCACAAGCAGCGGCACGCGGGCTGTCCCTTTTCCTGTGCGAACGGACACTTTGAGGCCCTGCGGATGCGCGCCGGGAAGCCTGTAGCGGCTGCCTATCCGTTCATGATGTCGTTGCGCCGGGCCATGTACTCCTCCATGGAAAGTTGGCCGTCGCTGTACTGCTGATCCAGCTCAGCCAGTTTCCGTGCGCGGAACCCTTGCGGAGCCGACGGCGGCGGGGGAGTCGACGGCGCCGGTCCAGTGGAAGGGGCCGGGTTCTGCTGTGGCTGGGGCGGATTGGCACGGTATTGCGGGCTGTCCTCATAGGGAACCTGCCCCTGCTGCCAGGACGGCGCACCGGCGCCGCCGGGACCAGGCTGGTTGGGATACGGCTGGTTGGGATACGGCTGGTTAGGGTACTGCTCGTTCGGGCCGGGCTGGTTCGGGTATGGCTGATTCAGTGGCGGAAGCTCTTCCCGGCCACCGCGCGGGGGGAATCCCAACCCGCCGCTGAAGTAGTCCTGCTGCGTGTAGCCGTCCCGTGGCCGGTTGTCCGGACGGCCCTGGAACGGGCCTCCGAACGGGCTGCCCGGCTGATTGCCGAACTGGTCGGGTCCCTGATTGGGAAGCTGGCCCGGGTACTGTCCGGGCAGGCCGGGCCCTTGGTTCCGCTGTTGGACTGACCTCCGGTACATCCGCATGCCCATGGGAATCAGGACGGCCAGAATGATGATCCAGAAAAACAAGTCGAACACGGTGAAGCCTTCCGGTGAGTGTCCATTCCAGCTTAGTCCTGCCAGGAAACGCGCCCGGGATCCTTATGCCCACAGCGCACGGCTGCACCAGAAAACTGCGCTGGAAGTCAGGGACCGGCCGGAATCCGGACTGTCGGCATCTCGAGGAAGTCCCCGTATTCAGCCACTGCCACCGCCAGCGCCTGCTCAGCGGCATGGCCAAGCGGCCGGGTGAGACGGATGTCGAGTTCGCAGCGCTGCGCGGCGGACCCGTGCCGGACCAGCGAGTGCCGCCAGGAGCCCGCCAGCACTCCATCGGACAGGACCACATGCATGGGAGTGTCGCCAAAGGGATAGGCGGGCGCGGTTCCGCCGAAGTAATGCCGTGAGACCGAATAGCCCATGATGTATTCGTCGTAGCACTGGACCAGATCGATCTGCGGCCGCCCATCCCCGGCCCGCTCTGGTTCCAAGCTCCGCCCCGATCCGCCACTGTGCCCCAATGTCTCCCCTCCGGAATCCGGCGGCCGAAGATAGAAGTCAGCGCCGTCGAAGCTGGCGGCAACGATGGCGCCCGGAGCGATCTCCTCCGCCAGCGCCAACCCCTTGCGCACATCAGTCATCGTGAGTCCGGACCAGTCCGCGCAGTCCCGGACGGTCGCAGGCCCACGGCTCCCGAAATACCTCAGCGCCAGGGCCGCCAACGACTCCTCCCGGGAGAGCGCGGCAGCCGGGGCCGCCCCGGCGACGCGCTCATCGAACGCCGCATACGTCTGCCGCAGCGCGCCGCCGGGACTTCGGACGGGCGCGCCGCTCACCAGCACGCCGCTGATCTCGGCATGCATGATCAGGTACGCGAGGCCGAGCCCCTTGGCGGCGAAGCCGGCACCCTGAAGCTTGGCGGCCAGCTGCTCACGAGTGAGATGCACTCCATCAGCCACCGCCTCCGCCAGGACATCAGCGCTCCTGGACGCTGCCTCATTGTCGATCCCGGTCCTGCGGTACGTGCCGCTGTTTACTTGGTGCAGCCGGGGTGCGGACAGGGCCCGCACCCACGGCAGGTCATCGCGGTGCACAAAATGCCACGTGGGCCGCAGGATGTGGGTCCGGAGAATGCGACCATCGGCAAGTGCCCGCTCCACATCGGCGGCCGTCGCGCCACCGGTCCGCTGGGCCAAGGACCAGCGCGCATAGGGGAACTCCTGCGCCTGTACGGCCAGCAGGTTCTTCACGGCTTCCTCCGCCGTGGCCGCCCGCGGCTCCCTCAGCTGCTGGCCGGCCAGCCGCGTCCGCAGCACCTCAGGGGGTTCCATGCCCGACGTCGCTCCTCACCTTGGCGGTTCAGTCACCCTTTGCAGCTCAGTCAGCTTGGGCGGTTCAGTCACCCTTAGCAGTTCAGTCAGCTTGGGCGGTTCAGCCGCCTAACCCGGCACTCGCCGAATCAACAGCCGCTCGCCCCAGCCACCCGCCGGCTACTGCCGGACGGATCACCCAGGCCCAACGGGCCTTCGCCCGAACCCAACGGAACCCCCGGACCGAACGCGGGTCCCGGCGTCGGCCGTTTGGGGGTGATGCCGTCGCCGGAGGACCGGTGGCGCAGGCGCCGGACCACCCACGGCACAAAATACTCCCGCGCCCAGACGAGGTCTTCAGTGCGCGCCTCGCGCCAGCTGCGCGGCGGCAGGGGCTTCGGCGCGAGCGGTTTCAGGCTGTGCTGCACATTGAGTGCCTCGAGCACCATGGCGGCGATGGTGTGGTGGCCCAGGGGAGAGAAATGCAGCCGATCCTCGTTCCACATCTGCGGGTCCTTCAGCTGCCGGAGCGACCACATGTCGGCGATGACGGCGTCGTGCCGGGCGGCGATGGTGCGGAGGTTCTCGTTGTAGATGGCCACCTTGCTGCGGATCCGGCCCAGCACCGACGAGCCTGTGTCCGGGCCGTTGAACAGCACCACAGTGGCCCCGCTCATCCCAAGGATCTGCACCACCGGGTCCAGCCGTTCGGCCAGGGCATCCGGGTCCCCGCCGGGGCGGATCAGGTCGTTGCCGCCCGCGGACAGGGTCACCAGGTCGGGCTTGAGCGCCAGGCAGGGTGCCAGCTGCTGGTCGATGACCTGCTGCAGCAGCCGTCCCCGCACAGCAAGATTTGCGTAGGCGAAATCCTCATGTCCCCGTCCAAGCTCCTCCGCCACCCGGTCCGCCCAGCCGCGGTAGCCTCCCGGGCTGCTGGGTTCGGGGTCGCCGATGCCTTCTGTGAAGGAATCGCCCATTGCCACATACCGGCTCCAGGGGTGGCGGACAGAAAGCTCCAGGGCTTCTTCCAGGGGATCTTGGGCATCCTGCATGGGTTCGGTTCCGCTCACAGTTCCATCCTGTACCGCCACCGCCTGGCTACGCCACCGTAAGTTGTTACCAGTGGGTAACTGTAAGAATGGAGCCATGACTCTAGCCGACTCCTTTCCCGCCCCCGTTGTTCTGTGGTCCAAGCCTGAGGAAGCCAGGGCCGGCAAGCCACTGCTCGTCCTCCTGCACGGCTACGGCGCGAACGAGCAGGACCTCCTCAGCCTGGCTGACATGCTCCCGGACGAGTTCACGGTCGCATCGGTCCGGGCACCCATCGCCATGGGACCGGGCTTTTCCTGGTTCCCGCTGACGGGCTCGATCGAATATTCCGTCGACGCCGTGAAGGCCGCGTCGGCGTACGTGCTCGACTGGCTGGACACGGTCAAGGGCAACCACCCGTCCGTGACCCTGCTTGGGTTCTCGATGGGGATGGCCATGGCCACCACCCTGCTGCGTCAGCGGCCCGCTGACTTTGCCGCCGTCGTCGGCCTTTCAGGCTTTGTGGTCAACGCGGAGTCCGACGGCGAGTTCCGCGACGCCGAGCTGGACGGAACAGTGCCGCTGTTCTGGGGCCGGGACCAGCAGGATCCGGTCATCACGCCGGACAAGATCGAGTACACGATGGGCTGGGTCCGCAAGCACGTGAAGCTGACCAAGGTGCTCTACACAGGCATGTGGCACGGCATCAACGCCCAGGAGGTAGGGCACGTGTCCGAGTTCCTCACCCACGAGGTACTGGCGAAGTAGGCCCTCCTACAGAAGCAAGCTTTTACGCCTGGGGAGCGCTGACCCGGACGGTCTGGCCGTTGACCGTGACCGTGTCCCCGTTGTGAAGCTGCCGGCCGCGCCGGTCGTCGATCTCACCGTTGACCTTGACCAGGCCGTTCTTGATCAGCTCCGTAGCCTCCACGCCGTCCTCCACGAGGTTGGCGAGCTTCAGGAGCTGGCCCAGGCGGATCATGGTGTCGCGGATGGGGATTTCTTCGATTTCCGGGTTGCTCATACCAGTAATGATGCCTGACGTAAGGTGAAACCAATGACCCATGCACCCCGGCTGCCCCTTGCCGTGGGCCTCCCGATGGCCGTGGCCTCCGGCCTTGCCATTCCCGTCCAGGGGCGGATCAACGGGGCCCTTGGTGCACGCCTCGGTGACGGCATCGCCGCCGCCGTCGTCAGTTTCAGCACCGGGCTGATCGTGATGGTCGTCGTGTCCCTGCTGGCTCCCCGCGGGCGCGCCGGCCTCGCGCGGATCCTGCCCGCGCTGCGTGAACGCCGCTTCCCGCCGTACTACGCGCTCGCGGGCGGCATTGGTGCGTTCTTCGTCTTCGCGCAGTCCTTCACCGTGGGGCTGCTGGGCATCGCCCTCTTCACCGTGGCGACCGTCACCGGCCAAACACTCAGCGGCCTCCTTGTGGACCGCTTGGGCATCGGCCCGGCGGGCAAGAAGTCCGTGACCGGTATCCGGGTCATCGGCTGCATCCTCACCATCGCGGCCGTCTCGTGGGCGGTGTCACCCCGCTTCGCCGGCGGCGCTGCGGGCGCGGCCGGTGCGTCCGGTAGTGCGGCAGGCGCCGGGGTTGCCGACCCCGCAGCACTCCTGCTGCCGATCATCCTGCCGGTTCTCGCCGGCTTCCTCATGAGCTTCCAGCAGGCCATGAACGGCACCGCCACCGTGCACTACGGCACCCCGATCGCGGCCACGCTGGTGAACTTCATCGCCGGCACTTGCGTGCTGTGGGTGGCCTGGTCCATCAAGGTGGCCGTCGCCGGGCCGGCCAACCCGCTGCCGGCGGAATGGTGGTACTACCTCGGCGGGCCCATGGGCTGCGTGTTCATCGGTCTCGGCGCGCTGCTGGTGCGCAGCCTCGGGGTGCTGGTGACGGGCCTCGGCATGATCGCCGGCCAGCTGGTGGGGTCGCTCGGCCTGGACCTGCTGGTGCCGACGCCGGGCACCGTGGTGGAGGCTGCCACCGTTCTGGGGACCCTGCTGACCCTCGCTTCCATCGTCGTGGCCACCCTGCCCTGGCCGCGGGGTGCCCTCCGAAGGTGAGGGGCGCCTTCCGGAGGCAGCTCCCGGTAGGCTAGGTCTCGCAGCTTCCTGCACTGTTTTCCCTTTCCCACGCCCCCGCCCGGCATCCAGCCGCGGGCCAGGGCCAGAGACACCGCGGACCGCACCCAGCGGCCCTGTAGAAATTGGAGTTCCCATGGCAGCAAAATCCGTCCTCGACCAGGTCATTTCCCTTTCCAAGCGGAGAGGTTTCGTTTTCCAGGCCGGCGAGATCTACGGAGGCTCGCGTTCCGCGTGGGACTACGGACCCCTCGGTGCCGAGCTGAAGGAAAACATCAAGCGCCAGTGGTGGCAGTCGGTGGTGCGCGGCCGCGAGGACGTGGTTGGCCTGGACTCCTCCGTGATCCTGCCCCGCCAGGTATGGGAGGCTTCCGGCCACGTGGAGGTCTTCTCCGACCCCCTCGTCGAGTGCCTGTCCTGTCACAAGCGCTACCGTGCCGACCACCTCGAAGAGGAATACGAGGAGAAGAAGGGCCGTTCCGCCGAGAACGGACTCAAGGACATCGCCTGCGCCAACTGCGGAACCCGCGGCGAATGGACCGAGCCGCAGGAATTCTCCGGCCTCCTGAAGACCTTCCTGGGCCCGGTGGCCAGCGAGGAAGGCCTGCACTACCTGCGCCCCGAAACCGCCCAGGGCATCTTCGTGAACTTCAACAACGTGCTCACCACCTCTCGGAAGAAGCCGCCGTTCGGCATCGGCCAGATCGGTAAGTCCTTCCGCAACGAGATCACGCCCGGGAACTTCATCTTCCGCACCCGTGAGTTCGAGCAGATGGAAATGGAATTCTTCGTGGAGCCGGGCACGGACGAAGAGTGGCACCAGTACTGGATGAAGGAACGCATGTCCTGGTACACCGGCCTCGGCATCCGCGAGGAAAACCTGCGCTTCTTCGAGCACCCGCTGGAGAAGCTCAGCCACTACTCCAAGGGCACCACGGACATCGAATACCGCTTCGGCTTCCAGGGCTCCGAGTGGGGCGAGCTGGAAGGCATCGCCAACCGCACGGACTTCGACCTCTCCACGCACGCCAAGGCCTCCGGGACGGACCTCAGCTATTTCAACCAGGCCACCAACGAGCGCTTCACCCCGTATGTGATTGAGCCGGCCGCCGGCCTGACCCGGTCCTTCATGGCGTTCCTCATCGACGCCTACACCGAGGACGAGGCCCCGAACGCCAAGGGCGGCGTGGACGTCCGCACCGTGCTCAAGCTTGACCCGCGGCTCGCCCCGGTCAAGGCTGCTGTGCTCCCGCTCAGCCGCAACGAGGACCTCTCACCGAAGGCCAAGGACCTGGGCACCCAGCTGCGCAAGAACTGGAACATCGACTTCGACGACGCCGGCGCCATCGGCCGCCGTTACCGCCGCCAAGATGAGATCGGCACGCCGTTCTGCATCACCGTGGACTTCGACACGCTCGAGGACCAGGCGGTCACCATCCGTGAACGCGACACCATGAGCCAGGAACGCGTGTCCCTGGACAAGGTGGAGGGCTACCTGGCCGCCCGGCTGATCGGCGCCTAGCCGTGGCGATCCAATACCGTGAATGGCGCGAGGGCGACGACCTCGCCCTGCTGGAGGTCTGGGGCGACCCCGAAACCGACCAGGCGGGCCAGTTCCGCGGCACCCTCGCGCCTTCGGGCAACGCGCCGTGGCGGCGCTGCATCGTGGCCGAGGACGTCGTCGACGGCGTGGCCATCCCGGTTGCCGCCGGCGTGGTCCACGAGGCCAGCCTGCACCCGGAGCGGCTGTGGGTGTACGTCGAAGTGGCCCGGGACCACCGCCGGTCAGGCATCGGCTCCACGCTGCTCCTGATGCTGCGCCGCGAGGCGGAGGGATCGCCGTCGGGCGTTACCCGGCTGCGCTGCAAGGTGGAGCCGGGTACCTCCGGTGCCGCCTTCGCGGAGGCCGCGGGGCTCACCCTGATCCAGCACACGCGGCTGGTCGTGGTGGAGCCGGCGGCCCTGAAGCTGCCGGTCTTCGGCGACGGTTCCGAGGAAGCGGCGTCGGAGCGCATCGAGGACCTGGCCACCGGCTCCGTGGAGCTTTCCGACGTCGTGGGACGGTACTACTCGTCCGTCCACGGCTGGGACAGCCCGGGTGAACTCGGCATCGGCACGGTGCAGCGGCTGTTCCTGGACGAGCTCAGCGGTGCGCACGGCGCGATCGTGCTGCGCGCCCCGAAAGCCAGCGCCTTCGGGTCCGGCGTGCCGGCAAGCCGCAAGGGCAAGATCCAGGCCTTCGCGATCAGCTATGCGCAGGGGAATTCCGATCACCCGTCCGATGTGTTCGTCGGCCATGAGCCGGAGCTGGATGCCGACGAGGCGCAGGCCGCGGTCCGCGACCTGCTGGCACTCATCGCTTACCAATACCCGGTGCTCATGGAAGTGGACGATTCAATGACAGCGCTGCGCGCCGTCGTCGGGCCCCTGATGGAAGCGGGCAAGGCCCGGCGCCAGGGCTCCGAGACGTTCGTCGTCTCCGACTGACCCAACCAAGTAGCAGCACAGGGGGTTCCCAGCCGTGGGAACGCCCTGTGCTGCTACTCACTTGGGGTGTTCCCCTCCGGGGCCGCTGTTGTTCGGGAAGTACGACGGCGGTCCCTTGCCAGATCGGTCGCATCGAGCCTTTGGCGTTCCGCCTCGGACATTGCGCCGCCCCCGAGATCCGCCGGCAGCCACCAGTCGCCCGGCCGCGCCGCTACGGGGAAGCTGGCGATGGCGGCGTCGATTCCCGCCTGGAGCGTCCTGCGGAGCCGCGCCGTTTCGGCGTCGGCATCGATGCCCGTGGCCAGATGGACGGGCTCACCGATGTGCACGCGGACCGGTGCGCGCCGGACGCGGTGCAGCGGAAGGCCGTTGCCGCGGGTCAGGATCCGGTGGGCACCCCAGACGGATACCGGAATGAGCGGCACTCCCGCCTCAGCCGCCATCCTCACGGCCCCGGTCTTGCATTCGCGGACCCTGAAGCTGCGGCTGACCCCTGCCTCGGGCAGAACAGCCAAGTATTCACCGGCGCGGAGCCTGGCCACAGCGTCGTCGTAGGCCGTAGTTCCGGAACCGTAGCCCACCACCACCTGGCCCGCTGCGCTGATGAAAGGGCCCGCCAGCCAGTGGTCTGCGGCTCCCTGATGGATCATGAACCGCAGCTGCCCGCGGTTGTGGGCCCAGAACACAAGCTCGGCGGCCGCGAAGTCCAGATAGCCGAAGTGGGTAATGGCGACGACGGCACCGTGGCCCGGCAGTACCATCCTTGCCGCCTTGTTGCCGGTGTCTGTTTCCCCGTCAGGCAGGTTTTCCTGCCCGGTCACAATCAGGCGGATCCGGAACAGCCACCGCAGGAATAGCCCTGCCCGCACGAGGAGGCGGTAGAAGCGGTCGCTGGCAGCGGGGGTCCAGGACATGGGGTTCCTGCCGCCCTTCAGTGGCTGCGCCGGGGCGGCCAGGGGATGAAGCCGCTGGTGGACTGCATGTATTCACCGTAGTCGGGGCGGCCGGACATGGCCTGCTCCATGAGTGGCTTTCCGGTCTTGGCGGTCGCCGTCCAGATCATCAGTGCAGGGGAGCGGATGGTCAGGACGCCGGGCCACGAGTCCGCAGCCGCCTCACGACTGCCCGTTACAGCCTTCATAAGACACCAACTGCTAGAGGACAACGGGCAGTGCCTCGCCGGACGGGGGCAGCACCCTGTCCAGGGCTGCGGCGGACGCAGAGGACCCTGCCTCGGAAACTCCGGACTGTTCCAGGAAGGCCTTCATCAGGAACCCGGTGGCCAGCCTGTGCCACAGCCGGACCCGCCGGAACATGAAGTGCCCGGCCCCGCGGAGTGAGACGTACCGCATCTCCGCCGCTCCCGGCGCCGCGCGCCGCGCGAACCGCAGCGATGCCGCCGGACTCGTCCACCGGTCCTCGTCCCCGTGCACGATGAGGACTTTCCGTCCGGCCACTGGAGTTGCGGGAGTGGCCTCGTCGAGCCACGGAGCCAGCGCCACCACGGCGTCGACGCCCGGTTCGTCCGCCGCGCAGATGGCGGTGAGGCCGCCCATCGAATGCCCCAGCAGGTAGACGGGCACGCCGGGGTGCTCCGCGCGGATTTTGGCCAGCGCCCAACGCGCATCCTTTAGCGGGGTCATGTCCTCGCCGTTCCAGCCGCGCACGCTGTTCCGCAGGATCCAGACCTCCAGGCCGTGCTTTTTTCCGGCACCGTGCAGGTGTCGGGCGAACGGCACCATCCGCGCCGGGCTCAAGTGCCGGGCCTGGACGGGCTCAAAGCTGCGCGACTTGCCGCCATGCAGCACCAGGGCCACACCGCGGGTGGTACCGGATGGGGCCAGAACCGTCAGCACCGCTTCGTGGTCAGTTCGGCGTTGGCTCACTGCCTCATCCTCCGACACTTCGTCGTTCATTTATCAACCCTATGGCGGCCGCCGTAGAGTTCAAGCATGAGGTTTAGCTGCTGATGGGTGCAGGTCACTCCCACGGTCACACAGGGCATTCGGAGCCAACCGCTGAAGCGATGGCCGCCCGCAGGAAAGCAAACAGGATTCTGGCTGCGGTGCTAATCCCGCTGACCCTGCTGACCCTTGCGGCCATGGCGGCTCTCTGGCCCTCGGGCAGCAAGGAAGGCCTGACCCTGGCTAACCCGTATGCCGCAGCTCCGGGCGTCACTTTCGACACCGGGCGGATCCAGCGCGTCGTCACCGAGAGCTGCACGCAGGCGTCGTCAGCCGGAGAGAGCCCAGGCGGAGACACGACGGGCCAAGACGGCACGGCCCAGGGCAACACAGACGGCGGCTCGCAGTGCACCTTCGCGTTCACCGAGCCGGACAAGGGCGGCAACCCGGTCAAGGTGGTGATCAACCCGGACATCGCCAAGTCGCACGGCGTCAAAGTGGGCGACAACATCCGCTACCTGAACCTGTCCCACGCCCAGGCGGCTGCCACCGGCGCCGATGCTCCGGCGGCCCAGGGGTCGCCGTCGTACATCTTTGTGGACTTTGTCCGCACCATGCCGATCATCCTGCTGGCCATCCTCTACGCCGTCGTGGTGGTGGCTGTGGCGCGCTGGCGCGGGCTGCGCGCCCTGATTGGCCTCGTCGGCGCCTACTTTGTGCTGGGCAGCTTCATGCTCCCGGGCCTCGTGGAGGGCAAGCCGCCGCTCCTGCTGGCCCTGGTCGGCTCGACGGTGATCATGATCGGGGTGTTGTACTTCGCGCACGGATTCTCGGCGCGGACCTCGACGGCGCTGCTCGGCACCATTTTCGGGCTGGGCATCACCGCATTGCTCGCGGCCTGGGCCACTGACGCGGCGAATCTCGCGGGCGTGGGAAGCCACGACGCCGCCACGCTGACGAACATTTCGGGCAGCATCTCCATCTCCGGCATCATCCTGTGCGGCCTCATCATCTCCGGGCTCGGCGTGCTGAACGACGTCACCATCACCCAGTCCTCCGCGGTGTGGGAACTGTATGAACTCGCTCCCAACACGAGTGCGCGGAAGCTGTTCTCTTCGGCCATGCGGATCGGCCGCGACCACATCGCCTCCACCGTCTACACCATTGCGTTCGCCTACGCGGGCGCTGCCCTGCCCATCCTCATCATCGTGATGCTCTACAACCGTCCGCTGGGGGAGGCGCTGACCAGCGCCGAACTGTCCGAGGAGGTCATCCGCACGCTGGTCGGCTCCATCGGCCTGGTCCTGGCGATTCCGGTCACCACGCTGATCGCCGTGCTCGTGGTCAAGGCCACCGGCGTCCGGTCGGCTGAACTGCCCCGCCCGTCGGACGCTGGTTCCCACCCGGGCGGCCAGGCCGCCATAACGGCCGACGACGTCGACGACACCGGCGCGCTCGCGGCGGCCGCGGCGGTGGCTGGCCGGGAACGTGCCGAAGCCGACGCGCCGCCGGCGACCCGGCGGGGACGGCGTGCCGCGCCGCGTGAATGAGTACAGCGGGATTGGGCAGAGCGGGATCACGCGCAGAGGGATTAAATATCGCGGGACTGAGTGCCGGCGTCGGCATCCCACCCGGAATTCTGCCCGATTTGCCCGACTTTGAGACAATGGACGGGTGACTGTTGTAGCAACGCCTCCCGCCCCCCGGCTGGAACTTCCGCCGCTGAAACTCGGCCCCATCACCGTGCACACCCCGGTGGTGCTCGCCCCCATGGCCGGAATCACCAACACCGCCTTCCGCAGGCTCTGCCGTGAATACGGCGGCGGCCTGTACGTGGCGGAGATGGTCACCTCCCGCGCACTTGTGGAGCGCACGCCTGAATCGCTGCGCATCATCTCCCACGACGACGACGAGAAAGTCCGGTCCGTCCAGCTCTACGGCGTGGACCCGGTGACCGTGGGTGCTGCCGTCCGCATGCTGGTGGAGGAGGACCGGGCGGACCACATCGACCTCAACTTCGGCTGCCCCGTGCCCAAGGTCACCCGGCGCGGCGGCGGTTCGGCCCTGCCCTGGAAGATTGACCTCTTCACGGCCATCGTGCAGACCGCAGTGAAGGAGGCGTCCAAGGGCGGCATCCCGCTCACCATCAAGATGCGCAAGGGCATCGACGATGACCACCTGACCTACCTCGACGCCGGCCGGATCGCGCGCGATTCCGGGGTTTCCGCCGTCGCCCTGCACGGCCGCACGGCGGCGCAGTTCTACTCCGGCCAGGCGGACTGGTCCGCCATCGCCCGCCTGCGCGAGACCCTTCCGGACATTCCGGTGCTGGGCAACGGCGACATCTGGTCTGCCGAGGATGCCGTCCGCATGGTCCGCGAAACCGGAGTCGACGGCGTAGTTATCGGCCGCGGGTGCCAGGGGCGGCCCTGGCTGTTCGGCGACCTGCAGGCAGCGTTCGAAGGCAGCGACCAGCGGCACCGTCCCGGCCTGCGCGAGGTGGCCGAGGGCGTCTACCGGCATGCCGAACTCATGGTCGAAACCTTTGGCAACGACGAATACAAGGCGCTGCGGGAGATCCGCAAGCACATGGCCTGGTACTTCAAGGGCTACGTGGTGGGCAGCGAACTGCGGACGAAACTGGCCACCGTGCCCACGCTCGAAGTGCTCCGCGAACTGCTGGACCAGCTGGACACGGACCTGCCGTATCCCGGCGTCGATTCCGAAGGGCCCCGGGGGCGGGCGGGTTCACCCAAGAAACCGGCCCTGCCCAAGGACTGGCTGCTCAGCCGCCAGCTGAACGAGGACCAGTCGCGGGACATCGCCGCGGCGGAACTGGATGTGTCCGGTGGCTGAAAGCCGGTTGGCGGAAGCCCGCACCACCCCGCAGGCGCTGCCGGGCTATGAAGCCCGCGATACCGCCCGGTGGGTGGAGGAGCCGCCCAAGAGCACGTACCGCTCCGACTTCGAGCGCGACCGCGCTCGTGTGCTGCACTCCTCGGCGCTGCGCAGGCTCGGCGCTAAGACGCAGGTGGTGGCCCCGGACACCGACGACTTTGTCCGCACCCGGCTGACGCACAGCCTCGAAGTGGCGCAGGTGGGCCGGGAACTGGGCCGCGCCCTCGGTTGCGACCCCGATGTGGTGGACACCGCCTGCCTCAGCCATGACCTCGGCCACCCGCCGTTCGGGCACAACGGTGAATCGGCACTCAATGAGATGGCCCACGCGATCGGCGGGTTCGAGGGCAACGCCCAGACCCTGCGGCTGCTCACCCGTCTGGAACCGAAGGTGCTCGACCCGGAAGGCAGGCCAGCCGGCCTGAACCTCACCCGGGCCAGCCTTGACGCGGCCGCGAAGTACCCGTGGTCCGCCCTGGACGCCCCCGTGATCCACGGCCAGCGGACCAGCAAGTTCGGCGCGTATGAGGACGACCTGCCCATCTTCAACTGGATCCGGGAAGGCGCCCCGGAACGGAGGTCCTGCCTCGAAGCGCAGGTCATGGACCTGGCAGACGACATCTCGTACTCCGTGCACGACGTTGAGGACGCGATCGTGGCCGGGCACTTCCAGCTGCGGTGGATGGACAACCCGGACCACAGGGCGCGCGTAGTGGGCTACGCCAAGCAGTGGTACCTGCCGCACAACGATCCTGCCGCCATCGATGCGGCCCTCGCCCGGCTGGAAGCCACCGATGTCTGGGTGCGCGAGGCGGACGGCAGCCGCAAGTCGATGGCGGCGCTGAAGGACATGACCAGCCAGCTCATCGGCAGGTTCTGCCAGAGCGCGTTGGAAACCACCCGTGCCGTCTATGGCCCGGCGAACCTGACCCGCTACAACGCCGAGCTCATGGTCCCGGACGAGACCGTCCTGGA
Source organism: Arthrobacter globiformis (assembly GCF_030815865.1). Lineage (NCBI taxonomy): Bacteria > Bacillati > Actinomycetota > Actinomycetes > Micrococcales > Micrococcaceae > Arthrobacter > Arthrobacter globiformis. Next base: position 1,882,091 of record NZ_JAUSXI010000001.1, read on the forward strand.
GATCGCGGTGATGAAGGGCCTGGCCACCACGTTCGTGATGACCACGGACCACCGGCAGCCCATCTACGAGCGCCAGCGCGAGGTGCTCCACGCCCTGGTGACGGCGCTTAAGGCCTCCGGTGACCGGCACCTTGAGCCCATGTTCGCTGCGGACTGGCGCGAAGCAGCCGACGACGCCGCCCGGCTCCGGGTGGTCATCGACCAGGTGGCATCGCTGACGGACGGCTCCGCGCTGGCTATGTACGAACGGCTCGTGGGCAGCCTGCCGTCCCTGTGGTGAGATTGGACGCACCAGTCCACATAAGGCCCGGAAGCGCTGCCCGAGGCAGTGCGCCAGAGACTAGGATTGCTTCGTGGCTGGGCTGATTAAACGGGAAGACATCGATGAAGTCCGCCAGCGCACGGACATCAAGGAAGTCGTCGACGGCTACGTCACGCTCAAGGGCGCCGGCCTCGGCTCCTACAAAGGCCTGTGCCCCTTCCACGACGAGCGCTCGCCGTCGTTCACCGTCCGCCCGCAGGTAGGCCGTTACCACTGCTTCGGCTGCGGCGAGGACGGCGATGTCATCTCCTTCGTGCAGAAGCTGGACCACACCTCCTTCCATGAGGCCGTGGAGAAGCTGGCCGCGCGGATCGGGTACGAGCTCCGCTACGAGGACGGCGGCACCGGTCCCAGTCGCGAGGAAGTCGGCAAGCGCCAGCGGCTCCTCGACGCCCACAAGATCGCTGACGAGTTCTTCCGCGCCCAGCTGCTGACAGCCGGTGCCGCCGAGGGCCGGAAGTTCCTGCAGCAGCGGGGCTTCGACCGGGCAGCAGCCGACCACTTCGGCGTCGGCTACGCACCCCAAGGCTGGGACGCGCTGCTTAAACACCTGCGCGGCCGGGGCTTCACCGATCCGGAACTGAAGCTCACCGGGATGTTCTCCGAAGGCAACCGGGGCATCTACGACCGCTTCCGGGGCCGCCTGATCTGGCCCATCCGGGACATCGCCGGCGACACCATCGGCTTCGGCGCCCGCAAGCTCTACGAGGACGACCAGGGCCCCAAGTACCTCAACACCCCGGAAACCACGCTCTACAAGAAGTCCCAGGTGCTGTACGGGATTGACCTTGCCAAGCGGAACATCGCCAAGGACCGGCAGCTGGTGGTGGTGGAGGGCTACACGGACGTCATGGCCTGCCACCTTGCCGGAATTCCGACGGCGGTTGCCACCTGCGGTACGGCGTTCGCCGCCAACCACATCAAGATTGCCCGCCGCCTGCTCTCCGACGACGGCACCGGGGGAGAGGTCATCTTCACCTTCGACGGCGATGCCGCCGGCCAGAAGGCGGCCCTGCGGGCCTTTGAAGAGGACCAGCGCTTCGTGGCCCAGACCTACGTGGCCGTCGAACCCACCGGTGCCGACCCCTGCGACCTCCGCCAGATGCGAGGTGACGCCGCCGTCCGCGACCTTATCGCCTCCCGGCGGCCGCTCTTCGAATTCGCCATCCGCGCCACCTTGCGGCGGCACAACCTGGACACCGTAGAGGGACGGGTCGCCGCGCTGCGAGAGTCCGCCCCCGTGGTGGCCCAGATCCGCGACGCCGGGCTCCGGCCTGGCTACGCCCGGGAACTGGCCGGGTGGCTGGGAATGCCCATCGAGGACGTCACAAGGGCTGTGGGGGCGGCCGCGAAGCGCGGGGCAGCACCCGGTGCCCAGGCGCCTGGGCCGCACGCTCCCGGCGCACCGGCGGGCGGACCGCAAGCCAGCGGGGCCGGCCGATCCAACAGTGCCGGATTCAACTCAGCCCCGGGGAACGGCAACAACGTGCCCGGCGTAGCGGCGCTCCCGCCGTCGGGCGTCCTTCCATCCTTCCACCGTCCCGACCCCCGCGACCCGGTGGCGTCCATGGAGCGGCAGGCCCTCGAGGTGGCGCTGCAGGAACCGGCAATGCTGGGTGGTGCGGCCTGGGAGCGGTTCGCGACAGCCCGGTTCGCCACGCCCGCCTACCAGGCCATCCACGACGCCATCCGCGCCACGGCTCCAGGCTTCTCCGGCGATGCCGTGCAGTGGGTGGAAGCGTTGCGCCAGGAGGTTCCCGAGCCGCTGCAGCCACTGGTTTCGGAGCTCGCCGTGGTTCCGCTGCCTGCGAACACCGCTGAAGCAGTGCAGAAGTACTGCCGGGACATCCTCGCCAGGCTGTTCGAGCTGCAGATCACCCGGGTGAAGGCAGACAAGCTGGGGCAGTTGCAACGGCTCGATGCCGGCGCCCATCCCGAGGAGTTCCAGCAGCTGAACCGGGAACTCATGATGCTCGAAATGGAGCGCCGGTCGCTGCGCTCCGATGCCTAGGTTGCGCCTGCCAGCGCCTCCAGGCCGGGCCGCCAGGGCCGGGTCGCCGGGACAGCAAAAACGCCGATTTCGTTTCCGGGCCGGGTATTTGCTAGGCTAGTACCCGCTTCATTCCTCCTTAGCTCAATTGGCAGAGCATTCGACTGTTAATCGAAGGGTTGCTGGTTCAAGTCCAGCAGGAGGAGCGTACAGTCCCCGTTCCGGGTTCCGGAACGGGGACCTTTTTATACCCCGGAGGGGTATTTGTGCCAGTGCTGGCGCCGATTTCCCTTTGCGGCAGAACCTTTGCTAATGTCATACCTGCTTCATTCCTCCTTAGCTCAATTGGCAGAGCATTCGACTGTTAATCGAAGGGTTGCTGGTTCAAGTCCAGCAGGAGGAGCGCACAGTCCCGCGGTTGGCCCCAGAGCCGGCCGCGGGACTTTTTTGTGTCGTCAGTGCGGTGCCAGACTTCGCGGTGTCAGCTTCGGTATCAGACGAAGCGGCGTCACACGAAATCCATCTCCACCTGGAGGAAGCGCTCTGCCTCGGCTATGGCGGCTTCAAACGCTTCCCGCTCCGTGGGGGACTTCCGCGGCTCGCGGGGGTGCCATTCGTGGGGCGAGGAGTGCACGCGCGTGAAGCCGCCGTTGGGCGGGGCATAGAAGATGCCGAACCGCTGGACGGGCCATTCGGGAGAGGTTTCGGGGGCCACCAGCAGGGCAGCATTGAAAGCCGGGTTGAACCACTGGGCTATGGGCCGGCGCCGGTCCTCGGTGAAAAGTCCCGCCGCATAGAGCGCCGCCGACTGCGCACTGGTCTGTGTGCACAGCCGGTCCCACCACAACGGCAGAATGCCGGAGTCGCACCGCTGCCACGTGGCCGGAAGCGGGGGGTGATCCTGCCAGTGGGGCACGTAACAACTTTATCGCGCAGGTACCCCAGCGAACAGATGGCCCGGCGTCGATCGCCCCGGCCTGGAGGTACGGCGCGGCTTAGGGGAAGCGGCGGGTCAGGGCCGGTTCCACGGTCCCGGATTTACGCGGTACAGCAGAGCAGAACCGACGACGGCGCCCACCAGGATGCCCAGCGCCGCGTTGCCCATCATCCTGCCGGCGAAGAAGCCGGCCACGGCGCCGAGGATGGCTCCGAGGAACAGTCCTCGGCCGTTGCGGTGGGGTTTGCGGGTCATGGTGCCAGCCTACCCGGCGTGAAACTGAGTGGATGGAGGGCACTGTCCGGGGCCGGACCACAAGCCACAGGGCGGCTGCCGCTAGGAAGATGCAGCAGGCCTGGACCGCGCCCATGGGAGTGGCGGAATTACCTCCCAGCCACCCCACGACGGGGGAGATGATGCCCGCCATCAGGAACGTGGACGCCCCGAGCAGGGACGCTGCCGTGCCGGCCTGCGCTCCGTGGCTGGCCAGGGCCAGGACCTGCACGCAGGGAAAGGTGAAGCCGGTGCCCAGGATGTAGAACCACAGCGGGACCATGACGCCCCAGAGACCGAACCCCAGCTGGTCGAACACGACGATCAGCACGGCCATCAGGAACATCCAGGCGGTGGAGCAGGCCAGGATCCACTGCGGCGGGACGCGCCTTATCAGCCGGGAGCTTGTCTGCACGCCCGCGACGATGCCCAGTGAGTTGATGCCGAAGAGGAGGCCGTACTGCTGGGGGGAGAACCCGAAGATGTCCTGGAACAGGAAAGGGGACGCCGAGAGGTAGGTAAACAGGCCACCGAAGTTCATCCCGCCCAGCATCAGCAGCCCCACGAAGATCCGGTCGGAGAAGAGCACACCGTACCGCTGCCGGGCCGTCAGGCCGGACTGGCCCCGTTTCTCCCGCGGCAGTGTCTCCCGGACCAGCACGACGGCGGCGAGGATCACGGCGGTGCCGTAGCAGGCCAGGAACACGAAGATGCCCGGCCACGGCATGACCAGGAGCAGCTGGGATCCAATGACGGGCGCCAGGATGGGCGCGAGCCCGTTGACCAGCGCCATCCGGGAGAACATCCGGACCATGGCGTACCCGCTGAACAGGTCGCGGACCATGGCCATCGCCACCACGCCGCCGCCGGCCGCGCCGATACCCATGAGGACGCGGAACACGCCCAGGGTCGCGATGTCGGTGGAGAGCGCCGCGCCGAACGAGGCAGCGATGTGCAGGGCCGTGGCCAGGATCAGCGGGAGCCTGCGCCCGAACTTGTCGCTGAAAGGTCCCACCACCAGCTGCCCCAGGGCAAAGCCGACAGTGGTGCCGGTCAGTGTCAGCTGGACGGCAGCTTCCGTGACGTTGAGGCTCGCTTCCAGGGCAGGGAAGGCGGGCAGGTAGAGGTCCACGGTGAAGGGCCCGAGGGCGGTGAGGGCGCCGAGTAGAAGGATGTATAGGAATTTCTGCCGGCGGCTGAGCGCATCGCCCGGGTTGGTGGTGGTCACAGAGAACCATCCTAGGGCTGACAGATCAGACTTTTACAGCGTTGGAGGGCTCGCCGTGGCTAATTCCAGAAGTTCAGGCTGACCCTGAATGATAGTTTTGTCAGCGGGGGCGCGCGGACGCACCGGGATCCCCCGCAGCAGCGAAAAAAATCGACGACGGAACCAGTAAGGCGGAACCTATGAGCGGGCGTCACAGCGGGCGGACCAACCAAGGACTGCGTATCACTGCGCTGCCAAAGACAGTGAAACTGGCCCTCAAACTTGCGCCGCGCCAGCTCAATGATGAGATCGCCCTGGCCAAGATCGAAGCGAAGCGCAAAGGCAAGCAGCTTGGCGTCGCCGGAGCCTTCTTCGGCGTGGCCGGCTTTTTCCTGGCACTGCTGGTCACCGGCCTGATCGTGGCAGCCATCATGGGCCTGGCCACCATCATGCCGGCCTGGCTGGCTGCGCTGCTGGTCAGCGCGGTATTCCTGCTCATTGCACTCATAGGCGGGCTCATCGGCCTCCGGAAGTTCAAGCGCGCCATGCCGCTGATTCCGGAGGACACGGTCCGCGGCCTCAAGCATGATCTGGGCATTGCCAAGGAGGGCTCGGACTTCGACGCCGCCGTGCTTGATCCCAAATCGCCCCAGGCCAAGGCCGCGGCCGAAGCAAAGGCTGCCGAGAAGGCCCGGGCCAAGGCTGATAAAGAAGCTACGAAGGCGGCTGAAGCAGTGGACATTCCTGTGGCCACCGAGCCTGAACTCCGCCGCCGGCTGAAGCAGCGCCGTGAACACCTGACCGGCGTGCGGGACGAGCTTGGCGAGGAACTGGACGTGAAGACCCAGGCCCAGGCCCTGCTCGGCGTCGCAAAGCACCGCGCCGCGGAGGGCAACGAGAAGTTCCAGGAGGCGCGCGAACGTGCCGCAGAACGCTTCGGCGCCCTGTCGGCATCGGCCCGCTCCGGGGCTTCGGAGGCCTCGCTGCCCGGCCAGTTGGGGGCACGCTGGAAGCCGCTGCTTGCCCTCGCAGCCTCAACCGCCGTCCTGCTCGCGCTGCTGCGGAAGCTCTTCAAGAGCTGAGCCTTGCCCTGAACGAAGACTGTAAGAGGCCCGCCGGCCGTGGAGAGGGAGGCCTGATGAGATTCATCGGCGCTGGTTCCCGTCCCGGCCGGCCGCATGTCGATCGCGATCTGGTCTTTACCGTCCCCAACCTCCTTACGGTACTGCGCTTCATGGGCGTGCCGATCTTCATCTGGCTTGTGCTGGCCCAGAAGGAGTACGGATTGGCCGTGCTGGTGTTGGCCATCATGGGCAGCACGGACTGGGTGGACGGCTACGTCGCCAGGCGGTTCAACCAGGCCTCCAAACTGGGGCGCGTCCTGGACCCCATCGCCGACCGGCTGGCCCTGATTGCCGTTGCGGTCACCCTGGTGATAGCCGGCGTCGTGCAGTGGTGGTACCTGGCAGCGCTGGTGGTTCCCGATGCCGTCCTGCTGGGCATGTCCCTGTTCTATTTCCGCAGCCACCCCGACCTTCCCGTCAGCCTGGTGGGCAAGGCCCGCACCGGCCTGCTGCTGCTGGGAACTCCGCTCCTGGTGCTGTCCAAGCTGTCCATTCCGTTCGCCGGAGCATGGTTGGTCGCGGCATGGGTGGTTCTGGGGCTGGGGCTCGTTGGCCACTGGATTGCTGCCTACAACTATTTCTGGGCGATCCGCCGCAAAGGGAAAATGCAGACGGCCGACGACGGCGGGAACGGCTGATGGTCTGGGTTGCGGTTTTGCTTGCGGTCATGGGCGCCTTTTGCCTCGCCTTCGGTGCCCAGCGCCAGGGCAGTGCCGTCAAGGCGGACACCGGCGGTCTTGCGCTGAGCTCCAACGGTTTCCTGCGCCTCCTGCGGAACCCCCGGTGGGTCTTCGGCCTCCTCCTGCTCTGCATGGGTATGGCGATGAACTCCGTAGCACTGGTCACGGCACCCCTCACCGTGGTGCAGCCCATTGGCGCCATCGCCCTGGTGGTCACCACCGTGGTCAATTCCAAGGACCAGGGCCTGAGTATCAATCGTGCCACTGTGGTAGCAATCACCTTGTGCGTGACGGGATCGGCGCTGTTCGTCCTGCTGGCCGTCAACGTCACGCAGGAAAGCCACCTTGTCACGCCTGAAGACGAACTAACGGTTGTGCTGCTGCTTTCCCTGGCGGTGGGCATCTTCGGCAGCCTCGCCGCCATGTTCAAACACCATATGAGCGCGTTTATTTACATCCTGGGTGCCGGCATCCTGTTCGGCTTCGTGGCCGTGCTGACCCGGATCATCGGCAAACACCTGCTGGACCCGAACGGCCTGGTCCTGCTGAACGTACCGTGGTATTCAGTGGTTGCCATCGCAGCGGCCGGGGGACTGGGGTCCTGGTTCGTCCAGAGCGCATACTCCACCGGTCCGCCCGATCTGGTGATTGCCGGTCTCACCGTGATCGACCCTATTGTGGGCATCGCGATCGGCATCACGATCCTTGGCGAACTGCGCCCCGATGTCCACGCCGTCTTGGCTATTGCCATGGGTACGGCGGCAACCCTTGCTATCGTGGGGGTAATTGCCCTTTCAAGACACCATCCCGAGGTCACCAAACGGAAGAAGGACGTTCGGAAGGCCACGGGCAGGGCGTCCCACTAGCCGGTTTTTACTGCGGACCAGGCAAGAATGTGCCGGTGCATCACGTGCCGGCACCGGCCGGTGTGGTCAGCCGCAGCCGACCACCATGACCACCAGGAGCTTTCTACGTGACCATGCCCGACGCCCAGCGTCCACTGACCATCCTTATCGCGGCCGACACGTACCCGCCACACGTTAACGGAGCCGCCCAGTTCGGCTACCGGCTGGCCAAAGGCATGACGGCTCGCGGACACGACGTCCACGTGCTGGCCTGCCGGCAGGATAAGGGCAAGAGCTTTACGGAGTTCCGCGCCGAAGCCACTGTTCACCGACTCCGCTCGCACGGCGTTTTCACGCACGAATACTTCAGGGTCTGTTTCCCGTGGGAGATCAAGAAGGAAATCAGCCTCCTGTTCGACAAGGTCCAGCCGGACGTAGTGCACATCCAAAGCCACTACATGATCGGCGAGCACGTCCTGTATGAGGCACTGAAGCGCGGCATCCGCATCGTCGCCACCAACCACTTCATGCCGGAGAACCTCAACCCGTTCCTGCCGTTTCCGCAGTGGTTCAAGGACATCATCGGGAAGATCTCCTGGAAGGACATGGGGAAGGTCATGGGCCAGGCGGACGTCGTTACGACGCCCACGCCGCTCGCCGCGAAGGCGATGCACCAGCATGCCTTCCTGCGCAAGGTGCTGCCGCTGTCCAACGGCATCGACTCCGCAGCGTATGAGCCCAAGCCGGACGAAGGCATTGAGCCGCACGAACACCCGACGGTGCTGTTCGCGGGCCGCTTGGCTGAGGAGAAGCACGTTGACGTGCTGATCAAGGCGGTCGCCGCCACCCCTGCCGACCTGAATGTCCATCTTGAAATCGTCGGCGGCGGCGAAGTGCGCCCGTCGCTCGAGGCCCTGGTGGAACGGCTCGGACTACAGAACCGGGTGAAGTTCCTCGGCCTGGCCAGCGATGACGAACTCCGTGAGGCCTACATCCGGGCCGACCTGTTCTGCATGCCCGGTACCGCGGAACTGCAGTCGCTGGTCACGCTGGAGGCCATGTCGGCATCAACGCCGGTCCTGCTGGCGGACGCCATGGCCCTTCCGCACCTTGTGCGCGATGGCGAGAATGGCTACCTGTTCACGCCGAATGACAGCGCGGACCTCTCAGCGAAAATCACCCGCATTTTCCGCTTGCCGGCAGAGGAGCGGAAAGCCATGGGCGACGCCAGCCGCTGCATGGTGGAACCCCACAGCATCCAGGGGACGCTGCAGACGTTTGAGGATCTGTACTACGGGGCAAACTACGAGGACAAGGTCGTCTAGGCTCCAGGTCGTCTGACGGCCAGCGTTGTCTGAAGTGGTCTGAAGCCCTCCGCCGGTTTGCTAGAGTGAATCTGCCCAGCCGACGACGGGCCCCTCACGGGCCGCCGCTGGCCGGGCGCACCCTCCCGGTAGTCGGGGCCGGTGCACGGGGCTATAGCTCAGCTGGTTAGAGCGCGGGACTCATAATCCTAAGGTCCTCGGTTCAAGTCCGAGTAGCCCTACCCTCAGGGCCCTGATCTGCGTCTGCGCGGATCAGGGCTCTTTCCCTTTTCCGCTGCGCTGGGATATGTTACTGACCAGTAACTATTCCGCCGGCGCCGTGTTGTTCCGCGGCTGCCGGCCACTGCGAAGGAGCGCCATGTCCGCCGTTGAAACCGACATCAACAGCCTGCCCTACGCCGACGGCGACTTCTTCTTCTTCGAACAGCTGCTCAGTCTCAAGGAGCGGGACAGGCTGGCCGAGGTCCGCTCCTTCCTGGCCCGGGAAGTGAAGCCGATTGCTGTGGACTGCTGGAACCGCGGCGAATTTCCAATGGACCTGATTCCAAGGCTGGCCGAGCTCGACCTCGTCAGCCCGGTGCGGCGCCAAGGCTACTCCAACCTCTTCGCCGGCATCGTTCACGCGGAGGTTACCCGCGCAGACACGTCCATTGCCACCTTCATGGGTGTGCACGACGGGCTTTTCACCGGCTCCATCGAAGCCCTGGCTTCCAGGGAGCAGCAGGATGCCTGGCTGCCCGACATCTACTCGCTGCGCAAGATCGGGGCCTTTGGGCTGACGGAGCCCCTGGGTGGTTCCGACGTCGCCGGCGGCACGCGCACCACTGCAAGGCGGGACGGCGACCGCTGGATCCTCAACGGTGCCAAGCGCTGGATCGGCAACGCAACATTCTCCGACTGGGTAGTGGTCTATGCGCGCGATGTGGCCGACAACCAGGTCAAGGCTTTCCTCGTGGACACGGCGCTGCCGGGGTTTAATGCAACGAAGATCGAGAACAAGATCTCGCTGCGGACCGTGCAGAACGCGGACATCACCCTTGAAAATGTGGTGATGCCGGACTTCTTCAAGCTGGCCAACGCCAACAGCTTCCGCGATACCAACAAGGTCCTGAAGGTCACCCGCCTCGCCGTGGCCTGGCAGGCAGTGGGCCAGCAGCTCGCCGCCTTCGACGTGGCCCGGCGCTACGCCGTGGAGCGGCACCAGTTCGGGCGCCCGCTGGCCTCCTTCCAGCTGGTGCAGAGCCAGCTGGTCCAGATCCTGGGGAACGCAGTCAGCTCCATGGGCATGATGGTGCGGCTCGCCCAGCTCGAGGATGCAGGCCAGGCCAAGGATGAGCAGTCGGCCCTCGCCAAGGCCTTCACCACCGCGCGGATGCGGGAAAGCGTGGCAATCGGCCGCAGCCTCCTCGGCGGAAACGGCATTGTGACGGACTTCGAGATGGCGAAGATCTTCGCCGACGCCGAGGCGATCTACTCCTACGAGGGCACCCACGAAGTGAACACCCTGGTGGCCGGCCGGGCCGTCACCGGCGTCTCCGCGATCGTCTAGGTCAGTTCAGCGGCAGCAGCACAGAGGGCCGCAGGTCCAGGATGAAGGACAGCGGATTGAGGTACTCCTCTCCGCGGCGGACGCCCCAGTGCACGCAAGGTGAAGAGCCGCAGTGGCCGGCCAGCAGGGTGCCCACCACGGCGCCCTTGGCCACGGAAGCGCCCTTCTTGAGCGTGCTCCGCACCGGTTCGAAGCTGCTGCGCAGCCCATTGCCGTGATCAATGGTGATGACGGGCCGGTCCACCACCACGCCCACAAAGCTGACGGTGCCGGACTCCGGGGCGGTGACCGGACCGCCGTCGGACGCGGATCCAAGGTCCACGCCCCGGTGCCCGCTCAGCCACGGCTTGTCCGGGAGATCGAACGGGCGCAGAACCGCCGGCCGTGGCGCAAGTGGCCAGCTCCAGCCCGATGGCGCCGGCGTAGTGGCCCGGGCGGGGGAAGCTGCTGGTAAAGCGAACGGCGCGGGTGCAGCGGAAGGTGCGGCGGCCGCCGTCGTGAGCAGGAGCAGCGCCGCCATCACATAAGCTCTCATGTTCCCAGCATGGGCGCCCGATCCGCCGGCCGGAACGGGGCCTTTGGCCTATGTGGAAAACGCCGGCCGGCGCAGCAGAACCGGTGCATTTGCCGCGGTCCGCTGTAGTACACTTGGTGGAGCAGTTTGCTGTGCCCTCAACGCATTCCATTTCGTGGCTAGCGTCAGCACGCCCCATTCAGGAGTGCGGGGGAGCAGCAGCTGACTACGCGTATCCAGCCCTCCACAACCGGTAAGCAGTTGCTTGCTGGTGCGGAGGATTGTGCCTCTTGCGGTCAGGCCCGGCAACGGTCCTGATGAGATGTGCAATGGATGCCAGGAGCTTGTGCCCTCCGGGCCAGGCTAAATAACCGTCAACTATTGGCAGGGTAAGAGCGGCCGCGGCCGCTCTCATGAATGACCTGCCGGAAGGAGCGTCGGCATGCCCGTCGTAACCATGCGCCAGCTGCTTGACAGCGGCGTCCACTTTGGACACCAGACCCGCCGTTGGAACCCGAAGATGAAGCGCTTCATCTTCACCGAGCGCAACGGCATCTACATCATTGACCTCCAGCAGTCGCTGTCCTACATCGACCGCGCCTACGAGTTCGTCAAGGCCACCGTTGCCCACGGCGGCACCGTGCTGTTCGTCGGCACCAAGAAGCAGGCTCAGGAAGCCATCGCCGAGCAGGCCACCCGCGTTGGCCAGCCGTACGTCAACCAGCGTTGGCTCGGCGGTATGCTCACCAACTTCCAGACTGTTGCCAAGCGTATCCAGCGCATGAAGGAACTCGAAGAGATCGACTTCGACGACGTCGCCGGCTCCGCTTACACCAAGAAGGAACTGCTGCTTCTGCGCCGCGAGCTCACCAAGCTCGAGTCCAACCTCGGCGGTATCCGCAACCTGACCAAGGCACCGTCCGTGCTGTGGGTTGTTGACACCAAGAAGGAGCACCTGGCTGTTGACGAGGCCAAGAAGCTCAACATTCCGGTTGTGGCCATCCTGGACACCAACTGCGATCCGGACGAAGTCGACTTCCCGATCCCGGGCAACGACGACGCCATCCGCTCCGTGAACCTCCTGACCCGCGTTGTTGCTGACGCCGTTGCTGAGGGCCTGATCGCCCGTAACCAGCGCGCAACCGGCACCACCGAGACCCCGGAAGAGCCGCTGGCTGAGTGGGAGCGCGAGCTCCTCGAAGGCAGCAAGACCGAGGAAGCTCCGGCTGCCGAGGCTGCTCCGGCCGCCGAGGAAGCTCCGGCTGCCGAGGCTGCTCCGGCCGCAGAGGAAGCCCCGGCTGCCGAGGCTGCTCCGGCCGCAGAGGAAGCTCCGGCTGCTGCCGAGGGCACCGACTCCGCGAAGTAACAACTTCATCGGGATTTCCGGGCGCTGTCCGCAGCGCCCGGGCAACTGACAGGATGGCAGCTCACCGAGTGAGCTGCCGTCCTGTCGGTCCGTACACACAAAAATTTTCTAGACAGAGGGGTTCACATGGCGAACTACACTGCCGCTGATATCAAGGCTCTGCGCGAGCGCACGGGCGCCGGCATGATGGATGTCAAGAAGGCTCTCGACGAAGCCAACGGCGACGCCGAGAAGGCAATCGAGATCATTCGCATCAAGGGCCTCAAGGGCGCCACCAAGCGCGAAGGCCGCTCCACCGCTGAAGGCCTGGTTGCTGCCAAGGTTGCGGGCGGCGTCGGCGTAATGATCGAAGTCAACTGCGAAACCGACTTCGTCGCCAAGGCTGACAAGTTCATCCAGCTGGCCGACAAGGTCCTGGCCATCGCCGTCGAGTCCGGCGCTGCTGACCTCGAAACCCTGCTCGGCACCGATGTTGACGGCAAGCCGCTGTCCGAGGTTGTCGTCGAAGAGGGCGCTATCCTCGGCGAAAAGGTCGTTGTCCGCCGCATCTCCCGCATCGAGGGCGCCACGGTCGACGCTTACCTGCACAAGACGTCCAAGGACCTCCCGGCCCAGGTCGGCGTCCTGTTCGCTGTTGACGGCGAAGGCGAAGCAGCTGCCACCGCCGCGCACGATGTTGCCGTTCACGTTGCCGCTATGGCTCCGAACTACCTCTCCCGTGAGGACGTTCCGGCCGAGCTCGTCGAGTCCGAGCGCCGCATCGCCGAGGAAACCGCAAAGGCCGAGGGCAAGCCCGAAGCTGCGATGACCAAGATCGTCGAAGGCCGCGTTACCGGCTTCTACAAGGGTGAGGTCCTGGTTGACCAGGCTTTCGCCAAGGACGCCAAGAAGTCTGTGGCGCAGGTCCTCGAAGAGGCCGGCGTCAAGGGAACCGCCTTCACGCGTTTCCGCGTCGGCTCCTAGTCTGACACGCAAGGGGGTGGCCACTTCGGTGGCCGCCCCTTTTGCATGCACCGGCCATATAAGAAATGTGAGCGCTGGCCGGATGCGCGATAACCTAGCTCAGAGTTCACCAACCGGAAGGCACCATGGAAGCCGTCAATACTCCCGTCCAGTCAGAGAAGAGCAGGCGTCGGGTTCTCCTGAAGCTGTCCGGTGAAGTCTTCGGCGGCGGCAAGCTGGGCGTCGACCCGGACACCGTCCGCGCAGTAGCCAAGCAGATCGCTGCCGCCGTTCCCGACGTCGAGGTTGCCATCGTGGTTGGCGGCGGTAACTTCTTCCGGGGTGCCGAGCTGTCCCAGAGCGGCATGGACCGTTCGCGTGCCGACTACATGGGCATGCTGGGAACCGTCATGAACTGCCTCGCCCTGCAGGACTTCCTGGAGCAGGCCGGTGTTGAAACCCGGGTCCAGAGCGCCATCACCATGGGACAGGTGGCCGAGGCCTACATTCCGCGCCGCGCCATCCGCCACATGGAGAAGAACCGCGTGGTCATCTTCGGTGCGGGCGCAGGCCTGCCGTACTTCTCCACGGACACCGTGGCCGCCCAGCGTGCACTCGAGGTGCACGCCGACGTGGTGCTCATGGCCAAGAGCGGCGTGGACGGCGTGTACACCGCCGACCCGAAGAAGGACCCGAGCGCTGAGAAGCTGGAAAAGCTGAGCTACGACGACGCACTGCGCCGCGACATCCGCGTCATGGACCAGACCGCCATGACCATGTGCAAGGACAACAAGCTCTCCATGGTGGTGTTCGGCATGGAAGGCGAAGGCAACGTCACGCGGGCCATCCGCGGAGAAAAGCTGGGAACACTGGTCACGCCCTAGTTACAGCTAGGATATTTCTAGGATGGTTCCGCCCATTGGGCGGGACCAGGATTGTGAAATGCCCCGGTTGGCCGGGGAACGAATTTCTGAGGAGAGACCGTGATCGAAGAAACCTTGCTCGAAGCCGGGGACAAGATGGACAAGGCTGTTGAGGTAGCCAAGGAAGACTTCGCCTCGATCCGGACGGGCCGCGCCACACCCGGCCTGTACAACAAGGTCATGGTGGAGTACTACGGGACCCCCACCCCGCTGCAGCAGCTGGCATCCTTCGCGGTTCCCGATGCCCGCACCATCCTCATCACCCCCTACGACAAGACCGCCCTGCGCGACATCGAGCGGGCACTGAGCGATTCCGAGGTTGGCGCCAACCCGTCCAACGACGGCAACGTCATCCGCATCACCATCCCGGAGTTGACGAAGGAACGCCGCAAGGAATACGTCAAGATCGTCAAGTCCAAGGGCGAGGACGCCAAGGTGTCCATCCGTAACATCCGCCGCAAGGCCAAGGAAACTTTGGACCGGCTTGTCAAGGACGGCGAAGCCGGCGAGGACGAGGGCACCCGCGGCGAAAAGGAACTCGACATGATCACGAAGCAGCACGTCGAGGGAATCGACGAGCTCCTCAAGCGCAAGGAAGCTGAGCTGCTCGAGGTCTGATGGGCCAGGCACAGCAGGCCCCCGGTGCGCGGGCCCGAACACGGACCCGCCAGCCAAGGCCCAACCCCACCCCTGGGGCCGGGCGCAACCTGCCGGCCGCAATCGCCGTGGGCCTCGCCATGCTCCTTGCGGTGCTCGGCGGGCTGCTCTTCCTGCCGCTTGGCTTTGTTGCCGTCGTCACTGCCTTCGCCGCCTTCGGCGTGTGGGAGGTCTTCCGCGCGCTCGAAGCGAATGGCACGCGCCTGCCCATCGTGCCGGTCATGGTGGGCACGGTGGCCATGCCGTTCTCGGCCTACTTCGGCGGGCTGGAAAGCCTGCTGTTCGCGATGCTCGCCAGCAGTGTGGCGGCGCTGCTGTGGCGGTCGGTGGAAAGCGCGACGGGTTCGTCCCGCAGCATTTTCGCCGGGGTTTTCACCCTCGCCTGGGTGCCCTTCCTGATCAGCTTTGCCGCGCTGCCGCTGCACGTGGAAGGCGGCGCCTCCCCGGTGGGGCCGTGGCCCGGCGGAACAGTGCCGGAGGGCGCGTGGCAGATCGTCATCCTGCTGCTCCTGGTGGTTTCCAACGACACGTTCGGTTACCTCGTGGGCGCCCGGCTGGGCAAGCACCCCATGGCGCCAAAGATCAGCCCGAAGAAGTCCTGGGAAGGGTTCGCCGGATCCATCGCCGGCGCCATGGTCGTCGGGATCCTGGCCAGCATCTTCCTGCTGAACAAGCCCTGGTGGGTGGGCGTCGTGCTGGCGGTCGGCATGGTGGCGGCCGCCACCGCCGGAGACCTCGCCGAATCGATGGTCAAACGCGAACTCGGCGTCAAGGACATGAGCAGCATCCTGCCAGGACACGGCGGGGTGATGGACCGGCTGGACTCGATCGTGTTCGCGTCGCCGGTGGCCTTCATGCTGTTCGTCCTGTTTTCCGGGGCCTGAGTTTCCCAGACTTGTTTTTCCCAGCAGGGGCTTCCCGGCATGTGCCTCCGGCACCCGGCCCTCCGGAACGCCCTAGAATAGTGCGGTTACGACCCGCCGAAGAAGTATCGAAGGAAACATGGTGAGAGTGGACAGCAAGCGGCAGATTCCGGCGTCGTTCGAACGCGTGGCGCGGACGGACTACGGCTACAACGCCAAGCAGGTGGACCAGTTCCTGCAGCAGGCCCGCGTGTCACTGGAGACGCCCGAGGCTGCCACCCACCCCGTCAAAAGCGCCGATGTCCGGTCCGTCTCCTTTGACCCCGTCAAGGGCGGATACTCGGCCATCGCCGTGGACGCCGCACTTGACCGGCTTGAAGACGCCTTCGCCCGCCGGGAACGGGACGACCTCATCGCCGAACGGGGCGAGGACGCCTGGCTCCGGCAGATCGGGCAGCTTTCCGGGACACTCCGCGGCCGCCTGCACCGGCCCGACGGCGAGAAGTTCCGTCGCCCGGTCAAGAAAAACGCACGCAGCTACAACACCAAAGATGTGGACGCCCTGTGCCGGGACCTGATCGGCTACCTGGAACAGGACAAGCCCCTCAGCGTTGACAACGTGCGCCGGGCCGTCTTCCGGCCTGCCGCCGGCAAGGAGGGCTACGAGGAGACCCAGGTGGACGCCTTCCTCGACCGTGCGGTCGAGCTCATGGCCGCCATCGACTGACGGCCTGGCCGCTCGGTTGGCCTGGCCGCTCGGCGTTGGCCTGGCCGCTCAGCGGTCCGTAACCAGCGGCCGCTCGGGCGTGTGCAGCCTGGTCATCACCCTGGTGATGGTCCGCGGCACCCGGGAACTGGTGGCACGCGAGGTCAGGACCATCACGGTGAAGGCTGCCGGCACGGTCCATGCGGCGGGCTGTGCCAGCCATGGCGGCGTCCCCGTTACGCCGAGCACCGTCCCCGCCGCCATGGCGCCGCCGCACAGCAGGCCACCGGTCATCATTCCGGCGATGGCGCCGGCGTCGGTCAGGCCTCGCCACCAGATGCCGAGCAGCAGGACCGGGCAGATCGTGGACGCCGTGAAGGCGAAGACCAGGCCCACGCTCCCGGCGAGGGCCAGTGAGTCCGTCATGAGCGCCAGACCCAGCGGAACGATGATCGAGACCAGGGCCGCCACCCGGAAGCCGCGCACACTGCCGCCGAGGACGTCCTGGCTGATCACACCGGCCAGCGAGACGACGAGCCCGGACGTTGTGGACAGGAAGGCGGCGAAGGCCCCTGCCACGACGAGCGCGGACAACAGGTCGCCGGCCGGGCCCCCGACGAGGCGGCTTGGAAGCAGCAGCACCAGGGCATCCGCCTGCCCCGCCCGTGCCAGGTCCGGGGCGAACAGGCGCCCGGCCAGTCCGTACGCCGTCGGAAACAGATAGAAGACAGACAGCAGGCCCAGCACGATCAGCGTGGTCCGGCGCGCCGATTGCCCGTCGGGATTGGTGTAGAAGCGGACCAGGACATGGGGCAGTCCCAGCGTTCCGAACAGCAGGGCAACGAGCAGTGAGATGCTCTGGTAGGGGCTGGCCGGATCCGCCCCACCCGGGTTCGCGGCCACTGCCGCCAGGGCTGGAGCGCCATCCTCCGCCAGGACCAGCAAAATGAAGATGAGGGGCACGGCCAGTGCCGTGAGCTTCAGCCAGAACTGGAAGGCCTGGACGAACGTGATGGAGCGCATGCCGCCGGCCACCACGGTTAGGCACACCACCACCACGACGGCGGTCGAACCGGTCCAGGACGGCAGGCCAGTGGTGGTCCGGATGGTCAGGGCAGCGCCGTGCAGCTGCGGGACGATGTAAAGCCAGCCCACCATGACCACAGCAAGGCTGGTGACACGGCGCACGGCCCGCGAATCGAGCCTGGCTTCGGTGAAATCGGGGATGGTGTAAGCACCGGAGCGCCGGAGCGGCGCGGCCACAAACAGCAGAAGCATCAGGTACCCGGCGGTGTAGCCCACGGGGTACCACAGGGCATCCGTGCCGGACAGCAGGATCAGGCCGGCCACGCCCAGGAAACTCGCGGCGGAGAGATATTCCCCGCCGATGGCTGACGCGTTCCACCAAGGCGGCACGGTTCGGGAGGCGACATAGAAGTCACCGGTGGTGCGGGAGATCCGCAGTCCGTAGAAGCCGATCACTGCCGTCGCCACGGAAACGGCGGCCACCGCCGCGATGCCCACTGCCGGATTCACTGGAGGATCACTTTCCGGAGCATTACTTTTCCCCGGCGAGGTCGCAGTAACGGGCTTCGTTCCGTGCCGCGCTGCGGATGTACAGCCAGGCGCTGATCCCGGTCACAGGGTAGATCCCGGCACCCAGCAGGAGCCAGTCGAACGGGATCCCCGCAATCCGGGTTTGCGCCAGCCCCGGTGTGGCGGCAAGCAGCAGCGGAAAGGCGCCGAGGATCAGCAGGAAGCCGCCGGCCACCACCAGGGCAAGCCGGAGCTGGGAGCGGATCAGCGAGCGGACGAACACCTGGCCGACGGCCGACTCCTCGGCGGACTCGCGCGGCTCGGCCGAGGAGCCGGCCAAACTGCGGGCTGCCGACCGGGGCGCCGTGACCCTGACGCGCGTCATGCCTGCGGCCGGATCCTGGTTGCCTCAAGTTTCTCGCGGACGGCCGGCAGGTGCCGCCGGCTGATCGGCAGTTCGGCGTCCTCGACGGAGACGCTGGGGCGGACCGCGGCGAGCTTGAGGTGGGAGACGTGGGCGAGGGCCACCAGATAGGACCGGTGGGTGCGGATGAAGCCCGCGTCCGCCCACTGCTGTTCCAGGTCGGCGAGGGGAACCCGGATCAGGTAGCTGGCATCGGCGGTGTGGAGGCGGGCATAGTCACCCTGCGCCTGGACGTACGTGACGTCGTCGCGCCGGATCATCCTGGTGGTGCCGCCCTGGTCCACGGTAATCATCTCCGGCGTGGCACCGCCATCGCGGATCAGTTCACTGATCCGGCCCACGGAGCGGGCCAACCGCTTGGCCCGAACGGGCTTCAGGAGATAGTCGACGGCCGCAAGCTCGAATGCCTCCAGCGCGCACTCCTCGTCGGCTGTCACGAAAACGACGGCGGGCGGCCGGCTGCTGCGGGAAATGGCCCGGGCGATGTCCAGGCCGGACACCGCCGGCATGTGAATGTCCAGGAAGACGGCGTCCACGGCCTCGGCTTCGAGGACACGCAGCGCCTCGGCGCCGGAGGAGGCGCGCAGGATGGTGCCGATCCTCTCGTCGCGGCCCAGGAGGAAGGCAAGCTCCTCAACTGCCGGGAGTTCGTCGTCGGCGACGAGAACGTTAATCATGGTCCTAGGTTATCTTTCGGGCCCGCTGCTTCGGCCAAAACTCGTCAGGCATCAGCATATTTAGGCATCGTGGTCCGGCTGCGACTTCGGGACCCGCATGGTGATGAGCGTGCCCTCGCCGGGAGCCGTCTCGATCACCAGCCCGTGATCGTCGCCGTACACCTGCCGGAGCCGGGCATCGACGTTCCGCAGGCCCACGTGCTCACCGTCAACGTGGCCAGCCAGCAAGGACTGCAGCTGCACCGGATCCATGCCCACGCCGTCGTCCTCGATGGTGACCTCCGCGAACGCGCCCGAATCGTTGGCTGAGATGGTGATGTGGCCTGGACCCTCCTTCGCCTCCAGGCCGTGCCGGACAGCATTCTCCACGAGCGGCTGCAGGCTCAAAAACGGGATCACCGTGCTCAGCACCTCCGGGGCGATCCGCAGGCTGACCTGTACCCGTTCCCCGAACCGGGCCCGCTCCAGCAGCAGGTACCTGTCGATGCACCGCAGCTCCTCGGCCAGCGTGGTGAAGTCGCCGTGGCGCCGGAACGAGTACCGGGTGAAGTCCGCGAACTCCACCACGAGTTCGCGCGCCCGGGCCGGATCGGTGTTGATGAAGGAGGCGATGGCGTTCAGCGAGTTGTAGATGAAGTGCGGGCTGATCTGGGCGCGGAGGGCCCGCACCTCCGCCTCCATCAGGAGCGTCCGGGAGGCGTCCAGCTCGGCCAGCTCCACCTGTGCGGCCACCCAGTCGGCCACTTCGGTGGTGGCCCGCACCAGCCCTGCGCCCGCCTGCGGTCCGAAGGCCGCCACAGCCCCCACCACGCGCGCGCCGGACCGGACGGGGGCCACGACGGCGGCGGCGACGGATCCGGACTTGGGGGAGTGGAGCTGCAGGTCGGCGGCGTTGAACACCTGGGTCCTGCCGCTGGCGAGCACGTCCGCGGCGAGCGCCATCAGACCGGGACGCAGCTCCTCGGCGGTCCCGTCCCAGGCCAGTACGCCGGATACATCCAGAATGGCCAGCGCGTCACAGCCAAGCAGGGCCCGCAGCTGGCGGCTTGCCTTGGCGGCGCCCGCTGGGTTCAAACCCGTCCGCAGGTGCCGTCCCGCTTTCGACGCGGCGTGGAGGGTGTTGTAGGTGGCCCGCTCGGCGTCGGTGCCCAGCTCGCGGAAGGAGCGCAGCACCTTGAGTCCGACGGCGACGACGACGGCCACCGCGAGCGCGATGACGGCTACGGCGGCCGCGGAGTAGAGAGGGGAGTCCGGCATGCTGCCAGCGTAGCGCGTGCCGTTTGGCGCAGCAGCGACGCCGTTGGCCGACCGGCAACGCGCAACCACTGGAATATCGGCCCGCCGCGGCGCACAGTGATGGCAGTCACATTGGCTGGTGAAGTGCGGCCGTGTGCGACTCAGTCTCAACGAGGAGGAATGATGGGTAACGACGCCCGAACCCCGGCCGCGGCGGCGTCCGCGGACTTCGAAGAAGTCCAGGCCACGCAGCAGTTCCAGGAACTGCGCAAGCGCCACCGTAGCTTTGTGTTCCCCATGGCCATCGCGTTTCTGCTCTGGTACTTCGCGTACGTCATCCTTGCCGCCTACGCCGTGGACTTCATGTCCACCAAGGTGTGGGGCAACATCAACGTCGGCATCATCATGGGGCTGCTGCAGTTCGTGACCACCTTCGCCATCACCGGCTGGTACGTCAGCTACTCGAACAGGCGCCTGGACCCGATCGCCGCGGACATCCGGCACGGCATTGAAGGCCACGAGTATGACAAGTCCGGCAGCAGCGCACAGGGCGGAGGGGCAAAATGATCACCATTCCCACAGCGGTTGACGTCGCCGCACTCAAGGACACCACGCTGCTGAACATGGGCATTTTCGCCCTGTTCGTCGCCGTCACCATGGTCATCGTTCTCCGGGCCAGCCGGAACAACAAGACGGCCGCCGATTACTATGCCGCCGGCCGTTCCTTCACCGGCTCGCAGAACGGCACCGCCATCGCGGGCGACTACCTGTCGGCGGCCTCCTTCCTGGGCATCACCGGCGCCATCGCCATCAACGGCTACGACGGCTTCATGTACTCCATTGGCTTCCTGGTCGCTTGGCTGGTGGCGCTCCTGCTGGTGGCGGAGCTGCTCCGGAACACGGGCAAGTACACCATGGCCGACGTCCTGTCGTTCCGCCTTCGGCAGCGTCCGGTCCGCATCGCGGCCGCCATCTCCACCCTGGCCGTCTGTTTCTTCTACCTCCTGGCCCAGATGGCCGGCGCCGGAAGCCTGATCTCGCTGCTGCTGGGCATCAGCGACTGGGGCGGACAGGCCCTGGTGATCATCGTCGTCGGCGCCCTGATGATCATGTATGTCCTGATCGGCGGCATGAAGGGCACCACCTGGGTGCAGATCATCAAGGCCTGCCTTCTCATCGCCGGTGCCGCCGTCATGACACTCTGGGTCTTGGCCATCTATGGGTTCAACCTCTCCAGCCTGCTGGGCGGCGCGGCCGAGGCGGCGAACAACCCTGCCGTGCTCAACCCCGGCCTGCAGTACGGCAAGACAGAAACGTCCAAGCTGGACTTCATGTCCCTGGCCCTGGCCCTGGTGCTGGGTACGGCCGCCCTGCCGCACGTGCTGATGCGCTTCTATACGGTGCCCACAGCGAAGGAAGCCCGCAAGTCGGTCGTGTGGTCCATTTGGCTGATCGGGCTGTTCTATATCTTCACGCTGGTCCTCGGCTATGGCGCCGCTGCCTTGGTGGGGGCGGACACCATCAAGGGCGCCCCCGGCGGCGTCAACTCGGCAGCGCCGCTGTTGGCCTTCCACCTGGGTGGCCCGTTGCTGCTGGGCTTCATCTCGGCCGTGGCTTTCGCCACGATCCTCGCCGTGGTTGCCGGTCTCACGATCACCGCCGCCGCCTCGTTCGCCCATGACATCTATGCCAACGTCATAGCAAAGGGAAAGGCCGACGCCGACACTGAAGTTAAGGTGGCCCGCCGCACCGTGATCGTCATTGGCATCCTCGCGATCCTGGGCGGGATCTTTGCCAACGGCCAGAACGTGGCCTTCCTGGTGGCGCTGGCGTTCGCCGTGGCCGCCTCCGCCAACCTGCCCACCATCATCTACTCCCTGTTCTGGCGCCGGTTCACCACACAGGGTGCGGTCTGGAGCATGTACGGCGGGCTCGCCTCGGCCATCATCCTGATCGCGCTGTCACCTGTGGTGTCGGGCGGTGCGACCTCCATGATCAAGGGCGCCAACTTCGCCGTCTTCCCGCTGAGCAACCCGGGCATCGTGTCCATCCCGCTGGCCTTCCTGCTGGGCTGGCTCGGCACGGTCCTGGACAAGAGGCAGGAGGACCGCAGCAAGCAGGCCGAGATGGAAGTCCGGTCGCTGACCGGGGTGGGCGCCGAGAAGGCCGTGGAGCACTAGCCGCTTTCGGTTCGTTCAAACTCCGTCTTCGGAAAGCCCAGGAGATCAGGCAGGAGCCCCCGCGCCGCGCGCGGGGGCTCGTGACGTGTTTTCGCCGCTGTCTTGGGCCTGCTACTCAAGGCGCGTGGTGGCCTCCGGTGTGTTCACCGTGCGGCACCGCGAACTGGCCCGCCGTCGACGCGGCGAGTCCCGGCGTCGTGATGGCGGCAACCAGCAGCGCTCCGGCGAAGGCGGCGGCGATCAATGGCCCCGCGCCCAGGCGGGCCGCTATGTTCTGGCCAGAACAGCCGGGAAGATCGGGGGACCTCCGGCTGAGCCACGATATGGCCGCGAGGATCATGAGGGTCAGCAGCAGGGCGGCGAGGTGGCTGACGCCCAGGCCCGCCATGCCGCTCCCTGCGCCCAGCACAATAGCCGCAATGTGCGCGGCGGCAGCGGTGGGCAGCAGGAGGGCGGAGGTCCGCGGCAGAGGGAAACGGTTCCTGCTCAGTCCGGCAACCGTCCACGCCAGCAGGGACGTGCCCCAGAGCATTGCGGCCGCGGCGCCGGCCGCCCTCACTGGGAGGGCCGGCCCGGCGGCCGCAAACAGGCTGGAGGCGACGGCGAGGTTGACCGCTGCGGCGCCGAGCCCGGCAAAGCCGGCGAAGAGCCTGACGGCATTGGAGCGGAACGTTTCCTGCGCTGCCGGGACTGCCGGGGCCGCAGTGATGGACTGGCTGCTCATCATCTTTTAGGCGCGGGGTCTTCTAGGCGCGGGCCGTGGCGGGGACCTTGTCCAGGGACAGGCCGACGCCCAGCAGCAGGACGGCGCTCGCCAGGTGGAGAACGTTGTCCGCACCGTTGAGGGCAATGATGTTCAGAGGTGAGCTGAGCAGGAACAGACCGAGGATGCCCACCAGCAGATACACCGCACCCACAGCCGTGTTGACCGTGCGCGCAAGCTGGACATCCTTGACGCCGGAGTAGAGCAGCGCGGCGCCGATGGCCAGGTGGATCACGTTGTGCAGCGGGTTGACCTCAAAGATGATCAGGTTGGAGCCTTCGGTGGAGAAGAAGCCGACTCCAGACGTCACGGCGAAGCCGACGAGTCCCACCAGCAGGTAGACGGCCCCGAAGACAGTGGCGATAAGACGGTTCGGTGAGTTGCGCATGGCCCAAATTCCTTCCGGTTGCTGGCCCGGGACAGGAGCCCTGGCCAGATTTGCGGAGCCCCGGTCAGGACTCTCGGAAGCTATTCGGGTCCGGTGTGCGCTTGGATGGGTGCGCGGTCAGATAAGGGTCAGGCCTTTGGCCGGAGCTTGATGGTGACCAGCTTCAGTTCGTCCTTGCCGGCGAAGCGGTACACCATTTCGATGTCCTTGCCCTGGCATTTGATGAGCCCGGCGACATCGGCAATGTTGTTGTCGTTCTGCGTGCTGACTTTGAGGTCGTCGTAGGCCGTGGTGCAGGACGGGTCCAGCTGGAGGCTCTTGACGCCTGACGCGAATTCCTCGCGACTCAGCTGCTCCTTGAGGCTCGGGTCCATGTAGTCGTTGTAGGCCTTGTCCGTGTCGCCGGCGATGACCAGTTTGGTGAAGCTGTCGGCGAGGTCCCCGGCCTGCCGGGTGGACCCGCCCACGAGGTTCACCAGGAGCAGGACCCCGGCGATTACCAGCAGGAGCACGCCTGCCACGATGCCCACGACGATCCAGAGGCCCTTGCGGTTGCGGGCCGGAGGCAGGCCCGGCAATCCGAACGGGGAAGGCGGAAGGGACCGCCGGCCGGATGGCCGCTGCTGGTACGGCTGCTGCGGGCCGGGCTGGTAGGGTCCGGGCTGCTGCGGGGGGAGCGGGGGATTGCTCAAGGGTGGGCCCTTTCCGGCACCGCACCAGCGGCGCTCCGACTAACGGGGCACGGCCGGCGCCCGGTCACTTTGTGGAATAGCCTATAGCGGCCCCGCGCATTTGCATCGAAACCCCAGGAACCGCGATCGTTTCCCGTCGTTACAGCCTGCCAGATGCGCTCAGTCTTCCGCCGAGTTGCGGTCAAGCAGCGGCTGGATCCGGAATGGTATCAGTTCCCCCATCGCCAGGGCGGTATCGGTTCTCTCGACACCGTCGCAGGCCAGGATCTTCCCGTTGATCCGGAAGAGGTCTTCGGCGTCCAATGCCACCACGCGCAGCAGCAGGTCGGCCGAGCCCGTGAGGCCGTAGCCCTCGAGGATCTCCGGCACTGCCGCCAGCTCCTCGGCAAGGGAACTGAGCTTTTGCTGCTGGACGTGGACCGAGATGAAAGCCATCAGCGGATAGCCCAGGGACACCGGATTGATGCGCCGCTCGAACGACAGGAAGGCGTGCTTCTTCTCGAGCTGGGCCATCCGCGCTTGGACGGTGTTGCGGGAGAGGCCGAGCTTTTGGGCCAAGGCCACCACAGTACGGCGGGGATCCTGTGCCAGGGCGGAGAGCAGCCGGGTGTCTGTGCCATCCAAAGCTTGCATAATGCGCAAGGCTAGCACGGTCTGAAGGAGCAAAACAGGGCATTGTGCTCAGTTTCCGCCGCGGTGGTTGTACCACTTGAACATTGTGAGTATGGTCACAATTAACCGGGGCAAAGGCGCCCGGGAGGCCGGAATGCGGCGGTATCACGAGTCCTGCCGCGGGATGGTTACACGACGTCAGAAGGTTGCGGCAACAGTGGTGACAGACGATGCGGGCCAGGGCGGAACAGCCGCCGGCCAGGACAATAATGCAGGGCACCAGGGTGGCGCAGGCCACAACATGGTTCAGCTGATCACCCCCGCGGGGGAGCGCGTCAGCCATCCGGAGTATGACCCCTGGGTCAGAGACGTGTCGGACGAGCAACTGTGCTCGCTCTACGAGGACCTGGTGGTGATCCGGCGGATCGACAAAGAGGCAACTGCGCTACAGCGCCAGGGCGAACTAGGCCTCTGGCCGCCGCTGCTGGGCCAGGAGGCCTCGCAGGTGGGGTCCGTGCGATCCCTGCGGGATGACGACTTTATTTTTCCCAGCTATCGCGAGAACGGCGTGGCCTATTGCCGCGGGGTGGACCTGGCGGACATCTTGCGTGTCTGGCGCGGCGCTGCCTCCGGCGGCTGGGACCCGTACGCGGTCAACATGGCCATCCCGCAGATCGTCATCGGCGCGCAGACGCTGCATGCCACCGGGTACGCCATGGGAATCCAGAACGACGGCGCCGACTCCGCGGCGATTGTGTACTTCGGCGACGGCGCCACCAGCGAGGGCGATGTCAACGAGGCCATGGTCTTTGCCGCCAGCTTCCAGGTGCCCCTGGTGTTCTTCTGCCAAAACAACCACTGGGCCATCTCCGAACCGGTGCGCCTCCAGTCCCACACCCAGCTTGTGGACCGCGGGGCCGGATTCGGCATCCCCAGCATGCGGGTCGATGGCAACGACGTCCTGGCGGTCATGGCAGCCACGCGCGTCGCGCTCGACCGTGCCCGCCGGGGCGGCGGCCCCACCTTCATCGAGGCCGTCACGTACAGGATGGGCCCGCATACGACGGCGGATGATCCCACCCGGTACCGCGACCCCAACGAACTCGAGGACTGGGCGGCCAAGGATCCGATCGGCCGGGTCCATGCACTGCTGGACCGGAAAGGCCTGTTCACCGCGGAGTTCGAAGCCGGTGTGCGGACCAAGGCTGACGCCGTCGCCCGCGAACTGCGTGCCGGCTGCGTCGGCATGCCGGATCCCGAACCCCTGGACGTCTTCAAGCACGTGTACAGCACCCCCAATTCCTGGCTGGACCGCCAGCAGGACCACTACTCCCGTTACCTTGCCTCCTTCGGCGATCCCGCAGGGGCAACACAAGAAAAAGGTGCACGCTGATGACGCAGATGACCTTTGCGCGGGCAATAAACTCCGGCCTTCGCAGATCCCTCGACAACGATCCCAAGGTGCTCCTCATGGGCGAGGACATCGGCACCCTGGGCGGAGTCTTCCGTGTGACGGACGGACTGCAGAAGGACTTCGGCAAGCACCGCGTCGTGGACACGCCCCTGGCCGAGTCCGGCATCGTGGGCACCGCCGTTGGCCTGGCCTACCGCGGGTACCGGCCGGTGGTGGAAATCCAGTTCGACGGTTTTGTCTACCCCGCGTTCGACCAGATCGTGTCCCAGGTGGCCAAGATGCATTACCGCAGCCGCGGTGCCGTGAAGATGCCCATCACCATCCGCATCCCGTTCGGCGGCGGCATTGGGTCGCCGGAGCACCACTCCGAGTCGCCGGAGGCCTACTTCGCCCACACGGCAGGCCTTCGGGTGGTCACCCCGGCCAGCCCGCAGGACGCGCACACCATGATCCAGCAGGCCATTTCCTGTGATGACCCCGTGGTGTTCTTCGAGCCCAAGCGCCGCTACCACGACAAAGGCGAGGTGGACGAGTCACTCGATCCCAATTCAGCCACGCCGATGGGCCAGGCCCGGGTGGTCACGGACGGCAGCGACGTCACGCTCGTGGCCTACGGGCCGCTGGTGAAGACGGCCCGCGATGCGGCCACGGCGGCCGCGGACGAAGGTGTCTCGGTTGAGGTCATTGACCTGCGGTCGCTGGCTCCAGTGGATTTCGCCACCGTGGAGGCCTCGGTCCGCAAGACGGGCAGGCTGGTGATCACCCATGAGGCCGGGCAGTCGGGCGGGCTCGGTGCCGAGGTCGCGGCCAGCATCACCGAGCGCTGCTTCTACCACCTGGAGGCGGCGCCCGTCCGCATCACCGGGTTCGACGTGCCGTACCCCTATTCAAAGGTGGAGATGCACCATCTTCCGAATCTTGACCGGATTCTCGATGGCGTGGACCGCGCGCTGGGCCGGCCGAATTCGCTGAGCGGGCTGGAAGGATGACCGCCACCATGATTAAGGAATTCCGGCTGCCCGATCTCGGCGAAGGACTGACTGAATCCGAAATCGTCAGCTGGAAGGTGGGGGTGGGGGACACTGTCAGCCTGAATCAGATCATCGCAGAGGTGGAGACCGCCAAAGCGGTGGTGGAGCTGCCCTCACCCTTTGCGGGTGTGATCACGGCCCTGCATGAGCAGCCGGGAACCGTTGTGGAGGTGGGCAAGCCGATTGTCTCGTTCGAGGTGCAGGACGACGCCGGTAACCAGACCGCCGCTGCCGCTCCGGCTGAGGCGGCGCTCCCCAAGAGGGAACCCAACCTCGTCGGGTACGGCGCCGTCGTCGAAAGCACCGGCCGTCCCGTGCGACGGCAGCGCACGCTGGTTGAGCCTGCCCCGCTGGTTGAGCCTGCCCCGCTGGTTGAGCCTGCCCCGCTGGTTGAGCCTGCCAAAACCAAGCCTGTCGAAACCGCGACTCCGGCGGTTGAGCCTGTCGAAACCAAGCCTGTCGACACCAATCTTGTCGAAACCAAGCCTGTCGACACCAACCCCGCCGAGCGGCCCCGTTCCACGCCGCCCGTCCGGAAGCTCGCCAAGGACCTCGGAGTCGATCTGGAGAGTGTCACCGGGACCGGCCCCAGCGGTCTCATTACCCGTGAGGATGTGCGCAATTTCGTGGGCGGCGGGGATCTTCCCGCGGCCGCCCACGGGCTGGCAGCACAGGAACTGCAGCCCGCGCCGGCACAGGGCGAGCGTGAGGTGCGTACGCCTATCAAGGGTGTCCGGAAGTTTACGGCGGCCGCCATGGTCAGCAGCGCCTTCACAGCACCCCACGTGACGGAATTCCTCACTGTCGACGTCACCCCGGTCATGGAGCTGCTGGCCAGGCTTAAGGAAAGCAAGGCCTTTGCCGGCCACAAGCTCACGCCGCTGACCCTCGTGGCCAAGGCTGTCCTGATCGCCCTGCGGCGCAATCCCGGTCTCAACGCCAAGTGGGATGAGGCCAGCCAGGAGATCGTGCAGTTCAACTACGTGAACCTGGGCATCGCGGCCGCAACCCCGCGTGGCCTCACCGTTCCCAACATCAAGGATGCGGACCGGCTGGCGCTCGTCGACTTGTCCACCGCTCTCGCAGAACTGACGGACACTGCCAGGGCAGGGAAGACCAGCCCGGAAGGCCTCTCCGGCGGCACCATCTCCATCACCAACATCGGTGTCTTCGGCATCGACGCCGGCACGCCCATCCTCAACCCGGGGGAGGCCGCGATCCTCGCCATGGGCGCCGTCCGGAAAGCCCCGTGGGAGTACCAGGACCAGGTCGCGCTGAGGCAGGTCATGACACTGAGCCTCTCCTTCGACCACCGGCTGGTGGACGGCGAGCAGGGGTCCAGGTTCCTGGCCGATGTGGGCGCTCTCCTCGCGGATCCCGGTATGGCCTTCGCGATGGCCTAGCCGCGAGTTTTCCAGGTTGCCTGCCGCTCACGCTCGGGCGGCAGGCGCGGGACCCAGCGCTGGAATACTCGGCCAGCAGGGTTAGTCGGGGAGCGGGCTGGCTGTCACCAGCAGGGCCGCCAGCGCCATGTTCTCCAGAAGCGGCCGCGCCGACCTGATGGCCATCCGACTGCCGTGGTTCCGGACGGAGTGCGGCGTGGAGTTGATCAGGCCGAATGTCGCGTGGGCGCGCATGCGGAGGTCGGCCGTGTCTGTTGTGCCATGGATGCCGGCGAGCACGTCGACCCACACTTCCACGTAACTGCGCTGCAGGGCACGTACCTGTGCCTGGTCCTCGCTGGTCAGGTTGCTGAAATCCCTGTCCTGCACCCGGATCACGTCGGGGTTGCTGAGGGCAAAGTCCACGTGGAACTGGACCAGCCGGGAGAGGGCGGCGGAGGGATCGGCGGCGTCGGCAACCACGTGGCGGCCGCCGTCGAGCAGGTCCTGGCTGACGGTGAGCAGTAACGCGCCCAGCACGGCCTGCTTTCCGGGAAAATGGCGGTACACGGCAGGTCCGCTTACGCCTGCGGCGGCGCCAAGGTCCTCGAGGGAGACCCGGTTGAACCCGTTGCCGGCGAAGAGCGTGGCCGCAGCGGACAGGAGCGCCTGCCGCCGGGACTCCTTGGCCCGGCTGCGCTGCGTCGGGCCGGATGTCTCGCGGCCGTCTGCGGCCTGGCCGGGAGAGGTGAGCTCTCCGTGATCTGTGGTGGGCACATTTCCTCCTCGGAACCCAAAGAACTCTACCAACATCCTGTGTTGGACATCACAGTTACTAGAGACTAACCTAATCTCAGTTACGAGGCACTAACCGAAATGCGGCAGGACTGCCGCCGGATGTGCCCGGGAATGGAAGCGGTCAATGGAGACACTCGCCAGCCGGCTGGACACCGCCGGCAGCGCATTCGAGGCCAACCGCCTTGCGCAGCGCGCGCTCGCCGATGAGCTGCGGAAACGTCTTGCCACGGCGGCGCTGGGCGGGCCGGAGAAGTCCCGTGAGCGGCACATGGCGCGGGGCAAGCTGCTACCCCGGGAACGGATTGACAGGCTTCTCGACGACGGCAGCCCCTTCCTTGAGATCGCCCCGCTTGCTGCGAACGGCATGTACAACGACGATTCGCCCGGCGCCGGCATCATCGCAGGCATCGGACTGGTGCACGGCCGCCACGTGCTGGTGATTTCCAATGACGCCACCGTCAAGGGCGGCACCTACTACCCCATGACGGTGAAGAAGCACCTCAGGGCCCAGGAGATCGCCCTCGAGAACCGGCTGCCGTGTATCTACCTCGTGGATTCGGGCGGAGCCTTCCTCCCCAAGCAGGACGAAGTCTTTCCGGACCGGGACCATTTCGGCCGGATCTTCTACAACCAGGCCCGGATGTCCGCTGCCGGGATTCCCCAGATCGCCTCCGTCATGGGCTCCTGCACCGCAGGCGGTGCCTACGTTCCCGCGATGAGCGATGAAACGGTCATCGTCCGCAACCAGGGCACCATCTTCCTCGGCGGGCCGCCCCTAGTGAAGGCTGCCATTGGTGAGATCGTCAGCGCGGAAGAGCTAGGCGGCGGCGACGTCCACTCCCGGATCTCCGGCGTCACGGACCACCTCGCCGAAAATGACGAGCACGCCCTGCAGATCGTCCGCGACATCGTCGCCACGCTGCCCGGGCCCGCCGCGCCCGTGTGGGACGTGGACACCGCCGTCGAACCCGCTGCCGACCCCGGCCAGCTATACGGCGCCGTCCCCACGGACGTCAACGCCCAGTACGACGTCCGCGAGGTGATCGCCCGGCTGGTGGACGGCAGCCGCTTCCATGAGTTCAAGAAGAACTACGGCCCCACCCTGGTGACCGGATTCGCCAAGCTCCACGGGCACCCCGTGGGCATCGTGGCCAACAACGGCGTGCTGTTCAGCGAGTCGGCACTCAAGGGCGCCCACTTCATCGAACTGTGCGACCAGCGCGGCATTCCGCTGCTCTTCCTGCAGAACATCTCCGGCTTCATGGTGGGCAAGGACTACGAGCAGGGCGGCATTGCCAAGAACGGCGCCAAGATGGTCACCGCCGTGGCCACCACGCGCGTGCCCAAGCTGACCGTGGTGATCGGCGGGTCCTTCGGCGCCGGCAACTACTCGATGTGCGGCCGGGCCTATTCGCCGCGCTTCCTGTGGATGTGGCCCGCCAGCCGGATCTCCGTCATGGGCGGCAACCAGGCCTCAAGCGTCCTGGCCACCGTCAAACGCGACCAGTACCAGGCAGCAGGGCAGGAGTGGTCCGCAGCGGATGAAGAGGCATTCAAGGCCCCCATCCGGCAGCAGTACGAGGACCAGGGCAGCCCCTACTACTCCACGGCGCGGCTGTGGGACGACGGCGTGATCGACCCCGCCGACACCCGCACCGTGCTGGGCCTGGCCCTCGACGTCGTCTCCCGCGTCCCGCTGCCGGAGACCTCCTTCGGCCTCTTTCGAATGTGAGCCAACGATGACTACTAGTAGCGTGTTTCGCACCGTCCTGGTGGCCAACCGCGGTGAGATTGCCTGCCGGGTGATCAGGACCCTGCGCGCCATGGGCATCCGTTCGGTTGCCGTCTACAGCGATGCCGACGCCGGTGCCCGCCACGTGCGCGAGGCAGACGCCGCCGTCCGGATCGGCCCCGCCGCGGCCGCCCAGAGCTACCTCAACATCGACGCGATCATCAGGGCATGCCAGGACACCGGGGCCCAGGCGGTGCACCCAGGGTATGGATTCCTGAGTGAGAACGCGGACTTCGCCAGGGCACTGGAGGCCGCCGGCATAGCCTTCATCGGCCCCGGGGTCGAGGCCCTGGATGTCATGGGGGACAAGATCCGCTCGAAGAACCACGTGGCCGGGTATGGCGTTCCGGTGGTCCCGGGCATCGCCGAGCCCGGCATGACGGATGAGGATCTCATGACCGCCGCCCCGGCCGTGGGGTTCCCCCTGCTGATCAAGCCGTCGGCGGGCGGCGGCGGCAAGGGAATGCATGCGGTGGACCGGCCCGAGGACCTGCCGTCCGCCCTGGCAACTGCACGTCGCGTGGCTGCGAGCGCGTTTGGAGACGACACCCTGTTCCTGGAGCGCCTGGTGACGTCCCCGCGGCACATCGAGGTGCAGGTTCTGGCCGATGCGCACGGCAACGTCATCCACCTGGGGGAGCGCGAGTGCTCCCTGCAACGGCGGCACCAGAAGGTCATCGAGGAGGCGCCGTCACCCCTGCTGGAATCGCTGGCCGACGGCGAGGCCGTCCGCGCGAAGATCGGCGAGGCCGCGTGCCAGGCTGCCCGGAGCGTCCACTACATCGGCGCCGGCACGGTGGAGTTCCTCGTTTCCGACGATTCCCCGGACGAGTTCTTCTTCATGGAAATGAATACCCGGCTCCAGGTGGAACATCCGGTGACGGAGATGGTCACCGGCATCGACCTCGTCGAGTGGCAGGTGCGCATCGCCGCCGGTGAGGTGCTCACCGTCGGACAGGACGACGTCGTTCTTAACGGCCACGCCGCGGAGGCCCGCGTCTACGCCGAGACCCCGCACCGAAACTTCCTGCCGTCCTCGGGCGAGGTGGTGCTGCTCGACGAACGCGGCGGCCTCTTGACGCCACTGGGCCGGCCGGGTCCCCCAGCGGCTCCCGGCACTGGTCTTCTCCAGACCCGGGACGTGCGCATCGACTCATCGCTGCTGCCGGGACTGGAAATCTCCAGCGACTACGACCCCATGCTGTCCAAGGTCATCGCCTGGGGAGCCGACCGCAAGGCCGCCCTCGACAAACTGGACGCGGCGTTGGAGCGGTACACGGTGCTTGGCATCGACACCAACGTGGAGTACCTGCGGCTCCTGATCAATGACGAGGATGTCCGCGCCGGCCGCTTGGACACTACGCTGATTGACCGCAAGATGCCGAAACTGGCGTTCCGGGACATCGGCGACACAGAGCTCGCGGCCGCTGCCCTGCGGTGCTGGCTTGGGGAGGCCGGTGCCAGCGGATCAGGTCCCAGGTCGCCCTGGCACAGCGCCCGGGGCTGGCGTCTCGGGGCTCCCGCGCCGTGGCGGATGAGCTTCGGCCTTCCCGGCGGTGACATGGCCACCGTGGCCGTCACGTGGCAGGGCGACGGCGCGGCCGAGACCGGCCACGCCCTGATCCGCGTCGACGACGGCCCGGAGCGGACAGTGCGGGTCCTCGGACCGGCCAGGGCGGGATTCAATGCTGACGGATCCGACGTACCCGGACTCGACGTCATCGCACTCGAGGTGGAGGACCAGCAGCACACGTTCGCCATCGGTGTGTCCCGGGAGAACCATTCCGACGGCGACCATCGCCGGAAAGCGCGGCCGCGGCACGTTTACGTGGGCAGCGGCGGCTGGTCCTGCGGGTTCGAAGTCCTCACCCGGGAGTCGCGCCTGGAACGGGTGCTGGCCGCCGTCGAACGGGAAGAGGGCGCCGCCGATCCGGAGGTCCGGTCACCCATGCCGGGGACCGTCGTCTCCGTTGCGGTGCACGACCGAGATCCGGTGTCGACGGGACAGGTGCTGCTGTCCGTGGAGGCCATGAAAATGGAACACCAGCTCGTTGCCGAAGTCTCCGGCACAGTCCATATCACCGTCGCCACCGGTGACCTGGTCAAGGCCGACCAGGTCGTCGCCACTATTCACGCGGCCGGCGCCGCAACACAGGATCCAACAGATGAACGTAAGGAGGCCTAGCCATGGCCGATTTTGACCTCAGCGAGGAATACCAGGACCTCAGCAAGACCGTCCGCGAATTCGCCGACGAGGTGGTGGCGCCCGTCTCGGCCAAGCACGACGAGGAGCACAGTTTCCCCTACGAAGTGGTCTCGCAGATGGCGGACATGGGCCTGTTCGGCCTGCCGTTCCCGGAGGAGTACGGCGGGATGGGCGGCGACTACTTCGCGCTGGCCCTTGCGCTGGAACAGCTGGGGCGGGTGGACCAGTCAGTTGCGATCACGCTGGAGGCAGGGGTGTCCCTTGGCGCCATGCCCGTCTACCGTTTCGGCACCGAGGCGCAGAAGCAGGAGTGGCTGCCGCTGCTCGCGTCCGGAAAGGCGCTCGCCGGCTTCGGCCTGACCGAACCGGAGGCCGGCTCGGACGCAGGCGGCACGAAAACCATGGCCCGGCTGGAAGGCAGCGGAGACGCAAAAAACTGGGTCATCAACGGCAACAAGGAATTCATCACCAACTCGGGAACGGACATCAGCAAGCTGGTGACCGTCACCGCCGTCACGGGCCAGCAGGAGCGCAAGGACGGCAGCATCAGGAAGGAGATCTCCACCATCCTGGTGCCCACCGACACGCCCGGCTTCAAGGCCGAGAAGGCGTACAACAAGGTGGGCTGGAACGCTTCGGACACCCACCCCCTGACGCTGCGGGACGTCACCGTTCCAGAGGCGAACCTGCTGGGGGAGCGGGGCCGGGGCTACGCCAACTTCCTTTCCATCCTGGACGAAGGCAGGATCGCCATCGCCGCCCTGGCCACAGGCGCTGCGCAGGGCTGCGTGGATCTTTCGGTCCGTTACGCCAAGGATCGCAGCGCGTTCGGGACCAATATCGGCAAGCACCAGGCCATTGCGTTCAAGATCGCCCGCATGCAGGCGCGCGCCCATACGGCCCGTCTTGCTTACTACGATGCGGCCGCCCGGATGCTCGCCGGCAAGCCGTTCAAGACCCAGGCGGCCATAGCTAAGATGGTCGCAGGCGAGGCGGCCATGGACAACGCGCGGGATGCCACCCAGGTATTCGGCGGCTATGGCTTCATCAACGAGTTCACCGTGGCGCGCCACTACCGGGACTCCAAGATCCTGGAGGTCGGGGAGGGCACCACGGAGGTCCAGCTGATGCTGATCGCCCGGGAACTGGGGCTGTAACAGGCCCGGTGGCCGTGTCTGTCGAAAGTCTGTGGAGACGCCGAAAGGATCAACGATGATTGACAAGGTTGTTGCCAGCGCTGACGAAGCGGTCGCCGACATATCCGACGGCGCGTCGCTCGCCGTCGGGGGTTTTGGCCTGTGCGGGATCCCGGTGGCGCTGATAGACGCCCTCCATCGCCGTGGCACCACGGACCTGGAGACTGTCAGCAACAACTGCGGCGTGGACGACTGGGGCCTGGGGATCCTCCTCCGGGACGGCAGGATCCGCCGGACTGTCAGCTCGTACGTAGGGGAGAACAAGGAGTTCGCCCGGCAGTATCTCGCCGGCGAACTGGAGGTGGTCCTGACCCCGCAGGGCACCCTGGCGGAGAAGCTGCGCGCCGGCGGCGCCGGCATCCCCGCTTTTTACACCAAGGCGGGCGTGGGGACCCAGGTGTCCGACGGCGGTCTGCCGCAGAAATACGACGCCGACGGCGGCATCGCCATCGCATCCCCGGCGAAGGAAGTTCGGACCTTCGATGGCGTCGACTACGTTTTGGAGGAGTCGCTCACCCCCGACTTCGGCCTGGTCCACGCCTGGAAGGGCGACCGCCACGGGAACCTCGTCTTCCACGCCACGGCCATGAACTTCAACCCCCTTTGCGCCATGGCGGGAAAGATCACCATCGCGGAGGTGGAGGAACTCGTGGAGCCGGGGGAGTTGGACCCCGAACACGTCCACCTGCCGGGCATCTTCGTCCAGCGGGTGGTGGTGGTGCCCGAGTCCGAGAAGCGCATTGAGAAGCGGACGGTCGCATTGTCTGCGGCGGGAACCGCCGGCATCACCGAACAGGCAGGAGCGTAGCCATGGACCTGAACAGCGCGATGGGGCAGCCGCCCCGCCCCGAGGCCGTCCGTCCCGAGTACCGCCGGGCTGCTTCCTCACACCCCGAGGGCAAAGGCTGGACCCGCAATGAGCTCGCCGCCCGGGTGGCCCAGGAGCTGAGCAACGGCCAGTACGTGAACCTCGGCATCGGCATGCCCACCCTGATCCCCAACTACATCCCGGCCGGCGTTGAAGTGGTCCTGCATTCCGAGAACGGCATCCTCGGCGTCGGGCCCTACCCCGGCGAGGACGAGGTGGATCCGGACCTCATCAACGCCGGCAAGGAAACTGTCACCGTCAACAAGGGCGCCGCGTTCTTCGACTCCGCGCAGTCCTTCGGCATGATCCGCGGCGGGCACGTGGACGTGGCCGTGCTTGGCGCCATGGAGGTGGCCGCGAACGGGGACCTCGCCAACTGGATGATCCCCGGAAAGATGGTCAAGGGGATGGGTGGGGCCATGGACCTGGTCTTCGGAGCCAAGAAAGTGATCGTGATGATGGAGCACGTGGACCGCAGCGGGAAACCGAAGATCGTGGATCGCTGTTCGCTGCCCCTGACGGGCAAGGCGTGCGTGGACCGCATCATCACCGACCTTGCCGTCCTCGATGTCACGCCCGACGGCCTGATCCTGCGCGAGCTCGCCCCCAACGTATCGGTGGAGGATGTTGCCGCGGCCACCGGGGCGGACCTGTTCGAGGAAGACCAGGAACTCACCGTATGAGCGCGGTTTCGACAGGCTCAACCACCGGCGGTGCCCGGGTCGTCGAGCAGCGCGGACTCTACTTCGAGGAACTCGAGGAGGACGTCGTTTACGCCCACCGCCCCGGGCGGACCGTCACGGAGACGGACAACGTGCTGTTCACCACCATGACCATGAACACGCAGGGGCTGCACCTGGACGCGGCCTGGAGCGCGGGCCAGCCCTTCGGCCAGCGGCTGGTGAACTCCATGTTCACGCTGGCGACGGTGGTAGGGCAGTCCGTCGGCCAGCTGACCCAGGGCACCATCATTGCGCAGCTGGGGCTGACGGACGTCTCCTTCCCGCACCCGCTCTACCACGGTGACACGCTCTACACGGACACCGTCATCACCGGCAAGCGGCTGTCCGGGTCAAGGCCGGGGCAGGGCGTCGTCACCATGCAGCACACCGGCCGCAACCAAGACGGAACGGTGGTGGCGCTGGCCACGCGGAGCTGCCTGATGTGGACGCGCGAGGCACATATAGAGGCGCAGCGGGGCAAATAATCGGACAATGACTGTATGACTTTTGTGATGGGCCCTGCCCTGCTTTTCTGCCCTGCCGACCGCCCCGAACGCTTCCAAAAGGCCGCCGAGCGCGCCGACGCCGTCATCCTGGATCTTGAGGATGCCGTGGCGGCGCCGGACAAGCAGCGGGCCCGGGGCGCCATCCTCGCCCAGCTCGGGGGCTCCGGCGACGGGCCGGAACTCGACCCCAGCCGGACCATCATCAGGATCAACCCGGCCGGCACTGAGGACTTCGAGAAGGACCTGCACTGCCTGGCGCACACGCCCTACCGCAGCGTCATGCTCGCCAAGGCAGAGAGCGCGAGCCAGCTCCGGGCCCTGCCGGACTTCCACGTGATTGCCCTGTGCGAGACGGCCGCGGGCGTAGTCCACGCCCCCGCCATTGCCGCCGAACCCAATGTGGTGGCCATGATGTGGGGAGCGGAGGACCTTCTCGCCTCCCTTGGCGGCACCTCCAGCAGGAACGACGACGGCGGCTACCGCGCTGTTGCCCTGCACGCCCGCTCCGCTGTCCTCCTGGCAGCGGGCGCAGCCGGCAAGCAGGCCGTGGACGCGGTCTACGTGAACATCCCCGACCTTGACGGGCTCGCCGCGGAGGCCCGGGACGCCGCTGCCTCCGGGTTCGGCTCCAAGGCCTGCATCCACCCCAGCCAGGTG
Organism: Arthrobacter globiformis; assembly: GCF_030815865.1. Classification (NCBI taxonomy): domain Bacteria; kingdom Bacillati; phylum Actinomycetota; class Actinomycetes; order Micrococcales; family Micrococcaceae; genus Arthrobacter; species Arthrobacter globiformis. Next base: position 1,919,394 of record NZ_JAUSXI010000001.1, read on the forward strand.
GCCGCCGTCCGGGCCGCCTACGCACCCTCGGGCGAGGACGTGGCCGCTGCCACGCACCTGCTGGAGGCCGCAAAGGAAGCCGGGACCGGCGTGTTCCAGTACCAGGGCCCGGATGATCGACGGCCCCATCCTCCGGCACGCGGAGTCGGTGCTCCGCAGGGCCCGGTAGGTTCCACAGCGCCCGGTAGCCCGCCGTCGTCCTCGTTATATTCCGGACGCCATCATTTCCGTGCCCGCAGGGAGATGGGCGGGATCGCCTCGTACAGCGGTGTCCGGACCCAGCGCTGGCCTGTCTCCCGGAACTCCGCCCGGGTGGCGAAGCGGTATAGGTAGGTGCGTGCGCGCACCCAGCGGGGGCGTTCGCCGCCGAACGGGTCATGGCGCAGCAGCCGCAGCATCGCTGCGTCTGCCTCGAGCAGCTTGCCCAGGAAGGCGTAGAACCATTCCTCGTGGACGGTGCGCAGGGGCAGGAACCACATGAGCCAGTCCAGCCGCAGATGGTAGGGCGCCCACTGTCGGGGCAGCCTGTGCACCTCGCCCGGTTTTCCCTTGAAACCGTACTCGCGCCAGTCGGCCGCCTCGTCCGGATCCTCGTCCAGGGTGCCCTCCACCGCCACCTCGATGCGCTGCTTGGTCACCGTGCCGAACGCGCCGTAGGTGTTCACCAGCTGCCAGCGGTTGAAGCTGGCGTTCATCAGCTGGTACTCGGAGAACAGGTTGCGGATGGGCCAGTAGCTGAGGACCACCAGGAGCAGGGACACGGCCAGCGTGATGAGGAGCCACCACAGCGGCGTCTCCCCGGTGGTGTGCCATTCCAGCGGAATGAATGGCAGTACCGCGTGCGCCACGGGATCGCTGACGCCGGCGAAGGCGAGCACGATCGCAATCCAGTTCAGCCAGGCGAAATTGCCGCTGGCCACCAGCCACAGCTGGGTGAAGATGACGATGCCCGCCGCAATGCTGCCCAGCGGCTGCGGCGCGAAGAGGAAGAACGGCACCACCAGCTGGGCGAAGTGGTTCCCCACCACCTCCAGCCGGTGGAAGGGCTTCGGCAGCAGATGCGCCTGCCGGCTTAGGGGGCCGGGCATCGGCTGCGTCTCGTGGTGGTAGTACAGGGCGGTGAGGTCGCGCCACTCCCGGCCGCCGCGGATCTTGATCATGCCGGCACCGAATTCCAGCCGGAACACCAGCCAGGCCACGAGGATGAGGATGGTCCTGGGCGGATGGGTCTGGTCCGATCCGAGGAAGGCCACTGTGAAGCCGGCCTCCAGGAGCAGCATCTCCCAGCCGAACCCGTAAAACGTCTGGCCCACGTTGACCACCGACATGTACAGCAGCCACAAGGCCAGGAAAGCGATCAGCGGCAGCCAGGGCGGGCCGAGCTGGGGGAGGCCGAGGACCAGGACGCCGGAGATGACCAGCCCCACGATACATACGGCCCGGAACAGCCGGTCCGAGTAGCGCCAGCGGAACAGCGTGGGCCTGCGCATCCGGCTGAAGGCCTTCAGGTAATCCGGTACAGGAAGGAGTCCGCGCTCGCCGAGGAGCGCGGGGAACTGGTTGAGGGAGGAGAGGAACGCGACGAAATAGAGTGCGGCGACGCCGCGCTGCAGCACCTGCCGGGCGAATTCATAGTCCGGCGCATCGAACCACGCGGCCCAGTCCACGGGCACCACGTTACCCCGGCCCGGATGCGCGTCAAGGTGTGTGCTCGTCCAGGCGGGAGCCAATGGAGGTAGGGCGCCACTTCGTTGTGCGCAAATCAGACAAGGACAAGGGCCAGCCATCAGTCCACGACGCGAAGCGGGGGAGTGACGGGGGCTAGGCATGTAGGAAGTCAGCATCGGCGCGGACGTCTTCGGTGGCTGGTGCGGCGGTTAATTGTGAGGCTTGACACGTGTTAGGCCGGCCATCTACAGTTCCTAACACGTGTTAGGAAGGAAAATGACATGACCGGAGCCACAAACGGGCACCTGCGGGAGATCACCCGTCGTACCGCCCTTGGTGCCCTCGGCGCGGGAATTATCGGAGCGACCGTGGCATCGTGGCCGCGTCTCTCCGGGACCGACATTCCAGGCCGCGGGGACAACAGCCTCAGCATCGCCATCATGGGCACCGCCGCGGACGCCGCCGCCCGCCAGCGCGCCATCGACGCTTTCACCCGACTCCACCCGGAGATCAAGGTCAAGGTCCAGGCCATCCAGGCCGTGGATTGGAAAGACTTCTTCACCAAGATCCTCACTATGGTGGCCGCAGGGACACCACCGGACGTGGTCTACGTGGCCACCGAAGGCGCCCAGCTGTTCGCGGAAAAGCTCGCCCACCCGCTCGACGAGTACGTGCGCCGCGACGCCGCGGACATGGCCGAGTTCTTCGACGACGTCCACCCCAGCCTGGTTGAGGCCTTCATGTACAAGGGCAGCCTGTACCAGCTCCCCATGGACTGGAACGCGGCCAACATGTACTACAACACCACCGCATTCGCCCAGGCCGGACTGGAGCGCCCGGCGGATGACTGGACCCACGTGGACTTCCGCAACAGCCTCGCTGCCATGCGCAAGGCCCGCACCTCGGACTTCACGCCCTACTACTGGACCAACCGGCTCTTCGGCGGTGTGGTGCCGTGGCTCTACGCGAATGACACCAGCTTCCTGAAGGAAACCAGGTCCGCCGGCGGGGAGTGGCTCTGGGACGGCTTCTACGCCAACGATCCCTCCCGAGGCCTCCGCTCAGGCGGATACCAATGGCTCGAGCCCAACGCCAACGACGACCGTGTGTTCGAGTCCTTCGATTACCTCCGCGGGCTGGTCAAGGACGGGCTCGGTGTCCGCCCGGAGGAAGGCGGCGGCAGCTCACTCGTGGGGCTATTCGCCTCCAACCGCATTGGCACCACGCCGGCCGGCGGCTACTGGGTCCAGGGCCTGCACGAGGCCGGGATGGGCGAAAGTGATTTCGACGTCCAGTTCTTCCCGCGCTGGAAGACCCAGCGCCACCAGTTCGGCACCGCCGGCTACGCGATCATGAAGACCGCCAAAGACAAGGACGCCGCCTGGGAGTGGATCAAGTTCAGCTCCAGCCGTGAGGCGATGGAGCTGATCTTCCCGAACCCGATCACCACGCCGGCGCGCCGCTCCATGGTCAACGAACAGCTCTATGCCGGCAAGGGACCCGCGCACTGGAAGGTCTTCTACGACACCCTGGACCGGTTCCCCACCTCCGGCCCCATTCCTGCACCACCGCAGCAGGCCGCCGTCGAAACGGCCCTGATGAAGAACGTATCGCTGGCTGTCAGCGGCGACGAGCGTCAGCTCAAGCAGGCCCTCGCCTCCATGCAGCGCGACCTTGAACTGGCCTTGAGGAGGCAGTCATGAGCACCACCACCCGCCGGCCGGCAGGGCAGTCCGGCAAGGGGGCAGCCGGCAAGGCGATGCCTGCCGCCACAGCCGGAAGAAACGCCACCGCCAAGTCACGGCAAGGCCAGCGCTGGCTGGCCTGGATCTTCCTGGCCCCCACCATCCTCGGAATGGGCCTGTTCACGCTGATCCCAATCGTGGCGTCCGTGGTCCTCGCATTCTTCCGCTGGGACATCATTTCGGCGCCCACTTTCGTGGGCTTCGACAACTTCTCCGAAGTCGTCCAGGACCCCACCGTCCGGGTGTCATTCCTGAACACCATCCTGTTTGTGGTGGTGGCCGTGGCCCTCCAGTTGGGTCTTGCCCTCGCGCTGGCCATCATGGTGCAGGAGAAAATGCCGTCCTGGTTGCGCGTGTTCTTCCGCTCGGCGTTCTTCTTCCCGCTGATCCTGTCCGCTGCGTCGGTTTCCATCTTCATGCGGTATCTCTTCAATGAACAGTTCGGCGTGGTCAACTGGTTCCTGTCCCTCGTAGGCATCCCCGCCGTCCCGTGGCTGACCACGCCAGGCGGGTCCGCCGCCGTCGTGATCCTGGTCTACGTGTGGCAGAACTTCGGGTTCTCCTTCCTGCTGTTCATCGGCGGCCTGGCCTCCATTCCCGTGGAGACATACGAAGCGGCAGCGATCGACGGCGCCACCGGCTGGCGCAAGCACCTGCACGTGACGCTGCCCCTGCTCAGCCCCACCACGCTGGTGGCCTCGGTGATGGCCATCATCAGCGCCCTCCAGGTGTTCGACCAGCCCTACGTGCTGACCCGTGGCGGCCCCGGCGACTCCACACGCACCGCCGTCATGGTGATCTTCGAATCGGCCTTCCAGCGCCTCGAGTTCGGCCAGGCGTCCGCCATCGGCGTTCTACTCACTCTGATCATTATGGCCATCACGGCCGCGCAGTTCCGGCTCAGCAAACGATTCGTCTTCTACCAGTAAGGCCAGCCATGACAACCACAACAGACCACGGCCTGGCTGGGCATTCCCCCAGGCTTTCCGAAGGCCTCCCGGAAACGGCATCCAATCGTCGCAGGTTCAACTGGAACTTCGCCTTCCGCATCGTTCTGCTGCTGCTCGCGGCCGCCCTGACGCTGGGCCCGGTGCTGTGGACCCTGTCCACATCGTTGCGGTCGCCGTCGGAATCCTTCAAGCTGCCGCCGTCGTTCATCCCGTGGAATCCGGACTTCACGTCCTACGGTGAGGTCTTCCAGCAGCTGAACATCTTCCTCCTCGTCCTCAACAGCGCCCTGGTGACAGGGCTGATCGCGGTGGGTCAGATGGTCTCCGCAGCGCTGGCAGGCTATGCCTTCGCACACCTGAAGTTCCGCGGCCGCGGCGCACTTTTCTCGATCGTATTGGCCACCATGATGGTCCCTGTACAAGTCACGATCGTGCCCGTCTTCATGCTGATCCGCGGCATGGGCCTTTCGGACACGCTGCTGGCGCTGATCCTGCCGGCCATTCCGACGGCGTTCGGCACCTTCCTGATGCGCCAGTACTTCATGGGGCTCCCCGCCGAGCTCGCCGAGGCCGCCTCGATCGACGGCGCCTCGCCCTGGCGGACGTTCCGTTCCGTGTACGCGCCGCTGGCGATGCCCGGCATGGCGATCGTGGGAATCCTCGCGTTCAACTTCCACTGGAACGAGTTCTTCCGCCCGCTCATCCTGACCATCTCCGAACAAAACTTCACGCTCCCGCTCGGACTGGTCTCGCTCCAGGGCAACCTGGGAACCGGCAGCATCTCCGTGGTGCTCGCAGGCGTGGTCCTGTCCATGATTCCGGCGCTGGTGGTCTTTATGTTCGGCCAGCGCGCACTCCAGGACGGCCTCACGGCCGGCACCGGAAAATAACCCTCCCATTCCTGAATACTGAAAGGCCCCCTCCATGCCCTCCCCGGACCTCGCCGCCGTCCGCTTCGCCGACGTCGCCGCCGCCCACACCGACCCCGCCTTCCCGCGGTTCCACCCGCGTCCTGCCCAGGGCTGGATCAACGATCCCAACGGCATCAGCCACATCAACGGCCGGTACCACGTGTTTTTCCAGTACAACCCGGACTCAGCCAGGCACCACAGGATCGTCTGGGGCCACGTGAGCTCAGCCGACCTGGTGCGCTGGGAAGAACACCCGGTGGCGCTGCGCCCGCAGCACGGCGGGCCGGATGAGTACGGCTGCTGGACCGGTGTGGTGACGGACGACGGCGGTGTTCCCACCGCGGCGTACTCGGGCGTCCGCGGCGACGGGGGTCACTCCCAGGTGGTCATCGCCCGCGGCACGGAGGACCTGGTCCAGTGGGAACAGTCCGGCCACGTGGCGGCCTCGATGCCGGCCGACGGGGAGGTCATTGCGGTGCGCGATCCGTTCATCTTCCGGTTCAACGGCAAGCGGTACGCCATACAGGGCGCCGGCCTCGCCAGCGGGAACGCCGCACTGCTCCTGTACACGGTGGAGGACATGTCCGACTGGAAGTACCAGGGTGTCTGGCTGACCTCGGAGAACCCGGTGGCCGCCGAATCCACGCCGGCCGAGATCTGGGAATGCCCGCAGCTGGTGCGGGTGCCTGATTCCTCCGGTGATTTGGGGTTCGCGGGAGATGCCTCCGGCGAGTCCTCTGAAGATTCCGGGACCTGGCTGATGATGTTCTCGCTTTGGCTTTCCGGTGACGCCCACGAACACGCCAACGGCGTGGGTCACCTGGTCGGTTCGCTGACCGAGGACCCGGAGACCGGGCTGCCGGTCTTCACCCCACGCGGCGGCGGGAAGTCCGACCTCGGGCGCGACTTCTACGCTCCCCAGATCGTGGCGCTGGAGGACCGCGCCCTGCTGTGGGGCTGGGCCAATGAGGGCCCGGGCCGCGACGGACGCCGCGGCCGCAGCCAGGACGAAATTGACGCTGCCGGCTGGGCGGGTGTCCTGACCTTCCCGCGTGAACTCTCTGTGGTCGACGGCGCCCTTGCCGTCAGCCCCGCCCCGGAAATCGACGCCTACCGTGGAGCGCGGACGGCCAGCCAGGCGGGCGGATCTATTGTGCTGCCTCCGTTTGCCGAGGCCTTGGTGACTGCGGGCGGGGCTGGTTCGGAAGGTGCGGGTGCTGGCGGGGACACCGCCGTCGAACTCCTGCTCGTGGGGGACGGCAGCCGCCAGACCGTCTTCAACGGAACCATCGCACCGGGCGAGGAACTGCGGGTCTTCGTGGATGCCTCGCTGGTGGAGGTCTACCGGGCCGGTTCGGTGGCCACCACACTGCGTGCTTACCCGGCGGCGGGGGAAGAGTGGCAGCTGCACATTCCTACCGGTGCCTCCGCCGATGTCTGGGAACTAGTGCAGGCGCCGGCCCAGGGCTGACTTCGCATGCGGACTTAGTCCCAGCCGGGCCTAACGTCCGGCCGGGCCTAACGTCCGGCCGGGAGCGGGCCGGTGGAATCCCGGACCACCAGGCGGCAGGGGACCATCGTCTCGGCCTGCGCGGAACGGTTGGTGCTTGCAGCGGCGGCGGGGCTGGTACCCGGCCCGCCGTCGTCGTCGTTCTTTCCATCCGGTGCAGACTCCACCTCCGCGAGGAGCGCCGTCATGGCGGCGGCCCCCATTTCCCGGAGCGGAAGGGCCATGGTGGTGAGCGCCGGGACCATGGTTTTGGCGATGCGGAATTCGTCGTCGTAGCCCATGACGGACACATCCTGCGGTACGTTCAGCCCCAGCCGGTAGCAGGCCAGCACGACGCCGATGGCGAGACGGTCGTTGGCGCACAGGATCGCGGTGGGGCGCGTGGCCGGATCCACACCGTCGAGGAGCTTCATGGCACCGTGGAAGCCGGCGTCGGTGTCCCAGCCAACCTGGAGAACACGGTCCTCATTCACGGGGACGCCGGCGCCGCCAAAGGCCTCTCGGTAGCCCTCGATCCGGCGGGGCGCGGCGGGCGTCAGGGAGTCCCCGGCGAGGAAGGCGATGTCCCGGTGGCCGAGGGCCATGACGTGCTCGGCTGCTTCCCGACCGCCCCTGACCTCGTCCGGGATGACAGCCGGAAGGCCGGCATCGGGGCGGTCGTCGAAACAGTTGGCCAGGATCGACGGGACCCGGGCCATGTTCGGCGGCACGTGCAGGGGACGCAGGCCCACCGTCACGTACATCAAGCCGTCAACCTGCCGGTCCAGCAGGGTTTCCACTGCGCTTTCGTCACGGGACTCGTCCAGTTCGGTGTCCATGACCACCGTGACAAAGCCGTGCGACCGCGCCACAGCGTCTGCCCCGGCGATGATGTTGCCGTCGAACGGGCTGGTGACCACCTGGTCCGACACGATCCCGATGACCCGCGACCGCTGATTTCGCAGGCTGAGGGCGATCTTGTTCGGCGAGTAATTGAGGGCGGCGGCTGCTTCCCGGATGCGCTGCTGGCTTTCGAGGGCCACGTTGCCATCGCCCCGCCCGTTGAGCACGAGTGACACAGCGCTGCGCGAGACACCTGCCAGCTTGGCGACGTCCAGTGCGGTGGCCTTGCGGTTCATGGGCTGGTCCTCTAGTGGGAAACTCTCTGTTTTGCTGCAGTCTACCTAACTCGTGTGAGCTTGGCGCCCGCGTGCTGCTGCTCTTCGGGTGGGTACCCGCTGCCAGACCGACTGCGGTCAGCGGTGCGGGATACTTAAGCCATGCAGACTTCCGGCTCCAGCCGTCCAGACAGCCAGCCGCGCACCGTCGTCATTCTCGGATCCACCGGTTCCATCGGCACCCAGGCGATTGACGTCGTCGACGGCGCCCCGGACCTTTTTGAGGTTGTGGCGCTCAGCGCCGGGGGCGGCAATCTCGAACTCCTCGCCCGGCAGGCCGTGCACACCCGGGCCGCCGCCATCGGCATCGCCGCAGGTGACCCGGGGCGCCTGCGGGACCTGATCAACGACGCCGCCAGGTTAGCCGGGGTGGGTCAGTACCGTCCCGAGATCATCGCCGGCCCCGACGCCTCGGCCAGGATCGCCGCCGTGAAGGCGGACGTGGTGCTCAACGGCATCACAGGCTCGATCGGCCTGGCGCCAACCCTCGCCGCGCTGGAGTCCGGGGCCACGCTGGCGCTGGCCAACAAGGAATCCCTGATCGTTGGCGGTTCGCTGGTCAAGGCCGCCGCCGCGGAGGGGCAGATCGTTCCGGTCGACTCCGAGCACTCCGCCATCGCCCAGTGCCTGCGCTCCGGGACCGCCGGAGAAGTGGACAAGCTCATCCTGACCGCCTCGGGCGGGCCCTTCCGCGGCCGGACCCGCGAACAGCTCTCGGCCGTCACGCCGGAGGAGGCGCTGGCCCACCCCACCTGGGACATGGGCCTGATGGTCACCACCAACTCAGCCAGCCTGGTCAACAAGGGCCTTGAGGTCATTGAGGCGCACCTGCTGTTCGACATCCCCTTGGAACGGATCGAGGTGGTGGTCCATCCGCAGTCAGTGGTCCACTCCATGGTGCAGTTCGTGGACGGTTCCACCATTGCCCAGGCGTCGCCGCCTGACATGCGCCTTCCAATTGCGCTTGGCTTGGGCTGGCCGCACCGGGTGCCCAGCGCGGCGACGCCGTGCGACTGGACGCAGGCCACCAGTTGGACGTTCGAGCCGCTGGACGCCGGCGCGTTCCCCGCCGTCCGGCTGGCCAAGGACGCGGCGAAACAGGGCAGTACCTACCCTGCAGTGTTCAACGCCGCCAACGAGGAAGCCGTCATGGCTTTCCATGCGGGACGAATCCGGTTCACAGACATCGTGGATACGATCGAAGCCGTCCTCAGCGAGCATTCGGGTTCCTCCGGGCTAACGGTCGGAACCGTGCTCGATGCTGAGACGTGGGCACGTGCGCGCACCCACGAACGTTTAGCAGTGAGCAGTCTCTAGGAAGCAGCAGATCTGAAGCATGAGTCCCGTTATCCTCTTTATTCTTGGTGTCGTCTTTGTGGCGGTCGGCATCGCGGTATCCATTGCGCTGCATGAGGTGGGCCACCTGGTGCCGGCCAAGCTGTTCAAGGTGCGAGTCACCAAGTACATGATCGGCTTCGGACCCACCATCTGGTCGACCAAAAAGGGCGAGACCGAGTACGGCTTCAAGGCGCTGCCTCTGGGCGGCTACGTGTCGATGATCGGCATGTACCCGCCCAACAAGGAGGACGGCTCGGTGCGCCCGTCCAGCACCGGCATGTTCCAGACGCTGGCCAGCGAGGCCCGCTCCATGGCCCATGAAGATGTGGGGCCGGGGGACGAGAACCGCGTGTTCTACCGGCTCCCTGTCTGGAAGAAGATCATCATCATGCTGGGCGGGCCGGCAATGAACCTGCTGATCGGCCTCGTGCTCACGGCCGTGCTGCTCATGGGGTTCGGCATCTCCGAGCCCACCACCACCATCGCCGACGTCTCCAAGTGCCAGGTGAAGGCGGGGGAGTCGGTCGACCCAAACTCCGCCGACTGCAAACCGACACCGGCAGCTGCGGGGCAGCTCAAGCCCAACGACGTCATCACCGCCTTCGACGGAAAAACCGTTACCAGCTGGGACCAGCTCACGGGCTGGATTCGCGCTTCTGCGGGCAAGGAAGTGTCCATCACTGTTGAGCGCAACGGCTCGCCGGTGACCAGCACCGTCACCCCTGTTCTGTCGGCACGCCCAGTCGTCGGTCCGGATGGGCGCCAGGCGAAGGACGACGCCGGAAAGCTCCTGTACCAGGACGTTGGCTTCCTGGGCATCGGTGCGCAGACCGCTCTGGTTCCCCAGCCGGCGTCGTCCGTCCTGCCCATGGCGGGGGAGAACATCAGGCAGGTTGCCGGGGTGGTCCTCAATCTGCCGGCCCGGGTGGTCGGAGTGGCCAAGGCGGCCTTTAGCGAAGAACCCCGCGACCCCAACGGCCCCATCAGCGTGGTGGGCGTGGGCCGCGTGGCGGGCGAAGTGGCCGCCATGGAGGAAGTGCCTGCCCAGGCCCGGCTTGCCGCCTTGGTGGGACTGCTTGCCGGGCTGAATTTTGCCTTGGCGGTCTTCAACCTGATCCCGCTGCTCCCGCTCGACGGCGGGCACGTCGCCGGCGCACTCTACGAGGCAGTGCGGCGGCGGGCGGCAAAGCTGCTCGGCAAACCCGACCCCGGCGCCTTTGACATCGCGAAACTGCTGCCGGTGACCTACGTAGTGGCCGCACTGCTCATGGGAATGGGTGCGCTGCTGATCTACGCGGACATCGTGAAGCCGGTGAATCTCTTCGGATGATACCTGGTGCTAAACCTTGATTGACTGATTACTAAAAATCAGCTTCAAATGATTGATTTTCGAATATAAGCCGGATACGGTTTCTGTATGTACGTTCTGACCATCGACCAGCGTGGCAGCACCAGCGACGTGGACCGCGTACCCGAGCTCCTCGGCGACCTCGGCAGCCATCCTGGCGTCCGCTTTGAACGCTCTGTCGGCGACGAAGTACAGGGCGTCCTGCAGGACCCGGCCCTGGTGGTCGACGTGGCCCTGCACGCCCTGCGAAGCGGGCACTGGTACGTCGGAATCGGCGTCGGCCCGGGAACCCTGCCGCCGGACGCGAGCCCGCGCGAAGGGTCCGGCCCCGCCTTTGTCGCTGCTCGCCGGGCGGTGGAGCGGGCCAAGTCAGCCGCGAGCCATGTCCCCGCGGCCGTGGTTGCCGGAAGCCGCGAGCACGAGGCCGTCGTGGCGTGCGCAAACGCGGAGGCGGTGCTGCGGCTGGTCGGCGGGCTGGTGCAGGCACGGACCGAGGCCCAGTGGCGCGTGGTGGATGCCCTCCGTGCGAAGAGCGGTGCAGCCACCGAACAGGGCTCCGGACGCCACGGACTCCAGAAACAGGTTGCGCGGGAGCTGGGAATCACCGAACAGTCGGTGAGCCGGGCCGTCCTCCGGTCGGGCTGGCAGGAAGAATGGGCGGCAAGGCCGGCGGTGGAAATGCTGCTGGCAACCGCCCACCGCCTCGTCCTTGAGAACCTCACACCTGGAGCCCAGGACGGCGACGACAACCGAGGAGAAGCGTGAACGCAGTCTGGATCGCAGCCGCCCTGCTGACGGCCGGATTCGTGGGCTGGCCTGTCACGGCCCTGGTTTTCCGGCTGGCCCGCACCATCGACGACAAAGCCGATGCCGCCGCCAGCGCCGGCAGGGACGGCGCCGACGACCCCTCGGCCGACGTGACGGTGGACAGCCCCGCTGCGGCGGACAGCCCGGCAGGGGACAGGGTGAATACAGTGAACGGCGACATCACGGTGGACGCCGGTGGTGCTGCCGCGCCGGAACCCGGAGGCGAGGCGTCGGCCAAACGGATCCTCCGGGGCGGGGCCATCATCGGCGTGCTCGAGCGGCTGGCAGTCTGCCTTGCCATCCTGGCCGGGCAGCCCGTGGCAATCGCCTACGTGGTGGCCATCAAAGGCCTGGGCCGGTTCGCGGAACTCAAGGAAACGCCGGTGGCAGCGGAGCGGTTCATCATCGGCACCCTGGCCTCCATGCTGTGGGCGGCGGGAGTTGCCGCCTTCACGAAGGTCGTGCTCCTCGGCTAGCCCGGCCGCGGGATAGGGTATCTCTATGACTGTTTTTGCTGTTGAGTACGTATACGACGCCGAGTCCTCCGAAACGCGCGCGGCCGCCCGCCCCGCCCACCGCGAATGGACTGCAGGACTCGCGCAGGACGGCAGGCTTCTGGCCAGCGGACCCTACGGCGACGGCGCAGGTGCCCTGCTTATTTTCAAGACGGCCGACGAAGCCGCACTCAACGAGATCCTCCGGCAGGATCCCTTCGCGGCAGCGGGCGTCATTTCCGGCACGCGAACCACCGAATGGGCCCCCGTGACCGGTCTCCTGGCTGAGCACGCAGCCTAGCCGCCCCGCACCACCGATTTTCGAATTCAAGGAGTCCACGTGACCTCGGTCAGCCTGGGAATGCCATCCGCACCACCGCCCGTCCTTGCCCCGCGACGCAAGACGCGCCAGATCAAGGTGGGCTCCGTCGGCGTCGGTTCCGATTTCCCCATCAGCGTGCAGTCGATGACCACCACGCCCACCACGGACATCAACGCCACGCTGCAGCAGATTGCCGAGCTGACCGCTTCCGGCTGCGACATCGTCCGCGTGGCGTGCCCGTCCGCTGATGACGCGGAGGCGCTTCCGATCATCGCCCGGAAATCGCAGATCCCGGTCATCGCCGACATCCACTTCCAGCCGAAGTACGTCTTCGCGGCCATCGAGGCCGGCTGCGCGGCGGTGCGCGTCAACCCGGGCAACATCCGCAAGTTCGACGACCAGGTCAAGGAGATCGCCAAAGCGGCCAAAGACCACGGCACGTCCATCCGCATTGGCGTGAATGCAGGATCGCTGGAACCGGGCATCCTGAAGAAGTATGGCAAAGCCACCCCGGAGGCCTTGGTCGAATCCGCGGTCTGGGAAGCCTCGCTCTTCGAGGAGCACGGCTTCCACGACTTCAAGATCTCCGTGAAGCACAATGACCCGGTGGTCATGGTGGCGGCCTACGAGATGCTGGCCGAAAAGGGCGACTGGCCGCTGCACCTGGGCGTCACTGAGGCCGGCCCCGCCTTCCAAGGAACCATCAAGTCGGCCACAGCCTTTGGCGCCCTCCTCTCGCGCGGCATCGGCGACACCATCCGCGTATCCCTGTCTGCCCCTCCCGTCGAGGAGATCAAGGTGGGGAACCAGATCCTGCAGTCGCTGAACCTGCGCCCCCGCAAGCTGGAAATCGTCTCGTGCCCGTCCTGCGGGCGCGCCCAGGTTGATGTCTACACCCTCGCCGAGCAGGTCACCGCCGGCCTCGAGGGGATGGAGATCCCGCTGCGCGTCGCCGTCATGGGCTGCGTCGTCAACGGTCCGGGCGAAGCACGGGAAGCTGACCTCGGCGTCGCCTCGGGCAACGGCAAGGGCCAAATATTTGTGAAGGGCGAGGTCATCAAGACTGTCCCCGAGAGCCAGATTGTTGAGACACTGATCGAAGAGGCCATGCGTATCGCGGAAGAGATGGGGGAGGCCGATGGCGAAGATGCTGTCAAGGGTAGCCCCGTGGTTAGCGTCTCATAAGGACGGCGCAACGCCGGACGGCGCCACCGTCCGGGTACTGGGTGTTGGGGACACCCGTCAGCTGCGCGAACTGGCCGGGACCGATCCCGTCGCCAACGTGTTCATCCTGGCGCACCTGGAGTCAACAGACTCTGCCGCGCCCACCCCGGGCGGAGCCAACGTCCTGGGCGTTTTCGACGACGACGTTCTGGTTGGCGCCTGCTGGGCAGGCGCCAACCTTGTTCCCGTCCAGCTCGACCCCGAGCTGGCCGGGCCGGTGGCTGCTGCGGCCCACCGCTCCGGGCGGCGGTACGCGTCGATCTTCGGGCCGGCCGGCACGGTCCTTGCCCTGCACCGCCACCTTGGAGAGCTGGGCCACCTGGCTCACGAGGTGCGGCCCGACCAGCCGCTCATGACCATCACCGGCCCCCCGGCTGTTGAGCCGAACTGGCAGCTGGGATACGGGCAGTACGCAGATTTTGACGCCATCCTCCCTGCCTGCGCGGCGATGTTCGAGGAAGAGGTTGGCTATTCGCCGTACCTCGGCGGCCGCGATTTCTACAGCCGCCGGGTGGCGGGCCTGATCCGGCAGGGACACTCCCTGGTCCACCTGAAGGACGGCGAAGTCGTGTTCAAGGCCGAGCTGGGTGCAGTGACCGCCGAAGTCACCCAGGTCCAGGGCGTATGGATGAACCCCAGCCGCCGGGGACTAGGGCTGAGCGCCGGCTACATGGCGGCCGTGGTGCTGCTGGCCCAGAAAATGGCTCCCGTCACCAGCCTCTACGTCAACGACTACAACTCCCGGGCGAGGGCCACCTACGAACGCGTGGGCTTCCGGCAGGTGGGGACCTTCGCTACGGTTCTCTTCTAGCCGGTTGCCAAAGCCGCACCGGTCACGCTGGATTTGGAATCGGTGACGGCTATCACATAGGTTCGTTCTAACCGTGTTTTCGGACCCGGTGGTCTTTCTAGAATCAGCGGCATGACCGGCCGCGGAGCCACGCCGCCACAGGGATGACCGGCCGTGAACGGCCAGGGGCTTCTCCTGCGGGGCGTGGTTTTCCTGTTCAGCTCCCACAGGGCCCGGAACCTGTACTGCTGCCCAGCCGGTAGATTAGTACCCAGACAATCAGCACTTCCCCCAGAAACGGACACGTACCCGTGGTTCTTCGACTCTCCAAGCTTTTCCTGCGCACCCTGCGTGAAGACCCCGCTGACGCCGAGGTTGCCAGCCACCGGCTGCTCGTGCGCGCGGGATACATCCGCCGCGCGGCTCCGGGCATCTACACCTGGCTGCCGCTGGGACTGAGCGTGCTGCGCAAGGTGGAGCAGATCATCCGGGAAGAGATGGCCGCCATCGGCGCCCAGGAAGTTCACTTCCCCGCACTGCTTCCCAAGGAGCCCTACGAGGCGACCAACCGGTGGACCGAGTACGGCGAAGGGCTGTTCCGGCTGAAGGACCGCAAGGGCGGGGACTACCTGCTGGCCCCCACGCACGAGGAGATGTTCACCCTGCTGGTCAAGGACCTGTACTCCTCGTACAAGGACCTGCCGCTGAGCCTCTACCAGATCCAGAACAAGTACCGCGACGAGGCACGTCCCCGCGCCGGCCTGCTCCGCGGACGTGAGTTCATCATGAAGGACTCCTACTCATTCGACGTCGATGACGCCGGCCTGGACGCGAGCTACAACGCGCACCGCGCCGCCTACCTGAAGATCTTCGAGCGGCTGGGCCTGGAAGTCATTCCCGTCACGGCCACCGCAGGCGCCATGGGCGGGTCCAGGAGCGAGGAATTCCTGCACCCCACCGACATCGGCGAGGACACCTTCGTGCGCTCGGCCGGCGGCTACACGGCGAACGTCGAAGCCGTGACCACGGTGGTTCCCGCGGAAATCGACTTCACCAACGCCCCGGCCGCCCAGATCCGCGATACCCCGAACACTCCCACGATCGACACGCTGGTGGCTGCCTCCAACGAGCTCGTGCCGCGCAGCGAGGCCGACGGCGGCCCCTGGACTGCCGCTGACACACTCAAGAACGTTGTTCTCGCCGTCACCCTGCCCACCGGGGAGCGCCAGATCGTGGTGCTCGGTGTCCCCGGCGACCGGGGTGTCGACCTCAAGCGCGTCGAGGCCAACATCGGCGCCTACCTCCCGGTCGCCGGCGAAATCGCCGTGGAAGCCGCCGGCGAGGAGGACCTGGCCCGCAACCCGCTCATCGTCCGCGGTTACCTCGGCCCGGGCATGTCGCTGGGCGCACCGCTCCTCGGCCTCGAAGGCGCCGCCAAGCTCCTGTACCTGGTGGATCCGCGCGTCGTCAGCGGCACCGCCTGGGTGACCGGCGCCAACATGGCCGGCAAGCACGTCTTCGGCCTGGTGGCGGGACGCGACTTCACGTGGGATGGCGTCATCGAGTGCACCGAGGTGCGCGCCGGCGATGAAGCCCCGGACGGCTCGGGACCGCTCGAAACGGCCCGCGGCATCGAGATGGGACACATCTTCCAACTGGGCCGCAAATACGCCGAAGCGCTGGAACTGAAGGTCCTGGACCAGAACGGCAAGCAGGTGGTGGTCACCATGGGTTCCTACGGCGTGGGCGTCACCCGAGCCGTGGCCGCACTGGCGGAATCCAACCACGACGCCAAGGGCCTCGTCTGGCCCCGCTCCGTGGCTCCGGCCGACGTGCATGTCGTGGCCGTCGGCCGCGGCGAGGAAATCTTCGCCGCCGCTGAGCAGCTCGCCCTCGAGCTTGAGGCCGCAGGCCTGGAAGTCATCTACGATGACCGGCCCAAGGTTTCCCCGGGCGTCAAGTTCGGCGATGCCGAGCTTGTTGGCGTGCCCACCATCCTTGCCGTCGGCCGCGGACTGGTCGACGGCGTCGTCGAAATCAAGGACCGCCGCAGCGGCGAGGCTGAGAACGTGGCCGTGGACAAGGCCGTTGACTACGTGGTCAACGCCGTCCGCAGCAACTGACGCCCGACCCTCTCAGTGGTTTCGGGGTTTGAGTCGATCCAGCTCGCCACTATCGTCCTGATAGTGGTGGCTGGCTTCTCCGCCGGCTGGGTGGACGCCGTCGTGGGCGGCGGCGGCCTGCTGCAGCTGCCGGCGCTGTTGCTCGTGCCAGGGATCACCCCGGTGCAGGCACTGGCCACCAATAAGATGGGCTCCATTTTCGGCACCACCACCAGTGCCGTGACCTACTACGGCCGCGTCCGGCCCGACCTTCGGACGGCCGTGCCGATGGCCGCGATCGCGCTGGCGGGCAGCTTCGGCGGTGCGCTGCTGGCCACCCGGCTGCCGGCGGAGGTGTTCAAGCCGATCATCGTGGTGGCCCTGGTTGCCGTCGCGCTGTTCACGGCACTTAGGCCCGACGCCGGCCACCTGACCGTGCTCAGGCACGACGGCCGCACGCACTACGTGGTGGCCTGCGCCATCGGCGCCGTGATCGGGTTCTACGACGGCCTGATCGGGCCCGGCACCGGATCGTTCCTGGTGATTGCGCTGGTTTCGGCGATGGGGTACGCCTTCCTCGAGGCCAGCGCCAAGGCGAAAATCGTCAACATGGCGACGAACGCCGGGGCACTTATATTTTTCCTCCCGCACGGGTCGCTCCTCTGGGGAGTCGGCCTGCTGCTGGGCGCAGCGAACATGGCCGGGGGCTACCTCGGGGCGCGCACCGCAGTAAAGCAGGGGAGCAAATTTGTGCGTGTGGTGTTCCTCGTTGTGGTTTTCGCCCTGATCGTCAAGCTCGCCTTGGACGTCTGGCAGGAGAACTTCGCCTGAGCTGGCTTCTCGGCTGAGCCAGGTTTCCGGCGGAGCTAGTTCTCGCGGGCGGTCCCGGGACGGCGTAGCATGCCTCTATGTCAGCCGGCGCGGAACCGTACAGGGACGCCCTGGCTGCAGCCGTCCGGCATGCGACGCGCTGGCTGGAAAGCCAGCCCAGCCGCCGGGTAGGTCCGCAGCAGGCAGCCCGGGAACTCGCCGCAGCGTTCGACGGAGCGCTGCCCCACTCCGGCATGCCCCCGGCAGACGTCGTGGATTACCTGGCCAGCCACGCCGAACCGGGCCTCATGGCCATGCCATCCGGCCGCTTTTTCGGCTGGGTCATCGGCGGTACCCTCCCGGCTGCCATGGCGGCCGATTGGCTGGTCAGTTCATGGGACCAGAACTCGGGGCTCCGCTACGCCACGCCAGCCATTGCCGCCATTGAGGACGCAGCCGGCCACTGGCTGCTGCAGCTGCTGGGCCTGCCGGAGGAATCCGACGTCGGCTTCGTCACCGGAACCACCATGGCCAACTTCACCGGGCTGGCGGCCGCACGGTGGCGGCTTCTGAAGGACGCCGGCTGGAACCTGGAACGTGACGGACTCTTCGGCGCTCCGCGGATCCATTGCCTTGTGGGGGAGGAACGGCACGAGACGGTGGACCTCGCGCTGCGCTACTTGGGAATGGGCAGCCCCACCGTGGTTCCGGCCGACAGCCAGGGACGCATCGACGCCGCGGAGCTGGACTGTGCCCTGAACCGGATCGCGCTGAAGCATGCAGCAACGGATAGTTCAGGCGCCGCCCAGTCTGGCGTACCCCAGGGTTCGGGGCCGGCCGCCCAGGTGCTGGTGTGCCTGCAGGCGGGAAACCTCCACTCCGGAGCCTTCGACCCCTTCGCCCCAGCCATCGCGGCGTCCAAGGCACACGGCGCCTGGGTGCACGTGGACGGGGCCTTCGGACTCTGGGCTGCGGCCGTCCCGGAGCTCGCAGGGCTGACCGCTGGCGTGGAACGGGCCGACTCCTGGGCCACAGACGCGCACAAGAGCCTTAACGTCCCGTACGACTGCGGCGTCGTCGCGGTCCGGGATGCGCAAGCGTTGCGCAGTGCCATGGGGCTGCACGCCAGCTACCTTCTCCAGGATGCCGACGGCTTGGGTGATCCCAGCCAGCGGGTTCCGGAGCTTTCCCGCAGGGCAAGGGGAGTGCCCGTGTGGGCTGCGCTGAAGTCCCTGGGCAGGGACGGCGTTGCCGAACAGATCCGCCGCCTTGCCACATCCGCTGCCCAGCTCGCGGAACAGCTCACGGCCATTGACGGGGTGGAAGTCCTGAACGACGTCGGCTACACCCAGATCACCGTGGCCTTCGGCGACGACGCTACAACCCAACGCGTGGCGGATCGGCTCATCGCCGACGGAATGGTGTGGATGTCCGGTTCCCGTTGGCATGGCAGGGGCGTGGTGCGGATATCGGTCAGCAACTGGACCACCGACGCCGATGACGTCACCACCGCGGTGGATGCGGTGCGGATGGCCCTCGAAGCCGTCCGGTTGGGCGGGTCCTGACGGCCCTGTGCTCTCCGGGGCCCTACGACGGCGATGTGTTCATGGCATCCTCGCCGGGTTCGGGCAAGTCGGGCGCTGCGGGAAGCCCGTCCAGCGTCTGGCCGGCAAGCGTGCTGGCCACCCATAGGGACCGGGCCATGTCACCGCCGTGCCCTGGCCTCGAGGCGTAGTGCAGGGCGTTGTCCACCTCCCTGGCCAGGCTCCACTGCCGGGCCACTTCCGGGTCCAGCCCTGCCGCAAGGCTGAAGTCATGGCACCTTGCCAGCAGGCCGCCGGCGGGATCCGATGCCGGCAGGTCCGGGATCCGGTTCCAGAGCACGGGAGCCACCGCGAATTCCGCCTCGCCCACCATCGGCTGGGGGTCGATGGCGGCAAAGCCGTCGGCGACAGTCTCCCCGGCGGAACGGTTCCCTGCCGCAGAGTTCGCTGGGGAGTCAGACCTGGCCAGAATGTTGAGGTAGTGGAAGTCCGTGTTGACCAGGACGTCCTCCGAGGAGCGGCGGCCCACGGCGCCTCGGGTCTGGCAAACCTCGAGTGCTGCCTCCAGCAGCCACCGGGGAAACGGGCGGCCCAGCTGTTCCCAGTCGGCGGGCAAGTCGTCGCTCCACTGTTCCGCACGGGCGGCAACGTGCAAAAATTCCTGCCACTGCGGCCGGCCGTCGGGCACGAGGCTCAGCTCCCGCATCAGCCCGCCCCACACCTCAATGGCGGTGTCCATCGGCTCTGTCCGGAGCGACCTGCCCGCATCCAGGCGCTCAAGGAGCATTGAACACGTTCCGGCGTCGGAGGCCAGCAACTTTACCGCGCCATGGCCGTTCCACAGTGCCAGCGCATGGCGTTCAACGAGGGCTTCATCGTGCGGAAAGGCCACCTTCAATGCTGCGGCCGATCCCGCCGCGCGGACCGGAACCACAACCGCGCCGTGTCCGCACCACGGAAACGCTCCCGGTTCCAGATCAAGCTCAAGCTGCCACTGGTCGAGCCGGCCGCGGATCATGTCAGGAAGGGACGCCAGCCAGGCCCTGCCGGCGCTGCTGCGGGAGTAGCGGCGCGTCAGGTCCGGGGGGATGGGAACGTCTGCTGGCCGGCTCACAGCTCCAGCGTAGTGGAGCGGGCCTTGCGGATCGGGTAGGCCGGACAGCTCCTGCCTGCACGATGCCGCTGGCACCCCTAGACGATGCCGGTGGCACCCCTAGACGATGCCGCTGGCGCCGAGCAGGTTGCCGATAGTGAACGTCGCGGCCAGGGCGAGGCCGCCACCCACCACCACGCGTCCGGCCGCCCGGGTCTTCGAACCGCCGCCGATCCACGCGCCCACGGCGCCCGTCACAGCCAGGGCCAGCAGGACTGCTCCGAAAGTCACCGCAACGCGAATGTTTTCAGGAGGCAGCAGGATGGCCAGCATCGGCAGAATGGCCCCCAGGGTGAAGGCGATCGCTGACGCAAAGGCGGCATGCCAGGGGCTCACGATGTCCTGTTCGTCGATATTGAGCTCGGCGGATAGATGTGCAGCCAGGGCGTTGTGCTCTGTCAGTTCCCGCGCCACATTCTGGGCGGTCTCCTCGCTAAGGCCCTTGCTCCGGTAGATCGCGGCGAGCTCCAGCAGCTCCTCTTCCGGTTCCTCGTCAAGTTCGCGCCGTTCCTTCTCGATCAGCGCTTTTTGGCTGTCGCTCTGGCTGCTGACGGAGACGTACTCGCCCAGGGCCATGGATATGGCACCGCCCACGAGTCCGGCAGCACCGGCCGCGAGGATGGGGCCGTTGTCACTGGTCGCACCGGCGACGCCCACCACAATCGCAGCGACCGACACGATCCCGTCGTTGGCTCCGAGGACACCGGCACGCAGCCAGTTCAGGCGGTGCACGATGTCGTTGCCGTGGGGCTCGTTGGCGTGCTGCCCCTCAGGGGGCAACGCAGATCTGTCCGCTGAATCCATGGCTCCAGCAAACCACTTTGAGGCAGCCGGCTGCCAGTGGGATGTCTCCGGCCGACCCGTGCTTAGGGTTCGGCGGGTGTTACGCTGCGCCGCCGTCGGTCTGGCGCGGTGAGGGCGCAGGCGGTTCCGGAAGCTCCGGCAGGAGCGCGGTGTCCAGCACAATTCCGGGTACGGGGCCGGGATCGGACCCCCAGCGCGTGGTCCGCTGGGCAGCCGCGACCAGCGAGGAGACAGCCCACCGCCGTGTCTCACCCTCACTCAGCGCCACAAGGTCGCCGTAGACCGGGAGCGTTCCGGCTTCAAGGCTGGCCAGCCCCGCAGCCGGCTTCTGCAGGAACGAGGTGCCCAGGGTGTAGCCCGGTTCACGGGGGGGAACGGACACGCAATGAGCGCGGGTGTAGGCCTCGGCCTGGCCAACGAGGGTTTCATGCGTGGCCAACAGGGCCCTCGCCTGGTCCGCGGCCGGCGCGGCCAGGCGCGTCAGCGCCACCTGGTAGCCGTACACCGTCTCAACTTCTGTCCGGACCACCCGGTTCAGGGCGGCAGCGAGCGTGGCGCTGTCAGACGGTTCCGCTGATTTGGTGGACTGGCCACTGTTGCTTGGCTGGGCGTCACCGCCTGCCTCGGCGCTGTTGCCTGATTGGGCGCTACCGCCTGAGGGGCTGGTAGCGGAGCACGCCGTGGCCGCGTTTCGCTGCGTTGTCGCCGGCGCTGAAAGGGTAGGCGGCGGCGTCCCGGCAACCTGTGCCAGCGTCGTCGCCTGAAGCAGCTGAGCGGTTCCTACCGCGGCGAGCAGGCGGGCCATCCCGCCGTCGGCCTTCTCCGCATGGACGAGGCGTTCCTTGCCGCTCTTGGACAGTGCAGCGATCAGCGCGGGCAGCGTGGCCGGTCGCGACGGTGCTGACCCCGATGACGCTGTGGCGGACGGACCGGCGGTTCCCGGCGCCCCTGCCGTTGAACCTGCGCCGGCCGCTGAAGTGGCGGTGGCGCCGCCCGGAAGAAGGAGCGCCCGTGCCTGCGTAGTCAGCAAAGTCACAGTGTGGGAAAACAGCTGCCGCCGCGCGCCGGACGACCCGTCCGCGAGCTGCTGGCTTGCAGCCCTCAGGTCCAGGGTTTGAGCGAGGGCGGCGGCGCGCGCCTGCTCGGAGAAAGGAGGAGCTGCCGGTGCCGGGGATTCCCGCGGAACCAGCGCAAAACCGAGGCTCAGCACCAGGAATGCGGCGAGTGCCAGCAGGCCATACCGGAGATAGCTGGCCGTCCTTCTTTTTCGCCCGCTGTCGTCATTCACAACAGACCATGTTGTCACGGCCGCGTGGAAGTCCGTGCACCAAGCTGCCCGGAAAATCGCTACGCTAGTAGTCACAACATCATCTAACGGGAGGCGGCCGGCATCGTGAGCAATGCAGAAGCCACGACTTCATCAGACCGGACCGACGCGGGAAAGGCTGAACCCGCGGCTGTCCACAATCCCGAGGCTGAGCGCCTCCGGGCGCTGCTGGCGCCCGCGGTCCAGTCGCACCGGCTTTACCTCGAGGATGTTGCCATCCACATCGCAGGTTCCAACCGCGTGGTCCACGTAGTGGTGGATCTGCCGCAGGAGGAAACGGGAGGGGTGGGCCTTGACGTCATCGCAGACATCTCCAAGGAGCTCTCCGACATCCTGGACAGCGACCCCGGCACGGACAGCCGTCCCTATGACCTCGAAGTTTCATCGCCCGGCGTGGGCAGGCCGCTGACCGAGCCCCGGCACTGGCACCGCGCCCGCGGCCGGATGGTTGCGGTCAACGTGATCCAAGGCGAGAACGTTACGGGCAGGATCAGCTCCGTTGACGATGCCGGCGTGACCCTCGTTCCCGAAATCGCCGTGAAAAAGGGCATGAAGCCCAAGCAGGGCGACCCCGTAAAACTTCCTTTCGACAAGATCCGCAGCGGAAAAGTCGAAATTGAGTTCAGCCGCCTCGACGAGGCCGGTCTGGAAACTGAGCACAATGGACCTTCTGAGGAGGCCTGATGGATATTGACATGAGCGCGCTGAGACTCCTGGAGCGTGAGCGCGAAATCCCGCTGGATCTCCTCATCCCCACGATCGAGCAGGCCCTGCTCGTCGCATACCACAAGTCACCGGGCGCCTTCGAGAAAGCCCGCGCGGAGCTGGACCGCAAGAGCGGCCACGTGACCATCTGGGCCACGGAAATCGACGATGACGGCGCACCCATCGGCGAGTTCGAGCACACGCCGGCCGGGTTCGGCCGCATCGCCGCCAGCACCGCCCGGCAGATCATCCTGCAGCGGCTGCGCGACGTTGAGGACGACAACGTCCTGGGCGAATTCAAGGGCCGCGAGGGTGAACTTGTTGCCGGGCTGATCCAGCAGGGCAACAACCCGCACATGATCCAGGTGAATCTGGGCAGCGTGGAAGCCCTGCTTCCTCCGCCCGAGCAGGTGCCGGGGGAGAAGTACCTCCACGGGAACCGGCTGCGCGCGTACGTGATCGACGTGCACCGCGGCACCAAGGGCCCGTCCATCACCCTGTCCCGTTCGCACCCGGGCCTGGTTCGGAAGCTTTTCGAACTGGAGGTCCCCGAGATCGCCGACCGCTCCGTGGAGATCGTCGCCCTGGCCCGCGAAGCCGGGCACCGCACCAAGATCGCGGTTAAGGCAAACACCCAGGGCATCAACGCCAAGGGCGCGTGCATCGGCGAAATGGGTTCGCGCGTGCGGGCGGTCATGACCGAACTGAACGACGAAAAGATCGACATCGTTGACTTCAGCGAGGATCCGGCCACCTTCATCGCCAGCGCACTGTCGCCCTCGCGTGTGAATTCAGTCACCATCACGGACGAGGCCACCCGCTCGGCCCGCGTCGTGGTGCCCGACTACCAGCTCTCCCTTGCTATCGGCAAGGAGGGCCAGAACGCCCGCCTCGCCGCCAAGCTGACGGGGTGGCGCATCGATATCGTCTCCGACGCCGCCGCTCCCCGCGGTTAGCGCTGCGCCGGACGGAGACCAGACCGTCCGGTCACAAGCCCTGACCTCGACCGATCTGCCCGTCCCCGCGGCGGGCAGTTTCGATTTCCGGTTTCGAGTATGGGGCCTGTCAGGGGCTAGAATAGAACGTGGCCGCGCCTAGCGGCCGGCATCAGCGTGTTCGTGCGCCCGGGTTCCTGCCGCAAGCAGGTCCTGCCGAAAGGCAGTGAAGGGTGGCCGGGCAGGCAGATAGGTACAGGCAGGAAGATACTCGGCAGTGGCACATGTGCAACAACTCGGGAATCAGCCGCAGCGTACCTGCATCGGATGCCGGAAAAAGGGGCCGCGGTCAGAGTTGCTCCGGCTCGTCTCCGACACCGGCGGTTCGTCCGCCGTCGTGGTGGATGAACGACGCCGGATGGCTGGCCGGGGTGCATGGCTGCACCCCAGCGAAGCGTGCCTGGCCCTGGCGGTCAAGCGGCGAGCCTTCGGGAGGGCCCTCAACGGGTCAACCGGAACCGCCGCCGTCGAACGCCGGATAACGGCAGGAGCGCACGCTGCGGACGTCCCGGCGTCTGCAGTACCAACCGTCCAACCTGAAAGCGGGTCAGAAATCTGATGGAAACCCGATGAGTTCCCAGCGATGAGCGCGTAACGATGACAACTTTGTTGCGCTCTGCAATGGGCCTTTCAGCTGTAAACGCAGCGGGGGCCCGCAGTAAGAAGTAGACGGTTCGTGCCTGGCTCGGTGCGGACCGAGACAGGAGAAATGTGGCCAAGGTCCGCGTACATGAGCTTGCAAAAGAGCTCGGTATTACTTCCAAAGATGCAGTAACCAAACTGCAGGAACTGGGCGAATTTGTTCGCTCCGCCTCTTCCACCATTGAGGCCCCCGTGGTGCGGAAACTCCGCAACGCGTTCCCGGCTGCCGCCGCTTCGAAGTCCGAAGCTCCCGCAGCCGCCCCCAAGTCCCCGGCCAAGCCGGCGGAATCCCGTCCCGCGCCGGCTCCCGGCCCCGCTGCCCCCAAGGCTGCGGCGCCTGCTCCGGCTCCGGCTCCCGCACCGGCACCGGCCCCCAAGGCCGAGGCGCCTGCAGCTCCGGCTGCTCCCGCAGCTCCGGCTGCCTCGGCGCCTCCGGCTGCCTCGGCGCCTCCGGCTGCCTCGGCGCCTGCTGCGCCCTCCACTGGTGCCAAGCCGGGAGCACGTCCCGCGCCCAAGGCTGAGACTCCCTCGCGTCCGGGCGGCGCTCCGCGTCCCGGTGGCCCCCGCCCCGGCAACAACCCCTTCGCCACGTCCCAGGGCATGCCCCGCGGCCGCGGTGGAGACGGCGACCGTCCGCCCCGCCCGGGCAACAACCCGTTTGCAACTTCCCAGGGCATGCCCCGTCCCGGCGGCGGCCGCACTGACGGCGAGCGTCCCGGCGGCCCGCGTCCGGCAGCCGGTGCAGGCGGACCCCGCCCCGGCGCTCCGCGTCCCGGCGCTACGCCCGGCCCGCGTCCTGCGGCTGGCGCAGGCGGCGCCCGTCCCGGCGGTCCCCGCCCGGGTGCTGGTGGAAACCGGCCCACGCCTGGCATGATGCCTAACCGCACCGAGCGTCCCGCACCTGCAGGTGCCGGGCGTCCCGGTGGCGGCGGCCGCGGTCCCGGCGGTCCCGGCCGTCCCGGCGCTCCCGGTACCGGCGGTCCCGGTGGCGGCGGCGGTGCTCCGGCCGGCGGTGGCTTCGGCAAGGGTGGCCGCGGTCGCGGTGGCACCCAGGGTGCGTTCGGTAAGGGCGGCGCTGGCCGCGGCAAGCAGCGCAAGTCGAAGCGCGCAAAGCGCCAGGAACTTGAGCAGATGAGCGCACCGTCGCTGGGTGGCGTGAGCGTACCCCGCGGCGACGGCAACACCGTTATCCGGCTGCGCCGTGGCTCCTCCATCACGGACTTCGCTGACAAGATCGAGGCGAACCCCGCCGCACTGGTTACCGTGCTCTTCCACCTCGGTGAAATGGCAACGGCAACCCAGTCGCTGGACGAGGACACCTTTGCCCTGCTCGGCGAGGAACTCGGCTACAAGCTGCAGGTCGTTTCGCCCGAGGACGAGGAGCGCGAGCTGCTCTCCAGCTTCGACATCGACTTCGAAGCCGAGCTCGAAGCCGAAGGCGATGAAGACCTCGAGGCTCGTCCTCCGGTAGTCACCGTCATGGGTCACGTTGACCACGGTAAGACCCGCCTGCTGGACGCCATCCGTAATTCTGACGTCGTTGCCGGCGAGCACGGTGGCATCACCCAGCACATCGGTGCCTACCAGATCAGCCACGAGCACGAGGGTGCGGTGCGCGACATCACCTTCATCGATACCCCGGGTCACGAAGCGTTCACCGCCATGCGTGCCCGTGGTGCGAAGGTCACGGACATCGCCATCCTGGTTGTGGCAGCGGACGACGGCGTAATGCCGCAGACCGTTGAAGCCCTCAACCACGCCCAGGCGGCGAACGTGCCGATCGTCGTGGCCGTGAACAAGATCGATAAGGAAGGCGCGAACCCGGACAAGGTCAAGGGCCAGCTCACCGAGTACGGTCTGGTTCCCGAAGAATACGGTGGCGACACCATGTTCGTTGAGGTCTCTGCCCGCCAGAACCTGAACATCAACGAACTGATCGACGCTGTGCTCCTGACCGCCGACGCCGCGCTGGACCTGCGGGCCAACCCGGACAAGGCCGCCCGAGGCATCGCCATCGAAGCGAACCTGGACAAGGGCCGCGGTTCCGTGGCCACCGTCCTGGTGCAGTCCGGTACCCTCGCGGTCGGCGACACGATCGTGGCCGGCACGGCCCACGGCCGCGTCCGCGCCATGTTCGACGAAGACGGCGACGCCCTCGACGTCGCGCTGCCGTCCCGTCCGGTCCAGGTCCTCGGCCTGTCCAACGTGCCGCGCGCCGGTGACACCTTCCTGGTGACCTCCGACGAGCGAACGGCCCGCCAGATCGCCGAAAAGCGTGAAGCCGCTGACCGCAACGCCCAGCTGGCCAAGCGCCGCAAGCGCATCAGCCTGGAAGACTTCGACCAGGCCGTCGCCGAAGGCAAGATCGACACCCTCAACCTCATCCTCAAGGGTGACGTGTCCGGTGCCGTGGAAGCCCTCGAGGACGCGCTGCTCAAGATCGACGTCGGCGAAGGCGTACAGCTCCGCGTCATCCACCGCGGTGTTGGTGCGATCACGCAGAACGACGTCAACCTGGCAACGGTCGACAGCGCCGTCATCATCGGCTTCAACGTCAAGCCTGCCGAGCGTGTTGCCGAACTGGCAGACCGCGAAGGCGTGGACATGCGCTTCTACTCCGTCATCTACGCAGCAATCGATGACATTGAGCTGGCCCTTAAGGGCATGCTCAAGCCGGAGTACGAAGAGGTCCAGCTGGGCACCGCCGAGGTCCGCGAAGTGTTCCGTTCCTCCAAGTTCGGCAACATCGCAGGGTCCATCGTTCGCTCGGGCACCATCCGACGCAACACGAAGGCCCGCATCAGCCGCGGCGGCAAGATCATCGGCGACAACCTCACGGTGGAGACGCTCAAGCGCTTCAAGGACGACGCCACCGAGGTCCGCACGGACTTCGAGTGTGGTATCGGACTTGGCTCGTACAACGACATCACCGAAGGCGACATCATCGAGACCTTCGAGATGCGCGAGAAGCCGCGCGTCTAAGCGGTTTTAGCGTTACAGGTGCGGGGCCGTTGGATTTTTCCGGCGGCCCCGCCCCTTCGCTGGACCCCACAATCGCTACGCGCTGACGTTGTTCCATGCGTTGGCGCGCCCCAGTTTTCTATTTCCATCCAGGAGGATGTCATGGCTGATCCGGCACGCGCTGCCAAGTTGGCGCAGCGGATTAAGGTTGTTGTTGCTGAGGCCTTGGGCCGGAAGGTGAAGGATCCCCGGCTTGAGGGGATAACTGTCACTGATGCCCGCGTGACCAATGACCTGCAGCATGCCACTGTCTACTACACCGTGTTCGGCGACCAGGCCGTGCAGGCTGATGCCGCCAAGGGGCTGGAGAAGGCCAAGGGCGTGCTGCGGCAGGAAGTGGGCCGGAACATCACCGTCCGGCTGACGCCTACGCTGGAGTTCGTCGCGGACCAGATTCCTGTGAACGCGTCCAACCTCGAGGAGCTGCTCCGCACCGCGAAGCAACGCGATGCCGAGGTGGCGGAACTGGCCAGGAACGCCAAGCCCGCGGGTGAAGCCGACCCGTACAAGAGCGACGTCCAGCCGGACGTGGAAATCGACGAAGACGACTTCGACGAAGAGGGCTTCGACCTCGCGGATGACGACGCCATCGACGAGGACCGGAACCGCTAACGTTGCCGGTTCTGCGCCGCAGAGCTCATGCCATCATGCACTGAACGGGTGCGGCCGGATCTAATCAATCCGGCCGCACCCTTACTTTTTTGCTGCCCTTACTTTGCTAATCGTCGAGTGGGGCCTTCACGACACGGCCGTCCGGCGCCGCGTTCGGTGCCGGCAGGGAGTTGACCGTCGCGTAGATGGTCTCGCCCCTGATGTCGACGTCGGCCGTGAGCACTCCCGGAAGCACCACCGTCTGCTCCCTTGAATGTGCAGACAGCCTCAGCACGCCCTTACCGAACAGGGACGCGACGTACACATGCCCGTTGTCGTCCATGTCCAGGCCGGTGGGTGACATCACGTCATCGGCGAACAGCTTGACGCGGCCGTTGTGGGGATTGACCTTGTACACCGCTCCGCGGGCACCCAGTGCCGGGTCCTCAGGTCCGCCGGGCAGCACGGAGACGTAAAGCCAGCCGTCCGGTCCGCGCTCGACGTCGGTGGGCACGGGCTCGAAGCGGTAGGTGTGGCCGGCGATGCAGCCCGGAAGTTTCAGGGCCGCGGCCTCCTTGGCGGTGAACGTGTGCGGCCGGGCCGGCAGCACGGCTACGGTTTCAGCCTCGCCTGACTTTACGTCAACCGAGACGATGCTGTTGGCCCCGGCGTCGGCAACGTAGATGGTGCTCCCGTAAACCTCGATTCCATAGGGATGCGAATCGATGTGGCCTTTGTAGGAGACCTCCACGTCCTTCGGCAGCTTGGCAGCACAGGCGGCGGGAAGGTCCTTGAAGCCGTAGCTCGTGCCGCCGTCCGCATTGTGTTTCACTTCCAGGGCAGCGAGGTCGCCGAAGGTGCGGTGCTTGCCGTCGGCGCCGATGCTTCTGATGTGTCCGGCCAGCGGCCTCGGATCCATGGGGCCGGCGCCTTGGCTCTCGGCCAGGTAAATGGTGCGGCCGCCGCGGTCGCTGCCGGCCACGTCCCAGGCTGCGTTTCGGTAAACCATCGACTTGCTGCCGTCCCGGGCTATTTTCGTCAGCTTCCCCGCGAATTCCTCACTGACCAGAACGGAACCGTCCGGTCCGTCGCTGAGATGAAGCGGGCTCAGCAGGCCTTTGGTGAGCACGGTCGGTGCGGACTGGCTCCCTGCTGCCTTGCCTGCCGGGGCTGCATGGACCGCCGGGGACGCCGACAAGAGGAGTGAGGCAGCCGCGACAGCCGCCAAAAGTGCTCGTTGCTTTTCCATGCCGTCTCCAATGTCTATGGTGCGCATCCAAAACATTGAGACCGATATGTGGTCCGAAAATCGGGTCCCCCGACGCGCGTATTCTAAGCCCGGCTTTCGGGGCCTGTCGATGGGCCGGTGCTGACTTCGGAATGTCGCGTCGGGCTGTGGATTAGGACTATTCAAAAAAGTTCCGGGTGCTTGCCGACAGGGCTAATAATGTCAGCCCCCTCACCAGACTGGATCCATGGAAGCCATTGGTGGACTCGCCGATCACCGGGCCTTAGGGCCCGGTGCAGGCGTGTGGGCTACTGCCGGTGCCAACGCTCTTCGGAGCCTTCCTGTTGACGGCGACGCCCGCGTCCGCGAGGCAGCCGTGGTTGGTCAGGCCCTGGCGCTGCTGTCAGCGGACGCGATCACCGCCGAGGACGCTGCGTTGTGGGGTTTCGGGCAGGCCGCGGATTTCGCGGACCGGCTCGAGGAGCTCTCCCGGAGGGTCGAGCACCTGCAGGTGATGGCCGCAGGGGCGGTGGACCGGTCCCGCACCGCAGCGCTAACTGCTGCCGCATCACCCCTTGTCCCCGTCCCCGTTACTGACCCCTCGCCGGGGGATGACGGGTCCCGGAACAGTGTCGACTTCCTTCAAAGAAGGCTGCGGATCAGCTCCGCCGAGGCCCGACGCCGGATCGGACTGGCCGACTCGGTCCTGCCCAGGGCAGGGTTCGGCGGCCAACAGCTCCCGCCCCGCTATGAAGAACTCGCCGCCGCGGGCAGCACCGCCCAGATCAGCTTCCGCGCCGCAACCACCATCACCCTGGCCCTGGACCGGGCCCGGCATTTCACCACCCCGGCCCACACCGCCGAAATGGAACACGCACTGACCCGCACCGCCATCAGTAACGACGCCGACTTCCTCACCCGGGTCGCCAAACACTGGATTGAGGCGATCGACCAGGACGGGACCGAACCATCCGAAGCGGCCCTCCGGCAAATCCAGGGGGCCTTCGTCCGCCGGCCCAAACACGGACTGCAGCATCTGGAAATTTTTGCCACCGCCGAACAGTTCGAAACCCTCACCACCGCCATGAACACCGCCACCAACCCCCGCACCCCAACACCCAGAAACGGCCCTGGGGCTGACGGGACCGGCAGTGACGGGACCGGGGCTGACGGAACCGGTCCCGACGGGACCGGTGGTGACGGGCGCGCTGAACCGGCCAGCCTTGCCGGCTGGGACACCGAAGGCCTCCCGGAGGTCTCCCTGGACCACCGGTCGCAGGGCCAGAAACGGCTCGACGGGCTCGTCGGCGCCTGCCAAACAGCCCTCACCACCGACACCCTGCCCGCCAACGGCGGACACCGGCCCCAAATCCTGGCCACCATCAACTACCGCGACCTCCTCGCCGAACTCCAACAACGGCAGGACCATCAAAAAGCGCAAGACGCACAGTGGGCCCGGGACACTCAAGAACCGCATCCCGCCTACACCGGCCGGACCGGCGGCGGAACGGCCCTGTTCGCGTTCAGCGGGCCCGTGAACCCTGCCACCATCCGCAAAATCGCCTGCGACGCCGACATCATCCCCATAGTGCTCGGCACCGAAGGACGCGTCCTGGACATCGGCCGCGCCTCACGGATCTTCCCGCCCCACATCCGCAAAGCCATCACCGCCCGCGACCAGGGCTGCGCCTTCCCCGGCTGCACCATCCCCGCACCCTGGTGCGAAGCCCACCACATCACCTACTGGTCCCGGGGCGGAACCACCGGCACCGGCAACGGCGTCCTGCTCTGCAGCCATCACCACCACCTCATCCACAAAGAGCGGTGGCACATCGAAGTCACCGGCGGGGTCCCCTGGTTCAAACCCCCGCCGGAACTCGACCCCCAACGAAAACCCCGCCGCAACAACTACTTCCACTCCCGACCCCAAAAGGAATGAACGTGAGCTGGCAGTCCCGCATCACCATCCGGCTGGCTATGATCAGACCATGCGCCCCCACCCATCTGCTGCAGACGTGACCGTATACCTGACCGAGGCGGTGGCACTGGCCGAACGGAATGTCGCGGCCGGCGGCGGGCCCTTCGGCGCGCTGGTGGTTACAGCTGACGGCACCGTCCACGAAGGGGTCAATCGGGTCACCCGGGACAACGATCCCACCGCCCATGCTGAGGTGGTGGCTATCCGGACCGCCGCCAAGGAGACCCGGAACTTCGACCTTAGTGGCGCCGTTCTGTACGCCAGCTGTGAGCCATGCCCGCTGTGCCTCGCTGCAGCGCTCTGGGCGCGGATCGACCGGGTGTATTTCGCGGCCGACCGGCACGGCGCAGCCGCCGCGGGATTCGACGACGCCGTCTTCTACGAATACTTCGGCGGCACACGGCCCGAACTGTTGCCTGTCAGCCATACCCAGGTCCCGACGTCGGGCGCCCCGTTCGATGCCTGGCGCAGCAGCGCCGAACGCACCGACTACTGATGCTCGCTACCCGGCGAGCCTGCGGGGGAGCCTCTTGACGCCCTCGACCAGATCGCTTTGGTCCCCGCACAGCGCAATCCGAATCCAGCCCTCGCCGATGGAGCCAAAGGCGGTTCCGGGCGCAAAGGAGACGCTGGCTTCGGTGAGGAACTGCTTGACCCAGGCCCGGACATTTCCGCCGCTCACGTGCGAGACGTCCGCCCACAGGTAAAACGCCCCCTGCGCGCTCAGGTAGGGAATGCCCTTCTCGGCCAGCACTGCCGACGCCGCGTCGCGGTTGGCGCGGTAGTGCGCGTGGGCCTGCGACACATAGTCCTGCGGACCGGTCAATGCGGCGAGCGCCGCATACTGGGACGGCGACGCCACGCAGGAAACAATCGCCTCCATGACGTTATTCATCCGCTGCTCCAAGCCGGGCGGGCAGATCAAGGCCCCGATGCGCAGGCCCGTGAGCCCATACGTCTTGGACAGCGTCAGCGACGTGAACACCCGTGCCTCGCCGGGCTCGGTGCTGTCGAACCGGGCAGGACTCACGTGCGGGACGTCGAACGTGAAGGCCTCGTAGCACTCGTCCGAGATGATCCACAGGTCATGGCGGCGGGCCAGTTCCACCAGTTCCCGGGTCAGATCTTCACGGAGAACGGCGCCCAAAGGGTTCGACGGCGAGTTGAGCATCAGCACGCGCGTCCGGTCCGTGATGAGCGCCTCGATGTCCGCGATCCGGGGCTGGAAACCTTGGCCGGGATACAGGGGATACTCCACGGGCACGGCATGCAGCAGCCGGCTGGTCATGGCAAACGTGGGATAGCCCGGATTGGGGATTAGGATTTCATCGCCGGGAGCAAGCAGCAGGCTCATGGCAAAGTGCAGGCCCTGCTGGGCGCCGTCCACCACATAGACTCGGTCAGCTCCGATATCTACGCCGGACTGCTCCCGGAATCTGGTGGCGAAAGCCTCCCGGAGCGGTGGGATACCGGCGTTTGGAGTGTAGTTGGTCTCGTCACGGTCCAGGCATGCGATACCCGCATCCAGGACATGGCGGGGGAGCGGGAACCCGGGCTCCCCGATGCTCAGGATCAGCGCCCCAGGGGTGCGCCACGCTGCCTCGGTGATCTCGCGGATCTGGTTCACGGGTACGTCGCGTATGTGCGCGGAAAGCTCGGGCATGACTGCCATCCTAGTGCCGGCCCCGGCAGCGTCTCCGATGAGCGGGCCACGTGCCCGATATACTGATAGGCGTGCTTTCTGGACTGGTTATAGTGGACAAGCCGCAGGGATGGACCAGCCACGATGTGGTTGGACGGATGCGGAGGATAGCCGGTACCCGGAAAGTGGGCCACGCGGGAACGCTGGATCCCATGGCCACCGGAGTGCTGGTGCTCGGCATCAACAAGGCCACTCGGCTCCTCACGTACATCGTGGGCACGTCCAAGACCTACACGGCCACCATCCGGCTGGGGGAATCCACCATCACCGATGACGCCGAAGGCGAGGTTGTCAGCCGGGCGAGCGCGGCGTCCCTGACCGAGGACGCCATCCGCTCCGGCGTGGAGTCCCTAACCGGGGAGATCCAGCAGGTGCCCAGCAGCGTCAGCGCCATCAAGGTCAACGGTGAACGCTCCTATGCCCGCGTCCGTTCCGGGCAAGATGTCCAGCTGGCCGCCCGGCCGGTCACCATCCACCGCTTCGACATCCACGGAATCCGCCGGGACCAAGCCACCGGACACGATACAGATGTCATGGACGTCGACGTGACGGTGGAATGCTCCTCGGGCACGTACATCCGTGCCCTCGCTCGGGACCTCGGTAACTCCCTCGGCGTCGGCGGGCACCTGACCGTATTGCGTCGCACCAACGTGGGACCGTACTCGCTGGACCAGGCACGCACCCTCGAGCAGCTCGCCGAAGACCTCGAAATCCTCGAGATGTCGCAGGCGGCCAGGGCGCTTATGCCCAACCGGGAGTTGAGCGCAGACGAAACCACTGAGATTTCCTTCGGCCGGCGCATCCCGGCCGGACCCGCTGCGGGCACACCGGCAGCCGCAACAGCGGAAAAGCCCGCAGCCGCGTTCGCGCCTGACGGATCGCTTGTGGCGCTGCTCGCGGACAGCGGAAGCTTCGCCAAACCCGTGCTGGTCTTCGCCCCGGGAACGGGACCCGGCGGCTCCAACAGTTCCGGCACAGGCGGTTCCGGCGCAGGCGCCGGCGTTCCTGACGGTTCGGGTGCCGATGGCGGCGGGCAGGCCTAGCGTTGGACGCCTATTTCTACATCATCCTGGGCGTCGGCCTGCTGTCCACGCTCATCTGCGTGGCGGCCGGCATCATGAAGAAGGCCCCGAACGACATCACCATCCTCTCGGTGGCCGCCGTCGAACTGGCCCTGTTGGTCTACCTCGTGGGCTCGATGGTGCGGGTCATCGCGGGGGAGCAGATCGCGGGAGAGGCCTGGGAATTCTGGGGCTACCTCGCCACCGCGCTCCTGCTGCCGGTAGCTGCAGTGTACTGGTCCATCCTGGAACGGACCCGCTGGAGCAACTTTGTCCTGGCGGCCGTCGGCGTTACCGCCCTCGTCATGGCCGCCCGCATGAATCAGATTTGGTACTGAAGTGGAAGAAGCACACAACGTGACTGATACGTCCAAGCACACCGGCAAGCGCCCTGCCGACACGAGGAACACCGGTCCCGGCCGGCTCCTCATCGCCGTCTACGCCATCTTTGCGATCTCGGCCACCGCGCGGGCCGGCTACCAGATCCTCACCAAGTTCTCCGAAGCCCCGCTTGCCTACCTGCTCTCCGCCTTCGCCGCCGTCGTCTACGTGGTGGCTACGGTGTCGCTGGCCAAGGCTGGCCGCACATGGTTCAAGGTTTCCCTGGTCGCCGTCCTGGTGGAACTGGTCGGCGTCATTGTCGTGGGGGCGCTGAGCCTGTTCGACTCCGTGCAGTTCCCGCACGAAACCGTGTGGTCCGCGTTTGGCCGCGGCTACGCCTTCGTTCCCTTCATCCTGCCGATTCTGGGCCTCATCTGGCTTTACCGACGGCGGCCCGCGGCCCCTGCGGCCTAGGAAGCTGTTCCGGACTGCCGATGCGGGACACGGCCGGTGCAGGAATGCGGCCGGTCTAGTGATCCTCCCGCCCTGATCTCCCTGGTGCCGGACCGGACTGCGTGGATGGTTCCTGATCCTGCTCCGTCAGCGGAGCCTGCTGCGGCTGCGAACCGCCGCCAAGAATGCCGCGGGTTCGGTTCAGGAGGGCCTGCGGTTAGAACGCCAATAAAACTCAGGAAGCTCAGGGCAGTGCTGCCCGGGCCGCCGCCTTTGCATCCTAGCGGGGCGTGCCTGCAGACGGTAGGCCCACCGGGCTGCCCCCCAGCGCGGTTCGCCAGGTCACCTGCCCCGCCGTGACCCGGGGCGTCCGTGACCGGCAGGGATTGCGGGTAACCTTAGAGAGTTCCGGCCCCGGCGCGCCGGAAGCAAGTTCTGGCAGGCAGTAAAAGGCGAGGTTGATGGTCCACATCTGGAATGATCCGACCGAGGTTCCCGAAGACTTTGGTCCTTCCGTTGTCACTATCGGCAATTTCGACGGCGTCCACCGCGGCCACCAGCAGGTCCTGTCACAGCTCATCAGGACCGCGCGGCTGAACAACGCCAAGTCGGTTGCGGTGACGTTCGACCCCCACCCGGCCCTGGTCCATAGGCCGGAAAGCGCGCCCGAGCTGATCATGGGCCTGCAGGACAAACTCCAGGCCCTCGGCGAGCTCGGACTGGACGCCGTTCTGGTCATGAAGTACTCCCTGGAGCTCGCCAGCCTTACCCCGGAAGAGTTCGTCGGTTCGGTTCTGGTGGACAGCCTCCACGCCAGCTACGTTGTCATCGGCCACGACACCCGCTTCGGCAAGGGCAACTCCGGGGACCTGAACACCATGCAGGATCTGGGGGAGAAGTTCGGCTTCGAGGTGCTGGTGATCAGCGAGTTCGGCTCGGAAGGCTTCCCGCTGCATGACGACGGCGGGACGGACCGCCGCTGTTCCTCCACCTGGGTGCGCGAAGCGCTCCGGGAGGGAGACGTCGGCACCGCCGCCGCGGTCCTGGGCCGCGCGCACCGAATGCGGGGCGAGGTGGTCCACGGAGCCGCGCGCGGCCGTGACCTCGGTTTCCCCACTGCCAACCTCTCCAGCGACGCGAGCGGCCTGATTCCGGCGGACGGCATCTACGCGGGCTGGCTCGTGGACGAGGCGGGGACGCGCTGGCCTGCCGCCATCTCCGTTGGCTCCAACCCCACTTTCGACGGCGTGAGCCGCCAGGTGGAGGCGCACGTCATCGACAGGCCCGAAGAGCGCATCGAGGACTTCGATCTGTACGGCCAGACAGTAGTAGTGGAGTTCGTGGCCAGGCTCCGTGGCATGGTGGCATACCGTGGGCCTGAAGCCCTCGTGGAGCAGATGCGCCAGGACGTCCTGCAGACGCACGACATCCTGCTCAAGCGCTGACCCGCCTGCACCCCTGGGTCTGCAACACACAGTCCCGCATCACACAGTCTTGGCAAGGAAGGCGACGCTGTGACCGTAGAGAAGAACACCAGGAAACTGGACAAGGGCATTGTGCGTGATTTCAGTTCCCGCATGAGTTACGCGTCCTACCTTCAGCTGCCCACGCTGCTCAGCGCCCAGCAGCCCGTCAGCGTCCCGGAACACCATGACGAATTGCTCTTCATCATCCAGCACCAGACCACGGAGCTGTGGCTGAAGCTGGTGCTCCACGAGCTCCGCAGTGCCGCCCAGTGGCTGCGTGCCGATGATCTCGGTTCTGCCCTGAAGGGCATTGCGCGGGTCAAGCACATCCAGAAGACCCTCACCGAACA
Source organism: Arthrobacter globiformis (assembly GCF_030815865.1). Taxonomy (NCBI): domain Bacteria; kingdom Bacillati; phylum Actinomycetota; class Actinomycetes; order Micrococcales; family Micrococcaceae; genus Arthrobacter; species Arthrobacter globiformis. The sequence goes on from NZ_JAUSXI010000001.1 coordinate 1,955,911, forward strand.
GTGGTCCGTCCTGGCCACGCTGACACCCACCGAGTACGCGGAATTCCGCGGGTTCCTGGGCAATTCATCCGGATTCCAGTCCAGCCAGTACCGTGCCGTGGAATTCGTGCTGGGCAACAAGAACAGGAAGATGCTTCCCGTCTTCGAATCAGACCCCGAAGCCCACGCCCTGCTGACCGAAGTCCTGCACGCGCCAAGCATCTACGACGAATTCCTCGCGTACCTGCACCGCCAGGGCTTTGACGTTCCCGAGGAGGTGCTCAACAGGGATGTGACCCGGGCGCACGAGTTTGAGCCAGGGCTGGTGCCTCTCTTCAAGCACATCTACGAAAACGCCGCGCAGAACTGGGGAGCGTACGAGGCGTGCGAGGAACTCGTTGACCTGGAGGACAACTTCCAGCTGTGGCGGTTCCGGCATCTGCGCACCGTACAGCGCACCATCGGCATGAAGACGGGCACCGGCGGCTCCACCGGAGCGGCGTTCCTGCAAAAGGCCCTTGAGCTGACGTTCTTCCCGGAGCTCTTCGCCGTGCGTACGGAGATCGGACAGTGACCGCCCTGGATGGCGCGGGTAACCTGACCGCCCAGGCAAGCGAGGCCCTGCTTCAAAAGGCCACGCGCCTCGATGCCGAAGACGGCCTGGCCCGGTACCGGGACCTGTTCGTCGGCGCGGACAGCGAGCTGTCCTACCTCGACGGAAACTCCCTGGGCCGCCCGCTCAAGCGGACCGCGGGTGACATAACCACCTTCATCCAGGAGGGCTGGGGCGGTCGCCTGATCAGGGGCTGGGACGAGGAATGGCTGGACATGCCCCGGGCCATCGGCGACCAGCTGGGGCGAGCGGTGCTGGGCGCCGCCGCCGGCCAGACGATCATCGCCGACTCCACCACCGTGGTGCTGTACAAGCTGATCCGGGCAGCCCTCGCCGCCGTCGGAGATCCGGCGCGGACAGAGATCGTGGTGGACACGGACAACTTTCCCACCGACCGATACCTCGTCGAGGGCATCGCCAAGGAGGAGGGGCTGACGCTGCGCTGGATCGAGGCGGATCCCGCCTCCGGTGTCCACCTCGATCAGGTGAGGGAGGCCGTGGGGCCGGCCACCGCCGTCGTCCTCCTCAGCCACGTGGCCTACCGCTCGGGTTACCTTGCGGACCTGCCGGCCATCACGGCGGCAGTGCACGACGCCGGCGGGCTGGTGGTCTGGGACCTGTGCCATTCCGCCGGGTCAGTGGAGCTCCAGCTGGACGCCTGGAACGTGGACTTTGCCGCGGGCTGCACCTACAAGTACCTGAACGGCGGGCCGGGCTCGCCCGCCTTCGCCTACGTCAATGACCGGCACCTGCCCGGACTCGCGCAGCCCATCTGGGGATGGATGGGCCGGAAGGATGCGTTCGAGATGGGGCCCGGCTACGAACCGGCCGCCGGTATCCGCGGTTTCCTGAGCGGCACGCCGGCCATCTTCGGAATGATCGCCATGGGCGGCACTCTGGACCTGATTGAAGAAGCCGGCATGGCCGCCGTCCGCGAAAAGTCGCGGCAGCTCACCGCCTATGCCCTGGAATTGCACGATGCCTGGCTCGCGCCGGCCGGCGTGAGGCTTGCCACGCCGCGGGATCCAGACCGCCGCGGAAGCCACATCACCGTTGACCATCCCGCCTTCCGCGAGGTGACTGCGGGGCTGTGGGAGAAGGATGTTATCCCGGACTTCCGGGCGCCCCAGGGGATCAGGATTGGACTTTCGCCGCTGAGCACCGGTTTTGCCGAACTTCACCGTGGCATGGCGGCCATCCGCGACCTGCTTCAAAATGCCTGAACCACAACCCCGAGCAGCGCTGTTGCCGTTTCGACAAGATTGCAACACGCCCGGTAAACTAAGCGGTGGATCCGGCTGCAGTCCGTGGTTGCTGGATCCTGCCTGTTCGGAATCTTCTTCGGAATACCGTCCGGCACCCCCGGCAGTGAGTTACTGACTCGGGCCTCACGGCACATCTCTAGGAGTTATTGTGGCACTTGACGCCGCCGTAAAGCAGTCCATCATCAAGGATTTCGCAACGTCTGAGGCCGACACCGGTTCGCCGGAGGTTCAGATTGCGGTTCTGACTCAGCGGATCAAGGATCTGACTGAGCACATGAAGGAGCACAAGCACGACTTCCACACCCAGCGCGGTCTGCTGGCCATGGTTGGTCGCCGCAAGCGCATGCTGACTTACCTGAAGAACACCGACATCGCCCGCTACCGTTCGCTCATCGAGCGTCTCGGCCTGCGCCGCTAGTCTGGTTTGGAGGCGGCCCTTTCCTCCGGAACGGGCCGCCTCGTCAGTACATAAAAACTAAACAGGAGGATCAACCGCATCACGCATTCGCGGTCCTCGGTAGTGATCCCCGGGAAGCTTCGCTGACTGAAGCAAGCCCGTGGGTCTCGATCGATGACCGGGTGCAGGGCCAGTAGACAGATGCTGGCTGGGTTGATGCGGCTGGACTTCCGTCAAATAAGAAACGGAGGTGACTCTCTTGGAGGGTCCCGAAATCCAGTTCTCAGAAGCAGTTATTGACAATGGCCGCTTTGGCAAGCGTGTAATCCGCTTCGAAACCGGCCGCCTTGCCAAGCAGGCAGCCGGCGCAGCCATGGTGTACATCGACGAGGACACCGCGCTGCTCTCTGCCACCACCGCCGGCAAGCACCCGCGTGAAGGCTTTGACTTCTTCCCCCTGACGGTGGATGTCGAAGAGCGCATGTACGCCGCCGGCCGCATCCCGGGCTCGTTCTTCCGCCGTGAAGGCCGCCCGTCCACGGAAGCCATCCTGGCCTGCCGCCTGATGGACCGCCCGCTGCGCCCCGCGTTCGTCAAGGGCCTGCGCAACGAGGTCCAGATCGTCGTCACTGTCCTGGCGATCAACCCGGACGAGCTCTACGACGTCGTGGCAATCAACGCCTCCTCGATGTCCACCCAGCTCTCCGGCCTGCCGTTCTCCGGCCCGATCGGTGGCGTCCGCGTTGCCCTCGTCGCCGACGAGCAGGGTTCGCAGTGGGTTGCCTTCCCGAAGCACTCCCAGCTCGAGAACTCCGTGTTCAACATGGTCGTAGCCGGTCGCGTTGCCGGAGACGACGTCGCCATCATGATGGTCGAAGCCGAAGCCACGGACAACTCCTGGAGCCTCATCAAGGAACAGGGCGCCACCGCCCCCACCGAAGAGGTTGTTTCCGAGGGCCTGGAGGCTGCCAAGCCGTTCATCAAGGCACTCTGCGAAGCGCAGCAGGACCTGGCCGCCCGCGCGGCCAAGCCCACCGTCGAGTTCCCCGTCTTCCTGGACTACCAGGACGACGTCTACGCCGCCGTCGAGGCTGCTGCCGCGGAGAAGCTCACCGCTGTCTTCCAGATCGCTGACAAGCAGGACCGCGACAACGCAGCAGACGAGCTGAAGGACGAGGTTGTTGGCTCCTTGGCCGGGCAGTTCGAAGGCCGCGAGAAGGAGCTGTCTGCAGCTTTCCGTTCCGTGACCAAGCACGTGGTCCGCCAGCGCATCCTCAAGGACCAGATCCGCATTGACGGCCGCGGCCTGACGGACATCCGCCAGCTCACCGCCGAGGTCGAGGTCCTGCCCCGCGTTCACGGCTCCGCCATCTTCGAACGTGGCGAAACCCAGATCATGGGTGTTACCACGCTGAACATGCTCAAGATGGAACAGCAGATCGACTCGCTGTCGCCGGTCACGCGCAAGCGCTACATGCACAACTACAACTTCCCGCCGTACTCCACCGGTGAGACCGGCCGCGTCGGTTCCCCGAAGCGCCGCGAAATCGGCCACGGTGCCCTGGCCGAGCGCGCGCTCGTGCCCGTGCTGCCGTCCCGCGAGGAGTTCCCGTACGCCATCCGCCAGGTGTCTGAGGCCCTCAGCTCCAACGGCTCCACCTCGATGGGCTCGGTCTGCGCCTCCACGCTGTCCATGCTCAACGCCGGTGTCCCCCTGAAGGCCGCCGTTGCCGGCATCGCCATGGGCCTGGTCTCCGACCAGGTGGACGGCCAGACCCGCTACGCCGCCCTGACCGACATCCTCGGCGCCGAAGATGCCTTCGGTGACATGGACTTCAAGGTTGCCGGTACCTCCGAGTTCGTCACCGCCATCCAGCTGGACACCAAGCTCGACGGCATCCCGGCATCCGTGCTGGCGGCAGCACTGAAGCAGGCCCGCGAGGCCCGCCTCCACATCCTCGAGGTCATCAACGCCGCGATCGACACCCCGGACGAGCTCTCCGAGTTCGCTCCGCGCGTTATCGCCGTCAAGATCCCCGTGGACAAGATCGGCGAGGTCATCGGCCCCAAGGGCAAGATGATCAACCAGATCCAGGAGGACACCGGAGCGGACATCTCCATCGAGGACGACGGCACCGTCTACATCGGCGCCACCAACGGCCCGTCGGCAGATGCCGCCCGCTCCGCGATCAACGCCATCGCCAACCCGCAGGTTCCGGAAATCGGTGAGCGCTACCTGGGCACGGTCGTCAAGACCACCACCTTTGGCGCCTTCGTTTCCCTGACCCCGGGCAAGGACGGTCTGCTGCACATCTCCGAGCTGCGCAAGATCGCCGGGGGCAAGCGCGTGGACAACGTCGAGGACGTCGTCTCCGTGGGCCAGAAGATCCAGGTCGAGATCACCAAGATCGACGACCGCGGAAAGCTGTCCCTGTCCCCGGTAGTGGCTGAAGAGGAAGGCGCCGGCGACGCCGAGCGCGTCCACGCTTCAACTCCTGCAGAAGGCTCGGACGCTTCCGAGTAGTTCCAGGCTCCGGCTAGCTGCGTGCTGCCGGAACCGATAAAGGCGGGGCCGTTGGTTGTACCACCGGCCCCGCCCCTTTTAACCCACCCCAAAACCCGCTTGCGGCGGCAAAACAGCCCACGTCAGAGCCACGCCGACGGCGGGGCCCGCTGGTACGATTGCAGGCAGATTTGGCTCCGCTTCCCGAAAGGCCTTGATGACTGTCGTACCCCTGCCGCTGGAGCAGAACCACCCCGGCGACACCCTGATCCACGGAGCCGACGGCGGTTCGGAAGTCCGCCGTTCGGTCCTCCCCGGCGGGGTCCGCGTCCTGACAGAGGCCATGCCGGGGCAGCGTTCGGCCACCATCGGGTTCTGGGTGGGGGTGGGATCCCGCGACGAGGCCCCCGGGCAGCACGGCTCGACGCACTTCCTTGAGCATCTGCTGTTCAAAGGCACCAAGAGGCGCACCGCCCTTGAGATCGCTTCCGCCTTTGACGAGGTGGGTGGTGAATCCAACGCCGCCACTGCGAAGGAGAGCACCTGCTACTTCGCCCGCGTGCTGGATACGGACCTGCCGATGGCCATCGACGTCATCGCGGACATGATCACCGGCGCAGTGCTGGACCCCGCAGAGATGGAGCAGGAGCGGGACGTCATCCTCGAGGAAATCGCCATGGACAGCGACGACCCCACAGACGTCGCCCATGAACACTTCGTCGCTGCCGTGCTCGGTACCCACCCGCTCGGGCGGCCCATTGGCGGCACTCCGGACGCCATCCGCGCCGTGGCGCGCGACTCCGTCTGGGACCACTACCGCCGCTACTACCGCCCGGACGAGCTTGTGATCACCGCCGCCGGCGGCCTGGAGCACGACGTCGTCTGCCGGCTTGTGGTGGATGCCCTCCACTCAGCAGGGTGGTCACTTGAGTCCGGGTCGGCTCCCGTGGAGCGCCGCTCCACCGAGCGCGCAGAGATCACCGGCACCGCGGGCCTGCACGTGGTCACCCGCCCGGTGGAACAGGCCAACATCATCATGGGCTGTCCCACCATCGTCGCCACCGATGGGCGCCGCTACGTCATGAGCGTGCTGAACGCGGTGCTCGGGGGCGGAATGTCATCACGGCTGTTCCAGGAGATCCGCGAGAAGCGCGGGCTCGTGTACTCCACATACTCCTTCGCCTCCTCCTACGCCGACGCCGGCTACTTCGGCATGTATGCCGGCTGCACGCCCACCAAGGTGCGCCAGGTCCTGGAACTCCTCGGCGCCGAACTCGACAGTCTCGCGGCCGGCGGCATCTCCGAAGAGGAGCTTCGCAAGGCGGTCGGGCAGCTCTGCGGCGGGATCGTCCTGGCCCTCGAAGACACCGGCTCCCGCATGTCGCGGCTGGGCCGCGCCGAGCTGGTCTCCGGTGAATACCAGGACATCGACGAGACCCTGCGGCTCATCAAGGCCGTGACGGCGGAACAGGTCCAGGAGCTGGCCAGTGAGCTGGCTGCGGCCCCCCGGACCGTGACGGTGGTCGGTCCCTTCGACGAATCGGAAACCTTCGGGCTCTGAATCCACAGAACTTCCGGCGTAGGAGGAATGATGGACCAGCCGCTACCGGGCACAGCGCACGAGGCGCTCGAGATCTTCGTCGGGCGCTGGCTGGGAACCACCGAGCTGGCTGCCTCGCCGTGGGGTCCGGCACGCACCGCCACCGCGGAGGTGACATTCACCCGCGCCGCCGGAGGGTTCGCCGTCGTCCAGTCCTACCGCCACACCGAAGCCGACGGCACGCACTTTGAGGGGCACGGGGTCTTCACGGTGGATCCCGACCATGACGAAACGCTCTGGTATTACGTTGACAGCATGGGCCGGCCCCCGTCAGCCCCGGCCCGTGGCGTCTGGCACGACTCGACCCTCACGGTGGAGCGGCACAGCGACCGCGGCACCGCCCGGCACACCTTCAGGGTGGACCAGGGCGTGCTGACTCACACGGCCGAACTGCGGCTGCGGGAGGCCCAGGACTTCCAGCCGTTCATGACCTCGATCTGCCACCGCGCCTGAGCCGCGTTGCGAGCCAACTACGCGGTGGTCAGCCCACCAGCTCGATGACCCGGGTCTGCGGGGAGCCGGACAGGGCCGGAGCGGCGTCGGGGGAGTTCCACACATTTTCGCGCAGCTTGGCCAGGAAGCCTTCAGCCTGGTCACGGCGCTCGAAATCCAGTTCCACCACGATGGACCGGTCGTCCTCCACCGGGCGGCCGATCCGATGGGCTACGACGCCGGAGCCCGCACGGTCCGCGGGATCACGGTCAAAGGCCGCCTTCCACGTGTCGAAGTCCTTGACGGCGTGCTCAATCTGCAGGGTGAACATTTCCGGTCTCCTTTGGGTTGCCCCGGCTCCATTCCTGGGGCGCTCCATTCCCTGCGCGGTCCATGTCCGGCGCGGTGAAATGGCGAGGTAGTGCCATGGTAGGTCCGGTCATCCGGCGGTGCCACCACCCAACTAGGTCGCAGTTCAAGGCGTTCCCAGCGCTGTCATGTCTCAGGACCTCGTGGACACTTCCTGTCTCAGGACTTCGTAGACATTTGATGTCTCATGGCTATGTGGACACTTCGTTCTCTGGCGTTGGCTGGCGGGCTTTGAGCGTCGGGTAGATGCTCCGTTTCTTGCGGGCTCCCCGGGGGTTGGCTGCGACCCCTGAGGGTTTGCCGTTGCCGACGTAGGGAGTGCCTTGGGCCGGCCGGCGGTGGCTGATGATTTCGGTCCCTTGCGCTCCGAAGAACATGATGACGGCATCGTCGTAGAGGATATGGACAGTCGTTCCGATGTGTTCATTGCCCAGTTTGAAATGGGTTCCCAGGATCGTCGCGCACCCGTTCCGGTCCACTGTCCGTTGCGCGCTTCGCCGGCCACGGCCGGTTCCGGCGGGGCGGGCGGGGGTGTCTTCGGGGTGGCGTCCCAGGCTTCCCGGGGAGTCAGGCCGGGAGGCAGGCCCTGATGTTCACGTTCGTTGTTGTAGTAGAGATCGAAGGCATCGACCTGTAATTGCAGGACGGGCATTGATGGCGCCGGCGGCTGCCGGTGCAGGTATCTGTGCAGGGTCTGATGGAAGCGTTCGTTCTTGCCCTGGGTGGTGGGCTTATAGGGTTTGCCCGTGATCGGCTCGATGCCCCTGGCTTTGAGGAATTCGACCAGCGCGCCGGTGCGTCCGCGGCGGGTGGGGTTCAGGGCCGAGCCGTTGTCGGAGAGGAATTTCTGCGGTGCACCGTGGCATTCGATGGCCAGCGTGACGACGGCGATCGCGGCGGCACTGGTTTCCCCGGTGGCCACCAGGGACGCCAGTGCCAGACGTGAATGGTCATCAATGAGCTGGAAGATCGCCACCTTCCTCCCGTCGGCGAGCTGCCACTCGGTCGAGTCGATCTGCCAGCACGCATTGGGCTGGGGATAGACGAACCTTTTGTAAGCGCTTCGCGGCTTCTTTCTCGGCTCCGGCACCACGACCCCGGCCCGGGCAAAGATTCTGGCGACCGTGGCCCGGGACGGCGGCCTAAAGCCCTGCCTGGAGAGCTTTGCGATGACAGAGAGCGGGCCGTGGTCCAAGCCCAGTTTCTTGAGCTCCGCCCGGGCACCGAGCAGCAGATCCACCATGCCCGGTGCAGTCGCGGTCGGCATCGTCGAGGGAAGCGTGGGCCTCTTCTCCAGCGCTTTCACCGGCCCGACCTCAGCGGCCGCCGCCCGGACCCGGTAGAACCAGGCCCGGGAAACATTGTGCTTCCTGCAGAATGCGCTCACCGCACCCCTGGGCGAATCCTCGGACCATGTCGCAACAGCATGCCGAATCCTGATGTCCGGCTGGGATTTACTCATGAACAGCAGCAAACCCGCAGCCCAAGTGTCCACGAGGTCCTGAGACAGAGTGTCTACGAAGTCATGAGACAGAACTGTCCATTAAGTCATGAGACTCCACAGGCGTTCCCAGCGCTGGAACGCCCTGATCTGCTACACAGTTGGGTTAGCCGCCGGCGAAAGGCGGCAGGACGTCCACCACGTCGCCGTCGGCCAGGACGGTGGTCCGGTCCCGGACGGCTACCTCGTTCAGCAGGAAGCTGCTGCGGGCCAGGATCCTGTCCAGCGGCGGCGTCCCGGCCGGAGGTTCCGGACGTTCGACGTCGAGCACGGCGGCCAGGAGGGACTCCACCGTGGATCCGGCGGGAAGTTCGAAGCGCTCTTCATCCATACCTGCCGCGGCGCGTGCGGCAGCGAAGTATCGTACGTTCAAGGATTAGCCTCCGATGGCGCTCATGCTGCGGTCCGGCTGGACGAAGTCCGGAGCGTCGAGTCCCACATGGTCCATGCCGTGGGCTTTGGGTTTCAGCCACATGGCATCCTGCCAGCGTTCGGCGAGTTGCTCGTCGCTGGCCCCTTGCCTCAGCAGGCCGAGCAGGTCGAATTCCTCGCGGGAGAAGAGGCAGCTCATGATCTTGCCTTCCGCGGTGATCCGGGTCCGCCGGCAATCGGAGCAGAACGGCTCGGTGACCGAGGCGATGATCCCCACAGTTCCCAACACCGGGCCGTCCGAATCGGCCGCGCCGGCTGCATCAGTGGAACCGGCTGCATCAGTGGAACCGGCTGCATCAGCGGAACCGCGTGCATCAGTGGAACCGGCGGTCCGGCGTCGTACTTCGAAGCGTTCCGCCGGTGCGCCGTCCCGGGCACGCGGATCCGGGCTCAGCACGAACTCCTCGGAGAGGAGCTCGCGGATCTCGGCCGCCGTGATCATGTTCCGGCGGGTCCAGCCGTGGTCGGCGTCCAGCGGCATCTGCTCAATGAACCGCAGTTCGTAGCCGCGCTCCAGCGCCCAGGCGAGGAGGGATGGCGATTCGGCGTCGTTGATGCCCCTCATCAGCACGGCGTTGAGCTTAACCGGTCCCAGGCCCGCAGCCCAGGCGGCGTCCACCCCGGCGAGTACCCGGTCCAGGAAGGGCCGCCGTGTCAGTTTAGTGAAGGTTTCCTCGTGCAGCGAGTCCAGGGAGACGTTGATGCGCGTCAGCCCGGCGGCCTTGAGGGCTGCAGCCTTCCGGTCCAGCCCCACGCCGTTCGTCGTCATGGAAATCGGAAGCTCGGGGTGCGCCTGGCGCAGGGCGCCAATAATGTCGGCGAGGTCGGCCCGGACCAGAGGCTCTCCACCGGTCAGGCGCAGTTCGCGCACGCCTAGCAGGTTCACACCGATGCCGACGATCCGCACGATTTCCTCGCCGGTCATGACTGCCTGCTTGGCTAACCACTCCAGCCCCTCGGCCGGCATGCAGTAAGTGCACCGTAGGTTGCATTTGTCCGTGAGCGAGAGCCGCATATCCGTAGCTCTGCGGCCATAACGGTCCGCGAGACCGGCGGGAGCGTCGGCCGGACGGGCGGGGACCCCTGCCAGGCGGGCAGCGGAAAGGGGCTGCGGGCCGGAATTGGGTGCGCCTCCTTCGGGGAGCTGCGGCATGCCAAGCTGAACACTCATAAGTTCAGGCTACGCCACCCCGGGCCGCCGATCACACCCGCCTCTTTCCGTGACCGGCGGCTGCGGCTGCGGGACCGGAGACAGAGCGGTCGCCGGGGATGACGGCAGTGCCGGAATGCTCTGCTGAACCTATGCTGGAAGGGTGAACGGGTCCTATGAACCAGACCGGCACCGGCGCCCGTGGGCGGCGGCCGCAGGCGTGGTGGCAGCCGGCACCGGACTCGTCGCGAGTGAACTCATCGCAGGCTTCGTCAGTCCTTCACTTTCCACAATGACCGCCCTGGGCGGCGCCGTCATCGACGCTGTTCCGCCGGGCGTCAAGGACTGGGCCGTTTCCCTCTTCGGCACAGCGGACAAGCTGGCGCTGCTGGCCGGCATGGCGCTGGGTATCGCCGCCTTCGCTGCCGCGGCAGGCGTCCTCGAGCTGCGCCGGCGCTTCGCGGGTGCGGCTGTCTTTGCAGTCTTCGGTGTCGTAGGCCTGGCCGCGGTCCTGACGCGCGCCCAGGTGACCGCCGCCGCCGTCTTCCTTCCGCTGCTTGCGGCCGGGATCGGGATCGCGGCGCTGATGAAGCTGGTCCGGCGCTTTACTGCCGCGCGGGGCGGGGAGACTGACCCGGGACCGGCCCGTCGGGGCTTCTTCCAGCTGCTGGGAGGCACCGCCGCCGGCGTCCTGGTGGGCGGCGCCGTCGTCACCGTCTGGCGGGGCGGGGCCGCCGGCGTCAACGAGGTCCGCCGGACCCTGCGGCTGCCCGTGCCGCAGTCCCCGGCGCCGCCCGTTCCGGCCGGCGCTGACATCGGACTGGCGGGAGTCACACCGCTGGTCACACCCAGTCCCAACTTTTACCGCATTGACACGGCGCTGTCCGTTCCGGTGCTTGATTCCCGCGAGTGGAGGCTCAAGGTCACCGGCCTCGTGGAACGGGAGGTTGAGCTCACCTTCGAGGACTTGCTGGCGAAGCCACTGATCGAGCGGCACGTGACCATCGCGTGTGTGTCCAACGAGGTGGGAGGCGACCTGATCGGCAACGCACGCTGGCTGGGCTGGCCGGTGCGGGAGCTGCTGGCGATGGCCGGCCCCAGGCCGGACGCGGACATGGTTCTGTCCCGAAGCTCCGACGGCTTTACGGCCAGCACCCCGCTGGAGGTGCTCACCGACCGCCGTGATGCGCTGCTGGCCGTGGGCATGAACGGCGAGCCGCTCCCGCTCGAACACGGCTTCCCCGTGCGGATGATCGTCCCCGGGCTGTACGGGTACGTGTCCGCGACCAAGTGGCTCACCGAAATGAAGGTCACCAGGTTTGCCGACGACGTGGCCTACTGGACGCCGCGCGGCTGGTCAGAACGCGGCCCCATCAAGATCTCATCCCGGGTCGACGTGCCCCGGAACGGAGCCTCGGTACCGGCCGGGAACGTGGCGTTTGGCGGCGTGGCCTGGGCGCAGCACACCGGAATCGGCAAGGTCGAGCTGCGCGTGGACCACGGGAGCTGGCAGCCCGCCCGGCTCGCGCCGGGCATCTCGGTGGACACCTGGTACCAGTGGCAGCTCGGCATTGACCTGCAGCCCGGGCAGCACGAGGTCCAGGTCCGGGCCACGGACCTCAAGGGCACTGAACAGACGGAGGAACAGCGCTCGGTGGCGCCGGACGGTGCCACGGGCTTCCACACCATTAGAGTGGACGTGAAAACGTAGCCCACCTAAGGCCGGACCATGCACAGCCCTTCGCAGCCGCACGGCAATGCCGCCGTACGATCCGCCGCAACTGACGCCGGCGCTGCCGCCGCCACGGACGCCAGCGTCCGCGAGCACAGCGCGCACGAACAGAACACCCACGATCACAGCGCCCACGATCACGGTACCCACAGGAGCGCCACGGATCACCGGCGGGCGGTCAGGGAGCTCCTCGAACCGCTGCTGTCCCCGGAGCGGGCCGAAAGGCTTCCGCTGGTTCAGGCCCTGGGCCGCGGGCTGGCGGAGGACGTCATTGCTCCGCTCAGCCTGCCCCCGTTTCCGAACTCCCAGATGGATGGCTTTGCCATCCGTTCCGCGGACGTGCCCGACGGCGGCGCGCGCCTGCGCGTCGCGGCCCCGGTTCCGGCGGGCGCACATCCCGCCCCCCTGCAGCCGGGCACCGCTGCCCCGATCATGACCGGTGCCATGGTCCCGGCCGGGGCAGACGCCGTCGTACCCATTGAACAGGCCGGCCCCTCCATCTTTCCCGCCGCTGGCGAAGAGGCTGAGGTGAGGCTGCCGGCCACGGCTGCCGGGACGTTCATCCGAGCCGCCGGAAGCGACATCGAGTCCGGCCAGCAGGCCCTGGCCGCCGGAACCTGCCTGGGTCCCGCGCAGCTGGGCCTGCTCGCGGCGCTGGGGTTGCCGGAGGTCCTGGTCAACAAGCAGCTGTCCGTCCTGCTGGTCACCACCGGGGATGAGGTGGTGGAACCCGGGGAACCGCTGGGCGACGGCAAGATCTACGACGCCAACGGCACCATCCTGGAGTCTGCGCTGCGGCAGGCGGGACTTGCCGTGACCAGGGCCGGCATTTCCGCCGACAGCCCGGACGCCCTGCGGACGCTGCTGCGCACCCACACGTCCGCGGTGGACCTGATTGTCACCACCGGGGGAGTCAGCAAGGGGGCGTACGAGGTGGTGCGGCAGGCCATGGACGGCCAGGACGTCGCGTTCCAGCACGTCGCCATGCAGCCCGGCGGCCCGCAAGGATTGGGAACGTTCGACGGCGTCCCCCTCCTTGCGTTTCCGGGGAACCCCGTCAGCTGCCTCGTCTCCTTTGAGATGTTTCTCCGTCCGGTGCTGGGCGAACTGTTTGGCGCCCCGGCGCCCAGGCCCGCAGTCCGGGCAAAACTGGCTCAGCCGCTGTCTTCCCCGGCCGGCAAGCACCAAGTCCGGCGCGGGTCTTTGCAGGCTGACGGCACAGTCCGGTTGCAGGGCGGCGAAAGCTCGCATTTGGTGCAGGCGCTGGCCCACTCCAACGCCTTGGTACACGTGCCAGTCGGCACTGCCGCTCTCGAGGAGGGCGCCGAAGTGGAAGTATGGATGTTGTGACTGCAGAAAATGACCACGGCGCCCTGACCCACCTGCGCCGTGACGGCACGGCCCAGATGGTGGACGTCTCAGAAAAACCGGAAACCACGCGCGAGGCCACGGCCACGGCGACGGTCCGCAGCACCGCCGAGGTCCTCGCGCTGCTTGGCACCGGCGGCCTGCCCAAAGGCGACGCGCTGGCCGTGGCCCGGGTTGCCGGGATCATGGCGGCCAAGAAAACCCCTGAACTGATCCCGCTGTGTCACCCGCTCCCGATTTCAAAGGTGACGGTCGACTTTGCACTCGGGCCGGAGACCGTGGACATCCTGGCCACGGTCAAGACCCGGGGTGTGACCGGCGTCGAAATGGAGGCCCTGACGGCGGCCTCGGTGGCGGCGCTGAGCGTCTACGACATGATCAAGGCCGTGGACAAGCACGCTGTCCTCACGGACATCAAGGTCCTGGCCAAGAGCGGCGGCAAGAGCGGGGACTGGGCCCTGTGAGCACCCCCGACTCCACAACCAGGGCACCGCACGTCCATGGCGAGGTGCACGGCCGCAAGGCCGGCGTCGTGATCGCCTCAACGCGCGCCGCGTCCGGCATCTACCAGGATGAGACCGGGCCGGTCATCACCGACTGGCTCACCGAACACGGCTTCGTGCCGTATCCGGTCATGGTGGTGCCCGACGGTGAAGCGGTGGGCGCGGCGATCCGCGCGCTCCTGACCCAGGGACCCGCCGTCGTCATCACCAGCGGCGGCACCGGCCTGAGCCCGGACGACCGCACGCCGGAAATGACGCTACCGCTGCTGGACCGCGAAATCCCCGGCATAATGGAGGGCATCCGCCAAGCCGGAACGGCCAAGACGCCGCACGCCATGCTCAGCCGCGGACATGCCGGTGCGGCCGGCCGGACTTTCATCATCAACCTGCCCGGATCACCCAAGGGGGTCATGGACGGTCTGTCCGTCCTGGACCCGGTGATCGGGCACCTGTGCGACCAGTTGGAGGGCGGACATGGCCACTGAGGCTTCGTTCGAAGTAGTAACCGCGGTGCTCAGCGCCGAGCCCATCTCCGTGGACCAGGCCATCGCCGCCGTGGAGTCGGAGACCGCCGGAGCTGTGGTCAGCTTCAGCGGCGTGGTCCGGAACCACGACGGCGGGAAGCCGGTTGACCGGCTCAGCTACAGCGCCCATCCGACGGCCCGGAGGGTGCTTGACGACGTCGTGGCGCAGCTGGTGGCCGAACAGGCCGCAGCGGCTGGAACGGAGGGTGCCGGGCCGGATGGCGCAGGTGGCGCTGGTGCGGCTCCTCCCGTTCGGATCTGGGTCGCGCACCGGGTGGGGCCGCTGGAAATTGGCGACCCGGCCCTTGTCTGTGCGGTAGCGGCCGCCCACCGCGGGCAGGCCTTCGCCGTGTGCTCCGAGCTGGTGGACCGGGTGAAGGCGCAGGTGCCGATCTGGAAGGAACAGTTCTTCAGCGACGGCACCGTCGAATGGGTCGGGGCAGGGGAATAAGGGCCAGCAGCGCCGGGGTAAACGCCGTCCGCGCGTGAGGTAACGCATGTGCTCCGGTTCCGTCCGGCCGCCGCCCGAACGGTAGTGTTGAAACCATGACCCAACAACTTCCTGTCGCCGTTCTGGGCGCAAACGGGCGCATGGGCGCCGAGGCTGTGAAAGCTGTGGAGGCCGCTCCGGACATGGTGCTCGTCGCCGCGCTGGGACGCGGTGACTCCCTCGATTCCTTGCTCGACGCCGGTGCCCGGTACGTCGTGGACCTCACCGTTCCGGAAAGCACCGAGGAGAACGTCCGCTTCGCCGTCGAAAACGGCATGCACGCCGTGGTGGGCACCACGGGCTGGGACCTGGGCAGGCTGGAGTCGCTGGAGACTCTGCTGGCCGGCCACCCGGAAGTCGGCGTGCTGATTGCGCCCAACTTCGCCCTCGGCTCCGTGCTCACGTCGGCATTTGCTGCCACGGCGTCCAAGTACTTCGAATCCGTGGAGATCATCGAACTCCACCACCCGGACAAGGTGGATGCGCCCTCGGGTACTGCGGTGCGCACCGCCCAGCTGGTGGCAGCGGAACGCGAGGCGGCCGGCGTCGGTCCCAGCCCGGACGCAACAACAACTGAACTGGCCGGAGCCCGCGGCTGCGAGGTGGACGGCGTGCGCGTGCACAGCGTCCGGCTCCGCGGGCTCGTGGCCCACCAGGAGGTCCTCCTTGGCGGGCCGGGGGAGCAGCTGACGCTCCGTCATGATTCATTCGACCGCGCCTCGTTCATGCCCGGTGTCCTCCTGGGTGTCCGCAACGTTGCCGCCCATCCGGGCCTCACCGTAGGCCTCGACGGCTACCTCGACCTGGGGCTGTAACGCAGTGAAACCGCTACTTGGCTGGCTGAAGACCAACCGCACCAAGATCTGGGTGGGCGCGGTGACGCTCCTGCTGGTCTTCTATCTGGTGGTGTCCCTCCAGCGATCGGTCCTGCTGCTGACCGATCCCGAGCCCGTGGCCAAGGCCATCGGCGCGGCCTATCTCGTGCTGCCGGTGATCGGCGCCTGGGCCTTGATCCGAGAACTCCTCTTCGGCGCCCGGACCGAGCAGATGGCACGGGTGCTTGAGGCCGAGGGCGGCCTGCCGGAGGACAACCTGCCCCGCACGCCGGCCGGCCGGATTATCCGGGCTGCGGCGGACCAGGAGTTCGAGAAATACCGCGCGGAAACCGAAGCGGCCCCGGACGACTGGCGCTCCTGGTTCAGGCTCAGCTGCGCCTATGATGCGTCGGGCGACCGGAAGCGGGCACGTTCTTCCATGCGGGATGCCGTGCGGCTGTTCCGCGCCTCCAGCGACGCTGTGGCGCGCTAGGCGGGCAGCCGGTCTACCGGATCCTTGCCGGTTGGTGGCGGCCCACCTGGTTGGCGGCGTGTCCGAGCCATTCCAGCGGACCGCGCCATTTCAGGATCGCGAAGACCATCCCGATTACCACGGCCAGCGCCGCGTGGGCGAAGTACATGCCGTCCTCGGTCCACCCCACAGGCAATGGCTTGAGATGGAACGACGCCACCACGCACACATGGGCGGTGTACAGCGTCAGCGTCATGGCGCCGGGTCCGCGGAGCGGAAGCAGCAGGTCCAGCGCCAGCCACTGTCCCAGCCTGCCCACCAGAAGGCAAAGGCCGACGACGGCGGCCGCCACGCCGCTGGTATGCAGCAGGTCCAGCGTGGTTCCGGAATGTGGCGCGCTGCTGGCCAGCCACCACCACGATCCCTCCTGGCGGACGCCGGCCAGATTGACCTGCAGGAGGCTGTCCAGCGGATAGTTGGGGTCCGTGAGGATGTCCTGCAGGGCGGCGCGGCCGCCCCATCGCTCCATCGCCGCCGTGCCCAGGACCTTGGAGAATGCCGCCACTGCAGTGCCGCCGAGCAGCATCAACACGGGAACTATCGCCGTGGTCAGCGCGAGCCTGCCAATGATGAGACCCACTAACAGATACGAAATCCACTGGAACACCGGGTAGTACCCCGTCAGGAACAGGTCTCCAAGCAGCTGGCCCGAGGTGGTGAGGTCCTCCCACCCCGGGTTGTGGTTGAGCTGCAGCGGCGGATCTGCGGCCATCAGCCACGGCCGCAGCAGGAAGGCAACCAATGGGGACAGCAGGACCCAGCCCGCTGCCCAGGCGCACAGGGCCTTCAGCCGCAGCCCGATGAACGGCAGAACGCACAGGAACAGCACGGCGTAGTGCACCAGGATTACCGCCACGTTGACGTCAAGTCCGCCGAGCGCGAGCCCGACGACGGCAATTACCAGGGCGCGCATCGCGATGCCGCGCCGCGCCGCGTTCAGTGCCGGTCCGTCAAGAGGCTGTTGCTTGCCGGTGGACAGGGCGAGGCCGATTCCAGCGAGCACGGCAAACAGTGCGGCGGCACGGCCGGAGAATGTCAGGCCCACCCAAGTTGGAGTCAGGGCGGCATTTGACTCGAAGGTCGGGAGCAGGTGGGTGGCCATCATGCCCAGGAGGGCCAGGCCGCGGGCAGCGTCGATGCCGGCCAGTCGGACGCCTGTTGCGGGCCCCTTCGCTGTTTTGGAAGATGCAGCCGTGCTCCGCGAGGTCATGATGTGATCGTCTCACATTGGCAATGGAGCACTGATTTTCATGAACTGGGGTCGCTCGCGTAGTTAAGCGCAACCATGCCGTTGCCGAATGACCGCGTCCCTTCGGGCCTGAGGCGCATCCGGACATCGGGGTCTTCGAACAGTGGCCGGCCCTGCCCCAGAACCACAGGATGGACGAGGATCCGGAACTCGTCTATCAGGCCCAGCCGCATGAAGTCGATCAGGCCCAGCCGCATGAAGGTGGCAGCCAAGTTGGCGCCGCTAAGGGCGCTGTCACCGCCGGGCTGGCCTTCAGTTCCGTGATCTGTTCTGGCACGACGTCGTGAATCACCGTAGTGTTCCAGTCGGCCTGACTGAGGGTCCGTGAAAACACGAATTTCGGCATCTCGCGCGCGTGGTTCTCGGTTGGCCGCAGGGCGTCCTCCGCGAGAGAATCCCGTTGAGCTTAGAGCAATAGGGCCGGCGGCCCGGTCCCGTCGTCCTCGGGCGCTTCGAACCATGCCCGGTCGTGGCGATACCGGAACGCGAATCCGTTGTATCCGGCAGGTCGCAGGTCGATCGTGTCGAGCACGCCCGCTGCCGGGCGCTCGGCCTTGTCCCAGGCGGGGACAACGACTCCCGGCTCAGCTTCCCGTGCGAGTCCAATTTCAGGGAAGCTGGCGTCGACGTATCCGGCGCGTGCCCGGAGGGGTATTCCCGTGTAGGTGCGGCCGGCAAATCCATACAGCAGCAGCCGATTCTCGTTCGGCCCCGACCGTTCCGGCAGATCGGACTGCTCATCCCACAGCCAGGATTCCGCGGCCATCTCTGCAAACTCCGCCGCGGACAGGTCATTAATCCTGTCTATTCCATGGAGCGGGCAGTAATCCGAAGCGTGCACGCCCTCCTCAGGGAGGTGGTCGTCGGCATCCGGAAAGGACCGGCGGAATTCCAACACGCAGATGCATTCACCCGACGCGGCATCCTTCACGGGTACCAGCCCGGACGCGTCATCCACGAAAGGCCATGGCGGCACCAGACCCGCCCCCGATGGAACCTCCCAGACGAGGCGCTTCCCCACCCGACTCATGGCGAACAGCCGCCAACCATGACTCACCACAGTGGCGATGGCCAGGATGCTGAGTGCGGCCGCCGCTGCTGCAAACGCGCTTGAGGATGTTTTCTCGGCCATCTCCTCATAGGTTCGACCGAGTTCAGTGGGAAGCGCCGCGAGAGCAACTACCCAACCAGCACCGGCCGTGGCAACAAAGACGAGGGCCCTGATCAGGCCGCGGCGAAGCGCCCGCTTGCTGGCTTTCAGTGCGTCGGAGCCCACTGTGGCAGTGCGTCCTGTGGCTGACGACTGCGCCAGGGCGCGGACTGCGCGCAGCTCGCGCCATGACCGGGAGGCTACAGCCAGGGCCAGCACGGCCCCGGCCGCAGAGCCGAGCCACCACACCGGGGCGGAGGCGTAGCGGTCCAAGGTGTGGGGCACGGCTGCGAAGCCGAGGACCAATGGTGCTGCCACGACGGCATACCGTCCCAGCATCCAGCCAAGGACACAGAAAGCTGAGGCGAGAAGAATGCTCGCGATGCCCATCATGTCGATGAAGCGGAAGGCTCCGTACCAGGAAGGTTCATCGAAGGATTCCCAACCACGATCGGCGATGAGGGCCGCGGCTGTCCCGAGTAAGCCCGTGAGCCAACCGAGAATCGTCAGTCTCCGGGAAGAAATACGCTTCGGGAGTGCGGCCCATGCCCGGGTTTCCGGGCGCACGATGGCACTGCTAAGTGTCAACAACCGATCCTTCCCGCGGCCTGATTCACGTTGATCATTCCACGGTCAGTGGCCGCTGGTATCACCACTGTGCGTTGCGGCCCTGCCACACGCCGGGATCACGGGTGCAATCCCGCATGATCGCGAGTTTCCCCGACCCTTGCATTCGAATATATGTTCGAATATGATTTCGGCATGAAGAAGTCATCAGGGCGTTTGCCGGGTCCCCAGTCGGCAGCTCACCAGGCGGGAGGGCGCGCGCTTGGCGGAGGCCAGCTCAAGAGCGTTGCGCCCAAACCTCATGCGCTCAGAAGTGACGCGCCCAAGGGCGACCCGCTGAAGGCAATGAGCCCTGGCGTCGTGGACTACCTGTTCCGGCAACTCGTGGCGGGGGAGCCGCCCGAGGACGTCCAGTGGAACCGGGAAGGCATTGCGCTCTCCGTCCAAGGGCCCGGGGCAGAGCTTGCACGCCGGCTGTCCGAAACGGATCTCGATGCGCTGACGCCCACGGAGCTGTTCCACTACGTCAGGGCTGCGCAGCGCCTTTCCCAGTGGGCCGAGTCGTTGCGGGAGGCGGCTGTGGAGCGTTACTGCTCGGGTCCGGAGTCCGCCTAGGATGGGCTCGTGACTGCACCCCTGACGGTCTCCGCCATCCAGTACGCGGCCTTGGGCGGCGGCATCCACGCCAATGTGCCGGAGCATGTGCGCCTCATTGAGGACGCCGACTCGCACGGTGCCAGACTGGTGTTGTTCCCCGAACTGTCCCTCACGGGGTACGACCTGCCGTTGCTTCGCGGCGGCGACCAGTTCCATGCGGGGGACCAGTGGGTGGCGCCAGGGGACCACCGTTTGGACCCCGTCCGGGAGATCTGCCGCAGAACCGGGATCACCGCCGTCGTTGGCGCACCCTTCCGGGAGCCGGACGGCACGCCGCGGCTCGCATCCCTGGCCGTCCACCCGAACGGCACAGAAGAGGCTGGCTTCAAGACGCACCTTCACGGCGACGAGCAGTCCTTGTTCGAGGCAGGGCCGGGGTATGAAGCAGGGCCTGGGTCCGAACATGGGCAGAGGTTCGGAGAAGGGCAGGGGCTCGAAGCAGGGCAGGAACCGCTCCTGCTGGACGTGGACGGCTGGAAAATTGCACTGGCCATCTGCTTCGATGCTGCCCATCCCGCGCACTCCGGCGCTGCCGCCGCCGCCGGAGCTGACGTGTATGCCGTCTCGGCGCTCTACACGCAGGAGGAAGGCCACCGGCTGGGGCTGCATCTCGGAGCGCGGGCCATGGACAACCGCATGTACGGCGTCCTTGCCAACCTGGGTGGCCGTACGCCGCTGGGTCCGTCCTGCGGACTGAGCGGTTTCTGGGGGCCGGACGGGCTGTCGATGCAGCAGGCGGGCGGTACCGGAACGGAAGTGGTCACCGCCGTGCTGCGGCGGGGTTCGCTGGAGAGGTACCGATAGCCAGCCTGCTCGCCGCAATTTGACGATCATCACGCGGTGGCCATTGTCCTAACCTGCACGTGACAGGGTAACGTTTTTCCCATGGCTGACACTTCCGCGAACCTTCCTGCCCTGGGCACCCTCCTGACCGCCATGGTTACCCCGTTCACGATGGACGGCAAGGTCGATTACCAGCAGGCCGCGGAACTGGCCAGCAAGCTCGTTGACGACGGCTGTGACGGCCTGGTTGTCACCGGAACCACCGGCGAGACGTCCACCCTCACCGACGAGGAAAACCTCGGAATGTTCCGCGCCGTGATGGAAGCCGTTGGCGGGCGTGCCGCCGTTATCGCTGGCACCGGAACCAACGACACCGCCCACTCGGTGCACCTGTCCCAGGAAGCCGCCAAGCTGGGCGTCGACGGCCTGCTGATCGTCACGCCCTACTACAACAAGCCCAGCCAGGCCGGCGTCCGGGCGCACTTCGAGACGGTCGCATCCGCCACGGACCTGCCCGTCATGCTCTACGACATCCCCGGGCGGTCCTCCATCGAGATCGCGCCGGACACCATGATCCGCCTCGCCCAGCACCCGAACATCGTGGCCGTCAAGGACGCCAAGGCCGACTTCGCAGCAGCAACCCGCGTTCTGGCTGAGACCGACCTTGCCTTCTACTCCGGCGACGACGGCCTGACCCTGCAGTGGATGGCCCTGGGCGCCGTGGGCCTCGTGGGTGTCACCACGCACGTCGCCACCCGCCGCTTCCGGGAGCTCATCGACGCGATCAACGCGAACGACCTCGGCACGGCCCGCAAGATCAACTTCGAGCTTGAGCCGGTAGTGCGCGCCACGATGACCCGCGTCCAAGGCGCCGTTGCAGCCAAGCAAATTCTTAAATGGCAGGGAGTCCTGCCCAACTCGATTGTCCGCTTGCCCCTCGTGGAGCCGGACGAAGCCGAGATCGAAACCATCCGCGAGGACTTGGCGAAAGGAGGGCTGGTCTTTTCCTGACGGACTGAGACCGGCACTCTTCCGTCTGGAAAGAAGTGCATTATGACCCAAGTAGCCCTCCCCGGCCTCGTTACGCCTCCCAGCCTTCCCCAGGGCACCCTGCGGATTGTTCCGCTGGGCGGGCTCGGCGAAATCGGCCGGAACATGGCTGTGTTCGAAATCGACGGCAAGCTGCTGGTCGTCGACTGCGGCGTCCTCTTCCCCGAGGAAACCCAGCCCGGCGTTGACCTGATCCTGCCCGATTTCTCCTACATCGAGGACCGGATCAATGACATCGTGGCCGTGGTCCTCACGCACGGCCACGAGGACCACATCGGAGCCGTTCCGTACCTGCTGCGGCTCCGCAACGACATTCCGCTCGTGGGATCGCAGCTGACCCTCGCGCTGATTGAAGCCAAGCTGCAGGAACACCGGATCAGGCCCTACACGCTGTCCGTCACCGAGGGGCAGGTGGAGCAGTTCGGTCCCTTCCAGTGCGAGTTTGTTGCGGTCAACCACTCCATCCCGGACGCCCTGGCGGTCTTCATCCGCACGGCCGGCGGGACGGTGCTGCATACCGGTGACTTCAAGATGGACCAGCTGCCGCTCGACGGCCGCATCACCGATCTCCGGCACTTCGCCAAGCTGGGCGAAGAAGGCGTGGACCTGTTCATGTCCGACTCGACCAACGCCGACGTCCCTGGATTCACCACCGCGGAGAAGGAGATCGGCCCCACGCTGGACCGGCTCTTCGGCCAGGCCACCAAGCGCATCATCGTGGCGTCGTTCTCATCCCACGTGCACAGGGTGCAGCAGGTCCTGGACGCCGCGGCCAAGCACGGCCGCAACGTCGCCTTCGTGGGGCGTTCCATGGTGCGGAACATGGCCATCGCCGCCAAACTCGGCTACCTGCACGTGCCGGACGGCATCGTGGTGGACCTGAAGAACATTGACACGCTGCCGGACAACCGGGTGGTCCTGATGTCCACCGGCTCCCAGGGCGAACCCATGGCCGCGCTCTCACGCATGGCCAACGGCGACCACCGCGTGGTGGTGGGCCAAGGCGACACCGTCATTCTGGCGTCCAGCCTCATTCCCGGCAACGAGAATGCCGTCTTCCGCATCATCAACGGCCTGCTGAAGCTCGGCGCCGACGTCATCCATAAGGGCAACGCCAAGGTTCATGTGTCCGGCCATGCCGCGGCGGGGGAGCTCCTCTACTGCTACAACATCCTCGAGCCGCTCAACGCCATGCCGGTGCACGGCGAAACCCGCCACCTGATCGCCAACGGCAAGATCGCGGAGGAATCGGGAGTTCCGGCCGCAAGCATCCTGCTGGCAGACAACGGCACTGTGATCGACCTTCACGACCACCGCGCCGACATCGTGGGCCAGGTGGAGGTCGGCTTCGTGTACGTGGACGGCTCCAGCGTCGGCGAAATCACCGACGCAGACCTCAAGGACCGCCGCGTTCTGGGCGATGAAGGCTTCATCTCCATCATCACGGTCATCAACAGGGCAACCGGCAAGGTTGTCTCCGGGCCGGAGATCCACGCTCGCGGCGTCGCCGAGGACGACTCGGTCTTCGACGACATCATTCCCAAGATCAACGCCGCACTGGAGGAGGCTGTGCTCAGCAACGCTGACCACACTAACCACCAGCTGCAGCAGATCATCCGCCGGGTCGTTGGCACGTGGGTCAACCGCAAGCTGCGCCGGCGCCCCATGATCATCCCGGTGGTCCTGGAGGCCTAACTGCCGGTGCCCGGGGGCTGAACACAGCCCCCGGAAGGCCCGGAAATCCGCTGTTCGCGGCCGCGGTGGAGTACCGTGGCAGATATGGCCACTCGTACTTCCCCCGCGCCAAAACGTGCCCCCAGCAGTAAAACGGGCGCATCCGCAGGCCGCAGCGGCTCGCCGGCGGCGAAAACCGGCCGGGCCGGATCGTCCGCCGGCAGCGCCCGCACGCGCCAGCTTCCCGCCGTCGAACACCGGCAGCCCTGGCTGCTGCGGGTGGCCGGCGGGGCCTGGCTGGGCATCGGGCATCTGGTGGGCGGGGGAGTGCGCCGGATCGGCCAGGACGTCAGCGACATCGCACCCGAAGACCGCCGTGACGGGGCCGCCCTGTTCAACCTGGCCCTGGCGGTCTTCATCGCCACTTTCGCCTGGTGGGGTTTCCGAGGCTGGTTCCCGGACGCCGTCTACGCCGTGGTCAACGGCACTTTCGGCTGGATGTCGCTCGTCCTGCCGCTCATGCTCTTCGTGTGCGCCTGCAGGCTGTTCCGGCAGCCTGTAGACGGCCGCGGAAACAACCGCGTGGGAATCGGCTTCCTCATCATGACGTTCGCAGGGTGCGGCATCGCGCACATTGTGGGCGGCCAGCCGACCGTCAGCGAGGGCTTCGACGGGCTGCGGCAGGCGGGCGGCATGCTGGGCTTCCTGGCGGCCTCGCCGTTGGCCGCCATTCACCCAGCTGTCCCGGTGGTCCTGTACGGGCTGCTGGCCTTCGTGTCTGTCCTCATCGTGACGGCCACCCCGTTCGGCGCCATACCGCGGCGGTTGCGCGGCGCCTATGAGCACCTGATGGGCATCGACCTTCAGGAGAACGACGGCAACGCCCACGACCGCAGCTACCTGTACGAGAACAGCCCTCCCGCCCCGAAGAAGAAGCGCAAGCGGCTCTTCGGCAAGGATGAGGAAGCCGATCCCCGGCTGGAAGGCTACGTCGGAGACGAAGCCTTTGAGCATGCCGTGGTCGACGACGACGAGCCGTCACCGGAGGCAGGCAAGGGGCGCCCTGCTGTGGCCCCCGGAGTCCGGCGGCCCACGCAGGCGGAGATCGCCGTCGAGAAGATCAAGGCAGCCCAGGGACTCGGCGCCAAGGGCGCCGACGCCGAGAACGCCACCGAGGCCATTCCGCTCGTGACCCCGGGTATGGCCGGTTCGGTGGCTGCGCCCGCTGCTGCCGTGCAGGTGCCGTCCAAGCCAGTGGCGCCTGCACCGCCGCCCACACCGATTCCGCAGCGCACGGAGCAGCTGTCCCTCGCTGGCGATGTCACCTACACGCTGCCGTCGTCCGACGTGCTCACACCCGGCTCCATTCCCAAGGAACGTACGGAGGCCAACGACGCCGTCGTGGCCGCCCTGACTGACACGCTCCAGCAGTTCAACGTGGATGCCACTGTGACCGGTTTCAGCCGCGGTCCGACTGTGACCAGGTACGAGATCGAACTGGCGCCGGGCACCAAGGTGGAGCGGGTCACCGCGCTGTCCAAAAACATCTCCTACGCTGTCGCCTCGAGCGACGTCCGCATCCTCAGCCCCATTCCCGGTAAGTCGGCCATCGGCATCGAGATCCCCAACACGGACCGCGAGACCGTGTCGCTGGGCGACGTCCTGCGCAGCCAGAACGCCCGCCGCACGGACCACCCCATGGTCATGGGCGTGGGCAAGGACGTCGAGGGCGGCTACGTCGTGGCCAACCTGGCGAAGATGCCCCACCTGCTGGTGGCCGGTGCCACCGGTGCCGGTAAGTCCTCGTTCGTGAACTCCATGATCACGTCCCTGCTGATGCGGGCCACCCCCGACGAGGTCCGTATGGTCATGGTGGACCCCAAGCGCGTGGAGCTCACCGCCTACGAAGGCGTGCCGCACCTCATCACGCCCATCATCACCAACCCCAAGAAGGCTGCCGAGGCGCTGCAGTGGGTGGTCCGTGAAATGGACGCCCGCTACGATGACCTGGCCAACTACGGCTTCAAGCACGTCGACGACTTCAACAAGGCAGTGCGCGCCGGCAAGGTCCAGCCGCCGGTGGATTCCAAGAGGGTCATCCGGCCCTACCCGTACCTCCTGGTGATTGTGGACGAGCTTGCCGACCTGATGATGGTGGCACCGCGGGACGTGGAAGATTCCATCGTCCGCATCACGCAGCTGGCCCGCGCGGCCGGCATCCACCTGGTGCTCGCCACCCAGCGCCCGTCCGTTGACGTGGTCACCGGCCTCATCAAGGCCAACGTGCCGTCCCGCATGGCCTTCGCCACCTCATCCGTGACGGACTCCCGCGTGGTCCTCGACCAGCCCGGGGCGGAGAAGCTGATCGGACAGGGTGACGCGCTGTTCCTTCCCATGGGTGCCTCCAAGGCGATGCGTGTGCAGGGCGCTTGGGTGACCGAATCCGAGATCCACAAGGTCGTTGAACATGTGAAGGGCCAGCTCCAGGCCGTCTACCGTGACGACGTCGCACCCGAGGCCCAGAAGAAGCAGATCGACGACGACATCGGGGACGACCTCGAAGTGCTGCTGCAGGCCACGGAGCTGGTGGTCACCACCCAGTTCGGTTCGACGTCCATGCTGCAGCGCAAGCTCCGCGTCGGGTTCGCAAAGGCAGGCCGCCTCATGGACCTGCTCGAATCACGTGGCGTTGTTGGTCCGTCGGAAGGCTCCAAGGCGCGCGATGTGCTGGTCAAGCCGGACGACCTTGCCGCGGTGCTGGCCGCGATGAAGGGCCAGGAGGCTCCGGCCACGGCCGATTCGCAGACCGCCGCGCTCAGTGACAACGCCAACGCCAACATCGCGCAGGGTGGCTACGCGGAGGACCTCGTTGCCGCGGACCTGGACAACCGCACCCAGAGTGTCGAATACTACGACGGCGCCGACAGTTCCGGCGACGACGAGGACGGTTCCGAGGACGCCTGGTCCCTCACCGGCCGGTAGTCCTAATGACGATCAACAAGAAAGCGGTAGCGCCGAAGACGGTAGCCTAGAAGGGTGACTAGCACCGAAGCGACCGCGGCCGGCTCCAACAGCTCCGGGATCTGGAATCTTCCCAACATCCTCACGATGCTCCGCATTGTGCTGGTGCCGTTCTTCGTGTGGTTCCTCATGGCCGATGCCCCGGGCCTGCGAAGCGAGTCCGGCGGGTGGCGCTGGGCAGCCGTGGCGGCGTTCGCCGTCGCGATTTACACGGACAAGCTCGACGGCGACATCGCCCGCAGCAGGGGACTGGTCACCGACTTCGGCAAGATTGCCGATCCGATCGCGGACAAGCTGCTGACCGGATCCGCCCTGGTCATGCTGTCCGTCCTGAATGAGCTGCCCTGGTGGATGACGATCGTGATCCTGGTCCGTGAGTGGGGCATCACGGCGCTGCGGTTCTTCGTGATCCGCTACGGCGTCATCCCGGCGTCACGCGGCGGCAAGCTCAAGACGGTTGTCCAGACGGTGGCGATCTTCCTCTACCTCGTTCCGCTGGCATCCATCGCACCGTGGCTGACCTGGGTGGCCTTCGGGGTGATGCTGGCAGCCGTGCTGATCACCGTCTGGACCGGCGTCGAATACGTCGTGCAGGCACTAAAAGTCAGGTCGGAGGGGCTGCGCCGGCGGGCTGCGGACCTTGGCCAGCACGAGAACGAGGAGGGCAAGCCGTGACGAATCTGCACCGGATCGCCGGGGAAGCCGTGGCTGCGGCCGTTGGGCGCGGCGTCACCGTGGCCACCGCGGAATCACTCACCGCAGGAATGGTCGCCGCTGTACTGGCCGACACCCCAGGGGCGTCCGCCATGCTGCAGGGCGGCGTGGTCTCCTACAGCAACACCGTGAAGCGGGACGTCCTTGGCGTTCCGCAGGACCTGCTGGACGCCGTCGGATCGGTGGATGAAGCAGTGGCTGCCGCCATGGCCGAAGGCGCCCGGCGAGTCTGCGGCGCCGACCTCGCCGTCTCCACCACCGGTGTGGCCGGCCCTGACGCGCACGACGGCAAAGCGGTTGGAACAGTGTTCGTGGGCGTCGCCACCGCGGACCGAGTGCAGGCCTTTCCCTACAGCTTCCAGGGCACCCGGGCAGAAATCCGCGGGCTGGCCTGTGGCGCTGCTTTGGAGCGGCTTCAGGAGGCACTGGCTGCGTTAAGCTGAGTTTTCCGGCTACGCTGGCTTGGCCCGCTGACTGCGCTAAGCTACCCGGAGTAACGTTGCCGGGAACAAAAAGTGAATCCGAATAGTTGTCACATTGTGTCGCCTCTCCCTGAGGGAGGCGCCTAGGATGAAGAGAACATATGCGGTTTGCGTCACAGTGAACCGGAACCACGAGGGAGCAAGGCGATACAGATGGTAAAGCAGCCCGTGTCCGTAAACGGCGTTGTCCGCTGGAAGGACGTGGGCCTCGCCGATCAGGCCAAGAGCGAACAGAAGGAGCGCAAGATGGTTGTACTTCGTCACGAAATCGGTGATGTACTGCGCGATGTCCGCCAGCGTCAAGGGCGTACCCTCCGCGAAGTCTCGCACAGCGCCCGGGTGTCCCTGGGTTACCTGAGTGAAGTGGAACGCGGTCAGAAGGAAGCTTCCTCGGAACTCCTGTCCTCGATCTGTTCGGCGCTGGATGTTCCGCTATCCAGCATGCTCCGTGAGGTCAGCGACCGCGTCGCTGTCGCTGAAGGCGTTGCCGTGCCCGACACCGTCCCGCAGGAATTCTCCCAGCGTTACGGTCGGGACCTGGAGCGTGACCTGAGCAGCGAGCTTAACAACGAACTCGCCACCGAAATGCTCTCGGGCGCCCGGTAACGGAACCCGGAAATCCGGACTCAATAGCAACTGCGAAGGCCTCCGGCAATCTGCCGGAGGCCTTCGTCGTGCCCTGAAATAAGTCTTAGTCTAGGCGCCGTCGCGGGGGAATCCGTCACGTTCGTACGTGGCGTTGAGCTTGGCCATGTAGGCGGCCAGCGCCTCGAGGTCCTCCACCGGCCATTCGCCCAGGCGTTCCCGGAACACCTGCCGCCGGGCATCCTGCACCTGGTGCATCTTCTCTTCGCCCTCGGCTGTGAGTCTGATCGTTTGCGCCCTGCCGTCCAGCGGGTCGGCTTCCTTGAGCACCAGGCCGATGTTTTCAAGGAACGCGATTTGCCTGCTGACGGACGGCTTGCCGACGCCGATGCAGGATGCAAGCTCCGT
The DNA here is from genome assembly GCF_030815865.1 of Arthrobacter globiformis. Lineage (NCBI taxonomy): Bacteria > Bacillati > Actinomycetota > Actinomycetes > Micrococcales > Micrococcaceae > Arthrobacter > Arthrobacter globiformis. The sequence goes on from NZ_JAUSXI010000001.1 coordinate 1,984,456, forward strand.
GAGGCGGATGGGGCCGCTTTTGCGGATTACGGTAAGCAGTCCGTAGGCGGCCGGCTCCATGTCCGGGTGGACCTCGCGCGACAGTTGCTGCGAAATGGACCGGGCCCGTCGCCAGAAAAGACTGATCTGGTGCTCCACATTGGTCAGTGCCGTATCAAGCGTGTCCTCGAAGGGGGCAGCGGCTCCGGGGGCTTCAGCGGGGTTGCTCATGGCAACCATTCTAGAGTCAGCGTCCGTGAGAGACTGTATTGAGTGAGGATTAGTGATTTCTGGCGGCTGATGGACGACGAATTCGGGGCCGGCTACTCGCGTGTACTGGGTGGCTCCCTCGTCCTTGCCGGAGTCGGTGGCCGGACGGCGAACCAGGCCCTCGCTGCGGGCGTCAGTCCCCGTGACATCTGGCTGGCGGTGTGCGACGTGCAGGACGTCCCCGAGGAGCGCCGTCTCGGCCGCGATATCAAGCCCCGCCACAATGGCGCAGACCTGGTCTGAGCAACTCCCGCCCGGCTTGGGAAACTGCTGACACGCCGACCGATTGTTCGAATATCTGTTCGGGTGCGACTATGCTTTTTGGCAGCGGGTTATCCACATACGTACGCCTGCCCGGTAAGAATGTCAGCGGGTAAAGCTAGCGTCGGTGATGACAGACAAAGGGCCCCAGAGGCCCCTCCAAAGCGAGAAAGTATTAGAGGTGTGAATCATGGCCGCAGCCCCGGATCGCCAGAAGGCGCTCGACGCAGCACTTGCCCAGATTGACAAGCAGTTCGGCAAAGGCTCGGTCATGCGCCTGGGCGACGAAGTCCGTGCGCCCATCGAGGTCATTCCGACCGGCTCCATCGCCTTGGACGTCGCCTTGGGAATTGGCGGCCTGCCCCGCGGCCGCATCGTGGAAATCTACGGACCGGAATCCTCCGGTAAGACCACGGTTGCCCTGCACGCCGTCGCCAATGCCCAGCGCCAAGGCGGCATTGCCGCCTTCATTGACGCCGAACATGCCCTGGATCCCGAATACGCCGCAAAGCTGGGCGTCGACACCGACGCACTGCTCGTGTCCCAGCCGGACACCGGCGAGCAGGCTCTGGAAATCATGGACATGCTCATCGGTTCCGGCTCCCTGGATGTCGTCGTCATCGACTCCGTGGCAGCCCTGGTGCCGCGAGCGGAAATTGAAGGCGACATGGGCGACAGCCACGTCGGCCTGCAGGCACGCCTCATGAGCCAGGCCCTGCGAAAGATCACCGGCCGGCTGAGCCAGACCAAGACCACAGCCATCTTCATCAACCAGCTGCGTGAAAAGATCGGTGTGTTCTTCGGTTCACCGGAAACCACCACCGGTGGTAAGGCGCTGAAGTTCTACGCCTCCGTGCGTATCGACGTCCGCCGCATCCAGACCCTCAAGGAGGGCGCGGACTCCGTGGGCAACCGCACCAAGGCCAAGATCGTCAAGAACAAGATGGCCCCGCCGTTCAAGATCGCCGAATTCGACATCATTTACGGCCAGGGCATCTCCCGCGAGGGCGGCATCATTGACATGGGCGTGGAGCACGGCATCATCAAGAAGTCCGGGTCATGGTTCACCTACGACGGCGACCAGCTCGGCCAGGGCATGGAGAACTCGCGCCGCTTCCTGCGCGACAACCCGGAACTGGCGGCCGAGCTCGAGCGCCTGATCAAGGAAAAGCTCGGCGTCGGCGTGAAGGCCCCGGCCGAGTCCGAAGCTTCACCGAAGCTGAAGGCCGTTGACGGCTTCTAACAGACGCCGGTCTTCCTCGGCCTTCGCCAAGGCCGGAGGGGACCGGCAAGCAGGACCCGGCCCCGATCCGGATGAGGACCGGGAGGCGGACCCGGCGTCGGTGGCGCGCGCCATCGTTCTTCGCCAACTGACCGCGTCGCCCAAGAGCCGCCTGCAGCTTGAACGCAAGCTGGCCGAGCGAAACGTGCCGGAGGACGTCGCCGCGGCCGTGCTGGACCGCTTCGAAGAGGTCCGGCTCGTCGACGACGCCGAATTCGCGGACATGTGGGTGCGGAGCAGGTCGCAGTCGCGCAGGCTGGCGAAGGGAGCCCTGCGCCGGGAGCTCGCGGACAAGGGCATTGACCCTGACACCGCGGCCTCGGCCCTGGAGCAGCTCAGCGACGAGGACGAAGAAGCCGCCGCGCGCCACTTGGTGGAACGCAAGCTTCGGCCGGGGACGGACCTGACTGACCGGGCGGAACGCGACAAGACCACACGGCGGCTCGCGTCCATGCTTGCCCGCAAGGGGTACCAGCCCTCGCAGGCTTTCCGGATCGTGGGGGAGGTCCTGGACGCTGCAGCCGGCGGCGCTGCATCCGACGAGGACACTTACGAGGCCGCCGCTCACTGGGAGTGAGCGCAGCCGGTACCCTTAGTGGGTGAGTCTGACCTATCCTTCCCCCGCAACCGGCACCGAAAACGACCCGACTGGTGACGCCGCTGTGCCCCGCACCTACCAGGTGCGCACCTTCGGCTGCCAGATGAACGTTCACGACTCCGAGCGCATGGCGGGCATGCTGGAAGCCGCCGGTTATGTACCGGCGGACGGTGCCCAGGCTGACGTTGTCGTCTTCAACACCTGCGCTGTGCGGGAAAACGCCGACAACAAGCTCTACGGCAACCTCGGCCAGTTGGCCCCCATCAAGGCAGCCAACCCGGGGATGCAGATCGCCGTCGGCGGCTGCCTCGCCCAGAAGGACCGCGAAACCATCCTGAAGAAGGCGCCCTGGGTCGATGCCGTCTTCGGCACGCACAATGTCGGCGCCCTGCCTGCACTTTTGGACCGGGCGCGCCACAACAACGAGGCGCAGCTGGAAATCCTCGAGTCGCTGGACGTCTTCCCATCCACGCTGCCCACCAAGCGCGACTCTGTCTATTCGGGTTGGGTGTCCATTTCGGTCGGCTGCAACAACACCTGCACCTTCTGCATCGTCCCAGCCCTGCGGGGCAAGGAAAAGGACCGCCGGCCGGGGGAGATCCTTGCCGAGGTCCAGGCGCTGGTGGACGACGGCGCCATCGAAGTGACGCTCCTGGGCCAGAACGTGAACTCGTACGGGGTGGAGTTCGGAGACCGCCAGGCCTTCTCCAAGCTGCTGCGCGCCTGCGGCGAGATCCCGGGCCTGGAACGGGTACGTTTCACGAGCCCCCACCCGGCCGCGTTCACCGATGACGTCATTGACGCCATGGCCGAGACGCCCAACGTCATGCCGCAACTGCACATGCCTCTCCAGTCGGGATCGGACAAGGTCCTGCGTGACATGAAGCGTTCCTACCGGTCGGCGAAGTTCCTCGGGATCCTGGACAAGGTCCGCGCCAAGATGCCGCATGCGGCGATTTCCACGGACATCATCGTCGGTTTCCCGGGGGAGACGGAGGAGGATTTCCAGGCGACCCTGGACGTCGTCGAAAAGTCACGGTTCGCCACGGCCTTCACCTTCCAGTATTCCAAGCGGCCTGGCACGCCCGCCGCGGACCTGCCGGACCAGCTGCCCAAGGCGGTGGTGCAGGAACGTTTTGAGCGACTCACTGCGCTCCAGGACCGCATCGCGGCGGAAGAGAACGCCAAGCAGCTGGGACGCCGTGTCGAGGTCATGGTCACCGCCCAGTCCGGCCGGAAGTCCGAGGAAACCCACCGCCTCTCAGGCCGTTCGCAGGACCAGCGCCTTGTCCACTTCACGGTTCCCGAGGGCGCACCTGCCCCGCGTCCCGGAGACCTGGTGACAGTGACCATTACGGCAGCGGCCGCCTTCCACCTGGTCGCCGATCCGGCCACCGCAGCCGACTACTCCCTGCGCCGGTCCCGTGCCGGCGATGCCTGGGACAGGGCGCAGGCCGACTCCTGCGGCGTGCCGGCGCCTGGCGCAGCGGGGGCTGCGGGCAGGACCGGCGTGTCGCTTGGCATGCCGTCACTCCCGGTGCGGAGCCGCTGACCCGGTGGCGGGCCAACCCCCCGTCATAGCGGTTGTCGGCCCCACCGGTTCGGGCAAGTCCGACCTCGCCGTCGATCTTGCCCTGGCCCTGGACGGCGAGGTGATCAACGCCGACGCCATGCAGTTCTACCGTGGCATGGACATCGGCACCGCCAAGGTCACCGAGGCCGAACAACGGGGCGTCCGGCATCACCTGCTGGACATTTTGGACGTGACGCAGGAGGCGTCGGTATCCGACTTCCAGCAGCAGGCACGGGACTGCATCGCGGACATCCACCGCCGCGGCAAGCGCGCCATCCTTGCCGGCGGGTCCGGCCTGTATGTTCGCGCCGCCCTCGATGTGCTGGACTTCCCGGGAACCGATCCGGAAATCCGCACCCGGCTCGAACAGGAGAACGCCGCCGAAGGGACTGCGGTGCTGCTGGACCGCCTCCGGGCCGTGGATCCCGTCTCCGCCGGGCGCCTCGGCGACGCCCGCCGCATCATCCGCGCGCTGGAGGTGTTCGAACTGACGGGACGCCCGTTCAGCTCCTTCATGCCAACCCGCGAGTACCATCAGCCGGCCATCCAGATCGGGCTGGAGGTTGACCGCGAGCAGTTACGGGACCGGCTCGCTGTCCGCGTCCATCGGATGGTGGAGCGGGGGCTGCTGGCGGAAGTCGAAGGGCTGGACGCCCAGGGCCTTCGCCGCGGCAAGACCGCACCCCGCGCACTGGGCTACGCCCAGTTCCTCAAGGTGCTCGATGGCGAAGCGGATGTAGCGCAGGCAGCCGAGGAAACCATCGTGGCCACCAGGCAGTTCGCCCGCCGGCAGCTGACGTGGTTCCGGGCCGACCCCCGCATCAGCTGGCTGGACTGGCAGGACCCCGGGCTCGCCGCCAAGGCAGCCGGCCTGTGCCGCTGAGCCAGCGCCCAACGCACTTGAAGAAATAGGCTTATGACTCTCGCAGTTGCCACCAAGCCAAAGAGCGCCCCGCAGCGAACCCGTACCGTTGTGATTGTTTCGCTGCTGGGGGCGACGCTTTTCTGGGCCGGCAACTACACCCGCGGCCGGCCAGGTGGATCCAAACCGTTTTTCTGGCGCCGCTGGCGGGCGGGTAACCTTGAACCATGAATGAAACCCTTGCAGAAACAGCCCGGCCCGCCGGCACCACACTGAGCGGACTGCGGTTTTCCAAGGGCCACGGAACAGGCAACGACTTCGTCCTGGTCGCTGATCCCGAGGGCGTGCACGCCGTCTCCGCGGAGCAGGTCGCCCAGCTGTGCGACCGCCACCGCGGCATCGGCGGTGACGGCCTCATCCGCGCCGTGCCGTCCCGGCTTCTTGACGAGGGCCGGCAGATTCTTACCGAAAACCCCGACGCCGAGTGGTTCATGGATTACCGCAACGGTGACGGTTCCCTGTCGGAGATGTGCGGCAACGGCGTGCGCGTGTTCGTCCACTTCCTCCTGGCCGAAGGCCTGGCTGAGCTGCCTGCCGGCGGCTCGCTGACCATCGGCACCCGCGGCGGCGTCAAGACCATCGTCCGCACAGGTGACGGCTACGCCGTCGACATGGGCCCCTGGGAGTTCATTTTCCCGGACGAGGCAGCGGCCCGCGCCATGGATTCACTGGTTAGCGCCGACGGACTCGAGGTGCCGCGGCCGGCGCTGTCCGTCAGCATGGGCAACCCGCACACGGTCGTCGCCCTGGCCGAGCTGTCCGAACTCCGGGACACCCGGCTCTTCACCGCCCCGCACGTGGACCCGGCTCCCGCCAATGGCACCAACGTCGAGTTCGTTGTCCCGGCCGAGCCGCTGGTGCACGACGGCGTGGGCACCGTGACCATGCGGGTCCACGAACGTGGTGTCGGCGAAACGCAGTCCTGCGGCACCGGAGCATGTGCGGCGGCGGTGGCCATCCGTCACTGGGCAGGGCAGGGTGCCCCGGACGCCTGGCAGGTGAAGGTGCCGGGCGGCGTCGTGGGCGTGAAGTTCTTCACCGTCGCCGGCGGCCGCGAGCACGTTGAGCTCAGCGGCCCGGCAGCGATCGTTGCTACCGGGACGCTTTCCTGACCCGCAGGATCCGGAAGGATTTGGACGTGTTTTCCCGCGTCACCGTGAAGGAGCCATCCAGAACCTCCGCCAGCCAGCGCTGAAGCGTATCCGAGCCCAGGTTCTTCTGCACCACCAGCCAGGCCGAACCGCCCGGCGCCAGCCTCGGCAGCCAGAGCAGCAGGAGCGAGTGCAGTTCATCCTTGCCGATCCGGATCGGCGGATTGGACCAGATGGTGTCGAAACGGATTTCCGGGTCCACATCCTCTGGCGTGCTGGCAGCGACGTTGCTCAGCCCAAGCAGTTCAGCGTTCCCGTTGGTGAGCGCGATGCATCGTTCATTGACGTCCACGGCGTAGACCTGTGCGTGCGGTGCCCGCAGCGCCATGGTCAGGGCGATGGGTCCCCAGCCGCAGCCGATGTCGAGCAGGTTCCCCTGCGGGGAAGGAGCGGGAACCTCGGCCAGCAGGATGGCCGTCCCCTTGTCGATCCCGTCCGGACTGAAGATGCCGGACGAGGTCTGCAGCTTCCGCGTTTCACCGGCCAGTTCCACTGTGAGGGGCTTGCGGGTAAACGGCCCCGCAGGTGAGGCGCTGAAATAGTGGGCAGACTCCATAACTGGCCAGATTAGTGGGCTGCCCGCCCGATGGGAAACCGGCCGATCGGAAAGCCGGCCGGCCGTTCTGGTATCCTTGAAGGCATGTTCCTGATTTTTGAGTAGCCGGTACTTCTTTTTGCCCGCGGCCTTTAGCCGCCGGCGCCGGCCCATGGCTCCCCTCCAATGCGACGCAGGTATTGCCCTTTGCAGGCACGCATCTTCCGCACGAGCGCAGCCCGAACAGCACTCAATCAGACCGCTTCCCGCCGGCCATGCCTGACGTCTGCCGGCATTTCAGGAGACCCTCCATGACCCCTCGTAGTCAGCCCAGCGCGAATACCACCGCCAAGGGCGGCAATCAGCACTATTCTGAAGATGCAGAACCTTCAAAGGAGACCATGACCAATCAGCAAAATCCCGGATCCGAGCCAGTGGCCCAGGACATGAGCCCTGAGGAGATCCAGGCTGTCATCGACCGGATCCTCGCCAAGGACGTCCCGGCCAAGAACGCCGCACCTGCCAACGGCAGCCGCGCCGACAGCCAGGGCGTTTTGGGCAAGGCGCAGGCCATCTCGCATCTCGCCGACGAGCACAGCACGTTCGACGGCGACCAGCAGGACCTCGAGGAACGCCGCGCACTGCGGCGTACTGCCGGGCTGTCCACCGAACTCGAGGACGTCACCGAAGTCGAATACCGGCAGCTGCGCCTGGAACGCGTTGTGCTCGCCGGCCTCTGGAGCGAAGGCACGCTGGCTGATGCCGAGAATTCGCTGCGTGAACTCGCCGCGCTGGCGGAAACAGCGGGCTCGGAAGTCCTCGACGGACTGGTCCAGCGACGCGCCAAGCCGGACCCCGGCACGTTCCTTGGTTCCGGCAAGGCCCTTGAACTCAAGGACGTGGTGATGTCCACCGGCGCTGATACCGTCGTGGTGGACGCCGAACTCGCCCCGTCCCAGCGGCGCGGCCTTGAAGACATCGTCAAGGTGAAGGTCATTGACCGCACGGCGCTGATCCTAGACATCTTCGCCCAGCACGCCAAAAGCCGTGAAGGCAAGGCTCAAGTGGAGCTGGCGCAGCTCGAATACCTCCTTCCGCGCCTCCGCGGCTGGGGTGAATCCATGTCCCGCCAGGCCGGTGGCCAGGTGGGCGGCGCAGGCGCCGGCATGGGCTCGCGTGGTCCCGGTGAAACAAAGATCGAACTGGACCGGCGAAGGATCCGCACCCGGATGGCCAAGCTGCGGCGCGAGATCGCCGCGATGAAGCCGGCACGGGAGACCAAACGGGCCAACCGCCGTCGTAATGAGGTCCCGTCAGTGGCCATTGCCGGATACACCAACGCCGGGAAGTCCTCGCTGCTGAACCGCCTTACCGACGCCGGCGTCCTGGTGGAGAACGCCCTGTTCGCCACCCTGGACCCCACCGTCCGCAAGGCCGAGACCTCCGACGGCGTTGGCTACACGCTGGCCGACACCGTGGGTTTCGTCCGGTCCCTTCCCACCCAGCTGGTGGAGGCCTTCCGCTCCACCCTTGAGGAAGTGGCGGATGCAGACCTGATCCTGCACGTGGTGGACGTGTCGCACCCGGACCCGGAAGGCCAGATCGCCGCCGTCCGGTCGGTGTTCGCCGAGGTGGACGCCCGCAAGGTACCCGAGATCATCGTCCTGAACAAGGCGGACGCCGCCGACCCGTTTGTGGTGGAGCGGCTGAAGCAGCGCGAACCGAGGCACGTGGTGGTTTCGGCACGCACGGGGGAGGGTATTGCCGAGCTGCTCAAGGCCATCAGCGAGGCCATCCCGCGGCCGAATGTCAAGATGGAGCTCCTCGTGCCATACCACCGCGGCGATCTGATCAGTAAACTGCACGACTCCGACGCGGAGATCCTTAGCCTGGATCACGAAGAGGGCGGCACCCGCGCCGTTGTCATGGTCCGGGAAGGCCTCGCGGCTGAACTGGAATCCTTCATCAGCAATGACTGACGGGGCGGCAGACGCCGCAGCCAGCGCCACGGCCGGCGAGCAGCATGTACTGGAGCTGCTCGACCGTGCCGTGGCGGGCATGGGCGGCCAAAGCCGCAGCGGCCAGCACGAGATGGCCCGACAGGTGGCACGCGCCATCGAAACCGGCGACCACCTGCTGGTGCAGGCCGGCACGGGAACCGGCAAGTCGTTGGCCTACCTTGTCCCGCTCATCGCCCACTCGCTTGAGAGCAACAAACCGACCCTCGTCTCCACCGCCACCCTCGCGCTGCAGACCCAGATCGTGGGCCGGGACCTTCCGCGGCTACTGGAAAGCCTCAAACCTGCACTCGACCGGCCTGTGAAGATTGCGCTGGTGAAGGGCCGTGCCAACTACGTCTGCAGGCACAAGCTCGAGGGCGGCTTTCCCAGCGAGGAGCCTTCCGAAGGCCAGCTTTTCTCACTGGGCGAGGACACCAGCGTCCCGCACTTCGCCGCGGCCATGGGCGGCCCCTCCTCCCAGCTGGGCAAGGAGGTGGTCAGGCTCCGGGAATGGGCGGAGCAGACCACCACGGGCGACCGTGACGAGCTCCTTCCCGGCGTCACGGACCGGGCCTGGCGGCAGGTGTCCGTCACGTCCATGGAATGCCTCGGCGCGCAGAAATGCCCCCTCGCCGAAGAATGCTTCAGCGAACTTGCCCGCCATAACGCCACGGAAGCCGACGTCGTGGTGACCAACCACGCCATGCTGGCCGTCAGCGCCTTCGAGGGCCTGGCCGTGCTGCCGGAGTACGACGTCGTGGTGGTGGACGAGGCCCACGAACTCCAGGACCGGGTGACCGGCGCGGTTTCGGGGCAGCTGTCGGTGGCCATGGTCCATGCCGCAGCGTCCGGCGCCCGCAAGCACACCGGGATCACTGTTGACGCGCTCAACACAGCGGCCGCCAACCTCGAGGTGGCTCTTGCCGGCGTTCCCAGCGGCTTGCTGCCCAACGGCCTGAACGACGAGCAGCTGGATTGTGTGGACCAGCTTCGTGAGGCCTGCCGGGCGGCGCTGTCGGATTCCAAGGGGGACAGCAATACCACGGCCGACGGCGGGCGGCAGCTCGCACGCTCCCGCCTGCTGGTGATTTTGGAGCTTTGCGAGCGGCTCATCGCCGCCCGGGAAAACCGCGAGGTGGTCTGGTTCTCCCGGAACAGCACGTTTGATCCCCAGCAGGGATACTCGGCGCCGGACGAGACTGCCCCGGCTCTGATCAACATCGCCCCGCTGAGCGTGGCAGGCAGGCTCCGGGAAGGCCTGTTCGCCGGCCATACCGTGGTGCTCACATCGGCCACACTGGCCATCGGCTCTGCCTTCGAACCCGCCGCAGGCGGGCTGGGCCTGGTCGGGGACGGCGCGCCGAGCTGGACCGGCGTCGACGTGGGTTCGCCCTTCGACTACCCCCGGCAGGGCATCCTGTACGTGGCAGGGCACCTGCCGAAACCGGGCCGCGGCACTTCGCCTGAGGCGCTGGACGAACTCGAGTCCCTCATCCGCGCCTCCGGCGGGGGAGCGCTCTGCCTGTTCTCCTCACGGCGGGCCGCCGAGGAAGCGGCAGATGCCCTGCGCACGCGGCTGGATGTCAGCATTCTTTGCCAGGGCGAGTCCACCATGACGGCACTTGTGAAGCAGTTTGCCGACGAGCCTGATACCTGCCTGTTCGGCACGATGTCACTGTGGCAGGGCGTCGACGTGCCGGGCGGGTCGTGCCGGCTGGTGGTCATCGACAGGATCCCCTTCCCGCGGCCGGACGACCCCCTGATGACCGCGCGGTCCCGGGCCGTTGCCCAGGCCGGCGGCAACGGTTTCATGTCCGTATCCGCCACACACGCGGCCATCAGGCTGGCCCAGGGGGCAGGACGGCTCATCCGGTCCACGAACGACAAGGGTGTGGTGGCGGTGCTGGATTCCCGGCTGTCCACGGAACGCTATGGCGGGTTCCTGCGGGCCGCCCTGCCGCCGTTCTGGCCGACGACCGACAGGAAGACCGCCGTCGCAGCACTCGAACGGCTCGCCGGCGCACAGGCCTAAAGAAGCCCCGGGCTATAACAGCCCGGGGCCGAAGATTGCAGCGGCTATAGCGAGCGAAGTACGGAAACCACCTTGCCCATGACAACGGCGTGGTCGCCGAGGATGGGTTCGTACCGGGTGTTCTGCGGAAGCAGCCACGTGTGGCCGTCCCGCTGCCGGAAGGTCTTGACCGTCGCTTCGTCGTCGAGCAGCGCCGCGACGATGTCGCCGTTGACCGCATCGCTTTGCCGCCGGACCACAACCCAGTCCCCGTCGCAGATGGCGGCGTCCACCATGGAGTCGCCCGCGACCTTGAGCATGAACAGTTCGCCGTGCCCCACCAGCTGGCGGGGCAGGGGCATCAGGTCCTCCACCATTTGGTCCGCCAGGATGGGGCCGCCGGCGGCGATCCGGCCGACCAGCGGCACCATCGCGGTGTCCATCGCGCTGGGCAGTTCGGATACGGAAGCGCCTGCGGTGCTAAGGGCGGGGCCCTTGTCCGCGCCGCCGGATTTTGCCGTCCCCGCATCCAAAGTGAGCGGCATCAGGACCTCCATGGCGCGCGGCCGCTTGGGGTCGCGCCGCAGGTAGCCAAGCTTTTCCAACTGCGAGAGCTGATGGGTCACGCTGGAGAGACTGGCCAGGCCGACGGTGTCGCCGATTTCCCGCATCGACGGCGGGTAGCCGTTGTCATTGACCGAGCGCTGGATGGTCTCCAGGATCTTTTTCTGGCGGACGGTTAGTCCTTTGGGGGTCCGCTGAGACCGCGGGCTGCGCTGGGGAGCCTTGCCGTCAGAGGCCTGTGCTGCCATGTTCGCCAACGCCTTTCCGTTCCTCCCGGCCGCGGTAGCTGCAGGGGCCGGGAACTTCCGGCCTGAAAAATGTCAGACCCTGCTGATCAACTGCAGATGTGGTTGTTCTGTGATTTCAAACGTAGGCCAGCCACAGTGCTTTATCAAACATTTGTTCTAGCGAGTCTCGACTTAATTCGTTGATAAGTGCTAAAACTAGGAAAAGCAAAGTTCGAACATGTGTTCTAGTCAGGGTCGCTTGTCAGCCCGGTGTTCGAACCGTTCGTTCGAACTCGAGGCGCTACAACTTGGTCCAGGAGGGCTCACGCCATGTCAGCTTCAACAGCAGCATCAACTTCAACGCCACTGTCCCGGCCCGGCAAGCCGCCGCGCCTACGCCTCACCCGCCGGGGCCGGATTGTCCTGATCGGCCTGCCGCTTGTCCTGCTTGCCGCCATGATCCTGACTCTTGCCGGGTTCCTGAACTCCCCGGCCAAGGCTGCAGACAATGCCAGTGGCCTGACCGTTACGCCCACCGTTTCGGTCACGGTGCAGCCCGGTGAATCACTGTGGGCCATCGCAGGACAAGTCGACCCCGACCGCGATCCCCGGGACGTGATTGCGGATATCGTCCAGCTCAACGACCTTCAGGCCGGGAGGGTAATGCCCGGCCAGCAGCTGTTTGTGCCGAATAAGTAGGGGCGACGGAGCACGGTTCCCGGGCGCCGGAACCGTCACAGTTTCCGGCCAGCCCTCCAGGTTACTTAAACTGTCTAGGTGACTGACCAGCTTGAGCGACTGAACCGACTGCCCCTTCGGACCAACCTGAGGGGGCTTTCCCCCTACGGCGCCCCGCAGCTTGATGTTCCGATCCTGCTCAACGTCAACGAGAACACGCATGGCGTGCCTGCCGACGTGCGGGCGGCCATCACCGCGGCCGTAACCGAGGCCGCCGCCGGACTCAACCGGTACCCCGACCGCGAATTCACCGAACTGCGGGAAGCCTTGGCCGAGTACCTTGGCCACGGGCTCAGCGCGGACAACCTCTGGGCGGCCAACGGCTCCAACGAGGTCCTCCAGCAGATTCTCCAGGCCTTTGGCGGCCCGGGCCGGTCGCTCCTGAGCTTCCCGCCGACCTACTCCATGTACCCGCTCCTCGCCAGCGGCACGGACACCGCCTACATCGCCGGCAGGCGTGCCGACGACTATGGCCTCAGCGCCGGGTCTGCCGCGAGCCAGGTGCGCGAACTCCAACCCAACATCGTCTTCCTGTGCTCGCCCAACAACCCCACCGGCACGGGCCTTGGCCTGGATGTGGTGGAAGCAGTCTACGAGGCCGGGGAAGCCAGCCAGGCGGTGGTGGTCGTGGACGAGGCCTACCACGAGTTCGCGCACGACGGCACGCCCAGCGCCCTCACCCTGCTGCCCGGCCGGGAGCGGCTCATCGTCTCCCGGACCATGAGCAAGGCGTTCGCTCTTGCCGGCGCCCGCCTGGGCTACATGGCCGCGGCCCCGGAGGTGACAGACGCCCTCCGGCTGGTGCGCCTGCCCTACCACCTGTCGGCCGTCACGCAGGCAACCGCCCTCGCGGCGCTGCAGCACCGCGAGGCGCTGATGGCCGATGTCCAGGACATCAAGCGGCAGCGCGACCGGATTGTCGCGGAACTGACGCGGATGGGGCTGCGGCCCGCGGCGTCCGACTCCAACTACGTCTTCTTCGGCGGGCTGGAGAACCCCCATGAGGTCTGGCAGGGGCTGCTGGATGCAGGGGTGCTCGTCCGCGACGTCGGCATCGCCGGCCACCTGAGGGTCACGGCCGGTACTGAGACGGAAACCACAGCCTTCCTGGAAGCGCTGGAAACCATCCTGGCCCGGCAGGCCGCACTTCCGGCCTAAACTTGGATATGGACCAGGTCAGGTCCGCCCCCATCCTTCGTCAAAGGACATCTATCACCATGAGCGACACCGGAATCAAGGCTGCCGAGGCACGGACTGCACGCATGGAGCGCGCCACCAGCGAATCTTCCGTGCTGGTGGAGATTAACCTCGACGGCACCGGAGTGTCGGACATCAGCACGTCAGTCCCGTTCTACGACCACATGCTGACGGCGCTGTGCAAGCACTCGCTTATCGACATGACCGTCAAGGCCACGGGCGACACCCACATTGACGTCCACCACACAGTCGAGGATGTTGCCATCACGTTCGGCGAGGTCCTGCGCACCGCTCTGGGCAACAAGGCGGGCATCCGCCGCTTTGGCGAGGCCACCGTGCCCCTGGACGAGGCCCTCGCGCACGCCGTCGTTGACGTCTCCGGCCGGCCCTACCTGGTGCACGGCGGCGAGCCCGCCGGGCAGGAGTACCACCTGATCGGTGGCCACTTCACGGGATCGCTGACGCGGCACGTCTTCGAGGCCATTACGCTGCACGCCGGCATCTGCCTGCACATGAACCTCATCGCCGGCCGCGACCCGCACCACATTGTGGAAGCCCAGTTCAAGGCCTTCGCCAGGGCCCTCCGCGCAGCCGTCGAGCCGGACCCCCGCGTCGAAGGCATTCCGTCCACCAAGGGAGCACTGTGACCGGCAAAGTACTGCGCGAGGGCGCAATCCTCGACCCGTCGGCCACGCTGAAGCCGGCATCCCCGGAGGGCAAGCCCACCGTCACCGTCCTGGACTACGGCTCCGGCAACGTCCGTTCTGCCGTGCGCGCGCTGGAACGCGCCGGTGCCGAGGTCATCCTGAGCTCCAAACCCGAGGACGTGCTGAACGCCGACGGGCTGGTTGTGCCCGGCGTCGGCGCCTTCGAAACGGTCATGCGCGAGCTTAAGGCCGTGGATGGAATCAGGATGATCGGACGCCGCGTTGCCGGTGGCCGTCCGGTCCTCGGTATCTGCGTCGGCCTGCAGGTGCTCTTCGAGGCCGGCGTCGAACACGGAACCGAAGCCGAAGGCATGGGGGAGTGGCCCGGCAAGGTGGAACTCCTCCCGGCCGAAGTGGTGCCGCACATGGGGTGGAACACCGTCAAGGTCCCGGAAGGCTCCAGGCTTTTCGACGGCGTCGAGGGTGAACGCTTCTACTTTGTGCACTCCTACGGCGTCCAGAACTGGGACTTCGACGTGATCCAGCCCCGGATGGCGCCGCCCCTGGTCACGTGGTCCGAGCATGGTGGCCCCTTCATCGCCGCCGTGGAGAACGGCCCCCTCTGCGCCACCCAGTTCCACCCGGAAAAATCCGGTGACGCGGGCGCGCGGCTCCTGAAGAACTGGGTCGACGGGCTCCGTGGGCCAAATTCCCGGCTGGCAGCGGACGCCTAGATGTGGTCAATCCTCCTGATGGGACTGGCCGGCCTCCTGGTGGGCGGCGGCCTGTCCTTCAGGCAGCAGCGCAAGCCGCTCTGGATCCAGATCGGTTTCTACGTGCTGGCCGCCATGTCGCTGCTGGCCGCCTACCTGCTGACCCTTCCCGGCAACTAACCAACTAACCCGCCGTGTGCGCCGCAGAAGTCGCCGCGCACGGGAACCAGCGCCTACAAGAACTGAGGATCCCTGATGACCAGCCAAAACGAGCTGCCGGTACTTGAACTGCTTCCCGCCGTCGACGTCGTGAACGGCCAGGCCGTCCGCCTGGTCCAGGGCGAGGCCGGCAGCGAAACAAGCTACGGAACGCCTCTGGAGGCGGCGATCAACTGGCAGCAGCAGGGCGCGGAATGGGTCCATCTGGTGGATCTGGACGCTGCCTTCGGACGCGGCTCAAACGCGGACCTGCTGCGGGAAGTGGTGGGCCGGCTGGACATCAAGGTCGAGCTCTCCGGCGGCCTTCGGGACGACGAATCGCTGGAGAAGGCACTGGACCTGGGCGTCGCCCGGGTGAACCTCGGTACCGCCGCCCTGGAGAACCCGGAATGGACCGCGCGGGCCATCGACCGCTTCGGTGACCGGATCGCCGTCGGCCTGGACGTCCGGGGAACCACCCTCGCCGGCCGCGGCTGGACCAAGGAAGGCGGGGACCTGTGGGACGTGCTGGGCCGCCTCGAAGAGGCCGGCTGCGCACGCTACGTTGTCACCGACGTGACCAAGGACGGGACGCTGCAGGGGCCGAACGTCGAACTGCTGCGGCAGATGGTGGAGAAGACCGGCAAGCCCGTGGTGGCCTCCGGCGGCATTTCCAGCCTGGACGACCTGAAGGTCCTGCGCTCCCTGGTGCCGCTCGGCGTCGAAGGCGCCATCGTGGGCAAGGCCCTGTACGCCGGCGCCTTCACCCTGCCCGAGGCCCTCGACGTCGCCGGACGGCGCTAGGACGCCGCCGTGACCGAGCACCAGCGCAACTCCGCGGACGGCGGCGGACCGGCAGCGGACCTGCCCCCGGCACGCCGGCTGCCCGGTCACATCGAGGCCGCCCTCGCCGGGGCGGGAGGCGCCGCCGACTCGGCGGGACAGCCCTGGGCCGGGCGGAGCCTGGCCGGCGACGATGCCAAAATCCACAACTTCGAGGACGACGACGGCGCGGCCGACGCCGGCTACCTCACCGCAGTGTCCGCTCTTGTTGCGGGCGACGGCGACGAGGCCGCGGTGGTTGCCTCGCTGGCCAGTGCCCGTGTGTTTGTCCCCGTTGTGGCACAGCTGGCGGAGGAAGCCGAGGGCGCGCACGGCGTGCACGCCGACAAGCAGGCGGACATGGCGCTGGTGACGCTCAAGGCTCCCGACGGCCGCCTCGCCATGCCGGTGTTCACTTCGGCGGAGGCGCTGGCGGCATGGCACCCGGAGGCGCGGCCGGTGGCCGTGTACGCCGCTCGGGCCGCCCTGTCCGCTGTCGCCGAAGGCGCCGAGCTGCTGGTGGTGGACCCCGGTTCGGAAGTGACCTTCGTGGTCCGGCGCCCCGGAGTCTGGGCCCTCGCGCAGCAGCGGCAGTGGGTGCCGGCCTACCTGGACCCCGAGCTGGCCGCGGTGCTGCGTGCCGGAACGGAAAGCAAACCCGCAGTCCGCGGACTCGAGGTCCTTCCCGGCGGGGGAGTGGCCACCGCCACCGCTTCGGGGAGCCGCGTGGACGGCGGCGGCGCCGGACCGGAACTGCGGGTGGTGCTCTACCTGGAGGACGGACTCGATGCGGCCGCGGTCCAGGCCCTCGTTGCCGGCCTCCAGAGCGAGTGGAGCCGGAATGTATTGTTTGGTGAGCGCGTTGATTCGATCGAAGTCAAGCTAAGGCGCGCCGCGCAGTAGCCGCCGGCCCGGTGGGGTCCGTTCGGGCGCTGTCCGGCGGCGGAACTGAGGACCCACCTGTGAATTTCAGCCTGTACCGGGAGCTGCTGGCCGTCCGGCCCATCCGCCGGCTCCTGGCGGTCGGCATGATTGCCCGCATTCCCCATTCGGCGGCGGGCGTCCTGCTGACCCTGCACATCGTCCTGGCCCTCGGCGAGGGCTATGCGGCCGCGGGTACGGCAGCGGCCGTGATGACCATCGGCATCGCGGTCGGCGCACCCTGGCGTGGCCGCCGGGTGGATACGGCGGGCCTGCGGACGGCGCTGATACCTTCGGTGATTTCGGAAACCGTCATCTGGTCCATCGTGCCGCACGTCTCCTACCAGTGGCTGCTGCCGCTCGTGTTCGTCGGCGGCCTGCTGACGCTTCCCATCTTCAGCGTGGTGCGGCAGTCTTTGGGAGTCCTGGCAGACGGCGACCAGCGCAGGACCGCCTTCGCGCTGGACGCAGTCAGCACCGAGATGGTGTTTATGATCGGCCCGGCCGCGGGTGCCGTGGTGGCCACGAGCGGCAATTCCGTGCTGGGGCTGACCGCCGTCGGCGTCTCGACATCGCTGGCCGGACTCTTCCTCATGTGGTTCAACCCGCCCACCCGCAGTGCTGTCCGCAGCGAATCCTGTGAGGCGGACGAACAGGTTGCCGCAGCGGTAGCCGTTGTGGCCGCCGCCCCCGCCGCACACCTGCAGGAGGCTGCCGCGGAACTCGGTCCGGCGGCTGCGGACAGCAGGCGGCGGGCAGTCCTGAGGCGCAGGGTGGCCCACAGCTTCGGCTGGTTCACCGCTGCGGTAGCCGCGGTGTTCGCCGTTGCCGCCGGCGCCGGCATGGTGCTCAGCGGCACTGATGTGGGAATCGTGGCTGCGCTGCAGACAGGCGGCCGCCAGCGCGAGATCGGCGTGGTGTTCCTCTTCTGGTGCGCCGCGTCGGTGGTCGGCGGCCTGGTCTACGGGGCCATGCACCGGCCCGTTTCACCGATCCTCCTGCTGCTGGGAATGGCTGCCCTGACAGTTCCCATGGGGTTTGCCACCGACACGCTGACCCTCAGCCTGCTGTCGCTGCTGCCGGGGCTCCTCTGCGCGCCGGTGCTTTCGGCGGCATCCGAGAAGGTGGCCGAACTGGTTGACGAGGCCAGGCGGGGCGAGGCCATGGGCTGGTACGGGTCCGCGCTGACCGCCGGCGTGGCACTGGGGGCTCCGCTGGCCGGACTCTTCATCGACAGCTTGGGGGCGGCGGGAGGCTTTGTGTCCGTCGGGGCGGCAGGGGTGCTGCTCTGCGTCGTGGGGCTTGTCCTGCAGCAGCGGCGCCGCCGCGCCGCCACACCCTGACGGTCTCCGGTCTCGTTGGGAAGAGGTGGGTGGGGAGCGCTTCCGGAGCTTGTGCCCCCAGACGACAAAACGGCGGCGGGCCGGCCCCGAGGAGCCGGCCCGCCGCCGTCGTAATTCAATCTTTAGTTCACTGCACCGGTGAACTTCTCACCGGGTCCCTTGCCCGGAGGATCCGGGATGATGGACTCCTCGCGGAAGGCGAGCTGCAGGGACCGCAGGCCATCGCGCAACGGGCCTGCATGCTGGGAGCCGATCTCCGGGGCGGCTGCCGTCACGAGGCCGGCGAGGGCGGTGATGAGCTTGCGGGCCTCGTCCAGGTCCTTCAGCTCTGCGGCGTTCTCCTCAGCGGCCAGGCCGAGCTTTACGGCGGAGGCACTCATGAGGTGCACAGCGGCCGTGGTGATGACCTCGATCGCGGGAACTTCGGAGATGTCGCGGATTTGCTGCGTGACGTCATCCCCGGCGCTGGGCGCCTGGTAGACGTGTGAATTGCTGTCTGGAGTGCTCATACTGGTAAGCTTGTCACAGACCGACTGGATGTCGTTATTTTGCCGTGTATGAGACCCCCTACCGCCGGTGTGCGGTGAGCGGGTATCTTTCTGTAGAATTGATATTCAGTTTGCAAGCGGAGTTCTCTCCCACCCGCGTCAGCCGTTTTCCCTGGAAGCTTCAGGGAAGCAAGGTTGCCGGGTAACGGTCGGGCGGTTCACCGGGCAGGAGCCTGGAGAATCGCGTGCAGTCCCTCGCGGGAGGTGCACATCCGATCTTCGAGGCCTTCGATTGCTCCGGCAATTGGGGGCCTTCTCTATTTTGCCGGTGGGACACCCATCACGAACACAGGAGCTTTAACATTAGCGAGCCAAGAATCAATGAGCGTATCCGCGTCCCTGAGGTGCGGCTGGTCGGTCCTGCCGGCGAACAGGTAGGAATCGTCCGTATTGAGGATGCCCTGCGTCTGGCTGCCGAGTCCGACCTCGATCTCGTTGAAGTTGCACCGCAGGCCAAGCCTCCGGTGTGCAAGCTGATGGACTTCGGCAAGTACAAGTACGAAGCCGCAGTCAAGGCCCGTGAGGCCCGGAAGAACCAGACCAACACCGTTCTGAAGGAAATCCGGTTCCGCCTGAAGATTGACACCCATGACTACGAGACCAAGCGCGGCCACGCCCTCCGCTTCCTCGGAGCCGGGGACAAGGTCAAAGCCATGATCCAGTTCCGTGGCCGTGAGCAGCAGCGTCCCGAAATGGGCCTGCGCCTGCTTCAGCGTTTCGCGGAAGATGTCGGTGAGGTCGGTGTGGTGGAGTCCAGCCCCCGCATTGACGGCCGCAACATGGTCATGGTCATCGGTCCGCTGAAGAACAAGGCGGAGGCCAAGGCCGAAGCGCGCCGTGCAACCCAGCGCGCTGAAGCCAAGGCCGAGAACGAAGCCAAGGCCGCAGGCCGCGTGGACACCTCCGGTGACGATCAGGCACCCCTGACACAGTCGCTTGCCGACCTTCTGCCGGAAGGCTTCCAGGTTTCCACGGAGGCCGCTGCGCAGGACGCCCCGGCAGCCGCTCCGGAAACCGCCGTCGAAGCGCCCTCGGTTCCGGTCGAAGCAGCTCCGGCTGCCGAGGCCCCCGCCGCGGAAGCACCCAAGGCTGCCGAAGCACCCAAGGCTGCCGAAGCACCCAAGGCTGCCGAAGCACCCAAGGCTGCCGAAGCACCCAAGGTTGCGGAAGCACCGAAGGCTGCGGAAGCACCGAAGGCTGCGGAGGCACCTGAGGTTGCCAAGGAGGCCGAGCCGAAGCGCCAGGCACCCAGGGCCGCAGCACCCAAGGCAGCCCCCGCTGCTCCCAGGGCGGCAGCCCCCGCAGCACCGAAGGCGGCAGCGCCTGCTGAGCCGAAGGCTCCCGTAGCTGAGTCGCCTGCTCCGGCAGCGCCGAAGCCTGCGGCTGCCCCGGCCCCGCCCAAGCCGGTGGCCAGGCCGGCAGCGCCGAAGCCTGTTGCACGACCCGCAGCGCCCCGGCCCACGCCCAAGCCGGCGGGCAAGAAGACCACCTAGTTCGAAACTGCGGAAGGCATCGCCTTCAGGCAGTCAGCAACCAGCATGCCGCCCGCAGGGGCGGCTGCACGATAGAACTGCGGACATTGTCCGCAGATACGTAAGGAGATCGGTTCCCATGCCGAAGATGAAGACCCACAGCGGTGCTAAGAAGCGCTTCAAGCTGACCGGCAGCGGCAAGCTGCGCCGCCAGCAGGCCAACCGCCGCCACTACCTCGAGCACAAGTCCTCCAGGCTGACCCGCCGCCTCGCGGGCGACAAGATCGTCTTCAAGGGCGACGCCAAGGTCATCCGGAAGATGCTCGGCATCTAATTTCCAAGCATTCTGACTGACTGCCACCTGGCAGCAGTCAACTACAAATAAGCCTTCTCAGGCCAGCCGATACCGGCAGTTGTCGCTTGGGATCAGATTTTTGAAGGAGTACGCACGTGGCACGTGTGAAGCGGGCGGTAAACGCCCACAAGAAGCGCCGGGTTATCCTCGAACGCGCCAAAGGTTACCGTGGACAGCGCTCACGCCTGTACCGCAAGGCCAAAGAGCAGCTGCTGCACTCGTTTGTGTACAGCTACGGCGACCGCAAGAAGAAGAAGGGCGACTTCCGCCGCCTGTGGATCCAGCGCATCAACGCTGCATCCCGCGCCAACGGCCTGACCTACAACCGCCTGATCCAGGGCCTGAAGGCCGCTGAGGTCGAGGTTGACCGCCGCATGCTGGCCGAGCTCGCCGTTTCCGACGCCAACGCGTTCGCTGCGCTGGTCCAGGTTGCGAAGGACGCCCTGCCTGCAGATACCTCCGCTCCGGCCGCCAAGGCTGAGGCTGCACCGAAGGCCAAGGCTACCCGCGCACGCGCTGCGAAGAAGCCGGTTGCTGCAGCTGCTGAGTAAGCAGGCAACTCCCCGTTCAAGGACCGGTGGCAACAGCCACTAAGGTTTCTTATATGAACGAAACCGGGCGCCCGCAAGACTTTCCACTCTCCAATCCCCGAGCAGATCGGGTCAGGGACGTGGCAAAGCTTGCAGGGCGCCCGGCCCGTTTAAAGCGCCGGCAGTTCCTTGCCGAAGGCCCGCAGGCAGTACGTGAGGCCCTGGTGCTTCATGGCAAGCGGATCGCTGCGGGCCAGCCGGGCATAGTCCGCGAGGTGTATGCCAGCGAGGCCTGCCTGGACCGGTACCCCGAGTTTGAGGAACTGGCCGCGGGAACCAGTGCCCGGCTCGCCACGGACGACGTCCTGGCCGCCATGGCGGACACCGTTACCCCGCAGGGGATCGTTGCGGTGTGTGATTTCGTGGATGTCGCCCTGGCGGGCGTGCTCGACGCCGGGCCGCGGCTGATTGCCGTGCTCTGCCAGGTCCGCGATCCCGGCAATGCCGGGACGGTGCTTCGGGCCGCGGACGCCGCCGGTGCCGACGCCGTGATCCTGACCGGTTCCAGCGTGGACATCTACAATCCCAAGGCGGTCCGCTCGACCGCCGGTTCCCTCTTCCACCTCCCGGTGGTCCTCGGCGCCGACGTCAATGAGCTGGTGGCGCTGTGCAAAAGCCGGGGGATCGGCGTGCTCGCGGCGGACGGCTACGGGCAGCTGAACCTTGACCGCCTGCAGGATGAGAACGCCGCTCGCCGGCTTGGCGCTTCGGCCGCGGGCTCGGACTACGCCCTGGAGAGCCCCACGGCCTGGCTTTTCGGCAACGAAGCCCAGGGGCTCTCCGAGGACGAGCTTGCGCTTGCCGACCATCGGGTGGCGGTGCCCGTCTACGGCGCCGCCGAGAGCCTAAACCTTGGCACCGCCGCCACGGTCTGCCTCTATGCCAGTGCGAGGTCCCAGCAGCCCGCCTAGCGTGCTGGAGTTTTTGTGCAGATATCGGCCGCAAAAGGCACTTTCAGTCGAGATATCTGTACAAAAACTCCACCTCTGGACAGCGTCGGCAGTCATACACGAAGGAGCGGAGGCCCGCCGTGGTGGTGGGCCCCCGCTCCTGTCTGTTTTGTCTGTTATGTGCCTGGGCCTGTTGCGGCCCAGTGCCTGTGATCGGGGCTTGTTATGGTGCTCGGGTGCTATGGCTGCGGCCGGTGATTGCGCCGTAGATACCTGCGACTACGAGGCCGCCGATGATGGCGAGGATCCAGGTGCCAAGGTCGAAGAACGCCAGGTCACCCTTGCCGAAGAGAAGGCTGCCGATCCAGCCGCCAACGATGGCGCCAACGACGCCCAGAACCAAGCTGGTGACCCAGCCGCCGCCGACCCTGCCGGGCATGACGGCTTTAACAATTGCGCCTACGATCAGGCCGAGAATAATCCAAGCAAGAAATCCCATTGTCTGCTCCTTCATATTCGTCGGGAGCGATTCTTATCAGTCCCGATATGGTTTCAAGCTAACACAGCGCGTGATTATTTGTCAGCAGGCTTAGTTTTGGCTCTTTTCGTGGCATCCGTTGCCGTGTCCGGTGTCTGTCCGGGGCCGGACGGGTACGGTATTTACTAGACGGCGGTTCCATGCCGCCCTGTCCCATCCGTTGAAATATCCACGTGAAGAGGTGAGCCTCCCTTGGCTGCAAATGGCGGTACCAAGGCGATTGTGGCGGCGCTGGCCGCCAACCTGACCATCGCTGTCCTGAAGTTCGTCGCGTTCCTGCTGACGCGGTCCTCGTCGATGCTGGCTGAGGCCATCCACTCAGTCGCGGACTCCGGCAACCAGATCTTGCTGCTGGTCGGCGGGAAACGCGCACAACGGGCAGCCAGCCCGGAACACCCCTTTGGCTACGGACGCGAGCGTTACATTTATGCGTTCATCGTTTCCATCGTGCTCTTCAGCGTCGGCGGCCTGTTCGCCCTGTATGAGGGATGGGAAAAAATCCAGCACCCGCACGCAATTGAAGGTGACTTCTGGTGGGTACCCCTGGCCGTGCTGGTGGGAGCCATCATCGCCGAGTCGTTCTCGTTCCGGACGGCCATCATCGAGGCCAACCACATCCGCGGCAGCCAGGGCTGGGTCAGCTTTGTGCGGACCGCCAAGCAGCCCGAACTTCCGGTGATCCTGCTCGAGGACTTCGGTGCGCTGCTGGGCCTGGTCTTCGCCCTGTTCGGCGTGGGGCTGACCCTGCTGACCGGCGACGGCATCTGGGACGGAATCGGGACCGCGATGATCGGTCTGCTGCTGGTGGCGATTGCCGTGATCCTGGCGATGGAAACCAAATCCCTGCTGTTGGGGGAGTCGGCAACCAAGGACGACGTCGGCCGTATCCGGGGCGCCATCGAGGCGGACGGAACCGCAATCATCCACCTTAAGACCCTGCACCTGGGCCCGGAGGAACTGCTCGTGGCCGCCAAGATCAGTGTGGAGGCGGGTGATTCGGGGCTGGATATTGCCAAGGCCATTGACGACGCCGAAGCTCGGATCCGCTCGGCAGTTCCCATCGCGCGGGTCATCTACCTGGAGCCCGACATCCGCCGCGCCCAGGTAGCCAGCGGGCCAGCCCTTGCAGGCGACTCGGGCGCCTAGCTGCTTACCGCTTGGGCCGCCGGCCCTGTGCATTTTTCCGCCGCTGGTTCCGTGACTGCTGTTACGGGGCCAGCGGCTTTTTGCGTTCCAGCAGGCCGCTCAGGAGCGCAACCATCAGGCCGAGAATGGCCAAAACAGCACCCACCAGGGCAGGCGCAACGTACCCCCAGCCCCAGGCGATCACCACGCCGCCCAGGAAGGCGCCCAGAGCGTTGGCGACGTTCAGTGCGGCGTGGTTGAGCGAGGACGCCAGGGACGGCGCGTCGGGAGACGCGTCCAGCAGCCGCGTCTGCAGGGCCGGGACGAGCATGGACCCGGCGCCGCCTACCACGAACACCATGACGAAGGCCGACCACGGCCAGTGCACGGCCACGGCGTACACCACCAGTGCGACGGCGATTCCCGGCAGAACGCGGTAGATGGTGCCCATGACGGACTTGTCCGCGATTCGGCCGCCGACGATGTTGCCGGCCACCATGCCCAGACCGTACAAGGCCACCACGAGCGGCAGCAGGGCGGCGGGAATTCCGGCCACGGAGGTCATGGTGTGGGAGATGTAGGTGTAAGTGGCGAAGAACCCGCCGAAACCCACGATGCCGATGAGGATCGCCAGCCAGACCTGCCCCCGCCTGAGCGCGCCCAGCTCCCGGCGGATGCTGGCGTCTGCATGCGCCTTTTGGAACGGAACGAATTTCCAGATGAGCGCCAGGGTCACGAGTCCCAGCACTCCCACCAGGACAAAGAGCAGCCGCCAGCCGAAGGTCTGGCCGAGCCACGTGGCGAAGGGAACGCCGACCACGTTGGCAACGGTGAGGCCCGCCATGACCATGGAGATGGCCCAGCCACGCTTCGTGGGCGCCACCAGGGAAGCGGCGATCACAGCGGCCACACCAAAGAATGCGCCGTGCGGAAGTCCGGCGGCGAACCGGGAGACCAGCATGCTCGCGTAATCGGGAGCAATGAACGAGGACAGGTTGGCAACGCTGAAAAACAGCATGAGGCCCAGTGCGAGGAACTTCCGCGGCAGTTTCGCCCCGATGGCGGCAAGCACGGGAGCTCCGACGACGACCCCCAGGGCGTAGGCCGAGATGAGGTGGCCGGCCTCGGGAGTACTGATCCGGAGTCCGATTTCGATTTCCTTGAGCAGTCCCATCATGGCGAACTCGGTGACGCCGATGCCGAAGCCGCCCATGGCCAGGGCCAGGATGGCGGGTCCGATGTGCGTGGCGGCCTTTGGCGTGCGGGGAGCCTGGACAGTGGAAGTCATGTGCCTGCTTTTCGAAGGTGAGTTGTGGAGTAGGCCTCGTTGCCACTGATACGTCTGATTTTAACAAGCTTCGCGGCGGAATGGATATTCCGCCCGCGGAGGGCTGGCGTGCATCCGCAGAGACCTGTGCCCTCATAGACTGGGGCGGTGACTGAACTGATTAACGTCGTCGGCGGGGCCGTGGTGGACTCGCTGTCCGCCCCCGCCCGGCTCCTCGTGGCGCGCCGGACGGCGCCTCCGCAGTTTGCCGGCATGTGGGAATTCCCCGGCGGCAAGGTGGAGCCGGGGGAGGCCCCCGAAAGCGCGCTGCACCGGGAACTCCGCGAGGAACTTGGCATCGGCGTCGTCCTTGGGGCCGAGTTGGAATCACCGGAGCCGGCTGGCTGGCCCCTGAATGACCGGGCCGCGATGCGGGTGTGGTTCGCCGAAGTGGCCGACGGCGACCCGCGGCCGCTCGAAGATCACGATGAACTCCGCTGGGTCAGCATCCGCGAAGGTGACGAAGCTCTCAGTCTGCCCTGGATTCCGGCTGACCTCCCGATTGTCCAGGCGCTGCTCGCCAGCGTCGCTGCAGCGAGCCGCGCGGACTCCCTCCCCGGAAATTAACACCACCGGACCCGCGGAGGGCAGGACGGTCACCGTCCTGCCCTCCGCATTTTTGGTGGCGTTTCTTGGTGGCCAAGCAGAGGCTTCCGGGAGTGGCCTGGATTTCCAGTGGCATCATGGCCTAGGACTCAGAACAGCGTGGGCTGGAACGTCCGGGCTTCGCTGAGGTGGCCCTGCTGCCCGGACCCATGCTGCGCAGTCGGGTGGTGCGGCAGGCTTCCCTCAGGGTAGGTGGCTTCCTCACCGCGGGGATCGTCGGCGGGGGAATCCTCGACGTCCCGGTGGCTGAACCCGTGCGAGCCCGTGAAACCGTGCCGGGCCTTGAAGAAACGGATCCTGCCGGCAAGCCAGGTGCGGTATTCCTTGGAGGCGTATGAGCCTGTGCCGTACAGCCTGCGGTAGCGGCCAGCCAGTTCCGGATGCCGGGCGGCGATCCATTGCATGAACCACTCCCGGGTGCCGGGCTTCAGATACAGTGCACCGGCCGTGACGCCGGTGGCACCGGCGGCCGCCAGTGAGGCGAACAGGGAGTCCAGTGCCTCGTCGCTGTCCGAGAGCCACGGGAGGATGGGCATGGCCATCACTCCGCAGGGCAGCCCGGCTTCCCGGAGCCGGGATACGAGTCTGAGCCGGGCCCGGGGTCCTGGTGTGCCGGGTTCGATGGCTTCGGAGAGCTGCTCGTCCGTCATGGCGAGGGAGATCCCGATGCCCACGGGAACCTGTGCCGCGGCATGCTTCAGGAGCGGAATGTCACGCGCCAGCAAAGTCCCCTTAGTCAGGATGGACAGCGGAGTCCCGGAATCGGCGAGCGCGCCTATGATGCCGGGCATCAGCCGGTACCGGCCCTCCGCCCGCTGGTAGGGGTCGGTGTTGGTGCCCAGTGCCACGTGCTGCCGGTTCCAGTTCGGCTTGGCCAGCTCCTTTTGCAGCACTTCGGCCGCGTTGATCTTGACCACCACCTGGCTGTCGAAATCAAGCCCGGCGTCGAAGTCCAAGTAGGTGTGGCTCTTGCGGGCGAAGCAGTAGACGCACGCGTGGCTGCAGCCCCGGTAAGGGTTCACGGTCCACTCGAACGGCATCCGCGAGCCGGCGGGCACCTTGTTGAGCACCGATTTGGCGGTGACCTCATGAAAGGTGACGCCGGCGAACTCGGGCGTGGACACAGACCGCACCAGGCCGGCCAGGGGCAGCAGCGGTGCAGTCCCGGGCATTTCTTCCTGTGCGGGTTTGAGTGCCTGTGCGTCCCATCTCATGCCCTCCATTCGAAGGTATGTTCGAACTTAAGTCAAGGTCCGCCGTCGGTGTTTCCCGCGGACGGGCGACAACGCTGGGTCCATGATTCTGCTCACCGGCTTTGAACCTTTCGGCGGCCAGTCGGTAAATCCGTCGTGGGGGCCGCCGTGTCCGTAGGGGATCTGCTCCGGGCCGAAGGCCTCGCGTGGAGGCGGTGGAACTGCCGTGCGTGTTCGGCGCAGCCGGGAGTGTGCTGCGGAATGCCCTCGATGAACTGGAGCCGGAACTGGCGGTGTGTATCGGGCAAGCCGGAGGCCGCGGGCACGTGAGCCCCTCTTGCCCTGGAAAAGGCAGGTGTTCCCCGCCGAGATCTCACGGACGGCGGGAACGTACGTCTGCAACCACACTTTCTATACGCTCATGCATGAGCTCGCGCCCCCGGCCGGGCGTCCGGGGTGGGTTCGTCCGTGTGCCGTTCGCCCCCGACCAGGTAGAGCAGGGGAGAGCTGTCCCGTCAGTGCGCCCGCCGCGGGCAGTCTTCACTAGGGCGCCGGCGGTGTCCCTGTCCCGGAGCGGAGCTCCCACTCAACCGTGACGCTGGTGCTGACGCCGGATTCACCGGCTTCCACCGTCATCGAGCCGGCGGCGAAGGCCCGCTGCATCCCGCCCACCGGAACGGGCGCCGACGGTACCGGGTGCTGCCGCACGGAGCCCACCCCACCCAGCTCAGCGCCCGCAAGTGCGGCGAGCTGTGATGCTGCTGCCCGCGCGTCGGCCCAGGCGGCCTCGCGGGCCAGTGCCATCACGGCTGCGGCATCTGCAAATCCGAGCTGAACGCCATCCAGGCGTACGTCGTTGCCGCCTGCCTCCACGGCCGCCGCGATGATTCCGGAGCCCGCGGCAAGATCCCGGAGCCGGACGCTGAGCATGCTGGACGCCACGTACCCCGTGACCTGCTGGCCCCGGCCCTCCTGCCAGACGACGTCAGCACGGATGTTAAGCCCAGACGTCCTGATGTCCCGGCTTTCCACGCCGCGACTGCGCAGTGCGCCCGCCACGGCAGTGGAGGCCTCGCCGGCGGCGGCATAGGCATCACCTGCATAGTCGCGCCGGCATTCCACGCCAATAGAGAGCATCAGCAGGTCCGGGGCGGCTTCGGCGGTTCCGGTTCCGGTGACTGTGACAGTCCGGGCTTCCGCTCGGCCCGCGGGTTCACTCATGTCCGTGCCTCCGGCCATGCCGGTGCCTCCGGTCCATATAGCCGCCGGCTTCCAGGCCGGCGTGCCGCTCGAAGGGATTTCCCGACGCCGGATCGCCGTACCGCACGGCCGACCAGGCCGCGGCCGCGAAATAGAACAGCAGGAAGGGCAGCCCAGCGCACCAGGCGTACTGGGTGCTGTGCCGCTCCTCGTGGCCCAGGAGCACGCGGCTCGTTAAAGCGGCGTCCGGATCCGTGCGGAAGATGACCACGTTGCCCACCGTGAAGGCGCCAGCCACCGGCAGCCGCCAGCGGTAACCGGTGGCGACAATCAGGCCGCGGGGACCCCGGAACGTCCGGGTGCGGGCCAGCCCGGCAAGTACCAGCCCCAGCGGCGTGGAGGCGTTCAGCACGTTTGCGAGCTGCCTCAGGCGCTGTCCTCGTGTCAGCGGGCCCGGGGTCATAGGGCCTTGAGTCATGAGGCCATGCTAGCCGGGGGCGGCGGTGCGTGCCAGGCGAAGAGCACCGGCCGGGCCCCTGCCGGTGACAGCCCCCGGGCAGCCGGCAGCCGGGCCGCTGCCGGTGACAGCCCCCGGGCAGCCGGCAGCCGGGCCGCTGTCAATTAGCCCGGCGCTGTCAATTAGACTGGGAACAGTGCCCGCCGGCCATCCGCCGGCGAGCCTGCCCTTGTCTTGGGATGGCGTCTTTGGATGACGTCCTTGGACGACTTCATGCAATGACGTGCCAGCGACGGACGCGCTGCCTGGGAAACCGGCGCGGCTGCACCGGCCGCTGGCATCACCCGACTCGTAGCTAAGAACAGTAGATGACTGAAACTTTGCCGGGCGCCGCCGTCCCGAACCCTCTGGATGAAACCGCCATCAACGCCGCCGTGGACCAGGCCGTCGCCGCCATTGCCGGCGCGTCCACCCTCGATGTACTCAAGGCAGTCCGCCTGGCCCACACCGGCGAGAAGTCGCCGCTCAGCCTGGCCAACCGTGGAATCGGGAGCCTGCCCAAGGACCAGAAGGCCGCCGCCGGCAAGCTGATGGGTTCGTCGCGCGGACGTGTTAATAAGGCGCTCGCGGACCGTACCGCCGAGCTCGAAGCGGAGAACGACGCCCGCATCCTCGTTGAGGAGACCGTGGATGTCACGGCAGCCCCGCGCCGCCGCCGGGCCGGAGCCCGCCATCCGCTGTCCACGCTGCAGGACCGCGTCGCGGACATTTTCGTGGGCATGGGCTGGGAAATCGCCGAAGGCCCCGAGGTGGAATCCGAGTGGTTCAACTTTGACGCGTTGAACTTCAAGCCGGATCACCCGGCCCGCGAAATGCAGGACACGTTCTTCGTGGAGCCGCCGGAAGCGCACCTGCTGATGCGCACGCACACCTCGCCGGTGCAGGTCCGGTCCATGCTGGAGCGGGAGCTGCCCATCTACGTGCTGTGCCCGGGCAAGGTGTTCCGCACCGATGAGCTAGATGCCACCCACACCCCGGTGTTCCACCAGTTCGAGGGCCTGGCCATCGACAAGAAGCTCAGCATGGCTGACCTCCGCGGAACCCTGGAGCACTTCGCCCGCCAGATGTTCGGCGACGAAGCACAGATCCGGCTACGCCCCAACTACTTCCCATTCACGGAGCCGTCCGCCGAGCTGGACATCTTTCACCCCGGCGCCAAGGGTGGGCCCCGCTGGATCGAATGGGGCGGCTGCGGCATGGTCAACCCTAATGTCCTGCGGGCTGCCGGCATCGATCCGGACGTCTATTCAGGCTTTGCCTTCGGCATGGGCATCGAGCGGACGCTCATGTTCCGCAACGAGGTCGCCGACATGCGAGACATGATTGAGGGCGATGTACGTTTCAGCGAGCACTTCGGGATGGAGATCTAACAGTGCGTATCCCACTTTCCTGGCTGCGTGAATTCGCGCAGGTACCGGCCGGAGCAACGGCCGAAGACGTCATGGCCGAACTGGTCAAGGTCGGATTCGAAGAAGAAGCGGTCCACCGCCCCACGGACGCCCTGCGCGGACCCGTCGTGGTGGGCCAGGTCCTGAGCCTGGTCAAGGAACCGCAGTCGAACGGCAAGACCATCAACTGGTGCCAGGTCCGCGTCGTCCCTGAGGGGCAGGAGCAGGCCCTCACCGGCAAGGGCATTGATCCGTCCGGCGTGCAGGGCATCGTCTGCGGTGCGCACAACTTCGTTGAGGGCGACAAGGTGGTGGTCACCCTGCCGGGCGCCGTCCTTCCCGGCGACTTCCACATCTCGGCACGGAAGACCTACGGCCACATGTCCGCGGGCATGATCGCCTCGGTCCGCGAACTGGGCATTGGCGAGGATCATGACGGCATCCTGGTGCTCTCCCGGATCGGCCTCGACCCCGAGATCGGGACCGACGCCATGGAGCTGCTGGGCCTCTACGACCAGGCCGCCGAAATCAACGTGACGCCGGACCGCGGCTACGCCTTCTCGATCCGCGGCGTGGCGCGCGAATACGCCCACGCCACCGGCACGGTATTCACCGATCCCGCGTCGAAGGTCAACGCGCCGGCTGTCCTCTCCGGCGGCTACGGCGTCAAGATCAACGACGACGCGCCCATCTACGGCAAGCCCGGCTGCGACCGCTTCGTGGCGCGTACCGTCCGCGGGGTGGACGCCACCAGGCCCACGCCGCCGTGGATGGCTTCCAGACTTAGGTTGGCCGGGATCCGGTCCATCTCCCTGCCGGTGGACATCTCGAACTACGTGATGCTCGAGCTCGGCCAGCCGCTGCACTTCTACGACCAGGACAAGCTGTCCGGCGACATCGTGGTGCGCCGGGCTGTCGCAGGGGAGAAGCTGACCACCCTCGACGGCAAGGAGCGCTCGCTCGATCCCGAGGACCTGCTGATCACCGACGCCTCCGGCCCCATCGGCGTCGCCGGCGTCATGGGCGGTGCGTCCACCGAGGTCTCCGACGCCACCACGGCTGTCCTGATCGAGGCTGCCCACTTCGAGGAAGTTTCCATTGCCCGCTCGCGCCGGCGCCACAAGCTCCCGTCCGAAGCCTCCAAGCGCTTTGAACGCGGCGTGGACTGGCAGGTCGCTAACATCGCGGCCCAGCGCGCCGTCGACTTTCTCGTGGAGCTGGCCGGCGGGACCGCTGATGAGGCAGGCACCGACGTCGGAACCGCGCCGGATCCAGTGACCATCGCGCTGCCGGGGGAATTCCCGGCCGCCCGGATTGGCATCGACTTCACCGAAGAGCAGATCGTCACGTCCCTGGAGGACCTCGGTGCCGTTCTCGAAAAGTCCGACGCCGGCTGGACCGTCACAGCGCCGAGCTGGCGGAACGACCTGGAAACCAAGGAGGACCTCTCCGAGGAGGTAGCCCGCCTGGTGGGCTACGACCAGATCCCGGCGACCCTGCCGGTGGCGCCTCCCGGCCGTGGCCTGACCCGCGTGCAGCAGCAACGCCGCCGCCTGCTCCAGGCCTTGGCGGACGCCGGTCTCACCGAGGTCCTGGCCTACCCCTTCGTCTCGAAGGCCGCCAATGAGACGTTTGGTGTGGCCGAGGAGGGTGCACCCCGGACCGCGGTCAAACTTGCCAACCCGATCAGCGAGGAGCAGGGCTACCTGCGCACATCGGTGCTGCCGGGCCTTCTGGAGGTCGCCAAGCGCAACCACTCCCGCGGCTTCCGCGACCTCGCCGTCTTCGAAGCCGGCATGGTGTTCCTGCCCGGTGACACGCTGGGTACGCCGTCCATCCCTCCGTTGGGCGTCAAGCCAACCGATGAGGTGCTGGACGCGCTCTACGACGGCGTTCCGGACCAGCCGCTGCACGTCGCCGCCGTCCTGACCGGCCATGATTCGCCCGCCGCCGCCGGCCACGCCCCGCGGCCATGGGACTGGGCAGACGCCCTGGACATCGCCCGCCTGGCCGGTGACGTCCTTGGTGTGGAGCTTGTGGTCACCCAGGGCCGGCACCAGGCCTTCCATCCGGGTCGAGCCGCGCAGCTGTCGCTGCGCTCCGGCGAGGTGGTGGGATACGCCGGCGAGCTGCACCCCAAGCTCCTGGCCGCGCACGACGTTCCGGCGCGGTCCGTCGCGCTGGAACTGAACGCGGATGCCCTGTTTGAGGCAGCGGCCGACGTCGTGGTGGCCCGCCACATCTCCACCTTCCCGGTGGCCACGCAGGACGTGGCACTCGTGGTGCCGCAGGACGTCCCCGCCGACGACGTGCTGGCAGCGCTGCGTGAAGGCGCCGGCGAGCTGCTTGAGGACGTCGCACTGTTCGACGTGTACGCGGGCAAGGGGATCGAGGACGGCAAGAAGT
This sequence comes from Arthrobacter globiformis, assembly GCF_030815865.1. NCBI lineage: Bacteria > Bacillati > Actinomycetota > Actinomycetes > Micrococcales > Micrococcaceae > Arthrobacter > Arthrobacter globiformis. The sequence continues at coordinate 2,016,563 of NZ_JAUSXI010000001.1, forward strand.
CCCTCGCCTTCGGGCTGCGGTTCCGCGCCACCGACCGGACACTGACGGCCGACGAGGCGTCGGAGGCGCGGGAGCGCGCCGTCGCCGCCGCAGCCGAGCGGTTTGGTGCCGTCCAGCGCTAGATAAGCAAAAAGAAAGACCACGCCATATGGCGTGGTCTTTCTTTTTCTCTGAAGGGCTTTATGGCGTCCGGTCTAGGGCAGCGGCGGCAGGGCCTCTTCGTACAGCCAGGGATGCAGCAGTGATTCCGAGTCCAGCCCCGTGACACGGTCGGCCGTGAGGATGAACTCGGGCGTCGACACGGAACTGTGGGCATGTGTTCGGGTCCATTCCCGCAGCAGCGCGAAGAACGCGAGGTCGCCGCAGCGGCGGCGCAGGGCGTGCAGGGCCAGTGCTCCGCGCTTGTAGACCCTGTCGTCGAACATGAGCTCGGGCCCGGGATCACCCACCAGAAGGTCCTGAGCGCCGGCGTTGAGCCGCCGCCAGGCCGCCAGCGCCCGCTCGTGGGCAGGCATCACGCCGGCTTCCTCGGACCAGATCCACTCCGCGTAGCAGGCGAAACCCTCGTGCAGCCAGATGTCGCTCCACGTGCCGAGCGTCAGCGAGTTGCCGAACCACTGGTGGGCCAGTTCATGGGCAATCAGGCGCTGTGAATCCCACCCGGTATCCAGATGGTTGGCGCCGAGGATGGACAGCGACTGGGCCTCGAGCGGAATTTCCAGCTCATCGGCGGTGACCACCACCGTATATTCGGGGAAGGGATAGGGACCGAAGCGGCTCACAAAGGTGCTCATCATGGCTTCCTGCCGGGCCAGCGCGGTCTGCGCCCGGTCCACCAGCTGCGCCGGCGCCGCAACGAACTGGGGCACGCCGGCCGAATCCGGCAGGCTGACCAGCCCGTACCGGCCGATCTGGATGGTGGCCAGATACGTCGCCATCGGTTCACGCTGCTCGTAGACCCACGTCTGGCGGCTCGATCTCACCGCCTGCCCCACCAGGAGTCCGTTGCACACGGCGCGGTAGCCGGCATCGGTGGTGACGGTGATGCGGTAGCTGGCCTTGTTCCGCGGATGGTCGTTGCAGGGGAACCACGACGGCGCCCCGTTGGGCTGGCCGGCTACCAGAACGCCGTCGGTGAGCTCCTCCCAGCCCACCTCGCCCCACAGCCCCCGCCGCGGCTGCGGGTTGCCGTCATAGCGGATCTCGAGGCTGAATTCGGTGCCCGCCTCAAGGGGCTGTTCGCAGTGCACGACGAGCTGTTCTGCCCGCTGAGTGAACTTCCGCACGCGGACCCCGTTCAACTGGACCTTCAGGGCGCGGAGGCCTGTCATGTCGAGTACGACGGCGGATGTGCGGCGGGCTGCCACAGCAGCCAGGACTGCGCGGCCGGTCAGCCGGTTGCTGGCGAGCTTGCAGTCCAGCTCCAGTTCATAGTGCAGGACGCGGTAGGCATCCGTACCGTGGCCCGGGACGTAGGGGTCGCCGGTTGCCGTAGCGCCGGCAGAGAGGACGGCGGCCGGGCCGAGCGATTCTCCGGAGCTCATTCTGCGTGTGACTTCCTTAGCTGTTATTTGAGTCGGGGTGCGGGAACGGCGGGCCCGGTCCACGGGCTGACCGGATTGCCCATCCAGTAAGTCCCGGCCGGAACGGTCTCGCCCCGCATCACCAGGGACGCCGGACCAACGGTTCCGCCCTTGCCAATCCTCGCGTGCGGCAGAATCACGCCGTGCGGGCCCATCGTCGCCCCGTCTTCGAGACTAACAGTGTCGATGCTCATGACGCGGTCGTGGAAGAGGTGGGTCTGGACGACGCAGCCGCGGTTGACCGTGGAGCCTGCACCGAGCGTCACGAGGTCCGCCTCAGGAAGCCAATAACTTTCACACCACGTGCCACGGCCGATCCTGGCGCCGAGGGCACGAAGCCACCAGACGAGGGCCGGGGGTACCGCTGGCGGACCGGGCAAACCAGGGGGCACTCACCATCTCGATGAAGGTGTCCACAACCTCGTTGCGCCAGATGAAGGAGCTCCACAACGGATGTTCACCGGTCTTGATCCTGCCCACGAGCAGCCACTTGGCCGCCGCGGAGCAGCCTGCCGCCACCCCGCCCGCGGACAGGAGGACCACGCCTCCGAGTGCCGCTGCCGCGCCGTAACCGAGGGCGGTGGCGAGCCAGTCGAAGACAAGCAGCACGCCAAGGGCCAGACCCACCGTCAGGGCCACCGGCACGAACCGGCACAGTTCCCAGAGGGTCCTGGCCACCTTGAGCCGGGCCGGCGGCTGGAAGGTGCGCGTGCTATCGGACGCCACCGCGGTGCGCCGCAGCCTGACCGGAGGGCTGCCCAGCCAGGACGTGCCTGACTTGGCCTTGCCCGGCGTCGCCGAGAGGACTGCGACCAGGGAGTTCTTGGGTACGCTGCGTCCGGCCGCGGTCATGCCGGAGTTGCCAAGGAAGGAGCGCTTTCCGATTTTCGCGGGCGCAATCCGCATCCATCCTCCGCCGAGCTCATAGGAAGCCACCATGGTGTCGTCGGCGAGGAAGGCACCCTCTCCCACGGTGGTCATGCGCGGCAGCAGCAGGACGGTGGAGGCCTCAACATTCTTTCCGACCTTCGCCCCCAGCAGCCTCAGCCAGACGGGCGTGAACAGGCTGGCGTAAATCGGGAACAGCAGGTCCCGTGCCATGTCCAGCACCCGCTCCGTGGCCCACACCTGCCAGCCGACGCGGCTGCGGACCCGGTAGTAGCCCTCCTTCAGGCCGAGGCCCAGCAGCCTGGTGGTGACCAGGATGAGCAGCATATTGGTGAGGAACCAGGTCAAAGCGGCGAGTGGAAGCGACGCCAGCACCTGCGGCACGGCACTGAGCAGTGAGTCGCTGCCCCGAATGAACAGGAAGACAACCAAAGCTGCGGCCACGGCTGAAGCGTAGGGAATCAGGGCGAGGACGGCGGACGCGGCGGCGAAGGCCGTGAACCAGAGGCGCCCCAGGAGGGAACTGACCGGCTGCGCCGCGGGCCAGTCCTGCCGCGCCTTGCCACGCCGTTGAGCCGGGGAACCCGCCACCACCTGGCCGGACTTGACCTTGCCCAGCACTGCGGAACCCGGTTCCACCTGGCCGCCGGCGCCGATGCTGGACCCGGGCATCAAGGTGCTGCGGGCTCCCACCGTAGCCTCCGCCCCGACGTGTATATGGCCGATGCGGACGATGTCGCCGTCGATCCACCACCCGGAAAGGTCCACCTCAGGCTCGATGTTGCAGCCGCGGCCCAGAGTAAGCAAGCCTGTCACCGGGGGTAGGGAATGCAGATGGACGTCGCTCCCGATCTTGGCGCCGAGGGCCCTTGCGTAGTACGGCACCCAAGGCGCACTGGCAAGGCTCACGGCGCCGGCCAAGTCCTGGATCTGTTCGGCAAGCCAGAGGCGCAGGTGCACTTTGCCGGCCCGCGGGTAGGTCCCGGGCTGCACGTTGCGAAGCAGGAGGCGGGCGGCGGCAACAGAGAGGGCCATCCGTCCCGCCGGGCTGACGAAGAGCAGCCAGGAGGCGGCCACCCACCACCATGACACGGTGGGCGCGGCCGTGAACCCTGCAACCGCGAACAGGACGTTGTTGGCGGCCATCAGATAGGTCAGCCAGCGCATGCCCGCCAGAATGTGCAGCGGGATGCCCATCAGGGTCTGGAAGACCTGTGACTTCAGGGCCGTGGGGCGGACCGGCCGTTCCGGGGCAGGGCCGGCGGAGATGCCGTCGGGCAGTGACTGGCGGGCCGTCTCGATCAGCGCGCCGATGCGCGGGGTGGCGTAGATGTCGGCCACGGTGACGGTGGGGTAGCGGACCCGGAGCGCGGAGACGAGCTGCGCCGCAGCCAGGGAACCTCCGCCGTGGGCGAAGAAGTCCGCGTCGAGGCCGGCCACGCCGCTGCCGAGGACGGCCTGCCACTGGTCAACGACCCACTGGGCATCCTCGGGCAGGTTCAGCGGCGCGGCGTCCGCAGCCGCGGCGCCGGCACCCGGCAGGGGCCACGGCAGCGCATGCCGGTCCACTTTCCCGCTGGTCTTGGTGGGCAACGTGTCGACGACGGTCAGCATGGGGATGAGCGGGGCCGGCAGTGTGGCGGAGAGCAGTTCACGGAACGCGGCCAGGTCCGGCGCAGTGCCCGGTGCGGCGGGAGCCAGGTAACCCACGAGGACCTGGTTGCCGGCGGCCGTTGTGCGGACGGCAGCGGCGGCCCCCGCAACACCGGGGAGGGACTGCAGGGCTGCGTCGATCTCACCGAGTTCGATCCGGCGGCCGCCAAGCTTGACCTGTTCGTCGGCGCGTCCCATGAAGATCAGGCCGGCGCGCTCGAAGCGGACCAGGTCGCCCGAGCGGTAGGCGCGGTTCCAGCCCAGCGAGGGCATCGGGGCATATTTCTCCGCGTCCTTCTGCGGATCGAGGTAGCGGGCCAGCCCCACGCCGCCGATGATGAGCTCGCCCACCTCGCCCTCGGCCACCGGGACGCCGTCGGAACCCACCACCGCCAGGTCCCAGCCGTCCAGGGGGAGCCCGATCCTGACCGGGCCGGTACCGCCCAGCGGAGCCGCGCAGGCCACGACTGTTGCCTCGGTGGGTCCGTAGGTGTTCCACACCTCACGGCCGTCCACAGCCAGGCGCTCGGCCAGCTCCGGCGGGCAGGCCTCGCCGCCGAAGATCAGCAGCCGGACGTTCTCCAGGGCTTCGGCCGGCCACAGCGCCGCAAGAGTGGGAACGGTGGAAACTACCGTGATGCCGTGATTGATCAGCCACGGTCCCAGGTCCATGCCGGTGCGGACCAGGGCCCGCGGGGCAGGCACAAGGCAGGCGCCATGGCGCCAGGCCAGCCACATCTCTTCACAGGAGGCATCGAACGCCACCGAAAGACCCGCGAGCACACGGTCCTGCGGCCCCACCGGATCGTCCTGCAGGAAAATACGGGCTTCTGCGTCCACGAACGCGGCCGAAGAGCGGTGCTGCACCGCAACGCCCTTGGGCGTCCCGGTGGAGCCGGACGTGAAGATGATCCAGGCGTCGTCGTCGGGGGCGGCCGGGCGCGGAGCCGGGAAGGGGCGCGGACGCTTGCGGTCCGTGACGATCTCGCCGTTGGCCCGCAGGATGCCGGCCACCCGGGCCTCACCGAATACCAGCTTGGCCCGTTCGTCCGGATCATCCGCGTCCACGGGGACATAGGCGGCGCCGATCAGCAGGACGGCGAGAATCGCGATGTAGAGCTCGTTGGTGCCCGAAGGAATCCGCACCCCGATTTTGTCTCCCGCTCCCAGGCCGGCCTGGTGCAGACGCAGGCCCTCGGACTTTACCTCGACCAGGAGCTGGGCGTAGCTCAGGGAGCGACGGCCGTCGTCGAGCGCGGAAGCGTCGGGATACCGGGCGGCCGTCTCAGCCAGTATGTCCACCAGCGTCCGCTCCGGCGGGGCGGCGGCAGCGCCCTGCAGTTGAGCCGCGTGCACCTCTGCCGCCGCCGGTCCGCCGGCGGCAGCGGGAGCGGCCGTGTCCAAGGTTTTGGGGAGGGGCTCAATCACGGCTGGATTCTCCCCCGCCAAGGTGAACGGAAGGTGACATCGTTTCCCCTCCGTTCATCCGGGGCTGCTTTGTTACATGGCTGCCGCGTTATGGGCCTGCAGGGTTAAAGACAACCGCTACGGCACCAGCAGAACCTTGCCGGTAGTGCGCCGGGCTTCCAGGTCCTCGTGCGCCCGGCCGGCCTCAGCCAGCGGATAGGTGGCACCGATGCGGACATTGAGGCTGCCGTCGGCCGCTGCGCCGAAGATTTCCGTGGAGCGCCACAGCCGTTCCTGCGGGTTGCCGAGGAAGTGCGCGAGCGACGGGCGCGTCAGGGTCAGTGAGCCACCGGCGTTAAGCCGCTGTGGGTCCACGGGCGGGACGGGGCCGGACGCCGCACCGAAGAGCACGAGTGAACCACGGGTGCGCAGGCTGGCCATGGAGTCGTCGAACGTGTCTTTCCCAACGCCGTCGTACACCACGTTCACGCCGGCACCGTGGGTCAGGTCCCGGACGGCGTCGGCGAAGCCGGCATAGCGCAGCACCTCGTCCGCGCCGGCACCGCGGGCCAGGGATTCCTTCTCGTCAGTGGAGACGGTGGTGATGACGCGGGCGCCGCGGGCTTTCAGCAGCTGGATGAGCAGCAGGCCCACCCCGCCGGCGCCTGCGTGGACCAGCACGTTGTGTCCGGGCTCAACGCGGAACGAGGAGTTGATCAGGTAATGCGCCGTCATGCCCTGGAGGGGGAGCGCGGCGGCGGTGTGGTCGTCCACTCCGTCCGGCACGGGCAGGGCCTTCACGGCGTCCAGCACGGTGTACCCGGCGTAGCAAGCGGTTCCCTCAGCCGTGGCTACCCGGCTTCCCACGGGGTAGTCCTCGACGCCCTCGCCGATTTCCTCGACGACGCCGGCCGCTTCCGCGCCCGGGGTGAAGGGGTAGTTCACCTTGTACGTGCCGCTGCGCTGGTAGGTTTCGACGAAGTTGACGCCTGTTGCCGCTACCTTCACCAGCAGTTGCCCGGGACCGGGGACAGGGCGATCGATCTCCGTGAAGTCCAGAACCTCCGGTCCACCCGGCTGCCGGGCGACAATGGCGTGCGTCATGGAATCTCTCCTTTTCCGGGCCGGGACCTCCGGCACCCTTCCTCACCTCATCCTAGGGACCGGGGCGGTGCAGGCGAAGTCGGGCAGCCGGTCAGTAGCGCCGGGAGACCGTAGCCATGGGGCATTCGAAGTGGCGTCCCGCAGCGAGCCCCACCTCATTGAGGTACCGGACAATGATCCCGAATGACGCGGTCAGCGTGGTCTCGGTAAAGGGAATTCCCTGTGTTTTGCAGTGCTGGCGCACAATCGCTGTTGCCTTATGCAGGTGGGGCCGGGCCATGTCGGGGAAGAGGTGATGCTCCACCTGGCGGTTCAGGCCGCCGAGCAGGATGTCCATGTACCGGCCGCCGGAAATGTTGCGTGATGTAAGCACTTGGCGGCTGAGGAAGTCAACGCGGCTGTCCGCAGGAAGGACCGGCATGCCCTTGTGGTTGGGTGCAAAAGACGCACCCATGTAGAAACCGAAAACGGCGAGCTGCACGCCAATGAAGGCGGCAGCCATGCCCAGCGGCAGGAAGGTGAAGGCCAGGGCGGGCAGGCTGCCGAGGCGGACAAGCAGGATGGGAAGCTCTACCCAGCGGTGCGTGACCTTGGCCCGGCGGAGGACGAACTTCACCGAATCGATCTGAAGTCCCAGGCCCACCAGGAACAGCAGCGGGAAGAAGAACCAGCCCTGCTTGCGGGTCAGGAAAGCGAACCTGCCCTGCCGGTCGGCCACCGCTTCAGTGTGGAAGGCGATGGGACCCGGGGCGATGTCTGGGTCCTTGGAGATCACGTTCGGGTGGTTGTGGTGCGCACCGTGCTTCTGCTCCCACCAGGAGTAGCTCATGCCGGCCACGGAGGTGGCCAGGATGCGGGCGGTCCAGTCGTTGGCCCGGCGGGAGGCGAAAATCTGCCGGTGACCGGCCTCATGGGCCAGGAAGCTCAGCTGGGTGCAGAGGATGCCCACCGCGGCAGCGATCAGGAGTTGGAACCAGCTGTCGCCGATCAGCGCGAAGCCAAACCAGGCCGCGGTCATCAGGAGAACCAGGCTGGAAAACAGGGTGATGTAGAAACCCACGCGGCGCTCGAGCAGCCCGGCTGCCTTGACGCTCTTAAGGAGTTCAGAATAGCTCGCCACAACGGCGTTTGGTTGCCGGACACGCGTCTGCGGGCGCTCCGAAGTGGTGGTGGGGGTCATGGACGCGGCGCCTCGTAACTGTTGCGGGCAACGCTGCAGCCGACATTCGGACCGCACGGTCAAGCTCACCCTCCTGCCAGCATACGCTGACGCTCCAAACCATCGGGGCAGTGGGCTTACGGGCAGAATCCATCGCATGCATAAATATCGGGACCTATGCATAGTCTTGCTGTATAGTCGTCTTCATGACTATTTCTGTTGCCGTTTCAGGGGCCAGCGGCTATGCCGGCGGCGAAGTCCTCCGCCTCCTGGCCGGCCATCCGGACGTCACCATCGGAGCCATCACGGCACACAGCAACGCCGGTTCCAGACTAGGCGAACTGCAGCCGCATCTCCATGGCCTGGCCAGCAGGATTCTCGAGGACACCAGCGTGGAGAACCTGTCCGGGCACGACGTCGTGTTCCTGGCCCTCCCGCACGGGGCGTCCGCCGAAATCGCGGCCAAGCTCCCCGAGGGAACGGTGGTGATCGACGCCGGCGCGGACCACCGCCTGGAGTCCGCCACCGCGTGGGAAAAGTTTTACGGCTCGGACCACGCCGGAACGTGGCCGTACGGCCTGCCTGAGCTGCCGGGCCAGCGCGAGAAACTCAAGGGTGCCAACCGGATCGCCGTTCCGGGCTGCTACCCGACGTCGGCCCTGCTCGCTCTCACGCCCGGTTTCGCCGGCGGACTGCTCGAGGGGAACGACGTCGTCATCGTCGCCGCCTCCGGCACTTCCGGCGCAGGCAAGGCAGCCAAGGTGAACCTCATCGGCGCCGAGGTCATGGGCTCCATGAGCCCCTATGGCGTGGGCGGCGGCCACCGGCACACGCCGGAGATCGAGCAGGGCCTGTCCAACGCCTCCGGCGAGCCGGTGACGGTTTCCTTCACGCCCACCCTGGCGCCCATGAGCCGGGGCATCCTCACCACCGCCACCGCACGGGTCAAGCCCGGCGTCGGGGCCGAGGAACTGCGCCGTGCCTGGGCGGAGGCGTACGACGACGAGCCGTTCGTCCACCTGCTGCCCGAAGGCCAGTGGCCCACCACCAAGTCCGTGCAGGGCTCCAACCACGCTGCCATGCAGCTGGCTTTCGACCCGCACGTCGGCCGCGTCATTGTCACGTGCGCCATCGACAACCTGACCAAAGGCACCGCCGGTGGAGCAGTGCAGTCCATGAACATTGCCCTTGGCCTGCCGGAGACCGCCGGCCTCAACCTGCAGGGAGTTGCCCCGTGACCGTTACCGCACCCAAGGGATTCCGCGCCGCCGGCGTCACGGCCGGCCTCAAGGCCTCAGGAAACCCGGACCTCGCCCTCGTGGTCAACGACGGACCGTCCAAGGCCGCAGCCGCCGTCTTCACCTCCAACCGGGTGGCCGCGGCCCCCGTCCACTGGTCGCGCCAGGTGGTCTCGGACGGCCGCGTCGACGCTGTGATCCTCAACTCCGGCGGTGCCAACGCCTGCACCGGCCCGCAGGGCTTCCAGAACACGCACACGACGGCGGAGAAGACGGCCGAGGCGCTCGGCCTGTCCGCCACCGACGTCTTCGTCTGTTCCACCGGCCTGATAGGCGAGCAGCTGCCCATGGACAAGATCGTCCCGGGCATCGACGCCGCGGCAGCCGCCCTGAGCACGGACGGCGGTGCCCAGGCCGCCACGGCCATCATGACCACCGATTCGGTGCCCAAGCAGGCGGTCTTCACCGGCGCCGACGCCGGGGGAAACGAATTCACCATCGGCGGCATCGCCAAGGGCGCCGGAATGCTGGCGCCCGGGCTTGCCACCATGCTGGTGGTGCTCACCACGGATGCGGACGTCCAGCCGGAAATGCTCGATCTCGTCCTCCGCGACGCCACGCGGGTCACCTTCGACCGTGCCGACTCCGACGGCTGCATGTCCACCAACGACACCGTGGTGCTGCTGGCCTCCGGCGCGTCCAAGGCCGTTCCGTCCGCCGAGACCTTCGGCCAGGGCCTCACCCAGGTCTGCGCCGAGCTGGCCCGCAAGCTGATCGGCGACGCCGAGGGCGCCAGCCATGACATCGCGATCCGGACGTTCAACGCCGCCACCGAGCGCGATGCCGAAACCGTCAGCCGCGCCGTGGCCCGCTCCAACCTCTTCAAGGCAGCCATCTTCGGCAAGGACCCCAACTGGGGCCGCGTGCTCTCCGCCGTGGGCACCACCGACGCCGCGTTCGAACCGGACCAGCTCAACGTGTCCATGAACGGGATCCAGATCTGCCAGAACGGCGGCATCGGCCAGGACCGCAAGCTCGTGGACCTGGAGCCGCGCGAGGTGCTCGTGGAGATTGACCTGCAGGCCGGCGATGCAGAAGCCACCATCTGGACCAACGACCTCACGCACGACTACGTCCACGAGAACAGCGCCTACTCAAGCTAGATCCGCCGGCAACCCTGGAGAACCAGCCGCATGAACACCCAGACCCGCGAGTCAACGTCCATGAGTGATGCCCAAGACAAGGCAGGCACCCTCATCGAAGCCCTGCCGTGGATCCAGCGCTTTGCCGGAACCACCATGGTGATCAAGTACGGCGGCAACGCCATGGTCAACGACGAGCTGCGCCGCGCCTTCGCCGAGGACGTCGTGTTCCTCCACCACGTGGGCATCCACCCCGTGGTGGTGCATGGCGGCGGCCCGCAGATCAACTCGATGCTGGGCCGGCTCGGCATCGAGTCGGAGTTCAAGGGCGGCCTGCGCGTGACCACGCCCGAGGCCATGGACGTGGTGCGCATGGTCCTCACCGGCCAGGTGGGCCGGGAACTGGTGGGCCTGATCAACTCGCACGGGCCCTACGCCGTCGGCATGTCCGGTGAAGACGGAGGCCTGCTGCGAGCCGTCCGCACCGGAACCGTCGTTGACGGCGAGCAGGTGGACCTCGGGCTCGTGGGCGAGGTGGTGGGAGTTGACCCCGCCGGCATCGTGGACATTCTCGACGCCGGCCGGATCCCCGTGATCTCCACCGTGGCCCCGGAGATCACCGATGCCGGCGAAGGCGTGACGGGCACCGCCCGGTTCCAGCCCACCGGCCAGGTCCTGAACGTCAACGCGGACACCGCAGCGGCGGCCGTTGCCTCCGCGCTGGGCGCCTCCAAGCTTGTCATCCTGACCGACGTCGAAGGCCTCTACGCCAACTGGCCGGACAAATCCTCGCTCATTTCATCCCTGACGGCCTCCGAGCTGCGGGACATGCTGCCCAGCCTCGAATCAGGCATGATTCCCAAGATGGCCGCCTGCCTTAAAGCGATCGACGAGGGCGTGGAGCGGGCGCACATTGTGGACGGCCGGCTGCCCCACTCAATGCTTCTTGAAACATTTACGACGGCGGGCATCGGCACCCAGGTGGTCCCGGACGAGGAGACGAACTGATGAACGACGAGGATAAGACCTCCGTGACTGGGCCCACAGCAGCCGGGGGCCCCGTCCGAGCTTGCGAGGACGGGGGGCTGCTGGGGACCATGGAGAAGCTCGACAAGCTCGATCAACGGAGCCCGGTAACGGAGCTGGTTGAAGCCAGCGGCCACGCAGGCTCCGAGTGGCTGGCGCGCTACTCCTCATCGCTGATGGGTGTGTTCGGCACGCCCCAGCGGGTGCTGGTCCGCGGCGCGGGCTGCCTTGTCTGGGACGCCGACGGCAAGGAATACCTGGACCTCCTGGGCGGCATCGCCGTCAACGCGTTGGGCCACGCCCACCCGTTCGTGACCTCGGTGATCTCCAGCCAGCTGGCCACCCTGGGGCACGTGTCCAACTTCTTCACCAGCCCCACCCAGATCGCGCTGGCCGAAAAGCTGCTGGAACTCAGTTCAGCGCCGGCCGGCTCCAAGGTGTTCTTCACCAACTCCGGCACGGAGGCCAACGAGGCCGCCTTCAAGCTGGCCCGCCGGAACTCGGGTTCCTCCTCCGGGGAGGCCGGCGGCAAGCGCCGCACCCGCATCATCGCGCTCGAAGGCGCATTCCACGGCCGGACCATGGGCGCACTGGCGCTCACCGCCAAAGAGGCGTACCGCGCGCCCTTCGAGCCCATGCCCGGCGGCGTTGTGCACATCCCGTTCGGGGACATCGAGGCGCTGCGCAACGCCGTCGATGACACCGTGGCTGCCGTCTTCCTGGAGCCGATCCAGGGCGAGGCAGGCGTCCGGCCCCTTCCGGCCGGCTACCTGAAGGCCGCCCGCGAGGTCACCACAGAGGCCGGTGCCCTGTTGATCCTGGACGAGGTGCAGACCGGCATCGCCCGTACGGGCAAATGGTTGGCCAGCGAGGACGCCGGGATCGTGCCGGACGCAATCACCCTGGCCAAAGGCCTCGGCGGCGGTTTCCCGATCGGTGCGCTCGTCACGTTCGGCGAGCAGACGTCGTCGCTGCTGTCCGCAGGGCAGCACGGCACCACGTTCGGCGGCAACCCGGTGGCCACCGCGGCGGCCCTTGCCACCCTGCACGCCATCGAAAGCCAGCACGTGCTGGACAACGTCCGCGCTGTCGGTGAGCATGTCCGGCAGTCGCTGGCCGCCGTCGACGGTGTCACCGAGGTGCGTGGCGAGGGCCTGCTGATCGGCTTCGACCTGGACGCCGACGTCGCCCCTGCCGCGGTGACCGCAGCCCTGGACGCCGGCTTCATCATCAACAGCCCCGGCCCCCGCACCATCCGCCTGGCCCCGCCGCTCATCCTGACCACCGAGCAGGCAGACCGTTTCCTGGCCGCCCTTCCGGCCATCCTGCAAACCGCAAAGGACGCACAGTGACTTCCACCGGCACCATCCGCCACTTCCTCAAGGACACGGACCTGAGCCCTGCCGAGCAGGCGGAAGTCCTGGAACTCGCGGGACGCATGAAAGCAGCGCCGTACAGCGTCCAGCCGTTCGCCGCCGAAGGCAGCGGCCGCAAGACCGTGGCTGTCATCTTCGACAAGACCTCCACCCGGACCCGGGTCTCCTTTGCCACCGGCGTGGCAGACATGGGCGGCAACGCCCTGATCATCAACCCGGGCGAGGCGCAGATCGGCCACAAGGAATCCGTGGAGGACACCGCCAAGGTCCTCGAGCGCATGGTTTCCACCATCGTGTGGCGGACCGGCGCGCACTCAGGCCTCGTTGCCATGGCCGAAAACTCGAAAGTTCCCGTCATCAACGCGCTGTGCGACGACTACCACCCCTGCCAGCTGCTGGCTGACCTCCTGACCGTCAAGGAGCACAAGGGCGAACTCAAGGGCCTCACCATGGCCTACCTCGGTGACGCCGCCAACAACATGGCCAACTCCTACCTCCTGGCCGGCGTCACGGCAGGCATGCACGTCCGCATCGCCGGTCCCGAGGGCTACCTGCCTGCGGCCGGCATCGTGGCCGCTGCCGAGGAACGTGCCGTCGAAACCGGCGGATCCGTCCTCATCACGACGGACGCGGCGGAGGCACTCAAGGGAGCCGACGTCGTGGCCACCGACACCTGGGTTTCCATGGGCCAGGAAGCGGAAAAGGAAGCACGGATGAAGCTGTTCCGTGAATACTCCGTGGACGAGGCTGCGCTGGCGCAGGCCGCCCCTGACGCCGTCGTGCTGCACTGCCTTCCCGCCTACCGCGGCTACGAAATTTCGGCCGGCGTGATTGATGGCCCGCAGTCGATCGTGTGGGACGAGGCCGAGAACCGCCTGCACGCGCAGAAGGGGCTCATGGCCTGGCTCATGCACCAGTCCGGGCTGGCCGTCGTCGACGGACTGCGGCCCCTGGCAGGGCAGGCGTAGTTGTCCGTCCCCGCTCCCGCGCCCGGCGCGAGCCCGGCCACCAAGACGGCCCGCCAGGCGCGGATCACCGCGATCCTGACCGGCGAATCGGTGCGTTCGCAGGCGGAGCTCGCGGCGCTGCTCGCGGACGACGGCGTACAGGTCACCCAGGCCACGCTGTCGCGTGACCTCGTGGAGCTTGGCGCTGTCCGGGTCCGCGGCAAGGAAGGCGTGTTGGTGTACGCCGTCCCCGGTGAAGGCGGGGAGCGGGCGGCCAAGAGCGGGGTCAGCCAGGAAATCCTCGATGCCAGGCTGGCACGGCTGTGCGGCGAACTGCTGGTCACGGCGGAGGCCTCGGCCAATATCGCGGTGCTCCGGACGCCGCCGGGAGCGGCAAACTTCCTCGCCCTCGCCATCGACCATTCAGTGATGCCCTCGATCCTGGGCACCATCGCCGGGGACGACACCGTGCTGCTTGTGGCCCGGGACCCGCTGGGCGGGCCGGAACTGGCTGCCCGGTTCCTGCAGCTCGCCGAGGAAGCCGGCCAGTAAGCCGGCCGCTTCCTTCCAAACAAACAAAAACAGAAACAACAACTAAGGAGCATATTCCGTGACTGAGCGTATTGTTCTGGCCTACTCAGGTGGCCTGGATACTTCCGTAGCCATCGGCTGGATCGGTGAAGCCACCGGCGCCGAGGTCATCGCCGTGGCCGTCGACGTCGGACAGGGCGGCGAATCGCTGGAGACGATCCGCCAGCGCGCCCTCGGCTGCGGCGCCGTCGAGGCCTACGTGGCGGACGCGTCTGACGAGTTCGCCAACGAATACTGCGTGCCCACGCTGAAGGCCAACGCCCTCTACCAGGGCCACTACCCGCTGGTCTCCGCCATCTCGCGTCCGGTGATCGTCAAGCACCTGGTCAAGGCCGCCCGCGAATTCGGCGCCACCACCGTGGCCCACGGCTGCACCGGCAAGGGCAACGACCAGGTCCGCTTCGAGGTGGGCATCCAGACCCTCGGCCCGGACCTGAAGTGCATCGCGCCCGTCCGCGACCTCGCGCTGACCCGCGACAAGGCCATCGCCTTCGCCGAGGAGAAGGGACTGCCGATCGAGACCACCAAGAAGAACCCGTACTCGATCGACCAGAACGTCTGGGGCCGCGCCGTCGAAACCGGCTACCTCGAGGACATCTGGAACGCGCCCACCAAGGACATCTACGACTACACCGCCACGCCGGAATTCCCGCCGGCACCGGACGAGGTCACCATCTCCTTCGAAGCCGGCGTTCCGGTAGCCATCGACGGCATCAAGGTCACCCCGCTGCAGGCCATCAAGGAACTGAACCGCCGCGCCGGCGCCCAGGGTGTGGGCCGCATCGACGTCGTCGAGGACCGCCTCGTGGGCATCAAGTCCCGCGAAATCTATGAGGCACCGGGCGCCATGGCGCTGATCACCGCGCACAAGCACCTCGAGGACATCACCGTCGAGCGCGAGCAGGCCCGCTTCAAGGCCACCGTCGGCCAGCGCTGGGCCGAACTGGTCTACGACGGCCAGTGGTTCTCCCCGCTGAAGCGCTCCCTGGACGCCTTCATCGATGACACCCAGAAGTACGTCTCCGGCGACATCCGCATGGTGCTGCACGGCGGCCAGGCGATCGTCAACGGACGCCGCTCCGAGACCTCGCTGTACGACTTCGACCTCGCCACCTACGACACCGGCGACACCTTCGACCAGTCCATGGCGCGCGGCTTCATTGAGCTGTGGGGCATGTCCGCCAAGGTTGCCTCCGGCCGCGACATCCGCGTCGCAGGAAAGTAGCCCCTGTGGCTGAGCAGGAAACCACCAAGTCCGAAATGGGCCCACGAGCGCAGGGGTCCCCGGCCGAGCGAAGCGAGGTTGGGGTGCGCTCGGGGACAAACACAGGCGCGCTCTGGGGCGGCCGGTTCGCCGGCGGCCCCGCCGATGCCCTCGCGGCGCTGAGCAAGTCGACGCACTTCGACTGGCGCCTGGCGCGCTATGACATCGCCGGTTCCAAGGCGCACGCCCGCGTGCTCCACAAGGCCGGGCTGCTGGATGCCGCCGAACTCGAAGGCATGCTCGCAGCCCTGGACCAGCTGGATGCGGACGTCGCCTCGGGCGCCTATGTGCCGGCGGAATCCGATGAGGACGTGCACGGTTCGTTGGAGCGCGGCCTGATCGAGCGTGCCGGGACCCAGTTGGGCGGCAAGCTCCGGGCGGGGCGTTCGCGCAACGACCAGGTGGCCACGCTGGGCCGCATGTTCCTGCGTGACCACGCCCGGATCATCGCCCGCGGCGTGCTCGCCACCATCGACGCGCTGGTGGAGCAGGCCAAGGCCCACCCCGGCGTGGCGATGCCGGGGCGCACGCACCTGCAGCACGCGCAGCCCGTCCTGCTCAGCCACCACCTGCTGGCCCACGCCTGGGCGCTGCTGCGCGACGTGCAGCGGCTGCAGGACTGGGACAAGCGAGCCGGCGTTTCGCCGTACGGTTCCGGTGCCCTCGCGGGCTCGTCGCTGGGCCTTGACCCCGAGGCCGTGGCCGCGGACCTGGGCTTCTTCTCCGCCGTCCACAACTCGATCGACGGCACCGCGTCCCGCGATGTCTTTGCCGAGTTTGCCTGGGTGGCCGCGATGATCGGCGTCGACCTGTCCCGGATCTCGGAGGAAGTCATCTTCTGGGCCACCAAGGAGTTCTCTTTCGTCACGCTGGACGATTCCTACTCCACGGGGTCGTCCATCATGCCGCAGAAGAAGAACCCGGATGTGGCCGAACTGGCCCGCGGCAAGGCCGGCCGGCTGATCGGCAACCTCACCGGCCTGCTGGCCACTCTGAAGGGCCTGCCGCTCGCATACAACCGCGATCTGCAAGAGGACAAGGAACCGGTGTTCGACGCCGCCGACACGCTGGAGCTGCTGCTGCCGGCTGTCTCCGGCATGATCGCCACGCTCAAGTTCAATGCGGACCGGATGAAATCGCTGGCTCCGCAGGGCTTCGCGCTGGCCACTGACATCGCCGAGTGGCTGGTCCGCCAGGGCGTGCCCTTCCGCGAGGCGCACGAACTGTCCGGCGCTGCCGTGAAGCAGGCCGAGAGCCGTGGCGTGGAACTGTGGGACCTGACGGACGAGGAGTATGCCGCCATTTCGGAGCACCTCACCCCGGAGGTCCGCAGCGTCCTCAGCACGGAAGGATCGCTCAACAGCCGCAACTCGCAGGGCGGCACGGCACCGGCCGCCGTCGAACGCCAGCTTGCCGCGCTGGAAGGCGAGCTCGCCGGCGTCCGCGAGTACGCGGGATAGGGCACTGCACGCCCGTCTCTGCGCGAGATGGCACTTTGCGGCAATGTTTTTCGAAAACACTGCCGTCAAGTGCCATCTCGCTGGCGTTAACCGGTATTAACCCTCGGTTAGGATGGCGCCATGACCGCGATCACACCTGACACACTGCTCGCCGAACTCCACAAAGCGGCCGACGCCGTTTCCTCCCTGGCAGCGAAACTCACCGAGGCTGACGTCCCGGCTCCCTCGGCCCTTCCGGGCTGGACCCGCGGGCACGTCCTCGCGCACATCGCCGGCATCTCCAACGCGATGGCGCGGCAGCTCGAATACGCTGCGCGCGGCGAAACGGTGGAACTGTACGACGGCGGCTATGACGGCCGCACGAAGGCCATCGAAATGAGCGCCGGGCATGCACTGGACCAGCACCGCGCTGACCTGGACTCAGCGCTGGAGCGGGTGTTGCGCGCCTTCGACTCGCTGGATGCGGATGCCGGTGGGGATGCCGGCAACGCTGCTGCGGGTGGTGCGGCGGGCTGGCGCGCACCCATTTCCTACCGCGGGGGAGTGGTGCTGGACGGCGGCTTCGCGCTCTGGCGCGAGCTCGTGATCCACGCCTCCGACCTCAACACCGGCCGCGGCGCGGAAACGTGGAGCAGGCCGTTCTGCGAGCACCTGTTCGCCTTCTTGGCCGCACGCGTGCCGGAGGAGCAGAAGCTGGTGCTGCAGCCGCTTGGCATGCCTCCGGTGATGATTGGCACCGGCGGCCGCTCCACGGTGATTAGTGGCATGGTTACCGATATCGCCGCCTGGCTCGCCGGACGGGAGCCGTCGCTGGGCAGCCTGCGCGCTTCAGCAGCGGCCGACGGCGTGGACCTGCCGGAGCTGCTGCCGTGGCCTTCCGGGGTTCGGGCGAATTAGCTGTAGGTGCAGTGGCTCAGGGTGCCATAGTTAAACCGGCGGCGAGCCCCTGCTTTTCGCGGGCCAGCAGGCTTTCCTTGATCCGCAGCCCCCAGCGGAAGCCGCCCATCGTGCCGTCCGTGCGGACCACCCGGTGGCACGGTACGAACAGCGCGGCGGCGTTGAAGGCGCAGGCGCTGGCGGCGGCCCGGACTGCCTTGGCGTTGCCGGACAGCTCAGCGTATTCGGTGTAGGTAACCGGCGCCCCCGGGCTGACGGTGCGGAGCACGTCCCACGCGTGGGCGCGGAACGGGCCCGATATCTGCAGGACGGGCACGTTCATGGCAGGAGCCGGATCGCCCGCGTAGAAGGCCTCCACGGCCGCGGAAATCGGCCCGAGATGCTCCACTGCCTCGTAGGCGTCCGGTAGCAGCTGCGGATGGATCTGGCCCGTCAGGTCCTGTGGCTCGGCCGTCCAGCCCGAGGCGAGCACCACGCCGTCGCGGGCGATGATGGTGAACGGCCCGTCCGGCGTCGTCATGGTGAGCAGTTGGGCTTTCATTGCACTGTCACTTTCATTGCACTGTCGCATTCATTTCACACTGTCGCTTTCGTTGTCTGTGCCCTGCGGGCGGCGGGAGTTCGGGACACAGCAGTTTTGGGGGCAGCTGCAGCCGCGCGCCAGAGGTGCATGGTGGCGTACGAGCGCCAGGGGCTGACTTCGCGGAAGTCCGCCGACGGCGCGGCGCCCGGTCCCGGAGTGCGGGTCATTGGGCTGGAGCCGGTTATTGGGCTGGCGCCGGTTATCGCCCGGATGCCGTTGCGTACCGCGGCGTCGTTGGCGAGGTAGATGTCCGGCGCGCCGATGACCCGCATGGCCACGTATCCCACGGTCCACGGCCCGACGCCCGGCTGCGGCAGCAGCTTGGCGGAAAGGCTGGGGAGGTCGTCACCGTAGCCAATGTCCAGCTTGTTTTCGGCCAGCGCCGTGGCAACGGCCAGCAGCGACTCTATCCTGCGCTGCGGGCCGCGCAGCAGTTCCGCACCGGCTTCGGCGATCTGCGCCGGCGACGGGAACAGCCGGGAAAGCCCGTCGCCCGCGGCCGCGCTGGGACTGCCGGCCGCGGCCAGCTGCGTGAGGGCCGTGCGCGCGGCGGCCACCGTGATCTGCTGCCCCACCATCGCCCGGATGAGCAGTTCCTGCGGATCGAGGGCGCCCGGCAGGCGGATCCCCGGCGCCGCCGCCACGGACGCCGAAAGCCGGGGATCGGCTCCGAGCGCGCCGTCAATGGCGACGGGATCGGCGTCGAGGTCAAAAAGCCGACGTACCCTGCTCAGCAGGGCCGGCAGATCCCGGAGGTCCACCGCGCCGATGGTGAGCACCAGCGGCCGCCCGTGCGGCCCGCCGTCGTACTTTACAGTTCCGCCCTCTCCGGTGCCGTTCTCCGCATCGGAGTATTCGACGCCCTTGTATTCCACGCTGAACCGGGCGTCCCCGTGCGGAAGCCGCAGTGTCCGGGCATAGGACGTTGCGGTTCCGATCTCGATCCCCGGGATGGCACGGACGGCGAGGAAGCTGAACACACCGGGGTCGAACGGTTCGCGGTAGGGGAGCGCCAGCGTGAGTGAGGTGCTCGCAGCGGCTGACGGATGGTGCCGGGCGGTGCTGCGCAGCGCGGTCGGCGTCATGTCGAACACCTCGGCCACGGTCTCGTTGAACTGGCGGACGCTGCTGAAGCCCGCGGCAAAGGCGACGTCCGCAAGCTTCATCGTGGTGGAGACCAGCAGCGTGCGTGCGGTCTGGGCCCTGCTGGCCCGGGCCAGGGACAGGGGACCGGCGCCGAGCTCATGGCTGAGAATCCGGTTCAGCTGCCGGGACGAGTAGCCCAAGCGCGAGGCGAGCCCCTCAACGCCGTCGCGGTTGATCACGCCGTCGTTGATCAGCCGCATGGCCCGGCCGGCAATATCGGAACGGAGGTTCCAGGCCGGTGTCCCCGGCACGGCCTCAGGCAGGCAGCGCTTGCAGGCGCGGTAGCCGGCGTCGTGGGCGGCGGCGGAGGTCTCATAAAAGGTGACGTTCTCCGCCTTGGGCGTTCTCGCCGGGCACGACGGCCGGCAGTAAATGCCCGTGGTCCGCACCGCCGTATAGAACTGCCCGTCGAAACGGGTGTCCCGCGCGTCGATGGCGCGGTAGCGCTGCCAGAAGTCCATGACTCCATCCTGCCAGTCCCCAGGGGGGCCTGCTAGCGGAAATCGGACATGGCCGTGGAACGGCTTCCCAGGGCAGCGAGCCCGGACAACAGGCGCTTCGGTAAAGTCGGGGCATGACCACCAGCGGCCCTGTGCGGCAGTTCCTGTCCGGCGATGCCCGCGAAATCGCCCCGCTGCTCCTTGGTGCCGTCCTGACGCACGACGGCGACGAAGGTTCCGTCGCCGTACGGATCACAGAACTCGAGGCCTACATGGGACCCGTCGATTCACTGCACCCTGATCCCGGCTCCCACACCTACCGCGGACCCACCCGCAGGAACGCCCCCATGTTCGGCCCGGCCGGCCACCTCTACGTCTACTTCACGTATGGCATGCACTACTGCGCCAACATCGTCTGCGGCCCGGCGGGCCACGCCTCCGCCGTCCTCTTGCGCGCGGGTGAAATCGTCGAAGGCCGGGAACTGGCCCTCGCGCGCCGGCCGACGTCGAAAGCCGCCAAAGATCTGGCCAGCGGACCCGCGCGACTGGCCACAGCACTCGGGCTGACCACTGAGGACAGCGGGCGGGACGCCCTGAGTTCACCATTTGGCCTGGTGCTGCCGCCCGCACCCGCCGCCCACGTCAGCACGGGGCCGCGGGTCGGCGTCGCCGGTCACGGCGGCACGCACGATTATCCATGGCGCTTCTGGCTCACCGGGGACCCCACCGTGTCCCGCTACAAGGCGGCGAAGGCCCGCACCCCGCGGGCGTAGGCTGGACGGGTGAACCACAGCGAACAAGCCCCTGCCCCCAGGCCCGGCCCCGTGGACGAACTCATTTCGGGACTCTGCGCCACCGTTCCGGACTACCCCAAACCCGGAATCACCTTTAAGGACCTGACGCCCGTCTTCGCCGACGGTCCCGCGTTCCGGGCAGTCGTCGACGCGCTCGTGGAACCGTTCAAGGGGCAGTTCGATGCCGTGGCCGGCGTCGAGGCACGGGGCTTCCTGCTCGCCGCCGCCGCGGCCTACGCCACCGGCACCGGCGCGGTGACAGTGCGTAAGGCCGGGAAGCTGCCGCGCGAGGTGTACTCCGAGGACTACGCCCTGGAATACGGCAACGCCACTCTGGAACTTCACACCACGGACCTGGCCCGCGGCAGCCGGGTGCTGATCCTCGACGACGTCCTCGCCACGGGCGGCACCCTCGGGGCAGCCGCCCGCCTGTTCGAACGCTGCGGGGTCCACGTCTCGGGCGTGGGCGTGGTGATGGAACTCGGCGAGCTGCGCGGCCGCTCCGCCCTGGCCGGGCACCGCGTGCGGTCACTGCTGCGGCTCTGACCAGCGGCCTTGTCGGTGAGCGACAGAGCCGCGCCGTCAGATAACCTGCCAAAAGCTGCTCAACAGCCGCCACTGCGCTGAAAAGGTTATAGAATGGACGGTCTGTCTTTTGCGATAGGGGAACGATGCTCGACGCCGATTTGGCCCACGAACGGGACTATGTAGCCGGTCTGTACACCCGGCTTGATGAACTGCGCGCGGAAAAGCGCGCCCAGCTGGCCCAGGTGCGCCGTGCCGGAGCAATCGGCACCATGCAGAACGTCTCCGAACGCGACGCCTTTGCGGCCCTGTACGAGGACCGCCTCGCCCAGCTCGACGCCGTCGACGACCGCCTCGTGTTCGGCCGGCTGGACCTGGACTCAGGCGAGGCGCAGTACATCGGCCGCATCGGTCTTACCACCGAGGACCTCGTCCGGCTCATGGTCGACTGGCGCGCGCCGGAGGCCGGCCACTTTTACCAGGCCACAGCATTTGACCGCCAGGGAGTGCGCCGGCGCCGGCATCTGATCCTGCAGGGCCGTGAGGTCAAGGCCATCGAGGACGACGTCCTGGATGCCGATATGCTCTCGGACGCCGACTCGCTGCAGGGCGAGGGCGCGCTGCTGGCCGCCCTGAACTCCAAGCGCACGGGCCGCATGTCGGACATCGTGGGCACCATCCAGTCCGAGCAGGACCGGATCATCCGGTCCTCCATCTCCGGCGCCCTTGTGGTCCAGGGCGGGCCGGGCACCGGAAAAACCGCCGTGGCCCTGCACCGCGCAGCGTACTTGCTGTACACCCACCGTGACCGGCTCAAGTCCGCCGGCGTGCTGCTGGTGGGCCCGTCGTCGTCGTTCATGAAATACATCGAACGTGTCCTGCCCTCGCTGGGCGAAACCGGCGTGGTCATGGCCAGCCTCGGCAGGCTGATGCCCGGCATCAACGCGGTGCCGGAGCAGGAGGCGGACATTGCCGCCATCAAGGGCCGGCTAGAGATGGCCGAGGTCATCGCCAATGCCGTGGCCAACCGGCAGCGCATTCCAGCCGAAAACCGGATCCTGGAAGTGGACGGACGCAAGCTGACCCTCACGCCCCGGCAGGTCAGGCGCGCCCGTGAACGCGCACGCTCCACCGGGAAACCGCACAACGAAGCCCGCGTTACTTTCGTCAAGATCCTGCTCCGCGAGCTGACCGAGCAGATGACCGAGCTCGTCGAGGCCGGCAACATCGGCAACAACGCCGACCGCTCCTACCTCGCCGAGGACGTCCGGACAGCACGCGATGTGCGCGTCGCGCTGAACCTGTGCTGGATGCCGATGACGCCCGAGAAGCTCGTGGGCGAACTCCTCAGCAAGCCCGCGCTCCTTGAAGCCTGCACTCCCGGGCTGACCGCCAGGGAACGCGAGCTCCTGCTGCGGGCTCCGGATGCCCCCTGGACCGAGGCCGACGTCCCCCTGCTCGACGAAGCAGCTGAACTGCTCGGTGAACTGGATCCCGCTGCAGGTCGCGGCCTCGCCCAGCAGGAGCAGGACCGGGCCCGCGCCCTGGCCAACGCCCGGCAGACCCTGGTCAACATGGAGTCCGCCGGCGTCGATGTCCTGATGTCCGCCGAGGAACTCGTGGAACAGAACGAGGAACGCGAGGGCCGCCTGACTGCCGCTGAGCGCGCCACCAGCGACCGCACCTGGGCCTTCGGCCACATCGTCGTAGACGAGGCGCAGGAACTGTCGCCCATGCAGTGGCGGCTCCTGGTCCGGCGCTGCCCGCTCAAGTCCTTCACGATCGTGGGGGATATCGCGCAGACCAGTTCCGTGGCCGGCGCGAAGTCCTGGCAGGGAGCCCTCGCACCGATGTTCGGCGACCGCTGGCAGCTGGAGGAGCTCACGGTGAACTACCGGACGCCCTCGCAAATCGCCGAAGCGGCGGCACGCATGGCCAACGCCGCCGGCCTGGTGGTCTCCGCCCCGAAGGCCGTCCGGGAAGGCCGCTGGTCGCCGATCATCGACCGCGTGGAGAAGTCGGGCCTCGTGGACCGGCTGGTGGAGGTCCTTCCCGAGGAGCTCCAAGCGCTCGACGGCGGCCTGCTAGCCGTGATTGCCGATGGCGACCTGCTGCGGGAGGCCACCGCCGCGCTGCGCGCGAAGTATGGCTCCCGGCTCGGTACGGGTGCCGGCAGTTACGAACAGGACGTGGTGGTCATCAGCCCGCGGGAAGCCAAGGGACTTGAGTTCGACGGCGTCGTGGTCCTTGAACCGAGCGCCATGCTGAACCACGAGCACGGCAGGGTCGGCGATCTGTACGTTGCCATGACCCGCCCCACCCAGCGGCTTCGGCTGATCGCGGCCGCGGACGTTCCGGCGGGCATCGAGCGTTAATTTTTCCTGGGCAGGCCGGCCGTTCGCGGCCCGGCCTGCCTCCAGCCCTTCACGAGGGTCCCAGGGCCGCTGATCCTGCTAACTTAGAAGGCGTGTCACAACTAAACGACCTCGAATCCCAGCAGAACGACCCCAGCTTCGCCAACATCTGGCAGGAGCTCAGATGGCGCGGCCTTGTCCACGTATCCACCGACGAGGTGGAACTGGAGAAGCTCCTCGCCGGGGAACCGGTCACTTATTACTGCGGATTCGATCCCACGGCGCCGAGCCTTCACCTGGGAAACCTGGTCCAGCTCCTTCTCATGAGGCGGCTTCAGCTGGCCGGCCACAAGCCGCTGGGGCTCGTGGGAGGCTCCACCGGGCTGATCGGCGATCCGCGTCCGACGGCGGAACGTACCCTGAACACCAAGGACACCGTTTCCGAGTGGGTCGGCTACCTGCAGGCCCAGGTCCGCCGTTTCCTCAGCTTCGAGGGCGCCAACGCCGCACGGATGGTCAACAACCTCGACTGGACCGCGCCGCTGAGCGCAATCGACTTCCTCCGCGAGGTCGGCAAGCACTTCCGCGTGGGAACGATGCTGCGCAAGGACGCCGTGGCTTCACGCCTCAACTCCGAAGAAGGCATCAGCTACACCGAGTTCAGCTACCAGATCCTGCAGGGCATGGATTACCTCCAGCTCCACCGTGACTACGGCTGCATGCTGCAGACCGGCGGATCCGACCAGTGGGGCAACCTCACCAGCGGTACCGAACTGATCCGCAAGGTTGAGGGCAAGACGGTTCATGCTCTGGGCACTCCGCTCATCACCAACGCCGACGGCACCAAGTTCGGCAAGAGCGAGGGTAACGCCATCTGGCTGGACTCTGCCATGGTCAGCCCGTACACCTTTTACCAGTTCTGGCTGAACACCGCCGATGCGGATGTTGTGGACCGGCTGAAGGTGTTTACTTTCCTGACCCGGGCCGAGATTGAGGAAGTGGCGGTGTCTGTCGCCGAGCGCCCGTTCGCCCGTGAAGGCCAGCGGAAGCTCGCCTTCGAAGTGACGGCGCTGGTCCACGGAGCCGAAGCCACAGAAAAGGTCATTGCTGCCTCCGCCGCCGTGTTCGGAAACGGCGATCTGTCGCTGCTCGACGAGCAGACGCTGGCCGCAGCGACGGCCGAACTGCCGTCAGCTTCCGTGGACGGAGCGGGCCTGGGCATCATCGATCTGCTGGTTGCCTCGGGGCTGTCGGACAGCAAGTCCGCGGCGCGCCGGGTCGTGGGCGAGGGCGGCGCCTACGTCAACAACGCGAAGGTCACGGACCCGGACGCGGTGATCTCCCCGTCCCAGCTCCTGCACGGCAAGTACCTGCTGCTCCGCCGCGGCAAGAAGAACCTGGCCACGGTACAGGTGACCGGCGCCTAGCACCGGAAGCGACCAATTGCACGCTCCTCCGCAGTCGATTTGCTCGGCCGCGGGGGAGCGTGTAATGTCTTCTGAGTCGCCGCCGCTGAGCGGTGACAACCCCCTTCACTGAGAAGCAATTCTTCAACTTCAAGGCATGATTGAAGAAAAGCTTCCATTAGTGCTGGGCGAATTCGTTCCATGGAGTAAATATCGGGTGAATAACCCGGATTTGCAAAGTGAAAATGAATGAAATAAGCTAGAAACATCGCAGCGAAGAAATGCGAAACATGAATTCCTTAGAACTAATTCGGAATTGTTTCGAGAAGTATTCGAATGTGTCTGTTGTTTGAGAACTCAATAGTGTGCCAAGTTTGTTGATACCGATTTTTTATTAAATTGGTTGAATTTGCCGGGCCTGCCACCTCCGTGGTGTGGTCTGGTGTTTTTAGCTGGTTTCAAATTTTGTGCAGCCTGGTTCCGCGTTATTTCCGTGGTGCCTGGTTGTGTCTGTTTTACTTCAACGGAGAGTTTGATCCTGGCTCAGGATGAACGCTGGCGGCGTGCTTAACACATGCAAGTCGAACGATGATCCGGTGCTTGCACCGGGGATTAGTGGCGAACGGGTGAGTAACACGTGAGTAACCTGCCCTTGACTCTGGGATAAGCCTGGGAAACTGGGTCTAATACCGGATATGACTCCTCATCGCATGGTGGGGGGTGGAAAGCTTTTGCGGTTTTGGATGGACTCGCGGCCTATCAGCTTGTTGGTGAGGTAATGGCTCACCAAGGCGACGACGGGTAGCCGGCCTGAGAGGGTGACCGGCCACACTGGGACTGAGACACGGCCCAGACTCCTACGGGAGGCAGCAGTGGGGAATATTGCACAATGGGCGAAAGCCTGATGCAGCGACGCCGCGTGAGGGATGACGGCCTTCGGGTTGTAAACCTCTTTCAGTAGGGAAGAAGCGAAAGTGACGGTACCTGCAGAAGAAGCGCCGGCTAACTACGTGCCAGCAGCCGCGGTAATACGTAGGGCGCAAGCGTTATCCGGAATTATTGGGCGTAAAGAGCTCGTAGGCGGTTTGTCGCGTCTGCCGTGAAAGTCCGGGGCTCAACTCCGGATCTGCGGTGGGTACGGGCAGACTAGAGTGATGTAGGGGAGACTGGAATTCCTGGTGTAGCGGTGAAATGCGCAGATATCAGGAGGAACACCGATGGCGAAGGCAGGTCTCTGGGCATTAACTGACGCTGAGGAGCGAAAGCATGGGGAGCGAACAGGATTAGATACCCTGGTAGTCCATGCCGTAAACGTTGGGCACTAGGTGTGGGGGACATTCCACGTTTTCCGCGCCGTAGCTAACGCATTAAGTGCCCCGCCTGGGGAGTACGGCCGCAAGGCTAAAACTCAAAGGAATTGACGGGGGCCCGCACAAGCGGCGGAGCATGCGGATTAATTCGATGCAACGCGAAGAACCTTACCAAGGCTTGACATGGACCGGATCGCCGCAGAAATGTGGTTTCTCCTTTGGGGCCGGTTCACAGGTGGTGCATGGTTGTCGTCAGCTCGTGTCGTGAGATGTTGGGTTAAGTCCCGCAACGAGCGCAACCCTCGTTCCATGTTGCCAGCACGTAGTGGTGGGGACTCATGGGAGACTGCCGGGGTCAACTCGGAGGAAGGTGGGGACGACGTCAAATCATCATGCCCCTTATGTCTTGGGCTTCACGCATGCTACAATGGCCGGTACAAAGGGTTGCGATACTGTGAGGTGGAGCTAATCCCAAAAAGCCGGTCTCAGTTCGGATTGGGGTCTGCAACTCGACCCCATGAAGTCGGAGTCGCTAGTAATCGCAGATCAGCAACGCTGCGGTGAATACGTTCCCGGGCCTTGTACACACCGCCCGTCAAGTCACGAAAGTTGGTAACACCCGAAGCCGGTGGCCTAACCCCTTGTGGGAGGGAGCCGTCGAAGGTGGGACTGGCGATTGGGACTAAGTCGTAACAAGGTAGCCGTACCGGAAGGTGCGGCTGGATCACCTCCTTTCTAAGGAGCACCTACAGGCCCATGCTTTTTCCGTGTATGCGGGGTGTGTGGTTTGTCAGGAGTAAAGGCCCGCTGCGCAGGCGATCGTTCTGCGGCGGGTGCTCATGGGTGGAATATCAACGAATAGCGGCCGCGTGGTTTTGTCCTGTGTCTAGTACGGACGGGTTCCCTTTCGGGGGTGGCTGTCCTGGAACGGTGCGGGGCGGGGTGATGCGGTTTAGTGTTTGGCACACTGTTGGGTCCTGAGGCAACAGGGCCGGGGGCGGGGGTTTTTTCCCTTGTGTCCGGGTTTTGTTTGTTTCTGGTTTCCTGGCTGCACCGATCGCATGGTTTGCCCTTTTTTTGGGGGTGTGTGTGGGGTGTGTGGTACGGGGTTGTTGTTTGAGAACTACATAGTGGACGCGAGCATCTTTTATAAGAAGCAATTTCCAAGAATATGAACCTGGATCTGTCCGGGCTGGTCTCGCCTTTCGGGGTGTGGCGGGCCTGGGTGGTTTTCATGGTTCTCTCGAAAATTACTCCTTGATCTTTTGTGGTCAAGTTTTTAAGAGCACACGGTGGATGCCTTGGCATTAGGAGCCGAAGAAGGACGTAGGAATCTGCGATAAGCCTGGGGGAGTCGATAACCGGACTGTGATCCCAGGGTGTCCGAATGGGGAAACCCCGCCAGACGCGCGAGTGATCTGGTGACCCGCATCTGAACACATAGGGTGCGTGGAGGGAACGCGGGGAAGTGAAACATCTCAGTACCCGCAGGAAGAGAAAACAACAGTGATTCCGTTAGTAGTGGCGAGCGAACGCGGATCAGGCTAAACCGACCCATGTGTGATAGCCGGCGGGCGTTGCATGGGCGGGGTTGTGGGACTTGTTGTCCTGGTTCTGCCGGACCGGGGAGGTGTGAGTGCTGGTATAGGTGAACGGTCTTGAAAGGCCGGCCGTAGAGGGTGTGAGCCCCGTAACCGTAATGCTGTGCACCGCCTTTGATGAGTATCCCAAGTAGCACGGGGCCCGAGAAATCCCGTGTGAATCTGTCAGGACCACCTGATAAGCCTAAATACTCCCTAATGACCGATAGCGGACCAGTACCGTGAGGGAAAGGTGAAAAGTACCCCGGGAGGGGAGTGAAACAGTACCTGAAACCGTGTGCTTACAATCCGTCGGAGCCAGTCTGATTCTGGTGACGGCGTGCCTTTTGAAGAATGAGCCTGCGAGTTAGTGTTACGTCGCGAGGTTAACCCGTGTGGGGAAGCCGTAGCGAAAGCGAGTCTGAACAGGGCGTTGCAGTGGCGTGATCTAGACCCGAAGCGAAGTGATCTACCCATGGCCAGGTTGAAGCGACGGTAAGACGTCGTGGAGGACCGAACCCACTTCAGTTGAAAATGGAGGGGATGAGCTGTGGGTAGGGGTGAAAGGCCAATCAAACTTCGTGATAGCTGGTTCTCCCCGAAATGCATTTAGGTGCAGCGTTGCGTGTTTCTTACCGGAGGTAGAGCTACTGGATGGCTAATGGGCCCTACAAGGTTACTGACGTCAGCCAAACTCCGAATGCCGGTAAGTGAGAGCGCAGCAGTGAGACTGTGGGGGATAAGCTTCATAGTCGAGAGGGAAACAGCCCAGACCACCAACTAAGGCCCCTAAGCGTGTGCTAAGTGGGAAAGGATGTGGAGTTGCGAAGACAACCAGGAGGTTGGCTTAGAAGCAGCCATCCTTAAAAGAGTGCGTAATAGCTCACTGGTCAAGTGATTCCGCGCCGACAATGTAGCGGGGCTCAAGTACACCGCCGAAGTTGTGGCATTCACATATTTTCCAAGCCTTCGTGGTTCAGGAGTGTGGATGGGTAGGGGAGCGTCGTGTGGGCGGTGAAGTCGCGGTGTAAACCAGCGGTGGAGCCTACACGAGTGAGAATGCAGGCATGAGTAGCGAAAGACGGGTGAGAAACCCGTCCGCCGGATGATCAAGGGTTCCAGGGTCAAGCTAATCTGCCCTGGGTAAGTCGGGACCTAAGGCGAGGCCGACAGGCGTAGTCGATGGACAACGGGTTGATATTCCCGTACCGGCGAAAAACCGCCCATGTTGAACAGGGGATACTAACCGCCCGAGACCTGCCCGACCGTCCTTTGGATGGAAGGGTTTTGGTGGAGCGCGGGACCTGATCCTGGGAGGCAAGCGTATTAACAGGTGTGACGCAGGAAGGTAGCCGAGCCGGGCGATGGTTGTCCCGGTCCAAGGATGTAGGGCGAACGGTAGGCAAATCCGCTGTTCATGTGCCTGAGATCTGACGGGACTCCCGTAAAGGGGGGATTCGGTGATCCTATGCTGCCTAGAAAAGCATCGGCGCGAGGTTTTAGCCGCCCGTACCCCAAACCGACACAGGTGATCAGGTAGAGAATACTAAGGCGATCGAGAGAATTATGGTTAAGGAACTCGGCAAAATGCCCCCGTAACTTCGGGAGAAGGGGGGCCCCAACCTTGAACACCACTTGCTGGTGGGAGGGGATCGGGGCCGCAGAGACCAGGGGGAAGCGACTGTTTACTAAAAACACAGGTCCGTGCGAAGTCGCAAGACGATGTATACGGACTGACTCCTGCCCGGTGCTGGAAGGTTAAGAGGACCGGTTAGCCGCAAGGCGAAGCTGAGAATTTAAGCCCCAGTAAACGGCGGTGGTAACTATAACCATCCTAAGGTAGCGAAATTCCTTGTCGGGTAAGTTCCGACCTGCACGAATGGAGTAACGACTTCCCCGCTGTCTCAACCATAAACTCGGCGAAATTGCAGTACGAGTAAAGATGCTCGTTACGCGCAGCAGGACGGAAAGACCCCGAGACCTTTACTATAGTTTGGTATTGGTGTTCGGAGTGGCTTGTGTAGGATAGGTGGGAGACGTTGAAGCCCGGACGCCAGTTCGGGTGGAGT
Organism: Arthrobacter globiformis; assembly: GCF_030815865.1. Taxonomy (NCBI): domain Bacteria; kingdom Bacillati; phylum Actinomycetota; class Actinomycetes; order Micrococcales; family Micrococcaceae; genus Arthrobacter; species Arthrobacter globiformis. Next base: position 2,046,505 of record NZ_JAUSXI010000001.1, read on the forward strand.
CATCGTTGAAATACCACTCTGGTCACTTTGGACATCTAACTTCGGCCCGTAATCCGGGTCAGGGACAGTGCCTGATGGGTAGTTTAACTGGGGCGGTTGCCTCCTAAAAAGTAACGGAGGCGCCCAAAGGTTCCCTCAGCCTGGTTGGCAATCAGGTGTCGAGTGTAAGTGCACAAGGGAGCTTGACTGTGAGAGAGACATCTCGAGCAGGGACGAAAGTCGGGACTAGTGATCCGGCGGTACATTGTGGAATGGCCGTCGCTCAACGGATAAAAGGTACCTCGGGGATAACAGGCTGATCTTGCCCAAGAGTCCATATCGACGGCATGGTTTGGCACCTCGATGTCGGCTCGTCGCATCCTGGGGCTGGAGTAGGTCCCAAGGGTTGGGCTGTTCGCCCATTAAAGCGGTACGCGAGCTGGGTTTAGAACGTCGTGAGACAGTTCGGTCCCTATCCGCTGCGCGCGCAGGAAATTTGAGAAGGGCTGTCCTTAGTACGAGAGGACCGGGACGGACGAACCTCTGGTGTGTCAGTTGTACTGCCAAGTGCACCGCTGATTAGCTACGTTCGGATGGGATAACCGCTGAAAGCATCTAAGCGGGAAGCTCGCTTCGAGATGAGATTTCCATACACCTTGTGTGTGAGAGGCCCCCAGCCAGACCACTGGGTTGATAGGCCGGATGTGGAAGCGAGGACTAACGACTCGTGAAGCTGACCGGTACTAATAGGCCGATAACTTACACCACACACTCTTCTTCGTGAACGGATTCAAAAGACGTTCACACCATGGGGAGAGTAAAAAGAAACAAGACTGCTTGCGTCCACTATGTGGTTCCCAACCAACAAACCCGCCACCGGGTTTCACGGTCCAGGAAACCAACAACTCAATAACAACACCACAGCTGCAACAACCTGCAGCAACGTGTGTAACCACAAGTTTTCCCACCCCGGCACACACCGGGGAACGGGACACAGGGTTACGGCGGTCATAGCGTGGGGGAAACGCCCGGTCCCATTCCGAACCCGGAAGCTAAGACCCACAGCGCCGATGGTACTGCACCCGGGAGGGTGTGGGAGAGTAGGTCACCGCCGGACAACCATTAGAAAAACGGTCGAGAGCCCCAACCAGTCATGGTTGGGGCTCTCCCGCATTTAACCCGCCTCTTGTATTCAGCTGGTCCTTACGCTCGTAGTCGCTGTCCCGCCGAGGCTCGATTGGGCCTTGACGACTGTGACCTGCTTGGTTGGTCCGGGCTTGACCGTGAGCGTCCAGGCCCCGAGAGAGTTGGCCTTCACCGTACCCAATCGTGTGGAGGCGCGGCCCGGCGTCACGTCGTACAGCACGACGGTAGCCGAGGTTGCCGCCGTCGAGCCGGTGAACTTGGAAGTTCCGGCGAAAGTCATGTCTTTCTTGAGCCGGTGGCGGGCGGAGGTAATGGTCACGACGTCCTTCTGCCCCACAGGTGCCGCAACAGGGGCAGGTGCCGGCTGCGGTGCTACCGGCGCTGGGGCCGGCTGCGGTGCTAGCGGCGCAGCCACCTCCGTTGGCTGGGTGGTGGTCTGCGGTGCCTGAACCTCTGCCGTGCCTTGTGCCGGTGCCGGTTGCCCGATCGGATGTGGCAGCACTGCTTCGACTGGATGGTTGGGATCGGGGTCGTTCGTGTCGATGCCAACGCTGAACTGGGCCATCATGTCATGGTCCTCGTGAGGCAGGTTGTGGCAGTGGATCATGTAGCGTCCCCGGTGATGTTCGAATTTCATGAGCAGCCGGACCGTCTCGCCTTCGCCGACGTAGACCACGTCCTTGGGCCCGCGTTCATGGGCCAGGGGTGCCTGTCCGTTGCGGCTCAGGACCTGGAAGTCCACCAAGTGAATATGGACAGGATGGAACCAGCCACCCGAACTGTTCTCTATTTCCCAGATTTCCACATCGTTGAGGTCCGGATCAGCGAGGACCTTCCGGTAGCCGCTCTCGACCACTTCGTCCCAGGTCATGCCCCCGATCGTCCAGACGTCGTTGTCCCGCTTCACGCGCATGCGCCGGGTCTTCACCGAATCAGAGGCCTTGAGGCTCATGGTCGTGCTGGGGGCGAGGAGCGTTGGCAGCACCCTGGCGCCGGGTCCGGATGTGTCGACAGGTTCGTTCGTCACATCGAAGGCCATGATCCTGTTGGTGAAGTCATAGTCCACATTGTTTTTGTTGGACAGGTTGCGCAGTTCAACCCGCTTGCCGACGGGATACTTCGAAAAGTCGATGAGAACCTCGTAGCGCTCAGCGCCGCCGTGCCGCCAGGACGTCACCTGCTGGGCGGCGGGCATCAGGCCTCCATCCGTCGCGACCACGGTCATTGCGTCTCCCGTGCTCAGGGAAAAGCGGTAGGAACGCGCAATGGACGCGTTGAGAACCCGGAAGCGGTAGATCCGTCGCTGGACCTTCATCACGGGCCATGGCGCACCGTTGACAAGAATGACGTCGCCCCACAGGCCTGAGTGGGTGTTGTCGTTGTAGCCGAGGGAGCCGTTGGCAGCGAACATGGCGTCAGAAACGGTCAGCGGTACATCGAACTTGCCCTGCGGAAGAATGTTGCCTTCCACTTCGTCGTGCAGATGGTACTGGGCGGCCAAGCCGGAGTAGACGCTCTGGCCCGTATTGTGAACCGCGTGGTCGTGATACCACAGGGTCCGTGCCGGCTGGAAGTTAGGGTATTCGTAATCCTTGCAGTGGTCCCGGCCTGTGAGGTCGTTGGCGTAGCCGTCGAACTGCGGCAGCGACGCTGACCCGTGAAGGTGGGTGGAGGTGTCGAGCCGATACCCCCACTGCGGATGGAACAGGGGCAGCACGTTGTCCATTTCCAGGGTGATGCGTTCGCCCTGGTTCACCTTGATGGTCGGCCCTGGAAATGTTCCGTTATAGCCGAGGATAGGAGTGCTGAGGCCTGGCACGATGTTGGCCCATGCTGCCTTCTGCTGGATCTGGTACAGGTGCCTCTTCTGGCCGTCCGGGTCCACAACGGTGCTTTTGGGCTTGAGCACCTCCGGAATGGGAAGTTCCCTCTGGTAGGGCTTCGGCATGTTGCGGGATGCCAGCTGGCTTGCCGACTTGGCGTTGACTGACGTCAACGGGACGGCTAGGCCAAAGGCGCCGATGATTCCCACTCCACCTATTTGCAGTGCCTGACGGCGTGTAACTGACACGACTACCTCCGACGTCGTTAGAAAGTCCAATTGATTTAGTTGAAGGATGTAATACCTACCCTGCGGAAACCTTGAGGCGGGCAGGGCTGGCAGTGGCCTGCTTTGGGTGGAAGCCACCCAAGCATCACCCCATGTGGGGAGGGGCCGATCAGGTATCTGAGGACATCACAAGGTCGTGGGTGCGCTCAGTAGCGGAACGGTTCCGAGCGCGCACATCGCGGCGTCGGAGAGCCCTGAACAGCTCAGTCGCGGCCGCTACGAGAAGTGCGCCGGCAGCGATGATCCACATGGCTATGCCCGCCGGCTCCACGAACGCCAGAACTGGCTGGTCCCAAGGCTGGCCTACGGCGACCAGCCATTCCTGCCGCCGCGAATCGGGAAGCTGGTCTGCCTGTTGGGCAAGGGCCCAGCCATGCACCGCGTAGAGCGCGGCCACGGCACCTATGGTCACCAGTCTGGAAGCCAGCGACGACCCAGGACCGTCAGCGGCGCGGGCCAGGGAAGCAGTGAAGAGGCAGCCGGAGAGCAATGCCAACAGGGCCATGCCCTGATACCCGAACTGGGTGCGTGACGAGTAGTCCAGCAACGGCGTGTAGTACAGGGCCGCCATCACGGCCCCCAGACCGGCGGCTGCGAAGTAGGGCGCAGACGTGGCACTCAGAACCGGACGCAGCGTCACGGTGAGAGCTTCTGCACCGCCGACCGTTCCGTCCTGCCTGGGCGCAACGGCGAGCCTGGCCAGTGTCAGCGGGGCGGCGGGAACCAGCAGGAGCGGAACGACGGCGATAAGAAGCATCTGGGTCACGACGTGCGCGCTGATCAGATACTCCTGGTAAGCGCGGAGTCCTCCGTTGGTGACCAGGAACAGCAGCGCGACTCCAGTGAACCAAAGGCCGGCTCGGTAGGCAGGCCAGTGCCCGCCACGGTTCCTGACGCGCCGCACTCCGGCCGCATACAGGAACACCGCGACCGCGCAGAGGAAGATCCAAAGGGCGTCGGGCTTCCAGCTGCTGAACACATCCACAGAACCCGGAAGGCGTAGGGATACCTGGGCTGGTGCGGCCTGCGAGACCGTTGGCGGCGGGGTGCGTGCCAGGGCCGCTGCGAGTCCCGATGCGGCTGCCATGACGGCGAGTTCGGCCACGGCCAGAGCTGCGAAAGTGGTCCGTGCCTTGCCTGGGATCGATTCCAGCTTCGTGAGGATCCACTTCCGGTGCAGCGCCCCGAACACGCCCAGAAGTCCCAGAATGGCCGTCTTGGCCAAGAGAATCAGGCCGTACTGTGAAGCCAACCCCTGAACTGATCCGATGCCTGTCAGCCCAGCCGCTACACCCGAGAGTGCCAGGGCAAGGAAGGACAGCAGCGCCAACGTGGAGTAACGCCGGACCGCGGCCAGCAGCTCCGTTTCCAGCGTTCGACGCAGCAGGACGAGGGTTGCCAGGCCGCCGATCCAGATGGCTGCAGCGGCCATGTGCATTACCACCGAAACCGTGCTGTCGGCGTGGCTCGCGCCGCCCGCGGCATGGGAGTTCAGAGCCAGTGGTATCAGCCCCGTGGAAGCCAGCACAGCCGTGACGGCAACAGCCCGCTGTCTCTGGATGCCAAAACACAGGAGCGCCACGGTTGCCGTGATCAGCACTGTTAGAGCGCTTCTCCGGCCAGCATCGACGTCCGTCAGGAAACTGACAAAGATCGCCCCGGAGCCTTCCGAAAACAGCGGCAGGTTAGCCAACGAGTGGAAGGTGAGGACGCTGATCACGGATGCGGCTGCCGTCCAGAGCACTGCAGAAACACCGGCAATGCCCAGTGCCTTCGAGAACGCTCTCCCCTTCGGGGGCAGGGCAAAGAGTGCCAAAATGAGTGGCCCGACAGTACCGGCGGCCGCGACATTGAAAATAAGTTTGGCAACAGGAAGCCCCCAGATGACGGCTGCGCCGGTCCGGTCCAGGAGGGCTGCTTCTTGGCCGGCCCCGGTCGAGTAGGCAATGAACAGTGCCAGTAGCCCGCAACCCAGGATCATGGCAGCAGCGGCCACCGGCTTCGTCCGTGAATTCTTCATGGTTCCCCCTCGGCGGATGCTGTCGGGGCCAGTCTTCCCACGCCTCCTTGGATTTTCCCTGTGGGATGACGCGCTCTGCTGGACCGTGAACACGAATGGCCGCCGCGGCCCGCAACAAATCGAGTGGCCCACGATCCTGTGAGGATGCACACGCCTGCCCTTGGAAGGCCCTCGCCGTTAGTGGCTGGCACCGGCTCTCACCTAGAATTGCTACAGATATGCGGACACCGGATGCTTCACCACGGGTCGCGCAGGACAACCAAACACGGATAAGAGCGGCTGCACATCGCGCCAGTGGTCGGCTCACTACAGGAGGATTCCACCATGGCTGAGCACAAAGGCGGCGGTTACCGCGGCGGAAATGACCGGGGGGACTCGGGAAGCAACCGGGGACGGCAGGGGGGCCCGTTTAGGGGGACCAATAACTCGGGCGGGGATCCGCGGGGCTTCCGCGCCCGTGAAGGCCGCGGTTCTAGCGGTGACCCTGACCGTAAGCCGTTTGGTGATCGTCCGGGCCGTGAGGGCGAGGGTGACCGCCGCGGTTTTGGTGGCGGTGAGCGTAAGCCGTTCTCTGATCGTCCGGGCCGTGAGGGCGAGGGTGACCGCCGCGGTTTTGGTGGCGGTGAGCGTAAGCCGTTTGGTGATCGTCCGCGTCGTGAGGGCGAGGGTGACCGCCGCGGTTTTGGTGGCGGTGAGCGTAAGCCGTTTGGTGATCGTCCGCGTCGTGAGGGCGAGGGTGACCGCCGCAGCTTTGGTGGCGGTGAGCGTAAGCCGTTTGGTGATCGTCCGCGTCGTGAGGGCGAGGGTGACCGCCGCAGCTTTGGTGGCGGTGAGCGTAAGCCGTTTGGTGATCGTCCGCGTCGTGAGGGCGAGGGTGACCGCCGCGGTTTTGGTGGCGGTGAGCGTAAGCCGTTTGGTGATCGTCCGCGCCGTGAGGGCGAGGGTGACCGCCGCGGTTTTGGTGGCGGTGAGCGTAAGCCGTTTGGTGACCGTGACCGTAAGCCGTTCGGTGACCGTCCGCGCCGTGAGGGCGAGGGCGACCGCCGCAGCTTTGGCGGGGGAGACAACCGCCGCCCGTTCGGCGACCGCCAGGACCGCCCACCCCGCGAGGACCGTGCACCCCGAAGCTTTGACCGCGGCGACTCCGGCCCCCGCCAGTTCGGCCGCGACAGGGCTGAGGACCGCCCCGCACGCGTTCCCAACGCCGGCGACCTTCGCAGCGCCAACCGCCCGGACCGTGAGCGTTCGCCCGAAATCGATGAGGACGTCACGGGCAAGGAACTTGACCGCGCGACGCAGCACCAGATCAAGACCCTGGAAGCCAACAGCGCGGAATGGGTGGCCCGCCACCTCGTGATGGCCGGACGGCTCATCGACGACGAGCCCGAACTGGCGTTCCAGCATGCCCTCGCCGCCAGCCGCCGGGGCGGACGCCTTGCCGCCGTCCGCGAGGCAGTGGGCCTGACAGCTTACGCCGCCGGACACTACGGTGAGGCCCTGCGCGAGTTCCGCACCTACCGGCGGATCAGCGGTTCCAACGTCCACCTGCCCGTCATGGCGGACTGCGAACGTGGCCTGGGCCGGCCCGACCGCGCCCTGGACGTCGTCCGTTCCGAGGAGGCCCAGGACCTCGATGCGCCCGGCAAGGTGGAGTTGGCGATTGTCGCCTCCGGGGCCCGCGGCGACCTTGGCCAGCTGGACGCCGCCGTGGCGGAGCTGGAGATCCCGCAACTGGACCTCAACCGCGCCTTTTCCTACAGCCCGCGCCTGTTCCGCGCCTATGCGGATGCCCTGACGGCCGTTGGCCGCGAAACCGAGGCCGGAAAGTGGCAGCGGCAGGCCGTCGTGGCTGAGGAAGCCCTGGGGTTGGGCATGGCCGAGGAACCCGACATCATCGACCTCGGCTGGGACGAGGAAGAGGAAGCCCGGGAAGAAGCCGAACGCCGGAAGCGGATTGCGCAGGCCGCAGGCACGTCGGCGCAGGACGGAACCGATTCTTCCGGCAGCCAGGCTGCCCCGGGCGTCAGCGCCGAGGGGGAAGCTGCCGCACAGCGGCCCTCAGGTGACCTTGCAGACGAAAACCTGGACGATGCGGAAACGGATTACTTCGAATCCGACGACGCCGAGTCCGACGAGGATTCCGCCGAGCCCGACGAGGACGCTGAAACCGGGGACGCAGAAGCTGAGCACACCGAACAGCAGGATGCTGACCGGCGCCAAGACGGCACGGAGGACTAGCCCCGCATGAGTGATGCCCAACTGATCTCGCGGTTCGACGCGCTGTTGTCCGACCTGGACGGCGTGGTCTACGCCGGCGCCCACGCCATCCCCGGAGCGGTGGAGTCACTGCAGCGGCTGGCCGGGATCGGAGTCGGCCTGGGATACGTCACCAACAACGCCTCCCGCACGCCTGCGCAGGTGGCCGCCCACCTGCGCGATCTTGGCGCCCCCGCTGAGGACCAGCAGGTGGTGAGCTCCTCCCAGGCCGGGGCCGACCTGCTGGCGTCGCTGCTGTCCCCGGGCGCTGCCGTGCTCATTACCGGAAGCCCGGCACTGGCCCACGAGGTTGAGCTCGTTGGCCTGAAGCCGGTCCACGGCGCCCAGGACAACCCCGTGGCCGTGGTGCAGGGCTTCAACCCTGCCATCGGCTGGAAGGACCTCGCCGAGGCAGCATTCGTCCTGGCCGACGCGGACGTGCTGTGGGTTGCCACGAACACGGACATGTCCATCCCGCAGGCCCGCGGGATGGCTCCCGGCAACGGAACCCTTGTGGGCGCCGTGGCCGCGGCAACCGGCCGGCGGCCGCTCGTCGCCGGCAAGCCGGAGGCTCCGCTGTTTCACGCCGCGGCCAAGCGGCTGTCGTCGGACCGGCCGCTGGTGGTCGGCGACCGGCTGGACACCGACATCCTGGGCGGCAACCGGGCGGGCTTCGCCACGGTGGCCGTGCTGACCGGCGTCGACACACTGGAAACCATCCTGGCGGCCCGGACCGAAGAGCGGCCCCGCTACATCATCCGGGACCTTGCCGGCCTCTACGAGGCGTATCCGGAAATCGATAACGACGGCGGGACGTTCCGTTGCGGGAACGCCACCGCAACCGTGGCCGGAGACGCCATCCGCATCACAGGGCACAAGGACAACCTCGATTCGTGGCGCGCTGCGTGTGCCGCGTGGTGGGCGGCCCTGCCCGACGCCGACAGCCCCACAGCTCCCGAACTCCAGTGGCTGGATCAATAGACTGGTGCCATGCCCGAGTTGAACAACGACCCGTCGGACGGTGGAGTAACGGATACAGCGGTGCCAGAGACCGCCTGGCCGGAGCTGACCCTGCCCGGCAGCCGCGCTGACGCCGGTATCGCCGACCCAGCGGTGCTGGCCATCCTGGACCGGGTCCGCCAGGTCCCCGGACTCCCGGTTTCGGAGCACCCCGCCGCCTATGCAGACATGCACGACGCCCTGCTGGAAGCCCTGAACGAAGAGCCGCAGCATGAAGAGCCGCGTGTACAGGTGCAGCCTGGTCCGGGTGCCGCCTGACCATGCCCAGACTCGACCAACTGCTCGTCAGCAGGGGACTGGCGCGGTCCCGCACGCACGCCGCCCGGCTCATCGCCGAGGGCAAAGTGTCCTCCGCGGGCGACATCCTCGCCAAAGCGTCGCTGCAGGTGGGCGACGACCGTGACCTGAGCGTCGCGGAAGACGCGGCAGACGCGTACGTCAGCAGGGCCGGCCACAAACTGGCCGGGGCGCTCGATGCTTTCCCCGAAGTCGCCGTCGGCGGTAAACGCTGCCTTGACGCCGGAGCCTCCACGGGCGGCTTCACTGATGTCCTGCTGCGGCGGGGCGCCGCGCACGTGGTGGCCGTCGACGTCGGGCACGGCCAGCTGGTGCCGCAGCTCCGCAGCGATCCGCGCGTGAGCGTGCATGAAGGTTTGAACGTCCGCTACATGGACCCCGGCCAGATCGGTGGCCGGGCCGAGGTCACAGTTGCCGACCTGTCCTTCATCTCCCTGACGCTGGTGCTGGCGCCGCTGGCAGCCTGCACGGCCCCGGGCGGCCACCTGGTTCTCATGGTCAAGCCGCAGTTCGAGATCGGCAAGGAGCGGCTCGCCCGCACGGGCGTGGTCACCTCGGAGCGCGAACGGCGGCTCGCTGTCGGTAAAGTGGCGGGGGCGGCGCTCGACGCCGGCCTGGAACTGCGGGGACTGGCCACCAGCCCGTTGCGTGGCCAGGACGGAAATGTCGAATACTTCCTGTGGATAACGCAAAGAATGTCCGAAGACTTGCCTAAGATCGAAGAGCGGGACGCAGCCGTTGCTGCGTTGCTGGGAAAGATCTGGCCGAACCACTAGAGAGCGGAACGCGATGAGCAGGCGTGTACTGGTACTTGCCCATACCGGCCGCGAGGAATCCCTGAAAGCGGCCTGGGAGGCATGTGCCCAGCTCCACGCCTTCGGCATCATCCCCGTCATGCAGAAGTCCGAACTGGGCGACATGGAGGGCTTCTTTGGGCAGCTGGAGGAGCCGGTCGAAATCCTCCACGACCATATCCAGCTTCCGGACGTCGAACTGGTCATGGTGCTGGGCGGGGACGGGACCATCCTGCGGGCGGCTGAGCTGGTCCGCGAAGTGGATGTGCCGCTGCTGGGCGTGAACCTTGGCCATGTCGGCTTTCTCGCCGAAAGTGAGCGTGCGGATCTCGCCCAGACGGTCGAATGGATCGCCAGCCGTGAATACACGGTGGAGGAGCGCATGACCATCGACGTCCAGGTCTGGGTCCGCGGCCAGAAGATCTGGCATACCTGGGCCCTGAACGAGGCCGCCATCGAAAAAGGCGACCGCGAGCGCATGCTGGAACTGGTCACCGAGGTGGACGAACGCCCGCTGACCTCCTTCGGCTGCGACGGCTTGGTGCTGGCCACCCCCACCGGATCCACGGCCTACGCGTTCTCTGCCGGCGGCCCCGTCGTGTGGCCGGAAGTGGAGGCCCTCCTGATTGTGCCGATCAGCGCGCATGCCCTCTTCGCCAAGCCGTTGGTGGTTTCGCCCCGTTCCAGGCTGGCTGTGGAAGTCCTCAACAGGACGGACGCCGTGGGCGTGTTGTGGTGTGACGGCAGACGTTCCGTGGACCTGCCTCCAGGCGCCCGCGTGGAGGTCACCAGGTCCGCCACGCCTGTCCGCCTGGCCCGCACGCACCAGACCCCGTTCTCGGCGCGGCTGGTCCGCAAGTTCCAGCTTCCCATCCATGGCTGGCGCGGCCCCGTACCTCAATCCGAGGAAATCCATACCGGTCCAGTGCCGATTGTGCGCACGCCCCGGACCGTGGCGCCGCCTTCGGGCCTTCGGGCGCACGAACCCGGTTCAGAATCCGATCCTCCGACTGAAAAGTGAACCATGCTTGAAGAACTGAGAATCCGCGATCTCGGCGTCATCACCGACGCCACGCTGCCGCTGGGCCCCGGGCTCAGCGTGGTCACCGGCGAGACCGGTGCCGGCAAGACCATGGTGGTCACCGCCGTCGGGCTGCTGTTGGGAGCCCGGTCTGACGCCGGCGCCGTGCGCAGCGGTGCCAAGAGCGCCTCTGCCGAAGCGGTGGTGCAGTTGCAGTCCGGGCATTTCGCCCTGGAACGCGCCAGGGACGCCGGTGCTGAGGTTGAGGAGTTCGACGGCGGCGCGGAACTGCTGCTGTCGCGGCGGCTGGGTGCCGACGGACGCAGCAGGGCCTTCCTCGGCGGGCGGGCCGCTCCGGTAGGGGTGCTGGCCGAAATCGGCGAGTCCCTCGTGGTGGTGCACGGGCAGACAGACCAGATCCGGCTCAAGGGTGCCGTGGCACAGCGCGAAGCCCTCGACAAGTTCGCAGGGGGTGGGCTGGCGTCGGCGCTCAGCGGATTCCAGGACCTTTACACGTCCTGGAAATCCAGCCAGGCAGAGCTGGACTCACTGCGCAGCGCGGAGCGCGAGCGGCTCCGCGAGGCTGAGTCCCTGGAGGCCGCGCTGGCGGAGATCGACGCCGTGGACCCGCAGGCGGGGGAGGACGAGGCCCTGAAGGCCGAGGCCGTGAAGCTGGCCAATGTCGAGGAACTCCGCATCGCCGCCAGCACCGCGCACCAGGCCCTCATTGCCGAGGACTTTGGCGAGGCCGGCGACGCCACGTCGCTTGTCGATGCGGCCAAGCGGACCCTGGAACACGTGGCCGAACACGACGAGGAGCTCGGATCGGCAGCGGCCCGCCTCGCCGAGGTGGGATTCCTGCTCAACGACATCGCCACCGAGCTGGCCAGCTACCAGGCCGGGCTGGACTCGGAGGGACCGGAGCGCCTGGCCGAAATCGAGGAACGCCGGGCGTCCCTGGCCAAGCTGGTCCGGAAGTACGCGCCGAGCATCGACGAGGTCCTTGAATGGGCGGAGAACGCCCGGGCGCGCTTTGACGAACTGCAGGGCGACTCCACACGGATCGAAAATCTGGAAGCCGAGGTGGCCAGGGCCGCGGCCGAGCTGAAGAAACAGGCCGCGGGTATCAGCAAGGTCCGCACCAAAGCCGCCAAGGACCTTTCCGCCCGGGTCAGCGCCGAGCTGAAGGCACTCGCCATGGCCGATGCCACCCTGGTGATCACCATCGAGGCCGCCGCCCAGTTGGGACCCCACGGCGGGGATGAGATCTCCTTCCTGTTGCAGCCGCACTCCGGCGCCCCCGCCCGGCCGCTGGGCAAGGGCGCGTCCGGCGGTGAGCTCTCCAGGGTCATGCTGGCCATCGAGGTGGTGCTGGCGGCCGTGGACCCCGTGCCGACGTTCGTGTTCGACGAGGTGGACGCCGGTGTGGGCGGGCGTGCCGCCGTCGAGATCGGCCGGCGGCTGGCCATGCTGGCGCGCCATGTTCAGGTGCTGGTGGTGACGCACCTGCCGCAGGTTGCGGCGTTCGCCGACCAGCACATCCGTGTGACCAAGACCTCGGTGCGCGGCTCCGACGGCTCCACCGACAAGGGCTTCACCTCCAGCGACGTCCAGCTCCTGGACGAGGCCGAACGCGTCAGGGAACTGGCCCGGATGCTGGCAGGCCAGGAGGACTCCGAAACCGCCCAGGCGCACGCCCAGGAGCTTCTGGACGACGCCAAGCTCCTGCCCCAGCAGGCCTGAGCCCGGTGAAGGCCCTGCAGTCCCGGGCCAACCCCTTGCCGGGAGCGCGCGGACAGGGAAAACTGAAGCCTTTGGGGACGCATACCCGATCCGTGGAAGGCTCAATTGATGATAGGCTCGAATTCCGTGGTGCAGCGATCAAATTCCCGTATAAATTCCCGGTTCCCGGGCTCGTCCAAGACGACCAAACACATCTTCGTCACCGGCGGTGTGGCGTCCTCGCTAGGCAAGGGACTGACGGCCTCAAGCCTCGGCCACCTACTGCGGGCACGCGGCTTGTCTGTAACTATGCAGAAGCTCGATCCCTATCTGAATGTGGATCCGGGCACGATGAACCCCTTCCAGCACGGCGAGGTTTTCGTCACAGACGACGGTGCTGAAACCGACCTCGACATCGGACACTACGAGCGCTTCCTCGACGAAAACCTCGAGGGCTCGGCCAACGTGACCACCGGCCAGGTCTACTCCACCGTCATCGCCAAAGAACGCCGCGGCGAGTACCTCGGGGACACCGTCCAGGTCATCCCGCACATCACCGATGAGATCAAGCGCCGGATGCGGCTTCCCGCCGAGGGCAAGAACGCTCCGGACGTCATCATCACGGAGATCGGCGGCACGGTCGGCGACATCGAGTCGCAGCCCTTCCTCGAGTCCGCGCGCCAGGTCCGCCAGGACATCGGCCGGACCAACGTCTTCTTCCTCCACGTTTCCCTGGTCCCGTACATCGGTCCTTCGCAGGAACTGAAGACCAAGCCCACGCAGCACTCCGTGGCCGCACTCCGGTCCATCGGCATCCAGCCGGAAGCCATCGTGATCCGCTCTGACCGCGAAGTTCCCGATGCCATGCGCGAGAAGATCGGCCGCATGTGCGACGTCGACATCGACGCCGTGGTCAACGCCGCCGACGCTCCCAGCATCTACGACATCCCCAAGACCCTGCACACCCAGGGCTTGGATTCGTACATTGTCCGGGCGCTGGACCTGCCGTTCAAGGACGTGGACTGGACCAGCTGGGACAAGCTCCTCGAAGCTGTCCACAACCCCAAGCATGAGGTCGAGGTTGCCCTGGTGGGCAAGTACATCGACCTCCCGGACGCTTACCTCTCCGTCACGGAGGCCCTGCGCGCCGGCGGATTCGCCAACAATGCCAAGGTCAAAATCCGCTGGGTGCCGTCCGACGAATGCGAAAGCCACGAAGGTGCGGTTCGCTCCCTTGAGGGTGTGGACGCCATCTGTGTTCCCGGCGGCTTCGGCATCCGCGGCCTGGAAGGCAAGCTGGGCGCTCTGAAGTTTGCACGCGAGTCCCGTCTGCCCGTGCTGGGCCTTTGCCTCGGCCTGCAGTGCATGGTCATCGAGTACGCGCGCAACGTCGTCGGCCTGGAGGGTGCCTCCTCCAGCGAATTCGAGCCGGACTCCAAGTACCCGGTCATCGCCACGATGGAAGAGCAGCTGGAATTCGTCGAGGGCCGCGGCGACCTCGGCGGCACCATGCGCCTTGGCCTCTACGAGGCCAAGCTGGCCGAGGGCTCGGTCATCGCCGAGACCTACGGCACCACCACCGTCAGTGAACGCCACCGCCACCGCTACGAGGTGAACAACAAGTACCGCGAGCAGATTGCTGCCGAGGGCCTGGTGTTCTCCGGCACGTCGCCGGACGGCAAGCTGGTGGAATACGTGGAACTGCCCCGCGAGGTTCACCCCTACTACGTGGCCACCCAGGCGCACCCGGAACTGAGCTCGCGGCCCACCAGGCCGCACCCGCTCTTTGCCGGCCTGGTGAAGGCGGCCCTGGACCACCAGAGCGGCAGCGCCGGGAGCGGTTTCGAACCCGCCGCGGCCGGCTCCGGCGAAGCCGCCGCAGAGTAATTTCACAACACCCATAGAGTAAGGACGGCGCGATGCCCGGCAATTCTGAAGACACCCCTGCTGTTCGGCAGGTTTCGGATGCGCCGAGCCCGCGCCGTCTGCTCTCCCGTGAGCGGGTCTACAACGGCCGGATCTGGGACGTTGTCAGCGACAGCTTCAAGCTCACCGCCGAGGGTGATCCCTTGGTCCGGGACTACATCGAGCACCCCGGGGCCGTCGCTGTGCTCCCCATGAACGACGACGGCGAGGTGCTGCTGATCAAGCAGTACCGCCACCCGGTGGGCATGGACCTGTGGGAGATTCCCGCTGGCCTGCTCGACGTCGAGGGGGAGGACTTCGTGGTGGGCGCCGCACGGGAGCTCGCCGAGGAAGCCGACCTGATCGCCAGTGACTGGAATGTCCTGGTGGACTTTTACAATTCGCCCGGATCCTCCAGCGAGGCGATCCGCATCTACCTGGCCCGCGGCCTCACCGAGGTCCCGCATCACGAACTCCACGTCCGCACGGATGAGGAAGCGGAAATCGAGCTGCACTGGATCCCGCTGGAGGATGCCGTTGCCGCAGTGCTGGAGGGACGCCTGCACAACCCGTCCGCCGTCGTCGGAATCCTCGCGGCCGCCGCCGCGAAAGCCGACAGCTTCAGCGGACTACGGCCGGGCGACGCCCCCTGGCCAGCCCACCCCAGCCAGCGCTGATGTCCGCGGACACGGCGGCACCGGAGAATTCTTCCGCCATGGCGGCAGCAAAGCTGATAGACGGCGCGGACGCGGCACCGCCGGGACGGCCCCGCACGGCCATTGACCGCGGCGTGACCGACTACCTCCAGCACATGGGCGTCGAACGAGGCCTGGCCGCGAACACGCTGTCTGCGTACCGCCGTGACCTCGCCCGGTACTCGACCTACCTCGCCGCGCAGGGCCTCAACAACCCGGCTGACATCACCCGCCACCACGTCACGGGCTTCGCCCAAGCGCTCTCCGACGGAGCCGACGGCGGCACTCCCCTAGGGGTGCGTTCCGCAGCGCGGACCGTGGTGGCCGTCCGCGGACTCCATCGCTTTTGGGCGCTGGAAGGGATGACGACGGCGGACCCCGCCAGCGACGTCCACCCGCCGATGCCCGGCAAACGGCTGCCCAAGGCCATCACCGTGGAGGAAGTCACCAGGATCCTGGAAGCCGCCGGTACTGACACCGCAACCGGCCTCCGGGACCGGGCGCTGCTCGAATTCCTCTACTCCACCGGAGCCCGGATCAGCGAAGCCGTGGGCCTGGACGTCGACGACCTCTCGGTGCAGGCCGCCGAATCCGGCCCGGCCATCGTGCGGCTGTTTGGCAAGGGCTCCAAGGAACGCCTCGTCCCGCTCGGCTCATTCGCGGCCCGCGCCCTGGACGCCTACCTGGTCCGGGGCCGCCCACTGCTCGTGGGGAAAGGCAAGGGCACCCCTGCGCTGTTCCTCAACGCAAGGGGCGGGCGCATCAGCCGGCAAAGCGCCTGGACCATCCTGAAAGCCGCGGCGGACAAGGCCCATATCACCAAGGATGTGTCCCCGCACACGCTGCGGCACTCCTTCGCCACCCACCTGCTCGAAGGCGGAGCGGATGTCCGCGTGGTCCAGGAGCTGCTCGGCCATGCCTCGGTGACCACCACACAGGTGTATACCCTGGTGACCGCCGACACGCTGCGGGAAGTCTACGCCGCAGCACACCCCCGGGCACTGGGGTAGGCCCAGCTGGGGAAGCCCAGTGCTGGGGTAGCGCCAGCAACGCTAGGCTGGTCTGCATGACTTCCGTGCCCGTCACCCTCTGCTTCCTGCTACGGGAACGCGCGGAGGTTGGGCTCGAGGTGCTCCTTGGCCTGAAGAGGACCGGTTTCGGAACCGGCAAAATTGTTGGACTCGGCGGCCACGTGGAGGCCGGCGAGACCGATGCACAGGCGGCGTGCCGGGAGGTGCTGGAGGAAGCCGGCGTCGTGGTCCTCGAGGAGGACCTGTTCGACGCGGGAACAGTGGAGTTCATTTTTCCCGCCCGCCCTGACTGGAACATGTCCTCCAGCCTGTTCACCACCCGCCGGTGGGCCGGTGAGCCCGTCGAGAGCTCCGAGATCATTCCGGAGTGGTTCCTGGTTTCCGCCCTTCCGCTGGAGCGCATGTGGCAGGATGCGGAGCACTGGCTGCCCCTGGCGCTGGCCGGGAGCGTCGTCGATGCCGTCATCACCCTGAACGGGGACAATGAGACCGTGGCGTCCCGCCGAATATTCTTTCCGGGCCGTGTAACCGCCCGTTCCCTGGCGGAAACTATACGGTTAGCCTGCCAGGTCAGGACACTACTTCTTACTTTGGGGGAGATGTGGATTCGGAACGCGAACTGGCGTTCATCGCCGTTCACAGGGACAGCTATCCGCGGGTTTACAGGTACGTGCGGCGGCGGGTGGAATCGCCGGAGCTCGCTGAAGAGCTCGCCGCCGACGTGTTCCGTGTCGTATGGCAGAAATGGCACGACCAGCCGCACTCGGACATCGCCTGGCTGCTGACCGTGGCGCGGAACCTCATCGGAAACGCCTACCGGAGCCGCGACCGCCTCGTGGCGCTGCAGGCAAAGCTCCGGGCGTCCGCCGAGCTCCGCTCCGGCGCGGAGTCCGAGGACCTGGCGGTCCACGACGCCATGGCCGCGCTGCGCGACAGCGAGCGCGACATCCTGCAATTGGCCTACTGGGACGAATTGAGCGTGACGGAGATTGCCGGCGTTCTTCAGTGCAGCAAGGCCGCTGCCAAGGTCCGCCTGCACCGCGCCAGGGCCGCCTTCCGCAAGCAAATGCCGGCGACCCCAGGGCCGGGCAGACACAACTCGCTCACACAGAAGATGGGTGCATGAGATGGATCCGATCAAAAACCTGATTTCCGGGTCTGACCCGCTCCGCAACGATCCTGCCGCCGTGCCCGATGCCGACGAGGCCCTGCGGGGGGTCACCACCGGGGCCCCGATGTTCACGGACAGCCTGCCGCCGAATGTCTTGCAATTCGAGGACCGGAAACGGCGGCGGGCGCGCGTGGCCGGTGGGCTGACCCTGGCCGCCGCGGCGGTGACCGCCGGCGTTCTGGTGGCGACGAACCTCGGACCGCTGGTATCGGCTCCCGCTCCGGCGGGCACCGTGTTGCCGTCCGCTTCCGAAACGGCGGGGCCGGCCACACAAACGCCGACGGCTACGCCCTCCGCAACACCGTCGGCGACAGCAACGCCGACGCCGCCCCCCACTGCCGCCGCAGCTTCATGGACCACCTTCACGGACGCCACCGGCCAAGCCACCTTTGAACATCCGCTGGGGTGGACCGTGTCCCAATCGCCGCAGACAATCGCGGGGGGTTCCTACAACATCGTCGAGGTGAAGAATGCCGCCGGCAAGACCGTGGCCACTTTGCGGTTGGTCTACGACGTCACGGGTGGCCCGGTGTGCCCGGACCCGAAACCCTACCAGACCCTCGACACGGTGGTCGTTGACATTCCGCAGAAGGCGGCCAAGCTCAAGGAACACCCCCAAGGCCCGTCCGCCTTCGTCTTCCGCGTGATCCAGGGTGACAAGGTCTACGGATCCGTCGCCCTGGCTGACGGAGATTTGGCGCCGCAGACCACGACATGTGGCCTGTACAACGGCATTCTCGGCCCGGACAACGTTCCCATCGCACACTTTGGCGACACGGTCTGGCTCACGTCGGACGGAAGGGAGGCTCCGCTGACATTTGATTCCGTTGCCGCTGCGAAGGCCTATATGGGTACGCAGGAGTACAAGGACGTCAAGCGCATGCTGGTCTCCCTGGCGCTGAAGCCCGCTGCCTCCTGAGACCCGCGATAAAGGAGCCGGGCCGGCCACCCCGAAAGGTGACCGGCCCGGCGTCGTACGCGTTACAGGTGAGGGGCTACGGCACATGCCGTTCGTCCGGACCGTTGTAGGCGCTCAGCGGGCGGATGAGCGAGTTCGCGTTCAGCTGCTCCATGAAGTGGGCGGTCCAGCCCGTGATCCGGCTGGCCACGAACAGCGGCGTGAACATGTTCGTGTCGAAGCCCATGAGGTGGTACGTGGGGCCGGCCGGGTAGTCGAGGTTCGGTTTAATGCCTTTGGCCTCGTCCATGGCCGATTCGAGCCCGTTATACAGGCCCAGCAGCTCGGGCCGGCCGTAGTGGGCAATCATCTTATCGAGTGCGGCCTTCATGGTGGGCACGCGGGAGTCGCCGTGCTTGTAGACCCGGTGGCCGAAGCCCATGACCTTCTTTTTCTCGGCCAGGGCGTTTTCCATCCATGCCTTGGCGCGGTCGGCGGCTTCCTCGAGGGACTCCTCGGGCCGGATGCCGATCTCGTCGAAGGTGTGCATCACGGCCTCGTTGGCTCCGCCGTGCAGCGGCCCCTTGAGAGCACCAATGGCGCCGGTCACCGCCGAATGGAGGTCGGACAGCGTGGACATGATGACGCGCCCGGCGAAGGTGGAGGCGTTGAAGGAGTGCTCTGCGTAAAGAATCATGGAGACGTTGAAGGCCTCCACCACCTCGGCGACGGCCTCCTCGCCGAAGGTCATCCACAGGAAATTGGCCGAGTACCCCAGGTCATCCCTCGGCTCCACCGGATCAACGGGGCGCCCGGCCGCGTGGCGGCGCCGCTGGTCGTACGCCACCACGGCCGGCATCGCGGCAAACAGGTCCAGGGCCTTGGCCATGTTGGCCTCCCGGGAGGAATCCTCCGCGAGACTGTGGCGGGCGCCCATCACCGATGCCGCGGTGCGGCAGACATCCATGGGGTGCGCCGTCGTCGGCAGGGCATCAATCACCTGCTTGACCACGGGATCCAGCGGCCGGCCAGCGCGCTCGCGGGCCGTGAAGTCAGCCAGCTGGCCGGAAGACGGCAGCTCGCCGTTCCACAGGAGGTAAGCGACCTCTTCGAAGCTGCACCTGGCGGCGAGCTCCTGCACGGGGTAGCCGCGGTACAGCAATGAGTTCGTGTCGGGATTGACCTTCGATACCGCGGTGTAGTCCACCACGACGCCATCAAGGCCCTTCTTGATCTCTTCTTCAGCCATGCTGAACTCCTTTGTTCCTTGCGTCCGATTACCGGCCGGAAGGGCCGGTGGTCCTGCGGGAATCTGGGCGTCAGTCGTTTCCGGGGATCCGGAAGTTGAAGACACCGGTATCAAAGCGGTTGTAGGCCTCGTAATCCACCAGGTCGTACAGCCGCGCGCGCGTCAGCATGCTCCCTACCTGCGCTTCCTGCGTTCCGTCAGCCTTAATTGAGTCCAGCGTACGCTCAGCGGCCCCCATGGCACTACGGAGCAGGGTCACTGGATAAATCACCATGTTCACGCCCACAGCCTGCAGCTGGTCCACGGTGAAAAGGTCGCTCTTGCCGAACTCGGTCATGTTGGCCAAGATCGGCACGTCCACGGCGTCGCGTATAGCCTGGAACTCCGCCAAGTCCGCCATGGCTTCCGGGAAGATCGCGTCGGCGCCGGCCTCGACGAGGGCCCTGGCCCGGTCTTTCGCTGCTTCCAGACCTTCTACCGCACGGATGTCGGTGCGTGCCATGATCAGGAAGTTCGGGTCCCGCCGCGCATCCGCCGCGGCGCGGATCCGCTTGGTGGCGGTGTCCAGGTCCACGACGTTCTTGCCGTCGAGGTGGCCGCAGCGCTTGGGGTTGAACTGGTCCTCGATGTGGCAGCCCGCGAGCCCGGCGTTTTCCAGTTCCTGCACGCTGCGGGCCACGTTCATGGGCTCGCCGAACCCGGTGTCCGCATCCACGATGCAGGGCAGGTCGGTCATCCGGGCGATCTGTCCTGCCCGGGTGGCCACCTCGGTGAGCGTGGTCAGCCCGATGTCCGGCAGGCCCAAGTCGTTCGCTAGGACGGCGCCGGAAATGTACACCCCGGCGAAGCCCTTCTCCTCGATCAGCCGGGCCGAGAGCGGGTTGAACGCTCCGGGGAACTGCTGGATGGTTCCGGAAGCCAGCAGTTCACGGAAGCGAAGCCGCTTCTGCTCGGGGGTGGCTTTTGAGTACAGCATCTAGAACAGTCCCTTGGGCGCTGCGTTGAGGTCGATGATGCCAGGCGCCGCTGCGATGTTGAGCTGGTCCAGCTCGCCTGCCGCCAGTTCCGGGAGGCGTTCGACGGCGGCAAGGAACCTTTCGATTTCGTCCTCCGTCACCAGCCCGGCAGCCAGCGTGCGGAACTTGTTCACGTACTGCTCGCGGGTGAACGGGCGGGCGCCGAGGGGGTGGGCGTCGGCCACGGCGATCTGGTCCCGGATGACGGCGCCGTCGGTGAGCGTGATTTCCACGGAACCGCCGAAGGCCTTTTCGCTGATGTCCAGGGAGTGGTAGCGGCGGGTCCACTCCGGATCCTCCACCGTGGACACCTTCTGCCACAGCTCCACGGTGTCGGGTCGGGCGGCGCGTTCTGGGGAGTAGGAGTCCACGTGATGCCAGGCCCCGTCCTGCAGCGCGACGGTGAAGATATACGGGATGGAGTGGTCCAGGGTTTCCCGGCTGGCAGCGGGGCTGTACTTCTGGGGGTCGTTGGCGCCGGAGCCGATCACGTAGTGGGTGTGGTGGCTCGTCTTGATCAGGACGGACTTCACGTTGGCAGGATCGGTCGCCTCCGGGTGTTCCTTGTTCAGCTTGCGGGCGAGGTCGATCCAGGCCTGGGCTTGGTATTCGGCCGAGTGTTCCTTGGTGTAGGTGTCCAGGATGGCGCGCTTGGCTTCCCCGGGTGTCGGCAGCGGAACCTCGTAGGAGGCGTCCGGGCCGTCCAGCAGCCAGGCGATGACGCCGTCCTCTCCTTCGTAGATCGGCACCGGGGAGGTTTGTCCGCGCATGGATCTGTCCACCGCCTCGACGGCCATCTTGCCGGCGAACGCGGGGGCGTGCGCCTTCCACGTGGAGATCTCGCCCTTGCGGGACTGCCGCGTCGCGGTGGTCGTATGCAGGGCCTGGCCCACGGACTGGAAGATCGTTTCCACATCCAAACCGAGGAGAGTGCCGATGCCGGCCGCCGCGGCGGGGCCAAGGTGGGCCACGTGGTCGATCTTGTGCTTGTGCAGGCAGATCGCCTTCACCAGGTTCACCTGGATCTCATAGCCCGTGGCGATGCCCCGGATCAGGTCCTTCCCGCTGGAACCCACATGCTGCGCCACGGCGAGGATCGGCGGGATGTTGTCGCCCGGGTGGGAGTAATCGGCGGCGAGGAACGTGTCGTGGTAATCCAGTTCACGGACCGCCACGCCGTTGGCCCACGCCGCCCACTCCGGGGAGACACGTTCGCCGATGCCGAAGACCTTGGCCCCTTTGCCGCCGCTGGACGGGCCGTGCGTGAGGGCCTGGGCCCGGGCCGCAACGATGGGGGCGCGGTTCAGCGAGGCGACCGCAACGGAGGCGTTGTCGATGATCCGGTTGATGACCATGTCCGTAACGTCGTCGGTGACCTCTACTGTGTCGGCGGCGACCATGGCGATCTTGTGCGCCAGCTGGTCCTCGCGGGCGAAGTTTTCCTCGCTCTTGTACACGCGGACGTGGTGTTCCTTAACCATGGGGCTCCTTCTGGACGGATGTGTGGACGGCTTTGACGTGGGAAAGACTGCGGTGCAGGTGGACGGTGGTGGCGGCCTCGGCAAGCCTTGGGTTGCCGGCCGCTATCGCTTCGGCGATGGCGGCATGTTCAGCTGCCGCGGCTGTGAGCCGGGCGTGGTCGTCGGCTGCCAGCCTGCGGACCCGGACCAGGTGGACGCGCAGGCTCCGCATGGCCTGCGCCAGGTAGGAGTTGGAGATGGCCGCGTCGATGGCGGCGTCCAGGCGGCCGACGAGCTCGTAATAGTCGTGCCGGCCGGGGTCCGGGGAGTTGAGCAGGGCGGGTGCGTCCAGCAGTTCTTCCCGCAGTCCGCGGAAAATGGCGGCATCGCCGCGCTGCGCCGCCAGCGCGGCAGCCTTGCCCTCGAGGGTTTCGCGGAGCTCGAACAGCTCGTCAATGTCGTCCAGTGAGATATCGGTGACGACGACGCCGCGGCCGCCCGCCGTCGTCAGCCCTTCCGCCGTTAGGCGGCTCAGGGCCTCGCGAAGTGGCGTCCGGGAGATTCCCAGCCGGGCGGACTGCTCGACCTCGGCGAGTACCGTGCCGGGGAGGAGACGCCATTCGATGATGTCATCGCGCAGTGCCGCATAGGCCCTGTCACTGGCACGCATTCCGCCTCCTTCCGTCGTTCCGATTTACCATGAGTGTATACACTGGCAGAGTTTTTGACTAGTGATGTCCGCGACCCGTCCCCGAAATCTAGTCACATGTATACATAGGTGAACATGTTGGCTGAACTAGGGCCGTCCTCGCCGAGGGGCCTCCTGCCTCGCCGTTCTCTGGAGTCACGGTCCGGCATCGCGTGATCCCCAGTGCTTGGGACGGCAGGCGGGTGTTGAATGAGAGGGTGTCCCATGGCCGGCGTTTTTGTCACACCCCGCTGTCATGCTGTGGGTATGGAAAACAGTGCGGCAGCTGTGGGGGCGTTGGAGGCTATTGGTGCCTCTGCCGCGGCGCTGGCTGCCGAGCTCCGCAGGACTGATGATCCGGGCCTGGCGGGCGTGGATCCGCTGCCGGATCAGCCGGATCCTCTGCAGGAGCGGGCGAATGCCTTCCTTACCGGCCTGACCGAGGCGGCCAGGATGGAAGCCAAGCTTGCGGCCGTGAAGGTGCACCTCGGGCCGGATTCGCTGCTGCGGAGGCGGCGATGGCGCCGCCTGACGCGTCTGTGCAGGATCAAGCCGCCCTAGAGATGTCCGTGACAGCGGAGGTGGCAGGCGCGCTGACCGTGAGCGAGGGGTCGGCGGCACGGTCTCTGGAGGAATCCGCCAGGCTGAGCAGGGATTTGCCGTTGACGCTGGCCGCGCTGGGGTCAGGGACATTGTCTTGGCAGCACGGGCGCATTATGTGCGATGAAACCGATGGGCTGAACCCGAAGCGGCCTCGGCGTTTGAGGCGCATTTCCTGGACCCGGATGCGCCAGGGGCTGCGCGGGGTTGCCCGGCCGGGGAGCTGACGCCGGCACGTTTCCGGGCCAAGGCACGCTATTGGCGGGAACGGCACCACCCGGTCAGCATCGAAACCCGGCACCGTAACAGTGCGAAGGACCGGCGGCTGTAGTACGTTCCGGACCGGGACGGCATGGCCTGGCTGTCGGCGTACCTGCCGGCGGACCAGGCTGCCGGGATCTGGGACCGCACCACCGCCGCCGCCCGCGCCATGCCGGGCCCGACCGAATCCCGAACCCTGACCCAGCTGCGGGTCGATGCCGCCGCCGCGCGGCTGCTCAGGGCGGGTTCCGGGGTTGAGGGCGGGGCTGAAGGCCCGGCCGCAGTTTCCCCTCCCGCAGTTTCCCTTCCGGCAGGCTCCGTCCCGGCCGATGAGCTGCCAGCCGGTGGTGTCCGGTCCGGTGAGGTGCCAGCCGGTGGTGTGCCGTCCCCGGCGGCGCAGGTCCTGGTCACGGTTCCGGTGTTTTCGCTGCTTGGCCTGACCGAGGAGCCGGCGACGCTGGATGGTTTTGGGCCGATTCCGCCGTCCGTGGCCCGTCGGCTCGTCGCCGACGGCGGGACGTCGTTCCTGCGGGTGTTGACCGACCCGCGGGACGGGGGCGCCGCTGGAGATCGGCCGCACCAGCTACCGGCTGACGAAACCGATGCGCCAATGGCTGCGGCTCCGCGACGCCAAGTGCACGTTCCCCAGCTGCAACAACCACTCCCTGGACAACGACGCGGACCACATCTTTGCCTGGTCCGACGGCGGCGGCACCGGCGTCGCCAATCTTGGCCAGCCCTGCCCGAAACACCACCGCCTGAAACACACCACGCCATGGAGAACGGTCGGTGCCACCCGGGACGCCCCACCGGGCTGGGTCTCACCTTCGGGCCGGTCCTACCCGGCCGAATACCAGGACTGGGAACCACCCACCTGGCCAAAACCACCACACGTCGCGGACTGGCCGGAACCGCCGGACTGGCAGGAACGGCCACCCGGCCAGAACTGGCCCCAACCAGCACCCGGCCAGGATTGGCCGGACCCGCAGGATTGCCCGGAGCCGCAAGACTGGCTGGAGCCGCCGGACAGACCCGACGACCTGGATCCACCGCTGCCTTTGGATCCCTGGCCTTACTGGTCCTCACCCGCGGCCGCCTGAGGACGGATCTCGGTTCCGGTGCCTTTCCTTTACTCGGGTGCGTAAGCGTCGGACTGCCGAAGGGCTGCAAAACCCACCCTGCCCGTCAGTGATCAGGCGCGGGACCAGCGGTACTCGTTCTCAGGGCGGCCCGGAGCCCCGTACCGTGCCGTGCGCGAGACGGTTCCGGCGTCGGCAAGGTACTCGAGGTAGCGCCGCGCGGTGACCCTCGACATCCCCAAGGCCGTCATGACTTCGCTGGCCGAGACGGCCCCGGGCTGTTCCTTCATGAAGTCGCGGACGGCGTCGAGCGTTGAAGGGGCTAGGCCCTTCGGCAGCGGAAGCTCGGACGGCGCCCGCAGGCTGGCGAAGGCCTGGTCCACGTCGCTCTGCGATGCGGCTGCCTTCGCCCGTCCCGCCGCCGGTCCTGCCAACTGCTCACGGAACTGCCGGTAACTCTCCAGCTTGTCCGCGAACGTTGCGTAGGTGAACGGCTTGATGAGGTACTGCACGACGCCGATGGAGACGGCGCTGCGGACAATCGCCAGTTCCCGAACGGCTGTGATTGCGATGATGTCGGCGAAGTGCCCGGCGGAGCGCATCCGCCGGGCGATGTCGAGGCCATGCAGGTCCGGCAGGTTCATGTCCAGCAGCACCAGCTCCACCGGGCTGCCAGCGGCGGAAAACTCTGTGAGCATCCGGAGCGCGGACTGCCCGTCCGGGGCCGTTCCCGCCAGCGTGAAGCCGTCCACCCTGCCCACGTAGGCGGCGTGTGCTGCAGCCGCTACGGGCTCGTCCTCGACGACGAGGACTCGGATGTCTGTCACGCGTGCTCCTCCGGGGGGCTCGATGCGGCCGTGCTTGCCGGGAATGTGTTTGACGGGACTGTGCTCGGTGGAATGGTGTCTGGAAGCAATGTGTCCGAAGCGATCTTGGCCGGGAGCGCGATGTGGAAGCGTGCCCCGCCGGTGCTCGAGTTGCTGATGCTCATGGTACCGGCCAGGCGCTGGACGGCCTGTTTTACCAGTGCAAGGCCAAGTCCCCGCCCGAAGGGCCCGGCAGTCTTGGTGCTGAAACCGAAGCGGAACACGTCGTCCACAGCTGTTGGGTCAATGCCTTTGCCCGAATCCTGCACTGTGAAGTCCAGGCCGCCGCCCGCCGTGTCCACCAGCAGCTCCACCCGCCTTGGTGCGGGGGCGTCGGCGGCAGCGTCGATGGCATTGTCCAGCAGATTGCCAATGACCGTGACCAGGTCCTGTACGGCCAACTCTCCGCTGAGGGCCGGCCCGGACGCCTCGACCACCAGCTCGACGCCCCGCTCGTGGGCCTCGGCCGCCTTGCCCATGACCAGTGCGCTAAGCACCGGTTCCTGGACTGAACCGACCACGTCGTCCGTCAGTTGCTGGCTCAGCTCCAGGTCCTTTGTTGCAAAGTCGAGGGCCTCATCAGTCCGGCCCAGCTCCAGCAGGGAGACCATGGTGTGCAGGCGGTTTGCGTGCTCGTGGGTCTGCGCACGGAGGGCATGGGATAGCGTCCGCATGCTCTCAAGCTCGGTCCCCAGGGACTCGATCTCGGTCCGGTCGCGGATGGTGGCAACGGTGCCGAACACGGGACCCCGCTGCCGCCCGGCAGAGGACCCTGGCCCCACTGCCGGGCGCTGGTTAACCACCAAGACACCGTCTCGGGTGAGGTGGATTTCGTCGTGGGCCGTGCGCCCCGACTCAAAGAGTTCCTTCAGGCTGGGGGCAAGGGGCAGGTCGGCGAGCAGCGGCGTGTCCGCGTGGTCGTCCTCCGCTTCCCGCGGTTCCAGTCCCAGCAGTTCGGCCGCCTGGTCGTTGTAGATGACCACCCTTCCGGCCGGGTCAATCAGTACAACGCCTTCCCTGACCGAGTGGAGCACTGATTCGTAGTAGGCAAAGAGCTGGGCCAGCTGCTCGGGACCCCACCCCCTCGTCACCCGCCGCAGGTAGCGGCCAAGAAACCACGACGCGAGCGATCCGCCCGCAAGCAGGAAGCCGGATACGGCCAGCAGTGCCGGCAGCCTGCCGGAGACCGCCACGTCCACCGTATTAACGGTCACACCGGCCGCCACGAGCGCACGAACCGTACCCCGGGCATCCTTGACCGGGGCGATCGTCCGCACGGACGGCCCGAGCGTGCCTGCAGTGATCTCCGTGAACACACGGCCCTTGAGGGCCTCCTCGATTGAACCGATGTAGGGGCGGCCAAGCTCCTCGTCCAGCGGGTGCGTCCACCTCGTCCGGTCCGGCGCCATGATGGTGATGAAATCGGCTCCGGAGTCGGCCATGACCCTCAGCGCGTATGGCTGCAGCTGCGCCGAGGGGTTCCCGGCGCCGGCGGCCTGCAGAACCAGGGGGTTATCGGCGATGGACGTTGCCAGGACCCCCATACGGCGGCCGGCCTCTTCGTAGGCATGGTCCCTGGCGTCCACAAAGACTGCCGTCCCGACGATGGCCGTGAGAGCCAGCATGAACAGCAGGTTCGCCACGAACAGCCGCCTCGCGATGCTCCAGCGGTGGATCATCAACACCTCCCATGACCAATATGAACGCAACGGTGAGCCAAGTCACTCCGTGGCGAATGATGGAAATCACAAAGGACCGACGCGAAGAGCCCAGAGGCTGTGCCGTAGCGTCTTCCAGATTATCCATAAGGAGACACATCATGGCTTCTCAACGAGGAGAGTCGGCTGCACCGGCCAAAGCCGGGCGCAAAGGGCTGGACAAATCCCACTACCTTTACATGGCCGTCATCGCGGCCGTTATTCTGGGCGCTCTGGTAGGGCTGCTGTTCCCGGAGGTCGGCAAGTCACTGAAACCGCTGGGTGACGGTTTCATCAAGCTGATCAAGATGATGATCGCCCCCATCATTTTCTGCACGATCGTGCTGGGTATCGGTTCAATCGCCAAGGCTGCCACCGTTGGTAAAGTCGGCGGACTGGCCCTGGGCTACTTCGTCATTATGTCCACGTTCGCACTGGCCATCGGCCTGGTGGTGGGTAACCTCATCCACCCCGGCGAAGGGCTTAATCTGACGCCATACGACCCCAACAAGAAGGCGGCTACTGACAGCACCGTCGACTTCCTGCTTGGCATCATTCCCGGCGACATTCCGGTGCTCCCCACCCTCCTCGCTGCCATCCTGGTCGGCTTCGCCCTGCAGAAGATGGGCCCCCAGGGCGCTCCCATCCTCAAAGCGATCGGACATGGCCAGGCTCTGGTCTTCCGCATCCTGATCATGATCATGTGGCTTGCCCCGGTTGGCGCCTTCGGTGCGATCGCCGCCGTCGTCGGTGCCACGGGCTTCCAGGCAATCGTGAGCATGTTCACCCTCATGATCGCCTTCTACATCACCTGTGCACTGTTCATCGTCGTGATCCTGGGCGGACTGCTGCAGGTCGTGGCAGGCGTCAACATCTTTAGGCTCATGAAGTACCTGGCCCGGGAATACCTGCTGATCTTCTCCACCTCATCTTCCGAAGCCGCACTGCCCCGCCTCATCGCCAAGCTGGAACACCTGGGTGTCTCCAAGCCGGTTGTCGGCGTCACGGTTCCCACCGGCTACTCCTTCAACCTCGACGGAACAGCCATCTACCTGACCATGGCGTCGCTGTTCGTGGCCAACGCCATGGGCACCCCGCTGGACCTGGGCGCCCAGATTTCCCTGCTGATCTTCATGATCATCGCCTCCAAGGGCGCCGCCGGTGTCACCGGTGCCGGCCTGGCCACCCTTGCGGCCGGCCTCCAGGCCCACGCACCCCAGCTGCTTGGCGGCGTGGGCATGATCGTAGGCATCGACCGCTTTATGTCAGAGGCCCGCGCCCTGACCAACTTCACCGGCAACGCGGTAGCCACCGTCCTGATCGGCACCTGGGTCAAGGAGATCGACGGCGGCCAGGTGGAGCGTGTCCTGTCCGGCGAAGAGCCCTTCGACGAGCAGACCATGGTCGCCCACCACCACGGCCTGGCCGAAATCCCCGAGAAAGCCGTACCTGCCAAGGCCTAAAGGCCCGGCGCCAGTACAGCCAAAGTGAAACCGCCCGCACAGGCCCCGCCTGTGCGGGCGGTTTTATTGCTGCCGGCGCAGTAACCTTCGACCTCAGGTACAAGGTAAAGGCTCAAACGCCACCAAAAGTCAAGGTCCACGGAATGCCGTGTCGGGCGCTGTAGCCTTGGGGTGGAAGAAGCAGGGGCGCTGGCAGACAGCGGCAGAAAAATCACCGTCATCGAAAGTGTGGATTGATACGTGAGCAGCGAACAGGGTTCAGCAACTCTGGAAGGCACGGAACTCGACCTGGAAGACGCCGTCATGGGTCCCACAGGCCGCCCCCACCGCGAATTTCCGGAGCCCGCGCCGCTGTCCTCCCATGGACCGGCCCGCGTCATAGCCATGGTTAACCAGAAGGGCGGGGTGGGGAAGACCACCTCTACCATTAACCTCGCCGCAGCGCTCGCCGAATACGGCCGCCGCGTGCTCCTGGTGGATTTCGACCCGCAGGGCGCCCTCTCCGCCGGGCTCGGGATCAACCCCCACGAAC
Organism: Arthrobacter globiformis; assembly: GCF_030815865.1. Taxonomy (NCBI): domain Bacteria; kingdom Bacillati; phylum Actinomycetota; class Actinomycetes; order Micrococcales; family Micrococcaceae; genus Arthrobacter; species Arthrobacter globiformis. The sequence continues at coordinate 2,075,481 of NZ_JAUSXI010000001.1, forward strand.
TGGACCTGACCGTTTACAACGTCCTGATGGACCGCAAGGTGGACATCCGGGACGCCATCCACCAGACCGGGGTGGAAAACGTGGACCTGCTGCCGGCCAACATCGACCTCTCCGCAGCGGAAGTCCAGCTGGTCAACGAGGTCGCCCGCGAACAGGTCCTCGACCGGGCCCTGAAGAAGGTCGAGGACGATTACGACGTCGTGCTCATCGACTGCCAGCCTTCCCTCGGCCTGCTCACCGTCAACGCCCTGACCGCGGCCCACGGCGTGATCATTCCGCTGATCTGCGAATTCTTCGCCCTGCGCGCGGTGGCCCTGCTGGTCGAAACCATCGACAAGGTCCAGGACCGGCTCAACCCGCGGCTGCAGGTGGACGGCGTGCTGGCCACGATGTACGACGCCCGCACGCTGCACAGCCGGGAAGTCATCAGCCGCCTGGTGGAAGCCTTCGGGGACAAGGTCTTCGAAACTGTCATCAAGCGTTCCATCAAGTTCGCCGACGCCACTGTGGCCGCCGAACCCATCACGAGCTACGCCGGAAACCATGTGGGCGCCGACGCCTACCGCCGCCTCGCCAAGGAACTGATTTCGCGCGGCGGCGCGCCCTAGCCCGGATGACCGCAGAGCCTGCAACGCCCCCCGCCGAGGCCAGGCGGTCCGGCTTCGAAGTACGCCTGGCCAACTTCAGCGGCCCCTTCGACCTCCTGCTGGGGCTGATCTCCAAGCACCAGCTGGACATCACCGAGGTGGCTCTTGCCACGGTGACCGACGAGTTCATCCGGTACATCCGGAACCTCCAGGAGCTGGGGGAGGAGTGGGCCCTTGATGAGGCCAGTGAGTTCCTCGTCATCGCGGCCACACTGCTGGACCTGAAGGCAGCGCGCCTGCTGCCCGCTGGTGAAGTGGAGGACGACGACGACATCGCCCTTCTCGAGGCGCGTGACCTGCTCTTTGCCCGGTTGCTGCAGTACAAGGCGTTCAAGAAGGTTGCCGCGCTGATGGACGCCACGTTGGAACTGGAGTCCCGGCGCTATCCGCGGCAGGTGGCCCTCGAGGAACACTTCGCAGCGATGCTGCCGGAGCTCGTCTGGAAGCACAGCCCCGCACAGTTCGCGGCACTGGCCGAGGCAGCGCTCAAGCCAAAGGCCCCGGCACCGACGGAGGTCGGAGTGGCCCACCTGCACGGCAGCACGGTGACCGTCCGCGAACAGGCTGAGCTGATCGGCCTGCGGCTGCAGGACGGCCGACCCCTGACATTCCGCGCACTGATAGCCGACGCCGAATCCACGCTGGTTGTGGTGGCACGCTTCCTGGCTCTGCTGGAGCTGTTCAGGGACCAGGTGGTGGCCTTCGACCAGGTGGCGCCGCTGGGAGACCTGACTGTGCGCTGGACCGCGGCGGGCACCGGATGGAGCGGGGAGCACCTGAGCGAGGAATACGAGGAGCAGCAATGACGGATCCAGTTGCGGGCCGGGAACGCGCCGCGCTTGAGGCGGTGCTGATGGTGCTGGACGAGCCCACCTCTGCCACCGACCTTGCCGCAGGACTGAACCTGACGGTGGCTGCCGTCGAGGCGCTGCTGCTGGATCTGCAGCGCGACTATGACGGCTATACTGTTAAAGCCCCGGATATGGAAACTGGCAGTAATGGACCTGAGCATGAAGTCCCTTCCAGCCCCCGGGGTTTTGAATTGCGGAATGTCGCCGGCGGCTGGCGCATCTACTCCCGGGCTGAATTCGCCGACGTCGTCGGTACTTTCGTCCTGGAGGGGCAGACAGCCAGGCTGACCCAGGCGGCGCTCGAGACACTTGCCGTCATCGCCTACCGGCAACCGGTATCCAGGGCAAGGGTGTCTGCAATTCGTGGAGTCAACGTTGACTCTGTTGTGCGGACGCTGACCCAGCGCGGCTTGATCGAGGATGGCGGAACAGATCCGGAATCGGGCGCTGTCCTGTACCGCACGACGTCGTATTTCCTTGAACGCATGGGAATCGGCTCGGTGGCTGAGTTGCCTCAGCTTTCACCGCACCTTCCGGGGCTTGAAGGAATTGAAGAGTTCTACGACGCCGGAAGAATGTAGGCGGCACGCCTGCGACGCAGTTTTTACCAGGGCAGATTTAATCTGCACGGCTGGCTAGTGTTGTCTTTGGATAACCTTTGCCGGTCAAAATCACAGAGGACGGGTCATGACACAGGCGGGACGCCAGGGTTCACCACGTAACAGTTCAGGACGTAAAGGTCCGGAACGTAATTCAGCGGGCAGCGCAGGTCGCGGTGCCCCCAGCCCGCGGGGCGGCGGATTCGGCGCCGGCCAGCGGGACTTCTCCAAGGGCGGCGACCGCCCGTACAAGGCACCCAAGCCGCGGGAAGAGCGTTTTGTCGATCCCGACGAATCGCCCGCCGCTCAGACGGGCCGGCCTGCCGCAGGCGACTGGAAGTCCGGCGCCAAGCCGGCAGCCCGGAAGCCCGGAGCACGCAAGCCCGGGGCCGGAAAGACGCCCGGCACTCCTGGCGCGCTCAAGCCCAAGCCGCGTTCCGCTGCGGCCAAGACCTTCGGTACGCGCGCGTTCGGCGGCGAACGGTTCGGCCAGAGCCTCGGCGCCGTCCGCAAGCCTTCGCGCAAGCGCGGCCCCAGTGGCCCCGTGCCGCAGTCCGAACTGCACGACGCCGACGGCGTCCGCCTGCAGAAGGTCATGGCCCAGGCCGGAGTGGCTTCGCGGCGCGTCTGCGAAGAGATGATTGCCGAAGGCCGCGTGGAGGTCGACGGCCAGGTAGTCACCGAACTCGGTGTGCGCGTCGATCCCAAGACATCCGTTATTCACGTGGACGGCCTCCGCATCCAGCTGGATGAGTCGCTCGTGTACATGGTCTTCAACAAGCCCAAGGGCGTCGTGTCCACCATGGAGGACCCGGACGGGCGTCCCTGCATCAGCGATTTCGTCCGCAACACCCATGGCGAGCGACTCTTCCACGTCGGCCGCCTGGACGTCGCCACCGAGGGCCTGCTGCTGCTGACCAACGACGGCGAGCTGGCCAACCGCCTGACGCACCCGTCCTACGAGGTTCCCAAGACGTACCTGGTCCAGGTCCGCGGGCCCTTCCCGCAGGGCATCGGCGCACAGCTCAAGGACGGCATCGAACTCGAGGACGGCTTCGCGTCGGTCGACTCCTTCCGCCTGGTCGACTCGACCCCGGGCCATGTCCTGATCGAAGTGGTGCTGCACTCCGGCAAGAACCGCATTGTCCGGCGCCTGTTCGACGCCGTCGGTTTCCCGGTATTGCGCCTGGTGCGCGTCAAGGTCGGCCCCATCGGCCTGGGCGACCAGCGCCAGGGAAGCATCCGCAACCTCGGCAAGCAGGAAGTCGGCCACCTGCTGGCATCCGTGGGGCTGTAAGGGATGTCGGCATTCCGTACGCACGGCCGGGGACACCTGAACGGCCCGGTCGTCGTTATTGGCACGGGCCTGCTCGGCACCAGCATCGGCCTCGGCCTGCGCGGCCGCGGCGTTGCGGTGTACCTGTCCGATCCGTCGCCGACCAACCAGGCAGTCGCCGTCGACATCGGTGCCGGCCTCCCGTTGGCTGCCATGCGTGACGAACGTCCTGAACTCGTTGTCGTCGCGTCGCCGCCGGACGTGACCGCGGACGTTGTGGAACGCGCGCTGGCAGACTTCCCGGACGCCACCGTCGTCGACATCGCCAGCGTCAAGGCAGCGATCCTGCATGACCTGCGGAGCCGCGGCGCGGACCTCAGCCGCTACGTGGGCACCCATCCCATGGCAGGACGCGAAAAGTCCGGGCCCGTCGCCGCCCGGGGCGAGCTTTTCACCTCCATGCCGTGGGTCATGTGCCCGACCGAGGAATCCTCGGCCGGGGCGGTCCAGGCTGCGCGGGCGCTGGCCACCGACCTGGGTGGCCTCGTTTCGCAGTTCACGGCCGAGGAACATGACGGGGCCGTGGCCCTGGTCTCCCACCTGCCGCAGGTGATGTCCTCGCTGCTGGCCAGCCGGCTGCAGGACACTCCGATGCATGCCCTTTCCCTCGCCGGGAACGGGCTCCGCGACACCACCCGCATCGCAGCCAGCGACCCCACGCTGTGGGTCCAGATCCTGGGGGCGAATGCCCGAAAGGTGGTGGACATCCTTTACGGTGTGCGCGAAGACCTCAACCGGCTGATCGGGACACTGGAAGACCCCGCGGCCGCCGGGGCCCGTCTTGACCTGGCCCAGCTGATGAGCGAAGGCAATGCCGGGCAGGCCAGGATTCCGGGTAAACATGGCGGACCTCCGCAGGCCTATTCCTGGCTCACAGTGCTTGTCGATGACCGGCCCGGCCAGATCGCCAGGCTCCTGACCGAGATCGGTGAGATCGGCGTCAACCTCGAAGACCTGCGGCTAGACCACTCCTCCGGACAGAACGTGGGCATGGTGGAGATCTCGGTGCTGCCGAGCGCGCATGACCTGCTTGTAGAAGCACTTAGCGACCGTGGATGGCGGGTACTTCAGTAATGACACAGGAACTGATCGACACTTTGCCTGCCCTCCGGCTGGGCCGTCCGCTGGTTGTGGCCATCGACGGGCCATCAGGCTCGGGGAAGTCCAGCGTCAGCAAGGAAGTGGCACGCCGCCTTAATCTCGCCTACCTGGACACCGGCGCCATGTACCGGGCCCTCACCTGGTACTGCCTCGACCGCGGGACGGACCTTGCCGACGCCGCCGCCGTCGAACTGGCAGCCGAAGAACTGCCGTTGGACATCAGCACCAGCCCGCTCACCGAGTTTGTGCGGGTCGACGGCGCCGACGTCACCGACGCCATCAGGGAACCGGGCATCTCCTCGGCCGTCAGCGCCGTCGCCACCACGCTCGGTGCCCGGACCGAACTCATCCGCCGCCAGCGCGCCCTGATCGAAAAGCACAACCGCCGCATGGTGGTGGAGGGCCGGGACATCACCACCGTCGTGGTGCCCGGTGCACAGGTGCGCATGCTCCTGACCGCCAGCGAGGAAGCCCGGCTCCGGCGCCGCGGGATCCAGCTCGGCGGAACGCAAAGCGCCGAGCAACTGGCCGCCCAGGTGACCCAGCGGGACGCGAAGGATTCCACCGTGGTGAACTTCACCCAGGCGGCGGACGGCGTGGTGACGCTGGATTCGTCCGAACTGGATTTCGAGGAAACCGTGGTTGCCGCGCTGCGCATCGTCACGAAGGTCATCAACCATGAGTGATTCCGCCAGGAAGCCCCGGACCGGGCTGGCGGGGACTGCCGTTCCCGGCGCCTGGACCATGGCGTGGAGCCGGCCAGTCGGCCGGTTCCTGAACAACGCCGTCTACCGCACATCCGTTACCGGGCACGCCAATGTACCGGCCGCGGGACCGGTGATTTTCGCAGGCAACCACATCAGTTTCCTCGACGGACCCGTCATGTTCGGCGCCTCGCCCCGGCCCATGCACATCCTCGTTAAGAAGGAGATGTTCAAGGGCTTCCTCGGCCGCGTGCTGAGGGCCTCGGGCCAGCTTCCGGTTGACCGGGCGGGGGATCGCTCGGTTTTGCAGCTCAGCAAGGACGTGCTCGACGCCGGGCGCTGCATCGGCATTCTGCCCGAGGGGACCCGGGGGAGCGGCACGGCAACCGGCATCAGCAACGGGGTGGCTTGGCTCGCCCTGAATTCGGACGCCGTCGTGGTGCCGGTGGCCATCCTGGGCACACGGCAGGGCGGCGAACATCTGGACAGCATCCCGAAACCCGGCCGCCGGCTGCACGTCAGCTTTGGCCAACCCCTCACGCTCGGCCGGAATCCCGATGAAACCGGCCGTGCTTCAATGGACAGGGCGGCTACGGAAATCCGGGACACCCTGGCCGCGCACGTCCGGAACACCGTCCGGCACAGCGGGATGTCATTGCCCCCCGCGGATCATCCGCACCAACGTTCCACCGCAGTAGCCGGACCGCCGGCAGACCACCACTAAGGAAAGCGCAATGAGCGATACGACTCAAACTTCCGGCCACTCCGGCGCCGGCGAAGACGAATACACGCCCACCGGCACCGACCAGGTGGCTGAACATCTGGCGGCCATGGACGACGACGAGGCGGAGCTTCGCGCCGCCTCCCTCCGCGCCGGACTGGACGATTACGAACTTGACGAGGAAGACGCAGCACTCCTCAGCGGGCTGCACGACGAGGATGAGCTTGAGGGTCCGCTCAAGCTGGACCCCGTGCTCGCCATCATCGGCCGCCCGAACGTTGGCAAGTCCACCCTCGTCAACCGCATCCTGGGCCGCCGCGAAGCGGTCGTGGAGGACACCCCGGGCGTGACGCGCGACCGCGTGATGTACTCGGCGAACTGGAACGGGCGGAACTTCACGCTGGTTGACACCGGCGGCTGGGAACACGATGCCCGCGGCATCCATGCCCGGGTGGCGGAGCAGGCCGAAATGGCAGTGGAGCTGGCTGACGCAGTGCTGTTCGTCGTCGACTCGGCAGTGGGCGCAACCGCCACCGACGAGGCCGTCGTGAAGATGCTCCGGCGGAGCAAGAAGCCTGTCATCCTCGTGGCCAACAAGGTGGACGACTTTGTGCAGGAAGCCGACTCCGCAGTCCTGTGGGGCCTGGGCTTCGGCGAGCCGTACCCCGTCTCCGCGCTGCACGGCCGCGGCGTCGCCGACCTGCTGGACCACGTCATGGACACCCTGCCGGAGTTCTCCACCGTTGAGGGCATCGAACGCTCCGGCGGCCCGCGCCGGATCGCCCTGATCGGACGCCCCAACGTCGGCAAGTCCTCCCTCCTGAACAAGCTGGCCGGCTCCGAGCGCGTGGTGGTGGACAACACCGCCGGCACCACCCGCGACCCGGTCGACGAATTCATCGAGCTCGGCGGCCAAACCTGGCGTTTCGTGGATACCGCCGGCATCCGCCGGCGCCAGCACATGGCGCAGGGCGCCGATTTCTATGCCTCCCTCCGGACCCAGAGTGCGCTGGAAAAGGCGGAGGTCGCCGTCGTTCTTCTGGCTGTTGATGAGGTGCTCAGCGAGCAGGACGTCCGCATCCTGCAGTTGGCCATTGAGTCGGGGCGTGCCCTGGTGCTCGCTTTCAACAAGTGGGACCTTCTGGACGACGAACGGCGCCGGTACCTGGAACGCGAAATCGAGCAGGACCTGGCGCACGTGGAGTGGGCGCCGCGCGTCAACATCTCCGCCAAGACGGGCTGGCACAAGGACCGCCTGGTGCCGGCGCTGGAGCTGGCGCTGGAAAACTGGGACAGGCGCATTCCGACCGGACGGCTCAACGCCTTCCTGGGCGAGCTGGTGGCGGCGCACCCGCACCCGGTCCGCGGCGGCAAGCAGCCCCGCATCCTGTTCGGCACGCAGGCCTCCAGCCGGCCGCCGAAGTTCGTCCTGTTCACCACGGGATTCCTGGACCCGGGCTACCGCCGGTTCATCACCCGCCGCCTGCGGGAAACCTTTGGCTTCGAGGGTACGCCTATCGAAGTCAGTATGCGTGTGCGTGAAAAGCGCGGCAAGAAGCGTTAATTACGACACACCGGGCGGCGAATACCGGAAAGTGTCACTGGCAGCCGCCGGAATCGTGTAAGCTCTTCTAGGTGGTTCGGCCGGACTGCTTGGGTGAAATTCTTCGGAAGATTCATCTGGCGGAGAACGGCGGAACTGACGGGCTGTAGCGCAGCTTGGTAGCGCACTTGACTGGGGGTCAAGGGGTCGCAGGTTCAAATCCTGTCAGCCCGACCGCATGAAAACCCCGCCAACCCAACAGGGTTGGCGGGGTTTTTTGTTGCCCGGAATGCTGCGCTCTTTCGAACAGCACGTGCTACTTGAGGAAGCGGGACGTTCTGCGGTCGGCCAGGATCTTGCCGTTGGTCTGGCAGGTTGGGCAATACTGCAGTGCAGTATCTGCGAAGGACACCTCCCGGACCGTGTCCCCGCATACCGGGCAGGGCTGGCCGGCGCGGCCATGCACATTCATGCCGCTCCGTTTCGCATCCTTGAGGTCCGCGGGCGCCTTCCCCTGGGCCTGGGCCACTGCGGCCCCCAGAACGGTATGGATGGCGTCGAACAGGACTTCGACCTTCGCCGGCTCCAGAGAATTGGCCATGGCGAACGGGGAAACTCTCGCTGCATGCAGGATTTCGTCGCTGTACGCATTTCCGATGCCGGCAATGACACTCTGGCTCCGCAGCACGCCCTTGATCTGGTGCGCGTGCCCGGCGAGGATCTCGGCGAACATCTCCCGGCTGAAGGCCGGGGCCAGCGGATCCGGCCCGAGGTCTGCGATGCCGGGAACGTCGCCGGGCTTTGACACCACGTAGATAGCCAGGCCCTTCTTGGTGCCGGCCTCGGTGAGGTCGATGCCCAACTTCCCGCCGTCGCCGCCGGCAAGGTGCACCCGGGCCGCGATGGGACCCTTGCCGGGTCGGAGCGGATCGGGCGAGGGATTTTCGGTGTAACGGACCCAGCCCGCCCTGGCGAGATGGAAGACAAAATACAGGCCGTCCGCGTCAATGCTGACGAACTTCCCGAACCGCTCCACTCGGGTGATAATTCGGCCCGCCAGCGCTGTGTAGGGCGGGTCGGCCGTCTTGAGGACCGCCACGGACAGAATCTGCAGCTTCTCCAGCACCGCGCCGCGCAGCCGTGTGTCGAGGAACGAGCTCAGTGCGGCCACCTCGGGTAGTTCCGGCATGGCACCACTTTGCCACACGGGATGCCGGATTGGGCGGTTCCCGCGGGCATAATGGCTCATCCGGCGGCCAGGGAGTTGTGCATATACTTTCAACCGGTGGCTGTTCCCTACGCCTCCGTTGACATTGGTGATTGACCCGATGAAAGGCCCCTGATGAGCAACATTCCCTCTGATCTGTCCTACACCGCCGAACACGAATGGGTGTCCGCACCGAATGCCGATGGTGTGGTCCGTGTGGGGATCACCGACTTCGCCCAGGACGCCCTCGGGGATGTCGTCTACGCCCAGATGCCCGAAGTTGGCACCACTGTCAAAGCAAACGACGTCGTCGGCGAGGTTGAGTCCACCAAGAGCGTCAGCGACATTTACGCGCCTGTCTCCGGCGAGATCGTGGCCCGCAACGAGGCACTCGACGGCGATTCCGCGCTCATCAACTCCGATCCGTACGGGGATGGCTGGCTCATTGAAGTCAAGCTGGCCGAACCTGATGCAGTGGATTCCCTGCTCAGTGCATCGGAGTACGAACAACAGGTAGGCTAAAGCTAACCGGTCCCGCTGCCGGCCACCGGAGTCCAGCCATGGAGTCCTGCGGCCGGACGGCGGGCGGCATATCGGAGTTGCCAGGCAGTTCCGGACGGTACGCGTTGATTGCAGGGGGACATCTGCAACGAATGAGGAGGAATCCATGGTTGGCGGCGAACAGAACCACACCAGCGGCGATTACGGCACAGGTGCGGGCAGGGCTTCGGAAACCACCTCGATCAACCTCACCCCGGTTCATGACGAGCCGACGATCGTACCCAAGCTCTCCCCGGAGGAACGCTCTGCAGTCGAGGCACTGCCCTCCGGCTCCGCCCTGCTCGTGGCCCACAGCGGGCCGAACTCGGGTGCCCGTTTCCTGCTTGACTCCGATGTCACCACGGCCGGGCGGCACCCGGACGCTGACATTTTCCTCGACGACGTGACGGTCTCCCGCCGCCACGTCGAGTTCCGGCGCACATCGCGGAGCTTCGAGGTGGTGGACACCGGAAGCCTGAACGGCACCTATGTCAACCATGACCGCGTGGACAGCGTGGAACTGAGGTCCGGAAACGAAGTCCAGATTGGCAAGTTCCGTCTCACCTTCTACCTGAGCCCTGCCCGCGCAGCAGGACGCGTCTGATTCGGAGCGGCTGCCTGTGGCAATGGCACAACCGGAGCGCCGGGGACCACTGGTCCTGAACATCGGGGAAGTGCTCGCTCAATTGAGCGACGACTTTCCAAGCATGACGGCGTCGAAAATCAGGTTCCTTGAGGAAAAAGGGCTCATCAACCCCCGGCGTACACCCGCGGGCTACCGGCAGTACTCGGACAGCGACGTCGAACGGCTGCGCTTCGTCCTGTCGCTTCAGCGCGACCAGTATCTGCCGCTCAAGGTTATCAAGGACTACCTTGACGCCATCGACCGGGGCGAGCGGCCCGAGAACCTCCCGCCCGGGGTTACCGTGTCCCCGCGGATCGTCTCGGACGAGCTCGCCGCGGAACTGCAGAACAAGTCGCGCAGGCTCAGCGAGGAGCAGCTGCGCGCGGAGTCGGGGGCCAGCGTGCCGCTTCTGCAGTCCCTCCTCAGCTTCGGCCTCATCGGGCACACCGACGGCAAATTCGACGAGCACGCCCTCCAAGTGGCCCGCGCCTGCGTCCAGCTGGAGAGCCACGGCCTGGAGCCCCGGCACCTCCGGCCCTTCCAGGCTGCCGCGGAGCGCGAATTCGGACTTGTGGAACGCGCCGTGGCCACCCTGACCTCGCGCAGGGACGCTGCGTCACAGGCCCGCGCTGCGGAAGCCGCCAGGGAAATCAGCGACCTCTGCCTTACCCTGCACCGGGCCCTTGTCCAGGACCGTATCTCGCGGATGGAAATCTGATGATCGAAGTCGAGATTGTGGGCGTCCGCATCGAACTGCCTTCAAACCAGCCCCTGGTCCTGCTCCGCGAGATGCACGGAGAACGGCACGTTCCCATCTGGATCGGGACGCCCGAGGCAAGCGCCATCGCCCTGGCACAGCAGGGCGTGGTGCCGCCACGGCCCATGACGCACGACCTGCTTGTGGACGTCGTGGAGACGCTTGGCCACTCCGTGGTCAGCGTGAACATCGTGGCCGTGGAGGACAACATCTTCTACGGCCAGCTCCAGTTCGACAACGGGGCCACTGTGAGCTCCAGGGCATCCGACGCCCTGGCCATCGCGCTGCGCGCCAAATGCCGGATCTGGTGCGCTGACTCCGTCATGGACGAGGCCGGCGTGCGCATCACCGAGCATGACGAGGGCGAGGACACGGAGCCCGGCCCCACCGTGGAGGAAGAGCGCGAGCTGCGCAGGTTCCGGGAGTTCCTTGACGACGTCGAGCCCGAGGATTTCGACGGCTAAGGTCACGTTAAGGTTAAAGTTAAGGCTGAAACTTTCGACACGCCCCACTAATCATGCGAACGTCTTTGACCTTGGGCCACGGCGGGCCTAACGTCGAAGGTACCAAGTTCCCATTGCATACGACAGCGGCGCAAGTCACACTGGAAAGTGCTACTCCAGCCGAATTACAAGCGTGAATTTCATCCGGACTTCATGCGCGTAGCAGCTGTTGCGGCACTTCCCCAGGGGAGCTCATGACAAGGAGGATCCACGTGAGTCCGAAAGGCGAAGCAGGAGAGCTGAAGCAACCCTCGACGGCCGGCGTTGCCGTGCCCGCAAGCGGTGCTCAGGGCCTTCTCTTCACTGAGGACCTCCCGGTTCTGGATGAGGACGCCGGCTACCGCGGGCCCACGGCCTGCAAAGCCGCCGGCATCACGTATCGGCAGCTCGACTATTGGGCGCGCACCGGCCTGGTGGAGCCTGCAGTCCGCGGCGCAGCGGGCTCCGGCTCCCAGCGGCTCTACGGTTTCCGCGACATCCTGGTCCTGAAGGTGGTCAAGCGCCTGCTGGACACCGGCGTCTCGCTGCAGCAGATCCGCAGCGCGGTGGAGCACCTCCGTGAACGCGGTGTCGAGGACCTGGCCCAGATCACCCTCATGAGCGACGGCGCCAGCGTCTACGAATGCACCTCCGCGGACGAGGTCATCGATCTCGTGCAGGGCGGCCAGGGCGTGTTCGGCATCGCCGTGGGCCGTGTGTGGCGCGAAGTCGAGGGGAGCCTCGCCTCGCTGCCCAGCGAGCACGCCGGCGAACAGACGTTCGCAGACGACGAGCTCAGCAAGCGCCGCGCGGCCCGCAAGATCGGCTAGCGGCGCCAGCCACGAGATTACGCAGAAGGCCGCCTCCCGTCGGGGAGGCGGCCTTTTCTGCATTCGGCAGGGCCCCGGTGATCCGGGGCTGGGCTTTACCGCGCGCTTCGGCTGCGGCTGGTCTTGTTGGTGGCCAGAAGATTTCCCAGCAGCGTGTCGTAGAGCCCGGCCGCGGCCTTGGCGGAGTCGCCGGGCCAGTGGTGGACGGAATGGGCCGCGCCCTGAATCTGCTGCCAATTGGCCTGCTCCGGGATGTGCGGAGCCAGCAGGAGGTCGCCGAACATTGTCTGCATCTCGGCAAGGCGGAAAGCGTGCTCGGAGGACCCGGAGCGAACGCGGTTGGCCACGATGCCGGCAGGGGACAGGTTCGGCGCGAATTCCTGCCGGAACAGCTGGATGGCCCGCATGGTGCGTTCAGTGCCGGCCACGGAGAAGAGCCCGGGCTCGGCCACCAGGGCAACCTTGTTGCTTGCCGACCACGCCATGCGCGTCAGCCCGTTCAGGGACGGCGGGCAGTCCACCAGGACGAGCTCGTACGAGTCCGCGCCGGCCAGCACCGCGGACAGCCTGCGCAAATCGCGCTTGCCAAGGTCCGGACGGTCGTAAATTCCGGCGTACGCGGATCCGACGGCGACGTCGAGGACCGCTGGGCCGGAGCCGTTGACGGCCGCCCGGCTGATCCAGCCGCTGGGCACGACGTTCTCCGCAAGTTTGGCCTTGCGTGGATTCTTCAGCATCCTGCCGATGTCCAGCTTGTCGCTGGGCTGCACGCCGAGGGCTGTGCTTGCGTCGGCATGGGGATCGAGGTCCACTACGAGGGTTGGGATGCCTGCGGCCAGTGCCGCAGACGCCAGTCCGGTTGTAACGGATGTCTTGCCGACACCGCCCTTGAGGCTGCTGATGCTGACTACTTGCACTTGAGAGACCAATACCTAACGCCGGTTGCCGTGTTGGGGTACGTTCCGTTCCGGTGCTGCCGGAACCGGGGCAGGCTTCCGCCGCCCCATTCATCATATGTTGACCTCGGCCCGAATCCCTTCTTATGCGGATCCGGGCATGCCTCCCCGGCCGGCCCGGCCCGGCCGGGCCGGGCCGGCGTCGTCCTTCGGCGGCAGTGCGCCGAAAGCGAATGGTGGTGGTTTAGCGGCAGTAAATATGGACCGGCAGTGAATATGGCCCGGAGATGACGGATAATTCTGTGATGGTAGACACAATGATTTGTGTTTCGTCCGGCCCGTCTTACACACTGTGACCACTCACCGATACACCCGCAATGATGCAGGAGAAGTATGTTTTCCAAGATTCTGGTGGCCAACCGCGGAGAAATCGCAATCCGTGCTTTCCGCGCCGGCTACGAACTGGGCGCCAAGACAGTCGCCGTGTTCCCCAACGAGGACCGCAACTCGATCCACCGCCAGAAGGCCGATGAGGCGTATCTGATCGGCGAAGAGGGCCACCCCGTCCGCGCCTACCTGGACGTCGACGAAGTGGTGCGGGTTGCCAAGGAGTCCGGTGCGGACGCCATCTACCCGGGCTACGGCTTCCTCTCCGAGAACCCCGACCTTGCGCGTGCCGCGAAAGGCCGCCGGCATCACCTTTGTGGGCCCGCCCGCGGAGGTCCTGGAACTCGCCGGCAACAAGGTGGCCGCCCTGGAGGCCGCCCGCAAGGCTGGCGTCCCCGTGCTGAAGTCGAGCGCCCCGTCGAAGGACCTTGACGAACTGATCGCTGCTGCGGATGAGATCGGCTTCCCCATTTTCGCCAAGGCAGTAGCCGGCGGCGGCGGACGCGGCATGCGCCGCGTCGACACCCGCGAAGCCCTGCCTGAGGCGCTGCAGTCCGCCATGCGCGAGGCCGACGCCGCCTTCGGTGACCCCACCATGTTCCTTGAGCAGGCAGTGCTCCGCCCGCGCCACATCGAGGTCCAGATCCTGGCCGACGCCGAGGGCAACGTCATGCACCTCTTCGAGCGTGACTGTTCCATCCAGCGCCGCCACCAGAAGGTCATCGAGATCGCCCCGGCCCCCAACCTGGACGAAGGCATCCGCCAGGCCCTGTACCGGGACGCCGTGAAGTTCGCCAAGGCCCTGAACTACGTCAACGCCGGTACCGTGGAGTTCCTGGTGGACACTGTGGGCGAACGCGCCGGCCAGCACGTCTTCATCGAAATGAACCCCCGCATCCAGGTGGAGCACACCGTCACGGAGGAGGTCACCGACGTCGACCTCGTCCAGGCGCAGATGCGCATCGCCGCCGGTGAGACCCTGGCCGATCTGGGTCTGTCCCAGGAGACCGTCTTCCTCAAGGGTGCCGCGCTGCAGAGCCGCATCACCACCGAGGACCCGGCCAACGGCTTCCGGCCCGACGTCGGAAAGATCACCGGTTACCGCTCCGCCGGCGGTGCCGGCGTAAGGCTCGACGGCGGCACCGTCTACTCGGGCGCCGAAATCAGCCCGCACTTCGACTCCATGCTGGTGAAGCTCACCTGCCGCGGCCGGGACTACCCCGCCGCGGTGGCCAGGGCGCGCCGAGCTTTGGCGGAGTTCCGAATCCGTGGTGTCTCCACCAACATCTCGTTCCTTCAGGCCGTCCTTGACGATCCGGACTTCATCGCCGGCAACGTGGCCACGTCATTCATCGACGAGCGCCCCCAGCTGCTGAAGTCGCGCGTCTCCGCGGACCGCGGCACCAAGCTGCTGACGTGGCTCGCCGAGGTGACCGTGAACAAGCCCAACGGTGAGCTGCCGGTCCGCACCGACCCGGCGGACAAGCTCCCCGCAGTCACCGGCGCTGAGGCCCGCCCCGGTTCCCGCCAGCGGCTCCTGGAACTCGGCCCGGAGGGCTTCGCCAAGGCGCTGCGTGAACAGAAGGCCGTCGCCGTCACCGACACCACCTTCCGCGACGCCCACCAGTCCCTGCTGGCCACCCGCGTCCGCACGAGGGACCTGGTGGCTGCCGCACCCGCGGTCTCCAACCTCCTGCCGGAACTGCTGTCCGTTGAAGCCTGGGGCGGCGCCACCTACGACGTCGCGCTGCGGTTCCTCGGCGAGGATCCCTGGGACCGGCTGGCCGCGCTGCGCAAGACCCTGCCGAACATCTGCCTGCAGATGCTGCTCCGCGGCCGGAACACTGTGGGCTACACCCCGTACCCCGAGGAAGTGACCGAGGCTTTCGTCAACGAGGCGGCCGCCACGGGCATCGACATCTTCCGCATCTTCGACGCGCTGAACGACGTCAGCCAGATGGCGCCGGCCATCCGCGCGGTGCGGGCCACAGGCACCGCCGTCGCCGAGGTGGCACTGTGCTACACGGGCGACATGCTGGACCCGGAAGAGAAGCTCTACACGCTGGATTACTACCTGGGCCTCGCGGACAAGATCGTCGACGCCGGTGCCCATATCCTGGCCATCAAGGACATGGCAGGCCTGCTGCGTCCGGCGGCGGCCGCGAAGCTTGTCGCGGCACTGCGGGAACGGTTCGACCTCCCGGTCCACCTGCACACCCACGACACCGCCGGTGGCCAGCTGGCCACCCTGATTGCGGCAGTCGACGCAGGCGTCGACGCCGTCGATGTGGCCTCGGCGTCCCTGGCTGGCACCACGAGCCAGCCGTCGGCGTCGGCCCTGGTTGCGGCCCTGGCCCACACGGAACGTGACACGGGGCTCAGCCTGGCCGCGGTCTGTTCCCTCGAGCCGTACTGGGAGGCCGTGCGCAGGGTTTACGCACCCTTCGAATCGGGCCTGCCGGGTCCGACAGGCCGCGTGTACCAGCACGAAATCCCGGGCGGGCAGCTGTCCAACCTCCGCCAGCAGGCCATGGCGCTGGGCCTGGGCGAACGCTTTGAGGCGATCGAGGACATGTACACGGCCGCGGACCGGATCCTGGGCCACCTGGTCAAGGTGACCCCGTCGTCGAAGGTGGTGGGCGACCTCGCCCTGCACCTCGTCGGGCTGAACGCAGACCCGGCCGACTTCAACGAGAACCCGCAGAACTATGACATCCCCGACTCCGTCATCGGGTTCCTGTCCGGTGAGCTGGGCGATCCTCCGGGAGGCTGGCCGGAGCCGTTCCGCACCAAGGCCCTCCAGGGCCGCAGCGTCAAGGTGCGCGACGCCGAGCTGAGCGCCGAGGACAGCGCGGCTCTCCGCGGCGACTCGAAGACCCGACAGCAGACCCTGAACCGGCTCCTTTTCGCGGGGCCGACGAAGGACTACCTCAAGAGCGTCGAGACCTACGGCAACGTGTCGGTCCTGGACACCCGCGACTACCTGTACGGCCTGCAGCGCGGCGAAGAGCACGTGATGCAGCTCGAAAAGGGTGTGCGCCTCATCGCGTCCCTGGAAGCTGTGTCGGAGCCGGACGAGAAGGGTATGCGCACGGTCATGTGCACGCTCAACGGTCAGTCCCGCCCGGTCTCGGTGCGCGACAAGTCCGTGGTCAGCAATGTGAAGACGGCGGAGAAGGCTGACGCGTCCGTGCCGGGTCATGTCGCCGCTCCCTTCGCAGGCGCCGTGACGGTCACCGTCAAGGCAGGCGACACCGTCAACGCCGGTGACACGGTTGCCACCATCGAGGCGATGAAGATGGAGGCATCCATCACGACGCCGGTGGGCGGCAAGGTGACGCGGCTGGCCATTTCCGCTGTGGAACAGGTTCAGGGCGGTGACCTGCTGATCGTCGTCGAATAGGTGACTGTTGAGCAGATGACCGGCGGCTAGACGACCGCTGAATAACCTGCAGGGCGGCCTGCGGCCGCCCTGCAGGTAGGGTGGAAGACAGAAAAAAGGTTGTGGGGACGGCGCTGAGCCGCCCCCACAGCCATTTCCGAACCACATTGGTTGCCGGAACCCCGCCGGCAGCCAGTACGAAACAGAGCGGAAGCCATGACGCAGACCAATACGCCCAAGCCCGGGCCGCGCCCCGACCGGAGGCCTTCAATCTCCCAAGGCAGCGTCGTCGACGTTGCGGGGGAGGCCGGGGCCGGTCCCGGCGGCGTGTCTCCGGCGGACGGCGCGGACGCAGCGGTGACCAGTGACGTGGCTCCGGCAAGGGACATCAGCGTGGTGACCGTTTCCGACGGCCAGGACCGCACCTCCGCCGGATCGCTCTCCGCAGTCGGCGGCGTGGTGCAACAGGAGACGGTGACATCGGCCATGCCCGTTGTGACCGCCGGCCCCGGTGTTACCGCCAGCGACATCGACGAACTTGCCGCAACCGGCGCAGCCGCCGCGGGCACAGAGCCGGCTGATGCATCGGGCGCAGCCACTGCCGCCGAACCGGCGACCGAGCCGGGTGATATCAGTGAAAAAGCGAAGGACCTTCCGGGGCGCCGTGAGCGGCCAGAGGGGCCGGAGCCCGCTGCCGCGCTCACCGCCGACCGTCTCCTGACCAGAACCGCAGCCGCCCCGGTGTCAGGCTGGCGCCGCTGGCTGTACCAGGCAACCCTGGGCTACGTGAACCTGGGCGACTCGGACCAGGTCCGAATCCAGCGGGCCATGGAGCACCGCATCGCCATGCGGCTGGGGGAGCGGACCCGGTACGTGCCCGTGCTCTCGCGCAAGGGCGGAGTGGGCAAGACCACCGTCACCACGCTGCTCGGCATGGTGCTGGCGGAGCTGCGTGAGGACCGGGTCATCGCGATGGATGCGAATCCGGACCGGGGCACCCTATCGGACCGGTCGCCGGGCAGGGCTGATTTCACGGCCCGCCAGCTGGTGAAGGACAGGTTCACGGTCGACTCATTCGCCCAGTTGTCCAACTACACGGCCAGGGAGGGTTCGCGCCTGGATGTGCTGGCCTCGGACACAGATCCCATGGTGGCGCACGCCTTCGACGACTCCGACTACCGTGCAGTCACCGACATCCTGGGCCGGTACTACTCGATCGTGCTCACCGACTCAGGCACCGGCATGGTGCACTCGGTCATGAAGGGCACGCTGGAGAAGGCCGATGCCGTGGTGCTCGTCTCGGGCGGCAGCGTCGATGAGGCCCGGCTGGCGTCCGAAACGCTGTCCTGGCTTGAGGCCCACGGCCGGCAGGATCTCGTCGCCAAGGCAACAGTGGTCATCAACATGGCTGCCGGCAACCGCACCCTGGTCAACATCGACGAAATTGAGCAGCATTTCCTGTCCCGGGTGAAGAATGTGGTGCGGATTCCGCATGACCCACACCTGGCGGAAGGCTCGCGGATCCGCCTGGGCCAGCTGAAGCCGGCAACCCGTGCCGCAGCCGTGGAGCTGGCCGCGCTGGTGGTAGATGAGCTGCAGCAGGCCTGACCCGCCGCCGTCGGGAGTTTTTGTACACTTATTGGCTTCTGGAGGCCCCGGCAGTGCCGACAAGTGGACAAAAACTCCCTAACGAGTACTCCAGCCCTAGGCGCGGGTGGGCTTCGGCGACTTGTACATGTCGTCGATCACGGCTTCGAAGTCCTTCATGACCTGCGCGCGCTTGACCTTCATGGACGGGGTCAGGTGGCCGGAGGCTTCGGTGAAGTCGCTCGGCACGATCCGGAAGGACTTGATGGCCTCCGCCTGCGACACCGACTGGTTGGCCTGGTTGATGAGCTCCTGCACGGCGGCCTTGATCTCGGCGTGGCCGGCGGCGTCGCTCAGCTTCGTGTTCCCCGGCAGACCGTGGCGTTGCAGCCAGCCCGGGAGGGCTTCCTCATCGAGAGTCACGAGGGCGCTGATGAACGGGCGGTTGTCACCAACGACGAGTACCTGTGACACCAGGGCATCCGCCCGGATCTGGTCCTCGAGCAGTGCGGGAACCACATTCTTGCCGCTGGCGGTGACAATGATTTCCTTCTTCCGCCCGGTGATCAGCAGGTAGCCGTCCTCGTCGAGCTGGCCGATATCCCCGGTGCGGAACCAGCCATCAGCGAACGACTCGTCCGTGAGGTCGGGGCGCTGGTAGTACCCCCGCATGACGCAGGTGCCCTTGACGAGGATCTCGCCGTCGTCGGCAATCTGAACGCTGTTGCCTGGAATCGGGGCGCCCACTGTGCCGATTTTGATGCGCTCTGGCGTGTTGACGCTGACGGGTGCCGTGGTTTCGGTGAGGCCGTAGCCTTCCAGGATCTGCAGGCCGATACCTTGGAAAAAGTGGCCCAGCCGTTCGCCCAGCGGGCCGCCGCCGGACACGGCATGGGCCACCTCGCCGCCCATGGCGGCGCGGAGCTTGCCGTAGACGAGCTTGTCGAAGATCGCGTGCCTGATCTTCAGGCCCAGGCCGACGCCGCCGCCCTGCCGTGCACGGGAGTAGGCGATCGCGGTCTCGGCGGCCCTGCGGAAGATCGCGCCCTTGCCGCCATCCTCGGCCTTGGTGAGGGCCGAGTTGTATACCTTTTCGAAGACGCGGGGAACGGCAAGGATGAACGTCGGCTTGTAGCTCTGCAGGTCGGGCAGCAGGTGCTTGATGTCGGGGGTGTGCGCCACGGTGACGCCGGCGGCGACGGCCAGGACCGATATGAAGCGCGCGAAGACATGCGCCAGCGGCAGGAACATGATGGTGCGGGACTGCTCATTGACCACGCCGCTCAGCGAGGTGGCAAGGGCATTCTCGGACAGCTCCACGAAGTTTCCGTGGGTCAGTTCGCAGCCTTTAGGCCGGCCGGTGGTGCCCGACGTGTAGATGATGGTGGCGAGGTCGCGGAGCCCGGCGGAGCGCCGCCGGGCGTCGAGTTCGTCGTCGCTGATGGCGGTGCCCGCCGCGCGCACGCTTTCGAGGCCGTCCCCCTCCAGCTGCCACACGTGGGTCAGTGCGGTGAGGCCTTCGGTGGCAGCGGCCTGCCGAATGATGTTTTCGTGGTGGTCCGATTCGCCGAATGCAGCGACGGCACCGGAGTCGCCCAGGTTCCAGGCGACCTGGGAAGGCGACGACGTTTCGTAGATGGGAACGGAAACGCCACCTGCGAACCAGATGGCGAAGTCGATGAGTGCCCACTCGTATCGGGTACGCGACATGATGCCCACGCGGTCGCCCGCACTGACGCCGCTGGCGATGAGCCCCTTGGCGAGGGCGGACACGTCGGCCACAAAGTCCTTGGCCCGGATGTCCTGCCACTGGCCGGCAGAGTCGAGGCGCGAAAACAGGGCAGGGTTGGATGCCTTCGCTGCCTGGCGCAGTACAAGGTCCGTGATATTGCTGTCCAGAGGGACGTTCGCCAAGGGCGGAACGCTGAATTCGCGCACGTTAGCTCCTTTGATATCCGTTGGCCGCAGCGGGTAGTCCTAACCTTAGTACGTCACGTGGCGGTGGCCGGCAGATCGTGGTTACCCATCGGTAACTTTACGGCTAAGGGGTGCGAGCCGCCAGTGTGCAGGACGTGTCGTTCGGGTGTCCTACCTGCGAAGACGCTCTGCGGCGACACCTAGAATGGGGGACTATGCAGCCCTCCCCGCCCAACGAGCAGCCAACACCGCCCCTTGACTCCATCCGGAGCGGCCAGCCCGGGGGATGGGCGTCCCGGCGCGCGAAGTCGCGCCACTCAGTGTCACGGCGCCCGGCGTCGGGATACGGGGGCCAGTTGGCCGGCCACCGCCTGTTCCGGCAGCAACTGCGGCTGGGCCGCCGGGGGCTTGCCATCGGCATCGACATCGGCGGCACGAAGGTTGCCGCCGGCGTCGTGGACGCCGAAGGCCGCATCCTGCGCGAGGCGCGCCGGTCCACGCCGGGAACCGATCCGCGTGCGGTGGAGCGCGTCATCGTGGAACTGGTTGAGGAACTGAGCGCCGGTGCCCGGATCCGGTCGGTGGGCATTGGCGCCGCTGGCTGGATGGATCTCGACGGCGGCACGGTGCTGTTCAGCCCGCACCTCGCCTGGCGGAACGAACCGCTGCGTGAGAACCTGCAGCACCTGCTGCGGCGCCCCGTCATGCTGGTTAACGATGCCGACGCTGCGGCCTGGGCCGAGTGGCGCTTCGGTGCCGGGCAGGGGCAGGACCGGCTGGTCTGCATCACCCTTGGCACCGGCATCGGCGGAGCCATGGTGATGGACGGGCGCGTCGAGCGCGGCAGGTTTGGTGTGGCGGGGGAGTTCGGCCACCAGATCATCATGCCCGGCGGCCACCGGTGCGAGTGCGGAAACCGCGGCTGCTGGGAACAGTACGCCTCAGGCAACGCCCTCGGCCGGGAGGCTCGGGAACTGGCGATGGCGAATTCGCCGGTGGCGCAGGAACTTCTCAAGGCCGTGGACGGAAGCGCCGAGCGCATCACCGGAGCGACGGTGACGGAACTGGCCATTGCGGGCGACGCCGCCTCCCGGGAGCTCCTGGAGGACGTCGGGAACTGGCTCGGTCTGGGGCTGGCGAACCTTGCCGCCGCCCTCGATCCCGGGAAGTTCGTGATTGGCGGCGGTCTGTGTGCGGCCGGCGAACTGCTGGTGGCTCCGGCGCGCAAGGCCTTCGCCCGCAACCTCACCGGCCGGGGATTCCGTCCGGCCGCAGAAATCGACCTGGCTGCCCTTGGGCCGTATGCTGGCCTGATCGGGGCTGCCGACCTGTCCCGGGCCAGTAGCCGTACGCACCGCTGACGGAAGCGTCAGACCCGGGCGCCGTCGTCGTTCTCGTCCTTTTCCTGCGGCAGCTTCATGATCAGATACACCACGGCCCCGATGAAGGCGGCCACCATGCCGAGGATTGCCAGCAGCGGCGCGGAGCGCCAAAACATCGCCGACAAGACCAGGGCAACCGGAGCACCGACGGCGCCCAGCCACGCGAGCATCGTCAGCGGGTCCGTCGCCGAAAGCTTGGGCGGATCCTCCGGCACGAACTCACCGTCGTCGTCCTCGACGCTATAGTCGCGCGGGTCCCCGGCGCCGGGGGGAACGTCAGGCTGCCCGGACCGGGCGGCCTTCTCCTGCCCGGTTGCTTTCTCCCGGTCGGCGGCCTGCTGCCGCTCGGCGGCTGACAGTTCCCTGGGCGCCCGTGGCGCCAGGCCCAGCGGATCGAAGTCGGTGAAGCGTTTTGCCGCGCTTTCCGGGCCGGAAGCAGGGTCCGGCTGTTCTGCCCGTGCAGCGCCGGCGTCGTCGGCCGGGTCGTCGCTGGTAGCCGTGCTGTGCCGGGGACCGCCGTGATGGCGCGGAGACTTGGTGGCGGGGGATTCCCCGTCGCCGGGGACGGCGTCCGCATCCGGAGCCGGGCTGTCGCCCTGGAGCCTGGCCACCAGGTCGAGCCAGACGGCGTCATCCTGGTTGGCACTCGGATCGGATGAATTCGAATCGGGCCTATTCATCGGTCGCGCCCTTCTGGCTGGCTGTCGCGGAGTCGGCGGATCCCTGGTGGCCGCCCGCCACCACGGAGCGGATGAAGTCCACCGAGGCGCTGAAGATCTGATCGGCATCGTGGTCCAGCGTGGCCACGTGATAACTGTTGTCGAGCAGTGTGAGCTGCAGCGGGGCGTGGATAAGCCCGCGCCGCAGCGCTGTGATGCTGGTATCGGAAACAACGTGGTCCACCGTGGAGCGGAACACGCGCACCGGCGCTGTTATGCGCGGCAGCAGCCGGACCGTGTCTTTGAACATTTTATTCAGTTCGTGGGCAGCTGCCACAGGGGTGCGGGGATATGCGCCCTCGTCGACGCCCTGCTTCCGGATGTCGTTGGCTATTGCCGGCGTGCTCTTGAGGACCAGCTTGAGGATCCCGGCCAGCGGGGCACGGCGGTCATCAATGACAAGGCCGGGGTTGACCACGATGGCTCCGGCGACGGGCCTGGTCGCGGCGAGGCGCAGTGCCAGGGCGCCGCCCATGGACAGGCCCGCTGCGAAGACAAGGTCGCACTCGGACTCGAGCTCCAGGTACGCGGCGTCCATCGCGTCATGCCACTGCGGCCAGCGGTTGCGGGACAGCTCCTGCCAGGTGGTGCCGTGGCCCGGCAGCAGCGGCATCCTCACGGCAAAGCCGGCATCGGCAAACGATTGGGCCCACGAACGCAGGCTGTGCGGGCTGCCGGTGAACCCGTGGGACAGTGCGATGCCGATGGACGGCCCCTCGCCGGAGAAGGCGCTGCTGAACGGGCTGTGATCGGGAACTGTGGTCATGACTTCTCCGACGGTATGTGGCTTCGGGAATGCAGCTGAAAAAACCGCGCCGAGGACTCGAAAATTTCCTGGGCGTCCGTGTCCAGCGTAGCCACATGACCGCTGTTCCTGAGCAGCACCACGTCGAGGCCCGCGGAGCCGAGGCGCCTCCGGATCAGGCTTAGCGAAGTCGGGGGTACCACTGCGTCACTGACCGACTTGAAGACCAGCACCGGGGCAGTGATCCGCGGCAGGCCGCGGACGGCGGCAGCGAACAGCCTCTTCAGCTGGTGAACCGCCGCCAGCGGCGTGAGGGAGTAGTCGCCGTCGTCCGTGGGGGCCGCCGTCGGATTTTCCTCCGCCATAGGCACCGTGGTTCTTTGGATGTACTTCAGCAGGCCAATGACCCGGACGCGCCGGTCGTAAAAGCTCAGGCCCGGATTGACGACGGCGACACCCGCCACGTTGTGGCTGGACGCGGTGAGCAGGGCGATGGCGCCGCCCATGGAGAGGCCTGCCACGTAGCATTCGTCGGTCCTGGCCGCCAGTTCCAGATACGACCGTTCGAAGGCGCCGTGCCACTCCCGCCATCCTGTCCCGGCCAGTTCCTGCCAGCTCGTGCCATGCCCTGGGAGCAGCGGAACCGTGACGGCGAAGCCGCGCCCGGCCAGGAATTCGGCCCACGGCAGGATGCTGAGGGGACTGCCGGTGAAGCCGTGGGAAATCGCGATTCCGATCCGCGCATTGACACCGTGTCCCGCGTAGCTGAAAGCGGCGGGCCTTGTGCGGTCGCTGCTTTCTGTCATGGATCCATCGTGTCACTGTTCCAGACAATTCTCACTAGAGTAGGGTTGCATTGCAGTGCCGCTGGGCCGTTTGGAACGCCCGGGCGGTAGCCTTCCGGAGAGGTAAGACACGTGTTCTATTGGGTCATGAAGCGGATCTTCCTGGGGCCGGTGGTCCGCACTCTTTTCCGGCCGTGGGTCAAAGGGCTGGACAACATCCCGTCCGAGGGGGCCGCCATTATCGCCTCCAACCACCTTTCATTTTCGGACTCTATCTTCATGCCGCTGATGGTGCCGCGGCCCGTCATTTTCCTGGCCAAAGCCGAGTACTTCACGGGCACGGGGCTCAAGGGCCGGTTGACCGCCCTGTTCTTCCGGCTGACCAACCAGCTCCCCATGGACCGTTCCGGGGGCGCGGCGTCGGCGGCCTCACTCGATGCGGGCATGGATGTGCTCACCCACGGCGGACTGCTGGGCATCTACCCCGAGGGGACGCGCAGCCCCGACTCGCGGCTGTACCGCGGGAAAGTGGGGGTGGCTCGGCTGGCCCTGCAGGCCGGTGTCCCCGTCATCCCGGTGGCGATGATCGGAACGGACAAGGTTCAGCCCATCGGCAAGCGGCTGCCGACCATCCGGCGGATCGGCATGATCTTCGGCAAGCCCCTGGACTTCAGCAGGTATGAGGGCATGGCCGATGACCGGCTGATCCAGCGGTCCGTCACGGACGAGGTCATGTACGAGCTCATGCGGCTCTCCGGACAGGAATACGTGGACGAGTACGCCTCGGTGGTCAAGCTCAGGCTGGCGGGGAAGGCCGGCCCGGAGCCGGGGGAGGCCGGTTCCTCCCGGTCGGCGTCGTAGATGTCCGTGACGCCGTGTATCTGTGACGCCGTGTATCTGTGACGCGGGGGCCGGGCGCATGACAGTCCGGGTGTCCCGAAGCAGGTTCGGCCCTCTACTCTTAGTAGTGTGACTGAGCTATCTGCAAAACCTGCCTCTTCCCTGACCAGCACTTCACAGAGCGGTGCGGCCAACTATCCGGGACTCGACAACTGGCGGGACCTTCCCATCTCCCAGCAGCCGAGCTGGGAGGACTCCGGGGTCTTCAACGCATCCGTCAAGGAATTGTCCGCGCTCCCGCCGCTCGTTTTCGCGGGCGAGGTGGACATCCTGCGCGAGCGTCTCGCCGCCGCAGCCCAGGGCAAGGCCTTCCTGCTTCAGGGCGGTGACTGCGCCGAGACCTTTGAGGGTGCCACGGCGGACAAGATCAGCGCACGGGTGAAGACGATCCTGCAGATGGCAGTGGTCCTGACCTACGGCGCGGCGATGCCCGTCATCAAGATGGGGCGCATGGCCGGGCAGTTCGCCAAGCCGCGCTCCTCCAACGACGAGACCCGCGACGGCGTAACGCTGCCGGCATACCGGGGCGACATCGTGAACGGCTACGACTTCACCCCCGAGTCGCGGGCCCACGACGCCAGCCGCATGCTCCGCGCGTACCACACCTCCGCTTCCACACTGAACCTCATCCGGGCATTCACCCAGGGCGGGTTCGCAGACCTCCGTCTGGTGCACACCTGGAACAAGGGCTTTACCGAGAACCCTGCCCACGCCCGCTACGAGTCCCTCGCTCGCGACATCGATCGCGCCATCAAGTTCATGGCATCCTGCGGCGCTGACTTTGAAGCCCTGAAGCGGGTTGAGTTCTTTGCCAGCCATGAGGCCCTCCTGCTCGACTACGAGCGTGCGCTGACCCGCATCGACTCCCGCACCGGACTGCCCTACGGCACCTCCGGGCACTTCCTGTGGATCGGCGAGCGTACCCGCGAGCTGGACCACGCCCACGTGGATTACCTGTCCCGGGTCCGCAACCCGATCGGCGTCAAGCTGGGCCCGTCCACGTCCGGCGACGACGCCCTGCGCCTCATCGACAAGCTGGATCCCGAGCGCGAACCCGGCAGGCTCACGTTCATCACCCGCATGGGTGCCGGCAACATCCGCGAGAAGCTCCCGTCCCTCGTCGAAAGGGTCACCGCCTCCGGCGCCCAGGTCCTGTGGGTCACGGACCCGATGCACGGCAACACCGTCACCTCACCCAACGGCTACAAGACCCGGAATTTCGACGACGTCATCGACGAGGTGCGCGGGTTCTTCGAAGTGCACCATGCGCTGGGGACGGTTCCGGGCGGCCTGCACGTCGAGATGACCGGGGATGACGTGGCCGAATGCCTCGGCGGCGCCGACCCCATCGACCAGGAAGCTTTCCTCGACCGCTACGAGTCGGTCTGCGATCCCCGCCTGAACCACATGCAGTCGCTGGAGATGGCGTTCCTCGTGGCGGGTGCGCTCACCCGCCGCTAAGCGGCGCTGGGCGGATCCAGCAGCACAAGCAAAGACCGGCGCCGGGAGCAGTTCAGACTCCCCGGCGCCGGCTTTTATTCATCGTCCCGGCTACACCACGGTGAGGGTAATGACGGAGCCTTCGGGTACCTCCGTGTCCACCGGATCCTGGTCCCGGACCGTGCCGAAGAAGCCGCCGAGGACTTCGTTGACGCGGACTTCAAAACCGCGCTTTTCCAAGGCTTCGCGGGCCTCGCGGACCTGCTTGCCGATGTAGTTGGGCACCTTCACGAGCTTGGGCCCCTCGGAAATCGTCAGGGTGACCGTTTGGCCTCTTGTCAGGTTTCCCGAAGCGGGTTCCTGGCTGACCACGGCCCCCTTCGGGACGTTCTTGTCATGCACCGTTTCGTCGGCCACCACAGCTTTGAGTCCGGCAGCTTCAATGGAGCGGAAAGCCTCGTCCTGGTCCTGTCCGCGCACGTCCGGCACCGGAATGGGCTGCGGGCCCTTCGAAACTGTGAGGCTGACCGGCGTGCCATGCCGCACGGGCGTTCCCGCCGCCGGGGCCTGGCCCAGGACCGTTCCTGCCGGGACCTCCTCGTCGAATTTCCCGGTGACCTTGCCTAGCGCCATCTCGGCGCCGTTGAGTGCTTCCTTGGACGCATCGAGCGTCTTGCCGGTCAGCTGCGGCACGGGAAACAGCTGCGGACCCTTGGACACGAACAGCGAGACCTGCTGAAATTTACGGATTTCCGTTCCGGCGCCAGGTTCGGAACCCACCACGAGTCCGGCCTTGACGTCGTCATCGAAGACGTCCTGGGTGCTGGACTGGAAGCCTGCGTCCCGCAGCAGTTGCTGGGCCTCCGCCACTGTCCTGTTTGCCACGGCCGGCACGGTACCGGGGGAGCCTGGTCCCATGCCGAAGAACCATCCCGCACCGGTGGCAAGGAGGGCTAGGAGCACCAGGACCACGATCCAAAGAGCGCCCCTGCGCCGGGCATTTCCCTCCCGGAGCGTCCGGACGGGAGTGGCCGCGGCGCGCGACCGTTCCTTTTGTTCGTGCCAGTCCAGCTTCCGCTGTTCCCGCTTGCCCAAGGGGAGCGGGCCCGCCTCCGCCTCGTCGTCGTCGTCGAATCCGTAGGACGGGAGGACCGGACCGGATCTTGAAGAGGCGGGGGTTGAAGAGACAGGGGTGGAAAACACGGTGGTGGGGTTGCTGGTCCGTGAAATGACTTCTGTGGGGCGGCCCCGGGGGACTTCATCGCCGCTAATGGGTGCCAGCAGCTCGGTATGGTTTCCGTTGCTTCCCTGGTTTTCCTGGTTGCCTTGTGCTCGCGGGTCTCCCCGGCCGGGCGGGCTTCCCGGCATTCGGGACGGCATCCGGGCGGGTGCGGGCGGAGCGCTCATGCCGGGCGGGCCGGCGTCGGGGACTATGCCCGCCGCCGCGGCCGCCTGGATGGCTGCGGGGGGTTGCAGATCAAGTTCGGAGTCGGTGAGGTTGGTCCGGATATGGCGGAGTTCCGCCAGCAGGGCGTTGCCGTCCACCGGCCGCTGCTCGGGGTCGCTGGCGGTACACCACTGCACGAGTTCATCCACCTCTTGCACGAGCCCGGGAACCAGGCCGGAGGGGGCGCCCACAGTGGAGTTCACGTGCTGGTAGGCCACCTGGATGGGGACGTCACCCTCGAACGGCTGGCGTCCTGTGAGCATCTCGAACAGCATGATGCCCGTGGCGTAGATGTCGCTTCGTGCGTCGGCCGGTTTGCCAAGGACCAGTTCAGGTGAGAGGTATGCGATAGTGCCGATCAAGGCACCTGTGCTGGTTGTCGTTGTCACGGCGCGTGCGAGGCCGAAGTCGCCGATCTTGATCCGGCCGTCGTCGGCGATCAGGACGTTCTCCGGCTTGACGTCGCGGTGGATCATGCCTGCGGCGTGGGCAGCCCCCAGGCCTTCCACCACCGGATCGATGAGTGCCAGGGCCAGCCGGGGGGACAGGGCGCCCTTGCTGTTGATGACGTCGCGGAGGGTGTGCCCCTTGATGTACTCCATCACGAGGTAGGCGGTGTCTCCGTCGTGCCCCTGGTCGAGGACGCCCACCACGTGCGGGTGTGAGAGCTTTGCGGCTGCCCGTGCTTCGCGGGCCAGACGGTCGAGGAAATTGCCGTCGTTGACCAGGTGGGGATGGAGGACTTTCAAGGCAACATCACGGTCCAGCCTCTGGTCCGTGGCCACATAAACCGTGGACATCCCGCCCCGCGCCAACCGGGACTTCACCTGGTAGCGGTTGTCCACCAGCGAGCCAACGAAACTGCCTAAAGCGTTTTCCTGCACTCTTCGATACTAAGTGCTGCATGGAAACGGGTCCGAATCAACATGCGATCCGGACCCGTATCGTTATGCTCCCGGCGGCCGGGGTACCCCGGCCCTGAGGCCAATCGAGGGCGTCAGCTGAAGGTCTTGCGGTGTGCCTTGATTGCTGCCACGTAGTGCTTGGTGTCGGAGTACATACCGTGCTTGTTGACCGAGTACTGGCCCTGGTAGTAGCCGGCGATGGCGTAATCCAGGTTCTTGCTGGTCCGCATCAGCTGGCGGATGATCGCAACTCCGGCGGTGGCGTTGTCGTACGGGTCAAGCAGGTTCAGCTTCCGGCCCACGAGGTCAGATGCCCATTCGCCGGATGAGGGGATGACCTGCATGGTGCCGATGGCATTGGCCGGTGACACAGCACGTTGGTTGAACCCGGATTCCTGATACGCGAAAGCCTGTGCCAGTGCCGGATCCACGCCCATCCGCCTGGCGGTGTCAGCCACGATGGACTGCATCTGGGCCAGGGACGGAACCGGCGAGGCGTTCAGCAGGGCCTTGTTCTTGTTGGCCGAGCTGACAACGGCTGCCGGGTAGGTGTAGCCGAGGAAGGAGCTGGGTACGAGCGGCGTGACGCTGGATGCCGGCTGGACGGCGCTGGCCTTCCCGGGAATGGCGAGCTTCTGGCCGGGGTAGATGACGCTGGTGAGCTTCAGCCGGTTCGCCGACAGGATGGCCGCGAGCTTGACGCCGTGCCTGGCTGCAATACCGGACAGTGTGTCCCCGGACTTGATGACATAGGAACCTGAGGGGGTGCCAGCCGGTGCTGCCGCCTTGGTTGGGGCCGCCGCAACAGCGGTGCCGGCACCGAGCCGGATCTTCTGGCCGGGGTAGATGATCGATGACACCTTGAGCCCGTTCCAGCTGAGCACTTGGGAGAGCCTGACGCCATGCCGCCCGGCGATGCCGCCCAGAGTGTCGCCGGACTTGACCGTGTACGTCCGGGCAGGGGTGCTCGCGGGTGCCGCAGCAGTCCTCGCTGCAGGAGCCGCGGCAGCCTTTAGTTTGATCCGCTGCCCCGGGTAGATCACGGAGTTCGACTTCAGGTTGTTGAGCTTTAGCACGGCAGTGGTGCTCAGCCCGTACCGGCCGGCGATGCCGCTGACCGTGTCCCCGCGGGCCACCGTGTGGGCCGTTGGGGTGACGCGGGTGGGTTGCAGGCCCGACGGGAGCGCAGCCGGCACGGAGGCTGCGGGGATGATGCCCGCTTTGACTGCGGCCGCCTGCGCCTCGATGGCGGCGGCGAGTGTTGCGGGCACTGTCTTGGGCCGGGCGTCGGCCGCTGCGGGCTGGGCGACCGCAAGGGAGGAAAGCATGACGGCAGGGAGCGTGGCCGTCGCGGCCGCGATCAGCGGCAGGCCCGGCCGGGGTGACTGCTTGGTGGAGCGGGTCGTCGTCATGGGGAAGATCCTCTTCTCAGCGGCGAATGCTGTCGGTCGCGCCAGTTGCTCGTGAAACCAATGTTACTGATGTTAATCGTGTTGCGAATGTTATCTATGTGAATCTCTCACGATTTTTCGGTTAGCACAAGAATCGGCTTTCAGCCGGAAAATCTGCCGGGCTGGGAGTGTCGCGCGCGAAAACGGGGCGGGCGCACACGTGCGCTGTTTCGACTAGGCTTGCGGGCGCCCGTCATGGCAACCTTGACCCGTGAGTACTGTAGAAACCCTTGTAGGCGACTGGTTGCCCCTGCCCGACGTTGCCCAGTTGCTGGATGTGTCCATTACCAAAGTCCACGGGCTCCTTGACGAGCGCGCGCTGGCCGCCCTGCGGATCGGGGAACGCCGGATCCGTTCGGTGCCCGCGGCCTTCCTCCAGGACGGCCACGTCGTGGACAGCCTTAAGGGCACGATTCTTGTGCTGGCAGACGCGGGATTCTCGGACGAAGAGCTTATCGGCTGGCTCTTCACCCCTGACGAGTCACTGCGGGGGCGGCCCATCGATGCCCTTCGCGAGGGTCGCAAGACGGAAATCCGGCGCCGGGCGCAGTCCCTGGCCTGGTAATAAACCCAGCCTGATAATTGACCCAGTGTGATCAAACGGGCCGGGCCAGCCGATTAGGCGGCCCGGCTCACAGTCGCCTCGGCCAGCCGCCGCAGCGCGGTCTTGGGGAGGTCTTCCAGCGGCAGAAGCTCGAGGGCTGCGTACGCCGCCGCGCCGAACTCCTCGATGAGCACCTCCGTGGCCTGCAGCGCTCCGCAGTCCGCAATAATCCGGCGGATCTCGGCCACGTCGTCCTCGCCCAGCTCGGGGCTGCCGAGCCTTGAGTCGATGAACTCGGACTCCTCGGGGGTGGCCAGATCCAGTGCGAAGGCCACGAGCACGGTCCGCTTGCCCTCCCGGAGGTCGTCGCCCGCAGGCTTTCCGGTGGTCACCGGGTCCCCGAACACGCCGAGGACGTCGTCGCGAAGCTGGAAGGCCTCGCCCAGGGGGAGCGCGAA
Organism: Arthrobacter globiformis; assembly: GCF_030815865.1. NCBI lineage: Bacteria > Bacillati > Actinomycetota > Actinomycetes > Micrococcales > Micrococcaceae > Arthrobacter > Arthrobacter globiformis. The sequence goes on from NZ_JAUSXI010000001.1 coordinate 2,106,369, forward strand.
CGCGGAGTAGCCCCGGAGCAGTTCGTCAGAGGCCCCGCCGAGCGCCCCGCCCAGGGCGAGCGGATGTTCCGTCGAGTACTTGGCCGACTTGAAACGGATGATTGACTGGGCGCGGCTGACGGCGCCGGCTCGGTCCCGGACCGGCCCGGCCACCTCTTCGAGGATGTCCAGATACTGGCCGGCCATGACCTCCGAACGCATCAGGTTGAAGATCAGCCTTGCCCTGCTTCCTGAGGCCGCCGTTGCGCCGATATCGGTGAAGGCTTCCTCGCTGAAGGACAAGCACAGATCGCCGGCCAGGATGGCTGCGGCGTGGCCGAAGCGTTCGCTGTCGAGGGCCCAGCCCTGGGACTCGTGGAGCTGGCTGAACCGGCGGTGCACGCTGGGCCCGCCCCGGCGGGTGTCCGACCGGTCGATGATGTCGTCGTGGATCAAGGCGGCGGCCTGGAACAGCTCAAGGGCCGCGCCTGCCGTGATGATGTCCTCCGCGGAGGCAGGGCCGCCCGCTCCGCGCCATCCCCAGTAGCACATGAGGGCGCGCAACCGTTTTCCGCCGGTGACCAGGTTGGAGATGGATCCCATGATGGGATCGATGTCCGGGGAGATTGCCGTCATGATCGACTGCCGGGTGGTCAGGAAGTCTGTCAGCTTTCCCGCTACGGCGGCCACGAAGTCCGCCTGCTCAACGCGAAGCTGCTCGGCCACCATCACTTGACGGACTCGGGAGTCACGTTGGCGCCGATGGTGAAGGTTGAAACCCCGCCCGTTGCAGGGACGGCGATATTTACGGTCTCGCTGCCCGCCCGGACGAAGTCCTTGGACGCCACGCTTCCCACGGCGTTGCCGGGAACAGCCGTAAAGCCCCGTCCCTCCAGGGCTTTGGTGTAATAGGCGACGACGGCGGCCGGCTTGGCGGAGATGGAGCCAACCAGCGCGACGGTGGCCGGGGAGGTTGACTTGTCGAAGCTGCTGGCCACCACCTTGGCCCCGGGCATCACGGGAAGAAGCTTCGACGGGAAGCCGGCGACGAGCGCTCCCACGGTGGCCGACGTGCCGGGGGAAGCAGACGGGCTGGCGGGAGCCGTCGGGGACGCCGTGGCGGCTGTGTTCGTTGCTGCGGCAGCGGGGGAGGCCGATGCCGTCGCGGCGGGCGTAGCGGAACCGGGCGCCTGTGCCGTGCACGCTGACGCCGCCGCCACTACGGCCGCTCCAGCGGCGAGCAGCCCAAGGCGGGCAGGCATGAGCGTTCCAATGACCTTCACAGGTGCGGTCCTCCTGGGTGTTGATGCCGGATTCAGCCTCCAGTTTAGTCAGGTGCAGGGCATAGGATTGCAGATGTGGGGCCGGACGACGACAGAGAGCAGGCGGAAGCGCGGCTGGCGGACTTTCGGCGAGCGAGCATCATGCACGTCGATATGGACGCGTTTTTTGTCTCGGTAGAACTGCGCGCCCGCCCTGATCTGCGTGGCCGGCCGGTCATCGTGGGTTTTCCGGCGGAGCGTTCCGTTGTGCTGTCTGCTTCGTACGAGGCACGCAGGTTCGGCGTGAAGTCGGCGATGCCCATGGCCGTGGCCCAGAGGCTGTGTCCGCAGGCCATCATCATCGAGCCCCGGCACAAGCTGTACTACGAAGTGTCCGGCCAGCTGATGGGCATATTCGAGTCCATCACGGAGCTCGTTGAGCCGCTCAGTGTCGACGAGGCATTCCTTGACGTCGGAGGGGCCATCCGCAGGCTTGGTCCGCCGAGTGAAATAGGGCAATTGATCCGGAGGAGGGTCGCCAGTGAACTAGGCATCACGGCGTCAGTGGGGATCGCCGCCAGCAAGTTTGTGGCCAAGATCGCTTCCACCCGGTGCAAGCCGGATGGGCTGCTGCTCATCCGGCCGGAGCAGACCGTCCCCTATCTTCACAGCCTTCCGGTCAATGCCCTGTGGGGTGTTGGAGGCAAGACGGCGGAAGTGTTGGCCCGCCTGGGAATCCGTACCGTGGCGGATGTCGCCGCGACGCCGGTCTCCTCGCTCAAGAAGGTGCTGGGCGCCACCGGCGAACACGTCCACCGGCTCTCCTGGGGTATCGACAGCCGGACGGTCACTCCGGTGCGGGTAGAGAAGAGCATCGGAGCGGAGGAAACGTTCGCCTCGGACACGGCGGACGATGCCCTGCTGCACCGGGAGCTGCTGCGACTGTCCCACCGCACTGCCGAGCGGCTGCGCTCTTCCGGGCTGGTGGCCCGGACTGTGGCGCTCAAGCTGCGGTACGCAGATTTCTCCACGGTGACCCGAAGCCGCACGGTCCACGCGCCACTGGACAGCGCCCAGCTCATCTATGCCGTGGCCATCCAGCTGCTGGAGTCACTGGGCAGCCGGCCCCTGACGGTCCGGCTGGTTGGTGTGCGTGCGGAGCAGCTGGAAGCGGCCGCGCAGACCTCCCTTCAGCTGAGCCTGGACAGGCGCGATGACAACTGGAGGGCCGCTGAACAGGCACTGGACAAGGTGGCGGAGAAGTTCGGCAGCAAGTCGGTGCTTCCTGCCCGGCTGCTTGAGCCGGGAAGCGGCAACCCCTGACGTGATTCCGGCGACACCCGCGGGGCGGGAAACCGTGTTCATGGCCGGAGATCAGTGTCAGGTCAAGGCCCGGACAGTGTTGCCGCCCGTGAACAGCGTCTTTCAGAACAGCGCCCAACAAACTATCCTTATAGATACAAAGATTTCGAACGTCTGGACATGTGTGGATCACCTGACCCGCCGCGTCAGTATGCTTGAATCCCTGGATCCGCCGAGGTTGGCGGGCCGGGAACCTGGATGGCATGCCGGTCGTTGACGGGGCAGGAACAACCGGTTCCGGCCTGTCTGGACGTTGGCCTACTTAAGGAGGTCGTGATGCCGCTCTCGGAGCACGAACAGAAGCTGCTCGAGCAACTCGAGAGGCAACTGCATGAGGACGATCCCAAGTTTGCCAATTCCATGGGCTCGGATCCCGGCCGTAGCTGGTCCACCCGGCACATTGTGATTGGCGTACTGGCCACGCTGGCCGGGGTGCTGCTCCTCCTGGTGGGTGTCTCCCTCCAGAACATATTTGTAGGGGTCCTCGGGTTCGTCGTCATGGGTGCCGGAGTTTACTTTGCCACGATGCGCAGTGTTGCGGCCGGCAAAGCGAAGGCCGGCGGGCATGGCCGGAAGTCGAAGAGCAAGAGCTCTTTTATGAACAGCCTTGAGGAACGATGGGATGAAAGGCGCCGCGGGGAGTCCTGAGCCCGCGCTCCACTTCCCACCACCTCCACTTCGCACCACCCTCCACTCGCACCACCCTCCACTCGCACCACCGGGTCCATCCCCGGTTGGGCGCCAATAGTCCAGGAATGACCCGCTGCGGCGGGTCATTCTGCTTTAACCCGCGAACTGGTGCCCGGAGCCCATGTTCCAGGGCTGATGCCGCCGGGGTCCGCCGCCGCGGGACCGACGCAATGTCCCTCCACTTTCCACCCCCGGCCAAAATTCCCGCCATTCCGCGGAAATATGTTTGTCCCAAGAGTGGAGAATTCCCCGCGTCGCGTTGACTGTGGGGAGAAGTGGAGTAAAGTGGAGCGCGTAAGAGGGTAGTGGCAGCGCGGGGGTTGTTCAGCTTCTGACGGCAGACGGGCGGTGGGACGTGTTCCTTGGGACACACTCGCCGCGTCTTGACGAAAAGGGCAGGATCATTCTTCCCGCCAAGTTCCGTGAGGAGCTTGCCGGCGGACTTGTTCTCACGCGAGGCCAGGAGCGCTGCATCTACGTCTTCAGCGAGCAGGAATTCGCGAGGGTACACGAGCAGATCCGGGAGGCTCCGATCTCCAACAAGTCGGCTCGTGACTACATCCGGGTTTTTCTCTCTGGAGCCTCGGACGAGGTACCTGACAAGCAGGGGCGCGTGACCATACCTCCCGCGCTCCGGGAGTACGCAGGGCTCGGCAGGGAGCTGGCCGTTATTGGGGCCGGCACCCGCGCGGAGATCTGGGATGCCCAGGCCTGGAATGAGTACCTGGCGGAGAAGGAAACCTCCTTCTCCGAAACTGACAACCCCATCGCCGGCATCCTCTAGGCCGGCCCGAACCCGTATCCGTTTCTTGGACGAGATCTCCAGCCGCCCATCCCTGCCGACTACCTGGCTCACTTCCCCGGAGCCAGGCAGCCAAAGGGATAGGCGCGGATGGGGATCTGGCCCAAGAACCCCCCGAGGCGCTCAAGGAAGGACGAAGGCATGACAGAACCCGACCAGCCGAAGCCTACGTCCGAACGCCATGTACCGGTCCTGAAGGACCGGTGCATCAATCTTTTGGCGCCCGGATTCGAGGCGGCACGCCTGCGCGGTGAGACTCCGGTGGCCATTGATGCCACGCTCGGCATGGGCGGGCACTCCGAAGCCATGCTCCAGCGCTTTCCTGACCTGCACCTCGTGGGCATCGACCGTGACGAAGAAGCCCTGGCGCTGGCCGGGGAGCGGCTCAAGCCCTTCGCGGCCCGCACGGACCTGGTCCACGCTGTTTACGACGAAATCGCCGAGGTGCTTGAGGACCTCGGCATTCCCGAGGTCCACGGCATCCTGATGGACCTCGGGGTCTCGTCCCTGCAGCTCGACGAGCGTGAACGCGGTTTCGCCTATTCCTTTGACGCGCCCCTGGACATGCGGATGGACACCAGCCGCGGCCAGACGGCGGCTGACGTAGTTAACAACTACAGCGAAGAGGATCTGGTCAGGATCATCCGCAAGTGGGGTGAGGAAAAGTTCGCGGGGCGCATCGCCAACAGGATCGTTGCCGCCCGGGCAGCGAAGCCGTTCACCACCACGGGGGAACTCGTCGAGCAGATCAGGGCAGTGGTTCCGGCTGCCGCAGCGAAGTCCGGCGGACATCCGGCCAAGCGCACCTTCCAGGCGCTGCGCATCGAGGTCAACGAGGAACTCGAAGTCCTCGAGCGTGCCGTTCCGGCGGCGGTGGATGCCATCGCGCTTGGCGGCCGGATCGTCGTGATGTCCTACCACTCCCTGGAAGACAAGATCGTCAAGGGCTTTTTCCAGGCCCGCTCCAAATCCTCAGCGCCGCTCGGCTTCCCGGTGGAGCTTGAAGAACACAAGGCCGAACTCAAAACCCTGACCAAAGGCACCGAGGTGCCCACCGCCGTCGAGATCGCAGAGAATTCGCGCGCAGCATCAGCCCGGCTGCGCGCAGTGGAACGCATCAGAGCCAGGAGAGCAAAATGAGCACCGCAGCTGCCAGGAACCTCGCCCTTCCGTCCGGCCCGAGCGTCCATGACATAGAGGCCGGGCTTCCGGCTTCGGCCCGGAAGGCGCGCACCCCGCTGTCCCTGGTCCGGTCCGCACCGAGAAAGCGCCGCGCGCCCTTCGTTGTTCTCTGCTTCGGCATGCTGGCGTCCGCGCTGATCGCGGTACTGGTGCTCAACATCTCTGTTTCCACAGCGCAGTACCAGTTGGTCAAGCTTCGTGCCGAGCAGACGGCGCTCACCAAGCAGAATCAAGATCTGACACAGCAGGTGCAAAACTTTGAGGCTCCCCAGAATCTGGCTGCCAAGGCCGCAGAATTGGGAATGGTTGCTTCCACCGGCAAGGGACAGATTGATCTTTCCACGCTGACCGTGAGCGGGGATGCCAAGCCGGCGGTCAAGGGAGACTCGGCAGGAGCGGTGATCGCTGCCCCTGCCGTCCCGGGTCAGCTGAATGTGGTCCCGCCCGCCAGCTCGGGCGAGCCGCTGGACAGCAGGGCGCCCGCTGCCGGTGAAACAGCAGCTGCCCAGCCGGAGGCGCCGGCTGCTGCGAAGCCGGCCGAGCCGGCGGCTGCGGCCAAGCCCGCGGCCCTGAACGGGGGCACCATTCCGGCGCCGGAGCAAAGGACGCCGGGGCAGTAGGGCACGAACAGGCGGCTGGTAGCCCGCATGGCAAGCAGTAGGGGATGAGCGTGGCGCAAGGCAAGAGCAAGGCAAGCAAGAAGAAGGCTGCTAACGCTACGAAGAGGCTCCGCCTCGGACTCAGCATCATGCTTGCACTGCTGGTGGTTGTCGGCGGAAAGCTCTTCCTGGTGCAGGGACTGGATGTCGGCGGCATGGCTGAAGCTGCCCTGGACAACCGGCTGCGCCCCACCGTGCTGCCGGCCGAGCGCGGCAGCATCCTGGACGCCAGCGGAACAGTGCTGGCGAACAGCGTGATCCGCTACAACATCACTGTTGACCAGTCTGTAAACACCAAGACCGAATCCTTCAAGCGCCTTGAAAAGGTAAACGGCAAGGACGAACTCGTCACCGTGTCCCGAGACCAGGGGATCGCCGAGCTTGCTGCCGTCCTTGGCATGGACGCCGAGGACGTCCGGAAATCCGTCACCGGAACCAGGACCTACTACATCGTGGCCAAGGACCTCCGGCCCGACGTCGAAAACCGGGTCTCGGAACTGCAGATCCCGGGTATTTTCTCCGAGGGAACCAGCAAACGCGTCTACCCGAACGGCTCGGTGGCCGGCGGCATTGTGGGCTTCCTTGAGAACGGAACCACCGGCCAGGCCGGCCTCGAACAGACCCAGGACGAAATCCTGCGCGGCACAGCGGGCAAGCGCGTGTTCGAAATCGGCGCCGACGGCCTCCGTATTCCTGTGGGCATCGACGAACTGACGCCCGCGCAGGACGGCAAGGACGTCAAACTCACGCTGAACTCCGACCTTCAGTACTTCGCCCAGCAGGCCATCCAAACCCAGGCGGACAAGCTCAGCGCCGAGTGGGGGGTCATCATCGTCTCGGACGTGAAGACCGGCAACATCATCGCGATGGCCGACACCAATACGCCCGACCCCAACGACCCCGGCAAGGTGGCAGCCAAGGACCGTGGCGTCCGCTCCGTTACCGCCGCTTACGAGCCCGGGTCAGTGGAGAAGATGATCACCGCCGCCGCGGTCATCGAAGAAGGCAAGGCCAAACCACTGGACACGTTCGTTATCCCGCCGTCCCTGGTGGTGGACGGCCAGCAATTCGACGATTCCTTTTCCCACGGGACCGAGAAGCGGACCCTGGCGGGCATCCTGGGCTGGTCCATGAACACGGGCACCGTGATGGCAGGCCAGCGCCTCAGCAAAGATCAGCGGCACGACTGGCTGCAGAAATTCGGAATCGGTGAGGCACCGGAGATCGGCCTGCCGGCCGAGGCGAAGGGCATCCTGACCCCGGCCGACCAGTGGGACGGCCGCCAGCAGTACACGGTGTTGTTCGGGCAGGGTGTCTCGCAGTCGACACTCCAGACGGTCCGCGCCTACCAGTCGATCGCCAATGACGGTGTGATGCTGCAGCCGCGGCTCATCGACAGCTACATCGGCCCGGACGGAGCCGAGGAAAAGGTGGCGGCCAAGCCGTCCCGAAGGGTGGTCTCGGAGCAGACGGCGCAGCAGGTGAGGGACATCCTCGAAAGTGCCGTCACCGAGGGCCAGATCAAGGAGGCCGCGATCGACGGCTACCGGGTCGGGGCCAAGACCGGTACCTCGCAATCGCCCTGCGACGACGGGACCGCAGGCTTCTGCGGGTACACCGCCTCGATGGTGGGGATGGCGCCGATGGACGATCCGCGGTTTATTGTGGAGGTGGTCCTGCAGCGTCCCAAGGGGTCTATTTACGGGATCACCAACGGGCCTGTGTTCCGCTCGGTCATGAGCCAGGCACTGCGGACGTACAACGTTCCGCCGTCCAAGGGCACGCCCGTCAGGCTGCCCCAGTTCGCTAAGTGACCAGTACGCCAAACAACGCAGTACGCCAAGTAACGCCCGCCAAGAAAGACCGCGGTACACCTGAACAAACAGTTCTGTCGTGTCCGTTGGTCCGCTAGCACCAACGGAGATTCAGTTGTCACAGCACCATGACCCCGGCACTGCCGACGCCCCGGAGGGGCAGGCATCCAAGAGCGGCTTCCGGCCCACCGCCGTCGCCGCCGTCGAACTGGGTGTCATCGGCCAGTCAGTGGGAGTTCCGGTGCCGCGAGCCTCTGAGTCCGTTCATATCACCGGCATCTCGCTCGACTCCCGGTCTGTGGAACGCGGAGACCTGTACGTTGCCCTGCCGGGGGCGGCGCGGCACGGTGCAGCTTTTGCCGCGACGGCGATCGAGTCAGGCGCGGCTGCGGTACTGACGGACGACGCCGGCGCGCGCCTTCTTGCCGTCGGCTCGGACCTCGCTGTGCCTGTACTTGTGGTGCCGGAGCCCCGCAGTGTGGTGGGCCGCCTGTCCAGGCTTATCTACCGGAGCCAGGACGCCGACCTCCGGGGCCCCTCGTTGTTCGGGGTGACCGGCACCAACGGAAAAACCACCACCACGTACTTCATCAACGCCCTGCTGCAGGCGATGGGCAAGAAGACCGGACTCATCGGCACCATCGAGATCCTGGCCGGCGGGGACCCGATTCCCAGCCTCCTGACCACCCCGGAATCCACCGATGTCCACGCCCTGCTTGCCCTCATGCGGGAACGCGGCCTCGACGCCGCATCCATGGAGGTCTCCTCGCACGCGGTGTCCTTCCGCCGCGTGGACGGCGTGGTCTTCGACGTGGTCGGATTCACCAACCTCACCCAGGACCACCTGGACCTGCACGGCACCATGGAGGAGTACTACCGGACCAAAGCCGAGCTGTTCACCGCCGAACGCGCCCGTGCCGCCGTCGTGACGGTCGACGACGCGTGGGGACGCCGGCTTGCCGCAGAGACTGAGCTTCCGGTCACCACGCTCGCGACCCTCCAGCCCGGCAGCGGGCTGGAAGCGGACCCGGCGGCCGCATCAACAGCCGCCGGCCGGACCGTGCCTGATTGGACCGTCACCGCCCCGAAGCCCCGCGGCCTCGGTACGGAATTCACCCTCCGCGGCCGGAACGGCACGGAACTCCGCGTGCACACCGGGCTGCCGGGGGCGTTCAATGTTTCCAACGCGGCGCTGGCCCTGACCATGGTGCTCGCCGGCGGGGCAGACCCCGCCGAAGTACAGGCAGCCCTCGATGCCCAGGATCCGTTCACCGTGGCAGTGCCCGGCCGCATGCAGCTGGTCTCCACCCGGCCGGCCGCCGTCGTCGACTTCGCGCACAACACTGATGCACTGGCACGCGCATTGGAGGCCGTCCGGTCCCCTGAGCCCGCGTCCAAGGTGATCGTGGTCTTCGGTGCCACGGGCCAGCGCGACCAGGGCAAACGCCCTTCCATGGGCGCAACCGCAGCCCGGCTCGCCGACGTCGTGATCGTCAGCGATGACGACCCCCACGATGAGGACGCCGCGGCGATCCGCGCCGAGGTGCTGGTGGGTGCGACGGACGCCAAGGAAGCCGAGCAGCTCGACTGCAAAATCGTGGAAGTTTTCCCCCGCGATGCTGCCATCCGTGAGGCCGTCAACCTGGCGGCTCCGGAGGACACCATCCTGATTGCGGGGCGTGGGCACGAAGTGTGGCAGGAGGTCAAGGGAGAGAACCTTGCCCTCGACGACAGGGTGGAACTACGGAACGCCTTGACGGCACGAGGATTCACCGTTCTCCAAGACGACGGGATAGAGTCCTAGACCGACATGATTGAACTTACTGCGGCGGAAATCGCCGAAATCACCAACGGCCGGCTGCTCGCCGACCCCGCCGTCACCCCCGGATCCGTGGTGACCGACTCGCGGGAGGCCGTTGCCGGCTCCCTCTACGTCGCCAAACCGGGCGAAAGCGCAGACGGACACAGCTTCGTGGGTGCGGCCTTTGACCGCGGCGCGGTTCTGGCCCTCACCGAACGCGAAATCAAGGACGACGCCGGCCGGAACTATCCGTCCGTCGTCGTCGATGATGCGGTGCTCGCCATGGGCGCCCTCGCGGCAGAGGCGGTCCGGCGGATCAGGCAGCACCGCGAGTCGGCGGGCGAACAGCTGACCGTCATCGGCATCACCGGTTCGGCAGGCAAGACCACCACCAAGGACCTGCTCGCGGGAATCCTGTCGGCCGAGGCGCCTACCGTTGCACCCCGGGGTTCCTACAACGGCGAGGTCGGCGTGCCCCTCACCGTGTTCCAGGCGGGCTTTGACACCCGGTTCCTGGTCATCGAGATGGGGGCCACCGGCATCGGACACATCCGCTACCTGGCCGACATGGTGCGGCCAGAGATTGGCGTAGTGCTTGGCGTGGGAACAGCCCACGCCGGGGAGTTCGGCGGCGTGGAAAACATTGCGGCCGCCAAAGGCGAACTCGCCGAGGCCGTACCCGCCGCAGGCACCGCCGTGCTGAACCTTGACGATCCCCGTGTTGCCGCCATGGCCGCCCGGACCCGCGGGATTGTTCTGGGCTTCTCCTCCCGGGATGCTGATCCGGACGCTCCTGCTGTCCGGGCCGCCAACTTGGACACCAACGCCTCGGGTAACCCGGTGTTCGACCTCGAAGTGCCGGGGGAGCCCACGGTCCGGGTCACCAGCAAACTCATCGGCGAACACCACGTGGCGAACCTCCTCGCCGCCGCAGCGGCCGCGCACGCGGCCGGCGTACCGGCTGACAGGATCAGCGCATCGCTCAGCTCCCAGTCCGCGGCAAGCCGCTGGCGCATGGAGCGGACCGAACGGCCCGACGGCGTCACGGTGATCAATGACGCGTACAACGCCAACCCCGAATCCATGCGTGCGGCCCTGCGCACGCTGGCCGACCTCGGCCGCGGCCGCCGCACCTGGGCCGTACTCGGGGCCATGCTGGAACTGGGCGACGATTCCATCCGCGAGCACACCGCCGTCGGCACGCAGGTGGTGCGGCTGAACATCTCCCGCCTCCTGGTGGTGGGCCGGGAAGCGCGTTCGCTGTACGTTTCCGCCGTACAGGAAGGGTCCTGGGGCGATGAATGCATCTTCGCCGAGACAGTTGACGAGGCCTACGAACTGCTCCAGGAGCAGCTCGAACCCGGCGACCTGGTGCTCTTCAAGTCCTCCAACAGCGTGGGACTGCGCCATTTGGGCGATCGGATAGCATTACCCCCACACGCCACCCCCACAAATGCCAATGAAGGGAGCGAGCTGCTGTGATTGCACTTCTGATCGGCGCTGGCCTGGCCCTGCTGCTGGCTCTGGTGGGTACGCCGCTGTTCATCCGCCTGCTGGTCCGTAAGAGCTATGGCCAGTTCATCCGCGATGACGGACCCACCTCGCACCACACCAAACGCGGCACGCCCACCATGGGTGGCACGGTGGTGGTGGGCGCAGTCCTGCTGAGCTACGGCCTCACGCACCTCATCATGTGGCTCATGAACCCCCGGTCGGCCGGGCCGTCGGCCTCGGCGCTGCTCCTGCTGTTCCTGATGGTGGGTATGGGCCTGGTGGGCTTCGTGGACGACTTCATCAAGATTTCGCGGCAGCGCAGCCTGGGCCTGAACGCCAAGGCGAAGCTCATCCTCCAGGCGGCGGTGGGCATCATCTTCGCCGTCATGGCCCTGTACTTCCCGGATACGGATGGCCTTACCCCGGCGTCCACCAAGATCTCGCTGGTCCGTGACATCCCGTGGCTGGACCTGGCGTTCGGCGGCACCGTCCTTGGCGCGATCCTCTTTGTGCTGTGGTCAAACCTGATCGTCACCGCCGCCACCAACGGCGTCAACCTCACCGACGGCCTGGACGGACTGGCCGCTGGCGCCGCGGTCATGGTCTTTGGCGCCTACACGCTGATGGGCATCTGGCAGAGCAACCAGGCCTGCGGCTCGCCGCGTCAGGCGGGTGGCGGCTGTTATTCCGTCCGGGATCCGCTGGACCTTGCGCTTCTTGCGGCCATCATGAGCGCCGCGCTGGTGGGCTTCCTGTGGTGGAACACCTCACCGGCCAAAATCTTCATGGGCGACACCGGCTCCCTCGCGATCGGCGGCGCCATCGCAGGGTTCGCCATCCTCTCCCGCACCGAACTGCTCCTGGCCTTCATCGGTGGCCTGTTCGTCCTCATCACGCTCTCCGTCATCATCCAGGTGGGCTACTTCAAGGTGACCAAGGGCAAGCGCTTCTTCAAGATGGCGCCGCTGCAGCACCACTTCGAACTCAAGGGCTGGGCGGAAGTCACCGTGGTTGTCCGGTTCTGGATCCTCGCCGGCTTGTTCGTCGCCGCGGGCCTTGGCATCTTCTATGCAGAATGGGTGGTCCTGCTGTGAACGGCTCCGAATCCCAGAACGAAGCAATCCAGAACGAAGCAACGGGCACCGCAGCCGCCGGTCCCGCCTCAACCCGTCCCGCCTCAACCCGTCCCGCAAGGCTCAGCGGCCTGGTCAGCTGGGACTCCGACTGGGCCGGACTTCGCGTCGTGGTCACCGGGATCGGTGTCTCGGGCTTCGCGGCCGCGGACACCCTGATTGAACTCGGAGCCCGCGTGGTGGTGGTCGACGGCGCCACCACCGAAACTGCGCAGGCCAAGGCGGACACGCTGCGGATAGTGGGCGCGGCCGACGTTCTCCTGGGGGAGGAGGCCATCCACTCCCTGCCTAAGATCGACGGCCTGAAGCCGGACCTCGTGGTCACCTCGCCCGGCTGGCGCCCGGACCAGGCCCTGCTCGCGGCTGCCGCCCGCGCCCACATCCCGGTCTGGGGCGACGTCGAACTCGCCTGGCGCCTGCGCGTCCGCGAGGGCCGGAAGACAGCCGACTGGCTCACCATCACCGGCACGAACGGCAAGACGACGACGGTCGGCCTGACCGAGTCCATGCTGCGGGCCGCGGGCCTGAAAGCGATAGCAGTGGGCAACGTCGGCACGCCTATCCTCGATGCCCTGCGTGACCCGGTGGAGTACGACGTCTTCGCGGTGGAGCTCTCCAGCTTCCAGTTGCACTGGTCCGATTCCGTCTCGGCGGTTGCCAGCGTGTGCCTCAATGTCGCCGAGGACCACGTGGACTGGCACGGCTCCTACGAGTCCTACCTCGCCGACAAGGCCAAGATCTACGAAAACACGCAGAAGGCCTGCATTTACAACGACGAGCAGATCGAAACCGAACGCATGGTGGAGGACGCTGACGTGGTGGAGGGCTGCCGCGCCGTGGCATTCACCACCCTCACGCCGGCCATCAGCATGCTCGGCGTCGTGGAGGGACTGCTCGTGGACCGGGCCTTCATCGCCGAGCGTAAGGACAGCGCTGTCGAACTGGCGTCCATGTCCGACCTCGGCCCGGTGGCCCCCCGCCACATGGTGGCCAATGCCCTGGCCGCCGCCGGCCTGGTGCGGGCCTACGGAGTCAGCGCCGAGCACGTGCGCGAGGGACTGCAGGCATACATCCCCGGAAGCCACCGCATCCAGCCGGTCGCCAAGCAGAACGGCGTTCTCTGGATCAACGACTCCAAAGCCACCAACCCGCACGCCGCCTCCGCGTCCCTGGCCGCCTTCGACCCCGTGGTGTGGATTGCCGGCGGCCTCTCCAAGGGCGTCAGCTACGACGACCTGGTCCGCGACCATGCACGCCGCCTGAAGGCCGTGGTGCTCATTGGCAAGGACACGGCGTCACTGGAAGAGTCCCTGCAGCGACACGCACCGGATGTCCCCGTCATCCGGCAGGCGGCAGGCCACACTGAAATTGTGCAGTCAGCCGGAACCGGACATGACGCCGCACCGGATTCAGCCGAAACCGGCGAGGCAGTGATGGCACGGGCCGTCGCATCGGCGGCACAGATCGCCGCCTCGGGTGACACTGTGCTGATGGCCCCGGCTGCTGCATCCATGGATCAGTTCTCTTCCTACGCTCACCGTGGCGACGCCTTCATTGCAGCGGTCCGCGAGCTCGTGGAAGGGGAGGCCCGGACCGGCAAGGAGTAAGAATGGTCAGCACACCCACACGTCCTGCGGCCGCCCGGCAGCGGCCGGGGGAGACCTCCCGTGGGGCTGCCCCTCTGACCCTTAAATCCGGGGCCGCCAAGTCCCGGAACGCCGGACCGGGTGCTGCATCGACGACTCCCGCCATGGGCCGGCTGCGCCGGTGGTACAGGCGCTTCTGGTCCGCACTCGAGGGAAACGGCAAGTCGCGCAACGGCTCCACCTACTACCTCATCCTCGGCACCACGCTGGCCCTGACCGCCATCGGCATCATGATGGTGCTCTCGGCCTCCAGCGTGGAGGCCATTGCCGCGGGTGAGTCGCCGTACACGGCGGCACTCAAACAGGGCCTGTTTGCCGGTATCGGCATTTTCTGCATGTTCATGCTGTCCCGGATCAACGTCGTATGGCTGAAGCGGCTCGCGTGGCTGGGCATCATCATTGCCTATGCCCTGCTGGGGCTCGTGCTGGTAATCGGCACCAGCGTCAACGGCAACAAGAACTGGATCGACATCGGCGGGTTCTTCACCCTTCAGCCTTCCGAGGCAGCCAAGCTTGCCCTGGCCCTGTGGATGGCCACCGTGCTGGCCAAGAAGGCGTCCCTGCTGCACCAGTGGGGACACGCCGTGGTCCCCGTGGTGCCCATCGCCGGCGGGATCATCGGACTCGTCCTGATCGGAAACGACCTCGGCACCGGCATGATCATCATGCTCATCACGGCCGCCGCCCTGTTCTTCGCCGGCGTGCGCCTCTACCTGTTCGGGTTCGCGGCCGTGGGCCTGGGTGCGGTCATAGCGGTCATGGCCATGACCAGCTCCAACCGGGTCTGCCGCATCACCTCGTGGTGGACCGGCCAGAGCTGCGGCGACGGCATCGACGCCAACTATCAGTCCACCAACGGCCTTTACGGGCTGGCATCGGGCGGCTGGTTCGGCGTCGGGCTCGGGCAGAGCCGGCAGAAATACAGCTGGATCCCTGAAGCCCACAACGACTTCATCTTCGCCATCATCGGTGAGGAACTCGGGCTGGTGGGGACCGTCGTCGTACTGGTCCTGTTCGCCATCCTGGGCGCCGCCATCTACCGCGTGGTGGTGGCACAGGAAGACCTGTTCCACCGGGTCCTCGCCGGAACCATCATGGTGTGGCTGCTGGGCCAGGGAACGGTCAACATGGCCGTGGTCACCGGCCTGATGCCGGTGATCGGCGTCCCGCTGCCGTTCATCTCCTACGGCGGCTCGGCGCTGCTGATGTCGCTCTGCGCGATCGGCGTAGTGTTGTCACTGGCCCGCGAACAGATGGCGCCCAACATCCGACCCCGTAAACTGCTCGGCCCGTGGCGGTTGCCCGGGCGCAAGAAATCCCGTACGAAAGCGTAAACCAGCACCTGATGAAAACCGAGTCATTGTCCGTGGTCCTCGCCGGCGGCGGAACAGCAGGCCATATCAACCCGCTGCTGGCCATCGCCGCCGCCATCCGCGATGCCCGCCCCGACGCCCGGCTGCTCGCGGTCGGAACGGCCGCCGGCATGGAGACCAGGCTGGTCCCGGCCGCCGGGCTCGAACTGGCCACCATCGACCGTGTCCCGTTCCCGCGGAAGCCCTCTGCGGACCTGCTCCGCCTTCCGGGACGCCTCGCCGGCGCCGTGCGGCAGGCCGGTCGGATCCTTGACGACGCTGCGGCAGACGTCCTCGTGGGCGTGGGCGGCTACGTCTGCACGCCCATGTACCTCGCTGCCTGGCGGCGGAAGATCCCCATCGTCATCCACGAAGCCAATACCCGGCCGGGTTTGGCGAACCGGGTCGGGGCACGGCTGAGCCGGCACGTGGCCGTGGCGTTCGCCGGCACCCCGCTGCCCAACGCCCGCCACGTGGGCATGCCCATGCGCCGCGAAGTCTCGGCCATGGTCAGGGAGACGGCGCGGAACGGCGCCCTGCGCACCCTGGACCTGCAGCCCGGAAAGCCGGTGCTCATCGTGACCGGAGGCTCGTCCGGGGCGCAAAGCATCAACCGTACTGTGGCGGCCTCGCTCGAAGCACTGTCCCGGTCCGGCGTCCAGACCATCCACATCACCGGCCGCGGCAAGTCCGTGGCGGACGCAGACGGCAACGCGCTGAGCGCCGACGGCTACCGCCAGCTTGAGTATGTCGACGGCATGGAAACCGTCTATGCCGCGGCCGACCTGCTGCTCGCCCGTTCCGGCGCTGCCACCGTAAGTGAGGTTGCTGCCGTCGGCGTTCCCGCGGTCTTCGTGCCGCTGCCGATCGGCAACGGTGAGCAGGCGCTGAACGCCCGCGGACTGGTGGAAGCGGGCGGCGCCCTCCTTGTGGCGGACCGGGACTTCACCCCCGAATGGGTCCGCACCAGCCTCATCCCACTGCTGACCGACCGTTCCCGCCTCGACGCGATGGCGGCGAACGCGGAGAACCTTGGCATCCGAAATGCCGACCAGCTCATGGCCGACCTCGTACTGGAAGCGGTATCCAAATGACCACCAACGCAGCACCCAGCCAGGAAGCACTGGGCCGCGTGCACTTCATCGGGATCGGGGGCGTGGGCATGTCCGCCGTCGCCAGGATCATGGTGGCGCGCGGGATTCCCGTCAGCGGTTCGGACGCGAAGGACCTGCCGGTCATGCAGGAGCTCGCCGCGGGCGGCGCCCGGATCTGCGTGGGCTACGAAGCCGGCAACCTCGGCGACGCCCAGACCATCGTGGCAGGATCGGCGATCCGCGCCGACAACCCCGAACTCGAGGCCGCGCGGGCTGCCGGCCTGACGGTGCTGCACCGTTCCGAAGCGCTGGCCGCCACCATGGGCGATGACCTCGTGGTGACGGTGGCTGGAACCCACGGGAAGTCCACCACTACGTCCATGATCACCGTGCTGCTGCAGGGCGCAGGCCTGGACCCTTCGTTCGCGATCGGCGCCAATGTTCCGGCGCTCGGCGTTAACGCGGCGAACGGCAGCTCCCACGTGTTCGTTGCCGAGGCGGATGAATCCGACGGTTCGTTCCTGAACTACCGTCCGCAGATCGCCGTCGTCACCAACGTGGAACCGGACCACCTAGACCACTACGGCACCGCCGAAGCCGTGTACGAATCCTTTGACCGCTTCACGGCACTGCTGCCAGCGGACGGCGTGCTGGTGGCCTGCGCGGACGACGCCGGCGCACACGCACTGGCGCTGCGCACCCGCGAGCGGGGCAATGCCCGAGTTGTCCTCTACGGCACCTCTGAGGCCGCCGACCTCCGGCTCGACGACGGCGGCCCGGGCAGGGTGGCCATTACGACGGCGGGCGGCCGGTTCCCGCTGGCACTGCAGGTCCCCGGACGGCACAATGCGCTGAACGCTGCCGCCGCCATGGCGGTGGCGCTCGAACTGGGTGTGGACGCGCAGGCAGCTGCTTCCGCCCTGGCCGGCTTCTCCGGCGCGTCGCGGCGGTTCGAATACAAGGGGGAGGGCAGGGGCGTGCGGGTCTACGATGACTACGCCCACCACCCCACTGAGGTGCGGGCAGCCCTGGCGGCGGCGAGGTCCGTGGCGGGCGACCACAAGGTCCATGTCCTCTTCCAGCCGCACCTCTTCTCCAGGACCCGGGAGTTTGCCGCAGAGTTCGCCGACGCGCTTAAGGCTGCGGACACTGCCCTGGTGCTCGACATCTACCCGGCCCGCGAGGATCCCATCCCGGGCGTCACCAGCGCGCTCATCACCGAGCATCTCGGTGCAGGCGGCGGTCTGGTCGGTGGCGATGAGGCGGTTGCCGCCCTGGCCGCCGCCGCGCAGCCGGGGGACATCATCCTCACTGCAGGCGCCGGGGACGTCACCGCTTACGGGCCGATCATTGTGGAGTCCCTCGGTGGCTAGCACCAGGCGTCCCACCTACCGTCCGGCCAAGCCCGCCGCCCGGGACACACCCGCCGCCACGGACTCGGCCGGCCGGGACACTGCCGCTGATCCCGACGGCGACAAGCCGGCCGTGATCACCGCCACCAAGGGTGTACCCGAGGGCGCGGCGCAGGAGAAGGTGCAGGCCAGCACGCCGAAGGGCAACACTCCGGCCAAGGGCAACACTCCGCCGAAGGGCAAGGCGGCGCCGAAGGGCAAGACACAGGACAAGCCGGTCAGAACGCCCTGGCCTCGGCTGAAAAGCCTGGGACCTGCCAAGCCGGGACCCAATAACAGAAAAACGGAAGCCAAGAAACAGGGCGCCACAGCGACCGATGCTGCAGGGGCGGACAAAACAGGGCCGGACACCGCCGGGCAGGACAATGTGCTGGCCTTTCCCGAACCCCGGGGCCGGCGCATCAGGCGCAATGTCATCGTTGCGGTGTGTGTGACGGCTGCCCTCGTGGCGGGGCTCATCGTAGCTGCCGTCTACTCCCCGGTGCTGGCGGTCCAAAGCGTGAGCGTCACCGGCACGAAGCTCGTCAAGCCCGCCCAGGTGCAGGCGGCACTCAAGCCGCTTCTTGGCATGCCATTGCCTCAGGTCAGGGATTCCGAGGTCAACTCGCTGCTGAAGCCGCTCGTCCAGATCAAGTCGGTCACGACCCAGGCCCACCCGCCGTCCGTCCTCGTGGTCCAGGTTCAGGAACGCGTCCCCGTCGCCCTCGTGAAGCGCGGCAAGGACTACATGCTCGTGGACGTCGACGGTGTGCGGCTCAGCACCACCGCAGACCCCGCCTCCGTGAAGCTGCCGGTGATTGACGGCGGCGCAGGCACCATCGGCAAGGACCTGTTCCAGGCCACGGCCGAGGTCCTCGGTGCGCTCCCGGCCAACGTGCTTGCCAAGCTCTCCAACGCTTCCGCCAAGTCCGTCGATGCGGTGGAACTGAAGCTGCTGGACGGCCAGACCGTCATCTGGGGCAACGCGGGGGAGAAGGAGCTCAAGGCCCGGGTGCTGGAGGCCCTGCTCAAGGTGCCCGCAGATCCCGCGAATCCGGTCAACACTTACGACGTGAGCGTGCCACGGCATCCGGTGACGCGCTGAGCCGCTGTATTTCGAGGGGATTAGGACGACACGCGGTGGCGGTTATTGAATGTAGCCAGCATAGGAAATAGCGTCACAGAGGTGAGTTACTTGACATAACTATAACCTTCAACTCGAAGGTTAAGGTTCAGGGCTTCAAGCTCGACTCCATCAGTTTTCGCAATAGGACACTAACAAGGGACACGTAACGTGGCAGCTCCGCAGAATTACTTGGCCGTCATCAAGGTCGTCGGCATCGGCGGCGGTGGCGTGAACGCAGTCAACCGCATGATCGAGGTGGGTCTCCGCGGCGTCGAATTCATAGCAATTAACACCGATGCCCAGGCCCTCCTGATGAGCGATGCCGACGTCAAGCTCGACGTCGGCCGGGAACTGACGCGCGGGCTGGGTGCCGGGGCTAACCCGGAGGTCGGCAAGCAGGCTGCCGAGGACCACGCTGACGAGATCGAGGAAGTCCTTCGCGGTGCCGACATGGTCTTCGTGACCGCTGGTGAAGGCGGCGGCACCGGAACCGGCGGCGCGCCTGTCGTTGCCCGCATTGCGCGCTCCCTTGGCGCCCTGACCATCGGTGTGGTCACCCGTCCGTTCACCTTCGAAGGCCGGCGCCGCGCAGGCTCCGCCGAGGCGGGCATCGACGCCCTGCGCGACGAGGTGGATACCCTGATCGTGATCCCCAATGACCGCCTGCTCTCCATCAGCGACCGCAACGTCTCCGTCCTGGACGCCTTCCGCTCCGCTGACCAGGTCCTGCTGTCCGGTGTCCAGGGCATCACGGACCTCATCACCACGCCCGGCCTGATCAACCTTGACTTCGCCGACGTGAAATCCGTCATGCAGGGCGCAGGCTCTGCCCTGATGGGTATCGGCTCCGCGCGTGGCGAGGACCGCGCGGTCAAGGCAGCAGAGCTCGCAATCGCCTCCCCGCTGCTCGAAGCGTCCATCGACGGCGCCCACGGTGTCCTGCTGTCGATCCAGGGGGGCTCCGATCTCGGCCTGTTCGAGATCAACGAGGCTGCGCGCCTGGTGCAGGAAGTTGCCCACCCCGAGGCCAACATCATCTTCGGTGCGGTCATCGACGACGCCTTGGGCGATGAAGCCCGCGTCACCGTCATCGCGGCCGGCTTCGACGACGTCAAGGCCACTTCGCCGTCCATGGACCAGTCGCTGCCGCAGACTGCACCGCAGCGCCCCGCCGTTCCGGCGGCCGCCCCGCAGAGCCAGCCCTCCGCAGGCAGCCAGCAGGTCCACGTCCAGCCCGTGCACGCCGGTGTAGGCGCTGCAGGTCTCAGCAGCTGGGGGCAGCAGCGCCCGTCCGCTGTCCCTGCTGACTCGGGTTTCGACGTCGACCTGCCGTCGGTGGTTGAGCCTGACCTGACCGGCAGCCGGTCTGACGACCTGGACGTCCCCGATTTCCTGAAGTAGGAGGATGCCGGGCGGACATCCGCCCGGCGCTGTCCCTGCTTCCTAACCCTGATTGCCGGAGTTCCGAATTGTTTTTGTGGCGTGCTGAAGTGCAGCCTGGCGTGTCCGTGGCGTTCACCGACACGAACGCCGGGAACCTTGCCCTGCACGTGGGCGATGACGCGGCCGCGGTGCTTGGCCGCAGGGCGAGGTTGGAGCACATCGCCGGCATCGCCCCGCGCAGGTTCCAGTACATGAACCAGGTCCACGGCAACGAAGTGTCCCTTGTCGTTGAACCTGACGCAGGCGTTGAATCTGGAACAGCCGGTGAACCCAGTCCGCCGGCACCGACTGCGGACGCGCTGGTGTCCCTCGGTGGCCCGCTTGCGGTGATGGTGGCGGACTGCATTCCGCTGGTCCTGGTGGGTGCGGGGTCTTCCGGGCCCGTACTATCCGCCGTTCATGCCGGGCGCCCGGGCCTCTTCTCGGGAGTCATTCCGGCGGCGGTGGAACAGATGCGTGCCTTCGGCGCCACCGACATCCGGGCCTGGCTCGGCCCGTCCGTCTGCGGGAATTGCTACGAGGTGCCCGCTGAACTCCGTGACGAGGTTGCCGCCGTCCTGGCGTCCGCATGGTCAACCACGTCTTGGGGGACGCCGGCGCTCGACCTGCCCGGTGGTGCCGCCAGCCAGCTCGACGCCCTCGGCGTTCCCGTCGAGTACCGGGGGCCCTGCACGCTTGAAAACGAGTCCTTGTTTTCCTACCGCCGCGACTCCCGGTCCGGCAGATTCGCCGGACTGGTGTGGACCCATGACTGACAGCCTGGCGCCCGGGGATGCCCGGGCAGCGCAGCTGGAGGAGCGCCTTGACGCTGTCCGGCAGCGCATCAACCGTGCCGCCGCGGCGGCAAACCGCGGGAACAACGCGCCGAGCCTCATAGTGATCAGCAAGTTTCACCCGGCCGAGGACGTCCGCCGGCTGGCAGCGCTTGGCGTCAGGGATTTCGGCGAGAACCGGGACCAGGAGGCGTCGGCAAAAGCCGAGGAACTCGAGGCCCTGGACCTTACCTGGCACTTCGTGGGCCAGCTCCAGAGCAAGAAGTCCAAGACGGTGGTCCGCTACGCCTCTGCCGTGCACTCGGTGGACCGTTCCCAGCTCGTGACGGCTCTGGAGCGGGCCATGGCAGCCCAGCAGGAACTGACCGGCCGTGACGACCTGGACTGTTTCATCCAAGTGAGCCTGGACGACGAAGCCGGCGCTCACCGCGGCGGGGCCACCCCCGCCGAGGTGCCGCAGCTGGCCGAACAGCTCGAAGCCGCGGGCGGTCTTCGCCTGGCGGGTGTCATGGCGGTGGCGCCGCTCGGGGCGGATCCGGAGCGGGCCTTTGAAAAACTGCTGGGCATTTCAACCGGCCTGCAGCGGGATTACCCCGGCGCCACAGGGATTTCCGCCGGCATGAGCCAGGACCTGGAAGCAGCTGTCCGGTTCGGTGCGACACACCTCCGAATTGGCTCAGATATTCTCGGTTCGCGCCCGGCCGTGCGGTAGCGTCTGTCGTATTGGAAGTGAATGGCGGGGATTCCAATGCTGTCTTGACCTTTGGGCGGCCCGCTTCCGGACACGATTAGGAGTCGACCATGGCTGGCGCTATGCGCAAGACAATGATCTATCTTGGGCTCGCCGACGGCGATGAACACTACGAGTCTGAGCTTTCCACCCAGCAAAAGGACGAGGACAACTCAATGGAGCATGACCGTGAAGAGCGCCGCGCGCCGGCGCCGCTCCGAGAGGTCACCCGTGAAGTGCCACCAGCTGCCGAAGAGGAATACCGCGCACCCGTGACACCCATTAAGCGTGCGGCATCGGGCCGCGAAGAGACCACCGGACTGCGGCAGATCACCACGATCCACCCGCGCTCTTACAACGACGCCAAGCTCATCGGCGAAAGCTTCCGTGACGGTATCCCCGTCATCATGAACGTGACGGACATGGGGGAGTCGGACGCGAAGCGGCTTGTCGACTTTTCCGCCGGCCTGGTCTTCGGTCTGCGCGGAAGCATCGAGCGCGTGACCAACAAGGTCTTCCTGCTGTCGCCGTCGTACGTTGAAGTCATCGGAGATGACAAGAAAGCCAGCGAGGCCACGGCCAGCTTCTTCAATCAAAGCTAAAAAACGGTGCTCCGGATGCCAGGCAGGGACGCACCTGCCTGGCATCCGTGCTGAAATAGGGGAGCAGCACAATCTGGCAGGAATCCCCTGGCCGGAATCCCAGGGCACCGTAGTGCCCGCGATGAACATGGAGACAATGGGTTAGCTCATGGGAATACTATTCGGGCTCGTCTATATCGTTCTGCTGTTCATTTTCGTCGCTTTGATTGTCCGCCTCGTCTTTGACTGGGTTCAGATGTTCGCGCGGGAATGGCGTCCCCGCGGGGTAGCATTGGTGGCGGCTCATGCGGTTTACTCGGTGACCGATCCGCCGCTGAAGGTTCTTCGGCGCCTTATCCCGCCTCTGCGGCTGGGCGGCGTCTCACTGGACCTAGGGTTTCTGGTGCTGTTCATCGGCCTGAGCATTGCCATGGCGATCACCAAGTCATTTGCATAACTTCATATCAGCTTGCCGCGCCGGAGCCCATCCGCAAGGATGCCTGCCCTAGCGCAGAAAGCCTTTTCTTTGACGCCACGGTGTTGAATTAGAGGAACCAGACCATATTTAGGTACCGTAGTTTTGACGGCCGGAAGGCCTCCTGACGAACTAGACCAACGAGGTGACCAGATGGCTTTGACGCCAGAAGACGTTGTCAACAAGCGCTTTCAGCCGACCAAGTTCCGCGAAGGCTATGACCAGGACGAAGTTGACGACTTCCTGGACGAGATCGTCGTCGAACTGCGGCGCCTGAACCAGGAGAACGAAGAACTTCGCAAGAAGCTCGCCGAAGGCGGCTCCGGATCGCCGGCTGCCACCTCCGCCGTCCCCCCTGTTGTTGAGAAGGTCCCCGCGCCGTCCAAGTCCGATAAGGACGAAGCGCGCGCGAAGGCCGAAGCTGAGGCCAAAGCCGCCGAAGCTGCCAAGAAGAAGGCAGCCGAGCAGGCAGCCCCCGTTGCAGCCCCGGCACCCGCCGTCACCAGCAGCAACGTATCCGAGTCCGCTGCCGGCCTGCTGGCCATGGCGCAGCAGATGCACGACCGCCACGTGTCCGAGGGCCAGCAGCAGCGCGACAAGATCATCGCTGAAGCACAGATCGAAGCCAGCAGCCTGGTCAACGACGCGCAGGAGAAGTCCCGCAAGATCCTTGGCGCCCTGGAGCAGCAGCGTTCCGTGCTCGAGCGCAAGGTGGAGCAGCTGCGCGGTTTCGAACGCGACTACCGCTCACGCCTGAAGGCCTACATCGAGGGCCAGCTGCGCGACCTGGACGCCCGTGGTTCCGTTGCCGCCCCTGAGGTTGGCGAAAGCAGCAGCGCCGCCGTTTAGCACGTATTCTGAAGGCCGGTGGCTGGGGATTCCTCGGCCACCGGCTTTTGCCATTAACGACGGTTCCCGAATGAAAGCACCATGACTGACGACCTTGCCGCTGACGCAGCGCATCCAGCTTCATCATCACCGCGGCCTCGGCGCGGGGTCCTGCTGTCCCTGTTCGCCGGACTGGCAGTGTTCGCCTACGTCTTCGACCAGCTCACCAAGCTGTGGGTGACCAGCACCATGGTGGAGGGCGAACGGATTCCGGTGCTGCCCCCGCTGCTGCACTGGTACTACATCCGGAACTCCGGCGCGGCCTTCTCCATCGGCGAGAACGTGACCTGGGTGTTCACGATCATCATGGTGGTGGTCGCCGCCGCCATCCTGTTCCAGCTGCGCAAGATCGGATCAGCGTGGTGGGCACTGGCGCTGGGGTTGCTGTTCGGCGGCGCCCTGGGAAATTTGACGGACCGGCTGTTCCGGGATCCGTCATTCGGAATGGGTCATGTGGTGGACTTCATCCAGCTGCCCAACTTTGCGATCTTCAATATCGCCGACTCGGCCGTGGTGTCATCTGTGGTCATCATCTGCCTGCTGACCCTGCGGGGGATCGCCCTTGACGGTTCGCACCACAGCGTGGAAAAGCGAGACGGGACCGGCAATGTCTGAGCGGGTGGTGGTGCCCGAGGAGCTGGACGGGACGCGCGTGGACGCCGGCCTGGCCAAGCTGATGGGGATGTCCCGTTCGTCCGCCGCGACGCTGATAGCCGAAGGCAACGTGGTCAGCGGCGGCAAACCGGTGGGAAAGTCCGCCAAGCTCGCGTCCGGCACCGTGCTGCACGTGACGGTCCCCGAGCGCAGGGACCCCCTTGAAGTCGTGGAGGAAGTTGTGGAAGGCCTGAAGATCCTGCTGGATGACGACGACTTTGTGGTGGTCGACAAGCCGGTGGGGGTCGCGGCGCACCCGTCCCCGGGCTGGGTAGGACCCACCGTCGTCGGCGGACTGGCCGGGGCCGGCTACCGTATTTCCACGTCCGGCTCCGCCGAGCGTGCCGGCATCGTCCACCGCCTCGACGTCGGGACCTCGGGGGTTATGGTGGTGGCCAAGACAGAACCCGCCTACACCGCCCTCAAGCGGGCGTTCAAGGAACGCACCGTGGACAAGGTCTACCACGCCGTGGTCCAGGGCCTGCCGGATCCCCTGCAGGGCACCATCGACGCCCCGATCGGTCGCCATCCCGGCCACGACTGGCGCTTCGCGGTCATCGAGGACGGCCGACCATCGGTGACGCACTACGAGGTCCTTGAGGCGTTCGGCAAGGCCACCCTGGTGGAGGTGCACCTGGAGACCGGCAGGACGCACCAGATCAGGGTCCATTTCGCCGCGCTCCGCCATCCGTGTGCCGGAGACCTCACCTACGGGGCCGACCCGCGGCTCGCCGCTACCCTCGGACTCACCCGGCAGTGGCTGCACGCCCGTGAATTGGGCTTTGACCACCCGCGCACCGGGGAACGCGTCACCGTGACCAGCGAGTACCCCGAGGACCTTGCCTACGCCCTGGAAGTCCTGGGCACTGGCAAGGCCTGAGCCTGCGGCACGCCGGCACTAATTGTCAGAGGGTCGGCACTAGAATGGTCCGGTGACTTCCAGCAATGACTCGTTCGTACATCTCCACACCCACACCGAGTATTCGATGCTGGACGGCGCCGCCAGGCTCGGTGAGCTGTTCGACGAAACCGAGCGGCTCGGAATGCCTGCCCTGGCCACTACCGACCATGGCTACCTCTTCGGTGCCTTCGACTTCTGGCGGAAGGCCACCGACAAGGGCATCAAGCCCATCATCGGCGTCGAAGCGTATGTGACTCCCGGGACTGCGCGCGGCGACAAGGGCCGCGTCCGCTGGGGCGATGAGAGCCAGCGCAAGGACGACGTCTCCGGCGGTGGCTCCTACACCCACATGACCCTGTTGAGCTATAACAACGTGGGCATGCGGAACCTCTTCCGTGCCTCCTCGATCGCGTCCCTGGATTCGGTGTTCGGCAAGTGGCCCCGGCTGGACCGCGAGCTGCTGAACACATACTCCGAGGGGCTCATTGCCACCACCGGCTGCCCGTCCGGCGAGGTCCAGACCCGGCTGCGGCTCGGCCAGTACCGCGAGGCCCTGGAAGCCGCTGCGGAGTTCCGTGACATCTTCGGCGCGGAGAACTACTTTTGCGAACTCATGGATCACGGCCTGGACATTGAACGCCGCGTCACCGGCGATCTCCTGCGGCTGGCCAAGGACCTGAACCTCCCGCTCGTTGCCACCAACGACCTGCACTACACGCATGAACACGACGCAAAAGCCCACGAGGCCCTGCTGGCCATCCAGTCCGGCTCGACGCTGCTCGAACCCACCTACGACAACGGCGGCTCCCGTTTCGCGTTCTCCGGCAGCGGCTACTACCTGAAGTCGCCGCAGGAAATGCGCGAGCTGTTCCGCGACCACCCCGAGGCGTGTGACAACACTCTCCTGATCGCCGAGCGGTGCGAAGTTTCCTTCAACACCGGCGCCAACTACATGCCCCGGTTCCCCTGCCCCGAGGGCGAGGACGAAACCTCCTGGCTGGTCAAGGAGGTCGACAAGGGACTCCAATACCGCTACCCCCAGGGCATCCCGGACAAGGTCCGCAAGCAGGCCGACTACGAGCTGGAAGTCATCACCTCGATGGGCTTCCCGGGCTACTTCCTCGTGGTGGCCGACTTCATCAACTGGGCCAAGAACAACGGCATCCGCGTAGGTCCCGGACGTGGCTCGGGGGCAGGCTCCATGGTGGCCTACGCCATGCGCATCACCGACCTTGATCCGCTGCACCACGGCCTGATCTTCGAGCGGTTCCTGAACCCGGACCGCGTCTCCATGCCTGACTTCGACGTCGACTTCGATGACCGGCGCCGTTCCGAGGTCATCGACTACGTCACGCGGAAATACGGCGACGAGCGCGTCGCCATGATCGTCACCTACGGCACCATCAAAACCAAGCAGGCGCTCAAGGACTCCTCGCGGGTGCTGGGCTACCCGTTCAGCATGGGCGAGACGCTGACCAAGGCGCTGCCGCCGGCCGTGATGGCCAAGGACATTCCGCTGGCGGATATTCAGAACAAGGAAGCCAAGCGCTACAGCGAAGCCGGTGATTTCCGTCAGCTGATCAGCACCGACCCCGAGGCTGCCAAGGTTTTCGAGACGGCACTGGGCATCGAGGGCCTGAAGCGGCAATGGGGCGTGCATGCCGCCGGCGTCATCATGTCCTCGGACCCCATCATCGACGTCATTCCGATCATGCGCCGTTTCCAGGACGGCCAGGTCATCACGCAGTTCGACTATCCGACGTCCGAAGGCCTCGGCCTGATCAAGATGGACTTCCTTGGGCTGCGAAACCTGACGATCATTTCGGACGCCCTGGAAAACATCAAGATGAACCGTGGCGTCGACCTGGACCTTGAAACGCTGGAGTTGGATGACGCGGCGTCCTATGAGCTGCTGGCCCGCGGCGACACGCTGGGCGTGTTCCAGCTCGACGGCGGCCCCATGCGGTCCCTGCTCAAACTCATGAAGCCTGACAACTTCGAAGACATCTCCGCCGTCCTGGCGCTGTACCGGCCGGGACCCATGGGCGCCAACGCGCACACCGACTACGCCCTGCGCAAGAACAAGATCCAGGACGTCATCCCGATCCACCCGGAGCTCGAGGAGCCGCTGAAGGAGATCCTGGGCGGCACGTTCGGCCTGATCGTGTACCAGGAGCAGGTCATGGCAGTGGCGCAGAAGCTGGCCGGCTACTCCCTGGGCCAGGCAGACATTTTGCGCCGTGCCATGGGCAAGAAGAAGAAGTCCGAGCTGGACAAGCAGTTCGCCGGCTTCTCGCAGGGCATGCAGGACAACGGCTACTCCATGGAGGCCGTCAAGACCCTGTGGGACATCCTGCTGCCCTTCTCCGACTACGCCTTCAACAAGGCGCACTCTGCGGCGTACGGCGTGATTTCGTACTGGACGGCGTATCTGAAGGCGCATTACGCGCCGGAGTACATGGCCGCCCTCCTGACCTCGGTCGGTGACGACAAGGACAAATCGGCGATCTACCTCAACGAATGCCGGCGCATGGGCATCACCGTGCTGCCGCCGGACGTTAACGAGTCGGCGCTGAACTTCACCCCGGTCGGCAACGACATCCGCTTCGGCATGGGCGCCATCCGCAACGTCGGCGTCAACGCAGTCGAGGCCATGGTGGCGGCCCGCGCGAGCGAGGGCGCGTACACCTCGTTCAAGGACTACCTCATGAAGGTGCCGGCCGTGGTGTGCAACAAGCGCACCATCGAATCCCTGATCAAGGCCGGAGCCTTCGACTCGCTGGGCCACCACCGCCGCGCCTTGGCCATGATCCACGAAGAAGCCATCGACTCCGTCATCACCCTCAAGCGCAACGAGGCGATCGGCCAGTTCGACCTTTTCGCCGGTTTCGATGAGGCCGAGTCCGAAGCGTCGCTCAGCATCGAGATTCCCGACCTGCCGGAGTGGGAGAAGAAGGACAAGCTCGCGTTTGAGCGCGACATGCTGGGCCTGTATGTCTCAGACCATCCCCTGCAGGGCCTGGAAGGGGTATTGAGCCAGCACGCCGACCAGTCCATCACCTCGATCATCGCGGAGGACGGTCCGCACGACGGCGCCATCATCACCATCGCGGGCATGATCACCTCGCTGAGCCGCCGGATTGCGAAGGCCAGCGGCAACGCCTATGCCCGGGCGGAGATCGAGGACCTCGGCGGCTCCATGGAGGTCATGTTCTTCGGCCAGGTCTACGGTCCGATTGCCTCGGTTCTCGCCGAGGACCTGATCGTGGTGGTCAAGGGCAGGCTGCAGCGGCGCGACGACGGTGCCGTGACCCTGAACTGCATGGAGCTCTCCGTCCCGGACCTCAGCCAGGGCACCAACGGCCCGCTGGTGATCACCATGCCCACGCACAAGGCCACCGAGGCCGTGGTCACTGAGCTGGGGGACGTGCTGCGCAACCACCGGGGCAACTCCGAGGTCCGGGTGAACCTGCAGGGCGACAGCCGCATCGAGGTCATGGCGCTTCCCGTGCATCTGCGGGTGAACCCCAACCCGTCGCTGTTCGGGGACCTGAAGGTGCTGCTGGGCCCGGCCTGCCTGGATGCCTAGTCCCTGTTCGGACGCATAGCCGGACTCCGGCGCCAGGTCAGATTTCGTAGTCCAGCGGAACCGGCTGCCCGTAGGTTCCGGAGTGGTACAGCAGCGGCGTGCCGTCCTCGCCAACCTGCCCTTCCACAACTTCGACCACCACGACGGCGTTGTTCTCGAATGACAGGCGCATCTGGATCTTGCCGATCAGCCAGCCGGCAACGTCCTTGAGCACCGGAACATCATGGGGTCCGTGGGCCCAGTGGTCGCCGGCGAAGCGTTCCTTGGTGCGCGCGAACCGGTCGGCCAGCTCCTGGTTCTCCAGCCCGAGCATGTGCACGCCGATGTACGTGGTGTTGGCAACCGCCGGCCACGAGCTGGAACTGCGCGCCATGTTGAAGGTGAAGCGCGGCGGTTTGGCGGAAAGGGAGGCAACGGAGGTTGCCGTGAAACCGTAGGGAACCCCGTCATAGTTCACGGTGATGATGGCCACGCCCGCTGCGTGCCGGCGGAACATCTCTTTGAACGTGCCCTCGAAGGCGACATCATCTGAGGTCACTGAAATCGATCTCCCTACTGCGTCCGTGCCGATTGAGTCTCTAGTACAAGACTATTGGGCTTCCGGGCGGATGGGAGATTCCTTTGCCGGGCAGACACATGGCGCGGAGTGCCGGCCAACATTTGTTAACGTTTCTTCATGACCCAGCCTGCACCCGTCCCTCCGGTCCGCTCCTCCGACGAAGCCCAGGGCGCCCGGCGGCGACCCGGCAGGGGCTACGCGTGGGCGGCCGGAATCCTTGGTGCCGGCATCCCCGCCGGGCTCCTCTGGTGGCTCCTGGCCCCGGGCGGCCAAAACCTCATGTCGGGAGACTCGGCGTTGTCGTCCGGAACCAACAGCCAGGGCTGGCTGCCCCGGGACCTTGTGCTGGCGGGATTGTTTGTGTTTGCGGGTTGCCTGGTGGCTGTGCTCTTGGCCGGCCGCCGGGACGGCGGAACGCGGCGGATGCTGCTGCTGTCTGTCGCGGCAAGCGCAGCGGCAGCTGTCCTGGCATGGCAGACCGGCGTGCTGGCGGGCCGCTGGCTGGGGGGTCCGCAGGACACGTCGGCGAACGCCAGCGTGGCCTTCTCGCTGCGGTCATTGACCGTCCTTGTCCTATGGCCGGCGGCCGTCGCCGCCGGCTTCTTCGTCCTGCGCATCATGGGCCTTCTGCGTGCCTCAGTGGACCAGGACCCGGACGACGACGGTGGGGACGGCCGCACGCGGCAGTAGGGAGCGGCAGTAACACTCGTCGGGGCGCGGGGCATCGGCGCGTAAAATAAACGGGTGACCACATCTCCGGACAGCTCCGCACGCCCCAATGCCCCCGTCGTCGATTTCCGCACCGTTGACCTGCGCGGCCGCAGTCTCAGCCTGGCCGAACTTCGCGAGGCGGTGCCGCGGGCACGGCAGCAGACGGTCGCAGACGCCGAGCAGAAGGTCACCGGCATCATCACGGCCGTCCGCCAGCGCGGCTTCGCCGCCCTTGCGGACTTCGCCCGGACGTTCGACGGCGTGGAGCAGTCCCATCCGCGCGTACCGGCCGAAGCGCTCCAGTCAGCGCTGGACGGCCTGGACCCTGCAGTTCGTTCGGCGCTTGAAGAGTCCATCAGCCGTGCGCGGCGGTTTGCGGACGGGCAGCGCCCGGCCGACGTCGACATCTCCCTGGGTGACGGCGCAGTCGTGAGCCAGAAGTGGGTGCCTGTGGCACGCGTGGGCCTCTATGTCCCGGGCGGCCTGGCGGTCTACCCGTCCTCGGTAATCATGAATGTGGTTCCGGCGCTGGCTGCCGGGGTTGAAATCGATCGCGCTCGCCTCGCCGCCGCAGAAAGACTTTGGCGGCCTCCCGCACCCCACCATCCTGGCCGCTGCGGCGCTGCTGGGAATAGACGAGGTCTATGCAATCGGCGGTGCCCAGGCGATCGCCGCCTTCGCCTACGGTGTGCCCGGCGAATCAGGAACTCAGGCGTTGGAGCCCGTCGACGTCGTGACCGGGCCCGGGAACATCTTCGTGGCTACGGCCAAGCGCCTCGTCAAGGGCGTGGTGGGGATCGACTCCGAGGCGGGCACCACGGAAATTGCCATCCTGGCGGACTCCACGGCTCGCCCGGCCTTCGTTGCCGCCGACCTGATCAGTCAGGCCGAGCACGATCCGAAGGCCGCCTCCGTCCTGATTACGAATTCCCTCGAGCTCGCCGCGGGGGTCCGTGAGGAGCTGGAACTGCAGGCTGCGTCCACCAAGCACAGCCAGCGTGTCCGTGAGGCGCTGTCCGGCCCGCAGTCCGGCGTGGTGCTTGTTGACGACCTCGACCAGGGGATCGCAGCGTGCGACGCCTACGCGGCCGAACACCTGGAGATCATGACCGCGGACGCCCCCGCTGTGGCGGCGCGGATCCGGAACGCGGGCGCTATTTTCGTCGGCGACTACAGCCCCGTAAGCCTCGGCGACTACTGCGCCGGCTCCAACCACGTGCTTCCCACGAGCGGTACTGCGGCCTTTTCGTCCGGGCTGAACGTGACCACGTTCCTGCGCGCCATCCAGGTGATCAACTACTCGGAGGCGGCTCTGGGGCAGGTCAGTGGTCACATCGTCAGCCTGTCCGGAGCGGAGGACCTCCCCGCGCACGGCGACGCGGTCACGGTCCGTTTCCAGGCAGGCAGCTGACCACTACATATAGTGACGGCCTACTACATGTAGTAATTACAGGCTTGTTATTCAGCTATATCTGGCCGTAGACTGGTGCCGGAAGAAGCTTCGGTAAAGGGCTTCTCGGTGAAGGGTAGGAAAGGAAGGGTAGGAAAAACGTGTACTGTCCGTTTTGCCGCAACCCTGATTCACGCGTGGTGGACAG
This sequence comes from Arthrobacter globiformis, assembly GCF_030815865.1. NCBI lineage: Bacteria > Bacillati > Actinomycetota > Actinomycetes > Micrococcales > Micrococcaceae > Arthrobacter > Arthrobacter globiformis. Next base: position 2,138,058 of record NZ_JAUSXI010000001.1, read on the forward strand.
CCGGATGGCCGACGACGGTTCAGCCATCCGCCGCCGCCGGCAGTGCCCCGAGTGCGGGCGCCGCTTCACCACGGTGGAAACCACCAGCCTGTCCGTGATCAAACGCTCCGGCGTGGGCGAGCCCTTCAGCCGCAGCAAGGTCATCAACGGTGTCCGCAAGGCCTGCCAGGGCCGGCCCGTCAGTGAGGACGACCTCGCGATGCTGGCCCAGGAAGTCGAGGAGAACATCCGTGCCTCCGGGGCGGCGGAAATCGACGCCCACGAGGTTGGGCTGATCATCCTCGGGCCGCTGCAGAAGCTGGACAAGGTGGCCTACCTCCGTTTCGCCAGCGTTTATCAGGCCTTTGAATCACTTGAGGATTTCGAAGCCGCCATTGCGCTGCTCCGGCACGAGTCCGACGTAGAGGCCAACGAGGCGGCAACCGGCAGGGCTGAAGGCAAGGGCTCCGAAGGCAAGAGCCCCGAAGACAAGGGCTCCGAGGCCAAAAACACCGCGAAGAGCACGCTCTAAAGTCTCCGGTGGCGGCAGCGGAGGGGAAGCCGCCGCCGCCACCGGCTCCAGTCAAAAACGCCTGCTGTACACAACACCTGCTTTTCACAAACACCAATGGCGGCAGACCTGATGTCTGCCGCCATTGGTGTTATTCCAAGCAGCGCATTTCCGCGGGCCGCGCTGACCGCTGCCCGGCCGGGCCTACTTCGCCAGTTCGTGCTTGACGGCGATCTCCAGGGCAGCGCCCACGATGCCGGCCTCGTTCTTTAGCTCGGCGGGAACGATCGGAGTGCGCAGCTTCATGCGGGGCAGGTACTCGTCGGCCCGCTTGGAGATGCCGCCGCCGACGATGAAGAGCTCGGGGGAGAACAGGAACTCGACGTGGGAGAAGTAACGCTGCAGCAGCACGCTGTACTCCTCCCAGCTGAGGCCGTCTCTTTCACGGGCCACCGCGGACGCCTTGCTTTCAGCGTCGAAGCCGTCGATCTCGAGGTGGCCGAGTTCGGCGTTGGGCACCAGGTGGCCGTTGAAGATGAACGCGGACCCGATGCCGGTGCCGAGGGTGATGACCAATACGGTGCCGCCGATTCCGGCGCCCGCACCGTACCGGGCTTCGGCCAGGCCGGCCGCGTCGGCGTCGTTGATGACCTCCACGGGGCGGCCCAGCCGGGCCGTGAGCAGTGCATCAATGTCCGTGTTAAGCCAGCTCTTGTCCACGTTGGCGGCAGAGTGGACCACGCCGTGCTGGATGATGCCGGGGAACGTCACGCCGATGGGGCTGTCGGCCTCGGGTGCGTCGGGGCGTGCCGAGAGCTCCTCGACGACCTTGGCCACCACCTCGACGACCGCTTCCGGCGTTGCCGGCTGCGGCGTCGCCAGGCGGAAGCGATCGCCGATCAGTTTGCCCTTCTTCAGGTCGACGATGCCGCCCTTGATTCCGGTTCCGCCGATGTCTATGCCGATCAGCGGGGCGTTCTTGCGGGTCTTTTCGTCCTTCTTGGCCAATGGGATTCCGTTCGTGGCAGGGTAGGGGCTCGGGCTGGGCAAGGGTGACTTGCCGGGATGACGCGGGCGGCTGCCTGGCGTCAGGGAAGGGTGAGGATTTCGGCACCGGATTCGGTGACGAGGAGTGTGTGTTCAAACTGCGCGGTGCGCTTGTGGTCCTTGGTGACCACGGTCCAGTCGTCGGCCCACATGTCCCACTCGATGGTGCCGAGGGTCAGCATTGGCTCGATAGTGAACACCATGCCGGGCTCGATCACGGTGTTGTAGGCGGGCGCGGCATCGTAGTGCGGAATGATCAGCCCGGTGTGGAAGGCTTCGCCAACACCGTGTCCGGTGAAGTCGCGGACCACGCCATAACCGAAGCGCCTGGCGTAGGACTCGATGGCCCGGCCAATCACGTTGATCTCGCGTCCCGGGGCAACGGCCTTAATGGCGCGGTTGAGGGACTCCTTGGTGCGCTCAACCAGCAGCCGCGACTCCTCGTCCACCTCTCCCACGAGGAACGTGTGGTTCGTGTCACCGTGGACCCCGCCGATGAAAGCGGTGATGTCGATGTTGATGATGTCGCCGTCCTGCGCCACCGTGCTGTCCGGGATGCCGTGGCAGATGACCTCATTCAGCGACGAGCACAGGGACTTGGGGAAGCCGCGGTACCCGAGCGTGGACGGGTAGGCGTTGTGGTCCAGCAGGAACTCGTGGCCGATGCGGTCCAGCTCGTCGGTAGTGATGCCGGGCCGGATGTGCTTGCCCACCTCCACGATGGCCTGGGCGGCGATCCTGCTGGCCACCCGGATCTTCTCGATGGTTTCCGGTGACTTGACCTCTGATCCGGTAAATTTGGCCGGACCTGGCTTGCCGACATACTCCGGCCGCGCGATCGACGCGGGAACGGCCCGCTGCGGGCTGATGGTTCCCGGGGTAAGCGTGCCGGTGGGTGCGGTCGAGGCTAAGGAAGGCATAGATTGATCATATAAGGCAGCACAGAACGCCATGTAAATTAATGCGCCCGACGGCTTCCGTTGCGGGTTACGTTACGTGGGCCACGGCGGCAGTGTGCTGTTAACCCGGAAAGCGAGGAACACCGATGCCCGAGTACTGGTACAACGTCAAGACCCACATGGTGGAGGAAGACGCGATGTCGGACTGGACCCAGCTGATCGGTCCCTACAAGACCCGGGAAGAGGCGGAACACGCCCTCGAGAAGGTCAAGGCGCGCAACGAAACCTGGGAAAAGGGCGACGACGACTGATTCAGCCGGCGCCAAGCCCCCTAGAACGAATGTTCCGGTCCGGGGAACTGTCCCGACCGGACATCCTCGCCATAGGCCTTGGCCGCGTCGCTCAGGGCGGTCCGGAGGTCCGCGTACTGCTTGACGAACTTGGCCATCCTGCCGCCGCGGAGCCCGGCCATGTCTTGCCAGACCAGAACCTGCCCCGTGGTGACATTGCCTGCGCCGATGCCGATGGTGGGCACTGAAATGGCAGCGTCCACAGCCTTTGCCGTCTCCGCGGGAACCATTTCCATGAGCACACTGAAAGCACCGGCGTCGGTCAGCGCCGCAGCGTCCTCAACAAGCCGCGCGGCGTCGTCGCCCCGGCCCTGCACACGGTAGCCGCCCAGGGAATGCTCACTCTGGGGCGTGAAGCCGATGTGCGCCATGACCGGAATGCCAGCCTGGACCATGGCCCTGACGGTTTCGGTGTAGAACTTGCCGCCCTCGATCTTCACCGCGTGCGCCAGGCCCTCCTTAAGGAACCGCACGCCGGTGGCCACAGCCTGCTGCGGCGAGACCTCGTAGCTGCCAAAGGGGAGATCCGCCACCACCAGGGCGCGCTTTGCTGAGCGCGCGACCGCGCGGCACAGCGGCAGCAGTTCATCGACGGTGACGGGAAGGCTGGTTTCGTTGCCAAAGACATTGTTGGACGCGGAGTCGCCCACCAGCAGGACCTCGATGCCGGCCTGGTCGAAGATCTCTGCCGTGTACTGGTCATACGCCGTGAGCATGGCGAAGTGTTCGCCGCTGGTCTTGGCCTGCTGCAGGTGGTGCGTGCGGATCCTGGAGAGCGGCTTCCGTGCGGATTCCGACGGCGGCGCCGCGGCTGCCGCGGGGCCGTTCCCGTAAGGTGCAGGTACTTCAGCGGACGTGCTTGGATCGGGACTGGTGCTTGAGGCCATGGCTAGAGCGTAGTCCGGGACCCGCCGTGCTAGCCACCAGCTGGCGGGGGACCTCTGGTGATTCGCGTCATAACCGGTTGCCTGGGCGGGCCGCCCGGTCCCGGGTTGAGTGTTAACGCTGTGTTACGCGCTCCAGCCCCGCCAGCATCACGCGTAAATGCTTAGTAAAGTGTTTCGTGAGCTGCCGCTGCTCCGTCGTGGACGGACCGGGGGCATGAACGTAGACCGGAGAAGAGGCCTTCATGGACCGCCAGCAAGAGTTTGTCCTGCGCACGATCGAAGAGCGCGACGTACGCTTTGTGCGCCTGTGGTTCACCGACGTCGTGGGCTCGCTCAAGTCAGTGGCCCTGGCTCCTGCCGAGGTCGAAGGCGCCTTCGAAGAGGGTCTGGGCTTTGACGGCTCGGCCATCGAGGGCCTTGCCCGCGTTTTCGAGTCGGACATGCTGGCCCAGCCGGACCCGTCCACCTTCCAGATCCTGCCGTGGCGCGGCGAGACCGAGCAGACGTCCCGCATGTTCTGCGACATCCTTACACCCGACGGCGAGCCCTCGGCAGCGGATCCGCGCAACGTCCTCAAGCGCACCCTGGCCAAGGCAGCCGACATGGGGTTCACGTGCTACACGCACCCCGAGATCGAGTTCTACCTGCTCAAGTCGCAGGAACCCGGCCCCGACGGTTCGCCCATTCCGGTCGACGAGGGCGGCTACTTTGACCACGTCCCGGGCGGCGTGGCCCAGGACTTCCGCCGCACCGCAGTGACCATGCTGGAATCGGTGGGCATCTCCGTGGAGTTCAGCCACCACGAGGCCGGCCCGGGCCAGAACGAAATCGACCTGCGCTACGCGGACGCCCTGCAGACGGCGGACAACATCATGACGTTCCGGACTGTCATCAAGGAGGTGGCGCTGCAGCAGGGCACGTACGCCACCTTCATGCCCAAGCCCTTCACGGCCCACCCGGGTTCGGGCATGCACACGCACTTCTCGCTCTTCGAAGGTGACACCAACGCCTTCTTTGAGGCAGGGGCGGAATTCCAGCTCTCCAAGACGGCGCGCCAGTTCATTGCCGGCATCCTCAAGCACGCCCCTGAATTCACCGCGGTCACCAACCAGTTCGTCAACTCCTACAAGCGCCTCTGGGGCGGGGGAGAGGCGCCCAGCTACCTGAGCTGGGGGCACAACAACCGCTCCGCCCTGGTCCGCGTCCCGCTGTACAAGCCGGGCAAGGGACAGTCGGCCCGGATCGAATACCGCGGCATCGACTCGGCTGCCAACCCCTACCTTGCCTACGCCGTGCTCCTGGGCGCCGGGCTGAAGGGCATCGAGGAAGGCTACGAACTGCCCGCCGCGGCGGAGGACGACATCTGGTCGCTGAGCTCCGCGGAGCGCCGGGCGATGGGCCACGACCCCCTTCCCGCCAGCCTGCACGACGCCATCCGTGCCATGGAGGACTCGGAACTGATGCCTCAGATCCTGGGCGAGCAGGTCTTCGAGCACTTCCTGCGCAACAAGCGGGCCGAGTGGCAGGACTACCGCCTGCAGGTGACCCCCTATGAGCTGCAGCGCAACCTCGCCATCCTTTAGGCGGCTGCGGTGAGCTTGGCCCGCCGGCTCATTACCGCCGGCTTCAGCGACCTCGAGAAGGGCGAACGGTTCCTTGCCGCCCCCGAACTGGAGGGCATTGACCAGGACATCCTGTTTGCCGGCCTGCAGCTGGCGGCGAACCCGGATGCCGCGCTGCAGTCCCTGGTCCGGCTGATCGAGAAGCACCCGGACCTGCGGAAGCTGGCAGCGGCGGACACCGAGGTGAGCGAACCGCTCTACCGGGTCCTGGGTGCCAGCGAGGCACTGGGTGAATTCCTCATCCGGCACCCGGAGCACCTCGACGCCTTCAACGTGACCGCGAGCCCGGAACCCCTCCCGGCCGATCCCGCTGAGCTGCGTGCCCAGCTACTCAGGTCGGTGCGCGCGGACCCCACCGCGGCCCGGCCAGTGGCGGGCATTTCCGGCCCCGAAGCGTACGAGGCGCTCCGCACCGCTTACCGGCGGGGCGTGGTGGACCTCGCCGTCAAGGACCTCTGCGCTGCGGACCCGCTGGACTTCATGCCCGCCGTCGGCGCGGAACTCGCGGACCTGGCCGGGGCGGCCATCGAGGCCGCCCTTGCGGTCTCCCGCACCGAAGCAGCCGGGAAGTTCGACGCCGGGGAGGTCGCGGACGTCGCACTGTCAGTGATCGGGATGGGCAAGTGCGGAGCCCGGGAACTGAATTACATCTCCGACGTCGATGTCATCTACGTGGTGGAGTCAGGCGAGTTGGACGACGCCCGGGCCACCACCATCGGCACGGCGCTGGCGTCCGGCATCTCGCGCGCCATTTCCTCCCCGGCCCGCGAACCCGGGCTGTGGGAAGTTGACGCCAACCTCCGTCCGGAGGGAAAGTCCGGCCCGCTGGTCCGGACACTGGCTTCACACCAGACCTACTACGCCCGCTGGGCGGAGAGCTGGGAGTTCCAGGCGCTCCTCAAAGCGCGGACCATCGCGGGCGACGCAGAGCTGGGCGCCCGTTACGAGGAGGCCGTATCGCCACTCGTGTGGACCTCGGCGAACCGCGACGGATTCGTTGAGTCGGTGCAGGCCATGCGCCGCCGGGTGACTGAACACATCCCGCCTGCCGAGGAACAGCGGCAGATCAAGCTCGGGCGGGGCGGGCTGCGCGACGTCGAATTCACCGTCCAGCTCCTACAGCTCGTACACGGCAAGTCGGACGAATCCCTCCGGCGCCGCGACACGACGTCGGCCATCGCCGCGCTGTCGACCGGGGGCTACATCGGCCGGGCAGACGCAGCCGCCTTCGACCACGCCTACCGGTACCTGCGCCTGCTCGAACACCGCATCCAGCTGTTCCAGCTGCGCCGCACGCACCTCATGCCGGTCAAAGAGGAGCCCCTCCGCACGCTGGCCAAGGCGGTGCTGGGGCCCTTCTCCACGGACCGGCCGCACCCTGACGCCCTGCTGGCCGCGTGGCAGCGGACAAAACGCTCGGTCCGCGAACTCCACGACCGGATCTTCTACCGCCCGCTCCTGAACACGGCCGCCAAGCTGAGCAGCGAGGATGCGCGCCTGACGCCGGAAGCGGCGCAGGGCAGGCTCGCGGCGCTCGGTTACCGGGACCCGCAGGGTGCACTCCGCCACATCGAGGCACTGACGGCCGGGGTCAGCCGGCGGGCCTCACTGCAGCGGCAGCTGTTGCCCATCCTCCTGGGCTGGCTGGCCGAGGGCGTGGACCCCGACGCCGGGCTGCTCGCCTTCCGCAGGATCAGCGAGTCCCTCGGCACCACGCACTGGTACCTCGGCATGCTCCGCGATTCGGCCGCGGCGGCCGAGCGGCTGTGCCACATGCTGTCCAACTCCCGCCTCATCGCCGACCTCCTCGAAGTGTCGCCGGAATCGGTGTCCTGGCTGGGGTCGGACAAGGAACTGGCGCCCCTCAGCTTTGAGGCGCAGTGGCAGGAGATCACCTCCAAGATGTCCCGGCACGCGGACCCGGAAAGCGCCATGCGCCTCATCCGGCTCATCCGCCGGCGTGAAATCCTGAGGATCGCCATCGCGGACAGCGCCGGCCTGCTCGGCCAGGACCAGGTGGGGGAGGCGCTGGCGGAGACGGACCGGGCTGCCATCCTCGGCGCCCTGCGGGTGGCGGAAAACATTGTGTCTGCCGCCGGTCCGCTGAAGACATCGGTCCTGGTGGTGGCCATGGGCCGGCAGGGCGGGCTGGAAATCGGCTACGGGTCCGACGCTGACGTCCTGTACGTCCACCGGGCGCTGCCCGGAGCCTCGGACGATGAAGCCCAGCGGCAGGCCGCGAAGATCGTGGGCCATCTTTCCAGCCTTCTGACGCAGCCCCTCAAACCGGCGATCATGGCCGAGCGGGTCCTCGCCGTCGACGCCGATCTTCGTCCCGAGGGCAAGAACGGGGCCATGGTGCGGTCCCTGGAGTCCTACGGCGAGTACTACCGCCGCTGGTCGCTCATCTGGGAGGCGCAGGCACTGCTCCGTGCCCGGCCGATCGCAGGTGACGACGGGCTCGCGGCGGACTTCGTGAAGCTGGTCGATCCCATCCGCTACCCGGCCGCCATCTCCGACGCGGACGTCCGGGAAATACGCCGCATCAAGGCGCGGGTGGAATCAGAACGGTTGCCCCGCGGTGCCGATCCTGCCAGGCACCTCAAGCTGGGACGCGGCGGCCTTAGCGACGTGGAATGGCTCGTGCAGCTGCTGCAGCTCCAGCACGCCGGAAACCATCCCGAACTGCGCACCACGTCCACACTGAAAGCTCTGCAGGCGGCGGCCTCGCTGGGGCTGCTGGAGGAGGAGGACGCACGCCTGCTGGCCGAGGCCTGGCGGCTGGCCAGCCGGATCCGTTCGGCGAACGTGATCTGGACGGGCCGCGCCTCGGACCTGCTGCCCTCGTCCCGGCGCGACCTGGAGGCCGTGGCCAGGTGGTGCAGCTACGAGGAAGGGATGGCCGCGGCGTTCGAGGAGGACTACCTGCGGGTGAGCAGGCGGGCCCGTGCAGTGTTCGAGAAAGTCTTCTACGGCCACTGAACCGGTGCTAGGTTTGGGCGCATGGCTACCCAAATCTTCATGAACCTGCCCGTCAGGGACCTCGACAGATCCGTGCAGTTCTTCACTGCGCTGGGCTTTAAGTTCAATCAGGACTACACGGACGAGAACGCCACCTGCATGGTGATCAACGACGACGCCTTCGTCATGCTCCTCGTCGAGAAGTTCTTTAAGACGTTCACCGCCAAAGAGATCGTGGACGCAACCTCGGCCACCGAGGCCATCATGGCCTTCTCGGTGGACAGCCGGGAAGAAGTGGACCAGATGGTGGGCACGGCCTTGGCTGCCGGTGGATCCGAATCGCAGCCGGTGCAGGATTACGGTTTCATGTACAGCCACAGCTTCCAGGATCCGGACGGACACCTGTGGGAGGTCATGTGGATGGATCCGGCGGGTCCGCCCGCCGACGGGGCGGCTCCCGCTTCCTGACGGATCATGAGGCCGGACGTATGGCTCATTCCGTTGCGGGATCTGGATGCCGATGCCCGGGCCATCCAACTGGGTGCGGTGGCGGAACTGGAACTCGCCCCGGGCCAGCAGGAGTTTGTGGGCGACCCCCTGCGCATGATGCTGGCAGGGCTCGAGGATGGCTCCCGCAGGCCCTATGTCATCGAAGCGGGCGGCAGGGCTGCAGGGGTGCTGACGCTGCAGTCGGGGGCAGCCGGGCTGGCCGGCTGGCCCGACGACGACTCCGCCTGGCTGCTTCGCGGGTTCCTGATCGACTGGCGGCGGCAGGGCCAAGGCCTGGGACAGGCGGCAGCCTGTGCGGCAGTGGCGGCGGCCGCCAGACTGACGGCCAGGCTGGGAGGCGGCCAGGCCGGCGTCGTGCTTTCAGTCAACGAGCGCAACCCCGCCGGGCAGGGAGCATACCTGAAGGCGGGTTTTGCAGACAAAGGCATCTATCTGGGCGGCGAGGCCGGTCCGCAGCGGACTATGTACGCCGCCTTCTGAGCGCCGATCCCGGCCGAAAACACCGCCAGACCGTTGCGCCGGCACGGGTGCGTGCCTACGCTGTGTCTTGGCAGTGCACTTCAAACCTTGTTGGGGGGAAGGCTTGAAAGGGTCTTCGTCTCGGAGGCACTCGCCGGAACAGGCTGGCTCCCGGTCTCAGCACGCCTGGAGCCAGCTTTCGGCACGGCAACTGCGCCAGGATGGGGACCATGCGCGGGCGCGGGCGAAGGGCAGCCGTGCCAGGAGGCTCAGGCGGGCCGAGCTGCTGCTCATCGGAGCGGGGGTCGCTGCCACGCTCATCGCGGCGGCGTACCAGTACGCCGGGATTAGGAGCACGTTGGAAAGCAGCACAGCTTCCTCGCTCTATGCCCAGCAGCAGGAGATCGACAGGATCTTCGTGGACAATGTGGACCTGCAGCCGTATTTCTGGCGCCGCCAGGAACTGCCGGACGCCTCGGCGGCCGCGGATCCTGCGGCGAAGCTGGCAGCAGAGCAGCTGGCGGCCCGGGCCGAAGCGACGGCCCACCGGATCCTGGATCACTTCGCCCACCTGAAGTACCAGATGGGAACGCAGGCTTTCACCTCTGAACGGGCGGACTGGGAGGCCTACATGCGGCGGAGTTTCGCGGACTCACTCATTCTGTGCCGCGCGCTGCGGGGAGACCAGGAAGCCTTTGGCGGCACGGGTGCAGACTCGCTGTGGGGACGGTACGCGGAGGAACCCTGCACGGGTACTTAATGGAAATGGTCATGTGACCTGGAAACGGGCAGTGCCGGAAACGGCCATGGGCGGCCACCGGTCAGTAACCGGTGGCCGCCCATGGCGGTGTCAGGAGTGTCTCCCGGGGGTCAGACTAGACGCCGTAGTAGAGCTCGAACTCGTAGGGGTTCGGGCGCAGGGACAGCGGGCGGATCTCGTACTCGTACTTGTACTCGATCCAGGTGTCGATCAGGTCCTGGGTGAACACGCCGCCGGCCTGCAGGAACTCGTTGTCCTCAGCCAGTGCCTGCAGTGCTTCCTCGAGGGTGCCCGGAGCCTTGGGGATGTCCTTGGCTTCCTCGGCGGGGAGCTCGTAGAGGTCCTTGTCGATCGGAGCCGGGGGCTCGATGCGGTTGCGGATGCCGTCGATGCCGGCCATCAGCTGGGCAGCGAAGGCCAGGTACGGGTTGGAGGAGGGGTCCGGAGCGCGGAACTCGATGCGCTTGGCCTTCGGGTTGGAGCCCGTGATCGGGATACGGATACCGGCGGAGCGGTTGCCCTGCGAGTAGACCATGTTGACCGGGGCTTCGAAGCCCTTGACAAGGCGGCGGTAGGAGTTGACCGTCGGGTTGGTAAACGCGAGGACGGCGTCGGCGTGCTTCAGCAAGCCGCCGATGTACCAGCGGGCGGTGTCGGACAGACCGGCGTAGCCCTTCTCGTCGTAGAACAGCGGGTCGCCGTTGCTCCACAGCGACTGGTGGCAGTGCATGCCCGAGCCGTTGTCACCGAAGACCGGCTTCGGCATGAAGGTGACGGACTTGCCCCAGGCGTCGGCGGTGTTCTTGATGACGTACTTGAACTTCTGCAGGTCATCGGCCGCGTGAGTCAGCGTGGTGAACTTGTAGTTGATCTCGGCCTGGCCGGCGGAGCCAACTTCGTGGTGGCTGCGCTCGACCTCAAGGCCGGCCTCGTCCAGGGCAACACACATGGCGTCGCGCAGGTCTGCCTGCTTGTCGGTCGGGGAAACCGGGAAGTAACCGCCCTTGACGGGGGTCTTGTAACCGAGGTTTCCGCCCTCTTCTTCACGACCGGTGTTCCAGTGAGCTTCTTCGGAGTCGATCTTGTAGAAGCTGCCCTCGGGGGAGGACTGGTACTGGACGTTGTCGAACACGAAGAACTCGGCTTCGGGAGCGAAGAAGGCGGTGTCGGCGATGCCGGTGGAGGCGAGGTAGGCTTCAGCCTTCTCTGCCACCCCGCGGGGGTCGCGGTGGTACGGGTCGCCCGTGCGGGGGTTCACGATGGAGAAGTTCAGCGCAAGGGTCTTCTCCATGCGGAACGTGTCCAGGAACGCGGTGGTGACGTCCGGAATGAGCTGCATGTCAGACTCGGCGATGCCCTGGAAGCCGCGGATGGAGGAACCATCGAAAAGCTGGCCGTTGACGAAGAAGTCGGCGTCCACGCTCTTCGCGGGCACGTTGAAGTGCTGCTGAACGCCGGGGAGGTCGGTGAAGCGGATATCGATAAACCGAATGTCTTCATCTTTGATGAACTTGAGGACTTCGTCCGCAGTCTTGAACATCTATGCTCCTTACGCATATGTAATAACTGGCTATAAAGCCAAGTGGTCCAGCGCAATCCAATGGGCGGAAACACAAAAGTGCCCCGCTCCAGGCTCGCTAGCAACTGTTACCACCCTAGGGAGTCGGGATTTCCCGTCCGTGTCCGCTTTGTTTCCGGCAGGTTACAGAACCTACTGATATGTAAACGCTATACGGTGTCCACACTGTGGTCCAAGCCTATCCAAAATGTGAACGTCGGAGAGGCTGCCCGCGGCTCGGTAAACTTGGTAGGTGGTAGATCGCAAAGACATCGGGTCGTGGCTCAGCGGGCCGGACACTTCCGGCATTTCCAAGTACCCGGGGGAGCGCCTGGGCTTTCCCGAGGCCGGCCCCGGATCCATGGCCCGCGCCGGCCGTCGGATCCTGGCGATCACCATCGACTGGACCATTGCGCTGCTGATCAGCAACGTGTTCCTTGCCGGCAATTCCATGGCCACGCTCGCCGTCTTTGCCGCCGGGCAGATCCTGCTGATCGGGACCCTGGGCTACAGCATCGGCCACCGGGCGATGGGCATCCACGTGGTGAAGCCGGACGGCTCAGCGGCCGGCCCGCTGGCCGCCCTGGTCCGCACTGTCCTGCTCTGCCTGGTGATCCCGGCGGTCATCTTCGACCCCGACCAGCGCGGACTCCATGACAAGGCCATGAATACTGTCCTCGTCCGCAGGTAGCCGCCCGGTCGAGAGGTATTCCCGGCGGAGCGCCCACCGCTCAAACAGGACAGTGGCGAAGGGGAACACCGCCGAGAGACCCGCCAACAGCGCCACCTTGAATGGCCAGCGCTGCTGGCGCCACAGGACAAGGGCCGCCAGTCCGTAGCCGATGAACAGCGCGCCGTGCACCGGACCGGCAATCTCTACGCCGAGTTCGGTGGTCCCGGCGATCCATTTGAAATACATCCCGGCGAGGAGCGCGGCCCAGCTAAAGGCTTCGGCCACCGCCAGCAGGCGGAAGGCGCGGATGACGGCGGACGCGGACGGGAATTTCACAGGAGGCTCCGGCTTCTGTAGGTGCTGGGTCTGGCGCGCTTCAACATGCGGTTTAACCGGGACATGCCCGCTCAAACGAAAAACGCCCCGGGGCCGGCGCAGATGCGGCGGCCACCGGGGCTGATCAGGCGGATTAGCGTCCGCGCTGGGGGCGGGCCTTGTAGGGGTCCACGCCCTTGGGGATCGGAAGGCGGGTGCCCAGCGATGCGATGCGCTTGGACACAGCGCTGACCTCGGTCTTGGTGAGCTCGTTGCCCAGCTTGTTCATCTTCTTCGCCACCTGGCTGATGGGGACCTGGCCCTCGCCGCGCCCTGTCTCGATGACGTGGATGGTGACGTTGGGAAGGATGCGGGCCAGCTTCTTCCGTTCGCCTTCGATCAGCGGGCGCACGCGGTGCGTGGGCCCTTCAGCAACGAGGACGACGCCGGGACGTCCTACGGCGCGGAAAACGGCGTCCTGGGTCCGCGGGTTCACAGCCACGGGCTGCTCCTCGGTGATCCAGCCGCGCTTCAGCGTGCTGAGGGCAGCCCCGGATGCTCCCGGCTGGTTTTCGATCTGGGCGAAGGCAGCCCCCTCGGCGCGGCGGGAAAGGATGAACGTAGCCGCAAGTAAGCCCAGCGGGATGCCGATGATCAGGCCGGTAATCCAGTTATTCAGCAACAGGCCAACAACGAGGCTGACAGCGACGACGCCCAGGAACGCCAGCAGCATAAGCCACGGAACCATGGGGTCGTGGCGGCGGGTCATGTTGAAGACCTCGCGGATTTGCTTGAGCCGGCTGGGCTTCTTTTCCTTCACGGCCTTGGGCTTGCGACCAAAGAGACCGCGCTTGGAGGCATCAGCGGCCGCAGGAGTGTTGTTGCTGGAGTCAGGGGATTTCGCCATAGTGCCTTAATTCTACGTGATCGACGACAAAGGGCCGGACGCCGAAAAGTTCCGGTGTCCGGCCCCTGACCGTGGGAATTGCCTGTTGCTACTGGTGCGCCGCGAGCAGGGAGCTGGCTTCCTGGCGGGTGGATCCGGAGGACTCGATGTGGGCGAGTTCGGCGGGGATTTCCCAGCCCTTTTTGCGCATGGCGGTGGCCCAGAGCCGGCCGGCGCGGTACGAGGAGCGGACCAGGGGGCCGGACATGACGCCGAGGAACCCGATCTCCTCGGCTTCGTGCTGGAGGTCGACGAATTCCTGCGGCTTGACCCAGCGGTCCACGGGGAGGTGGCGTTCGGAGGGGCGCAGGTATTGGGTGATGGTGATCAGGTCGCAGCCGGCCTGGTGGAGGTCGCGGAGGGCCTCGGAGATTTCCTCGCGGGTTTCGCCCATGCCCAGGATCAGGTTGGACTTGGTGACCATGCCCAGGTTCCGGCCCTGGGTGATGACGTCCAGGGAGCGGTCGTAGCGGAACGCTGGCCGGATGCGCTTGAAGATCCGGGGCACGGTTTCGACGTTGTGCGCGAACACTTCGGGTTTGGAGTCGCAGATCGCGGCGATGTGCTCGGGTTTGCCGGAGAAGTCCGGGATGAGGAGTTCGACGCCGGTGCCGGGGTTCAGTTCGTGGATCTTGCGGACCGTTTCGGCGTAGAGCCAGACGCCTTCGTCCTCGAGGTCGTCGCGGGCGACGCCGGTGACGGTGGCGTAGCGCAGGGCCATGGCCTGGACGGAGCGGGCCACCTTGGTGGGTTCGAACATGTCCACGGGGGAGGGTTTGCCGGTGTCGATCTGGCAGAAGTCGCATCGGCGGGTGCATTCGGAGCCGCCGATCAGGAAGGTGGCTTCCTTGTCTTCCCAGCATTCGAAGATGTTGGGGCAGCCGGCCTCTTCACAGACGGTGTGCAGGCCTTCCTTCTTGACCAGGTTCTTGAGCTGGACGAATTCCGGGCCCATCTGGACCTTGGCCTTGATCCAGTCCGGTTTGCGTTCCACCGGGGTGGCCGCGTTGCGCTGCTCGATCCGCAGCATTTTCCGGCCTTCTGGTGCCAGTGTCACAGGAGAGCTCCTTCGGGGGTTGCAACTAGGGCGTCTTCATTGTTGCGCAGTTCCTCGGTGATCCGCGAAACGAGATCGGCAGGAGATACGTCGCGGCCCGTCTCCTGGGCGATGGTGGTGACACCGGCATCGGTGATTCCGCAAGCGATGATTTGACCGTACGGTGCGAGGTCGTTGTTGCAGTTGATGGCGAAGCCGTGCATGGTCACGCCCTGGCTGACCCGGATGCCGATGGCGGCGATCTTGCGGGCGGGGCCCTTGGCATCCTCCTCGATCCAGACACCCGCGCGCCCCTTGATCCGGACCGCCGTGATGCCATAGTCCGCGAGCACGGCGATGATCACGGCCTCCAGACGCTCCACGTAGTCGCGGATACCGGCCTTGTTCTTCAGTTTGATAATCGGGTATCCGATGAGCTGGCCAGGCCCGTGCCAGGTGAGCTTGCCGCCGCGGTCCACGGGGACCACAGGGGTGCCGTCGAAGGGCCGCTCGTGATCCTCGGTCAGCTTTCCGGCCGTGTAGACGGCGGCATGTTCCAGGAGGAGTACCGTGCTGGGGGCCTTGCCGGCCAGGATATTTTCATGGATTTCGCGCTGGAGGTCCCAGGCGCGGCTGTAATCGACGAAATCCGGGGCAAGACCGAGCTTTGTGAACTCAAGAGTCATGCGTTCCAGCTTAGACCTCAGCCGGCGTCCTGCCTGATAGTGTGCCCAACCTCTCATCCCGTTCCCGGTCACATTCCGCGCTACTCCTGTGGACGGCGAAGCGCGCGTGCCTGCCTGTGGATAACTTCTGCAGGAATTGCCGGTTTCCGGTACTCCTTAAGCCATGGACCAGCACAGCTTGGACATTCACAGCGCGAACATGCACGGTTCCGTGGAGGAGGCGCCTGCTGTCGCGGGTTACTCCGTATGCCGCCGGCTTGGCCGTGGCGGCAGCGCCGACGTGTGGCTGGTTTCGCAGGACACCACCGGCGTGAAGCTTGCCCTGAAGTGCTTCGGCCGGCCGTCCGGCACTGTTGAATCAGGCACTGTTGAATCAGGCACTGTTGAATCAGGCACTGCGGACTCGCAGCCTGCCGTGACGCGGGAGGAGGATGTCCGCCGGGAACTCCTGGTCATGTCCGTGCTTGACCACGAACACCTGGTCAAGGCCTATGGCGTGGTCAGGGCCGGTGGGCCTGAAGAGGGCAGCTTCGGCCTGCTGATGGACTACGCGGCCGGCGGCTCGCTCCAGCAGTTGGTCACGGCGAGGGGCACCCTGAGTGTGGGCGAGACGGTCACGGTCCTGACGCCGATCGCGCAGGTCTTGGGCTATCTGCACAACAACGGCTTCACGCACTCGGACGTCGCACCCGGAAACGTACTCTTTACCGCCCATGGAAAGCCCCTGCTGGCAGACCTTGGCGTGGCCCGGATGGTGGGGGACGCTTCCGGCATTCCGGATCTGCACACCGATGGCTTTGCTGATCCGGCCCCGGTGGACGCGGTCCGGGCCGGACTGCAGCCGGAACGCGACGTCTATGCGGCCGCCGCCTTGGGCTGGTACTGCCTGACCGGACAGCCCCCTCCGCCATCCGCGGCGAGACCGCCCCTCTCCCTGCTTGTTCCGGACGTGCCGGCGGAGCTGGCGGCAGCGCTGGAGGCGGGGCTCAGCGATGACCGGCGGCAACGTCCGGCTGCCGCCGAGCTTGCCATGGCTGTGTACCGCAGCGCGGCCGCAGCACCTGTGGACCTGTCCCGCTCGGTGCATGACACCGTCCTGCCCGAGTTGCTGACGCGCAGGCCTGTCCCGCCGTCCGGCGGACGGCTGAGGAAGCGCCTGATCGCCTGGCGAAGGCGGCTGACGACCACGGGATGGGTCAGGGCTCTGGGCCGGCTGTCACCGCGTGGAGCGCCGGCGGCCGCGGCTCAGACCCTGTCACTCCGGCACGCGGCCGTCAGGAGTACCGCGCTCGGGCACGCGGAAGTCACGCACGCCGGCAGGCGCACGGTGGACCGGCAAGACGCGGTCAGGCACGCGGCGGCCAGGCACAGGACAGACACGTACGGCAGCCGCCGTCTGGCTGTCGCTGGCGGCGTGCTCACGGCGGCGGTGCTTGCCGGCGCCGTGCTTCTGGGGCTGCCCGGAACGGCGCAGGAAGCAGGCCTCCCGGCGGACAGTCCCGGATCCCCGCAAGGTGCCGGCCAGCCGGGTGATGTCCTCCCTGGAGATGGCCTGCCGGGTGATGTCCGGCGGCGGCTCGCGGCGAAGGATCCTGTGGAGGCGGTCCTGGGACTGGCGCAGCTGCGTTCGCTGGCGCTGCGGGAGGGCAGGCTGCACTTGCTCGATGACGTCAACGCCCCGAACACCCCGGCTCAGGCCGCAGACAGACGGATCCGCGCCGGGCTGGAGGAATCCGGGACAGTGCTGGCCGGGTTCACCACGAGCCTGTCCGGTGCGCGCCGCCTGCCCGAAAGCACACCTGCGAGGGCAGTGGTGGCGGTAACGTCATCGACCTCGGCCTATGAGGAGCGATCGGCCGGAGGCGCCGTCGTGGCCACAGGAGCGCGGCAGCAGGATATTAGGCTGCGGCTGGTACTGGTCCAGGTGGAGGGACGGTGGCGCATCGCGGACATCCTGCGGGCGGACTGAGGCATCAACTGAACCGAACGGCTACTTTTCGCCGGCCACCCACCCGGCCGCTAGCGCCACCGACGGATGGTCCCACGTGAACCCGCTGTCCCTGAGCAGTGTCGGCTCGATCCGCTGGCTGGCGAGCAGGAGTTCGTCGGCCAGCTTGCCCATGACGAGGCGCAGCGCCGGGGCCGGCGCCCGCAGCAGCGCAGGGCGGTGAAGCGCCTTTGCCAGCCCGGCCACGAGGGTGTTCACGTCCGTGGCCTCCGGTGCCGCAACATTTACGGGGCCCGAATTCCCGGACGTGAGGAGGAACCCGAACGCGGAGGTGAGGTCGGGGAGGGTGATCCATGGCCAGTACTGCCGGCCGTTGCCCAGCGGACCGCCAATGCCTGCCCGCAGCAGGGGCAGCAGGCGGCCCATCGCTCCGCCTGACCTGCTCAGCACCACTGCGGTCCGCGGGGTCACAATCCGGACTCCGGACGGGGCCTCGTAGGCTGCCGTTTCCCACTCGACGCAGATGCGTGCCATGATGCCCTGCCCGGCGGGCGAGTTCTCCGTCAGCGTGGAGTGCCCCGCGTCGCCGTAGTAGCCCGTGCCGGACTGGCTGATGAAGGTACGGGGTGGCGAGTCGAGCCGACGCATCGCCGAGGTAAGCGTCCGGGTGGGATCAAGGCGCGACCGGAACAGCTCATCGATCCGATGCGGCGTCCATGGCCTCGCGCCAATGTTCGCGCCGGAAAGATTGATGACGGCGTCGGCTCCCTCCAGGGAAGCCGGGTCCAGGGTTCCGGTGGCGGGATCCCACGGGATTTCCGACGGGGACGACGGCGGCCGCCTTACCAGCCGGACGACGTCGTGCCCGTCGGAGGTTAGGCGGGAGGAGAGTGCAGTTCCGATGAGCCCTGAGGCGCCGGCCATGACGATGCGCATGATCCATCTCACCATGCCCGGCACGGCAGGGCACCTCCCCGATGGCTCATGTCACGTTGACTATGATCGAACGATGACCTCTTCGAGTTACCTCCGGTTCCCTCATGTTCACGGCGATCTGGTCACGTTTGTGGCCGAGGACGACGTCTGGATTGCCCCCCTCAGCGGCGGCCGTGCCTGGCGTGTTTCCTCGCTCCAGCTGCCGGCCCGCAACCCGCGCTTTACGCCGGACGGAACGAAGCTGGTCTGGACGGTCGTGCAGGGGACGGCTCCCGAAGTGGTCATCGCTGATGTCGACGGCGGGGGGTACCGCCAGCTGACTTTCTTCGGGCACAGCACCACTCGGGTTAAGGGCTTTACCCCCGCCGGGGACATCGTGGTCACGAGTGCGTTCCGCCAGGCCGAAAGCCGCCACACGCACGCTTACCGGCTGTCCACGGAAGGCGGCTGGGCCGAGGAGCTCCCGCTGGGACCGGTCGAGTCCGTGGCATTCGGCCCGGAACTTGGGGACGAAAAGCCCGTGGTGGTGGGCAGTGTGCTGTCCCGCGAACCGGCCTGGTGGAAGCGCTACCGTGGCGGCACCGCAGGCAAGCTTTGGATCGACAGCGACGGAAACGGCGAGTTTGAGCGGCTCCTGCCGGAGCTGGACGGCAATCTGGCTGACCCCATGTGGGTAGACGGGCGTATCGCCTTCCTCTCGGACCACGAAGGCTACGGCAACCTGTACTCGGTCCTGCCCGGCGGCGGGGACCTGCGGCGCCACACTGACCACGAGGACTTCTACGTCCGCCACGCCTCCACGGACGGCAAGCGTGTCATCTTCGAATCGGCTGGTGAGCTCTGGCTCCTGCATGACCTTGGGTCGGCAGCGATCCGGCTGGAGATAACGCTTGGATCGGCATCCCAGGGCCGCCGTCCCTCACTCCTCAAGGTTTCCAAGCACCTCGGCGACGTCCGGCCGGACACCGCGGGGGAAGCCAGTGCTGTGGAGGCCCACGGAACAATACACTGGCTCCGGCACAAGGACGGACCCTCCCGCGTGGTCGAGGCAACGGCCGGTGTGCGCGCCCGCCTGCCCCGTCCACTTCCGGACGGCCGCATCGCGTACGTGGCTGACCACGACGGCGACGAGGCCCTGTTCATCAGGGAAATCGCTCCGCAGGTCCCGGCACACGACGCCGCAGTCCATGCAGCCGGAAAGGCCGCAGCAGCGGCCAAGACCGGCGCTGCCCCGGACACCGCAGCCGCCGGTGATCAGCTGGAGGCCCCCTCTCCGGCAGTTCCCCTGCCCAGCCCCGTTTCCGCCGCCGGCGTCGCGGGGCCCCGCGCCACCCACCCGGTGGCCGACGACGCAGCGGCCGACCTCGCCCCGGGGAAGGCAGCGACCGGGACTGCGGCCGGCCAGGCAACCGGCACCGTTGCGGCCGATTCAAACCCGCTCACGGTCCGGTTCCCCAAGCCTTCACGCGCCAGCGCCATCGAAGCCAGCCCCGACGGCCGCTGGATCGCCATCGGAACCGCCTTTGGCGATCTGTACATCGCTGAGACCCAGGACGGCGCACTGACGGTGGTAACCAGCATCGGCGAGGGCAGCATCGAGGACCTCGCCTGGTCGCCGGACTCCGCCTGGCTGGCCTGGTCTGAACCGGTGACGTCCTTCGGGTCACGCAGCCGCCTGCGCCTGGTACGCGCCGCTGCGCGGAAGACCGACGCCCCGAAGACCAACGCCCAGGAAACCAACCCGCCGGAGGCCAAAACCGGTGAGGCCGCGATCGTGGAGGTGACGGACGGTCGCTTCCGGGACGAATCGCCGTCGTTCTCCCCGGACGGCAAGTTCCTGGCCTTCCTCTCCAACCGCAGTTTTGATCCGGTCTACGACGGCCATTCCTTTGACTTGTCTTTCCCCAGCCCGATCAAGCCCTATCTGGTGGCCCTCGCGGCGGACACCGCTTCGCCGTTCGGTCCCAACGTGGCCCTGGCAGACGGTGCCGACGAGCCGGGCGGCGCCGCAGCGCAGTCCGATGCAGGCAAGTCGGATGCGGAAGCAGGCAAAACGGCGCCGGCCGCTGTCAGGGTGGACGGCGAAGGCCTCGCCCACCGGGTCATCAGCGTCCCGGTTCCGCAGGGCAACTATTCGGCCCTGACTGCCGCAGACGGAGCGCTGCTGTGGCTCGACAGTGCGCTTGCGGGAGTTACCGGGGAGGGCAGGGCAAGCCTGGAGGACAAGAACGCGGCCCCGAGCCTTGTCCGCTTCGACCTGGCCAAGCGCAAGGGCACCACCCTAGTGGAGGCCCTGAACAGTTACCGCCTGTCCGGCGACGGCCGGAAGGTGGTCCTGGTCCATGACAAGCAGATCCGGGTGGTGCCCTCCGATGCGAAGGCCGACGAGGACTCCGGCCAGCTGGTCAAGGTGGACCTCACGCGCATCCGCGTCCTGATGGATCCGCTGAGCGTCTGGGGCCAGGCGTTCGACGAGGCGTGGCGGCTGCAGCGCGACTTCTTCTGGACCGAGGACATGGCGGGCCAGGACTGGGACTCCATCCACGCCCGCTACCGTCCGCTCGTGGAGCGGCTCGGATCGCATGACGACCTGGTGGACCTGCTGTGGGAGCTGCACGGCGAGCTCGGCACGTCCCACGCCTACGTACGCCCGGCGGCAGCCACCGAAAACGGCAGCAACGGCCAGGGCCGGCTGGGTGCCGACCTCGCGTTCAACGGCGAAGGCTGGGAAATCGAGCGCATCCTGGCCGGCGAATCGTCGGACCCGCTGGCCACCTCACCCTTGACCCGGCCGGGCGCCGACGCCAAGGCCGGGGACGTCCTGCTGGCAATCGACGGCGTGCGCCTCACAGAGTCGCTGACCCCGGCCATGCAGCTGGTGGGCGCGGCGGGGCGGGCGGTGGAACTGACCATCCGCAACGGCGCCGGCCACGGCCCGGCATCCGGAGCCCAGCGCCGGATCGCGGTCGTCCCCATCAAGGATGAGGAACGGCTTCGGTATCAGGACTGGGTGAATGCCAACCGCCGTACGGTACGCGAAGCGTCGGACGGCAACTTCGGCTACCTGCACATTCCGGACATGCTGGCCAACGGCTGGGCGCAGCTCCACCGCGACCTGGACACCGAGACGGCGCTTGACGGCCTGATCGTGGACGTTCGCCGCAACCGCGGCGGGCACACCTCCCAGCTCGTGGCCGAACTGATCGGGCGGAAGGTGACGGGCTGGAGCATGCCCCGCGGCGAAAAGCCCCGGACTTATCCGCACCACGCGCCGCGCGGTCCGGTCATCATCCTGGCAGATGAATTTGCCGGTTCCGACGGCGACATCATCACGCAGGTCTCGAAGCTGCGTGGCATTGGCCCGGTGATTGGCACCCGCACCTGGGGTGGCGTCGTCGGCATCGACAACCGCTTCACGCTGGCCGACGGAACAGGCGTGACCCAGCCCCGCTACGCCACGTGGTTCGGCGGCGGAGTGGGCTGGAGCGTCGAAAACCACGGCGTGGCTCCGGACATTGAGGTGACGTTCCCGCCGCACGCGTATGCTGCCCGCCGGGACCCGCAGCTGGAGTCCGGCATCACGGCGCTGAAGGAGATGGTGCAGGAGCTGCCCACGGACCGGCCGCCGGCCCGCGAGGGCTACCGCCGGCTGCGGCCGGAACCGCTGCCGGCCCGGCGCCAAACGCAGGCGTAAAGCGAAGGCCCTGGGGGTTCTGGTGTTCCAGAACCCCCAGGGCCTTTGCTGTCCGGCGCCGCCACCAAGCGGCGAAGCCGGGAAATTAGGCCGGGAAGATTAGGAAGTTGCGAGCGTGGCGTCGAGGGTGATGTCGATGCTGGCGAGGGCGCCGGATACAGGGCAGCCGACCTTGGCTTCCGCTGCAATCTTCTGGAATTCATCTTCCGAGATGCCTGGGACCTTGGCATTCAGGGTCAGGTGGCTGCCCGTGATGCCAGTGCCGGGCACGAAGGTGACATCCGCCTTGGTGTGAACCTCTTCCGGCGTGTGGCCGGCCTGGGCGAGTGCGTGGCTGAAGGCCATGGAGAAACAGGCCGAGTGAGCGGCGGCGATCAGCTCTTCCGGGCTGGTCTTGCCTTCCGAGGCCTCGGTGCGGGCCTTCCAGGTGACCTCGTAGGTGCCCAGTCCGGAGCTGTCGAGCGTCGTGTTGCCTGCGCCCGTCATCAGGTCGCCGTTCCATACTGTGTGTGCGGTGCGTGTTGCTGCCATGTCCACTCCTTAACTTGGATTCAGTCCAGGTCCAGGCTGCCGCCCGGCCCTTCCTGCTCAATCCTATGGATTAGGTGCCCCCCGTGCACGGGTTGTCCGCTGTCAGAGGATTATGACCGGAAGCGCCAACGACGACGGCGACGCCCCCCGCAGGAGGGGGCGTCGCCGTCGTCGTTGGCATGGCAGGGGGCGGTTACCGCCAGAGCGTCGCGATAGCGACGTTCAGCAGAGCCAGCCCGCCCACGCTGTGGGCCAGGCCGGCGGAGATCGGCTCGCCCTTCTTGTACTTGCGGCGGCCGATGAAGGCCAGCACGCCGACGACCAGGGCGACGCCGATCTTGATGCCCAGCTTCGCGTAGTTGGCGTCCATGTCGAGCGCGGGGATCAGGCCCATCATCACGATGCCGGTGAGGAGCTGAAGTGCCGCGCCGTCGAACTGCCGGGGATGGACAGTCGGCTTCTTCATGTTGCCGATCCAGATGCCGACGATCATGGCGGCGCCGACGATGTGCAGGAAGACCATGACGTTATAGACGATGTTCATGGCACCAGTCTAGCCAGATACTTCTACGCGCCGTAGTAAGGAGAGGCGGCGGTTCGCGGCGCAGATTTACCAAACAAAAGACGACGGCGGTGCGGCCGTCCGGTGGCATACCACCGGCGCCCGCACCGCCGTCGTCGTTGGCTGTTAGTTACAGTCCCAGGTCCGCTTCGAACGCGCCCTCTTCGAGGCGGGCCTTCAGCGTCTGCAGGAAGCGACCGGCGTCCGCACCGTCCACCAGGCGGTGGTCGTAAGTGAGGGACAGGTACATCATGGAGCGGATGGCGATCGAGTCGTCACCGTTCTCGTCCTGGACCACCACGGGGCGCTTGACGATCGCACCGGTGCCCAGGATGCCGACCTGCGGCTGGTTGATGATCGGGGTGTCGAACAGTGCGCCGACGGAGCCGATGTTGGTGATGCTGAACGTACCGCCGGACAGTTCGTCCGGGCCGATCTTGCCGTTGCGGGTGCGGTCAGCGACGTCGGCGATCTTGCCGGCGAGGCCCGCGAGGTTCAGGCTTCCGGCGTCGGAGATGACCGGAACCAGGAGGCCCTTGTCCGTGTCCACGGCGATCGCCAGGTGCTCGGCGTTGTGGTACGTGATTTCCTGCTTGTCCTCGTCGTACGCAGCGTTGAGCGTGGCGTGCTGCTTGAGTGCCTCGGCCACGGCCTTGGCGATGAAGGGCAGGAAGGTGAGCTTGACGCCGTTCTGGGCCTGGAACGAGTTCTTGGCCTTCAGGCGCAGCTTGGCCACCTTGGTCATGTCCACTTCGTGCACCTGGGTCAGCTGGGTGGAAACATCCAGCGACTCACGCATGCGGCGGGCGATGACCTGGCGGATACGCGGCGCCTTCTTCACGGTGCCGCGCAGCGATGATGCTGCTGCCGACGGAGCAGCGGAAGCTGCGGCCGGGGCTGCCTGCGCTGCGGCTGCCGGAGCGGCCTTGGACTCAGCAGCGGCCAGGACGTCCTGCTTGCGGATGCGGCCGCCGACGCCCGTGCCGGAGACGGCGGCGATGTCCACGCCGTGCTGGTTGGCGAGCTTGCGGACCAGGGGAGTGACGTAGCCGGACTCGCCGCCTGCGGCCGGAGCGGCCTGCGGTGCGGGTGCAGCCTGCGGAGCCGGAGCGGCCTGCGGTGCGGGTGCAGCCTGCGGAGCCGGAGCGGCCTGCGGTGCGGGTGCTGCCTGGGGAGCAGGCGCGGCGGCGGGCTTCTCAGCTGCGGGGGCGGCGGGAGCCTCGGCGGGCTTCTCGGGAGCTGCAGCAGGAGCAGCGGCGCCGGAGCCGATGACGGCGAGGACAGAGCCAACCTCGGCGGTCTCGTCCTCATTGACGCGGATTTCCTGCAGCGTGCCGGCCACGGGAGACGGGATCTCGGTGTCCACCTTGTCGGTGGAGACCTCGAGCAGCGGCTCATCAACTTCAACGGTGTCGCCAACGGCCTTGAGCCAGCGGGTGACGGTGCCTTCGGTGACGCTCTCGCCAAGTGCCGGCAGGGTGACTTCGTGGCCTTCGCCGGAGGAGGCGGGTGCTGCCTCAGCGGCAGGTGCTTCCTGGGCCGGTGCTGCGGCAGGTGCCTCTTCGGCGGGGGCTGCAGCCGGTGCTTCCTCGGCCGGGGCTGCTGCGGCGGGCGCCTCTTCGGCGGCTGCGCCGCCGCCCGAGCCGTCACCGATGCGCACCAGCGGGGCGCCAACTTCAGCGGTCTCATCTTCGGCGACGAGGATTTCCTCGATGACGCCGGCGATCGGAGAGGGGATTTCAGTGTCTACTTTGTCGGTGGAAACCTCGAGCAGCGGTTCGTCCACCTCTACCCGGTCACCTACCTGCTTGAGCCAGCGGGTGACAGTTCCTTCGGTGACGCTCTCACCGAGGGCGGGCAAGTTAACGGATTCAGACATGTCGTCCCCGTTCTCCTTTATTGATCTAAAGTGCGGATGATTGCTGCATTGGTCGGGCCTGGTGCACGCTGCTGTTCGAGCCGGGTGCACCAGGCCCTGGTTGTCTTGCGGAACGAATTAGCCGTGAAGGGCTTTGCCGGCGAGGGCAAGGTTGGCCTCGCCCAGGGCCTCGTTCTGGGTCGGGTGGGCGTGCAGCAGCTGGGCCACATCCTCCGGGTAGGCTTCCCAGTTCACGATCAGCTGTGCTTCGCCGATCTGCTCGCCCATACGTGAGCCGAGCATGTGGACGCCCACCACGGGGCCGTCCTTCTGGCGGACCAGCTTCACGAGGCCGCCGGTGCCGAGGATGGAGCTCTTGCCGTTTCCGGCCAGGTTGTACTCCTGGATTTCCACCTGCTCGTCGCCGAACTTCTCTTTCGCGGCCTTTTCGGTGTAGCCGACGGTGGCGATCTCGGGTTCGGAGTAGGTGACCTTGGGGATGTTGACATCCTCGACGATGACAGGCTTCAGGCCGGCAATTTCCTCGGCCACGAAGATGCCCTGCTGGTAGCCGCGGTGGGCGAGCTGGACGCCGGGGACAATGTCGCCGACGGCGTACACGTTGCCCACGCCGGTGTGCAGGCGTTCGTTGGTGATGACGAAGCCGCGGTCGATGGTGATGCCGGCCTCTTCGTAGCCCAGGTTGGCTGTGACGGGACCGCGGCCGACAGCCACGAGGAGCAGTTCGGCTTCGAAGGTCTTGCCGTCAACAAGGGTGACCTTGACGCCGTCGTTGTTCTGTTCGACGCCCTGGAAGAAGACACCGGTGGAGAACTTGATGCCGCGCTTCTTGAATGCACGCTCAAAGTTCTTGACGATCGCTGCGTCCTCGTTCGGGACCAGCGATGGCAGGCCCTCAACGATGGTGACGTCGACGCCGAACGACTTCCAGACCGAAGCGAACTCGACGCCGATCACGCCGCCGCCCAGGATGATGACGCTCTTGGGGATGTTTTCCATCTTCAGGGCTTCGTCGGAGGTGATAACGCGTCCGCCGATTTCTAGGCCCGGCAGCGACCGGGAGTAGGAGCCCGTGGCGAGAACGATATTCTTGCCCTTGTAGGCCGTGCCGTTCACGACGACGGTGTCGGTGCCCTGCAGCTTGCCTTCACCTTCGATGACGGTGATGCCCTTGGACTTGATCAGGCCCTGCAGGCCCTTGAACTTGCCGGCGATGATGCCGTCTTTGTAGGCGTTGACAGCGGTGATGTCGATGCTGTCCAGGGTGACGTTCACGCCGTACTTGGCGGAGTCGCGGGCGTGGTCTGCCAGTTCGGCCGAGTGCAGCAGCGCCTTGGTGGGGATGCAGCCGTTGTGGAGGCAGGTACCGCCGAGCTTGCCCTTCTCCACGAGGCCAACGGTGAAGCCAAGCTGAACGGCCCGGAGAGCCGTGGCGTACCCGCCGCTGCCACCACCGAGTACCAGGATGTCGAATTCTTGCGCAGTTGCCTGATCGGCCACTTAGACGCTCCCTCGCGTGAACGATGACACGAGAGTACGCATCATCTGGTCTTGGAAATTGCTCTGCCGTGATTATGCCAGCAGGCCATTTCCCTTTCATTTGTGACTACCGTGGTTCACCTTAGCGAACCACTTATCCATGCTCCACCTTGCCGGTGCTTTTGTGGAGCGCTTGTGTCCAGTGTCACGCGGCTGTGTGGCGAGCGGATCACGTTTCCACACAGCCGCGCGGCATACGGGCTCAGGCCAGGAGATCCTCGACGTAGGCCACCAGCGTGCGCACGGTGCAGCCGGTGCCCTGCTTCGGCGTATAGCCGTAAGGCGCCCCGTTGTTGAAGGACGGGCCGGCGATGTCGATGTGCGCCCACGGGATGGTCTGGCCGCCCTTGTCCTTGCCTACGAACTCGCGCAGGAACACGGCCGCCGTCATCATGCCGCCGTGGCGCTCACCGATGTTGGCGATGTCCGCCACCTGGGAGTCGAGGCTGGGCCGCAGCTCGTCCGGAAGGGGCATGGGCCATACGAGCTCGCCGGCCCGGTCCGCAGCTGCCTTCAGCGGGCCGGTCACGCTGTCCGCGCCCATGATGCCCGCCGTCCTGTTCCCGAGCGCGATCAGCTGCGCGCCGGTCAGGGTGGCAACGTCGATGATGGCGTCCGGGTACTCCTGGCTTGCCGCGACGATGCCGTCGGCCATGACCAGCCGGCCTTCGGCGTCGGTGTTAAGGACTTCGACCGTCTTGCCACCGAACATGGTCAGCACGTCCGCGGGACGCGACGCGGCCCCGGAGGGCATGTTCTCGGCGATGCACAGCCATGCGGTTGCCTTGACGGGCAGTCCCAGGCCCGCGATGGCCAGCACCGTATTAAGCACGACGGCGGCTCCCGCCATGTCGCTCTTCATGTCGCCCATGCCGAGGGCCGGTTTAATGGAGATGCCGCCGGTGTCGAAGGTGATGCCCTTGCCGACGAGCGCGATTTTCCGGGTGGCCTTGGCGGGGGAGTACTCCACCTTGACGAGCCGGGGCTGCCGGGCGGAGCCCTTGCCGACGCCCATGATGCCGCCGAAGCCCTCCTTCTCCAGGCGCTTTTCGTCCCACACGGTGACCTTGACGGGCAGTCCCTTGGAAAGGTCCTTGGCGGCGTCGGCGAATGACTCGGGGTAGAGGTGGCTCGGCGGCTGGTTTACGAGTGAGCGGGTGGCGTTGACGGCCTTGCCCAGCAGGCGCGCACGGTCAAGCGCCGCGTTCAGGTCCTTGTCGCCGGCCAGTACAGTGAAAATCGCGACATCGGCCACGGGTTCCTTGAGACCGTCCTTGGACGAACGGAATTCGGTGAAGGAGTACGCGCCCAGCGCGGCACCCTCGGCGATGGCGGCAACATCGGCGACATTCGCCGTCGGGAAGGCCAGCGTGACGGAGGGCAGTCCGGCAAGCTGGCGGACTGCGGAGCCGGCGGCGCGGCGCAGCGCCTCGCCCGAGACCTTTCCTCCGGCCTCGACCTTGCCGACGCCTGCCAGGACCAGGATTCCGGAGCCCGTTTCCGGAAGGCCGGGAAGGCGGACCGCCTGGTCCGGAGCGCCGGTGATGCCGAGGACCTTCAAGGAGTCGGTCAGTGCCTCGACGGACTTCGCAGTCAACGGGTTTTCCAGCAGGAACGGGCCGTCCGTGCCCTGTCCGACGCCGACGACCACTGCGTCGCTTGCCGCCTTCTTCAGGTCCCTTGCAATGGCACTAAGGTTGACTTCAGTATTCTTGACCACGAGGATCGGTCCTCAATTCTCTGTGATTGTTCGGGCAGGGAGCGCAGGCAAAAGAGCCAATTCCGATCGTAGTCTCTCGTTCCGCAACTACGGGGAAGCCCCCGGGAGCCGGGCCGGTTGAGAGCCGCGCCACGGCGCCCTGAGGAATGACGCCGCACTGCCGGGCGTTATGCAAGTTAACTCCCTGACCACGAAAGGAACTCGCCGTGTTTGAAAGGATTTCCGGCTCGCTGCTGGACCCCGACGCGCTTTATGCCAAGAACATTGGGCTGTTCCATAACCCTGAGCTCCGCGGGCTGAACCTGGTGATGGGCTTCACCGGTTTCGCCGATGCCGGCCACGTGGTCCGGCAGATCACGGATGAGCTGCTGGACACACTCGACTCCGAACGTGTGGCTGTGTTCGACGCCGACCAGCTGATGGATTACCGGTCCCGGCGCCCGCATGTGACCTTTGTCGAGGACCATCTGCAGGACTACCAGCCGCCCACCCTGGCCCTGTACAGGCTGGTTGACGGGCTGGGCAAGCCCTTCCTGTTCCTCGCCGGTTTCGAGCCGGATCTGCAGTGGGAACGTTTCGCCCGTGCCGTGGTGCAGATCGTCGAGGCACTGGATGTGAACCTGGTGACCTGGATCCACTCGATTCCTATGCCCGTGCCCCACACCCGCCCGGTCGGGGTGACTGTGCACGGCAACCGGCCGGAGCTCATTGAAGGCATCTCCTCCTGGAAGCCGACCGTGGAAGTGCCCGCCGCCGTCGGGCACGTCCTGGAACTCCGCCTGACCGACGCCGGCCGCAATGTTGCCGGGTACGTGATTCACGTGCCGCACTACCTGGCCGAGGCGGAGTACCCCACCGCTGCTGTGGCTGGGCTGGAGTACCTGGGGGCAGCCACGTCGCTGATGCTGCCGACCGACCGGCTGCGCGAGTCCGGCCGCGAAGTGGGCCGGCAGATTGCCGAGCAGATCGAGGCCTCGGAGGAAGTCCAGCAGGTGGTGGCCCGGCTCGAGGCCCGCTACGACGAAAAGGCCGAGGGCACGGTGCGCCGGTCCCTGCTTGCCAACGAGAACGATGAACTGCCCGACGGCGACGCCCTGGGCGCCGCTGTGGAGGCCTACCTCGCCCGAGAGAACCCCGCCCCGTAAGCCCCGTCACTGGGAGGCATAAGACTCGTCACTGCTGGGCCAAAATCGGGCCAATTAAATAGTATTTTTGCCGGCGCTGGGGATAATAAAAGAGTGACTGCACCCCGCGCCTGGCTCATCTGGTCCATTGGCATCTTCTCGTACCTCGTGGCTGTGACGCAGCGTACGTCGTTTGGTGTGGTCGGACTGGAGGCCACCGAGAGGTTCAATGCCAGCGCCTCGGCCATCTCCTTTTTCACGGTGCTGCAGCTGCTGGTGTACGCCGGACTTCAGATCCCGGTGGGCGTGCTGGTGGACAGGTTCGGTTCCCGGGCCATGATTGCCGGGGGCGCCCTGCTGATGGGCCTCGGCCAGCTACAGCTGGCGTTTGCGGACAGCGTCCCGGGAGGTGTGCTGGGCCGCGTGCTCGTGGGTGCCGGCGACGCCATGACCTTCATCTCCGTCATTCGGCTGATCCCGCTGTGGTTCGCGCCCGCCCGGGTTCCGCTTCTGACCCAGCTGACCGGCATGTCCGGACAGCTCGGCCAGCTGCTGAGCGTGGTGCCGTTCGCCTTCATCCTGCACACCGCGGGCTGGACCCCGGCGTTCCTTGCGCTGGCGGGATTCTCCGGTGTCGCCGTCGTGCTGGTGGCCCTGATGCTGCAGGACGTGCCGGCCGGCACGCCCAATCGGGAGGCAGCCAAGGGGCTGCGCGCCACGGGCGTTTCCCTGTCGCGTGCGTGGAAGCAGCCGGGGACGCGGTTGGGGATGTGGAGCCACTTCACCATCCAGTTCAGCGGCACGGTGTTCGCGATGACCTGGGGCTACCCGTTCCTGATTTCGGCGCAGGGGCTCGACGCGGGCACCGTCGCCTCGCTCATGTCCCTCTACGTGGCCGGCGCCATCGGGGCGGGGCCGCTGATCGGACGTTTTGTTGCGCGGCACCCCCTCCGTCGCTCCACCATGGTCCTCCTCCTCGTCGCTGCTACCGCGGCAGCCTGGGCAGCTGTGCTCCTGTATCCCGGCCGGTCACCGCTGTGGCTGCTGGCCGTCCTCATCGTGGTGCTGGCCATCGGCGGCCCGGGCTCCATGATCGGCTTCGACTTCGCCCGCACCTTCAACCCGGCCCACCGGATCGGGACCGCCACGGGCATTGTCAACGTGGGCGGCTTCTTCGCAGCGCTGATGGCCATCTACCTGATCGGCGCCGTCCTGGACATCCTCAACTCCACGGGCTTTTCCCGCGGGGAGCTCTATGGCCTGGAACCGTTCCGCATCGCGCTCTGCGTTCATTTCCTGATCCTCGGCGTCGGCTCCATCGCCATGCTGGTGGTCCGCCGCAAGGTCCGCCGGCAGATGGCTGCCCAGGGTGTGGTGGTGCCCCCGCTGTTGCAGGCAATGGCCCAGCAGCGTAGGGCACGGATTGCCCGCCGCAGGACTCCTTCCCGTGACTAGGCGCTGTTCCCGCTGACAGCGCCACTGGACTGCTCGTGGGGCACTGCTCCTCAGCAGGCGCCGGTTGTCCACATAGCGGGGGTGTCCACATAGCGCTGGTCTGGTATCGCGGACGCGGTGACCGGCGGCGGAAGCTGTTCTCATGACAGCACCGGAGCATCTCACTATCAGCGGTCCCGAAGACATTCTTGGCTACATCCCGCACAGTCTGGGCTACTGGCCGACGCAGAGCCTCGTGGCCATGACCATGCAGGGCATGCGCCTCGGAGCGACGCTGCGCGTCGACCTTCCGGAGGGCGGCGGACGCCGCGGCAGGGAGGCATTCGCCAGGACTGTGGCGGAGTACCTTCTGGCGGACAAGGAAGCTGACGGCACACTGCTGGTCTTCTTTACCGACGGCGGTTTTAGCGACGACGGCTTTGACGACGGCGGCAGAAAAGGTGCGGCGGCGTGGTCCTTTCGGCCCTTACTTGCCGATCTGGAATGTGCGCTGGGCCTGGCCGGCATGCCGGTGCGGGATGGCTGGCGCGTCGGCGACGAGTACTGGCGCAACGTTTACTGCACTGACAGCAGCTGCTGCCCGCCGCCAGGCCGGCCCATTGCCGAGATCCGGGACAGCCGGCTCAATGCCGAAATGGTGTATTTGGGCAGTAGCGTCGGCGCGTCTCCCGGTGCTGCGCTACCCGGCAATGCCAATACGCCGGCAGCGGAGGATGCGGCTGTCACGGCTGCAGAACGCGGGTGGACTCTGGCCCTGGCCGGAAAGGCGAACCAGCTGGCCCAGTTCGACGCGGTCCTCGACGCCTGGGCAGCTGTTTTGGAAGCCGCTCCGCCTGCATATCCCGAGGGATCCGTCCCGGGGAGAGCCGGTGTACTTGCGGCCCGTCCACTCTCAGGCGTTCCAGGCGGCGGGCTTGAACCGGAACTCGCCGGCTTCCTGCGCGCGTCCCTCCGTGTTCCGGCCTGGCGCGACGCCGTCCTGGTCATGGCGGCCGCGGGACGCGCCGCAGCGGCCGCAGGGGCGGAAGCCTTTGGCATTTTCTCGGCGGGGGAGGGATTGCCCGCGTCCTGCCCGCCGCTGCCGGAACCGCAGCTGTCTCCGAGCGGGCTTGCTGGTCCGGCAACCGACGCCCGGGAGACGTCCGCGGTACCCGGAACAGAACAGGCCGGTGATCGTTCTGAACAGGGCACTGCCACCGGTTGTCCTGAGCAGGCGCCGGTCTCCAGCTCCGGCCGGGATGCCTTGCCCGGCTATGGCGAAGTCCTGTTGGGCCTGAGTCCACCGGTGCCGGACTGGGACACGCTGAAACGCCTGGAGGGCCTGATGGTGGAGCTGTCGTGCGGCGGGGGCGAGGCGCAGGCCGCGGCACTAACGGCGACCGGCTGGATCGAATGGTGCCGGGGGAGGGGTTCCTTCGCGCATGCATCACTGAGTCGGGCTCTGGAAGCGAGTCCGGGATACCGGCTGGCCGAGCTGTTGTCCGAGGTGGTCAGGCGTGGGACGATCTGCGGCTGGGCAGGGCGCCGCGAGGCCGCGTGGCAGAAATTCGGATCGGACGTTGCCTAGATCAGGCCCGGCGAAGCCGGCGCGCCCCGTAACCGGGGTGTATCGCGCCCCGTAACCGGGGTGTATTACGGCCCGGTCGGCCTCTGGCAAGCAAAATCATGAGACAATGGAGGCCGAGACCCGGTTGGGTCCGTGAATCAATGCTTGCAGTGGATCCCAAACGGGAACATTGCGGCCGCCCCGGCAGTTCTACTTAGTGGCTCTGTCGGTCGGTTGCATCTGATGTCGATCACGGACTTGACAGGGTCATAGTGGTGTTGCCCGAAGGTGACTCCACAGACCGCCGCTAGAAAGGTTTTCTGTGACCCCGTCTTCCGCGAAGAAGGAACCCGCCGCCCTGGCCGTTGAAACTGCCGAGGAGAAGCCGGCGGCATCCAGCGCCAAGCGTCCCGCCACCCGTGCCGCTGGGAAGCCCGAGCCCAAGAAGCGCGGACCGAAGCCCGGAGCCAAGGCTGCGGCCGAAGCTGCCGGAAGCCGCTCAACCGACGACGCCGAAGCCGAGGAGGACCTCGACGAAGCGCAGCCCGACACCGCTGATCTGGTCGATGAACCCGACGAGGCCGGCAAGGAAGCCGCAGCGCCTACCGGTTCGGGATTCGTTTACTCTGACGCCGATGACGACGACGCGCCTGTCCAGCAGGTCATGTCTGCCGGCGCCACCGCCGACCCCGTCAAGGACTACCTGAAGCAGATCGGCAAGGTAGCCCTCCTCAACGCCGAGCAGGAGGTTGACCTCGCGCTCCGTATCGAGGCCGGCCTGTTCGCCGAAGAGAAGATCGCCGCCGACGATGGCTCCATGGATCCGAAGTTCAAGCGCGAGCTTGAGTTCATCATCCATGACGGCAAGCGCGCCAAGAACCACCTCCTCGAGGCCAACCTCCGCCTCGTGGTGTCGCTGGCCAAGCGCTACACCGGTCGCGGCATGCTGTTCCTGGACCTCATCCAGGAAGGCAACCTCGGCCTCATCCGTGCCGTCGAGAAGTTCGACTACACCAAGGGCTTCAAGTTCTCCACCTACGCCACTTGGTGGATCCGCCAGGCCATCACCCGTGCCATGGCGGACCAGGCTCGCACCATTCGCATCCCGGTGCACATGGTGGAAGTCATCAACAAGCTGGCCCGTGTCCAGCGCCAGATGCTGCAGGACCTGGGCCGCGAACCCACGCCCGAGGAGCTGGCGCTCGAGCTCGACATGACCCCCGAGAAGGTCGTCGAGGTGCAGAAGTACGGCCGCGAGCCCATTTCGCTGCACACCCCGCTCGGCGAGGACGGCGACTCCGAGTTCGGTGACCTCATCGAGGACTCCGAAGCCGTGGTGCCTGCCGATGCAGTGAGCTTTACCCTGCTGCAGGAACAGCTTCACTCCGTGCTGGACACCCTGTCTGAGCGCGAAGCCGGTGTTGTTGCCATGCGGTTCGGCCTCACGGATGGCCAGCCGAAGACTTTAGACGAAATCGGCAAGGTATACGGGGTTACCCGTGAGCGCATCCGTCAGATCGAATCCAAGACCATGTCCAAGCTCCGCCACCCGTCCCGGTCGCAGGTGCTGCGGGACTACCTGGACTAGGAAACGCTGGGCTAGTACACGCGAACGATGGCCAGGCATTCCGCCGGAAAACCGGTGGAATGCCTGGCCTTTGTCGTGCCCGGGCACCCTAGTGTTGGCATGCGAACGCATAGAAGCTGTGCGTCCCAGGGTCGCAAGCCATGACCTGAGTCGCCTCTCGGCAACACTCGTTAAAGTAACCAGCCCGTTCGGGTACCAGTCAGCAGGCACCCGACTCGGGCGACAGGGCCCGGCCGTTCCGGGCTATCTGGTCGAGGACCTCTGGATCTATTGACTGGTTCCACCCGGACAGG
This sequence comes from Arthrobacter globiformis, assembly GCF_030815865.1. NCBI lineage: Bacteria > Bacillati > Actinomycetota > Actinomycetes > Micrococcales > Micrococcaceae > Arthrobacter > Arthrobacter globiformis. Next base: position 2,172,072 of record NZ_JAUSXI010000001.1, read on the forward strand.
TTCCCGATAGCCCGTTTCCAGGCAGCGGCGGTGCGGTGGAGTGGTAGCTGTGGCCGGTTGGCGTAGTGATCTCCACGGTGTGCCTCGGACCCGTTCTGGGTTGGGCTTTCCAGCCGGGGAGTTCTTTGGTGTGGTTGCACGCTTCGCACAGTCCGGCGCCGTTGGCCAGGCTGGTGGTTCCGCCGTCGTACCAGGGGATGATGTGGTCGTGGTGGCGGATTGGGGCGTCGCAGTAGGGCGTGCGGCAGGTGTCGTCCCGGGCTTGGATGAAGCGACGCAGCGGTGCCGGGAAGAGACGCCTTCGCGAGTCCATGGCTACCAGATCAACGGTCCCGGGGGCGGTATAGAGGCGCCGGATCCAGGTCTTCAGCTCCTTCATATCGGCGGTGGAGTCGCCCGCAGCCGAATCTGCACCGCGGGAAGGACGCGACCCTGCTCTCCATGTCCTTGTTCGATGAGGTCCCGTGTGCCCAGGCGCCGGGGACGATGCCGTAGCCGGGTATCCGGGCGGGTTCGGTGTCGCCGGAGGGACTCGGCGTGCCGGGTCAGTACCGCGTACACGGCGACGCCCTGGTGGACGGGCAGCAGCGCTGTCAGGTACGTCATGCAGTCGGGTGCCGGTCCGCCCCGATGTGGCGTGGCTCGCGCGCTGGGCCACGGAACGAGGGTTCCGCCGGATGACCGCCGCCCGGACCGCGGCGATAACAGCCCGGGTCCCGGCACCGGTGAAGGCCCCGGCGTCTGCCGCGAGTTCCTCATCAACCGCGCACCGGCCGGCCGGACTCAGGCAGGCGGTCTCTTTGGCTACGTGCATGGCGCGCTCTTCATTCAGCTGCCCGTGTCCAGGGCGGCCAGGGCATGGGGCATCTGCACCAGGGCTTTTGCTGTGCCGAGGAGCCGGCGCCCACGGTTTGGGGACTCGCGCCGGGCCAGCGCGATTTGTTCGGCTGCCCCCAGGTCCCGGTCTTTCCCGCGGTCTTTGCCCAGGTTCTCGGCGGTCAGTGGCGCCTGGTCGGCGTGATCCTGGCGGTGACGGGCTTCGAAGGCCACCGAAAGCCGTGCCTGTTGCCCGGCGGCCCAGCACTTGATGTCCTCGTACGCGTGAATCTGGTCGATCAGCCCGGCATTGTCGGCGGTGAGGTCAGCAGCCGGGAGAAACGAACCCGAGGTGGTTGTAGGGGTAGCGGCCGCAACGTGCCAGGAAGTAGCGGCGCTGGAGGGAACGCCGTCATCGAATGGGCTGTCGCTAAAAACGCTGTCGTCAAAGAGGTCCTCGTCGAGAGGACGGTCGGCAAACAGGGCCTCAGGAAACGGGTCCTCCGGAAAGGATGCCGGAAACGCGGCGTCGGGATCATCGTCATACCGCAACCCGTTGTACGGGTCGGCGTGGAGAACCGCGGCGCCAGGGAAGGCAGCAGCGAGCAGAGTGCCGGCGCCCGCGTCGGCCGCCAGAGCCTGCTCCGATTCGCCGATTCCATCCACAGATACAGCGATGAGGGGCTCTGACATTTAAGCGATGCGTGCACACCGGCGCCGGGGGAGCATCCACGGGCAGTGGAACTGGCGATAAAGAAAAAGCCAGGGCCCCCGCGCGGGGGCCCTGGCTTTAAGCTTTGTTGTCTAGTCGACCGGAACCGGTGCCTTTTCGTGCAGCCGGTCCGTCTCATCGTGCCAGTCGGAGCTGAGCGGCCTAAGGGTCGCTTCGACGGCGCGTGAATGGTGGGCGCAGAAGAGCAGCTCACCTCCGGAGGACTCGAGTGCAACCCGGACGTATGCCTGCGCTCCGCAACGGTCACACCGGTCAGCTGCGGTTAGTGTGCGGTCGGCAACTGCTGTTGTCATGTCGGCCTCCTTAGTAGATCTGTACATCTATATAACCAGCATTCGCTGCCAAAACATGGCAAGGATGGGTCACTTTCGCTGTCCGCGTATCACGTGTGCGTAACGAACCCCCGCAGTTCGCTGACGTGTCAGGAGTGGCAGTCAGGCGTTTGGCGGCAGCGGGACTAGGCTAGAGGGAGCCTTTTAATGCCGATCCGGCCCGTTCCTCAAAGGAGTTCACTACCTGTGGCACCGAGTTCTGATTACACCGCCCGCCACCTTTCGGTGCTGGAGGGGCTGGAGGCCGTGCGCAAACGCCCCGGCATGTACATCGGATCCACGGACTCCCGCGGCCTCATGCACTGCCTCTGGGAAATCATCGACAACTCCGTCGACGAGGCGCTGGCTGGCTTCGGCCACGACATCAGGATCATCCTGCACGCGGATAACTCCGTAGAGATCCACGACGACGGCCGCGGCATCCCCGTTGACATCGAACCAAAGACCGGCCTCAGCGGCGTCGAGGTGGTCTTTACCAAACTGCACGCGGGCGGCAAGTTCGGCGGCGGCTCCTACACCGCCTCCGGCGGCCTGCACGGCGTCGGCGCCTCCGTCGTCAACGCGCTCTCGGCACGTCTCGACGCAGAGGTGGACCGGGGCGGCAAGACTTACAGGATGTCGTTCCGTCGCGGTGAACCCGGCCGCTTTAACGACAACGGCCGGCCTAACCCTACCGCCACCTTCGCTCCGTTCGTCGAGGACTCTGTCCTCGACATCGTCGGCAAGGCGAAGCGCGGCGTCACCGGAACGCGTATCCGCTACTGGGCGGACACGCAAATCTTCACTGCGGACGCCCGGTTCTCCTACGAGGAACTCACCGCGCGGGCCCGGCAAACCTCCTTCCTGGTGCCCGGCCTGAAGATCACCGTCCGGGATGAGCGCAAGCTCCCCGGCACGCCCGGTGAACTGGGCGCGCACGAGGAAGTTTTCCACCATGACGGCGGCATCTCTGAGTTCGTGGAATTCCTCGCCGCAGACTCCGGGGTCACGGACGTTTGGCGCCTGCACGGCGCCGGCAAGTTCAAGGAAACCGTCCCTGTGCTGGACGAGAAGGGCCACAGCAAGATCGCGGAAGTCGAACGCGACTGCGAAGTGGACGTCGCACTGCGCTGGGGGATCGGCTACGACACCTCTGTCCGCAGCTTCGTAAACATCATCTCCACGCCGAAAGGCGGCACCCACCAGGCCGGCTTCGAGCAGGCCCTCGTGAAGACCTTCCGGAAGGCCGTGGAAGCCAACGCGCGGAAACTGAAGGCCGGCAACGACAAGATCGAGAAAGACGACATCTTCGCCGGGCTCACAGCCGTCCTGACCGTGCGCCTCGCCGAGCCGCAGTTCGAGGGCCAGACGAAGGAAATCCTCGGCACCTCGGCGGTCAAGGCCATCGTGGCCCGGGTGGTGGAGAAGGAGATCGCGGCCAAGCTCAACTCCTCCAACCGCAACGACAAGGCGCAGTCGGCGCTTCTGCTGGAAAAGATCGTCAATGAGATGAAGTCGCGCATCTCCGCCCGTGTCCACAAGGAGACTCAGCGCCGGAAGACCGCGCTCGAGTCGTCCTCCATGCCCACCAAGCTCGCGGACTGCCGCACGGACAACGTCGCCCGCTCCGAACTGTTCATCGTGGAGGGCGACTCGGCCCTCGGCACCGCGAAGCTGGCGCGCTCCTCCGACTTCCAGGCACTCCTGCCGATCCGGGGCAAGATCCTCAACGTCCAGAAGGCCTCCGTGGGTGACATGCTCTCCAACGCCGAGTGCGCGGCCCTCATCCAGGTGGTCGGGGCCGGCTCCGGACGCAGCTTCGCGATCGAGGCAGCGCGCTACGGAAAGGTCATCCTGATGACCGACGCCGACGTCGACGGCGCACACATCCGCACGCTGCTGCTCACGCTGTTCTTCCGCTACATGCGGCCCATGGTGGAGGAGGGCCGCGTGTTCGCTGCCGTCCCGCCGCTGCACCGGGTGGAAGTCGTCAACCCCGGCCAAAAGGCCAACGAGATGATCTACACCTATTCCGAGGCTGAACTGCACGCCCTGCTGGCGAAGCTCGCCGCCGAGGGCAGGAAGTACAAGGAACCCATCCAGCGCTACAAGGGCCTTGGCGAGATGGACGCGGAACAGTTGGCGGAGACCACCATGGACCCCCGGCACCGCATGCTCCGCAAGGTGAACATCGAGAACGCGCAGCAGGCGGAAGCCACCTTCGACCTGCTGATGGGATCGGACGTCGCGCCGCGCAAGGACTTCATCATCGCCGGCGCGTCCAGCCTGGACCGCGAACGCATCGACGCCTAAGCGCCGGCGCCGAATCCATCGACGCCCTGGGCTGGCCCGGCAGGCAGGCTCAGCCCAGCAGGCCGGGAACGATCAGCAGGGCGGTGGGCATCGCCAGCAGCAGCGCGCACCCGGCAAGAACGGCTGCGCGGAGGCCTCCGGCGAGCGGCGGCCGGGGTGAGAGAAGGCGGCTGACGCGCGACGCCGTCGTGCTCGCCAGCCCGGCACCTCCGGCACCGTCCGGCAACTGCAGGCTTGCCCCGGCCAGGCCGGCCGGTTCCACGACGGCGGCCCCCGCGGGCGCGGCTGAACCGCTGGCAACGATGGCTATGGCCTTGATCAGCGTCACCTTGCTCTCCGTCTTGAGGGCAACGTCGTCCGCTAGCATTTCGATCAGGGAGTTCACGGCTTCCTGGGCAAGGCGTGTTGTGGGCAGCCACGGCAGTGCCTGGCGCCAGGCGGCGAACGCCCACAGCAGCAGGTGGTGACGCTGGGTCAGGTGCGCGTTTTCGTGGATCAGGACGGCTCGTAGCTCCGCCGGTTCAAGGGCCGCCATGAGCCCGTCAGAGAGCACCGTGACGGAGCGGGCGCCGCCCGGCAGGCAGTACGCCACCGGGGAGTCGTGGTTGATGACCACCGTGCCGGGCCCGTCGTCGGACGGCGATGCCAGGAGGGCCAGCAACTCGCGGTGGCGCCTGCGCTGGCGCTCAATCTTGTAATAGGTCAGCAGCAGCGTGAAGACGAGGTGCGCTGTCAGCAGCGCCGCTGCGGATAGCGCGAAGAGGTGCCAGAAACCCAGCGCGGTTGTGGGCGCTGCAAACAGCACCATGCCTGCCAGCGCGCGCAGGCCCGCAAGGAGGTTGTCGCCGACGGGTTCGAGGCCATAAACCAGCATGGCGCCGATCATGGACAGCCCGCCGGCGAGGCCGATGGCCTGCCACAGCACCATGGCCGTAAAAGGGTCGCGCGCCGGCCAGTGGGCACGCGAAAGAAGGATAGGTACCGGCCAGGCCAATACTATCGCCAGGACCGCCAGAAAATATGAGGTCCAGAACATCAGGTGTTAGCTGTGGCCAAGCAGTTTGCGCAACGTCTCCGCTTCACTTTCCGTCACTGATCCGATGAACCGGGCCAGCACGGCCTCGCGGTCCGGAGCGGATCCCAGCACTTCGTGCATGAGTTCGGCGGTGTGGTCTTCGCGGCTGGATACAGCCTGGTAGCGGTGCGGCCGGGTGCCGCGTTCGCGTTCCACGAGGCCCTTCTTTTCGAGCCGCGAGAGGACCGTCAGCACGGTGGTGACCGCCAGATCCTTGCCCTCATGCCCTGCTGCTCCGCCATGCGCTGCCGTGGTCTGCGCAAGCAGATCCCGCAGCGTGTTGGCCGTGGCTGCTTCGTGGCCCGCCCAGAGCAGGTCCATGACTGCGCGTTCGAGTTCCCCAAGACTTGCCATCTGTACATCCTTTTGACAACGCACTGCCAGGGGCCGATTGCCCGGCCCGTGCCGTGATTCCAATACTGCAACTTCAAATCTATCGCGTTTGGCGGTTTGTTTCTACATGAGGTAGAACGTTCGGCGCGTCGCAGGTGATTGCGTTCCTCCGGTGGTGCATGCCACCGTGTTTACAGTGTTCGCCCCGTGTTCTACACTCTGTAGAAGTTGAAGTTCTACGTTGCGTAGAAAACAGCGCTGGAGAGCTAGACCCAACCGTAAGTAGGGACCGCCTTGGACGCCTTGGAAATCGCACGCTGGCAATTCGGAATCACCACCGTCTACCACTTCATGATGGTGCCGCTGACAATCGGCCTGGGCCTGGTCGTCGCAGTGATGCAGACCGTCTGGTACCGCACCGGGAATCCGGCCTACCTGCGGATGACCAAGTTCTGGGGAAAGCTCTTCCTCATCAACTTCATCATGGGCGTGGCCACGGGCATCGTTCAGGAGTTCCAGTTCGGCATGGCCTGGAGCGAATACAGCCGGTTCGTGGGTGACGTCTTCGGCGCCCCGCTGGCCCTCGAGGCACTCCTCGCCTTCTTCGTCGAGTCGACCTTCCTGGGCCTGTGGATCTTCGGCTGGAAGCAGCTGAAGAAGGGCATCCACCTCGCCTGCCTCTGGATCGCCGTGGTGGGCTCCTTTTTCTCCGCCTACTTCATCATCGTGGCCAACAGCTGGATGCAGCACCCCGTCGGCGTCACGATGATTGACGGCCGCCCGGTCATGACCGACGCCTGGGCCGTGTTCACCAACAACACTGCCCTCGTGGCCGTGCCCCACACCCTCTTCGGCGCGCTTGCCGTGGCCGGGGGATTCCTGCTGGGCATCGCCTGGTACCACCTCTGGCGCCGGCGCCGCGACGGCATCGACGCCGTCGGGGCGGACGGTAAGGTCATCGCCGGTGAGGCCGCGATCCCGGGCCGCGACCGCACCGACTACACGGTGTGGATCAAGTCGCTGCGGATCGGCGCCGTCGTCGCCATGATCTCCTTTGCCGGAACCGCGCTCACGGGAGACCTGCAAGGCAAGCTGATGTTCGAACAGCAGCCCATGAAGATGGCCGCCGCCGAAGCCGCGTGCCACGACGGTACGGGATTCTCCGTCCTGAGTGTCGGCAACGTCGGCTCCCGCAACTGCGACGACATCGTGGCGCTGATCGAGGTCCCGGGCATCCTGTCCTACCTCGCCAAGGGCGACTTCACTACGGAGGTCAAGGGCGTCAACAGCCTGATCGAGCAGTACAAGGCGGACTACGGCACACACGTGCCGGACAACCCCATCTACGGTGACCGCGCCGGCCAGGAAGTCGAGTACGTGCCGGTCATGGAGGTCACCTACTGGGGCTTCCGGGCCATGATCGGCTTCGGCGGCCTGGCTGCCCTCGCCGCCCTGGTGGCACTCTGGCTGACCCGCAAGGGGACCGTCCCCGAGTCGCGCTGGCTAATGCGGCTGGCCGTGTTCGGCATTCTGGCTCCCTTCGGTGCCAACGCCGCGGGCTGGATCTTCACGGAAATGGGCCGCCAGCCCTTCGTCGTGGCCCCCAACCCCGACCTCAACGGCATCGACCAGGTCTTCATGTTCACGGCCGCGGCTGTTTCGCCAGGGGTTTCCGCTGGCGAAATCCTGACGTCCCTCATTGTCCTCACCCTGATCTACGCGGTGCTCCTCGTGGTGGAGGTGAAACTCCTCGTGAAGTACGTACGGGGTGGCGTCGCCTCGGCAATGCCCGAACTGGTCCACGCGCCGGTTGACGAGAACGAGGACGCCACGCCCCGCGACGGCGGACCGGACAAGCCCGGAACCTCCGACGACGTCCTGGCGTTCGCCTACTAAGACCCGAGGATACAAAGCATGGAACTGCTGCCAACCATCTGGTTCATTGCCATCGCCGTCCTGTGGACCGGCTACCTCTTCCTGGAGGGATTCGACCTTGGGGTCGGGATGCTGATGAAGATCTTTGCCCGCAACAACACCGAACGCCGCGTGCTCCTCAACACCATCGGGCCGGTCTGGGACGGAAACGAAGTCTGGCTTCTCACCGCCGGCGGCGCCACCTTCGCGGCCTTCCCATTCTGGTACGCCTCCCTGTTCTCCGCCCTGTACCTGCCCTTGCTGCTGGTCCTCGTCGCGCTGATCTTCCGCGCGGTGGCGTTCGAATACCGCGGCAAGGTGGACACCGACCGCTGGCGCAACACCTGGGACTGGGCGATCGCCGTCGGATCCTTCCTGGCCGCCTTCGGCGTGGGTGCCGCCCTGGGGCTGACCACCACCGGACTGCCGCTGGACGCCAACGGCGACCGCGACGGCGGGCCGTTCGCCTGGTTCAGCTGGTACGCGGTGCTGGGGGGCCTGGCAGTGGCTGGCTTTGCCCTGCTGCACGCCTTGGCGTTCCTGGCACTGAAGACCGATGGCGACGTCCGGCACCGCGCGCGGCGGTGGTTTGTGCGGCTGCTTCCCGTCCTGCTCCTCCCGATGGCGGGCTGGGCCATCGGCGTGCAGGTCCTCAGCGGTGAAGCCTGGACGATGGTTGTCCTCGCCGCGGCCGTGGTTGCCGCGGCCGTGGCCTGGGCCCAGGCCCGGAAGGGAAACGAGGGCCGGGCCTTCCTGGCAATCGGCGTGTTCCTGCTGGGCGGCTCCGCCTCCATCTTCGGGGCTGTGTTCCCGGTGGTCCTGCCGTCCACCATCGACCCCGCCTTCAACCTCACCATCGCCAACGCCTCGTCCTCGGACTACACGCTCGGTCTGATGAGCATCGCGGCGTGCATGGGGCTGCCGCTGGTGATCGCCTACCAGGCGTGGACGTACTGGGTGTTCCGCCGCCGCGTCAGCGCCGCCCACATTCCGGAGGCGCACAGCTTCCTGCCCGCGGTCGCCGCTAAAGCACTCATCAGGAAAGACTGACCCGCATTGAAACCCCAGTTCCCGTCCGGACCCTCCACCCGCCGCGCCCTCTACGGACTGGGCCTGCTGGCTGCCCTAAAGGCCCTGTCCCTGGTGCTCATGGGGCAGGCCGTCGCCGATGTGCTGGCCGGCCTCATGACGCAGGACGCCGCGTGGGCTGGCCAGCTGGGCTGGGGCGCCGCCGGCGTGGTGCTGCGGTCCGTGACGGTCTGGGCGCAGGGCGTCGCCGCGAGGCGCGCCGCCCTGGGCGTCAAGGAGGAGCTGCGCGCGCAACTGCTCGAGACGGCAGTGCGCAACCGAGTCCGGTCTGCAGGCCCTTCCGACGGCGGCCTGGCGGTGCTTGCGACCCGAGGCCTGGACGCGCTGGACAGCTATTACACGCAGTACCTCCCCGCGCTGGTGAACTGTGCGGCCATACCGCTGCTGCTCGGCGCCCGGATCCTTTTCGCCGACTGGGTCAGCGCGGTGGTGATCGTGCTGACGGTGCCCCTGGTTCCCGTGTTCATGGTGCTGATCGGCCGCTACACGGAGGACAAGGTGCGGGATGCCCAGGCCGCCCTGTCCAGGCTGTCCGGGCACATGCTCGAACTCGCCAAGGGACTGCCGGTGCTGGTGGGACTCGGCCGCGCCGCCGCCCAGCGCCGCGCCCTGGAGGACATCTCCGAGGATTACCGGTCGCGGACCATGGGGACCCTGCGGACGGCGTTCCTCTCCGCCCTCGCCCTGGAACTGATCGCCACGATCTCCGTTGCCGTGGTGGCGGTGTTCATCGGCGTCCGGCTCGTCCACGGCGACATGGCGCTGGAGGCCGGGCTGCTTGCCCTCATCCTTGCCCCCGACTGCTATCTTCCGCTCCGTGAGCTGGGGACCGCACACCACGCGAGCGACGACGGCCGGGCCGCCCTTGCTGAAACTACGGCGGTGCTGGAAGCACCGGAGCCCCGGCGCCTCGTGCCCGGTCCGGCCTCGGCCGGACCGGGCGGTGTGCAGGCCGCCGATGTGGCGGGCCCGCGCAGCCTGAGGGTCCGGGACCTCACGGTCAGCTATCCGGGAAGGCAGGGTCCCGCCGTCGGCCCCCTCAGCTTTTCGGCGCCGGCCGGACTGGTCACCGCGCTGGACGGCGCCAGCGGGGCGGGCAAGAGCACGGTGCTGGGCGTTCTCGCGGGCACGGTCGGAACCGGGGGCGGCACGGCGGTCTCAGGAACTGTTGAAGGATTCACGGCCGGGGATGTGGCCTGGGTGCCGCAGCATCCCGTGATGGTGGCGGACACCGTGCGCGCCGAAGTCCTGCTGTACCTGACGGCCGGGACTGTTACAGCCGGCACCGAAGTAACCAGTGCAGCAGCCGCCGCTGATGAAGCACATGCCGGGGGAGTGCTGCGCTGCCTGGCGGCCGTAGGCGCGGACCATCTGGCGGACAAGCATCCAGCCGAACTGAGCCCGGGCGAGCTGCGCCGCGTGGCCCTTGCCCGCGGGCTGGCCCGCATCGAGGCGGGAGCCACGGTATTGCTCCTGGACGAGCCCACAGCGCACCTCGACCGCGAATCGGCCAACCGTGTCCACCACGCGATCCGTTCGCTGCACGGCTGCGCCACCGTCATCCTGGTGGCCCACGACCGCCAGACGAGGGAACTCGCCGACCATATCGTGCCGGTGTCCGGCCGAGGAGCGGCGGCACCTTCTGCGCCCGCTGCTGAAATCACGACCACAGCCCATGCATCGGCCAGCGTCGCCGTTCCCAGTGCGTCGGCCGACGGCGGGGGAGTCTCCCGGGTGGAGGCCGGAACCAGGACGGCCGGCGTCCCAGTCGCCGAGGCACCACCCGGCTCCGGTGACGTGGCCGGCATGCTTGCCCGGCTGCTCGCACCCGTCCGCGGACGGTTCGCTGCCTCCGGAATCGTCGGGGCCCTGGCCGCCCTTTTCGCCGTCGCGCTTTCCGGGCTGTCCGGATGGCTCATCCTGCGCGCCAGTGAGCAGCCGCCCATCATGTACCTCCTGACGGCTATCGTCGGCGTCCGGTTCTTCGGCATCGGCCGCGCCGTTCTGCGTTACTGCGAGCGGCTCCTCCTGCACGAAGCCGTGTTTGCCTCACTGACGAAGCTCCGCGGCCGCCTGTGGGCGTCCCTCAGCCAGCGGGCGCTGTCCCTGCGCCGGCTGCTGCAGGGCGGCAATGTGCTGGGCGCCGTCATCGAGGACGTCGACACCGTCCGGGACCTGCTCCCGCGGGTGGTGCTGCCGCCGGCTACCGCAGTGGCGGTGGCCGCCGCTGCTGCCGGTACGGTGGGCTGGCTGCTTCCTGCGGCCCTGCCCGCAGCGCTCGCCGCCGCCCTGGTAAGCCTGGTGGCCGCTCCGGCCGCGGCGCTGCTCGCCGACCGGATGTCGGCACAAGCCGAACAGCGGCTGCGCTCCGGGGTCCTCCGGCGGGTCGCCGCGGCACTCGACGCCAGGGCAGAACTGCACGCGAACGGCGCGAAGCGGCCGGTTCTGGACGCCATCCGTGCGCTGGACCGGGACGCCACCGGCGCGGCACGGCGTTCGGCCTGGGCTGAAGGCCTGGGCCAGGCCCTTACCGTGGCCGCGTGCGGCGCGGGTGCCCTCTACAGCGCCGTACTGGCGGCTCCCCAAGTGCTGGCCGGTTCCCTTCCGGCGACCACCGTCGGCGTCGTCGTCCTGCTGCAGCTGGCGCTCGCCGAACCCTTTGGGGCCATGACGACGGCGGTACGGCAGTTTCCGGCATTGCATGCGGTCCTGCGCCGCATCGGTGAGTCGGGCGTCCTGCAGTCCCGAGAACCCAGCGCTGACGGCGTGTACAGCGCTGATCGCCAGGACGGCGTTGATGGCGGGGACACCGGGCGGCCTTCCCGGCCGGATTCCGGGGAGTTCGGGCAGCCGGGCGTTGAACTGGATGGATTGTCGGCCGCGTGGCCCGGGGGCGGGGCTGTCTTCAGTGGTCTGTCCGCCGTGGCTGAGCCCGGCCGCTGGCTGGCGGTGACCGGCCCGTCCGGCGCCGGCAAGTCCACGCTGCTGGCAGTGGTGCTGGGCTTTCTCCCTGCCCGGGCAGGCCGCATCGCGGTGACGGGCACCGCGGCGTGGTGCCCGCAGGAGGCGCACCTCTTCGACTCCACGGTCCGCGGGAACCTGCTGCTCGGCAGCCCCCGGCAGCAGTCCGGTGGGGAGCCTGCGGCGGAGGCCGAGCGTTCGATGCGCGAAGCACTGACGGCGGTTGGGCTGGCACCCCTGCTGGCGCGGCTGGAAGACGGCCTCGACACCCGCATCGGCCCGGGCGGAGCGTTTCTCAGCGGTGGCGAACGGCAGCGGCTGGCAGTGGCACGCACCCTCATGACACAGGCCGACGTGATCCTCCTGGACGAGCCAACGGCGCACCTCGACGCAGAATCCGGCCGGGCGCTGATTGCGGACCTGCGTGCCGGACTTGCGTCGCGCACCGTGGTGCTGGTGACCCATAATCCGGCCGACATCAGCCCCGCCGATGCGCTTCTGGACCTCCGCCCCGAACACCGGCTCTCCGCCTCCGCGGTGATGGCGTCCGGCCGGGGTTAGCCCACCAGTGCCTGCTTCTGGCGGCCGTTGACCACCGACGTGGCTCCGCAGTTCGAGCAGGTGATCCGGTAGGAGCGGGAGGTCGTGAAAACCGGGATGAAGAACAGCGTGAACTTTGTGGCGCGCTCCTCCAGGTGGTGGTGGGCGAACACGCCGCAGTACCGGCAGGATGCCGCCCGGCCGGGGAGCAGCTTCTGGACTGTCTTGAACCCGAAGAGTAGAAGCATGCTGTGCCTTTCAGGGAAACGCTGGGGTAGTTTTCCCAGCCCGATGATGGCACCAGCCTAAGGCTTCCCACGCCGCCGCGTCAGGCGTGGCAGGCAGCGTCAGGAATGATGGCGCGGCATCTTCCCTGCGGCTAGCCTGTTCCCATGACGCATACGGATGCCTCTGACCGGACCGCGGACGGCTCAGCTGAGCTGCCCGCCGTCGACTTTCCGGAACTGCACTGGCGCAGCGCCATACCCGCGGACCTGGACGCATGGGCTGCGCTGATCGCCAGGACCGCGGCCGTCGAGCAGCCGGTGTGGTTTGAAAGGCGGGCGGACCTGGAACAGATTATGGAGTCCAAAAACAACCCGGTGGGGCCGAACACAGTACTTGGCTTGGACTCCAGCGGCGTCCCGCGGGCGTACGCCCGCCTCACCAAGAACAAGGACGGGGCCAAGGCGCACGGATTCTGTGCCGTCGACCCGCAGTGGCAGCGCCGCGGTGTGGGCTCAGCCCTTCTGGCCTGGCTCGAGGCCCGGACAAGGCAGCGGTTCGCGGAAGATCACAGTGCAGGGCCAGACGGTGCAGGGCCAGACAGTGCGGCGCCGGACGGCGGAGGGCCGGTGCCACGGCTGCGGCTTTTCATCGAGCAGAAACAGCAGCACCAATGCGTCCTCCTGGAGGAGTCGGGGTATGAGGTGGTCCGCTACTACAACGAGATGCACCGCCCGCTGTCCGCGCCGCTGCCTGATGCACCACTGGACCACGGGCTGGAACTGGTGCCCATGGAACCCGGGCTGAGCGAAGCCCTGCGTTTGGCGCACAACCAGGTCTTTGCCGACCACTGGGGCAGCGAACCACGGGACGAGGAGTCATGGGGCTTCGTGGTCAACGACCCCCTGGCCCGGCCTGACCTCAGCGCCGTCGTGCTGGAGAGCCGCACGGGTGAGATCGCCGGCTACCAGCTGGCCAGCTATGACCCCGACAACACGGTGGCGCGCGGGTTCAGCGAGGGCTATACGGACCTGCTCGGTGTCCGCCGGGAGTTCCGAGGGCGCGGGATCGCCCAGGCGCTTCTGGCTGACGCGATGCGGCGCTTTGCCGCCGCGGGCCTGGACAAGGCGTCGCTGGACGTGGACTCCGAGAATCCAAGCGGGGCCATGGCGCTGTACCGCAAGATGGGCTACGTCCCGGTCAATACCAGCCTCGCGTGGGACAAGGTCCTTTAGCCGGACTGATTTGGGTCAGCCGTCCACGTCCGCAAGGTGATGGACGACGTCGTGCAGGAAATACTGCGCGAGCGTCAGGACGGTGAACTCCGAGCCGTTGCTGCGCAGGCCGGTCCGGCTCCACTGCGACTCCTGCACCCTGGCGAAGGATGCCGCAACCTGCTGGCCCTCCGTGGTGAGCTCGGCGCTCACCACGGCCGGGTCTGCATTCACGTAGTCGCCCTCTACCGCTGTCCGGTCCTGGTCCCAGTTCTCAAACTGGGCATTGTCCTCGGTGAGCATCAGGTTGATGCGGCGGTCGAAGAGGCTGAACACATCCCTGACGTGGCAGGCGTACTCCAGCGCGGACCAGGTGCTCTCGTCCGGCCGCTCGCTGGCGTCCGGCCGCCGGAGCACGGCCCGCCAGCGCGGCAGCATGTTTTCGACGCTGCCGGGAACTGTTGACGGCGTGACGGTGGACGCGTCGAAGCCGCACTGGCTGCAGGGGCGGGACAGGACCCAGGTCCAGTCTTTTTCATCCGGGACGATAGGCATGGCAGTAGTCTAGGCGGATTCAGGCCAGGCCATGCTCGGACCGATCACATCCACGGCCTGCGAGAGCGGGATGCCCGAACCGTCGCGCCGGCCGTGCTCCTGGGGCAGCGAGCGGGCTACCCCTGCCGACGACGACGCCTTCGCCGGGCCGTGGCCGGCCCACGCCAGCAGCAGCGTGTCCTCACCCTTCAGGAACCGGTGCGCCCGGACCCCGGCGGTGGCGCGGCCCTTGGCCGGGTATTCGTCAAAGGCCGTCACTTTGGCAGCCCCTGGGGCGGTGCCCGGCAGGGCACCTTCCGTGCCGGAAATGGTGACGACGACGGCGGCCTCGTCGCCCGGGGCGACCGCACCGAAGAACACCACCTGGTCGCCCGCGGCAAGCTTGATGCCCGCCATGCCCCCGGCTGTCCTGCCCTGCGGGCGGACGACGGCGGCGCTGAACCGCAGCAGCTGTGCCTGCCGTGTCAGGAACACAAGGTCGGCGTCGTCGGACTCTGCCGGCGCCACTCCCACCACGGTGTCCTTGTCCTTCAGCGTGATCACTTCCCAGTCCTCGCGGTTCAAAGGGTAATCCGGCTGCACCCGCTTCACGACGCCCTGCGCCGTGCCGACCGCCAGCACAACATCAAGGGGGGCGAACGCCACGAGGGTCTCACCCTTCAGCAGGGTAATGAAGTCCTTGGCCGGAACACCGCCGGCGAGGTTCGGCAGGCCGGACACCGGCGGGAGGACGGGCATGTCCATCACCTGGATCCGCAGCATGCGCCCCTGCGAGGTGACCGCAGCGATCTCGCCCCGGGCAGAGGTCTTGACCACCGAGCGGAACACATCGTGCCTGGCGCGCGGTCCGGTCTCAGCCAGGCTGTCCTGGTTTGCGGTCCGGGCAATCTGCCCGGAGGCCGTGAGGATCACCCAGCACGGGTCGTCCGCGATCTCAAGGGCCAGGGGAGCGGGCTTGCCCTTCGCCCCTGGCTTTCCCTCGACGGCGGCGGCGCTGGCCACAGTCGGGGTCACGGCCTCGGATTCCAGGAGCACCGTCCGCCGCGGGGTGCCGTACTTCTCCGCGATCTCCTCGAGTTCGCCGGACACCAGGTCCCGCAGCAGCTGATCGGATTCGAGGATGGCCTCCAGCTCGGCGATCTCCCTGCGAAGCTGCTCCTGTTCCTTCTCCAGCTCGATCCTGCTGTACTTGGTCAGCTGGCGGAGGCGGAGCTCAAGGATGTAGTTCGCCTGGATTTCGGAGAGGTCGTAGATGGACATCAGCCGCTCCCGCGCCGCGGAGGCCTCGTCCGAGGACCGGATGATTTGGATAACCTCGTCAATGTCCACGATGGCGATGAGGAGGCCCTCCACCAGGTGGAGGCGGTCCTTCTTCTTGCCAAGCCGGAACACCGTACGGCGCCGCACCACCGAGATGCGGTGGTCCACGTAGACAGTGAGCAGCTGGAGCAGTCCCAGCGTTTGCGGCTGCCCGTCCACCAGGGTGACGTTGTTGATGCCGAAGGAATCCTCCATCGGCGAGTAGCGGTACAGCTGCTGGAGCACGGCGTTGGGGTTGAAACCGTTCTTGAGCTCGATGACCAGCCGCAGGCCGTGCTTGCGGTCGGTCAGGTCCACGACGTCGCTGATGCCCGCCAGCTTCTTGCCGTTGACCGCGTCCTTGATCTTCTCGATCACCTTTTCCGGGCCCACCATGTACGGCAGTTCGGTGACCACGAGGCCGGTCCGGCGGGCCGAGAGCTGCTCCACCTCCACCTTGGCGCGGGTCTTAAAGGAGCCGCGGCCCGTGGCGTAGGCGTCCCGGATTCCGTCCAGGCCCACGATGCGGCCACCGGTGGGCAGGTCGGGGCCGGGGACGAAGCGCATGATGTCTTCCAGCGTGGCGTCCGGGTTGGCGATGAGGTGCCGGGCGGCGGAGATGACCTCGACGAGGTTGTGCGGTGCCATGTTCGTGGCCATGCCGACGGCGATGCCGGTGGTGCCGTTCACCAGCAGGTTGGGGAACGCTGCTGGGAGGACTTCCGGCTGGGTGAGCTGGTTGTCGTAGTTGGGGACGAAGTCCACAACGTCCTCGTCGAGGTGGTCCGTCATGGTGAGTGCTGCCGCCGCCAGGCGGGCTTCGGTGTACCGCGGTGCAGCGGGGCCGTCGTCGAGCGAGCCGAAGTTTCCATGGCCGTCGATCAGGGGAAGCCGGAGCGAGAAGTCCTGGGCCATGCGAACCATGGCGTCGTAGATGGCGGTGTCGCCGTGCGGGTGGAGCTTGCCCATGACCTCACCCACCACGCGGGCGCTCTTAACGTGGCCGCGGTCCGGACGGAGGCCCATGTCGCTCATCATGTAGAGGATGCGCCGCTGGACGGGTTTCAGGCCGTCCCGGGCGTCGGGCAGGGCCCGGGAGTAGATGACCGAGTACGCGTACTCCAGGAAGGAGCCTTCCATCTCGGAAGTCACGTCGATATCGACGATGTTTTCGGTGTAGTCCTGGACTGTTTCCCCTGCGGGGGTGCGTGTTTGGCGGCGTGCCATGGGGCTGGTAGATCCTTTTGGGGTGCACTTCGGGAGGTTTAGCTAGGCTAAGCCTATGGTGGATCAGCCCGGGGACGGCGAATATCCGGAATATTGGGAGGCTGATGTCGTTCTGAGGGACGGCGGCACAGCGCATTTGCGGCCCATCCATCCCACCGACGCGGACGCCGTGCAGACCTTCCACACGCGGCAGTCGCAGGACTCCATCTACATGCGGTTCTTCGCCTTCAAGGAGCGGCTCTCCAGCCGCGAGCTCAAGCGTTTCACGGAGGTGGATTACCGGGACCGGGTGGCTTTCGTGATCACCATCGGCGGGGACATCATCGGCATTGGCCGGTACGACCGGCTGGATGACCCCGCGGAGGCCGAGGTGGCCTTTAACATCGCCGACGCGCACCAGGGCCGGGGCATCGGCTCGATTTTGCTGGAGCACCTCGCGGCGGCGGCCCGTGAAAACGGGATCCGCCGGTTCAGCGCCGAGGTACTGCCCGAGAACCGCAAGATGCTCATGGTCTTCTCGGACGCCGGATACGATGTCAAACGACATTTCGACGACGGCGTGGTGAGCCTGGAGTTCAATATCGACCCCACGGACAAATCACGCGCCGTGATGGAAGCACGGGAGCACCGTGCGGAGGCGAGGAGCGTCCAGGACCTGCTGGCGCCGTCGTCGGTGGCGGTGATCGGTGCGAGCCGCCGGTGGGGAACCGTGGGGTACCAGCTCCTGGAACACATCATCGAAGGCGGCTTTACCGGCCCCGTCTACGCCATCAACCCCGAGGCCTTTGAACTGGCCGGCATGCTGTCCTTCGGCAAGCTCTCCGACGTACCCGGGCGGGTGCAGCTGGCGATCGTCGCGGTGCCCTACGAGGAAGTCCCCAAGGTGGTGGATGAGTGCGCCGCCGCCGGCGTGAAGGGGGTCCTGGTGGCCTCCGCCGGGTTCACCGAGGACGGGGAGCGGGGCCTCGCCCGGCAGCGGGAGCTGGTGCGGCAGGCGCGGGCCAACGGGATGCGGGTCATCGGGCCGGCCTCGCTCGGCATCGTGAACACCAACTCCGCGGTGTCGCTGAACGCCTCCATGGCGCCCAGCCTGGCCCGCGGCGGCGGCCTGGGGCTGTTCAGCCAGTCCGCGGCGATCGGGGTGGCCCTGTACGCGGCGTCCAGCCGGCGCCGCGCCGGCATCTCCACGTTCCTCTCGGCCGGAAACCGGGCCGATGTGTCCGGCAACGACATGATGCAGTTCTGGGAGGACGACGCCGACACCACCGCCGTGGGCCTGTATCTGGAGTCGATCGGCAACCCGCGCAAATTCTCCCGCATCGCCCGGCGGCTCGCGCGGACCAAGCCGGTGATCGTGGCCAAGTCCGCCTCCATGGGGCTGCAGCTGCCGCCCGGCCATGCCGTGCGCACCACCCAGGCTCCGGCCGATGCGCTGGACTCGATGATGCGCCAGTCCGGCGTGATCCGGGTGGAGACCGTCGAACAGCTCATGGACGTGGCGCAGATCGTGTCCGCCCAGCCGCTCCCCAAGGGAGCCGGCGTCGCGGTGTTCAGCAACTCCGGGGCGCTGGGGAAAGTAGTGGCGGACAGCGCCGAGTCCCACGGCCTGGGCGTGGAGGAGCTCGTGACGGAGCTGGATCTCGACGCCGGCATGTCGCGGGCGCTGCCGGCTCTGCGTGAGCGGCTCCGCGACGTGCTGGCCAAAGAGGCAGTCCACGCCGCCGTGGTTGCCTTCCTTCCGGCCCGCGGGCTGACCGTTGAGAACATTGCCGCAGCGCTCGCAGAATCCTCCGCGGAGGCCGGAAAGCCGGTGGTGGCGGCCTTCACCGGCATCCTCGATCCGTCGGTGTACGTGGAAGGCATGGTGGGGGAGGGCTCCGGCACGGCACCGGTGCCGTGCTACTCGAATCCGGGGGCGGCCGTGGCCGCCCTGTCCGCCGTCGTGCGCTACGCCGAATGGGCAGGGCGGGACCAGGGCCTCTTTGTGGAACCTGACGGATGCGATCCTGACGCCGCGCACGCCGACCTCGAAAACCTGCTGGCCGATGTCCGCGGCGAGCAACTCAAGAAACTCAGTCCCGACGACGCTGCCCGCCTGCTGGCGCATTACGGGATCAGGGTGATGCCCTCGGAAGGCTTTGAAACGGACGATGAAGCCGTGGAGGCGGCCGGCAGGCTGGGCTGGCCGGTGGCACTGAAGACCACCGATCCGACGCTGCGCCACCGGCTGGACCTCGGCGGGGTGCGGCTGGATATCCAGGATGCGGACTCCCTCCGGGTGAATATCCTTCAGATGCGCCGGGCGCTTGAGCCCTACGGTTCGGCGTCGCTGGAGGTCCAGACGATGGTTCCGGTGGGCCAGGCCTGCACCCTGCGCGCCATCGAGGATCCCCTGTTGGGGCCCGTGGTGTCCTTCGGGCTGGCCGGGGACGCCGTGAACCTGCTGGACGACTGGGCGCACCGGGCGCCGCCGCTGTCTGATGGGGACCTGCGTGACCTGGTCCGAAGCCCGCGCGCGTCCCGGAAGCTGTTCGGCTACCAGGGCCTGCCCGCCGTGGACGTTTCCGCCTTGGAGGACGTGGCCGCGAGGCTGGCACGGCTCAAGGACGCGCATCCGGAAATCGCCCTCGTCGAGTTCAACCCGGTCCTGTCCACGCCACAGGGGGCGTTCATCCTTGCCGCCGACGTGCGGATCGGCAACGCCGCGCAGCGCACCGACAGCGCCCGCCGGGCAATGCGCAGCTAGCTACCGGGTTAGCATGTGCCACACCGATCTGTGAAAATGGGGAAATGAGCTCCCAGCCTCCCACTTCGAAGCCTCAAGCGCCCGACCACAGCCCGCAGGCTTTCCACCACAGCTCACACAACCACAGCGTGCAGGGCCAGAGCCTCGATGGCGCCCTGCAGCAGGCCGGCTTTTACCCGCTGCTGGTGGCCGACGTGGTGGATGACGCCCTGGATGGCCGGGACTGCCTTGCACACCTGGTCCACCTCGAGACGCATTTTGACCGCGCCGAGGTCCGCCGGCACATCACCGTCCTGGTCCTCACCGAGGACATGCTGGTGATCACCCACGTGGACGACCAGCAGCTCGACGAGGCGGGCGAGCAGATCGTGGCACAGATTTCCACGGAGTCCGTCCCGGTGGCGCAGATCCGTTCGGTGGTCCTGAGCTACATGTACGCCCAGCCGCAGAACTACAAGCCTTCCGACCCCGTCCGCGAGGTCACTCTATCCATCGCCTGGTCCGGCGGCCAGCGTCTGGACATGGGGCCGGCGAGCTGCGGGGACCCGCAGTGCGAGGCCGACCACGGCTACAGCGGCACCATCGCCCAGGAGGACATCGTCCTGCGTATCAGCGCCGAGGCGGACGGCCTGCAGGCGGTCCAGGATGCCAAGCTCTTTGCCCGTGCCCTGCGCGCGGTGAACACCGGATCCGCCAGCCCGGTGCGGCATGCGCCGTCGGGCACCCACCCGCGTCCCCGCATGGGCGTTTTTGTCAACCGGCTTAGCCGCGGGCACAAGCGCTGAGATGCGGGAGAAGGAAAACCATTCCTCAGACTCTGCAACACGAACCACGGAATCCGGGCCTGCCGTAAGCGGCCTGCCGGCCGCACCGGCCTACGGCCGCCGCTCCGTGGCCGAGGTGCTGGGCAGTGCGGCAGCCAGCCTCGGGATACCGGGCTTCGAGAACGCGCTGGGCCTCCCGCAGGCCAGGCGCGTGTGCGTGGTTTTGGCCGACGGGCTGGGACGTAGCCTGCTCAAGCAGAAGACCGCGCACACCCCCTTCCTCCGCGGCGTCCTGCAGCAGGGCCAGGGCACTGTGCCCGTCTGGCTGGATTCCGCGTTTCCTTCGACCACCGCTGCCTCCCTCGCCAGCCTGGGCACGGGACTCGCTCCCGGCCAGCACGGCCTGGTGGGATATGACGTTTTGGATCCCGCGCAGGACAAAGTGGTCAACATGCTGGGCAACTGGGATGCCGGCGTGGACCCGCAGCAGTGGCAACCCTTCCCCACGGTCTTCGAACGTGCCTCCGAACATGTTGCCGTCACTACCGTCAGCCTTCCGCAGTTCGGCGGATCGCCCATGACCCAGGCGGCGTTGCGCGGCGGCACGTTCGTCTCGGGCATCACCTCCCATTCCCGAACTGAGGCGGCGGCCGAGGCGATGGCGGACGCGGAGTCCGCGCTCATGTACTTTTACGTGAACGACCTGGACAAGGCCGGCCACCGGTATGGCGCGCAGTCGCCGCAGTGGGAGCACCAGCTTGAAGAGCTGGATGCCACCGTCAAGCGGCTGGATGCGACCCTCCCGGCCGGAACCACAGTGCTGGTCACGGCCGACCACGGCATGCTGGACGTCGCGGAGTCTCAGCGCCTCGACTACGCCGCCGATCCCGCCCTCGTGGACGGCGTTCGGCACACCGCCGGGGAACCGCGCATGGTGCACCTGTACCTGGAGGACGACGCCGGCGATGCCGCACGGGAGCGTCTCCTGGCGGCCTGGCGTGCCCGCTTCGGTGACAGGATCTGGGCCTTCACCAGGGAGGAAGCCGTGGCTGCAGGGCTCTTCGGAACGGTCCGGCCCGAGGTCACGGGACGGCTGGGCGATGTGATGGTGGCAGCCCGGGACGCACTGGCGTTCTACGACACGCGCCGGGTGCGTCCGACGGCCATGGAAGTGGTGGGCCAGCATGGTTCCCTGACCAAGGCCGAGCGCGAAGTCCCGCTGCTCAGTTTCCAGGCTTCCGGCAAGACAGCAGGCCGCCGGGGATCCCGTGGCTGAACTCGTCTTTTTCTCCGGAACCATGGACTCCGGCAAGTCCACCCTTGCGCTGCAGATGGACTACAACCACAGCGCCCGCGGCCGGGGCGGGGTGCGGTTCAGCCGCAACGACCGCGCCGGCGACTCCAGGATCTCCAGCCGCCTGGGGCTGCAGACCGAGGCCGTGGAAGTCGTCGATTCCACGGACTTCTGGGACGAAGTGGTGCTCCGCCGCACCCAGGGGATCCGCGTCGACTACCTCATCTGCGATGAGGCACAGTTCTATTCAGCCGCCCAGGTGGAGCAGCTGGCACGCGTGGTGGACGAGATCGAGGTGGACGTCTTTGCCTTCGGCATCACCGCGGACTTCCGGACCCGCCTCTTCCCGGGTTCGCAGCGCCTGATTGAACTCGCGGACCGGGTGCAGGTCCTGCAGGTTGAAGCGTTGTGCTGGTGCGGCCGGCGTGCCACCCATAACGCCAGGACGGTCGACGGCGTGATGGTCACCGAAGGTGCCCAGGTGGTGGTTGGCGACGTGGACATGGCCGTTGATCCTCCGGCCGGCGATCACGGCAGTGATGCAGGCTATGTGCCCGTGGTGGGCTACGAAACGCTGTGCCGGAGGCACTTCATGCGCCGCGTCACCGCTCATGGCGCCAGCATCATTGCCCAGCAGGACCAGCTGCTCCCGTTCGAGGTGGACGCCTGCCTGTGGCACGGTTCCAGCGGAAGGGCCGGCGCAGGCGGAAGGGCCAGTGCCAGTGGAACTGCCGGTGCCAGTGGCCGGTCCGGCAGCTAATACTTAGTCGCCGCGGGTGCCGAAGACGATTTCGTCCCAGCTGGGAACACTTGAGCGTTTCGGTCGGGACGGCTGGCGTTCCGGTTCGTCCCGCTCCTGATCGGCGCGGGGCGCTCCCTGGCCAGGCTGCGGCCGTGCCCCATCCATGCGCCGCCGGGCATTGCCGCGGCCCAGGAGTTCGTCCAGCCCCGGGTTGGCGGGCGCCGGACGGGCGGTAACCGGGCGGGTGGCCTGCGCCGCCGCTGAGTTGGGCTCCTCAGGCTTGGCCGGACTGTGCTTTTCGGCCGCCGGGTTACCGGGGACTATGGTGATTTCGCGCGTGTGGATGCTGACGCCGTCGTGAAGCTTCAGCGACTCGTCGTCGGTTTCCTCGTGCCGGGGCACCAGGTTGAGGCGAGAGACCATCGAGGGCCGCCCGTCACGGCGTCGTGCCAGCGTGAACTCCGCCGCCGGAGCCTTGGCGCCGTCGTCGTCGTTCTCCTCCGGTTCCGACTCGGGATCCTGTTCTGCACCGTCCTGCTGCACAAAATCGTCTGGATCCGCCGAATTATCTGACTGCCAGGAACCGTCGGCCGGCGATTCGGCCTCTGTGCCTGCGGGTGCTTCCTCTGCCCGGGGGTGGGCAGCCGGGACACCGTTTGCCAGCAGCAGCGCCAGGGCGTCGTCGCTGTCCTCATCCACGCCAAGCCGCTGGCCGCGCCGCGAACGCAGCATGTCCAGCAGGCCGTCCGGGTCTTTCTGCTGCTCGGTGCCGGTTACAGCGCCGGCCCCAATGCCGGTGCGGGCCGCTGCCTCCGCGTCGGTTTCGAAGTCGAAGGGCCTGTCGGACACCGCGGACAGCCGGCGGGCCGGCACAGGTCCGTCCAAAGGCTCCAGTTCGCTGAGCTGCTGGGCCCAGCGGTTCGCGTTCTGCAGGGATTTGCGGGTGGGGTTGAAGGTCCACATCGCGGGGGGTTCTTCGCCGATGCTCGCGTGGCCCCCGGGGGCGGCGTCAAACTTGGCCACCACGGTCCAGGTGCCGTCCGGCCGGCGCCATGAATCCCACTCAAGTGTGGAGGACTGGATGCCGTGGGCGGTGAGCCGGTGGGCCACCATGTCGCCGAGGGTGGCTGGGTTGTCGCCGAAGACCGAACGGTAGACATCGTGCCCGGGGGCGGGGGAGGCGACCTCCACCTTCTGGGCCTGCTGGGCGATGTACGCGCGTTCGGCCAGGACTGGCCCTTCGTACCGCTCGACCTTTTCCAGCGGCATGCCGCAGGCGGCGGCAACCTCGGCTGCCGTGGAGCCGCTGCGAATTTTCGCCTGGATGTCGCGGGGGGACAAGGTCACGGGGACAACCGGGGACGGGCGTGCAGAGGGCCGGCTGGCAGCCAGTCTGAGCGCCTCATTGATCGGCAGCCGGAACATTGCGCCGGCGGTGCCGCTTAACAGGAGATGCTCCCCGTCGTCGTGCACGCCTACAAGCCGTAGATCCTGCATACAATCCTCCACCCTGGCATTACTATCATTCGAAACTCTGCCACCCCGCACTGTCTTTTCCCGTTAGGGCAGAGGGCGCGCCGCGAAATTCCGGGAGTTTTGGCCGGCCGGTGAAGGCTCGGGGGCGGCGCTGGTTCCGGCCCGGGGCTTTTCCACCCGGCGCGGCGAAAAATGTGCGCATACCGGGCACAAACCGGCTTCGTCCGGTGTTGTGCCGGATGAGTCATTCTAGCGATTCGACGGAGTGTGACAGCAGGCCATGGCGACTGATTACGATGCGCCGCGGAAGTCCGAAGAGGACCTCAGCGAGGACTCGATTGAGGAGCTGAAGGCCCGCCGTGTCGAAAAACCGACGGCGGTGGTGGAGGAGGACGAGTCCGACCTCGCCGAAGGCTACGAGCTTCCCGGAGCCGACCTGTCCGGCGAGGAGCTGATGGTCCGCGTAATGCCCGCCCAGGCCGACGAATTCACTTGTGCCTCGTGCTTCCTGGTCCGGCACCGCTCCCAGATCGCCCTCGAAAAGAACGGGCTGCTGTACTGTCGCGACTGTGAAGGCTAGGCGCGACAGCGGGGGCTGCCCCCTGCTTACTTCCCGTTGATGGCGGCCACGAGTTCCTCCGGGCGGCGGGAGGACGTCAGCCAGTACGGCGTGGGGTCCGACGGGTCGGTGATCTCGATCCTGACCACCGGGTCAATCCACCCCCGGATGCACATGTAGGCGAGGCCGTTCAGGCGCGTGCCGCGCTCCGCCGTCGCCTCTTTGCCGCGGTGCGCCGCAGCCCCGCCGATCAGGCTGCGTTCGATGCTGGCCCGGCCCACCTGAACGGTGCGCGTGGTCACCGACACTGACGGCGTGGACAGGATCAGCAGTACGGCTTCGATGGCGAACAGAACAGCGGCTGCCGTGAAGCCGGCCGCCATACTGATGGGGGCGAAGACCAGGATGCCCGCTGATGCGATACCCAGGGCGACAACCCAAATCCAGGCGCCGGGCCACAGCTTCTCGGAGAAAAGGACGGTTTCGTCCGGTGAGGACGGGTTGCGGGAAGGGACGGCGGCGCTTGATTCGGGCATGCCCCCAGCTTAGTAGGCCAGTATGAGGACCTTCTGCAGTAGGAGGAGTCAGAGCGCGGGCGATAGAGTGTGGGACTGTGACTGACGAATCAACTGCCATGACATCCTTGGCGCAGCAAGCCCCCACGGCCGCCGCTGCGCAGCCGCCCAGGGCGGAATTCGGAGCCCCCACGGTGCAGGTGCAGCTGAAAATGCTCGACGACGGCCTGGAAGCGCCGTCGTACGCCCATCCCGGTGACGCCGGGGCGGATCTGCGGGCCCGCGAGGACGTTGTGCTCGAGCCGGGCGAGCGGCGCCTCGTCCCCACCGGTGTATCCATCGCCCTGCCTGATGGCTTTGTAGCCCTCATCCACCCCCGCTCGGGCCTCGCCACCAAGCACGGGCTTACCGTCGTTAATGCACCTGGGACTGTCGACGCCGGGTACCGCGGAGAGATCGCGGTGACGCTGCTCAACACTGACCGGGACCAAGCCATAGAACTGCGGCGCGGCGATAGAATTGCACAGATGGTGATCCAGCGCGTGGAGCACGCGCAGTTCGTCGCCGTGGGGGAGCTGAACGACTCTGTCCGCGGTGCCGGCGGGTTCGGCTCCACGGGCGGGTTTGCCGTTCCGGGCACGTAGCGGCACAACACCGGCTGAGCTGCACACCCGCGATTCGGGGCGCGCGACACGATCACAACTAAGGAGACAACGCATGGTTTTTGGGCGGGGCAAGAAAGCCAAGAAGCAGGAATCGGCAGAACGGGAGGACTTCCAGGAGGATGTCGCCCCGGAACCGGCCGAGAACGCCGCGGACAACCGCAGGGCCAACGGCCCCTTCGACGTCTCCGAGGTCAGCAGCCGCGACGGCTATGTGGACCTCGGCGCCCTGCTCATTGCCCCGCGCGACGGACTCCAGCTCCGGCTTGAAGTTGAGGAAGCAACCCAGCGCGTCGTCGCCGTGACCATGGACCTTGAGGGGTCGAGCCTGCAGCTGCAGGCATTTGCCGCGCCCCGCTCCGAAGGGCTCTGGGACGAGATCCGGGAGCAGCTCGGGCAGTCTGTCGGTGGCCAGGGCGGCCAGGTTGAGGAGATCCCGGGAGAGTACGGCGTCGAACTCGTGGCCAAGCTGCCGGCGGGCGCCCCGGACGGCAGCCAAGGTTACCGCGCCGCCCGCTTCGTCGGCGTCGACGGCCCCCGCTGGTTCCTTCGCGGCGTTTTCGGTGGCGAGGCCGCGCTGGACCGTGAAGCGGCCGCCGGACTCGAGGACCTGTTCCGGAAAATCGTCGTCATCAGGGGCGAGAACCCCATGCCGCCCCGCGACCTGTTGCAGCTCCGCCTGCCCAAGGACGCCGCGGGACCCGTGGCCCCCAGCGAGCCGGACCTCGAGCAGCCCGAGCGCGGGCCGGAGATCACCCAGATTGGTTGACGCAGGCCGCCCGCAGGACCAGGCGGTACCCATCCGCGGGCTGCCGGAGCGCGGGCGCGTCCTGTGCCACGGATTTATCGAGTCGGTAACCTACGCGCCCCCGTCGCAAGTGGCAGCCTTCACGGCCGTCGTCTCGGACCACGACACCCCGGTCACGGAACGACGCGGGCGGCTGCGGGTCATCTGGCTGGGCCGCCGCCGCATTCCAGGGATCGATGCGGGGACGGAACTTAGACTCGAAGGCATGCTGACCGTAAAAGAAGGCATGCCCACCATGTTCAACCCCCGCTACGAGATACTGTCCCGCCAGGAGAACCAATGACTTTGCCTGAGAACCCCGATTCCGGGGCGGGCCGCGAGGAACCCAAGCCCGCCCCCGAGACCCCGGGTTTTGCGGGGCTGGCCGAGGACTACGCGTCCAAGGCAGGGCTGCACCGTACCCACGACGGCCGCATCGACGTGCTCAAGAGCGCCGGCGGGTACCAGGGAATCGCCGAGAGCATCCTGCCCGGCCTGGTCTTCCTGGTCGCCTTCACCGCCACCAGTGCCCTGACGCCGTCGCTCATTGCTGCCCTGGGCACCGCCGCCGTCTTCACCGTGGTCCGGCTCGTGCAGCGCCGTCCGCTGACCCAGGCACTGGCCGGCGTCGTCGGTGTGGGCATCTCCGCATGGCTCGCCAACACCACCGGCAAGGCCGAAGACTTTTATCTTCCGGGATTCCTGACCAACGCGGCCTACATCGTGGCGATGGTCATCTCCATCGCCGTCCGCTGGCCGATCGCGGGCCTGCTGTTCGGGTTCATCCGGAACGAGGGCCTGGACTGGCGTAAGGACCCGGCCCGGGTGCGCGCCTACCGGCTGGGCACATGGATCATTGTCGGCGTGCTGCTGCTGCGCCTGCTGGTGCAGGTTCCCCTATACCTGATGGGTCCGGACGGGCTGGCGGCACTGGCCACCACCAGGCTCATCATGGGAGCGCCGCTGTACATCCTTGGTGTGTGGCTCGCCTGGCTCATCACCCGGCCCGCGGCAACGCCTGACGGTCAGCCGTCGAAGCCGTCGTCGTCCAGCTGATCTGCAGTTGCCGGCGCCACTGCTGCGGTCGCGCCGGCCTGCGGTGAAGCGCCGGTGGTCTGTCCCTCGCCGGACGCTTGTCCTTCGCCTGAACTGAATCCCTCGCCTGAACCGTGCCCCTCATTGGACGCGTCCCCTTCGGTGGGGCCGTGTCCTTCGCTGGAGCCGGGTGACAGGAGCTCGCGCAGCTGGTTTTCGGCCGCGATGGTGGTGACGAAAAACAGCTCGTCGCCGCCGTCAATGACATCGTCCCGGCTGGGTGTGATCGGTGCCTGGTCCCGCAGGATGGCCACCAGCGTGGAGTCCTCCGGCCAGTCGATGTCGCCCACCGTCAGCCCGATGGCGTGGGAGTCATGCGGCACCGTGAACTCGACGATGGACGAAACACCTGTCTGCAGGGTCAGCAGCCGGACCAGGTCGCCGATCTCCACGGCTTCCTCCACCAGCGCCGTCATGAGCTGGGGCGTGTTCACGGCAACGTCCACGCCCCAGGAGTCATTGAACATCCAGTCGTTCTTCGGGTTGTTCACGCGTCCCACGGTGCGTCCGATGCCGAACTCGGTCTTGGCCAGCAGCGAGACGACGAGGTTCACCTTGTCATCGCCTGTGGCAGAAACCACCACGTCCGCGTCCTCGAGCTTCGCGTCCTGCAGGGTGCTCAGCTCGCAGGCGTCGCCCACCAGCCAATGCGCCCCGCGCAGGCCGCTGCGCCCAATCACCTCAGGCTTCAGGTCGATCAGCAGGATCTCGTGCTTGTGGGCAAGCAGCTCACGGGCAATCGAGGAGCCGACGCTTCCGGCCCCGACGATGACGACTTTCACTTAGGACTCCTTGGCGGGTGCTTTGGCGAGGATGTGGGCGACTTCGGCCGTGCGGTCCGCCCGCAGCATGGCGTGCACGGTATCGCCGTCCTGGTAGGAGGTACCCGCGGCGGGCAGTATCCCTTCGCCGAACCTGGTCAGGTAGGCGACCCGGACTTCGGCCACCTTTTCAATGGAGGAGACCGGATGGCCTACCCATTCCGGGTGGAGGTCGAGTTCGGCCAGCACGAGGCGGCCGGACGGGTCGCGGAAGTCGCCGGCGAGGTGCTGTTCCGGAAGGATGCGGCGCAGGACCTGGTCGGCGCTCCAGCGCACCGCGGCCACCGTGGGGATGCCCAGCCGCTGGTAAATTTCGGCGCGGCCGGGATCGTAGATGCGGGCCACGACGTGCGGCACGTGGAAGGTCTCGCGTGCCACCCTGGTCGCCAGGATATTGGAGTTGTCGCCGCTGGAGACTGCCGCGAAGGCATAGGCGTCTGCAACGCCCGCCTGCGTCAGGGTGTCGCGGTCAAAGCCGACGCCGGTGACTTTCCGGCCGGTGAAGCCCGAGCGGAGGCGGCGGAAGGCGCGGTCGTCCTGGTCGATGATGGCCACCGAATGGCCGGCGTCCTCGAGCGTGTGCGCCAAGGTGGCCCCGACGCGTCCACAACCCATGATCACGAAGTGCGCCACGCGTTCTCTCCTCAACTCTCGCCGACTGCTCCGTAAGACTCTACCGCCGGAAACCTGCCATGACATCGCGTGCGAATCAGACTAACTTTGTGTGGTGCTGACAATTCTGAATGCCGTGAAGCGCGTGCTGGTGGGGAGGCCCTTCCGGAACGACAGGATGGCCCACACGCTCCTGCCGAAGAGGATCGCGCTGCCCATCTTCGCCTCGGATGCACTGTCCTCCGTTGCCTACGCCCCCGATGAGATTCTCCTCACGCTGGCTTTGGCCGGCGTGAGCGCCGTGGCATTCTCCCCGCTCGTGGGCCTCGCTGTCATGGTGGTCCTGCTGACCGTTGTGGCGTCCTACCGCCAGAACGTCCACGCGTACCCCTCAGGCGGAGGCGACTATGAAATCGCCAACGAGAACCTGGGCAAGTACGCCGGACTGACCGTGGCGTCGGCGCTGCTCGTGGACTACGTGCTCACCGTTGCCGTGTCCATGTCATCCGCGGCCGCCTACCTCACCACCGCAATCCCGTCGCTCCATGGCCAGCAGGCAATGATCGCCACTATCGGCGTGGTGCTCCTGGCGCTCGTCAACCTGCGCGGCATCAAGGAAGCAGGCAGCGTTTTCGCGGTGCCGACGTACATCTTCATGGCCTCCATCCTGGGCATGACCGCCGTCGGCATCTTCCAGGCCGTGACCGGCCAGCTGGGCCAGGCGCCGTCGGCCGCGTTCACGATTGTCCCCTCACCCGATTTCGACGAGGGCCTTGTTGGACTCGCGGGCGCATTCCTGCTGCTGCGGGCATTCTCATCGGGTGCCGCCGCCCTGACAGGTGTGGAAGCCATCAGCAACGGCGTACCCAACTTCCAGAAGCCCAAGAGCAAGAACGCGGCCAGCACGCTGCTGCTGCTCGGGATCATCGCCTCAGCCATGCTGGCAGGCATTATCTACCTGGCCAACGCCACCAAAGTGCACATCGTGCTGGATCCGGCGACGGAGTTCCTGCTCAACGGGGAGCCGTTGCCTGAGGGCTACATCCAGAACCCGGCCATCAGCCAGATCGCGCAGACCATCTTCGGTGCCGGCTCCATTCCTTTCTACATCGTGGTCGCGGCCACGGGCGTCATCCTCGTCTTTGCCTCCAACACGGCCTTCAACGGTTTCCCCGTCCTGGGCTCCATCCTCGCCCAGGACGGGTACCTGCCCCGGCAGCTGCGCACCCGCGGCGACAGGCTTGCCTTCAGCAACGGTGTGCTTGCCCTGGCGGCCGGCGCCCTGGTGCTGATCCTGTCGTTCAACGCGGATGTCACCAAGCTCATCCAGCTGTACATCGTCGGCGTTTTCATTTCATTTACGGCAAGCCAGCTGGGCATGGTCCGGCACTGGGGCCGCGAGCTGAAGCTGGCCAGGGACAAGGCCGTCCGGCGCCGGATGGTCAAGTCGCGAACCATCAACATGATCGGCTTCGGCATGACCGCGCTGGTGCTGGTGATCGTGCTCATCACCAAGTTCGAACAGGGTGCCTGGATTGCCCTGCTTGCCATGTTCGTGTTGTTTCTCATCATGTGGAGCATCCGCGCGCACTACGACAACGTGGCCAAGGAGCTGGCGGTCGACGAGGATTCGTCGCCGCGCGCCCTGCCCACCCGCGTGCACGCCGTACTGCTGGTGTCCCATGTCCGCAAGCCCGTGCTCCGGGCGCTGGCCTATGCGCGCGCTTCCCGGCCGTCGCGGCTGGACGCCATCACGGTGGACATTAACGCCGAGGAAACAGCGCACACCCTTGCCGACTGGGAGAAACTGGAGATCCCGGTTCCGCTGACCATCCTCGCCAGCCCCTACCGCGAGACGGTCACGCCGATCATGGACTACATCAAGAACATGCGCCGGGACTCGCCCCGGGACCTGATCGTGGTCTATATCCCCGAGTACGTGGTGGGCAAATGGTGGGAGCAGCTGGTGCACAACCAGACAGCCCTCCGCATCAAGACCCGGCTCCACTTCGAGCCCGGCGTCATGGTTGCCAGCGTCCCCTGGCAGCTCAAATCATCCGAAGAAGCCAAGAGACTGCAGGACATTCAATGAGCCCGGACACCCAGACCACCTCCACCGGACTCGAACTCGTGGTCGACGTCGGCCCCGTCGCCCACGGCGGACACTGCGTTGCCCGCCATGAGGGCCGCGTCGTCTTCGTCCGCCACGGCATCCCGGGG
The DNA here is from genome assembly GCF_030815865.1 of Arthrobacter globiformis. Classification (NCBI taxonomy): domain Bacteria; kingdom Bacillati; phylum Actinomycetota; class Actinomycetes; order Micrococcales; family Micrococcaceae; genus Arthrobacter; species Arthrobacter globiformis. The sequence continues at coordinate 2,202,970 of NZ_JAUSXI010000001.1, forward strand.
GAGCGGGTGCGGGTCCGGCTCACCGACGCCGAAGAGAAGGCCAAGTTCTGGCGCGCAGACGTCGTGGAAGTCCTCGATGCTTCGCCGGACCGGGTGCCGCACTTCTGGCGGAGCGCCGATTCCGCCGGCTCCTGGGCGCACGGGCGACCGCCGGTCGGCGGCGCCGAACTCGGCCACGTGTCGCTGCAGCGCCAGCGGAGCCTCAAATCGGAGGTGCTGGCCGAACAGCTCCGGCGGCTGGCCGCCGTCGAACTCTCCCCGGACGTGGAAGCGGTCGGACAAGCCGCAAAAGCCGGCGGCGCCCGATTAGCGGATGGTGCCGGACAAACGGACGGTGCCGGAAAAGCGGACGACGGCGGGGCCGGCCTTGCGTGGCGCACGCGCGCCAGCTTTGGCGTCACCAAGAGCGGCCGGCTCGGCATGCATGCCCACCGCTCCGACCAGGTGATTCCCGTACAGGAAATGCCGCTGGCGGTGGAGGGCATCAACGCCCTGCGACTGTGGGATGTGGACCTTCAGGGCATCGAACGGGTGGAGGTGGCCGCGCCCGCCAATGGCTCGCGGCCGCTCGTGCTGCTCGCCCCCGCCCCCGGGACCCGCGCCAAACGGCTGAACTCCATCCTGGCTCAGCTTCCCGCGGACGTGTCCGTGGCCAGCTACGATCCGCTCAAAAATGAGACCCTGCAGCTCCGCGGCCGGACCTGGGTGCAGGAATCCGCGGCCGGCCATGACTACCGGGTCACTGGTGCGGGGTTCTGGCAGATCCATCGCGACGCGCCGGAAACCCTGGTGGGTGCCGTCACCGGAGTCCTGCACGAGGGCGGGTTCCTGGAACCCGGCGCCGCGGTGGCGGACCTCTACGCCGGTGCAGGCCTGTTCACGGCCCCGCTGGCCGACGCGGTGGGGGAGACCGGGTCCGTCCTGTCGGTGGAGGGGGCCCCGGGCACCAGCCGGGACGCCCGGAAAAACCTGCACGGTTCACCGCAGGTGGAGATCGTGCAGGGCAAGGTGGAGCGGGTGCTCCACCAGCGGCCCCGCCAGTTCGACGCCCTCATTCTTGACCCGCCGCGCGCCGGTGCGGGCAAGGCCGTGGTCAGCCAGCTGATTGCCTCAAGCCCCCGCGCCATTGCCTATGTGTCCTGCGACCCGTCGTCGTTCGCACGAGACATTGGTTACTTCCAGGAGGGCGGCTGGCAGCTGGCCGGGTTGCGGGCCTTCGACCTGTACCCGCACACGCACCACCTGGAGACAGTCGCGCTGCTGACTCCCCGCGGCTGATGTGGCTAGGATGGGCGTAGTAGTCCCACGTCGCGCGCCGTATTCTCGGCTGACCCCATGCTCTTGTGTATGACCTTGCACTAGTAAGGATGACCTAACTAGCAAGCGGTCTACCGCGCGACAAAGATGAAACTGTTGCGAGAGGAGTCCTGCGATGAGCACTGTGGACAGCTTCGGTTCAAAAGGCAAACTTAATGTAGCCGGAACCGAATACGAAATTTTCCGGTTGAACTCCGTTGAAGGTTCAGAAAACCTTCCGTTCAGCCTCAAGGTATTGCTTGAAAACCTGTTGAGGACCGAGGACGGCGCGAACATCACCGCCGATCACGTCCGCGCCCTGGCAGGATGGGACCCTAATGCCCAGCCCGACACCGAAATCCAGTTCACGCCTGCCCGCGTGATCATGCAGGACTTCACTGGTGTTCCCTGCGTGGTGGACCTTGCCACCATGCGTGAGGCAGTGAAGGAGCTTGGCGGCGATCCAAAGAGGGTGAACCCGCTTGCTCCGGCCGAGATGGTCATTGACCACTCCGTTCAGATCGATGTCTTCGGTAACTCCGGCGCACTGGAGCGCAACATGGAGATCGAATACCAGCGCAATGGTGAGCGCTACCAGTTCCTGCGCTGGGGCCAGACCGCGTTCGACGACTTCAAGGTTGTCCCGCCGGGAACCGGAATCGTGCACCAGGTCAACATTGAGTACCTGGCCCGCACCGTGATGACCCGCGAAGTGGACGGCGCGGTTCGTGCCTACCCGGACACCTGCGTCGGCACCGACTCCCACACCACCATGGTCAATGGCCTGGGCGTGCTGGGCTGGGGCGTCGGCGGCATTGAGGCCGAGGCGGCAATGCTGGGCCAGCCCGTTTCCATGCTGATCCCGCGCGTCGTGGGCTTCAAGCTGACCGGTTCCATCCCTGCCGGCGCCACCGCCACCGACGTCGTCCTCACCATCACCGAGCAGCTGCGCAAGCACGGTGTTGTGGGCAAGTTTGTGGAGTTCTATGGCGAAGGCGTGGCGGCAGTGCCGCTGGCCAACCGCGCCACGATCGGCAACATGAGCCCGGAGTTCGGCTCCACGGCCGCCATGTTCCCGATCGACGACGTCACCATCGACTACCTGCGCCTCACCGGCCGCTCCGAGGAAAACGTCGCCCTGGTTGAGTCCTACGCGAAGGAACAGGGCCTCTGGCACGATCCTTCCCGTGAGATCAAGTTCTCCGAGTACCTCGAATTGGACCTCTCCACCGTGGTTCCGTCAATCGCCGGCCCGAAGCGTCCCCAGGACCGTATCGAACTGACCGAGGCCAAGGACGAGTTCCGCCACGACCTGAAGAACTACGTCACCCACGACGCCGATGCCGGCTCCCTGGACGAGTCGCTGGAGGAAAGCTTCCCGGCTTCCGACCCGCCCTCGTTCACCACCGGTGCCACCCACGTGACCGACAGTGACCGCACTCCGCCGAAGTACTCCGCCGCTCACGGCGCCGAAGGCCGCACCTCCAGCCCCGTCGCCGTGAAGATGGAAGACGGCCGCGAGTTCGACCTGGACCACGGAGCGGTGACCATCGCGTCGATCACCTCGTGCACCAACACGTCCAACCCCTCGGTCATGCTTGCCGCCGCCGTGCTGGCACGCAACGCCGTGAACAAGGGCCTCACCGCCAAGCCGTGGGTCAAGACCTCTGTCGCCCCGGGCTCCAAGGTGGTCACGGACTACTACGAGAAGTCGGGCCTCACTCCGTACCTGGAGAAGCTGGGCTTCTACATCGTGGGCTACGGCTGCGCCACCTGCATCGGTAACTCCGGCCCGCTGGAAGCCGAGATCTCCGAGGCCATCCAGGCCAACGACCTCGCCGTCAGCGCTGTGCTCTCGGGGAACCGCAACTTCGAAGGCCGCATCAACCCGGACGTCAAGATGAACTACCTGGCCTCCCCGCCGCTGGTCATCGCCTACGCCCTGGCAGGTTCCATGGACTTCGACTTCGAAGCCGACGCCCTGGGCAAGGACGAAGCAGGCAACGACGTCTTCCTCAAGGACATCTGGCCCAACCCGGTCGAGGTCCAGGAAGTCATCGACTCCTCCATCGACAAGGAGATGTTCGCCAAGGGTTATGAGGGCGTCTTCGAGGGCGACGACCGCTGGAAGGCGCTCGACACCCCGGCCGGCGACACCTTCGCCTGGGATCAGAAGTCCACGTACGTCCGGAAGCCCCCGTACTTCGAGGGCATGAAGGCCCAGCCGGAGCCCGTCCAGGACATCTCCGGTGCCCGCGTGCTGCTCAAGCTCGGCGACTCCGTCACCACGGACCACATCTCCCCGGCTGGTTCGTTCAAGTCCGACACCCCGGCCGGGCAGTACCTGCTGGCCAACGGTGTGGAGCGCAAGGACTTCAACTCCTACGGCTCGCGCCGTGGCAACCACGAGGTCATGATCCGCGGCACGTTCGCGAACATCCGCATCAAGAACCAGCTCCTGGACGGAGTGGAGGGCGGCTTCACCCGCGACTTCACCCAGGCTGACGGCCCGCAGGCCTACGTCTACGACGCCGCGCAGAACTACCAGGCAGCCGGCACCCCGCTGGTGGTCCTGGCCGGCAAGGAGTACGGCTCCGGTTCGTCCCGTGACTGGGCAGCCAAGGGCACGGCACTGCTGGGCGTCAAGGCCGTCGTCGCCGAGAGCTACGAGCGGATCCACCGCTCCAACCTCATCGGCATGGGCGTCCTGCCGCTGCAGTTCCCGGCCGGCGAGTCCGCTGCCACGCTGGGCCTTACGGGCACGGAAACCTTCGCTGTGGAGGGCGTTACCGCCCTGAACGAAGGCACCACGCCCAAGACCCTCAAGGTCACCGCCACCGCCGAGGACGGCTCCACCAAGTCCTTCGACGCAGTGCTCCGCATCGACACCCCGGGTGAAGCGGACTACTACCGCAACGGCGGCATCCTGCAGTACGTTCTGCGCCAGATCTCCGCTAACTAGCGGGATTTAGCCGGGCCAGCCCCGGTAAGCAGTGGGTGAGGCCCCGGCCGGTCAGCAGACCGGCCGGGGCCTCTGCCTTGCCGCTGGCGCTGCCCAAGTGCCAGCGCGGAGGCGTTAGAGTTAATAGGCATGTCTACCAGCCGAAGGAGGGGCCGTTGGGAATCTTGGAGACCATCCGGAATCCGCAGGACCTGAGCAAGTTGTCCGCGGCGCAGCTGAATCAGCTGGCCGCCGAGGTCAGGGAATTCCTGATCGGCAACGTCTCCCAGACGGGAGGGCACCTGGGCCCCAACCTCGGCGTCGTCGAACTGACCATGGCGGTGCACCGGATCTTCGATTCGCCCCGCGACAGCATTGTCTTTGACACCGGCCACCAGTCATACGTGCACAAGCTCCTCACCGGGCGGCATGACTTCAGCACCCTCCGCCAGCAGGGCGGCATGTCCGGCTACCCCGACCGCGCCGAGTCGGAGCATGACATCGTCGAGAGCTCCCACGCCTCATCCTCGCTGTCCTGGGCCGACGGCATTTCCCGCGCCCGCCAGCTGACCGGTGACGGCGACCGGTACGTCGTCGCCGTCGTCGGTGACGGCGCGCTCACCGGCGGCATGGCCTGGGAAGCCATCAACAACATCGCGGCGGACAAGAAGCGCCGCGTCGTGATTGTCGTCAACGACAACGGCCGCTCCTACGCCCCCACCGTCGGCGGCTTTGCCGACTACCTGGCGTCCCTGCGCCCCACCATTGACTCCCTCCGCACTGCCCCCGCCTACGAGGGTGCCCTGGACTGGTGGAAGAAAAAGCTCCAGAACGGCGGCCCCGCCGGCCAGTTCACCTACAAGAGCCTGCACGCCATGAAAAAGGGCATCAAGGACTGGTGGGCGCCGCAGGGCATGTTCGAGGACCTCGGCATGAAGTACATCGGCCCGGTGGACGGCCACAACCTGCAGGCCATGGAACACGCCCTGTCCACCGCCAAACACTACGCCGGTCCGGTCATCGTGCACGCCATGACCGAAAAGGGCCACGGCTACGCGCCGGCCCGGGCGCACGAAGCGGATCAGTTCCACGCCGTCGGGATCATCGATCCCGAAACGGGTGAGCCAGCAGAAGTCGGCGGCGCGAAGTCCTGGACGTCGGTGTTCGCGGATGAAATCGCGGACATCGCCGACGAGCGCAAGGACATTGTCGGCATCACGGGCGCCATGCTCATCCCGGTGGGGCTGCACAAGTTCGCGGCGCGCTACCCGGAGCGCGTGTTCGACGTCGGCATTGCCGAACAGCACGCGCTCACCTCCGCGGCGGGCATGGCTTTCGGCGGGCTGCACCCGGTGGTGGCCGTCTACGCCACCTTCCTCAACCGTGCCTTTGACCAGCTCCTGATGGACGTCGCCCTGCACAAGGCGGGCGTGACGGTTGTCCTGGACCGCGCCGGCGTCACCGGCCCCGACGGCGCAAGCCACCACGGAATGTGGGACATGGCCATGGTCCAGATCGTTCCCGGGCTGCACCTGGCTGCGCCGCGCGACGCCTCACGGCTGCGCGAGGAGCTCCGCGAAGCCGTCGCCATCGAGGACGCCCCCACTGTCATCCGCTATTCCAAGGGAACGGTCGGCGCCGAGGTCGAGGCCATCGAACGGCTGGCCGACGGCGTGGACGTGCTGTCCCGGCGCCCGGCCGGCTCCACCGAGAACGATGTCCTGATTGTTAGCGTGGGCGCCATGTCCGAGCTGGCCCTGAACGTCGCCAACCGGCTGGGCGCGCAGGGCATCAGCTCCACCGTCGTGGACCCTCGCTGGGTCCTCCCGGTGCGGAAGTCGATCATCGCCCTGGCCGCCAGGCACCGTTTGGTCATCTGCATCGAGGACGGCGTCCGGGCCGGGGGAGTCGGCTCCCGGATCCGCCAGGAGATGCGCGCCGCCGGTGTGGACACTGCCCTGAACGAGGTTGGCCTGCCCGTCGAATTCCTGGACCACGGCACCCGGAGCCAGGTGCTGGAGCGGGTGGGCCTGACCGCCCAGCAGATCACCCACGACGTCGTTGCGCAGGTCCTCGGGACCAAGGTCCCGTTCGCCCGTCCGCTGCCCGGCCAGGAACACCCCACCACCGGAAGCCTGCCCAAACTGTGAGGGAGCCCTATTCCCTGCAGCCAGGCGAACTGGTGGTGTCCCGGAACCGCAAATGGGACGGCTCGGCGCACTGGGTGGTGCCCGGCAGGTACCTCGGCGAGGACAAGCATGGCTGGTGGATCTTCCAGCCGGCCAACGAGTTCTGTTCCCGGCCGGGCGCCGCTTTCTACACCGCCTCCGATGCCGTGCTGCTGGTTCCGCGGACCGGCGAGTTCGTCGTGACCTTCTATGACGACACCTATCCGGGCGACTTCCGCGTCTACGTCGACCTGGCCACCGGCCACGAGTGGCGCAGGATCCAGCAGGGCGTCACTGAATTCCACGTCATCGACATGGACCTCGACGTTATCCGCTCGGTGCAGCGCGGCGTGTTCGTCGACGACGAGGACGAGTTCGCCGAGCACCGGCTCCGCATGGAGTACCCTGAGACGCTGGTGCACGCCATGCAGGCCGAGTGCGACGCCCTGTTCCTTGCCGTCAAGGGTCAGGACGCGCCGTTTGACGGCACAGACACCAGCTGGTTTATGAGAGGACGGGCATGAGCGGAATTATCCGGGTCTACAAGCGCGACGACGAAGGAACCCTGCTGTTCCGGGAAGCCTGGTACGACGAGGACTACAGCCAGTTCGTCATGAACCATGGCGCCGTGGGGCACCAGAGCAAGACCCAGGAAACCGACGTGCCGGACGCCAAGGCAGCTGAGCGCCTGATGGACGCCTTCGAGGCCGCCTGCACCGAGGACGGCTACGCCGAGATTCCGGACGAGGAGCAGTACTGGGTGGTGGCCCAGTACGCGCTCAAGACCAGGGAGGGCACCAGCCGCGACCGCTACCTGGAGGAAAAGGCGAAGGACGCACTCTCGGGCCACCTGGCCTGGCGCGGCCTGGGCATTGTGGACCGCTCGGAATTCAGCGACGCCAAGCTCAACATCTTCTGCCTTTGCCCGGACGTGAACAAGGCCGTGAACGCGATCAAGGTCTGCATCCGTGGCGAGGACCTGGACTTCACCAAGCTGAGCATTGGAGCCGCCCCGTTCGGCGACCCCTCGGCCCTGAAGCTCAAGCATTCACCCAAGCAGGTGGCCAGCTTCACCCTCTAAAGCAGTTCAAGCACCTAACGCAGTCAGCACCAGGAAGGCAGAACGTCATGACGAAGAAGTCAGCCCGTACGGGCCGCACGCCGCTTCCGCGGGGCCTCGCCTCGCCCGACCGCAGAATCCTCGCCCACTCCGGCGTGGAGTCCCTTGAGCAGCTGGCGCAGTTCGGCCGGCGCCAACTGGCGGCGCTGCCGGGCATCTGCCCGCGGACCCTGGCCCAGCTCCAGGATGCGCTGGAGGAGCACGGCCTGGAGTTCGCCTCCGCCTGAGGGGTCCCTCGAGGAGACGGCCGCAAAGGCGGGACGCGAGAGCTGCCGCCGGGGCCGTTATAGGGTGATTCCATGACTGAATACCGCCGTCTTGGAAAATCCGGACTGACCGTCTCTGTCGTGGGCCTTGGCTGCAACAACCTCGGCCGGGCCAACACGGTGACCGAATCGCAGGAGGGGACGGACGCCGTCGTGCACGCCGCCCTCGAAGCCGGGGTGACCCTTTTCGACGTCGCCGACACTTACGGCCGCGGACCGGGACTCAGCGAAACGATGCTCGGCAGGGCGCTGGGGGCCAGGCGGGACGACGTCGTGGTGGCTACGAAGTTCGGCATGGACATGCGCGGAGCCAACGGCGAGGACTTCGGCGCCCGCGGTTCACGCCGCTATGTCATCCGCGCCGCGGAGGCCTCCCTGCGCCGGCTCGGAACCGACTACATCGACCTGTACCAGTTCCACACGCCCGACCCCCTGACGCCGATCGAGGAGACCCTCGACGCACTGAACGACCTCGTCACCAGTGGCAAGGTGCGCTACATCGGCCACTCGAACCGCGCCGGCTGGCAGATCGCCGAGGCCGAATACGTGGCGCGCGCCCGCGGCGGGGCCCGGTTTGTCTCCGCACAGAACCACTACAACCTCCTGGACCGCCGCGCAGAGCAGGAAGTCACCCCGGCGGCCGAGGCCTACGGGCTGGGCGTGCTGCCTTACTTCCCGCTGGCCAACGGCCTCCTGACCGGCAAGTACGCGCAGGACCAGGCTCCGGAAGGTTCACGCCTCAGCCACACACGGACCAACTTGGTGCACGACGCCGACTGGCAGCAGCTGAAGGCGTTCAGCGCCTTCGCCGCCGCCCGTGACCTGACTGAAGTGCAGGTGGCCTTCTCCTGGCTTGCGGCGCAGCCGTCGGTCAGCAGTGTGATAGCTGGCGCCACGCGTCCCGACCAGGTCCGGCAGAATGCCGGGGCGGTGGCCTGGGTGCCGGACCGGGCCGAACTTGACGAACTGGATGCCATCTTCCCGCAGACCCCCAAGGTGGCCCTGTTCTAATGCCGTCCATCCTCATGGATGTCGACACCGGGATCGATGACGCCCTCGCACTGGTTTACCTGCTGTCCCGGCCGGAGGTCCGGATCGAGGCCATCACCTGCACGGCGGGCAATGTGGGCGCCCGCCAGGTGGCACTGAACAACCTCGCACTGCTGGAACTCTGCGGCCGGGCCGGCGTTGAAGTTGCAGTGGGCGCGGAAGTGCCCCTGGAGATTCCGCTGGTCACCACGGAGGAAACGCACGGCCCGCAGGGAATCGGCTATGCCGAGCTCCCGCCGCCGAAGCGCGGGATTTCATCCCGGCATGCCGTTGACGTGTGGGTGGAAACGGCCCGGGCACGCCCGGGTGAGGTCACCGGGCTCATCACCGGGCCGCTGACAAACTTCGCGCTGGCGCTGCGGGCGGAACCGGATCTTCCCAAGCTGCTCAAGGGGCTGGTCATCATGGGCGGTTGCTTTAACTACCAGGGCAACACGACGCCGACGGCGGAGTGGAACGTTTCCGTGGACCCGCACGCGGCCGCGGAGGTCTTCGCCGCCTACGGGGGCCTTCCGGAGGACAGCCTTCCGGTGGTGTGCGCCCTCGAGACCACCGAACGCATTGAGCTGCGGCCCGAGCACCTGCGGCGGCTCGCCGAGGCTGCCGGAGCCGAACCGGAACTCGTGTTGCCCGAACAGCCGGAAGGCCAGCGCAGCCGCTCGGGCAACCCGCTCGTGGCGTGCCTCTCGGATGCCATCCGCTTCTACATGGAGTTCCACCGGCTCTACGACCAGGGCTACATCGCGCACATGCATGACGCGTTCGCCGCAGCTGCGGCCATCGGACGCACCCCGTTCGGCACGCGGCCGGCCACAGTGCACGTGGAAACGGAATCGTCCCGTCTGGTCGGGACCACCGTTGCCGACTTCCGGGGCATCTGGAAGGAGCCGTTCAATGCCAGGATTGTCACCTCAAACGATCCCGAGCAGTGCTTCGACGAACTGATCTCCTCGGTGGGCAAGCTGGCCGCGGCAGCGGGGCAGCGTAGCTAGCCGTGCCTGCGGGTCGGTAGGATGGTAGCCGCGCCAAGGTGACATAGGCGCCTGCTTCCGCGTACGCGGAAGATCACGCCACGGGTGCGGGACCCGCCGTTTTCAGCCTAAGGATCCACCATGTCACAGCAGTCGCTTACGCTTCCCCCCACGGACCGGAAAGCCGCCCGCCGCCGGAGGCTCCTCGAACTGCTCGGCGCCGCTGCCATCGCCGCCACCTTCATCTTCCTGGTCCTCACCCAGCCTGCCGACATTGCGGGCGGGCTCGGCAGCGTTTCCTCGCTCGTCGCGCTGGGCGGATTCCTCCTTGGCGCCCTGCTGCTGATCGTGGGCGTGCTCCCCACCCTGCCCACGTCCACCGTGGTGCTCATTCCGGTGGCCCTTGTCCTGAACATCGTGCTGGGACAGCTCATGGGCACCAGCGGCCTGCCGTTCTACCTCGATTCCATCGGCACCGTGCTCATCGCCGTCCTGGCAGGACCTGCGGCCGGCGCCGCCACCGGTGCCCTGAGCAGCATCGTGTGGTCGTTCTTCAACCCCACGGTCCTGCCCTTCGCGGCCGGCGCCGCCCTGATCGGCTTCCTGGCCGGTGTGGCCGCACGCTACGGGCTGTTCCGCCGGTTCTACCTGGCCCCGGTTGCCGGCTTCGTTACCGGCATCATCGCCGGGGTCGTGTCCGCGCCGATCGCCGCGTTCGTCTTTGGCGGCACCTCAGGGGCGGGCACCGGTGCGATCGTCAGCGCCTTCCGTGCCATGGGCGACACCCTGCTGGCCGCCATCACCAAGCAGGCCCTGATCTCCGATCCCATGGACAAGGCCATCGTCTTCGCCATCGCCGCCATGCTGGTCTACGCCCTGCCGCGGCGCACCACGTTCCAGTTCCCGTTCGTCCGCCGCTTCCGCGTCCTGGCCGGCAAGGAGCCGGCCGCGCGGAATTCCTGACCACTGGGGATTCCTGACCAGGTGGCCGCACGCCTCAACCCGCTGACCGCGCTGACGGCTGCCGCCGCCGTGCTGGTCATTACGACGGCGGCCTCCAGTTGGGCGGCATCCCTCACCGTGGCAGTCGGCGCAGTGCTGCTATCCGCCGCCGCGGGCATCGTGCGGCGGGTTCTCCTGGCCGCGGCAGCCATCGTTGTGCCCTTCTGGCTTTCGCTGCTGGTGATCCACGGCCTTTTCTTCCCGGAGGGGCGCACGGTGCTGGCCGCCTGGGGCCCCGCCCGGGTCACCGTCGAGGGTCTGACCTTCGCCCTGGAAATGGGGCTCCGCACGGCAGCCTTCGTCCTGGTGCTGATGGTGTTTTCCTTCAGCGTCAGGATCCCCGAGCTGGTTGCCGCCCTGGCTGCCCGCCGTGTCCCGCCGCAGGTGGGATATGTGCTGGCCTCCACGCTGCTTCTTGCCCCGCTGGTCGCCGCGCGGCTGGACAAGGTCCGCCGGGCGCAGGAGTCGCGCGGACTTGTGGTGGGACGGGGGATTGGCAGCCGGGTCGTGGCCATCCGGCTGCAGATGGTCCCGCTGGTGCTGGGCCTGGTTCACGACGCCGGCATGCGGGCACAGTCCCTCGACGCGAGGGGGTTCAGGAGCCCCGGTCCCCGGACCAGCTACACGGAGGTCCGCGATTCAGCCGCCCAGGCGACGTTCCGCGTTTTGGCTATCGTGCTTGCCCTGGCGGCCGGGGGCTGGCGCATCGCTGATGCACTTTTGGCAGGAACCCTGTCCGGGAGTGGCGGCGGATGATCGCGGACAGGACTGCCGCAACCACGTTGCTGGCCTCCATCGCCTCGTTTTCATACCACGGCGATCACAGCCCCGCGCTGCAAGGGGTGAAGGTGGCCGCCGCGCCCGGCACGCTGACGGCGGTGCTGGGCGGATCCGGCAGCGGAAAATCCACGCTGGGACGCCTCCTTGGTGCCTGGCTAATCGGCGGCAGGGACGGAACGCTGGCCGGAAGCCTGCAGCTGGAGGTGGCCGGGCATCGGGCAGGCAGCGGCCCGCTGCGCTTTACCGGAGTACCGGACGATCCGCGGATCGATCCGGGGGCGTGGGCACGGCACGTCGGCTATGTGCCGCAGGACGCGGCGTCCATGCTGTCGGCGGTCCGTGGAACCGTGAAGGAGGAGCTCGCCTTCAGCCTGGAGAACCGCGGAGTTCCCCGCAACGAGATGGTGCTGACCGTCACCGATATTGCCCGCCGGACCGGACTCGACGGGTTGTTGGAGCGGGATCCTGGAACGCTGTCCGGCGGCGAGCTCCGCCGCTTGGCTGTGGGCTGCGCTGTGGTGGACGGTCCTGGTGTCCTGGTCCTTGACGAGCCGCTCGAGTCCCTGGACCGGGCCGGTATCCGGACCGTTGTGGATCTGGTCCATGCCGAGCTGGCCCGTGGCACCGCGGTGGTGGTGCTGAGTCAGCACGCCGACGCGCTGACCCGCGCGGCGGAGCGCTGGCTGGTACTGACGGGCGGGCAGGAGACGGCCGCGGGACCGCCCGCCCGGATCCTGCAGGGAGGCGCACTGGCTGAATCCGGCGTCGTCATCACGTCCCCTGAAGTCGTCATCTCGTCCGCTGACCGGGAGCCTGAGCCGGATCCGACGCCGGCGCCGCCTGCGGTGCTGACGCTTCCCGTGGCGGAGGCTGCTGCCGGAGCCACTGCCGCTCGAACTAGAGCGGCTTTGGAGTTAGCAGGTGTGGCCTTCGGGTTCGGGGGAGGGCGGCAGCCCCGCGGCTTGCCCTGGGAGGAGGGCAGCCTGCTCTTAGAGGATGTTGACCTGCAGGTGATGCCCGGGGAAATCGTGGCCGTGACCGGGCCCAACGGTGCTGGCAAGTCCACGCTGCTCCGGCTCCTCAACGGCCTTTACCGGCCGCTTCGCGGTGACGTCCGCGTGGCGGACGAGTCCATTGCCGGTGTTCCCACAGGGCTGGTGGCCCGCCGCCTGGGGCTCCTCTTCCAGCACCCGCTTGATCAGCTGTTCGAGCGGACGGTGCTGCGGGAAGTTTTGTTCGGGCTGGACCGGCTCTTTGATTCGGACGCGCCGGAACGGGCCAGGGCAGCCTTGGCCGCCGTCGGCCTTGGGGACAGCGAAAACGCCCACCCCCATGAGCTGCCGGCGTCAGGCCAGCGGTTACTGGCCCTCGCCACAGTCCTGGCGCGCGAACCGTCCGTGCTCGCGCTGGACGAACCCACGGTGGCCCTTGACGCCCATGGCCTGGAGCGGCTCACGGTCGCCGTGTCAGCGGCAGCCGGCCGCGGCGCCGCCGTCGTGATGGTCACGCACGACCTCAGGTTCGCCAAGACGCATGCCCACCGGCTGCTCAGGCTGGACGGCGGCCGGCTCCGGCCGCACTGACCGTGCATTCGGCCGCGCTTGCCGGTGCCGAGCGCGAATGGACCCTTGAGGCCCCTCCAGCAGGGCCTCAAGTGTCCGTTCGCGCTGTGTCAGGAACGGGATGCCACTCCCGGCGGAAGAAACCGCCTGCCGTTGACGCGCTCCGAGGCTCCCACCCTGTCGAGGTAGGGGGTGATTCCGCCCAGGAACATCGGCCAGCCGGCGCCCAGGATCATGCACAGGTCGATGTCCTGGGGCCCGGCCACCACGCCCTCTTCGAGCATCAGTCCAATTTCTTCGGCAAGGGCGTCCTGGGTCCGGCGCAGCACTTCCTCTGCGGTTGACGGAGTGCTGCCAAAGGACATCAGGGCAGAGGTGGCGGCCGGAATCTCCTGCCCGCCGTCCGCTGCCGTGGACCACAGGGATCCGATCTTGTTGTCGACGAGTTTCTGCAGGTTCTGCGAGACCGGGAAGCGGCCGCCGAAGGCCGCGTGCAGGGATTCCTGTACGTGCTGGGCCACCGGCAGTCCCACCATGGCGAGGAGGGTGAACGGCGTCATGGGGAGACCCATGGGGCGCAGCGCGGCGTCCGCAACGTCGGCTGGCGTGCCCTCGTCGAAGGCGGCTGTGACTTCGCCCATAAGCCGCAGCAGGATGCGGTTGACCACGAATGCCGGGGCGTCCTTGACGAGGACGGCGGTCTTTTTCAGGCCCCTGGCGAGTTCGAAGGCGGTGGCGAGCACGGCGTCGTCGGTCTTCGGCGCCCGGACAACTTCGAGCAGGGGCATGACGGCCACGGGATTGAAGAAGTGGAAGCCCACGAGCCGCTCGGGATACCGCAGGTCCGCGGCCATGGCGGTCACGGACAGCGAGGAGGTGTTCGTGGCCAGGATGCACTCCGGTGACACGATGGCCTCGAGTTCGGCAAACACCTGCTTCTTGACGTTCAATTCCTCGAACACCGCCTCAATGACGAAGTCGGCGTCCGCAAACGTTTCCTTGGATACAGACCCCGTCACGAGCAACTTGGCCTTGGTGGCAGCGTCGGTGGCCAGCCGTCCCTTCGCCACCAGCTTGTCCACTTCGTTGTGGACATAGCCAACGCCCTTGTCCACCCGCTCCTGGTCGATGTCGGTTAGAACCACGGGGATCCCAAGCTGGCGCGCGAACAGCAGGGCGAGTTGGCTGGCCATAAGGCCGGCGCCCACCACACCGATCTTCGTGACGGGCCGGGCGAGCTCGCGGCCGGGGGCGCCTGCGGGCCGCTTGGCCCGTTTCTGCACGAGGTCCAAGAAAGCGTAGACGGTCGCACGGAACTCGTCGGACTGCATGAGGCCGGCCAGCGTTTCGCATTCGAGCGCGGCGGACTCCGCCTGGGTCATGGTCCGGTTCGCCGCCATAATGTTCAGCACCTCGGCCGGAGCCGGGGAGGCGTTGGATGTTTTGGATTCGACGAAGGCGCGGCCGGCGGCCACGGCGTCCGCCCAGCGGGCGGCAACAGCGGGGTCGGCGGGATCGACGGCGGCGGGCCGTTCCGGTGCTGTGCCGGCGACGACGCGCGCAGCCCAGGCGACCGAGTGCGCCAGGAAATCCTCCGGCTCGAACAGCGCATCCGCGATGCCGAGCTTGCAGGCTTCGGGGCCGGACAGCGTGCGGTTGTTGTTCAGCGCGTTCTCGATCATCACCTTCACCGCATTCTCCGGCCCGATGAGCCGTGGCAGCAGGTACACACCGCCCCATCCGGGCACGAGCCCCAGGAAGGCCTCCGGAAGGGCCAGCGCTCCAGCGTGGGTGGACACCGTGCGGTAGGTGGACTGCAGGGCGATCTCCAGGCCGCCGCCAAGGGCCATGCCGTTGATGAAGGCGAAGCTGGGAACGCCCAGGTTGGCCAGCGTGGCGTAGACCTCATGCCCCAGCTGGGCCATCCAGAGGCCGTGCTCCCGCTGCTGCAGCTTCGTGACCGCGGACAGATCTGCCCCGGCAACGAAGAAGTTCGGCTTGCCCGTCACGCCCACGGCCGCGATTTCGCCCGCGGCCGCCCGCTCGCGAAGCCCTTCGAGGACGCCGCCCAATTCAACCAGGGTGTTGGGGCCAAGCGTGGTGGGCCTGGAGTGGTCCAGGCCGTTGTCCAGCGTGATCAGGGCGAGGACGCCCGGGCTGGCCTTGCCGTCGGTGGCGGGAAGTTCAATATCCTGCACGGAGGAATGAGTGACCGCCTCATCCGGAAAGAGATCGGCAAGCTTGCGGAAATCTACGGCGCTCATTCTGGCTCCTCATTGAGACGGGCATGCCTGGGCCGGACAGTCGGGACCGGGCATCAGTAAATCCAACGTTACTCGTGAGTAACATTGGCTGCAACCGGCGCCCGGTACTTGGTTAGGACCGGTACCTGGTTTGCGCCGGTATTTGGCTCGGTACATGCTGGCCGGATCAAAAATTCTTTTGATCCACTCGAGAACGAAAACTAGGTAGCAGCTCAGGGCATTCCCAGCGCTGAGAACGCCCTGAACTGCTACCTAGTTGGGCACTTAGGTGGAGCGAAAAGCCCAAACCGCGGGCAGCACCGCCGTCGTCGCACGCGGCGCGCCACCGTCCCTGCTCTAATGCGGCTCAGGCTCCTAAGCGGAGGCTTCCTTTGGCTCCCTGGCTTCCTTGGGCGGAAGCGGCTGGGGGTTGAGGAATGCCGCGGTGATCAGCGGCGCCACCACTCCCACCTGCCACGGCCGGGCACCCAGCCCGCGCAGTTCGTCGGCGACGGCGGCCTCGGTGATGTCCTCCGGCGGCCGCCACGCGACGCGGCGAAGGTAGTCCGGGGTCAGCAGGTTTTCTAGCGGGATCTTGAGTTCGTCCGCCTTCTCCTGCAGCAGTGGCCTGGCGGTCTGCAGCCTCTCGGCCGCGGGAAGGTCGCGGTCGGCCCAGACCCGGGGCGGCGGCGGGGCGTTGGTGGGCAGGTGGAGCGGGGGAAGGTCTTCGAGGGCCCGGGCCGCAGCGATGCACCGCAGCCAGCGGGGGGCCTCCCGCTGGGCGGCCCTGCCGTGGAATCCCTTGGTGCCGAGCAGTTGCGGTACCGTCGTCGGCATCGCCTTGGCTGCGGCGACGAGGGCAGAATCGGGGATGAGCCGTCCCGGGGCGACATCGCGCTTTTGGGCCAAAGCGTCGCGTTCCAGCCACAGCTCCCGCACCGCGGCCAGTTGGCGGCGGTCCCTGATCTGGTGGAGTCCGGATGTCTTGCGCCAGGGGTCAACCCTGGGTGCTGCGAGCCCGGCGGACAGGATCGCGGCAAACTCCTGCTCGGCGTACTCGAGTTTTCCGTCCGCTTCGAGCAGTTCGATGAGTTCCTCGCGCAGTTCCGTCAGGACTTCGACGTCGAGCGCGGCGTACCGGAGCCAGGGTTCCGGCAGGGGCCGGGTGGACCAGTCGGCTGCCGAGTGTTCCTTGGCGAGTCCGAAACCGAGCAGCTGCTCGATCACGGCAGCGAGGCCGACGCGGGGAAGGCCTGCCAGCCGTGCTGCAAGTTCAGTGTCGAAAAGCTTGTCCGGCCACATACCCAGCTCGGACAGGCAGGGCAGGTCCTGGCTGGCGGCGTGCAGGATCCATTCGACGCCCCGCAGGGCGTCGTTAATAATTCGCAGGTCCCCGAACGGCTCGGGGTCGATCAGCCATGTTCCGGAACCTTCCCGGCGGATCTGGACGAGGAACGCGCGCTGTCCGTAGCGGAAGCCCGAGGCGCGTTCTGCATCCACACCGGCTGGGCCCGTGCCCGTGGCGATCGCGGCGGCGCAGCGTTCCAGCCCCGCCTGGGTTTCGATGACCAGAGGGACGCCGTCGCGGGGGGAATCGAGATCGATGACAACGGGGACCAGGCTGTCAAAGCCTTCCACCGTTATATGGGGTGTGGTTTCAGCAGCCGGAGCGCCGGCTGTGGTGTTATCCGAATTTTGAGCGGTCATGATGTCCCTAGTTTACCGGCAGCAGGGCCAAGGGCCGTTCCGGGCCGGCACGCGCCGCCGTCGGAAGCGACGGCGGCGCGTTGTTGATGCCCCAGCGCTCACGTTCCGGAGCCCACGTGAAGAGTGCCCAGGTGAAGAAGTCTCAGGCGAAGAGGCCTTCCCCGATGAAGCCGCCCTGCTTGACGCCCGGCGGCACGGCGAAGAGACCGGAACCCGTGTGCTTGAGGTATTCCAGGGCCAGGACGTCCTCCTTGGCCATGCTCATCTGCATGGGCACGTAGTGTGTCCGCGGGTCCTTGACGAAGGCAATGAAGAACAGCCCGGCATCGAGGTGGCCCAGCCCGTCAGAACCGTCGGTGTAGTTGTATCCGCGGCGGAGCATCCGCACACCGTCGTTCTGGTCTGCGTGGGCCAGCCGGACGTGGGAGTCCATGGCGATGAGGGGCTCGCCGTCGTTGCCCTTGATGGCGAAGTCGGGGGCGGTGAACTCCTTGCCGCCCGACAGGGGTGCCCCTTCTCCCTTGGTCCGGCCGATCAGGCCCTCCTGTTCGCGGAGCGAGGTGCGGTCCCAGATTTCGATGTGCATCCGGATGCGCCGCGTCACCAGGTAGCTGCCGCCGTCCATCCAGGCTTCGCCTGTACGGGATCCGGCGCCGGCCCACACATGCTCGTCGAGCAGGGCGGTGTCCTCGGCCTTGAGGTTGTTGGTCCCGTCCTTGAAACCGAAGAGGTTGCGGGGCGTCTGCTGCGCCCGCGACGTCGACGAGGTGCGGCCGAATCCCAGCTGGGACCAGCGGACACGGGCCTTGCCGAAGGCGATCCGGGCAAGGTTGCGGATGGCGTGCACGGCCACCTGGGGGTCGTCGGCGCATGCCTGCACCACGATGTCGCCGCCCGTGCGGGCGGGCTCCAAGGCGTCGCCGGGGAAGTGCGGCAGATCGATCAGGGCATCGGGCCGCTTTCCGTCGAGGCCGAAGCGGGTCTTGCCGTCCTTCTCGAACAGGGAAGCGCCGAAGCCAAACGTGAGGGTGAGCCGGCCGGCGTCGAGGTCCAGGGCTTCCCCGGTGTCCTCCGGCGGCGCGTCATACGGGCCATCGACGGCGCCGGTGGCTCCGGTGGTCCGGCCGGCGGTCATGGCGTCCGCGGCAGCGGTCCAGTCCTTGAGGAGTTCGATGAGGGCCGCACGGTCGTCGGTGGTGACGTCGAAGGCCGCCATGTGCAGGCGGTCCTGCGCAGCCGTGGTGATCCCCGCCTGCCGGTCGCCGAAGAAGGGAATGACGGAATCGTTGGCGGCCGGGGGCGATGCAGCGGCCGCCAGGGTGTCGTGGCCGAGCAGGCCGGCGGCGACTCCGGCCACCGCTCCCGCGCCGCCCACGCCGGCCAGTCCCAGAAGTCCGCGGCGGGACAGACGGCGGTTGACGCCGTCGGACGTCTCCGGCGGCTCTCCGGAGCCGTTGGGTTGCTGGTCTCTGTTGGAGCTGGTGGGCGGCTGCTGGCCGCCGCCGAAGGGGCAGCCGCTCACAGCACAACTGCCGCGGTGAGCTTGGACAGCGGCTCGCCGAGGGCGTCCACCAGGGCGCTGAGCCGCTGGACCTCGTCCTTGCCCAGCTCGTTGTAGTAGGCAAAGCCGTCGCCCTTGGCGTGCTTCTTCAGCTCAGCCTGGAGGGCGCTGAACTTGGCGTCGAGGTCCTGGGCCAGGGCGGAGTCCTTCTGCTGCAGGGCAGGCTTGAGGTTTTCGAACGCGATCCGGGCGCCGTCCACGTTGGCCTGGAAGTCCCAGAGATCAGTGTGCGACCAGATCTCTTCCTCGCCGGTGACCTTGCCGCGGGCCACCTCATCCAGCAGTTCCTTGGCGCCGTTGCCGAGCTTGTCCGCGCTGAGCTCCACGGTTCGGGTGCGGGTACTGAGTTCCGCCGTGTCGGCCACCAGCTGCTTGGCGAGTGCGCCACGCTCGGCCGCGGTCAGTGCCTTGTATCCGGCCGGCGGGAACAGGTCCTTTTCGGCACGGTGCCAGCCGGTCCACTTCTGCCCCGGTTCGAGGTCCGCCTCACGGGCATCGAGCTTGGGATCGAGATCCCCGAAGGATTCGGCCACGGGTTCGATCCGTTCCCAGTGCATGCGGGTGGCAGCGTAGAGGCTCTTGGCCTTGGCTGCGTCGCCTGCAGCGTATGCGGCGGCGAATTCCTTGGTTCCGGCCACCAGCTGCTCGGTCTGGTCCTTGACGTAGGCCGTGTACTGGCTGACTCCGGTGTCCACGAGCTTCTGGAGGTCGGCGTCCACGGTGGCCTGCTTGCCGGAGTCCTTGACGTTGAAGTCCGCGCGGATGCCGTCACCCTTCATCCCTGGCTTGCAGGCGGTGATGTATTTGCCGGCCGGTGCGGTGAGCACCAGGTTGCGGGTGATCCCGGGGCCGATGTTCTCCACTTCGGCCACGATCCGCAGGCCGTCTTCGGCGAGCACGTAGAACTCGGTGACCTCGGCGCCGTCGTTCTTCACGGCGAAGGTGAGGTTCCCGCTGGGGGCACTGGCTGCGGAGACCTTGCACTCGGAATCGGTACTGGTGACCTGGATGGGCCCGTCTGTGGTGCCCGATGCGCTGGCGCTGGCGTTGTCGGTGCAGGATGCGAGGGCCAGCGGGAGGACTGCGGTGGCTGCCACGACGGCGAGGCGGGCACCGGCAGTCCGGCGGGTTTTGGGCGAGGTGAAGCCGGACATGTGAATTCCTTGGGGGTGTTGGGGATGCAGCGGGTTGTTGCGGTTCAGGGTGTTGAGGTGCGGAGTTTGGTTGGAAGCAGGCGCTGCCGGTCAGGAGGCGACGGCGGCAGTTGCGGCGGGGGCCCCCGCCCGCCGCAGCGGCGGGCGGAAGCTGGCACGGAGGTAGAAGAACATGACGGGGATGGCGTACAGGATCCAGGCGGCTGCTTCCAGCCAGGTCGTGGCGGGGGAGAAGTTCAGGGTCCCCTTCAGCAGGGCGCCGTACCAGGACGACGGCGGGACGGCGGCTGAGACGTCGAAGGCGAGGCTGTGCAGCCCCTGGAGGATGCCGGCCTCCTGCAGGTCGTGGACGCCGTAGGCGAGGACGCCGCCGGCGATGACCACCAGGGCGACGCCGGTCCAGGTGAAGAAGCGGGACATGTTGACCTTCAGGACGCCGCGGTGCAGGAGGTAACCGAGCCCGGCAGCCACGGCGAGGCCCAGGAGGGCGCCGAACAGAGGGGTTCCGGATTCTCCGCTGGCCTGGGCTGCGGCCCACAGGAACAGTGCCGTCTCCAGCCCTTCCCGCCCGACCGCCAAAGCCGCCACAAGCACCAGGCCCCAGGCGGCGCCGTCGGCCACGCCATCGACCCGGGAGCGGAGTTCGCTGCCGAGCGTGCGGGCGGTGCGCGCCATCCAGAAGACCATCCAGGTGACCAGTCCGACGGCGATGATGGACAGGCCGCCGCCAATCGCTTCCTGGGCTTCGAAGGTCAGGCCGCGCGGGCCGAAAGTCAGCAGGGCGCCGAAGCCGACGGACACGGCGACAGCGATTCCAACGCCTGCCCACAGCCGGGGGAGCAGCGCGCGCCGGCCACTCTTGGTGAGGTAGGCCATCAGCAGGACGACGATGAGCGTCGCTTCGAGGCCCTCCCGGA
The DNA here is from genome assembly GCF_030815865.1 of Arthrobacter globiformis. Taxonomy (NCBI): domain Bacteria; kingdom Bacillati; phylum Actinomycetota; class Actinomycetes; order Micrococcales; family Micrococcaceae; genus Arthrobacter; species Arthrobacter globiformis. Next base: position 2,223,708 of record NZ_JAUSXI010000001.1, read on the forward strand.
GGCCGATGAGGAAGTTGGCTGTCATGTAAAGCACCTTCTGCCGGAGGAGCCCGTCTTAGGCTCACCTAAGCACGGGACTTTACACGGCGAAGGCCATTAGGCAAAAGAATCGTGCCGTAATTGCAGTGGAAATTACTCCACCGGTTTGGGCAGCACAATTGGGCAGCACTTTTTGGCGGTGCCGTTTGGGCAACGCCCGTTGGGCAACGCTGGTTGGTGGGGGCAGTTTAGTTGCGGCGCCTGCGGGGGAGCGCGGAGACGCCTTCGGGCAGCGGCGGGAGGCCGGCGAAGGTGCACACCATGTCAGACCACGCCTCGAGGTGCGCCTGGACGTCGGCGCCGGCCGGGGTCCACGAGGCACGAAGTTCAATGTCGATCGAGGCGGGCCGGTCCGCCAGCGTTCCGAAGCTTTCGGACAGCACACGCGTGGCGGTGCCGCCAGCCGCGCGGTAGGGGGCATGGTGGGTTTCGAGGGCTTCCACGAGCCATGTCCACGCCACGGAGCCCAGCATTTCATCGTTGCCCATCTCGGCGTCGAGCTGGGCCCGGATATAGGTGACGATCCGGAATTCGCCATCCCACACCGCGGAGCCGTCGGGGTCGTGCAGCAGGATGAAGCGCCCGGTGGCGAGCTCCTCGCCGTCGTCGTCGGCATCGCCCCCGGCGGCGGCGGACCGGGCCAGCGCCATGGCCGCCGGCCCGTGAACCGGTGAGCGGTCCTTAACGCTGCTGGGAACGATGACCTCGGCGCCGAGGGCCACGGCGAATGGCGCCAGCCGGGCGGGCGCCGGGATCTCGTCGAGGCGCAGTTCACTGCGGCAGCGTGCTTTGCGGAGCGTTCCCAGCGCATACAGAAAATTCGCGGGAACCTGGGCAAGTGCGTTCACAATCGCAGGGTACGCAATGGAAACCGCCAATCCCGGCAGGCTCGCCGCCTGCTCACGCAATCCCGCGCATGTTAGTGCCCTGCCGCCGGCGAGGTCCGGTGCCGGGCGAGTTCGTCCCTGATGGCTGCCACGAAGGCATCGACGTCCTCCTCGCTGGTGTCGAAGGAACACATCCAGCGGACCTCGCGGGTGGCTTCATTCCAGTCATAGAAGCGGAAGGACTCCCGGAGCCTGTCCGCCACGCCTGCCGGCAAAACCGCAAAGACCCCGTTGGACTCCGTTTGCTGCGTGGGTTCCACGCCGTCAATGTTGTCCACCGCGGCGCGCAGCCTCGCAGCCATGGCGTTCGCGTGGCCGGCTGAACGGAGCCACAGGTCACCTTCGAGCAGGGCGATGAACTGCGCGGACATGAACCGCATCTTGGAGGCCAGCTGCATATTCATCTTGCGCAGGAACAGCAGCCCGTGGGCGGCGTCGGGATTCAGCGCCACCACCACCTCGCCGAACAACAGCCCGTTCTTTGTTCCGCCGAACGACAGGATGTCCACGCCGGCGTCGCGCGTGAAGGCCCGCAGCGGAGCGCCAAGGTGCGCCGCGGCGTTGGCCAGCCGCGCGCCGTCCATGTGCAGCTTCATGCCTTTGGCGTGGACGTGCTCGGCGATCGCCCGGACTTCATCCGCCGTGTAGCAGGTGCCCAGTTCAGTGGTCTGGGTGATGGAGACGGCCAGGGGCTGGGCGCGGTGCTCATCGCCCCAGCCCCACGCTTCGCGGTCGATGAGCTCCGGCGTCAGCTTCCCGTCCGGGGTGTGCACCTGCAGCAGCTTTATGCCGCCCACACGCTCCGGGGCACCGTTCTCATCCATGTTGATGTGTGCCGTGGACGCGCAAACCACCGCGCCCCAGCGCGGGAGGAGGGACTGCAGGGACAGCACGTTGGCGCCCGTGCCGTTGAAGACCGGGAAGCATTCGATACCCGGCCCGAAATGCTCCTCCATCAGCTCCTGCAGGCGGGCCGTGTAGGCGTCTTCGCCATAGGAGACCTGGTGGCCCTCGTTGGCGGCAGCCAGCGCGGCCAGCACCTCGGGGTGCACCCCTGAGTAGTTGTCCGAGGCAAAGCCGCGGACCGACGCGTCGTGCAGCCTGGCCATGGTGCCGCTGCCGGCAGTTTCAACAGTTGTTGTCATCTCTTTGGTCACGCTTTCAGTCTAGGTAGTTGCGGCACGCTACGTACTTGCAGCGCCGGCGGGCACCGGGGCCAGCAGCAGCCGCTGCCCGTTCAGCTCCGCGGCGGGCTGGCTAAAGAGTCCGACGGCGGCCGCGGCCAGCTGCTCGACGTCCGTGTAGCCGGGAAACTTCCGTTCGGGCTGACTGCTGCGCATGCTCGCGTCCACCAGCGCTTTCACCACGAAAACGACGGCGGCACTGTGCTGGCCGCCACGGGTCGGGTCTTCGGGCCCTTGGGCGTCCTGGCGGAAGCCCTCGGCCACCGCCATGGTCCACGCCTCAGCGGCGGCCTTGGCCGCCACATAGCTGGCGACGCCGGCGGCGGGACTGCCCACCGCCGTCGAGGACACCATGGCAAAACGCCCGCAGGGCGAGGCGGCGAGGTCGTCGTAGAAGACCCGGGTGACGTTCCGGAGCGTCGTGACGGCGCTGCGTTCCAGGAAATCCCAGGCCTCATCGGTCTGGCTGGTGATGCCCTGCGCGCCGCGCCAGCCACCCACGAGATGGATGACGCCGTCGATCTTTCCGGCGGTGCGGGCGAGCTCTTGCTGCAGCTCCCGCACTGCGGCGAGGTCGGCGAGGTCGCACACGAGCGGCGTGGGGCCGCCCGCGGTTTCCGCGGCCTCCTCTATGCGTGCCTTGTCCGAACCCACCGTGAAGACGGCAAAGCCGGCCTGCAGCAGTGCACGGGCGGCCGCGATCCCCGAAGGTGAGCTGCCGCCCGTGACCAGCACGCGCAGCGGCCTGCCGTCGCCCATGCTGGTGACGCTCATGCTGCGCCGGTCATGCGGCGGCCGCGGTCGGGCCGGTTTCCTGCAGCGCAGGGTCCGGCGTCTGCGCAGGGTCCGAGGAGCCGGTAATGCCTGCGGTGGATTCGATGACGGGGCGCATCTTCTTTTCCAGGGCCTCGTAGAACATGGACAGCGGGAACTCGTCGTCCAGGACCTGATCCGTGAGGCCCCGGGGCGGCCCGTCGAGGGGGAGGGCGCCTGGTCCCTTCGCCCACACTGATGCCGGGTTCGGCGTGACGGTGCCCGAGATCAGCTCATAGGCCGCCAGCCAGTGGGCGGTCTTGGGCCGGTCGATGGAGCGCCAGTAGAGTTCTTCGATCCGGGCACCCAGCTCCATGACGACGCCGGCGACATGTTCCCAGTCGATGGTCAGGCGGCTGTCGGTCCAGTGAAGGACGCGGTGCTGGTGCAGCCACGCGAAGAGCAGCTGACCGCCGAGCCCGTCATAGTTGCGCACCCGGCTGCCGGTGATGGCGAACCGGAAGATGCGGTCGAAAATGACGGCGTACTGCAGGAGTTTGGCATGCCGGCGGGCTTCCGGGTCCGCTGCTTCGTCCTTCTCGATCGTCACGGATTCCCGGAAGGCCGTCAGGTCGCAGCGCAGCTCCTCAAGGGAGTACAGGAAGAACGGCATCCGCTGCTTGATCATGAAGGGATCAAACGGCAGGTCCCCGCGCATGTGCGTGCGGTCATGGATCAGATCCCACATGACGAAGGTCTTTTCGGTGAGTTCCTGGTCCTCGAGGAGTTCCGCGGCTCCCGCCGGCAGCTCCAGCGAAGTGATGTCGGCCGCGGCCCGGAGGACGCGGCGGAAGCGTGCCGCTTCCCGGTCCGCGAAAATGGCGCCCCAGGTGAACCGGGGCGTCGCGCGCACCCCCACCGTCTCGGGGAACAGCACCGCGGAGTTGGTGTCGTACCCGGGGGTGAAGTCAATGAACCGGATGGGCACGAACATGCGGTTCGAGTAGTCGCCCTGTTCCAGGCCTGCAATGAAGTCCGGCCACACGACGTCGATGAGGACGGCCTCCACGAGCCTGCTGCTGCTTCCGTTCTGGGTGTACATGGGGAAGACCACCAGGTGCTGCAGGCCGTTCTCGCGGTCCGCCTGCGGCTGGAACGCCAGCAGGGAGTCCAGGAAATCCGGCACGCCGAACCCGCCCTCGGCCCAGCGCCCAAAGTCGCGGCACACCAGGTCCAGGTACAGGGCGTCGTGGGGAAACGCCGGTGCCAGCGCCTCGATGGCGCTGACAAGGGCTTCGACGTGGCCGTGCGCTGCCGTGTGGGCAGCCTGGTCGGGGATGGAGCCGTCTGGCACCTGCAGGTCCCGCAGGGCAATGGCCGCGCCCTTGAGGCGCTGCCATTCAGGGTGTTCCGCGGAGATTCGGGCTGGTGCTGTGTGTACGGTTACGGTCATCGCTGGCCTCGCCTTTCTGGTTACCTGAGCTTCTACGGCGAGCGTAGCAAGCAGACAGGATTCCTAATCGATCAAAGGCGTGAGCATAAGAAACTGAAGGGCTCGGGGCGGTCCGAAGAACCACTAGGCGCAGCGCCGGGCAATCTCAGGCCCGGGTGTCGTCGGCGGCCGGAACCAGCTTCAGTGAGATGGAGTTGATGCAGTAACGCTGGTCCGTTGGAGTCCCGTACCCCTCGCCCTCGAAGACGTGCCCGAGGTGCGAGTCGCAGTTGGCGCACCGCACCTCGATGCGTTCCATGCCGAGGGTCCGGTCGTGGATGTACCGCACCCGCTCTTCGGCCAGGGGCGCCCAGAATGACGGCCAGCCGCAGTGCGAATCGAACTTCTCCTTGCTGGTGAAGAGCTCGGTCCCGCACGCGCGGCAGTTGTAGGCGCCGGCGGTGTGGGTGTCCCAGTATTCGCCGGTGTAAGGGCGTTCCGTGCCGGCCTGGCGCAGCACGTGATATTCCTCCGGCGTCAGTTCGCGGCGCCAGTCGTCGTCGGACCGGCCGGCGGCAGGTGATGCTTCGCCGGCGGTGTTGGTCAGGTCGGATTTCTCAGGAGTGCTCATAACCGGACCAACGCTCAGGAGTCCCCGATAAATCCCGAGCCCGCATATAGATGCAGCACTGGGAGGCCCAGCTTGTCCTGCGCCCGGTTGGCCCAGTCGGTATGGAAGGTGTCTGAAACGGCATGCGGCCTGGTGATGACGACGGCCTGGGCGGCGCCAAGCTCCTTGACCTTGGCCACGAGGCCGTTGACGGCCCCGCCGGCCACCACCTCGCCTGCAACGCCGCCGCCGATGCCTTCCAGGGCGCTCACCGAGGTGGCCAGCGTGGCGTCTGCCGCTGCCCGTTCCTCCGTGGGGTCCGGGGAATGGGCCGTCAGCTCGCGGAAAGCCTTGGCAATGTCCAGCATCGAAAGGTTCTCGAGGAAGTCCACCAGCAGATGCCGTTCCGTGTTGGCCGGTACCAGCACAACCAGGGGCGCGTCACCTCCGTCCACCAGGCGTTCGATGTTTACGCGGTCGTCCGCACCCAGCGGCTCTTCAGTCAGAATGACGATTGGATCGCTCATGGCATCAGCCTAGTCCCGCCCGCCAGTAGCCGCATGTATTTGGCCCGCATGCATTTGGTCCCCTTGCATTCGGCCGTAAATGTGCCGGAAAGGGCCGGATCCGTCAAGATGGGTGGCATGGATTCCGCGCAGGCTGCTTTGACACCCCCGTCCACTACCCAGGGCAATGGGATGTCCCTGAAGGCGAAGTGGACCCTCGGGGGAATCATTGCCGGCGGCACGGCGGCTGCCCTGCTAGGTGCCGGATCGTCAGCCCTCGCGCTCTACTTTGCCCGCCGCGTCCTCACCCCAGCCCGCGTGCGGGCGGCGGACCAGGAAGTCCTGGCGGTCATCCGGGAGGGCAGGGATCTGCAGGTCATCCTCGCGGCCACGCCGGAGACAACACATGACGGAACGTACAGCATCTTCTTCGACGCCGGTGCCGGGCATGCCCGGATTGGCAGGATCCTGTCCTACTCCCCGGCCGAGCGCACCGTGCTGCGCGAGGTGGAGGCCGTCTACAGCGGCAACCTGGAAACCGCAGGGCGCGCCTGGTGGGGAGGCGCCACGTACCAGCATCCCTCGGACGTGGGCCTGGCGGCCGAAGACGTCGGCATTGAAGTTGAGGGCGGAACTGCCCCTGGCTGGCTTATCCCTGGTAATGCCGGCGCCGAAACCTGGGCCATCATGGTCCACGGGCGCGGGGCAACCCGGCAGGAGTGCCTCCGTGGAGCGCGGGTGGCCCACGAACTCGGACTGCCCAACCTCCTGGTTTCCTATCGGAACGACGGCCTGGCGCCGGCAGCATTCGACGGCAGGTACGGGCTGGGTTCCACGGAGTGGCGGGACATCGACGCCGCCATCGCCTTTGCCCTTGCCCGCGGTGCCCGGGACGTCGTGCTTTTCGGCTGGTCCATGGGAGGGGCCATCTGCCTGCAGACGGCGGACCTCTCGGAGCACCGGCATGTCATCCGGGCCATGGTCCTGGATGCGCCGGTCATCGACTGGGTCAACGTGCTGGCCCACCACGCGGAACTTAACCGGATCCCGTCGGCCGTTGGCCGTTACGGCCAACTGATGATGGGGCACAAGGTGGGCCGCAGGCTCACCGGGCTCGCTGCGCCCGTGGACCTGAAATCTATGGATTGGGTGTCGCGGGCCGTTGAACTCAGGACGCCGACGCTCATCATCCACAGCGTGGACGACGAATACGTTCCCTACCAGCCTTCGGCCCTGCTCGCCGAAAAGAACCCGGAAATGGTCACGTTCGAGCCGTTCGAGGGAGCGCGCCATGCCAAGGAGTGGAATGCGGATCCGGTCCGATGGGAAGCGCTGGTCCGGGCGTGGCTGCAGCAGCAGTTGGCGCCGCGCCGCAATCCCGGCCAGCCGGAACCGGTTCAGCCTGCCTGAGAGCCTGTTCCGATCGCGGCCGTGACGGCCTTGGCGAGCCGCACGAGGTCGCGGGGATCCAGTTCGATGTCCAGGCCGCGCCGGCCGCCGGACACCAGGATCGTGTCCAGGGTGAGGGCGGTTTCGTCGATGACCGTGGGGGAGGGCTGCCGCTGTCCCAGGGGCGAAATGCCGCCCAGGACGTAGCCGGTGCGCCGTTCAGCCGCGGCGGGGTCCGCCATGGCGGCCTTCTTGCTGCCCAGCGCCGCAGCTATCGCTTTGAGGTCCAGGCTTCCGCTGACAGGAACGACGCCGACCGCCAGTTTGCCGTCGACCTCCACCATGAGCGTCTTGAAGACCCTTGCCGGATCGATCCCCAGGACCTCGGCTGCCTCCATGCCGTAACTGGCCGCGGCCGGATCGTGGCTGTACGGGTGCAGGTTAAAGGAAACGCCTGCCGCAGCCAGTACGGCTGTGGCAGGCGTTCCCTGCGACGTGTTCTTGCGCGCCATCCGGGGTCCGGTTCCTAGGCGTGGAGCCGGGCCGCGGCGGCCACCTTGCGCTTAATGCGCCCGAGCATCGCGGTCATGCCGCGCATACGCAGCGGCGTAATGGCGCGGGTCAGGCCGAGCAGTTCCGGCATGTCGTCGGGAACAGCCAGGATCTCCTCGGCGGTAAGGCCGTCCAGTCCTTCGTGGAGCACTCCGGCGAAACCACGGGTGGTGGGTGCCTCCGGCGGGGCCTTGAAGAACAGCCGGAAGGCCGGGGACGCGCCGTCGTTCTTTTCCGTCTCAATGGTGAGGAAAAGAGGTGACTGGCATTCCACCACCTGCTCCAGCAGCTCCGGGTGGTCATTCAGGCGCTCCGGCAGGTCCGGAAGGCCACGGGAAAACTCCAGCAGCAGCTGCAGCCGCTCGGGCTCGCTCACTGCCTGGAAGTCGTCGACAATCTCCGCCAGGGCGGTGGGAAGTGCTTGAGTACTCATCACTTCAAGCTTACGCAGGTTGTCCCCGTCCGCCGCTTTTTTACGACACTTACCTTGTGGCAACTGCCGGTACCGAGCCGCGTTCCGCGCCCTTGGCGATCGGCACGCGCACTGCGTTGCCCCATTCCGTCCAGGAGCCGTCGTAGTTGCGGACCGTTTCGAAGCCCAGGAGGAACTTCAGCGCGAACCAGGTGTGGCTGGAACGTTCGCCAATGCGGCAGTAGGCCACGACGTCGTCGCCCTCGGCCAGACCGGCTTCGCCCAGGTACAACGCCTCAAGCTCGGCGCGGCTGCGGTAGGTGCCGTCCTCTGCTGCTGCCCGCGCCCACGGGATTGAGGCCGCGGTGGGAATGTGGCCTCCGCGCAGCGCACCTTCCTCGGGGTAGGCGGGCATGTGGGTACGCTGGCCGGTGTACTCCTCGGGGGAGCGGACGTCGATCAGCGGCTTGCCCAGGTGGGCCAGGACGTCTTCCTTGAAGGCGCGGATGGGGGTGTCGTTGCGCTCCACCACGGGGTAGTCCGCCACGGCCGGCGAGGGAATGTCGGTGGTCAGCGCACGGCCTTCGGCGATCCACTTGTCGCGGCCGCCGTCGAGCAGCCGGACGTCCTCGTGGCCGAACAGGCTGAAGACCCAGAGGGCGTAGGCGGCCCACCAGTTGGACTTGTCGCCGTAGATGACCACCGTTGTGTCGCGTGAAATGCCCTTCGCGGCGGCCAGGGCGGCAAACTCCTTGCCCTGAACGTAGTCGCGGGTCACTTCGTCGTTCAGGTCGGTGTGCCAGTCGATCTTGACCGCGCCGGGAATGTGGCCGGTTTCGTAGAGCAGGACGTCTTCATCGGACTCCACCACGACGAGTTTGCCGTCGTTAAGGGCGCCGTCGTCGATGGCCGCAGCCAGCCACTCGGTGGAAACAAGCCGCTCAGGGTGCGCGTAGGCGGCGAACTTCTCGTTCTGTTCAACGGGGTAGGACATGCGTATGGCCTTTCACTGAAACGGTCAGGTCAGACCGCCGGGGGACGGCGGGTCACTGCTCCAACACTAGCGACGGGCCGGTACGAATGCTCCTGTGTGTTAACAGGACGAAATGTGTGCTTGCTCACGGCGTCGCTGGTAGTAAGGCGTTGCCCGCGGGGCGGGCGGCCAATGCCGGTATTCTTGCTGGGGACAAATCACCAGCAGAATGGACCACCTTGGTACAGATCGAAAAGCTCGCCACCCGGACGCCGGCGGTGTCGGTGGATGAGCTCCTCAAAGGTTTTTACCCATCGCCCAGGTTCGGGCAGGTGTCCTTCGCAAGCTACCGGCCCGACCCGAAGCAGCCAAGCCAGGCGGCGGCGGTGCACGCACTGCAGGCTTTCGCCGGCGGAATCGGCGCGGGAGACGGCGGGGGATTGTTCAAAAAGCTCTTTGGCAAGAAGGACGCCACCACCCGCGCCGGCATTTACCTCGACGGCGGATTCGGCGTGGGGAAAACCCACCTGCTGGCATCGCTCTGGCACGCTGCCCCTGGCCCCAAGGCCTTTGGCACCTTTGTGGAATACACCAACCTTGTGGGTGCCCTGTCCTTCCGGAAGACCGTCGACGCACTGAGCTCCTACAAGCTTGTCTGCATTGACGAGTTTGAACTTGACGATCCGGGCGACACGGTCCTGATGTCCCGCCTCATGCGGGAACTGGCCGACGCCGGCGTGAAGCTCGCGGCCACGTCCAACACCCTGCCCGGCTCGCTGGGCGACGGCCGCTTTGCCGCCGTGGATTTCCAGCGTGAGATCCAGGTCCTGGCGGACCAGTTTGACGTCATCAGGGTTGACGGCGAGGACTTCCGCCACCGCGGCCTCCCAGCTGCGCCGGCACCGCTGCGAAACAGCGAACTCCACACCCACATGAAGGCGGAGTTCGACGGCAAGACGGTTGCCGAGGATGACTTCGGCACCCTCATCTCGCACCTCGCGGGTGTCCATCCGAGCCGCTACCGCAAGCTGCTTGACGGTGTGGACGGCGTTGTCTGGCGGGACGTGGAAACCATCACCGAGCAGGCGGTGGCGCTGAGGTTTGTGGTGCTGGCCGACCGCCTTTACGACAAGGACGTTCCGATCCTTGCCAGCGGCGTGCCGTTCGACAAGCTGTTCACCGAGGAAATGATGAACGGTGGCTACATGAAGAAGTACTTCAGGGCGGTCTCCCGGCTTACAGCGCTGGCCCGCGAAGGCCAGAACCACGAGCCCTCGTAGACACGGGCTTCTGTAAACAGGCAAGTCTTCTTTCGGGAACGCGAAAGGTGCCGGCACCGCCTCTCGGCGGGACCGGCACCTATTTGACGTTTAGGGGCGAAGCCCGGAAAGTCCTGGCTACGGAGCCTTCTCAGCCGGCGGCACGTTGTCCGCCGGTCCCTGGGTTGGCCTCTCATTGGCTTTGTCAACGAGAGTGGAAGCGCCAGTCTGGACCTTATCCACCTTGCTGGTGTATTTGCCGCCCGTCTTGGAGTCGACAAAATCACCTGCTTTGGTGATGCCGTCCTTGATGGCCTGCTCGTTGCCGCGGATCAGACCCTGAGCTTTGCCCTTCAGATCGTCAAGTAAACCCACGAGCACCTCCCTTCAATTGCGGAGCCAGTTCGCTCCTCCGCATTTGATCCTAGCCCCGAAGGCCGTGCCTGCCAAGGAGTTCTTGACAAAATTTGTCAAGCAGTATGAGGACAAGAAAAAAGCAGCTCCGGAGAGCTGCTCTGTTTCGTGGGCGATACTGGGATCGAACCAGTGACCTCTTCCGTGTCAGGGAAGCGCGCTACCGCTGCGCCAATCGCCCGGAGCCGGTGAAGCCGGCGGTATTCCTGGGTTCGGATCCTAAGTATCAAAAGAGAGCGGACGACGAGATTCGAACTCGCGACATCCACCTTGGCAAGGTGGTGCTCTACCAGCTGAGCTACGTCCGCATTTTGAAGTTCAGCCGTGTGGCCGAGCGTTCAACTACAAGCAAGTTTCCTTGCTCTCGTGGGCGATACTGGGATCGAACCAGTGACCTCTTCCGTGTCAGGGAAGCGCGCTACCGCTGCGCCAATCGCCCATTGCATCCGGCAAAACCGGAAACCATGGTTTTCACCGAGGTGGGTACGGGATTCGAACCCGTGTATACGGCTTTGCAGGCCGCTGCCTCGCCTCTCGGCCAACCCACCGTGTAAGCGTCGATTCCGGAGAATCAGTGCCGTGACAGTGTCCTGCGAGCGGACGACGAGATTCGAACTCGCGACATCCACCTTGGCAAGGTGGTGCTCTACCAGCTGAGCTACGTCCGCATTTCGGAGCCGCGATTACTTGCCGTATTCGGCAGTTCGTCGCGTTCCAACGAGTAAGAACTCTATAGGAGGTTCCGGGAAACTCCAAATCGAGGACTGGCGGCATGGCCGGGGAAGCCCTACTTCCTTGAATTCTAGGGAAATTCTTGAATTACAGGGGTGTAGTTTCGGAAGCCTGGACTGGCTGGCTCCGTCACGGTCCGTGGCCTCGGGCGCTCCTTGGGCACCTTGCCCCACTAACCTTTTCCATGGGTCAGGACGCCGATTTCCGTTAACCCGCGATCGTCCGCTAGCATTCAAATGCATCGGGGCGATTGGCGCAGTGGTAGCGCGCTTCGTTCACACCGAAGAGGTCACTGGTTCGAACCCAGTATCGCCCACCGATGGAAAGTCCGTTCAGCCCAGGAGATAGAACTGGGAGGGGCGGGCTTTTCTGTTTCTGCGTCAACGTTTCGGTATTCGCATCACTTGTCTGACCCCCGTGAAAGAGTCTCACCATGACCGCTCCACTCCTCGCCCACGCCACGGAATATGGCCGCATGTACGCCCGCTCCACCACGGAGCAGTTCACGGTTCCCTCCATTACCACCGTCATCGGGCAGCAGCCCCACGGACTGGACGGCTGGTTTGGCTACATGGGTGCCAGCAGCCTCGCCAAGGATCCCTCGCTGCCGGAGATCCTGGGCAGCCCCGCAAGGGTGCGGCAGGCGGTTAACCGTGCGGCCAAGGCGGCCGAAACCTATCGGGACGAGGCCGCGCAGCGCGGGGACCGGGTGCACTACTACTGCGAGCAGGTGGCGCTGCGCGCCCTCGGCAGGCCGCACCAGATGAAGGAAGCCCGTGAAGCGCTGGCCTCCAACGGCGAGGAGGGCTTTGCCGCCCGCTTCGATGAGTGGTGGGAGTTGTTCCGGGTGGAGCCGATCGCGCCGGAGATCACCGTGTGGAACAAGACGGTTGGATATGCAGGAACTCTGGACCTCGTCGCGAGGATCAACGGACGGACCTGCCTCATCGACTACAAAACCAAGGGCACAACGCGTGACGGGCAGGTCAAGCCCTTGGACGACAAAGTGGTCATGCAGCTTGTTGCCGGCATGAAGGCGGAGGAAAGCCTGGTGGATCCCGTGGCAGGGGAGTGGGAACCGTGGCAGCACGGCGATACCCCGGTCCTGCTCGCCGTCGCCATCGGTGAAACCGAGGTGCGCCCCGTCCGCGCAAATCCGGAAGTCCTGAAGCACCACTGGTGGAAGTTCTGTGCTCTGCGGCGGGTGTGGGAAATGTCCGCGGACACTGTCAGCGCCGGACCCGCACTGCTGCCGCTGGCACCGCCGGTGTTCTCCTGAGAGCAACTAAACTGGACTCGATCCGTTTACCCGTTCACCGTGAGGAAATGACTGCACATGGCAATTCTGAATATCCGTATCATCGGCGATCCCGTGCTTCGCACGGTTGCCGACCCTGTCACGGATTTCGGGCCGGAGCTGGCCAGGCTCGTTGCCGACATGACCGAAACGATGGAGGACGTGGAGGGTGCAGGCCTTGCCGCGCCACAGATCGGAGTCAGCCTCAGGGTCTTCACCTACCGGATCGGCGGCGTTGAAGGCCACGTCATCAACCCGGTGCTGGAAAACAGCGAGGATTATCAGGCGGACGAGGTAGAGGGGTGCCTCTCCATCCCCGGCCTGGGCTTCCCGGTCCGCCGCTACCGCAGCACCCGCGTGACCGGCGTCGACATCAACGGCAACCCCGTCTCGGTGGAGGCGGAGGGCATGCTTGCCCGCTGCTTCCAGCACGAAACCGACCACCTGGACGGCATCCTCTTCACTGACCGGCTCGAAGGTGAGGACCGCAAGGCCGCCCTGCGTTCCATCCGCAACGCCAACTACGACTCCATCACCGAACAGACCACTGCCAAGCGCGCCAAGACCGTCGGCTCCAGTTTCGGCGGCGGCAGCTTCGGCGCGGCAACGTCCGGAACCGGCAGCTTCGGCGCTGCCGGATGAGGGTCCTCTTCGCCGGAACACCGTCCGTCGCGGTCCCCTCGCTGGATGCGCTGGTGGCCGCCGGCTTCGAGATCGTCGCGGTGCTGACCCGGCCGGACGCGCCGGTGGGACGCAAGCGTGTACTCACGCCGTCGCCCGTTGCTGCCCGGGCCGCCGAGCTCGGCATCGACGTCATCCACGCGTCCCGGGTGGACGCTGCCGTCACCGAACGGATCGCCGAAGCCCGTCCCGACGTAGCGGCGATCGTCGCCTACGGCGGGCTTGTGCCCCGGGCGGCCCTGGACATTCCGCAGCACGGCTGGATCAACCTGCACTTCTCACTGCTGCCGGCCTGGCGCGGTGCGGCTCCCGTGCAGCGGGCCGTCATCGCGGGCGATGACATCACGGGCGCCGTGACTTTCCAGCTCGAGGAGGGGCTCGACACGGGCCCTGTCATTGGCACGCTGACCGAAGCGGTCGGCCCGGAGGACACCTCCGGGGCGTTGCTTGAACGGCTGTCCCACAGTGGCGCCGTCCTGCTCGCCCAGACCCTGTCCGCTGTCGGGTCCGGTGCGGCGTCGCCCCGTCCCCAGCAGGGCGAAGTAACGCTCGCGCCCAAGCTCACTCTCGATGACGGCCGCATTGAGTGGTCGGAGCCGGCCCTGTCCGTGGGCCGCCGCGCGCGCGGCGTGACGCCCGAACCGGGAGCCTGGACCACCCTTGATGGCCAGCGGCTGAAGCTTGAGCCGGTACGGCTGCGTCCCGACGTCACGGATGTTCAGCCGGGACAACTGTCTTTGGCCGGCAAGAGCGTGTTGGTGGGCACGGGTTCGCATGCTGTCGAACTCACCAAGGTGCAGCCTGCTGGCAAGAAAATGATGGCCGCAGCCGACTGGGCGCGCGGCCAGGCCTCCCTCGAAAGCGTGGTATTTCAATGAGTGACTCCGGCAGAAGCGGATCCGGGCAGGGACGTTCCAGCCGCGGCGGCCAGCGCGGTTCGGGCGCCGGTGGTTCAGGTACAGGCGGCTCAGGGTCTGGCGGCTCTGACCAGCGCCGGGGCGGCGGAGGAGCCAGTCGGCGCGATGCGCAGGGCAGGGAGCGAAACCGAGGCCCGCAGCGCAGCTTCACCGAGAGCGCCCCGTCGCAGCGCACCCGCAGGGCGGACCCCGCCAGGCTGGTGGCCTTTGAAGTGCTGCGTGCGGTCGCGGCCGAGGACGCCTATGCCAACCTCGTGCTGCCGGGGCGCATCCGGCAGCACGGCCTGGACCGCCGCGACGCCGGATTCGCCACGGAACTGAGCTACGGTGCGCTCCGTAACCAGGGCACGTACGACGCCATCCTCGGCCGCTGCGTGGACAGGGCCCTGGACAAGCTGGATCCGGCTGTCCTGGATGCCTTGCGCATCGGGGTCCACCAGCTGGTGGCAATGCGCGTACCCGCCCACGCGGCCCTGGACCAGACCGTCGGCCTGGCCCGTGCGGTCATCGGCGCCGGTCCCTCCGCCCTGATCAATGCCGTGCTCCGGAAGGTAGCGGCCCGCAGCCTGGACGAGTGGCTGGACGAGCTGGTTGCCGGCGAGCAGGACGAGACCAAGGTTGCCTCCGTCCGGTACGCCCACCCCGAGTGGATTGTCCGCGCCCTGCGGCAGTCGCTGGTGGCCCACGGCCGCCCGGTCGGCGAGATCAATGACCTCCTGGAAGCCGACAACGCGGCCCCCGTGGTCAACCTGGTGGCGCTTCCCGGGCTGGGAAGCCTGGACGAGGCCCTGGAAAACGGTGCCGTCCCCGGCGAACTGGTGGAAGGATCCGCCCTTTCCAGCGGCGGTGACCTCGGCCGGCTGGAATCCGTCCGGTCAGGCACCACACGCGTGCAGGACGTCGGCTCCCAGCTGGTGGCCAGGGCCCTGGCGGCTGCCAGCCTCGAGACAGGGGCTGGCGAAGGTGCAGCGCACGGCGGAAACGCGGTAGAAGGGGAAAGTGCCGCAGGGGAGGCCTGGCTCGATCTTTGCGCCGGACCGGGCGGCAAGGCAGCCCTGCTGGGCGCGCTGGCGAACGAACGCGGAGCTACGCTTGTGGCCAACGAGCCCGCCCCGCACCGGGCCAAACTGGTCAGACAGGCGCTGTCCGCTGTTCCGCCGGACGTCTGGACGGTCAGGACCGGCGACGGCCGCGAGGTCGGGTCGGAACAGCCTGCCGCCTTTGACCGTGTGCTGGTGGACGTGCCCTGCAGCGGACTTGGAGCCTTGCGCCGCCGGCCCGAATCCCGCTGGCGCCGCACGCCGAAGGACCTGGCCGATCTGGGGCCGCTGCAGCGCGAACTGCTGAACTCAGCGCTGGCGGCCGTACGGCCCGGCGGCGTGGTGGCCTACGTGACCTGCTCGCCGCACCCGGCCGAAACCACCGCGGTGGTCAGCGACGCCCTGCGGAAACGCGAGGACCTGGAACTCTTGGACGCCGGCAGCGTGCTGGATGCCGTCAGCCTGCGCGGCGGCCTGGGCGCGGGGCATGAGAAGACCGCCCAGCTGTGGCCGCACGTCCACAGCACGGACGCGATGTTCCTCGCTCTCATCCGCCGCAAGCGCTGAGTTCCGCCGCAGGCGCTGACTTCCCACCGACTGATCCCAAACCCCGGACCACCGTCCCGCGAAAGGACCCAGCATGACGCAGTGCTGCATCAACCCCAGCATCCTCTCCGCCGACTTCGTGAACCTCGAAGCCGAGCTGCAGAAAATCAGCAACGCTGATTCCGTGCATGTGGATGTAATGGACAACCACTTTGTCCCCAACCTCACCCTGGGACTCCCCGTGGTCCAGCGGATCCAGGCGGTCAGCCCGGTTCCGCTGGACGCGCACCTCATGATTTCGGACGCCGACCGCTGGGCGCCCGGTTACGCGGACGCCGGCGTTGCTTCCGTGACGTTCCACGCCGAAGCGTCCATCGCGCCGGTGAAGTTGGCCCGCGAGTTGCGCGCGCGGGGTTCGAAGGCCGGGATGGCGCTGCGTCCCGCCACTGCGCTGGAGCCCTACCTGGACATGCTTTCGGAGCTGGACATGCTGCTGATCATGACCGTGGAGCCCGGCTTTGGCGGCCAGGCGTTCCTCGACCTCACGCTGCCCAAGATCCGCCGTGCCCGCGCCGCCATCGAGGGATCCGGCGTGAACGTTGCCATCCAGGTTGACGGCGGAATTACCGAGGAAACCATTGTCCGGGCCGCGGAAGCCGGAGCGAACGTCTTCGTCGCCGGGTCCGCAGTGTATGGCGCCGCGGATCCATCCGGCGCCATCGACCGGCTGCGCAAGGCGGGCAGCCTCTAGCATTTGGTCCCCAAGGGCCCGTCATGGAGGCGGCAACCGGCCTCCATGACGGCCATCGTGACGGTTTGCAGCGGGAATAGCCTGGGCACCCGCCAAGTTGTGTCAGAATAGCAACACACAATACGTGCTCCGGGGTCGGTGTAAGTCCGAACCGGCGGTGACAGTCCGCGACCCGCGAGCCGGTGTTTCCTTACGGAAGCCCGGCAGACGGTTGAACCGGTGAAATTCCGGTACCGACAGTTAAAGTCTGGATGAGAGAAGCACGTACAGCTGTACTTGTGGCGTTCCACAACGCCGCTGCGTTTCGCTGTCGTATACCCCCGGAGCATTCTCGGCTCTTGAGGGAAGGAACGACACGCACGCATGGACATCCTGCGTTGGCTCTTCGAGGCACAGATCCCCGTGGGCGGATCAGTGCTCATTCTCCGCGAAGTGCTGGGAAACATCTTTGGCCTGGCCAGTGCCCTCGGCGGCATGCGGCGCAAGGTCTGGGCCTGGCCGGTGGGCATCGCCGGCAACCTTCTTCTGCTGACGGTCTTTCTGGGCAACGTCTTCGGCTCCGCCACGCCGGCCACGCTCTGGGGTCAGGCCGGGCGGCAGGCCATGTTCATCATCGTGGCCGTCTACGGCTGGCAGCGCTGGCAGCAGAGCCGCCGGGCGGCAGGATCCTCGACGGCGATTGCGCCCGCCTGGGCAAGTGCCAGGACCCGGGTGGCGCTGGGGCTCGCGCTGGTGGCCGGCACTGCTGCCCTCACCCCGCTCTTCGACTCCCTGGGCTCCTACCCGCCGGTGTGGGCTGACGCCTGGACCTTTATGGGCTCGCTCCTGGCCACCTACGGCATGGCCCGCGGCTGGACCGAGTTCTGGCTGATCTGGGTTGCCGTGGACGTGGTGGGCGTTCCGCTGCTCTTCAGCGCCGGATACTTCGCCAGTGCCTTCATGTACCTTTTCTACGGCTTCTTTACCCTGGCCGGCTTCATCGTCTGGTGGCGGGCGTCCCGGGCCCAGGCCAAGACGGACCCCTCGGCCGTCAAGATTGAGACCGCCTTCCCGGACCCGGCGGTGTCCAAGTGACTGCTGCCCATAAGCCGGTACCGGCCTTCACCGCCGCTGAAACAGCCGCCATGGACACAGCCCTGGAAGCCGCCCTGCAGGGCCCCCGGGGCGCCAATCCGCTGGTGGGCGCCGTCGTCGTCGGACCTGACGGAAGCCAGCTGGCCACGGGATACCACCGTGGTGCCGGCACCGCGCACGCCGAAGCCGACGCGATAGCGACGGCGATCAGCACCGGCGTCGACCTTCACGGGTCCACCATGGTGGTCACCCTGGAGCCGTGCAACCACGTGGGCCGTACGGGGCCGTGTGCCCAGGCCATTATCGACGCCGGGATAGCGAACGTCGTGTACGCCATCGACGACCCTCATGACCCCGCCGCCGGCGGGGCCGCCACCCTGCGGGCGGCGGGAGTCGGCGTGCGCAGCGGACTGGCCGCCGAGCGTGCGCTGGAGTTGAACCGGCGCTGGTTCCAGGCCGTGGACGCAAAGCGCCCCTTCGTTACCCTGCACATCGCCCAAACCATGGACAGCCGGATCGCGGCCGAGGACGGCACCAGCCAGTGGATTTCCAGCCCGGAGTCGCTGGCGGACAACCACGCCATCCGGAGCAGGATCGACGCGATCCTGGTTGGAACGCAGACCGTGCTGGTGGACAACCCCCGCCTGACCGCCCGCGACGCCAACGGCGACGCCACCGGAAAGCAGCCGCTGCGCGCCGTCATGGGACTTCGCGACGTGCCGGAAGACGCCGCCGTGCGCGGCGACGACGGCAAGGTCCTGCACCTTCCGACGCGGGACCCGCGCGAGGCGCTGGCCATGCTGTTCGCCGCGGGCATCAGGCACGTCATGGTGGAGGGCGGATCGAGGATCCTCAGCGCCTTCCTGGCCGAAGGGCTCGTGGATGAACTCATCGTCTACCTGGCCCCTACGCTGCTGGGCTCCGGTACGCCGGCACTTAACGGCCTCGGCATTGGAACGCTGGCGGAGGCGCAGCGCTGGGAATGGGATGCCGCGTCCGGCGGCGCGGTCCAGTTCCTGGGCAGGGACCTTCGCCTGCACCTGCGTCCGGAGGCAGCCGCAGCGGCACAGTCAGTATCAACACAGTCAACATCAACACACTCAACGTCAACCGATTCACTACCTGTCCGCGCAGCAGCGGACACAGCCATGGGAGGCTACTGATGTTCACCGGAATTATCGCCGAACAGGGAGAGGTCCTGTCCGTGGACCGGAACGGGGACTCGAGCGCAACGCTGCGCCTGCACGCCCCCGGAACCGCTGACGGGCTGCCGCTGGGCGGCTCCATCGCAGTCAACGGCGTCTGCCTCACCGCCACGGCCATCGACGGGAAGGACTTCAGCGTCGACGTCATGGGCGAGACCCTCATCCGCAGCACCATCGGCGAGCTTGCGGCGGGCGACCCCGTCAACCTGGAACGCTGCGTCCCGGCCGGTGGGCGCCTTGACGGCCACGTGGTCCAGGGGCACGTGGACGGCGTCGGCGAACTGCTCGAACGCGAGCCGCAGGGAAACTGGGAACGGCTCCGGTTCGGAGTGCCCCAGCGGCTTGCCCGCTACATCGCGGAAAAGGGGTCCATCGCCATCGACGGCGTCTCCCTCACCGTCACCGAGGTCAGCCCGGCAGCAGAGACGGCGCCGTGGTTCGAGGTGGGGCTCATCCCCACCACCCTGGCCGACACCGGCCTTGGCGCCAAGCCTGCCGGCAGCAGGGTGAACCTTGAGGTGGACGTGCTGGCCAAGTACACCGAGCGGCTGCTTGCTTTCCGCACGGAAGGCACGGAAGGCACGGAGTACGGCATGGAAGGCACTGCAGTTACGGAAGGCGAGGTCCAGCGATGAACGGCACGGCAAAGCTCGACGCGACGGTTACCGGCGCCGTGGCTTCCGGCGCCCTGGCCCTGGACCCGATCGAGGACGCCGTCCGCGCCCTGGCGGCCGGCCAGCCGGTCCTCGTGGTGGACAACGAGGACCGGGAAAACGAAGGCGACATCATCTTCGCCGCCCAGCACGCCACCCCGGCGCTCATGGGCTGGACCATCCGGTACAGCTCCGGCGTCATCTGCGTGCCGCTGGACGGTGCCCGGGCCGACGCGCTGGAACTGCCGCCCATGGTGGAGGTCAACCAGGATTCGAAGGGCACGGCCTACACCGTGTCCTGCGACGCCGCCACCGGCGTAAGCACGGGCATCTCGGCCACCGACCGGGCACTCACCGCCCGCGTCATCGCCGATCCGCAGAGCGGGCCCGCCACCCTGACCCGTCCCGGGCATATTTTCCCGCTGCGGGCCGTTAATGGGGGAGTGCGTGAACGCCCCGGCCACACCGAAGCGGCCGTCGACCTCTGCCGGCTCGCCGGACTGGAGCCGGTGGGCGTGATCGCCGAGGTGGTGTACGACGACGGTGAGATGATGCGGCTGGACGGCCTCCGGGTTTTCGCTGCCGAGCACGGCTGCCCCTTGATCTCGATCGAGGACCTGGTTGCCTATCTGGGAGCCGGCCACCGTGTAGCTTCACAGGAGAGCAGTTTGGAAGTCGGTCCGGCCGGAGAAGGGGAAACACGATGACGGCATCTCAAGCAGCGGAACCGAGCAGCAACGGCCGGTCCCCGCATCCGGTGAGCAAAGGACCCGTGGTGCAGCTGCCTACGGCGTTCGGTAGTTTCGTGTCGCAGGCCTGGACCGACCTGGTGACCGGCGCCGAACACCTCGCCGTCAGTTCCCCGAATCCGCCCAAGGACGGGAAGGCGCCCCTCGTGCGCCTGCATTCGGAATGCCTCACGGGCGATGTTTTTGGCTCCTACCGCTGCGACTGCGGCGAGCAGCTCGCCTACGCCCTGGAACTGATCGCCGAGAACGGCGGCACGCTGCTGTACCTGCGCGGCCAGGAAGGCCGAGGCATCGGGCTGGCCAACAAGATCAAGGCCTACGCCCTGCAGGAGGCCGGGTTCGACACCGTTGAGGCCAACGAACAGCTGGGACTGCCCGTGGATGCCCGCTGCTACAAGGCTGCGGCGCAGATCCTGGCCGAGATGGGCCTGCACGAGATCCGGCTGCTGAGCAACAACCCGGACAAGCAGAACCGCCTGGCCACGGCCGGCGTCAAGGTCGTCGAGATGGTGCCCACCGAGGTGCCGTCCCGCGAACAGAACCTCCGGTACCTGCAGACCAAAAAGGACCGCATGGACCACCTGCTGACCCTCGATACCGAGACCGCGGGCCTGCCCCGCACCGGCACTGACATTTTTGACCTCGAACAAGACTGAACGGATCACGAAGACCTTATGAGCGGACACGGCGCACCCCAGATTGACCTCACCACCCTGGACCCGGCTGAAACCTCGCAGTTGAAGCTGGCGATCGTGGCGGCAAGCTGGCACACGCAGATCATGGACGGCCTCCTGGACGGCGCCCTGCGGGCTGCCAAGGACGCCGGCATCAACGAGCCGACGGTGCTGCGCGTACCGGGCAGCTTTGAGCTTCCGGTCGCTGCCGCGCGGCTGGCACCGCACTTTGACGCCGTCGTCGCCCTCGGCGTCGTCATCCGCGGCGGTACGCCGCACTTTGACTACGTCTGCCAGGCCGCGACGTCGGGACTCACCGACGTGAGCGTCAGCACCGGCGTGCCGGTCGGGTTCGGGGTGCTCACCTGCGACACCGAAGAACAGGGGCTGGACCGGGCAGGACTGCCCGGATCCTCCGAGGACAAGGGGCACGAGGCCGTCACGGCCGCACTGTCCACGGCACTGTTGCTCAAGAACTACTAAGTGCCCAAGCAGTACTAAAGAATATTTTCCCAGTTTCGGGGCGCTGCGGGGATGCGGGCGCAAGCACACGGCGTGTGTAATCGCTCACATCCCCGCCGTCATGGAACTGCCCGACAGGCGGGCCCCGGCCCCGAGCAAGTAGGCTGGAGTGCGTGAAGAATTTCGAGACGCTGTTCGCAGAACTGAGCGAGAAGGCAGCGACCCGCCCCGAGGGCTCCCGCACCGTCGCTGAACTGGAGTCGGGAATCCACGGCATCGGCAAGAAAGTCGTGGAGGAAGCGGCCGAAGTCTGGATGGCCGCCGAGTACGAATCCGACGAAGCCGCCGCCGAGGAGATCTCGCAGCTCCTGTACCACCTGCAGGTCCTGATGCTCGCCAAAGGACTCGGCCTGGAAGACGTCTACAAGCATCTCTAGCCGCCTCTGCGTGGCCCCGCTTGCCTGACACAAACTTCCAGACCAGAAAGACCTCATAATGCTGCGTGTAGCCGTACCCAACAAGGGATCCCTGTCCGAAGCCGCGTCCGCGATGCTGTCCGAGGCGGGCTACCGCCAGCGCCGCGATACGCGCGAGCTGGTCATGGTGGACCCCGACAACGACATCGAGTTCTTCTTCCTCCGCCCCCGGGACATCGCCGTCTACGTCGGGCAGGGAACGCTCGACGTCGGGATCACCGGCCGCGACCTCCTGCTGGACGCGCAGGTGGAGGCTGAGGAACTGCTTCCGCTCGGCTTCGCCGCCTCGACGTTCCGCTTCGCCGGGCCGATCGGTGACTTTCGCACGGTAGATGAACTCGAAGGCAAGCGCCTTGCCACTAGCTACGACGGGCTCCTGCGCGATTACCTGGCGGAGCGCGGCATCAAGGCGAAGGTGGTCCGGCTGGACGGCGCGGTGGAATCCTCCGTGCGTCTCGGCGTCGCGGATGCCATCGCCGACGTCGTGGAAACGGGCAACACCCTCAAGGCCGCCGGCATGGAAATCTTCGGGGATCCGATCCTGAAATCCGAGGCCGTCCTCATCCGCCGCACCGGCGACGGCGGGGCCGCCAACGGCACGGCCAAGGAGATCGAGGTCCTGATCCGCCGCCTGCAGGGTGTGCTGGTGGCGCGGCAGTACGTGCTCATGGACTACGACATCCGCAAGGAGCTCGTGGAGCAGGCCGCCGGCCTCACACCCGGCCTGGAATCACCCACCGTCTCGCCGCTGCGCGATTCCGAGTGGGTGGCCGTCCGCTCCATGGTGCCCAAAAAGGAAACCAACCGGATCATGGACGAGCTATACGACCTCGGCGCCCGCGCCATCCTGGTCAGCAGCATCCACGCCTGCCGGATCTGACCCGGTTTCCCCCAGACAGCACACCGCAGCAGTACAACAGGAGAAGTCATGGCTGTAGCCGTCCGCGTTATCCCCTGCCTGGACGTTGATGCCGGCCGCGTGGTCAAGGGCATCAATTTCGAAGGCCTTCGCGACGCCGGGGACCCCGTGGAACTGGCGCACCGCTACGACAACGCCGGTGCTGACGAACTTACCTTCCTGGACGTGACAGCGTCCTCCGGCAACCGGGAGACGACGTTCGACGTCGTCCGCCGCACCGCCGAGGAAGTGTTCATCCCGCTCACCGTCGGCGGCGGCGTCCGCGGCGTCGCCGAGGTGGACAAGCTGCTGCGCTTCGGCGCCGACAAGGCTTCCATCAACACCGCCGCCGTGGCCCGCCCCGACGTCATCGACGAAATAACCCGGCACTTTGGTTCCCAGGTGCTGGTGCTGTCCGTGGATGCCCGGCGCGTCCGCCCCGGATCCCAGCCCACGCCGTCGGGCTTTGAAGTGACCACCCACGGTGGCCGGCAGGGCACCGGAATCGACGCCATTGCCTGGGCCAAGGAAGCGGCGGACCGCGGGGTTGGTGAGATCCTGCTGAACTCGATCGACGCCGACGGCACCAAGGACGGCTTCGACCTCGAGCTCATCCGGCTGGTCCGGTCCGCAGTCAAGGTTCCGATCATCGCCTCCGGCGGCGCCGGGGAACCCGCGCACTTCCCGCCCGCTGTCCAGGCCGGAGCGGATGCCGTCCTGGCCGCCTCCATCTTCCACTGGGGCCCGGACGACATGATGTCCCAGGTCAAGACCGCAATTCGCGACGCCGGCTTCGAGGTCCGCTAATCGCCGCTGGTTGAGCTTGTCGGAAACCGCGGCTGGTTGAGCTTGTCGGAAACCGCGGCTGGTTGAGCTTGTCGGAAACCGCGGCTGGTTGAGCTTGTCGGAAACCGCCGCTGGTTGAGCTTGTCGGAAACCGCCGCTGGTTGAGCTTGTCGGAAACCGCCGCTGGTTGAGCTTGTCGAAAACCGCCGCTGGTTGAGCTTGTCGAAACCAGATTTCGGCAAGCTCAATCTGCGGTGACGTTAAAGCCCGACTTCGGCTGACTGGAGGAGCGCGACGGCGTCCGGCTGGCCCTCGAAGGTGACCAGCGCATGGCGGGTGCGGCCGTGGGCGTGCATCAGCAGCTCACCCGGTTCCCCCACGATAGCCACGGACACTGGTGCGCGCTTGGCGACGTGCCTGGGGCCCGAGGGGCTGACCAGGACGATGCCGAGGTCCACGCCGCGGTAGAGGATGGCTGCCCGCTTGACGAGCTCATCCCACAGGGCGTCCGAGTATTCCGCGTCGAGGGCGCGGGGGGCCCAGCGGTCAACGGCGCGCCGGATGTCCTCCGTGTGGACGAAGTATTCGATCAGGTTGGAGCTCTCATCCAGCGCCTTGATCTTCATGGGCGAGAGCGCGGGCGGTCCGGCGCGGAAGGAGTTCACGAGCTTGGCATACTCGTCGGCGGTCCGGAGCTTTCCGGCCAGGCGGGCGGTTGCCTTGTCTGAGGCCTTGGACAGGCGCTTGATGATCAGTCCGAGCCCGACGGCGGCTTTCCGCTCCCGCAGGTACAGGTGAGCTGCGAGGTCCCTGGTTTGCCAGCCCTTGCAGAGCGTGGGGGAGTCAGGACCGGCCGCCAGCAGGGTCTCGGCCAGAACTTCTCGGGACGGATCGACGAAATGCATCACTTGGAAAACTAGCACGTCCCCGTGAGAGTTGCGCAGTCTGTTGATATAGGTGAATTTGTGCCCTTGTTCACAGGGCGGCAGTGTGACAGGCATCCCTCGTGCCAGCGTCCCGGCGGGGGCACTAGACTTGACGTGATGTCTGAGCAGCCCGCCCCCAGCCCCGCCCCCGCCCCAACGGCCGGTGCCCCTTCGTCCGACGCCCGCGAAAGCCTCCTGCCCGGAAGCCCCCTTCCGGCCGGGATTGCCTCGGCGCTGAAGCGCGACGGCGCCGGACTTGTGGCTGCCATCGTGCAGCAGTTCGACACCAATGAGGTCCTCATGCTGGGCTGGATGGACGACGAGGCCCTGAACCGGACGATGACCACCGGCCGCGTGACATTCTACTCGCGCTCCCGGCAGGAGTATTGGCGCAAGGGTGACACTTCCGGCCACGTGCAGTGGGTCAAGTCGGTGGCCCTGGACTGCGACGGCGATGCCCTCCTCGTGCGGGTGGACCAGGTGGGCGCAGCATGCCACACCGGTACACGCACCTGCTTTGACGGCCGGGCCGTCGACGTTGTGGCAGGTCCGGCCAGCTAGCGGCCTACGCTATTCCCCCCGACAGGCCTCTTCCACCCAACAGGCGCCTCCACCCACTAGGCACTATCCAAGAACAGACGGAGAACCAATAGCGATGCAGGACCTCGGAATCATCAGCCCTGGCCTCGAAGAATTCCGGGAACTCGCCGCCCACAGCCGCGTCATCCCTGTCCGGCTGAAGGTGCTGGCGGATGCCGAAACGCCGATCGGGCTGTACCGGAAACTGGCGCAGGGCCAGCCGGGCACGTTCCTCATGGAGTCGGCGGCTGTCGGCGGTGCCTGGTCCCGCTACTCCTTCATTGGTTCCCGGTCCCGGGCCACGCTCACCACCAAGGACGGACAGGCGCACTGGCTGGGGGAGCCGCCGGCCGGGGTGCCCGTGGACGGAAACCCTGTTGATGCCATCCGCGACACCATCGAGGCGCTGCGCACTGACCGGTTCGACGGGCTCCCGCCGTTCACCTCCGGGCTGGTGGGCTTCCTGGGCTGGGAGACGGTCCGCCACTGGGAAAAGCTGACCAGTCCGCCCGAGGACGACCTGCAGCTTCCGGAGCTGGCCCTGAACCTCGTCACCGACATGGCCGTCCACGACAACATGGACGGCACTGTGCTGCTGATCGCCAACGCCATCAACTTCGACAACAGCTCCGAGCGCGTCGACGAGGCCTGGCATGACGCCGTCGCCCGGGTGAAGGAACTGCTGGCACGCATCAGCACCCCGGTGCTCCAGCCGGTGTCCGTGCTGGAGCCTGCGGCCCTCGATTTTGCCGCCAGCGTCCAGGAACGCTGGCACGAGCCCGAGTACCTCGCCGCCCTCGACCGCGGCAAGGAAGCGATCGTGGACGGCGAAGTCTTCCAGGTGGTCATCTCCCGCCGCTTCGAGATGGAATGCGGGGCGTCGCCGCTGGACGTCTACCGGGTGCTGCGCAACACCAACCCCAGCCCGTACATGTACATCTTCAGCCTCGAGGACGCCGCCGGCCGCCAGTATTCGATCGTCGGCTCGTCGCCGGAGGCGCTGGTGACCGTCACCGGCGAGGACGTCATCACCCACCCGATTGCCGGGTCCCGGCCGCGCGGCAAGACCGTGGACGCGGACAAGGCGATGGCTGAGGAGCTCCTCGCGGACCAGAAGGAACGGGCGGAGCACCTCATGCTGGTGGACCTGTCCCGGAACGACCTGTCGAAGGTGTGCGTAGCCGGTTCCGTGGACGTCACCCAGTTCATGGAGGTGGAGCGTTTTAGCCACATCATGCACCTGGTCTCCACCGTCGTCGGTCGCCTGGCTCCGACGGCGAAGGCCTATGACGTCCTGAAGGCCACCTTTCCGGCCGGAACGCTTTCCGGCGCCCCGAAGCCCCGCGCCCTGCGGCTCCTGGATGAACTCGAGCCCCACCGGCGCGGCATCTACGGGGGAGTGGTGGGTTATCTGGACTTCGCCGGCGACATGGACATGGCCATCGCTATCCGCTCCGCTTTGCTGCGCGAAGGACGTGCCTACGTCCAGGCGGGCGGCGGCATCGTGGCGGACTCGAGCAACCCGGCCGAGGCGCAGGAAACCGTCAACAAGGCGGCGGCCCCGCTGCGGGCTGTCCACACGGCCGGCTCGCTGCACAACATCACGCCGGACTCAGTCAGCAGTCCCCGCTCAGCCAGCAGCCCCGGTTCAGTCACTGAGGCAAACTCCTGATGGCGGTTCCCGCAGGATCCGCCGTGCCGGGCAAAACGCGTAGCACGGTCCCGGGCTGGGCCCGCAAGTCCACGGTGGTGCTGCTGATCGCGGCCCTGGCGCTGGCAGTCTTCGGCACCACGACGCAGACCTGGCTGACGGTCCACCTCGACCCCCAGCAGCTGGGCCAGGCCGCCGGAAACGAAGGCGGCCTCCAGGTCCAGGGCAGCAAAGCCGCCACCACGGTCACCGCCCTGGCCCTCGTGGCGCTGGCTGGCGGCCTCGCGGCCTCCATCGCCGGGAAGATCGCTCGCTGGGTCATCACGGCCATCATCGTGTTGGCGGCTGCCGGCATCATCGCCGCGGCAGCCACCGTCCTCGCTGATCCGCTGTCCGCCGCCCAAGGATCCATCGCCGCCGCAACTGGGGTTTCAGGAGGCACCGCGGACGTGAGCGTCAGCGCCTTCCCGGTGCTGGCCGTTGTCGCAGGTTCCCTGCTCGCCGTCTGCGGCCTGCTGGTGGTTCCGGCTGGACGGTACTGGAAGTCCCGCACCAAGTACGATGCCGCCGCGGCGGGTCCCGCAGCCGACCAGAGCGGCCCGGTGGACGAGATCGACAGCTGGGACAGGCTCTCCCGGGGTGACGACCCCACCTGAGCCGGCGGGTCACGCAGCCGTGCGCCCGGCCGCGATGCCGAAGGCGGCGGCAAAAAATGGCAGAATGTAAGCAGTATTGATCCTGAGGAGATTCACATGAGCAAAGCCACTGTTTCCGGTACAAAGCCCGCCGCCCCCAAGGAGCACCACGGCATCGACCACAGCATTGACCTGGGCCACGGCAACAGCCCGGCCGCCTGGACCTGCGTGATCGTCATGCTCATCGGCGCCCTAGTCGCCTCCATTGCCTTCGTCATAGCCAACAGCCCGATCTTCTGGGCCGGCATCGCCGTCATGTTCGTCGGCCTGCTGGCCGGCTTCATCATGCGCAAGGCCGGCTACGGCGTGGGCGGCAGCAAGATCAAGAACACCGGCCACTAACCGTGACGGTTCTCGACGACATCAACGCCGGTGTCAGGGAGGACATGGAGGACCGGAAGCGCCTCGTGTCCCTCGCGGAACTGAAGGGCCGCGCCCTGGCAGCGGCTCCTGCCCGAGACGCCTGGGCCGCCCTCGGCGGGACGTCCGCGGACCGCGGCGAGCTCAAGGTCATCGCCGAGATCAAGCGCCGCAGCCCGTCCAAGGGCGATCTCGCCAGCATCGCGGACCCCGCGTCGCTGGCCGTGCAGTACGCCGACGGCGGAGCCGCGGTGATCAGCGTGCTCACCGAGCAGCGCCGTTTCAACGGTTCGCTGGCTGACCTGGATGCCGTCCGCGCCCGGGTGGACGTCCCGCTGCTGCGCAAGGACTTCACGCTGGACGAGTACCAGATCTGGGAAGCCCGCGCCCACGGCGCGGACCTCATCCTCCTGATCGTGGCGGCCCTGTCCGACCAGCAGCTGCGTGAATTCAGCGCCCTGAGCCGTGAGCTTGGCATGAACGTGCTGGTGGAAACGCACACGCCGGAGGAAGTCGAGCGCGCCGTGGCCGCCGACGCCCGGATCATCGGCGTCAATGTGCGGAACCTCAAGACGCTCGACGTCGACCGCTCCCTTTTCGCCTCACTCGCCGGCAGCATTCCGGCCAGCGCCGTAGTGGTGGCGGAGTCGGGCGTTCGGAACGCCGACGACGTCGCGCACTACGCGGCGCACGGCGCCAACGCCATCCTCGTGGGGGAGGCGCTCGTCAGCGACGCCACCCCGCGTGAACGCATCGCGGAGTTCACAGCGGCCGGGGCCGCGGCCATCGCCGCCCGGGCCTGAGCTCCCACACAACCTTGGCACCATCCGTCCGCACGCCGTGCGGCCGGATGGCGCCTGACATCAACCAGAAAAAGTGAACAGGATGGTGAGACTGATGGCCGACGCGCCAACAGCAGGCTCTGACGAGGGCACGGTGGATGCATTCCTGCAGGGAGGCACCTCGCTGCGCCACGCCCCAGGACCCTACTTCGGCGCCTACGGCGGCCGGTGGATGCCTGAGTCACTGATCGCCGCCCTGGACGAGCTCGAGGACACGTTCGAGAAGGCCAAGGCCGATCCCGAGTTCATCGCGCAGATCGCGGACCTGAACAAGAACTACTCAGGCCGGCCCTCCCTCCTGACCGAGGCCAAGCGCTTTGCCGAGCATGCCGGCGGAGTCCGGATCTTCCTCAAGCGCGAGGACCTGAACCACACCGGCTCGCACAAGATCAACAACGTGCTGGGCCAGGCGCTCCTTGCCAAGCGGATGGGCAAGACCCGCGTCATCGCCGAGACCGGCGCCGGCCAGCACGGCGTAGCCAGCGCCACTGCTGCCGCCCTGCTGGGCCTGGAATGCGTCGTTTACATGGGCGCCGAAGACTGCCGCCGCCAGGCGCTGAATGTGGCCCGGATGGAACTCCTGGGCGCCAAGGTCATCCCCGTCACCAACGGTTCGCAGACCCTCAAGGACGCCATCAACGAAGCCCTCAGGGACTGGGTAGCCAACGTCGGCAACACCCACTACCTGCTGGGCACGGCAGCGGGCGCCCACCCGTTCCCGGCCCTGGTCCGCTACTTCCACGAAGTCATCGGCGAAGAGGCACGCGCCCAGATCCTTGAGCAGGCTGGCCGGCTGCCGGACGCCGTCTGCGCCTGCATCGGCGGTGGCTCCAACGCGATCGGCATCTTCCACGGTTTCCTCGATGACCCCTCCGTGAAGATCTACGGTTTTGAAGCAGGCGGTGACGGCGTCGAGACCGGCCGCCACGCGGCCACCATCACGCTCGGCCGGCCCGGTGTGCTGCACGGCGCACGGTCCTACCTCATGCAGGACGACGACGGCCAGACCATCGAGTCGCACTCCATTTCGGCCGGCCTGGACTACCCCGGCGTCGGACCGGAGCACTCCTACCTCGCCGACATCGGACGCGTCAGCTACGAGCCGATCACGGACAGCGAAGCCATGGAAGCCTTCAAGCTCCTGTGCCGCACCGAGGGCATCATTCCGGCCATCGAGTCCTCGCACGCCCTCGCTGGCGCCATTAAGGTGGGCCAGCGGCTGGCAGCAGAGGGCGGCGCCGCCGGGGCGTCGGACAAGATCGTGGTGGTGAACCTGTCCGGCAGGGGCGACAAGGACGTGGCCACGGCCGCGGAGTGGTTCGACCTCCTGGACAAGAACTCGGCCGAAGCAGCCATCGGCAAGGAAGGGGAGCAGCTGTGACCACGGCGCAGACCACCAGCAAGTCGGCCACCAGCAAGTCGGCCATCGCCATCGACAAGGCCCGCGCGGAGGGCCGCGTGGCCCTGATCGGCTACCTGCCCGCCGGGTACCCCAGCGTCGAGGAGACCATCGCCGCCGGCATCGCCCTGGCGCGCAACGGCGCCGACCTGATCGAAATCGGCATTCCGTACTCCGACCCGGTCATGGACGGCCCGGTCATCCAGGCGGCCACCACCGAGGCCCTGGCGAAGGGGTTCTCCGTCCGCCAGGTCTTTGACGTCGTGGCTGGCATCACCAGCCAGACGGACGCCGCGGTCCTGGTCATGACGTACTGGAACCCCGTGGTCCGCATGGGTGTGGACGAGTTTTCGCGCCGCCTGGCCGAGGCCGGGGGAGCGGGGCTGATCACCCCGGACCTGATCCCGGACGAGGCAGCCGAGTGGATGGACGCGTCGGAGAAGTACGGCCTGGACCGTGTCTTCCTGGTGGCGCCCTCCTCCACCCCCGAGCGCATGCGCCGGACCGTGGACGCGAGCCGGGGCTTCGTCTACGCCGTCTCCATCATGGGCGTCACGGGCGCCCGCTCGTCGGTGAGCTCGGCGGCCGAGGACGTCGTGGCCGCGGCCAAGGCGGCCGGCGCGGAACGCGTGTGCGTGGGCCTCGGCGTCTCCACCGCCGAGCAGGTCGCGGAGATCGCGGCCTACGCGGACGGTGTGATCGTCGGCTCGGCGCTCGTTGCCGCCGTCCGCGACGGCGGCGTGGACGCCGTCGCGCAGCTCACCAAAGACCTCAGTACCGGACTGACCAGGAAGTAACCGCCACCATGCAGACGCTCCTCACCGCAGCCGCACTGGTTCCAGCCGGCATGGTGCCCGCAAGCATCCCGAGCCCGGCCTGGTCCGGGTTCGATATTCCGCTGCCGTGGGGATCGCTCCGCATCCATGCCTACGCCCTGTGCATCCTGGCGGGCATTGTCGTCGGCCTGTGGCTGACGTCCGTCCGCTGGGCCAAGCGCGGAGCGCCTGAAGGCAGCGTCTGGGACATCGCCATCTGGGCCATTCCCTTCGGCATCATCGGCGGCCGGCTTTACCATGTGTTCTCGTCCCCGGACGCGTACTTCGGTCCGGGCTTCGACGGCACTGGGGACCTGTCCTTGATCCCGCAGATCCAGCGCGGCGGCCTCGGAATCTGGGGCGCCGTGGTGCTGGGTGCCTTCGGCGCCTGGATCGGCTGCCGCCGTGCAGGCGTCAAGCTCACGGCATTCCTGGATGCAGCCGCTCCCGGGCTTCTGCTGGCGCAGGCCCTCGGCCGGTGGGGAAACTACTTCAACCAGGAGCTGTTCGGCGGCCCCACCACGCTGCCGTGGGGGCTTCAGGTGGACGCGGACAACGCGAACTTCCCGGCCGGCTACCCGGCGGATACCCTCTTCCACCCCACGTTCCTCTATGAATCGCTGTGGAACATCGCGGGTGTGCTGATCCTCCTGGCCCTCGACCGCCGGTTCCACTTCCGCCGCGGCCGGCTCTTCTGGCTGTATGCCATGTACTACACGCTGGGACGGGTCTGGATCGAGGCCATGCGGATCGACGACGCCGAGCAGATAAGCCTGTTCGGCATCACCACCCGGCTGAACGTCTGGACCAGTATCTTCGTGTTCCTCGCCGCATTGGCCGCGTTCATCTGGCTGGGCCGGCGCAAGGACGGCAACGCGGACAGTGTTTACCTGCCGGGCCGGGAGCCGGCCCCTGCGGTTGCCGCAAAAGCCGACGGCGGGACGCCGGCCAGTGCTGAAGCCGCCGGATCGTCGGTGGTCGGGGACGGGTCAAAGGAACCCGGTTCCGCTCCAAATGTGACCGGCAATCCGGTCCGTGATACGGACCCTGTTGTCTCAGATAGTGAATCGCGTGATAATCTCCCTGATAACCAAAACGGTTCCGGGCTAGCTTCTGCGCAAACGGAAGCAGTCCCGGCATCCACCGGCGGAACCCCAACCGGCGCGGAGTCGCGGAACATCGGAAAGTCCGGTGGCACAGGGACCGGGACCGCACCGGAGGCCGACAGCTCACGCTAGAAGGCGCCGGTACCAGGGCAGCAGAGAGTTACCGCTCGGAGCGCCCGACACCCACAGCGTCGTGGCAGAGGCCAACTCCGGTCAGCATAGAGCTGCTGACCGGTCAAGCCCGGGGCGGAAGCCTGCGTAACTGTTAGTTCAGCAGGTATGCCTGCCCTACAATTTCCAATAAGCATTAACACTTTGTTGCGCCCATCACAGTGGCGCTCTGAGTGGGGCCAACGTTGTCCCTTCCATACGCACGATCAGGAGGAAGGACGTCTCCCATGACCCAAACTCTTTCAAGCCCCAGCTGGTCCGAATCGAACCAGCCGGACGCCGCCATGTCGCCGTTCAAGCGGTTCGCGGCGCTCCCCGAGGCAGCCGGGCTCTACAACCCGGAGCAGGAGAAGGACGCCTGCGGTCTTGCGATTATCGCCACCCTGCGCGGCGAGCCCGGCTACGACATCGTCGACGCCGCCCTTACCGCCCTGCGCAACCTCGAGCACCGCGGTGCCGTCGGCGCAGATGAGGGAACGGGTGATGGCGCCGGCCTCCTGATGCAGGTGCCGGACGAGTTCTTCCGTGCCGTCACCGAATTCGAACTGCCGGCCCCCGGCCAGTACGTGGTGGGCACCGCCTTCCTGCCTGCCGAGCAGCGCGAGGCCGGCGCCGCCAAGGCCGGCATCGAGGGCCTGGCCGCCGACGAGGGACTGACCGTCCTTGGCTGGCGCGAAGTTCCCGTCGTCGCCGATCTTGTCGGTGCCATGGCGCGCGCCTGCATGCCGTACTTCTCCCAGCCGTTCTTCGCCTCGGCAACCGGTGAGCAGCTTGACCGCAACGACCTGGACGGCCGCGCCTGGCGCATCCGCAAGCGCGCCCAGAACAAGTTCGGCGTCTACTTCCCGTCGCTGTCCTCGCGGACCATCGTCTACAAGGGCATGCTGACCACGGCCCAGCTGGAGCCGTTCTACCCGGACCTTTCGGACAAGCGCTTCAAGACCAAGCTGGCGATCGTCCACTCGCGCTTCTCCACCAACACCTTCCCGTCCTGGCCGCTGGCCCAGCCGTTCCGCACCATCGCCCACAATGGCGAAATCAACACCGTCAAGGGCAACCGGAACTGGATGCGCGCCCGCCAGTCCCAGCTCGCGAACCCGCTGCTGGGCGACTCGCCGGAAGAGCTGTTCCCGATCTGCACCCCGGGCGCGTCCGACTCCGCATCCTTCGATGAAGTGGCCGAACTGCTGTGGCTGTCCGGCCGCCCCATCACCCACGCGATCATGATGATGATCCCCGAGGCCTGGGAAAACCACGCCACGATGGATCCGGCACGCAAGGCGTTCTACGAGTACCACTCCCTCCTGATGGAACCCTGGGACGGCCCCGCCGCCGTGTCGTTCACCGACGGCGCCCTCGTGGGCGCAACCCTGGACCGCAACGGCCTGCGCCCCGGCCGCTACTGGATCACCGAGGACGGCCTGGTCGTCTTCGCCTCCGAGGTGGGCGTCATCGACGTCGAACCCTCCAAGGTGGTCAAGAAGGGCCGCGTCTCGCCCGGCAAGATGTTCCTGGTGGACACCGAGGCCGGCCGGATCATCGGCGATGACGAGGTCAAGGCCGAGGTCGCCGCGGCGAACCCCTGGGCCGAGTGGGTCAAGGACAACCTGATTGACCTCAACGAGCTGCCGGAACGCGAGCACGTGGTGCACACCGCCGCGTCCGTGAACATCCGCCAGCGGACCTTCGGCTACACCACCGAAGAGCTTAAGATCCTGCTGGGCCCGATGGCCCGCACCGGCGCCGAACCGCTGGGCGCCATGGGCTCCGACACCCCGGTGGCTGTGCTGTCAAAGCGCCCCCGCCTGCTCTTCGACTACTTCGTGCAGTCCTTCGCGCAGGTGACCAACCCGCCGCTGGACGCCATCCGTGAAGAGCTGGTCACCTCCCTGACCTGCGCCATCGGCCCCAACGGCAACCTCCTGGACACCAAGCAGGTGCGCCAGCCGCAGGTCTCCCTGCCGTTCCCGGTGATCAACAACGACCAGCTCGCGAAGATCGCCAACATCGAGAACGCCGACGGCGACAAGGTGGCCATGAAGGTCCGCGGCCTCTACCGCCCCGAGGGCGGCGAGAACGCGCTGCGTGCCCGGCTCACCGAAATCTGCGAGCAGGTGTCCGGCGCCATCAACCGCGGCGTGCAGTATGTCGTCCTGTCGGACCGCGACTCCAACGCGCAGTGGGCCCCGATCCCGTCGCTGCTGCTGGTCAGCGCCGTGCACCACCACCTGCTGCGCAGCGCCAACCGCACCAAGACCGCCCTCGTTGTCGAAGCCGGCGACGTCCGCGAGACGCACCACGTGGCCGTGCTCATCGGCTACGGTGCCTCCGCCGTCAACCCGTACCTCGCCATGGAATCCGTGGAGCAGCTGATTACCGCCGGCGACGTCGTGGGCGTGACCCCGCAGGACGGCGTCTACAACCTGATCAAGGGCCTCGGCAAGGGCGTCCTGAAGATCATGTCCAAGATGGGCATCTCCACTGTTGCGTCCTACACAGGCGCCCAGACGTTCGAAGCGCTTGGCCTGGGCCAGGAACTGGTGGACGAATTCTTCGCCGGCACGCATTCCCAGTTGGGCGGCGTGGGCCTGGACGTCATCGCGGCAGAAGTTTCCGCGCGGCACCAGATGGCCTACCCCGAGGGCGGCATTGAGCAGCCGCACCGTCCCCTGCTGGGCGGCGGCGAGTACCAGTGGCGCCGCGACGGCGAGCCGCACCTCTTCAACCCGGAGACCGTCTTCCGGCTGCAGCACGCTACGCGTGAGCGCCGCTACGACATCTTCAAGGCCTATACCAAGGGCGTGGATGATCAGTCCGAGAACCTGATGACCCTGCGCGGTCTGCTGAAGTTCAAGGACGGCGCGCGTCCCGCCGTGCCGCTCGAGGAAGTCGAGCCGGTCTCCAGCATCGTCAAGCGCTTCTCCACGGGTGCCATGAGCTACGGCTCGATCTCCAAGGAAGCCCACGAGACCCTCGCGATCGCCATGAACCGGCTGGGCGGCAAGTCCAACACCGGTGAAGGCGGCGAGGACGTGGATCGCCTGCTCGATCCCGAGCGCCGTTCCGCCGTCAAGCAGATTGCCTCGGGCCGCTTCGGCGTCACGAGCCTCTACCTGACCAACGCGGACGACATCCAGATCAAGATGGCCCAGGGTGCGAAGCCCGGCGAAGGCGGCCAGCTGATGGCCCAGAAGGTCTACCCCTGGGTTGCCCGGACGCGCCACTCGACGCCCGGCGTCGGACTCATTTCCCCGCCCCCGCACCACGACATCTACTCGATCGAGGACCTCGCGCAGCTCATCTACGATGCGAAGCGCGCGAACCCCTCGGCCCGGGTGCACGTCAAGCTCGTCTCCGAGGTGGGAATCGGCACAGTTGCCGCCGGCGTCACCAAGGCCAAGGCCGACGTCGTGCTTGTTTCCGGGCACGACGGCGGTACCGGCGCCTCGCCGCTGAACTCGCTCAAGCACGCCGGTGTTCCGTGGGAACTGGGTCTCGCAGAGACTCAGCAGACCCTCATGCTCAACGGCCTGCGCGACCGCGTTGTGGTGCAGGTGGACGGCCAGCTCAAAACCGGTCGCGACGTCGTCATTGCTGCCCTGCTGGGCGGCGAGGAATTCGGCTTCGCCACGGCACCGCTGGTGGTTGAGGGCTGCATCATGATGCGCGTCTGCCACCTTGACACCTGCCCGGTGGGCGTTGCCACCCAGAACCCCGAGCTGCGCGCCCGCTTCACCGGCAAGCCGGAGTTCGTGGTCAACTTCTTCGAGTTCCTGGCCGAGGAAGTCCGCGAAATCCTCGCGGAGCTGGGTTTCCGGAGCATCGAGGAAGCGATCGGCCACGCCGAAATGCTGGACGCCCAGGACGCCATCAGCCACTGGAAGGCCGAGGGCCTGGACCTGGATCCGATCCTTCACGGCCTCGAGTTCGACGACGACGCCCCGCTGCGGAACCTGACCGGCCAGAACCACGAGCTGGACAAGCACTTCGACCAGCGGCTCATCACCATGGCCGCCGAGGCGCTGACCGACCGTGCCCCGGTGAAGATCACGGTGGACGTCATCAACACCGATCGGTCGGTGGGCACCATGCTGGGCCACGTTGTGACCAAGACGTTCGGAACGGACGTGCTGGCCACGGACACGATTGACATCACGCTGAACGGCACCGCCGGGCAGTCGCTGGGCGCTTTCCTGCCTGCCGGCATTACGCTGCGCATGTACGGCGACTCCAACGACTACGTCGGCAAGGGACTCTCCGGCGGCCGGATCATCGTCCGCCCGGACCGCACCAACGTGTTCCAGGCCGAACGCAACGTCGTTGCGGGCAACGTGATCGGCTACGGCGCCACGAGCGGCGAGCTGTTCCTGCGCGGCCAGGTGGGCGAACGCTTCCTGGTCCGCAACTCGGGTGCCACCGCGGTTGTTGAAGGCATCGGCGACCACGGCTGCGAGTACATGACCGGCGGCCAGACGCTGATCATCGGCCGCACAGGCCGCAACTTTGGCGCCGGCATGTCCGGCGGGACGGCCTACGTGCTGGACCTGCGGACTGAACGCGTCAACAAGCAGGCCCTCGAGTCCGGCGAACTCCAGCTCCTCGAGCTGGACGCCGAGGACCGCGACATCGTCCACGGCCTGCTGGTCAAGCATCTGGAGGAAACCGAATCCCAGCTGGCCGCGCGTCTGCTCGACAACTTCGACGACACCGCTGCCCGCATTACCAAGGTGCTGCCGCGTGACTACGCCGCAGTGCTGCAAACCCGTCTTGACGCTATCGAAGAGGGCCTTGACCCCGACGGCGAAGAAGTTTGGTCTAGAATCCTGGAGGTGACCGGTGGCTGATCCACGCGGATTTCTGAAAGTACGTCAGCGTGAAACCCAGCCGCGCCGTCCCGTTCCCGTCCGCATCATGGACTGGAAGGAAGTTTACGAGGCCCAGGAGAAGGGTGTCCTGAAGAGCCAGGCTGGCCGCTGCATGGACTGCGGCGTGCCGTTCTGCCACCAGGGCTGCCCCCTGGGAAACCTGATTCCCGAGTGGAACGACCTCATGTGGCGGGACAAGGGCGAGGAAGCGATTGAGCGGCTGCACGCCACCAACAACTTCCCGGAGTTCACCGGCCGGCTCTGCCCCGCCCCGTGCGAGGCGTCCTGTGTGCTGGGCATCAACCAGCCCGCGGTGACCATCAAGCAGGTGGAGGTGTCCATCATCGATGAGGCCTTCGACAACGGCTGGGTCAACCCGCTGCCGCCGCACCGCCTCACCGGCAAGACGGTCGCCGTCGTCGGTTCCGGCCCTGCCGGCCTGGCGGCTGCACAGCAGCTGACCCGCGTTGGCCACACCGTGGCCGTCTACGAACGGGACGACAAGATCGGCGGCCTGCTGCGCTACGGCATCCCCGACTTCAAGATGGAAAAAGAGCAGGTGGACCGCCGGCTCGAGCAGATGAAGGCCGAAGGCACCCGCTTCCGCACCGGCGTCGCCGTCGGTACGGACGTCACCTGGGAGCAGCTTCGCCGCCGCTACGACGCCGTGGTCATCGCCACGGGTGCCACCGTGCCGCGTGACCTGCCCATCCCGGGCCGCGACCTCGCTGGCGTGCACTTCGCCATGGATTACCTTGTCCCCTCCAACCGCGTGGTGGCAGGGGAGTCCCCGGAGAATCACATCGACGCCCGCGGCAAGCACGTCGTCATCCTTGGTGGCGGCGACACCGGTGCGGACTGCATCGGGACGGCCCACCGTCACCAGGCAGCCTCCGTGACCACCCTGGCCATCGGCAAGCAGCCCCCGATGGAGCGCGCCGGCCACCAGCCGTGGCCGACGTTCCCCACCCTCTTCGAGGTCGCCAGTGCCCACGAGGAAGGCGGTGAGCGCACGTATCTCGCCTCCACCGTTGAGTTTGTGGGCGAGGACGGCAAGCTGACTGGCGTCAAGGTCGCAGAGACCGAATTCGTGGACGGCAAGCGCCTGCCCAAGGCCGGCACTGAGCGGATCATCCCCGCCGACCTGGTCTTCCTGTCGCTGGGCTTCACCGGACCTGAACCGGCCGGGATCACCGAGCAGGTCCACGCCGAGTTCGACGGCCGCGGCAACGTGGCCCGCGACGGCTACTACATGACCAACACCGAGGGTGTCTTCGTGGCAGGCGATGCCGGCCGCGGCCAGTCCCTGATCGTGTGGGCCATCGCCGAAGGCCGTGCCGCCGCGGCGGCGGTGGACAAGTACCTGATGGGAAGCACCATCCTTCCTGCGCCTGTGGCTCCGACGGACCGCGCCATAGCCGTCCTGTAGCGCCGACCTGGGGATGGAATTCATCTCCGCGACAACTTAACCAATGCAAGTGACAAATAGGGTAGGTATATGAGACGCGCAAAGATTGTGGCCACCTTCGGACCGGCCATTGCCAGCTATGAAAACACCCTCGCGGTGCTGGAAGCCGGCGTTGACGTAGCCCGCATGAACATGAGCCACGGCGACTACTCCGTGCATGACAACACCTATGAGAATGTCCGTAAGGCCGCGTCCGATCTGGGCAAGGCTGTGGCCATCATGGCCGACCTGCAGGGCCCCAAGATCCGCCTGGGCCGCTTCGTTGACGGTCCCCACGAGCTGGCAGTGGGGGACATCTTCACGATCACCACTGAGGATGTGCCGGGCACCAAGGAGATCTGCTCCACCACGCTCAAGAGCCTCACCGAGGACGTCAACCCGGGCGACGCCCTGCTCATTGACGACGGCAAGGTTGCGCTGCGCGCCATCGAGGTGGACGACGTCAAGGTTGTGGCCAAGGTGACCGTGGGCGGCTTTGTGTCCAACAACAAGGGCATCAACCTCCCCGGTGTTGCCGTCAACGTCCCCGCACTGAGCGAAAAGGACGAGGACGATCTCCGCTGGGCCATGCGCCGCGGCGTGGACCTCATAGCCCTGTCCTTCGTCCGTGACGCCTCCGACATCAAGCGCGTCCACGAGATCATGGACGAAGAAGGCCGCCGCGTACCGGTGATCGCCAAGATCGAAAAGCCGCAGGCCGTGGAGCAGCTCCATGAGATCATCGACGCATTCGACGCGATCATGGTGGCCCGTGGCGACCTGGGCGTGGAGCTTCCGCTGGAGGAAGTGCCGATCGTGCAGAAGCGTGCCATCGAACTGGCACGCCGCTGGGCCAAGCCGGTCATCGTGGCCACCCAGGTGCTGGAGTCCATGATCGACAACCCGCGCCCGACCCGTGCTGAGGCCTCCGACTGCGCCAACGCCGTGCTCGACGGCGCCGACGCGGTGATGCTCTCCGGCGAGACCAGCGTGGGCAAGTTCCCGATCGAGACGGTCAAGACCATGGCCCGGATCATCGAGTCCACCGAGGAGCACGGCCTGGAGCGCGTCCCCCCGCTGGGCACCAAGCCGAAGACCCGTGGTGGCGCCATCACCCGTGCCGCCGTCGAAATCGCCGACCAGCTGGACGCCAAGTACATCTGTACGTTCACCCAGTCCGGTGACTCGGCACGCCGTCTGTCCCGCCTCCGCCCGATCAAGCCGGTCTTCGCGTTCACTCCGGTGGAGCACGTGTGGAACCAGCTGGCGCTGACCTGGGGCATCCAGCCGCAGCTGGTTGCCATGGTGGGCCACACGGATGAGATGACCGCACAAGTGGACCGCAGCCTGCTGGACATGGGACTGGTGGAAGACGGCGACCTCGTGGTCATCGCTGCCGGTTCCCCTCCCGGAAAAGCCGGTTCCACCAACTCGCTGAAGGTCCATAAGGTGGGCGACCTCGCCGACACCCCGCGCCTCGGCGAAGCCGCCGAGAAGAAGGAAAAGCTCGGCCCGTGGCCTGAAAAGAAGAAGAAGAACAAGGCTGCAGCCGCTCCGGCTGAGTAGCTAGGTCCTGAAAGGGAGGATCCCCGCCACCAGTTCATTGGTGGCAGGGGTCCTCCTTTTTTGTTTTGTGTTTTTGGCACGGAAAAACGGAAGGACCCCGGCAGGTTGCCGGGGTCCTTCCGCTTTGTGTAGCTTGTTGGCTAGTTGACCTGGTTGATGATGGTTTCGGCCACTTCACGCATGCTGAGGCGGCGGTCCATCGAGGTCTTCTGGATCCAGCGGAAAGCCTCCGGCTCCGTCAGGCCCATCTTGGTGGTCAACAGGCTCTTGGCGCGTTCTACGAGCTTGCGGGTGGCGAACTGCTCCTGAAGGTCGGTGACCTCGCTTTCGAGGGCCTTGATCTCCTCGTGCCGGGACAGGGCGATCTCCAGTGCGGGGATCAGGTCGGCCGGGGTGAACGGCTTCACGACGTAGGCCATGGCGCCGGCGTCGCGGGCGCGCTCCACGAGTTCCTTCTGGCTGAAGGCGGTGAGGAGGACCACGGGGGCGATGCGCGCCTTGACGATCTTCTCGGCTGCGGAGATGCCGTCCATGACGGGCATCTTGACGTCCATGAGGACCAGGTCCGGCTTGAGCTCCTCGGCCAGCTGCACGGCCTTCTCGCCGTTGTCAGCCTCGCCGATGACGTCGTAGCCTTCGCCGCGCAGGATTTCGATGATGTCCAAGCGGATGAGGGTTTCGTCTTCGGCCACAATTACGCGGCGCGCCGGCTGGGACGTTTTGTTTGACTCCGTCGGTTCTGACACGGGATCTCCTTGAAAAGGTACGGCGGGACTATGACTATCTTAGTTGGGCCCCGCGCTTGTACTTGGATCGGCATGGCTTGTTGCGACGGCGGTGGCGCGATGCTGGGTTTTAGCCTATCTGCATGTAGAGTAATTCCGCGCACTGGTAGTGGCTGCGTTGATCACACTTCGCTGTGAGCCTACGATTGTTACTCCGTGTACTCCGCGCCCGAGTGGCGGAATTGGCAGACGCGCCGCACTCAAAATGCGGTATCGAAAGGTGTGTGGGTTCGAGTCCCACCTCGGGCACAGTGTTCTCGCAGGTCAGCGGCTTTCTTGCCGCTGGCTGTGGACAAATCTACGAAAAGTGTGGACAGCGGCGTAGCATTTCGCCCATGGCCAGCATTAAAAGGCGCACCAAAAAGGACGGCTCCACCTCGTTCATGGTCTGCTGGCGTGACCCTGCAAAGCGCAAAGAGCACGGCATCACTTTCGCTACTGAAGCAGAAGCGACCACCCTGAAGCGTCTCCTCGATGCCAATAACCAGTCGTTCGAAATCGCGCAGCACGCGATGGTTCAGAACCAGACCAAGGCACCGACGGTGGCCGCAGTCATCCAGGAGCACATCGATCTGCTGGTGCGCCCGTCTGTGGGCACCGTGCATACCTACCAGACGATGTTGAAGCTGCATATCGCTGATGTCATAGGTCACATTCCGGTCGACAAGCTTGATTACCGCCACATGACCTACTGGATCAAGTCGATGCAGGCGAAGGGCCGGTCGCCCAAAACCATCAAGAATAACCATGGTCTGATCTTCGCGGCCATGGAAACGGCCGTGATGCTCCGCTACCGGAAAGATAATCCATGCCGGGGTGTTCAGCTTCCGTCCGGTGAGAAACCGGAGGACGAAGCCATGTTCCTGACGCATGCTGAGTTCGGGCTCATCCTCGAGGGCATGGGGGAGCGATACAAGGCTTTCACTGAGTTCCTGGTCATGACTGGAACCCGCTTCGGCGAAGCAACTGCGGTAACCGTGGCCGACGTCGACCTCATGTCCAAGCCGGCGACAATCCGGATCAACAAGGCGTGGAAGCGTGGAAAAGATTCGGAGTACTACATCGGCGCGACAAAGACGGGGGCCGGGAAGAGAACAGTCTCACTCAACCCGCACTTGGTGGACGTTCTTGTTCCCCTGGTAGCCGGCTGTCCTGGCAAAGAGCTCCTGTTTACCACGCCCAAGGGTGAACGGATCATTCACAAGCTCTACTGGCATCACTACTGGGTTCCTGCTGTGAAGGCGGCACGGGCTAGGGGGCTCACCAAGGAACCCCGCATCCACGATCTGCGCCATACGCATGCGTCCTGGCTGATTCAGGACGGCGTTTCGTTGTTTACAGTGTCCCGGCGGCTCGGGCATGCATCCACTCGAACAACGGAGCAGGTGTACGGGCACCTGATGCCGCAGGCGCTCCAGGACGCCGCCGATGCAGTGGAACGGTCCGCAGCCATCTGGCGCAGCTAATTGGACTCTGGCAGCTAGGAGGATTTCTGCCGTGCCTGCGCCCGGGTTCCAATTACCCGGACGGACGTTGGCGATTGGGCGGTCCTCCGGACTTCGCGCAGCAGAGCGATCTCTTTCAAGTGCACTGACGTAAACACGATCTTTCCCTTGCCCCAAACAGAGTGGGGGAAGTCGCCCTTTGCAGCCCCGTCGCGGAGCCAGGCCTCTGAACACTTTAGAACCGAAGCAGCCTCGGCTGGTTCGAAGAATTCGAGTTTCATGCCGTCTTCGATCCCCTTGTCATCGTGGAGCGGCGCCCTTTGTGGGTCCTGCTCTAACTCATGGACGAGGTGCCCGCCGGCGGCATGATCGGGAGCGTCATTCCTCGGCGTGCAGGGCGAGCCAGGCGGCAAAGTCGCTGCGGCTGATTCGAAGATGGCGGCCAATCCGGTACGCCCGCGGTCCTGCGTGTTTGGCACGCCACTGGTAGAAGGTCTGCTCAGGGATCTGTAGCAGCGCACAGATCTCTTTCGGTGTCAGCCATGTTTCGTCTGCGGTGTCGATGCTTCGGCTGCGTTTTGGAAGTGAGGTCATCTGGGTCTCCGTCGTGCTTGCCAGCACGATGGCCAGCTCGGTTCTTAGTTCATGGGTGAAGAGCCGACGGTCGGCATGATCTGGGCGCTGAGGCTTTCCGCGAGGGCCTCGACCTGTCGCTGGACCTGCTCGGCCGAGGCGTCGAATTGATTGGACGAGCGTTGTACGAGGCCGGCACGGCCCAAGAGAGTGAGCTGTCGGCGAATCGTGGACGGCGAAGCTCGGAGACCCGTTCCGATTTGGCCACAGGTCGACGGGCCGTTCCTCAGAAGGAAGCGGATAATTTGGCTTCGCGTTCGGTTCATCAGGATGTTCGACATGGAGAGACCACAACCCCAAGAAGTATGCGGGACCTGCTGCTGTAGACGGGTCTACAGCAGCAGGTTACTCTCGCCCAGATCATGTTGGAAGAGGCTCGCCGGGGAAATGATGCAACGGAGCCGCCAGCTGATGGGCCGATGATGCCGGACGAGCAAGGAGATGTCATGGATGACCATCCGCAGATCAAGGCCTTCCTGGATGCGGCCGAGATGCTTCGTGGCGAACGCTATTGGGGCTGCGACTCAAAGGAAGAACAAACAGAGCTCTTGCGTGCGCTCAAAGACGTGCTGACGGAGGTCTGCTTCCATCTGGATGCCCATGGGGTGCTGCCGCAGGTTGTCCTGGGGATGTGGCAGGCTCTGGCTGCTCCAGAAATTAGGGGCTTACCGATGCGGCCATCGTCTGGTCTCGTGTTGATCTCTTACCTCGACGGCCGGATCGAGCAATTGATTGCCGAGTCAAACGACTCAGGGAATACTGGGGCGGAGGGGAGTTCCAGGCCTTGACTAAGCCGACTGACCCCCGTCCGTTGAACGAGGAGTGTGGGCAATGCGGGGTGCCGAGTCTGGGCGCGGCGATACATTGTCTCCTCAAGCCCAGCTGGCGCGCAGGCTAAACCTTTTGCTGGACGCGGCGGTCGCCGAGCGGGGGAAACCGGTGACGTTCAGGGAAGTTCAAGCCGAGCTTGCGGCCAGGGGGATCAAGCTCTCCCGAGCGCGATGGTTCTATATGAAAGAGGGGACCGGCCGTCTGGTTAGCGACCCGGTCTTGCTCTCCGGGCTTTGCAGCATTTTCAAGGTCAATCCCTCGTATCTGACCGACGATGATACTGAACTGCCCGAGCGCATCGACTCGCAGCTTGAATTTGT
Source organism: Arthrobacter globiformis (assembly GCF_030815865.1). Taxonomy (NCBI): domain Bacteria; kingdom Bacillati; phylum Actinomycetota; class Actinomycetes; order Micrococcales; family Micrococcaceae; genus Arthrobacter; species Arthrobacter globiformis. The sequence continues at coordinate 2,267,495 of NZ_JAUSXI010000001.1, forward strand.
TAAATCGCTCCGGGCGGCCCGCGTAAAGTCCTTCGCCGCTCGAACCCTGGGAGACGTATCACCCGAGACTTTGAGGGCCATCTCTGAGTACTTGAATAGAGACATTGGGCGCCATCCCGAAGGTGAGCAGGCGGCCGCTAGTCCTCCAGAAGATACTCAAGATGGGCAGCCAACAGTTCCCTGATTCGTGCGGGATTTGTTGAATACCGTGGTGAGCGGCCATGACGCCGGCCTGGTTCCACATCAACGACGACGGCACCGGACTCCTCTAGTGCAAGCAGGTGCTTTGCAACACTTGGTTCACCGGCGCTGACCGCTGCGACGATATCCCCTCTGGATGCCGGGCCATGCGCTGAAAGGAAGCGCAGGATCTCATTCCGCGCCCTGTTGCCAAACGTGGCAACGGCAGCCTCAACATCGGCAGACCATGCTTCGTCGTGCGGCTGGGTAATCCTGGGCATAAGACCATTCTTATCGAACGCCGCACAAAAAGTAAGACTCTGACTCTTGACGATACTTTAGATATCTTTGACAATAGTTTCCATAGTCTTTTTGTAGTTGTGGTTGGTCTCAGTTCCGCGCCTCCACATTCGAGGCGCCGCTTTGGTACTGGCGCCGGACTCATTGGATTGTCTACTCGAAGCGGTGAAGGCCATGCGAGTCGAAACAAGGGCAGGTCAAGCCCAGAACGATCAAGCAACCAGGATTTACGTTGATGTCTCCCTGCGCAGGGGTCCGGAGGAGACTGCGCTCGCAGTACCAGTCGATCAGATCATGGTCGCCGTCGACAGTGTGCGTGGATACGTCATTTCACACCTCGCCCGTATTGGCCGGGCGTCCGACGCGGACGACGTCATGCAAGACATTCGTGTCGCCGTGTGGGATGGAGTAACAAGGGGCCGTTATCACCAGCTTCCCGGCGTTCCCTTTGCGGCTTGGGTGCAAGGCGTCTGTTGCAATGTGTGTGCCGCGTACGTCCGCCGGGAACTGAGCCATCAAACGCTTCCACTTCTCACGGAACCTGACCGCGGCGACGGGTCAGCGTCGGTTGATACTGCGGCGTTCTTGGGTATGGACAGGTTGGGCGACCGAGATGCAGAGAAAGTTGTTGATCAGGACTGGGCTCGGACGATCATCGAGCTGACGCGTTCGAGCGTTCCTTCGGGAGTCTGGGAACTTGCCGTGGGCAGTCTCACTGGGCCGCGCAGGTACGGCCTACCGTCGAACCAGGACCGCCGCCGGTGGCGTGCCGTGACAGTGGTCCGTCAGACGGCGAGGACTGTTGAGAAGGCCTTGGAAGTTGATCCGACGGCCGTCTGCAACATCGACGATCTGTGCGAGCGGGCTGCGGCTTGCCTGCCCACCGAGGTGCTCCGCCGAACCGCTGCCGCTGTCGTCCGTCCGGGAGTTCGTGGGCCAGAACGAACCAGGGCATTGGCAGCCTTGGCGGCAGAGCTTGGCGTGACCGAGCGCTATGTGGCCGTACAGATCGGTTTCGCCCGACGGCTGTACCAAGCCTCGTGGCGGATCATCCGTGCCGGCATGCAGCGCGCTCGCTGATCATGTCAGTGGCCAGGCATCTTGCGATGAGCAGATGAGGAGGCTGATATGTGGTTCTCGCGAAGTAACTCGCTGCCTGTTTCTCGCAGCACGCGTCGATGGTGGTTCATCGTCATCGTCTTGATGGCCGTAGCCACGGTTGTTTTTATTCTCACCCGTCCTGTGCAGGTGCCCGTGGCGGAACCGGTTCCGCCGCTGCCTATGGAGCCCACACCGGAGGCGTCGACGAAGCCGGCGGGCAGATCGACAGCCGCAGCGCCGACGTCGGCTCCCACCCTCGGCGGCAGCGATGTGCCGGCTTCACCTCGGACAACTGACTATCGCAAGCTAGCCTCCGCCGCAGCCAAAACGATCTATACCTGGGACACCCGGACGTCATCCTATTCAGAGGTCTACTCGCGGGTTCGTGGCTGGTGGAACGTGCTGCCGGACGGATCCAATCCTCTGACGGTGCTGGTCCATGAGTTCGAAGCCACGGGGATAAACGCCGGCACTTACGCGTCCCTTGCGGGGCAGCGGGCCCGCAGAACCGCTGCGGTTCAGTTCTTGCGTTGCGACTTTGAGCTGGCGAAGGTGCGTGAGCGGCCAGCGCCCTGGGCTGGATTGCACGTGTGTACTGTCTCCCTTCGGGTGATGGACCAAACGGGCTCCTCTCGCAACATTTACACAGCGCCCGTGAGCGTCATGATGAACTGTCCACCGGCCGACACAGCCCCTCGAGATCATTGCGTTGTGGTCGGGTTCTACGCCGCTGCCAACAGGATCGTCTACTGATGCCGGCCCCTGCCGTTCTCATGGCGGTGGCCAAGCGCCGCTTGATTCTGCGGGCTCTGGTGGCAGCCGCCGCAGCCATAGTCCTGGTCGCTGCTGTGGCCTTTTCCGCCGGCGTGGCGGCGCTTGGCATCATGCCGCAGTCCAACCCGCCTGTGTGTCCGTCCACCGGCCAGGAGGCTAGCCCTCTGAGCGTGGACTCTGGCAGTCAGGGGCCATCTATACTGTCTGCCCGGCAAGCTGTCGTTGCAGGGCTGTACATCTCAGTCGGAAAGCAAATGGGTGTGCCTCGCGACTGGCAGATCATCGCGATCATGATGTCGTTGCAGGAATCCAGCCTTAGAGTTCTGGCGAACTCCAACGTGCCTGCGTCGCTCCGCTTCCCGCATGATGGTATCGGCAGCGACCATGATTCTCTCGGCACTGCCCAACAACGTCCCGCAGCCGGCTGGGGGACCGTCGAGCAGCTGATGGATCCCGCGTACAACGTGCGGGCCTTCTACGGCGGTCCAAACGGACCTAACCACGGAAGCCCCCGCGGATTGCTGGACATCCCGGGCTGGCAGTTCATGAGTAAAGGTCAAGCTGCACAGGCCGTCCAAGTCTCAGCGTTCCCTGAACTGTACGCCCGGTGGGAGCCGGAAGCCGACGCAATAGTCGATGCGCTCGCTGGCGGTGTGGTTGCAAGTAGTTGTTTAGAGTCGGCGAGCGACTCACAGTCAACAATCCAGAACCTGAACCTAAGCCAGGTTCGAAAGGACCTCCTGCGGTTCGCCAAGGAAGGTCTCGGTGGCCATTACATTTGGGGCGGGACAGCGTTCAAAGCATGGGATTGCTCCGGATATGTGCAGTGGATCTATCGTCAAGCAGGAATCAACCTGCCACGCGTCGAGCAGTGGAGGGTGGGCGTTCGGACCCGCAACCCGCAGCCGGGGGACCTGGTCGTTCAGAATGCTCAGGGGCCGAACAATTGGGGACACGTAGGCATTTACGCCGGCGACGGCAAGATGTACAGCGCGCTTAATCCCGCGGTCGGCACGCTGCTGCATCCGATAGCGTGGAACTCCGACACGGCGTACTTCGATCTGCTGATGTGATCGCGCTTCGGAGGTCCCGAAGCAAACGAAAACCGCAGCCACCGTAGTCAGCGCTGGGCCGTCATAGGGTGGAGTGTTCTGTTCCTTGACGAGGCGTCAAATCTAGGACACACCACGCGTTTCAGCAAACCCAGGCCCGTGATTGGTTGTCAGTGGCCACTGGCAGACTTGCTTCCATGACTGATGAGCAATTCGCTGAGCTGCTACGAGCAATACAAGACAACCAGCCAAGCTTTACCGACTGGATGGGAGCCGTTGCTGGCGCTCTGACATTTCTTATCGCTGCTGCCGCACTCTGGATTGCTTGGGGCCAACTGAAGGAGGCTTCTTCAGCACGTGAACAAACGAAGAAGCTCGAGCGGGAGAAATCGCAGCCATACGTCGTGGCCTTCCTGGAGGAGAGCGCCATAGGCTCACACATCATCGATCTCGTCGTCCGGAATTATGGCCAGACCGCGGGTCGCAACATCCGTCTCTCGTTCGCACCCACGCTCAACCGCACAGACGGTAACGGGGGCCAGGAAGATGTCATCCTTCCCGAGGTGATCTCCTTTTTGGCTCCGAGCCAAGAATGGCGGACGCTGTTCGATGTTGCCACCGAGCGAGCACACCGGGAAGACCTGCCGTTGGTCTACAAAGGGGTGGTCACCTACGAGGGGCTTGACGCTGATCCCCAGAAGAGCGACGTCGTCATTGACCTTCGTCCTTTCAAGGCCCGGATCTTCCCAGAGATTCTTGGCGTGCATCACGCGGCGGTGGCACTCCAAGACATCAGCAAGAACCAGAAAAAATGGAGTGAGTCTCCACAAGGAATCAAAGTCTATTCACGAGACGGCGATGCGAAAGACGCGAAGGTTGTCGAACAAGCTCGCCGCTGGAAGGCGCGGCGCGAGGCAGAACGAGCTGCTGAAGCCCAAAATGACCCCAAGGAAGGTTAGAAATCGAATGGCGTCTCGGCGCAACATGCCGAAGGGCTCCGACACGGCCAAGGGTTGTCCGTGGCATTGGATAGCGTTTGTACATGCGTGCCATTGATCTTGAAGCCAGAGTTATCTCCGCTGTAGATCGAATCCGTACCGGTCAACAAGTGGAGCACGACCTCATTGAATGTAAGCGCAGTTGGCCGCAGGAGAGTAAGGCTCGTCAATTAGCCGGGAGCCTGAACAGAGCAGGCGGCGGTGATCCCGTGGTTTACATCATCGGCATTGATGAAAAGACAGGCGATGTTCACGATGTTTCCGGGACCGATGTCGTTGACTGGTGGGGCCAGATCACTCCAAAGTTCGACCAAATTCCGCCTGAGATGGTCCGGCACATATCAGTACCAGTGGGGGACAAAGGCGAGCACGTCGTGGCAGTGGCCTTCGCTCAGACCGGGCGCCTTACGTCGTGAAGACGGGCAGCGCCAATCCAAGCCTTGAAGTCCCTATGCGCGAAGGCACCGGCACCAGAACTGCCCGGCGCGATGAGCTGCTTCGTCTTTTGATTCCAACCGTTTACCGTACCGCGGGCCGTCGTTTTAGAGGCTGTACTGACTATGGAAGACCACGTTCCGACTCCGGCCCGGCTGAACGACATTGTCCAACCAGATACTGTGCTGGGCCCTCCGGGGGAGGTCTACTCCTTCGGTTCAGTGAGAATCTACGTCGAGCACAACGGCAAAGATCTTGTGAGCTTTCCAGCACATGGCATGCGTGGACGCGTCATTGCTGGGGAACGTACCTTCCCCCTGAAAGTGCGACAAAGCAGAGAAGTGACTTCTGCCAAAGATGCAAGGGATCCTTCGCCCGTGGCAGTTCACTACGACGGTGTCACCGTGAAAGGTCCTGGTGCCGTCACCGTCGACGTGGAAGTCGCTGACGTAGATCTTGACAGTGCTGTCTGGTTTGAGACGTCGCAAAGTGTGCGATATGAGATTGAGTTGGACGTTCTCCACGCCGTGAACCCTCTGAGGGTAGATGTAACCCTCAACCGCAGGGAGGACGACTGGGACTCATACGACAGTGAAAACGAGTACCAAAGGGCTATCGGACAGTGGGACTTCAATCATCCGGTTGGGTGGATGAATGGCCGATCCTGACGAGCCGCTAAATGGTGGTGCCAGCTATATGGAGTCATGGGACGACGAGCCGGCCTGTACGTTCGACCCTGACAATGGCTTTGCCATTAATCAGCGCAGCCTGGATACTCTGCGATGGTATGCCTATCTGCGCGATCTAGATGAGGACGACAAGAGGGAGTAAGCCAGCCCGCGAACGGTCAGGATATATCCTTTCCATTAGATTCGGAGACCAAGGAGAACTACGTGGGGATCATTCGCAAGACGCTCAGTATCGGCCTTACTGGCGGACTTATTGGCTTCCGGTCGAGGTCGGAAAAGGTCGCCCGAGATGTCAAAGTGACGGCCAAGAATTCCCAGTACCAGACAGCGTTGCTCAGGCGCCAGAACGCGCTCACAGAGCAGCAAACCGAACTTATCGCCAAGAACCACGAGGAAGGCTACAAGATAGCAGGGCGGGTCACCCCCACCCCTGCCTCAACAGAGCCGACCGAACCGGTAGACATAGCGCTGTTTACTAGGGCATCCGACATCGTGGTTCGCGACCAAGTTGTCTCGCGTCGGGTACTGCGCCAAGAGCTTGGTGTGAGTTATGCAACGGTAGAGCACTTCCTGACGCTCCTCGAACAGCAGGGTTACGTCAGTGACCAGGATCCCAACGGCGAGCGTGACGTGCTGTGGCCCAGACGGGGCGAGACCTCTTCCTAGGGGACTACCCGCACGTTGGTAGTCTTGGCTGAGCAGTTTTGTTGACGATGGGGAAGTATCTTGAAGGTTTTCATTAGCTGGTCAGGTAAGAAAAGCCATGCCGTGGCAAGCGTCTTGCATGAGTGGCTGCCGACGGTCATCAATTCGGTAGAGCCGTGGGTGAGCAGCGAAGGTTTGAGGGCAGGCCTCAAATGGAATCAACAGCTTGAAAAAGAACTCAACGACACGAGCTTCGGCATCATTGTGGCAACCCCGAAAAATCAGCACGCCCAGTGGCTTAATTTTGAAGCTGGGGCTCTATCTAAGAAGGTCGGCGGAGCCGAGTCACGGGTTGCCCCGCTTCTGATTGACTTCAAAAAAGTGACCGATTTGGTCGGCCCGTTGGCGAGCTACCAGGCAACGGAGCCGACCAAGTCGGGCTTCCATGATTTGGTCGCGTCCATCAATGAAGCTCTTGGCGATGACGCCCGAAGCATAGAGCTGCTTGATAGAGCCTTCGAAGTATGTTGGCCAGCCCTCGAAGCCATGCTGAAAGACGTGAACGAGAAGTACAAAGAGGACGCGGAGCAGCCGGCCGAGTCCGCTGCCCCACCAGCTGCTACTCGTCCGACGGAAGACATGCTCTCTGAGATTTTGGAAACCATCCGTGATATGAACCGGTCAGATACGCGGCTGAAGAACATTCTCGATGAGAAAACCAGCAGTCGAAAGACCCGCAGCGGCTGGTCCGATGGCACGAGGAAGACAAATACGGTGACAGCTGCCATCACTAAATTCCTCAGGGAAGATGGGCATGAACCGGCGCAGGTTTTTTCGACTTTGGATGGCACCACACATATCTTCCTCTCAGAAAGCTTGCCTGCAGTAGAAGAGAAGCGCATTTATGACTTCCTTTCCGCTACCGGTCTCATCAGTGGAGGACTAAAGTTTAATTACCCAGACGGCGAATCTGTTGAGTTAAGCTTTTCAAAAGACCCGAATCGCGCGCCTTGAGAGGAATACCACTTTGCTGTTCAGGAAACGACGGTAGCAACAACGCCAGAGGCTCCAGTTAAAGCGGAAGAACCAAAGACGGTTAGTGTGCCGGTCATTGTGGCAGAACAGCCACAGCCGACCTCTCCGCCAGCCACAGGCAGCGTAGAGCAGATCGTTAGGGAAGCGGCTCGTAAATACGGTATCGATGAGACATACTTCGTGAAAAACGCGATGTGCGAAAGCACTATGACACCTAGCAAGGTCAACTACCAGTACTGGGAAGATAGCCAGGGAACGGCCCTAGGAGTTGTAGGCGAGCGGTTTTACCCGTCAGGCATGATCCAGCACGTCACAAAGTATTGGCCTGCCAGAGCGGCTAAGTACGGCTATGCAGGAGCACGCGTCTTTGATGCAGAGGCCAATGCCAACGTGACGGCGGGGATGTTCCGAGACGGCGCAAGGAACTTATGGGAGTGCAAATAACGAACAATAACGACGGCTATGCGAGGGCTGTCGTTCTTTCATAAATTGCTACTGCCCTTCCAGTCTTCCGGCGTCACTCGCTTGATGTTTGAAGCCTGTGCCCAACCCAAGTGGTAGCCGCCAGATGGATCAAGCCATTCAATTAGTCCGTAGGTGTGGGTCCAAGCAACCGCCTTTCCGTAGATGCCGCTCACGTAGACCAGGGGACGACCGTACTTGGGGAAGTCTCGTACTGGTGCTGGATCATCGATCGGGCGGGCCTTGTCGGCGTCCATCCGCGCCATCATCCGCTCGATGTCTTGCGGAGCTCCACCCTTGATCATGGCATCTATCTTAGAACATACGTTCGAATGATCCGAGCTTGCTAGTATCTAGCCATGTCGATGCTGCCGGGGGATGCGCCTAGAAAAACGCCGAAGAACTTGAGTGCTGGGACCAAGCGGCTCGTCAAGAAGACGATAGTGCGGCGTCACACCAAGTCCCGTGAGGACAAGTCAGGGGTCCGATACGTCACGACGGGCTACGGGAAGAAGAACCCGAAGACTACTGTGAGGGAACCAATCCCACGCCCTAACCTGATCCGCCGAATCTCCAACGCGCTCTACGGAAGTAAGCAACCCGAGGCCCAGCCGATTACCGTACGTATCTACCTAGACACTGACGACGCAGTTGCCACTATCAAGGTCATCAAGGCGGTCGCCGATGTCCTGCAAGGCGCAGGCTACGGCAAGACGAAGATTGAAAACGTCGAGAAGGGCTCTATTCGTATACGTATCAGGGCATGGCTTGATGGCGATGACGGGCATAAGGCGCAGCAAGTAGCTAAGCAGAAGCTCGGTGAAGCGGCCACCTATGCAGAGCAGTGGGCCAAGGACGCCACAGTGAACAAGCAGCGGGCGGAAGTCAGTGCGATCAACGCGCAGACAGCGCAGACCTTGATGGAATCCGTAAAGGACGTAGACAACATTGCGCTTCAGATGGATGAATGGCTCATTGTCAAATACGTCGATGCCACCGGCAATACCCACGGTTCAGTACGGAAGCTGACGGTCGTGGAGTTGCAGTTGATTGAGCGCAACCCAGGACTGCTGAATGAACCTGCCAAAGTGCTAAAGAACCTTGCGATGCTGACTTACGGCGAAGAGCATGGTATCGCTATCGAGGGATAGGCCAAGACTGGTCTAACGGTTGAGTAGGCTTCTCACACTCTGGGGCATTGTTGAGCCAGCATCTTGATTGCCTCGCTTGGCTTGGTTATCCGACGCCCTATCCGTGATGCCGACTGACGCTACCGCTACTTTCCAGCCACCCATGCCTTTTGCCTGTCGTGGTACCCACACGTTGCTTGCACCATGGAGGTCATCCCAGGTCTTGGGATATACAGCCTTGTCAACATAGGCGCCGCCTTCTGACGCGCGCTGTATGAGGTCTGGGAAGAGAACGACACCCATGAGCTGTGCTGCGTGGTATTTCGTCATGAGCCACGGCGGAGTATTGAAGTAGTACCAGCTGGCGGTGCAGTTGCCGTAGAGCTTCGGTCCAAACTGGGCGTAGTTCAGATACAACTCCAAAATGCGCTTATCGGTCAGGACAAGACTTAGCTGACTCGCCAAGCCGGCCTCCAGGGCTTTACGGAGCACTGACTGTTCCGGCCATAGGTAGATGTTCTTCGCGAGTTGCTGGGGGATAGTTGAACCGCTGGGATCAGGTTTGCCCTCCACATACGCCTTGGCTCGCGCCTTAAAGTCCTCCACATCGAAGGCGCCTGGGCGGGTGCCTAACTGCTGGTCCTCATGTGCGATTGTCGCAGCGATCATATAGTGGCTCACATGGTCGATGGAGACGTACTGGTAACGACTGGCTCCCCGGCCTGCAGCATGTGTGCCGTCCGCGGGGGAGTGCCCAGATGAATGAGATTGCGGCCAGAAACGTGATGACAACCACGGAGAGAACGAGCTTGAACAGGGCTCCAATAAGGGCTTTCATTGTTTGGGACTTTCCCGAAAAGAATACTCCACGCCGTTGTGGAGGTATTCGAATTATATCGAATTCGGTAAAAGCCCGCTTTTAGTCCGTCCTGTGGATAACTAAACCGAGCACCCAAAAATAGTATTGCTTATTTTGCCCCTATGCCTCATGGTAATGCCCAGAATTAGACAGGAGCGCACTCCGATGAAGATAAGGAAGCAAAACCAGCTAAAGCAATTCTAATTAGCGCCGTCATTATGGGTATGGGCGCAGGAGCAACCGCATACATGGTCAGACCACTCAAACCAGCACAGGACAAAGGCAACGCATCAATACAATAGCCGACGAAGACTGCGACAAGATCAACCAGGAGGCCGTACCAGGTAATGTATCTGCACCAGAAGCGCCGGTAGTTGCTGCGAAACCAGCCGAGACGACAACAAGTCCAGTTACAGAGCCAGAAGCGCCTGTAGAGCCCCAGGCGAAGCCACAGACCTATAAATGGGCCGCAGAAATGACCGCAGCCGGCATCGCTGCAGCTGACCATGGCTACGTCACTGACATGGTGCTTGAAGACTCTGGCTGGCGCTTGGTGATGCGTGATAAGACGGTGTGGCATCTAGCCAGGCAGACTCAGGGCACGCTGACCGAGCAATTAATCCAGGTCAACAAGTACGTTGAGTCCGCTACGCCGGTTCCTGGGCGGCGGCGCACAACCAATATGCGAGCACGGGAAACTTCTAGTGCAGGCACCGCGCCACGGCGCGCATTACCGGATCACCGGATCGCCCGTCTCAGTCAGGATTGTTGGACCTGTAAGGCCATCGAGAACGTCCAGCGCATTGGATTTGATCGTCCCGATTTCCAGGGCTGAGATGATAACGCCCGTGGCCTCATTATTCTTTGTCCACCCCTTCTTATTCAGGATCAGGGCGGTGACGAGTCCTATCACTCCAAGAGCGCCGTTCAGCCAGGGATTGACGGCCAATCCAAAGATCAAAATCAAGATGCTTATTGCAGCGATGGGAATGGCTACGCTAAGGCGGTAATCCGCTTCTGACTTGTGGCGGTCGTAGGAGTCGTAGAGATCCTTATTCTCCTTTTGCAGTTTGGTGGCCATTGTGGGAATTTCCTTCTCCATCAGCGAGAGGAGGGCAGGGGCGATGTGATTGAGACCGTCTTTGCGCTTTTGAGCGTCAATCTTGTCATCGTCCCCGCGAGCATCCTCCACGTACTTCTGCTCCACGTCGCCCTGCGGGTGGGGGATCTTGTACTCCAGATAAAGGGACTCCCAGGGCACCTCTCGCTTTTCAACCCGAGCCGAGGCCTCGGTAATGAGCCGGTGCATGCGGCTGCCGGCGTCGCTGGCCAGGAGCCGCTGATGGTCACTCATCTCAGCGATACGGACACGCTTCCACTTCTTCTTGCTGTCTGATTCGACGTCAGGAATTCTCGTGTATCCGTACCGGGGCACCAACGCCGTGAGGTACTTGAAGTCCACCGCCAGCAGGAGGCCGATCATGTACGCGAGAAAGCTGAGCACGACCACTACGACGGCGCCCGAGAGGTATTCAGTCAACGCATTGACCATGCCCAGGAGACCATCCTTGCGCGCTTTGCTCGGAAGCGGCTTCCCGAGCAGGATCCAGGTACTCAACAGCCACAGATATCCAGTGACTAGGGGAGTTCGAAAATCACGGAATCCTGGCAGGATCTGGGCAAGCATGGAGGTCTCACTTTTATGGGCTAGGAAGGACGGTTGATCTTAACACTGCGGGAAACGCCAGCTGGAAGTCTGCCGGCTTGTCTGGAGGTACTAAAGCGAAAGCAGCAAAATCAGGTTGTTTGCGTTGTCTTGTCGTCATAGACATCGGCCGGAACAGCGTCAAGGCGTGTGGTCATCTGCGATTCGATGGTCCCGATCTCCAGAGCGGTCACGACGACGTTGACCGAACTGAATCGCTTCTGAAAGCCCTTGACGACAAGTGCGACCACTGCGATTAGTCCTACATAGCCAGCCCAGGGCCACAGTACTAGCGTCCGATCTGCACCCAGCATTATGAACTGAACCGACAGAACTGCTAGCGGGGGAGCGATACTGAGACGGAACTCGGACTCCGACTTATCCCGGTCGTAGCTACCGAAGAGCAGGGCGTTCTTATCTTGCAGTTTGATAGCGAGGGAGGGAATCGACTTGATGTTTTCCTCAACCATCGGCTCCTTCAGCTGCCTGAGAGCATACTGACGCCAACTCTCGTTCATCGCTCGCTTGTCTTCATGATGGTCAAGACGGAAGTCGTCGTACGCCTGTTCCGTCTTAAGCATCGGTTCTAGTCTGAACTCGCGCTGTATCTTGAACCCGTCGGCAGCCCGTAGACGCGCTCTGTGAAGCGCTGCTTCGACGTGGCCCTCAACGATGGCGCGATCAGTCATGGATACGTAGGGAAGCCTGAGCCTGGAACCCAGCCGGACAGTGGAACCTGGCTTGATGTCGACCATCAGCAGCATCCCGATGACATACGCGAGAAAACTCAAGACGGCTATATAAACCGTTGGAGTGAAGAACTCTCCAATGGAGTTGATGGCGCCCATGACGCCATCCTTCGCATCTTTGTCAGGCAGCGGCATCTCGACGAGGATCCAGAGGACTACGATCCACAGGTAACCCGTCACCAGGGGTGTCCTGAAGTCTCTGAAGCCTGGCAAGATTTGAGCGAGCAATGGGGTCTCCCTACTAAACGAAACGGCCTTCCGTAGCCTAGCTGCATGCGGCGCAGCCACTAGAATGGACACCTGTCCCGCCCCTCTGCGGCAAGCACCGTTGCGGTGCAGCTTGATCACTTCAACGGAAGACGGCGCTCCAATATGACTTCGTCGCTTAGCGATACTGACCTGGGCCTGCTCGAACGAACTCTCAACGAGGTGTACGGGCACGAGGAAAAGAGCCGCGGGGCTGTTCCCACTCGCCAAGAAGTCGTCGACTTCATGCTTAACCTCATTGGGTACACGACGGACAAGCCCGTCCATACGCAGCGACTCCTAGAGCCTTCGTTTGGTGATGGCCGCTTCTTTCTGTCCGCTGTTGAGCGTCTAATCATTGAGTGGCGCGACCAGGGAAGCAGTGACTACCGCGAACTGCTCGGCTGCATTAGAGCCGTGGAGCTAGATGTGTACTGTTACTCGTCGTGATACTTGGTGGCTAACTGACTGGTTCGCTTCTGGTGAATCGGGAATGGAACCGGAATCATCTTTTAGCAGGTGATAAAGCATTCGCCCTATCTTGTACTTCGGAAAACCCTGGCCCTTTATGCGTGGGTCAATGTAGATCTTTGTCGACGAGCGTGTCTATGAGTTGGCGACGCCAAGGCAGATCTGCCTTATCCCAGGCTTCTTTGACGCTCTGACCTGCGGGAATATTCGCGAGCGTTGTCTTACTCGACTCTTTGTCTAGCTCTCGTCCTAGAGCGTCCAGGCGAGCTTGAGCCGTGGTCTTTGCTGTCCTGTACTCCGCGAACGACATCTCGCCAGTTGAGTAGAGGTTCAAGATTTCCTGCAGGCGCTGAGCCTGGACGTCCCGCTCGCGCATCAGCTGCTTCAATGCTGGCGTGGCCGACATACCGCCTTCCAGCAGCTCACCTAGTTCGGGGGTATCAAGCCGGTAAATGATGCAGTCGATAACCAGATCTTCTACTGGTGCTTGCCGGCGCTTCACCGTGCCACAGCCAACCTCGCCCCGGAGGTCATCGATCTTCCGACAATTGAAGGCGGGCTGATAGTTACCCTGCCTGTCTTGCGCACTGATGATGTTCATACGTTGGCCGCAGACGCCGCAGAAGACGAAGCCCTTGAGTAGATGCTTACGTGTATAGGTGCGAGCCCCGTAGAGTGCTTGTCCTCGCTTGATGGCTAGCTGCAGATCTTCCCAGATCTCCGTAGAAATGAGCGCCGGCCACTGTGCCGGATATTGGCTGTCGTTGTGGACTCGAATGCTGAGGTTGCGGGGTCTGACGGCAACATTTCGAACGAGGTCTAGGTCTGCAGGACCCTACTAGTCATGTAGTCCAGTACCACCGCCTCCATGAACTCGTGAGCCAATCTGCTCATTCCCATGAAAACGACAAACGGAGTGCCCGATGTTTCTCGCAGCGGTAGATCCTGGCATCACCCCAAACGCGGATTTCCCCTTTCTTGATTCGCTCAAACAGATCGGCGGTGGCATCCTGGTCGGCGCCTTCATCGTGATCGCCATCGTGGCGATCATCGGAGCCGCGATGCTCCTGGCAGGCAAGCTGAGCCAATCCTCACGTTTGGCATCTGGCGGCGGCATGATTCTGCTTTGGACCGGCCCGGTGGCTGCCATTCTGGGCGGTATCAACGGTTACATCCTCTGGTCCCAGACGGCGTTTCCGCTCGGGTTCTAGGTCGAATCAATCGTGCCGGTTCAGTGTGATCTGAACGGATGGTGGCCGCCCGGTTGCGGTCTCGTGTCGCAGGCTAACGACGGCGTCCAGAGTTCCATCACGTCGTTCTTTGCCAGCATTCTGGAGAACGTCGCTTCCTGGATCTGGTCCTTCATCACGGGTGCTTTCGGCGTCTCGAAGGTTGATGATTCCCAGTGGGACTCCGTTCTGGGGCTGACGAACTGGTGGGTAGTCGTCATGATGACCCCACTCGCCATTGCGATGATCCTGCAGCTGTTGTCGGGCCTGATCAGCCAGCAGCCGCGCCGGCTGGTGCGGGCGTTGGTTGGCGGTGCGACCGCAATTCCCATGGTGGCCGGCGCTGTCTACCTGGTTCGCCAGCTCACCAAGGTCGGTGATGACGCCGCCACAGCGCTCTTGGACACCCTGGACACGGATCCCTATGTCCTGTTCATGCGGCTCTTCGGCTTCGAGAAAGCACCCAAAGACTCCGGGAGAGACTGGAATGTCGTCTCGTTGGCCCCCGGGTCGAGTAGCGGCGCTGGGGGCGCCGTCGTCGTTACGGCCATGGCGGTAATCGTTGTCTGGATTCTCGCATTCATACTGATGTGCTCGATGATCTTTCGGTCCTTCGCGCTCATCCTGCTCGCCGCCGGCGCCCCTGTTGCTCTCATGCTCATGCCCTGGGAAAAGACGCAATCGTGGGCACGTCGGTGGGGCGAGATCGTCGTCGCCTTGCTGATAGCCAAACCGCTCGCCGCAACCGTACTGGCCGTGGCCATCAAGCTCTTCGCCGAGTCGAAGTCATTCGCTGGCCTTAGCGCCGGCGTCGTAGGCATGGCCCTGGCCTGCGGCGCACCGCTGATGGCTTTGCGCCTCGTGAGCTTCGCCGGCGGTGAGTTGGCTGCCGCCGCGCAAACGGCTGGCGGTGGCCACGTTCTTTCGCGGAGTTCCGGTTTCGCCGCGCGGCAGGTCAGTCGACAGACAGGCGGCCGCTTTACCCTCGCGGCATTGGCCAGCCGCTCGACCATGAGTCGCCCGATCCAGTCGACCAAGGCACAGTTCCCTACGCGCGCACTGCCGCCAAGAGTGCCGCTGCCGGGCCAAATAGCGGGAGCTGCGCCGGCCCGAACTTCCGGTGGGAACGCCGCGGCCTTAATGCCCGACGGCGGCACACAGGGTCAGGGTTCAACGTTTCCGCGAGCGCGAAGTGACGTTGCGGATTCCCCCCAGTCGAGTCCGAACGCGCTGAGTGGCTCGCTGGCTACTCAAACAGGCGAGTGCAGCGAGCGCCGGCCGGCTTCACCGGCGTCGGCTGCAAGCACGGCCGCCCCAAGCGCCACGGCGCCGCCGTCTCCCATCCGTCCCCAAACCACCCCAAAGCCTCCGATTGACAGAGATTCCCATGACTGAAAACTCAAGGACCCTAGATGCCGTGAAATTTCCCAGGTACGAGCGCCGCGGGCTGTTCATGGGCCTGAAGTGGTACCAACTGCTATTGCTGGCGGCCGGCGTTCTGGTGGCCAGCGTTGCCTCGGCAGTCCGCGGGCCCGCAGGCATATTCACCTCGGGGCCGTTGTGGCTGGCCCTGATACTTCTCGGACTGCTGCAGTACTCAAGGATTCCTTACCCGGTGTGGGTCAGCCATGCTGTGCTGTTCTTTTACAGGTTGGCGGTGAAGCAGACTCGCTTCCTGCTGCGTCCGGAGCGGCCTATCCTAGCCGGGCGACTGGCGCTTCCGGGCGGATTGGGGAATCTGGAACTGCGCCGTACTTCCCGGGGTGAGTCGTTCATCATGGACTCCCGCGGCGGGGAGGCGATAGCCGTGCTGCGCTGTAGCACGAAATCGTTCGCGCTCATGGACGGCGACGATAAGGCCTGGGCGGTACAGGCGTGGTCGAGGGTGCAGGCTGGATTGGCCCAGCGGAGCAGCGTGGCCAGGATTGCTGTCCAGGACTACACCGTCCCGTATCCCTCCACCTCCCTGCGGGATTTCTACGAGCACGCCGCCGGGCGGCAGTCCGGCAATACCGAGGAACTCACCTGGGGTGAACGCTCGTACGAGGATCTGATCGCGGCGGCCGGTTCGGCGATGAGCCACGAATTGTTGCTCGCCGTCGTTCTGGACACTTCCAAGGCCCGACGTCGGATCAGGGAGGCAGGAGGAGGGCTCATCGGCCTCGAACGGGTACTGCGTCTGGAGGTTGAAGCGATTACCACGGCCTTGGGGACACACAGCGTCAGCGTCGAAGAGTGGCTGCCCGAGGGCAGCATCCTTGACGTCGTTCGTGCTGCCTTCGATCCCGCAGCCGTGGCCAAGGCGGATAAGCAACCGGGCGCCGGCACAACAGGCACGGAGCGCGACGACGAATCAGACTCGCCGACTTCCTCCATCCTCGCAGCGCCTATGGCGGTAGAGGAGCATTGGACCCACGTACGGACGGACACCGGCTTCCATCAAACGTTCTGGGTAGCCGAATGGCCCAGGCAGAAGGTCTTTCCGGGCTTCCTCCACCCCCTGATCTATGTCGGTGAATTCCGCCATACAGTGACAGAGGTGGTCCGCGCTGTGCCGACAACCGAAGCGCTCCGCGACATCCGGTCTGCCCAGGAAGCCCATGAGACCCGTCGACGGATCAACACGCGCTTCGACAGGCCTCTCACCCGCGAGCAGAAGGCTGAGGAAGAAGAAGTCGCACAGCGGGAGGAAGAAATCGTCGCAGGCCACGGCGATGTGCGGCCCGCTGCCTACGTGACCATCACCGGAACAACAATCGAGGATCTGGCCCGGCACAGACAGGAACTGGAGTCGGCTGCCGCGGGAGCCTTCGTCGAACTTCGCTTGCTGGCGGGGCAACAATGGGCGGCATTTGTGGCGGGTGCACTCCCGTTCGGACGGGGGCTCCGATGAAGCGCTCAATGCACGCTGTTCAGTACGTGCCATCAGGCACCAACCGGAGAGGGCAGAAAGAACGACGACGGCCCGAGACTTCCGCGGAAAGCAGCCCGTCCGTTTCCCTGCTGGAAAAACTCGGTGCGAAGCTTGGCGCCAGGATGGACGGCCGGGACCGCGGCGGCGACTGGGGGAGCCGAGAACCGAACTCCCTGCGTGGTCCTCACCGTCTGCGGCCGGCACCGCACCGGGCATCCACCATGACTTTTGCAGCCGCCTACCCATTCATCACCGAATCTGGGCTGGGCCACGAAGGAACCTACATTGGCACGGATGTCTTCGGCTCTGGGGCGTTCTCCTATGACCCATGGATTCTCTACGACAAAGGCGTCATCAGCGGCCCATCGATCGTTGTTATCGGCACTGTTGGAACCGGGAAATCCATGTGTGGCAAATCCCTGGTGGCCAGGTCGATAACGCTCGGGCGGAAGGCCGCCGTCGCCTCCGATCCCAAGGGGGAGTGGGTTGCCGTCGCCAACGCAGTTGGCGGCAAAGTTATTTCGGTGGGCCCCGGCCGCCCGGCCCGCGTCAACCCACTCGACGCCGGGCCGCGGTCCAGCGCCCTCAGCGAGGCGCAGTGGCAGGCAGTGGTGCGTCAACGCCGTCGTTATCTACTGGTGGCGCTGGTATCCCTGATGCGGCAAGGGACGCCCCTGCGCCCCGTGGAGCATACCGCCTTGGACATGGCCCTGACCGAGACGGTCGCAGAGAACTCGAATCCCACGTTGCCGATGGTGCTCGATCACCTGCTGAACCCCTCAAAGGAAACGATCGGACTGGTTGGCAAGGACGGCGGACTGGCCGTCAGCCACTCCCTGCGGCGGACAGTCTCTGGCGACCTGGAAGGAATGTTCGATGCTCCTTCCACCGTCGCCTTCGATGCCGACGCGCCCATGATGGTCATGGACACCTCGGCGCTCATCGGTGCCTCCGAACAAGCGCTGGCGCTCGCAGCCGCATGCGGGGCTACCTGGCTTGAGGCGGCCGTCACCAATCCCGACGGCGGAAAACGGCTCGTGGTTTACGACGAGGGCTGGCGCATGCTCGCCGACCCCTACATGCTCGCCAAAATGAGTGAACAGTGGCGGCTGGCCCGTACTTACGGGATCGCGAATCTGCTCATCATGCACAAAGTGGCTGACCTCAATGAAATCGGCGACAGCACCAGCGGCCACCGGCAAAAGGCCCTCGGCCTTCTCACCGAAGCCGATACCAGGATCATCTACCGTCAGAAGCACGACGCCATGCGCCTGACCAAGGAAGCACTCGGTCTGTCCGAGGCCGAGTGCGATCACGTGGAAAACCTCCCCAAGGGCGTTGGACTCTGGAAGGTTGGAAACCGGTCCTTCATCGTGGCAAACCGCGTAACGACCGATGAGTTAGAAGTATTCGGCACCGACGCCCGGATGTTGTGAGGCAAACCCATGACTTCCCGTCGAGGTACCGACAACCCCTTGCTCACCGCTGCCCTCGTTGCCGCGGCCGCTTACATTTGCCTCTGCTTTCTCGTTCAGGCCGCCGCAAATCTCGCCGTGACTTGGCGCTGCGGCAGAAGTACGCCGTCCCCGTTCAATCCGGCAGCCGCCGTCGGACTTTTCATTGGCCGGATCGACTGGATCATCCATGCTCCGCAGAGGTGCGACGTTGGGACAGGCAGCGTCTGGTGGATCGTTGGCCCGATGCTTCTAGTACTCGCGGCGCTCGCCGTCGGGTCCGTCTTGCTTTGGCGCAGATGGAAGCAATCCGGCGCGTGGCTGCGGCAGGACATCCTGAATCGTGAGGGCATCGCCCGACGGGCGGAGATCCAGCAGGATTTCGGTCGGAGGGCCGTCCTGAGACGAGGGAAAGTTACAAGGCCGGGACTGGCCAAGCCGCAGATCCAGGACGTGGCCTGGACGTTGGGCCGATCCCGCGGCGTGACCATCCATGTCTCCACGGAAGAGTCGATGGTCATCCAGGGTGCTCCGCGCTCCGGCAAGGGCCTCTACGTGATCATCAATGCCATCCTCGATGCCCCAGGCGCCGTGGTGACAACGTCCACGCGGGCCGACAACCTGGCTGTCACCATGAAGGCGCGTGCCAGCGGAGGGCGGCCGGTAACTGTGTTCGATCCGCAGGGCATGTCCGGCTTGCCGTCAACCCTCCGCTGGTCACCTGTGCGGGGGTGCGAGAACCCGGACATAGCCACCCGCCGCGCGCTGGTCATCACTGCGGACACGGAGATGAAGGGCGAGAATGCGGCGTGGCAAAAGCGCTCGCTGATTATCCTGCAGTGCCTTCTGCACGCTGCAGCTTTGTCTGGTGAGGGAGTCCGAGCTTTTCGCCGATGGTCGTCCAGCCCGGTCTTGGCACGGGAGGCGCTGGAAATCCTCAGCCGGAAAGACGCAGCCTTGGGCTGGCAGGCGGACCTGATGGGCATCCTCGAGGATGACCCGAGGAACACTTCCAACTCGTGGATTGGTGTTTCGGCTGCCGTCGCTCCGCTGTCCTCTCCGAAAGTTCTCTCCGCCTTGGATCCCCAGGACGAATCCGAGGAATTCGATCCCAAGCGGTTCATTCGAGACTGTGGCACGCTCTACCTGATTGGCACCCGGGCAGGCGCTGCCGCGGCTGGTCCTTACCTGTCGGCCCTGATTGACGACATCGACAACGCCGCACGTGAGATGGCGTTTGTTGCTCCGGGCGGCAGGTTGGACCCCCCCTTGTCCCTGATCTTGGACGAGATCGCCAACTTGGCCCCATGGCCGGGGCTGCCCACTGTTCTCTCCGATGGCGGCGGCATCGGCATCTCGACCCTTGTCGTCCTGCAGTCGCTCTCGCAGGCACGGACCGGTTGGTCTGTCGACGAAGCAGCCACGATCTGGGACTCAGCCATTATCAAGGTGATTTTCGGCGGCGGCTCGGACGAACGTGATTTGCGTTCCTTAGCCGGGCTGCTTGGGGAGCGCAGCATCACGCTCAACACCCGGTCCTGGTCCGCGCAAGGGCGTCAGACCGGTGAACAGATACGAGAAAGCCCGGTCCTGCCGCTCCATGAGATCCGTCGTCTGCCAGCCGGCACCGCCCTGATGCTAGGGCGGCGCAGCCGCCCAATCCTCCTGGACCTGCGCGAATGGCACAAGCGAAAAGACGGCGCCGAACTGGGACGGTCCAAACGGGAGGTCGAACAGGCCCTGGCGGACGGCCATGTTTTGCGACAGCAAGCAACAGGTGAGGTGAGCGATGACCAGCCGTGACGACGTCGAACGCTTTGAGATCCCCTCATCTGGAGCAGAAGACGATGAACTGACAGCGGAGCTCTTCCGCTCCGCGTTCCGTCCGCCGAGCCGGACATCCGGCGTAGCGCATCGCTGGCGGGAGCTGACCGCTGAGCAGGCCCCAAACGTGTGGACCGCTTTGGCGGTCTGGGTCCGGTGGCTCGTTGGCACCTATCAGCTGACAACGTCCGTGGTTCCGGATTGCTGGTGGCGTCACTCCGAGATCGTTGCCGAGCTCTACGCGCTACAACGGGCGGAGCTGGCCTCTTACGGAGGCGACGATCCTGGATTCGGACCCTTGGCCTTCCACGAAAGGCTGCCCCACGCCGTCGAACGTCTGCGGACGCATACAAGGACAGCCGGCTGTGTCGGGTTGCAGGCACACAAGGACCCAACGCCGAGAGCCTTGCCCACGGACGCACCAGAGTTCATTGAGTGGCAGACCGCTCCCCATCAGTCCGGACTCGAGTTCTAAAGTCAGGCCGTTGCCGCGGCTGAGGACATGAACAGATATCCGCTGGATCGCCCCGGCGGAACCCAAGAAGCACGGAAGGCGGCTGTCGTGGCCCCCAAATCTGACGACGCGTGGAACGACTTGGCGGCAGATGCGCCCTCGAACACCAATGAATCCAGTGCGCGCATGACACCGGAAGAGCGCATCTCCGTGTTGACCGACGGTCTCCACAAGATCCTTGATAAGGCAGTGGATTCTCCCTCGCACTGGCAAGTACTGCTTGACGCGTCATCAACGCTATGGCGGTACTCGGGCGGCAATGTCGCCTTGCTCATGTTGCAGATGGCCCAACGCGGCACTGAGGCACCGACCCTGGTCGCTGGATACAAGGAATGGGCCCGCCACGGTCGTACTGTGTCTCGGGGTGAACACGCACTCTGGGTTATCGCTCCGCGCACGGCCCGAGTCCAGCAAGTGGCGCTTCCTGACGGGACCCGGCAACGCATCCCCGCGGGCGGGCAGCTGCCACACGGCGCCGTCGACGATGGCAAGAAGACTGTTATCACCGGCTGGCGCGGTCAGGCGGTATTCGACGTCTCCCAGACACAGGGAACTCCACTGCTTGTGCCACGCGGCGGTGCCGACTCGGTAGCCAACGCTCCCGAGCTGTGGAGCTCGCTTGAAGCTGTAGCGAACAGCCATGGCTTCAAGGTTGATGTCACGGCGGCGCAGTACGGGCTGACCAGCGGCTTTACAGATTTCGCCGAACACCGGGTCCAGGTTGGCGCGTGGCTCAGCCCTGAAGAGCGAACAGCGGTGCTCGCACACGAGCTCGGACATGTGCTTCTTCACGGACCTGATGACGAGCTGGGGAGGCTCTATGGCAGCAGCGCCGACCACCGCGGACTGGCTGAGGTAGAGGCTGAATCCGTGGCCTACACGGTGCTCAAGGCCCACGGGATAGACCGCGGCCCCCAATCTGCGTCCTATCTGGCCGGTTGGGCTGACGCCGTCCTCGATGCGGAGCACGATGCGATGGCCCAAGAAGGATCTCGCAGGCTGCCAGCGTCACGTGTGGACATCGCGAAGTCGGTACTGGGGCGAGTCACCGCTGCCAGCAAAGGAATTCTCGAAATCACGATTCCTCCGGGATTTGGCGGCAAGATCACCGCTGTCGACGCGGATCCTCGGCTGAGTCCGACGGCGACATACGTCGGGTTGGGAGGACCCACGACGTCGGACGGGCCGGTGATGGCAGGCCCTTGAGTTCGACGGCATCTATCTGTCCGGCGGGAAAGTCCCACCGGCTCGTGGAAGGACAAGGAAATGAGTACCAGGATCCCGATTAACATTGCCGGCAACCTCGTTGCCGACCCTGAATTGAGCGTAGGCGAAAGCGGCGTGGCGCACGCCAAGCTGCGCGTCGCCGTCAACCAGCGAATCCAGGGCGCGGACGGCACTTGGCAGGACGGTGAACCCGTCTTCCACAATGTGTCGGCGTTCCGAGCGCTGGCAGAGAACGCAGCGACCTCGCTGAAGAAAGGTGACCCGGTCACTGTGGCAGGTGAGCTGGAATTCCGCTCCTACGAGAAAGACGGGGAACGCCGCGAGGCCCGCCGTATTGTGGCAGACACCATTGGACCGGATTTGCGCTTCGGCGCTGCGGCCTACCAGCGGTCATCGCATGCTGCCGTTGCGGCTCCGGCTCCTCAGGTTCAAGTCGGTCGCGAGCCGGCCCCGGCGGAGCCTGAGGTGCCGGCGTATAACGTCTCGCTTAAGGGCCCGGTGTTCTTGCCCCCTAGAGGCCAAGCGCCGGGGAATCAGATCAGCTTTTAGGGGCTGCTGGTGGATTGGGTTGCGGGGGTCGTGGCCTGACTAGACGGATGAATCGGAAGGCAAGCTTGGCTGTCTTCCGATTCATCATTTAAGGGAGCCGTTGCAAGTAGTCCGTTCTAAGTGATCTCGGTCCTCTTTTCCACTTTGTTTGACCGCATCATCGCCGACGGAGCGCCGGAGATGCTTTCCCCGGCTCCCGCCGCGACCCCAAATGATTTCTTCCACACTCGGTCCACCGATGGCCTCCAGACTCAGGCCGTCCGTGCGCCGACGATAGAGCGCTAGGCTCGAATGGCAACTTACAGCTGCGGGGACCGCCCATAACCCTGACGGGATCGCCTTCCGGCGAGCCGGGCAAGCGGCCCTGGGGACTGCAGCGTTCCCGGGCTTCGATCCGTCCGTCAACGGTTTGACAAGGTCGTGAGCGTTTCGGCGCCATGACACGAGGGCCTTCCCACGCTAGTTTTGGCAGGAACCAGCTTGATTCTTAGAACAGGCGGCCCGAGCAGTCTTACGGATATAGGCCAAGACGTCCGGGATAGGGCCGAACGTGGGCTACTAATGGTGCCCACCGGGCAAGAGGAAATCGCAATCATGATGCCCGTGGTTCAGTGTTAGTACTCCTAGAGCGGGAGGAAAAACAATGAGCGTTGAGGATATGAAGGTTAAGTTCGTTGGCAAGCGCGTGAAGTTCACTGGCATGTTCGGGAAGACTGACGGGTCTGTTGCGAAGGTTTGGCGCATCACGAATCACGGCATTTGGGTTACGCTACCGGACGGTAGCCGTCAGCAATGGCACCCTGAGAGCATCACCGTTGTACTACCCGTGAATGACAGCACTAACCGCTAGATTCAGCATCAAAGGCCTCTGCTGGGGAGTTTCGCACAATACAGTTCAAGAACAAGTTTCAATGGGGGAAATCGTGGGTCTCACAACAACTACAACCGCGTCAGTAAAAAACCTCCGCCCTTCGGAGTCCACTACCTGAACGCGGAGGAAGCCCCGCCGGCAGGATTAGCCGGCGGGGTTTCCTATTGACACCCAACGGCTAAGACATTAGCCGTGGCAGACGGGGTCGAAAGTAAATACATTCGTGGCCGTATTGACGGTGGCGTGAAGGTCCTGGTTGGGCGCAGATCCCTTACTGATCGCCCTGGTGTGCGCTGTGAACTCGACATGATCGGTGAAGAAGCGCTGCACTTGCGTCCAATTCATCACGTACTCATTGCCCTCGCTGCCAACTCCCTTGGCGTGCAGCGTGATGCGGTTTAAGAACGAGCCGTCGGCTTGCTCCTTGCTAACAACGTGCACAAAGCCCTGCCCTTCGATGGCTTCTCCGTTGCAGGTGTTGAAATCAAAGGCAAATGTGAAGTTGCGTTCAGTTTGAGCGGGGGCAGCCGTAGCTGCGCCGGCAGGGCCGATCAAGCCTAGAACGAGAAAAATGGGCGCGAGAATACGAACTATTAAACGCATGATGATGACCTCTCTGTCATCTCGGAAACATCCCTAAAAGGGATTCGTAAGTAATGGATGCGCGTGCACTGCACGCACTTATGGAAAGCACCGACTGCCATCAACGCTTGAAGGCGGGGGCAGGAACTACAACCTATCCGATGCACCAGCATCAAGGGAATAGAAATACGAAGAAATTAATCCGGCAGGAATCCACACAGACGCTTCCACCATTGGAGTGAGCGGAATTCTGGCGGCACTTCGCAATCCGCAGCCAGGCTGCGTGGAAGTAGTCCTCGTTCCGCGGACCGGCGCAAGATGTGCCATGAGGCGACGCGGGGCTCTGCATAAAGCAACCTCCGCACATGGGGGACATGCGGAGGTTGCCGACCAAACACGCTACCCAGCTCTCAATTAGTCACTCAACTTGATAAGGGTGCTGGCGAGTTACACGCCGTTAACTTGCGTCCAATATGCTCCCTTTACCGTCGCTTCGGTGGCCCGATTGGGGGAGTGATGCGGCGGTGGGTGGTCCGCTCTGACTCATGGGGGACGGAGCGGGCTACCGCTACTCGGGCAAGAATCCTGGTAGGCGCTTCCGCCAGCGGACAGAACGCAGCTCGGGCGGGCACTGATGGTATTCGATGATGTCCCACTCTGAGGCAGTCAGTCGCCGCACGTTCGCAGTGGGCACCCAAGCACCGTGAAAGCTCCACTGTCATCCAGCCACCGCACATGGATGTGCTGCCCCGTCCAGCGTGAAGCCTCGGCGTGCACCGCCACGGTTCCGCCGCCGGCAAGGGCTAACGACACTTCTACCCTGGGCCAGTGCCCGTACTCCCACGACTGGTATTCGCCGTGGTCCTCGTCGGGGACGGCTTGCACGTAGTCATACTGGACGCCGGCAAGGGTGAACGTGGGCATGGCCCCAATATATCGCCGCCCTATGCCCAGCCGGGTCAGCAGCCTATCCAGTGCGCCAACGTCTACTTTCATCATGCCCTGGACCCTAGAGTCGGGGTAAGACAAAGCGCCCCCTACCTCGTGAGGCGTCTCGCAGCCTTTCCTGGCCGACGATCGGTGAAAAAGAGGAGCGGCATGGTCGGGCGACCATGCCCACAGCGAAGGTTCTTTCAACAGTTCCAATTTATCCCCCAACAGGACACGAAAAACGACCCCCCAAACTGGGGGGTGCAGCCCCAAGGATTCCCCAAGAATTGAGGACTAACTGTTTATCCCGCGGATGAACTTATTGCATCCGGCGACCTGTGAACTATGACGGGCATCTAACTTCCCCGTCAGCGCCTGCGCATCCGCGGGCACACACTTTTATCTATAGCCCGCTTTCGGACAATTCCTAGACACGGGCTCCTTCCTAGATGACAGAGAGGTCATCCATGCGTCCCATCATTCGCTTGTTAGCACCCTTAGCTCTCCTCCTGGCGATGCTTCTTCCCGCCGGCGGCGCGACCGCTGCCCCTGCACAAACCGAACGCACCGAAACTTTCGTCTTTCAGTTCAACACCTGCAACGGTGAATTCGTCGCCGGGGACGGGATCTTCCACACCGTTTTCAAACCGCAGAAGGACGGGGGATTTATCGCACACTTCAACATTAATGCCACGGGCGCCGGCAACCAGGGCAATGAGTACGTCATGAACTGGGTCGGCAAGAGCCGGTTCGTGCCGTCGCCCAGTGACTTCTCGTTCCAAGAGCGCTTCTTGGCCATCAGTAAGGGGTCTGCACCCAATCAGGTGATCATAAGCCGCTTCGACGGCGATGGAATCCCCACCTTCGAAGTCGAGTGCCGCGGCTAGGGGGTTGGGATCATTATGCGCACAGTCATCCGCTTCCTAACTCCCTTAGCTCTCCTCCTGGCGTTCCTGGCCCCCGCCGGCACAGCCACCGCTGCCCCCGCCGACTCCGAACGCTTCGTAGCTTTCGTCGGTTCTTTAAACACCTGCAATGGCGAAATCGTCCAAGCAGAGGGGACGATGCACATCGTGATCAAGGTGCAGAAGGACGGGACGTTTCTCTTCCGCTTCAACCTTCATGCCCAAGGTGTAGGTGACCAGGGCAATGAGTACGTCATCAATTGGAACAGAACGGACCGCTCTAACCAGAATAGCTTCTCGTTCACTGATCGAATCCTGGTCATCAGCAAGGGATCCGCGCCCAATTTTGCCTTCATATTCCATTCGGATTCGGATGGAAATTTTACGTTCGATGAGGACTGCAGGGGCTAGGGTGAGGACTTTCACCACGCCTGAATTGTGAGGCACAAGATGACCCCTGCTGGTCGCAAGACTGGCAGGGGCTATCTTGCGTTCTACCACTCCCTGCTTGTCCGCAACGGGCCATTAGAGGGCTTGGGCTTCTGCTCCCGTGGCCCGTCGCCGCGGGACGAGTTACAAGCCCTATGCATCCCACGTAGCCCCGCAACACCCGGGGCCATACGCCCGCCAGTGTTCACAGACTCGATGTGATCCGCCGTGAAACTCCGTGCGTCCTTCCAGAAGTCCGGGTAAAGCTTCCGGTTTTCGTACTCCCACAGGAACGGGCCACCACAGCCGGCACAAGCCAATCCCTCTACCGAGCTAGCCGCCGCGGGGCCCAGGCAAGGCAATGGGAGGCTTGGATGTAGTAGTTGGTGGGCCACGGTACGCCGGGCATGACTTGAGCAGGATCCGGTGCAATAAGTAGCACAGTGCCGGGCCAGATTGGTTCAGGCAGCGCCTCGAGCCAGGCTGCCTGAATATGGTCAAAGCGCTGCCACTTGATGGTGATCCACGAGCCCGTGGGTTCAAGGCCATCAACGCTCACGACGGTCACCTCCGCCGTCGTGCCGTTCATGCCCTTCGCCTCATCGAAGTACTCCCACTGCTCCCTGGCGTCCGCCATCCAAGAATAGAGCCGGCGTCCCCGGGCTAGCCACACTGCGCCAACACAGACTGTGGCGAACAGGAATGCAATTCCCAAGGCCATTGATACCCATACCGGCGCCCAGTTTGCTTGAGCAGCTATTAGAAGACAAACGACGCAGATCATTGTGGTTACACTGACCAGGACCAGCGCGGGGGTCGCAAGCTTCGGCTTCAGGACTGGGTTCTCATTCATGGGTTACCTTCGCGCCCAGTCTAGAGTTGCCATCCGACATTGATAAGGCGGTCCTCCAAATTGACGGGTGCATCGGCCCATGCCGGGTCCTGACGCTGAGTGGTTGGTGGGTGACCGACTTGACCGATGGCGCGGCTTAGGCATGCACGCTGCTCCTGTTGCTCCCACTCAAAGCTCGCCGGAACAGGTCCCAGCGCGAGCAACGAATCGCCGAATCCCCACCGGTCCCGGTGAATGGCGACCCTGCACACGACTTCATGCGCGGCCGCGGGGTCCACGTCGGGCCCCAGGCACTGTAGAAGGTTCCGCTTCCATTCGGTGTCGCACATCATCGCCTCTCTGATGACGTGATCCGTCCGCCTTTGAATCCGTGACTGCACCTGTTGGATCAGGTTGGTCAGGTCGCGCCGGGGGGAGTAGAGCGGCCTCAATGGATCATTTTCAATAATCGGCATCCCGGACACGAATGACCGGAGCCGGGAGTGCATGACAGCAGCCACGTCTTTGGCGGATCCAATGGTGCTGAGGGCACTTGCCACGATGCGCTCGGTGCTTGAACGACTGACGTGAACAGAGCGGCGCCAGACAGTAACGGTAGCGCCCCAAGCACGTGAGTCCTGCAGTTGAGCCGCCAGCCCGGGGGAGTGCCGCTCGAGGAATGCCACCAAGTCCTCGGCGGCTGCGATTTGTGCCAGATAGTCGTACTCAGAACTGAGGCGCTCCAAGCTGTCTGCTTTCTTCTTCTCTGAGTCGCGGACTTCGTGCGCCGTCCGTTCTGCTCCTTCGGCAGCTAGGACCTCGGCTAGGATCTGCTGCCAGGAGGGCTGCAGAGCCGGATCCAGGGGTTCGTCATCTACGGGGTCGTTCTCGCTCACATAGGCGTGATTCCCAGCGCGTCCGCGGGTCATGCTCACATAGAGCAGTTCCCGTGTGAGACGACCCTGCGTGACTACGGTGTGGCCGGTATCCACGGTGAGCCCCTGCGACCGGTGGGCAGTTGTCGCGTACCCCAGCTCGAGTGAGTTCTCGACGTAGTCGCGTTTCAAGGAGACAGCTGCGCCGGTGTCCCGGCGAACGGCGGTGAGTGAGCCGTCGCGCTTGTCTGTACGGACGACGTCGAGCATGGTTCCGTTCCGGATGAAGTCTCCGCCGCTGTCCAATATCGCCCGGTCATTCCGGCGTGCGATGACGGTGTCACCGCGGCCAGCTCGTGATCCGTCGCGGACCGGAACCGCTTGTTCCGCGTCTACCTGACCCCGGATCACCCGGTCGGCCTGGGCTCGCTGGTTGAGCATGGACACCGTGTCATTCTCGGCTGCGATGAGGATGGAGGCCTTGCCCGCTTTGGTGTCTGCCTGCCAGCTGGAATAAGCCTGATCGACCATGTCCATGTACGTGCCATGTTTTAGTCGCCCATGAGAGTGGTACTCGGCGACGGCGGAGTAGTCACCCGAACGGAGCATCAGTGATGCGTCTTGCTCCCAGGCCTGCTCGAACCGCCAGATCGTGCTAAGCCTTGCCGTCTTGCCTTGCCGGTCCAGCCAGCCGAGGACGCCGCCTGCGTCAATGGCATCCAATTGCCCCGGGTCACCCACCAGCAGCACCTTCGCCCCGGCGTCCCGCGCCTGGTGTACGAGCGCTGCCAGTTGAATTGTGGACACCATGGAGGCTTCGTCGACGACGACCAGCTGATTTTCATGGAAGCGCCACCTGTCCTGCTCAGCAGTAAGCCACGAGGCCTGCTGTACCAGCCGGATAGCCTGAGAGCCATGGCGCCCCGCATTCTTGGCGAGGCGTTGCTCCACATCGAAATACTTTGCAGCCCTATAGCCGGCTCCTTGGCCGACGGACTCATAAAGCCACTTGGCGACGTTCTCGGTGGTCATCGCGAGCTCGCGTCCTAGTACCTCCGCACTGGCAGCGGCCGGGGCCAGCCCAACCACTGTGCCAGGCCCGAAGGCCCCTTCCCAGGCTGCCCTGACCGCAGCGAGGGTTGTGGTCTTGCCAGTTCCGGCAGGACCCACGATCGCGTCGAGTCGGTTGCCGCTGAGCAGAACGTTGGCCGCAGCTGCACGCTGATCAGCGTGCAGTTCAAGCTGTCCGCGGTGCTTGTAGCTGGAGAGTGAATCCATGGTGACCGTCGCGCTTACGGCCGGGCCGCCGTCGTCGTTCCTCGCTTCCATGACGGCATCCTCATTCGAGAGAGTTCCCACATCCGTGTAGAGGCGGGTGCCGTGGAAGTCGAAGACGCACTGATTGTTGAAGCGGAGATCGGCTTGCGCCTCGACTGGCGCCGTGTAGCGGCGCTCGTTGAGCGGAACCGACTGGCTTTCCGCTGCGGTGGCCACGGCGTCGATCATGATGCTGCGGTCCTCGGCTGTCTGGCAGCGGATCTCGGCGCAGACACGTTCGGCTTCTGCGAGGAGGTTCCACCGGTTCCAGGTGGAGCGTTTCGTGGCCACGCGCTCCCGTGCCAGTGACCCGACGGCGTCGATCCAGGACGGGGCGAAGCCAGAGGCTCGGAACGGGGTCCTGTGAGAGCGCCGTACGGTTGCAGCGAGCACCTGCTCTGGCTCGAAGCCCTTGGCTATTGCACGACTTCGCCACTGAGCTGAGAGCTGGTGCAACGGTGTGACTGATTCGGACTTGGCCGTGCGAGTTGAAAGGGTGGCCTGCTGCCGAAGCTTGATGATGGTTGTCGCGGACGGGGGAGCGCCATGCCCAGCGGTCCATCCAGCCACGAGCCGGTCTGTTTCGAGATCGATGAGGCGGGAACGGTTGGAGAATTCGCGGATCAGCACATCGTCCACGCCCGTGAGTTGCTGGCTGGAGTTGCGCGTTTGCGCGGCTGGCGTGCGGAATTCTGCATCGGTACCGAGGTGCCGGTGAAGGGCGTCGAAGAGGAGACCGTTGTAGTGCTCGCTGGCCGCCACTGCTGCTTTGTACAGCGTCCGTGAGTCCAGCGTGACCCACGCACCGTCCGTGATGCGCTGGACACGGTTGGCCATGACGAGGTGGGTGTGCAGTTGCGGATCCCCGGCCCGAGATTCCCAGTGGTCGAAGGCCGCGGCCAATGCTCCGCGAGTGCCAATGTGGGCGACGCCGTTACGTCCGGCTCTCGTGTGGATAACCGATGCTTCGAGCCATTGCAGGGTGGCAGTGACGGCGCTGTGGTGGCACTGGAGGATTTCGTTTTGAAGCGCGCGCGGACTCAGGGCCCACAGAACGGACACCGATTTGGGGACGCTGAAGGTCATGTCGAATCCGACGACGGCATGACGTGTTTCGGCTTGTCCATGGTTGTTCTGGACGACCGTCGGTTGGCCGTATGGACGGCCCAAGGGAGTTCCGTGATCGGGGTGGGTGGCATGATCGAAGAGGGCCTTGGCATCCGTTTCACTGACGATGGCTCCTGCTGAACGGTTGATGCCCTGTAGGCCGGAGCCGATCCATCTGCCTTGGGGCGTCCCGGACTTCATGTAGTACGAGGTGGTGTCGGCGGGGGTGATCAGTTGATCGTCCATCATGGTGGTCTTGAACAGGTACTTCAGCCCGGACTGCGCCGAAAGGCGGGCGATGGACATGGTCATGGCTGCTGTCCCCGGCGTGAGTTGCTCCATCCCCTGCGGCGGAATAGCTCCTTCGTGCTGGGATCAAGCTCGACGCCGGCGACTCGACTGAGTGCCAGTAACCTGCCGGCCAAGTGGACCAAGTCCTGGGCATCGCACGTCTGTGTTATCTGGAGCCGTGCGAGGTCGACGCGAAGCTTCTTTACGGTCGATTGCCGCTCGGCGTTCTCGGCTTTGAGGTCGTCGATGTTTACAGCATGAAGTCGGAGTTGGGCGCGGAGTGAATCCAACAGTCGACTGTCGCGGGCTCGGACCGCTGCCAGTGCGGCGTCCGTTCCGGCCTGGCGCGCTCGCGGTCCCTTCGCCGCTATCACGCACTCGCTTCTGGGCTCACCAGATGGAGTCGCTGCTGACCCCGCGACGCGTTGCCGCCGGCGACGGTCTCGCTGCCTGTTGGCACAGCGAGTGGAACAGAAGCGCTGCGAACTGCGCATCGCCTCGAACGGCGCCTTACATTCGGCGCAAGCTTTCCGGCTCACGTTGGTTCATCAGTGTTCATCCGCCTTGCAACATGACTCGGCCGTGAGGCGCGCTCACGGTCAGGGCCTTGGATGCCAGAGGTGTGATTGGCTAGCAAGCAGAGCCCGACTAGTAGCCCAGGCAGAATTCGACCGAGTTCGGGTCTCTGAGGACCGCTGCGATGAAGACATCGGCTTCGGTAGATCGGCCACGGAACGGCGTGCAGACGCCGTGCTGGCAGCAGCGCAGAACTGGCCGCAGGCGCCGACCGCCTTAGGTAGCGGTTGCCGCGCCTTCCGCCTGGCTTGCCGCTGATGCCCGCGGCCTGCTTCCCGGCATGGTCACCGGCGATACAGGAGTGCTCAGTGAGGAACTGGAAGCGGTCATGAAGACTGTGGGCCTACCGCGCTAACGACCGTAGCGCTAGCCGGTATTCCAATCAGGCACGTGAGGGCTTTGCCAGGCTTATGAGCGATCTTGAAGAAGACGCCTTCGGTGCCGGTGCCCTGGTTTGTGGGAGTCCAGCCGCGGGTCGCGGCCGGACAGGGGAGTGGGTTGACCTTATCGAACTGTGTGAGGAACGTGGCATCCGCATCTGGGTGACGACGCACGGACGGCTCTATGACCCGGCCAACGCCCGTGATCGCCGAACTCTGCTGGAAGATGCCGTTGACTCCGAATATGAGAGAGTGCGAAAACAAGTAAACGCCTGCAACGCGACATGCGCTCCAATGCCGAGAAGGGCCGGCCGCACGGTAAGAAGATCTACGGCTACCGGAGAATTAAGGATGCTGAAACGGGGCGCCTTGATCCGGGTCGAGCCCCATGAGGAAGAGGCTCCGGTTGTGCAGAGGCAGCACGGCGCATCCTTGCCGGTGAGACCTCCTACGCCATCGCCAAGAGTTTTAACGAACGCGGCATCCCGCCACGCCGTGGGACCATGAAACCCCACCGGGAAGGCCTCGGCTGGACGCCCCCGGCCATCAAACAGATGCTGACCATGCCGGCCTATGCAGCCAAACGTCAGCACCAAGGGGAGATCATCGGTGACGCTATCTGGCCGCCCCTCATTGAGCTGGACACCTGGCAGAAACTTCAGATCGTGATGAGCCCTCCGGAGCGCAGGCGGACGAACGACTGGCCCGCCAGACACCTGCTCACCGGTATCGCTACATGCGGCGTATGCGCGGCTCCGATGCGAATCGGCAAGCAGAACGCTGGACGGCGCAAGGACAAGGTCACCGGGGAACCATTGCCAAGGCCGGTTGCCGAGCATGGCAACGAGTTGCCGTACCCGTTCTACAACACGTACATCTGCACCGGAGTGCCCGGGAAGACGGGTTTCCACGTCGCAATGCGTGATTCGCACTTGGACGCCGTCGTTACCGAACTATTGTTGGCCCGACTCGAGCGGCCCGACTTCCTTGCCATGCTCGGAGAACGTGGCAAGGGCACTGACGACGAGCGCCAGGCACTTTTGGCCGAGATTGGGAAGTACCAGGAGTACCTGGAAAAGGTGCGCGATGAGGCAGCCCAGAATCTCAGGTTTGATTTGCTGATTGATCAGGAGGCCAGAATCGAGCCGAAAATCAAAACGGCACAGAAACGGCTCGAGAAGCTCTCCGAGATAGATCCGTTCGTCCTGCGACTGATGGCTACAGGATCTGTCCGCGAGACATGGGAGGGACTGGGCCTTCTTTCTTTTTAGGCCCAACTACCGGCGAGAAGCCTGCATCCATTGCCGACATTTCCAGAAAGGAAGAATCATGAAAGACCAGCTCTCACAGTCCTGCGTTCAGTGGGCCCACCAGCGTTTCCTCAGGAGCGCTAACCTCAACGGGGGTGCATCCACGGTCGCGACAACTTGGATCTGGTCCTTCGGCAAGGTGGCCGGTGAAGTCCAGAACTACCTGGAGTCGGGTCATCTGGTAGCCGATGCCCTTCCGGCTTCCCTGGTTCACGAGATTCTGGAGTTGGCGCAGGATTCGTACGCCAGGTTTCCGGACGGAGATGCCCGCAGCGTCCTCATTGATATATGGCGCGGGCTTGCTCACGTGTACGATGCAGCGGGCAGTTCAGAGAACCAGGAGATGGACCGCCTGGAGATGCTGACCGACTGGATCGTAGCCATCGAAGAATTGCAGTACAGCGGTTACCCGGGACTGCGCAGGATGGCGGCGGCTTATCGGGCCGAACGCCGCCGCCTGGACCTCACAAAGCTCCGGCACGACCGCAATGATTTCAATTACGTGGGCGCCCTTCTGGATCTGTTGAAGCTGTACGAACCACGACCCAGGCACACCCGAAGCGCCACGGCGGCGAAATCACGTGGAGTGGACGATAGGAAGCCAGCCGTCCGCCGCTCAGGACAAAGTACTGCCACCCGCGACCAACGGCATGTCGGACTAGCGAAACGCTCGATGGAGGCGCTGGCGGACGAGCTCTACGGCAATTGGAGGGACCACTGGAGAAATACCTTGCCTGAGCTGGCCTGAGTCTCGGGAGCGAAGTTCGGCTCGGATGGTACTAAACGGGGGATTTCATGGCAGCGAGGCGAGAATGTCATGCGGCCATTCTTTGGTGAGCACGTCGTTCAGGTCCTCGTCGGGGCTGCTCACGCAATAGGGTGTGTGGTCCGGATCCAGCACCGCCAGGTTCACCGGGACAGCGAAGAGCCCCCAGGGCTCAATCCTGTTGGCCAGGTAGCCGGTGAGCTTCAGGTCGCTGTACTCGGGCGCATTCCAGACCCGACAGGCGTGCTGTAAGTCATCAGGGTGGATGGCGATCCAGACGCCGTAGCGGAATTCGTGGCCGCCTTCGAGCCTGACAGGAAGCAATGCCCGGACAAACGGGCTGATGTTGGGGATCTGCATGAGCGTGGCCTTGTTGGGGTCCGGGTCGCTCAGCCAGCTGTCTTCGACACGGTGCTGCTCGGGGCTGTGCAGGACCGGATCCGGGAGGCGGAAACGGACATCCCTGTCATGGGCCGCTGTCGCCCGCCCACACATTTCGCACGTGTGCTTCTTCGCAAAGATCATCCGTCCCCCAACTCTTCGATCGTCGGACGATTCTACGCGGCGCAGGGGCGTCGGAGCTTTCATCGGCAACGGTCCGGCACATCCTCATTCCAAAGGCATCTGATGGCGGTCGAGGAACGGCTCGGGCTCCTCGACCGAAGCGGCAGCCGCATTGAGATAACAGCGCCGCGCTTTTAGGGGAATTCTTCCGATGTCCTGTATGTTGCAGGACCGGTAACCCCCTCAACAGAAAAGAGATGCACCTCCGTGTCAACCGATTACGATGAACTGCGCACCGACGTCAAGGAGTCCCAGGAAAGCTCGCTGGAGGCCCTGAAGACTGCGAAAGCCCCGGACGCCAAGTCCGTGGTTCAGGAGCTCGACGAGGCTGACACCCTCGACGGCCTGACCCCTGGTGGCGAGTTCATTGCCGAAGAGCTCGTCGTTCAGGTCATCCCGCAGGCTGACGATGAGATCACGTGCTGGTCCTGCTTCCTGGTCCGCCACCGTTCGCAGAAGGCGCGCGAGAAGGACGGCCATGCCTACTGCGTCGAATGTGAGGGCTGAACCCCACTACTGGCCGGCTGTCCCCGAGCGGATCTGGGACAGCATCCGGAACCGGCCGGCGGCGGACCGTCGCGCTGGTGTCCCCCATGCCAGCCGATGCCCAGCTCCGTCGTCGGTCCCACGACTCCCGCCGCTGTCTGTCCTTCTACCGCAGAACTGAGGCGCTCTGCGTTGGGACGGGTTGTCAGGCGCTGTGATATCTGCGATGGGCGGCCGGGGGGCCCTACGGGGCAGGCCGGTTAACGACATCGGTGAGCTTCCGGGGGTGGCATTCATATGGCTGCTTCCGGGATGCCGAATCGCCTTCCAATGAGTATACGAATGGCAGCGAGTAAAGGCTGATCTTCCAGCTCAGCGCCCTCGTCCCCGTAATACACGCCCGTTTCGTCGCCCACTGCTTCGACGTCAAAAAGGTTGAGGACCTCGGCCACGCGAAACTGATACTCGGTAGTGGTCATTTGTCGGGACACGCGAACTGGAATTGTACTGAGCGCGCGCGCGACCTCAGCATCGGATTCATTCACTTGGGGGTGTCACCAGCAATGCCAACGCAGCAACAATGCCGATCGCGCCGAGTTTTCGAGTATTCAATGCTTCCCCCTGAGCGTCCGGACGGGGTTTCGGTGTAACCGCCGCCAACTGCTGGTGCACTCTTGCATGACGATCCGCCATTGCGCAAGGGTCCCTTCGGATCTAATACGAGAGTATGAGGCAACATCAGCCATTGGCTGGGGTGAGGGTGACGCTGTAGCCGAGGCTCTGGAGCTGGCGGATGTCGCGGTTGGTGGACTCTGTGGGTTCGCGAGCGGCTCGGGCTCTTCGTCGAGGTCCTGGTCCATGACTCAACGCCATCAGGAGACCAAACGCCCGGGGTCCCGTAGTCGCCGCATTAGGGAAGAGCCTGCAACAGTAATTAGCGCGCAAACAACGCCGGCGAGGGCACCGATCCAAGACCCAATGAAGATGCCCACTCCTCGGAGGTCCAGCCCCCTGCCCTCTGACAGGCCGGGGACGTACGGCGGCGGGAACAGCTGGGCGACCAGTCTGCCGGCAAACATCGCATAGATAAAGCAGCCCAGTATGCCGAGGATCAGGTATCGAGGCATCCATGGTTTGCACAACTTGTTGTGGGCGATGATTCCTATAGTCACCAGGAGAACGCCTGGGGCGTTCGACAGCACCCAGAACGCGACAGCTCAAAGTCGCTGTAGTCCACTTCAGTCCCTAATCACGCTCCATCTGAACAGTGACCTCGTAGGAGTCTGAGCCTTCTGAAGACTCTTCGATGCAGAGTGACTCTCTGCTTGCTCCGTCAGACTCGGTACTGACGCAGCCCACATACCGTCCCAAAACGGGGCCGTCTGAGTCGGACTTCATGCCGAATCGGTTTGCTGTCTCTTCCAGGCTGATCTTGTGATCCACGGACCACCGGGCGGACAAACGCAGGCATGATGTATCGATGGAGAGACATCCCGGATCGACCTTGGGGTCGTGGCGGAAGACCTCAACCCAATCATCCTCCGGCACGTTGTCAGCCCGGGCCATCATTTCGCTGGCCTTCTCCGCCTGGGAGCCTCCACCACCATTGATCTCCTGGGCGAGGGCGGAGCATCCCATGAACCCAAGAATGCAGAGCAGGGTCACTGCCAGTGCGATTCCACCGAGTATCCAGCCAAGCTTGCTCTTCTTCTGCGGCGGAGGCCCCTGCCACCCCGGCTGTGGTGGTCCATAGTAGGGCTGTTGCGGATACTGACCCTGGCGCCTGTGGGGCGGTTGAGGTGCATACGGCGGCTGGTGCTGTTGGTACGGGTCCATTCCGTAGCCTCTCTGGTTGAATTACTTGCGTCTCCTGCTGGCTGCAACCCGCCCGGGCTACCGGCACTCGGCGGCGGGTATGTAGTGGCAACGAGGCGAAGGCGGTCAGGCCGGGCTGACATGCACGATGACGACCTGGGTATTTTTGGAGCCGTCGTAGCGGAGGTCGTACTGGACCTGGAGGCCTGTTGAGGTGCCCGGCGCCAGCGCAAAGTCGCTCTTGTCCTCCGGCCGGCTGGAGATGGAGTCGATCCAGCGCTCGGCGGTATCACTGGGGATGCCGTAGCGGTCCACACCGTCACGGATCAGGGCGGTGTAGTCCTCCAGAGACCCGGCCGTGAGGAAGTACGTGACCTCACTGAACTCGGATCTGTTGTTCATGCCGTTGAGCCGCAGCCGGTCGGTTTTCGCGCTGACCGTTCCGCGGGGCCCCTGAATCTCAAGGGACATTACGCCCTCACGCATCAGGACGTCCGGCGCCTGACTTGTACCGTTCTCCAGGCCGACGCTCTCCTTTGTGAGCCGTCCCGAGGTCATATCCAGTCGCGCCGCCTTGGAGGCCTTGATCTGGGCAATGCCAGCCTTATCCAAGCGCGCGTAGCCGTCGGCGGCCGCTGTTGCTGTGGTGGTAGCGTCAGCGCCTCCGTAGGGGACGACGCAGCCGGTGAGCAGCAGCGGGACAAGCAGAATCGACGCGGCAAAGCCCTTCAATGTATCCCCCAATGAGCGTGTGGCCGTCAGGCAAGTAAATCATTTGCAGGGGACGACCAAGGAACCCGGCAGTATGATTAATCGAAGACATATTCACATGTGCATAAGCCTGTGGAGAACATAGGTTCGATAATTCCCAAGGAGGTAGTGGGCAATGGGTGCTGTCGTTGTCGCCGCTCTCGACGTCACTGCGTCTGATCTGCTGGGGCCCCTGTACTGTTCTGTTGCTGTGCCGGCTGGTTTCCCGTCGCCGGCACAGGACTATTTCACGGGCCGTATCGACCTGAACCAACACCTCATCAAAGACATCACGAGCACCTTCCTGGTCCGGGTGTCCGGGCACTCCATGAACGGTGCGGGCATCTCCGACGGTGACGAGTGGGTTGTGGACAGGTCGATCACTCCTGTCGACGGCAACGTCGTGGTCGCCATCGTCGACGGAGAACTGACCATAAAGAGGCTTCGGCTTGAACACGGCCGAGTGAGGCTCGCCGCCGAGAATCCCGACTACCCCGACGTGGTTGTCCCGGAGCTTGCCGAGCTGACGATTTGGGGCGTTGTCACCCGTTGTCTTCATCGCCTCTAACGGGGCCATCATGCGTGACCTGCCGGACGGCCGGGTGGAGCGGACAGCCCTCATCGACGTCAACTCGTTCTACGTTTCGTGTGAGCGCGCCTTTGACCCAAAGTTGGAGGGAAAGCCTGTGGTGGTTCTCTCCAACAACGACGGCTGCGTCGTCGCCAGGTCCAACGAGGCCAAGGCCCTGGGCATCGAGAACGGGGATCCCTGGTTCAAACTCGCAGCTGATGCCCTACGC
Organism: Arthrobacter globiformis; assembly: GCF_030815865.1. Lineage (NCBI taxonomy): Bacteria > Bacillati > Actinomycetota > Actinomycetes > Micrococcales > Micrococcaceae > Arthrobacter > Arthrobacter globiformis. The sequence goes on from NZ_JAUSXI010000001.1 coordinate 2,305,623, forward strand.
ACGGGTCTCATTCACCGCAGCTCAAATTATGAGCTCTATGGCGATCTCAGCAGCCGCGTCATGGAGCTGATTGGCCGCTACAGCTATCTCGTCGAGGTGTATTCGATCGACGAGGCTTTTGCCATGCTGCGGGGAGAACCGCACGACCTGGAGCGCGTGGGCCGGGAGATCAAAGCTACCGTCGCCAGGCACGTAGGCCTGCCTGTCTGTGTCGGGATTGCCCCGACGAAGACTCTGGCCAAGTTCGTCAACAGAGTCGCCAAGCAGAATCCGGCTCTTGGAGGGGTATGCAGTTACGACACGCTCCCCGCCTCCCACCGCGACCACATCATGTCCCGGGTCCCGGTGACAGGGATATGGGGAATCGCCGGGCGGCTCGGCAAGCGGCTCAACGCCCTGGGCATCTTCACGATCGCTGACCTGAAAGCTGCCGATCCGATAGCCATGCGGAAGAAGTTCTCGGTGCTGATGCAGCGCACGATCATGGAGCTCAACGAGATCCCGTGCATCCCGCTGGAGACCGAGATCGCCAGTAAGAAGCAGCTCATTTTTTCACGGTCGTTCTCCAAGCCGGTGATGACAGCGGCCAGGATGCACGAGGTGATGGCGCTTTATGCCCAGCAGGCAGCCATCCGACTCGCCAAGGATCATCAGCAAGCCAAGCTGATGACATGCTTCGCCGGCACCTCTCATTTCAACGAAAGAGCCTCCTCGTTTCCATCCGCAACAGTGAAGCTGGCTGCCCCGACCGCGGATCCGGTGATCCTGACCAAGGCGGCAGTACCCGCGTTGGAGCACCGGATCGTGGACGGGTTCCGTATGCGAGGGCAGGGGTCATGCTCACAGACCTGTCACCGGCCGGAGCCGCGCCACAATTGCCCGCCGTCGCCACGGCACACGAGGAAAAACACATCGGGGCGCTGCTCGGCGACATCATGGAACGGTTCGGAACAGGCTCCATTGGCCTGGGCCGCGCGGGGATGGTCGAGGCGCCCGACTGGGGTATGAAACGGCTGGCGCTTTCTCCGCGGTACACCACCGAGTGGGATGAGCTGCTTATCGTCAAAGCGGCCTGAGAACCATCAACGAAAAGTCCAACAGGTTGTTGGACGTGCTATTCCACTGGCCGCGACAGATTTCGGGCATTGCGGAGCTTCTCGGCCTTGCGCTCCGTGAAGTAGCCCGCCCAGCCGGCAAGCAAGGGGTACATGACGAGCAGGAACATCCACCAGGTCTCGCCCAAGATATGCCACTGACCTGTTATGGCGATCTGGATCAGGCCGTAGATCATTCCGCCGAAGCAGATCGTCATGAGGATGGCCAGGAACAGCAGGCCAGCGGAGCTGTTGTACGGCTTGATCAGGCCTCCGCCGTCATCTTTTCGCACTCCGTATTCGGCGTGGGTGTAACCCACCATTTCGCCGTTTTCCGCCCGGCGGTATATCAGCTGTTCCTCCGGCCGGTACGGCACATAGCCCGGGTCCTGGGGAACGGCTTCGCTTCGCTTACCCACTTGATCCTGGCTTAGCGCGAGAACGCCTGAAAGAAGCGGACTTGCAGCTGTGCCCACCTGTCCTGGGTACGCATGACGGCCCCCGGCCAGAGTATGTCCGCAATCTTCAGCGGCATGAAGCCGGGCTTGTTTCGCAGCTCCTGCATGACCTCGGAGATGAGCTTCTTCTGCCGCGTGCTCATGAGCTGGAACGCAGGGTCAGAACGGCCCGGGCAGCGAACGCGACGCCGGCGAGAAAAAGAATGACGGCCGAGACGACGGAGTACCAGCGGGGCATGGTGAGCCGTCCCAGGTCCGGGACAGCAGGAACCGTTGCTGGTGCCTTGCGCTTCTCGCGCCGGCTGAAATTTCGGTTGCGTGCCATCGGCGAAGCACCTCCTTTGGTGAATGGATGAGACAGCCGTCTGAAGCGTCAGGTGCGTCTGGATGGATGGAGCCGCGGAACGTGCCACGGCAAAACGAACAAGGCAGCAGCCAGGACCGTCGTTTCCGGGGACGTGCTGTGGGACAAACTCAAAATAGCCAGCAAGGCCCGCAAGCGGGCTCTGGAAACACAGGTGCGCAGGACCTCTCACCCAGGAGTACACAGCCTGAGCCGGTGCCAGAAGAAGTGGATCGGAAACCATCTGCCAGCCTGGTCCTGGGACGCGTCAACCGGCGCGCTGCAAGCACCCGCCAAGGCCACCGTGCGGCAGCTCGGCCAGCTGGTGGAAGTGACCCGCCTTCCCTACGTTCAGCGTGCTGTGTTGAAGGTGCAGGGGCTGAGCATCGAGCAGATCGAGTACGTCGCAGAACGTGCGTCGAGGACTGCCCTGTTCATCCTCGTCGACCCGGTGATGAAGACTCAGCAGACCATCCGGGTGCCCAGCATCCGGTGAAGGATCCAGTGGCGGATTCTCGTGATTCGGCCCTGGCTTCAGACCCGCCAGCCAGCGCGGCTTCCCGAGGAATCATTTCCGGAATGGTTTTCGTAAGTACCGAAGCAATGATTTGAACGGTCCTTGGTCCGCATCGGCGTTGCTGCAAAGAGGCCTCAAATCCCGCACCAGCCAAGGCGTCCGCCGGTGTCCCGCGACGGCACTACCGGTATAGGGCAGGCAGCTGGTCTGAACCCAACCGCGATGGCCTCATTTATGCCCAGACTGACTGCCGATCCAAGGAACTGAACCCGCCATGACACCCGATAAAGTTGGTGCCATGGGGGAGAAGAAGAATATCGACGAGCATTACCAGCGGGTCATCAACCACCCGTACTACTACGGGTACGCAAAGACAGGTAAGACCATCTACGCGTACACGAAGGAAGAGTGGGGCATCGGTGCCAGCTCGGGCGGCGGCGACCACAACCTGATCCGTTCCTTCTACTTCAGCATTTTGCTCACGATACTGATTGCCCTGCCGGCGTCACTGTTCGCCCTGGCCTTTGGGGTCATTCTGCTCTTCAATCTGTCGATCATGGGTCTGGTCATGGTGTTCTTCGGGCTCCTCTTCGGCCTCGCAGTCCTCCAGGGATACTTCAACGTCACGGAAGAATGGCGTGGGCGCAAGGCCCGGAAGCGCATCGGGCTGCCGAAGCCCTGGTGGGAGGCTGACGATGACCGCGCCTTCGAATGGTTCCTGAAGCATCCGGATCCCCGCATCCAGATGACCCTGGACTACTTCCCGTATTCCGTGAAGCTCCGTAAGGAAGATGAGTCCGCAGCCAACGTCACCACCAATCCGGTAGAGAACGCCCCGTGAAAATTGCCTTGTATGTCATCTGGGCGCTGTTCGTTATGGGAGCCGCGTTTTCCTGCACCAAGGCAGTCCGGACCACAAAGCGCCAGGAGCAGCTGATTGCCACCTGGTCCAAAACCCAGGCCGCCGTGACCGGCAGCAGACAAGGCTGGAGTAACGGCGCGGGCAACGCAACCCGGAGCATCCGCTACTGGCCGCGCTACCAATTCCATGACAGCCGCGGCCTGCTCTACATCGGGGAGTCGGATGTCTCCTACCACGGCAAACCAGTTCCTGGGTCACCTCTTGAGGTGGCCTACAACCCGGAGGACCCGAACCAGTCCCTCCAGGTCGCTGCCCGGTCAAATAAGGTCCTCGGCTGCCTGCTCCCGGCCTTTGCGCTTCTGTCCCTAGCCGCTTTCTGGTTCATCGGGATTTTCCCGGTGCGCTGAGACAAAATGCCACCCGTAAGAGAAAGATCCAAAGTGAAGAGAATCCTCGCCGCAGCAGCCATCGCAGCAGGCGCGGGCCTGACGGCATGCGCCTCACCTCCCAAAGAACCCATCGGGCCCAGCTCCATACCCACGGAGACAGCCGCCACCACACAGGCATCGCCTTCAGGATCGCCAACGGCAACCACGACTGGCAGCGTGAAGGAAGCCTGTGAGACGTTCAACGCGCTCTACGCCGAGTACAAGGCCCTTCCGGGCACCGATCCGAACACCTACGAGGACATCTACCTGAAGGCGCAGGACGCAAAAGACACGGTTTCAGGGGACCTGATCGGCCTTTTTGCGTCCCTGGGCGCCCTCTCCATGGACCACTCGGCGGCGGCCGAAAACGGTGGCGAGCCTGAGCAGGCATCCAAGGACGCCGTCCGGGACGCCGTCTTCGCTAATGCCGGCGCCTGCACGGCCGAGGGCGTCACGCTCCGGCTCTAAAACAGCCCGGCAACCTGGAAACAGGATGAAGAAACCGGGCCCCGACCCTGATCCGCTTTATAGACAGGAAGACTGAATATGGTCTACGACCGTGAGCGTATGCGGCGCGAGGATGCCGTGTACGCCGAACACAAAAAGGCTGTGGCCGCCGGTGAGAAGCGGGTGCTCCGCAAGACCAACACTGGCGAGCTGCACAGCTACCCGGCCGACGAGATCGGGTTCACGCCCGGGAGCGGACAGGCTCAGGTAAGTACCTGGTGGGGCATGGGGATCATCACGGTCTTTTCGGGGCTCGTCCTGATCGTCGGCCTGTGGCTTTTCCAGCGTCCCCTATGGGAGGGCGGGCTGCCGGAGTGGGGAGCCCTGTGGCTAATAGGCTTTGCCGGATTCATGACGCTCTATACGTTCAACCTCGCCCTTGACGAGTACCGGGCCACCCAGCTCCGCAAGCGGCGCGGCTCCCCGAAACCAGGGACCAGCGGCCGGGTCGACATCAACCTCCTGGAGCTTGGCCAGGACCGCCCGGATCAGACCGGCACATCCCGATAGGATTCGATGAATGTTCAACCAAGGCAAGCAGTTCCGCCGGCCTGATGGCACTCCATATGACCCGAGCCCCGTCAACGTGCGCCAGTACGAGGAGCAGTACGGGCCCGGAGGTGTCCCCGAGGGATATTCGCTGGGCGCCATCACACCGCTCCAGGACCCGCGCACAATCAGGGTGGCGGCGTGCTTTCTCGCCCTCGTCGGCGGTGGCAGCCTCGCCTTGGGTTTCTACTGCCTCACCCTTCCTGACGAAGTAGGAACGGGCATCTGGAGCATCATCCTCGGCCTCGCCACCTTCGTCATGGTCTGGTGGGCTTTTCTTATGGCGGGCCGCCGCCAGCGCTGGCGGCAGGCACAGCAGACCAAAGCGGAGCAGAAGCACTGATGGAGTATCTAATTGCCCTCGGATGCTTGGTGGTCCTCATGGTCGCACTGCGCATTCTGAACGCCTTCTGGCAGCGCAGACACCGACGCACCCGGCCACCGCGGCACCAGGGCGAGCCTCAATCTCAGCGCGGACGCGTCTACAAGAACCCGCCGCCCACCAATCACAACGCAGATCCCTATAGCGGCTGGCACTGATTATTCAGCCATGGGAGAACTCAGAGTCGGGTTTGTGTTGCTCCGCCATGCCGGCCCCGGGGCCGTGGGAGACGTAGAGTCTGCAATCCGAACCCTGGAGGGATCAACAGTGGTCGGTTCCCAGCAACATCCAAGACGCCGGTCACCAATTCGGCACCCTGGCGGAACGTAAGCGCTGTTGCGCACGATGGCCGAAACGCCACCAGCTTGACGGGCGGTCGTCATTGCAGCCGAAGAAACCACGTCAGGCTTCCAGCCCTGGATCTCGGTACGCCGTTCCCTTGTTGATGTTCCAGCCGGCGACCATTCCCGAGCCGATCATGATGTCGCTGACCCTGGCCAAGTGGTAGGCGGGGTCGGCCTCGAGGGCGAGTTGCAGGAACTGGTGCGCTTTGCTGCCCCGGCCTTCCCACCAGTTGATGAATGCCACTGCTGTGAGGATCGGCGCGGAGTGCTTTGTGCTGCTGTGCGTGTAGGCATGGAGCAGCAGCTGCTGCGCCCATTCGACTCGAGACCACTCCGGCTTGTCGTCGGTTTGAGCGAGGAGGATGCGGTCCATGCGTTCCTCGATGCCCGGGATGTCGGCCATCAGTCTGTCGCGGATGACGGGGAATTGAAGATCCGCAATGAAGTTGACGATGTCATCCCGGTCCGGGTAGCTGGTGGACTTTAGCATGTCCGTCCAGCGCGCCCTGGCCTGCTCTAGCGCATCCCCGACTTTCAGATTCCCGAGTGCCTTCACACGGTCCTCGACAGCGTCCGCGGTTTCGGTTTCCTTGGTCGAAGCTGGCAGCGTGATGCGGTTGGTAGGTTCGATGGTGCTGCCGCGGTAGACGAATTCAGCGTTGATTTGACTGGACTGCGTTGCGGCCAGCGGGAGGGACGGGCCGTTGGCACCTCCGTCGTACTGACAAACTGTCTCGTCTCCGACCAGGAGCCCATCGCGGATGGACATACCACGCTCAGCGAGGGCGCCTGTCAACGCGGCGATGGTTGCCGCGTGCGGCCTGACCTCGCTGACCTGCTCCGCCTGAGAGGTGTACACGGCAAAGAGCACGCTTGAGGCGTTGGTGTCGTGGGCCAGGTACCCGGCGACCGTCTGTGCATAGCTGATTTCGGTGCCCCGTTTGGGCAGGTCAACGCGGAGCGTAGCCCCTATCCGGTTGTCGGACATGGTGATGCAGACGAGGCTTTCCTGGGGCCAGAACCCCAGCGTGTGGCCGACAAAGCTGAGAACGTCGGCGGGGGTGTGGATGGTGAGCTCTTCCATGGTCCTTCTCCTTCATCGGCCGGCGGACAGCGGACGCGCCCGTCAGATTTCGGCGCCGTTCTGATAGGGATCCATCCATGAGTGTGAGAGGCCGGGGTGCAATTTTGACGCGAAACGCCGTGGTTGCGCGGAGGTCCCGCCCAGCGATGATGGGTATCAGAATGACAAACAGCAAAGATGCTTTTGCCCATTCATCGATGGTTTTGGATGCTGCGGCATGACTTATCAACGTCGTAGGCCCCGCGGGGCTTATTGCGAAAGTTGTGCTCCGGAGCGCCTCTCGAGTGCGTGTTCGGCGCGTTCGACGACGGACCGATCGTGGGCGCCGAGGCGCCTGGAAGCTGCGGGGCTGGCCATCTCGCAATCACGTATTTCGACGAGACGCCGGTGAAGCTGTGTTTCTGCATGGCGGCAGAAGAAGATGAGACGGCCAACGGGTCGGTGCTCGAGGATCAGGTCATGCTGGCCGGAGCCTACGCGGTTCCATATTGGCCCGATCTCCAAGAGCAACAGCCTGACACGAAGTCCGAAGGGGCCATGTTCGAGATGGCCTGCCAAGCGGGGGAGAAGGAGCCCGAGGCTGACGAGGAGAACAGCGGCAGTTTCGCCGATCCAATACAAGCTGGTGAGGACGGCCGCAGTCGGGCTTGCCGTGCCCTCAACGCTCACCACGGCGCCATAGAGCAACCGGTCGAGTAGGACCAGAGCAAACAGCATGCAGCCCGCAGCGATGAGGGTGAAAGCTGAGCGGAACGCGGGTGCGTGCATGTGTGGAATGTTGTTGCGACACACGCGGGCTATATCTAGGCAGATCCACGTGATGAATGCCGAGCCCGTCCAGAGGAACAATGCCATTCCGGGTTGGTCACCGTAGGTCAGCGGTAGGTTCGGATCGGTAACATCGACGTGGCTGGCGACAAATCCTGCCGTTACCGCCGTGCAAGCGGCGCCCGCGGCCCACCAGCCCAAGGTGAGTTGCCGCCGTCGTACTTCTGTGTCTGGGACCGCGGCCAGCAAAATGGCAGTTCGGAACTGCCAAAACCCCAGGAGCAGAGACAAGAGAGTAGCCAGCCCGACGCGGTTGTGACCGCCCAGCAGGGGATCGATGCCGTAATAGACGGCGGGAACGTACAGGGTGCAGGCGATCGCGGCCAGGATGGTCGCTCGGAACACGCTGCCACGGTCAGGGTCGAGGGCTGCTGGCAGTCTGAGGACAGTCAGCACCCAGAGGGCGGCCGCAGGGACGACTTCCATCAGCCGAACACTCGGCGGAAGGCCAGAGGCTCGGGCGTGGTGCCGACTTCATTGTTGATGATGCGCGTTGCCAGCTGGTCGGCGAGGGCCTCTGCAGTGAGTTCGGCGTCGTCGGTGTAGCTGCTGCGGCCGAGCGCGCGGAGTACATTTACGCCGAGGTCTGGCAGGAACGCGACGACCAGCTCTTCATCCGATATCTCGAGATCGTGACGGAGGATCATGTGGCTGAACTCGTGCAGGATGATTTGTTGCCGGTGCCAGATGGATTTCACCGGCGCGTGGAGGACTATGTCGTGGTCATCGCAGATGAGCCAGACGCCGCACAATTCTGACCCGGACAAGCCGGGGAGTTCATCGACGGTGATGGGCCTGTCTCGTTGTGTCTCCAGTTTGTCCTGGATGAAATGAAGCGTAGTGTCACCCGGCAAGCCGAAGCTGTGCTCCGCCCTGCGTGCTATTTTCCGGGCTTCACGATAGTTCATTGCTTCGGCGAATGGGGGAGGGCGGAACATTGGTCGGACCGATCTGACCCAGGGAGTACCCGTTCGGGTACAACGAGGAGCCGGCCTTGCCGGGCGTGAAATGAGGCTTTTGTTCAAGCGGTCGACGGCGGCGGATGGCATTGCGTATCGCAAGCCCGCCTTTGAGCGTGGTACGGGAGAGCCCTGTGGCGCGAGGGAGGCCGAGCGCTGAGACCAGACGGCTGTCGTCGAGCATTGCGCTGATGATCTGCCCGGCGAGCGGGCGCAGAGGACGCGGCAGCCGGCCTTGGAAAACCTGGACGGTGGCGTCCATCAGCTGCTGCCCTTCAAGGGATGGTGCGACGTGCGTCTCTTCGTAGCTGTCGAAGAATTGCTCGCCTTCGGCATAAGTGCCGGGCATGGAGTCGATGTTCATCCTAAATCCCAGCTCAGTGAAGAAGCGAGAGGCGGCGGCGAGTTCTGCTGTTGTCGGTTGGCGCCAGGCATTCTGCTGCGTCCATCGAATCGGCACCACCAGCAGGGTAAGGAGGACGTAGAGGAAATCGTCCTTGTTGCCGGGGACGTTGCGGTGCACGTGGTTGAGGAGGGCGATCATTTCGCGGCCGCGGTCGCTGTCCAAGCCATTGGCGATGAGCTCGTAGATGACGATCGCGGTGTCGTACGAGCGCTTCATGGGCCGCTGTTGGATCTCACCGTTGGTGTGAAGAGTGGCAGCGATGCTAGGGATGGCGAAGTTTCGGTAGTACGAGAGGAAGAAGCCCAGCTCCATGTCTGCTGCCAGGTCGAAGAGAGCCATGTTGCGGATGGTGGCTGCCCAGTTATCTGGGTTGGCGGTTTCCTGGCGACGGAGGCTGGCGGCGAGGCTCGCATGGATGCTCAATGTCCCCCCAATCCCACTGCCTGCAAGTTTGCGCTCGAAGGTGGGGGTGCGGCGGCTCCCCAGCTCGGCTGACCTTGTTCCATGGTAGGACTGTTGTATTCCCGTGGCTAGTCGAATGTAGACAGGTCTACTTGGCGCTGGCGGGTGTCTGTTTCGCCAGCGCTTTGATCAAGCCTTTTTCGCCCTGGCGCATCATCAGGGCATGTGCCGCAGTGAACGCAGGGGCTGCGATTGGTGTCAGAAGGTTCATCCAGCGCTGCGTCGGACGAACCCGCCATTCGATGTCCATACGCGTTGCTTGGCCTTGGTTCTCGGCGGTGAGCAGTACTCGCCCAGTGCCGTTGAGGTTGCCGCCGGCATCGAAGTCGATTTTCCGAGGTGCTGCGACCTCTGTTGGGTGGATGCTGATGGTGAGGGTGTAGCCCAGGGACGCCTTGAAGTTGAGGCAGGCCGTGGTGGCCTTAAGAATGTCCTCTTGCGAGTTGCTCTTGGCCTCAGTCCGGCTCAGTGGGGCGGCGAAGGTGCAGTGCGGCCACCATTGCGGCCAGCTCATGTCAATATCGGCGATGACTGCCCACACATATTCGGGAGTGGCTGGCAGGTGCCAGGTGGAATTGAGGTCGAAGAGGCGCGAGGTCATGTCGCTATTTTCGCATCACGACCGGTGCGCTATTCGCGTCGCATTTGGCTGCAAGCCGGATCCGCGCTGCCGCACGTTCTCCACTACGAAGAGTCAGATTGAGTTCTCAGACTTCAGCCGTGGCCTGTCAGGAAAGGCCAATGGGCCCCTATCGTGACGTCCTCCGACTCTCGCCCTGACGTCAGGTTGAGGTGTAACCCTAAAGCCGAGGTCCTGGTCCGCCAGAGCGCTAGCACAATACGAATTGGTGGAATTCGGACATGCATGCTCTATAGCCGAATAGCCGAACAGCCGCACTTCCCGACGAGAGACACATTTGTTGCAGCGCTTATGGGCTGAATCAGCGCCAGTGGCGAAGTGTATTTAGAAGATGCCTAGCGCATATACGATTGCAGGCTGCGTTACCGGCGGTCCTCCCGCAAGAGGAACCGTCCTCGGGAGCTATGACAAGCGCGTAACCGCGACCCCGCCCCGAAGGCGGGCCGGTTGGACCTCAACGAGCTCAGGGTGGCGCGCCCAGGAAGACGGAGGCGGCTGTTGCGGCGGCCAGAACGATGACGGCTCCCGCTGCCATGCGCATGAGGAACGCCGTCGGTGCAGTGGGGGGGTGATGCAGTGTGCGGGATCGGAGGAGGAAGCAGGCGCCGAGGACGAGGCTGGCGAGTGCTGCGGCCGCGACGGTTAGTCCGAGTGCTGTGCTGGTGGATTCCCTGGCCTGCGAGAGGGACAGGATCCAGGAACGGAAGATAAAAATATCGGCCACAAACAAACTCAGAAGAGTTCTCCGCCAAGCAAGGAAGGTGCGCTCAGGCTGCAGGCCAGGGTCGCGTGAATCTGCGTTGACGCCTCGTGCTGGTGAACTCACGGCGCGAGGATGATCAGGACCCCGAAGGCCAGGGCAACGGCGGTAACAACGGCTGTCATGGCGATCAGAAGCCAGGCGTGGGGCAGTTCCCGTTTTGCCCGCATGGCTTGTTCCTGCATGGCCCATCTCCGGTATGCCTCCACGGCAAGCAGCGCTCCGACAACGGCCAGGAGCAGGCAAAGCGCGATGCGGACAGGGGGTGGTGCGATTTCAGGGGTGAGTTGGTCGACGGCGATTGTGCCGGCGATGATGGCAAGCGCGGTCCTGATCCAGGCAAGGAAGGTCCGCTCGTTTGCGAGCGAGAACCGGTAATCGGGCATCTCCCCCTCGCGCCGCCAGGAAGGCTCTTTGGTGAGCAGCTTCTTCATTGGGCTTGAGTCTCGTTCTCTGTGTACACGGCTACGGTTCTGAAGCCGCAGTTGCCGCTGGATGAATCAGGGGTGTTGGCGGTGCGGGCGGCCACCCGGTAGCGGTTGCAGTAGGAGTCATGGCAGAGGTAGGAGCCTCCCCGCATGACGCGTCCCGCGCCCTTAGCTGGACCTTGCGGGTTGTCCCTTGGGGAAGTGCGGTAGTAGTGAGGAAGGAACCAATCGCTGCACCATTCCCAGACGTTGCCAGCGACTTCGTAGAGTCCGTAGCCATTGGACGGGAAGCTTTTGACCGGTGCTGTGCCGAGGTAGCCGTCGTCGGCGGTATTCCTGGTGGGGAACGTTCCTTGCCATATGTTGGTGCGGAATTCGCCGTCGGGAGTGAGGTCATCGCCCCAGGCAAAGCGTTTCCCGGTGAGCCCGCCGCGGGCGGCGTATTCCCATTCGGCCTCGGTAGGTAAGCGCCTGCCCGCCCATTCGCAGTAATTGAGGGCATCGGTGTGGGATACGTGCACTACGGGGTGGTGGGGGACGTCAGCCCAATAGGAATCAGGTCCGCCGGGGTGGGCCCAGTCAGCGCCCCGCACGTTCAGCCACCAGGGCGCCCCCGATGCTGCACCGACAATGTCACTCCTAGGGGCTCGTACGAGCAGATGGAAAACCGCTGATGTACCGAATTGTTCGGCCTCCGTGCGGTAGCCCGTACTTTGAGTGAACCGGGCAAACATTTGGTTTGTTACGGCCGTCGCATCAATTCGGAACGCGTCTAGGTGGACATTGTGCACAGGTGATTCGCCGTCGGAGGGGTAGCCCTCGCCGAACGCGTCACCCATGGCAAACACTCCGCCGGAAATCAACACATCCTCATGCGGAGCCTGAAAGCTGCCACCCTCGCCGGACCGGACGCCGTCAAGCTGCAGCGGGCGGGCAACTGCTTGTGCCGCCGGTAGCTGTCCGCGGCTTTCCTCGTTGCGCGCGGGCGCACGGGAGGCGGAGCAACAGTGGGATGATGCCTGATTTTGTGGTGCCATGATGATTTCTCACTCAAGCGTCGGTGGTAGGCGTTGGAAAAATTGTAGCAATGCATTCCACTTGTGTCATTGACGAAGCATTCTACTTGTGTCATTGTTTTTTCTATCAGCCGTGACCTCAGTCACGGACACATGCCGCCAATGGAGTCAGACATGAAGCTTGAATACATCCTGCTGGGAGTCCTGCTGGAGCACCCGAGCACTGGCTACGAACTCAAGAAGTTCCTCGACACCCACGGCAGGTTCCTGCGCTCCAACACTCAGATGAGCCAGGTCTACCGCTCCCTCGGCTCCATGGAGAAGCAAGGCTGGGTCACTCACAGCGTGGACCCCCGCCCGGGTGCCCAGGACGCGAAAACCTACCGGGTCACTGACGAGGGAGCCACCGTGTTCCTGGACTGGCTCACCGGCCCATACCACCCGCCCACCCGGTTCCAGGACCCGGAGCTGACCGTCCGGCTCAGCTTTAGCGGCTTCATGAGCGCTGAGCAGCTGCTGCGGATCCTCGACGTTGAAATTGAGACACGCCAGGCTGAAATCGCCCGCTTCCGGAACCGGGACCGCCGCGAAGCGTGGGCGCCCACCATTGCCTTCGACACCGAGCTTGCCGAGGCAGTGGGGGATCGGCTGCACCTTATGGGAGCCAGCGCCGTCGACGCCCACGTTGCCGCCCTGACCGAACTGCGCAAGGACCTCCTGGACGGTCGCCTGTCCTCGCGCTCACTCACCTCACTGCCGGCGGAGCTGTCCACCAGCGATTCCCGTTGAAGCTGCCCTTCGGCCGAAAAACAACCTGAAAGGAACACGATGAGGGCCATCATCCTCATGTTCGACAGCCTGAACAGGCACATGCTCTCGCCCTACGCCGACACGATCGTGGACGCCCCCAACTTTGCCCGGCTCGCGGCCAAGTCTGTCACCTTCGAAAACTTCTACGCCGGCTCCATGCCGTGCATGCCCGCACGGCGGGAGATGCACACCGGCCGTTACAACTTCCTGCACCGCAGCTGGGGCCCGCTGGAACCGTTCGATGATTCCATGCCGCAGATGCTCGGCCAGGCCGGCGTCCACACTCACCTCGTGTCCGACCATCCGCACTACTGGGAGGACGGGGGAGCCACCTACCATCCCCGGTACACCACTTGGGAGTTCTTCCGCGGCCAGGAGGGCGACCCCTGGAAGGGCGTTGTGAACCCCGCCGGGGCCGGCCAGGACTGGCGGGCCGGAATGAAGCGTCAGGACCTGATCAACCGCAGCTACATGCCCACTGAGGCCGAGCATTCACAGACCCGCACCGTGGACGCGGGCATGCACTTCATCGACATCAATCACGCTGCGGACCGGTGGATGCTGCAGATCGAACTCTTCGACCCGCACGAGCCCTTCTTCACCCACGAAACCTACAAGGCCATGTACCCCCACAGCTATGACGGTCCCGAGTTCGACTGGCCCGGATATGAAAAAGTCACCGAACCCCAGGACCAGGTCGAGCACGCCCGTTACGAGTACGCCGCACTGGTCTCGATGTGCGATAAGTCGCTGGGCCGGGTCCTGGACGCCATGGACAAGTACGACATGTGGAAAGACACGCTGCTGCTGGTTAACACTGACCACGGCTTCCTGCTCGGCGAACATGGCTGGTGGGCCAAATCGGTCCAGCCCTGGTTCAACGAACTCGTACACCTGCCGATGTTCCTTTGGGATCCCCGCACCGGCGGCCAGGACGACCGCCGCGGCGCCTTGGCCCAGACCATTGACATCGCTCCAACTATGCTGCGGTACTTCGGCGTCGAACCGACACCGGATATGCAGGGCCAGGACCTCGCCGCCGTCCTGAAGGACGACTCCCAGGTGCGCGAAGCAGCACTGTTCGGGATCCACGGCGGCCACGTCAACGTCACTGACGGCCGCTACGTCTATATGCGCGCGGCCGCGGATCCTGCCAACGCACCGCTCGAGGACTACACCCTCATGCCAACCCATATGCGGTCAAGGTTCGGCGTCGCCGAACTCGAGCAGTGGGAACCAGCCCCACCGTTCCCGTTCACCAAGGGCCTGCGCACCATGAGGGTGGAGACGACATCCTTCATGAATCCCTGGGCCCACGGAACGCTCCTGTTCGACCTTGAAACCGACCCGGGACAGGAGCATCCAATCACGGATGATGAACTCGAGCTGCGCATGCTGCGCCTGCTCGCGGACCTGATGCACGCCAGTGATTCCCCCCGCAGCCAGTTCACCCGGCTCGGAATTCCTTTCGACAGCGCCCCCGGCCTGGAACATCTCCTGGTGCGCCGGCAGGCAGAGAGGGCAGCAGCAGCCCTTGAGCCGCTGCCGCCGCTCGAGGGTTTCCCTGCTAACGGGTCGGCCCTGAACAGCCCGATCCTGGAACTCCTGCAGGACCCGCAGTGCCGCGACACCCTCGGAAGTCACCTGCCGCATCTCGTCACCACCGAGCTGGTCAACATCCCCGCCCAGCTCAGCCTCTACCAGCTGGCGAAGGTCACTCCCATCCCGGTCGCCCTGCTGACACAACTGGCCGAAGAACTGGTCCCCGTTCCCACCGCCTAAGCTCTACCACTCACCCCACCCTGCCAACGTAGACAGGACATTCCCATGGCAACCCAAACCACCCCACCCAGCGACACCGTCGAAGGTGCCGTCAAGGCACACAAAGTTCCCCACCGCTGGAGCAACCTCGCCGTCCTCACCGGTGTCACCGTCGTCGACAACACCGAGGCAGGCCTCAGCGCCACGCTCTTCCCGACCATCGCCGCGGCCCTGAAACTGCAAAGCAGCCACCTTGGGCTCCTGGCCGCGCTCGGAAAGCTTGTAGCTGTCCCCGCCGGACCCGCATGGGCCTGGCTCGCCGGAAAAATCGGCCGGCGCAACGCTCTCATAGCCACCACCCTCACCGGCGGTGCCTTCGGGATCGCAGCCGGATTCTCACAGGACTTCGTCCAGCTGCTGATCTTCAACACCCTGATGTCCGCGGCCATCATCGGCGGCAGCCCCATCGCAAACGCCATCATCGCCGACTCCTTTGATGACAGCCTGCGCGGCAGGGCAGCCGGCTACTTCTACGGCTTCATGAGCCTCATCAGCTCCTTCATCGCCCCCCTCATCGCCCTGTTCACAGGCTTCACCGACGGCTGGCGGTACGGCATGTGGACCATCGGCGGTATCTGCATCCTGGCCGGGCTGCTCGTTGCCCTCCTGCTCAAGGACCCCGGCGTCGGCGCCTCTGAAAAGCAGCTGGCCGACCTCAAAGGCCGCGAGCAGCTCGCCCCGAAGGTCACCGCCCGCTCCGTCCTCTCACTCTTCCGCATCCCGAGCTTCTCCGTGATGATGCTCTCCCGACTGCTCTCCGGGCACCTGCTGATCACGATCTTCGGAATCCAGTTCCTCGTCGTCGAGCGGGGCTTCACTAACGCTGTCGCCGCCATCGTTCTCGTGCCCTTCGGCCTGGGCTACTTTGCGGGCACCGTCGGCGGAGGCTGGCTTGTCGCCGTCCTGGACCGCGTCCTGCCCGACCGCGGCCGCATCGCCTACCTCCAAGGCGCCCAGATCCTCTTCGCCGCAGTCGCGTTCTTCGCCACCCAATACGACTATGACAACATCGGCATCTACGGCGCCTTCTGGGCCCTCCTCGGCTTCGCCCAGGGCGCCAACCCGCCAGCGAACCGTCCCATCGTCGCCGGCGTCGTACTGCCCGAACTCCGTGGCCAGGCCTTCGCCATCTTCCTGACAGTGTTCGAGACCATTGGCTGGGCCGTATTCTCCCTCGGAGCTGGCGCACTTGCCTCAACGCTCGGCATCCAGACAGTCTTCCTCTGGACCCTTGTCATCCTCATGCTCGTCAATGCCGCCGTCCTCACCATCCTCTACTTCTGCTACCCCCGGGACGTCGCCCGGGTCAGCGCAACCTTGGAACAACGCCGCCAGGAAGCCCTGGATCAGGACTAACAACCGCCGTTGGGGAGGACATCGAACCTCCCCAACGGCGTTCCCCCAATAATCCAACAACATCCGGGGACCAAGCCGACCCGGACCACTGACGGCCACTTGACCAAGACGGAACAGAAAGCGACCATGGACACCTTCACAGCAGATCAGCTGTCCGCAGAAATAACCCACTCAGACTCAGCCGCTGACCAGCGCCTCAAAGCACTCCTTGCCAAGCTCACCCTCGAAGAGAAGGTCCAGCTCCTCACCGGCCGCGACTTCTGGACCACCTGGCCGATGGAGAAGATCGGGCTGCGCCGCATGCTGGTCTCCGACGGCCCCACCGGCGTCCGCGGCGAAGTCTGGGACGAACGCCAGCCGTCCATGAACTTCCCGTCCGCAACGGCCATCAGCTCAACCTGGGACCCGGCGATGGCCGACCGGCTCGGCGCGGCCTCGGCAGTCGAAGCCCGCCGCAAAGGCGTAGACGTCGTCCTCGGTCCCACCATCAACCTGCACCGCTCACCGCTCGGAGGCCGCCACTTCGAAGCCTTCAGCGAAGATCCCGTCCTCACCGCCGAACTCGCAGCCGCCTACGTGTCAGGCGTGCAGCGCAATGGCGTGGGCGCCACCCCAAAGCACTACGTGGCCAACGACTCCGAAACAGACCGCTTCACCGTGGACGTGAAAGTGGGGGACCGGCCACTCCGCGAGCTGTACCTGCTGGCCTTCGAGAAGGCCATCGTTGAATCCCGCGCCTGGCTGGTGATGAGCGCCTACAACTCGATCAACGGCGCCACTGCCACAGAAAATGAGCTGCTCGAAACGCCGCTGAACAGCGAATGGGGTTTCGACGGCGTCGTCATCAGCGACTGGACGGCCGTGCGCAGCATCAACAGCGCCAGGCATTCGCAGGACCTGGTCATGCCCGGGCCTGATGGGCCGTGGGGCGAAGCCTTGGTGGCCGCCGTCAAGGCTGGCGACGTGGAGGAAGCTGCCATCGACCGCAAGGTCCTGCGCATCCTGCAACTGGCTGCCCGCGTCGGTGCCCTTGAAGGTTTCGATCCCGTACAGGCCGAGCCGGCCGGCTTGGAGGATCCGATCGCCTTCGCGCGGGAGGCATCCGCCGCCGGGACCGTGATGGTAAAGAACGACGGAGTGCTGCCGCTGGATCCGACATCCGTGGGCAGCATCGCCGTGATCGGCCACAACGCCCGGTACGCCCGCACCCAGGGCGGCGGCTCCGCCACAGTGGTTCCCGAAAAGATCGTCACCCCGCTCGAGGGCATCCGAAACGCCTTCGGTGCCGGCAACGTGAGCTACAGCGTCGGAGCGGTGGTGCAGGAAGGCATCGCCGAGCTGCCGCTGCAACAGCTGACGAACCCGGTCACAGGGGCTCCCGGGCTGCGCGTACGATTCCTAGATGCTGACGGCGGGGAGCTGTTCGCCGAGGACCGCCGCGCCACTGCCTTGGTCTGGTTCGGCGGCGACGCCCCAATCCTGGCATCGTCGCTGGTTGAGTTCTCGACGGTCTACACACCCGAGGAAAACGGAACCATCCGCCTGGGCTTCTCCACCGTCGGGCAGGGCCGGATCTTCGTGGATGGGGAACTGCTGCGCGAAGCCACATTGGAAGCCATCGGAACGGACCTGGGAGCGGCCTTCCTGGCCCCGCCCTCCGCATCCGTGGAAGTAGAGGCCACAGCCGGGGTTCCGCTGGACGTCCGGGTTGAACTCAACACCGCAGACCGCACCGGGGCCCTCGCCAACGCCCTGAGCATCACCATCGGCGTCGAAGCTGACGATTCAGACCCGGATGCGCTGATCGCTGCGGCCGTCGAAGCAGCCAAGGCAGCAGACGCCGCCGTAGTCGTCGTCGGCACCAACTCCCGGGTGGAGTCCGAAGGCTACGACCGTACCTCTCTGGAACTGCCCGGCCTGCAGGACCGCCTGGTGCAGGCCATCGCCGCCGCCAACCCGCGCACCATCGTCGTCGTGAACTCCGGCGCACCGGTCCTGCTGCCGTGGCGCAACGACGTTGCCGCCACCCTTCTTGGCTACTTCGGCGGACAGGAATTCGGCAACGCCCTCGCGGACATCCTCACCGGACAAAACGAACCCGGCGGCCGGCTGCCCACCACATGGCCTGCCGCCCAGGAGGACGTTCCCGTTCTGAACGTCACCCCGGCCGCCAACGGGACACTGGTCTACGAGGAGGGGATCCACATCGGCTACCGGGCCTGGCTCAAGGCCCATGTCCAGCCAGCGTACGAGTTCGGCTTCGGACTGGGCTACACCGACTGGACCACCGAGTCCATGAATGCACCCAGCACCGCTGAACCCGGCGCCGTCGTTCCCGTCACCGTCACTCTGAGCAACACCGGCCCCCGGGCAGGGAAACAGGTGGTCCAGGTCTACGCGGAACGTACGGACTCTGCCGTGGACCGACCCGTCCGATGGCTCGTGGCCTCCGCCCCTGTCCGGGCAGAAGCCGGCAAAAGGGCCACTGCAGTCTTGACGCTCCCCACACGGCTGCTGGCGTACTGGGACAACGGCTGGCAATACGAACCCGGCGAGTTCCGGCTGAAAGCCGGCTTCTCGGTCACGGACCTTCCACTAGAAGCCACCATCTCTCTCATCCCCTGACCCACTCGGCCGTACCAGGCCCCGCCGACCTGCGAAAGCGGGGGCCTGGTGCGCCAGGAAGGCAGCTGCCGAACGCTGGCTCCCTTAGCACAGGCCCTGATGTCCGTTGGAACAGAGAAACAAGGACCCACCGAGAGCACCCGGAGCCATCACTGGTGGCATCGCGGGGGCAGCCCACCGGAATCTCACGTAGTAGATGAAAATGAAACGAGCGTCTCTCATGAATCCAGCCATGCGGAGGGAACGAACTGCGCTGCCCTTCGAACAAGGAGAGAGCATTCAGGCCCTGAATGAGGATCGGCCCCTATCAGGCATGCTGGAAGTCAATGTGAAAACCGCTGCCGATGTAGACCAGGACCTTGAGGACGCAATTGCTCGCATCACCGAAGCCGCCAAGCGCCATGAAACAGGAGTCATGGTGACGCGGATCGGCCCAGGGAGCTACATAGTTCGAGCACACCCTGCTGTTCCCTACGGACTTATCCGCCAGCAGCACGAATGAGTTCCGCTGCATTTATCCAGATCCGCTGTCCAGCTACCGCATCAGCCTCCAACCCATGAACATGTCAGATTGAGTTCAATGACCTCTATTCGACAGGCCAGGGCACTTGGACCGACGGATGTCAGAGTGGGGTGTACGGCAACCTGATAGTGGTTGAAGTGCCATCTATTCGGGGCTTCGAGACCGGTACTGCTAGGTCCACTGCTTCAGTGAGGCGTGGGCCGCTCCGGAAGCCCTCCGAACTGCGCCCGTAGCTATTCCAGGACCTCCAACCCCTGGAGCTTTCCAAGCGCCAAGCCCGCCATAAATTGTGCCTGATCGACGAGGATACTGTCGTCAAACACTGCCCTGGGCGAGTGCATGGGAGCCCACTCCATGGGGTCGATATCTGGAGACCCAGCTCCGAGGTGCCCGTACGCTCCGGGGACCTCCACGAGGACACGGGAGAAATCGTCAGAGCCGGTCCGGGGGGACGGGCTGGGCACAAACCGGTGCTCTCCGAAGAACGTCCGTGCGGTCCTGCCCCAGAGTTCGGCGTCACTGTCGTGATTGACGGTGGCCGGCATAACCGGAGTGAACGTTGCCTCGGCTGTCAGTTGGTGAGCGGTCGCCAGTTGCCGGATAAGATCCGGCAACTCCCGTGCGAGCCGTGCTTCGACATCGGGGCTGAAAGACCTGACGCTGGCCCTGAATTCCGCCGAATCAGGTATGACATTAGAGGCAGAACCGCCATGGAATTGGCCCACGGACAGAACCACGGGATCAAAAACGTTGAATCGCCGGGTGATGTACGTCTGTAGCGCGCCAAGCATTTCAGCAGCTACCTGTATGGGATCCAGAGCCTGGAATGGGCGCGAACCGTGCCCACCACGCCCGATAACCTTGACGGACAGATCTCCGAAGGCTGCCATGTAGGAGCCGGCCCGGGTCGTGAACACGCCAGACGGGATGTCCGAAACGACATGCAGGGCGTAGGCAGCATCCGGTCGCCTGCCAGCTGCGTTAAGAACGCCTTCCTCCAGCATGATGCGGGCGCCGTCATGTCCTTCCTCCCCCGGTTGGAACATGAAGATGACGTCGCCGGTCAGGCTGTCACGTACGGACGAGAGCAACCGGGCGGCACCAATCAGGCCCGCTGTATGCAGGTCATGGCCACAGGCATGCATCGCTCCATTGGTCGACGCAAAGGGTATTCCCGTCTTTTCTGCCACAGGAAGGGCGTCCATGTCACCTCTGAGCAGTACAGTGGGACGGCTCGCGACGGGGGCCTGGGTGGCCCCGCCGTGTAGTACCGCAACCACGGACGAGGCTGCTTTTCCCAGGCTTATTTCGAGGTCGAGTCCCTTGAGTGCCTCAAGGACCCGGGCCTGGGTGCGGGGCAGATACAGACCGACTTCAGGATCGGCGTGCATCTCCCTACGGAAATCGACCAAGTCGCTTCCAAAGGCCGGGATCGCCGCTGTGGCACCCTCAAGGAAACTCAGCGGTGAAAACCGCACCGTATCTGTCGTTGAAGTATCGGTCATTGAAGGACTTTCTCGTCTCATGTTGCCAGGTCCTGGCCTGCTGCTTTCCCGAGAGGACGCGGAGCACTCGTCTTTGCCACGCGTCACGTTCCCGGACTGTTTGTCGCAGGCTCCGCAGGGCCTGGCCTACGCTTGTTGGGGTTGCATATGGCGCCTAGAGCGGGAAATCCGTCCTGTCCACGCCAACCACGCGGTCGCCGGTGAAGAAGCGTACGCCGTACTGGGGACCGTGGCCTCCAATACCGCTGGTACCCCAGAAACTCTGGCGCGAATTGCCGGCCAGGTCGCTCATGAACGTGCCGTTGATGCGGACCTCACCGGCACGAATACGGGATGCCACGTCGATGGCCCGTGTTTCGTCACCACCGAATACGTAGGCATCAAGACCGGTTGCCGGTCCGTTTGCCTGGCTAAGCGCCTCTTCAACGGAATGCACGGGATGCACCGTGACCAGTGGCCCGAAGAGTTCTTCCGTGGCGGCTCCGGCGGGACATCCGACGATCATCCCCGGTGCCAGGAACCAGCCGTCAAGATCCGGTAGGTCGCCGCCAGTGACCAGCGTTCCCCCCAGTTCGAGGAGTCGATTCACTGCGGCTTTCAAGCCATCACGCTGCCGCTCAAAGGCCAGGGGACCCAATTCCGTTGTCTCATCCAAGGCATTTCCGACCCGGAGCTTACTGAGTTCGGACTTCATAGCTTCAACGAATCGGTCGTGAATCGACTGGTCAATCAGTACCTTGCCGGGCGCCTCACACCACTGGCCGTTGAGGCGGGTCATGCCCTGCACAATGGACTGTGCCGCCGAGCTGACATCGGCATCATCCAGAACGATCACGGGATTGTTGGATCCGAGCTCCATCTGCATGACAGCCAGATTGGACGCCGCAGCCTGCGCGACCGTACGGCCTGCCGAATCGCCCCCGGTAAACGAAAGAGCCTCGATCCGGGGGTCCGAAGTCAGCAGTGATCCTGTCTCCGAATTCCCATGAACCAGCTGAAACGCGGCGCTCGGGTAATCGAGTTCGGTCATGGCAGCGACGATCGCCTCGGCGAAGAGTTGGCAACCTCCGGGGGCGTTCTCGGAGGGTTTGAGGATGACCGGGCAACCGGCCGCCATTGCTGCCGCGACCTTGCCGACCACGGTGAAGGTTGGAGCATTCCAGGGGCCAACGATGAGGGCCGGGCCGAGGGGCTTGCGCAGGATGACCACAGACCGGTCACCGCCGTCGAGGGTCTCCGACTCGCCAAGCTGCTCCGCTTCAGCGATGGTCCCCCGGACTCTGTCACCGAGCGCACCGGCAATCAGGCGGGTGGTCCGGATCGGGACTCCGGTGTTGATGCTGTCCTGCAGCGCGATTTCTTCGCTCTGAGCATCGAGAGATGCGGCCACCTTCGCCAGGAGCTCAAGACGGTCCCGGAGGTTGATGTCTTCAAGTTTTCCGGACCCGTGCAGTGTCGCCGCTGCGGCGAGTGCGCGCTCGACATCAGCCTTTCCGGTCTTCCGCATCGGCTGCCGGGGTTCGCCCGTATTTGGGTTGGTAAGGTAGCGGCCGCTTTCGTCGAGCTGCAGCCAGGTGCCATCGACAAAGGAGCGTTGCTCGACAAGGTCGGGGGCAATATCGGTCAGTTGTGCTAGTCCTTCAGCAGTCATTTAAGGTGGCTCCTCTGGTTTCGTTTGTTGTCTTTGTCGTACATGAGCGGCTACGGCAGGGGCTGAGCCCTGACGTTTGACCGTTCATGTCCGGGAGGATTTGCAGCGTCACATCGCGCAGCTTTCGTTCCGGCCCTGGCTGTGACGCAAAATCAGATCAGGTCGCCGTAACAGGCCGGGGCCGAACGGTCTGGAAAGTTGTCCGGATCACGATTGTCTGTCGGTCATGTTCAGCACAACGCGGATCGTCGTCGCTTCCGCCATCGCTTCGAATCCCTCGTTGATACGTTCGAAGGGCAGTTCCTTGGTGACCATTGCATCGAGATCCAGTCGGTTGTTTAGGTAGTGGTCCGTGAACATGTCGACGTCGCTGAGGAACCTGTTCGCGCCCATGTAGGCGCCTTGCAGGTGGCGGTCGCCGTACACGAGTGCATCTGCGGGGATACGCAGCTCGGACCCTGTGGGCATGAGACCGAGGATGGTGGCGGTTCCGTTCGGGCTCAGGAGCGAAAAGGCGAGTTCCGCTGTCTGGCTGCGGCCCACCGCCTCGATTGCATGGCTGACACCCTGGGGAAGAAGTGATCGGACCTGGATGAGTGTTTCTGTCGGGTCGGGTGATGAGACAACAGTGTCCGTGGCGCCGAAGTTGCGGGCGAGCTCCAGCTTCGCTGGTACGGCGTCGATGGCGATGATTCGTCGTGCGCCTGCCAATCTGGCACCTTGAATGGCCGCTATTCCGACACCACCGCAACCGATTACGGCGACAGTATCCTCTGGCCCTACCTTTGCGCCGTGAATAACCGCGCCGACTCCTGTGCTGATGCAGCAACCAAGAAGACACGCCACCTGGGGAGGCAGATCCGAGCCGACCACTGCAACGGATGCCTCTTTCACCAGGAAGGCCTCTGCAAATGCGCCGATACCGCCGAGCGACTCAACGCTTGATCCATCAGGTGAGAGCAGCCTGGGCCGATGCCGCTCACGCATCGAGTCGACCCGTTCGCACTGGGTCGGGCGCCCGCTTATGCAGTTGCGGCATGCCCCACAGGAGGGGGTGACCGTTGCCACGACCCGGTCACCAGTCTTAATTCTTGTGACCGCAGAACCGACTCGCTCGACAATGCCTGCGACTTCATGCCCGAGGACAGCCGGCAGGGAGATATCCAGCGACCCCTTCAGATAGTGCAGATCGCTATGGCAAAGGCCCACTCGCTCAGTCCGGATGAGAACCTCATTGTCCTCCGGATCATCAAGCAGCAGTTCGCGGATCTGAAGAGGGGCTCCGGGCTTTTCCAGCACGGCGGCAAGAATCGGTGTAGTCACTTGGCTTCCTTGATGGTTGAGGTGCTGGCAGATAGGTCGCTTCGACCATCTTCAGCCCTGGTCGAGTTTCAAAAGTGTGTGGAGGGAACAGCCTTTAGGACCACTATGTGCAACCTGACCAGCTCCGGCTCCACTGTGGAACGGCCGGGATGAGAGTCAGCTTCCGGTTCCAACTCGGGAACCATGCCGGTCGCCACCCACGGCTGCCCAACGCTTAACGTGGCGTTCCATGGTGCGGAGGGCTTTCTCCAGCTTCGCCAGCAGTACCCGTGTCTCCTCTTCGGTGATCACCAAGGGCGGGGACAGGATCACGGCGTTGTTCAGCGGGGCGATACCGGCCGGGTAGACAATGAGCCCTTGGGCCAGGCATTCCTGCACGAATGCGTTGGCCGCTCCCAGCGCAGAATCGGGTGCCTGCTTGCTTTCCTGGTCCATAACGAATTCGAAGCCCCAGAGCAGGCCCCGCCCACGGACATCGGCCATGCAGCGGTACCTCGTTGCCAGGGAGAGCAGACCCTCTTCGAGCTGCTTCCCCCGTTGCCGGACGTTCGCGAGGATATCCTCGCGTTCCATAAAGTCCAGGACCGCCAGGCAGGTTGCTGCCCCCAGGGGGTTCCCCGAGAAGGTGTGGCCGAACGGCGCGACGCCGCTGCCCTCTCTGAGCGCCTCAACGATGTGGCTCCGCAGCAAGATGGCAGCAACAGGGGAGTAACCGGCACTCATTCCTTTGCCGATAAGAAGGAGGTCCGGCACGACGTCCTCGTAGGAACTCGCGAACCAGTCGCCCGTGCGCCCCATTCCAGTAATGACCTCATCGATGATCATCAGCACGTCCAGCCGATCACAGATTTCCCGAAGCCTGCCTAAGTAGCCCGCTGGAGGTGTGAGGACTCCGCCGGCGGCTCCTACGATTGGTTCGACGATGACTGCCGCGACTGTGCCAGGGTCCTCGTTCTGAATGGCATCTTCGAAGGCCTTCGCAGCCCGCCCAGCGTACGCTTCCTCGCTCTCGCCTGGCAGGGCGAAGCGGTAGGCGTAGGCCGGCGGGGCGAAGGAGAACGCATGGAGCAAGGATCCGTAGTCGGGGCGGCGTGCTGCATGCCCGGACATCGACAGGGCCCCCATTGTCATGCCGTGATAGCTGATGCTCCTGCCAAGGATTTTGACTTTGCCTGGGAGCCCTCTTTCCCGCCAGTAGCTCACTGCCGTGCGGATGGCGTATTCGGATGCTTCGGACCCGCTATTGACGAAAAACGCCATATCGAGGTCCCCGGGAGCAATGTTGGTGAGCCGGCGGGCAAGTTCTTCAGCGGGCAGGTTGGTGAACTGGGTTCTATACGTAAAAGCCACGCGGCGGCACTGTTCTTTCACCGCCTCAGCAATCTCCTCCACGCCGTGGCCAATGCTGGCGGTCATGGCGCCGCTTGAACCATCCAGGTACTGGCGCCCTTCCGTGTCATACAGGAAGACGCCTTCGCCGTAGGCAACTGTCGGGTAATTCTTGTCGATGATTTGCTTCAACAATGCGCTGTCGGAAATGGGAAGCTCCTAAATATCGGCAGCTGCTCTCGCAGCTCACTAACTGCAGTGACGGGTGGGGAAATCTCTCAAAGATCCTTTTGTCCATGGGCGCGAGTGGCCGGCCGCGCTTTTGCGCGACCGGACACCGTTACCGTCGCCTCCACGAGGGCTTGCGCGAGGGCAGCTATATAGACAGATTTTTCTTAGCTCGCTGCAGATCTTTCCTCGCTGCTGGAACCTGCCGGGATCAGTGCGGCATACGTCGCCGGCCGCTTGGATCGCATAACCAGCGCGGTAGTCACGCCTCCCAGGAAGAGTGCAGCCATGAGCGCCAACAGTATTCCCGCCGCCAAGTCGCCGCCGACGAGAAGCCCGAAGTTCTGTAGGACCAGAAAGACAATCCCCCCGAGTCCGAGAAGGGCAAGCGCGGGGGCCAGCAACGTTCCCCAGACCTTCTTGTTGTGTGCATTCCTCCGGAAGAACACGATCACCGCGAGTGACGTGAGAGCCATCAGAACAACGATTCCCAATGTGGCCGAGCCTGAGAACCAGGTGTAGGCCTGCGTTACCGGGTCGAGCCCAATGATCGCCTCGACACCAAGCAGTGCTATCGCAACTACGGAGACGATCAAGGCCGCCCTGGACGGAGCGTGGTGACGTGGGTGGATTGCACCAAGTCCAGACGGAAGAACACCTTGCGTACCAAGGGTAAAGAGGTACCGGGTCAGTACGTTCTGGAAGGTGAGGATACAGGCGAAAAGGCTGGTGATGAGGAAAACCTGGAGCAGGGTGGCAAGGAGCGGGGACACGTACTGTCCAGCGAGCCCTACCACAATGCTGGTGGGATCATTCGTTGCGATTTCGACGATCTGGCTGCTTCCGACTCCCGCCTGCAGTGCCCAGGCAGTGAAAGTGTAGAAGATGCCTACGCCGATAACGGCGATATAGGTTGCCCGGGGGATAGTGCGGTCGGGGTCGCGTGCTTCGTTCCGGAAGACGGCGGTGGCCTCAAAGCCGATGAATGAGAAGAAGGCAAACATGACGCCCAGAGGCGGGACACCTTCACCCAAACGCGCGGGGGACAGCGAGTCACCACTCAAACCTTCCGCGCCGCCGTGGACAACCACCCCGATGTTTACTGCCAGCAGAACGACTGTTTCGATGACCAGGACCACGCCCAGCACCTTGGCGGAGAGCTCGACGTCCCGGTATGCAAGAGCACCGCAGGTTGCCATCAGCACCAGACTGCACAGCCACCAGGGAAGATCCGGACCGCCCAGATCGTGAATCGTGGTCTGGGCCGCTGATCCCAGGTATGAACACAACGCAAGAAACAGCAGCAAGTATGTTCCGAGCGCAAAAGTGGCAGCCCCCATGCCAACACCCCGGCCCAGCCCCGTTTGGATGTAGGAATAGAACGCTCCAGCATTCTTTACAAAGGGCGTCATCCTCGTAAAGCCCACGGCAAACAGAAACAGAATAGCGGTCGCGATAAGGAAGAACAGCGGACCGCCCGTACTTCCCGATGCAGAAACGACAACAGGCCAACCAGCCACGACAGCTGTCATGGGCGCAGCTCCCGCCACGACCATGAACACGATCGACCGGACTCCCAAGCCCCTGCTGAGCAAGCGGTCCGGGCTCAAGATTCCGTTGGGTCCCGCATCCACCGGCTCAAATTTAACATCTTTAGTTGCCATTCGTCCCTCCTGGACGTAGAAGCTGAGTGTCATCGCGATGCCTTCGACAAGGCGGAATTGAGCGGCATCGCGGAACCCACAATCGGGCCGGCCCCCTTGCCGAACGTCACTGTGAGTTGGATTACAGCGTAGGAGTTGCCCCAGGGTTTGCGGTGTTGAGCCTGCACATACATCCGTCCTGCGCATGGTCTTGATGCACAGCTATCAGCTGGCAAAAGAATGGACGCGGTCCTATGAAACGAGGAGTTTCTGGAATGTGCACCGCGCACATACAGCTAGTTATCGTGGTGCTCCCAGCACTCGCTGGCCGCAGTTTCCTCAGGCATTGTCGGAACTAACGGAGCTTCCCAGACTCCATACGGGACTAGGAAATTTTCGACAAACCCCACTTCTCCTGAAGGAGCACCCGATTATGAGCAGTGTTATTTCGGTCTACAACCCCGCTACAGAAGAACAGATAGGCGAGGTGCCCGCCTACGACCTGCCGGACGTGAATGCAGCGGTCGAACGCGCAGGGGCCGCCCAGCGCGCCTGGGTCCGCAAGCCACTGGCTGAACGCCGTGATGCCCTCTGGGCTATTGCCGATGCTGTCATCGCTCACAGCGACGAACTGGCCTTGCTCGAATCCACCGACGTTGGTAAGCCATTGGCGGCGGCCCGACAGGAAGTTCTTGGTGTCGCCGAGTGCTTCAAGTACTACGCCGGAACGGTGGACAAGATCCTCGGAGACACCATTCCGGTCGACGGCGGCGTCAGCATGACTTTCCGGGAGCCGCTGGGTGTTGTGGCCGTAATTGCCCCGTGGAACTTCCCTCTGCCTATCGCATCCTGGAGTATCGCGCCGGCTCTGGCCAGCGGTAATTCGGTGATTGTGAAACCGGCAGCCCTTACCCCCCTGTCAACTGTTCGATTTGGTGAAATCGTGAAGGAACTGGGCGTCGTCGGAGACGCGCTTCAGGTTCTCACTGGTTCGGGCGCCCGGATCGGCAATGCCCTCGCTGAACACCCGGATGTTAACAAGGTAAGTTTTACCGGTTCCACCGAGGTCGGCCGGTCCATCGTCCAGACGGCTTCAACAACGATGAAAAGAGTCTCTCTTGAGCTCGGCGGGAAGTCCGCCAGTATCGTCTACAACGACGTTGACCTCGCCAAGTGTCTGCAGGCAGCCCCGATGTCGGTCTTCGACAACACAGGCCAGGACTGCTGTGCACGCAGCCGCTTTCTCGTGCAGCGGGGAATCTTCGACGAGTTCGTTGAGGGATTCATCGAGACTACGCGTGCACTGAAAATCGGTAACCCGCTGGACGACAAGACCAACCTGGGCCCTCTGGTATCGGCAGCCCACCGCGACACCGTTTCCAGCTTCCTCGAAAACGGTCTCAACGTCGTCACCGCCGGTGAAGTACCGGATGGCCCCGGCTTCTGGATGGCACCCAGAATCGTCATCGCCCCGGACCCCAAGAGCCGGGTGGCAACCGATGAAATTTTCGGCCCCATCGCCTCGGTTATTCCCTTCGACACGGAAGAGGAAGCCATCGCGCTGGCCAACAGCTCCATCTACGGCCTGAGCGGCTCCATCTGGACCAACGACGTCGGCCAGGCCCTGCGGACGGCGCGGGCACTTGAGTCCGGGACTCTCTCGGTCAACTCAAACTCATCCATTCGAATCCAGACACCTTATGGCGGCTTCAAACAATCAGGCATCGGCCGCGGCCTAGGCCAAGCTGCCATCGAGGCATACACCGAACTCAAGACCGTTTTTGTGAGGACAGAACCGTGACAACTGACACAGGGGAGCTGGTTCGGACCAACCAAGGCACCTCATCCGAAGTATCCAGTGAGACAGACACCGCCGTGCAGACCCTCAGCGTCCTCTACGGCAGCCAGACCGGGAACGCTGAGTTCCTTGCGTCCAAAATCGCGGACAAGGCAAACGGCCAGGGTTACTCAGCCGAGCTTATGAGCCTGGACATGCTGACCCCGCAAGATGCGGCACGCAAGGACCGCCTGTTGATCGTTACCGCCACACACGACAACGGCCACATGCCCGACAACGCGCAACCGTTTTGGGACCAGCTTCAAAGCGCCGGCGCAGACCTCTTCAAGGACGTTCCCTTCGCAGTCCTTGCCATTGGCGACTCCATGTACGAAGACTTCTGCAAAGCCGGCAGCGACCTTGACGAGCGCCTTGGGGAACTCGGCGGCAAGCGAATCCTCGACCGCCTCGACTGCGATGTCGACTATGACCTGACGTCAGGTAAGTGGATCAAGGGCATGCTCGAGACCTTCAAGACAGTTGTTCCCAAAAAGCGGGACAACAACCCTGAAGACGCCACTGTTCCAGGAGCAAACCCCGCAGAGCAGCCCAAAAGCACCCGCCGGGAACCTGACACTGCCACCGTCGTCGAGGCCCGCCTCCTAAGCGCTCCAGAGTCCGAAAAAGAGGTCTGGCACTATGAGCTTGAGGTCAGCGGCGACAGCCGCAACTACCGGCCAGGTGACTCACTTGCCGTAATCCCCACCAACTCCATCGAACTCGTGGAAGACCTCCTCGGATTCCTTGGCCTCGCGGGCAGCGAGGTGTTCGGTGAGGACGGCAAGACTGCACGCGAGACGCTTCAAGACGACTATGAGCTTCGGCTGCCCCACCTGGGCATCGTGGCCTGGCTCGTCGAAGATCTCGCACCGGATCATCCCGTGCGGAACCTGGTCGAGTCCGGTGACCGGAACGCGCTGGAGAACTGGCTGTGGGGACGGGACATGCTGGACGTGCTGCAGGAAACCCGGATAACAGGTGTCGACCCCGGCGAGTTCCTCTCAATGCTGAGGCCTCTGCAGCACCGGTCGTACTCCATCGCCTCCAGTCCCCTCGCTGACGGGGACCGCGTCCACTTGACGGTCTCCACTGTGCAATACGAGACCGCCGGCCGCCGGCACTCGGGTGCATGCAGCGGATTCCTCCAGTCCGCCGCGCGCAGCAAAAAAGCTATGAAAGTGTTCCCGCTGCCGGCGCACGAGTTCCACCTACCCAAGGACAGCTCAGCTGATGTGATCATGATCGGTCCAGGGGTCGGAGTTGCCCCGTTCCGTGGCTTCCTCCGCGACCGTGAAGTCTCACAAGCCCGGGGACGAAACTGGCTGTTCTTCGGGGACCGCCATGAAAACCCTTCCTGGCTCTATCAGGAGGAAATGGAAGAACTGCAAAGCAACGGCGTGCTGAACCGCCTCAGCCTGGCTTTCTCCCGGGATCAACAGGGCAAGGTCTACGTCCAGGACCGGATCCGCGAAGAAGGAGAAGACATCTTTGCCTGGCTATCGGATGGAGCTTCCGTCTATGTGTGCGGCGGCAAACAGATAGCACCTGACATCGACGAAGCTCTGTTAGCGGTGCTCAGCAGCCACGGCGCAATGACCCCCGAAAAGGCGCACGACTACCTGCAGTCCCTGAAGAGCGAGGGCCGTTACGTCAAGGACGTCTACTAGGCCCCGTCTGACCTGCGCACTACCAAGGGCTTTCGTGTTCTGGATACTCGGCAGGACTCGAAAAAAGTCTTGGCCTGCGTACGGCTCTGGATGTGACCTGACTTACCGCATGCATGTAGCCGGCAATCATGATGTGCACCTTGCACATACGCCAATAGGAACCCGCTCTTAGTGTTTTTAGTAACCAATATCAATGAGGATAAGAGGTACACAGTGAATCCCATCACACAGGTCCCGGAGGACCTCCACGAACTCGAGGCAATCGACATGCAGGATCAATCCTCAACCGAGTCAGGGCACGACGAACTGCAAAAGTTCGTCTCCGACAACGACATCAAAACGTTCAAAGTGGGCGTGGTGGACCTGGACGGCGTTTGGCGCGGCAAGCGCATCCCCGCCCGGTACTTCCTGGAAAGCGTCGCTGAGCGCGGAACGAATATCTGCAACATCATCTTCGGCTGGGACATTCAGGACGAAATCATTTCTGATCTCAGCTACACGGGGTGGGACACGGGTTACCCTGACGTGACGCTCCTCCCCGATCTCAGTACCCTGAAGGTCGTTCCCGGGGAACCCGGCGTGGCTTCCGTCATCTGCGACGCCTACGAGATGTCGGGCGAGCCTGCGGCAATCTGTCCCCGGAGCATTCTCAAGCGGGTCGTGCAGAAAGCCGAAGACCTTGGATACTCGCCAGTCTGCGCCTACGAGTTCGAGTTCTACCTGCTCAAAGGCACCCCGACGGACCTTGCCGCCAAGGACTGGCGCGACCTTACCCCCATCACGGCGGGCAGTCACACCTACAGCCTCGTCAGGGACACAGGCACCGAGTTCCTCATCGGTGAGATCCGACGCCGCCTGTCTGAGCAGGGCATTTTCATCGAGGCCAGCAACAGTGAAAACGGTCCAGGCCAGTTCGAGATGAACATCCACTATTCGGATGCTCTCGCAGCCGCGGACAACGCCCTCCGGCTAAAAGCCACCGTCAAGGAGGTTGCAGCTGAGGCCGGCTACACGGCGTCATTCATGGCCAAGATCAACCCGGAGTGGGCCGGCTCCTCCGGGCACATGCACCAGAGCCTTTGGGATCCGGAATCCGGCAAGTCCGCCTTCGCCAATGCCGAGGAGCCCGGCGAGCTGAGCGCCATCGGGTACAACTACCTGGCGGGCGTCGTCGAGACGGCACCGGAGCTCACGGCCCTCTACCTGCCCACCATCAACTCTTACAAGCGGACCGAAGGCGGGCAGTGGGCCGGATCCAGCGCCACCTGGGGCCTGGACAACCGCACGGTCGCCATCAGGTCCATCCCGTCAAAGAGCAGCGCCGCACGCATCGAAAACCGGGTACCGGGCGCTGACGCCAATCCCTACCTGGTCATCGCCGCTAACATCGCTGCCGGCCTTCATGGCGTGGAGCAGGAACTGACCGCCCCGAAGCGGGTGGTAGGCAACGCTTACGCCCTGGAGGAAGGACACCAGGTAAAGCAGCTGCCCGGAACACTCGACCAGGCAATCGAACAGTTCGAGAAAAGCGAGGTCGCCAAGGCGTACTTCGGCGAAACGTTCGTGACCCACTACGTCCAGACGAGGCGCTGGGAGCTCCGCAAGCTTCAGACCAGTGTCACCGACTTCGAGATCGCACGGTACCTGGAACGCATCTAGTGCTAGTGCAGCGCTAAGAGCTCCATTTCCATTTTTCATACTCAGAAAGAAGCACCCTATGACTACTCACCCTGGAAAGATCGCTGCAGTCACCGGAGCCGCGTCCGGAAACGGCCTTGCCATCGCAGAAAAGCTGCTCAAGGAGGGCGCCACCGTCGTAGCCCTCGACCGTGACGAGGCCGCGCTCGAGCGTCTGATCGGCCAGCACCCGGAAATGGTGCCTGTTGTTATGGACGTCGCCGACGAAGCCTCGGTCC
Source organism: Arthrobacter globiformis (assembly GCF_030815865.1). Lineage (NCBI taxonomy): Bacteria > Bacillati > Actinomycetota > Actinomycetes > Micrococcales > Micrococcaceae > Arthrobacter > Arthrobacter globiformis. The sequence continues at coordinate 2,337,924 of NZ_JAUSXI010000001.1, forward strand.
GCAGCGGCATGGCCGAGATCGACGCAAAATTCGGCCGGCTCGACACCCTCGTCAACAACGCAGGCATCGTCAAGGGCAGCAACTTCGACGACGTGAGCGTAGCGGAATGGGACCAGGTGTTCGCCGTGAACTCCACCGGACCGTTCCTGGTCAGCCAGGCCGCACGGCCGTTGCTGGAGAAGGGCGCCGCGGCCCGGGGCGACGATTCAACCAGCGCCATCGTCAACATCACCTCTGTCGAGGCCCACATCGTCATCGCCAGCAGCGGACACCCCCAGGTCCATTACAACGCTTCCAAGGGTGCTCTCCTTATGTTCACGAAGGCTTTGGCCATCGAAACCGCAGCTTCCAAGATCCGCGTCAACGCTGTCGCCCCCGGCTTCATCGAGACCCCGTTCACCAAGTCCGTGCTGGAAAACCAGGAGGCCGTGAAGTTCCTCCTCGACCGCACGCCGCTCGGACGAATCGGACGGCCCTCCGACGTTGCCAATGCAGTCGCGTTCCTGGCCAGCGACGAGGCCAGCTGGGTGACCGGTACCACCATCCACGTCGACGGCGGTTGGCTGGTTTACTGACATGCGGTTGCCCCTTATTGCCATCTCCGCTGCCCGGCAGACCGTCGATACCGCCTTTGGCCCGATGCCTTCAACGGTCCAGAACATGGCCTACGCCAACGGCGTGCTTGCCGCAGGCGGCCGTCCCGCCATTCTTCCGTCCACGGCAACGATCCCGGATGCGGCGCTTGAAGGATTTGACGGGCTGATCCTCACCGGCGGCGGTGACATCAGCCCCCGGCTGTACGGCGAGGACCCGGTCGACACGGTCTATGACGTGTGCGACATCAGGGACGACTTCGAAATCGAGCTTTACAACGAGGCCATGCTCCGCGGCCTGCCCATCCTGGCCACTTGCCGGGGGATGCAGCTTGTCAACGTCATCCGCGGCGGAAACCTCGTCCAGGAAGTGAGCCCGGACAGGGGGCACTGGCAGGACCATCCCTCTCATGAACCATGGCACAAGGTACAGCTGGAGCCCGGTTCCGAACTTGCCCGGATCGCCAAAGACCTGACCATTCCCGTGAACAGCTACCACCACCAGGGTCTGGGAAAGCTCGGAACAGGCCTTCGTGTCGTGGGACGGGAAGGCGACGTTATCGAAGCAATTGAAGCCGACGATGCCAGCCTCATCGGAGTCCAATGGCATCCCGAGCACATGGTCGACTATCACGAAGCCCAGAAGGCCCTCTTCGTTGATCTCGTGGACAAGGCCGCAGCGTACGCACAGTCACAGAAACCACTTCAGGAGCAATTCTCATGAGCACAGAAACTGAGCGGGGACTCAGCCACAACAAGTCAGACTTTGACTTCCACGGACGGTCGCTCGACAACATTTTCGACGAATACCAGGACATACTGGCCAACGGCCCTGTTGGGCACAGCAACAAGTATGGAGGCTTTTGGTACATCACCAAGAGCGAGGATATCTTCAACGCCGAGCAGGACCCCGACACGTTCGCTGTCGGACCCTCAATGCTCCTCCCGGCGTTCGGCACTGACGTCCCCCTCATTCCCATCGACATCGATCCCCCGACCCACGCTGACTTCCGCAAAATTCTGCTGCCGATGTTCACACCCATGAACATCTCAAAGCTGACACCCGGAATGCGTGAGACCGCTAAGCAGCTGTGCCAGGAAGTCCTCACAGCCGGCGACGTCGTTGATGTCTCGGCAAAGCTTGCCCGCCCGATGCCGACGATTATCTTCAGCGGCCTGGCCGGATATCCGGAACAGGACTGGCCAATCTTCGACCGGTGGATCGACGAAATCATCTATGAGCGGACCGCGCATCCGGAAACCGCATACGCGGCCGGACGCGAACTCAACGACTACTTCGACCGCCTTCTCGACGAACGGGAAAAGGCCGGACCGGAAGCAGACGCCAACAATGACCTGATCACCCAGCTCCTGAAAGCGGAAGTGAAAGGCCGGAAGCTCACGCGTGAAGAGCTGCTGTCGTACTGCTACCTGCTCTTCCTGGCCGGGCTGGATACGACCGCCTGGGCGATCCGTTCCGCCCTTTGGTACCTGGCCGGCAACCCCCAGGCCCAGCAGCAGTTGCGTGAAGACCCGGACCTGATCCCCACCGCTGCAGAAGAATTCCTGCGTACGCTTTCCCCGGTCCAGGCCATGGCCCGCACCGCGAAGAAGGACACAGTTGTCCGGGGCCAGGAGATCAAGGCCGGTGAACGCGTCGTGCTCGTCTTCGGAGCGGGCAATCGTGACCCGGAGGTCTACGAAGAACCCAATGAAATCAAGATTGACCGTGAAGACAACCGCCACCTGGCTTTTGGCGGAGGGATCCACCGGTGCCTTGGTTCGAACCTTGGCCGCGCCGAAATGGTTATCGCCATGGAGGAATTCCTGAACGCTGTCCCTCACTTCGAACGGGCGAATGATGACGAACCGTGGCACGGCGTCGGCCCGCTTACCCTCAAGATTGGAGCTTGATCACCATGGGAGAACTTTGGGTCGACGGAGGGCGTTGCCAAGGCCACGCCCGGTGCTGGGCGCTGGCACCCCGAAACCTTTGAGATCGACGAGGAAGGCTACGCGCACGTCATTCCTGGCCGCGAAAACAGCGGCGATGAACCTAACGTCCGCAAGGCCATCCGGAACTGCCCCGAACGGGCAATCCTGGAACGGGAAACGAGCGAGGCCAGCGTGAAAGCATCAGAGGTTTCGGCGTCGTGACACATCTGCCAGACCGGGTTGCGGTCATTGGCGCTTCGGTTGCATCGGCGATGCTGATTGAACGCAGTCGCGAGCTGGGCTTTGCAGGCGAATTTATCGTCATTGATTCAGACCCGAACGCGCCCTACGACCGGCCCCCGCTGTCCAAGCAATTCCTTCTTGGCACTGGTCCCGTCGAACCGGCCGAGTGGTGGCCGGAAGCTACGCCGATCCTGAACGCAAAGGCGATCGGGCTCCTGACAGACAAGCGGACCGTCCTGACGGACAAGCTCGGAGAAGTAGCAGCTGACGCGGTCGTCATCTCCACAGGAGCCGGCTCAATCCGGCTGCCGAACGAGCCAGCGGGCGTCCTCAGCCTAAGAACCGCCCAGGACGCCCTTGCCCTGCGCAACGCCGTACATGCAGGAGCCTCCAGCGCGATCATCATCGGCGCCGGAACCATCGGTGCGGAACTGGCATCTACACTCGCCCAACGTGGGCTTGCCGTCACGGTAGTAGATCTGGCTCCGCAACCAATGCAGCGCTTCTTTTCAGGACATCTGGGGGAGGAAGCGAAGGCATGGATGCACCAGGCCGGTGTTGTAACTCACTTTGGGGTTGCTGTGGAATCCATTCAGAAAACGGATGCGCAGTGGACGGTCCGGGTCAGCGGCCTGGACCTGCACGCCGACCTGGTTATTAGCGCTGTCGGCGCGCGGCCCAATACCGAATGGCTGACCTACAGCGAGCTCGACATTTCCAACGGAGTCCGTTGCACTGCGGACGGGAAAGCCCTGCTGACCCCCGGTGAAATCGCCGACGGCATCTTCGCTATCGGAGACGTTTCGGCCCGGCAGGCCGAGGACGGGACCTTTCGACGGTTCGAGAGTTGGACCCAGGCCCAACGGCATGGCGCAGCCCTGGCTGAATACTTTGCCGGCTTCGACTCCAGCGAACTGGAACAGGCTCCATACGGGTGGACGGAGCAGTTCGGCCGAAAGGTACAGGTACACGGAATGCTTCCGCCGGCAGGCGAACTTGTACAGGTATACGCTGCAGAGGAACGCAACGCCGCCTTGTACCGGATTGGATCTACGGAGGAGGACGTGGCCTGGATCGGCGTCAACGCGCCAAGGCAGTTCAGCCGGGCCTCCATGGGCATGAGCCTTCTAAGCTGAAACGATGGAATCCCCTGCTGAGCCCGCGGCCTCGCAACCGAATGAGGTCCTGCCCACTGACTATCGCCACAAACTCCAAATAGCAGAGCTTCGCGCAGATACCCTGTCCGAGCTCACGCAGCTAATGGCGGAAGGACCGGATCCACTCGCGCTTGCTCAAAGAGCAGTGGACCTGGTAGCCAGGGCAACAAACTCAGCAGGGGTTTTCGTCTACCTGTGGGATGAACAGGAACAAGTCCTTGTCATGCGCGCAGGAACCGCTGGAGTGCAAAGCCAGCAAGTGGGAAGAGTCACCCTTCGCCTCGGCGAAGGTGTAACTGGCTGGGTAGGGCTCACCAGACAGTCAGTTGTCCTTAACAAGAACATTCAGCAGGACCCGCGGTTCGTCAGCATCAGCGAACTGCAGGAAGAAGATTTCAATTCGATGCTGGTTGTCCCGATCGTGGCACCGGCCGGGGCCCTCCTTGGCGTGTTCAGCCTCTGGTCATATGAGGAGGAAACCTTCACCTGGGAGTCAAAGCTGATTGCTGACGAGGTGGGAGTGCTGCTAGCCAGCGGCCTGCTGCAGGCTGAGACCGTTGATGACTTGCGGCGCCAGTCCGCAGCAGCGCACTTCCTTGTCGATTTCCCGATCAACGCCGCCACTTCCGTCCTGCAGTGCGCCCAAGTGGCGGCCCAGGCGATTCTTAAGCACATGAGCTCCGACGGCTGCGTCATCGAATATTTCGGGCGTGGTCCAGCCACCTCGCCGCCCACGGCCATCGCAATGGACAAGGGCGAGCGAAGCGGAATCGTGATTCGAACCACTCACTCACGAACGGCAACGTCCGAATTCATTGAATCCAACTTCGCCGGACACGAGCGGGTATCTGTCTCCTTTGGCCTGACGAGCACCCGGGGCATCGTCACGTGCTATCGTCCACGCCGCTATTCCACCAGAGAACTCGATCGGCTGAGCGCCATTTGCTCTCAGCTGGCCGCCCTGTTTGAAGCAGTAGAACTGGAGTCCGTCGGTTCATCCCATGCTTCACGCTTGCTCCGAAGCGTCGGCACGAGCACATTCGCCCGCATTCTTGAGGAGTCAGGCTGGTCCAAGGGCCGCACTCTGCCGGTCTTGGTGCGAGTGAAACGGCTGAAATTCGACTCTGATGCGGTGTCCAGGCGCATCGCCCCCTATCTTCAGGATCTGGCCGGCCCCCGATCCCTGGTCTTCACGGAAGGCCCCCTCAGCCTGCTCTTTATCGATACCCCCTCCGGCGCCGGAGAAGAGATTAAGGCGAAGCTGGAGACAACTCTTTCTGACCTCGACGAACACCGTGGAGTCTCAGCTTTCGCCGGCGTGGGTCCACTGGCGCGCGACGTCGCCTCTCTGCAGCCAGCGCTTTCGGACGCCGAAACCGCACTGGCCTGGACAGAACTGGTCGGCAGGACGTCAGGGAGAAGGGTCACCTCGTTCAGTGATATAGAACATCTGCAGGAACTGCCGCTCGTGGGGGAGGGGATGTCTGCAGAAATTAAGGGCGTGCTCGCTGAACTGAGGTCCCTTGTGCACTACGACACGGAAAATGGAACGCAGCTGGCCGAAACAGTTGCAATGCTTCTATCCAACAAAGGATCCATTGCCGACACGGTCTCGAAGCTGCACATTCACCGCAACACGCTCCGGCAGCGCCTCCAGCGTGTGGAGCAGCTCATCGGGCATTCCTTTGAGGAAGCAGGAGACTGGCTGCCTACAGGCATTGCTGCCCGCCTGGCGATACGCGAAAGCGGCCAGTAGTAAGCGTTCTTGCAGCACATAGAGCTAAATCCAGGTGTGCAGCATGCCCTGCGGCCAAGAGCAGAACTGCTCCATAGTAGTGAGCGGTCAGTGTCCGCTGGAACGCAAACGCCTAGCACCTTGAGCTGCTCCAGCGGGAGCCCGCTGCAGGCCCACAGGGTTACGTCAAGCCCGCCTCTACATCAATTCAACAAGGAAATTCGAAAATGAAGCCGCACACAGAGTCATCCGGAGGAACCGGCAGCGTACAGGTCCTGGTCATACAGCCGGATCCGCACTGCCCCCTTGACCGTTTCGCTTCGTGGTTAGCCGACGAGGGAATAACCGCAAGAGTTGTCCAGCCCTTTAATCACGACACCATCCCGCAAATTGTGGAAGAGGACGCTTTGGTGGTTCTGGGCGGGGACATGAGCTCCCTGGATGACCACGTCTACAGCTGGCTTGCAGACATTCGAAACCTCATTGTCGACGCTTCCGGCAACAGGAAGCCGACATTAGGCATCTGCCTCGGAGCTCAGCTGATGGCACAGGCATTCGGTGGAACCGTCACCCGGGGAGACCAGGGCCTTGAGGCAGGGGTAGTTCGGGTCGATTGGCAAGCCGACGCAGCCGAGGATCAGCTCGTGGGCGGGTTACCGCGTCCCTTCCTCGCCGGGTCCATGCACGGCGACGTGATCGCCCAACTTCCGCCCTCAGCGGTCTGGCTCGGCATGACCGATCAGTATCCACACCAAGTCTTTCGCGTGGGTGACATGTCGTGGGGCGTTCAATTTCACCCGGAACTTTCGCCAGTTAGCTACCGTCAGTGGTTGACCCTGGTGGACGATAACGACCCAGTTGCCCTCCAGCGGGCAGGCCAAGGGATGAGCGAACTCGAGCAACAGGACGAGACGGTGGCGGCCCACACAGAAGCACTGGCACGACGATTCTCTGGGCTCGTGCGCACCACTGCTGGAGTAGCTGCAGGTTAAATCCGTGGGCCCGCAGACAAAGCTGCGGGCCCAGCAAGACTAACTACAGCAATTTAGCTGTGGCAGACCATGGCAGACCACAGCGAGTTCGGTGTGCCCGATCAGCGGATTGGGGTGAGCGCGGGAGCTCTCATTGTCAGCGGCGCCAACGTCTCGCCAACTATATAGCTGTCAGCAAAGATTGCTGTCCCTGAGTCGGAGAGCGTTACCTCAACGTCCGCCCACATGGTGATGCCGTCCTCGGTCAATGGAGCCGGCAAGCTGAGCTCGGCGAGCCGCACGGTCTCGTCTCCTTGCTCGATAAGAAGGTATGCAGCGTCCGCGCCAACCTCGATTCTCGGCTGACGTATCGAGACACTCATAAGCCCGTGATGGGCGAGAAACCGCGCTTCGCCGCCGAAATGAAGCACGAGGCTTCGTTCGTCAGGCCTGTCAACCTGCCTGAGAGGAAAATAGAACTGCTCTGTACTTGTCACGGCAGCTCCATCGCCCAACAGGATGCGGCCGTCGCGCATCGACTGCACGTACTGGATAAAGCTGTCTTTCACCGCCCACGCCATCCCGGTGTCTGCTCTTTCTACAGGTAGTTCGGGCATTGGAATTCCTTCGCTAGCCAAGTTTGGTGACTCTATCTTCATGCCAACTAAGAGGATCATCCTGTGCCTTGAGCACAGCATCCGTCTCGCATATGTGCCGTATGACCAGAGAAGAAAAACGATGCCGATTACAGTCGCAGGCTAAAGTGCCGAGCCAGCCCGGGGCGGAACGCTGGACCGTCATAAGAATCGCAGCAGCAAGGACGCCGCAACTGACCGTCTCCCTCACGTGCTAGTGGAGAGGTTGATGGCCGACGCTGGTTTCGGGCGCAAGGCGTTCATAGACCATTCCAGCAGGAAGCTGGCTGCAACGCTCGGACGTATAGGACCACGGTCCGTACCAGGTAACGAGAACGCCACAGGATTCAGCCTTGGCCAACTCTGTCCACAGACGCACGATGTCTCTGTCGGACTGTTGCTCCCGCTGGTGGTGCTCCACATGGTGTGCGCGGTCAGACTCATGACGGTCTACGTCTGCCACTTGCCGTTATCCTTGATCGTGATTATCAAGGCTGGCCCTGTGGGTTTCCCATTTATAGTCGATCCACACTTGGAAGCCGTCGCTGCGTTCAAAAAGGCGGCGGGATTCCGCTCCGTTGCCATCCAGCCATAGGATCTGGTCGTCTGCCGTTACCGCATCGACGATCCCGCGGCGGATTTCCTCGCCCTGGAGCTTGACGATGACTAGCTGGCCAACGAGCGGCTGCCATTTTTGTTGCAGATGTAGTGCCATCTCGACGCCGTGCTTTCTTCTTGGCGGGGACCAAGTGCCTGCCCTCCGGAGGGCAGGCACGCCGTCCATCAAACGGTAACGAGTTCTTGCCAGTCAGCGAGATCATGTCCATGTGCGTCGCTGACAGACCTATGGGTGACCTTTCCTGCCGCGACGTTTAGTCCGGCAGCTAATGCGGGGTGTCGTTCGAATGCACCTTTAACTCCATGGTTGGCCAATGCCACGGCGTACCGCAGGGTGACGTTGGTCAGGGCGTAGGTGGAGGTGTTGGGTACGGCGCCGGGCATGTTTGCGACGCAGTAGAAGATGGTGTTGTGCACGTTGTACGTCGGTTCCTGGTGCGTGGTGGGACGGGTGTCCTCGAAGCAACCGCCCTGATCCACGGCAATGTCCACCAGAACGGAGCCGGGCTTCATGCGGGCCACGAGACCGTTGGTAACGAGCTTGGGCGCTTTGGCGCCGGGGATGAGGACGGAGCCGATGACCAAGTCGGCGTCCACCACGGACTTTTCAATTTCGTAGCTGTTTGAGGCGATGGTCTTGAGCCGGCCCTGATACTGGGCGTCCAGTTCGCGCAGCCGGTTGATGTTGATGTCCAGGATGGTGACGTCGGCGCCGAGGCCCAGGGCCATGGCGGCAGCATTAGTGCCCGCAACTCCGGCGCCGAGGACTACCACCTTGGCGGGCCGGACACCGGGAACACCGCCCAGCAGTACACCTTTGCCCCCGGCCGGAGCCATCAGCGAGGAGGCTCCAACCTGCACGGAGAGCCGGCCGGCAACCTCGGACATGGGGGCCAGCAGCGGGAGCGCGCGGCCTTCCTGCACCGTCTCATAGGCGATGGCTGTGACTCCGGATGCCACGAGTGCCTGAGTTAGCTCGGGTTCGGCTGCAAGGTGGAGATAGGTGAAAAGGAGCAGCCCCTCACGGAAGTGACAGTATTCGGAAGCGATGGGTTCCTTGACCTTCATCACCATGTCCGCTCGTGCCCACGCCTCTTCAGCACTATCCACAATTTCAGCACCGGACAGGGCGTACTCCTGGTCGCTGATGCCTGAGCCCACACCAGCGCCTGCTTCCACGAGCACTTCGTGGCCATTGGTTTTGAGCTCATGCACGCCAGCGGCGGTGATGGCAACGCGGAACTCGTTGTTCTTTACTTCCTTGGGAACGGAGATGATCATAGCGAAGTCTTTCTGTATGGATTGAGGCTTATGGCCATCAGGATGGCAGAAACTGCAGGCACGCGCAGGGAATCCGCAGAAGATGCATAGAATGGAATAAAAGTGACTAGATTCTCCAATTTGAAGGGTGTGTGTGGTGCCCCACTCGCAGAAACTGCAGCGCACAGCTTCTGAAGACATCGACCAGAAACTTCTGAATCTGCTGGCGGAGAACTCCCGGCAGACCAACCAAGCCTTGTCGGAAAGACTCGGGCTGGCACCATCCACGTGCCTCGCCCGAATCAAGGCGCTCAAGGAATCGGGAGTTATAAAACGCTTTACGATCGAAGTGGATCCTGAGGCCATGGGTATGCCCCTACAAGCCCTGGTCAGCGTTCGGCTTCGCCCAGGCGCGCGGCATTTGATGAACGCATTTGGCAAGGAACTCCGGGACTTGCCCGAGATCAAGCAGTTCTTCGTCCTAGGTGGTGCCGACGACTTCCTGATCCACATCACCGCGAGGAACACCGAGCATATCCGCCAGTTTGTCCTGGAACATTTGTCCTCGAACCCTGCTGTAGCTGGCACCCAAACCAACCTGGTGTTTGAGCACGGGCGGGGAACAACGTCAGGGCTGTAAGCGCTCTATCAGGGCCTACATATCAGCAGTGGGGCAGATGCGGAGCTGCGCAGGCGGGTATTAAGAGCCCAGACCACTCCACAGGGGAGTGATTGGCAGCCTGCGAAGAACCCGCTTGTAACTCCTATAACGGTCCAATCATCCCTTCGCCCTGACAAGCTCAAGCGAAGCGAGGCGACGAGGGGTTCTTAGCAATCTTGCTGTTGACAGCTGAAGCTAACGCTCGGACCCAATGTGCATCGTCGTCCGTGCAGCTGAAACCTGCCATGTCCTCGAAATTTGCGACGTGGCTTTCTGGTCCATCTCTTGCACTGGTGGATGACACAATGCGGTGCTGCAATGGGGCCTACGAGACGCACAGGCGCGTCGAACAACAGGAAAGGAATCCAGAGAGTGTCAACTTCAGGTGCATCCACCGTGGACTATCAAAAGATTTTCGAGAGTCTCCCGAGCCAATACATCATCGTTACACCAGACAGGACGATTGTCGCTGCCACCGACTCATTTCTCGCATCAACCGGGAAGAGCCGCAGTGCAATCGTTGGCATGGACATCCTTGATGCCTTCCCAGACAATCCCGACAATCCCGAGGCTAAAGGCACGGAAATCTTGCGCACGTCCATCGAGCGCGTGGTGGAAACAGGACAAATCGACATACTCCCGCCCGTTCGCTACGACATTGAGAACGCGGACGGTGTTTTTGAACCTCGATGGTTCCAGCCCCTGAACGCCCCGGCTTTCGATGACGACGGAAAGCTGGTTTATGTGCTGCATGGCGCGGAAGACATCACGGCTCAAATGAGCAAGAGCTGACTCCTTCCCCAACCGACCCCCACTCCAAGCGACAAGGACGACAAATGGACAATGTCACAGTGACCCTCATTGGAGGACCCACGCTGCTTATCGAGATCGCCGGATATCGGATGATCACTGACCCTACCTTTGATCCACCTCAGGTCTATCACCACCCGATCGCCGGCCCGGTCATCAAGAACCTCGGCCCGTGCGCCACCCCTGAGGAACTTGGACAGGTCGATCTCGCTCTTGCCTCCCACGAGCACATAGACAATCTGGACGTGGCCGGCCGAGGTTTCTTAACCATGGTTCCACTCGCCCTCACGACCACCGAGGCAGCAGAGAGCTTTGGTGCCAACGTCGTGGGTATGGGCGACTACGACGTGCAAACTGTCCAGCTCCCCGACGGGAGGCAGATGAAGATCACGGCAGTTCCAGCCCACCATGGCCCTGAAGGAGTATGGGAGGCCCTTGGGCCTGTCATTGGTTTTGTGTTGGAAGCGGAGGACATGCCGACGATGTATATCAGCGGTGACAATTCCGAAGTCGACATCGTGCGTGAAGTTGCAGACCGTTTTCCGAGGATTGACATCGCCGTACTCTTTGTGGGCGGCGCCAAATTCGATGTGATTGCGGATGGGGCCTACATCACCCTCAGTAATGAAAGAGCCCTTGAGGCAGCCAAGATCTTGGGTGCGAAGAAGATTGTGCCCGTTCATGAAGACTCTTGGGCACATTTCAGTCAGAACGCAGAGCAGATCAGCCGGGTCTTTGCCGATGCCAGCCAAACCGACCTGCTCGTTGCACTGAAGCCGGGGGAGTCTGCGGACATCCGGCTCTAGGCAGCGAATAGATATGACGGGGGTTGGGCGGCGGCGTCCAACCCCCGTCATATCTTTAAAACCCCTTCCTGTAAATGACCGAGGCCGCACCATTGGCAGTACCTATGGGCATAGCGCACACACCGCCCCTGCAAGAGTCGGCAAGAATGGCGGCACCATAGTCCAGTGAATATTTGGAGTTTCAGGACGAGATGACAACCGTTGCAGAGCAGTTGCCCCGAGAACACAACGACCAGGTAAGGGCTGGCGGGCACTTAAGCGCCGACTATTGGTCAGTATCACAGGGACTGCGGCTGCTGGGAGATCGCTGGTCGTTGTTGATCGTGCGTGAGCTGCTGGCAGGCGAAATGGGTTTCAATGATTTGTCGCGCGCACTGCCAGATCTATCTCGAACACTGCTATCGCAACGACTTAAGCACTTGGTCAAGGCGAAACTGGTATTGCGTGATGATGAGACAGGGCCGCGCGGTTCAAGACGTTACAGGCTGACAACGGCTGGTTTGGCGCTGCGGCAGACTTTGGAGTCACTGGGGGTTTGGGCGAGTCGATGGCATGCTCCCTTTGAGAATGACCTCCAAGCAGGGCTGGGCACGTTGCTTCAGCACATGAGCCGCAGCCTTGTCACGGAGTCCTTGCCACGGACCTCGATCGTCATTGCATTCGAGTTTGAGAACCCTGCGGGAGGTCCCTGTGAAGGCTGGATCTGTGCGGAGAACGGTAAGACGATCTCCAGCATCAGCCGCGCGGAACGCGTTCCGGATCTTAAAATCCATGTCACGCCACGCGTGCTCTACGACCTCTGGTGGGGGATCCGCAGATGCGAGGATGCACGGCAACTGGGTCACATTGGATTCGTGGGCCCAAATGATTGGGCCGCTGCATTTTCGAGGTGGTTCGGCCCCCGGGGAGTTTCCCCATAGGAACGTACTTTCAGGGCCCAACAAGCCCAGGTTGATCCCAGGTGTACGTGGAGCAGCGGTGGCAACACTGTGCTGCCGTGTTTCATAATCAATCCGACGATTTGCAGAATGAGGGAGCGGCGCGCTTCCGGCCGGTTTGTTATTGCATCCTGGCCTGGTCCACCAGTTCCGTGATCCATGGCCGGTGCCCCCGGTGGAACACTATTCCCGGGGGCAGTCCTTGGACGGATGGGGTGGAAGCGGTTATGTCGATGGTGATCCGGCCACCGCCCAGGGGAGCGTTAGTGATGTGCAGGTCGCCGTAGGACTCCGGGAGGACAGGGTCAATCCAGAGCCCCCCTCTGGACACGTGGGTGTCATACCGCATGAGGCTCGTTATCAGCAGGATAGGGGCGGTCGCTGCCCAGGCCTGGGGCGAGCAGGCCGTAGGATAGGGCACAGGTGCGGCCAGGTGGTCCCTACTGAACCCGCAGAACAGCTCCGGGAGCCGGCCGTCAGAATATTCGGCAGCCTCCAGCAGAGCGGTAGAAATCCGCTGGGCCTCGGCGACGAATCCGTAACGCAGGAGCCCTGCGGCAACGATCGCGTTGTCGTGTGGCCATACTGAGCCGTTGTGGTAACTCGCGGGGTTGTAGGCGCCCATGTCGCTGGCCAGAGTTCGAACGCCCCAACCGCTGAACATCTCGGGGGACATCAGCCGTTGAGCTACCTGGGGGGCCTTATCATCATCGACAAGACCATACACAAGGCAGTGACCCATGTTGGAAGCACAAGCATCAACCTGCCGCTTCTTCCCGTCGAGGGCGATTGCATAGTAACCGCGCTCGGGTATCCAGAACTTTTCGTTGAACCGCTTTTTCAGCTGCGCGGCCCGGTCGGCGAGCTCATCCCCTAAAGCTTTATCTCCGGTGTCATACGCCATCCAGGCACGCGCGGTGTAAGCGGCGTAGACGTAGCCTTGAACCTCACACAGTGCGATCGGAGGTTCGGCCAGCCGGCCGTCGGCGAAGTTGATTCCGTCCCAGGAATCCTTCCAGCCTTGGTTGATCAGCCCCTGAGGATTGAGTCGCTCGTACTCGACGAAGCCGTCGCCGTCCTTGTCGCCGTAGTCCCGGATCCAGTCCAACGCGCGGTCGGCGTGAGGCAGCAGGGCTGCGATGGTTTCTTTGGCAAAGCCCCAGCGGCTAACCGCCCCGATCACATCCACAAACAAGGGGGTTGCGTCGACGCTGCCATAGTAGGTGGATTTCCCGCCCAGGGACAAGCCACTGGAGACGTCGAGTCGGACCTCGTGGAGGATCTTGCCCGGCTCCTCTTCGCTCATGGGATCGACGACTGTACCTTGCCGTTCCGCCAAGGTTTGCAGCGTTCCCAAGGCCAGGGAAGGGTCAACCGCCAGCGCCATGTGGGAGGCCCACAATGAGTCGCGTCCGAACAGCGTCATGAACCATGGCGCACCGGCAGCCACTACCACCCGGTCCGGATGATTCGGGTCCTCAATGCGAAGAGCACCCAAATCATCGTAGCTGCGGCGCAGGGTACGTTCGATGGATCGATTTCCCATCTGCAGCGCCGGAATTCTGGAAACCCATTCCCGCCTTCGCCGATCCCGCGGAGACAAACCGTCCCCGTCAGAATGGACGAAGGCTTCTGCAGGACCGGAGGCATCGGTGGTGGGCACAACAGTCAGAACTGTGTTCCAGTTGCCATGGGGCGGGACGCTGACCCTGTATGTGACGGTCTCAGATGTCATTTCCGCGCCATTGGCCCGAATCATCACGCCCTTCCGAACATGCTCCCAGGCAGCACTGATGATCAGTGCGTCTCCGTCCACGCGGCGGGTTTCGTCCCAATGCCGCTGAATGCTCGCCTCCTTCACTTCGAAGAGGTCCGCAAAATCCGCCTCCGCCCTCATGGTGATTTCGCATTCGACTGGGTCGGGAGAGTAGTTGCGAACGATAACTTGCTCCTGGATGCCCGCTCCCACTTCGCGCAGCCGCTCCACGATTAGCGGGCTGTCGGCATACCCCTCCGAACGGGAAATCCTCCCCACAAACAGAGCCCGATAAGGCTCCTTCGTCTCCGCCGCCAGCGGCTCAAGCTTTTGGTCATTAACGGTGAGACTCCAGCCTGAGAGGATGCGGGCGTCGTGGACGAAAAGACCATGCGGATGTTCGGCCAGGATGTCGCCATTCGGTAAGGAAATACAGAAGGACGATCCCTCGACCAGAGTAACCGCCCCCGCCCCCAACGGGCCGGCTGCGGTGTCAGCATTCCAACCGGCCATCCTGGCCCCTCAAGAGACTAACAACAGCGCGCCGTTGCCTTTCCAAGGTCATCCGGCTGCCGTTACCGCCATTTCTTCACACAAGACGCTACGCTTCCTTGTCTGCACAATCCAGAGCTCTGACGTTTGGTGCTGCTACCCAAGAACCGGCTACGGGCTTCCATCAGGCTTTCCATGTGCACCTGACACTCGAGGGCAAGCCCGGGAGTACCCGGATCGTCACTTCATGATGCCGTTGGCCACAGAAATAGCCGCCGAGACAGGGGTCTTACCGGACTCCACGCCAACGCCTACATCGCTACGTTCGGCGCTCTGCCGCTCTTGTGCAGACGGGCGGACCGGCGGGAGTTCTCGCATCCACTTCTACTCCCGTGCTTTAACGCCTGTGAGGATTGGGGTGGCTGGTCTGGGATTGGCTGGCAGAGTAGGTGCAGGTCGTTCCACCCCGCGGTCGTGACTCGTTAAACGCTGGTTGGGTTCTACTACAGTCCATTCTTTGAGCTTGCGCTCTCTACCCACGCCGGCCACATGTTGATGTGCATCCATTTCCTCCTGACGGGATACCTCTTTGCCTGGGTGCTCATCGGGATCGATCCCGGACCGGGCCGGTCACCGTACCCCTTCAGATTGATCATGTTGCTCGCCACCATGGCATTTCATGCCTTCTTCGGACTTTCCCTAATGCACGGCACCGAAATCCTGGCACCCCAATGGTGGGCAAGCCTTCAACTCACCACCGATCAGGAAGCCCTCCTGGCAGACCAGCAACGAGGCGGCGCCATTGCGTGGGGCGTAGGGGAGATACCCACTGTCTCGGGGATCCTCGGTGTCTGTCTGCCCGCGGCACTCCTGGTCGGTGCCTATGTCGTGCAGATGGTGGCACCGCTCGGCGAGCTGGCAATGTTCATGTTCCCTGGGGCTATCGCTGCCGTGCTCCTGGTTGCGTTTCTGTTCATCCTGAAGGACAAGCGCCTCATGCCTGGAGACAAGCCGGCATGGTCATTCAGGGAGCTTGCCTCAAGCTTTTACATCAACCCGCGCAAGGCACCCGATTTCACGTGGGCGTGGATCAGCCGCTTCCTCTTTGTTCTTGGTCAATCGTTCCTGCTCACCTACCAGGCGTTCTATCTGCTCAACAGAATTAAGGTCTCCGAAGCCGATCTTCCGAATGAGATCTTCATCGCCACCCTGGTGTCATCAGTGCTTTGGATTGTCTCCAGCGTCGTAGGAGGACGTCTCTCGGATGCCAGCGGTCGCCGCAAGATCTTCACACTTGTCTCCGCAGCCGTGTACGGGATCGGGTTGCTCGTCGTTGCCATGTCAACGGAGATGACCCTGTTCCTTGTCGCAATGGCAATTACCGGCATCGGCATCGGCATCTACTTCGCAGTTGACCTCGCTTTGGTGGCAGATGTCCTGCCCGACCCGAAGAACGCCGCGAAAGACCTCGGTGTCTTCAACATCGCCAGCGCCCTGCCGCAATCCATTGCTCCCGCTATCGCTCCAACGATTCTGTTGGTGGGCGGAGGCAACTACTCAAGCCTCTTCATGATTGCAGGCGTCTGCACCATTCTTGGCGCCTTCGCCATCCTTAAAGTCAAGAAGGTCAGGTAACCATTCCCCTGTCAGGGTGACCCCCACTTGGTCACCCTGACAGAGCCCGTCGGGATCCCATTGGAATGCCGCATCAGTCCGGACCCCGTCAAGCACCGGCCACATGGGAGTTACTAGTCCACAGTGCACGTTACAACCCGCCGATGGAAGTCTCGGCCTACACTGGGCTGCACGCCAGTTTGCGCCACTTTGAGCAACACCCCGTCGCAAGCCTGGTGGATTTCAACCAGCACGACGCCGTGATCCGGGACGCGTTTTTGTTTGAGCAGTGCACGAAGTGCCTCTAGATAAGGTCGGCATTCACACGCTGTCTAATCAGCTTCCCGTAAGCGCCAGATTGGGAAATCCTCCGGCGACAGTCATTGGGACAGTTCAGCCGGACAAGCTTGGTCAAGAAATTCGTGGATGGGAGCGTTTCGTGTTGCCTCCGAGTGCTCCTCGCAGGTAGTCGAGGCCGCCGGGTTAGGAACGGACGAAGCGGGCAATGGCGTCGGAAACTTCCTTAAACTTGGCTTCCGCTGCTTCTCCATCAAGTTGGGCGGCGTCGAGGACGCAGTGCTTCATGTGGTCATCAAGTAGTCCCATGGCGACGCCGCGCAGTGCGGCGTTGAGGGCCGAGATCTGGGTGAGGATGTCGATGCAGTACTGCTCCTCCTCGATCATCCTATGGATGCCGCGGGCTTGTCCTTCGATCCGTTTTACTCGTGCCAGGTACCGGTCTTTGTCGGTGATGTAGCCGTGGGCTGACTCGTGCCCGGCTTCGGTGTCCGGGGTGTGCGGCAGCTTTGCGGCGGAGATGCTCATGATTCGTCCTTGTGGTGTGAGTCGTTTACGCATGCGGCGAGGGCGTGCGGCAGGATGATGAATTTTTCAAAACTTGGGCTGTGAGGTCAGCGGCGCAGCGCAGCAGGCAGGCTGCCGTCCAGCGGATCACCCCGCTCATGGGAGCGCACTGATCCTGAGGCTTGCCGTCTCATATTCAGTATCGAGTATCTGGTGGCTGCTGGAGGAATGCGACGGCACTTCAGCGCCGTTGTTCTCAAGCTGAGCCGCGGTCGAAACTACGAGTCCGCCCAGCAGGAATCCGATCAAGCCGGCGGCCAGGACGTTGGTGTTCATAGGATGCTCCGGTAGGTCCTAGTAGGGGGCTCAGTAGTGGTCGCCTTGATCATCGCCGGAGCCCGGCCCGCCGCTACTGGCGCCCGAGGGGCCATGGTGCCTGCGCCCGCCGTGGCCCTGGTGACCTTCGTGGTATTGGTGGGTCAGTGCGTGTCCCTTGCCTTTGTCGATCAGGTAGCGGTTCACCGGGAAGGCTGCGCCGAAGGCCGCGCTGAGGGCAACGATCATGCCGATCCAGAAGATCGGGTTGACCAGCCCGGCGTCCATTGCTCCAGGGATGATGGCCATGACGGCGTTGTCCACGATCTCCATCACGGCTATGGATAGGGTGTCGGCCGCGAAGACGACGCTGAGGGCTGCAGTGAAGCCGAGCCCGGCTTGAATAAGCGGCAGTGTAGACAGGGCGTAGCCGAAAAAGAAGGCCAGTCCGACGGCCAGGAGAATGGTGATGCCGGTGAGAGGCCGAATGCGGTGCCGATCATGAGGCCCGGGATCTCACCAATAGCACAGCCCGTCAGGCAGTGCAGGGTGGCATTGGCAGCTATGCGGTCGCGCGAGTTCACGCTTATCCTTCCTTAGGGATACCCCCCAAGGGTATACGTCCCCCTCCTGGTTATACAAGCCTTTTGGGCACTCAACCATTCCCCCCATGCCTGCGCCTTGAAATAGGCCAAGGGTCCGGCGCCGCGGACGGGACCTTGGTGCCCGATCCGAAGATCTTCCCGAGCACGCCTTTGACTCATATACCCGCTGGGGGTATAAATGTCTAATTGTTAGTACCCCCAGGGGGTATCGGAGTAGAAGGGGTCCGACCATGAACACCAGTGAATTCGAAGTGACCGGCATGACCTGTGGACATTGCGAACTGTCCGTACGGGAAGAGGTTCAGGAGATTCCCAGCGTGGAGTCGGTGGAGGTCAGCCACCGGACGGGCAGGCTGACCGTAACCAACAACCGGCCGTTGGAGCAGGCCGCCATCGTTGCGGCGATCGAGGAAGCCGGCTACCGGGCGGTGCCGGCGGCATGAACGCTGCCGGACGCCTGGGGGCATACGCAGCGGGGTTGGCAGTGGTGTTCACCGGGGCCTTTGCCGCAGCAGGAGCCGCCGTGCCGAAAGAGACGGTAGCGGCATGGACACAATCAGCGGAAGGACACGGCATGGATCACCACGGAACCGGCGGTCACAAAGCAGCATCGGCCAGTACAGATGGGCCAACAACCCCGGGCGTATCGGTGGAGCAGGGCGGCTACGTGCTGCAGGAGGTTTCAGCACCCGGTGTGGTCGGGCAAGCCGGGCAGCTGTCGTTTACGGTCCGCGGCCTTGACGGCGTGCCGGTGACCGACTTTGAGGCCGAGCATGAGAAAGCCCTGCACCTGATCGTGGTGCGCTCTGACGGCACACAGTATCGCCACGTACATCCGGTGATGGATCCGGCCGGCCGCTGGTCCCTGCCGTGGCAATGGAAGGCCGCCGGCACCTACCGGATCTTTGCCGACATCAAACCGGGCGGTTCTGCCACGGGCATGACCCTGACCCGGACGGTGGATGTGGCGGGGACCTTTGATCCGGAAGCCCTTGCCCCTGTCACCACCGACGAGATCGATGGTTTCCAGGTTTCCCTGAACGGTGACCTCTCAGCCGGCTCGTCCTCGGCGCTGACGGTCAGCGTCACGCGCGACGGCAAGCCGGTGACCAGCCTGGAACCCTACCTGGGCGCCTATGGCCACCTTGTGGCGCTGCGTGAAGGGGACCTGGCTTACCTGCACGTGCACCCCGAAGGGGCCGAACCGGTCAGGGGAGAAGTCTCCGGACCGGACGTGCAGTTCGCCACCACAGCCCCCACCCCTGGACGGTACTACCTCTACTTTGATTTCCAGGTTGACGGACAGGTCCACAGCGCCCGGTTCGTCCTTGACACCACCGGGTCTGCCCAAACCATCCCCGACAGCAGCACAGGCGCCGACAGCAACACCGACGAGGGGCACAGCGGTCACTGACCCTGACCACCCCATCGATCTACCCCACGGGCCCCGAGCGGGCCAGCATCCGCAGAAAGAAGCATCTAATGTCTGAATCCCCGGCCCCGTACCAGGTGCTGGACACCGGTATCGAACTCGAGATCGGCGGCATGACCTGCGCTTCGTGCGCCAACCGGATCGAAAAGAAGCTCAACAAGCTTGAGGGCGTCACCGCCACGGTGAACTACGCAACGGAGAAGGCCCGGGTCAACGCTCCTGCCGGATACGATCCGCAGGCCCTGGTCGCCGAAGTCGAGAAGGCCGGTTACACGGCTACCGTGCCCGCCACGAAGCAGGAGACCGAGAGCGCAGCGGCCACCGACCGCCCCGATACCGAGCTGCTGGCCCTCAAACACCGTTTGATCGGCAGTGCGATTCTGGCGATTCCGGTCATTGCGATGGCAATGATCCCTGCCCTGCAGTTCACGTACTGGCAGTGGCTGTCCCTGGCGATGGCCGCTCCGGTGATCCTCTGGGCGGGCTGGCCGTTCCACAAGGCGGCACTCACGAACCTGCGCCACGGCACCGCCACCATGGACACCCTGGTCTCCATGGGCACGGCTGCAGCGTTCCTGTGGTCGATCTATGCCCTGTTCCTGGGCACCGCCGGAACCCCGGGCATGACCCATCCCTTTGAGCTGACGGTGACGCCGACCAACGGAGCGGGCAACATCTACCTGGAGGTCGGCGCCGGGCTGATCATGTTCATCCTGGCCGGACGCTACTTCGAGAAGCGCTCCAAGCGCCAGGCCGGCGCCGCACTGCGCGCCCTGCTGGAGCTGGGTTCCAAGGACGTGGCCGTGCTGCGCGCCGGGGTTGAAACCCGTATCCCCACCGATCAGCTCGCCGTGGGCGACGAGTTCGTGGTCCGCCCCGGGGAAAAGATCGCCACCGACGGCATCATCGTCAGCGGCCGCAGCGCGGTGGACGCGTCAATGCTCACCGGTGAGTCCGTGCCAGTGGAAGTCTTAGAGGGCGACGCGGTGACGGGAGCGACCGTAAACTCCGGCGGCAGGCTTGTAGTACGCGCCAACCGCGTCGGATCCGACACCCAGCTGGCACAGATGGCCCGGCTCGTGGAAAACGCCCAGTCCGGCAAGGCTGAAGTGCAGCGGCTGGCCGATCAGGTCTCCGGAGTCTTCGTGCCCATCGTCATCGCCATCGCCGTGGCCACCCTGGCCGCATGGCTCGGCGCCGGATTCCCGGCCACCGCGGCGTTCACCGCCGCCGTGGCCGTGCTCATCATCGCCTGCCCCTGCGCCCTCGGCCTGGCCACCCCGACCGCGCTGCTGGTCGGCACAGGCCGCGGCGCCCAGCTGGGCATCCTGATCAAGGGCCCGGAAGTGCTCGAATCCACCCGCAAGGGCGACACCATCGTGCTGGACAAGACCGGCACCGTCACCACCGGCAAAATGACGCTGCAGGGCGTGCACACCGCACCCGGCACCGACACTGATGAACTGCTCCGCGTCGCCGGGGCACTGGAGGACGCCTCCGAGCACCCCATCGCCCAGGCTATCGCCCGCGGCGCCACCGAGCGGGTCGGCGCCCTGCCGGCCCCGGAGTCGTTCGCCAACCACGAGGGACGGGGCGTGCAGGGAGTGGTCGAAGGACATCTCGTCATCGTCGGACGCGAAACCATGCTGACGGACTGGGCCCTGGAAATGCCGGCGGACCTGGCCAGCGCCAAGACGCAGGCAGAGACCGCCGGACAAACCGCCGTAGTCGTCGCCTGGGACGGAGAGGTCCGCGGTGTGCTCACAGTTGCCGATGCAATCAAGGACACCAGCGCCGAGGCCATCACCCACTTCCGAGCCCTCGGCCTGACCCCCATCCTGCTGACCGGCGACAACCGGGCCGTGGCTGAACAGGTCGCAGCCGAGGTCGGCATCGGACAGGTCATCGCCGAAGTCCTGCCCCAGGACAAGGTCGACATCATCAAGCGGCTCCAAAAGGAAGGCAAGGTCGTTGCCATGGTCGGCGACGGCGTCAACGACGCCGCGGCCCTGGCCCAGGCAGACTTGGGCCTGGCCATGGGCACCGGCACCGACGCCGCCATCGAAGCCGCAGACCTGACCCTGGTCCGCGGGGACCTGCGCGCGGCAGCCGACGCTATCCGCCTGGCCCGCAAGACCCTGGGCACGATCAAGACCAACCTGTTCTGGGCCTTCGCCTATAACGTGGCCGCGATCCCGCTGGCAGCATTCGGCCTGCTCAACCCGATGCTCGCCGGTGCCGCGATGGCCTTCTCCAGCGTCTTCGTCGTCAGCAACAGCCTCCGCCTGCGCTCTTTCAAGAGCCAGTCGGCCAACCCGTCACCGGCCCCTGCCCGCCCGCGCGTGCAGCGACCGGTGGACGCCTAACCCATCACGCCCAACCCGAAAGGAAACCACTCATGGGACAGAACACCGGAAGCTGCTGCGGCGGCAAAACCACCACCACCCGGGCCCAGGACCTGAGCCTGACCACCCGCCCCGAACAGGCCGAAGAGACCACGGCCTACTGTCAGGTCATGGCCGGCACTCCCGTGGTCAAGGCCGAAGCCGAAGCCAAGGGTCTCTTCGCGACCATAAGGGCCAGCGGTACTGGTTCTGCTGCCCCGGTTGTGGCCCGGCGTTCGACGCCGACCCCGACAAGTACGCCCAAGCCTGCTGATCTGAGGGCATGCACCAGGTGAGAGCAACCGGGCACGATGACCTGATCCCTGCCCTCTGCCTCACTTTCAGCTCTGCGGTGCTGAGCAGGCCGCCGTGCCGACTCAGCACCGCAGAGCTTCAGTGGCCCAAGGAAACCGTCACGGCCTCATCGCTCCGCGTCCCCACGCCTCGACCCGGCGGGCTGTCTGCGTGATTGGTGGCTTCGATGGCGCCATCAGCTGTCTGCTTTTCTTCTGCCAGTAAACCTTTGGACATGCTGCTACAGGACACCGGAGGCGCCTGCCGCGCGACGGTCGGCCTATCCGGCCTTGTGCCGCTGATAGTGGCGGGCGACCCGCATCCGATTTCCGCAGCGACTGGGAGAACACCAGCGGCGACGTGGGTTGGAGGGGAGAAAGAGCAAGACGCAGTCTTCGGCCTCGCACTGCCGGATCCGGAGAAGCGCGGGGTCCGTGAGGAGTTCAACGAGGCTTTCAGCGAGCCATGCAGCCAGTCGCTCGGCCGTTGAGCCAAGACGCCGCCGGCTGGAACTGATCCCTTCCGCGTTGGCCACCAACTCGAGGACACAAGGAGCCCCCCGCGCCACCCGATTGACTGCCTCGACGTCCTCCTGCCTGAGCGGGATGCTCTGGCGGGCACAGTCGATAGCTCGGGCCGCGCACTCACGGACGCATTGAACGGCAGCCAGCTCCGCCAAGCCGACGCTTCCCGGGAGAACCTCCGGACAACGATCGCCCTGTAGGACCAACCAGGCGCACAGATCCTCCGGCGTGGCAAGGAAGTCACCCTGCGCGAAACGGGTATTGACCAGGTCCAGAGCCAGCGGCTCCCCAACCAAAGGGGCAAGGTCACTCATAGGTCTAATGCTACAGCACCCAGTTTTAGGGGTTAGACTCAAATCCCGTTCGACTAATGCATAAAAGACGAAACAAGGAGTTAGTCTTGATCCAAGCTTTACCCCATATCGACCACCGCCATGTCGAGGTCGACGGCGTTCGGGTGTTTTTCCGCGAATCACGCCCAGAGCGAGCGGACGCACCGGTCCTGCTGCTCCTGCATGGTTTCCCCTCGGGATCCCACCAGTTTCTCCGTCTCATTGACGCGCTCGGCTCGCGCTACCGGGTGATCGCGCCCGACCTGCCGGGATTCGGCCATACCGAGGTCCCCGAGGAGTTCGTTTACACGTTCGACAGCCTCGCGGACGTCATCGAAAACTTCGCCCGGCAGCTGGGGCTGTCCCGGTTTGCGATGTATGTCTTCGACTTCGGCGCCCCGGTCGGGTTCCGTATCGCCGAAAGGCATCCCGAGTGGATCGCCGGGCTGGTGGTGCAGAATGGCAACGCCTACGAGGAAGGGCTGTCAGAAGCCGCCGGCGGAATCCTCACCATGGATGCCGACGATCCTGCCGCCATCCGGACACTGCGGGACCTTCTTACCCTTGCCGCAACGCGCAGCCAGTATGAAACAGGGGTTACCGACCCCGGTTTGGTCGCCCCGGAGGGATGGACGCTCGACCAGCACTTCCTGGAGCTCCCGGGCCGGAAGGACGCCCAACTCTCGTTGCTCTTCGATTACCACAACAACATCGCAAGCTACGGCCGGTGGCAGCACTGGCTCCGCCGGCACACTCCGCCCACCCTCATTGTCTGGGGCCGGAACGATCCCTTCTTCATTGAAAAGGGCGCCCGGGCATATCTGCGGGACCTGCCCGGCGCCGAGCTCCACCTCTTCGAGACCGGCCATTTCGCCCTCGAGACGCACGTGCAGGAGATGGCGCCGCTCATCGCGAAATTCCTCGACCAGTCCTGGAGCTGAACCATGACACTGATGGGTGACACAACCCCTGCCCCTTTATCCACCCGGCCGAAGCCGCTGTCCATCGCGCTTTGGCTCTGCATCACCATCTTGGGCAGCGTCGGCGCGAATGCCATGATCGCATCATTGGCACGCGCCGCCGGCACGCCCAGCGACTTCCAGCCGCACAATCCCGTGTCCTACACCGTCCTGACCGCAGCCGGGGTACTGGTGGGAGCGCTGGCTTGGGCCGTCACGCGTTCCGCCTCGAAAAACCCCAGGAAGATGCTCAGTTGGCTCGTGCCGGCCGTCGTCGCGGCCTCCTGCATCCCCGATCTGTTCCTGCTGGACCAGGGCGGAACAGCCGGCGCCCTGGCCGCAGCGCTCATGCACGTGGCACCAGCAACGATCGCCGTCCCCATCTACCGGCGGCTGCTGCCGCTTCCGTCCTGACCGCATCGGGACCAGACCACAGGAGAATCCATGAACACCCAATCCACAAACGAGACCTTCGACCTGGCCATCATCGGCGCCGGATCCGCGGCCAAAGCCGCAGCGATGGAAGCCCGCCGCCAAGGCAAATCCGTTGTCATGATCGAGCGCGGCCACCCCGGCGGCACCTGCCTAAACGTGGGCTGCGTGCCCTCAAAGCACCTCCTGGCAGCGGCTGCCGCCCGGGCAGGCGCCCACAGCAGCCGCTTCCCCGGAATCACATCCTCTGCAGGCCCCGTCGATCTGGCATCGCTGATCGCCGACAAAGACGCATTCATCTCAGAACTGCGAGAGCGCGACCACGTCCAAGGCACAGCACAGGCGGGCATCACCCTCCGGCGAGGCACGGCATCGTTCTCCGGCGCCGACGATACCGGCGTCTCCCTGAACCTGAGCGGTGACGATGGACAGACCGGGAAGATCACCGCCCACCACGTCCTCATAGCCACTGGCGCCCAACCGTTCGTGCCGCCCATTCCAGGAATCGGTACCGTGGACTACCTGACGTCCTCGACTTCAATGTCCACACCAGAGCTGCCCGCAACGATCATTGTCGTCGGAGCCAACGCCATCGGCCTGGAGCAGGCACAACTGTTCTCCAGACTGGGCACCAAGGTCACCGTCATCGAAGTGGCGGACAGAATCGCACCCTTCGAGGATCCCGCTATCTCCGCCGCGCTCCGCGAGGCCCTCGCGGCAGAGGACATCGAAATCCTGACAGCGGCCAACCTGACACAGGTCCAGCCGGACGATGCCGGCATCCTCGCCACAGTCGAGACCACAGGCACCACCATCCGCATTACGGCCGAGCGGCTCCTGATAGCGACCGGGCGACGTCCGGTCACCGACGAGCTTGAGCTGGAAACTGTCGGGGTCGCCGTCGGGACGCGCGGCGAGGTCATCGTGGACGAGCACCTGCGCACCTCCCACCCGCGCATCTGGGCCGCCGGCGACGTTACCGGACACCCGCAATTCGTATACGTGGCAGCAACCCAGGGGACCACCGCGGTGTCCAACGCCTTCGGAGAAGCGCCCCGCGCCGTGGACTACACAGTGCTGCCCCGCGTGACGTTCACTTCCCCCGCCGTGGCATCGGTGGGATTGACCCCCGCCCTGGCCGCCGCCGCCGCCGGACAACCGTTCGAGACACGCGAGCTCCCTCTCGCGTTCGTGCCCCGGGCACTCATCAACCGGAAGACCTCCGGGGTTCTCAAGCTGGTTTCCGACCAAGCTACCGGCCGTCTCCTCGGCGCCCACATGGTCGGGGAGGAGGCCGGAGAAGTCATCACCTCGGCGACGTATGCGCTGGCAGCAGGCCTCACCGTCCAGCAGCTTGCGACGACTTGGGCGCCCTTCCTCACAATGGCCGAAGCCCTCAGGATCGCCGCACAAATGCCACCTGCCAGGCAGAACTGACGCGAATGAGACCGCCACTCGGCGCTCGAACTTCAAAGGCGGGCTTGAACTCAGGTACCCCCTAGGGGTATCGTTGCAGCGATATACCCCCTAGGGGTATCGCGCTGCAAACTTTGGAAGTGCGGCTGTGATCCCGCCAGTAAGAAGAGGAATTGTTGTGACTGAAAAGGCAGGACAGCGACGCGGTTTGATGCCGCTGCTGGTGATAGCGACCGCGCAGCTGATGCTGGTGCTGGACGATTCGATCGTTAATATTGCTTTGCCGAGCATCCAGCAGGAACTTGGGATCGATGCCGTGCATCTGCCCTGGATAGTGAACGCCTACATCCTCGCGTTCGGTGCCCTGCTGCTTCTGGGCGGGCGGATCGGCGACCTCTACGGGCGACGGCGTGCCCTGCAAACGGGCCTCGTTATCTTCGTGCTCGCGTCACTGGTCGGCGGTCTCGGCCTGAACAGTGGAGCGCTCATTGGCGCCCGGGCCCTCCAGGGGCTGGGAGCGGCGCTGGTCGCACCGAATGCCCTGGCCTTGATCGCCACAACCTTTGCCGAGCGCAAGACGCGGGACGCCGCCCTGGCACTGTACGGCGCGATGTCCGGTATCGGAATCGTGATCGGCCTGCTCCTCGGTGGCGTGTTGACCGGCACCCTGGGTTGGCGGTGGGTGTTCTTCATCAACATCCCCATCGGCATCCTGGTGCTGCTCGGTAGCCGCACGCTTGTTGAAGCGCAGCGTCACCCGGGCAGCCTTGATATCAGGGGCGCAGTGCTGGGAACCAGCGGCATGGTCGCCCTGGTGTATGCCATCACCCGCTTTGGGGAGGATGGCTTCACCGACCCGATCGGGCTTGGGCTGATCGGCGCCGCACTGGTGCTGCTCGCAGCATTCATCGCCACGCAAGCCCGCAGCCGCACACCGCTGGTCCCTCTGAGCTTGTTCCGGGACCGCGGCCGCGCCGGCGCCTACGCGTCCATGCTGTTGCTGGCCGTCGGACCGATGGGCACCTTCTATGTGATCACCCTTTACCTCCAGCAGGTGCAGCACTATAGCCCCTTGCAGACCGGCGCGGGCTGGCTGCCTTTCGCTGCCGGGATAGTCGTCGGAGCCGGCGGCGCTCCCAAACTGCTGAACAAGGTGGCTCCGCGCGTTATCGCATCAGGGGGCGCTCTGCTCAGTGCGGCGGCAGCCTTCTGGTTCTCCTTCATCCAGGTAGACACGAACTACTGGCTGCGCCTTGCCCCGGCCATGTTCGTCCTGGCTCTCGGTTTCGGCCTCGGCGTCATTGCCCTGACCCAGGCCGCGGTCTACAACACGGCATCCCACGAGGCCGGCATTGCCTCCGCACTGCTCAACTCCGCCCAGCAGATCGGCGTGGCCCTGGGATTGGCGGTTCTGGCCGGCATCGCCGCAACCGTCACCGGGACGTCCGAACCAAGCGCAACAGCGGGCGCTCAACTGGTCGCCGGGTATGGTAGTGCTCTCGCCGTCGCCGCCGGCCTGCTCGCAGCTGCCGGAATATTGGCGGCCACCACCTTGCCCTCCAAACCAACGGCACAAGCCGATGGCAAGTCCGCCGTGGCTGCGGTGGACCAGCCGAGCCACTAGCACCCGAGACGAAACGCCGGCATGCCAGCCCCCGACCAGGGCGGCGGGCATATCGGTCGCTGGAGCCCAAGCCGATCGCGGCGGCCGCAGTCTTCCCCCGTCCCAACTCGGTGTGTCGAAACCTATGTCTACTAACAAAATCGTCGACGGCTACACCACCGCCGGAGCAGCGGAGCCATCGTGGCCGCCGCATTCATCGTCGCCCTCATGGTTGCCGCCCGCCCACAACATCAGCAACAGCAGTACCCGCCACCCAATGAAAGGCTAACTAATGCATGATCACCAGGCAGATGCCCGGTACATGAAGGATCTGAAGGAAAGCGCGCCGGAGATGGTCTCCGCGTTCTTCGCGTTCGACAAGGCGGTTTTCGGCAAGAAGGCCGGCGGCCTTGACCCCCTTGTCCGGGAACTCATCGCAGTCGGTGTCGCAATCACCACACAATGCCCCTTCTGCATCGAGGATCACACCAAGCGTGCCGTCACCGCAGGAGCCTCCAAAGCAGACATTGCGGAGGCCGTCATGGTTGCTACCGCACTGCGTGCCGGCGGCGGAGTCACCCACGGGTGGAAAGCGATGAGAAGCATCGCCGAAGGGGACTGAGTAACGCGAAGGCAGGCGCCACACGGGATACCACGCTTAGCCTCGCCTAGCCTCGGTAGCTAATCAAGGCCAGAACCCGAGCCATCGACCGGTTCGGGTTCTGGCCATAATCCCGGACGGGAGGGCGGCTTTGGCGCCCGCTTTTTCACGCGCTGTGTATCGCGCGTTTGCGTGCGTAGGCGCGTGCGGCGCGGACTCGGTCGCCGCAGCGGGTTGAGCACCATTGCCGTCGCGCGTGGGTGCGGAGGAAGAATCGTTCGCACGCGTCTGCTTCGCAGGAGGCGAGCAGCGATGCTTGGTCGCCGCTTAGCAGGGAGGCGGCATCATCGGCGATGACGGCCATGACGTGCTCGACGACCTGTGTCACGGGATGCTTGGCGCACCGGGTGAACCCGGCCGCCGGATCGAACCGTAAAAGCAGCGCGCCGGGGGCGCAGGTCAGCGCACGATTAACAGCATGCACGGCCGCTGCGGTGGGGACGTCGCCAGCGGTGTGCGCGGTGAAGAGATCGCGCAGGTCTGCGCGCAGGTCTGCGAGCCTGCCCCGGCAGTGCTCGTGCAGCACAGTGTCCGGTGCGATGAGATCGTGTGCTCTCAGCCAAGCCGCGGCGTCGTCAGGACCGTCCAATTCGTCGTAGCGTTTGCCTCCGGGCAGTTCGCTTGCGCTGTTGACCAGCGCGAGACAGGGATGCTCTTCGGCGCCTGGTACGGCTGCTAGCAGTGTCTCCGACATGGTTCTCATGGTATCAGTTTCATTTAACCGTGAGGCAACTGCTACGCTCCAATCACGCCAAAGTGCATGTTTTTCCATGAGGAGTTTGTATGAAGTTCGGTCGACCATCTGGCACGGCCCCGTTCACACTGTCCGTGCTTTCCGCTGGCGGCACCGGTGTCGGGATGACCGCTGAGGAGGGGCTCGCTGGCACGATCTCGCTGGCGCGGACGGCGGACCGGCGTGGTTATCACCGGTTCTGGATGTCTGAGCATCATGCGATGGGGGCGACCTCGGTGTCTTCACCGCCGTTGATGGTCGCCCGCCTCATCGCGGAGACAACGCGCATCCGCCTTGGCGCCGGAGGGGTGATGCTGCCTAACCACTCCCCGTTGCTGATCGCCGAGCAGTTCGGAATGCTGGAGGCTCTCGCCCCGGGCCGGATCGATCTCGGGCTGGGACGCGCCCCCGGCACTGATAGGGCGACTGCTGCGGCTCTGCGTCGGGGCGCGGATGCCAACGACGGATTCCCACAGCAGGTGCTCGAATTGCTTCGTTTCCTGGGCGACGAGTTCCCTCCTGGACACCCCTACCGGCATGTCCACGCGGTTCCCGGCCCCTGGCAGGCAAAGGAGAACCGGGTGCCTGCGCCCTCGACCTTCCCGGAGGTGTGGGTGCTGGGCTCCTCTCCGTACTCAGCACAACTGGCCGGGCACCTCGGCCGACCGTATGCGTTCGCCTTGCAGTTCGGCGACGCTGATATCGATACGGCCATGCGTCTTTACCGTGAGAGCTTCCAGCCCTCCGACGTGCTCGCTAAGCCGCACACCCTCGTCAGCGTGCCCGCGGCGATCAGCGATGACCCGGCTGAGGCAAAACGGCAGGCGGCAACATCGGCGATGGCGATGCTGCGCATGTTCAAGAGCGAGGGCTACCTGCTCCTGCCTCCGGACGAGGTTGAGGCCTACCAAGCAACGATGCAGGAGCGGCAGATCCTCGACGCCTACACCAGCCGCAGTTTTCATGGCACCGCCGCTACTGTCGCTGACCGTCTCGAAGCCCTGCACGAGCGCACCGGGGTCGATGAGGTGATGCTCGTCGTCGGCGGCCATTCAACAACCCTGGACCAGCGCGGGATCACCCTGATTGCCGATCACTACGCACTGCCGCACCTTGAGGCACCGCTTTCGGCCGCGTAGCAGTAGCCTCCCATAGCAACATTCCAGACGTTCACAACCAAACCCCATTTAAAGGAGAACACCATGACCGCACCGCGCAGAGCCCTGATCGTCATCGACGCCCAACAGGAATACTTCGACGGACTGCTCCCGATTCAATACCCAGCCCGCGATGAATCCATCGCCAACATCCAGACCGCGATCAAGGCCGCAGAGCAGACCGGAACGCCGGTCGTGCTCGTCCAGCACGAACTCCCGGCAAAAGCCCCGGTCTTCGCATCCGGATCGGCGACCTGGCAGAACCACCCCGAAGTAGCCGCCCACGAGAACGTAGCAGCCAAGCGCATCAGCAAGCAGTTCTCCAGCATCTTCGCTGACACCGACCTTGAAGGCTGGTTGCGTGAACAGGGCATCGACACGATCACGCTCGTTGGCTACATGACAAACAACTGCGTGATTGCCTCCGCCGCGGCCGCCGAGCCTCTTGGATTCATCGTCGAAGTCCTCAGAGACGCGACCGGAGCAATCGACCTCGCCAACGACGCCGGCATCGCGCCCGCACGCCACGTCCACGAGACCCTTATGGCGCTGCTGCACTCCAACTGGGCCGCCGTCACCGACACCGCGACCTGGACCACAGCACTGCATACGAGCGCGCCGCTGACCAAGAGCGACCTCATCACCTCCGCCGCGCAAGGCCGCAGCACCCGGCAGGAAACCCAGGTAAGCCCCCGGTGATGCCGGCCGGGGCTTATGTGCAGCTCGTGGAGTTCTTGCCGAAGATCCGCCTGGTTGTCATCCGGTAGCTGAGCTCGCCGGAGAGTGATTGGGGCGTGACCCAGACCTGGTGGCCTTGGCACGCTTCGAACATTTGGCGCGGGTTGTTGCGTTCGGCCGCAAGCCAGAGTACGGAGGAGTCGGGCGTGACGTCTTCGACGAACCCGGTTCTGATCACCTGGCCGTTTTGGCGGATTTCAACCAAAGCGTTGATCAACAGGCTCCAGTCACCGTGTTTACGCGGCGTTGCTCGGTTCAGTGTCATGGGCTTTCAGGTTCTGGTCTAAAAGAAAGGCAGCGGCCCATGTGGGGCCGCTGCCGCTCTTGCCGGGGGGGAGGGAGTCGTGGTGGCCGCTAGGAGGCGACGGCTTCTTTGATCCGGTCGCGGATCTGGCGTTCGAGGTTTTCCTGGGCGGGGAGGGCCGCAAGAGTTTCGTTAAGTTCTGATTGCGGGATGACGACTATGCCGTCCTGATCGCCGATGACGACATCACCTGGGTTGCAGACGACGTTGCCGCAGGCGACCGGTTTGCCGACATACCCGGGTCCGTTTTTAGAGGGCCCGGCGGGAACTACGGCGCGGGCGAAGACGGCAAGGCCCATCTCGTTCATCTCTTCGATGTCACGAACGGCTCCGTCGACGATCACACCGGTGACGCCCTTATGGAGGCAGATTTCGGCGAGGATGCCGCCGAAGACGGACCGGTTGGTGACGGCGTTCCCGGAGATGACCAGGACGTCCCCGGGTTTGGCTTCGTCGAGTCCGCGGTGGATGGCGAGGTTGTCGCCTTCCCAAATCTGGATGGGGAGGGCGGTCCCGGCCAGCCGGGCACCGGGGGTCAGGCACCGGATGTCCGCTGACATCATGTCCAGGCGTTTGCGTACGTCACCGATCAGCGCCGGGGGGTAGGCCGCGAGGGACTGTACGAGCTCCTGTTCGGGGCGGGGCCATTCGGGGTAGACGGTGATGTTTTCGGCGGAGGCGTTGATGTACACGAGTGGTTCCTTGGAGTTTGGTGTGCCGGGTCAGGCAGGGACTTTGCGGAGGTCGTTGGCGTTGACCGAGAACGCCGGGGTTGCACCTGCCAGGACGGCGCGTACTTCTGACCAGGAACGGGTGCCTGCTTCCTGGAATGCTTCCTGGGTCTGGCCGGCGATGTGGGGGGTGACGAGCAGGTTGGGCACTTCGTGCAGGGGCACCCTGTTGTGGGACAGCGGGTCCTTCATGTCGATGCTCTCGGCTTCGAGCACGTCAAGGGCCGCGCCGGCGAGGGTGCCGCTGGTAAGGGCCGTGACCAGTGCGTCCTCATCGATCAGACCACCGCGGGAGGTGTTGATGACAATGGCGCCGGGTTTCATCAGGCCCAGTTCGCGGGTGGAGATCATGTGGCGGGTGCCGGGCAGCAGCGGGGCGTGCAGGGTGATGATGTCCGCCCCGTCATACAGGGTGTCCAGTTCAACCAGGTCGGCGCCCGCGGCTGCGACGTCTGCGGCCTGAGCTATGGGGTCTGCGGCGAGCACCCGCATCCCGAAGCCCGTGGCAATGGCGGCGACACGCTTGCCGATGGCTCCGAAGCCCACGATCCCGAGCGTGCGGCCGGAGAGTTCGAAACCGACCAGGTCTCCGCGGCCCTCGGCCCAGGTGCCGGCCAGGACACGGTTAGCGGCCGGGACGATTCGGCGCGTCAGGGAGAGCAGAAGAGAGAAGACGTGCTCGGCGACGGCGTTGCTGTTCGAGCCCGGGGTGCTGGTGACCCAGACACCATTCTCTGATGCTGCCGGGATGTCGACGTTGTCGGTGCCGACCCCGTGACGGGCAATGATCTTCAGCCGGGGAGAGGCTTCGATCATTTCGCGGGTGAAGGTTTCCGCCCGCAGGATGACTCCGTCAATGTTCTCGCTGATGTCGAGGTAGTTGACCTTGTCGGGGCCGTAGCCGACGTGCACGATGGCGTTCTTGCGGATGTCTGCCAGGACGTCCTCGTGGATGACGTCCGAGATGTAGATTTCGGTCACGGTGCGGGGCCTAACGGTAGAGATGGGAAGAGGGATCGGAGTTGGCCCGCACGGTGAGGCCGACAACCAGCAGTCCGAAGGCGCCCGCGCCGACGAGGATAAAGGCGGGCACGAAGGTGTTGCCGGTCAGGTCAATAAGCCAGGTGGCGAGGTAGGGCCCGGCGCCGCCGCCGATGACTGCTCCAACGCTGTGGCCGAACGCGACGCCGGTGTGGCGGACGCGGGTGGGGTAGAACTCCAGCATTGCGCCGTAGGTTCCGGCCTGGCAGAGGGCGTAGGGGATGATGCCCAGGCCCAGGCCGAGCAGTGCCAGGACGAAGGAGTGCTGGTTCATCATGGCGAAGGACGGGATGGTGACGGCGACGTAGGCGACGTAGGACCAGAGCAGGACCTTCTTGCTGCCGATGCGGCTGCCGAGCTGGCCGGCCATGGGAATCAGGAGGGCCGCGAAGAGGACTGCCAAGAGGACGATGGTGGAGGCCTCGCCCTTGGTGAAGCCGAGGACTTCGCTGAAGTAGACGGCGACGAACACGGTGCCGATGTAGGTTCCGAGGTTTTGCACGAGGGAGATGGAGGTGACCTTGGCCAGTGCCTTGGGGTACTTGGTGAGGACTTCCTTGAAGGGAGCTTTGGAGGTTCCTTCAGTGGTTTTGTTGATGGCCTGGAATTCCGGGCTGTCTTCGACCTTCAGGCGCATGACCAGGCACAGGATGCCCAGAGGGAGGGCGAGGAGGAACGGGATCCGCCAGCCCCACGCTGCCAGGTCAGCGGCGGGCATCATTGCCGCGGCGAGGGCGGCCAAGCCGGCGGCCAGGCCCTTGCCGAGCTGGGCGATGCTGGGAATGAGGGAGACGAAGAGGGAGCGGCGGTTCGGGGCGGCCCATTCGTGGATGTAGGCGGCGGCGCCGCCGATTTCCCCGCCGGTGGAGAAGCCCTGGAGCATGCGCAGCAGCACCAGCAGGATCGGGGCGAGCACGCCGATCTGTGCGTAGCCCGGCAGGAGGCCGGTCAGGGTAGCGGCGACACCCATGCAGGTGATGCTCGCGATCAGGCTGGTCCGGCGGCCCATGCGGTCACCGAGGCGGCCGAAAAACACTGCGCCGAGCGGACGGACGACAAATGCCGAGCCGAACACCAAGAGCGTGTTCAGCAGGCCGATGACCGGATCGTCGCCGGGGAAGAAGACGATTGCCAGGGTCGCGGCCACGTAGCCGTAGACGCTGAAGTCGTAGTACTCGATGAATGTACCGAAAGCGGCGACGCCGGTAGCCTTCTTGGCCTTCGTGCGCCTCTCTGCATCGGGGGCGGCAATGGTTGGGGTAGTCATCAAAGACCTCTCTGTCTTAGGGTTAGAAAAGTGGGACAGTGTCTCACTTGGGGGATTGATTAAAGAATGCATGTGTTCCACGCCACTGTCAAGCGGTAGTGCGAAGCGCAGCGGAATCGATGAGGAGGCCGGCGGATCCCGTGGGATACTGCAAATATGGAGCAACTGGACCAGTCGGCACAGCGGGACGGCTCGAAAGAGGTCGTTGCCGTCATCGAGGCTGTCATCGGCCGCGCCGGCTACGGATGGGGCGTCCGGGAGCTGGCCGAGGAACTGAACGCCAGCCGAAGCACAGTAAACCGAATACTCAGCAGGCTCGTCGAGGAACGCCTGGTGACCAGGGACGTCAGTGGCGCCTACATCGTCGGACCTCGGCTGAAGGTCCTGTCCGCAGCGCTTCAGGAAGGCCATCCTCTCTTTGCCGAGGGGGAAAGAATTCTGACGCGCCTAAGCCGCGCGTCCGGTGCGACAGCGCTGATGGCCGTCGAAAGCGGCAACCCGGAGCAGTGCTTCGTCCTCGCATCCGTGGAACCTGACGCGCCCGTCCGGTACACGCTTCCACCTGGTACGAACCTGCCAACCCATGCCGGTGCCCTTGGAATGGCTATCCTCACCCGCCGTGGGACAGCTGGGCTGCCGGAAGAACTGAAGAAGTACACCGAAGCGTCCATTGACAGCAGGACCCGTATAGAGAATGCCCTGCAGAGCTATGCCACGACGGGCGCTGTCGTCAGCATCGGCCAGCACATTCCCGACGCCGCCGGCATCGGTGTGCCGTTCACCGTCAACGACCGGCTGTTCGGGTCCCTGTCGCTGTCCCGGCCGCGGAACGAATTCAAGGAATCAGACATCGAAGCCGGCGCCGAGCTGCTCAGCGAAGCTGCCCGGGAACTCGAATCCCTCCTCACCGACCGCCCCAGCAACCGGAGGCCGGGGGAGGTTCTGCCTGAAGCCGAATCATCCGCACTCATACAACGGATCGCCGCCATCATCACGGCGTTCTGCTCGGAACCGCTGGCCGAACTGACGCTGCAGGACCTTTCGAGTTTGTGGGGAACCCGGTCCGTGGCTACCCGCCGACTTGCTGAATCCGCCCGGGATGTGGGGCTGATGACCAGGCTGGACAACAAAACCTGGACGTCAGGCCCGACGCTGCTGCGCTGGTCATCCTCGCTCGGCTCCGGCCACGATCTTCCTCAATTAGTGGATGAGGATCTGCGCGGACTCAGCGCACAAACGGGCGAAACCACCACCCTGGCCCTCTACAACCGGGATACGAGCGAGGCCCACATCGGGCGGACAATCGCCGGGGCCCGGAATGTCCGCTACGTCCTGGAAGAAGGCGAAGAAATTCCATTGACCGCCGGAGCTGCGGGCAAAGCCATCCTCGCCCACCTGCCCGGACACGTAAGCGCCAGGATAGGCAAAGAAGCGGGAGTTTCAGAACAAGAGCTTGAGCTTATCCGCTCCCAGGGCTGGGCTGCCACTGACAGTGAACGAGTCCCTGACGCCCACGGCATCGCCGCGCCATTCTTCGTCAACGGCATCATTCGAGGGTCTGTCACCGTCACGGTCCCCAACCACCGTGTAGCCGGAACCCCACCAACAGAGCTCACCAGCGCCGTAGTCTCCACGGCCCACCGGCTCTCACGCCTGCTCACCGTCAAAAGCGCAAGGCTGCCCGCCGCGCATGAAGGCAAACCCGGAGAGCTGGAATCTGAACGCGACGCCGTCTTCGCTGGCGCGCAATAAGCCATGCCTGGTTCACGGCGCGAAAGAGTCCGCTACAGCTGAAGTCAGTGCGGCTTTAGCGGCTATCCACGGTGGAGCGGAGAATCAGTTCCTACGGCTTCCGCAGTCCGCCAAGGAGTTTTTGTCAGGTTGGGGTGTACTCCATCCGTACGTGGCCGCTCTTGGCGCCGAAACCTTTCAGCCGGGCTCATCAGAAGGGTAGACGCGCGCGTCTACCCTTCCGACGGAGGGGAGTCACTGAGGTCCGTTTTCCTGCATCCCGTGTGCGATGATCCCCGCTGGCAGGTGGCGTCCGCTCAAGCCACCCTCAGTGGTCCTTATCTCAGACAAGGCACCTTACCTCTCATCCGAATCCTGGGGCAGGGGTGGTCCGGGAGTGTCGCAGTGGAGGGACCGTCATGTGCGACTCAAGTGGTGCCCAGGAATGTGGGCATTGATAAGACACTTATACGTCGCCGGGCGATTCCAGCCGTAGCCATATGATGTGAAAGCAGGAAACCCAGAAGGGGCGTGTGGAAGCCCTGATCAAAGTCGTCCAGACGAAGCATCCGACACAGCCGACGCCCGTTTTTAGTGCGCGTACCCGGCGGCCGTTTCGGTGAGCGTTTTGCCCTTGGTCTCGGGGGCGAGCCACTGGGACAGTCCGGCGCCGGCGAGAGCTATACCGGCGGCGATCAGCATAGTGGGACGGGCTCCGAGGTTTTCCATGGACATGGGAAGCAGGAAGGTGCCGATACCAGCCCCGACGCGGCTTACAGCGGCGGCGAAGCCTGTTCTGATCCCCCTAATCTCGGTTAGGAAGACCTCGCCGGGGTAGACGTTCGTCAACGTGTTATACACGGCGTTGAAGAACGAAAAGACCAGGAACAGGGTCAGCACGACGGGAGCCGGCGCGCCTGCCCACAGTCCGATGATCCCGAGGACCATTGCGCACCGGCAGTCGTAGGTGCCGTCGCGGCCGGTGCTAGCGGCCATCTGCTCAAAAGCGCTAACCGGGATTTTTGCTGCGTCCGAACGGGGCACTCAGGCTACTCGGTCACAGCGGGTCGCTCGATGGTTTCAGGGGTTCAGGGGTTTAAGGGCAGGAAGAGGACGGTGTAGATCCCGAGGAGGGACAGGATGACCACGCTTGCGGCCACGGCAGTCGTGGAAGCGATGTCCGGGGGCATGTGTTCGTGGTTAATGCCGTGGATGGCGCGGTGAAAGCGGCGTTTACGGGTGAAGTTGATGGCGGTTGCAGTGAGGATGGCGGCCGCGACAAGGGTTCCCACGAACCAGCCATGGTGGGGCAGCCAGCGCAGAAAGACTGCCGCGGCGACGACCATCGAGAGGGTGGTGCGCCCCCACGCGAGGTCGGTGCGCTCCGGCTGCAGCCCGCCGTCCCCGTGTCTGGGACGGTGCCGTGGTGCCGGCATGGCTTAATTCGGCCTGGCAAGGACGAAGATGACCATGATAACCGCGACGAGAGCGGCGCCGACAGCCAGGAGCGGCGCGATCCAGGGCAGGGGCAGTGGTGTTTTGGAGCGCATGGCGCGCTCGACGTTAACCCAGCGGAAGAACGAGCCGCCGCCGATAAGAAGGGCCAGTGCGAGCAGCAGCACGGAGATGCTCTTGCGCAGTTCCGGGCCGAAGAAATCGGCCATGAACGCCTCGATAGCGACGGCGCCGGCGAGCATTGCGAGTGAAGTGCGGATCCAGGCCAGGAACGTGCGCTCGTTGGCCAGCGTGAACCGGGGATCCGGTTCACTGCCGCCGCGCAGGATCCGGGCAGAAAGACTGCCCCGCCCGCCGCTTCCCGGGGTCTTAGTGTCGTTAGTCATAGCCGGTTAGCCTTCCTTAGTCCAAATCCCGGGCGCTTACTTAAAGCGCCACAATGCTCAGTCCACAGCCACGGTGCAGAAACCGCAGCTTCCGGAGGAGGATCCTGCAGTATTGGAGGTCATGCCGCCACGGTAACGGTTGCGCTAGGAGTCGTGGCAAAGGCAGGAACCGCCACGCATCACACGGCCCGCCGCTTCCCTTGGACGGTGATATTGATAGGTGGCGTGAGGCTTCACGCTCGGCATCGGTGCCCGGTGAGTGGCGACGTCGTAGGGTCTGTTGAGTGGCTACTGGTGTTGTTGACGGATGAGCCCGAAGGGTACCTCTGGGTGCGCGCGGACTATGTAATGCCCTGGGCCGGTTCTGGTAATCATGATGCCCGTCTGATGACGAGCGGCCGCCTCCCGGACTGCCGCGACTGCGTCATCGAGTGTTCCGTCCACCTCTGAATGCCTATGCACCGTGACTTCAACCATGCCCGGTGATGTGTCCCGTGTCGTGGCTACGCGAACAGAAATGTTGGTCGCGCCAGCACCTGCACTTAGCGGCCTGCCCACACCAAAGGGAAGGGCCGGTACCGAGTTCGTCACGCGACGGTCTGGTCTTCAGGGTGCGGGGTGGCTCGGAAGATGTCGCTGTTGTCGATTTCCGCGGACCAGTCTTCGATCCAGACTCTGACGGCGGTCCTTTTATCGCGTTTCGCGTACGGGCCGCCAAAGTAGTGGGTGGTCATGGCATCGATGATGACAAGGTTCTCGTCGTCGAGGAATTCCACCGCGGTCCCCTGGATCGTGACGGCCTTGGTCCAGTCGTCACGGCCGAGGATGGTGATCGAGGTGCGCGGGTCGGCGCGGAGGTGCCCGAGGCGGCCACCGCGGGAGTTGCCGGCGGCAATGCTCAGGAGGATGTGTTCGGCGTCCTGGGCGAGGTAGACGATCTGGACTGTCACCGGGCGCCCGTCGGGGGCGACGGTGGCCATTACGGCAGGGTTGGGCTGGGACACGAATTCGAGGACTTCCGGGGTCAGAGCAGGCATGAGAATGCGCCTTTCGGGAGGAGGATACGTGAGATCGGGCCTGGGCGGCTGCTGAGGCGTTTGGGGGAAGACCCTGGGGCCCCGGCCGGGGTCAGCGCTGGGGAGTTCCCCAGGTGGATCGGAGCCCGTGGAGGTACACGCGGAGCTCGGCGACCATGGACATGGTGTGGGGTTCGGCGACCCATTGTTGCTGGAGGCCGTCAAGCACGGCGATGGTGTTCCGGACGATCGCTTCGACGGGCGCGTCGGGGAGAATTTCGCCCGTCTTTTGCCCGTGCTCGACCGCTTGGGTGAGCCAGGACCGGATGCTGCGGTAGTGGTTCAGCATCCACTCGTGGGCGGGATGGGCAGGTTCGGTGGCCTCGGCGGAGATGCGCACGAAGAGCCCGATCCATTCCGGGCGGGTGGAGTTCCTGGCCACGAGCGCGACGAGGGAGTCGAGGGCCGCCCAGCCCATGGGCGCGTCCCCTTCGCCGAAAAGGAACTCGCTGTCTTCCTTCTCGCGCTGTTCCAGCACGGCGGATAGAAGCGCGGACTTGTTCGGGAAGTGGTGCAGCAGGCCGGACTGGGACAGGCCGGTGCGGAGTGCGACCTCGGCAATTGAGGTCTTGTTGTACCCGCTTGCGGAGAACAGCTCAATCGCTGCCATGACGGCTTTGGCCCGGGCGGCATCGCCGGCCTTCCCGGCGCGGGTACGCTCGCGCTCGATACGATATCCAGGGGGAAATGACATTCGCTAGGCCTCCTGCCTGACGTCGAGTTGGTGCTTGATCCGGATGTCGCCCAAGCCGCGGGCGATGGCGAGGGTGCCGCCGTTTAGCGGGAGCCATGCCTGGCCTGCTGGGTCCCAGACGCGCTGGGTGCGGGGGTCGCACTTGATGCGAACATTACCGTTCTCGCCGGGGCCGAGGGAAACCTGGGCCCATCCGATCAGCCGTGCCGGCTCGTCCGGGCCTTCCGGGATGAGGTAAGCCTGCACGGTCTCCTTCCCCTGGCGGGATCCGGTGTTACTCAGCGCGACGGTGACTTCGGTGACGGCAGGGCCGTCCTCGCCGGTGATTGCGGCCGTGGTGTAGCCCCAGGTCGTGTAGCCGAGGCCGTGTCCGAACCAGAACATCGGCTCGGTTCCGGCGGCGTGCCATCCCCGGTAGCCGACGCGGGTCCCCTCGGCATAGACAAGCTGGCCCTCGGTTGGCGTTGTGGACCAGGCGGGTCCGTCGCCGTCGCGGGCGGGAAAGGTGGTGACCAGGCGGCCTGCCGGTTCGATATCCCCGGTGAGGGCGGCCGCGACGGCGTCACCGGCCTCTTGGCCGGGGAGCCCGGCGAAGAGGACGGCGTCGACGTCGTCGAGCCAGGGCATCAGGACCGGCGTTGCGGCGTTGACCACGACGACGGTGCGCGGGGCGACGGCGGCCACGGCGGCCACGAGGGCGTCCTGCTCTCCGGGCAGGGCGAGGGTCTTTTTGTCCTGGCCCTCTGTTTCCTGCTCCTGGGTGTTGCCTACGATGACGATCGCGGTGTCTGCATGGGCGGCGGCTTCCACGGCCTCCCTTATCGCCGCGGCGGCCGCCCTGGGAGCGGCGGTGAGGACGAGCCCGATGATACGCATCTCAAAGTGCGGGCCCGTGGTGGCGGTGATCCGTGTCCCTGGTTCGAGGGCGACGACGGAGGCGTGGCTCTTGGGGCGATGAAGACCACCGCCGGGGCCCTGATGGGGGGTGACGGTGAACGACTCGTGGTGGCCTGAAGCGCTCAGGCTCCAGTCTCCCGGGCCGATGACTCCGACGCGCATCCTCGTAGGGGCGGGGAGCGCGACGTCGGCGGAGAGCTCGATCCGGGCGGCGCCGGCAAGCCACCCGTCTTCGGCGACCTCGAGTTCGGCCAGATCAAAGTGGCGGGATTCGATGACGTGACCGCGCTCGTCCAACGCGCGGACCCGCATACCTGGTGTGCCTGTCTCCGGGTCGCGGACGAGGGAGGGCGGTGCCGCCATGAGCCTAGTGCGTGTCTCGACGCCGTCGACGACCGTTACGCTGTCACTTCCGAGGGCGGCTGTGAGGCCGTCGCCGATGCTGACCACGTGCGGGGGGCGGACACGGGCGGAACCGCCGCCCTGGGCGACGGTGTCGGTGGCGTGCCGGCCGATTATAGCGACCGTTCCAGTCTCAGGGGCGAGGGGGAGGACGCCACTGTCGTTTTTGAGCACCGTCATGCCCTCGGCTGAGATCCGGCGCAGCTGCTCGCGGCGCAACTCGCCATCCGGGCGGGGGACCGCGGTGGGCCAGCTGCGGGACCCGGCGAAGGCGCCGACGCGTGCGGCGAGCCGCAGGAGGCGGCGGACGTGGTCATCGATGGTCTCCTCGCTCACGGCGCCGGCGCGGACGGCTTTCTCGAGCGAGGTGCTCCAGACCGTCTCTGGGCCGGGCATGACCAGGTCAAGGCCGGCGTTGGCGCTCTCGGCGGCCCGCTTGGTAGCGAACCAGTCGGATATGACCAGCCCGTCGAAGCCCCACTCGCCCTTGAGGATCAGGTTGATGAGCCCGTCGTGCTCGGTGGCGCTGGTGCCGTTGACGCTGTTGTAGGAGGCCATGACGGTCCACGGGTGGGCATCGTGATCTACGATCTCGAACGGCAGCAAGTACAGCTCACGCAGGGCCCGCTCGTCCACAATGCAGTCGACCGTCGTTCGCTGGGTCTCGGATTCGTTGGCAAGGAAGTGCTTGGGAGATGCGCCGATGCCCCTGCGCTGGAGAGATTTCACGTACGCGGCTGCAAGAATGCCCGTGAGGTAGGGGTCCTCACTGAAGCACTCGAAGAGCCTTCCGCCGAGCGGGGTGCGGTGAAGGTTGATGGTCGGGCCCAGGACAACATGGCTCTTCTGGTCCATCGCCTCCTCCGCAAGGATCCCCCCGACTTCGGCGAGGACTTCGGGGTCCCAGGTTTGAGCCAGGAGGGTCGCGTTCGGGAGCAGGCAGCTCTCACGGCCGCCCACGACCTCCTCGCCGCGGACCCCGGTGGGCCCGTCGGACATCACGATTTCCTCGAGGCCGATGGCAGCATCAGCGTGGAGGCTGAACATCCTCGCCCCCGAGAGGAGGCGGATCTTCGCCGCGAGGTCGAGGGAGCGGATGGCGTTCTCGACGGCGTCCTCCGTGAGGGTCTGAGTCGTGGCGTTCACGCTGACCTCCTTGGTCTTCGTTGTGGATTGCCTGGTCGTAGACACCTGTTCAGCGCACCTTCTTCACGGGGAGGATCGCAAGGGCTCCGAGCAGGGCGATGCCGGCGGCCACAGCGAGCATGAGGTCATAGCCGCCCCCGCCGGCAGCCAGCAGGGCGGCCGACAGGCCCGGGGCCAGGGCCTGGGGCGCCGCAACGGCGATGTTGAACACGCCGAGGTCCTTGGCTGTGTCGTCCGGGTTGGGCAGGACGTCCACGACAAGGGCGAGGTCAACGGCGACGTAGATGCCGAAACCCATGCCGATAACGGCCTCGGCCCAGTAGAACCCTGAGGTAGAGCTTGC
Source organism: Arthrobacter globiformis (assembly GCF_030815865.1). NCBI lineage: Bacteria > Bacillati > Actinomycetota > Actinomycetes > Micrococcales > Micrococcaceae > Arthrobacter > Arthrobacter globiformis. Next base: position 2,380,010 of record NZ_JAUSXI010000001.1, read on the forward strand.
TGTGCTGAGCATCCACGTGCCGATGCCGAAGACTACGGCCGAAGCCCAGATGAAGACCTTCCGTCGGGCCAGCCGGTCGGACAGCCAGCCCGCGACCTGACCGGCGGCCATGAGCGTCAGAGTGTAGATGAGCACACCGGTCGCCAGCGTGCTGGCCGCCTCGGCCCTGGGCAGGTGTAGGTCCTGCTGCAGATAAAGGAGCCGGAAGGTGACGAACATGAACATCGCGAGTACCACAAGAAAGCGGGAGACCCAGGCGAAGGCGAAGTCAGGGTGCCGGCGTGGGTTGACCCAGAACGTCTTCAACGCCGTGCGCAGCCCACCCTCCGACTTGGGCCGGCGGGCCATGGGCTTGTCCGGCAGCACGAACGCGAAGATGAGCACCAGCGCTAGCGAAACCGTTCCGGGGACCAGGAAGAGCAGGAGCATGTTCGCCCCGAGGAACGCGGCGGAGTAGGCCGCCCCGAGGCTGGCGGCCTGCTGGGCGATGCCGATCATGCCGCTGACCTTGCCGCGCTGCCAAGTGGGAATCTGGTCCGCCAGGGTTGCGGTGTGAGCCGCGACGGCGGCATTGCCGAGGGCTTGGGCAAGGAACCAGCCGAGGCCCAAGACGACTGCGTTAGGCGCGGCTGCGATGAGCGTGAGGCTGGCCAGCAGGCCCACCGCCCCGAAGACCAGCCACGGCCGGCGGCGGCCGAAACGCCCGACAGTCCGGTCGCTGAGACGGCCGAAGACCGGGTCGAACAGCAGAGCGGCAAACGCGCCCATCGAGACGACAGCCCCGAGCGTCCCGGCCACTTCCGGCTGGGGAACAAGGGTCTGAACCTTGAGCGTCATGCCCGCCACGATCGGGGTGAAGAGGGCCAGCATCAGACCGAGCCGGGCGGCCACCATGGTGGCAATGACACGGACGGGGGCCTTCTCGACGGGGATAGGTGCGGGCGAGCTGGACAGCGACGTCGTCGCTCCGTGTCCGGCGCCGGGATCAGACACAACCATGGGTCTCATCACTTTCTTCGTGCGGTGGGGGAGTCGAACTTCAAGAGTTCAACGTGACGAGAACCACTCTAGCACCTGCAGACCGAGTACTCGGTCTGTTTATCTAACCGTTATCTGGAGTTCTTTGACAGCCGAATTCGCCGAAGCCGGGCGAAGTTGGCTTTCGTGGGGACAGAAGCTGGATCTTCGCCCCGTCGCTGGCCCAATTCCAGGTAGCCAGGGTCGAAACTGGAAAGACTGCGTACGGCTTGAGGTAAACAAGATCACTTTCCCTAGGCCCCTCAGCGTGCACTTTTAGGATTCGTCGAGAAGAACTTCGATGACAAGGGCTTCAGCCTTTGGGAGATGCGCGGCGGGGCGCAGTACTTCACCCGCTCCCCGGTGATGATGTGGGGCCGCCTTCCAACCGCGGGCTTACCGGCGACGGCTCTTACTGCGGTATCGAACGTAGGGCGGCGGCGACGCCCTGGAACCGGGTGAAAATCCCTTCCCGCGTGCTCTTTCTGGTTCGTGGAGCAGTAGGCGCGTACAGCTCAAAAGGTGGGGCAAAGCTGCTTATGGACAAACTCGTGCGGGCTTTCCAATGAGCCCGGCCTGCTTAGCGAAGAGTAGGCAACGGACGAAAGGCGGACGGCGGGCAACAATCCCCAAGCATTCTCACACCTGCCCCCTGGTGACGGTCCCCAACGCTATGCAGGGGGTCGACCATTCGGCCTGACTGTCGCCTCGCTGCCGCATAAGGGCAGGTTTCGGAGGAGCCAGGATCGAGAGAGGGAGCAGCTCAAATGCCAGCATTCCTGAGGTCGTCAGAATAGGAGAGGAGCCAGCCGCGCGGCTGCCTGCTGCGCCGATGTTAGGTGTGCCCTGATCGCGTCCAGTCGTTCCGATGTACCGCCAAGGCATAATGCGCCTCCTGGTGGTGAACCTGGTGTGGCTATGGGAACTGCAAGACAGCAACGGCCTTCCTCCAGTTCATCGAGCTGTATTGCGTAGTCCCTCTTGTTGATTTGCTCGAGATCGCTTTGCAGAGATTTGACGTCCGTGATCGTTTTGGGTGTCAATTTTTTGAGTAAATTCTCAGGAAGAGCAGCCGTGGGATTTTCCCGTGTAGAGAGAAACAGTTTGCCTGCCGCGGACGCGTGGAGATATCGCATCATTTCAGCTTCAGAGCGCGGCGGATGATCAGGATCAGAATCGGCAATTTTTATGGATGACATTTGAAACGTAACAAGGTGCACGGCAAATCGGGTCTGGCCGCGAAACTCTTCTAGGAGATTGCGCGCTGCGGTTGGAATTGATGGCAGAGCACCTGCTGATATGAACCCGGTGACTGCATGACCTAAAGTGAAGCCGCGCAAGTCCGGCGTACGTACCAGGAATTCGTCGCCAACGAGCGCATTGAGCAGCCGATAAGCGGTTGTTGGTGGCATCGATAACGTATCTGTAATATCTTTCGCGGTTGTACCCGGACCCAGGCGAGCGATTGTTTCCAGAATCCGAAATGAGTTTACTGTTGCACTTAATTTCAGGTTCTCCGGTTTGCCGAGATTCACGGTATCCGCCCGGAGTCAGCCGAGGAGTGAATGTCGGATTCTCTTGGTTCATCGTATATTCCCACCCCATCCAGGCGAGCGGGGGAGCGCCATCGGAGCAGTTGGGCATGGAGGACGCTGAGGGTGAGAATGAAGCCATAGACGCCGGCCTGGATGTTGCCTTCCTGAGCAGAGACCGAGACGGCATTCCAGACCACGAACGCTACGGCGCCAACCGTTAACCCTCCCAGAGCCCAGGAAAACCAGGTTCCTTCCCCGATCCGCCTGAGGAAAAAGGGCAAGGACGCGCTTGCCAGAACATAGGCACCGAGATAGCCGTAAGCGCCCAAGGTGAAGAGGTTGGTGAGCCCCTTTTCGGGTGATACGCCGAACACGACCATGGTGATGGGAACGGCGGTAATAACGGGCATGGCCGTCAAAATCGCTGCCCACGGCGTTCTGAAGGTTGGATGAGTGCGCCCGATTATTGCTGGTGCAATGCCCTCCCTTCCCATGCAGAAAAGAGTTCTGGCCAAGGCGTTGACTGAGGCAACGGTACAGGCAAAAAAGGAGCCGGCTATTCCGGCATCCAGCATGACCGCCATTAGGGCCGAAGTCTTGAAGTAGAACATGTCGGATAGCGGCGTCGGGCTTGAGGCAATAAAACCCGGGGCATCCTTCAGTGCGATGTCCTGCCCCGTTACCGCAAGAAGGTAGAGCGCCCCGGTGACTATCGGAGTCCAACGGATCGTGCGCGGGATGTTGATAAAGGGCCGCTGCGCCTCTCCCCCCAGGGTCGTTGAGCTTTCGAAACCGACAAAAGCGCTGACCGCCACAACCACCCCGAGGGAGAGTGAATCGAAATTTCCGTTCACTGAAATAAGTGAACCAAGGTCCACATGAGGTCGGGCCAGTACGAAATACGCCGTAAGTAAAGACGCCAGCAGCAGGATCGAAACGCACTCCACCAGGAGGGTCACCTTTGCAGATATATGGATGCCGCGGACCATGAAGAAACCCGCCAGGGCAGCGGCAGCAAGAATGATCAGGGTTACGACCAGTGTTCTATCGCCGGCGGAACCCCACAAACTCTCGAAGATATTGGCCCCGTATGTCCCGACGGCCAGCAGGCTCGCCATCGCGATCAGACCATAACCGAAGATCACCGACCACCCTGCAGTGATAGCCGCGCTGGAGCCGAGCCCCTTAGCTGTATAGCTGTACAGGCCACTGACCGCGGCCATCCTCTGCGCCATCGGACGCAGACAGGACGAGACCAGCAGCATCACTGCCATAGCGATCAGGAAGGACAGGACGAGGTTGGTGCCCGTGGTGCCGAACACCAGAGCAGGAACAACGGACATACCGCCGGCTGGAGCAACCGCGGCCACGGCCTGCGCGAAGACGGGTATAAACGGCAGGTTCCGGCGACTGAGCCCGGCGACGGGCGATTGGGGGGATATCACGCGGTTGCGACGAACGGACACGGCTTCTGACTCTCAATGCAAAGGGCTGTCCATCCCGTCACTGCGGCGGTAAGGCATAGGCCCAGGATTCATTGACCATAACACTTTGCTGTGTTGGTGCCACAGGAAGGCGCCAAATTTCCGGCATGTTTCGGCAATGTTTCGGGCATGTTAACTGCCTTGGGAGAATTTGCAGGAAATTTCCCATTTGAATTTTCGAAAAACATCTCGTTTTAGGACTTGCACGCGGGTATCTTGGTTTGTGGCCGACATCGGGAGACGCAAGTCACATCCCCAGCGATGAGGCTGCCGAACCACCCGAATATGCGTTTATTCCGGAAGACCTCTCGGGAAGTATTTAGTCCTGTTCCTCATAACAACGGAATACATTTGTCTGCCGAATAACCGCGCAAGTTCCTCGAGGATGAGGAATTCAAGAAACACAGGAGAACAACGATGACTGTTTACGCACAGCCCGGTACCGAGGGCTCGAAGGTCGCCTTCAAGGACCGCTATGAGAACTGGATCGGCGGCGAGTGGGTGGCCCCGGTGAAGGGCCAGTACTTCGAAAACATCACCCCCGTCACCGGCAAGGCCTTCTGCGAGGTAGCCAGGAGCACGGCCGAGGACATCGATCTGGCCCTGGATGCAGCGCATAAAGCCGCGCCTGCCTGGGGTAAAGCATCGGCGGCCGAGCGCGCTGCGGTACTGAACAAGGTGGCCGACCGGATTGAGCAGAACCTGGAGCTGCTGGCCGTGGCCGAGACCTGGGACAACGGCAAGCCGGTGCGCGAGTCGCTCGCGGCGGACATCCCGCTGGTAGCAGACCACTTCCGCTACTTCGCCTCAGCCATTCGTGCACAGGAAGGCCGGCTCTCCCAGCTCGACGACGACACCACCGCCTACCACTACCATGAGCCCCTCGGGGTAGTGGGACTAATCGTCCCGTGGAACTTCCCGATACTGATGGCCGTCTGGAAACTCGCCCCGGCTCTCGCCGCCGGCAACGCCGTCGTCCTCAAGCCGGCCGAGCAGACCCCGGCATCGATCCTGGTGCTGATGGAGCTGCTGGCCGACATCCTGCCCACGGGCGTGGTCAACGTCGTCAACGGCTTCGGGGTGGAGGCCGGCAAGCCGCTGGCGTCCAGCCCGCGGATCCGCAAGATCGCGTTCACGGGCGAGACCACCACGGGCCGTCTGATCAGCCAGTACGCCAGTCAGAACCTGATCCCGGTCACCCTCGAACTCGGCGGCAAGAGCCCCAACCTTTTCTTCAACGACGTCGCCGACTCCAACGACGCCTTCTATGACAAGGCCCAGGAGGGCTTCACCCTCTTCGCCTTAAACCAGGGCGAGGTGTGCACCGCCCCGTCCCGCGCGCTGGTACAGGAAGACATCTACGACTCCTTTATGGCCGACGCCGTAGCCCGGGTAGAAAAGATCATTCAGGGCAACCCGCTGGACACCGAAACCCAGCTCGGAGCCCAGGCCTCCAATGACCAGCTCGAAAAAATCCTCTCCTACATCGACATCGGAAAGCAGGAGGGCGCCAAGGTCCTCACCGGCGGCGCCCGCGCCCAGCTCCCCGGCGACCTGGCCGGCGGCTACTACATGCAGCCCACGGTCTTTGAAGGCCACAACAAGATGCGGATCTTCCAGGAGGAAATCTTCGGACCTGTGGTGTCGGTGACAAAGTTCAGCGACTACAACGACGCCGTGGAGATCGCCAACGACACCCTGTACGGCCTCGGCGCCGGTGTCTGGTCCCGCAACGGCAACGTGGCATACCGGGCCGGCCGCGAGATCCAGGCCGGGCGGGTCTGGGTCAACAACTACCACGCCTACCCGGCCGGCGCCGCGTTCGGCGGTTACAAGTCCTCCGGCATCGGCCGTGAAAACCACGCCATGATGCTGGACCACTACCAGCAGACCAAGAACCTGCTGGTCAGCTACAACGAAAACAAGCTCGGCTTCTTCTAAGCCCACCCGGGTGGTGGGGCAGGGCTGGCTGTTATTTGCCCGTCCTGTCGCACCAACCTCTACGCCCTTTCGTAACGTCGATCGCCCCAACGTTGCGGGGACGTGCCTGACGGCCCTACTTGAGGAGTTCCTCGTGACAAAAACTCGCCTTGACTCTGCGGTGACACTTCCTGGAGAGGATTTCTCCAGGGTTGCGCTGACATCGGATGCAGTGGAGTTACTGAGAAAACTTTGGGCGAGGCATGGAGCGTTGATGTTCCACCAGTCCGGTGGCTGCTGCGATGGATCGGCCCCCATGTGCTATCCCGCAGGTGAATTTCAGACTGGAGCGGCCGACGTCCTGCTGGGACGATTCGACATTGCCTCCAAAGCCGAGAGCGAAGGCGCTGACACTGAGCACCAGCCAGTGGATTTTTGGATGTCCAGAGAGCAGTTTGGTTACTGGAGCCATACCCACCTGACGGTGGACGTGGTGCAGGGCAGAGGGAGCGGGTTTTCACTGGAGTCACCCGACGGAGTGCGCTTCCTCATCCGCTCAACCCTCATGAACTGGTCCGCCTAGACAGCGCTGACAGAAAGCCGGCTGGACAGACAGCTGCGCTCTGCAACCCACGGACCATCAATTCCAGAAATTTAGCAAGGTGAATGACATGACCCTCACCAGTGAAGCCAGACCTTCATCGAATGCTGCCGAATATTCCGATTCGTCAGCGTCTAAACGTCGTGAACCGTCCAAGGAAGCAAAGCCCGATGACATTTGAAAACCTCCAGTTCCGGTGCGCCGGCGGAGTTGCCTGGATCATGCTGGACCGACCCGCTGCTGCCAACTCACTGAGCATCGCCCTCGCCGAGGAGTTCTGCGCGGCAGTAGACCTCGCAAACAACAACCGTGACGTTCATGTGGTCGTACTCCAGGGTGCCGGTAAGTTCTTCTGCGCCGGTGGCGACGTGGCGGCCATGGCCGAGGCTGAGGACCCGGCCGAATTCCTTCGCATTCTGGCCGGAAAGATGAGCGAAGGGCTGCTCGCCTTGACCCGGTCCCGGCTCGTGACGATTGCAGCCGTGCATGGGGCAGCCGCGGGGGCAGGGCTCGCCCTGGTCCTGAACTCTGACCTGGTCCTGGCCTCCTCGAACGCGTCCTTCCAAAGTGCCTATGCCAAGGTGGGACTGACGCCTGACTGCGGCGTCTCGTACCTGCTGCCCCAAGTAGTAGGTCCGCGCCGGGCGGCCGAGATCTGCCTGTCGGGCCGCGTGGTTACGGCACCCGAGGCACTCCAGTGGGGGCTGGTCAATGAGGTGGTGGACGAATCCGCACTTCAGCTCCGGGCCGAAGACCTGGCCCTCCGGCTCGCGGGGTCTGCCGCTCAGACGCTGGGGCCGACCAAACGCCTGCTCACCCGGGCCGCTGTCGCCGCTTACGGAAAACATCTGGACGATGAAGTGGCGACCATTTCAACCATTGTCTCCCACGAAAACACCAGGAACCGCATCATTTCCTTTGCGGGCCGCAGCAAAGCCGGAGGACGTTCATGAATATCTCATCCAGCCCTATAGCAAGTGCGACGGAAGCCGGGCCGCAGGGAAAACTCGCCGGGTCTCTGGGCACCGGCTCCATCGTTTTTATGGTTGTTGCGGCCGCTGCGCCTTTGACGGTTATTGGCGGCGTTACCCCGTTGGGTTTCCTGTTGGGTAATGGAGCCGGGTTCCCCAGCCTGTATCTGGTCTCCGCGGTGATCCTGGTTCTGTTCTCCGTCGGCCTTTCGGCTATGACGCGTCAGGTCCCCCGCCCAGGCGCGTTCTATACCTACGTTGATTACGGGCTGGGCAGGGCGCCGGGCATGGCCGCGGCATATCTTGCCTTACTGACCTACACGTCGATTCAGGCTGCGGTGTATGGCTATATCGGTGAGCTGTTGCGGTTGACGCTTACAGGGATGGGCGTCCCTGATATGCCGTGGTGGCTCTACAGCCTGGGCATGGTTGGACTCGTTGCAGTTCTTGGCTACCGCCACATAGACCTCAGCGCCAAAGTGCTGGGTGTGTTGCTGGTCGCCGAAATCACGATCGTGTTGGTCCTCGTTGGTGCCGTCGCCCTTACCGGCGGGCCAGAGGGTCTGTCACTCACACCGTTTGAGCCCTCCAGAGCCCTGTCCGGCGCGCCGGGTATCGGGCTGATGCTGGCCATGGCCGCGTTCATCGGTTTCGAATCGACGGTGGTCTTCCGCGACGAAGCCAAAAACCCGAACCGCACCATCCCGAAAGCCACCTATATCGCCGTAATCGGCATCGGGTCGCTTTACGCATTGGTGGCCTGGGGTCTGGTCATGGCGTGGGGGCCTGGAGGGGTTGTGAACGCTGCCGCCGCGGACCCTGCGGGAATGCTGATCACCACCACTCTGAACTATCTGGGACCACTAGGAGCGGGCATAATCAATGTTCTGATGCTGACCAGCCTGTTCGCTGCGGCACTGTCCTTCCACAATGTCCTTACCCGCTACAAGCACGCCATGGCCGGCAACGGCGTATTGCACCGGTCGCTGGCCACGGTCCACAACCGGCACCGCGCACCCTCCGCCTCCTCCCTGGCACAGTCAGGTGTTGCAGCAACCGTAGTGCTCCTGTTTGCGGTATCAGGGCTGGATCCCATCCTGCAGGTCTTCACCTGGATGGCCGGCGTTTCAACGCTGGCGATCTCGGTGCTGATGGCCTTCACATCAGCAGCTGTCATCGTGTACTTCCGCAGAAACTCCTCGGACCGCCGAATGTGGCACACCCTGGTTGCCCCCCTCTTAGGCCTGGTGGGGTTGGGAATCACCGCCACATTGGTTGCCCTGAATTTCCCGCTGCTCGTCGGAGAGCTCGACGCGACAGGAACGCCTGTGTTCGGACCCACAAGCATCACCCTGGTGTCCCTGACCGTCGTTGCTCTGATCGCTGGGCTCGTCCAGTCAGGCCTCAAGCGTAGGCAGAAGGACGCACTCGCCTGACCGTCTACATCGACGCAATTTCCTCCCTCAGTATCACTACACCAGAAAGAAGGACTTCCATGACCCTCCCCGTTGTTGAAAGCTCCGCTCACCACCCCGGTCATCTTGCCCAGTCTCCGATATCACCGCTGTCGGATCTGACAGCGGACGAGTTCGCCAAGATTCGGGAGATCATTTCGGCCGAACCTGCCTTCACACTCACCACCCGTTTTGCCTATGTCGGACTGGAGGAACCCCACAAGCGGGAAGTCCTTGCCTACAATGACGGTGCCGGACCCCGACCGGAGCGCCGGGCCCGGGTGATGCTGCTGGACATGGCCACGGGTGCTTCCACGGACAACATCGTCTCCCTGGACCAGGCCCGTGTGTTGACCTCCGCGGCCATCGACCCGGCCGAGGGCCAAACCCCAATCCTGCTGGAGGAGTTCGATGCCATAGACGGGATCTGCGCCGACGACCCGCGCTGGGTGCAGTCCCTCGCTGCACGGGGGACGGAGCCTGAGAAGGTCGTTTGCATTCCGTTGTCCGCCGGCTCCTACGGCTTCGAGGAGGAAGCAGGGCGCCGCATCGTGCGAGTGCTGGCCTTCCGCCAGGACTATCCCGAAGACCATCCCTGGGCACACCCGCTGGAAGGGCTGTGTGCTTATGTTGACACGATCGCCCGCAAAATCACCCGCCTCATCGATACCGGGGCTGTGCCGGTTCCGCCCGAGTCCGGCAACTTTGATGACCCCGCCGTGCAGGGCGAACCGCTGAGCACGCTCAAGCCGATAGAAATCACCCAGCCAGAAGGCCCCAGCTTCACTGTTGAAGGGCGGTCGGTCACCTGGGCTAACTGGAAATTCGACATCGGCTTCGATGCCCGCGAAGGCCTGATCCTGCGCAATCTGTCCTTCACTGACCAGGGTGAGGAACGGCCGGTCATGTATCGGGGCTCGATCGCGGAAATGGTGGTGCCGTACGGGGACCCTTCCCCCATCCGGTTCTGGCAAAACTACTTTGACCTCGGCGAGTATCTCTTCGGCCGCTTCACCAACTCGCTGGAACTGGGCTGCGACTGCGTAGGCGAAATCAAGTACTTCGACGCCGTCCTGGCAGACGAACTAGGAACGCCGTTCACCATCAAAAACGGCGTCTGCATGCACGAGGAGGACTTCGGAACCCTCTGGAAGCATACCGATATGTTCACCAACTCCAGCGAGGTCCGGCGCTCCCGCCGCCTGGTCATCAGCAGCTTCACCACCGTAGGCAACTACGACTACGGGTTCTACTGGTACCTCTACCTCGACGGAACCATCGAGCTCGAAGCCAAACTCACCGGCATCCTCTTCACCTCCGGCTACACGGAGGCCGGTGCCCCCTACACTTCGGAGGTTGCCCCGGGACTGGGAGCCCCCTATCACCAGCATCTCTTCAGCGCCCGCCTGGACATGATGGTCGACGGCGTCACCAACGCCGTCGACGAAGTCGACGCCGTGCGGTTGCCCTTCAGCGACACCAACGACCGGGGGGAGGCCTTCACGAAGTCGGTCACGCGCCTGGCCACCGAACAAACAGCGGCCCGTGAAGCCAAGGGATCAGTAGGCCGCGCCTGGCATATCGTGAACACTGAGAAGACAAACCGGCTGGGTCAGCCCACCGGCTACGTCCTGTACCCCGGAGACCAGCCCACCCTGATGGCAGACCCGGCATCCTCGCTCGCAGCCCGTGCCGCATTCGCCACCAAACATCTGTGGGTTACCCAGTACGACCCGGCCGAGCGTTACGCTGCCGGAGACTTCGTCCACCAGAGCACCGGCGGCGGCGGTCTGCCGGCCTTCACCGCTGAGGACAAGTCTGTGGACGGCGAAGACATCGTGCTGTGGCACACCTTCGGGCCCACCCACTTCCCGCGCCCGGAGGACTGGCCGGTCATGCCTACCGACTATGCCAAATTCACCCTCAAACCCTATGGCTTTTTTGGTAAGAACCCGGCATTGAACGTCCCGCCGAACCAGGCCGCAGGGCACTGCACCAGCCCCTCCGCCGGTGACGCCCACGGGTGCCATAGCTAACCATGGTTGAAGCCCTGCACCTGGGGACCGTCGGTTTGGCCGCGGTCGGCGCATCTTGCGCCGTCGCGGCCAAAGGCCGGGGGAAAGTCCTCGATGTCGCCAATTCGTTCGTCATGCTCATAGCGATGATTGAGGCAGTCGCGGGATTCAACCTCCTTCCGGCCGTCGGATGGTCTCTTGCCATGCTTACTGTGGCGATGGCCTCGGGTGTGCAACACCGTCTCATGCGAAACGTCAGTGCCAGCCCTGAATGCGGTGATGAGATGACCGTCCACCGAAACATCGGCAACATATTGATGGCCGCGCTGCTTATCTGCATGGGTGCCGTCCACAATCACATACCGGAAACGGGACACAGCATGCACGGCTCCACAAACCCGCTGGGAATCCTTCTTGGAGCGGGGGCGGCCGCTTTTGCCGGCATCAGCGTTTGGAAAGCGTGCAGTCTCCAAGCCAGGCGCCTGCCTGATCGGGTCGAGACGGCGGCCATGGGACTTTCCGTCCTTATCATGGCCCTCATAGCTTTCTAGCACCCGCAGTTGCAGTTCCAGCAACGGACAAGACCTTTTTCCTGCACCTTTCTCAGTCACAATCTGTACTCCTAAACAAGGGGAGTTATCACTAATGGACACACCTTTGGAGATTCGTCCACGCTCATCGCTGTCCGCCCGGATAAGCCCTAAGGCTGGGCAAGACACGATGAAGGCGCCACCGACTTGTACAGCGAGGCGAATTGGTAAACATCGGGCTCCGATAACAACCAGCACCCCTGCATCGGCCCGGACTAATGTCCAGACCCAGACAGGGACAGAGCTATCCGGCGCAAGGGCATGGAGCACGTGGTCTTCATGCCGGCCAACATTTACTACCCGTAGGAGAGTTTGAAATGCCCGCACCCATCTACGCCGCCGAGGCTGTTCTTGGCCGCTACTCCGCTTCGGACGCCTGTGCCGCGGAGCTGCTCTGCGACGCACATGACCCCGATGCCATTGCCTTTTCCGTCATTGAAGCCGACCTGTCCAGTGAGGATGTCACCTACGGCCAGCTCCGCGAACGTTCGGAACGGGGAGCTGCCGTCTTGGCGGAGCTGGGCGTTGGGCCGGGTGACGCGGTGGCAACTCTAATGGGCAAATCCGTCGACCTCGTCGTCATGCTCCTGGCGATCTGGCGGCGTGGGGCAGTCCATGTTCCGCTGTTCACGGCCTTTGCGTGGCCGGCGATTGAGCTGCGGCTCATCGCATCGGACGCCAAGGTCATCATTACTGACGCAGACCAGCGCGAAAAAATCAAAAACACACCAGCCACGATTCTGGTCGTGGGAGAGCAGGCAGCGCCGCCGGACCTTGCCCTGGCTCCGCTGCTGGACGCCCAGCAAGCCGGTATCCCGGCCGAAGCCGTGGGAGGCGAGGGCACCATGGTGATGCTCTTTACGTCCGGGACCACGGGCACGCCCAAAGGCGTGCCCGTCCCGGTCCGGGCGGTGGCGGGCTTCCGCCAATACATCGAACTCGGCCTGGATGTACGCGAAGACGACGTGTTCTGGAACGCCTCGGACCCGGGCTGGGCCTACGGCCTGTATTTCGGGATCCTCGGCCCCCTCGCCGCGGGCCGGCGCACCCTGCTGCTGCACGCACCGTTCTCCCCCGAGCTGAGCTTTGCTGTGCTCGAACGGTTCAAGGTCACCAACTTCACTGCCGCCCCCACCGTTTACCGGACAATGCGTTCCAAATCCGGGACAATGCCAAAGAACCTGAAGCTGCGCAGGGCATCCTCATGTGGTGAGCCGCTGACACCTGAGGTGATTTCCTGGGCCGAAGAGACCCTCGGCGTGGCCGTCAGGGACCATTACGGGCAAACCGAGCACGGCATGATAATCGTCAACGCCTGGCACGATGACATTCGCAAGGACCTGCGCCCGGGCTCGATGGGGCATCCACTGCCGGGCTGGACCTGCGCTGTACTCAAAGACGGATCGGACGAATTAGCCGCTGTCGATGAGATGGGCCGGGTTGCCGTAAGCGTCCCCGAAAGCCCAATGCTGTGGTTCACGGGATACCAGGACGCCCCAGAAAAAACAGCCGAGCACTTCAGCCAGGACGGGCGCTGGTACCTCACCGGCGACGCCGGAAAAACCGACGCCGACGGCTACTACTACTTCTCATCCCGGGATGACGACCTCATCATCATGGCCGGATACCGCATTGGGCCGTTCGACGTTGAAAGCGTCCTGTCCACCCACCCGGCAGTCCTCGAAAGCGCTGTCATCGGAGCCCCGGACGAACTTCGGGGAGAAGTCCTCGAAGCCTATATCGTCCTCAAAGAAGGCGTCACAGGCAATGAACACCTCGTCTCCGAACTTCAGAACCTCGTCAAAACCCAGTACGCGAAGCACGCCTTTCCACGGCGGATCCATTTCGTTGAGGAGATGCCTAAAACACCGTCAGGGAAAATCCAGCGACACATCCTCCGGAAACAGCGCGCCGCCCAATAGGAAACAGCCGACAAATCGATGTCCCCCGACGCACCCACACATGAGCACCACCACACGCAATGGAAGGATCACAGCAGCATGGGAGACAACACTCATCGGACAGGAAGCCGGGATCAGGACCCTACGTCCGTGGAGTCTCTGACGGATGTCCGAACTGAATATATTGATCACGCCGGTTACCGCTTCGCCATCCTGACGCTGGCAACCGCTCACCACCGTCCAGTAACCATGGGCCCGGCATCCTTGGCCAACTTCGAGGCAGCGTTACGGGCCTTGGACCTGGCCGGAGTGGACGCCGTGGCCGTGACCGGCACCGGCCCTGTTTTCTGCGCCGGCGCGGACCTGAAGAAAATAACGGAGGCAGCCACGTCCGACCAAGCCGAGGACGTCGCACGCCGGGGGCTTGAGGCTTTCGCCATGCTGGAGGCGCTTCCCGTGCCCACCTTCGCTTTCATCAACGGGACCGCGCTGGGCGGTGGACTGGAACTGGCCCTGCATGCGGGCCACCGCACCGCTGCGGACTCAGTCCGGGCCCTGGGCTTTCCCGAGGTGCGGCTGGGCCTGATCCCGGGCTGGGGCGGCATTCCGCGCACCGTAGCTTTGGTTGGCCCCGCCCTGACGGCACGCCTTGTGATTACGGATTCGCTCGCGGGGAAGAACCTCTCCGCACGGGCCGCCGCTGACCTTGGCCTGGTTGATGCTGTGCTTCCAGAGGACGGGTTCCTGGCCGCCTCACTGGATTTCGCGGCCGGCATCCTCGCTGGCGGGGCCACGGCCGTGGTTCCGTCCCCGCTGCGGTCCCATACCGCCGGCGATTCGAAGTCCGAAGCCCTTTCCGCTGAGGTGCTTGCGGCGCTGGAGGACATCCGGACCCAGCTTGATACGCGGCTACACGGTGCGGCGCCGGCACCCTACCGCGCACTGAAACTCATCGCAGACGCTGCCACGGACCCCTCCGGGCAGGTTGCCGACCCGACGACGGAAATCCGGTCCTTCGGTGAGCTGTTGCTCTCCGACGAAGCCCGAGCCAGCATCTATGCCTTCCACGTGACGCAGTCACTGGCGAAGAACCCCGCGGGCCGTCCCACCGCCGAACCTCTGCCGGTGCGCGCCGTCGGCGTCGTCGGGGCAGGGCTGATGGCCAGCCAGCTCGCCCTCGTCTTCGCGCGGCAGCTGCGTGTACCGGTGCGGATCACGGACCTGTCGCAGGACCGCGTTGATGCGGCCTTGAGCTGGGTTGCCGGCCAGCTGGACAAGCTCGTGGACCGCGGGTGGCTGGATGCTGCCGACGCCGCCGCCATCCGCGCACTGGTGACAGGCGGCACTGACAAGGCCGCCTTCGCCGACTGCGACGTGGTCATCGAGGCGGTCTTCGAGGAGCTGGATGTTAAGCGCGCAGTCTTCGCCGAACTGGAACCGCTGCTGCGCCCGGACGCCCTGTTGCTGACCAACACTTCCTCGCTGTCGATCGAGGCCATGGGTGCGGTCCTGACCCGGCCCGAGCGGCTGATCGGCTTCCACTTCTTCAACCCCGTGGCCGTGCTGCCGCTGGTGGAAATCATTTCCACCCCGCAAACGGACCAAGCAACCCTCGCGACGGCGTTTGAGCTGGCCCGGCGTTTACGCAAGACGCCCGTGCTCGCCAGGGACACGGCAGGTTTCGTGGTCAACCGTGTACTGACCCGGCTGATGAGCGAGGTCCTCTCCTTGCTTGATGACGGTGCCGATCCGGACACCGTGGACCATGCCCTCGACCCGTTGGGCCTGCCCATGACGCCACTGCAGCTGCTGCAGTTCATCGGCCCGGCCGTTCAATTGCACATCTGCGACACCATGCACCAGGCCTATCCGCAGCGCTTCGCCTTGAGTACCAGCCTGAAGAGGCTCGTGGCCGCGGGACTGCCCGGTTACCTTGACCACGACGGCCGCATCTCACCTGACGCGGCCTCCCTGCTCCCGGCCCCCATGGCTGCAGGAGCCGGAACCGTCCGTGCCCGGCTCCTCGCCGCGCTGGCCGACGAAGTCACCACCGTGCTCGAGGAAAAGGTGGTGGCCGGGCCGGAGCAGATCGACCTGTGCATGATCCTCGGCGCCAACTACCCGTTCCATACGGGGGGCCTGACCCCGCTGTTGGACAGGGAAACCGGCACCGCGTTCCATCCGGAATTGCGCGTACCCCTTGCCTCCGCCCGCTAGCGAGCGACCATGGCGGTCCACAGCTACCGGGACATTTCGCCCGTTACCCGTTCAAGGAGAAAAATGAATCGCAGTGAAGATGTAGTAATTGTGGGTGCCGCCCGCACGCCGCAGGGCAAGCTGATGGGCCAACTGGCTCCGGTGTCCGCCGTCGAGCTCGGTGGTGCGGCTATCGCGGGAGCCCTGAATCATGGCAAGATCCGGCCTGATTCCGTCGAAGCGGTCATCATGGGACAGGTGCTTCAGGCGGGGGCCGGACAGAATCCTGCCCGGCAGGCCGCCGTCCTCGGGGGCATCCCGTTGGGCGCCCACGCAGCGACTGTGAACAAGGTGTGTCTGTCCGGGCTGAGCGCCATCATCGAGGCGAGCCGGCTGCTTCGGCTGGGAGAGGCCGCGGTGGTGGTCGCGGGTGGACAGGAATCCATGAGCAACGCCCCGCATCTGCTGGCGGGTTCCCGCGGCGGGCACCTCTACGGCGACGCTGTGCTGATGGATTCCGCCGCCCACGACGGTCTAACTGATGCCTTCGACCATGAGGCGATGGGCCTTGCCACAGACCGTGCCAACGAGGCCCTTGGCATCCATCGTACCGATCAGGACACAGCCGCCGCCGACTCCCACCGGCGTGCGGCAGCGGCCCAGGCCGCGGGGCTCTTCGACGCGGAGATCGTACCGGTCAAAGTGCCGCAGCGCCGCGGGGACGTCGAACTCGCAAGAACCGACGAGGGTGTGCGTCCCGATAGCACGGCGGAGTCCCTCGTCAGGCTCGGGCCGGCGTTCTCCCCGACCGGCACGGTCACCGCCGGCAACGCTTCGCCGCTGACCGACGGCGCTGCCGCCGTTGTCCTGACCACCCGCGGCTACGCGGAGACCCACAGCCTCAGAATCCTTGCGACTGTGGGTGCTCCGGGACAGACCGCAGGACCGGACACCTCGCTGCCAGACAAACCAGCCCGCGCCATCACCAAAGCACTCGACAAGGCGGGGTGGACGGTAGAGGACCTGGACTTCGTGGAGATCAACGAGGCCTTCGCCACAGTTGCCCTGCACTCGGCGGCCCAGCTGGGTCTCACCATGGACAAAGTCAACATCAACGGCGGAGCCATCGCCCTCGGCCATCCCATCGGCGCCTCCGGTGCCCGGGTCCTCGTCACTGCCGTACACGAACTCCTGCGTCGCGGAACCGGCAAAGCAGTCGTCGCCCTGTGCGGCGGGGGCGGTCAGGGGGAAGCGCTGCTGCTATCCCGTTGAGAACTCGTCCAACGATCCCCCGAGGGCGCTCACCCTAAAGGAGTTTCAGCGTTTATCGCCGGCGGTACCCCTTCGATATGTTTGCCGCCCCAACCTGTAGCTACAACAGGTAATTCGGTGTCACCGGCGCTTTGGGTAATCGGGGTAGCCATAACGGGCCGCTCCCGGTTCATCAAGGGTAATTACATGGGCACTTTCAAAGCTGTCGTCGAGCCCTTCAACGAACTCACACGTTCCCGCCTTCGTGCATTGACCACGCGCGCCAGTAGCCCTGCTCACGAGTGCTTTTGGAACGCCGATACTGGAGGTTCCATCAAGCTGGCTTGGCTGTTGTTTGCGCTAGCGGCTGGCTCGACAGGGGAGGGTGTCAGGCCAGTTTGGCCTGGCGCAGGTACTGATACACCGTTTCCTGGCTGATGCCGGAGTCTCTGGCGAGGACGGATTTGGGGATGCCATTGGCGGCCCGCTGGACCGGCTCGGCCGCCCGTTCCGGCGTGAGGGTCTTTTTCCGCCCTTTGTAGACGCCGCGCTGCTGGGCCAGGGCGATGCCTTCCCTCTACCGCTCCCTAATCAGGGAGCGTTCGATTCGGCGAAGGCCCCCATGACGGAGAGCATCAGGTTGGCCATGGGGGAGTCCTCCCCGGTGAAGACCAGACTCTCTTTGACGAACTCTACGCGCACGCCCTTATGGGTCAGGGTCTAGACCAGTGAACGCAGGTCATCCAGGTTGGGGGCGAGCCTGTGCATGCTGTGCACGACGACTGTGTCCCCGCTACGGGCGAACGGCAGCAGCTCAGTAAGCTCCGGTCTGGACGTGTCCCTGCCCGAGGCTTTGTCCGTGAAGACCCTGTCCAGACCAGGCCTTCGAGTTGGCGTTTCTCGTTCTGGTCCAGCGTGCTCACGCGCACGTACCCGATCCGCTGTCCAGCCACCAGAGCCTCCAAACCTCAACCTGTCAGATTGAGTTCTATGACCTTTATCGCCTGAAGCGATCGTCACACCCTTGGTACTGGACAAGGACTGACCGGCACCAGGCATGTTCCGCATGAAATTCGACTGCCGCGCTGGTCACGGCCTGGGGGAGTGGGGGCATCCACCCGGCCTTAGATGCCTGGCGTGGCGAATGTGGCTGTATCCATGGCTGGGTCTCCTCACACTCGCAGGGCTCGCGGGCATCGTCGTGGTGATGCTGTTTACCGATGATGCAAGCCGCTCCCAGGTGTGGATGAGTCTGATTTCCGTGTCAGTGCTTATCGTCTTCTGGCCACTCGAACGACGATGTCTCAAGCTCCGGGACGCGAACATGCCCGGCGGTCTCGCCGATCATTCTCTCGCAGAGATACACGACATCTCCAGGATGAACCAGAACACGGCATTCACCAGTGAAACTGATCCCCCAACATAGCCCTCGTTGGAAAGCAGCCGGGGGGTGATAGCGTGCTTTCGGGCTACTATTTTTCAGACGAAGCTGTCGCTTGGATTAAAACGATCGGGAGTGGTGAGTCCCTGCAAGTCCCTCCACGGTTGTCGCTCAGGTAAAGGCGTAGCAACGGCCAGCCTTGGCGTAACCGACGATCGGCGGGGCTAAACCCAACTAGCGTCAGGGCGGGTTACTTCAGCTGACGGTCAACGCCGGGAGCGATCTCCTCCTGACGGTGAACTTGGCCGCGCCGCGTCACCAACCTCTTGGGTCAATACAGCCAGTCGGCCAGAAAGTCGGTCCTATAATGCGTTTCTCATAAAGCTAAGCTGACCGCTTCACCGCGCAGCCGTGTCTGCACTTTTGACGACTGCGCCGTCCTGGATGACGTAGTCCAGTTTCGATTGTGAAAGTACTGTGATGTCTTTGAGAGGATCGTCTGTGGTGATGATGAAGTCACCCCGGGCGCCGACCGCAATGGTGCCCAGTTCCCCTTCCCGTTGGATCAGTGATGCAGCGGTCGTCGTAGCGCTGCGGATGACGTCAATTGCAGGCATGACTTTGGCTCGGATGGCGAATTCCTCGGCCTGGTGAACCTGCATCCCGCCAAGCAAATCGCTCCCGTAGGTCAGGTTGATGCCTGCTTCGTGGGCTTTGCCCAGCGCCTCGTATCCGCCGTCAAGAACGGCCGCCACTTTCTCCCAGTTCTCCTGCGAAAGCCCGAACTTGCGGCCTTCTCTTTCCAATGCCCAATAGGTCACCAGGTTCATGGTGAGAAATGCGTTGTACTCCTTGAACAGTTCCAAGGACTCGTCATCGAGGAGGTTGCCGTGTTCAATACCGCGAACGCCTGCGCGCAGCGCGCGGTTGATTGACCGGCCGGTGTAGGCGTGTGCCGTGACGTAGCGGTTGGCTGCCGTCGCTTCCTCCACCGCGGCTTCAATTTCAGAAAGGGAGTACTGGGTGGAATCGATCCGGTCGGTGGGTGATGCGACTCCGCCTCCGGCCATGATTTTGATGTGGTGGGCGCCCTTGCGCAGCTCGTCCCTGGCGGCTTGCCGTACGGCATCGACGCCGTCAGCAAGGCGGCCGATGTGCGGGTGGCAGTAGCCTGCGTCGTAGGCCTGCCGTCCGCGGGGTCGCGGGTCTGCGTGTCCACCGGTTTGCGACAAGGCCTTCCCCGCGAAAAACACTTTGGGGCCGCGCAGGAGCCCTTCGGCCTGCGCATCGTGGATTCCGAAGTCAGCGCCGGCGGCGTCGCGGACGGTCGTGAATCCACGGTCGAGCATCTCACCCATGAGTTTGGCCGTGTGGAACGCAAGGTAGTTCGGCGACCATTCACCGAGCTGGCCAAGATCCGCGGTGGCAGCTGTCACATGCACATGGCAATCGATCAAGCCGGGCAGCACGAACTTGTTGACGGCATCAATAGCAGTCTCGCCTTCTGCACTTAGGTCTGATCCGATATCGGTGATGGAGCCTCGGGACACCCTGATGTCCGCCTTGTCATAGCGGCCTTCCGCGACGTTCAGGTAAGAAGCGTTCTTCAAAAGCAGGTCGTTGCCCATGGATTATTCTCCTGCTGCTTCCACTATGGCCGCGGTGAACCGGCGTGCGATGTCCACAACCTTGTCAACGTCCAGGCTTGTGTAGGCTCCCTCGGCATCCAGGACGTTCAACGCGGCAACGGTGGTGCCGGCCTGGAGGACAGGCGCGTTGATGATCGATCCGCAGCCCAGGCTGGATATCAGTTCAGCGTCCTTGAAAACACGTTCAACATCGGCAGCGGTCGGCCCGAAAAATGGTTGCTGCTTCACAAGGCATGCTTCCAGCCAGTCGGCCGCCACATCCCGTCCAACGTCCTTCCGTCCGCCCACAGGGTATTCGAGGGGGTGAGAGGAATAGATCCTTTCCATCTGCCGGCCCTGGTCGCGGAAGGCCAGAATGGTGAACAAGATGAATCCGACTTCCGCTTTCATGGCCTGCTCAACGTCATGCAGGTTCCCCGCTGCTCCGCCGGTCACCGGCGGACTCCTTCCCTGCCCTGGATTTCGCTGATCGTAATGTCTTCAAGGGACCTGCCTTTGGTCCGTACCGCGAAGAGCAACGTGCAGATGACCCCGACGGCAAGCACTCCTGTTGTCATGCCGAACACTCCCACGAATCCCCATTGCGTAGCGAAAATCCCGATGAGCAGCGGCGCAGTGATCGATCCGATCCGGCCGAAGGAAGAACTCAGACCCACACCCGTTGCGCGCAGCCATGTGGGGAAGACCTCAGGTGTGTAGGCGTAGACGCCGGCGTACGTTCCGTTCAGGAAGAAGGACAGCGCGATGCCCGCGGCAGTGATCCATGCCGGATCGGTCATGGAGCTAAGCCAGAATGCACTGATTGCTGAGCCGACAAGGTAAGTGGCAATCGTGTACTTGCGGTCGAACTTTTCGTTGACCCAGGCGGCACTGAAGTACCCAGGAATCTGGGCGATGTAGATGTAGAGCGAGAAGGTGAAGCTGGTGGTGACCGTCAGGCCTTTGCTGATCAGCAGCGTCGGGATCCAGGAGAAGAAGCCGTAATAGGAAAAGGTGATGACAAACCAGATCAGCCAGGTCACGGACGTGATCCGCCACATCTGCCGGCTCCACAGGAATTTGAGCGCTTTCCCGAGAGAGAATTTTTCCGGCTCCGGCTCTTCCGCATGGTTCGGATCTACCGGAGGCAGGGACTTTCCCGTGGACGCCAGCACTTTATCTTCGAAGGCGATGACTACTCTTTCGGCCTCGGCGTGCTTGCCCTCGTTCATCAGGAAGCGCGGAGATTCGGGGAGCGCCCGCCGCCACCAGAGCAACAAAACGACCGGGAGGAAGGTGATGACCTGAGCCCAGCGCCACCCTTCAGGAAATGCGGGGACAACGAAGCGTCCGATCAGGGCAGCGCCGACAAAGCCGAACGAAAAGAAGCCGGCCAATGCACCCAGGAACCAGCCGCGCCGATGACTTGGTACGAACTCCGAGAGGAACGGGGCGATGATCGCGCTTTCGGCCCCGGCCCCCAGCCCGGCCAGTATCCGCATGATGAGGAAGACCTCGAAGTTCCAGGAGACTGCGGCCACCAACGATGCGATCGCGTAGAGCGCCAAGGCGTACATCATGACCGCTTTCCGGCCGAACCTGTCGCCGAGGTATCCGGCCAGGAAGGCGCCGAAAAGAAAACCAAACGGTGCCGCCGAGGCGACAAGACCGAGCTGGGCAGACGACAGGGAAAAGGCCTCCCTGACGTCCGGTAGGAGGAATGCGACAACGGCGTTGTCCATGCCGTCAAACGTGTAGCCGAGCCCCCCAATAAGCAATAAGGCGTAATGCGGCCTGCTCAGAGGCAGGCGGTCTAGCCTCGCGGAAAGAGACACCCTGATCTCCTCAGAGGGCCAAAGTGAGGCATGGCCCAGCCCTGGAATGAAGACTGCCGCCATTTTAGGCCCGGGGGTGCACGCAATCAATAGTTCGCGTGACTCATGGGAAAGCTCCGTGTGTCGGAATACGTTGCCTCATCGGAGAAGGTCCGGGAAGAGGCTCCCCTCGGACATCCTTGAGGGATGCGACTGGCGATGAGCCAGCGCAAGGCAGTCACGGTGATCAAGGCCAGGCGACAAACGCCGATAGTGGACCTTCCGTCAACCTGGGTGAGCCAGGGTGCTGTGGGGAAAATCCCGCAGCGGACTTTCGCCTGCGATCGGCTAAATGGACGACCACCACGTCACCGATAGGCTCAGGAGTGTAGCGCTTTATGCCGTCGTGATGCGGCGGGTGAGCGTCAGCTCGGCGGTCACAAGGTCCGGGGCTGGCCTCCGGCCTCGGGAAGGGTGCAGATGTGCCCGTCGGCGTCTATGGGGTAGCCGCAGAGCGAGCAGATCGGACGCCCGGCGCCCACGACCTCACGGGTGCGCTTGGCGAATGCGCGGGCAGTGCCGACCGGCATCCGCACCAGCAGCATTTCGGTCTCGTTAGGGCCGTTCTCATCAAGGGATTCATCGTCGTCATCAGCATCGACATCGCTGATGGGGTAGGCCTCTATTACGACCTGCGCCGTCGTTGGGTCCCAACCTAAGCTCATGGCGCCGGTCCGAAACTGTTCCTGAACGGCCTCGAGCTGGTCATTATCGACAAGTTCAATGGGGGTACTCGTGGGAACGCTGAAGGGGTTGTTTTCGATGGTGATGAGCTGGTCGAGAATTTCGTCGATCTTCTCGGCGAGCAGAGCCGACTGCTGCTTCTCCAGGGCAATGCTCACGATCTGTCGCCCTGCGCGCACCTGCAGGTAGAACGTGCGCGCCCCCGGAAGGCCAATGGTGCCAACGACGACCCGATCGGGCCAGGCAAACTCGTGAACACGTGTAGGCATGTCAGTATTTTAGGCACGTGAGGTTCATGGTGCCTTTTGCCCTGCACCGCCTCCCACGAGTGCATCGCCAGGGGGACGCCGTTCGACAGCCACGACAGGTCGCCCCCTTCGGTGTTGGCCGCATAGACGCTCGTCGACTTACGCCGCAGGCACGATCGGTACGGAGCGGGGGCCCACGGTTAATGCGCTGGAACAGGTCAAGGTGCATGCCGAACGAGTCGGCGAGGATTGACTTGATGATCTCACCGTGACTCACCGCCACTCACACGGCCCCTAGCCCGTACTCGGCTTCGAAGGCTGTATCGGGGCATCGAATCGCTGCCACCGACCGAGCCTGCATCGCTGCGATGGATTTACCGTCGGAAAGATGACGGCGGACAGGTCGCGGACCGGCTCGGGCAGACGGATCGAATCCTGATCTGCCTTCAGCCACCGGGTCTCCTGCAACTGCTGTCATGCTTCCACCGTCGCGCGGAGAGCATGCCGTATCAACGCCCAAATCACAGACTTAATCACAAGCCGAAACGCCAATAGTTGTGATTCCGTCGTGCTGGGACGTCTTGGGCCTTATTGCCGTCCGGTGCTCGATAGGGCGAGGTGCGGGTCATGCCCTCTTCGGTTGTCTCGACAATGAGATGTTCGAAGGAGGTCGCAATCGCTATGACGCTCACTGAACCCCAGCCCTTGGCCTGCACCGCACATCAATGCCCGCCCAAGCTCGTGCGGCGGGTTCCGGCTCAACCCGGAAATTGGTGCCATGGGGGATGGCAGTGCACGGTGAGGCAGGACTCGTTCTGGCGAAGGGCGGCTGCACCTCGCTTGGCCAAAGCAGAGAAATGCTCACAAAAAGGGGGTGTGGACAGTGTCCACACCTTGGGCTTCGGATTCGGTTGTACCGGTATCGGACAGGGCCGGATTGTGGATGTTTCTGGGGGAGTGGCGGATTTTCAGAGGGAGCGGCTGGTTCGAGTCCCACCTCGGGCACGTGTTTTCCCTGTTCAGGGGCTTATGAGCCTCTGAGTGTGGACAAACTGTTCACTTGTGGGCCCCTTCGGGGGCCTTTTTCTATTGGTGGCCGGTGCTGTGGCCGGCTGGCTCCTTCCTTCTCTGGTCGGCGGTCTTGGTGCTTGTTACCTGTTCATGGACGTGACTGGCTGGGGCAACATGACCTGAGAAAATTTCTGGTGGGATTTCTTTTCTTGGTTGTTGGGTGTTCACCAGGCTTCTCCTTATCGGTTCGTGGTTGCTGTTCTGCCTGTTCATGGTGGGTCTGGGGGAGTGCGACATGGCTTGCGGCCAGCTGTTCGAGAATCGCTTCTGCCGGGCTCCCGACGCTGCTCTGACACCGGTTTCGCGCCCGGCTTGGAGCCGGCATCGCCGTATATGTGGCCCATCAAGGTCGCACCACCTTTCATCCTGCACCCTGTGTTTTTGGGGACGTTACCTGTTCATGGCTACGTTCGGCGTCTACTGCATGACGCTGTACTCTCGTTGCCCGCCGTCTTTGAGCCGCTGCTGGCGGGCTGGTCTTTCATGTTCGTTCATGGCCAACCTCCTGGATGACTACATGACGGAAGGTGAGGCGCCGAAGCGCCCTTGGCCGTAAGAAGGCATGCTGCTGCCCCTGTCGCGCTGTCGTTAGGGAACGCGCCATAGGTGTCAGGCTGTCATCTAGAAATTTCTTGGGTCAGTGTCAGAAATGGATAAAGGGAGCCTTGTTCGGACGCTTCTAGGGCCTCTTCCTGACGTCAGGTTGGGGTCTAGTTCAACCGGACAACCGAGGTGCCATGCATTGGTCCGCAGCAATCGCACGGCCCCCGGTGGTGAATGGGGCTCCAGACGCCGTTGGTGGTAGCTCGGACTGTGAGAGGCGCTAGCTAGATATCTAGATATATTTTCGCTTACGCTCGCTTCCTCTTGGCGAAGATTGGAAGCCAGTGCAGTTACGCAGAGGATCCCGGGAAGGTTCCTGCATGCGGCTAGCAGCGTAGGAGCCGCGATCGGTCTTGCAGTTTTGCTAGACTTCTAATAATATTGAGGACAGGATCTTGAGGCCAGAGTGCGAATGCCGGCAGGAGAGAACGAGGCGCGGGGGCCGGAATGCGACCCTCGGGGCCGCATTCAGCAGGAACCACAACTAAAGGAGCTTCGACCAGACGATGACCGAGTTGCCACCCCACGGCGAAGTAAAACTCAGTGGCGCCGACTTCGAAAAGCTCGCTAACCTCTCCACGAGAGAGATGTTTCCTGAGTACGACGCGGCCGCGATGGCCCTGTGCTTCAACCTGATACGTCTGGCCAACAGAATCACGACCGACCTCGAAGTCCGTGTCCATCGCCCGGAAGGCCTCAGTTTTTCAGCGTTCAGGCTTCTATTCGCAATCCGAGCTGTTGGGGCAGGACATCCGAACGAACTGGCAAGGCTGTCGAGCGTTTCAACCGCTTCCATGTCGAGCTTGCTTAACACCCTTGAGAAGTATGGGCTGGTGAGCCGAGAGGCGGACACCGCAGATAAGCGCAAAACGCTTGTTCGGCTCACTCCACTCGGCGAGGCACGCGTAACAGAGCTCACGCGCAAGAACAGTCTGCGCGAAAGCGATTGGGCAGACGGGCTCACAAGCACCGAGGCAAGCATCCTGAGTGAACTGTTGCGGAAGCTTCTACAACACCACCCTCCTCGTTCCCAGGACAGGCGCCTCGAATCCGAATAGGCCCTGATTTGCCCACATACCACCCAGAACGTTCGGCTGGTTCACTGCAACTGGACGAGTACCATCATCGACCAGAGGCAATGAACCGGGGCATCACCAGGAGATCCGTTCCGGGGATCGTCGGGCTCCACCCGCCTCGCTACATCTTCCAGTTCAGCTTGCCGTCACGGTGAAGGAACGCAACAAGTAGCAGTAACAGGGGACAGGTCCCATGGAGAGCACCGCCCAGGCAGGTGCGGACAGTCAAATGTCAGATACCACGCGTCCAGTTCTGAGGAGCTTCGACGCTAACCGCTTACAACGAAGTGAGGAATCCGTGCAGTTTCACCATCACGGTTACGTATCCGGGGACCCCCGGGTCCAGCCGGCAGCAGGAGTAGGCACTAACAGGCCGGCTGAGCTTCCGGATGAGGTCGATGTCTTGATTGTCGGCACAGGGCCTGCCGGCATGCTCGCGGCCGCGCAATTGTCCCAGTTCCCAAATGTCACTACCCGGATTGTGGAGCGCCGGCCCGGAAGGCTCGCCATTGGCCGGGCAGACGGGATCCAGACCCGCACAGTCGAGACCTTTCAGGCCTTCGGGTTTGCCGAGAGGATCATCGCCGAGGCCTACCGGATCACCGAGACGGCGTTCTGGAAGCCGGACCCAGCGGACCCCTCCCGCATCATCCGCACTGCCCGCACCCCGGATGACCCCGCCAGAATCAGCGAGTTCCCCCACCTCGTCGTTAACCAAGCCCGCGTGCTGGATTACTTCGCCGAGTTCATGGCAACCTCGCCCACACGCATGTCCCCCGACTATGGCTTCGAGTTCCGTTCCCTCAACGTCGCGGACGAGGGGGAGTACCCCGTCACCGTGACCCTTCTCCACACCTCCGGCCCCCACGAGGGCCGGGAGCGAACCGTCCGGGCCAAATACGTTGTCGGTGCGGACGGCGCACGCAGCAAGGTACGGGAGTCAATCGGTTGCACCCTCGCCGGAGACCAGGCCAACCACGCCTGGGGCGTCATGGATGTCCTGGCCGTCACCGACTTCCCGGATATCCGCCTCAAATGCGCAATCCAGTCCGGTGTAGGCGGCAGCATCCTTCTGATCCCGCGCGAAGGAGGCCACCTCTTCCGTATGTACGTTGATTTGGGCGAGGTGGATACTAACAGCAAGGGCGCAGTGCGCAGCACCTCTGTCGAGGAGATCATCGACAAGGCCAACGCCATCCTCCACCCCTACACCCTCGACGTCCGCAACATAGCCTGGCACAGCGTCTATGAAGTGGGCCACCGCCTCACAGACCGCTTCGACGACGTCCTGCCGGAGGACCGCGGCACCCGCACACCGCGCGTGTTCATCACCGGCGACGCCTGCCACACCCACAGCGCCAAGGCCGGCCAGGGCATGAACGTCTCAATGCAGGACGGCTTCAACCTGGCCTGGAAGCTCGGCCACGTCCTGGAAGGCCGCAGCCCCGAAAGCCTGCTGTCCACCTACTCAGCCGAACGCCAGGTGGTCGCGCAGAACCTCATCGACTTCGACAAAAAGTGGTCCACGCTCATGGCGAAGAAACCGGAGGACTTCGAAAACCCCTCGGACCTTGAGGACTTCTACGTCCGCACCGCCGAATTCCCCGCCGGCTTCATGACCCAATACGCCCCGTCCATGCTGGTCGGTACCGCAGACCACCAGGACCTTGCCACCGGTTTCCCGGTGGGCAAGCGTTTCAAGTCCGCTCCGGTGATGCGCGTAGCTGACGCCAACCCCGCACACCTGGGCCACCATGCCACCGCGGACGGTAGGTGGCGGATCTACGTCTTCGCCACTTCCGCGCAGCCAGGCACCGGCTCCGCCACCGATCTGCTGGCCGAATGGTTCGCCAACGCGCCGGAATCGCCGCTCGCCGCGACCCCCGCAGAGGCAGACCCGGACGCCTGGTTCGACGTGAAGGTGATCTACCAGCAGGACCACACAAGCGTGGACATCGCTGCCGTTCCGACAGTCTTCAAGCCGCAGGTGGGCCCATTCAAACTGACCGACTACGAGAAGGTCTATGCCACAGACCCGAACGCGGACATCTTCGAGCTGCGCGGCCTGGACCGCGGCGGCGTCGTCGTCGTCGTGCGCCCGGACCAGTACGTGGCAAACGTCCTGCCGCTCACGGCAACAGCCGACATCGCCGCGTTCTTTGCACCCCTCCTGCAGCCACGGCGGACGGAGGAGCTCTCATCCTCCGCCCCTGCCTGACATGGCCACCGCGCACACAGCCACCACACCACCCTCAGTCCCGGACGAACACCTGGGACTGCAAGAACGCCGGACCCCGAGCGGCACTACCGCGAGCACTCCGGTGATTCCGGCCACCGCCCGACAAAGCCGTTAAGGCTCCACCGGCAAAGCTGCACCAGTTAGATCCCCGGGGCTACCCCGCTCACACCACCTGGAGAACCATGAGCACGTCCGCAACTCACAGCGCGACCGCAAACCAACGCCGCGTCGCCTTCGCCACCGTCATCGGCACTACCGTCGAATGGTACGACTTCTTCATTTACGCCACCGCGGCAGGCCTGGTATTCGCACAGTTGTTCTTCGAACCCGCCGGCGCCTCCATCGGGCTGCTATTGTCCTTCGCCTCCGTCGGCATCAGCTTCCTCTTCCGGCCCCTCGGTGCCTTCCTGGCCGGCCACTACGGCGACAAAATAGGGCGCCGGGCCATGCTCGTGCTAACACTCATCCTCATGGGCGCCGCAACCACTTTGATCGGCGTCCTGCCGACCTACGCGACCGCCGGTGTTGCCGCCCCGGTCATGCTCCTTCTGCTGAGGATCCTGCAAGGCATCTCCGCGGGCGGTGAATGGGGAGGTGCCGTCCTGATGGCAGTTGAGCACGCCCCCCGCGACCGCCGAGGCAGGGCCGGGGCATTCCCCCAACTGGGCGTTCCACTAGGGCTGCTGCTGGCCACCGGCGTTACAGCGCTCATGACCGGCCTAGTCTCCCCGGGAGCCGCCTTCCTCGAATGGGGATGGCGCGTACCCTTCCTGCTGAGCATCGTGCTCATTGTGGTCGGCTACTTCGTACGCCGCGCGGTGGACGAATCCCCCGTTTTCCAGGAAATCGCCGCAGCCAAAAAGCAGCCTAGGATACCGATCGTGGAGCTGTTCCGCCGCCACGGACTGCTCGTGATCATTGCCGCCCTGATCTTCGCAGGTAACAACGCTGCAGGGTACATGGCCACCGGAGGATTCATCCCCAGCTACGCCTCCAGTCCCGCCGTCGGTCACGCACGCACTGACGTCCTCGTCGCAATCACTTACGGTGCCGCCATCTGGCTCGCCTTCACCTACCTTGCCGGATACCTCTCGGACAAGATTGGCCGCAAGAAGACGTATTTCATAGGGTTCGGAGCCCAACTGCTGGCGTGCTTTCCGCTCTTCTGGATGATCAACACCGGTTCCCTGCCGATGCTCTACTTGGCGCTGACCATCTTTAGCTTCGGCCTGGGACTCGCTTACGGGCCGCAGGCTGCCCTGTACTCGGAAATGTTCCCAGCCTCGGTGCGCTTCTCCGGCGTCTCCATCTCCTACGCCCTGGGTGCGATCCTCGGCGGGGCCTTTGCCCCGACCATCGCCACAGCCCTGGTGCAGGCCACAGGTGGAACCGAGGCCGTTTCCCTGTATCTCGTGGGTATGACCCTAGTCTCCTTTCTGGCCGTCTCTCTCGTGCGTGACCGCTCCGGCATGGACCTTTCCATCCGGAATCAGGCCCAACAGGAAGTTGGAGCGCTCGTCTTTGACCGGCGCACCCCCGACACCTCAAATGAGCCCGTCCGCACCAACTGATCAAGCCCCCGCTTAGCGCCGGGGCTAACAGAACCTCAGAGACGGAACGTGTCTACAATCAGTCGGGAAACCGTCCCTCCAAAACCATCAACCTGTCACATTCAGTTCTAG
The DNA here is from genome assembly GCF_030815865.1 of Arthrobacter globiformis. Lineage (NCBI taxonomy): Bacteria > Bacillati > Actinomycetota > Actinomycetes > Micrococcales > Micrococcaceae > Arthrobacter > Arthrobacter globiformis. The sequence continues at coordinate 2,409,431 of NZ_JAUSXI010000001.1, forward strand.
GGCCTTTGTTGGAGCAGGTCAGGATACTTGGCCCATTGGATGTCAGGTTGGGGTGCACCGCACCTGACGTCACGCCCACGCTGCACGCCGTCTCAGAAATGTCTGGAGCCGCGCGGCAGTCTCTGGCTGTGCGGCAGCGCTAAGTTGCTTGCGCCCTAGGTGTCATCATCTAACCAGCAGAAAATGCCCTCGTTATCACGCAGGTGCAATGACAGTGCCTTCGCGATAATCGAAGGCACGACGTGTGCTTCCTGCGATTATCCAGACGACAGTGTTGTCTTCTGTTAGTTCATCAATAGTCGTTGGGTAGTGAAGAGACGGGTTCTCAGTGACTAAAACGGGCTGGCCTGCCTCAAGTGCTGACCAGTTTTGGGCTATTTGGCGCTCGATCATATCTAGGGTCCTTCCATTTCGGCAGCTTTGGTGGCCACTGTTGCGCGTGGCTGTCAGGAAGATGGCTGGGATATCGCCGCCGCTGACAAACTGTGTCAGTTGGCGTAGGGGTCGTTGATTCCGATGTATTGGGTGGTGGTGTATTCGGTGATGCCTTCGGTGCCGCCTTCGCGGCCGAGTCCGGATTGTTTGACGCCGCCGAAGGGTGCTGCGGCGTTGGAGATGACGCCGGCGTTGAAGCCGACCATCCCGAAGTCGATTTGTTCGGCCACGCGTAGGAGCCGGTTGAAATCCTTGCTGTAGAGGTAGGAGGCGAGGCCGTACTCGGAGGCGTTGGCGAGCCGGATGGCGTCTTCTTCGGTGGTGAAGGTGGTGACGGGGGCGACGGGTCCGAAGATTTCCTGGCCCAGGATCGCCGCGTCGTTCGGGACGTCGGCGAGGACGGTGGGCTGGTAGAAGTAGCCGGGTCCGTCCACGGGTGCGCCGCCGGTGAGGGCGGTGGCTCCGGCGTCGACGGCGGCACTGACGAGGGCGTGGACGTCGTCGCGGGCGCCGGCGTCAATGAGGGGACCGACTTGGGTGGCGGGTTCGGTGCCGCGGCCGGTGTTCAGGGCGGCCATCGCCGCGGCGAATCTGGCGGTGAACTCGGCGGCGACGGATTCCTGGACGAGGAAGCGGTTGGCGGCGGTGCAGGCTTCGCCCATGTTTCGCATTTTGGCGGCCATGGCCCCTTCGACGGCGTTGTCCAGGTCGGCGTCCTCGAACACGATGAACGGGGCGTTCCCGCCGAGTTCCATGGAGGTGCGCAGGACGTTGCCGGCGGCGTCGGCCATCAGGCGTTTGCCGACGGGGGTGGAGCCGGTGAAGGAGACCTTGCGCAGGCGGGAGTCTTTGAGCAGGGGCCCGGAGATGCCGGAGGCGCTGGATGAGGGGACGACGTTGAGGACGCCGGCGGGCAGGCCGGCCTCGAGCATGGTCTGCGCGAAGTACTGGGCGGTGAGCGGGGTGAGTTTGGCGGGTTTGAGGACCATGGTGCAGCCGGCGGCGATGGCGGGGGCGACTTTGCGGGTGGCCATGGCGAGCGGGAAGTTCCAGGGGGTGATGAGCAGGCACGGGCCCACGGGTTTGTGCTGGACGAGGATCTTGTTTTTGCCTTCGGGGGTGGTGAGGTAGCGGCCGTAGTCGCGGACGGTTTCTTCGGAGAACCAGCGCAGGAACTCGGCGCCGTAGGTGACTTCGCCGCGGGCTTCGGCCAGGGGCTTGCCCATTTCCAGGGTCATCAGCAGCGCGAAGTCCTCGGCGCGTCCGGTGACCAGGTCAAAGGCACGGCGGAGGATTTCGGCCCGGTCCCTGGGTGCGGTGCGGGCCCAGGAGGCCTGGACCGCGTCGGCGGCGTCGAGTGCGGCGATAGCGTCCTCGCTGGTGGCGGAGGCGAGGGTGGCGAGTACCTGCCCGGTGGCGGGGTCGTGGACGTCGAACGTGCCGCCGTCGGACGCGTCCTGCCACTGCCCGTTGATGAGCAGGCCGGTGGGGACGGACGCGAGGAGCGCGGCTTCACGCGCCGGTGAAACGGTGGGGGAAATTTCAGAAAGGGTCATGGAAAAAGTCCTTAAGCTTGTTGGCTGTCAGTAGCTGGCGGGGGTTTCGCCGCCGGAGGGCCGGATGTACTGGGCGGCGAGTGCTTCGGAGCCGCGGGCGAGCAGGGCGACGTCGGCGCCCACCAGGATGAAGTCGGCGCCGTTGTTGAGGTAGTGGCGGGCGGTGGCGGGAGCGAAGGCGTTGACGCCGGCGGGTTTGCCCGCTGCCTTTGCGGCCGCGATGCAGTGTTCGACGGCGGCGCGCACCTCGGGGTGTTCCTGCTCGCCGAGCAGTCCCATGGAGGCGGCGAGGTCGGAGGGCCCCACGAAGATGGCGTCCACGCCGTCGACCTTCAGGATGTCCGCCACCGCCTCAACCGCCGCGGTGGATTCGATCTGGACCGTGACGCTGATGGTGTCCGTGGCCCGGGCCAGGTAATCGGGGACGCGGTTCCAGCGTGCGGCGCGGGCCAGCGCGGAGCCGACGCCGCGGACCCCGTGCGGCGGGTAGCGGGTGGCAGCCACCGCGGCCTCGGCCTCGGCCACGGAGTTGACCATAGGGACCAGCAGGTTCTGCACGCCAAGGTCAAGGTACTGCTTGATCAGCACGGTGTCGTTCACCGGCGGCCTCACCAAAACCTGCACGGGGTAGCCGTGGATGGCCTGGAGCTGGGCGAGGATGGATTCGAGGCCGTTGGGGCTGTGTTCGGCGTCCACCAGGAGCCAGTCCAGGCCGGACCCGGCGCAGAGCTCGGCGATGAGCGGGCTGCCGGAGCAGACCCACATCCCCGCCAGCGGCCGCTCCGCCGCAGCGAGTGCGGACCGGAAGGTGTCGTCTACTCGAAGCGGCATGTGACGCTCCCGAGGGGTCCGTAGTCGGCGTGGACGGTGTCGCCCTTGTAGACCCAGAGCGGGCGGGTGAAGGATCCTGCCAGGATGATGTCGCCGGCTTTCATGGCGTCCCCGTGCGCGGCGATCTTGTTGGCCAGCCAGTGCACGCCGTTGGCCGGGTGGTCCAGGACGCCGGCGGCGACGCCGGTTTCCTCGACGGTCTGGTTCTTATACAGGATCGCGGAGACCCAGCGGAGGTCGACGGCGTCCGGCTTCACCGGGCGGCCGCCCACCACCATGGCGCCCATGGCGGCGTTGTCGGAGATGGTGTCCACGATGGTCCGGCCCTCCATCTCGATCCGGGAGTCCAGGATTTCGAGGGCCGGGACCACGTAGTCGGTGGCGTTCAGGACGTCGAAGATGGTGCAGCCGGGGCCCTTGAGCCCGTCCTTCAGGACGAACGCCAGTTCCACCTCCACACGGGGATGGGTGTATTTGTCCCACTCCACGGAGCAGCCGGTTTCGAGCACCATGTCATCAAAAATCGCACCGTAGTCCGGTTCGGTGATGCCGGTGGCAGCCTGCATGGTCCTGGACGTGAGGCCGATCTTGCGCCCCACCAGGGTCCGGCCGGCGTCCTCGTTGCGGCGCCGCCACAGCTGCTGCACCGCGTAGGAGTCCTCCACCGTCATCTCCGGATAACGAGCAGTCAGGCGGGGCACCGGGGTGCGGGTCCGGCCAGCCTCCACCAGCTCATCCGCAATGGCCTCAATCGTCTTCGCGTCCAACATTCATAAGCTCCTCACGGGCGGACAGGTCAGTCTGTGGTGAGGGCGGCCGGTCCCGCAGCTGCGGTACAGGGCCGGCCACCCGGTCTGGGGCTAGACCTGGGCTCCCAGCTTGAAGCCCTCCACTGCCGCGGAGGTCTCGTCCTTGCGGGTGTAGGAGAAGCCGTCGGCGCCCACGGTGACGGCCATTTCGGAGGCATCGGTGCGCTCGATGACCGGCTGCGGGTTGCCGTCCAGGTCCAGGACCAGGGAGGCCTCGGTGTACCAGGACGGGACCACGGGGTTGCCCCACCAGTCGCGGCGCTGATTGTCGTGGACGTCCCAGGTGACCGTGGGGTTGTCCGGGTCGCCGGTGTAGTAGTCCTGGGTGTAGATCTCGATGCGGTGGCCGTCCGGGTCAAAGATGTAGAGGTAGAACGCGTTGGACACGCCGTGCCGGCCGGGGCCGCGTTCAATCCGGTCGCTGATGCGCAGGGCGCCCATCTTGTCGCAGATCTGGATGATGTTGTGCTTCTCGTGCGTGGCGAAGGCGACGTGGTGCATGCGCGGGCCGTTGCCGCCGGTGAGGGCGGTGTCATGGACGGTCTGCTTGCGGTGCATCCACGCGGCGTAGGTGACGCCGTCGGAGTCCTTAATGTCCTCGGAGACGCGGAAGCCGAGGTCCTCCAGGTACTTCCGGCCCTTGGGGACGTCCGGGGTGACCTGGTTGAAGTGGTCCAGTCGGACCAGTTCACCGGCGGAGTAGAGGTCGTAGCGCTGGGTGAGGCGCTCCACGTGCTCGGTCTCGTAGAAGAACTCGTACGGGAAGCCCAGCGGGTCCTCGACGCGGACGGAATCGCCGATGCCCTTGGTGAAGCCTTCCTTGCGGCGCTCGGTGCGGCAGCCCAGTTCCTTGTAGTAGGCCTCCGCGGCGTCCACCTCGGCGGGGGACTTCACCCGGTAGGCGAAGGCGGCGACGGCGGCGATGGGTCCCTGGCGGAGCACCAGGTTGTGGTGGATGAACTCCTCCAGGGAACGGAGGTAGATGGTGTTCTCGTCCTCTTCAGTAACGTGCAGGCCGAGGACGCCGACGTAGAACTCGCGCGACTTGGCGAGGTCAGTAACCACGATCTCCATGTAGGCGCAGCGGACGATATCCGGTGCCGGAACGGTCGGGGTGGGAACGAAGTCGGTCATGATGTTCTCTCTTCTTCGAAAGTTTGGGAGGGGTTAGCTGTCGCTGGTTGCTGCAGCGTCTTCGACGTTGCCGAACTTGGGTGAGTGGGCCTCGTTGAGGGTGATCTGTACCGACTGCTGGGTGGTGTAGAAGTCGACTGAGCGGTAGCCGCCCTCGCGTCCCAGGCCCGAGGCCTTCACGCCGCCGAACGGGGTGCGCAGGTCCCGGACGTTGTTCGAGTTCAGCCACACCATGCCGGCCTCGATGGCGTGGGCGAAGTTGTGGGAGCGCTTCAGGTTTGTCGTCCAGACGTAGGCGGCGAGGCCGTACTTGGTATTGTTTGCGAGCTCGAGCGCCTCTTCGTCGGTGTCGAAGGGGGTGATGGCCACGACGGGTCCGAAGATTTCTTCCTGGAAGATCCGGGCGTCGGGGGAGACGTCGGCGAACACGGTCGGGGCAACGTAGTTGCCGGTGGGGAAGCCGTCGGCGCGGCCGCCGCCCGCCAGGAGCCGGCCCTCGGTCTTACCGATTTCGATGTAGCTCATGACCTTGTCGAAGTGGTTGGGGTGCACGAGCGATCCGACCTCGGTTGTGGGGTCGCTTGGGAGGCCTACCTTGATGTTCTTCGCGCGCTCGGCGAAGCGGGCCACGAAGTCGTCGTAGATGTCGCGCTGCACGAGCACGCGGGACCCTGCGGTGCAACGCTCGCCGTTCAGGCTGAAGACACCGAAGACCGTGGCGTCGAGGGCGGCCTCGATGTCGGCGTCGGCGAAGACGATCGCAGGGCTCTTGCCGCCGAGCTCGAGTGAGAGGCTCTTGAACTGGGGGGCTGCTGCGGTTGAGATGGTGGCACCGGTGGAGCTGTCACCGGTGAAGGAGACTATAGGCACGTCGGGGTGCTTCACGAGGTAGTCGCCTGCGACTCCGCCGGATCCGAAGATCAGGTTGAAGACTCCGTCGGGCAGGCCTGCCTCGCGGAAGATTTCGGGCCACAGCACAGCGGAGAGCGGGGTGTAGCTGGCCGGCTTCATGACGACGGTGTTGCCGGTGGCGATGGCCGGGGCTAGCTTCCAGGACTCCTGCATAAAGGGGACGTTCCACGGCGTGATGAGGGCGGCGACGCCGATTGGCTTGCGGTTCACGTAGTTGATCTGGCGGCCGGGCACCTTGAATGCGTTGTCCTCCTGCCCAACGATGAGGTCGGCGAAGAAGCGGAAGTTTTCCGCTGCGCGGCGGGCCTGGCCTTTGGCCTGGGTGATCGGCAGGCCGGAGTCGTAGCTCTCGAGGAGGGCCAGTTCGTCGTCGCGCGATTCGACGATGTCGGCGATCTTGTGCAGCACGCGTGAGCGTTCGCGGGGAAGCATCTTCGACCACGGGCCTTCCTTGAAAGCGCGCTTGGCGGCTGCGACCGCGCGGTCGACGTCTTCCGGCTGGGCTGACGCGACAGTGGCGTAGTTCTCGTTGGAGACCGGCTCCTGCACGTCGAAGGTCTTGCCGCCGACGGAGTCAACAAACTTACCGTCGATGAAGTGCTGGAGATGCGTGGGCAGATTTTCCGGAATGTGGTGCTGGGTGGTTTCAACTGAGGTCGTCATCGTTGAGGTCCTAACTGTTGTCGGGGTGCTAGTTGGTTTGGGCGAGGTAGGCGTCCAGGGTGGCGCTGCGGTGGAGTCGTGCTGCTTTTTCGATGGTGTCGGCGTCGGCGCCGGTTTCAATGAGCTTCAGCAGGGCCTCGTGTTCGTCCACGGACTCGTGGGCCCGGCCGGGAACAAAGCGGAACGTTGAGGACCGCAGTGATGCCAGCCGGTTCCAGCCGCGGTGGACCAGGTCCAGGATGTGCGGGTTGGGGCAGTGCTCGAACAGGACGCTGTGGAAGTCCTGGTTGAGCCGGGTGAAACGGACGGGGTCGAAGTGCTTCAGGCACTCCCGCATCTCGGCATTCACGGTGCGGGCCCGGGCAATTGCCACTGCATCGATCAGCGGCGCGGACAATGCCGTGGCCGCACCCTCCACGATGCTCAGGGTCTGCATCGTGTAGAGGTACTCGGTGGGGTCAATGCCGGCCACGGTGGCGCCGACGTTGCGTTCGAACTTAACCAGGCCTTCGGCCTCGAGTCGGCGGATCGCTTCCCGGACCGGGACCACGCTGAAGCCGAGGTCTCTGGCGATGGTCCCCAGGACCAGCCGGTAGCCGGGGGTGTAGGTGCCTTCCACAATCCGCGCCTTGACGGCCTGGTAGGCCTGCTCCGACTTGCTGCCGAGGGAGGTGGCAGCAGCTCGGTCAGTCACTGTTTCAGTCATTGGCTGCTTCCCATTCCTCATACCTGGCACGCCAAGCAGCGTTGAGCGGGTAGAGCCCGTCCACGCTGTGGCCCTGCTCGACCATTTCGGCGATGAAGACCTCTTCGCGTTCCTGGGCGATGGAGTCGTTGGCGACTTCCTCGGCGATGGCCGGCGGGATCACCAGGATGCCGTCCGAGTCCGCCACGATGATGTCGCCGGGCTGCACGGTGGTGCCGCCGCAGGCGATGGTGATGTCGGTGTCCCAGGGGATGTGGCGGCGGCCCAGCACGGCGGGGTGCGGGTTGGAGTAGTAGGTGGGCAGCTCCATGGCGGCCACGGCGGAGAAGTCCCGGACGCCGCCGTCGGTAATGATGGCCGCGGCGCGGCGGACCTGGGCGCGCAGGGCGAGGATGTCGCCGATGGTCCCGGTGCCCTTCTCCCCGCGGGCCTCCATGACCAGGATTTCGCCCTCGTTCACTGAGTCGATGGCGCGTTTCTGGGCGTTGAAACCGCCGCCGTGTGTCTTGAAGAGGTCCTCGCGGTTGGGCACATAGCGCAGGGTCCGGGCCAGGCCCACCACCTTGCGGTCCGGGCGGGTGGCGGTGAGTCCGTCGATGCTGACGTTGTTCAGGCCCCGCTTGCGCAGCTGGGAGGACAGCGTGGCGGTGCAGACGCTCTCCAGCTTGGCCTTCAGCTCCGGGCTCAGGACCCTGCCGGAAACCGGAAGACCCGCGGCCTCCCGCGAGCCGTACGCCTCTTCGCGCTGCAGGTCATCGGCCTTGGGCTGGGCACCAAACTCAGCGAACGCCGTCGTGCCTTCCTTGACTGTGGTGGTGAGGCGGCCGGTGCTCAGCCCGCCGTCGCCACCTGCTGAATCCACGGCACTTACCTCCACCTCCAGCACGTCGCCGGGCACGGCGACGGAGGCGCCGGCGGGCGTGCCGGTGAGGATGATGTCCCCCTCCTCGAGGGTGAGCAGCTGGGACAGGTCCGCCACGAGCCGGGCGAACGGGAAGAGCAGGTCTTCGGTGGTGTCGTCCTGCACCAGTTCCCCGTTGTGCCAAGTGCGGATGCGCAGTTTGGCGGGGTCGACGGCCTCTGCCGGAATCAGTGCCGGGCCCACCGGGGTGAAGCCGTCGCCGCCCTTGGACCGGAGGTTCGAGCCCTTGTCCGCGTAGCGGAGGTCGTACACGCCGAGGTCGTTGCTGGCCGTGACCGAGGCGACGCGGCCCCAGGCGTCTTCGACCTCGACGCGGCGGGCCGCCTTGCCGATGATGATGGCGATCTCGCCCTCAAAGCCGAGGAGTTCGCAACCGGCCGGGCGTTCGACGGCGGCGCCGGTCAGGGACAGCGACGACGACGGCTTCAGGAAGTAGGAGGGCTGCGCCGGGGTCCGGCCGCGCTGGGCGGCACGGCTGGGGTAGTTGATGTGCACCGCGATCACCTTGCGTGCTGCTGCCAGGGTGTCGTCGTTGACCTGCTCCAAAGCGTTCTCCTCATCAGGTACGAAATCGTATACGAAACATAGTGGCCGGTGGTGGTTTTGTTGTCAAGCGCCGCGACCGCACCCGGTATACGGGTTAAATCGGTCGGCGCTTAGAAACCGCGCTGGTAGGGTCCGGTAGCCCGCGCGTAGGTCGGGATTGGCAGGGGTGGTTCCGAACCCATGTCGGACGCCGCGTGAATAGGCCAGAACGGATCGCGCAGTAGTGCCCGGCCGATGAAGACCAGATCGATGCCTCCGTCCCGCAGCAGATACTCTGCGAGGTCGGCCGAGTGGATGGATCCGACCGATCCCAGCGGCAGCGCGGAGTGGCGGCGGATATCCTGCACGAACTTTGCCTGATATCCCGGATAGATTTCCCCGGTGTACGTCTTGGTAATGTTGCCGGTCGTCACCTCAAGGAAGTCCGCGCCGGCTGCCTCGAGCCATTTGGCAACTTGGCCGGCATCGTCGGCAGTGACGCCGCCGTCGACCAGGTCAGTCCCGGAGAAGCGGACCAGCAAAGGTTTGCCGGGCGGCAGTGCCGCACGGACACTGCGTACGACCTCGAGGAGGAACCTGGCCCGATTCTCCAAGCTGCCCCCGTACTCGTCCGTCCGTTCGTTGGACATTGGTGCCAGGAACTCATGGATGAGATAGCCATGGGCTGCGTGGATCTGGATGCAGTCCACCCCCGCCTGGTCAGCGCGGGCAGCCGCGGCCCCGTAGGACTGAACCAGTTGGCATACTTCCGCCGTCGTCAGTTCTGCTGGCGTTGGCGAGTCTTCTGAGTGCGGGATTCTGGAGGGTGCCACGCAGCCGCCAGGGAGATTGGCCTTGCGGCCTGCGTGCGCCAGCTGGACACCGATCTTTGCGTCACAGGCGTGGACGGCTTCAACGATGCGGCGGATGCCGGTTATGTGTTCATCGGACCAGAGTCCGATGTCGGTTTCACTGATGCGTCCCAGCGGGTGGACGGCAATGACCTCGGTCATGATCAACCCCACCCCGCCAAGTGCACGGGCACCGTAGTGGAGGACCTGGCGTTCGGTGACAGAACCGTCGTCCTGGGCCTGGTACATGAGCATTGGGGACATGACAATACGGTTCTTCAGGTCCATGCCTCTAAGCCGGTAAGGGGAAAAGAGCAAGCTGTTCGCCGTCACGGGGTCACCAATCCATCGCTAATGGACCACGCGTGCTTGGTCGCGAAGGTGGCCCCGTCAGGTTCCTTGAGTACATCGCATTCTCTCCGGGTCTCTAGAAGGGGCTATCAAGCAGGGCGGTCAGGTCCGCCATCCGCCATTGCCCGTCGGCTTCCTTGACCATGGAGGCGTGGTACCAGCCGGCGGTCAGGGTTTTGGTCACTGCGTTTTCCGTCGACGTGATGAGCACGTAGCTGTAGAGGTCGGCGGATGAAGAGCTCTGGTTCTCGAAGCGGAATGTGTGAACAGTGTGGCGGCGCTGGTCCGTCTGCTGTTCGCGGATCGCCTTGAGCATGTCGGTGATCGCCTGGTTGCCTGTGGTTGGGCCCCAGGAGGCATCCGAATTCGCGACTTTGCCGCTGGTGGTCCCGTCCTTGGTGAAGGTGTCCGCCAGCATGTCGAAGTTTCCTTCGTCGTAGCCCCACGCGTAGCGGGCAAGGGTGTCCTGCATTGCCGATCGATCGGCGGCCAGGACAGTACTTTCTCTGGCAGAAGTGTCTTCAGCGGTCATGATCGTTGCTCCTTTGCATCAATGCCGGGCCCACTGGGCACGGTTCTTGGGGACGACAGATGAAGTCCCGGCGGCGGGTGCTGTGCCGCAGTGACAGCACCTGTTGATTTGCGACCCGGTGCGCCCGATTGTCGCCATTGGGCTGCGGCACCTGCGGGCAGACCAGCCGCAGGGGAGGGGCCAGGGCGCGCCAGGTGGATTTTTCTCCGGAGTGCCTGCACGGCGCAGCAGCGGATTACGGTGTGCGCGCCTCGATTTCCAGCAGCTCCTCCGTTTCCGTCTGCGGAAGGTGATAGGCCACGGCCTCCGTGTGAACGGCCTCGAGTATCCGCCTCTTGTGGGCTTGGGCCAGGAGTTGGATCTCGGGGGAGTGGGGATTTGTTTTGAGCAGTTCCAGGAGTTGGTCGTGGTCTTCCACGAATTCTGCCGCATGCCGCATGATGATGCCGAGGGTTGGCTTCCTTATGAGAGCCATCCGGCTGCGTTCGCTTTCCAGCAGCTCCATCAGATGTGCATTGGGGCAAGGAGAGCACAGGAGATCATGGAATTGGGCGTTGAGGTCCATAAAGCCCTCGGCATCGAAGAGTTCGCGTCTTCGACGCATCTCTTGGTTGAGGTCTTCGGCCTTCCTGATTGCATCGGGGGTCACATATGGGGCCGCTCCCGCAGTTGCGGCCCCTTCAAGAACAGCGATTACCGCCTGGGTGCTCTCGTATGCAGCAGGATCGAGTTCGGCAACCCGCGCACCGGCATTGTGTTTGTAGGCGACGTAGCCTTCGGCTTCCAGGCGCCGGAGAGCCTCCCTTACCGGGAGTTGGCTCATATCTGCTTCGCGGGAGATGTTCTCGAGCACGAGTCGGTGTCCGGGAGAGTAGGTGCCGTCGAGAATGCGTCGCTTGACGTATTCATAGGCCTGACTGGTTTTCGTGCCCAACGGGCGGGCATTCTTCTTCATCGACTCACTACTTCCCGTTGCCCTGAATTCCTAGGCAGTTAAAACGCTGAGTCCAACTGGAGTTCCTTGCGGGCAATTCGCCAGCCCTCAGGTGTTCGGACGACAGTGTCAGCATATGTGCCCACTGTTTTGATCGCGAGTCCGTCGGTGTCGGTGGCCGAGACGAGAACATAGGAAAGGACGGATGCGATATCGTCACCGAGCGGTTCGATCTGGATGTTGGAGATGTGGTGGCGCCGGACGTCGTTTTGGGATTCTTTGAACGCCTGGATCTGGCCCACGATCGCTTCTGGCCCTTCGTGGGGGCCGTACGTGGGGCCGTCCGTGATGCGCATGATGTAGGTCGCATCCGAAGTGAAGCAGTCGCGGAGTGAAGCAAAGTCTCTGCGGTCGTGGTGAACTCCGTAGCCGGTGGCGAGTTCTTGGATTTCTAGCCGGTCAAGGGCAGTCAGTGTGCCGGTAACGGTCTTGTGTGTCATGTCGGTCGTCCGTTCTGTGAAGAAGTCAGGGTGGGAGCTGGGGTTCAGCGGTCGGCGGTCTCGCGCACCTTCCACTGCACGGCCTTGTACTGGCGTGGCCAGTAGTCGACGTGGACGTTTAGCTCCCGGGCCGCCCTCAGGGCGAAATGTGGATCACGGAGCAGTTCCCTGCCGAGCATGACCGCATCTGCACGTCCGCTGGCGACTACTTCCTCGGCATACTTCGCTGTCGTGATGAGGCCAACGGCGGAGGTGGGCACCTCAGAGGCTGATTTGATGTGATCCGCGAGGGGAACCTGGTATCCCTCGCCCACTGGGATTTCAACGCCGTCAATCAGGCCGCCGGTGGAGATGTCGAAGACGTCCGCTCCCCGGTCGCGTGCCATGGCGGCGACCTCGGCGGTCTGTTCTTGGTCCCATCCGCCCTCTGCCCAGTCCGTTGCGGAGAACCGGACGAAGAGGCCATGGCTTTCGCCAATGGCTTCCCGTACTGCTGAGACAATGCGCAGCAGCAGCCGGGCCCGGTTTTCAAGGGATCCGCCGTATTCATCGGTGCGGGTGTTACTGAGCGGTGATAGGAACTCGTGGATGAGGTACCCATGGGCTGCATGGATTTCGATTATGTCGAATCCTGCCTGCACACTCCTCAGCGCCGCTGCCGCGAAGTCACGGACGACCTCGTCGATGCCTGCATGGTCCAGCTCCTGGGGCACATCAAAGCCCGGGAACGCCAGGGCTGAGGGAGCCACAGTCTTCCATCCGCCTTCTGCGACAGGCTTTGTGGTGCCGCAGCGTTCGTCGAAGAGCCGATAGTCGGAGGCTTTCCGGCCGGCGTGGGCCAGCTGGATTGCTGCGGTTGCGCCCTGTTCGTGTATGAAGCGCACGATGCGTGCCCATGCGTCACGCTGCTGGTCGTTCCACATGCCCGTATCTTCGCTCGAGATGCGGCCTGCGGGGTTCACCCCGGTCGCCTCGGCCATGATGAGACCGGCACCACCAGCAGCGAACTGACCGAGATGCATCAGGTGCCAATCATTGGGGATGCCGTCCTGGTTCTCACAGGAGTACTGGCACATGGGAGAAACCCAGATCCGGTTGCGGATCGTCGTCGATCGCACGGTCAGGGGCTGGAAAAGAGGGGAAGTCGTCATATCTAAACCTTCCAGGAAACTTGCTGTGGGCCGACGTCCGGGCGGGGCATATGAGCCTTGTTGCTTTTGAACCCGTTCGAGAAAACCTTCTGTCGGACTCTTGTGGATCTGATCATAAACTAGATATGATCAAAACCACAATCCCGAAAACGCAGCTTTCGACCTCCTCCTAGGGCCCACTGAAGGGCAGAGGGAAGGGCTCGACGAAGAAAGCTTCCGGGCCCGAATGAAGGGCCCGACCAACTATTTCTCCTCCTCTTGGAAGGCATACCCATGGTCACTTCGGACATTGACGTCCGTACAGGTTCAGATGCTTTACGGATCGAGAACTTGTCCAAGACCTTTTCCGGTCAGCGGGCCCTCAATGAAGTCTCTTTCACCGTGCAGCGTGGAAAAATCACTGCCTTGCTGGGCATGAACGGCTCAGGCAAGTCCACCCTGATCAAGGTCCTCGCCGGCGTCTACCAGCCCGACCCGGGCGCGGCACTCACCATCGGTGGGGCCGCGATGTCGCTGCCAATGACGCCGCGGACTGCCCACGAAGCTGGTCTGCGGTTCCTCCACCAGGACGTCGGCCTGGTCGACAGCCTGACGGTCGCGGACAACTTCGCCTTCGTTGACCGATTCCGGGCCCCCGGCAAACTCGGGCCGATCAACAAGCGCCGCCAGCACGAACATGTCGCCGCGACACTCGAAAAGTTCGCCATCTCCGTGCACCCGGGGACGCTGGTCGGCTCACTGAACCCCACCCTGCGGACTATGGTCGGCCTCGCCAGGGCCTTCCAGGACGAAGAAGAATCCGGTGTGCGGGCATTCGCGAAAAACATCGTCGTCCTGGACGAGCCCACGGCTTCCCTCCCCGTCGAGGAGGTCGACACGATCCTGACGTCGCTGGAGGAACTGAAGGCTAACGGCGGAACGGTGATCTACGTCAGTCACCGCACTGAAGAGGTCAAGCGCATCGCCGACCAACTCGTGATCCTCCGCGACGGCAAGCTCGTCGCCGACGAGCCCCTGGCGCAAATGGGTGTGGACGATATCGTTGCCCGGGTCGTGGGAAAACGACTGGAGAAAAGGAAAATTCCCCGCCAAAGTGAACGCGAAGGCGATGTCGTGCTCTCTGCCCAGGGGATTACCGGTCGGCGGCTGCGGGGGGTGGATCTGGAGGTCCGCTCCGGTGAGATCCTGGGCGTCGCCGGGCTCGTGGGCTGCGGACGCAGCGAACTGGTCCGGATTCTGGCCGGTGCTCAGAATCCATCCGCAGGGCACATGGAATTGGCAGGGAAGAGCTATTCGCCGGGTTCACCGGCGACCGCTATCGCAGCCGGGGTGTCATGCGTGCCTCAAGAACGCCGCCGCGAAGGAGCAGTGCTGCCAATGACCGTCCGGGAGAACATCACCCTTGGTCGGTTGAAGAACTTCACCCGGAACGGCGCCTTGGACGGCCGCAAGGAGCGCGACGGGGCACTGCGGCTGATCGAGCAGTTCTCGGTCAAGCCAGCGGACCCCTCCCGGCTTATCGGGCTCCTCTCAGGAGGAAACCAGCAGAAAGTAGTCGTCGCCCGTGCCGCAGGGTTCGGCGGAACCGCACTGCTTCTGGATGAACCCACACAGGGCGTGGATGCCCTGGCCAAACAGGAGATCGCCAACATCGTCCGGGGCCTCGCCGCAGATGGATTGGCCGTAATTCTGGCATCGACAGACTTCGAGGAGTTCGTCGGCCTGTGCGACCGGGTCCTCATACTTGACCGCGGCCACCTCGTCGCTGAGGCCACCGGCGAGGACATCAGCGAGGAGCACCTCGCACTTCTCTGCGCCCAACATGGGGCGGCGGCATGAATCCCCCGACGGCTCCCACCAAAAACCCCGAGATTTCCCAGAAGGACGCCATGAGCACCACCGCAAGCAGCACCCAGGAACGCCCCTCCACAAAGACAGCCAAGTCGGGACGGAACCGGCCGGACATCGGCACCGTCGCCACCTCCTACGGGGTCATCATATTTCTTGTCCTGATGATCTTTGTGTTCTCGGCCCTGCTGCCGGACACTTTCCCCACGTCCGACAACGTCAAGGCCATCCTGACGGACCAATCGATTCCGGTCATTCTCGCCCTCGCCGCGATCCTTCCCTTGGCAGCCGGTGAATTCGATCTCTCTCTCGGCGCAGTCCTGGGCTTCAGCGCAATCACCGCGATCGCCCTGTCGAACGCCGGAGCACCCCTGCCCGTGGTTATCCTCGCTTGCCTGGCGGTTGGCGCCGGCGTCGGCATCGTCAACGCGGTGCTGGTCGTCAAGGTCGGCGTGAACGCCTTCATCGCAACCCTTGCTTCGGCCACAATCCTTTCCGGCCTGAACCTGCTCGTTACCGGCAGTTCCCTGCTCGTGCTCGGCTCAGAGGAGTTCGGGGCGCTTACCATCACCAGGGTCTTCGACCTCCAGGTCGTCCTCGGCTATGCAATCGTGCTCAGTCTCCTGTTGTTCTACGTGGTGGAGAAGACCCCATACGGCCGCTACCTTCGCGCCACGGGCATGGGTCGCGACGCGGCACGGCTTAGCGGTGTACGGGTGGACCGGTACTTGGCCTCGTCGTTCATCGCTGCCGGGGTCCTCGCGGCATTGGCAGGTGCGCTGCTGGCCTCCCGGGGCGGCACCGCCGCCCCGAACCTGGGGCCGGAATTCCTCCTCCCGGCCTACGCTGCCGCCTTCCTGGGCGCGACAACGATCAAGCCCGGCTACTTCAATGTCTGGGGAACCGTGATCGGCGTCGTCCTTCTGGCCGTCGGCAGCAACGGCCTCACCCTCCTCGGCGCCCAAACCTGGGTGACGAACATCTTCAACGGCGCCGCCCTCATGGTCGCAGTCTCGGCGTCAGTCCTCGTCGGCAAACGCCGCCGCAAAGCCTCCAGCTAACCATCCAACCGATTTATTCGCCATTCACCCCCACTTGAAAGTGATCATCATGACCAGAATCAATCCTCGTGCCGCGGCCTGGGCTGCGCTCCTCGCCGGCGCATTGGCGCTGACCAGCTGCGCCAGCTCACAGGGAACGGCAAGCAACGGCGGTGGAAACAAAGATGTATCCGCCGCCCAGAAAGTCCTCGATGAAGCCCAGGCCAAGGTCACCAGCTTTGACTTCCCCAAGGAACCGGTCGCGGCACCAAAGGATAAGCTCGTCGTGGGCATCCCCTGCGCCTATGCGGCCGAGGGCTGCAAGCGCGAAGTCGACACCATTGCCGAAGCCGCCAAGGCTCTCGGCTGGCGCTATCAGATGATCGACCCTGCCGGTGACCCCGAGAAGATGCGTTCAGCCGTCCGCACGGCCATTCAGCTCAAGGCCGACGGCATTTTCCTCGGCTCCATTCCCTCAAGCGTCGTCAAGGATGACATCACCAAGGCACGTGCCGGAGGAGTGAAGGTCGTCAACATGTCAGAACCGGCAGATGATGGCTTTGCCGACGCCAATACCCTCTATGACCACATCAAGGCAGGACGCTGGAACGCCGCATACGTCACCGTCACAACTCAGGGCGCGGGCAAGGTCATCTCCGTGAACGACCCCGAGTTCCCCTCTGTTGTCGAATGGCATCAAGGCTTTGCTGACGGGCTCAAGGAGCTTTGCCCGGGGTGCCAGGTCGTGAAGGACATCAACTTCCAGATCGCGAACCTGCAGACCCAGGTTCCCAGCGAGTTCCAGGCCACGCTCCAGGCGAACCCCAGCGTCAACGCGGTGTGGACAGCGTATGACCCCGTCGCACTGTCCCTCAGCCCCGTGATCAAGCGCTCACCTCAGAACGGCAAAATCACCGTCGTCTCCCAAAACGGCGACGCCGGCGCGCTCCAGGCCATCAAAGCGGGTGACCAGCCGTTCAAGGCAACCATTGGGGTCAGCGTCGAATGGCAGTCTTACGCCGCAGTAGACCAGATGGTCCGTCTGTTCGCCGGCAACCTCCCTGCGAACCTCAAGACGGTCAACGTTCCGGAGAAACTCATCGACGCGAAAAACGTCAGCTCCATTCCGTGGGACGGCGACCTCGATTGGAAGAGCACCTACCTCAAACTCTGGAAGACCAGCTAACCCCACACATGTCAGGGCGGGGGTGAAAATCCCCCGCCTGCACACCCATCAAAGAGAACAAGCCGCCGAAAGACGGCGGCTAGCAAATTCAAAGGAGAACACCATGGGACGTCTCAGCGGAAAAGTCGCACTCATCACCGGCGCAGCAGGCGGGCAGGGCGCCGTCGAGGCTGAACTCTTCGCCCGAGAAGGCGCGAAGGTCGTCGTCGCCGACATCAACCAGCAGGGGGTCAACGCCGTTGTCGACCGCATCCGTCAGACCGGAGGGGAGGCGCTCGGCATCGAACTCAACGTCACCGACGACGCTGCCTGGACCGCGGCGATGGACCAGATCCGCGCCCATTTCAACGGCCTCGACATCCTCATCAACAACGCAGGCATCCTCTCACTCGACGGCATCACCAAGATCGACCGTGCCGAGTGGGACCGGGTCATCAACGTCAACCAGACCAGCGTGCTGCTGGGCATGAAGTACGGAAGCGCTCTCATGCGCGAAGACGGCAAGGGCGGCTCCATCGTCAACCTCTCCTCCACCTACGCACACGTCGGCAGCGGCGCCGCCGTCGCCTACCAGGCCGCCAAGGCCGCCGTCTTCATCATGACCAGGACGGCTGCCGTCGAATTCGCTCCGGACGGCATCCGGGTCAACTCCGTAGCGCCGGGCATCATTGAAACTCCCATGACCAGGGAAGTACTAGCCGCGGCCGGTGACGCCCACCCGGACATCACCCGCACCCCGCTCCTCCGGGCCGGCCAGCCGCACGAAGTCGCGAACGCCGTTCTCTTCCTTGCCTCCGACGAAGCGTCCTACATTACGGGTACGGAACTTATGGTCGACGGCGGACGCACCATCTCCTGACCCTCCCTGCCCACCATGTGCACTAACAATCCAGAATGAACAATCTGAAAGGCATTACCGTGACCGCAGCTACCACCCCTGAAACCTGCACCCCGGCATGGGCCCACGCGACCGGAACCATCGACCTGCAGCCCGTACCGCCCGTTCCCTCCGACCTCACCTCGCTGGCCAACCGTCTCATGGTCCTGGAAACTGCCTCCCGCTACGCGATTGCGTATGACGAGCGGCGACTGGATGTCCTGGAAAGCCTGTTCACTGAATCGGTGACGTTCTCCTACCGCATCGGTGAAGGGCCTCTCTCAAGCGAAAACGGCCGTGCGGGTGTTATTAAATGGCTCGGGGAAGTCATGGAGTCCCAGTCCGACCAGCGCCGGCATGTTCTTGGCAGCATGACCGTTGAGCGGCTCGCCGACGATGAAGCGGTGGTTATCGCCTACCTGGCAATCTACGGGGTCGAAAAGGAGGCTCAGCTGATCACTACCGGGCTCTATCGGTTCAGCATGATCAAGGAAGACAGCCGTTGGAAGATCGACGAGGCCATCGACGCCCTCGACCGGCCCTTCTAAGTTGAAACTTTCTGTGAACGAAGGGACAAACGCTTGACTAAGGAACTGGACGGCAAAGTCGCCGTCATAACCGGGGCAGGGCAAGGCATTGGCCGGGGTATCGCCGACGTGCTCGCCGCCGAAGGAGCCCGCGTCGTCGTAACGGATCTCGAGCTGTCGCGGGCTCAGGAGACTGCCGAAGCCATAAGGCAGCGCGGCCACCAGGCGCTGGCGCTGAAGCAGGATGTGCTCGACATTTCCTCCACGGGAGAGGTCTTCGCCGAAGCTGAGCAGGAGTTCGGGACTGTGGACATCCTGGTCAATAACGCCGGTACGGCCCAGCAGATGCCGTTCCTAGCGGTGACCGAGAAAAGCTGGGACCTCGTCAACGACATCAACGCAAAGGCGGTGTTCTTCGCCTGCCAGACTGCCGGCAACTACTTCCAGGAAAAAGCCGGCGGAAAGATCGTAAACATAGCGTCCATGGCGGGGAAAAATGCCATCGACGAGTACTCGGCCTACAACGCATCAAAGTTCTCGGTGATCGGGATAACCCAGTCGGCGGCCCTTGAACTCGCCAAGCACAACGTCAACGTCAACGCGGTCTGCCCTGGCATAGTTCGCACGCCGATGTGGGACACCCTGGACCCTCATCAGTGGGAGCGGCAGATAGCCCGCGTCCCACTCGGCCGGGGGCAATACCCTGAGGATATTGGAAACGCCGTGGCCTTCCTCGCCTCGCCCCGGGCCAAAAATATCACCGGCGCGTCCCTGGCAGTAACCGGCGGGCTACAGATGTGGTGATTTACACCGCGTTCTGCCCTGCCAGGAAAAAGGAACCTCAAACATGAATAAGTACCGACCCCATCACACTGCGATTTCTGTCCGCGACCTTGACGCCTCCCTCGCCTTCTACACCGCATTGGGCTTTGTCGAGGTCAACAGGTCAAATTTCGACGGGGCAACGCTCGCCCATCTCCAACTTGACGAATACGCGCTCGAACTTTTCGCCTACGAGAAAAATAAGAACCTGCCACCGCTGAAACCCGGATTCGGGAATGACCTTGACGTCATCGGGCTTAAGCATCTTGCTTTAGCCACCGACGATATCAAGGCAACACTTGCCCAGCTGAGACGCCAGGGCCTTGCCGATGAGAAAGTCGAAATTGGGGCGTTGCCCGACGGCAAGGCGCAATGGGTCTTCATCCAGGATCCTGACGGTCTTTGGGTCGAATTTCTCCAGGAAGATAGATTCTCCATCTATTCACAACCATGGCCAGCAACAGCCGAAGCCATCCACTGAACGCGAAGGAACAAAATGGCAAGAATTGCTGTTTTTGGAGCCGCCGGAAGAATCGGTTCCCGAATTTTGTCAGAAGCCCTCAACCGCGGTCACGATGTCACCGCCGTGGTCCGGGATCCAAACACGGTTACGGGCACTGAGCCCGGCGTGCGGGTCGTCGCCGGAGACGTCCTCGATCCGGATTCAGTTAAGGCCATAGCGTCCGAACATGACGTCGTGGTCAGCGCGGTCGGCGGGGCCGGAGGCCAGGAGAACCAGACCACTATCGCCCCTGCCGCCCACTCACTGGTTGCCGGGCTTCGTTCCGCCGGGGAGGACGCCCCGCGTCTGGTGACAGTCGGAGGTGCCGGCTCCCTGCGGACCCCGGGCGGGGATCACGTCTGGGACCGCCCGGGCATTCCAGAGGACGTACTGCAGACCATGCGTGCCCATGGTGATGCCCTGGAGTTCTACCGCACAGTGGATGACTTGGATTGGACCAACATTAGCCCGGCAACCAAGATCCAGCCGGGACAGCGAACAGGCTCCTACCGGACGGCGAACGATGACCTGATCACCGACGAATCCGGCAACAGCACAATCTCATTCGAGGATTATGCAGTGGCAGTCATGGATGAAATCGAATCGCCTAAGCACCGTCGTCGGCGTTTCACAGTCGCCTATTAGCCAGGACATTCCTGGGACTTGGGCGAACAAGAGGTTAGGCCGCTGCGAGGCATTGCTTCGCAGCGGCCACTCGACGTTCTCCTGCAGATCGCAGCACCCCGTCAGGGACCAAGGAAGACGAAGATGATCGACTACACCGCAAATTCGGCTGATGCATGGGAAGCGCTATGCGTTGAGCAGTTCCAACTTTGCAGCCTCGACTGGGCGGCACCAACCTTCGACGCCGGCCTCCGTGCATCGGCAAGTTCGGCCCAACTGTCACTGCGGCTGCTTACCTCCGGACCCTTCGGGGTCTCCCGATCCGCGCGGGATATCCGCCGGCATGACTCGGATGACCTCATGGTCGTACTGCACGACGCGGGAGCCGGGGGACATTTGGAACACAAGGGGCGGCGCTCCGAACTGCGTCCTGGGGACGCGGTAATCATCGACACAACCCGCCCCTATGCATTCGACTTTCCACAGCCCATCCAGCAAGTGGTCTTGAAAGTCCCCCACGAGCTGGCTGGCAGGCTCGCTCCAGACGCCGGTCGTGTCTTTCATGCCTCTGACGGCCCGTTGGGCAGAGTGCTAAGGACAATTCTTCGGGAATTCGCCGAGCTCGACGAACCGATTCCTTTCGGTTCGAACCAGACCAATCAGAGCCTTGAGGCCACATCGCTGGCAGTGGCCGCCGTAGATCTTCTCTCCGCCATTTACGCCTCAGACTCAACCCGCAACAGTGAACTGCTGGGGCACGCGGCGCTGCTGAAGTCCGGGCAGGATTTTGTGCGGACGCGATTCCGGGATCCGGCGTTGACACCCTCGCTCATCGCTGACTATCTGCGGGTTTCACCGCGCCTGCTCGCCCAGGTTTTTTCGCAGGCCGGCACTACCCCGGCGTCCTACATCAGGGATGTTCGTCTGGAGGAAGCGGCGCGTCTTCTTCGTTCCACCTACCATCGCGACGTGCCCATCTTCGATGTCGGTCTGCGGGTCGGCTTTGCCGATGCCACGACGTTTACGAGAGCCTTCAAGCGGGTCCACGGCGTTGTCCCGTCAGAGTTTCGCGCCGCCGCTCCTGCCGTTACGGCGGTTTGACACAACTCCAGCAACGAGATCGCCGCCGCCTTTGCGATACCGGGCAAAGGCGGCGGCGAAGGAGCTAGCGGCGGTAGGTCCCCAGCTCCGCCAAGGGGATCGTCAGGACCGATGGCCAATCGATGAAACGGCCAGTGTCCTCATCGAGGGACACGCCCTCCGGGCTCTTGTACGCTGCGTCGGCGGCATCTTCGCTTTCGAAGGTGTACTCCGAGAACGCGGCGTAATCAATCGCCTCGCCACCGCGGTAGCCCTCCTTGAGGATTTTCGTCTGGCGGTACGACACCAGCCCCGGCAGCTTTTCTGCCAGCGGACGGTGGATATCGGTGTAGTGCTCGTAGAACTGCTCCAGCGTGATCCCGGGCTTGGGCCTGGTGAGGAATGCAAGGGTAAAAACCATCTGGCTCTCCTAGGAGGGGAATTCGATCTTGCCCAGCAGGTCCTGAAGGGCGAGGACCTGGCGGGGAAGATACTCGGCCACCGTGAGCGCGACGACGTCTGCCGCGCCATGAAGGGCAGCGATCGTCTTGGCAACGGAATCACGCGACAGGCCCTGGGGCTCCATCCCGAGTCCGAGGACGACATCACTGCTGTCGACGACGTCCACGTCCAGGTGAATGGCGACCTTCGAGCAACCGGTGGCCTTGAGCCAGTCGAGCAGGCTCTCAGTACCCTGATTGAGAACTGTGGGGGAGAACGTCGTCAGCCCCCATGCCTGCACATTAGGCAGCTCGTCCTCGGCCCAGGCGTGCAGGCCGGCGAGGGCTACCCGTGACGGGTCGATCGTCGCAGGAAGTGCCTGGAGCACATCGGGGTCACCGTGCCCGATCAAATGAGAAATCGCCATAGCGTGGTAGCCGTTGTAGTTGCTCTCGGGCAGGGTGCAGTCGGGGTGGGCGTCCAGCCAAACGACGGCGAGGTCGTCCCCGTACTTTGCCCCGAGGTGGCTAAACGGCGCGACGCTGACTGAACATTCCCCGCCCAGCGTGGTGACCTTGTCCGGGTCGGCCTCCCGGAGGATTTTCAGGGCCGCTTGGAGCTGATCGATAACAGCCTCCCGGGCGTAGACGCCGCGTTCAGCGCCAAGGGTGGAGGAGTACTCGCCGACAGGCACTACTTCCGTTCGCTGGTCGGCTGACCCGGGGACGAGCAGGTCCAGGATCCTGGTGCCGAGTGAGTAGCCAGTCTGGGCCAGGGGGAGCGGCAGCTCAGGCGCGAGGGCTCCGACGACGTCCGGCGCGGCTCCCTGCCACTGCGGCCAGAGCAAGCGCAAACTGCTCGATTTTGCGGTCAGATCGGTGTTCATACAGGTATATTTCCTTCCATTGAATCGGTTGATGCGGAAGCCGACCGCTGCGGCTCACCGAGCGTGTTGAGCGGAGCGGCACGGACGGCGTCGAACTCTCCGGAGAAGTCACGACGACGGGTGAGCAGCAGGTAGGTGCACGAAGATATTCCCAGGCCCACGGCGAACGCAATGTCCGCCCCGCCCAGTGCAGTCGCGACAGGTCCGGCGTAGATAGCGGTGCTGAAGAACGGGACCATGGCGATGAATCCAAGGGCGTAGCTGATCATGCCAGGGACACCCCAGCGGCCGTAGATCCCGCCATCGGGCTTGAGGATGTCCGTGATGGAGTAGCGCCCGCGCCGGACAATGTAGTAATCCGTGAGATTCACCGCCGTCCACGGGATCAGAAAGTACCCGAGGATGCTCAGGAAGGCGGTGAAGGCCCCGAGGAAGTCAGCGGGGAGCAGGAGGGTGCCCGCGATGACAATGACACCGCCAATGGCGATGGTAACGGACCGCACCTTCCCCGTGGACTTCATGGTCCGGAAGGCCTCCAGCGCGCTCAGAAAAGAGACGCTGCCGCTGTAGAACGAGAGCGAGCAGGTGATGAGGCAGGCGACGACCGCCACGGCCATCGTTACGCTCCCGATGCCATAGCCGAAGCTGTCACCCATGTCGTGAATGGCAGTGATGACGTCTGAATCGGGCATGGCGATGGCCAGCGCGGCACCCAGCGACTCGAGCCACAGGGCCGAAACGAGCGTGCCTCCGAAGACCGCTGCGGACACTGCCCGGCCCTTCGTCCTCGATGGCAGATATCGGGTGTAGTCAGAGACGATCGGGGCGATGGCGATCTGGTATGTCGCAGCGGCGCCGAACTGAGCGAGGAACGCCACCGGTTCAAAGGCGCTGTTATTGATCATCGTGCCGATCGGCAGCACCACGACGGCGGCGAGCGTGACGAGCACGAGGTTGGCCAGCGTGATGTAAGAGGCGAACTTTTCGACACGCAGCAGGAGGTTGTAGCCGACGATCGCGAGGACGACCGCAACCGCTCCAATAAGCACGTCATAAAGACCGATCTGGTCAACTGTTATCGCGGCAAGGGAAGACGAGGCCGTCTGGATGAAAAAGATAGCGAAGCCGAATTGAACGATGGTTGCAGCGGCCAGAGGAAGCACGGCTCCGCGGGAGCCGAACTGGACCCGGGACTGAATCATCTGAGGCAGGCCCATGTGGGGTCCCTGGGCTCCGTGGAATGCTTGGAACAGGGTGCCGAAGACGCTGCCCAGGACGACGGCGAGCAGGGTCCAGGAAAGACCAAGCCCCATTGCCGGCCCGACGGCCCCTGTGAAGAGGGTGATAAGGGTGGCATTGACCATGAACCAGAACTGAACCTGGGTCCGGACCGTGCCGTGACGCTCCGATTCCGGGACGTGGTCAAACGACCGTGTTTCGACAATGCTGTCGCGTTGCTGCATGGATTCTCCAGAGTGCTCAAAGCAGTATGCATGGATGGGGTAATGAAAAGCTACGGCTCCTGGGCTCCACTCCCTCGGCGATATCTGCAGCCGTTTACCGGCATTCCGTGCAGGGGCAGGCCCCTCTGTCCCAACACATTGGGACAGAGGGGTGCACACGGCAGATTGCGGAAAGGTTCGAAGCAGTCCGGGTTAGGCCGTTTCGCCCCAGGCTTCGGAGAGACCATGTCCGAACCGGAGCAAAGGAGCGTCTGTATCGAAGGGAACATCCGTGCGGCTCGCTTCCACGGCTGCGGCAGATGCTGGCAAGTCGAAAGGCAGCTTTCCCCGCGGTGAGCGGCGTCCGAAAAGTACATCCAGCACAGCCTTGTCCGAGGCGCCATAGTTAGCCACCACTGCGGCGGCTTCACCCAGGATCTCCGGAATCACGGCTGGGCGGTCAAGGTAGATGTCGACCACTGTGGGGACCCGGCGGCAGACGTCCAATATTCCTTGGAGTTCCTCGGCGCTGAATTCGAGGCGGCCGGCGTGGAAGAACTGCTCGAACGCGCCGTCTCGCTTCTCGAAGGGCGCCTTGACTCGCAGGAAGGCCACGTCCGCCTGCTCGAGGTTATCGGTGACGTCCGCGTAGTCCACGGCGACGGATTCGTCGATGCCGGGTGAGTAGAGCCGGGGCCGGCCGGCAAACGGCAGGAAAGGGGCATCGGTGCCGTTGGTGAGTACGGTGATGGACTTGCATTGGGCGCTGTATCCGGCCTCGAGAAAGTCGGAACGGGCCACGATGGTTTCCGCTTGGCTGGGATCCACGAACAAGTTGTCGAACAGGCCGAGAACGAATTTCTCCCGGAGGAGGCGCCGGGCCGATTCGTCGATGCGGGCCACGGTGATGCGTCCGGTTTCCACGAGCTCAACGATGAGCTCGGGGCAATGCTCGCCGCCGAACTGATCGACGCCGGCAAGCAGAGCCTTCTCGAGCCGCTCAAGTGGTGTGAGGTGCTCGATACCCCACGCCCTGGCTGCCTGTTTCTCGCCCCAAACCATGCTGTCATGGATCAAATTCCAGTCTGCACAGACGATGCCGTCGAAGCCGTACTTTTCGCGGAGGAGCCCGGTGATGATGCCCTTGTTGAAGGCGAATCCCACCTCCTCGTACTGGGTCCCGACCGGCATGCCGTAATACGGCATGATCTGTGAGGTCCCCGCATCGAATGCCGCCTCGAATGGTCGCAGATGGTATTCGAAGTTCCGCCCTGGATACACCTGCTCCCGCCCATACGGGAAGTGCGCGTCCTCGCCGTCTTTTTGGGGTCCACCGCCAGGGAAGTGTTTGGTCATCGTTGCGACGCTATCGGGCCCCAGCTGATCGGTCTGGAATCCCTGTATGTAAGCAGTGAGCATCCGGGAGGTCAGTTCTGCGTCTTCACCGAAGGTTCCGTTGATCCGCGCCCAGCGCGGTTCGGTGGCGAGATCGACCTGCGGATGGAGGGCGACCCGAATTCCCGTGGCGAGGTACTCCTGACGGGCGACGTCGGCGAACTGGCGCACGATCTCCTCGTCGCCGATGGCTGCCAGGCCCAGCGTTTCCGGCCATTCGGAAAAGGGGCCTGCGGTGAAGCTTGCACCTGGATTGTCGGTAAACGCATGTCGCGGGTCGGTTGAAAGAGTCACGGGGATGCCCAGCCTGGTCTCGCGCGCCGCCGCCTGCAGCCGGTTGTGCCAGAGCGCCATCGTCTTCGGATCTGTGCTTCCGAGGACGTTGAAGTGGTTGATCTGCTTCTTGAGGATGAGCTCGGCTGTCGGCGGCAGGGCGTATTCGGTGCTCGCTCCGGCGAGGTCTCCGCCGTCTCCAATTTCTAGCATTTGGTGGAACATGAGCCCGGCCTTTTCCTCCAGGGTCATGCGTGTGAGGAGATCTTCCACGCGTTTCTCGACCGGCAGGCCGGAATCTTGGTAGGCGGGGTCGTCAACTGACGGCATTTCTGGGGTGTAGGTCATGAAAGGTCTTCCGTATTTTGAGGTGGCGTCAGCGGGAACCGCGGACGAATTTGACGGCCAGGGCTCCCAAGAGGGCAAAAACCGCTGCGCAAAGGTAGAGGGCCGTGAAGTCTTCAGCCCCGAGCACGGCAAAGAGGGCAGCGGCGAATGCGGGGGCAACAGACTGGGGCAGGGCGTTGGCGATGTTGAAGACTCCGAGATCCTTGCCGGACTCTGCGCTGTTTGGAAGAACGTCCGTGACGAGGGCAAGGTCTACTGACATGTGGACTCCGATGCCGAGGCCTACGACTGCGACGCCAACGTGGAACATGCCAAGGTCCTGCGAGAAGGCGATGAAGGGGAAACCGATGGCGGCGATAACGGTTGCGAGGGCAACGAAGATCTTCCTTCGTCCGGATTTGTCCGAGAGGTAGCCGCCTCCAGCGGAGCCGACGAGGATGCCGGCCACGAGGACAACGGAGGCAGTGGCAACGGCAGGGGCGACGGTTTCGTTGGTGAAGCCGAACCGGTTGATCAGCAGGAACGACTGGTAGGTCAGCAGGGTCATCCATGCAAGAACAATCAGGAACCGGCTGACCCAGGCCCAAGCGAAGTCCGGGTTCTTGATGGGGTTGACCCAGAAAGTCGTGAGGAAGTCACGTACGCCGAAGCGTTGCGGCTTGTGGGTTGCGGGGGTTTCCTTGAGCAATGGTGCGAAGACCGCGACGAGGAACAGCCCGATAGCGGCTGGTGCCAGGAACATCAGAATCGTGCTGCCCGAGAACCAGGCAGCGACGTAGGCCGCCCCGGCCAAAGCGGCGTAGTTGCATACCCCGGTGACGCCGGCGACACGGCCCCGCTGCTGCTGGGGGACGTAGTCGGCAAGCACGGCGGTGAGGGATGCAATGGCGGCGTTGTAGGCCAGCTGGGCGATGCACCAGCCAACGAGGATCACCGGAATCTCTGAGGCCAGTCCAATGACTGCAACTGCTGCAGTTCCGGCGATCATTCCGCCGACAAAGTATGTTCGGCGCTTACCGAACCTGGAGCGGGAACGGTCAGAGAGCCTTCCGAAAAAGGGGTTTCCGAAAAGCGCGAAAAGCCCGGCGATGGCAGTAATTGATCCGTACACGGAGACGGCATCGTCGGGACGGATTTCACGGACCCTGATCGAAACTGTCACCAGCGCCGGCGCGTAGACCGCGAGCCACAGCCCGAGGTTAGCCACCGCCAGCATCGCGATGAATCCGGCACTTCGGGCTTTGATCGGGGACGTTGCCGAGAGGGTTTCTGAGGCCACGGGGCTCTCCTTCAAGTGTGACCGCGCTCATACGCGGAAGCTATGAACAAAACCTTATACCGAATCCATACCAAATGGTAGGTGTTCAGCGATTGGTAGCGCATTTTTTACAATCCGCCCGTTACGCCTCGCTTGCACAGGCCGTGCGTATGCTGATGGGGTGACCAGTGAAATTGAGGAAAAACCGGGGTCGCGGGCCGTATGCACCAGGGCTTGCAGCGCGATCGAAGATATTGCAAGGGGCGGCCCAGCTTTTCGGTCAGCGGGGCTACAGGGGAGCCTCGCTCGACGAGATCGCCAAGGCGTCAGACATCAGCAAGCAGGGTCTGCTCCACCACTTCCCCAACAAGAAGAGCCTGCTCGTGGCTGTGTTGAAATACCGTGACGACGTCGACCTTGAGGCATGGCCCGAGGAGGAGGCCCTCGTAGGGACGGCCATTCTCGACGTGTGGGACCGGGTTGTCGAACGGAACATCGAGATCATGGGTTTGGTCCGGCTTTCGCACGTCCTGTGCGCAGAATCCTCGGAGGCGGAGCACCCTGCCCGCGAATTCTTTCTCGAGCACTTCAGGCTCGGCCATGCGATGCTGCTGAATGCATTCAATGCCGGCGTACAGGCAGGAAAGCTGCGTCCTGAGCTGAACTACGACGTAATCTCCAGGCAGGTTATTGCCATGCTCGAAGGGCTTGAAAACCAATGGCTCGTCGACCCTGACAACGTGGACATCGTGGCCCTCTTCCACGCGTACACTCAGCAACTGCGCCAAGATATCCTCGCCTGAGTTTTGCTCGTCGCGGTACGGCTTGAAGTCGTCCTGCAGGTGGCGGCCGAAGTTGGTCTATGCGGACCCGTCCGGCGCCGTATTTGTTGCGGAGGTCGAAGTGATGACGCTCAGGCCGAAGGCCCGCGAGGCTGCCTCGCTGTTCGTCGAAGTGACTTTGCTCCCTGCTTTCCCACGTCGCCGGGTCCCCGTCGTCGTACCGGCCTCGCGCAACACGCCACTGCCTGAGGTGGTCAGCATTCGGGCGATCAATTGGGCTGGTATTAAAGCTGCGATCGAACACCTCCTGGTCCTTGGACACCCGACGCGATTTGGCCCAGGTGTGGACGGTTATTGGGGCGGGCACGCACTCGGGGCCTCCTAGCCCAGGAAGCTGCTTGACGATTGTTTGATAGAGGAGGAACCACCGTCCCGAGTTCAAGGGAGCGCGATACACATGGTGCAAGCGTTCCTTCGAGCTATCGTATGGTTCTTCGTGCGAGCCATGTCAGGATGAGCACGGCGGTCGAGGCGGTACCAACTGCTGCGGCGACGGACACAATTGCCGCGGTAAGTCCGAGAGGAGTCACCAGCATGCCGATGAGGATTACGGCGATCCCAGAGATGCTGTAACCCCAGGCGTTGAGCCTGCCCAGAACAGCCCGCTGTTCGACAGCTGATGCGTGATCTCGCACTATTGTGAGGGCGGTGACTTGTCCCAGTCCCTGAGATGCACCACTAGACGCAGCCGCAGCAAAGAGTGCTGGAACATCAACACTGAGAACGCCGTACGCCAACAGCGCCAAGGACAGAAGTCCCATCAACGAACCGCTCACGGCCAGCCCCAGAGTACCGAGGATCTTTGCCAGCAGTTGGGCTGAAGCTGCACCTCCAAAAATAATTGCTATCAGCGCGCCGGCGACCATCGAATCGACATCGCCCAACTGCTGCTTCAGATACGTCGAACCCAGACCCATGAATATGGCACACGTGATTCCCGTGGACATCAATACCAGGGTTGCGGTGCGGATCGCCGGCTGGCACGTTTGCTGCGGCCTATGGTCCTTTGACTCGGTCATACCAGCCATGGAAGCGGCGCAATCGAGTCTCGCCAGTGGGCGTGACCGTATGACGACAAAACTCGCCATTAACAGGGCGACAGCCTCGGCAGCAAAGACGGCACGGTAATGGGCGGGAAATATTGTTCCAGCGCTGCCGCCCAAGACCGGCCCTAGGGCGAGCCCCGCCGAGAAGGAAAAGCCAGCGACCATTGGTCCGTCCAGATGTCCTTCGGCCTTACGTAGTCGCGCGATCGCCACCGCTCCACACGAGAGCAGCACTGCGATAGATATACCGGTAATGAACCTCGCGATGGCCAGGATGACCGGGCTCGAGGCCAGGGCGAAGAGCAGGGCGGCGAGTGCGCCGACCGCGGTGGCGCTCGCTAGCGCCCTTCTCCACCCGATCCTGTCGACGTAGCGACTTAATCCCAACAGCCCGACGACGACTCCGCCTTGGTAGGCGGAGAACAGCAATGTGGTTGTCCTCGCGTCAAAGCCCATCTCGAGCTCCCACATTGCGAACAGCGGGGATGGCATATTTGACAGAAGGAACACACAGACAGCAACAACGGCAATGTTCATAAGTGGTTTTTCATCTACTGTCTGGTGGCACGGGGTTACACACAGCTTTGGCACCTTGTACGGGCCAATGCACACCAATCGAACGGTACCTAGAAGACCTGCGTGTGAGGTTTAGCCGCTCACGTGGCGATCCCGTCGTCGCCGGCTGCTACACGATCTGCGGGCTTTACCACACTGCTAATCGGCGTGGGGGTCGTTGATGCCGATGTATTGGGTGGTGGTGTATTCGGTGATGCCTTCGGTGCCGCCTTCGCGGCCCAGCCCGGACTGCTTGACGCCGCCGAAGGGTGCTGCGGCGTTGGAGATGACGCCGGCGTTGAAGCCGACCATCCCGAAGTCGATTTGTTCGGCCACGCGTAGGAGCCGGTTGAAATCCTTGCTGTAGAGGTAGGAGGCGAGACCGTATTCGCTGGCGTTGGCCAGGCGGATGGCGTCTTCTTCGGTGGTGAAGGTGGTGACGGGGGCGACCGGGCCGAAGATTTCCTGGCGGAGGATTTCGGCGTCGTTGGGGACGTTGCCCAGGACTGTGGGCTGGTAGAAGTAGCCGGGCCCGTCCACGGGTGCGCCGCCGGTGATGGCGGTGGCTCCGGCGTCGACGGCGGCACTGACGAGGGCGTGGACGTCGTCGCGGGCGCCGGCGTCGATCAGGGGTCCGACCTGGGTGGCGGGTTCGGTGCCGCGGCCGGTGGCCAGGGTACCCATCGCAGCGGCGAACTTGGCAGTGAACTCGGCGGCGACGGATTCCTGGACGAGGAAGCGGTTGGCGGCGGTGCAGGCTTCGCCCATGTTTCGCATTTTGGCGGCCATGGCCCCTTCGACGGCGTTGTCCAGGTCGGCGTCCTCGAACACGATGAACGGGGCGTTCCCGCCGAGTTCCATGGAGGTGCGCAGGACGTTGCCGGCGGCGTCGGCCATCAGGTGTTTGCCGACGGGGGTGGAGCCGGTGAAGGAGACCTTCCGCAACCGGGAGTCCTTGAGCAGGGGTCCGGAGATCCCGGAGGCGCTGGCGGAGGCGACGACGTTGAGGACGCCGGCGGGCAGGCCGGCGTCGAGCATGGTCTGCGCGAAGTACTGCGCGGTGAGCGGGGTGAGTTTGGCGGGTTTCAGGACCATGGTGCAGCCGGCGGCGATGGCGGGGGAGACTTTCCGGGTGGCCATGGCGAGGGGGAAGTTCCAGGGGGTGATGAGCAGGCAGGGCCCGACGGGTTTGTGCTGGACGAGGATCTTGTTTTTGCCCTCGGGGGTGGTGAGGTAGCGGCCGTAGTCGCGGACGGCTTCCTCGGAGAACCAGCGCAGGAACTCGGCACCGTAGGTGACTTCGCCGCGGGCTTCGGCCAGGGGTTTGCCCATTTCCAGGGTCATGAGCAGCGCGAAGTCCTCGGCACGCTCGGTGACCAGGTCGAAGGCGCGCCGCAGGATCTCGGCCCGGACCCGGGGCGCCGTCCGCGCCCAGGAAGCCTGGACGGAGTCCGCTGCGTCGAGCGCGGCGATAGCGTCCTGACTGGTGGCCGAGGCGAGGGTGGCGAGTACCTCCCCGGTGGCTGGGTCGTGGACGTCGAACGTGCCGCCGTCGGACGCGTCCCGCCACTGCCCGTTGATGAGCAGGCCGGTGGGGACGGACGCGAGGAGCGCCGCTTCACGCGCCGGTGAAACGGTGGGGGAAATCTCAGAAAGGGTCATGGAAAAAGTCCTTACGCTTGTTGGCTGTCAGTAGCTGGCGGGGGTGTCGCCGTCGGATGGGTGGATGTATTCGGCGGCGAGTGCTTCGGAGCCGCGGGCGAGGAGGGCGACGTCGGCGCCCACCAGGATGAAGTCGGCCCCGTTGTCGAGGTAGTGGCGGGCGGTGTCCGGGGCGAAGGCGTTCACGCCGGCGGGTTTGCCGGCCGTTTTTGCGGCGGCGAGGCAGTGTTCGACGGCGGCGCGCACCTCGGGGTGTTCCTGCTGGCCGAGCAGCCCCATCGAGGCGGCGAGATCGGAGGGCCCCACGAAGATGGCGTCCACGCCGTCGACCTTCAGGATGTCCGCCACCGACTCGACGGCAGCGGTCGATTCGATCTGGACGGTGACGCTGACCGTCTCCGCCGCCCGGGCGAGGTAGTCCGGAACACGGTTCCAGCGGGCGGCGCGGGCCAGCGCGGAGCCGACGCCGCGGACCCCGTGCGGCGGGTAGCGGGTGGCAGCCACCGCGGCCTCCGCCTCGGCCACGGAGTTGACCATAGGGACCAGCAGGTTCTGCACGCCAAGGTCAAGGTACTGCTTGATCAGCACGGTGTCGTTCACCGGCGGCCTCACCAAAACCTGCACGGGGTAGCCGTGGATGGCCTGGAGCTGGGCGAGGATGGATTCGAGCCCGTTGGGGCTGTGTTCGGCGTCCACCAGGAGCCAGTCCAGGCCGGACCCGGCGCAGAGCTCGGCGATCAGCGGGCTGCCGGAGCAGACCCACATCCCTGCCAGCGGCCTGCCTGCTTTACCGTGTTGATTGCGCAGCGCGGACCGGAAGGTGTCGTCTACTCGAAGCGGCATGTGACAGTCCCCAGGGGTCCGTAGTCGGCGTGGACGGTGTCGCCCTTGTACACCCAGAGCGGGCGGGTGAAGGAGCCCGCCAGGATGATGTCGCCGGCTTTCATGGCGTCCCCGTGCGCGGCGATCTTGTTGGCCAGCCAGTGCACGCCGTTGGCCGGGTGGTCCAGGACGCCGGCGGCCACGCCGGTTTCCTCCACGGTCTGGTTCTTATACAGGATCGCGGAGACCCAGCGGAGGTCGACGGCGTCCGGCTTCACCGGGCGGCCGCCCACCACCATGGCGCCCATGGCGGCGTTGTCGGAGATGGTGTCCACGATGGTCCGGCCCTCCATCTCGATCCGGGAGTCCAGGATTTCGAGGGCCGGGACCACGTAGTCGGTGGCGTTCAGGACGTCGAAGATGGTGCAGCCGGGGCCCTTGAGCCCGTCCTTCAGGACGAACGCCAGTTCCACCTCCACACGGGGATGGGTGTATTTGTCCCACTCCACGGAGCAGCCGGTTTCCAGCACCATGTCATCAAAAATGGCACCGTAGTCCGGTTCGGTGATGCCGGTGGCAGCCTGCATGGTCCTGGACGTGAGGCCGATCTTGCGCCCCACCAGGGTCCGGCCGGCGTCCTCGTTGCGGCGCCGCCACAGCTGCTGCACCGCGTAGGAGTCCTCCACCGTCATCTCCGGGTAGCGGGCAGTCAGGCGGGGCACAGGGGTGCGGGTCCGGCCGGCCTCCACCAGCTCATCCGCAATCACCTCGATCGTCTTGTCATCCAACGCTCCGGTGCTGGATGCGCTTGCAGGATTAGTCAACGCGGACCCCCTTCCGTATGTACAGTTGACCATTCCTCGTACTTGGCGCGCCACTGCGCGTTGAGCGGGTAGAGGCCGTCCACGCTGTGGCCCTGCTCCACCATTTCGAAGATGAAGGCTTCTTCCTTTTCCTGCTGGATGCAGTCGTCCACGAGTTCTTCGGCGATGGCAGGCGGGATGACCAGGATGCCGTCGGCGTCAGCCACGATGATGTCCCCGGGCTGCACGGTGGTGCCGCCGCAGGCGATGGTGATGTCCGTGTCCCACGGGATGTGGCGGCGGCCCAGCACGGCGGGGTGCGGGTTGGAGTAGTAGGTGGGCATGTCCAGGCCGGCCACGGCGGAGAAGTCGCGGACCCCGCCGTCGGTGATGATGGCGGCGGCGCCGCGGACCTGGGCGCGCAGGGCGAGGATGTCGCCGATGGTCCCGGTGCCCTTCTCCCCGCGGGCCTCCATCACCAGGACTTCGCCCTCGTTGACGGAGTCGATGGCGCGTTTCTGGGCATTGAAGCCCCCGCCGTGCGTCTTGAAGAGGTCCTCACGGTTGGGCACGTAGCGCAGGGTGCGGGCCAGGCCAACCACCTTGCGGTCCGGCCGGGTGGCGGTGAGTCCGTCGATGCTGACGTTGTTCAGGCCGCGCTTGCGCAGCTGGGAGGACAGCGTTGCGGTGCAGACGCTTTCCAGCTTGGCTTTCAGCTCCGGGCTCAGTGCGGATTCCGGTGCCTCTGAAGACCCTGCCTCCGAGGACACAGCCGGGAGCCCTGCCGCTTCCCGCGAACCGTACGCCTCTTCGCGCTGCAGGTCATCGGCCTTGGGCCGGGCACCAAAGTCAGCGAACGCCGTCGTTCCTTCCTTAACTGTGGTGGTGAGCCGGCCGGTGCTCAGTTGGCCGTCAGCGCTGCTGACCTCCACCTCCAGCACGTCGCCGGGGACGGCGACGGAGGCGCCGGCCGGTGTGCCGGTGAGGATGATGTCCCCCTCCTCGAGGGTGAGGAGCTGGGACAGGTCCGCCACGAGCCGGGCGAACGGGAAGAGCAGGTCCTCGGTGGTGTCGTCCTGGACCAGTTCGCCGTTGTGCCAGGTGCGGATGCGCAGTTTTGCGGGGTCGACGGCGTCTGCCGGAATCAGTGCCGGTCCCACAGGGGTGAAGCCGTCCCCGCCCTTGGACCGGAGGTTGGAGCCCTTGTCCGCGTAGCGCAGGTCGTAGACGCCGAGGTCGTTGCTGGCCGTCACTGCCGCGACGTGGCTCCAGGCGTCCTCGACGTCGACGCGGCGGGCCGCCTTGCCGATGATGATGGCGATCTCGCCCTCGTAGCCGAGGAGTTCGCAACCGGCCGGGCGTTCGACGGCGGTGCCGGTGAGGGACAACGAGGATGACGGCTTCAGGAAGTAGGAGGGCTGGGCCGGCGTCCGGCCGCGCTGGGCTGCCCGGCTGGGGTAGTTGATGTGGACCGCGATCACCTTGCGTGCTGCTGCCAGGGTGTCGTCGTTGACCTGCTCCAAAGCGTTCTCCCTATCAGGTACGAAATCGTTCATTGTCATCTCGACTCGGCAGCTGAACCATATGCTGCGGCGAGTGTTTCCTGGTTGATGCGTGGCTGCGCCCCGGTCCCTGCAAGGTCTCCGGGGAGAGCGACGATTTTGTTGCCCAACCGATTGGAGGAAGCGCCGCTGCTGTGGCTGACCTCAACTTCTACGAAATCGCCGGGTTCCACCACCGTGGAGCCTCGTGGGGTACCAGTCAGAATGATGTCTCCACGATTCAGGGTCATCACGCGGGACAGATCGGCTATGAGGTAGGGGAAGCTGAACACGAGGTCCTCTGACATTGCGGCGTCCTGTACGAGCTTTCCGTTGATCCAGCCCCGTAGGCGAAAGCCTTCCGGTTCCAGATCGTCTGCTTTCATTAGCTGCGCACCTATCGGCGTGAATGTGTCGAAGCTCTTTGAGTGAACGTTCGAACCGGGGTCGGCATAGCGGAGGTCATATACGCCATAGTCGTTGGCAGCGGTGACCCAGCCGACATAGTTCCACGCGTCGCCGATAGCTGCATTGCGGCAATCGTCCCCAATGATCAGGGCGACTTCGGCTTCCATGGCAAGCAACTGGCAGCCTGGCGGCCTCAGCACATCCTGCCCCGTATGGGTTAGTGTCGAGGGCGCTTTGAGGAAATAGGATGGCGTCTTCGGAGCCTTTCCTCGTTCCGTGTTCCTGCTGTGATAGTTCAGATGGACGGCGATGATTTTCGAGGGCCGCAGGTCGGTGGCCTCCATGGGCTGCTCCTTTGAAGGTGGAAGGTCGTGCCGCGAGGAAGTTGTGGCGCACACGGGTGGAACAGAAGCAGGACAGCGCCTTGCGGGCTGGACTTTTAGGTCCAGCCCGCTTTCCAGACCTAAACGCCCTCGGCTGTTGTTTCACTCGTGCAGATATGCGGCCTTGCGACCCCTAGATCATTAGTGGACGCTGAGGTAGCTTTCGAGGGTGATGGGCGAAGCCTCCAGGAGCGGCTTCTGAACCGGCTGCCCGGGGAACTCGGAGGCTTCAAACCACCAGCGTTCGGAGGCGGGCATGCCCCACTGCTGCGCCCTGCGCGGATCTGAGGTGTCCCAGCGGATGGGGTCAGTTTCGAGATCAATGAACTGGTAATGAGTGTTGAACAGCTCCACGCGGTGACCATCGGGGTCTCGGAGATACAGGAAAAGTGCGTTGCTCAGTCCGTGCCGGCCGGGGCCGCGGTCGATCTCATCCCCGAACCCGAGGCTGCCGGCCACATCGGCCGCGTGGATCAGGCAAGACGCGTCGGGGACGGTGTAAGCGAAGTGGTGCAGACGGGGGCCAGTGCCGTTGGTAAACACGATGTCGTGGGTGTTTCCCTTAACCTCGAGCCAGCTGCCCCAGAGCTCTTCTGTCCCGTCGGTGGCCGTATATTCGGCAAGGCGGAATCCCAAGTCGGAGTAGAAGTCAGTTGCGGTTTGGACGTCGTGGGTCACCAGCTGGTAGTGATCAATCCGCTGGGGCTGGCCGCTCCTGAAAGTGTGAAACTCCTGCATGCGCCGGTCTACGACGTCCATGGATGAGCACAATTCCATGAGGTTGCCAACCGGGTCCGTGAAGTGCAGGGTGCGGCCCTGGAACGGGACGTCCGGCTCGGTGGTGACAATGCCCCGTGAATTCAGGTACTCGGCGGCCTTGTCGATGTCGGATGCGTCCTGAACGCGAAGGCCGATGCGCTCGGCCTGGGCGTCGCCGGTCGTACGCTTGATGACCAGGCTGTGATGGGCCGCCTCTTCGAGTCCTCGGAAGTACAGGGTGTTCTCGTCCCGTTCTGTGAGGACCAGACCGATGACGTCGGTGTAGAAGTGGGCGCTGGCATCCAGGTCCCGTGCGGTAAGCACGACGTGGCTGGCGCGGGTGATAGTGAATGCTGGATTACGATTCCAAACGGGAAGCATGTCTACTCCTTACAATTCGTGGGGCCTGCTGCTGCTAAGCCGCGTTTTTTCGGCGAACCGTTTCGACGGCCGCCTGTTGATGAGGTTTGCGAGAGCGTCTTAGAGTCCGAGACCAGCCAGGTACTCCCGGCTGATGCGGGCGCTCTCGAATGGGGTGGGCTGCTGTGTCACGTCTGTTTCCACTGTCAGCCAGCCGCTGTAGCCCTCGTCGTCGAGAATCCGGAATATGCCCGGGAAATCGATGTCTCCGTCCCCGACTTCTGTCCAGATCGCGGCCTTTTCGAACTCGGCGTAGGCCCAGCCTTCTGCCCGCCCGCGTTCGCGGACTTCCAAGTCAATGTCTTTCAGATGCACGGATGTGATGCGGCGGGCGTGGCGGCGGACGAAGTTGTTCACGTCAATGCCGGCCCATGCCAGATGCCCGGTGTCAGGACCGACGAAAAGGAGTTCGGGGTCCACTGCCTCAAGAAGCCGTTCGACTTCTTCCTCCGTTTCCACAAATGTTCCTACGTGTGTGTGGAAGCAGGGCCGGACACCTTCCTCCACAAAGACCTCGCATACCTCGGTGATGGTCTGCGTCATTCGGCGGAACTGTTCGTCGGTGAGCATGTCCAGTTGTCCCGCGTTGGCGGCCGCCTGCCGACGGGTCCTTCCCGCGCGGGTCACTGTTTCGAAACCACCGACCGCGATGAAAATATCGGTCAGATCAAGTTCGCGGGAGACCTTGGCGTTGATCCGTGCCGCGTGCAGCTGGTCATCCCGCTGAGCGGGGTCCCAGTATTCGCCATTTATATAGCCGGGCGCGGGAGCCAGGCCGTGGCTTGTCCATAAGCGGTGAATTTCAGCGGCATCCCGGCTTTCCACACCGCTGATGGGTGAGCCGTAGTAACCGGCGGATGCAATATCCGCTAACCCGTCTCCGAGTCCACGCTTGCGCCACGTGATACCGCTGCAGCCGATGCTTACATTCATCTTTGAACTTCTCCTGAGCCTAATTGGCAGTTGCCCCGGACTTCCCGGCGCGGCTGATGCTTATGGGGCAGAGCTTTGAGCGGCGAACGTTAAGCGCCGGGGACGGATGCTCCATCGAAGCGGCCATCAATGATGAGTCCGCCGTCTACAGGAAGCAGAACGCCGGTGATGAAGCTTGCTGCGGGGGAGACGAGGAATTCGATAACACCAGCAATGTCATCGGGCTGGGCGAGGCGGCGCAGAGGCGTACGTGAAAGGACCAGGTCCTCGTTGATCGTCCCGCTGCGGAAACCCGACCGCACCATTTCCGTGTCGACATAGCCGGGGGCTACTGCGTTGACCCGGATGCCTTGCGGGCCCCACTCAGCTGCCAGCGTGCGAGTCAATCCCACCATGCCGGTTTTGACCGTTCCGTATGCCACACGGCCCGGAAGGCCGAAGGTAGATGCCACTGAGGCAAAAGTGACAATGCTGCCCTTTGACTGCGCCAGATACCCGTGACAGGCCTGCGCGAGCAGGAGCGTACCGGTCAGGTGGATGTCGAGGTGCTTTTGCCAGACGCCCAGATCAAAGCTCTCTGCAGGACCACGCGCGATGTTGCCCGCGGCGGAGATGACCGCATCAATTCTGCCGAAGTGGGCACCCACCTGGTCGATTGCCTCCTGGACGGCAGAGGGATCGGAGACATCACAGCCAAGGCCGAGGTTGTCCGGTCCGAGCTGATCGGCCTGAGCCTGAGCACCCTCAGCATTCAGATCCAGCAGCGCAACCTGCCAACCGTTTTTGGTCAGTCTCTCTGCTGTTGCCGCCCCGATGCCCCTGGCTCCGCCGGAGATCACGGCTACGGGGGCGGTCACGCCGTCGCTCCAATCTTGACGGAGGTTGCAGACGGCAGGACGGGGCTGCATGAGAGCCCAGCAGGGGCGTTATCGGTGACTGACATGGTAGTGACGACCACTTCTTTCGAGTGAGGGGAGACTGGTCTGAAGTAGATCTTCAGCTGCAGTGAGCCTCCGCATCCAACAGTTCGTGCAATCACTTTGTCACCGATCCGGCCGCGAAAAAAATACTATTTTGCTTCCTCTCCTATAGCTATTGCATATACCGGACCGGGCGGCGGAATGTCTGCACTGTGGATAACCGACTCCGCGGCGGGAGCAGTTGGGGACGAACTATCCCGGTCCACTAACTGCAATTCGACTACGCTCTGAAGTCATGGACCTTCGCCAATTGCGTTACTTTCAAGCCGTCGTCGAAGCCGGTTCGTTTGTGGCGGCCGCAGCCGAGTTGCACATGTCGCAACCGCCCCTCAGCCTGACCATAAGCAAGCTTGAATCGGAGCTGGGCGTTCAGCTCCTGATCAGGACAGCCCGGGGGGTGAGTCCGACCAGCGCCGGAATGTATCTGCTGAATGCTGGCTCTCGCATCCTCGGCGATGTGGATGAGGTCGTCAATCACCTGACCAATTACGGTGCCGGGCGGGAGGGAGCCATCACGGTTGCCAGCGTCCCGGCCCTCATGTGGTACCGGATTCCGCAGCTCCTCAAAGAGCACAGCGTAGAGAACCCCGACGTCGACGTTCGGCTCATCGATCCACCGCCCTGGACAGCTATCGAAATGATCCACAACCGCAAGGCTGATGTCGCCTTTATTATGGTTGCCGATGCAGAACAGTTCGCTGAGCGGCAGGACCGCTTCCACATTATTCGCTGGGAAGATGTCCCTCTGGTTGCCGCTTTTCCGCCGGACCGCATAGACCTTCCGGACCCCGTGGGCGTTGGTGTTTTCGAGGCGATGACAATGATCCTGCCGCAGCGGACACCAGCTGTTCCCAGCCTGCCCGACATCGTGGATGAAACCCTGAGGCGCTTCGGTGTAATTACTGGCCGCACACGAATCGCTGACACCATCCAGACAAGCATCCCGCTGATTACGTCCGGGCAGGCCAGTTCCATCCTTCCGGACGCGCAGCGGCGGAGCCTTCGAAAGTTTGATCTCGTTGTCCGCGAGATCCGCGAACCCATTCCGCCTCTGCAGGCGATAGCTGTCGTTTCGGCGCGGGCAGAGGCGAGCCCCGCATTGAGCCGGCTGCTGGAACGGGTTCGCTCGTCGGCTTCCGCGCAGCGTCCTTCGACATAACAGTCCCGACGGCAAAGCACGTGTCTCCTGGCCAATGACCGCAGCTGATGTAGACCTATACATTCCGTATATGCAACCTAGAGTAAAATAGTACTTTCCCTTGGGGCCGAGACTTGAGATGGTTACCTCAGTCACATCAAAACCGATCGCTTAGGCGACCAAACCCCACCCCCAAGGAAGAAACATGAAGCCTCAACTCGGTGTCGCAGCAGCAGTTGCTGCATGTCTTTTCGCTGTGGCTGGCTGTGCCAGCGGTGCCAATACGACCGGTTCCGGCACCTCAGGAGCCAATGGCGGCTCCAGCGCTAGCTTCGTCAAGAAAGATCCGCTGATTCTGGGGTACTCCGTTTACGACCAGACCGACCCGTACTTCATCGCCTATGCGAAGGGTGTCCAGGCCCGGGCTGCAGAGCGTGGCGCAAAGGTCGTAATCTCCGATTCCAAGGACTCGGCGCAGATCCAGGTCACCGGTAGTTCGCAGCTTATTTCCCGCAATATCTCTGCGTTGCTGATCACTCCGGTTCAGCCGGACTCGCTGCCGGCTACCATCTCTGCTGCTCATGCTGCCAAGATCCCCGTTCTTGTTGGCGACATTGGAGCCAAGGGTGACTATGACTACTTCGTCCAGTCGAACAATGAGGCCGGGGGCGCCCAAGGGGCTGAGTACCTTTGCAAGAAGTTCGATGACGGCCAGCCACACGAGGTAGCGTTCATTCGCGATGACCCAGGGCACGCAGCGGGCGAAGCCCGCGGCAAGGGCTTCAAGGATGGTCTTGCCAAGTGTTCGAACCTGAAGCTCGTCAGCGAAATTCCGGGCCAGACCATTGAAGCGGCATTTAAGGCAGGCCAGGACATTTTTGCGGCCAACCCGAACGTCGAGGCCATTTTCGGTTTCAACAGCAACGCTGTACAGGGCGCGGTCCGTGCCGCGGAAACCTCCAACAAAAAGCCGGTCATTGTCGGCTTCAACGGTGACCCGATCGAGCTTGAAATGATCGAGCAGGGCAAGCAAGAGGCCACGGTGGCCCAGGATCCGTTCGGTCAGGGTCAGGCTCTGGTCGATGCTGCCCTGGACCTTCTCGATGGCAAGGAGCCGAAGTTCACTGACGCAGCTTCCAACACTTTGGAGCAGCCGACCACTCTCGTCACCAAGGAGAATCTGGCTGATTTCAAGGCCAAGCTCAACAAACAGTAGACCCTTCAAGCGGTAAGGCATTGCAATGAACCCCGGACCCGTAGTGTTCGAAGCGGTGAACGTCAGCCGCACTTATCCTGGCGTACGAGCCCTCAAAGGCGTGGACCTCACGCTCCGTGCCGGTGAAGTCACCGCTCTGATGGGCGAGAATGGCGCCGGTAAGAGCACGCTGATTCGTCTCATCGGCGGGCTTGAACGGCCTTCATCCGGTGAGCTGCGAATGAAGGGCAGCCCGGTTGAATTCAACTCCGCCGCAGATTCCCAGGCTGCCGGTGTCACCGTCGTGGCTCAGGAGTTTCGCCTCGTGCCCCAGCTCACCGTGGCCGAGAACATCTTCCTGGGCAGCGAGCTGACCCGGAATGGACTGATCCGGGTAGGGGAGAGCAAACGGCAGGCCAAGCGTTTGCTCGACCAGCTCGGTCTGGACCTGGACCCTTCCAGAACCGTTGAGACTCTCTCCGTCGGCAACCAGCAGATGGTCGAGATTGCCCGGTCGCTGTCCAAGGACGCCGAAGTCATCATCATGGACGAACCATCTGCCGCGTTGAATCGGGGAGAAGTCCGGCGCCTGCTCGACCTCATCAAACGCCTGAAGAGCCAAGGAAAGGCCATCCTTTACGTCTCCCACCGCCTGGACGAAATCTTCGACATTTCCGACAACATCGTAGTTTTCCGGGACGGTCAGCGCGTGGGAGACCTCAAGACCGCCGATACAACTGAGGCGGAGTTGGTCGAACTCATGCTGGGACGCGAGCTTCAGAAGTTCGAGCAGAGCCCGCACGGCACAGATGCAGCGGAGCAGCCCGTTCGGCTCAGCGTGCAGGGTGTTACCTGCCCCAAGGTGGTGGAACCTGTCAGCTTCAGCGTCCGCCGCGGCGAGATCCTCGGTGTCGCGGGTCTGGTCGGCTCGGGGCGGTCCGAAATCATGCAGGCCATGTTCGGAGTGATCTCTGCCAAGGGCGAAATTCAGGTCGACGACAAGGCCGTAAACCTCAGCTCACCGACCGGCGCCCTGCAGGCAGGCATCTTCATGCTGGGCGAGAACCGGAAGGCCGAAGGAATCCTGCCGCACCTGACCGTGCTGGAGAATCTCCTGATCTCCGCGAAAGAAAACCGCAAGAACCCTGTAGCCCGTGCTATTCCCAGCTCCCGACGGGAGCTGGACATCTACAACCGGCTCAAGGACGAACTGCGCATCAAGGTCGACAGGCCCCGCCAGTACATCGGCAATCTAAGCGGCGGCAATCAGCAGAAGGTGCTGTTCGGTCGGGCGATCCTCTCCGGCTGCAACGTACTGCTGCTCAACGAACCCACACGGGGCGTCGACGTAGGTGCGAAGGTCGAGATCTATCAACTGATCCAGCGCCTGGCCGAATCGGGTGTATCCGTCGTCGTGAGCTCCTCCGACACACCCGAACTTGTCACTCTCGTCCGTCGGTGCATGGTCTTCCGGAACGGGCACGTCGTTGCCACACTGACCGGTGATGACGTCACCGAAGATCGGATCCTCGCCGAATCCGTGGGTCCTGCCGGTCCCAGTTCAACCGCCACAGCCGACGGCAACCTCGTCGTAAAGGACGCCTCATGACTACCGCACAAATTGACACCAGCTTTGATGCTGCAGCAGCCCGGTCGCGTTTGCGGCGACAGACGCTGGCAACGGCTCTGAGCCGTTATGGCGTGCTCATCCCGTTCGTCATCGTAGCGATCATCTGCGTGGCGGCCGTCCCCAACTTCTTCGCTGGAAACAACCTGGCAAACATGCTGGTCAACGCGTCGATTGCCGCGATCATCGGCTATGGGATGACCGTCGTCATCGCCCTTCGTGGCCTTGATCTCTCCGTCGGATCCATTCAAGGACTCTCGGCCTGCCTGCTGACACTCTTCCTGACAAGCGGAGGACTCTTCGCGGGCATCGGCGCGGGCCTGCTCACCGGGCTGCTCGTCGGTCTCATCAACGGAATCCTGGTGGCATACCTGAAGGTTCCGTCGTTCCTGGCCACCCTCGGTACCCTCGGTGCCATTCGCGGCGTTGCCCTCTTGGTGACTGATGGCCAGACGCTCGGCGGTAACGATGCATTCTTGAGCACGTTGGCGAACGGCAGGTTCTTTGGTGTTCCGATTCCGTTCATTCTTGCGATTGTCTTGCTTGCTGGACTGTACGTGCTCATGCAGTACACCCCGTTCGGACGACACGTCTGCGCTGTAGGCGGCAGCCCTGAGGCGGCAGCCGAAAGCGGAATCAATGTCCGCAGAGTTACCCTGGTTGCCTTCGTTATCGCCGGTCTTACTGCGGGGCTGGGCGGCGTTCTCCTGGCAGGCCAGCTCGGCAATGTCACCGGTAACCTCGGTGTCGGGCTGGAACTGCAGATCATTGCCATTGCGGTCCTTGGCGGAACCAGCCTGGCCGGCGGCAGTGCCAACCTGCCCGGAACGTTCATCGCAGGTCTGCTCCTGGCAATGATTGCCTCGGCGCTAAACCAGCTCAACGTCCCGTCGTTCTACCAAAATCTGGCCATCGGCGTACTGCTCATCTTCGCCCTCTCGCTCGACAGCATCCGGCGCCACATCCACCGACGCATCCTTTTGGAGGGGTGAACATGAACGCTGCAGTAGACAC
The DNA here is from genome assembly GCF_030815865.1 of Arthrobacter globiformis. NCBI lineage: Bacteria > Bacillati > Actinomycetota > Actinomycetes > Micrococcales > Micrococcaceae > Arthrobacter > Arthrobacter globiformis. The sequence continues at coordinate 2,452,920 of NZ_JAUSXI010000001.1, forward strand.
CCAAACCGTTCCAACCCGTACCCGAGGGCGAGTCCCGGCGCTGGGCGACTTCCTCCGCCGCTACTACCTGCAGGTCGCTGTGGTCGCGATGTTCGTGATCCTCTCGGTTGTCGTTCCTAACTTTGCATCCCAGGCGAACCTCAGCAACATCGCGCAGCAGGCTTCCTTTGCCGGAATCGTCGCCTGCGGGATGACGCTTCTGATCGCCGGCGGCTTGTTCGACCTCTCCGTCGCTGGTATCACGGCAGTGAGCGCCATCGTCACGGCACTCGTCCTCCCGAGCAGCACCATCGGGATGGCGGCCCTTGCCGGAATCATCACCGGCGGGGTGCTTGGTGTGGTCAACGGCGTCGTTGTCACCAAGATCCGCATTCCACCGTTCATCGCGACCTTCGGCATGTTCAATATCTACACGGCCATCGCGTTCATCCTGACGGGCGGCTCGATCCTGGCAATCACATCGATCAACTTCCAGTCATTCGCGACGGCCGCTCTTGGACCCGTGCCGGCAATCTTCATCGTCTTCGTCATCGTGTGCGTGGCATCCTATGCACTCCTCTACCGCACGAAATTCGGCCGGCAGTTGCGGGCGGTGGGCAGCAACGAGCAGGCTGCCGGAATGGCGGGTATCAGGGTTGACCGGGTGAAGATCACTGCCTTTGCCATTACGGGTATTTTCACCGGCATCTCTGCCGTGGCCTTGGCTGCCCTGCTGTCTTCCGCGGCCGGAAACATGGCCTTCGGTGTGGAACTGAGCGCCATCACCATAGCCGTCGTGGGCGGTACGGCCCTGCGCGGCGGTGAGGGCAGGCTGCTGGGGACCTTCACGGGCGCCATCTTCATCACCGCTGTTAACAGCGCGCTGAATCTCCTGGGCGTCAGCTCGTACTGGCAGAGCGTCAGTGTTGGCCTGATCCTGGTGCTGACACTCATCATCGGTGCTCTGACAGACCGCCGCGGCGCTATCCGAGGCGCCTGAGCACCCATAAATCAAGCATCAGCGCCTGCTGCTATATCCGTCTGAAAAGCGGAAATGTCCGAAAAACCGCCGCGAATCCCTCGCAGAAGGTTGTAGGCAGCACAGGGCGTTGGCGTTACGATGCCCACAGATTCAACAAGAATCGAAGAAAGGACACCCGTTGATCGGCATACACGATATGGGCGGGATGCACGGGTTCGGCAAGATTGACACCGTGGACAACGAGGTCTTCCATGAGCCCTGGGAAGGTCTGACGTTCGCCCTTGAGAAGCTTTGCGCCCACTATGGCGTCTGGCTCACAGCTGACGAGGTACGCCATGCAATTGAAAAGATTGGCCATGGCACGTATCTGACCGCAAGCTACTACGAGCACTGGCTGCATGCCTGGGAGCCGCTACTCATCGAGAAGGGCTTCCTCACCGAGGAGGAACTGCGGTCGCGACAGCAAGCCGTCCGGGACGGCGTGGATGTCAGCGTGCAGGGACCGCCGACGACTCAAGCCGAAATCGACGAGCTCTCGAAGGCCCTGGCGAAAACCATCTGGGAAGGCGTCCCCGCCGACCGGAAAATCGACGCCCGCCCGGCCTTCTCAGTGGGAGACCGTGTAGTTGCTGTGCCCCGGCCGGTCCCGACGCACACTCGCTCACCCCGATATATCTGGGGCCACACCGGCACGGTAGTAATCAGTCACAGCGGCTACATCCTTCCCGATGCAGTGTCGCAGCACCTGGGTGAAAACCCGGAGTACCTGTACTCGGTGAAATTTGAGGGCAACGACCTTTGGGACGACCAGGCTGAGCCCGGCACACACTTCATCGTGGATCTGTGGGAGAGCTACCTGGCCCCTGCAGGGACGACAAACTAAAACCAGACAAGAGAGGACGAACAATGTCTCACGATCATGGCGCTGGCGGCCACCATCCCGGGGAACTCTCAGACGGCGAGGTCAGGGCGCGTGCCCTGGAATCACTGTTTCGCGAGAAGGGATACATCAAAGGCAACGTCGTTGACGAAATCATCGACACCTACACACACGACATCGGACCCCTGAACGGCGCCCGCGCCGTTGCCAAGGCCTGGGTCGATCCGGACTACCGCGAGCGGCTCCTTGCCGACGCCACCTCTGCACTGAAAGAGCTGGGGATCGGTGGGCTGCAGGGCGAGCATATGGTCGCCGTTCCCAACACCAACGAGGTACACAACGTGGTGGTCTGCACCCTTTGCTCGTGCTATCCGTGGCCAGTCCTTGGTCTGCCGCCCCGCTGGTACAAGGACGCCCCATATCGGGCGCGTGTGGTCCGTGAACCCCGTAAGGTACTCGCCGAGTTCGGTACAACCCTCCCCGCGGAAACCAATATTCAGGTATGGGACTCCAGCGCGGAGGTCCGTTACCTTGTGGTGCCGCAGCGACCTGCCGGCACGGAAGGCCTGAGCGAGGAGGACCTCGTCCCACTCATCACACGGGACTCCATGATTGGTGTGACACTACCGTCGGTTCCCTCCGAGGCGGTGGCAAAATGAGCCCCAACTGCCCCTCACCGGCTGAGGTCTCTGAATCCACCTCCCGGGTCCGTCTTGACGATTTGAATGGCGATGCCGCGGTACCCCGCAGCAACGGAGAGATCATTTTTGATGCGCCTTGGCATGCCCGCGCCTTTGGGATGGCAGTAAGCCTCTGCCAGGATGGCCACTTCGAGTGGTCCGAATTCCAGAAGGCCATCTCGAATGAAATCGCCCGCACAGGCCAACAAGGCGTTGACGAGTACTACGAATGCTGGCTGGCAGCGCTTTCGGAGGTCATGTCGTCACAAGTGGATCCGACCGACTTGGCCGAACGCGAAGGCGAGTTCCGCAGCCACGACCGCGACGAAGTGTTCTAGTCCGTTCGAAAAGCTCCGCCGGCAGCAGCGCCGAACCGGCTTCCCCACCACTTACGGATATCTGCTGCCGGCTCGTACACACCACCGGACGGAAGGGCACAAGTGACTACAACCCCCCACACACATCGAACTGTCGTCGAAGCGTTGCTGCAGCAGCACCAGCTCGAGGTACCGGCGGAGGAGCTGGACCTGCTGGTCCAGGCTTACCCCGCACGCCGCGCTGCCGTACAGGCTCTCTATGAACTTGACGGTGTCCGATACGAAGAGCCGGCCGTTATTTTCGAACCCCGAGTCTGACCAGGAGTCATTTCCTCAATGAGCATTTCCCCCCTCGCCGGCACCGGCGGAGAGCAACGTCCAGCGACGTTGGCCGAAATGGCAGCCGCGATACGTTCCGGCAAGACAACCAGCGTGGCCGCCGTCGAACAATCAATCGCTGCGGCGGACAAGTACGACGAGGCGGTCGGCATGTTCCTGGCGCGCTTTAATGAACAGGCGCTGGAAGCAGCCACAGCAGCAGATGAAGCCTTGGAGGCCGGAAAGCCGGTTGGGACGCTGCATGGTGTGCCCTTGGGCATCAAAGACATATTCGGGACCACTGAGGGCCCGACCACGGCGCAATCCCTCGTTCATGACCCGCAGGTACTGCAGGGCGATGCAGCTGCAGTGCAGCGGCTTCGCCAGGCCGGAGGCATCATCATGGGCAAGCTGACGACGATGGAATTCGCCACCGGTGAACCGGACCCGACCAAGCCCTTCCCGGTCCCACGATCATCCTGGTCGCTGAAGCACTGGGCCGGGGGAAGCAGCTCCGGTTCGGGCAGCTCGGTCTCACTGGGTGCAGCGTACGGGGCACTGGGAAGCGACACCGGAGGGTCAATCCGCATCCCGGCCGCTTACTGCGGCATATCAGGACTCATGCCGACCTACGGACGGGTACCAAAGTCGGGAACGGTGCCGCTTGGCTTCACTGTCGACCACGTAGGTCCAATGGCACGTTCGGCGCAGGACTGCGCCCTCATGCTTGACGTTCTCGCGGGCCCGGATGCGTCGGATCCCACAGCATCAGATGTTCCTGTGGGGCAGTACGCTGCCGGTCTCACAGGCGACCTGGCAGGCGTGCGCATAGGCGTCGACCGCATGGAAAACGTAACGGACGAGTACGATGCCGCCCTCTCCCCGGCATTCGATGCAGCGCTGGAGGTGTTTGCCAAGCTAGGCGCCGACATCGTGGAAGTGAAGATTCCGCACTACGCGGAGATGACCACCGTGGACGAGATCCTGATGTACGGGGAGGCACTTACTTATCACCTTCCCGACATGCAGCGACGGTGGAAGGACTACGGGCTGGCGACCCGCCTTGCAATAGGCACGGCACTCTTTTACAGCGCCACCGACTATGTCCAGGCCCAACGTGCGCGCCGTGTTGGGCAAAAGGCCATCAAGGAGACGTTCAAGCATGTTGATTTGATCCTGATGCCGACTGCCGGCGGCGGAGCGGCGGCCTTGGAACGGATGGAAAAGGGTTACTTCCACGGTTTCGGGCCCATCTACACCGCCTACTGGGACACGCTGGGCAATCCCGTCCTCGGTATTCCTTTCGGATTCACCGACGAACAGCTTCCACTTGGCCTCCAGATTGCAGGCCGGCCGTTCGAAGAGGAGCTCATTCTCAGGGCGGGGGACGCTTTCCAACGCCTGACTGACTGGCACCTGAGGGTGCCGGACCCGCTCGCCCAAGTCGTCGCCGCTCCAGCGCCGAAACTTTGACCATCGACCACATCCAACTCCATCAACGCAAGGAGAAGCAATAATGAGCACCATCATCCCCTCCCTGGTCCGGCGCAGTCCAAGTGCCTTGGCGGTCGTCGGAGCGCTGTTCGCCGTGGCGGCGTCGCTAGTCGTTCTTTACCTGGTGCAGTTCGACGCAGGGCAACTGTCCCGGGCGGGCATGCTGCTTCACGAAGTCATGCACGATGGCCGGCACCTCCTGGGCGTCCCATGTCACTGACCGCAGTCAAGAACGTCGTCGATCTTACGCTGCGCAGCGCTGTACTCCGCGGCCTGCTCGCAGGGCTGATCGCCGGTCTCCTGGCCGGTGGCGTCGCCTATGTCACCGGGGAAAGCCTGGTGGATCAAGCCATCTCAATAGAGGAAGCCGGCGCCGCTCCGCACAGTCATGACTCGACTGTGGCAGGGGAAGATCACAAACACGGCACTGAAGACAGCCCGCTGATTTCACGCGACGGGCAACGCGCCGGACTGTTTCTGGCGACGTCTTTAACCGGCGGCGCCTTCGGGGTGCTGCTCGCCGTCGTTTGGTTTGCACTGACTCGAAAGCTGGTTAATGGGCCAAAGACGCAAACCATCCTGTCCCTCGCAGTGGCAGGATGGACCGCCACAGCCGCAGTTCCCTGGCTCTTGGTACCGCCAAACCCTCCGGCCGTGGGTGCCACCGAAACAATCGACTATCGAACCCACCTATGGGTCATTGCTGTGCTTCTTGGCCTGACGGCCGTTATCACCTGGTTCATGGTGTGCCGGTGGGAGGAATCCCGGCCCGGATCATCAATACTCCTCAAAGCTCTTCCAGGCCTGGCAGCGGCAGCCATAGTCATCGTGGGCTGGCGGATACTTCCTGAAAGCGGAACGGACTACTCCGGTTTCCCTGCCGACCTCCTTTGGAATTTCCGGCTCGCCTCCGCAGCAACCCAGCTCACTTTGTGGCTCGCCCTCGGTATCGCGTTCCAATTCCTCATTGAACGCAGGGCAATGAGAAATTGAACCTCACCTTCATCCGTCACGGGCTTTGCAGGCAAACCCGAGAGGCCCGTTTCGGCGCAGACGGCCCTCTCGACAGTTCATGCGTACCCCTAGCCCGCATAGAAGATACCCCGGCTGTTTGTTCTCCAACCGCCATCAGCCGGGAGTCAGCCGCGGCACTGGGACTCAAGGCTGTTCCGGACCCGAAATTGTCTCCAGCCAACTACGGTTACTGGAACGGACTGCCGCTGCAGGCCGTCCAGCCGGACGAACTTCGGCAGTGGCGATCAGACCCAGACTACAGAGGTCACGGGGGCGAGAGCATCGTCGACTTGCTGCAGCGCACAAGCCAATGGCTGGGGCAGCTGGACCGGACGCAGGACTTGATTATCGTCACTCATGCGGAAAACATCAGGGCCGCGGTAGCCGTCACTAGCGACAACATCGATGCCTACTGGTCAGACCCCCTGTGCCACCTTCGCGCCTTTGACTCCTACGCCCTGAGCCTCTGACCACGGCTTGCATCTGACCGGAACCGAGACATGGGCAGGTCGGGGTATCCGTGTTCGGCCAGCCGCCGTCGACGGTGATGCTTTCCGCGTTGATGTAGGACGCGTCTTAGGAAGGGAGGAGGACTGCCATGGATGCGATTTCATCCGGTTGGGCGCGGTGCTTTGCCGAGATTCGCTCGAGGTAGGCATTCATCACTCCCGGCAAAGCGGTCAATGAGCGGGTCAGCGGAGTGGACACCAGTCCCGGCGAGATGGTGTTGGCCCGGATGCCGTGCTCCCGCGCTCTTCCCCAGCAAATTCTTGCTCGCCGATATCGCACCTTTCGCCAACTTGAAGGATGACGAGTCCGGCGTCTGGATGCTGCTTCCTGATCAGTTGTTCTCGGCTCAGCCGATCACAACGGTCAGCTCCACTGGGACAGCGCGGCGGACTGCATCGTCGACGGGGGAATGCTCGTCTGCCCATCGAACGATGTCGCGGAGAGCGGCCTCTTCGGTGTCTTTGGCTGCTATGCGGACCACTGTGCGCAGTGCGAGGGGTCCTGCAGGAGTGTCCTTACCGATTCCCAGCAGACCGCGGTCATCAGATTCACTGTCCACATCAACTTCGAGCAGGTTTAGGCTCACTCCCTTTTCGGCGGCACGCATGGCGATGAGCGAGACCAAGCAGGCGGCGCTTGCCGAGCGCAGCATCCATCCAGGAGTAGGCGCCGAACCCTTCCCGCCAACTCCTGGCCCCATGTCCGTCACCAAGGACCAGCCGTGGGGGCCGTCAACCCGGACCCGGAGCCCATCTTCCAGCACGGCAGTGGCCGTTGAGTCGCGGGAGCGGGCCTTCTCCGGGCTTTCGTTCAAGTACTGCCGAGACCTGCTGATGGCTTGGGCTACTTCCGATTGCGACATATCCGGCACTCCCTTTCCGCCGTGGACCGAATCGGGCAAGAATACACCTCTACGAGTCAGGGTGGCTGTCTCATGGCAGCGAAGCGAGAATCTCCTGCGGCCATACTTTGGTAACAACGTCGTTCATGTCCCCGTGCTGCTCGCACAATAAGGTGTATGGCCCGGGTTCAGCACGGTGAGAGTCACCGGGGCGCCGAGAAGGCCCCGGGGTTGGACCTTGTTGGCCAGATGCCCAGCGAGTTTCAGGTCGCATACTCGGGCGCGTTCCAGACGCGGTACGCGTGCTGGAGGTCGTCAGGACGGATGGCGATCCAGACCCCAAAGCGGAATTCGTGACCGCCTTCGAGTTTGACTGGCAGCAGGGCGCGGACGACTGATGTCAGGACATCGCATGAGCGTCGCCTTATTGAGGTCCGGGTCGCTCAACGAGCTGTCTTCGGCACGGTGCTGCAAGGGGCTTTCCAGGACCGGGTCCGGGAGGCGGAAGCGCACGTCCCCGTCGTGGGGCCGCCGTCTTCCGCCCACACATTCCGCACGTGTGCTTTTCCGCAGAGACTATCCGTCCCCCGTTTATTGTCCTCTCCGGGCGAGTCTACGCGGACCGGAACGCCGACAATGGGGATTGTGTCCAGCTGGAACGCGCTGGGCTTTGAGGCCGTCCGATGCCCTCTGTGGGGCAGGTTCGGGTCATACCCTTTCGGCTTGTCCCGCCCATGAGATGTTCGAAGGAGGTCGCAGCGCCATGTCGTCCACTGACCCGCAGCCCTTGGCTTGCCCCGGGCAGAAATGCCCGCTTAAGGCCGTTTGTCGGGGTCAGGCTGAACCTGGGTATGTGCTGACTCCAGGCGTAACGACGGCGAGGGGTGGAGAAGGATTCCCCACCGCGCCAAGGGGTGCCGCACTCCGCTGGGTAGGCGGAGCAAAACCGTCAAAAAAGAGGGTGTGGACAGTGTCCACACCCTGGGCTTCGGATTCGGTTGTACTGGTGCCGGACTGGGCTGGACTGGGGATGTTTTTGGGGGAGTGGCGGATTTTCAGGGGGAGCGGCTGGTTCGAGTCCCACCTCGGGCACAGTGTTTTCGCAGGTCAGGCGCCTTTTGCCTTTTTACTGTTGACAAAGCTTGACTTTTCGGCAGCCTCCATGCTGGACAATCCTCGCGTCTCACGTCTCTCCTGCTGCGAACCTGCGCCGAAGCACGCTCTAAATCAGCCAGGAGCGGCAGGTGCGCTTGGAGAATACCTACTACCTCAGAGGCTCTGCTCGAGCTGCTCCGACGCCGTGGGCGCGCGGGAACCACTGGTCTCTAGCGGCCGGACGGTAATGCGGATGCCGCCCTGATCGAGGGGGAATGGGAGGTTGCGTGACGACTTGTGCGGATGCGTATCCGGGGGGTCGAGGCGGCGGCGCTGCCAGGGGTGGCGTCGGGCACCGGCGGCACTTTCCTCCGATCGCGGCAGTTCCCAAGCCTGCCAATTCGGTTCCCTCACTGAGGCAGACGCGGGCGGAAAGATCCGCGGCGTGGAACTGGTCGCCCCAATTATTACAGGGCGGCCTGGCTATATCGATCGACCTGTGCACGGTGAACACCGCCACAGGGTCCCCCAGCAACTGAGAAAGCGCGGGTACCGCCTCCGGGGGAACTTCGCTTGACACCGCCAAGTATCTCTTCGCGCCTGTGGGCCACCACAGCCGGGCACTCCTTTGACGGAACAGTCAGCCTGCCGCAAGCCGAGGAAATAGCGGCTGCATTGACGCTCTGCCCGGATCGCCCAAAGCGGGGAGTCCTGGAAGCAAGCGCTGCTGCCGGCGGAGCCCTGGAGGCCGACCGTACCAACGGCAAGCTTGTCTACACGGTGGAGAACTATGGGGAAACCTCAGACGCCCAGGGCAACGTCCTCGCCAACAACTTCGTAAGTGGCCCCCACAATTCACCATCGTCATCCGGGAGCGGCTAAAGGCCGCTGGGGTCCCGTCTTGTAGAATCAACAGGCTTGGGCGCATCCAAGCTTTATTCGTGTGGGGGAAAAATGAGCGACATTCTAATAATCGGCCTTGCGTTCGTGGCCTTATGTGTCTTGGTGATTCTGCTGTTCAGGAAACCGATCAGCGGACTCTTGGATAGAGCAGTTTCGGCTGATATCGAGGTGACGCCACAGTCGTTCAAATTGTCAGCCAGCTCCCGGGACGCGAATAGAGAACTTGCACGGGACAGTTCGGTCCTTGCGGAAAGCGTAAAAGACGCAAATCCCGGGACTGTGAAGCCCACCGCGTCCCAGCAGGCGTTGCCAGAAGAATCTGTACAGCAACCAGAAGCCGAGAATATCGACGCGCCAGCGACTACGCGCGAGCTTTTATCCATTGGTGCCGACTGGGCTGGCTTGATGAGTGACGCGCAGAAGATCGTGGAGAACTACAGGATCTCCGAACCGGAAGATGAAGCTTCCCTCAGTGAAGTGCTTCAGGTGATAGAGGATTCTTGTCCCGGCATTCTTCCTGAACGAGCTGTAAAACTAGCAGAAAAAGCCGCTGAAGTTCTTCAACAGTTCATGGCTGCATCACCGGGAGAAGTTACTCACGAGGATGCTCGTCTCTTCAACCTCACGCTTAGTTCCCTTCACGTGATCCTAAGCAAAACCGCTTCAAAACTCCGGCATCCCTCCAACTCCCAATATTGGATGGAGAAATAAAATCTTCTACGAGCTACTCCCCTTATAGGGATACGTCGAAGGGCGCCCGGATGGCTGCGAATGCTGGTCTCTTGGCGGGGGGCGGCTTAGCGTTGCAGGCGTGGCCCTGCTCGGTTTGGATAGCAGCAGGTTGCTCCCGCGTGAGCGTAGCGGTTCGCCGGGCTCCGGCCGCTCGCGATTCAGGGCCCACGACGACGTAGCGTTCGAGACCTTTTGTTTGCCGCAGTTAGCTGGCAGGCATTGGCAACCGCTGACTACGAGCCAACAGGACGGCGAAGTCCCTTTGTGGAACGACGGGGGAGTGAATCCCTTTGCTCGTTCGATCCGGCGACACGTTTCTAACTGAATCTATCCACCGTCTACCAGCTGTGCTGGTACGCCTACCTGGATCCCGAAGATCTTGATGATGCCCATGGCGTCAGCGACGTTGCCGCATGACGAGGAGAGGCGCGCCTATCGAAAGACCTCGGTCTTGCGAACTAGGGTTGAAACGAGGGGTGAAAGGAGGCGGCTACATGACGCTTAGTGGGGGCTTGCCCCATCTGGCAGGCGCCAACGAGCTTGAGCGCTGGGCTGATACCCGATCTGCGCAGGCTGACCTTCCGATCCTAGTGCGCCGGCTCATCCGGGCCGAGAATGATCAGGTCCAGCGCGTTGAAATGCGCGGCGGAGACAGTGTCGGGCTGAACGGGTACGACGGCTATGTTGAAGCGTTTCGATCAACACCGTTTGTGCCTGATGGTTTGAGCGTCTGGGAGATGGGTGTCGGAGGCGACCCCGAGAAGAAGGCGCAGAGCGACTACCGGAACCGGACGGGTAGCCCGAACGGCGTTGACCAATCGCGCACGACCTTCGTTTTCGTTACGCCCCGGCGCTGGGAGAAGAAGAAGGCGTGGGAGCAGCGGCGTAGCAACGAGAAAGTGTGGCGTGACGTCCGGGTCCTCGATGCAGATGACATCGAGCAAGCGCTGGAGGTATCTCCAGCGGTTCAGGTCTGGCTTTCCGAGCTGCTCGGAATGGATCCGTTTGGTGCAACCTCGGTTGAGGACTGGTGGGATCGGTTCTCCCGAGGTTTCAGTCCCACATTGACTAGTTCGGTCGTGCTGGCTGGGCGGGAGGACCAAGCTGCGGCGCTTACACGCCGCCTTGCTGACGAGGTCGGCCGAACCTTCATTCGCGCACCAAGCATCGATGACGGACTCGCGTTCGCCGCGTGCTCGATGCTGATGATGGCACCGGACAACTCCGAGTCAATGCTGGCTAAGTCTCTACTCGTTCACGATGGCGCCACGCTTAGGCGGCTCGAGCGGACGTCAAGCCTGCTCATTCTTCTGCCGTACGAGGAGCATCTGCAGCGGGAGGCGCACCTGATCGACAACCACCATGTCGTTTTTGTGACTACTAATATCGACGGAGATGCTGACGTCGAGCTTCCGCCGTTGAACCACTTGGCCCTTCGGGCAGCTCTCAAGGAGGCCGGGGTGCCCGATGCCGACCTGGATCGGTACATGCGAGCCGGGAACAAAAGTCTCCTCGCGTTGCGACGTGTGTCTACCCAGTCGCGCGACCCGGAGGCATGGGGTGCTGATCTCGCGGATCGATCCATCCGCCGTTCTTGGCTTGCCGGAGCGTGGAATCAGAAGCGAAGCGGAGATACCGAGGTGATGGAGGCACTCATCGAGACGGGTGTCGACGAGCTCGAGGAGCGGCTTACGGTCGCGATTCGACAACCTGATCCTCTGTTTACAAAAGTCGGGGCTACTTGGGCCGTTGCCGCACCAGAAGACTCATGGCGGGTGGTTAGGCAGGTCATCGCTGACCGTGACCTCGATGCTCTTGAACATGCGATCCAGACAGTGTTGGGTGCTGTCGATCCCAAGTTAGAGCTTCCGGTCGAGGACCGCTGGCTCGCGGAGATACACGGTAAGAGACGGATCCATTCCAGTGATCTGCGGAAGGGACTGGGCCGTTCGCTGGCGCTCCTCGGTTCTCGCGGGGACGAGCTCCGCCTGTCCGGGGGCCGAAGCGCCAGGCAGTGGACTGAGCGGGTCGCTTGGAATCTGTTTGAGCGTGCAACCCATGACGGGTCGGCTCAACTGTGGACCTCTATGGAGGATGTCGTGCCGCTGCTGGCGGAAGCTGCACCAGACTTGTTCCTGCGTGCGTTGTCTCAGAGCACCACTGGCACCCAACCGCTCGCTGGAAAGCTCTTTCAGGACGTCGACCAGCACTGGAACGCGGGAAGCCCTCACACTGGTTTTCTATGGGCCTTGGAAGGCCTTGCATGGTCCGAGCAGCACATGGGTTATGCCGCAGAAGTGCTGGCACAGCTCGCAGAGATTGATCCAGGAGGTCGGCTCAGTAACCGTCCGTCCGCCAGTCTTGAAGCGATCTTCAGACCTTGGTATCCGCAAACCTCGGCGCCGCTGGCGGCGCGCGTGCAAACACTCGATGCTTTGATCCGGCGCCATCGTGACGTCGCTTGGAACTTGCTGATCGAACTGATTCCAGAGCCCTCGGCATTCGCTATCGAAAGTCGCCGCCCTGAGTTTCGCGCCTGGGGAGGTCCGCGCGAACCATCTATTCCGCGCTCGGAGTTCATCGAAATGGTAGAGGCTGCCGTTGCTCGAGTGCTGGTGCTCGCGACGGAGGAGCCGAACAGATGGGCTTCTGTCCTGCCGAAGTTGAGTCATATGCCCGCTGAGTTGCGCCGGCGCGCTTTGGACGTGCTCGGATCTCTCGATCCATCGGGTCTCGCTCCTCAGGACAGGCTGACGCTCTGGGAGACGATCGATGGTCTTGTACGGCGGCATAGAGAGCACGCGGAGGCTGACTGGTCGATGGACGACGAGTCTCTGACTGCGCTCACTGACCTTCGTGACCGTGTGAAGCCTGAACTGCCTAGCGATGTTCATCGGTGGTTGTTTGACGATTGGCACCCGAACATCGGGATATCTCATGCGGACAACCTGGAGAACTACGATGCAGCTCTTGAGACTGCCCGTCAGCAGGCGATCCTTGAAGTACTGCTGAGCGAAGGCTGGGAGGCGGTTCTTGCCCTAGCGGATGCTGCAGAGCTTCCCTGGTCGGTTGGTTTCTCGCTCGCTCATGTAAGTGATGTCAACGATGTCCGCACGTTCACGCTACTTGAGGATCCGGATCGATCGCGGATCCAGTTCGCTGAAGGATACGCGCGTGCACGTCTCGGTGGTGATCTTGAGCGCATCCGAGAGTGGGCTGAGCGGTTTACTGGGCACCCTCTGGTCCAAGCACGACTGCTTCAGTTGAGTGCTGATGTCGAAGGTGCCTGGCGGCTGCTGGTTGAATATGGGCCGGATGTCGACTCTGCTTACTGGTCCGCGTTCATGCCTTACGGACGCGGCGCGGATTTTCCGTTCGTCAACGAAGCCTCGCGTCAGTTGCTCGTGCACGGCCGCGTCGCGATGGCCCTTGACACGCTAAGCCTGTATGCGACAGGCCAGTCTGAACTTGATGCCGATCTGATCATTCAAGCATTGAAGACCTTTGAAACAAAGGAGGACCCAGAAGCCGCGTGTGTCTCGAGCTACGACATCTCAAGGCTGATTCAGTACCTCAAGGAAGAGGGTATCGACGAGGAGACCGTCGCAGTCCTGGAATGGAGGTACCTTCCGCTCCTCCATGACGATGCCCGTACGTTGACGCTGGAGAATCTTCTTGCCCGCAACCCTCGAACCTTCGTCGAACTAGTGGAGCTGGTGTTTCGGCGTGCTAATGAGGACGCGGATAGTCAACAGCGGGAAGCCAATCCCACGCTGGCCTCGAATGCATATCGGCTTCTTCGTGAGTGGAAGGTCGTTCCTGGCACCCAGGAGGACGGCATCGTGGATGGGACTGCCCTCAGCGAATGGCTCGCAGAAGCGCGCCAACTTCTCATCGAAGCTGATCGAATCGACGTAGGTGAGCTCCACATTGGAGAGGTTTTGGCGCACGCTCCAGAGGACCCAGATGGCACTTTCCCCACGTTGCCAGTCAGGGACGCACTCGAAGCTGCTCCCAACGACCGCCTTGAGCGTGGCTTCAGCATCGGCCTCTTCAACAAGAGAGGCGTCACGTCACGAGGAATGTCGGATGGTGGGGAGCAGGAGTATGCTTTGGCTGCCAAGTACGAATCGTGGGCCAACGCTGTGCAAGCCACGCACCCCAGGACGGCTTCCGTGCTGAGAGAAACAGCAGAGAGCTACCGCCATGAAGGCCGGCGCAACGACGAGGAGGCGAGGCGTTACTTGGAAGGTCTCGATTTCTAGCGAGCTCGATCTGCTAGTCACACAGGCACGCCAGTGGTCGCCCACGTCGAGTTCCGGTCCCTGCCCATATCACGGGGCTCTCACTCGACTCAGGGCGAGTATGTGAGGTGGTGGTCGGCGACGAAGAGTGCCTCGTGCAGTCGGACCAGGCGACCACGGCGGCGTGCACCGGCCGACTCATCCACTGCTTCCCACTTGTTGTCGAGGATAATCTGTACGTCGCTGAAGATGACGACATGCGCGTGCGGACTGCGCGCCCCGGCTGTCGTAGTGTCGAACGCGGTGGCGATCGCACCTCTGACGTCGACTTGCGCGCTTCTTCAATCCCTTTTCTGATTTTTGGCGGAATTCCGGCAACGCGCTAAAACCCGACGATCGACCAGCCCACGGACACCAGGAGGAGAAGCCTAAAAAGGCCCTCCGTAAGTATCCGAATCGAGACTAGATTTCCCAAGCAGCTACATAAGACCGAGGCACTTCAAACCCTTTGTCGGTAAATTTCCTACATATTTGGCGTCCGGCAAAGGGTGTTCTTTTTTCTGCTGGTATACGAAAATCGACTTCAACCGATCTCAGGAGGGGTCGTGGCCGATTCATCACAAGGAGGGGCGATCGTGAATCCCAGTATGAACGGCCCACAGGTATTGGAACTTCGCGTCCACGGGATCAAGAACACAGCGCCACACGTTTTATTGGACTGCGATGTCGACGCAATTGAGCCAGTGGGTGATAGCGATTCACTCAGCGGATTTTGGAAAGAAAAAGCTCCGGCGACAAATGCCCCGACCCGGGTTGAAGCCTACAGTTGGGGAAAGGCAGCAAGAACTTCTCCGGCATCGTCCTTTCTTAAGGGCGTCGGACGTGTGGTTGGGCAGGCGCTTTGGTTTCTCGTGGTCCCGTTCGCACTGGCTAACGCAGCTTACTGGGCGAGGAAATTGCCCGACGGCGGCGCTTCGGAAAGACCGCTAGCGGCTGGGACCGGCGCTGGAACAGTCAGGCTCTTTGCGCTGTTTCTTAGCCTCGTATTCACAACGACTTTTTGCACAGTTGCGTTCGGGCTCCTGGCAGTGGAATGCTTCCCAGCCACACAGGAGCAGCCAACACCAACCGCCATGTGCAAGCAACTGCCTGAAGCATTCGACTTCCTGACCGGGTGGTCACGGGGCCAGCGACTGGCTATGTTCACTCTCCTGCCGATTGCAGCCATTCTGGCTGCGTTCGTCACGGCGAAGCTGGCCACCGTTAGAAATCTTGCGCCTCAGAGGGTGAAATGGAACGAAGAACCTGCAACAGGGGATGGTGGCCGCGAGGCCACAGACCCGTTCTTGGCTTCGCCGGGTTTATGGACCCGCCCCCACATCTCGTCTGCAACTGGCAGGGTCCACATATCCGCTTGCCTTGCTTTGATCTGCGTTTTGCTCCTGTCAGACAGTCTCGGGGCGCTATGGCCGCCCGATTGCCAAACCGCGCCTAGGATGCTCAGCCCCGAATGCATTCAGCAAATGTGGCCGGAGGTGGGCCAGAGTGGCCCGGTGGCACCACTCTTAGCCCTAGCGATCCTTGTTTTGCTCGTGTCAGTGTTCGGGGTCGCATTATTTTCCTCCGAGACGCGTGCCCCGGCGAACAGTGAAGCAGAAGAAAAGTGGTCTAAGCGCCTTTTGATCAGCGCAGTGATCCTGATGCCCGTGACTGCTGCTCCGCTGGTTTTCGTTGCCATGCCGGAGGCTGTACCGAATCGTGCCTTCGCAGGAACGTCAGTTGCTTCGCTCCTCCTGCTGACGGCACTGACGATCTTGGCCGTTTCCGGGCTGTTCATGCGCCGAGGGCGTGCCTTCCATCTTGCATCGGTAAGCGGAGCCTTGATCTCTCTGGTGCTTATCCTGTGGGCGCTTGGCATGTTTGAGGACTGGGTATTACTCATCGCGGCAGCAATAACCTCTGTCCTCCTCATCTTTTACTACCGCTTGAACATCCTCGGAAAGGACAGGAAGGCGGTCCTGCGCGATGCGAAGAAGGAGGGGTGGGACGGTCGGGGTCCAGGTATATTCATGTTCGCTGCCATCCTCGTCGCCTATTTCTTGTCCAGTGCGCTGGTGTTGGGAACCAGGAGTCTTCTGGAGTGGCCGATGAGAAAGGAACTCCCTGCCGAACTAAAGGAATTATGGCGCGGCGCGGGTGGTTCCGAGGTGAATCTTTCCGAGTCCTTGCAAGTTCCCCCCGTATACGCGGCAATAGGCGGACTGCTTCTTTTTGGGATTCTCCTTGCCCTTCTGGGGATGCTGCCTGCCTGCTGGTGGCTGATATCCGAACGTGGGCTCTCACCCATGAGACCTCCACCCAGCGCGGAACCGCTGCCTCGTCAGCCCCCCACCTACTACAACGACATAGATGTGGAACCTGGCGCCACGGAACCTGGATCCCAGCGTCAGGATATGACCTACCGGCGGCGTCGGCTCTCAGCGGCGACCCAGCGCGGCGAAGCGGCGTTCGGACTTCTCACTCTGTTGACATGGGTCGCCGTCGTTCTCGCGGTTGCCGCCAGCGCACTCCAAAACGGTCAAGAAGCTAACACGACGGGCATTCGCACCTTTCTGAAACCTTATGCAGACTTGATTCAGGACGATTTCGCCGAATGGGGCGTCATCCTTGCGGCGACGCTCATCCTCGGCTTTATGGTGAAGAACGCCGCAACTTCCGCAGACGATAGGCCACTCGCAGTCCTTTGGGACATTATGTGTTTCCTCCCAAATGCCGCCCACCCCTTTGGAGCTCCCAGTTACTCAAACCGCGTGGTACCAGAGCTCGCACGGCGGATGCATGACTGGCTCCAGAATCCATCCTCCAGTGGGGGACCTTCAAAGGTTCTCCTGTCGGCCCACAGCCTTGGCGCAGTGCTGGCTATCGCCGCAATTTTCCATCTCAAGGCATGCAAACCAGACGTGGACTTCACGCGAGTCCGGCTGCTCACATACGGCGTGCAGCTTCGGTCATATTTCGGCAGATTTTTTCCAGAGTTGTTCGGACCACAAGTCTTGGGGACCATACCCACCCGCGGGCCGAGCTTGTTCAGCATAGATCCATGGAAGAAGGCCAGGCAGAACGAGGGAGCAGATCCATCGTTGGACGGATTCACACTGGTGCACCTCTTGGGCGGTGTCGTGTCAGCCGGACCAACATCATCGACGATCTCCACGTCGCCGGTATGGAAGAACATTTGGCGCCGAACTGACTATCTGGGCTTTCCTGCCTACGCACATTCTGAAAACTGCATAGACGAATACGCTGACGAAACCGAGCCTCGATGTTCACAGTTCAAAGTGGCGACCCATGGCAATTACACCGCGACGACTACGTACTTAGAGGTCCGGGACCAAATGCTGTCAGATTGGCCTTTGATGCTCTCCTGGGAGCAGGTCAAGGAGATCCTGAACCTTGAGTTGCCGGTTATCGACGGCCTGGTGGAAAGCGGTGAGCTGAGGGCAGCGGGGTTTGACGGCCAGAAGATCCGGCGCGTACGGGCAGACGATGTCGAGGCGTACATGGACAAGGCCAGCGCGAAGAACGCAGAGAGCATCACGTCGGGCCATTCGGAAACCGAGACTCCCACAGACAGCAAATAAATCATCAAACGAAACTTAAGTCATCACACGAAACTGAAGACTCTCCCCGGCACCCATACAGTGTGCCTGCATCTGGTCGTCCAGCAGCTTTGATCGGGATGTAGGAGCGTGCGCTCGATGCCATGACTTGGCGGCAGTGGGCATGCTTAGAGGTAGTGTTCAGCACCGCACTGGGCCCGGAGATGCTCTCGTCTGTCGAGGCAAGGTTGAAAGCCCGCGAGCTGGCGCACGAGGTTTCCCGTTCGCCATTTCACCCACACTCATAGGGGCTCTTCACGGTTCATGGGGAAACGGGTCCCTGGAATGGAGTGTCAGGCCGCCGTCCGGACGGCACTTCTCAAGAGGATAACTGATTTGTAGTTGCGGTACCCGCGGGCCGTTCGCTTGATGTTCTTGATAGCGGTGTTGTTGGCCTCGACCCCGGCGACCTTCGCGATCGATTCGTTGGCTAACCCCTCCGCGGCCATCAACAGAACCTGAGCCCTTTGAACCTCGCGGTGGGATGCCGTCCGCGACTTCGACAACACCTCTAGGGCAGCACGTTGACCATCAGAAACCACCAATGCAGGAGCCGGGTTCGTCATATCCCCAGTTAACGACACACCAGCAAGCTATTTTCGAGACACGCCACTAGTACGTGACCATCGCCCATTCCAAGCGACCACGTCCGAAGACTGCCTATTACTCTGCATTCAGGAGGATGGAATCAGGTCATCGACTCCTTGGTCATACCTAAACGTTATGTCCCTAATAGTGCCGGCCGCGCAACTGGGGATGCAGTTGTTTTGGGACAGGATGATCATAAAGTCCGGGCTTGACCCGAACCTGACCTTCGCGTTGTAGAACCGGCCGCCGTAGCTTCTGGGGAAGGAGTCTGTCCCGAAGTCTTCGATTCCCTCCTTAGTGGCCTTCAGCACAATGACGCCGTTGTGACGTCCGGGGTTGTAGGTGATGAACATGAAGCCCCCGGCGCTTTTGCCTTCTATCCCTAGTTCGTACAGCATGTCGTTGATTGCCTTGTCGTAGAACAGGTGGCTGTCGCTCTGGGCGACGATGCGGTATCCCGATTTGGAGTCGTTTGAAGTGGGAAGTGGTCCCTCGGCGTAGGTCTCCAGTCTGACCTGACCCCATGTGGGGTGGGTGAAGCTCAGTGCGCCCGTGACTCTGCAGGCAGGGCATCCTGCGTTGTCGGACGGACTCGGGGCCGGGCTGTGCCGGGAAGTATCGGAGACGAGTTGAGCGAAGAGCTCAGCACCGGAGGTCTGCCATGCCGAGGGCAGGGTGTCAGCGAGTTGGGCTCGGAAGTAAGAGTCGGTGCAAGCAGCAAGGGGCGCGATGGCCGCCTGAGCCTGGCTACGTGAGGGGTTCTGGGTCAGGCTCTTAGCGTGAAGGAGTGCAGGCGCTCCGGCTGAAAGGTCTTCCTTCAGTCTCTTGGCGTCGATGGTGGCGTCGGTGCAGCTCGCTACCCATCTGCCTAGAAGTGCTGTGGGAGCAGGAGAGACCGAGCTGCTGGTAGTCGCAGTCTCCGTTTGAGTCGGGCCCGCACAGCTGATGGTCACTGTCGCAAGAATGCCCATCAGGGCTAGGCGGATGAGTTTTCTCATTTCTTCTCTGTCTCTGAGATGGAGCGGGTATCTGGCCGGAGGATGTGCATCATCAGTCTTGGTTGTGACATAAGGCGGGTCGTGGCGAGCTCAGCTGCAGGCTGGCCCACTCTCCAGCGGTGAGGTCGGAACCAGCTACCGCGCAAAGATAGTTTTCCCAAGTGTTTGACGAGAGATCCCACAGAGCGTATGTGGGGGCCTGCGGCTTGCCGGCGCTGCTCTTTTTCAGGCCGAGACCTACGAAAGTCTGGCCATCCGGTGCCCAGGCGCCCGTCACCGTGGCTCCCCTGTGCTGGTCGAACATGGGAGGTGCCGCCGGGATGAAGTCGCTCGTGCTGAGAATCTTCACGGTCCCGTCCTGCTGGATGGCCGCCAAGAGCTTCCCGTCCGGGCTGGCGACAATGTCTCTGGTGGGCGCCGCCAGCTTGATGGACTGAAGTTCGCTGCCGTCCGACTCGCTTCGGATCACCATTGTCTGGGGGTCTTCGAGGACGGCGATTGAGTTCCTGCCGGCCAGTGGGGTGGCGGCGGCCGCGTTCGGGGCTGCCATACTCCAGCGGACGGAGAAGTCAGTAGTCGACAGCATTTGGAGGGTGATATCTCGGCCGTCGCTACTGAACGAGGTCCCGGACAGGAGGAGCAGGGAAGCTTCGTTCTGAGTTACGGCAAAGGCTCGGTTCGCGCTGCCGATCGACTTTGAAGCGATTGGTGTCATGTCGGGAAGACGGAACGACCTGACAGTGCCTGACCGTATGTTGTACGCCAGAAGGAGGTTCTTGTCCTCGATCAGCTTGACTTGGGTGACGATGTCGGGGGTATCGAAGGGGGCAGCCGAATTTTCGCCGCTGAAGTCGATGATCTGGACGGGCTCCTGCTGGTCACGTTTCCACAGGACGAGCACGCCCTGCCTCTTCCGGTCGGACCCGGACTGGCCTGCTGCTGCCAGGTACTCTGCTCCCGCGTCGAGGTTGTTAACGTAGATTGGATCGGCACCGCGCGTGATGCGGTACGTGTCAGGCTCGCTCGTTGGTTGCGACGCAACACTGTTGGCCGACTTCGTCCGCTCGATAGTGGTCACTGCCATTGGGGACCTCGAGGCGTCTGCTGTGAACAGGCTTCCGTCGGGGGAGAAGGCAGCAGCTGACGCCCTTGTCCCGTTCGTGCCTTGCCCGGTTCTCTTTGGTCCGGGCCTGATATAGGTGATTCGCCCGCCGACATCGCCGACAGCCAGATAGCCGCCGGACATGGCCATGGATGTTAGGTGCCGGTCACCAGTACGGGTGAGCGTAAAGGACAGGGTCGACCCGTCGAACACGGGAGCGACAGTGAGCCCGTCAGAGCCAATGATCGCGAGGCCGCCGTCGAATGCTAGATTGTTCGCCGTGAGCGCGATGCTCTGGGCATCGCTTACACCCACTGAAGGGACAGTCGTGGCTGTCTTGGTCACGTAGTCCACGGAATAGAGTCCTTTGCTAGTTCCCGCGAGGATTTGTGTACCCGGCAGTGCCTCCACTGAGTAGATGGTTCCGCTGAGTGCGCCTTGGGGTGCGACCGTCGAAACCGCCAGGGGTTCGGTTCTAAGATCCAGGACTCGACCCTTGGAGGACGCCAGCGTGACTGTAGATCCTCCGGATTCGTAGGCGAGGTCATTCCCTGCCGTGGTGACGTTCTCGTCGTCTTCACCGGTCAAGGGGATACGCCCAAGCGTCCTTCCCGAGCCGCTGAATACTGTGGCTGATTTGTTCGAGATGAGCAGCACGTTATGGGTGGAGAGTGAGGTCTTGCTCGCGGCGACTACGTATACTCTCAGCTGCTCCCGAAGCTGCGCTACGTCCTGCAAAATAACTTTGGACAGGGATGGGGTTCCCGAAGTGAGGTCGTAGGTCTTGATCGTGTGGTCGTCCAGGACAACCAGAGTCGTCCCATCCGGACTGACCGCCAGGTCCTTCACACGGCTGTCTGCTTGGAACCTCCAGGACTCTACCTTGCCGTCGTTGTCGATCCTTAGGATGTTGTTATCGCCCGCGACGACGTACAGCCCACGCCCGAGGCTGTCCGTCCTAATGAGGCGGATTGCTTGATCGGCCACAGGCAGGGTAGCCACAATGTTAGGGTTTTCCGCGGCAACGTTGAAGACATTCTCGCGCGTCGCCACGCTGGAACCGAGCTTGTTAGCGGCGAGTGCATAAAGGGCGGCCTTTCTGGGGTCGGCGGCAAGTTGAGCCTGCGACTTGTTAATGAGGCTCTGGACGTCGGCGGCTACGCCGGCGCGCTGTACTTGGCCAGCCAAGGCGGCACCAGTGACCAGCATTCCGACGAACGCTGCAGCCAAGGCAAAGATGATGATCCTGGCGGTCGGATTGGGCCGATTCCGCACGGCGCGAACCGTGCTTGCCAAGTCATCGGCGGGTGTGGCGGTCGCTGCCAGACGTGTCGCGATGGGTTCCGCGGTTTCCCTGTCGATTGCCGGGTAGACGATTCTTAGTCCACGTCCTTCCGCGGCCTTGAATTTGTTCTCGTAGCCTTCCACGGATGCCGGGCGTGCGTGCTCAATCCGTCCTGTCACTGCGCACAGCGGGTCGAGCTTCTTGAGCCTGAGCAGGGTCAAGGCCTTGCCGAGCCGAAAGGAGTCCAAGGCCACGAACCACGCGAGCCCTAGTGAGTCGCCCGCGACCTGCTGTACTGGCTGACCTGTGGCGGCGTCTCTGATCTCCCAGATGAAGGAGCGCTTCGTTGTGTTCTCTGGGACTAGCGCCCATGCGTTGGCGATCGCTCGTTGGAACGAATCGTCAGCAGCCAGGAAGGACATGGATTGTGGGTCCGGATGAAGTCCCGCGGGCCCGTCGGCTGTCTCGCTGACGATGAGGTAGCCTACGCTGCCGGCTGTTGTCTGATCGAATAGGACCGGCATCTCGACCTTACGCACAATTTTGATGTCTTGGCCGGCCAAACGTCGTGCAAGCAGGACAGTGAAATCGGCCGAGGGATTGCCGGGGCGGAGGAGTTCAATTTCACTGAGCACGCGGTCGAGCGGTGTCTCCGTCGGCAGCGCGAAGGGCTCATGCGATGCTGACGGGCTCGTGAGCCCGCATTGATTAAAGACGTCCAATGCGAGCCGTACTGACTCCTCAGTGAACCGATCGTCGGATAGGGCGCGAGCGAGGCCAAGGACAGCTCTGGCTGTCGTCGTTGCTGTTACGGGCTCAATGCCGGTAGCAGATGGCCGAAGATGGCGCCTCTCGGCAGCGAAAGCATCCCAGTACGGCGTACGCTGCGCAAGCGCCGCAACGTCTCCCTCCCTGACCGCTGCGCGGCAGATGTTGACCCAACCCCTTTCCGGGAGGAGAAGCCGGGTGAGCAGCTGGTGGCGTTCCTCCCGGTCCTGGCCCGGTCTCATGAGTTGTAGCGGAGGATCTTGGCCAGACTGTCGGAGAAGGCCGATCCCTTGGGGGCCTTCTCTGCGATCGACTTCCACGCTTCGAATGTTTCCGGTCCTGCACCAGCGATGCTCTCTGCGAGCAGACCCTCCGGGAGGGTAGACATGCCGGGAAAGTCTAGTCGGCTCAGATCGACGGACACGGTGAACTTGCTGGTTGCAAGCGGAACACTCAGATCGGAAACCACATATTCCGAGTCGTAGCCCGCGAAGGCCAACAGGTAGGTAACGTGGCCCACTTCCGTGGTGACTCGGACGCGAACTCCTGAGAGCGGTGGGTATTCGGTTGATAACGCATCGAGTGTGACATGCAAAGAAGTTCCTCGCCCATCGATGGTCCAGCTTGCGCCGATGGCACCTAACGCTACAGATCCCGTCTGCTCGGTGTGTTCGCTCTTTGCTGCCCGGACGTAGTCAGACTGGGTGAAGATGTCCACGAACCCGGAGGAGACCCCGACATTGTCGTCCGCGTCCGCCAAGACGAGGTTGTTCTGGGCGCGGGCAGGGAGGGTATGCGGGGGCGCCTGGTGCGCGGCAGCGGGGACGCGAGACTCCGGGATAGATTCATCCTGATGTTGCCGCAGTGACTTGCGGTGAACGGGACTCATCAGCAGAGCGTTGGCCAAGTCACCCCAGAAGGAATCACTGCGGACCCGTGGCTTACTGGACACGGTGTTCCTCCTCCGCCTCGGTGAATTCGGGCATCAGTTTTCCGGCCAATAGGGAGAGCAGGAGCATAGCACTGATGCCTGCTGTGAAGTTCCCCGCCCTGCCCTCCATGCCCCAAGCGAATGCTCCCCCAAGGATTGAGAAAAAAATGCCAGCGATAATGTGGGCCAGAAAGAATCGCACATACTTGGTTTCGGTACGGGCGTGGTTAAGCCTGACGAAGTTGATGAGGAGGCGGCCTGCTCCGAGTGTGGCGCCACCGAGCATTCCCTGTAGCCATGTTTCCGTCAGCATGAAATCAATGTTCATCGTTCCCCGTATCCATACCGCCTGAGTGGTATCAGATTACAGGGCTCTTCCAGAATCCGGTCGGTGAGTATGCCTCTCCATTTTGGGTCTAGGTCCTGATCGTAAGTGTCCAGGGTGACCTCGATCTGGTCCAGCAGGCACCGTACGGCCAGCTCCTGCACCACGCAACTGGAGTAGGTCCATCCGGCCGCCAGTTTGGCGGTCATGTCCGCGGCTACGACCAGGAAACTCTGGGCGAACAGTCCGTTGTACTTTGGCGCGCGCCTACTACTGCGGAAGGCACAGAAAAGCCCAGCTTTACGTCCGCTATCAGCTTTTTGCCCTAGCAAAGGATGCGATGGAAAGGGGAAGGGCCTAGACGGTTTCCTTGTGAACGTGAGTGACTTTGAGGTTCGATCAGTCCTTCAGACTGTTTGCTTCATGGAGATCACGCGAACAAGCGCGGACCATCTCGTCAAACCTCGGGTGACGAGTTATGGCGATGTGCTTGCTATGACGTCGGATGTGGAGACTAAGCATAGCGGCCATTCTGCCAACAGTGACCTGCTTCAAATCGCTATTGAGGGCGCCAGCAATTGAACAAATAGAATGCCAAGCGGCCCGCTGGCTGGGGAGCAGCTGGCGAATTGTCCCACCCAAGAGGAGTATTCGTTGCACCCGGTCCCGATATGACTCGCTGAGCTTATCGCCAGTTCGCCTTGAAACTCGCCACTGCTTGTCCATCCGGCGCAGACGGGTTTGCGTGGGTGGAATCCGATCCCCAAGGCAGTGTTTTCGCTCGTGTAACTAGTTCTGAAGCGGGCCTGACACGACGCCCTTGGTGCTTTCGGCTCGTCACGGACGACTCGTTGTACGGCCAGGGTTACTTTCGATAATGGCTTTGAGTTCGGCAACACTTCTTGGTGTACTAACGCCCCTATGCGCCATGGCATGGCAGTTCGCACACAGGGGAACAAGGTCTTGAACCGGGTCGAGTCGGTAATCCGTCCCGAGCTGGGAAATCGGGACGATGTGATGCACGTGAATGAAGTCCTTGCCGATGCCTCCGTACACGGCTTCGAAGGAGAACCCGCAGGCTTCGCACGTGGTTCCGCGGTGCTTGATGCAGTCTCGCCTGGCGTCCGTGCTTCGCTCATAGCGATTGACCTCAACACGGCTAGCTGCGCCTTCCGGATAGGTCCCAGGAACGGCATGCGCGGGGTCAGATTGTTCCGGACCCAGTTCGCCCCACAGAGCACGGAGCTTGGGCTCTTCCGAGGGAGCAACTGTTCGCCCAGATTCGAACAAGGCATCCCAGGGAACCCCCGGGACGGCCTGCTTAAGGACTGCAGGGTCTATCTGCTCTCCCAGCGGCAATAAGGCATCAAATTCCACACGGACGTACATGGTGTTTTTGTTTGGATCGGCGTAGTGCTTACCCGGCTCCGGCTCCGAGAGTACGACGCCGTGCCCGACTAAGCCGCGACCGTAGTTTCCCTGCAGAAGCAACCGTGTCGGCCGCTGGCTACGGATCAGCGACACACCACGAGAAGTTCGCTGAGTCCCTGAAAGACAGCGGTGGCACCGAGAACCAAATTTGTGGCCGCCTCGCCGCTGCCCTCAGCGACGGCTGACACCCGTAGCAGCCGTCACCACGGGCAAAGGCGTAGCCAAAGCCCGAAAGTCCCGCGCAGGAACGGCAGTGGGCGGCGCGGACCGAGGCAAGAACGGGCGCAGTCTCTAGACCATAGGGCGCCGTATCCGAGGGTAAAAGAAGGTCATCTGGAAAGCAACTGCCGTAGCAATCAAATGACTACTAGTACCTGGTCTAGCTTTAATTCACCGTCAGCCACGGAACGTCTGGGAGGAAACCACGATGTCTTTGCCGAACCCCCACGCCGGATCCCCCTTCCCCAACCCCGACCTGGACCTCTCCGACGTCATCACCAACCTCAGGAGGGTCCGTGTCGCCAGTAGAAAAAAACTCGCCAACGACGACCTCACCCGGGCATTCCTCGACGCTGCCCTGAAACTGACCGAAGACCTTTTCGTAAGAGCACCCTCGAACAACGACGAGGGGGTGCGGCCGACCATGTCGTACCTGTCGCGGCCAAAGGTCCTAGCCAAGACCCAGCAAGACCACGGGCACCTTGTCCCAACAGGAGGCAAATTCCGCGACCGCTGGGCATCCCAGCAGCACTTCCTCGCCGACTTCATCTCCTATGCCCTCAGAGCAAGGCACTGGAGCCTTCACATCGCTCTTGCTGGACGGTCCAAGGAACTTCTAACCAAAGGGGAGAATTTCTCAAAATCCGTTCACCAACTGGCTTATGAAGACTTGATGCTTGTGCTGGACCTTCCGGCTTATAGATTCCAACTGCTCGCCGTGGCCTCTGCTGAAGCGGACACTGTTGCATCCACGGCACTCTCCGCCATGTACGCAACCCTTTCGCAGGCATGGTGCGACCTCTATTCCAACGTCTTCAACCACTACGGAGTGAGCTTTCGACCAGGGCTCACCCTCGAAATGTTCAACATCATCCTGCAGTCGACGGCCGAGGGCATGGGAATGCGTCTACTCGCCGGGGTGAAGGAACCACTCGTTAATCACGAGGAAAAGTCCTCCCTGCTTGGCACGGCAGCGCTTGCCCTCATGCTGGCCTTCCTAGACACCGGCGACAACATGACGCTGGAAACCCTGGCCGAAGCATCCTTGCGCCGGCCCAATCCAAACACCTCCTGGTAGGGAGGACATCGGTGGGACCACACGACAAAGTGCACTCCTTCGGGCATCTAGGTAGCAGCGTTATTGCTTGCTGAAATGGTCGTGTACCCGGTGAACCCGCACCGAGTACACGACCCCCATCAGGAGGCCCAGAATGCTCACCACGCTGGCTAAGATTGGCACCGCTTTGGCCATCGCCCTTACCCTGACCCTGGGAACGGTAACGGCCGCATCCGCCGCACCTTCCACCCAGTCACGCTCCATCTCCTCAGTGGCCGCGCCCCAGGCCGCTCCTACTGTCCTCGTCCGCACCGCCCTGCCCACGGGCTACGTCTTCAACAAGACCATGGCATTCCTCGGTTGCATCACCGGAGTGGGGGTACCGATCGGCGTGGGGTGGGCGATCCTCTCCAGCACCGCCGCCGTGGCTGCCATTGCCAGAGGAGGGCCCCTTCCAGCCTCAGTCGGCGGCGCGGTCTACAAGGCAGTGTCAGGCTGGTGGTGGTACATCAAGGGCACCTGCGGATACGCCCTTCGTTAGCAGCTAGACACGCAGTTGCCCCATTCAGCACGCGCTGAATAGGGCAACTGCCATGTGCGGATGTGCAATTCCCCGCTGTTGCCTGCGACAGCTTTCCCAGGGTTGGCACAACGGGCTTAATTGCTGGCGTCTGGGGCGCCTTCAACGTCCCCGCTCCGCGGAGTACTCAGATGAACGCATAGACCGGAAGATGCTTGGATCAGCGATCCAATCTGTCCGGTAGGGGCAACGTCCAAGCCCTTCCCTTGATCCGCGACGATGTCGCTCTTGGGCTCGTCGGCCCGCCCTACGTCCGGAACGTCGAGTAACTCGTCTTGGGAGCCGTCCACGTGGGTCATGACGGTATAAGGCATCGCACTATTTGGCATTCAGCAAGCCCCTCTAGCCTTTAGCCGGGACCCGCCGGCCGCTGTCCAGAGTAACCGCGACCGGGCAGTAATGAGGATCAGCCCAGACTGCAAGGTTGGGCGAGGAATTCGGTGCACAGTCCTCCGGATGAACGTCCGATTGGGGGAAGGACTGGGTGGAGGGCCCGGGGATCACGGTTCTCGGACGTTTCCACCGGCACCCTAAGAACAGGCGCCAAGGAAGGTGCAGCTGATGCAGCCGGGCTGTATTCCGATCGCAGCGGCGAACAACTGGCACGAATGAGAGAAGAAGAACAACGCAACATTGCCGCCGCAGAAGAACAGCGCGCACGGCAACTGCAGGAATGATTCGAGGCCCAACGCGCAGCAGCGCGCGCCCAGCTCGCACCCACCGCACGTGACAACTGGTGGGACAAAGCCCACACCCGGCATGATCGAACAAGCCCATCAAACAGCCACGGCGTGGAAGGCATACGACCCCGAAGCGGCCCAAGCATCAGAACACATCCGCGGTCAGGTACAGGCCCGGTACGGCATCGCCGTCAACAACACAGGAGTGGACGAAGCGTCCGTTTCCGCGGCCCTCAACCGGGCACAGCAAGCACGAACCGAAGCCGAAAGCGAACGGACCAAAGCCTCTGCTGCACGCACCGGTGAAGTGGTGGCCGAGCTGCGGTGGCGGGCGCCAATAGGCAGGACAAAAGGCACAGGACGAACCGGGCTACGACGCCCCGGAGCGGCGTCAGCAGCTGGCGGAAAGCCTCGAGGGCAAGGGCGACCGTGAAGCGGTCAGCTTCCGACTCCTCGCGGACAAACACCAAGGCACGCCGGCGACTGCCGCCGTAGCTCCAAAACCGTCTCTTTCTAAGACCTCAAAGACGGCCAAGTAAGTGGGCAAGGGGAGGACTTTGGAACGCGGAGGACTCGAACGTTAGCTGTCACGCGTGGCGGTTAGGCCGAGAAGCCTGGAGTAGGTAGATGCTATTCAAAGGCTAGAACCGACGGTTTACGGAAGAGGCGCTGTGACTGTACAACGAAGCGGAATGATGTTCGCGACCATGAAGGTTATCGTCTTCTGTTTGGCACTAACTTTAACTCTGACAGCCTGTGCTCCAGGGCCAGCACCAGAGCCCTCCGAAAGTTCCACGACAAGATCAGCAGAACCGACCAAAAGTGAGTCGCCGGCGCCCACAAAAGGTGACCCCGTTCCGACGTCTACTGACGCAACCTTCAACGGCGTGGGATTTGATGTAGCTTTCTCCTTCGACTACCCCGCAACGTGGACCGTGACAAATACTGGCCCGCCCAACCAAGAGGGGGGTCCCTTCGTGATCTCAAATGAAGCGGGCGTCGAAGTCGCCTCCCTTGTGGTTCAGCCATATCTCGAGGTTGAACCGTGCCGGGGAGTGTGCGGCGATATGGCTGTTAGCTACCTCGGCGAAGTCCCTGGGCAGGGAATGCTGGGCGACAAATCATACGCAGTTCAAACCAAAGCTATGGACCTTACTTCAAGGGAGGATCTTCAGAAGGGGAACAGGTGGGCAGGCAACGTTCGGCTCATTGTAGGAGTAGTTGGCAACCCTTCCACAACACAGGCAGAGGATCCTTTCCACTTCACTACCCGTGCGGGCATTGATGTTCCGTCAACCAGCAGCCCCGTTCGTCCGATTATTTTCGCGGCCGACCGGTACTTCGAAACGATGACCGAAGCGAAGGCCTACACCTCATCGAATGAGCACACACGGATTCAGGCGATGATGCGATCGCTCAAGGCAGCAGCCATCACCGGCACCGGAAGAGGTACACCCACCCCTACAGCGACACCGACAGGGCTTCGCTAGCGGAAGCTGTTGTGCTTAAAAGAGTTCTTATGAGATCCAGAGCGCATTAAGAAAAGGGGCTCCGGCCCGGGTTGAGGACGTTCTGCAGCAAACTGGTTGCATGTCCGAGCGATACAACGGACGACATGCAGTAGTTTCTAAGAAGGAGTGACCGACGACTCGCATCGGTCACTCCTTCCGTCTTCTGATCCAGTCATCGACAGGCTGGAGCTGCACCTGAAGGGACACCATGCTGGGTTTTTTGTCTAACCTGAGGGATGTCAAAAGCGCGTTGAGTGCCGGCATGTTGTTGCTGTTCGCAGGATGGTTGCTGCTGGGCGATGAGGTAGCGAGGGTGCGACCAACCGACGAAACCCTCGCTGGTCGGGTAGCAATCCTGGTTGACTACATTGGGCCTGTGGCAACGCTCGCCGTTCTTCCGTTCGTCGCGTACGTAATTGGACTCATCGTCCCCCTCCACTTTGTAGGGCAATGGATTATTGCCAGTCGGAACAGGAGGCAGCAGGAGAATGATGAAGATTCGCAGGGGTCACCGCTGCAGGACTTCATCTTGTCCCAAATCAAGCGGGCAGCGAGAGAGAAGTCTGTTAGGGAGATGCTCGGACAGTTAAACCGGGAAGTCCCGGGTTTCGTAAAGATGCGAATCTCCTACCCCGTCTGGATGCTTCTCTTCCCGCGCAGGATCAGGCAGCGAATCAAGCATCTTTGGGGACGCAGATTAGTGGTTCACGCCCTTGAAGATCACTCGGGAGACGAGGAAGCCAAGAACGACAAGGTGACGACGCGGGATGGCGGTGCAGCTTCAACAGTCGAAAGGAAAGAGGAGGAGATGCTGGCGAATATAGTGCTTCTCCGCGTCCGCCGGCGACGAGCTCTTATGGCGGCCGCTCTGGCCCAGGCGGACAGCGGAGCTTACGAGCGATTCGATAAGGCACAAAGCGAATCCGATTTTCGTGCTGGGCTCTGTGTCCCTTTGCTAATTCTCACCATCGTCACCGCACTGCAGATTCCGCTCGACTACCAGACCTGGCAAGAAAGCCCTGTGCTCGCGATCCTTTGGCTGGCTTCAGGAGCTGCGGCCGCATTCGGTATTGGATGGGGAGTCGTGAAACAACTCGAAATCAGGACAAGAGCAGTGGCTGCGTTCGCAGTCGGCTGGGGAGCTGTGGGTGCCCCAGGGGTGTTCGGGGTTCCTTGGGGACCGGTGGGAGTGTTGGCAGCGGGATGCCTCGCGGTTCTGGTACTTGCACTATGGGCGTCTCACAAGGGCGCCGAAGCGCAGGCTGAATTGGACAACGCCATCATTCTTGGACACATCGGGGTCCTCGAGTTGAAGGTACTAGGAACCAGCGAGACGCTTATTCCAAATCTGCGCACTCGGCTGTGGAATGCTCTTCGAGCTAACCAGTAACGCTGCCTTACTGGTAAGGGAGCGAAGTAAGGAGTGTCCGTCAACGCCGGTTGACATAACGTCCGCTATCCGTGAGCTGAGGCCTGATATCCAGGGGTGGTCAGTCCTAGACCGGGGAGACCCGAACCGCATAAAGGCCCTGACCAACGGAGAGCAATACATAAACACTAGGCAATCAGGGCCAGCCGACCCGCCGTATTCTTGCTTTGGGATGTTTCCACTCCCAGGAAGCCTCTCAGTACTTACTGACAGGCTTCCTAAGTTTGAGCCCGACGGGCATGCTTTCCTGGCGCCATTCCCTGTCAAACCCCCAGGAGGCGGAACGTATCGCAGAGCCGACCGAACTCTTTGCTTTCGCCACTTCTGGGTCATTTCAGAATGCCGATATCCAAACTTCTGTCGGCTTTAGCAGTGGGCGCCCAACGTTGCGGCTGGCCGGAATTTCGTTTCGGAAGGCTCCTGGTGGCGAAATACATGGCTGCGGCGCCCCGGCTTAGGGACCGCCTTAGACATGCTCTGGACTGGTGAAAAGTGGGTGTGGACATTGTCCACACTTTTGGCTTCCGACTGGCTATTACATCGGGAGGACTCGCTCGGATTGCCTATATTTTCTGGAGCGCCCAGTGTTTGCAAGGGCTGGAATGCGGTTCGAGTCCCACCTCGGGCACGTGTTTTCCCTGGTCAGGGGCTTATTAGCCTCTGACCGTGCACATTTTGTTCACTTGTAGGCCCCTTCGGGGGCCTTTTTCAGTGGTGGCCGGTGGTGTGGCCGGATGCCTCCTTGCCTTCCTGGATCGACGGTGCGTCCTTCGTTACTTGTTCATGGACGTCCGTGGCCTGGGCAACATGACCTGGGAAGAATTTGATGCGGGTTTCTCTATCGCATCGCTGCGTGTTCACGAGGTTCCTCCTGCTCGGTTTTGGGTGGCTGTTGTTCTTCTTCATGGTGGGTCCTGAGGATGGCGACGTGACTTGCGCTCGACCGGTAGGGAATCGGTGTCGCCGGGCGCTGACAGCCTGTCCGATACTGCCCGACGGCGAGGCGTTGCCCTGCGTTGTAGCCCATGATGCTCACCGCCCTTCTTCCTGGGATCGAGGGTTTTTCTGTTGATAGGTGTTCATCGTTGCCCTAGGAGTCGACGACGTGACGCTGTGGATTTTTTGCCGCGGTGTCCCCGAAGCAAGGTACTGCTGCCTGGCTGGTCTCTCATGTCTGTTCATTGCCGGCCTGTTGGATGACTGCATGAGGGAATGATGAGCCGCCGAACCACCCTTAGTGGAGAAGAGCCCACAGGTCAGGCTGTGGTGCGGCTCTGTCTTCTTCGGCGACTTGTCTGCAGACCTCCGCAAAGCCCCTTCCGCAGGCGTGCAGGCTCTTGCCCAACCAGTTTCGACGTCTCTGGTGCGATGCGCGGGGGTGTCCCTGTCATGTGGCGATCCAGGTGTTTCGAAAGCCGCCGTCAGAGACGAAGGAAGCGGGCCTTACCTCGACAGCCCGGCGGCTCCCTGACCGACGTCAGGCTGGGGTGTGCTTAATTTGCACAGAGGCCATCGGAGGCAGGTGCCGTCGACGCTGAACCCGTCCCAGGGCCCATTTGCTCCGACAAATGCAGTTCGTCGCCGATCTCCTGGCCTAGCCTCAGGTCCGCGAAGTCGATGAGACTCTGCTGGCGTTTGGAGAGTACGGAATACGCCACAACGCCTCGCGCCGCGTGCTATCTGATTTCAGAAACACGCCACACTAATACGGCGTCCGTGCGAGTAAATAGTCTCCGTCCCGCACCATTGTTGAGGTACAGCCAAAGGACCAGACCGTCTTCGGTCACGGCATCAACTCGACCGGATAGTTCAGGCGCGTCATTTTCGACCAGGAGAACCTGTTCTCCTGGGGCCAACAATGCCGTCTGATGACGACTCTCCGTTTTACGTTATGCAAGTAGCAGTGGACGGCCACGGGCCATTTTTCCTCCATCTGATATTTCGAACCGGGCAACTTAGGCGCATGCTTCTTGGGCTCCGAGGGGGGCAAACGTTTTGAGTGTTTTAGGTGATCACTGATTTATTGAGGGGTTCGGCCTCCCCCTGGGCATTTGAACCGACGAAACCCTTGAGAATCGATCGTCGACGGCGGGGTCTAGCCCGTGTGGGGGTCGTTGATGCCGATGTATTGGGTGGTGGTGTATTCGGTGATGCCTTCGGTGCCGCCTTCGCGGCCGAGTCCGGATTGTTTGACGCCGCCGAAGGGTGCTGCGGCGTTGGAGATGATGCCTGCGTTGAAGCCGACCATGCCGAAGTCGATTTGTTCGGCCACGCGCAGGAGCCGGTTGAAGTCGCGGCTGTAGAGGTAGGAGGCGAGACCGTATTCGCTGGCGTTGGCCAGGCGGATGGCGTCGTCCTCGGTGGTGAAGGTGGTGACGGGGGCGACCGGGCCGAAGATTTCCTGGCGGAGGATTTCGGCGTCGTTGGGGACGTTGCCCAGGACTGTGGGCTGGTAGAAGTAGCCGGGCCCGTCCACGGGTGCGCCGCCGGTGATGGCGGTGGCTCCGGCGTCGACGGCGGCACTGACGAGGGCGTGGACGTCGTCGCGGGCGCCGGCGTCGATCAGGGGTCCGACCTGGGTGGCGGGTGCGGTGCCGCGGCCGGTGGCCAGGGTACCCATCGCAGCGGCGAACTTGGCAGTGAACTCGGCGGCGACGGATTCCTGGACGAGGAACCGGTTGGCGGCGGTGCAGGCTTCGCCCATGTTTCGCATTTTGGCGGCCATGGCACCTTCGACGGCGTTGTCCAGGTCGGCGTCCTCGAACACGATGAACGGGGCGTTCCCGCCGAGTTCCATGGAGGTGCGCAGGACGTTGCCGGCGGCGTCGGCCATCAGGCGTTTGCCGACGGGGGTGGAGCCGGTGAAGGAGACCTTCCGCAGCCGGGAGTCCTTGAGCAGCGGTCCGGAAATTCCTGAGGCGGATGAGGACGCGACGACGTTGAGGACGCCGGCGGGCAGGCCGGCGTCGAGCATGGTCTGCGCGAAGTACTGGGCGGTGAGCGGGGTGAGCTTGGCGGGTTTGAGGACCATGGTGCACCCTGCGGCGACGGCGGGGGCGACTTTCCGGGTGGCCATCGCCAGCGGGAAGTTCCAGGGGGTGATCAGCAGGCACGGCCCGACGGGCTTGTGCTGGACCAGGATCTTGTTCTTGCCCTCCGGGCTGGTGAGGTAGCGGCCGTAGTCCCGGACGGTTTCTTCGGAGAACCAGCGCAGGAACTCGGCCCCGTAGGTGACCTCACCGCGGGACTCGGCCAGGGGCTTGCCCATCTCCAGCGTCATCAGCAGCGCGAAGTCCTCTGCCCGTTCGGTGACCAGGTCAAAGGCCCGGCGCAGGATCTCCGCCCGCGCCCTGGGCGCGGTCCGCGCCCAGGACGCCTGGGCGGCGTCGGCGGCGTCCAAAGCGGCAACTGCGTCGTCACTGGTGGCCGAGGCGAGGGTTGCGAGCACCTCACCTGTGGCGGGATCGTGGACGTCGAAGGTGCCGCCGTCGGACGCGTTTCGCCATTGGCCGCCGATCAGGAGGCCCTTGGGGACAGAATCCAGCAGTTCGAGTTCGGTAAGTGCGGGGATAGAAACAGTCATGGGTTTTCCGTTCGTTGAGCAGTTGCCGTGCGCGGGTGCAGAGGTTGTGGTCTTGTGCGGCGGGGAGAATGCGTGCCGCGGGTGGGTTAGTAGGCCTTTACGCGTTGTTCGACGACGAGGTGGATGAGTGCGAAGACGTGGTCTTCATCGATGGCTTTGAGCGCTGCTTCGACGGCCGCGGGGACATCGGCGTCCTGATCGACTTTGATGCCGAAGCCGCCGAAGGCCTGGGCCATGAGCGCGAATTCCGGGTTTTTCAGTTGTGTGCCGGAGACCCGTTCGGGGTAGTGGCGTTCCTGGTGGGTGCGGATGGTGCCGTATTCCTGGTTGTCCATCACGATGACCAGGGGAGTGGCACCGTACTGCGCTGCGGTGGCGAGCTCCTGGCCGTTCATGAGGAATTCGCCGTCACCTGCGATGGTGACGATGCGCCGGCCGGGGTATTCGAGGGACGCTGCGATGGCGGAGGGGACGGAGTAGCCCATTGAGCCGTTGCGGGCGCTGATCATGGCCGCGTAGCGCTGGGTGGGGAAGTAGCGGTGCGCCCAGTTGGTGTGTTCCCCTGCGCCGAGGGTGATCATGGCATCCGCGGGGAGGGTAGGGACGAGGTTCGCCATCAGGGTATCCATCCGGGCAGGACCGTTCGTCGGCGCCGCCGCGGGGAGAGCGGCGAAGGCTTCCTGTTCGCCGCGCATCCGTGCTGTCCAGGCTTTCCATTCGTCCTTGACCGGGAGGTCGATCTTGGCCAGGTCGCGGATGAACACGTCGGGCTTGGCGACGATCTGGTAAGAGACCGGCCCTGACCGGCCGCGGAGGGACGGGTCGATGGTGACGAGGAAGTTTTTCTTGGACCAGTCCTGGCGGCACAGGAACCCGTCGGTGATGACATTTCCCGGGACGGTGCCGACAAAGATCAGCAGGTCCGTCTCTTCGAGCAGGTCATAGGTCGGACGGGGACGCCCGTAGCCGATGGGCCCGACGTATGACGGGGAGTCGAAGGGCACGGTGCCCTGGGTCCGCCATTCGGCGGCTGCCGGGATGTGGTGCTTTTCCAGCCACGCGGTGAACTGGTCAGCGCCTTCCTGGGTCCAGTCGTTGCCGCCGGTGACGAAGAGCGGCTTGCTGGAGCTGGCCAGGGCTGCGGCCAGGGCATCGGATTCCACCGTGGTCATGCCGCCGGTGGCTACGGGGATTGGTGGGTGTAGTTCGGCGGGGATCTGTTGCCGGATGACGTCCTCGGGCAGGCCGATGACGACGGGGCCGGGCCGGCCGTTCATGGCCGCGAACAGGGCTTCGGCGACGATTTCTGAGGCACGCTCGGCGTGGTCCAGGACCATGACGCGCTTGGCGCCGGTGTCGAACCAGGCCTTGATGTCGAATTCCTGGAATGCTTCCCGGTCTCGGTGCGTCGAAGGGGATGAGTCCGACGAAGAGCACCATGGGGGTGGAGTCCTGCCACGCGGTGTGCAGACCGACGTGGGCGTTCGCCGCACCGGGACCGCGCGTGACCATCGCGATTCCGGGGAGTTGGTTCATTTTGCCGTCTGCTTCGGCCATGTAGGTAGCACCGCCCTCATGGCGGCAGACAATGGTTTCGATGGGGGAGTCATGGAGTCCGTCGAGGACATCCAAAAAACTCTCACCAGGGACAACGTGGGCGCGCTTGATCCCGTGGGCGACGAGCGTGTCAACGATGACGTGCCCGGCGGATTTTGCCGCGCGGGCTGCAGTCACTGTTCCTTCCAAGCCCGTTGCTGTTGGGCGAGTATGGCCTGTTCCGCAGATGAGGACCCAACCGGCCCGGTCTCGGTTTCTATCTGTGATGTCATGTTTCTTATCTCTCGCTCTGCAATCCATACGACTAGTGGGTCGGGACGGGGGGATCGTGACGTCCACGAAAAACACATTGCGTCCGGCCTTGGCTGCTCGTTTGTAGACCACCGGTCTGCCGGGTAGCGGTGCCGGTGCGGCCCGGCGGACATGAGGACAGCGAAGGGCTGCTCACTGCTCATGTCCGCCGGGCCGCGGAATCGTGCGTCCCAATAGAGCTAGGGCAGGCTCACGCGGGCTCTAGGACAGGTACTGCAGCCCCTTGGCCTCCAAACGCGCACGCATGCCATCTAGAAGATCAAGACTTAGGTTGCCTTGGGCGTACAGTGCCCGTTTCTCCTCCTCGGCGGCTTCCCGACGCTTGGCCGCGGCAAGCACGCCGGGCGCGTCCTCGCGCCGGACTACGCAGACACCGTCATCATCGGCAACAATGACGTCGCCGGGGGAGATCATCCGGCCGCCGCACACGATGGGAACTTGAACGTCGGCGAGGGTTTCCTTGACACAGCCTTGTGCGCTGACCGATTTACTCCATACGGGGAACCCCATGCGCCGGAGGATGGCCAGGTCCCGCACACCTGCATCGATCACGAGGCCTCTGACGCCGCGTGCCATGGCGGAAGTCGCAAGCAGATCTCCAAAGTACCCGTCGTCGCACGGTGACGTGGGTGTGACGACGAGGATGTCACCTGGCTGCGCTTGTTCGAGCGCGACGTGAATCATCCAGTTATCACCCGGGGGGACTTCGCAAGTGACAGCGGTGCCGGCGATGGCGACGCCCGACTGGCGAGGTTGCAGACGCGGGTGGAGTAATCCCGCGCGGCCTTGCGCTTCGTGTGTTGTTGCTACGCCGAGCTCTGCAAATGCCGATGCTGTTAGGGCCGGGGTGCGTACGGTGTTGTTCATGACGCGTGCCATGGGTCACGCCCCCACGGTGAAGTTGCTGTCGACTACGCCGCCGGCGGTGGTCCGGTCCGACTCCTCGAGGAGTGCGGAGCTGATCATGACGTCGATCGTGGCGGCCAGTGCCTCGGGTGACACTCGCAGCCCGGCGGGCCACATGCCGAGGTCACGCGTGTATGCGAGCCCCCGGGCAGCCAGCTCGGGGTCGTCCGGCGTCGTGAGTCGCTGGTAGATGGGCAGCGTTACGGCGTCGTTTGCCGGGTCATTGACGAAGTCGTGCGCTTCGGAGAGGGCCGCCACAAGATCCTGCACCGTGTCCCTGTTTTCATCCAGCCACTGTTCATTGCCGATGATGGCGGCGAATATGATCTCCGGGATGACATCTGCAACTTCCCCGAGCAGGTTGTAGCCGGACCGTTCGGCAAGGAAGTTCCAGGGCGCCGGCTGGGGTGCGGCGTCGATTTCGTTATCCTGCAGGGCAGTCCAACGGGTGGTGTGCACGCCGGCGAGGACGAAGCTGTAGTCGTCGGGATAGCTTAGCCCGGCTTCTCGAAGCATAAGTTGGGTATAGATCGCGGTGCCTTCGGTGAGCGATGAAGTCCCGATCCGCTTGCCGCGCAACTGCTCAAGTGTGGTGATGCCTGGGCGCGCGACGAGTGACATGGGAAGTCGTTCGGAGTTGGAGCCGACGATGCGTAGGGTACCCCCGGATACGAAATCGGCAACTGCACCTTCTGGCGGGGTGATCGCCAGGTCCGTTGTGCCTTCACGCACAGCTGTCGTCGCTTTATCGACGGAGCCCAACTTCTGATAATCGATGCTGATTCCGTGCCGGGCGAAGATACCCTGTTCATCTGCGACGAATACCGGAAGCCAGTTGAATCCTTGCGCGGCACCTGAAAAGCGTACGTTTCTTGCTTTGTTGCTCATCTTTTCCTCCGTGTTCATTGGTTTACCGCCCCTGGGCGGCGAGTCGCGCGTCGAGGCGGGGGTAGACCCGGCGGGCATTTCCCCCGAGGACGGCATGTCGGTCCTTCTGGTCAAGCTGTAGGGCCTCTATGTACCGCTTGGTGTCGTCGAAGGGGTGGCCTGTCTCCGGGTCGTCGGCTTTGACGGCTCCGAGCAATTCGGAGCCGAACAAGATGTTTGAAGGGTCAATGACGGAGAACAGGGCGTTAACTCCCTCCTGGTGGTAGACGCACGTGTCGAAGAAGACGTTGCGCATCAGGTGCTCGGCCAGGGGCGGCTTGTCGAGCATCATGGCCAAGCCCCGGTAACGGCCCCAGTGATACGGGACGGCGCCTCCGCCGTGGGGAATAATCAGGCGCAGGTCTGGGTGACGCTCGAAGAGGTCTCCCGCCAGGAGCTGCATGAACACCGCGGTGTCGGCAGCGAGGTAGTGGGCGCCGGTGGTGTGCAGCGCCGGTGAGCATGATGCTGAGACGTGGATCATCGCAGGTACGTCGAGTCGTTCCAGCGCGTCCCAGAGCGGGTCCCACCAGGGATCGGGCAGCGGCGGGGCGGACCATTGTCCGCCGGAGGGGTCGGGGTTGAGGTTGCATCCCACGAAGCCGGCTTCAACGCACCGTTCCAGTTCTTCGATCATCGGGCCCAGTTCGCCTTCGATGGTTTGGGGGAGCTGGCAGACGCCCGCGAAGTTCTGGGGGAAGAGCTCGCAGATCCTTGCGATCGTGTCGTTGGACAGCCGCGCCCATTCGTTCGCGGTGTGCTGTCCGGGGACGTGGTGGCCCATCCCTGATGCCCGGGGGGAAAGGATGGTGACATCTGAACCGCGTTCGCGCTGTAGCCGCAGCTGGTTTGCCGTGATGATCTCGCACAGTTCTTCGTCGGGTATCCCGGCATATGGGTCGGGGACATCTCCTCGACCTTGGGCGTGGGCGATCTGCGCGGCACGGTGGGCATGGAAGTCGGCCGGTTCGGTAGTGAAGTGGCCGTGGCAGTCGATGGTGAGGGTTTGTGTCATCGGGGGTCCTTGGAGGAATGCGCTCCGGCGGGGCAGGTGGTTGTTGGCCAGATGCCATGCCGGCCGGGGGACAGGATGCCGTCCGGGTCGAGTGCGTCTTTGATGTGGGTGGCCACGCGCCGGTAGGCGTTGTCGTTGAAGCTGTATTCGGCGGCGGCCAGATCCATGAATTCCAGGTGGGGGCGGCTGTCGCCGAAACCCAGTTTTCCGAGTTCGATGATGAGGCTACGGGCCAGCGCGAACGCTGAGCGGGTGGAGCCTTCGTCCGTCTTGTCGTAGCGGATGCCTGCGATCACCACTGCCGATCGTTCCCCGGTCACCATGATCCCGGCGCCGAAGTCGCGGCCAGCCGCCGCGAACTCCCGACGTATCAGTTCGATGACGTTTCGCATCGTGGTGCCCTGCAGGGGCACGACGGGTGAGACATCTACGTGTGCGATGTTGGGGGGAGTGTTTTGGATTGCCTTAAGCGTTGGTTCGCCGGCCATGATCTGCTCTGCGGAGTATTCAAGTTGGTCGTACTCGTCGGGGGAGTAGGTGCGTCGAGCTTCGACGCGGCCACTGGGGATTGTTTCCCAGGCGTTTCGGATTCGGCGCAGTTTGGCCTCAACGATTTCTGGTTCGCCCCATATGGCCGCTCGTACCGCCCAGGCGCCGACGCCTGCACGGTTGCCAATGTCGCGCAGCTCAGTGTCGGTGAAAGGGCTGGTCTGCGCTGCAACCGGGGCGTCGCGCAGCATGTGGCAGGCCCTGAGGGTGGAATACACTGCCGGCATGCCTTCCAGATGACCTGCAAGACGGAGCTCACGGAGTGTATCAACCGCCGCTTCAAAGTCCGCCTCATCGTCGACCGCAAGCACCAGGGGGGCGAATGAGGCAGGACGGCGCGTGAGCCATATGCCCATCTTGGTGACGATGCCGAAATTCGACTGAACGAACAAGGGTTCGAGGTTCGGGCCCAGGCTTCGCTTATAGAGGTGCCAGGAAGGGCTCGACGGGATCGCGCCTTGACCTGTGCGCAGGATATCGCCGGTCGGCATGACGACCTCAAGGCCCGCGGGCAGCATGTAGTCCGGACCGTATCGCTGGTAAGTGTGGCCGCCGTCCATGGTGTTTCCCACGATCGAACCCCAGCCAAGGTCCGGGCACGGGGTTGAAAGGTCGTAGCCCTTCTCGCGCACGGCTTGGTGAAGATCGAACCATGTCACTCCCGGCTCCACGACGGCGTAGGCGAGCTCCTCGTTGATTTCGAGGATCCGGTTCATGCGTTGGAAGCCGAGCTGGATTGATCCGCGTACTTTCGGGGATGCACCTCCGTGGCCCAGATTGCGCCCTTGGCTGTGGGGCCAGACGGGAATGCCATATCGCCGTGCAATGTCCAGGATCCCTTGGACCTGCTCGGTGGTGGTTGGCTGCACGACGGCCGATGCGGCATACGTTTCGTCGCCGGTGGGCCAGTAATCGTCCTTGAACTCATCGATGCGGGAGCGCTCGATATGTACCGCATCGGTTCCCAGGAGCACGACCAGCTCCTGCGCCATGGCCTCGGAAATTGTAGGCAGCGCTGCAACTTCACTCATGGGACGCTGACCATGGGGCTTGCGGTGGAGGGCAGGCGCACTCCGAGGATGCCCGTTAAGGCCGCGGAGAGCATCTGTTCGGCCCTTTGTCCGGCTGAGTGCATGGAGCGCCACGCGACGACGCCGTCTGGCCGCACCAGCAGCGCTCCGTCCTCGTCAATCTCACGGATCTTCTGCCAGCTTTGGTAGAGGTCCTGGGCGTCGGGTTCACCGATCACCCTGACGCGTACGCGTGGGTGCCCGATCTCCGCGACCGCGTCTACCCAGGCGCTACCCGAAAGTCCGGTCAAG
This sequence comes from Arthrobacter globiformis, assembly GCF_030815865.1. Classification (NCBI taxonomy): domain Bacteria; kingdom Bacillati; phylum Actinomycetota; class Actinomycetes; order Micrococcales; family Micrococcaceae; genus Arthrobacter; species Arthrobacter globiformis. The sequence goes on from NZ_JAUSXI010000001.1 coordinate 2,493,643, forward strand.
ATCGTGAAACAACCATCCCCGACCAGATCGAGCGTTGAGATGCGGTGTCCGGATGCGTCGACGAGCCAGGCATGGGGGATTTTCGCGCCTGGACGCGTCGAAGCCTGCGCGTAAAGCTCCTTATCCTGAGGCCACACCTCGGGCTGATCGGTGTCGGGGAGCACAGCTGCGGACTCGTAGCGGTGATTCATCTCGACACCTTGGGCGTTGAACTCGTAGTTCCTAAGTTCAAGAGCCCGCGCGAGTTTCGCCCGCGAGGCGGCACCCTCTTTTGTGGGAGCTGTCAGCTTTTCCAGTCCTGCCGGCCCGCCGAGACGATCAGCCGCGAGGACTTCCTTCAGTGGTGCGAACTCCCGACGCGACTGGTTGGCGCGCTCGACGATCTGCCGGCCGATTGGTGCCCTCTCCTGGGTGTAGGAATCCAGCAGTGACGGCGCCGCATCGCCGTTGATAACGTAAGCGAGCTTCCACGCAAGATTGAATGCGTCCTGAATGCACGTGTTGGATCCAAGACCATTTGACGGGGGATGGCGGTGAGTAGCGTCTCCGCCGCAAAAAATGCGTTTGTTGGAGTAGTAGGGTGCGTAGGCTTCGTTCACGTACCAAGGACTGACCGAGGTGATTTCCGGTTCGAAGTCCGGGTCGCCGATGTAGGCTTTAATCCGTGTCCTTGCGGTTTTGAAGCTAAGATCAGGGTCCCCCTGGGAGATATCAAATCCCCAGCCGGCGATCCAACGATCCCACGGGCGCACGGCACGCAATAGCCCGAGCCCGATCTCACCTACGGCTGCGTCCTGGTTCACGATCCACGTCATGATGGCCGGCCGGTGCGCGACGTATTTGGAAAGGTCACCGTTAAACTGCGCGTAAACCGTTCCGGCTCGGGCCAGGACACCCTCGATGGGCAATCCGGCATCTTCAGCGACTTGGGATCGTGCCCCGTCCGCGCCAACCAGGTACCGGGTGCGGTGTTCGTAAACCCGCCCGCTCGGTCGATGTTCGAGCGTGACCGTGACCCCGTCCTCGTCCTGCACGCTTGAGCGGTACAACGTGTTGAATTCGAAGGAAGCGCGACGCTTTGCCGCGCCGTTGAGGATGATCGGTTCCAGCTCTGATTGCGGAATGTCGACCATGGTGCAGGGACTGGAGCGGCGGTAGTCTCCAGAGCGTTCGTCGCCTGTTCCGTAGCTGCTGAGGCGGGCGATCTCCCTCCCGGCGAGACTGGTCGTGAACTTTGTCTCGCCCATGAGCTCCCAAGGGGTGGCTTGCCGCTTCACCTCTTCCTCGAGGCCCAGGCTACGCAACACTTCCATTGCACGGAGGTTGGTGATGTGGGCTCGCGGTGTATGCGCGAGCCAGTTTTCGCGGCTGATGGCCAGTGTACGTATGCCGTAGGTTGCGAGTGCAAGGGCGGTGGTGGCGCCCATAGGGCCTGTGCCGACGACCAGCACATCCGAATCAAACGGCGCATTAGCGAGTGTCATGTGCATCCTTCATTGGAAATCATTCATCGGCATTGGGCAGAGGACGGCCCCGAGTGTTGTGGCCCGTGCGGGTTCAGGGCGACATCCATCGGTGGGTCCTCAGCGGAGGTAATACTCAGGCCAGTGATTCACCTGGGTCCTGGGCTGTAGTCAGTGAGTGGCTGCGTTCAATGTGGACTCGTGAGAGCGCCGCTGCCGCCTCGCGCACAGCGCCGGCATGGCGTTCCAGTTCTTGCTGGCCTCCACGTTCGCTGGGAATGACCAGGGAAATGGAGGCGAGCACGAATCCGTCGGCGGCGAGGACCGGCGCCGCCACTGCGCAGACCCCGGGCTTCCATTCCTCGTTATCGAATGCGATACCGGCGTCCCGAACCGCGCGCCACTTCTTTCGCATGGAATTCACGTCGAGACCGTGGGGCGTGGCATGGGACAGAGATGCATATCGTGCGTCCCAAACTACCTCTGGCGCGAACGCCACGAGGACCTGCGCGTCGGCGGTCATGAGCCCGCGGACCACCATTCCGGCTGAGGTGAATGGTTGGAAGTGCCTCTGCGTCGTGACGAGGTCCAGTGACAGGGCTCCCTCGTGGCCCCATACCGAAAGAAGTGCGGACTCGGTAGTAGCCTGAGCGAGCTGTTCCAGGTATGGCCTGGCTTCACTGACCAGCACGCTTGCCGATGTCTTCGCGAACAGGCTTTGAAGCATTCGGGGGCCCAGAGTGAGGTTGCCAGCGGCATCCTGCTCAACCCAGCCCAGCCGCTCCAGCGTAAGCATAAGACGCCGCACTGTCGCCTTCGCCAACTGCGATTCTTCCCGCAGTTCCCGAAGTGTCCAACTTGGCCGCTCTGTTGTGAAGAGCCCCAGCAGATACAGTCCGCGCTCGAGTGTACCCAGCGGCGCGGCCCCCTCAGACTGCGGGCCTGCAGGTTCATAGCCGGCATTGCTTGCCGTGAGGGTGTTTGCAATGTCCGTCATGGCTCTTCCCCTTTCATCGACGCTGATGTTATGCTCCTCACAGGGTTCATTCAGTGGATCCAAGAGATTCACTGGTTGAACCGTAGCAGGAAATTTCAGTGATAGCAATGGATGTTTTGCAACTGGATCAAGGGAGATCAGCTATGGAAAACGCAGCCTCGTGGCAGCGCCTTCGCGCCACTGCTTAGGACGCCGGCCTTGGCCTGAATTGGCGAACGAGGGCGGATGTCCGCCATGCCCGCTACCGGCGAGTGAGATAAAAACCGAGATAAAGGTTCCGTGGGCCGCCCCTAGTTAGCCGGGGAAGCGGCTCGGAACCGAGGTATCTGCCTTGCCTCCCACATCGGCTTACAGGCGGAGCAAGGCATCGCCCACCGTGGGTGCCAGGGGCGAAGTCCCCGTGTAGCAAACCTTCTGCCCAGGCAATGGGCAGGGTCCAGATCAAACAGGTCGACAAACCCAATCGGATGCCGCCGCCAACGATCGGCCCTGGCGCCGGTCCCCATGAAATAGCCCCACCGAGCCGGTGGGGAGAGGAGAAGAACGACAATGACTCAGACCATGACAGCAGCACGGATGCATGCAGTCGGCGAACCGATGGTGCTTGAAGAAGTACCACTGCCCATACCGACAGGCGCCGACGTCCGCGTGCGTGTGGAGAGCTGCAACATCGTCCCCAACCTCGCGAATATCCTTGCGAATTGGACCACCTGGTTTCCGCAAAACCCGCTGCCGGCGCTTCCGGCCATTTTTGGGCTGGATCCGGCAGGTGTGGTCGAAGCAGTTGGTCCGGACGTTAGAGTTTTCGCACCCGGGGACCGTGTTTACGTGAATCCGGGTCGTTCCTGTGGTGCATGCAAAGAATGCCGGAGCGGCAAGATCATGCACTGCCAGCACTTCGCGTTCGCAGGCTACTTCGGACTTACCCCGACGTCGTCAGTCATGCTGGACCGGTACCCCTACGGCGGTCTGGCCGAGTACACCCTTGCTCCCGAGGGTTCTTTGGTCCGTCTGCCCGATAATCTGAGCTTCCACCGGGCAGCACGGTTCGGTTACCTCGGCACCGGGTACGCAGCCCTGCAGAAGGCACAGCTGGGACCTGGCAGCAGCCTGCTGATCAACGGCATCAGCGGAACCCTCGGACTCGGCACAGCACTGTTCGCTCTCGCCCAGGGAGTAACCACCATTTTGGGCACGGGCAGAAACCGCGAACTGCTCGAGCGGGTGCGCGCAATCTCCCCGGACCGCATCCAGGTCTTTTCCACCGACGACGGGCCCATCGACAAGTGGGTGTCGGAAGTGACTGACGGTGGTGTGGACGGATACATCAGCGCACTCGGACCCAACACCCCGCACGCTCCTTTCCTTGAAGGGCTGCGGTCGCTGCGCAGGGGCGGTGTCGCAGTCAACGTCGGCGCAACGGCCGGCGATGTCCCGATCGACGTTCATCACCTGATGGACCAGCAGCAATCCCTCGTGGGATCCTGCTGGTTCTCGCCCGGAGAAGGCCAGGAAATGGCAGCCCTTGCCGGTTCAGGCGCGGTCGATTTGTCAGTGTTTGAAGATGTCGTCTTCGGCCTGGAAGACGTCAACGACGCTATTAACGGCCTGGAAAACCGCAACGGAGGCTTCAGCAACTACGTCATCTCTCCCAACGGTGGCAATGGCAATGACTGAGCCGGTCACCCGGCCTACGTTTCACGTCGGGCTCAACGGCGTTGCTCCTCCAGGGGAACCGACCGCCGCCATTCGTCGAGTCGTGACAGGCATTTCCGCTGACGGAAGTTCCTGCGTCGTCAGCGACGGTATGCCGCCTCGCTCCCACGAGCATCTGGAGACGCCGGGAATGGTGAACACAATTGTCTGGGCGACACCTGCGTCGTCGCGGCCCATGCACCTCGATCTCACCTCGGACCTTGTCAGCGTTGTCCCGGGCGACGGGGAATCGGTGGCTTTGGTCGTCACCTTTCCACCGGATTCCGTTTTCGCGGACCCGCTATTTGATCCCGCCAAAGCGGCGCAGGAACAGCTCGAGGTCACACCCGGACTCGCTGAATTGTTCGAGCAGGACAACCCGGGGTTCCACACAACCCCCACGATCGACTACGGAGTCGTGCTAAGTGGAGAGATCGTGCTTGACCTCGACTCGACCCGCACTGTCCTGCGACAGGGGGACATTGTCGTGCAAAACGGAACCAGGCACGCCTGGCGGAACGTGACCGAGGAACCGACGAGGGTCTTCTTCGTGCTCCTCGGAACGAAGCGAGCATAGGGCAGCGCGCCTTCTTAGACCCATAAGCCGGTCGACGTCCCGCAGCGCAATGTTGCGTTGCGGGAAGGACGCCTCCCACCCACATCAAGTGGTCCGGAATTACCAATACCGAAAGAAATGATCATGACTCAAACAACTGTGAGGAGTGCCGGGTCGACGGAACCGACCACGGCAATGAAGTCGTCCTATCTCCTCCACACGCTGGTCGGACTCGTCCTGATGGCAGTGATTTCCTTCCTCCCGGCACCGGCGCCGGTGACGTCCACTGGGATGGTGGTTATTGGCGTGTTCGTCGGAGTCCTGTACCTCTGGACGTTCGTCGACCTCGTATGGCCGAGTGTCCTCGGCATCGCACTAAGCTCCTTCTTCATCAATTCAGTCATGGAACCCCCGGGCCTCCACGGCGTTTGGAAGGCACTACAGGAATCAGCGGGCAGCTGGGTCGTGGCCTTCGTCGTCGGCAGCCTCCTCCTCACCTATGCTCTGAACGAATCCGGCCTAACCAGCAGGATTGCGGACTGGTTCCTCTCCCGACGTTGGGCCCAGCGAAGCCCATGGTCATTCACCTACAGCTTGTTCGCGTGCTCTTTCATCCTGGGCATGTTCCTGGACCTCATCCCCACCCTGGTCTTCATGATCGCCCTTCTGAACGTCGTTTTCCGCAAACTCGGGTACACGTACGGCGAAAAGTATCCTCTGGCAGTCATCATCGGCTGCACCTTCCTGATCAACATTGCATTCGCGATCAGCCCGATCTCACACCCGGTCACGCTCATCGGCTTCGGCGTTTTCACGGGCGCATCCAAGGGCGCTTCGATCGGATTCGTCGAGTACATGATCGTCGGGATCCCCGTAGGGATCATTGCCGCCGTCCTCATTGCCCTGTTTCTGCGATACGTCGCCCGCCCGAACACGGACAGGTTCAAGACGGTCAACTACGCTGAACTGGCCTCTGAGAACGCCACACCGCTGAGCCGGCGCGAAGTGGCCACAGCAGTAATCTTCACCCTTGTGGTGATCACCTGGATTTTGCCGGGCCTGATCAGCCTTTTCGCGCCCCAATCGCCGATCGTTGCGTACTTCGACGACGTGACCTTGATCGTCCCGACGCTCTTCGGGGTTATCCTCCTGATGCTCCTACGTATCGGAGGTAAACCTCTCCTTGATCATGCGGCGGCATTCCGCTCCATCCCTTGGGGCGTCATTTCGCTCGTCGCATGCGCGATTCTCTTCGGTACGTTGCTCACCGAAGACAGGGTAGGGCTGAACGCCTTCCTCGTCGGAGCACTCAGCCCACTATTCGCCTCAGGGATGAGCCCGTTCTGGGTCATGCTCCTCCTGGTCCTTGCGATCGCACTCATCACCAATGTCGTGAACCATGTGCCGGTGATCATCATGTTCGTCGCAGTTTGCGTGCCCCTTGCCGAATCGCTCGGGGTGGATAACCGCCTGATCGGAACGCTCGTGATCCTGGCGGCACAAATGGGTTTCGCCTTGCCGTCGTCGCTCGCGTCAGTTGCTTTGATCTTCGGCGATCCCTGGGTAAAGCCTGCCGCGGTCGTGCGATACGGAGCGTACGCAACGCTGGTTTCCGCACTTACCATCGCCTTGATCGGCTACCCGATCGCAAGCCTGGTCTTCTGAGCCGGATAACAACCGCGAAGAGCACCGCATCCTATCGAATCGCCCCCGTTGCTCTCCTATACCGCTTAGAAGAGTCACATTGACCGTCGGCCAAGACCTCATGTCCTTCCTGGTCTCCGACACCGGCGTAAAGGTCCAGAACCCAAGCAAGGGCTGACTTCGGTCTCGCGGTCGCTGCGCAGAGGCGATGCCACAACCCGCACTCTGCGCAGCAGCGGCGCTGTCCCCATCGTCATCAGCGGATGGCCCAGCAATCGCTCGCCGGAACCTGCTGCTCCTCGCCCTTATGGCGGCATTGGGTTAGACCGGCGTGGTACTGCAGGCCTGCTCCGGACCGGTTCCTCAGTCAGCTTGCCCGTCCCTTCGAACAACGACGTTCAACCCCAAGCATGGAAGGCAGTACAATGCATCTCTTGAAGACCCTGCTCCTCCTCAGTTCCGGACAGGCCTCGGCCCCACACCCCATCACCAGCAATGTCCAGCCAGCGTTTCCCACGGGCTTCCTGACATCCAATGCTTGGGAAGGCTGGTGGCATGACGACACCCCTCACCCCGGAACACCTGCACACCCGGAGAACTAGTCCTACAACAATTTGCTTTGTACCCCTCGAAACGAAACAGGCATAGGACAACACGTCTTCCTACACCCACCCATCAGCCTGTGCACGTCCCGCAGGGGCCCCACGTTCAAGCCACTCATGCAACATGAAGCTTGACATCCGACCCTGGCGCCTCGCGTTTTCCCGTCCAGTGGGAAAGCCATGGATTTACCGACGTGTGACCGGCAACACTAGGCAGGCGGGCGGGAAATCGGCGACTAGTGACGTGGCTGGTGCGCCCATCTACTTACTTATCGGAGGTTTTGTATGGAACTGAATGAACCGGAGCTCAAGCTCCGCGTCCAACGGAAACAAAGCACTGCAGATGGCGTCACAGCTTTGACCCTCGTCGACGTCAAAGGGCGGCCATTGCCGCCATGGTCTGCCGGTGCCCACATCGAACTCGACCTGGGCTCGGAGCTGATCCGTCAGTATTCTCTCTGCAGCCCCCTTGACGATCGGACGGAATGGAAGGTGTGCGTCCTCCGGCAGGCTGAGGGCCGAGGTGGTTCCCGCCACATCTGCGACAACGTTGAAGCCGGGGACGTCCTCATGGCAAGAGGGCCGCGGAACAACTTCGAACTGCTGGCAGCCAAACGCTACATCTTCATCGCGGGAGGTATCGGCATCACCCCGCTCCTTCCCATGATTGAGCAGGCCGAGGCGGACGGAATCCCTTGGACCCTGACTTACGGCGGCCGAACACTGGGCAGCATGGCAGAGGCTCAAACGCTGCGAAACAAGTACTCCGACAAAGTCGTTCTTTGGCCGCAGGACGAAGCCGGGCTGATGGACCTGAGAGCCATCATCAGCTCTGCTGGTGAAGAATCACTAATCTATTGCTGCGGACCCGAACCGCTGCTCCAAGGGCTCGAAACAGTACGGGTAGAAGCAGGACTGGCCGCCGGGAGGGTACGCACCGAACGCTTTGCTCCGAAGGTACTTGCCGAGCCAGCCCGACAGAAAACTTTCAAAGTCGAATTCGCCCGCTCCCGCATCGCCGTTGACGTCGGGCCGGGCATCTCAATCATGGACGCCGCCAAGGCAGCCGGGGTACCAGTCCTCTTCTCCTGCTCAGAGGGAACATGTGGCACCTGTGAGACCGGCATCATCGCCGGAGCGGTCGAGCACCGGGATTCGGTACTGACGCAGGAGGAACAGGAGGAAAACCAGACAATGATGATCTGTGTCAGCCGGGCGGCCTGCGACAAGCTGACACTCGACCTTTAGTCCCGGAACCGGCATAGACGCACCGGGACAGTAATCAGCAAGAACACTACAGCGAGTACAAGGACGTGCCCCATGACTTCACCAACCCCTGCCGCTGCAACTGCCCCTTCGGGCCGCTGCCCATTCTCCGGGGACGCCGGAGACTTCTCCTCCTTCTTCTCGGGCCCTTACCAGCAGGATCCAGCCGCTTCCCTCAAACGGGCCAGGACGGAAGAACCTGTTTTTCACGACCCCGAAACCGGCTACTGGGTGGTAACGCGCTACAAAGACGTCAAGCGCGTCTTCAGCGAATCAAAATCCTTCTCTGCAGCTGTGACACTCGCGCCGGTCATGCCTCCCTCAGCGGAAGCTGGAGAAGTCCTGCAAAAATACGCTTTCGCGCCGAGCCCTGTCCTCATTGATTCAGACCAACCCGTACATCGCACTATTCGGCGACTCAACGCTCCGGTTTTCATGCCTGAAAACATCGACCGCCTGGAAGATTTCATCCGGACCACGACAAATCGTTACATTGACCGTTTTGCCGAGAAAGGTCAAGCTGACCTGGTCGCAGATCTCCTCTGGGATGTTCCCTGCCTCATCGCCCTGGAATTCCTGGGTGTCCCCGAGGAAGACGTCGACACCGTCAGGAAGCTTGCGACATCCATGACGGAGTTCATCTGGGGTCAGGCGTCGCCGGAGGAACAGGTTCACGCGGCCGAAGGCCTGGGCAAGTTCTGGGCTATGGCCGGGCGTATCGTCGAAAAGATGAAGCAGCTGGACAATCCGCCGGGCTGGATCGGCCACACAGTTAAGCTTCAACGAGAACATCCTGAGTTGTTTCCCGACTCCTACCTGCAGACGAACGTAATCGGCGGGACTATGGCCGCTCACGAAACCACGACGAACGCTACCGCTAACGCCTTGTTGACCCTGCTGCAAAATCGCGGCCAGTGGGACTCGATCTGCAAGGACCCGTCGCTAATTCCGGCAGTGGTCGAGGAGTGCCTTCGCTACAGCAGCTCCGTGGTCGCTTGGCGCCGGACGGCAAAGGTAGATGTTGAGATCGGCGGAACAACCATTCCTGCCGGAGCCAACGTTCTGATGGTTATCGCCTCCGCTAATCATGACGAGGACATTTTTGATGCGCCCGACGAATTTGAACCGACGCGGTCCAACAGCACCGCCCATATTGCCTTCGGCCACGGTCCGCACATGTGCCTGGGCAACCATCTGGCGCGATTGGAGATGAAAATCTTCCTCGAAGAGCTCTCACGGCGGCTGCCCGGCATGCGCCTTGATGATCAGGAATTCACTTACCTGCCCAACACCTCATTCCGCGGACCTGAAAAGCTTCAGGTCAGCTGGAACCCGTAAATCCCTGATCGACCCCATACAGGGAGAACGCAAGACGACGACGGCGATACGCCTAGATCTCCATCCTTCACTGTAAGGAAAAGTTCCTCCAAGGTTGGCCTTCGCATGTTGCGCGCGTACAACCTCGCCGAGTGGGGTGCCCAAATCGGCAGGACCAGCTGCTGCCGAAACTCTGTACAGGGTCGAAGGCTGGCGGTGCCCGATGCCCTGTCCGATGTGCTGTGCCCAAGGAGAAGCTCCAGCTGCTCGTAACAACTCAGAGGGGCGGACCAACAGCACTGACCCACGCACATGAACCTTGAGTAATCACCCACGCAACTTTCAACCGACCGCAAGTCACTACAGAACGAAAGAACACTCGGCCTAACAGCATTCATTCCGGGGGTCATCCGGATCGAGACAACTTTCCGAACTCCACGCACGATCCCATAAAGAAATCATCAGAAAGCGAACAATAACAATGCAACGACGCATTACTAGGGCCCTTGGAGCTGCTGCGATATTCGCATCTATTCCACTCGTCGCCGCGGGCTGTAGAGGCAAAAAGGAACAGCCCGCAGCCACAACCGCGCAGGGTTCCCACTGATGACCCAGAGGAACGTTGCGACATCCACCGTGGACGAAACAGCACATTCCCTAGCCCTCAACCTATCTCTCATCCGTGACGAGATCGCTGCAACAGCTGCCGGGATAGACCAGCGGCAATTGGCGGCATTGACAGCGCATATCGGACTGGCCGACAGGATCTTCGTCGCCGGAGCCGGGCGGAGCGGCCTGATCCTTCGGACCGCAGCCATGAGATTGATGCACCTGGGCCATACGGTCCACGTCGTCGGCGACACCACCACACCGGCGATAGCTTCCGGTGACCTGCTCCTGGTTGCTTCCGGCTCCGGAACCACATCCGGGGTCGTCAAGGCGTCTGAAACTGCAGCCCGGGCGGGGGCGCGGATCGCTGCATTCACCACCAACCCGGAGTCACCGCTGGCGGCACTGACCGATGCCCTGGTCATCATTCCTGCAGCTCAAAAGACCGACCATGGATCCAGTCTTTCCCGCCAATACTCAGGAAGCCTTTTCGAACAGACCTTGTTCATCGCCACGGAATCTGTCTTCCAGACCCTCTGGAACAACACCAATGAGCCGGCCGAACAGCTCTGGCTCAGGCACGCAAACCTCGAATAGACGTTCCCGCCTAGTTTTCCACTCACCGCAATTCATTACAGAAAGAAACAACATCATCATGAAACTCCAAGTTGCTATGGATCTCCTCACCGTCGAAGACGCTCTCGAGCTGGCTGGTAAGGTCGCTGAGCACGTTGACATCATCGAGCTCGGGACACCGCTGATTAAGGCAGCCGGTCTCTCCGCTGTAACCGCGGTGAAGAATGCCCATCCTGACAAGATCGTCTTCGCTGATATGAAGACCATGGATGCAGGGGAGCTGGAGGCCGAGATTGCTTTCAAGGCCGGTGCCGACCTCGTCTCTGTGCTCGGAAGCGCCGATGACTCTACCATCGTGGGAGCCATCAAGGCAGCAAAGGCCCACAACAAGGGCATCGTTGTAGACCTTATCGGTGTTCTCAACAAGGTGGCCCGGGCCAGGGAAGTGCGTGCCCTCGGCGCCGAATTTGTCGAGTTCCACGCCGGCCTGGACGAGCAGGCACAGCCTGGCTTCGACTTGAATGGTCTGCTGCAGGCCGGTGAAGAAGCCAAGGTCCCGTTCTCTGTCGCAGGTGGCGTAAACGCATCGACCATCGAGGCTGTCCAGCAGGCCGGAGCTGATGTTGCCGTCGCCGGCAGCGCCATCTACAGCGCAGCCGACCCGGCCTTGGCCGCCAAGGAACTCAACGCAGCCATCGCCTAAATTACCGCCACATCCGGCCTGCGGCGGCGGCCCGCACCTGACGGTGTCGGCCACCGCTGCAGGCCACTAGGCATCGCAATATGATCAACCCCTTGGGTCGTTCGTTTTTGGCCCCAAGACTCCGCCCTGCAGCAAATTCAACACAAGAAAGCAGCAATGCACACCACTCTTGAACGGCGCCGGCAGCGGGCGAGTAATCCGCTCCGTGACCCACGCGACCGCCGCTTGAGCCGGATCGCCGGTCCGTCGTCGCTGGTGCTCTTCGGAGTGACCGGTGACCTTGCCCGCAAGAAGCTCATGCCGGCGGTGTATGACTTGGCGAACCGTGGGTTGCTGCCGCCCAGCTTCGCGCTGGTCGGTTTCGCCCGGCGTGAATGGGACAAGGAGGACTTCGCCGCTGAGGTGAAGGCCTCCGTGCAGGCCTACGCGCGCACGCCTTTTGACGAGGCGGTGTGGAACCAGCTCTCGGAGGGCATCCGCTTTGTGCAGGGCGAGTTCGGCGACGACGGCGCCTTCGAGCGGCTCGGCGAAACCATCAAGGAACTCGACGACGTCCGCGGCACGCGCGGCAACCACGCGTTCTACCTCTCGATCCCGCCCAAGGCGTTCGAACAGGTCTGCCGGCAGCTGTCCAAGCACGGCCTGGCCCAGGCCGACGGGGACAAGTGGCGCCGCGTGGTGATCGAGAAGCCGTTCGGGCACGACCTCGAGTCGGCCCGGAAGCTAAACGACATTGTGGAGTCGGTGTTTCCTGCGGACGCTGTGTTCCGGATCGATCATTACCTGGGCAAGGAGACGGTCCAAAACATCCTGGCGCTGCGCTTCGCGAACCAGCTGTTCGAGCCGCTGTGGAACGCGAACTACGTGGACCACGTCCAGATCACCATGGCCGAGGACATCGGCACCGGCGGCCGGGCAGGGTATTACGACGGCGTGGGCGCGGCCCGCGACGTCATCCAGAACCACCTGCTCCAGCTGCTCGCCCTGACCGCGATGGAAGAGCCCATCTCCTTCAACGCCGATGACCTGCGCGCCGAGAAGGAAAAGGTCCTCGCCGCCGTCAAGCTCCCCGACGACCTGTCCACGCACTCCGCGCGCGGCCAGTTCACCGGTGGCTGGCAGGGCGGCGAACAGGTCCAGGGCTACCTGGAGGAGGAAGGCATCCCCGCCGATTCCACCACCGAAACGTTCGCCGCGATCCGGGTGGACATCCACACCCGCCGCTGGTCCGGCGTGCCGTTCTACCTGCGCGCCGGCAAACGGCTGGGCCGGCGCGTGACCGAAATCGCCGTTGTCTTCAAGCGCGCTCCCAACCTGCTGTTCCGCGACCACAGTGAAGATGACTTCGGCCAAAACGCGGTGGTGATCCGGGTGCAGCCCGATGAGGGCGTCACCATCCGGTTCGGCTCCAAGGTCCCCGGCACCCAGATGGAAGTCCGGGACGTGACCATGGACTTCGGCTACGGGCACTCCTTCACCGAATCGAGCCCCGAGGCTTACGAGCGGCTGATCCTTGACGTGCTCCTGGGCGAGCCGCCGCTGTTCCCGCGGCACGAGGAAGTGGAGCTGTCCTGGAAGATCCTGGACCCCTTCGAAGAGTACTGGGCCGGGCTGGGTGAACAGCCCGAGCCGTACGCGCCCGGCAGCTGGGGCCCGGCCTCGGCCGATGAGCTGCTAGCCCGCGACGGACGCACGTGGAGAAGGCCATGATCGTAGACCTGCCCAACACCACGACCTCGAAGGTTTCCAAGAAGATCCAGTCCCTGCGCGAGCAGGGCGGCGTGATCGCGCTCGGCCGGGTCCTCACCCTGGTGGTGGTCACCAAATCCGGGCTCGAAGAAGAAGCGATCGAAGCGGCCAACGATGCGAGCCGCGAACACCCCTGCCGGATCATCGTCCTGGCCGATGCCGGGGCAGACGCCGAGGACAAGCTGGACGCCCAGATCCGCGTCGGCGGTGACGCGGGAGCATCAGAAGTGATCGTGCTGCGTGGTTACGGCCAGTTGGCGCACGAAAGCGAGTCCCTGGTGGCCGCGCTGCTGCTGCCGGACGCACCCATTGTGGCCTGGTGGCCGCACGGGGCACCGGAAAACGCCTGCGAAACCTCCATCGGCCGGATCGCGCACCGGCGAATCACGGATTCCGCGAACGAACCGGACCCCCAGCGTGCACTGGAGAATATCCGGCAAACCTACAAGGCCGGCGACACCGACCTCGCCTGGACCAGGCTGACGAACTGGCGGATCCAGCTCGCCGCCGCCCTGGACCAGGTGGACGGTGCCCCCGTCACCGCCGTGGCCGTCGAGGGTGCCTCGGACTCTCCCAGCACCATCCTGCTCGCGGCCTGGCTGACTCTTGCCCTGGGCGCACCCGTGACCATCGTGCCGGACCCTGCCGGGACCGGCATCCGCCGCGTCCGGCTCTCCCGCCCCCGGGGGCGACGTCCAACTCTTCCGCCCGGGACTGTCAGTCGCCGAACTGACCCAGCCGGGCCAGCCCGCCCAGCGCATCTCCCTGCCGCGCCGCAGCCTGCGCGACTGCCTCGCGGAGGAGCTGCGCCGCCTCGACCCGGACGAAGTCTTCGGGGACAGTGTTCGTGACGGACTGACCGCCATAAAAAGGGCGACGCCCTTAGTACCCGCTGAGCTTCCGCAGGCTGGCGGCACCGGCTCTGAACATCAAGGAGTGCCATGCCTCAGCGGCATCAGCTAGTGAAAAGGCAACCCGTGGCGGTTGCTTGCATGTCCCGGATGGGACCCAGCACCACTCCTAATCCTCCGGGCCTGACTCCCATCCTGAATTGGTCAAACCTGACACAGGCTGACCAAGTAATGATTTACGAGGACGGATCACCCATCGCTTCAGGACGTGTGGACATGGTCGCCAGCGACGCAGCGTGTTGTGGCTTCAAGCAGACGGCACCGACTTGCGCCGTCTCTACCTGCGCCGCAACGTCACGGTGTACAAACGTGCCGCCCCGTAACGTCCCGCACCCCCACAGGAAGTGCTCCTTCGTAAAGAACGAAGGCAGGCTTTTCCCAACAGAAAGGAATCTTGAGAATGACCACGCCTGACATAGTTACGACCGTATTAGACGCGGCACAACTCGAGCCTGTTCACGAGCTGAGTTCAACCTCGTCAATGGACTGCCTGGCCTCACCGGACCAGCTGTGAAAACTTTCCACCCCAGCGGAAGGAAGTTGTTAGCGGGATCGGAAACTGTCGGACTACGGCTCCATCCTCAGTACGATAGGCCGGCCAATCCAACAGCACTGCTGTTTAAACCGCGGTGCATCGGTTGGACCTGCCACAAGACATGGAAGGGGCCCAAAGATCTACCATCTAGTACATCAAGGAACCCGATACGACGATGCGGGGGGGGGGGGGAGGTGCATGGCTGGAAACAACGCTAAGGCCGGGTTATCGGTTGTTAGCAAGACGGTAGCCATCTTAGGAGCCTTCTCGGGCGAACGGACCGAACTGGGACTGACAGAACTGTCCCATGCGACTGGCATGCCCACGAGTACGGTCCATCGATTAGTTCAAGAGCTTGTGCAATGCGGGGCGCTCGAACGAACGGCAACCGGGCGGTACGTCGTCGGACTTAAGCTGTGGGGCATTGCCTCACGGACGCCCTACAGCTATGCCCTAAGCGATGCTGCCATGCCCTACCTGCAGCAGCTACTGGAAACGACCCGCGGCCATGCACATCTCGCCGCGCTTCACGGCCAAAGTGCTCTGGTCTTGGAAAAGCTGTCCTGGGCGGAGTCCGAGCAGACCATCTCACGCATCGGCAGCAACTTGCCGCTGCACGCCACCGCGACCGGCCAAGTCCTGCTCGCGTATGCACCCCGCGCCTTACAGGAGGAAGTCCTAGCCGGTCCGCTGCCCGCATTTACATCGCGCACGATTACCGATCCGCTCATGTTTCGTCGGCTCTTGGCTATGATCCGGCACCAAGCAGTCTCGCGTAGCCTGGGTGAACTTGTCCCAGGCCTGGATGCGTGCGCGGCGCCGGTTTTCTGGCCAGACCGGCAGATTGCCGGCAGCATCGGCAGCGTCGTCGTTTCAGGATCCTGCCCGCCCGCAGATCTCGAAGCGGCCGTCAGGAAAGCAGCCAAGGGACTTAGCGGTTTTCTTGAAAGCCCGGACTACGGCCTTGGTTCACGGGCACTATTTCGCCCGGTTCTAAGACCATCACACCCGCCGGAATGAAGTGTCGCTTTTGTACCATGCGGGCTGACATACCAATGATTTAGTGCAACTCACGCGTGGCGACGATCGCCGTCGCAGTAACGAACTTAGGAACCACCTACGCAGCATAGGAGACCCATGGTGGCCACAACAGAAGTTGAGCCTGCCCATCCGCGCGACGAGCCGCAACTCACGGTGGTGGCGGAAGCCATCCGGATACTACTTGACCAGCCACTCGAAAGCGACGAACTAGTCGCTTGGCCCTGGATCGGCCTTCACCTCAAGAATGAGCACTTGTAGCACCAGTCCGCTGGCAAGTTCCTCCCGGAACTTCGCAGAAAGAGAACGGCGACATGGATGCTTGAACCTCGATCGATGTTCGGATTGGATATTGGCCTGCCCACGGCACTGTAGTGCTCGTGGCGGGTCGACCGACCTAGGTCTATTGACTCCATCGCTCCGAGGGCTGGAGCGGAAACCCGGCCGTCTAAAGCAACTAATTGACTGACTGTAGCCCGCTGGTACGGCTCGTCCCCTCGCCCAAAACCCAAAGGAAGAGCCGATAACCGGCCTTTCGTAAACTTTTGAGGAACTACCGCAGGGCTCTCTGTCCGCCGATGCGCTTATCCGAAGCCCCCTTATCAGGTGCAGGTGAGAACCAGCCCGTCGGCATGTGGCCGCAGCACTTGCAGGCGCTGGGCAGCACTAGGCTTGTGGGGCGGCTTTATGCTGTCGCCTTCTTCCCAGGCGATGCCGGTGCTGGTGCGCAGGTCGAATTCCCGCAGCGGATGTCGTTCAGGTGGAAGCGTCCGACTGGAACTCTGTGCCACGGATAGGGACCCTAGGTGCCAATAAACGGACCCGGAGTGCCCTACCCTTGGCTACCGGCGCGTATTGGCCGTTACCAGCGGTAACAGCCGTGTGGAGAAAGGGCCACAAACGTCTTTCGACGGCCCCAATATGCGCCCCGGAATTACGGTCCCGTGATTCGATTCCCGGCCGCCTAACGGTTGCACGAAGAACCGGAAACACCCCTCGTATCGGGCTGTTGGCGCTCCTACGCTGGAGTCATCCAATCACTCGCACCCAAAAAAGGGGTACCCACATGAAAAAACTAAGCGCCTGGCTCACTGCCATCATCATGGCACTCGGGCTGGGCCTGCTGGCTCCGGGGTCCGCCTCGGCAGCCTCTTACTGCGGACTGGTCTGGAGTTCGCTGGCGAAGTCCAACCAGGCCATGAGCGGCGCATCGGTCACCAACGTGCGCTCGGGCCAGCACTCCTGCTTCGACCGCCTGGTGATCGACATCAAGGGAAAGGCAGCGGGCTACAACGTCCGCTACGTTTCAAAGGTTGTACAGGACGGGTCCGGACTGCCCATCAAGCTGAGGGGCGGTGCATTCCTGCAGGTCACCGCCCACTCGCCCAGCTATGACAGCGCCACGGGCAAGGCCACCTTCGTGCCGGCCAACCGCTCCGAGGTGACCAACGTTTCGAAGTGCAAGACGTTCAGGCAGGTGGCCTGGGCAGGCAGCTTTGAGGGCTACACGACCCTGGGCCTCGGCGTCCGCGCCCGGCTGCCCTTCAAGGTCTACACCCTTGCGGGCCCCGGCAGCGGATCAAAGCTCGTGATCGACGTCGCCCACCAGTGGTGACGCCAGATGTGACGACCGACAATACTGAGTAATCGAGCCAGGTATAGCGAAGCCCCGCTCTCAGGGAGGCGGGGCACCGCTTTGCCATCGCGCGGCAAAGCTAGTCGGAAACTACAAAGAGGCTCGTCGGGCTTAATGAAGCGGGGCACCTGCCGGCAAGGGCCGGCTCCGGGACAGGCACAGATCATCCGGATCTATGCCCAGCGGTCGTTGCCAGGTTCCTGAGAGGCCAGGACCGATGCGATGACGCCAACGCCGGCGCAACTGTAAATCGTAAATGACCAGGCGGCGTTGGCTTAGATGACAACCAATTGCTCTGGCATCTTCGGCTACATCAAGCACGTAGCCCTGTGGTTGGTTCCCTCTCATGGCATCCACGACTGCCTGCGCGAAGGCGCCATAGGTGGTGGCGTCGGAGGCCTGCCAGTCTCGTACGCGTCCCAGGTGATGGTAGCGGCGGAGTCGTTGATGCCCGGACCAGTGGCGAGGTAGAAGAACGACGCCGTGACCTTACCAAACGTATGCTTCGTCTGCGATCGTTGAAGGCTCCTCCCGGGCTCGTTCCACGCCGATAATGCAGATTCCGTAAAGCTGGAAAGTGTCAGATTGGGGTGTGCCTCAGCCAGACATCCAGGTAAGACAAGCTGCTGCCTCTAGCCCCCCCCGGCAACGCACAGCGGGGCGGCATTATTACCGCTCGACGAGGACTCCATCCTCGTCGCTGTAGAGGTGCGCACCGACCTTGAACATCACCCCACCGAACACGACATGCAGATCTACCTCGCCAGTGCCCTCTTTCGCGCTTTTACGTGGGTTGGTTCCGAGCGCTTTGACGCCAGGCGGAACTTGATTGATGGCGTTCTGATCACGAATAGCGCCGTTAATTACGACGCCAGCCCATCCGTTTGCAACGGCAATCTCAGCGATGATGTCGCCCATGAGCGCACGCTCTACTGAACCTCCTCCGTCGACCACGAGCACTGAGCCATGGCCAGGGGTGGACAGTGTGGCCTTGAACTTCCATCATCGGAAGACCTCGCCCCCTACCCGGCAACTGACGCGCCACCCCGACTCCACCCTCAAATGCGATGAGCCTGTTATGCCTAGTCGGTTCCAGGCAATAGCACGATGGTCAATTCGATCGGAAAATCGGTTGTGGATGGCAAAGTCGGAGAAACGCCCGCGTCGCGCTCAAGGATTATCCCAAAGCGAGGGGTAATGCACAGGTTACTTTCGCATATCGCGCGTGGTAGCTTCGGATAATGCGCTGCAACAAAACAAATCAGGCTCGGATCGTTTAGATTGCGAGCCTGATTGTACGTCTAGGTGGCTAATGCGCAGGCAGGTATTTCTTAACGATATCAGCCTGTATTCGGCCGCGAGTGTTGACCTGGAGGCCGTTATCTATTGCCCACATCCGAATAGCTTTGGCGTCACTACCAGCACCGCCGGATTTGCGAGATACCGGCCGGCCGCGGCCGCCAGTAACTTTACGGGCCGCGTTGGTATAGCGGATTAGAGCGCTACGGAGTTCGTTTAGCGTGGTCTGTGTTAAGGTCAATCTCATATTCCGCGCCGTCGACGGAGAAGTTTAGGGCGGTAGGGGACCAGGTGGAGATTCTCCGGAACTGGAAATCCTCGACGGGCTTTAGGACGTCGCACCATTCCGGTGGACAGAAGCAAGCTGCGCAAATGGCCCACCTGTCGGCCCGAGGTGGGCAGGGTCCACGGGTGGCTGGGGCTAGTGAGGGAATTTGCATATGGTAGCCGCACAATGCACCACGGCACCCGGGCCCATAGCTAGGCTCCGAGGAAGTACAGGTCCCTGTGCGGGGCATCCTCAATAAACTGCTGGAAGTCCTCGTCGATTCGGAGGAATATGAGGCGTTGCTTTGTCTGGGGCTGCACCGTGTGCCCGGCGGGAGTTTCCCCGCCTCGGCGCGGTGGCCCGGTTCTGGCGATTATGACGGGGCGGTCGAACTGAACCAGGACCTGAACATCTTGCTTTCCGGCCTCGCAGCGCATCTGCCCCCGCACCCCCCCCGGGGCGTGACCGGGTCTCCTGTTAAGGGCACTAGCAAATGCTTCGATTCTTCGTCCTTAAGGCCGTCCGGCGCGCTCTGCCCGGACGGGAATCAGCTGCCGGTGCTGCGGGCAGTTCGTACATCGTCGTCACTCGAAGGACGGGGCACCAGTTCACACTGTTCCTCATTCCCGTCCTCACCACGTCCTGGTCCTACCGCTTCACCTGCTCGAACTGCGCACTCGACGTCCTATGTGTGAGGAAGCCTTTCAGGAACGGGGCGGACAGCTTTTCTTGGGAAATGGAAGCCCCTGCCAGCCTGGGCAGGCGTCTGGAGTGAGGAAAAGCGACCTCGTAGGATCCTCACCGATTGGGATGGTACCCAGCCCGAGGTGGGGAGTTTTTGCGATCACTCTTGCTATCGTGCTCAGTAAAGTTGTCCATCCGGGTTCGGCGAAAGGTAGGAGTTGGACATGTTTGGGCGCGCACACGCACTCATGAAGGGGCAGGAGCTTGTCCGCGAGTCCGATGACGTTGTGCCGGCCGCCGTTGGCCGTCGCGGACGCCGACCGGGTAAAGGTTCCCGGATCGGGTGGATCGTCGCCGGTATCTTGGCCGTCGCTGTCACGCTGACGGTAGTCGTGTGGGAGGTCCTTAACCGGGCTGAAGATCCCGATGCCGAGCGAACCGGAGAAGAGTCTGTAGCGCCGGCACTCTTGCCGACCCGCGAGAGCATGTGACGTCACAGGCGGTCCGCCGGAGCCATTGTGTCGAGGAGTCCGAGCGGAAGGCCGGGGATGGGTCTAGGGTAGGGTCTGTCGGCAATCGCCGCGACTACCCTCAGGGAGGGTGCATGAACTCCATCCAGTCCAGCTCCGAACAATTCGGGCAGCATCTGAAAAGTGTCGGGGGCTCAGAAGCTGACGTTAGCGGCTCAAACTACCTCGTCACGCCGGAAGACACCGTTGAAAGCGCGGCGTCGGGCCTGCGGATCAAACAGCAGCAGCAAGGCAACGTCCCGAGTAAACAGTCCACTCTCCATGCGGCCGCGGAGGTGCTGATAAGCCGACGGGACGAGCAGGACCCCGGAAATCATCCCGGGACGTCCCAGCCAGGGGAGTACCAACTGGACATCCACCTCGAGACGGGCCGCACTACGCGGGAACCGATCCCGGAAACTGATCTGGAGGCGGCCCAGATTTGGGCCCAGGAACGGATCGAAGCTGACGGCGCTAACTTTGGCGCCATCTACTTCCCGGCAGGAGGAGGCACTGAGTCAGGTACAGGCGCGCTGGAGTGCAGCTACGACCGCGCCGTTGGCTGGTACCGGTAGCCCAACCGACCAGCTGAACGCCGCGCCGCCGACGCGGTACCAAGCATCACCCGCCGCCCCTGATGTGCCCGGACGGGCTCGTACAACCCTCGAGAGTCGGATGCCGCCAGAACCCGCATCCGCGTGCAGCAGATCAGCGGTTTCTACTGGGACTCCCTTAGCTTCAGTGCACGGGATCCGCACGGTCAGGGGCGCGATGCCATGGGTCCCTTGTTTGGACATTGGTCTGTCGGCTAGTTTCGGTCGTTGGCACCCGCCCTGTGCCTGCAGCTGTTCGACTCGATTCCCGGACGCCGATAATCGACGTTTCGTCATTCTGGACCGCGCAACGCCATGTGTCTGTCCGATGCTCGATAGGGCGAAGTTCTGGTCATGGTCTCTTCTACTGTGTCGTCCACTAAATGGTCGAAGGAGGGGGCCACGCTATGACGTGCACTGAATCCCAGTCCTCGGATTGCTCCGTGCATCAATGCCAGGTCAAGGCGGTGCATCGCGTTCGGGCTCAAAATCGCTTCCACAGCGTGGAGGGACAGCACACGGTGAAGCGGGGGCTCTCAGTCTGCGAAGGGCAGCTGCACCTCGCTTGGCAAAGCAGCAGAAATGCTCACAAAGAGGATGTGCATAATGTCCACACCCTGGGCTTCGGATTGGGTTGTACCGGTATCGGACTGGGTTGGATTGGGGAGGTTTTCGGGGGAGTGGCGGATTCTCAGGGGGAGAGGCTGGTTCGAGTCCCACCTCGGGCACAGTGTTTTCCCTGTTCAGAGGCCCTTTGGCCTCTGAGTGTGGACAAATTGTGTTGTGAAGGGCCCCTTTGGGGGCCTTTTTCATTGGTGGCCGTTGGTGTGGCCGGCTGGCTCCTTCCTTCTCTGGTCGGCGGTTTTGCATGGACGTGACTGGCTGAGGCAACATGACCTGAGAAAAATTCTGCTTGGGTTTCTTTTCTATCCGTTGGTTGTTCACGGGGCACCTCCTTTTCGGCTTGTGGTGGCTGTTCTGCTTCTTCATGGTGGGTCCGGGGGAGAGCGACGTGACTTGTGCCCAGCCGGTAGGGAATTGTGGCCGCCGGACACCCGCAAGCACTCTGATACGGGTTATCGTGCCCGACGGGGTACCAGCATCGCCGTATTCGGCCCCATGAAGTTCACATGCCGTTCTTCCCTGGATCGACGGCTTTTCCGTCGATATACCTGTTCATGGTTGCTTTCGGCGTCTACTACATGAAGGTGTGGGTTTTTGGCACGTCCCGAGTTGAGGTGCCTGCTGCCTGGCTGATCTTTCATACTCGTTCATTCCCAGCCTGTTGGATGACTGCATGAGGGCATAGTGATGCACCGACGCACCCTCAGCTGACGCAAACCCAAATGTGACTCCCGCTGTCACCCGCCTGCCAAGGAACCAGCCAGAAGTGTCAGGTTGAAATCTAGGACTGCGCAAGGTTACGTCCGCAATAAGGAAGATGGACTCCATTCCAACGGCTTTTGAGGCTGTTGCCTGACGTCAGGTTGGGGTGTACTTCAACCTGATGTCATCCCGTTCTGCCGGAGTTTGAAGAATGATCCACTTTGAAAAGGGCTCGCTCGGACTGCCGACGCATCCTTGAATGGCGCCAATTTGCCGCATGTTCGGATTACTGTTTCGGCAAGCTCAACCAGCGGCGAGGTTTTGTCAAGTTCAACCTGCGGCCGGGGTCACCGGTGGGTGTAGCCCATCTTTCCGCTGATGCTCAGGCCAGCTTCCTGCAGGCCCTGGATCAGGCCGGGCGTATTTTCCGGATCGAAGCGGAAGGCAGGCCCGGAGATGCTGACGGACCCGATTACAGTCCCGAAGTGGTTGTAGACGGGCACGGCAACCGCGGTCAGTCCGATCTCGAATTCCTCGTGGACAACTGCGTAGCCGTCGTGGGAGACGTCGAGGAGCTGGTTTTCCAGGGTGTCCCGGTCCGTGATGGTCCGCGGGGTGCGGGCCGGAAGGCCCACCTTGTGGAGGATTCGGGAGCGTTCTTCAACCGGCAGTGCTGCCAGCAGTACCTTGCCGCTGGAGTTGGCATGGAGGGGCGTGAGGCTGCCCACCCAGTCAGATGTTGCCAGCGTTGACGGGCCCATGGCCTGGTCCACGTTCACCGCGTAGTTGGACCGCAGGACGGCGAGGTTGACGGTTTCCTTGTATTGCTCTGCGAGGCTCTCCAGGATGGGACGTGCCTCGTGGACCAGATTCAGCCGGCCTGGAATGGAGCTCGCCAGCCGCAGGATGCCAAAGCCCAACTGATACTTGCCGCGGTCGTTGTTTTGCCGCACGATATCCTTGGACACCAGCGATCCGAGCAGCCGCGAAACGGTGGACTTGTGGACCCCCATTTCATCCGCGATGTCGCTGACGCCTGCGTGTCCGTCCCGGGCGAGGATCTCCAGGATCTGGAGGGCACGGTCGACGGACTGGACGCCTCCGCCTTGTGCGTCCGGATCCCTGCCAGTCCCCGGTTCGTCTCTTGCAGCCATCAGAGGTGCTCCCATGTTGTCTCGCCGTGACCGGCGGTCAGGCTCTGCGCCGTCCCGCCTGCTTCACACGACTGATCCTAGACTGCGGCGGACGCCCGCTCCTCATTTACCCTAGTCGCAGCGTCCGCGAAAGTACCTGAACTCAGGGAAACCCCGCCGCGGCTGTGAACGGGTCACTGTGCCGTGGCGGGGTTCCTGTTGCGATCTGGTGCTGCCAGCCGATCTTGTTGGCGGCTTCGGCGTCGGAGAGGGGTGCTGCGCTGAGGTTTGCGCGGAGCTTGGCGCCGAGTTCGGCGTCGTCGTTGGTCCAGTGCTGGATGGCGCGTTCCTTGATGCCGGCGGGCTTCACGCCGCCCACTGCACCGGTGATGGTGTCCGGGAAGCGGGCCTTTTCGCCGTCGTTGTAGACCTCGCGGTACAGCGCGCCGGCCTGGACGAAGTCGCCGTCCTCGGCTGCAGGGAGTGCGCGGCGTGCGTCAGCGCGCCGTCGTTCTCCCAGCCGGGGGCCGAGCTCTGTGGCTCAACGGCGGCGGGGCCGCCGAACGTGTTCGGTGCGTAGACGGGCACGGAAGGAGCGTTGAACAGGAAGCGTCCCGCGCCGTCCTGGCTGTAGTTGTTGACCTGGTTCTTCGGCTAAGCAGCTTGTCCGGGGACGCGGCGATGCCGGGCACGAAGTTCGACGGCGCGAAGGTAGCCTGCTCGATCTGCGCGAAGTAGTTCTCCGGGTTCCGGTTCAGTTCCATGGTGCCGACCTTGATCAGCGGGTAGTCCGCGTGCGGCCAGACCTTGGTCAGGTCGAACGGGTTGAACCGGTAGGTCTTGGCGTCCTCGTAGGGCATGACCTGAATGTGCAGGTCCCAGGAGGACATTGTAGGGTCAGGGCACCAGTTGAAGCGGAAGTGTTCTGTACAAGGAGAGGTCTTGTCCGTCGACAATGAAATGCAGATCCTGTCCGAGTGGTGCGAGCAGTTGGCGAGGGCGCTGGAGATCCCGGACCTCGACGTCGATCAAGAGTTGCTGCTGGATTTGGCGAGGAAATCTGCGGATCAAGTAATTCATGCCGCGGCGCCGGTGACGGCATCTATGGTGGGCTACGTGGCCGGCCATGAAGCCGGGAGGGGCAACATTGGTTCTGGGGGGTCAAGGGAGGCGACTGCGCGGGCTGCAGACATCGCGTTCCGGCTGTGCGAGAACCGGGCCAGCAGCAGCACGGAGGGCGGGAGCGGCAGCCCGGCCGGGGCGACGTAGCGGCAGTCAGTCAGTCGGTCTCGGGGCCGGAACAGAAAAACAGTCCTGATAGTCGCAGTCATCAACAGGGCGGTCTTCATCCGATTCGGTTTCAACGGGTGTCTTTGTGGGCGCCGATGCCATGGCCGATGCCATATGGGATGCCTTTCCTAGTGTGGGCCGCGAGTGCGTTTCTTTTAAGGGCCCAACATCAGAGCGGCCGGATCCAGGTGGCTTGCGCCGCCCGGATCCGGCCGCTCTGTGCTCAGTGCCGCTTGTCCCCGTCCGGATCAAGCTCACTCTTGGCGCACCGTTCATCGCATTCGTGTTTGGTCACCAGGTCGAACTGGCCGCCGCCGTGCTGTTCGACTCCGCTGCGGATGGACCGTTCGACGACGGACGTCACCAGCCGCGCGCGCAGCGACAGCGGGTCCCTGCGCAGATCCCTTGTCAGGGCAATACACATCAGGAACATCACTAGCACGAAGGGCAGGGCTGACACGATGGTGATCCGTTGCAGTCCGGCGAGTGCCTCGGCAGGCTTGTCACCGCCGGCAAGGAGCATCACTGCGGCCACGGCGCCGGTGAGGGCACCCCAGAAGATTACGACTCCGCGGCGTGGTTCTTCAGCACCGTCGGAGCTGAGCGATCCCATCACGATGGAGGCCGCATCGGCGCCGGTGACGAAGAAGATGGCCACCAGGACCATCGCCAGGACGGCGACCGCGCCGGCAATGGCGTTGGGCAGAGGCAGGTGGTGCAGCAAATCGAACAGGGCGCCGTCGAAGGAAATCGAGGGAGTCCCGTCGACGATCTTGGCCAGGCCATCGCCGGTGTCCGGGGTGGCATCTGCGGTGGCCTGGATGTTGATGGCGGCCCCGCCGAAGATGCCGAACCAGATTACGCTGACGATGCTGGGGACCAGCAGGACACCGGTGACGAACTGGCGGATGGTGCGGCCACGGCTGATGCGGGCGATGAACAGGCCAACGAAGGGCGTCCAGGAGACCCACCAGGCCCAGTAGAAAATGGTCCAGCCGGACATCCACGTGCGCAGGGCGTCATCGCCGACGGCCTCAGTCCGGGAGGCCATCTCGGCCAGGTCCCGTGCATAGTCGCCGACGGCCGCCGGGATCAGGTTCAGGATGAAGAGCGTTGGCCCGGCCACGAACACGATGATGGCCAGGACTGCGGCCAGTACCATGTTGATGTTGGAGAGCCACTGGATGCCGCGGCTGATGCCGGAGACCGCCGAGGCCACGAAGCAGGCTGTAAGCACGGCAACGATCACCACGAGTACGGGCGTGGCCAGCTGGCCGCTGATCCAGCCGTTGGACGCCATGCCGCTGCCGATCTGCAGAGCACCGAGTCCGAGCGATGCGGCGGTTCCGAAGAGTGTGGCGAAGATGGCCAGCATGTTGATGACCTTGCCGAGGGGGCCTTCCACCCTGCGGATGCCGAACAGCGACGTGAAGACCGTGGAAATGAGCTGCTTGCGGCCGAGGCGGTAGCTTCCGTAGGCCATGGCAACGCCTACCACCGCGTACATGGCCCACGGGTGCAGGGTCCAGTGGAAGATCGATGTTGCCATGGCCGTCTGGACGGCCGCGGGAGTCTGGCCGTCAACGGTGCCCGGCGGCGGGGAAATGTAGTGGTAGAGCGGCTCGGCCACGCCGTAGAACATAAGGCCGATGCCCATGCCTGCCGCGAACATCATCGAGACCCACGAGACCATGGAGTACTCGGGCTTTTCCGCGTCTTTCCCCAGCGGAATGTTGCCGAAGCGGCTGAGCGCCAGCCACAGCACATAGACGACGAACAGGGAGGAGAGGGCAACGAACAGCCAGCCCGTGTTCTTCATGACCCAGTCAAGGACCACTTGGGACGTGGAGGCCAGGTTCTCGCGGCCGGCAAAGCCCCAGATTACAAAGGCCACCGTGAGCAGTCCGGCGACGCCGAAAACTACCTTGTCGATGCCTCCCTTCCGGAACAACTGGCTGCTGCGCCGCGCTTCTTCGTGTTCTGATTCGGTTTCCCGCAGGGCCTGAAGGATCTGCAGGTCTTCCTGGGGAGTTTCAGGTTCTCGTTCCAACGCCGGTTCCACCCCCGAGGCCCGGTCGTCTTCACTGCTTTCATCGATAGTGACGTCACTATTGATTGTCATGAGGGGTTTCCTTAACTGAATATGTGGGACGGCTCAGCCGTGGCCGCAGGCGGTTACGCCCGGCGGCAGGTTCGGCTCGTCCACGGAGGACAGCCAGGATAGTCGCCGTCGACGATCCCGACTTCGTGAATGCGGACCGGCAGTTTCGCCGGGAGCCTTCTTTCGCTCGTAGTTCCGCCTTAATCAACACACTTCGTCTTCAGCAACAGAGTGCGCCATCTCACAGGCGTTGTCAAGAACTTTTTGTTGTACTGCCGGCACCTCTTGACAGTGGGCATATAATCCCAGCACTTTGTTGAGGCCTTCTCCGTGAAGACCCGACCCAGAACCTTGCCGTCGAGTGGCGCGCCGCTCGTTCTGGTCTAGCGTGCTCACTCACCTGTCGATTGAGTTCTATAGCCCCTACTGGAGCAGGTCATGACACCCAGGGTCGACAATGTCAGGTTGCGGTGCGGTCCTAACTGGATGCGCAAGCGCATTGACTAACAGGCCGACTTCCCAAGAGTTATGAGAAAGCCATTACGACGATAAACGGCCTGCGCTCGAGAATTATCTTGCAATCAACCATCCCGCGACTTCTGTGCCTGCTTGACGTACCTGATCCTTCCTCCGAGGAGGCCGGCATCCAAAGCGCGAATTTGCCCACTGGCAATGATCCGCCCGAGGGCCTTAGCTCTGACTCGAAGTCATCGTGCAGTCCCGGTGTCAGTGGGAGAAGTTTGCTGAGATCTCGGCGAGGGTGCGCCCCTTCGTCTCGGGCGCGAGCCATTGCGAGAGGCCTGCGCCGAGTAATGCGACGGCGGCGGCTACGACCATGGTTGCACCCATGCCGATGTTGCTGATCGCCCATGGCAGGGCGAAGGTGCCGAGTGCGGCTCCGATGCGGCTGAAGGCCGCGGCGAAGCCCGTGCCGATGCCGCGCAGGTGGCCGGGGAATACCTCGGCCGGATAGACCTGGGTCATCGTGGTGTAGCCGGCATTGAAGTAGGAGAAGGCGAGAAACAGGACGAGCACGAGGATCGCTGGTGCGTTCCCCCAGACTCCGATGACCAGCAGGATGCCTGCGCAGAGCCACTGCCCGGGCACGGTGAGGATCCGGCGGCCGAGCTTGTCAATCAGAAGCACGCTGGTGACAACGCCTGCGACGGCAAGTGCGGACAGGCCTACTCCACCGGCCCAGCCGCCGCCGAAGCCGAATTGGTTGAGCACCTCGTCGGCGAAGGTCGCGATCGCGAAGTACGGAGTGACCGCGCAGAACCAAAAACCTGCGGTGAAGAGGGTGGTGCGCCAGTACTGCCTCGAGAACAGCATCCCGAAGGAGGCGCCCTTGATTTTGGTCCTGCTCTGCGCGGCCTGAGCCTCCTGGATCATCCTCAGATCGATCTCTTCGGTGATGCTCTTGTGCATCTCGGGTGATTCGATGTATCTGCGTGCGATCGCGAGTGCTTCCTCACGCCGTCCCTTCGAAATGAGCCAGCTCGGCGATTCGGGGAGGCCGATGCGGGCGAGGAACAGGACAAATGCGAGTATCGCGCAGGTGCCGAGTACGAGGCGCCATGGGGTGCCGGCCTCGTGCAGGAGCGTGCCGATGATGAATGCCATCATGAAACCGACGTACCAGGCGATCAGCGTCAGCCCGAGCAAACGCCCGCGGAGCTTTGGAGGGGAGAACTCTGATAGCAATGGCCCGCCGATTGAGTACTCGCCGCCGATCGCGACGCCCATGACGAACCGGATGATGGCCAGCTGGATCACGGCCCCGTCTCCGGAGGTTATGAAGAACTGGGCCGCTGAGGCGACCAGGAACAGGCCCATGTCCACGAGGAACATGGGCTTGCGTCCGAACTTGTCAGTAGCCCAGCCGGCCAGCGGGGAGCCGACGAAGATACCAACCAGCGGGCCTGCAGCGATCATGCCCAGCGATAGTGCGTCGAGCTGGAGATCTGACCGCATGGGTCCGGTGACGGGGCCGATGATTCCGAGGATGTAACCGTCGAGGAACATCCCGCCGATGAAGACAGCGACAAGCCGCACCATGAAGCGGCGTTTGAACTTGGAGCTGGTCTCTTTTGATATGGAGGTGTCGACGGAGGCCGTCGTCCCGGGCGAATGGATCATTAAGATTTGTTCCCTTCTGTCTTCAGCGCAAACCGCTGACGGCACCAGGGCGCCGTTACCTAGATGCTCGGACAACCGCTGCCCTTAGCAACCGGTGGACGATGCCGGCTGGCTCAATGCCAGCCGATATGGCCGCAGGGCTCGCGAGATGGTTACGGCGTCGTCATGTATCACTGCTCTTCGAGATGGATATCCAGGGCCTTGGTTTCCGGCACCCTCGCGCCGACCCATCGAGATGAAAACCTCGAGTCGGGGTCGGCAACGTGTGACATACGACTCATATATCAAAACCCTAAGGGTGCGATCCGCCCGAGTCAAGAGCTTCAGGTTAATTTGGTTGTATCCGTCAACTGTCACCCGGGTCTGTCTGAACCGGCGCAGGCTCCGTGCTGCACTCATACGAGTTGCGGGGGCGCGTAGTGGACCGCCTCGAATTCGGTCGGCGTGGTCATTTGCGATGGCTGCCGTGGAGCCTGCAGGGGGAAGCCCGCAACACGTTGGCCAAGGCGGTGTTCTTCAACCCGCTCGGCAGATCAGCGACC
Organism: Arthrobacter globiformis; assembly: GCF_030815865.1. Taxonomy (NCBI): domain Bacteria; kingdom Bacillati; phylum Actinomycetota; class Actinomycetes; order Micrococcales; family Micrococcaceae; genus Arthrobacter; species Arthrobacter globiformis. The sequence continues at coordinate 2,522,824 of NZ_JAUSXI010000001.1, forward strand.
GTTCCTTCAAGCAGCAACGCTACGGTGCCAGCGGACTGAATCTGCTCACGGCCGGGATGGACTCGTCCATGCGCTCAGCCTAAAGGACCAGGACCAAGACGGACCTTCGCTGCGCTCCGGCCCGTCACAAGCAAGCGGCCAGTCGCGCGGTGGTCCTGATTCAAGCCGTCACACTGGTCTTGAATCACGTTGACGTATTCACATCAGCGAAAACACCGTGAAGTTTCACATTCGGAACGTCTTCCGGAAACGTAACGTCCGCTCCCGCACCGAAGCAATCGCTCCGGCCCACAGCGCCGGACTCCGGTGACGCGACACGGCCAATATGCATGTCGCACCCTGGTGGGCCGTCGGTTGGCCTCTCTTTCGGGTCGCATCTTCGCCGATTTTGAAGGGCCAGATAAACGGACCTTTCGCCAACCACGAAGTTGTCAACTCCAATCAGGGCGCGCTTGGCGTTGCTGACCACAGTGCGTCATCTCAGGAAACCAAGTCTGCAAGGGGGGCTCTGAGGGCGCTATCCGCCCGCGAACGGCGGCAGGATGTCGATGACATCCCCCAGACGGAGGGCCGCAGAGCGGTCCCGTAGGGCGACCTCGTTGCGGAGGAAGCTGCACTGCGGGATGACCCCGGCCAGGGAAGGTGCATCTGCTGAGTATCCGTCGCAGCGTTCAATCGCCAGTATGGCGGCGATCAGCTCCTCGAAGGTGGTTCCTTCGGGAAGATCGAAGTGTTCCTCCTGGACGCCGGCCGCTGCGCAGGCGGCCGCGAAGTATCTTACGAGCATGATTCCTCAGCCTCCGATCGCACTCATACTGCGCTCTGGCTGCACAAACTCTTCGGTTCCGAGACCAGTCTGGTCCATGCCGTGCGCGCGGGGTTTCATCCACATGGCATCCTGCCAGCGCCGCACCAGTTCGTCGTCATGCGCACCGGTTCGCAAAGGCCCCAAGAGATCGAACTCGTCCCGGGAGAAGAGGCAGCTCATGACCTTCCCCTCAGCGGTAATGCGGGTTCGTCGGCAATCGGCACAGAAAGGTTCGCTGACGGACGCGATAATCCCCACGGTTCCCAAAACAGGTCCGGATGCCTCACCGGTAGCACCCTTCCGCCGTCGCACTTCAAACCGTTCGGCTGGCGCGCCGTCCCGCTGACGGCGATCCCGATCCAGGACAAAGTCTGCTGAGAGCAGGGCGCGGATTTCGAGGGCCGTAATCATCTCCCGTTCTGTCCATCCGCGTTGGGCATCCAACGGCATTTGTTCGATGAAGCGCAGTTCAAAGTTTCGCTCCAATGCCCATGCCAAGAGCCCCGGGGCTCCGTGGTCATTGATACCCCTCATCAGCACTGCGTTGATCTTGACCGGGCCTAGGCCAACGGCGCGGGCGGCTTCGACGCCGGCGAGAACCTGGCCGAGGAACGGGCGCCGGGTCAACTGCGTAAAGATTTCCTCATGCAGGGAGTCGAGGGAAACATTGACCCTGGTTAGCCCCGCCGCCTTGAGCGACTTCGCCTTCTTCTCAAGCCCGACGCCGTTGGTAGTCATGGAGATGGGGAGGCGGGGGTGGCGCTGCCGCAGTGCGGCGATAATATCCACGAGGTCTGGCCGGACCAGGGGTTCTCCGCCGGTGATTCGGAGTTCCCTCACGCCCAGACGCTCGACGCCGAGGCCGACGATTCTCTCAATCTCGCCCGCTGTCATGACGGCTTTTTTTGGCAGCCATTGCAAGCCTTCTGCCGGCATGCAGTAGGTGCAGCGAAGGTTACATTTGTCCGTGACCGACAGCCGCATGTCCGTTGCTTGACGGCCAAAGCGGTCCAGTAGTGCCGAGGGAAGTTCGGGCGGACGCGGATCCGGAGCGGTCCCCTGATAGTTGGTGAGGACGGGGCGCAATGCTGGGATACCTAGCTGAACGGTCATGGTTCAGGCTGATTCAGGGCGGTGGTCGCAGCCGCCGTCAGTGGATGCCAAGATCACTGTCAATGTACGAACCAGGGCGGTTTCCGTGGTCGTGCTGGCAACTGCAGTGACCATCCAGCTGTAGCCGAACGGTCACTGGACTGGATGATTCCAGTTGGATATCCACAGATTCCTTCCCGTTGCCGCTAACTCGAAGAGTATGTATTTGGTCGTTGCGCTGGGTCATGTAAAACCTTTCTAATGAGTTGGGGTGTGCCCAGGCGGCACGGGCTGCGGAGCCACATGCCACCACGGCGGGTTGGTGCATCGGTTTGATGGCCGGCATCTTGTCCCACATGGCCTCGAGTCAGTGGTGCGTTTATATCCCGGAAAGGCACGACGTGGATGGGGGAGCCCGCGGATCCATAGGGGGCAAGCGAAACGCCACGCCTGCATTCTCGGCCTTGTATTCTTGCCGTGAAAACGATCCCTGTTGCTGTCCGGCCTAGAGCAGGTGGAAGCGGCTAGGCATCGATCACCATATCGGTCCGCGCTGTGGAGCAGCAGGGCAGGAACTTGCCTGCATCGATTTCCCGTGCCCGGATCCCGCCCTGGTGGTTCATCTCGATCTCCCCGGAAAGTTTGACGATCTTGCAGGAGCCGCACATGCCTTCCTTGCAGTTCGCGCCGATCCTGACGCCCGCACGCTGGGCCGGACCCAGGATGTGCTCGGTGGGGTCGATGCGCACATTGATGCCGGTGCGCATGAAGGACAGGGTGAGGCTTCCCGTTCCGACCGTGTCGAAGCTCGAGGCGTCAGGGGTGGCAGCTTCTGGCCCCACGTCCGGACTGCCGTCGGGGGCTTCGGACGTGGGCGCGTCCGGGTCGACGGTTTCCAGCGGCAGCCCCGTGGCCTTCAGGGGTCCCTCGGCGTCGTAGCCGGGCTCGTAGAGCCCGAACGCTGTGGGCTGGCTTTCGTAGTAGTCCTCGGCGGAATCCGCGATTTCCTCGGCGATTTCCTCGGCAATGTCCACTGCAAGCGCGATCTCCGCCTGGTATTCAAGGATCGTCTGGCGGTCTCCCGTGAAGAATTCCATGTTGATGGAGGTGTCGTCGACCCCGATCTTCCCCAAGAGCTCGGTAGCGGTGTTCAGGTAACCCTCGGGGCCGCAGGCATAGACCTGGCGGCCGTTGGCATCGGGGGCAACGTCGTCGAGCATGGCCGCCGTCAGCCTTCCGCTGAGCCATTCCCACCCTTCGGGTTTACTGCGGTCGCCCAGGGCGTAGAAGACCTTGACTCGCGAGTCCACGGAGGCGATGTAGGCAAGCTCCTCGTGGAAGGCAAATCCTCCGGCCTCCGCTCCGTGGTAGAGCACCACGACATCGGCCGTTCCGGGCAGGGAGTGGATGGTCCGCAGCATCGACATGATGGGGGTGATGCCTGCGCCGGCGGCCAGCAAGAGGTACCGTGCCCGCCGGTCGGCATCGGGCAGGTGAAATGCCCCGACCGGTCCGAGCATCTCGAGGACGGTGCCGGGTGCGACGTTCTCGTGCACCCACGGTGAAACCAGTCCCGTGGGGTCGCATTTGACTGTGATGCTGAAGGTCCACGGCTCGGTGGGCGAACTGGACAGCGAGTAGCTGCGGTCCACCGGATCCTGGTCCTCGCCGTTCACGGGAAAGGCAACGTTCACGTACTGGCCCGCACGGAACGCCAGGGGCGCACCGTCGCAGCGGCGGAACACGAAGGTCATCATGCCGCCCGCCTCGGGAACGGTCTCGACACATTCGGCCATGAACTCCTGCGGATGCCAGGGGCCCAATGCGCGGGCGGCACCGGCGGGTCCCTCGGTGGTGCCCATCACCCTGTTCCACGGCATCTCCAGACCGCGAATGCGCTGTGGTTCCAGGATTGCCGCGACGGTGCCGAGTTCAATCATGCCAAGTGCTCCTGCACGCGCTGAACGTACCAGTTGATGAATGCCTCCACCTGGTACTCGCTCTTCATGTAAGGGCCGGGCTCGTAGGCGGGGCTGCCGGCGCCCGTCTGGCACAGCTCCACGAACGCCTTGTCCTGCAGATTGGTCTGCTTCCAGGTGTAGGTGAGTTTCTCCAGGTCATAGTCGACGCCTTCCTCGGCGTCGTCAGCTACCAGCCAGGTGGTGCGCACCAGGGACTGGTGTTCGTTGATGGGGAAAACGCCGAACGTGATGACGTGGTCGCTCTGGAAGTGGAACCAGCTGTTGGGCTGCAGGTGCATCGAGCAGCGGCCAAGGCGGAAGTCGGGCAAGTCGCCGAGCAGCTTCTTGGAGAGCCTGTGCCCATCGGGCGAGAACGATTCGCCGTCGCCGTCGAGCGATTCCCTGGAGATGCGGATTCCTGCGATGCGCGTGTCGAGTTCCTCCACCACCTCATAGGGAAGACCATAGCGGCGGCAACGCTCCTCGAGCGATGACTGTGCTTCCTTGTTGCGGTCCCACACTTCCTCCAGGTGGGCCGGGATGAGGCCCTCCGTCAGGCCCCAGGTGGGAAAGAGGGAACAGGCGAGTTCCGGGTGGCCGTCGCAGTGGTAGCACTCACGGTTGTTCTCCATGACGAGCTTCCAGTTGCCCTCCTCGACGATGTTCTGCTGGTAGGCGATTTTCGTCTTCGACAGATCGTGGGGCGCGAGGTAAGGCTCGAAGATCTTAGCGGTTTCGTCGAAATCCGCCGGCGGTTCGTCCGCAATGCAGACGAAGATGAGTCCGGCGACAACGCGGCTGTGGGCGCGCTTGAGGCCGAAGCAGCCCTTGTCGAACTTCGTTTCCCCCGGTGCCGAGGCGTGGATCAGATTGCCCTCCGGCGAGTATGTCCAGGAGTGGTATCCGCAGACCAGGTTTCCTGTTGACCCGGCGGGCTCAGTCAGGACGCGGGCGCCGCGGTGGCGGCATACGTTGTGCAGGACGTTCACGCCGCCGTCGTCATTGCGCAGCACGATCAGGGAGTAGGGTCCATAGTCAACGGTGACGTAGTCGCCAGCCTCCGGGAGTTCGGCGATGCTGGCGGCAAAAATCCAGTGCTGGCCAAAAATGGCTTCCATGTCGATCTTGAAAATCGTGGCATCGGTGTAGAAGGGCGCGTCGAGGGAATATCCCTTGCGCCGGAACTCGAACAGCTCGCTGATCTCCGCCAGCTGCTCTGCAGGCAAAGATGAAGCGAGTTTTCCGCGTGAATTGAGGGGCGCGTTCACTGAAGCAGTCATTGGGTGTCCTCCCGGAAGGGCTGGGGAAGTGTGGAATTCGTGGAGACCACGGAGTTGGTGGGTGCAACCGGCGTTGTCGCAAACGTTGTAGCGATGACATTAGTCACAAATCTTCTGCAATAAAAGCGTAAGATTTGATAGATAACAGTGCACAATGGGTGCATGATCGATTCAAGGCTCATCACACTTCGGGTCTTTGCCCGGTGTGGCACCGTGGGCGCAACTGCGGAGCTCATGGGTTATTCTCCCTCTGCCGTCTCCGCGCAATTGCGGGAGCTCCAGCGTGTGCTTGGGATGCAGCTGCTGACGAAGGACGGCCGGGGTGTGCGGCTGACCGCCACGGGCCGCTTTCTCGTGGCGGGCTCGGACACCCTCATTGCCGACTGGGAGAGCCTGCGCGCCGCTGCCATGGAGGCCGGCGACCAGGTCCAGTCTCGTTTTGGCCTCGGCGGATTCTCCACGGCGGCCGCCCAGTTGCTCGCGCCGCTGGCCGCCACCCTGCGCTCAACACGCCCCCTGGTAGAGGTGCAGGTACTCGAGGCCAACCCGGCCCGCTGCTTCGACTTGTTGGTTGCCGAGCGAATCGACCTCGCGGTCATCGTCGCCATGCAGTCCGACACCTATCTTGAGGACGATCCGCGCTTCGAGCAGACCGTCCTGCTCGACGATCCCCTGGACGTGATCATCCCCTCCGACCATCCGTTGGCATCACGGGAATCGGTGACGCTCGAAGAGCTGGCATCGGAACCCTGGATCACCGAGGCCGCCGGTTCCACCTACCATTCCCTGTTCACCGCAGCGTTCACGGCAGTCGGGGTGACGCCGCGGATTGCCCATGAGGCCGTTGAATGGGAAACCCAGATCGCCTTCGTTGGTGCCGGGCTGGGCGTGGGCCTGCTGCCGCGACTCGCACCCCTGCGTAGTGCCGAAAACGTGGTCCGACTGCGCATAACGGGCAAGGGGAAGCCCACACGCCGTATCGTCGCTGCAGTGCGCAGGGGCAGCATCACGTCGCCCCTGATCCAGGAGTCGCTCGGCATCCTGCAGGTCAGCGCCAATCGGATCCTCGCCGCCCGACCCGAAGACGATCTCTGAAATCGCATGGCCGCGAGTCGTTGTCGACGGACCAGCAGGCCCAGAAGGTGGCGACACGTCCGCGCGGCCGGGGCCTCGTCGAGCACTCGTGGCAACACGGCCAGACCGGTCCGGGCCGCAAGCGGTTCACACTCACTGAGCTGGGTCGGCAGGAATTCGAGGCTCAGGACGGCCTGGCGGAGAATGAACGAAGCTCTTAAGAGATCAGACGGCGCGACGGGAACAACCATGAGCTACGAGGAACGCAGGACTTCCAATCACCGAGTGCGTGGGCTGCCTGAGCCAGAAATAGCTGAAGCCTGGACGAAGTCCGGTCCCACGAGGCTGCCACAGGAACAGCCGCGGAAGCCGCATTCGGCACGGCCAAGGAGTATGCGAAGCAGCTCCCCAAGCCGAAGAGCCGGACGCGGGGGAAATACCATCACTGCAACCAGCACACCCTGGCTGCGGCTTATGTTCTGCTCGTGGTCGTCCTGGCGATTCTTAGGGTCGACATTCGTGAGCTCGTCGGTCTGGTCACGCTGTTGCCGGGCACAGGGTGTTGGTCCTGGCGGGCCTGCTGGCTGGATTCCCGACTGATTACTTCAGCCGGCGCAGCGCTCCACCACCCGCCAGTTGTGACTTTCTTTCCGCAACTTAGTACGCAGGCTCGCCGGATGTGACGAGGATGGTCCGCTAGCGATCAGAATGAGGTGCGGGTAGGTCCATGGAGGTGAGGGCGAGGTGCGGGCAACTAGGCGACGGGGTCCCGCTCGGGTTCGTTCCACCACTCGTCGGCCTTGTCCTGGCGTTGCCGGACCCATACCATCAAGCGCTCGATGTCGCCCTGGTGAAGCGGGTTTCGCCGGTTGCTGAGCCTCGTGTGATGCCGGATTCACGGCAGTAGCGCCGGAGTGCCGTCGTGGTCATCCCGAGCTCGGGCTACCTCCTCAGGGGTTCGGGACACGGGCACGATCAATTCATTAGTCATTCTGCCGATGCCAGTGCCCACCTGACGAGCCGGCGGCTCGTCAGAATGAACGGCGAGAATGAATGGAAGGGCTACCAGCATGTGAACTGCTGCCCGTGTCATACGAGGCGGAAGATTGCCTACAGTCTGGATGAGGCCGCTGCCCTAGTCGGATGCAGTACTACGCCCCTGCGGCGCCAAATCGAAAACAGCTAATTAGTAGCGTGCTACGTCAATTCGAAACCACTCATCGCCCATGAAGAATTGGTCCCATGGCTCAATAGCCTGCCGGCAGAGGCCCAGTAGCAGTTGGGACCTGTATCTCAACGACGAAACGCCCCGCCCTCCCTGGATGGAGGGCGGGGCGTTGGTGTTTGGCTTATGCGAGTACGCGGTCAGGGACCGTGATGGCGATGGCCCGGAGGCAGCGGTCAGTCCAGATCGAAGCGGTCAAGCTCCATGACCTTTACCCAGGCGGCCACGAAGTCGTTGACGAACTTCTCCCTGGCGTCGTCGCTGGCATAGACCTCAGACAGTGCCCGGAGCTGGGAGTTGGAACCGAAGACCAGGTCCACCGGCGTGGCCGTCCACTTCAGCTCGCCGGTGGCGACATCGTTGATCTCGTAGACGTTCTCCTCCGTCTCGGATGCCTTCCACTTGGTGCCGGGGGACAGGAGGTTGACGAAGAAGTCGTTCGTCAGGACCTGCGCCCTGTCCGTGAGGACGCCGTGGTTGGAGCCTCCGACGTTGGTGCCCAGGGCTCGCATGCCGCCGATGAGTGCTGTCATTTCCGGCGCAGAGAGGTCCAGCAGGTACGCCTTGTCCAGCAGGAGGGTCTCCGGCTGGAGCTTCTCGCCGGGGCGGACGTAGTTCCGGAATCCGTCCGCCCGCGGCTTCAGGTACTGGAACTGCTCGACGTCGGTCTGGTCCTGAGCCGCATCAGTGCGGCCTGGACGGAACGGCACAGTGACGGGGAACCCGGCGTCGCTCGCTGCCTTCTCCACCGCGGCACAGCCGCCAAGGACGATCAGGTCAGCGAGCGTAACCTTCTTGCCGTTGGCCTGGGCGGAGTTGAACTGCTGCTGCACCCTCTCGATGGACTGCAAAGCCGTTGACAGCTGCTCGGGCTCGTTGACCGCCCAGCCGCGCTGCGGCTCCAGCCGGATCCGTGCACCGTTGGCCCCGCCGCGCCTGTCGGTCTTGCGGTAGGTGGACGCGGCCGCCCATGCGGTGCCGGCAAGCTGGGAGACGGACAGGCCGGAGTCTAGGAGCGACGCCTTGAGGGACGCAATGTCCTGCTCATTGACCAGCTCGTGGTCCACTGCCGGGACCGGGTCCTGCCACAGCTGGGCTTCGGGGACCCACGGCCCGAGCATGTGCGGGCCGACAGGTCCCATGTCGCGGTGCAGCAGCTTGTACCAGGCCTTGGCGAAGGCGAGCTGGAACTCGTCCGGGTTCTTCAGGAAGCGCCGGCCGATCTCCGCATAGATCGGGTCGAAGCGCAGCGACAGGTCCGTGGTCAGCATGGTGGGCCGGTGCTTTTTCTCGGGGTCGTGCGCGTCCGGGATGATTTCCGGGGCGTCCTTGGCAACCCACTGGTGGGCGCCGGCTGGGCTCTTGACCAGCTCCCACTCGTATTCGAACAGGATCTCCAGGAAGCGGTTGCTCCACTGGGTGGGCCGGTCCGTCCAGGTGACTTCGAGTCCGGAGGTGATCGTGTCACCGCCCTTGCCGCTGCCGTAGGTGCTGAGCCAGCCCAAGCCCTGTGCTTCGAGGTCGGCGGCCTCCGGCTCGGGGCCCACGTGCGCATCGGCATCTCCGGCGCCGTGGGTTTTGCCGAACGTGTGACCGCCGGCGATCAGTGCGAAGGTCTCCTCGTCGTTCATGGCCATCCGCTTGAAGGTCTCGCGGATGAACGCTGCCGCCAGCTTGGGATCCGGGTTGCCCATGGGCCCCTCGGGGTTGACGTAGATCAGGCCCATCTCCGTGGAGCCCACTTCCTCCGACATCTGGCCTTCGCCGATGTAGCGTTCGTCGCCGAGCCACGTGTCTTCAGGGCCCCAGAAAATCTCTTCGGGCTCCCAGACATCCTCCCGGCCGAAGGCGAAGCCAAAGGTCTTAAAGCCCATGGACTCGAGAGCCACGTTGCCCGCGAGGACCAGCAGATCGGCCCAGGAGAGCTTCTGGCCGTACTTCTGCTTGACCGGCCACAGCAGCCGCCGGGCCTTGTCCAGGTTCGCGTTGTCCGGCCAGCTGTTCAGCGGGGCAAAGCGCTGGCTGCCGTCGCCTGCACCACCGCGGCCATCGTGGACACGGTAGGTGCCGGCGGCGTGCCAGCTCAGCCGGATCATTAGGCCGCCGTAGTGGCCGAAGTCCGCCGGCCACCAATCCTGGGACGTGGTGAGGACCTCGGTGATGTCCTGCTTGAGGGCCTCGACGTCGAGCTTCTGGAACTCCTCCGAGTAGCTGAACGTGGGGCCTAGCGGGTTACCCGCGGGATTGTGTGAGTGGAGCACCGAGAGGTCCAGCTGGTTGGGCCACCAGTCCGAGACGGTCCGCGGCCGGTGCCCCTTGGGCTGCGGCGAGTCAATGGCCGGGTTCTCACTCTCGCTGCCGTGCGAGGTCACGCTTCCGTGCGCCACCGGGCAGCCGCCCTCAACCTTGCTGTCCAGGCCTTGGGCGCTGCCCGGGGTGGGGACCGGAGGGTGTTCCTGTCGATCAGTCATGTGCTTCCTTCCATAGGCCGAGGCCGTGTGTTCTTGGTCGTGTGCTGGAACATGGAGCTAACCTTTGCTACGCACGTTGGAGGTGGGTGTGCATAGCGGCACGGGCCGCGAAACCACGTGCCACCAAGGCGCGTTGGTGCATCAGGTGAGCAGCTATTTAATGTCCGGGCCCGGACGCGGGCCTCAACGGTTGGGCGCTCCCCGTGGGAGTCCCTCCTGTACAGTCCGAGTCGGAGCATTTGTCGGCGCATTCGTGCTGTGTTAGGAGGTCGGACTGCTCGCCGCCGTGTCGTAGTAATCGTTCAGGATGATGGCGCCGTCGGCACCAACTGACCTAGAGCGTCCGTCGGACGTAACGGGGGCACCTTACTGGGTTGTTGAAATGGCAGTCGAAATGGTGGCAGTCATGATGCTCCTTTTTCTGGGCTTGGCGAGGTTGTGCGGGTGGCTATGGTTTGGCCTGCGCCGACCCACTCCACGGTGCCGTCTTCGAAGAACTGTTCTTTCCAGATTGGCACACGGGCTTTGATGCGGTCCACAAGTTCTGAACACAAAGCAAAGGCCTGGCCACGGTGGGCTGCCGAGACGGCACAGACCAGTGCAGGATCACCCACTTGGAGCATTCCGACGCGATGGGCGGCCCAGATGCGGACCGGTTTGTCGGCCTTCCCGGCATGCTCCGCGACCAGTTCTGTCACGACTTCGGCCAGGATGTGATGTGCTGTGGGGTGCGCCGAGTAGCTTAGTCTGCTGACGGCCATGCCGCCGTCGTGGTTCCGGACTACGCCGCTGAAGCTGACCACCGCCCCGGCTTCGTCGCCTTGGACTGCCGCTGTGGCCCGGTCGACCGAGATAGGCTGTTCACTGAGCTGGGCGAGGACTACGTCAGCGCCGGGCATAGGTTTCCTCGCGGATCACTTTCTGCTGAGGGCCCAGCCTTTCGCGTCCCGCATAGACATTCAGGCTGTGTCCCCTGCTGAATGCAACCAAGGTCACTCCGGTCTCGGCGGCGAGGTCGGCGGCCAGGCTGGAGGGCGCGCTCACGGCAGACAGGACGGGAATGGCGGCCATGGCGGCCTTTTGGACAAGCTCGAAGGAAGCCCGCCCCGAAACCTGGAGTACGGTGCCGCTCAACGGCAGCAGGTCTTGCCGCAGGGCCCACCCCACCACTTTGTCGACCGCATTGTGGCGGCCGACGTCTTCCCGGAGACAAAGCAGTTCAGGGCTGGTACCGTCCACCTTGAACAGGCCGGCCGCATGGACGCCGCCGGTCTTGTCGAACAGACCTTGGGCCTCGCGAAGCCGCTCCGGCAGTTCGGCGAGGAGATCCACGGGAATCCGCAGCGCGTCCTGGGCGGGATCGAAGGGCAGGGTCTTGCGGACGGAGTCGATGGAGTCTGTCCCACAGATGCCGCAGGAGCTTGAAGTATAGACATGCCGCATAGTCTCCGGCATGGGTACATCCGGCCTCAGTTGGGCCTCGATCACGTTATACGTCTGTTCTCCGCCGGCATCGCCGGCGCAAAAGCGCAGCGATACCAGCTCGGAGTGGGAACTGATGATGCCTTCTGAGACCAGGAATCCGGCCACCAGGTCAAAATCGTCCCCGGGGGTCCTCATGGTGACAGCGAAAGAGCGGCCGCCGATTCGGATTTCCAAGGGCTCCTCAGCGGCGAGTATGTCTTCCTTGAACCGTACCGCGTATTCAGTCCCGGACCGGTCCAGGTGGAAGCGGTGGATCTTTCGGCGCTGTGTCATGCGGGCCATGCGGTGCTCCGTGCTCGGTGTGTGGTGGAAGGATTTTTTTGATTAGCCTGCGTCCAGGGGAGGGGGAGCACAGGCACCGGCTCGCCGGACTGGACTCCGCCTGGGGGAACGGCCATGACGCCGTCGGCCCAAGCCAGTCCACGCATCATGCCGGGCCCTGTATGCGAGGCGGGGAAGGCCAGCCCCTCGATGAACCTGCAGGGAATAAGACGCGTACGGCCAGGGTACGGATCAACGTCAGCGGCGGAGGTCACCTGTCCAACGGCGCTCAGGGGCCTGCCTCCGAGTGCCGCCAGCAGCGGGTCTGCGAGCGTGATGAGTGCCATCATGGCGGCCAAGGGATTTCCAGGAAGTCCGACGACGAAGCGACTATCGGGGAGTTCGGCCAGGACGGCCGGGTGGCCGGGGCGCATAGCGATGCCGTCCAGCAGCAGGCGCCCACCGAGGGCGGCTACGGCGGCGCGGAAATGGTCTGTCCCTGAACAGCCGGTTCCGCCAGTGGTTACTATCACGTCCGGCATCACCCCGGGGAACGCATCTGAACCGCCAAGTGCCGCGAGCCAGTCGGGGTAGGAATCCCCGATCCGCAGGGAGCCGGCGGACGTGCCCCCCAGGAGGGAAATGACCGTGCCCAGCTGCGGACCGAACGTGTCCCTGACCTGTCCTGGTGCCGGAACGCCCTGAGTCACCACTTCGGAACCCGTCAGTACGATTCCGACCACCGGCCTGGGCTGCACCTGAAGAGTGTCGTGGCCAGCCACGGCGGCCAAGGCGATGTGGCCCGGATTCAGTGTTGTGCCGGCAGGGATCAGAAGTTCACCGGCCACAGCTTCTTCAGCTGCAGGCCGGATATGCTGGCCCAGACCCGGTTCGCCTTCCTTTGCGTTGTCATTGAGCCGCAGGAGAAGGCTGCCGTCAGCGTTTTGATGGAGCTGGCCGCTTTCCTTGCGGAGTATCGACTGGGTGCCGGCAGGTACAAGTCCGCCTGTGGCTATGACGATGGCACGCCCGGGGGACACAAAGCACCCATGGTCTGTAAGGACCCAGGGACCGCTGCCGTTGACGGCCCAGCCGTCCATGGCAGAGGAGTCATAATGGGGGAGTTTTTGCAGAGCGGCGACGTCGCGGGTCAGGGTGCGGCCTGCTGCCAATGGGAGCGGGACATCCAGGGGCGCAAGCGCGACCGCGCAATCGAAAGCCAGCTGCCGGGCTTCGGGCCAGGTGGGGGAGGGATGTCCGGGTGGGCATCCGGCAGAAGGTAACTCCGGAGTGGGACCGCTGGCGGCGATTTCGTGAGCGAGCAACGGTGCCCCTTTTCAAAAGGTAGTAATTCGCTGAAAGATGGGGGCCGGGAACCGTGAGGCCAGCACCAGGTGGTGTTTGCCTCACGGTTCCCGGCCCCATCAGCTGGGGTTCTACGCCTTGACGTATCCGTTTGGGTTCAGCACGAATTTCGTTGCCGAGCCCGCGTCGAATTCGGCGTAGCCGCGCGCGGCATCCTCAAGCGGGATCGCTTTGGCGTTCACAGCCTTGGCGATTTGGACCTTGTCATGCAGGATGGCCATCATAAGCTGGCGGTTGTACGACATGACAGGGCACTGGCCGGTGGTGAAGGACAGGGACTTTGCCCATCCTGTGCCCAAGGACAGGGACAGGGAGCCGTGCTTGGCGGCATCGTCAATTCCACCGGGGTCGCCAGTGACGTAAAGGCCTGGGATGCCAAGGGCCCCACCTGCGGCGGTGATGTCCATGAGGGAGTTCAGCACGGTGGCCGGGGCTTCGTGCGATGCGTCCTTGCCGTGCCCGCGGGCTTCGAACCCTACGGCGTCGACGCCGCAATCCACTTCGGGGACGCCAAGGATTTGCTCGATCTGGTCCTTCGGATCGCCATTGGAGACGTTCACCGTTTCGCAACCGAAGGAGCGGGCCTGCGCCAGGCGGTCTTCGTTCATGTCACCGACAATCACGACGGCTGCACCGAGCAGCTGCGCGCCGACGGCGGCCGCGAGGCCCACCGGGCCTGCACCGGCAATGTAAACGGTGGATCCGACGCCCACTCCTGCAGTGACGGCGCCGTGGAAGCCGGTGGGGAAGATATCGGAAAGCATGGTCAGGTCCATGATCTTTTCCAGGGCCTGGTCGCGATCCGGGAACCTGAGCAGGTTCCAGTCAGCGTAGGGGACCAGCACGTATTCCGCTTGGCCGCCCACCCAGCCGCCCATGTCCACATAACCATAGGCGCTGCCCGGGCGGTCTGGGTTGACGTTCAGGCAGATGCCGGTCTTGCGCTCCTTGCAGTTCCGGCAACGGCCACAGGAGATGTTGAAAGGTACAGAGACGATGTCTCCCACCTTGATGAACTCCACGTCCGGACCGATTTCCACCACTTCGCCGGTGATTTCATGGCCGAGGACCAGGTCCTTGGGAGCGGTGGTGCGGCCGCGCACCATGTGCTGGTCCGAGCCACAGATGTTAGTTGTCACCGTGCGCAGGATCGCGCCGTGGGTTACTTTTCGGCCCACGTTGGCCGGATTGACGCCAGGCCCATCCTTGAGTTCGAACGTCGGGTAGTCGGTGTTGATGATTTCGACGACACCGGGTTCTTTGTAGGCAACGGCTCTGTTTCCTGACATGGACACTCCTTTTGGCTGGGGGTCGTATTTGGCGCCAGGCCTGGCATTTCGATCGCCTTGCACTGGTCCGGCAAAGTTGCCGGCGCTGCCCCGTTGCCCGAAAGCGGTGCTTCGATGAGGCTACCTCCCCAGGTTTCAGGACATCGAAGCACCATTCACGGGCACGGGACAGCTCATCCTTTGGACGCTTCTCTGACTACACGTGGCTGATATTTTTATTTAGCAGAAAAGATATATCAGTTACACCGTAGTCGTAGCCAGGGGCGCATGTCCAGCAATTTTTCTCAGCGGCTGTGGATCAGGCTCAGCGCCTCGGCGCGGGCCGCCGGCAGGCGCAGTTCACCACGGACTGCTGACGTGATGGTCTTTGCTCCGGGCTTGCGGACTCCCCGCATGGACATGCACAAATGCTCACATTCGATCACCGCAATCGCGCCCAGCGGCCGCAGCGATGTGACCAGTGCGTCCACCACCTGGGTGGTCAGCCTCTCCTGCACCTGCGGCCTTCGCGCAAACACGTCCACCAGCCTGGCAAGCTTGCTGAGGCCTGTCACGAGCCCCTCGCCGGAGGGGATGTAGCCCACATGTGCCACGCCATGGAACGGCACCAGGTGATGTTCGCACGTGGAATAGAACGGGATGTCTTTGACGATGACCATTTCACCGTGGCCAATGTCGAATGTCCTGTCCAGGACGGCAAGGGGATCCTCATGGAGCCCGCCGAACATTTCGGCGGCGGCGCGGGCTACACGACCCGGCGTGTCCGCAAGTCCGGGCCTTTCCGGGTCCTCCCCGATGGCCAGAAGATACTCACGGACAGCCCGTTCCACCCTTGGCCCGTCCACGCCCTTTGCAGCGGTTGCTTCTGTCAGGGCGGCGCTCACGCTTCGGCCCGCTCAAGCCGCACAATAACGGACTTGGAGGTTGGCGTGCCGCTCGTGTCGGCCACTGAGTCAAGCGGCACGAGGACGTTGGTTTCCGGGTAGTAGGCTGCCGCGCAGCCCTTCGGCGTCGAGTATGAAACGATCCGGAAGTTTTCGGCCCGCCGTTCGGTGCCTTGGAATTCGGAGATGAGATGGACCATCTCCCCGTCTGTGAACCCCAGCTCAGTAATGTCCTCGGCGTTGATCAGGACTACCCGGCGCCCGCCGTGGATGCCGCGGTAGCGATCATCCTTGCCGTAGATGGTGGTGTTGTACTGGTCATGGGAGCGCAGGGTCTGAAGGACGAGCCGTCCCGCGGGGACCCTGATGAACTCCAGTTCGTTGCCTGTGAAGTGGGCCTTGCCCGAAGCGGTATCGAACTTCCTGGCGTCCCGGGGCGGGTGGGGAAGGACGAACCCGCCGGGGTTCTGGATCCGTTCCTCGAAATTCTCGAAGCCGCTGAGGACGGCTTCGATGTGTTTCCTGATGAGGGAGTAGTCGTCCCTCATGGCGAGCCAGTCTGCTTTGGGGGTATTGGGCAGCGGGAGGTTGTCGCTGCCGGTGAAGATTTTGGCGGCGATGTTGCACACAATGGCTACTTCCGAGTGCAGGTGCTCGCTGGCGGGTTTAAGGCGTCCGCGGGAGGCGTGGACCGCACTCATGGAATCTTCCACGGTCACCCTCTGGTCGCCGGTGCGCTGTGTGTCCTTCTCAGTACGTCCGAGCGTCGGAAGAATCAGCCCACGACGGCCCGTGGATACGTGGGAATGGTTCAATTTCGTGGAGATCTGCACCGTCAGGCGGGTGTTGGCCAACGCTTGCTCCGTGACCTCTGAATCCGGGGCCGCCCGCACGAAGTTGCCGCCCATCCCGACAAAGACGCGGACCTTGCCGTCCCGCATTGCGCGGATGGCGGCCACGGTGTCGAAGCCATGCGCCCTGGGGGAGAGGAATCTGAACTCATGGTCAAGCCGGTCGTGGAAGCTCTCGGGCATCTTCTCAAAGATACCCATGGTCCGGTCGCCCTGGACGTTGGAGTGGCCGCGGACGGGGCAGACACCGGCTCCCGGCTTGCCGATGTTGCCTTGGAGAAGCAGGACGTTGACCACGTCGCGGAGGGTGGGAACCGAGTGCTTGTGCTGGGTTAAGCCCATGGCCCAGCAGACAATGGTCGCGTTTGAGGCCAGGAGCCGCTCGCCAGTGGCCTTGATCTGTTCCAGTGTCAGTCCGGTGGCTTCGACGATGTCGTCCCATTCCGTCTTTTCGAGGTAACGCAGGTACTCGTCGATGCCAACGGTGTGGTCTTTAATGAATTCATGGTCCAGCACGGTGGGGAGGCCCGGGGTCTTGCGCCCCTGGGCCTCGGCTTCGAGAAGGAACTTGCCAAGCCCCTGGAAGAGGGCCTGATCGCCGCCGGCACGGATTTGGAGGAAGTCGTCTGTTAGTTGTGTGCCCACCACAATGCCGGAAATGTTCTGCGGATTCTCGAATCGCAGGAGCCCGGCCTCGGGAAGTGGATTCACAGAGATGATGACGGCGCCGTTCTTCTTCGCCTTCTCCAACGCGCTGAGCATGCGCGGGTGGTTTGTGCCGGGATTTTGACCCGCCACGAAAATCAGCGACGCCGTCTCCAGGTCCGTGAGGCTGACTGAGCCTTTGCCGATGCCGATCGTTTCCACCAGGGCCGAGCCGGACGATTCATGGCACATGTTGGAGCAGTCGGGCAGGTTATTCGTCCCAATGCCCCGGACGAGGAGCTGGTAGGCGAAGGCTGCCTCGTTCGATGTCCGCCCGGAAGTGTAGAAGACTGACTGGTCGGGGTGCTCCATGTTCCTGATCTCCTGGGCGATCAGCTCATAAGCGTCGTCCCACTCGATCGGCTTGTAGTGGGTTGCGCCTTCTTCCAGGAGCATCGGATGCGTAAGCCGGCCTTGTTGACCGAGCCAGTAGTCGTCCCGCGTTTTCAGGTCCTCGATGGAGTGGTTGGCGAAGAACTCGGGGGTGACGCGGCGGCGGGTGCCCTCCTCGGCCACTGCCTTCGCGCCATTTTCGCAGAACTCGGCTGCATTGCGCTTTTCGTGTTCGGGCCATGCGCAGCCCATGCAGTCGAACCCGTCGACCTGGTTGACTGCCAGCAGCGTTTGGACACTGCGCAGCGGACCCATCTGCTCGAGGGAGATCTTCAGCGAGTTCACCACCGCGGGGATTCCGACGGCCTTGGTCTTGGCTTTGGTGACGGTCAGCTTTGACTCGTCAATGTTATGTAGGGGGGCTTTTGAAGCCATGTGATCTTCCCTTCAGATCTACGCAGGAAACTGGGTGCTGGTGGGTTTGCTTGGTGGCTTAGCAGGGGCCTCCTGCGGCCTCGGGAGGCCGTCCAGGAAGCCGGGTAAGCGGCATAGGTCATTGAAGGTGTAGACGTGGAAAGCGGGCAAAGAGGGGATCACCTCCAGCTCTTGGTGGACTCCGCGAATCAGTCCG
This sequence comes from Arthrobacter globiformis, assembly GCF_030815865.1. Taxonomy (NCBI): domain Bacteria; kingdom Bacillati; phylum Actinomycetota; class Actinomycetes; order Micrococcales; family Micrococcaceae; genus Arthrobacter; species Arthrobacter globiformis. Next base: position 2,540,539 of record NZ_JAUSXI010000001.1, read on the forward strand.
GCCCCCTGCAACTCCAGCAGCAGGGGGATGCAGGTGGACCTTGCTGGTGATGCTGCAGGCGGCCAAATGGGAACCCTCGGGGTACGCCAAGTGCGCCAGAGGCGTGGATGTCTCCACCTGCGTTCCGTGTGCGGAAGGCACGTCATTACTCAGGGAGCCCGGAGCTTTAAGCACCGGCGCAGCCGCGCCCTTGCAACAGCTTCATTGCCCATTGCTCTCCATTCGTGGCATACGGGTTGCATATTCCGTGCGGGGCCTTATTATCTGGAAGACACCCGATCGTTTGATATCCCTATGCTTACATATTGATATATCAGTTATGGGAATAGTATGTACTAGGAGCGGGGGCGTCAAGGCTCGGACGCACATGAGAAGGAGACTTGGACATGGCACATGCCAGCGGATTACCGGTCAAGGCGGAGGTTTCGTTGGTGCCGCTGAGGCAGGACGACGAGTCCTTCGCCGACTTCGCCTACAGGGTCTTGTGCGATGAATTGATCGTTCTGGACATTAAACCGGGCGAGCCGCTCAACGATGACGTCATTTCAAGGCGTCTCGGTGTTGGCAGAACGCCCATCCGGGAAGCTATGAAGCGGCTCGAAAGCGACCATTTGGTGGTGGCCTATCCCCGGCGTGGAACGTTTGCCGCGGGCGTGGACATGACTGACCTGGCTGAAATCTCGGAGATACGCCAGCTTCTGGAGCCGGCAGCAGCAGCGCGGGCTGCGCGCATGGCATTGCCGCAGCGTCGGCAGGAGCTGAGGGACTTTGCCCGGGAAGTCGGCCAGCTACTGCCCGGGATGCACTCGCAACGGGATCTCATGCGTCTGGACATGCGGGTCCACCGGATGATCTACCGCGCCAGTGGAAGCCGCCACCTTGAAGATATCCTGATTCGGTATGACAACCTGGCAACGCGGATTTGGAGCCTGGTGCTGGAAAAGCTCCCGCCGGTTTCCGAGCATATCGCCCAGCATATTGAGCTTCTCGAATGCATCGCGGAGGGGGACGCTGAAGCAGCTGCACGGCTGACCTCCCAGCACGTCACCGATTTCGAGAACCTCATCAGGGCTGTGCTGTAGCCCGGGCCAGGACCGGCTCAGCATAAGCGGATACGGGAAAAGTCGCCGCGAAAACTCCAAGGATGGCAGTGGCTTTGGTGTGGATCTCTGCCAGCTCTTCGTCGGGGTCGGAGTCGGCCGTGATGGCCCCGCCAATACCCACGGACAGCCGTTGCCCGCCCGCGGGTGGTTTCTGGAAGACGGCGCTGCGAATGGTGACCGACAGGTCCGCGGCGCCGTTGGGCGAAAAGTAGCCGACAACGCCCGAATAGGGCCCGCGCGGGTGGGATTCCAATCGGTCGAGGATGTCCATGCTGCTGATTTTGGGAGCCCCAGTCATCGAACCGGGGGGGTAGGCAGCAGCCACGACAGCCGCCCTTGACCGGCCACGGGCAATCGTGGCTTCGATGGTGCTCACAAGCTGGTGCACTGTTGCGTAAGTCTCCACGTCGCAGAGCCGTGTCACAAAGACCGTACCCGGTTCGGCATGGCGTGAGAGATCGTTTCGCATCAGATCCACGATCATGATGTTCTCCGCCCTGTCCTTTGCCGACGTTGTGAGGTTATGCTTCAGGCGTCTGTCTGCCTCCGGTGACGCGTCCCGTCGTCGCGTTCCCTTGATAGGTTCGGCACGGACGCGACCGTCTGCGGTGATACTAAGGAACCGCTCCGGCGAAGAACTCGCGATGGTTACCGCACCGAGTTGGACGAAGCTTGCGAACGGCGCCGGGCTGGCCCGGCGGAGCTGCCGGTAAAACTCCCACGGATCTACGCCCTCGTGGAGGTTGCTGAAGATCTGCGTCGTGAGACAGACCTCGTAGGAGTTCCCCTGCGTGATTTCGTCCTGGGACGCAGCGATCTTGCGCAGGTAGGAGCCGGCGGTGTCAGCTGCGCTGAACTGAACGGCGGGCAATCCGTTGCTCAGGGGCCGGGGCGCCGAGGGCAGGCGCCGGATCCGAAGGGCGGCGTTCCTGCACCATTGCCGGCCTTCCGCGCCGGCCTCCGCCAGAAGGTATACGCACCGCGCCTCATGGTCGAACACCACCGCCCGGCTGCAGCGGATCAATGAGGCATCCGGCAGCGGTGATTCCACCACACTTCCACCACACTCGCGCTTGAGCTCGTAGCCCAGGTAGCCCAGCCAGCCGAGGGCGAAATCCAGCCCGGGCGGAAGAGCCGGATCCGTTGCCTGACTGTTGCACCAATTCCTGTCCAGCCAGCTGAAGAAGGGACCTGGAATTCGGGCGACCACCAGCTTTGATTCCACGGTGGTCACGCCGTTCGCATGCTGTGCCCTCATTCCGCGGTTGCCGGAATCGTCAGTCATGATGCTGTAGCGGTTACGTCCCGCCACGGGATCCGTTGCCGTGTTCGAACTGTCCAGCCAGACGCGGTGGCTGGACAGCCCGTAGAACTCGTGGAAGGCCGCTTCCGGATCCGGATAGGCCGCTAGCGAAACACAGTGGAGGGCCGGGGAAGCGGCCAGTTGCCGCAAACCTTGAACTGCGGCGAGGGCGGGAAGCTGCGCCAGGGCCTCGGCAGCGTGCAGCGGCGCCTCCGGGTGTGAGGGGTCCAAGACTGCGATCTCCGCCGGCGCCCCGAACGGGGAGTCCTGCGGCCCGGGGAGAACCCGAAGCATGCAGTGCCCGGCGTTGCCTGGACCGGTCAGGAAAACAACATCGGGACATCCGCCGGGCGGGTGCAGCACATCCCGGTCTGTATGAGTCCGCGCCGTGCAGAAGGAATTCATGGCCTGCACCAGCGCGGATACAAAGGCCCGCTTTTCAGGCGCGTCGACGCCTTCGATGGATACGAGAACGGGTTCCACGGGGTAACAGTTGTGCCCGCGGTGGATCATCCGGCGGTTCCCGGGACCAAGGCACGCGACTGTTCCCGCGCGGCCTCGGTTGTGTGCAGGAGAAGCAGGGATGTGGTGACGGAGCCGACGCCGCCCGGGACCGGAGTCAGCGCCGCGGCGATGCCCCGCACGCTGGCCTCCTCGACATCCCCCACGAGGGACCCGTCAGGAAGGACGTTGGTGCCGACGTCTATCACCACAGCCCCGGAGGAAATGTGGCCGCCGTTCAGCAGGCCGGTACGCCCCGCGGCGACCACCACGACGTCGGCGGCCTTGGTGTATTTCTCCAACGGACCTGACCGGGAGTGGCAGACGGTGACCGTGGCGTCGCGCTCCAGCAGCAGCAGGGACAGTGGCTTTCCCACTACGGCGGAACGGCCAATGACGACCACATTCCGGCCCGCCAGTGGGATGTCGAAGTGGTCCAGGATCTCGATTACGGCGCGAGCCGTGGCAGGGGCGAACGAGGGCTGGCCAACGGCCAGGCGGCCAAGGCTCAAGGGGTTAGCGCCATCGACATCCTTCTCCGGGGCAATGTGCCCGACCAGCTCATCTGTTCCCACGCCTGGGGGCAGGGGCGTCTGGAGGATGATGCCGTTAACAAATGGATCCTCGCTGAGGTCCTTCAGGACTGAGGCCAGGACCTGTCCGCTGGCATCGGGACCAAGGTCCACGATCCGGCAACTGATGGCGGCGCTTTCGGCGGCCCGTTCGATGGACCGGACATACCAGTGGGTGGAGCCGTCGTCGGTGGCCACAACCACGGCGAGCGTGGGGCGCAGCCCGCCGGCTTCGAGCTCCCGGGCCTCATGGCGGGCCCTCTGCTGGATGGTCTCTGCCAGTGCTTTTCCGGAGAGGAGTACGGCGCTCAACCGAGAATCCTTCCACGCACGCGCCCCACGAGGGAGTCTGCTGCCAGGATGACCTTTTCCTCGAGGCCATCGGTTTGATCAGCCAACCGCGAACGGGCCGCGGCGTCTTTGATGGCCACCACGTTAATGTCGATGTTCACCCGGGCGGTGCTTGCGGCTGCGCGGGCTGCGTCGGCGGCGGCAGCGATGTCGCTAATCACATTGGCGTTCGCAACCTCGAAAAGTTCCGTGGCAAGATCCAGGATGACGCCGGCGAGCTTGATGAGCTGTGCGGGGGTTTGTGCGGCCAGGATGAGCGCATCCTGGATGGATGCCGTCCGTGCGGCTTTGAGGTCTTCGGTCCCGGACGGAAGTTTGTACGAGTCGATGACGCCTTGGAACGCAAGTTGGTCAGCGTCCGCCAGGCGCAGGGCCTCGACGACCAGTCCGTCGGCGGCGCTGATGATCCTTTGGACGAGGTCGGCGTGCTGCTCGTATTTCAAGCCGGTGGTGTATCTGGCCACCATGGCAACGAGCGCTGCCCCCTGGGCGGCGTGGAGCGCGGCGGCCGCGCCACCGCCTGGGGTGGGTTCTCGCGAGGCAAGCCTGGCGAGGTATTCGTTGATTGTTTCTGAGCTGATCATGTGTCTTCCTGGGCTGAAGCTTTAGCCAACTGGGCAGGGGGTCGAGACCTGATGGAAGAGCAGCGGCCCGGACTCTGGTTGCGAGGTGAAGAGTCCGGGCCGCGTGCCCTGAACGGTCTGGCGGGTGGTTAGCCGCGGAGCCTGGTCATCGTCGGGTCGTACAGCGGATCCGCGGTGACTGTGGCCTGGATGCGCCGCCCGAAATACTCGATCTCAACCGAATCACCAATGGACACAGCGGCCGGAAGATACGCGTAGGCGATCGGCTTGGCGACGGTGTAACCGTAGGCGGCACTGGTGACGTAGCCGACTGCCTGGTCCTTGTAGAAGACCGGTTCCTTGCCCAGCACGATACTCCGGCCGTCGTCGACCGTCAGGCAGCGCAGGCGGCGGGCGGAGTTCTCCTCGGTGCGGCCCTCCAAGGCGGCCTTTCCGACGAAGTTTTCCTTGGTCATCTTCACGGCGAATCCGAGGCCGGCTTCCAGAGGGTCGTGCTCCGTGGTCATGTCGGTGCCCCACGAGCGGTAACCCTTTTCAAGGCGCAGCGAGCTGAAGGCGGCCCGGCCCGCGGCGATGACGCCGTGAGGCTGACCGGCCTTCCACAGGGCATCCCAGAGGCGCTGGCCGTTGTCCGCGCTGGTGTACAGTTCCCAGCCCAGCTCGCCGACGTAGGACAAGCGCATCGCGGTCACGGTCACGCCGCCGATGACAACTTCCTTGGACCGGAAGTAGCGGAGACCCTCGTTGGAGAAGTCGTCGCTGCTGACGGTGCTGATAAGGTCCCGGGCGAGGGGTCCCCACAGGCCGATGCAGCATGTGCCGCCGGTGGTGTCGCGCACCTGGACCCAGTCGCTGGCGGTTCCGTTTTCGGTCTGGTGGCGTGCGGCCCGCTCAAAGTAGGCGGTGTCGATGTTTCCGTTGGCTCCGAGTTGGAAGGTGTCTTCGCTCAGCCGGGCGACGGTGATGTCGCTTCGGATGCCGCCGGCGTGGTCCAGCAGGAGGGTGTAAGTGACGGCCCCGGGCTTCTTGTCCATCTCCGCTGTGGTGAGCTCCTGCAGCAGCTTCAGTGCTCCCGGGCCGGAGACCTCGAGGCGCTTGAGCGGAGTCATGTCGTACATGGCCACCGCGGTGCGGGTCTTCCACGCTTCAGCGGCTGCAATCGGCGAGCTGAACATCCCGGACCAGGCATCCCGGGCCGGTGGCTGCCACTCAGCCGGCATCTCCTTCAGCAATTCTGCGTTGGCTTCAAACCAGTAGGGGCGCTCCCATCCGCCGCCCTCGAGGAAGAATCCGCCCAGTGCCTTGTGGCGGGCGTGAAAGGGGGTGACGCGAAGGTTGCGGGGAGAGAGCTTGGGCTGCAGGGGGTGCAGGACATCATAGATTTCCACGAAGTTCTGCTGGGATGTTTCGCTGACATACTCAGGGGTCAGCTGGACTTCTTCGAACCGGTGGATATCGCACTCACCCAGGTCGGTCTGGGATTTGCCGGTGGTCAGGAGTTCGGCAACAGCCCGGGCAATGCCGGCCGAGTGGGTCACCCAAACGGCCTCGGCGACGAAGAAGCCATCGAGCTCCTTGGACTCGCCCACCAGGGCCCCGCCGTCGGGAGTAAAGGAGAAGATGCCGTTGAAGCCATCCTCGATGTCGCTTTCCCGCAGCGCCGGAAGCAACTGCTTGGTGGCCTCCCATGCCGGGAGGAAGTCCTCCAGGGTGAAATCGAGGCGCGAGGGCATGTTGTGCTCGCTGATGCTGCTGGCGTCGTAGGAGCCCAGGTCCGCAAGATCCACGGGCATGGGGCGGTGCGCGTAGGAGCCGATGCCGTAACGGTCGCCGTGTTCGCGGTAATAGAGGTCCTGGTCCTGGTGCCGCAGAATCGGCAGGGAAGCACCATTGGGAAGTTCGTTGCGGCCCTTCTGTGCCGGCACCGGAGTGGTCTTAACGTACTGGTGGGCCAGGGGGAGAAGTGGGACGGACATGCCGATCATTTCACCGATTTTGGCGCCCCAGAAGCCTGCACAGGAGACCACGATGTCGGCGGGGATGACACCTTCGGAGGTCTCGACACCTGTCACGCGACGGCCGGACTGCTCAATGCCCGTAACCGTGGTGTTGCCCAGGTACTTGACGCCTGCGGATTCCGTGCGCTTCATCAGCAGTTGGACGGCGCGGGCGGCACGTGCCAGGCCGTCGCTGGGGACGTGGAGCCCTCCCAGGATGTCTTCCTCGTTCAGGAGCGGGTAGAGCTCCTTGCACTCAGCGCGGGACAGGATCTTGCCTTCGATTCCCCACGCGGCGGCGTATCCTAGCTTCCGCTTCAGATCCGCCAGGCGGGTCTCGGTGGTGGCGACTTCGAGGCCACCGACCTGGTCGAAGCAACTGACGCCGTCCTCGGTCAGGGACAAGAACTTCTCAACGGTGTACTTGGCGAAGGTAGCCATGGTCTTTGAAGGGTTCGTTTGGAAGACGAGACCCGGGGCGTGGGACGTGGAGCCGCCGGGCATGTTCAGCGGTCCCTGGTCCAGGACGGTGATGTTGTTCCAACCCCGGGCGACCAGTTCATCGGCCAGGTTTGTGCCGACGATTCCAGCTCCGATAATGACAATGCTTGGCGTCGATGCCATGTGGTTTCTCCTGCTGATTTTCGTGTGTTGTCTCTGCTGGGCGGGTGGTCGTGCTTAGCGGAACACGACAGTGCTGGTTTGGTCCAGCAGCACACGGTGTTCGCAGTGCCACCGCACGGCGCGGGACAGTGCCAGTGCTTCGGCGTCCTGTCCGACTGTTGAAAGGGTGTTCGGTCCGTAGCTGTGGTCGACCCTGATGACTTCCTGTTCGATGATTGGCCCCTCATCCAGTTCCGCGGTTACGTAGTGGGCCGTTGCGCCCACCAGCTTGACTCCACGGTCGTAGGCCTGGTGGTAAGGGCGCGCACCCTTGAATCCCGGGAGGAAGGAGTGGTGGATGTTGATAGCCCGGCCTTCCAGGGAGCGGCAGAGGTCATCGGACAGTACCTGCATGTACCGGGCGAGCACGACGAGGTCGATGTTGTGCTCGTCCACCAGTTCCAGCAGGCGACGTTCAGCATCTGACTTGGTCTCAGGGGTCACCGGGAGATAGATGAAGGGGAGGCCGGCGGCCTCGGCCATGGCCCGGTGGGTTTCATGGTTGGAAACTACAAGGGCGATGTCGCCGCCGAGGCTTCCGCCGCGCCAGCGGAAGAGCAGGTCATTCAGGCAGTGGCCGAACTTGGACACCATCACCAGGATGCGCTGTTTGGTCTGGTCATGGAAGCTGAACTTCATCTCGAAGCGGTCCGCAATAGCGCTGAACTCCTCCTGGAGCCTCTCCGGGGTGTAGGCCGACGAGCCGGTGAAGGCGGTGCGCAGATGCAGTGTCTGGCGGAGGCCGTCGTCGAACTGCTGGTGTTCGTCGATGTTAAAGCCACGCTCAAAGAGAAAGGTGGTGACCGCCTGGACGATGCCCGCGCGTTCGCCGCACGACAGTGTGAGCACGAACTTCTGCGTCTGGTCTTTCAAGCCGGCCTCCGACTGAGGCAGCGTGCCGGTAGATGAGTCTGTCGCCGCTAGGGTCATGTCTCCTCCTTCAGGTATTTTTCCATGAGATATATTTTCAAATCATGAACTGATATATTAGTGTTGCGAACCAGCGTATACTGGCCAGTGGGCGAGGTCAATAGCGTGTTTGGCTTGAATGGAAAGGGGTCCAGGTTATGGCAGTTGAAGCGTTGGCGGTCGCGGAAGATGCAGTGAAGAAGTCGTTGGCGGACGTGGCGTACGAGCGCCTCCGCGACCGGCTCCTGATGCTTGACATCAAACCCGGCGACCTCCTTAGCGACGACCACCTCGCCAAGGACCTCGGCATGGGACGGACTCCGGTGCGGGAAGCCTTGAAGCGGCTTGAGCTTGACCGCCTGGTGGTTTCGTATCCGCGCAGGGGCACCTTTGCCACCCGTGTGGAGGTGACCGACCTTGCTTTCATTTCAGAAATCCGGACGCAGCTTGAACCGCTCGCAGCTTCCCGTGCTGCCCGCGTGGCCACGGAACAGCAGCGGGAGCGGCTGCGGGCTGTGATGCGGGCTGTTGAATCCTTCGATACCCACGCGGCCTCCGTCGTCGAAACCCTGCGCCTTGATGCGCGCGTCCATCAAGGCATCTACGGGGCTGCGGCCAATCCCCACCTCGAGGACGTGCTGATCCGGTATGACAATCTCGCCACCCGCATCTGGTGCATGGTACTGGATCGCCTTCCCGACCTATCCCGTCACGTGCATGAGCATGTGGACCTGCTCCGTGCGGTTATCGACGGAGATGAGGCCCAGGCCGCGGCGCTTGCGCGGATACATGTCAGTGGCTTCGAGCACGCTGTGCGCGAAGGGCTTTTCGCCGCCTAGCCCAGATCCCCACGTCAGGAATGGAGCGCTGCCGGGAAGGGCTGCGATTCAGGCGTTCAGGGCCCCCTCTGCTGTGCGGCTCCTCTTGGGTCTGCTGGCAAACCCTCAGAAATCTGTTGACACCCTCCGGAGTCGATAGCATACTTGAGTCACATAACTAATATATCAACAGGATATTAGATAGCAGACTTAGGAGAAATGATGGTCGACGTTCTGACCCGCTCGCTCGCAGAGACCGATCCTCTGATCAACGCAGCTATACAGCAGGAACTTCTGCGCCAGCAGGGCACCCTTGAGATGATCGCCTCCGAAAACTTCGCACCGACCGCGGTCATGGAGGCGCAGGGATCCGTCCTGACCAACAAGTACGCCGAAGGCTACCCCGGCAAGCGTTACTACGGCGGCTGCGAACACGTTGACGTGGTCGAGCAGCTGGCCATCGACCGTCTTAAGTCATTGTTCGGCTCCGAATTCGCCAATGTGCAGCCCCACTCAGGTGCCCAGGCCAACGCAGCGGCGATGTTCGCCCTAATCCAGCCCGGCGACACCATCCTGGGGCTGAACCTCGCACACGGTGGCCACTTGACACACGGGATGCGAATCAACTTCTCCGGCAAGCTCTACAAAGTGGTCCCGTACGGAGTCGGCGAAGACAACATGCTGATTGACATGGCTGAAGTCGAGCGCCTAGCGGTTGAGAACAAGCCGAAGCTGATCGTCGCCGGCTGGTCCGCTTACTCCCGGCAGCTGGACTTCGCCGAGTTCCGCCGTATCGCGGATCTGGTTGGTGCCTACCTGATGGTGGACATGGCGCATTTCGCAGGCCTGGTGGCTGCAGGGCTTCACCCGAACCCCGTGCCTCACGCCCACATCGTCACGAGCACCACTCACAAGACCCTTGGCGGCCCGCGCGGTGGTGTGATCCTGACCAACGACGCCGACATCGCCAAGAAGGTCAACTCCGCGGTGTTCCCCGGACAGCAGGGTGGCCCGCTGGAGCACGTCATTGCCGCGAAGGCTGTTGCGTTCAAGCTCGCTGCGGAGCCGGCGTTCCGCGACCGCCAAGAACGCACCCTGGAAGGGGCGCGCATCATCGCCCAGCGACTGCTCGCCGATGACATTGCCGAGTCCGGAGTGACCGTAGTCAGCGGTGGCACTGACGTGCACCTGGTCCTGGTGGATCTGCGCAATTCGGAACTGGACGGCCAGCAGGGCGAAGACCGCCTGCACCGGATCGGCATCACGGTCAACCGCAACGCCGTGCCCTTCGACCCACGTCCGCCGATGATCTCTTCCGGTCTTCGTATCGGCACGCCAGCACTGGCCACGCGTGGCTTCGGGAAGGCAGAATTCACCGAAGTCGCGGACATTATCGCCGCAGCACTCAAGCGCGAGTTCAACGACGAGACCGTGGCGGAACTCCGGCAGCGGGTTGAAATCCTGGCCGGAAAGTTCCCCCTCTACCCCAACCTCTCCTCTGACGCGACCGAGGTGGCTTGATGGCCGATCTGCTCCCGGAGCACCCGGATTTCCTCTGGCGCAACCCGGAGCCCAAGTCCTCGTATGACGCCGTGATCGTCGGCGGCGGCGGGCACGGCCTGGCAACCGCGTACTTCCTGGCCAAGAACCACGGCATGACCAACATCGCCGTTCTGGAGAAGGGCTGGCTGGCCGGCGGCAACATGGCCCGCAACACCACCATCATCCGTTCCAACTACCTCTGGGACGAGAGCGCCGCCATCTACGAGCACGCCCTGAAGCTGTGGGAGATCCTGCCCGAAGAGCTGGAGTACGACTTCCTCTTCAGCCAGCGCGGCGTGATGAACCTGGCCCACACCCTGGGCGACGTGCGCGAGAGCATCCGCCGGGTGGGCGCCAACAAGCTCAACGGTGTGGACGCTGAATGGCTGGACCCGCAGCAGGTCAAGGAACTCTGCCCCATCCTGAACATCAGTGACAACATCCGCTACCCGGTCATGGGCGCCACCTACCAGCCCCGTGCCGGCATTGCCAAGCACGACCACGTCGCCTGGGCCTTCGCCCGCAAGTGCGACGAACTGGGTGTGGACATCATCCAGAACTGCGAAGTCACCGGCTTCGTCAAAGATGGCAACCGCGTAGTGGGCGTCAAGACCAACCGCGGCACGATAAACACCGAGAAGGTGGGCCTCTGCGCTGCCGGGCACAGCTCGGTCCTGGCGGAAATGGCCGGCTTCCGGCTCCCCATCCAGTCCCACCCGCTCCAGGCACTGGTCTCCGAACTGCACGAGCCCGTCCACCCCACCGTTGTCATGTCCAACCACGTCCACGTGTACGTCTCCCAGGCACACAAGGGCGAACTGGTCATGGGCGCCGGCGTCGACTCCTACAACGGCTACGGCCAGCGCGGCTCCTTCCACGTGATCGAGCACCAGATGGCGGCCGCCGTCGAGCTTTTCCCGATCTTTGCCCGGGCACACGTGCTCCGGACCTGGGGCGGCATCGTGGACACCACGCTGGATGCCTCGCCGATCGTGGGCACCACCCCGGTGGAGAACATGTTCGTCAACTGCGGCTGGGGAACCGGCGGCTTCAAGGGCACGCCGGCTGCCGGCCTGACCTTCGCGCACACCATCGCCACCGGCGCACCGCACAAGCTCAACAAGCCCTTTGCGCTGGAGCGCTTCGAAACCGGTGCCCTGATCGACGAACACGGCGCAGCTGCCGTCGCCCACTAGCCGCCGTCCACAAGAAAGAAGACGCACATGCTGCTCATCTCCTGCCCCAACTGCGGCTCACGCGACGAAACCGAGTTCCACTACGGCGGCCAGGCCCACGTACCCTACCCGGAAAACCCCAGCGGGCTGAACGACCGCGAATGGGCCGAGTACCTGTTCTACCGCGACAACACCAAGGGCACCTTTGCCGAGCGCTGGCTGCACAGCACCGGCTGCCGACAGTGGTTCAACATGCTCCGCGACACCGTGACCTACGAGATCCAGGCCGTCTACCCCATGGGTTCGCCCCGGCCGGATGCCGGCGGCAACGTATCGGCCCGGACAACCCCCGAAAACGGCACTGCCAGCACCGCCGCTGACAGCACCACCACCGGAAGCGCGGCTCCCAGCACGTCCACCACCAGCATCTCCAGCACCACCGCCCCGGAAGGAGCAACCCCGTGACTTCCCAGCATCCCGCGACTTCCCAGAACGCCCGCCTAGCCGCGGGCGGCCGCATCGACCGCAGCATCTCCTGGCGCTTCACCGTGGACGGCGAGGAATTCACCGGACACCCGGGCGACACCCTGGCCTCCGCGCTGCTCGCCAACGGCCGCGTCGCCGCCGGCAACTCCCTCTACGAGGACCGCGCCCGCGGCATCCTGGCCGCCGGCGTGGAAGAGCCCAACGCCCTGGTCCGGATCGAGGCCCGCTTCCCTGGCGACGTTGCCGAGTCCATGCTCCCCGCCACCACCGTTTCCCTGGTGGACGGCCTGAAGGCCGGCTTCCTGAACGGCCTGGGCAAGCTGGACCCGGCGGATGACCGCGCCGAGTACGACAAGAAGTACGTCCACACCGACGTCCTGGTCATCGGCGGCGGGCCCGCCGGCCTGGCCGCTGCCCGCGAAGCGGTCCGCTCCGGCGCCCGCGTCATGCTGATGGACGACCAGCCCGAACTCGGCGGGTCGCTGCTGTCCGGGTCCACCGCCCCCGGACTGGCGGAAACCATCGAGGGCAAGCCCGCCCTGGAATGGGTTGCCGACGTCGAAGCTGAGCTGGTCTCCGGCGCCGAAAGCACCGTGCTGAACCGCACCACCGCGTTCGGCGCGTACGACGCCAACTACGTCATCGCCGTCCAGAACCGCACCGACCACCTCTCCAGCCCGGCCGCCGCAGGCGTCTCCCGCCAGCGTATTTGGCACATCCGTGCCAGCCAGGTTGTCCTGGCCCCCGGCGCACACGAGCGTCCGCTGGTGTTCGAAAACAACGACCGCCCGGGCATCATGCTCGCCTCGGCCGTCCGCAGCTACCTGAACCGCTACGCCGTGGCCGCAGGGCAGCGCGTGGTCATCAGCACCACCAACGACTCCGCCTACGCCCTGGCTTCGGACCTGCGCGCCGCCGGCGTCAAGGTCGCGGCCGTCGTCGACGCGCGTCCCGCCCTCACGCCGGTGGCTTCCGCCGCCGTCGAAGCCGGCACCCGAGTGCTGATCGGCAGCGCGGTCGCCAACACCGCTGCAGACTCTCACGGCCGGCTGAACAGCGTCACCGTCCGCAGCATTAACGACGACGGCGAACTCACCTCGGGCATCGAAGAGATCGCCGCCGACCTGCTGGCAGTGTCCGGCGGCTGGAGCCCGCTGGTGCACCTGCACTCCCAGCGCCAGGGCAAGCTGCGCTGGGACGAGGAGCTCGCGGCCTTCGTGCCGGCCACGGTGGTTCCGAACCAGCAGACCATCGGCTCCGGCCGGGGCAGCTTCGAACTCGCTGACTGCCTGGCCGAGGGCATCTCGGCCGGAGCAACGGCTGCGATCGCCGCGGGCTTCGAGTCCGCCGTCGAGCCTTCCGCCCTGGCGGAGCCGAAGGCATCCGCCCCGACCCGCCAGCTGTGGCTGGTCCCCGGCCAGACCGGAACCCCCGATGACTGGCACCACCACTTCGTCGACTTCCAGCGTGACCAGTCCGTGGCCGACGTCCTGCGCTCCACCGGCGCCGGCATGCGGTCCGTCGAGCACGTCAAGCGCTACACCTCCATCAGCACCGCCAACGACCAGGGCAAGACGTCCGGCGTGAACGCCATCGGCGTCATCGCCGCGGCACTCCGCCAGGCCGGCGAGGCCTCCCGTGGCATCGGCGACATCGGCACCACCACCTACCGTGCACCGTTCACGCCGGTGGCCTTCGCAGCACTAGCCGGACGCCAGCGCGGCGAGCTGTTCGACCCCGCCCGCGTCACCTCGATCCACCCGTGGCACGTCGCCCAGGGCGCCCTCTTCGAGGACGTCGGGCAGTGGAAGCGGCCCTGGTACTACCCGCAGAACGGCGAGGACATGGACGAAGCGGTGCTCCGCGAGTGCGCAGCCGTCCGCGACTCCGTGGGCTTCATGGACGCCACCACCCTCGGCAAGATCGAGATCCGTGGCAAGGACGCCGGCGAGTTCCTGAACCGGATCTACACCAACGCGTTCAAGAAGCTGGCCCCGGGTTCCGCCCGCTACGGCGTCATGTGCCTCTCGGATGGCATGATCTTCGATGACGGCGTGACCCTGCGCCTGGACGAGGAAACTTACTTCATGACCACCACCACCGGCGGCGCCGCCAAGGTGCTGGACTGGCTGGAGGAATGGCTGCAGACCGAATGGCCGGAACTCGACGTGCACTGCACCTCGGTGACCGAACAGTGGAGCACGATCGCCGTCGTCGGACCGAAGTCCCGCGACGTCATCGCCAAGGTTGCCCCGGAACTGGCCGCCAACGGCGGCCTGGACGCCGAGGCGTTCCCGTTCATGACCTTCCGCGAAACCACCCTCGCGTCCGGCGTGAAGGCCCGCATCTGCCGGATCTCGTTCTCCGGTGAACTGGCCTATGAAATCAACGTGCCGTCCTGGTACGGGCTGAACACCTGGGAATCCGTGGCAGCGGCCGGCGCCGAATTCAACATCACCCCTTACGGCACCGAGACCATGCACGTGCTGCGCGCCGAGAAGGGCTACCCGATCGTCGGGCAGGACACCGACGGCACCGTCACCCCGCAGGATGCCGGCATGGAATGGATCGTCTCCAAGGCCAAGGACTTCATCGGTAAGCGTTCCTACTCCCGCATCGACCAGC